>NZ_GG704780.1:1074370-1075652 GCF_000160535.1 Hallella bergensis DSM 17361 | reverse complement strand
CAGAAAAATAATAAAGAAACAGGAGAAGAAAAAACCGACAAACCGAGATATATCTGGATTGACGCGGCCGCGAACTTCCCCGACTTCGCCAACAGCAAAGAGGCCATAACACGAGACCTGACCCTGGCCAAAGACGCAGGTTTCACGGATATCGTGGTAGACGTGCGCCCAACATGCGGAGACGTATTGTTTAAGACTTCCACAGTAGAACAGGTGAAATATCAATACACATGGACATCCACAGGCTATACAAAGATAGACCGCACGGCCACGTGGGACTACTTGCAAGCGTTCATAGATGCCGCACGAAAATTGGATTTGAAAGTTCACGCAGGCATTAACACGTTTGTGGGAGGAAACACCATGAACAACGGGACGGGCATGGTGTATCGTGACAAAAGCAAAAAGGCATGGACAACACAGATGAGTACAGCTCAGGGAATTGTCAGTATCATGGACGAGGATGAGCCTACCAAGTTTTTAAATCCTGCCAATCCGGAAGTGCAAACTTTTCTTTGCAACTTGTTAAGAGATCTTGCGAAATATGACCTTGACGGTATTGTGTTGGACCGAGGCAGATATTTGGATCTGCGTGCCGACTTCTCCGATCTTTCCCGCAAAAAATTTGAAACGTATATGGGAAGCAATGTCTCCAATTTCCCAGAAGACATCCTTCCCAAAGGCGCGACAAAGTTACCGAACAAACCTTCTGATTACACGAAGAAATGGTTGGAGTTTAGAGCCAAAACCATTCGCGACTTTATGGAAAAGGCACGAAACACAGTCAAGAGCGTCAATTCCAAAATACAGTTTGGCGTGTATGTCGGTGGTTGGTACTCCACATATTACACTGAAGGCGTGAATTGGGGTTCCCCTAATTTTCAGACCTCTGATTATTATAGATGGGCGACTAAAAACTATCACTCCTGCGGATATGCCGACTTGATGGACCAAATGCTCATTGGTGCATACGCCTCGCCATTGCGTGTTTATGGCAATACCGAATGGACCATGCAGGGATTCTGCCTACAGGCCATGTCAAAGATAAAAGGTTCTTGCCCCAAAGTAGTGGGAGGATCCGATGTCGGTAATTGGGACACGACCAATGAAGCCACCCAAGAGCAGGAAAACCAAGCCATCGTACAATCTGTCAAGGCATGTATGGATGCTTGTGATGGTTATTTTCTGTTCGACATGATTCATCTCAAGAAAGCCAACCAATGGAAATATGCCAAAGAAGGCATAGCTAAGGCTATCGAAAAAACAGACCAATAACATATAA
>NZ_GG704780.1:1050353-1072810 GCF_000160535.1 Hallella bergensis DSM 17361 | reverse complement strand
TAATATACGACTTATGAAAAGAGCATGTCTCACACTCCTCCTATTGTGCGCCACCCTACTGACTTTTGCCACGACCAAACCCAAGGTCATGTGGTTGGATTGCTCGGCCAATTTTGAGCGATTCAGCTATCCTGACTCCATCAGGTATTACGTTGACAAATGCCATGAGGCCGGCATCACACATTTAGTATTAGACATTAAGGATAACACCGGCGAGGTGCTTTACGACAGCAAGTACACATCGAGGAAAAGAACATGGAAGGGATTTACACGCCCTGATTTTGACTTTATCAACACTTTCATCTCCGAAGCTCACAAGCAAGGCATGGTTATCTTTGCCGGCATGAACATCTTCGCCGACGGAAGCAAAGCGCACGGCCAACCAAGAGGAGCTGTCTTTGGGAAAAACAAGAAATGGCAATCCATCAATTATGTTCCCGGAAAAGGCCTCGTCCCCGTGACAGAACTAAACGGAAAAACGTCCATGTTCTTGAACCCGGCCTTGAAAGACGTGCAACGGCATGAAATCAACATCGTGAAAGAGGTGGTCAAACGCTTCAAGTTTGACGGTATCATGTTGGATCGGGCGCGTTATGATTGCATCGACTCAGACTTTTCAGAAGCATCTCGCACCCTGTTTGAAAAATACATTGGTGAAAAACTAAACAAGTATCCAGAAGACATATACGAATGGAAAGCCAACGACAAAGGCTCGTTCGACAGAGTTCCCGGACCGTATTATACGAAATGGATTGAGTGGCGTGCCTCTGTCATCTATGGTTTTATAAAGGATGTCAGAACCGCCATTAAAAAAATCGACCCCCAATGTATGCTTGCCTCATATACAGGAGCTTGGTATCCTACCTATTATGAAGTGGGCGTGAACTGGGCAAGCAAAAAGTATGACCCATCAAAGGAATTTCCATGGGCTACGCCTGAGTATCGCCAATATGGCTATGCAGAACTGATAGACTTCTACACCAATGGTAATTATTATAGCAATGTGACCATAGACGATTATTACAAATCGTCAGGATTGCACAAAAACGAGACCGACAGCGAAGTCTCGTCAGGCGAATACCTCTGCGTGGAAGGCGGTTGCAAATATACAAGACGATTGTTGCAGGGTGCCAAGCCTTTCTATGGAGGCCTATATGTAGAAGATTACCGGAAAAACGCCCTACAGTTTCAGAAAGCTGTCCGCATGAACCTCAAGGAGTCTGACGGTGTCATGATATTCGATATCGTGCACATTATCCTCTATGATTGGTGGAAAGAGCTGAAGGAAGCGTTGAACGAACACTATGTGCCTAATCCACACGAGCTGTATGGATCGGTCACCTGCGAAGGTAAAGGCATGCCCAATGTTGTGGTGACAGACGGAAAACGCTGTGTCACGACAGACAAGAACGGCGTATATCGGATACTAAACGTGGGTGACACACGGTTCGTATATATATCCACACCAGCCGGATATCTCACCGAAACAAACAGGGGTATACCACTGTTTTATCAAGAAATTGACCATCAAAAACAACAGATGGAATACAATTTCAAACTCAAAAAAAATCCCAAGGACGACTCAAAACATATAGCTATCGTAGAGGCCGATGTGCAAGCCAGCACCAAAGAGCACTGGTCGAAATACGGCCCAGTAGTGGACGACTATCGCAAGCTGGTGGCTTCAATCCCCGACCAAGACGTTTTTGGCCTGTCATGTGGTGACATTGGTTGGGACACGCCGACAACATTTTTTGAGAATTACATGCGACAAGCAGAGCGCATTGACCTTCCTTTTTATCGAGTGATTGGAAATCACGACATGGACTACAATGGTCGAACGCACGAAACTTCCTACCGAACGTTTGAGACGTACTTTGGCCCATCGTGCTATTCTTTCAACAAAGGCAACGCACACTATATCGTTATAAATAATTGCTTTTACGTTGGACGTCAATACTTCTATGTAGGATACATCGATGAGAATACTTTCAAGTGGTTGGAGCAAGACCTTTCCTACGTCCCAAAAGGCACAGTAGTGTTTGTAGCGGCGCATATTCCTTTCAGATCTACGGTGAAAGAACAACCGTTTGTTTACACCTACGAATACTTAGGAAACGAAACCATCAATGCCGAGTCGATCTTCAAACTGCTTGACGGATATGAAACGCATTTCCTCACAGGACACATGCACACCAATTCGAACGTCATTTTCAACAATCACCAAATGGAACACAACATCGGGGCCGTATGTGGAACATGGTGGCACGCCCCATTATGCCTTGACGGCACACCGCAGGGATGTCAGGTGTTTGAGGTGGACGGCAAAAAAGTGAGTTGGTATTACAAGAGCACGGGCTATCCCAAAACATACCAGTTCAGGGCATATACTCCCGGCACGGTGAAAGAATATTCCAAGGATATCATCGCCAATGTGTGGAATTATGATGACCAATGGAAAGTGGAATGGCTGGAAAACGGCAAACTGATGGGTGAGATGACACAATACACCGGGCAGGATCCTATGGCTGTAAAAATGGTTAAGGACAATCGCAAAACCATGGAAAGCTGGATTGCGCCTCTATCCACCAAACACATGTTTCGTGCCACACCTCGCCATGCCAATTCTAAATTGGCAATCCGCGTGACCGACCGCTTCGGAAATGTTTACCAAGAAGAAATAACACGAAAATGAGACACTTCTTTTTATCTTGTGCGGCACTCCTTGTGGCTTGTGTAACACCGAGCACTGCTATTGCCAAGGTGACATTAACCTCAATATGGGGAGACAACATGGTACTGCAACAACAAGCAGGTGTCAAGTTCACGGGTACCGCCAAGAAGAACAGTAAAATTACAATTAGGGCATCGTGGAACGACAAACGCATAATGACGCGTAGTGACAGTGACGGTCATTGGCAAGCTACACTGCATACCGCTTCCGCAGGAGGCCCATACACCATTACATTCTCTGATGGCGAGGCGCTGACCCTGAGAAACATCCTCCTTGGCGAAGTTTGGTTCTGCTCCGGACAGTCTAACATGGAAATGCCCGTACGCGGATTCAGAGGTCAACCGGTTTATGGTTGCCAACCTTACATTGTGTCGGCAAACCCACGTCGGCAGCTGAGACTTTACACCGTTCAGCGCGACTGGAGCACCACACCCAAGACTGAGGGCGTAAAAGGAGAATGGGTGGAATTGTCATCACAAGCGGTGGGCGACTTCAGCGCTACGGCCTATTTCTTCGGAGATTTGTTGCAACGCACCATCAACGTGCCAGTAGGATTGATTCATTGCTCGTGGAGCGCATCCAAAATAGAAGCATGGATGAGCCGTCAAACGCTACAACAATTCAGTGAAGTAAAATTGCCCGATATCAACCAGTCAGAGTTTGGATGGGAAGCTGGCACACCCACACTGCTATGGAACGCCATGGTAAACCCTTGGAAAGGGTTCCCCGTACGCGGCATGATATGGTATCAAGGCGAGGCCAACTCTTCCGATCCAGCACTATACAAACGCCTTTTCCCCGCGATGGCGCAACAATGGAGAACATTTTTTGAAAACAACAACATGCCTATCTATTACGTGCAAATTGCGCCCTATAAGTCTGGCGGCAAGGACAATCTCGACTGGGCATGGTTTCGCCAGTGCCAACTGGAGCTGATGAGCGAAGTGCCCAACGTGGGCATGGTGGCCACAACCGATGCGGGTAGTGAACTTTTCATACATCCACCTTACAAAATCAAAGTGGGTGAGCGACTTGCCTATTGGGCTTTGGCTAAGACATACGGGCGAACAGGATTTCTTTACACTGGCCCTATCTATAAATCGTGCTCATTGAAAGACAGTGTCGTGGAGGTTACGTTTGAGCACGGACAAGAAGGCATGATTCCTGAAAATCAAAAAATACGTGGCTTCGAACTGGTAGACGCAAGCGGAAAAATACATCCCGCTAATGCGGAAATTGTCAATGGTTCTGCCAAAGTTAAAGTTTGGAACGACTCTGTAAGCCAACCTACCGAGGTGCGTTATTGTTTTCGCAACTACATAGAGGGCGACCTGTGCAACAATGCGGGGCTTCCTGCCTCTCCATTTAGGGCAGAGATAAAATGACATAAGCGTGACATAATCCTCCATTTTAACAATATCATCAATTCTACACAAGCTAATTATATTTTAAACGAGCATAAGCACAATGATTAACAGAAGAGACTTTATCAAGAGAGTAACCCTTGCGGGAACAACAGCGGCCTTGGCTCCATTGGTGACAAGAGCCGAAAATATCGCCAATTCTCCCCACATTGCCCATGAACAAACGAACCAACAGAGTGGCTCGCTCATTATTCCACGTAACAACGGCATCAAGATAACCGGCACCTTTCTGGACGAGATATCACATGACATTCCTCATCAAAACTGGGGCGAAAAAGAGTGGGATATGGATTTCAAGTACATGAAAGCCATTGGCATAGACACCGTAATCGTTATCAGGTGTGGTTATCGAAAGTTTTTGACCTACCCCTCCGAATATCTCATGCGCAAACACGGCTGCTACATGCCATCGGTCGACCTGATCGACATGTATCTGCGCCTGGCTGACAAATATGGCATGAAGTTCTTCTTTGGCTTGTACGATTCGGGGCACTATTGGGACACGGGCGACATGTCGTGGGAAATCGAGGATAATAAATATGTCATCGACGAGGTTTGGAAGCGTTACGGCCATCACAAAAGTTTCAAAGGCTGGTACATCAGCACAGAGATAAGTCGCAAGACCAAAGGTGCCATCCCCACATTCCATGCGCTCGGCAAGCAGTGTAAAGACGTGTCGGGCGACCTTCCCGTCTTCATATCGCCATGGATAGACGGCAAAAAAGCCGTCATGGGCACCCAACAGCTCACCAGAGATCAATCTGTGTCTGTGCAGGAACACGAGCGCGAGTGGAACGAGATATTCGATGGCATACACGACGTGGTGGATGCTTGCGCTTTCCAAGACGGGCACATAGACTATGATGAGTTAGACGCCTTCTTCTCGGTGAACAAAAAGTTGGCCGACAGGTATGGTATGCAATGTTGGACCAACGCCGAGTCGTTCGACCGCGACATGCCTATCAGGTTCTTGCCAATTAAATTTGACAAGCTGAGAATGAAGCTGGAAGCTGCCAAGCGGTGTCATTACGACAAAGCTATTACTTTCGAATTTTCTCACTTTATGAGCCCACAGTCGGCCTATATCCAGGCGCATCACTTGTACGACCGTTATAAAGAATATTTCAATATCAGGTAATCAATAGTTTTCCATATCATGAATGATTCTTCCGTAAAACTGGGATATGTGTTTTATCTGGCGCTGGCTGCGGCATTGGGCGGACTGCTCTTTGGGTATGACACGGCCGTCATATCAGGCACCATAGACCAGGTCACGAGTCAGTTTTCGCTCAGCGTTTTACAGCAGGGCTGGTATGTAGGTTGTGCCTTGATTGGTTCTATCATAGGCGTGGCTTTCGCTGGTTGGTTAAGTGACGAGATTGGACGCAAGCCTGCTATGTTCCTGTCCGCCATTTTGTTCACCGTTTCAGCCATCGGGTGTGCCATCACCCCTACGTTCAATTGGTTGGTGATTTATCGTATAGTGGGCGGCGTTGGTATCGGCGTAGTTTCAATTGTCGCACCCATGTACATATCAGAGGTTTCTGTTTCGCAATACCGCGGCAGGATGGTGTCCCTCTACCAGTTGGCCATAACAGTTGGTTTCCTGGCTGCCTATCTGGTCAACTTCTTGCTCTTGGGTGTATCTCAAAGCCATTCTTTCGCATCTTCACAATTCCAACTGATATTTGTGGATGAGGTGTGGCGAGGGATGCTGGGCATGGAAACGATACCAGCATTGTTCTTTTTCATCCTTTTGTTTTTCATTCCAGAGAGTCCGCGGTGGCTGGTTGTTCGTAACAAAAGTGCTCAAGCTACCCGCATTCTTGAAAAATTCTTTTCTGAAAAGAAAGAAGTGGATGCCGTTGTCAGTCAGGTACAATCCAATCTGGCCTCGCAAGTTAAGACCGACTGGCATCAACTTCTGCGCCCGGGAATATTCACTGCTGTCGTTGTCGGAGTGTGCATCGCCATTCTCGGACAGTTCATGGGTGTAAATGCTGTGTTGTATTATGGCCCTTCTATCTTCAAGGATGCAGGCATGACCGATCCCTTGTTCTGCCAAGTTCTGGTGGGCATCGTCAATTGTGTCACTACTATCCTGGCCATGAGCATTATCGACAAGGTAGGAAGAAAAAAGCTCATCTATTATGGCGTGTCTGGCATGATACTGTCGTTACTGATGATTGCTTTCTATTTTGCATTCACAGAGGCGTTGAACCTTTCGGTCTATTTCATGCTTTCATTCTTTCTCTTCTATGTGTTTTGCTGCGCCATATCTATCAGCGCGGTGGTTTGGGTACTGCTTTCAGAGATGTATCCCAACAGTGTAAGGGGCATAGCCATGTCTATCGCCGGTTTCGCATTATGGATTGGAACCTATCTCGTGGGACAACTCACACCATGGATGCTCTCATCGCTAACACCAGCCGGAACGTTTATATTCTTTGCCATCATGTGCCTGCCCTACATGTTTATCATGTGGAAATACATTCCAGAGACCGCTGGCATGTCATTGGAAGATATAGAACGCTACTGGACCAAACGTAAATAACCGAGTTGTTCAAGTGAAATTCAAAGATTATACCCACATAATAATGTATCCCAGCAAAATGAAAAAAACATTGTTACTGTTACTGATGTCGTGCTCGCTTTCGATGCAAGCTGTCAACCATAAGCCTTTCACAATTCCAGAACTCAAGACTTGGCATGGTGGCAAAGGCTCTTTTGTGCCTACAAAAGCATCACGCATAGTGTACACCGGCAATGACAAACGCGTGGCAATGGCTCTCGAGGTGTTTGCTGCCGACTACCAGAAGATGTTCCACACATCGCTGCCCATCGTGAAAGACAAGGCGCGGGCAGGTGATTTCACGTTTGCCATCCGCACCACAAAAGGCTCCAAGACAAGCACAAGCGACGAAGCTTACAAAATCAATATCGGGCGTGTCGCCCGTGTGGAAGCTGCCACGCCCCAAGGCATCCACTGGGCCACACGTACCATTCTGCAACTGTGCAGGCAAACCGAGGAGTGCACCATGCCTCAAGGCACGATCATTGACGCTCCTGAATATCCCACCCGAGGGTTCATGCTCGACTGTGGTCGAAAGTTTTTCACCATGCGTGTGCTCAAACAATACGTGCAAATGTTGTCCTATTACAAAATGAACACACTGCACATCCATCTTAACGATAATGGCCACCGCAAATTTTTCAACGACGATTTCGACAGCACGCCGGCGGCGTTCAGGTTGGAATGTGACACCTATCCGGGCTTGACGGCGCGCGACGGACACTACACCAAAGAGGAATTTAAAAGTCTGCAACGATACGCCGACAGTCTTGGTGTGGAGATCATACCCGAGATCGATTTCCCCGCACACTCGCTTGCTTTCACCCGTTACAAACCGGAATTGGCCAGCAAGAAATACGGAAAAGACCATTTGGATCTGTTCAACCCCGAGACATATACTTTTCTGGACGCGTTGCTCAAAGAGTATCTCGACGGCGACGACCCTGTTTTTAGCGGAAAGTACATGCACATTGGCACCGATGAATATGCCAACGAGGACAAGGAAGTAGTGGAAAAGTTCAGATACCTCACGGATCGATACATCAAATACGTGGAAAAATTCGGCAAGAAGGCTATGATATGGGGGCAGCAGACACATGCCAACGGCACCACACCCATTAAAGTCAAAAATGTCACCATGCAGATTTGGAACAACAACTACGCCAATCCCCACTCCATGGACAGCTTGGGGTACAACATCATCAGCATTCCCGACTGGCAAGTGTATATCGTGCCCAAGGCCGGCTATTACCACGATTACCTTGACATCAGGGAATTGTACCAGCGTTGGACACCCGCCCATATAGGCGACGTAGTCTTCCCGGAAGGTTATCGCCGCATCAAAGGTGGAATGTTTGCCGTTTGGAACGACCACATCGGCAACGGCATCAGCGCGCAAGATGTACACTACAGGTTCTTCCCGGCCTTGCAAACACTGTCCACCAAAACATGGTCGGGCATAGACACCTCGTTCTCGTTTGAACAATTTGACTCTCTGCGCAAAGCCTTTGACGAAGCCCCGGGACTGAACGTGGCCGGACACTATCCACAGGGTATTATCCTGAAACGGGCGCAAGTGCACCGTGGAGACTGCATGCCCATAGACCAAGTGGGCTGGGATTACGAGGTGGCATTCGACATTGACTATGCACCCGAGGATAAAGGCACCGTATTGTTCAACTCCGACGATGCCACCTTCTACCTGTCAGACCCCATCCGCGGGCTTATCGGGTTCAGCAGGGACGGCTATCTCTACGACTTCGGCTATCAACTATTGCCAGGCGAGAAAGTCAACATGAAAATTCGGGGCGACCGCACCGAGACCACACTCTGGATTAACGGTCAAATGGTGAGTAGACTCAACGTGCTGAAATTGAGAAACGTGGAATACAACCAGATGCATTATTTCAGAACGTTAGCCTTTCCGTTGATGAAAGCTGGAACTTCCTTCAAGAGCAGGATTTCCAATCTAATGGTAACCAGCCAACCATCGCCTATGAACTAACTATCATCACACTAATAATTTACAAACCTAATATCTAAATTATATGGAACTTTCAAAACTATTAACATTTTTAGAGCAAGGTCTTTTCACGATTGTCTTGCTATCAGGGTTGTCAGGGATGGCAAATGTGGCGAACGCATCTACCACAAAATTCTTGAAAACTGATTTTGTACAGCAATCACAAAAGACCGTGACGGGCATCGTTCTTGACGATCGGGGCGATCCTGTCATCGGAGCAAGTGTCAGCGTTCAAGGTGAAAAAACGGGCGCCGTAATTGACATCGATGGGAAATTTACTATTCGGACAGAGGAAAATGACGTCTTGGTTGTCTCATATTTAGGATTTGAGAAACAGAGCATTTCCATCACGAATAAAAATGCTTGTGTATTATAAAATACTACCTTATATTTATCCAAGATAATAAAAACATAATATTATTTTATAATGAAATAAAGCTATGAAGGATTTTAAGACATTGCAATTAACATCTCAAGCTGTGCGACATTTTTCGTTGACAGTGATAGCTCTTGTTGCTTTTGTGCTTCCGATGGAAGCGCAGAATGTGATCAGAGGTATTATTAGAGATGCTTCGGGAGAACCACTTCCAGGAGTGAGTGTGGTTATCAAGGGACGAGCTGGTACAGGAGCCGTTTCTAATGCGGATGGTATCTATACCATTCGGGCTGGCAGTGGAGACGTGTTGCGTTTCTCATATGTCGGCATGAAGGCTCGTGAGGTTAAGGTTGGCAAGCAATCTGTACTCGATATAGAGTTGATAGACGACAACCTTCTGAACGATGTGGTAGTGATAGGTTATGGCAAGGCCCGCAAGCAATCGCTCACCGGAGCCGTCTCTGCCATAGATGGGGCAGAGTTGGTCAAGGCTCCTTCCACAAATATTTCTGCCTTGTTAGGTGGTCGTTTGGCTGGTCTCACTTCAGTGCAGACTTCTGGAGAGCCTGGCAAAGACTTCGCTTCGCTGCGTATCCGTGGCTCACAATATGGAGCTCTGTATATTGTCGATGGTATTCCTCGGTCTATTAATGACATAGACCCCAATGACGTGGCCTCAGTGTCGGTACTGAAAGACGCAGCTTCGGCAGCTGTATATGGACTTAATGCAGCAGGAGGCGTGGTGATTGTGACAACCAAACGAGGTAACGAAGGTAAGCCACGGATTTCCTACGATGGGCAGTATGGTATCTCGGTCAATGCCAATTTCCCGCAGTTTATGAACGGGCCTGAGTTTGCCCATTACTACAACATGGCCGACATGATGGATAAACTCACTGGTACAACGCTCAAGAGCCGCGAGGATTATACGCCAATATACTCTCAAGAAAATGTGAAAGCCATGTTGAATGGTGACCCATCTGACGGCTGGGACAATGTGGATTATATAGGTAAAGTATTTGGTACGGGTACGAATATGAAACACAACGTCACGCTTCAAGGTGGTACACCTGATACACATTATTACCTTGCAGGTGGCTTTATGAACCAAAAGGGTAATATCAGTAACTTCGATTTCCGCCGTTATAATATGCGAATTAATCTCGACTCAAAGTTGGGGCGTGATTGGAAAGTAATCTTTGGCGCAGTAGGAAGTGTTGGTCGTCGTTCTACTCCTGCCTACAACTCCGGCGGAGCCGACGACGGCTCGGAAGGAAGTGGTGAAGTGGGCTGGCTATCTATTGGTCACCAAGCCATTATGATGCACCCCTACCTGCCCGAAACCTATAAAGGTCTCTATACCGCAACGATTCCGAACAATGCCTCTGCAAGCTACAGCCCACTGGCTGCCATATATGACTCGGGCTATAAGAAGACTCGCAGCTTGGATCTCAACACCAACCTGAGCATCGAATACGCTGCACCCTGGCTTCCCGGATTAACGTTCAAGGCTACCGGTTCTTACGATTATGAGACGTCACACAATAAGAATCTCGATACGCCATATAAGACTTACTCTATGTCGAGGGCTGCCGACAACTTCGGAGCATTTATTCTTAACGACGACCCTCGTGACGTTTCGGCTAATATGAACCATGTGGGCGAGGGACAATATAACTATGAACAGCTCATGGGACAGTTGGGAATCGAATATGTCAGGGCTTTTGGCAACCATCATGTCGATGGTATGTTGTTGGTAGAAGGTCGTGACATTAAGTCGAACAGCTTCGGAGCCTATGCCTATCATATTCCATTTGTTGAGCTTCCCGAGCTCTCTTTGGGCGATGCCATCACCAATCCGATATCTGGCAACAGCACGCACAATCGGATGGCAGGCTATGTCTTCCGTTTCAAATATGATTATGCCAATAAATATCTTGCCGAGTTCAGTGGCCGATATGATGGCTCCTACAATTTCAATGGCAACGTGTCAAGCAAGCGTTGGGGCTTCTTCCCCTCTTTCTCGGCAGCTTGGCGCATCTCCAGTGAGTCTTTCATGGCATCCACTCACTCATGGCTCAACGACCTGAAGTTACGTGGCTCCATCGGCTTGGTGGGTAATGATGGAGTGCCTGCCTACTCTTTCTTGAGTACATATAGCTTTGGCAACAACCGCATCTTCAACGGGGCAGCCTATCGTTCGCTCTACACCACGAGCATTGCCAATCCTTATCTCACCTGGTCGAAGACCCGTACACAGAACATCGGCTTCAATGCCACCCTGTGGGATGCGTTGCTTGATATTGAGTTTGACTGGTTCTACAACCTCAATTATGACCTGCTTTCGAGCAATGGTGGTGACAAAGCTCCCTCTATGGGCGGTTATTACCCAACCTATGTGAACAACAACCGCTATTGTAATTATGGTATGGAGTGGCAGATTACCCATCGCAACCATTTCAATCTCATGGGTAAGCCGTTCAACTATAATATTGGTATCAACATGACTTTGGCCAAGAGCAAGTGGCTCCGTTACCCCGATGCCCCCAATACGATGGAGTGGCGCAAGGTGGTGGGCACCTCTGTCGACGCCTACAGTGCCTGGGTGGCAGACGGATTGTTCCGTTCCGAGGAGGAGATTACCAACTCCGCCTGGTATGGAACACGTCCTAATCTTGGCGACATCAAGTATAAAGATCTTAATGGTGATGGTGTCATCAGCGAGCAAGACAAGTCGCGAATCGGCCGAAGCAATCGACCGGAGATAATGATGGGACTTAATCTTGGTGCTTCGTGGAACGGTTTCGACCTGGCCATGCTTTTCAGCGCGGGATTCAAGTTTGATGTTTCTCTTTTAGGAACCTACTACAATGGCTATGACGACAACACCGTATGGTCGCAGACATTCAAGGAGGGAGCCAACTCGCCTTTGTGGTTGGTACAGAACTCCTACAGCATAGACAATCCTTCAGGACAGTATCCCCGCTTAACCCTCGGTAATCTGAGCCATGGCGGCGACAACGGGCTGGCCTCTACTTTCTGGATGAAAAAGGGCGACTATGTGCGCCTCAAGGACTTCCAGCTGGGCTATACCTTCCCAGTATTGTGGACTAAAGCCCTGGGCATTCAAAAGCTGAGGGTATATGTGGAGGGTTCCAACATCTTCACCTTAGACAATCTTCCCAAGGGCATCGACCCTGAGTCGCCTCGCGTGAACAATGGCTACTATCCACAGCAGCGCACTTTCCTGGGCGGCATGAATATTACATTCTAATTTAATAAACAGTTTGAATTATGAAAGCTAAATATTTAGGATTATGTTTGATGATGGCCATAACAGGACTTTCTTCCTGTAATGACTTTCTGAATATTGATCCGACGGACAAAGCTACCAGCAAGATGGTATGGAAAAACACAGAATATGCGGAGATGGCTGTCAACTATTTCTATGCCGACATCCCATATCTGGGTAGCTTCAACAACTATCAATGTGCTGCGGGAATGACCGAAGGCCTTACTGATGAGTTGAAATACGGCAACATGACCTATAATGCCGAGATGTATATTCCAAATGAAATATCGTATGGTGGCATAGCATTGTCGGCTCATTACACCGATGTCTATCTGGGCGTGTGGGGTAGTACCTACGAGGAAATTCGCCGGGCGAATGAGGCATTGAGTAAACTGAAGGGAAGCGCCATTGCCGATAAGGACAAGAGTCGTTTGGAAGGCGAACTTCGATTCTTCCGTGGAATGTATTACTTTGAGCTAATGAAGCGTTACCATCAGGCCATAATCTATGATGAGGATCTGTCGAAGATCAGCACAAACCATGCCCTTGGCAGTGAGCAAGAGGGATGGGACTATGTGTACAACGACCTGAAGTTTGCAGGCGAAAATCTCCCCGTGAGCAAAAGCGCAAAGGGCAGGCTGACCAGTGGGGCTGCCTATGCCCTGATGTCTCGGGCTATGCTCTATTGCAAGAGATGGGAAGCCGTGCAGGAGGCCGCCAAGAAAGTGATCGCCATGGGATACGAACTCACGCCCAACTATGCTGATGCATTTACCGATGGCAACAGCGAGGCAATCCTGCAGTATAGCTATGGGGCTGCAGAGAAGGTGACTCACAACTTCAACGGTTACTATGCACCGGCCAGCGACCATGTGGTCAACGGCAATGTGATGTATGGTGGTTATGCCACTCCCACCCAGGATATGGTAGAGGAGTATGAACTTGCCACCGGTGGACCAGCCAACTGGAATGCCTGGCACACCACGACAGGCACCAATGCCAAGCCCCCTTACGCTTCGTTGGAGCCTCGATTCAAGGCCACCATACTCTATAATGGGGCTTCTTGGCGCAACCGCGTCATAGAACCATATATCGGTGGTGGCGATGGATGGTGTACTTGGGAGACCGACGCCACTACGCTGGGTCGGACGACAACAGGCTATTATCTGCGTAAACTGGTAAACGAGAACCACGACTACTCGCTGACGCAGGCCAGCACTCAGCCTTGGATAGCCTGTAGGTTAGGCGAAGTCTACCTCAACTATGCCGAGGCCTGCTATCGATTGGGAGACAACACCACGGCGATGGAATATATCAATAAGGTGAGGTCGCGCGTCAGTCTCCCTGAAGTCAAGGGGTTGAGTGGCGACAAACTCTTTGCAGCCTTGCGCCATGAACGTAAGGTGGAGTTGGCCTTCGAGGGTTTGTATTATTGGGACATGAGGCGCTGGGGGCTCTCACAGAGTGCTTTCACGGGCATCCGTCGCCATGGATTGAAGATAGAGAAGACTGCTGACGGATCGTTCAATTATACTTACGTCACCGTCGATAACCAAAACTTGAACTATCCGGCCAAGCTAAACCGTCTCCCAGTGCCACAGGACGAGCTCGAAAGCAATAGTCTGATCGAACAATTTAACGAGTGGAAGTAAATATTTTAACAGTTCTCTGGTTACGACACTCGTGACCTGAGACAAGCCAATAATTTGCGAATTATGAAAAAACAATTATTATATCTTTGTGCCGGAGTGTTCTCCCTGATGATTATCAACAGCTGTGCTGAAGAGGAGAATGTGGCCCCCACTGCCGACCGAACGGGCATTACCAGCCTATCTGCCTACTTCACCTCGGGGCCGAACATCGACAAACTTGCCATAGACTGGAAGGTTAGCAACAGTGGTGAGGTGACCGACTACGTGATTCCCATACCCTATTACTATCCAGAGGAGAGCGACAACACCACCGAGGAATATATGAAAAACATGAAGGTGGTAGCTACGCTGGAGAATAATTGCCTGTTGAGTCCCGCGCTGACAACGCTCGACCTGACAAAAAAGAATGAATTTACCTATACCGACCCCTATGGCGCACAGAAGCATATCACCATCTCGGGGCAAATGACCCGATCTTCCAAGTGTGCCATCAAGGCCATCACGGTGAGTCCAGGCGACCTGACGGGTATCATTGATGAGGACAACAAGACCATCTCGCTGGTGGCTGCATCCGACCTCTCGGAGTGTACGGCCGAAGTGACGCTGTCGCCGCATGCCACTATCTCGCCTGACCCATCTGTTGCCCACAACTTCAACGATGGATTTCAGTTTACCGTTACAGCCGACAACGGGCAGGACAAGGCAGTCTATAAGGTTGTGAAGCAGGTACCACCAAAGATTGCCAATGGCTACAGAAAGAACAGCGAGACAGTGATGTTCGAGAACGACATGACCACATTGGGTGTTACCGATGCCAATGCCATCCATCCCACGCTGGGCGCCATTGGTGGCTATGTGGTGCTGAATCTTGGCAACGGCACGACTCCGCAGTATTTTAAGAAGACCACGGGCAGCCTCGTGGGTAAGGTGAACATGGGCAAGGCCAGTGCCACCGGAGCTATTACCAGTGACAATGCCGGCAACATGCTTCTATGCAACTATGCCGACAATGGGCAGACGCTCTATATTTATAAGACCAACGACGTGACAGCAGCACCTCAGCTGCTCATCTCTTATCCAAACGATTTGGGCGTGGGAATCGGCGCAAGGCTCCATGTGCAGGGCGACTTAAACAAGAACGCTGTTATCACGGCTACGCCTTACAGTTGCCAAAACGTCATCCGATGGACTGTTACCAATGGAAAGGTGGGAGCCGCTGAGAATCTGATGTTCAGTGGATTGAATGCCTGGGGCGGACAGGACGATGCTGCCAAGGTGGTATCCGTGGGCGACACACCTGCCGATGGCTGCATAGTAGACTATTACGATGGTGGCGCCTGCAAAATGTACTTCGCTCCGTCGTGGACCAATCCGCAGCCTATGGTCAACGATGCCAGCGGTAGCGCTTGGGGCTACAACACCGCTGCGGTAGACGTGCGCGCATTCAACAACAGCCGATACTTAAGCCTCTTTGAAATGGGCTACTGGCCCGACTGGGGCCTGACTGGCCACGTGTTCCTCTACGACGCAACCAATCCAGCAACGGTGACAGGTACCGTAGACGGTAGCAGTGCCCTTAAATATACCTATGTGGTGCCCGATAAGTTTGGTTCTGTTGGATATGCAGCAGGCGGCAGGTTTGCCGACGTACTCATGACGCCTTCTGAGGATGGTTACTTCATGTATATATTCTATGCTTCCAACACCCACCTTTCTTTCGGTGGTATACAGATAGACTGCATCGACAAGTAAACGTGCCGTGGGGCATGGTCAGGATGTGGTCTCATATAGACGGGTCTACCTCCTGAAATGCCCCCGACACTCTTTCGAACAATAAAATTATGAACAAAATACTTCGAAATATTCTTCTCGACGCTGTTTATAAACAGTCTTAACTTGTAATTAATAATTTATTTGATTTTGGTTTGGATAGGTGCTGTCGGCCTGCCTGTCCCAAGCCATGGTAGGGAGATAGTTGAGGTATTGGGGAGACCTACCCACCCATCTTTAGAAAAGCAATGAAGTGATGACAGAAGCAAGCAACACAGGTAAACAGCGTGCATTGTCTTTAGATGCATTTAGAGGCTATGCAATCCTAACCATGATATTGTCGGGCAGCATCGTCTGGGGCGTACTTCCTGCATGGATGTACCATGCACAAGAGGGTCCGAGATCGGGATTCCATTTCGACCCCACCATATATGGCATCACATGGGTTGATTTGGTCTTCCCGTTCTTCCTGTTTGCCATGGGCGCCGCCTTCCCCTTCTCGATAGGGAACAAGATTACCCATGGGAAAACAAAAAGGCAGATTGTGGGCGACATCATACTTCGGTATTTCAGGCTGGTGGTCTTTGCCATCGCAGTGCAACATCTTTACCCCTACTTCATCTCGACACCACAAGACCTGCGTTCATGGGTCATCGCTCTCTCTGGATTTGCGCTCCTCTTCCCCATGTATATGAGGCTACCCGGTCATTGGAGCAAGCTTGTTAGGATGGCCGTGCGGTTGATAGGATACGGACTGATGGCATTCATGGTACTTTCCGTAAGCTATGCCAACCACCAAGGGTTCAGCCTATCTGACAGCAACATCATCCTCCTGCTACTGGCCAACATGGCTCTGTTCGGGTCGCTGATCTATGTCTGCACCGTCGATAACGGCTGGCTGCGCGTTGCCGTCCTGCCCATGCTGGCCGGAATGCTCCTTGCCGCGCGCAACACCACCTCATGGAATCATATCGTCTTTGAGTTTACACCCGTGAGTTGGGCCTTCCGATTCGATTATCTCAAATATTTGTTCATCGTCATTCCAGGAAGCTTCGCGGGTGAATATCTGAAGGATTGGTGCATAAAAGCAACCTCCAAGTCGCCGGATCGGAAAGAGAACAACTATCTGGTGACCATTGGACTAACACTTATTCCAGTGCTCATCATCATTGTCAATCTTTATGGGCTCTACACTCGAGCACTCTTGCTCAACCTGGGGTGCACCCTTACCCTGCTGGCATTCATGCACATCCTCATATCCAGAAGCAGCGGAATATCGCGCGAGCTGTGGAGGAAGATGTATCGGGCTGGTGCCTATCTGCTGGTTTTGGGTCTGGTGTTCGAAGCTTTCGAGGGAGGAGTGAGGAAGGATACAGCCACCTTCAGCTATTATTTCATCACGTCGGGGTTAGCCTTCCTGTCGTTTATCTCGTTTCATTTGCTATGCGATGTCTTCCAGATAAAATGGCTAACCCATTCACTTGGCTATGCCGGGCAGAACCCGATGATAGCCTACGTAGCCATAGACCTGCTCATTATGCCAGTGTTGAACCTGACGGGAGCGGCGTCCTATTTGGAGGTTTTCAGCCGCAGCGCCCTCCTCGGGTTTACTCAAGGCGTGGTGCTAACCACCTTGGCCTTCTTGGTGACTTATGTCTTGACCAAGCGAGGGTGTCATTGGCGCACTTAGGATAGGTGCGTGGACGACGAGATACGCGAGAACCCCAACGTCACAAAAAAGTCTCTCAACGATGACAGAGGAGATGGCTCCAACGTCTGCGTGTGGTGGGACACTGGCCGATACAAATAGCTTTTCAACGCAAGATGTAGTAGGCAACACTAAAAGCCGTCTGGGGCATATTCCCTCTATCAATAGATCCTGTCGTCCTCACATCGACAAGCTCGTTGGCTCAACAGAATAACCCAACTGCATTCAACAACGATAAAGGAGGCAAGCGCCCATGATAGGTGCTTGCCTCCTTTATCGTTGTGCCTGATGATTCTATTTCATCTCCTTGGCATGGCCCACACAGCTGTTGGGCATTTGGATATGGAGCATGGCACAGATGGTGGGGGCTATGTCTGTCATACAGGTCGGTTCAACCGACTGCCCGTGGTTCACGTTCCAACCGTAGAGCACAAAGGGTATGTGGGCATCGTAGGGGTTCCACTGTCCGTGCGTGGTTCCAGTATAGTCGGGTTTGTTGCTCACGTTCTCCCAGCCGGCCTTGGCCACAAAGAACAGGTCGCCACTGCGTTTCTTGTTGTATCCGTTGACGATGCGCTCGCGAATGGGTTGGGGTATGGAAGTGGTGAGCACTTTGTCAAAATCAACCACATACATAATCGCATCACGCTTCTCTATCTCGTTGATGACAGCCTGCTTCACCTCGTCGAGCGTTCTGCCCGCCTGCCCTATCACCTCATGGTCGAGATAGAGTCGGCCGGCATCCTCGCCTATGATCATTTTGCCCGTGATGCCGAGTTGTTGTCCAACGACTTTGTCCACGTCGCCCAACCATGTCCACGTTTCCAACCCACCTGAGGGAATGTTGTGGGCTTTCATCTCGTTGGGATTGTGGGCCGCACCATGGTCGGCTGAGAGGAACATCAGATAATTACCGCGCCCAACTTTCTCGTCGAGCAACCTGAAAAACGCTGCCAACTGTCTGTCGAGTTCCATGTATGCCTCGCGCGTGAGCTGGTGACGAGTGCCATACCGATGGCCAATGGCATCGGTCGACGATACGCTGATGGCCAACAGGTCGGTAACGTCGTCTTGTCCCATGCCCTCATTGACCAGAGCTGCCTCGGCCATTCGGAACGTCTTGGCAACGCCCTCTACCGATGCCTTCACGTCGGTGCCGGGCTTGGTGCCAATCTCGCGGTTCACCTTCTCCGCCCAAGCGGGGAGCTGTTTCATATAGTAAGTGGACGACACAAACTTGCCCGCAGAGCCGTCCCACCAGTAGGCGGCATCGGCAGCATGACCGGCAGGAAGGATGGCAGCACGGTCTTTCAGTGCCACACCCACTACCTTGGCCTTATAATCCGTGTGAATTTTCAGCACATCGCCCAAGCCCGAAGCCAGCAGCCTGTGGGGCGACATCTGCCCCTCTTTGCTGTCGGAACCAACGCTCTGCACCGTCGCATCGGCACAGCAATACACTTTCTCCCCGTCCATGTAGAAGTTGTTGCCGGCAATGCCATGCAGCGCCGGGATGCTGCCGGTGTAGATACTCGAATGTCCCACAGCGGTTACGGTGGGCACGTAATTAATCATCGTGTTTTCAAAACTATAGCCTTGACCCACGAGGCGTCGCAAGCCGTCGGGGCGGAACTGATCGTAGAAATAATACAGGTAGTCCCAGCGCATCTGGTCTACAACAAGCCCCACCACAAGTTTCGGTCGGCTGATTTCGGCCATGCCGGGAACCACAAGCATGGCGGTTAGAAGAATGGAGAGAATTTTTTTCATATCATTCGGTTTAACTTAAAGATTGGCAGTATTCAGGCGCTGCCCCACCTTGAGTGCGACATCATTCGTCTTTTTGCAAAATTACAACATTCTGCACAAACGGCAAGCGGAACGTGTTATAATATTATGACAATAATAAGGATTGAGCAGGGGGTAAATATTATTTCTTTTTGCCATGCTGATGCCAAGCATACCAAAATAGGAGGTAAGTACCCATGACGGGTATTTACCTCCTATCCTACTTTCACATTTTATCGCAGCTTCTTGGTCAAGGTGCTGCCATGAACGGTTTTCACCCGCACGACAACCACTTGCGTGGTAGGTATGTGCAACTTCACAGACCGCTGTCCGTGGGCATCGGAGGCAGCAATCAGGGTTCCGTCGAGCGCAAACACCTGCACATGCGCCAAGTCCTCGCCCTGTACGTCTATCCAGTTATTATCTCGCACTACGCATAACGTGCTTTGTGTTGCGTCTATATGAGTGGTTTCGTCAGGATAAACGCTGTGAACACTGTTGATGAACGATACCTCAAAGGGTGCGCAATTCTCGTTCCACAAATCACACTCCACGTCGTCTACCATGCCCATTAACGCCAACCTGTATGTACGGTTGTTGATGACGGTCAAGTTATCTCTGTTTTTCAGCCAGCCGGTAACAAATGTTACGTCAGATCCTCCGGATAAATTGTATTGCTTTTGGGCTCTGCCGCCCAAGGATATGCGTCGCTGAGTTTGCGTATCAATCAGGCAAAGCGTCAGTGTGCCGTTGTAGGTGGCTTGAGGGGCAAGCGTCATCACCACTCCTATCTTGAGCGATGGATTGTCACCAAGGTCTACGTTCGTGGGCGATATGGTAGAACCGCTGTTGTCTTGCACCATGCCTAAGAGTTGTACGAAAAGCTTGTCGCTTGGCTTAACAGTCTCCACCTGCAACGTAGACGGCTCGTTGCCATGCACCATGCCCACCGTGGCCATGTTGTCGGCATCATATTGCTTGATTACCTCCACCTTTAGTTTGTATTCCTTGGGTTGCAGGTTATCGGGCAAACTCATATTCACCCTCACCTCGGTCTCGGCAAACATCTCAAAGTCCACCGCATCTGCCGTTTGTCCAGTGGCAACCGTATGGCCACCATCGTCCACGAGCGACACCCTCACCGTGCCATCGAAAGGCGTACCCGTGAGCTTGCGTATCGTCAGGCACAGCGTGGCTTTGTTGCCGGCAGTACACGGTTTGAGCGTGTGGGGATGTGAAGCCAATGCAAAAGGTGCCTTGTTGTCGGGTTTCTCGAATATGCGCACATTGTTGCCCTGCACATGAAAGGCAATGCGTGGTGCTGTTTTCATCCTGCACCATACTCCATAGGTGTCCTCATCTTTGATGCTGGCACATACTGCCTGCAAGTAGTAGTGTCCATCGACAAGACCTTCAAGATTCATCGTAAACGTGCATGCATCGTCTATCCGCTGATCCGATAGCAGCACGCCACCATTGTACTTGCCGCGCTCTGCGGTGTATCCGCCTTTGTCGTGCCATTCCGATGGCACCACTTTTACCTGTTCACCCTGTTCGTTGTAGAGCCCCAAGCCAATATCACCGGCAAACGTTCCGTCGGCTTGATTCTTGAAGTGGTGATAGCTAACTGTCACCGTCTGCTGTTTGTTGGTGGGCATATTTCCGACTACGGTCATGTCGCCCTCCGAGTTGAAACACAAGTTGGGAGCGTCGTCAGCAAGCTCGGCATCAATGGGTGCGCTTCCCGGTTTGTTGGGATGCACCAAGACAATCTGCACCTGTTTGTTGAAAGAGAGTGGCTTTCCTCCAAACTCCTGTCCTGTGGTGGCAAGGTTCAGTGCCGTAACGGAGAAATAACCGTCGCCACCGCCTCCCCAACCAAAGTTCATGTGAAACAGGTTGTCTTTATCCACACCGTCTACCACCCATGCGTGTCCACTACCACCCGACTTCACACTGCCGCTGATGTACACAGGGAAGCCGTTTTCTATCTCCTTGCGCAATATCCGGGTGAAGGCAGCTGCACCCTCATCAGACTTGTTGAGCATGGAGGTAGAATAATTGAAGTATGTTTTCAGGGCCTTGGCAGCCATGA
This sequence comes from Hallella bergensis DSM 17361, assembly GCF_000160535.1. Lineage (GTDB taxonomy): Bacteria > Bacteroidota > Bacteroidia > Bacteroidales > Bacteroidaceae > Prevotella > Prevotella bergensis. Next base: position 1,051,376 of record NZ_GG704780.1, on the reverse strand, counting down.
AAGTTTGTGCACCGCTGGATGTGGGACTGTACTGCATGTTCACCGATACGCCCACATCGCGCATGAGCAGCGCCACAGCTTCGCAAGCCTCCGCATTGGCAAGTGCCATGCGTGTGTTGTATTTGGGCAGCATCTTGTCCCATGGGTATACCGACTGACTGAAATCCACGCTCATCGTGCGGTTGTCAGAGCGCACTACATACGAGTAGCTGCCCTTTCCCCGCTCCGGCCAGCGGTGATAATACATGATTTGTGCTACCGCCGTAGCCACACATCCCGTGAAGTTGTACCCCGTAAGACGACTGTAAGGATCGTCTTGATTCCATGCCGTTGTAAGCATCGGGGCCACGGCCTTTCGCTTCGGGGGCGTTGTGGTAACGGTTGCCCTTGTGGCGGGTTGCCTTTGTAATTGGTGAAAGGCATCACGGTAGGCACTCAGCAGGAATTTAAGTTCCTGACCGGCACGCAACGTGTCGAGTGTTCCGGTGTGCGAGTAGCCCAACACTTGTCCCATGTCATCATCACCCGCCACCACCACGAAGCCCTTTCCACGACTGTCGTTATAAATATAATAAGGCTGTGTGCCATGCGAAGCCCTCGTAGCGTGACGTGCCGAAAGGCCCACATGGACATATTTGCTGGCAATGCTTATCGACTGGTCTACTGTCACTATCTTGCCCAAGGTGGGAATGCTCACCATCGAGGCAAGCACAATGCCCCATAAGGTGGGACTTAACCATCTTTTTATTTTCATTTTTTCTTATTTACATTTAACTGTGAAATCCTAATACAAAGCTACCACCCACACCGCATCATATACTTTTCATCATCTGCATGGAGTCGTAACCTACAAACTGTTCGTCCGTTTCGGGCGGCAAAAATACGGAAAAGTTTCGGTATATACGTGAAAGATAAAAGGATTTATAAAGCCAAAAGATATGATATAGACAAAAATAGTATAACTTTGCACTTGCTTATGGAATCCGCCGTCTGAATATCTCACGCAGCGTGCTTCATTCGTCT
>NZ_GG704780.1:1030735-1048732 GCF_000160535.1 Hallella bergensis DSM 17361 | reverse complement strand
TACACACGACATCTCATCTTAAACATACTAACTTTGAATTTTGAGGCAACTTAAATGCCTATAAAGTTAGCGTTCATCGGTAATGTAGCAATGTTTCAGCCTGCAAAATGAGCTATAGGTCAGATTTGAATAGCGGAAGGATACTCTATGTCGGCAATGGAAAGGGAATGGATGCGCTGAAAACTTCTGGAAGAAATTCAAGCGTAAAAACATCCACATAAAATACGTGGCTACCGATTTCTCTCCTGCCTTAATTGCTTCAGTATTTGAGAATTGTCCTGATGCTATCCATGTCTTTGACCATTTCCACGTTGTTAAACTTATGAACGACCATCTTGATGATATAAGGAGGAAGGTGTACGCAATGGAAAAGGACATCAATAAGCGAAAGGTTCTAAAAGGTACAAGATATCTGCTGTTAAGTAATGGTGAGGATATCTTTGATAGTCAGCACAAAACAAGGCTCGATAATGCACTTGCTATGAATTAACCCCTATCAAAGGCATACTACCTTAAAGAGTAGCTTAGAGAAATATGGACTCAGGTGAGTAGGGAACAAGGAGTAGCCGTATTGGATGATTGGGTAAAACAAGCCCGAGAAAGTAAAGTGCCACAACTTGCCAAGATGGCTATAACTCTATTAACGTACAGAAGAGGTATCTTGGCGTGGTACGATTGTCATATTTCAACAGGAAAAGTGGAGGGAATAAACAACAAGATAAAAGTAATGAAACGAAATGCTTATGGGTTTAGGGACGAACGATATTTTACGCTCAAGCTTTATGCACTACACCATTGTCGTATCACTCGAAATGTCGGATGAGCCACAATATATTCCAAAACATCTACTTTTGATGATATAAGTCATCAGTATGTAACCAAGATCACAGACAAAATAAATCGTCGTCCGAGAGAAAAATTGAATTTTCGATGTCCATTTGAATGCTTTTATGAAAATATTTTTTAACTTTGCAATCGTCAGTGCATTTGCATGTTGAAACCGGCTAGAACCGATCTTATTTTTTCTATGTTAATGAAAGCAAAAAGTTACCAATGCTTGTAAATAATACGTACTTTGAATAGCCATTACTTATTTACCGCACTACTACTGATATAAAACACGCATCCATGCAGGAAAGGTCTATCATAGAAAGCCTTATCAATGGTAACTCGCTGGCACTGGCTACCCTTTATCGCAAATATGCTGAGAAGGCTTACTGGTTGTCGTTCAAGTATCTAGGTAATAAGATGCTTGCAGAGGATGCTGTCCACGACATCTTTCTGAAACTATGGGAGAAGCGCGGAAAGATAGATCTTGATCAACCCATCGAACCCTTTCTCTTTACCATCCTGCGAAATCATCTTATAGACATGCTACGCAAGCATCAGGAGGAGCTGTTTGTGATCGATGACAATGCAGAGGTCTTCAATCTCTGTGCACAGGCTGCCGATGACAGCGATATAGCCACGGACAGGTATGAGTTTATCCGCAAGGCATACGACATGCTCACTCCCTCACAGCAACAGATCTTCCACTATAAGCTTACGGGCAAATACACCAATGAGGAGATAGCGCAACGACTGGGCTGCACAGTCTCCACTGTCAAGAGCCACTATTATCAAGTGCTCACTAAACTACGCCAACTAGCGAGAGACATGGCCCTCTCTGCTCTTCTTGCCATGCCTCTCACCGGTAGCTTCCTTGATTTGTTATAACTTGTATTTCTGTATGATTTTCTTACAATAGAGTGCCAGCGACTCATGGGTCTCTACACGTGGTATGTCGCGATGCGAGGCCCACGACAGTTCGAAGCGGGCTATCTCCTTGTCGTATGCCTGCTGATCAAACTTGCGATGTGCTCTCACGGCATTGATGGCATGCGCAAAATACCGCTCCCATCTGGTTAGGTAATAGTCGCTCATGAGTCCGGCCCAGCCTTTGCACGCATAGTCGTTAAGCTTGCCGCCCCATGTTGTGATAAGGCTTCGTGCATTGTCTTCATAGTAGTCGGCACACACCGAGTCGGGTGCCATCTGCCTGGCTCCGTCTATCCATCCTGCCAATGTGCAGCGGGGATGGTAGGCTGTGAGGGTGTCTATATCCAGCATGATGTGTCTCATACTTGCGGCCTGGGCCATCATGCCAGCCAAGTCACAGTGTGCATAGGCCGAATCGAACAGCTGCTTGTGGGTGAGAAACTCATTGCCCAGCACCTGTCTACCATAGTGGATGAGGTCGAGCTGTGCTGCCGTACGCTTGCTGTCGGCATCGTGCTGCATGAGTTTCCATGCCTCGATCAGCTTTTGACGGTCATAGTCTACGTGCGTATAGTGCCAGTTGAGGCTGTTGAGCTCCGGACGGTAGCAGGGCAGAATACCGTTGGAACCTGCGCTTTGCACAAACACATCATGATAAAGCAGCTGCCATGCCTTGCGGAATGATGGCGAGGCATAGCCCACATGACTGTCGGCCAGTGCATCTATCCACTGGTTTTCGCTGCTGTTTCCGCTCCATACCTTATCCAATATATACTCGTATGGAAACTGGCACACGTCAAAGCCTTCGAGGGTGAGGCCCACTCCCTGCAGATTCTTGCCTCCCAGAGTCAGGGTGGAGTCGAGCTTGGCACCGCAGGCTTTCACATTGCCGGCCACCGTGGTGTTGCCGCCGAAATTGCCCAGATAGCACCAGATATAGGGCTGGCCATAAAACTTGTCGGTCATCTTCCATATCTCGTTGCGGTCACAGAAATAGTCGAGGAGCACCATCTTGCCGGTCTCCACGCCTGTGATGAGAGCCTTGACACGCTCCGGTGTCCACTTCTTCTTTTTGTGGTAAAACAGCCACGACATCTGCAGCCACTCTGCTTTGGGATCTACGTGTGCCAGTGTCTGGTAGATGCCTTTGGAGATCTGAAAGAGGTAGTCGGGATCCCAACTTGGCGGATCCACCTCGTTGAAGGGGTCTATGCCATAGATATGATCGGTGCCATAGATGGCACGCTGCTCTTCGAGATACATGCGCTGAATCTTGGCAAACAGCGGATCCTGTGGTGACATGAAGTAGCATCTATATTGGTCTGAGAAGGCTGCCCATCGTCCTAGATGCTGGATGTTGCTCTCCGGATAGAGCTGCTTGATCTGTCCCGGTACGTGTCCAGAGAAGGCTGGCAGCACGGGTGTCATGTTGAGTGATCGTTCGCGGGCGAGGATCTTTTGCTGTAGGTCTCGTTGCTCCACCACGGTGTGATAAGGCAGCGGACCCTTCCACTTGTCGATGTTGGCCATGCGATGCCAGGGCAAATATACGGGGCCGGTGAAATATTGCAGTATCTCTTCCTGGCTCATGCCCATCTTGCTCCACACATTATACCATATATATTCCTGCCCCGTGATGGCTAGTGGCAGGTTGACACCATGCAGTGCCATCCAGTCGATCACGCGCTCCCATGCGTGCCAATCGAAGAAGGGCAGGGTATAGCCAAAGGTGCAATAGTTGAGAAAAAACCTCCTCGCCACCTTAGCCTCGCCCTTTACCACGCCTTTCACCTCCGGCAACTGCTGAGGCATGTCCACTTTTTCCTCCGCATACCATGACACGTTGGTGTGGCAATAGTGGGTGAGATACTTGTTGAGGCCCACCGCCATGGCATTGGCATTGTTGCCCGATATGATGATCTTGCGGTTGCGTGTCTGTAAGGTATAGATGTCCTTGTCATTGCGCTTCCTAATCTTCTTAAAGGTAAAGGCAGACGCATGCTCTGGTATGAGGCGCATGGTCAGCTGGTTGGCTGTCACGATATCTTGGTCGAGGGCGTGGGCAGCCATCGTGAAGAGGAGCACTATGAGTGTCAGGCAAAACTTTTTCATTGATCTTTATTTGTTTGATATGATCCAACATCAACAGTGGTCGCAAAGTCTCTTCCACTATCTTTTTTAGGTTGTCTATCGGTCTACGGCATGCACTTGCTTTTCCATCTGCTGCACTAGGCGGCATGCCGTGTCTAGTGCATGGGGATCAGGTTGCGGTTTGTAGCGCAGGGGCTGTTTCACCCATTGCTCCTCCCACTGCATCAGTGCAGGTCGGCCATGGTCGAAATAGTATCGGATGCGGGGTATGTAGTAGTGGGCGATGAGACCGTTCCAAAATCTTGCCGCATAGTCTTCCTGAAATCCTCCCCAGATGGTGATCAGCCTTTTGGCGTCGCTCTCATAACGGTTTTTTTCCGCTGTGGTGATGCCATGGTTGCGTGCAAACTGTATCCAGCGATCCAGACGGTGGGTGGGATGCGAAGCTAGGAGACGGTCGGCCTTGGTCAGCAGGTCAATGGTCTGGTGTAGTTCGGCCGATGCTGCTTGTTGCTTGCCGGAAGCCTTGAGGTCGAGAGCTTTGGTGTAATGGCGGTCGGCCTTGGTGCCAAGATAGAGAGAGGCCAGGGAGATGGCATCGCTCCGATAGAGCGGCGAGGAGCCCAACTGCCGTGCACATCTGAGAAAATGAGCCACTCCGGAGAGGAATGTGTCGTTGAGCGCGTGGGTGCTCACGCGTCGGCTGTCGGGCGTCACCGTCTGCCATGTGAAGCGAGGATAGGAATAGAGCGAACCATAGACCGATCGGAGCATACATTGCCATGCCTTTTGCATATCGGAAGGATAGCCGCCATAGCGTGCCTCGCAATAGTCTTTGATCCATAGATCGAGATCCACGGCCTTGTCAGTCCAACCCATATCAGCAAGCAACTCATAGATCACATCATTGTTTTCGATGCCTTCGGGAGCCGAACCAAAGCCCACCATATTGCCCCTCTCGCTGTGGTGCAGTGCTTCTGCCGATGCCGACGCATACATCTGCATATCGCCTGTGGGCAATGTCTTGCCTCCAAAGTTGGGCACATAGCTGAACACCCACTGTTTCCCATAGTATCCATGCTGCACCTTCCATGTCTGTTGGGTCTTCCATATCCATTTAGGATAATCGTTGGCAAGGTCTATGATGAGCATCTTGTCGTCGGGGACATGTCTCAGCAGAGCTTGCAAGCTCTTGCTGTCCCACATCTTGTGCTGATAACCGAATGTCCATCCCTGCGTGACCCACACGGCATCGGGATTGGCCTCGGCGATGGAGCGATAGATCACATCGCCGTATTGTTCCAAGAGTTTCCACTTGCCGATAGAGTCGCCGGGCTCCACCGGAATCTCCATCTCATTGAAACTGTCAGACTGATAGAATGTGTTTTTGCCAAATTCCTTCTCCCATTCCTCCACAAAGAGACGTCCTATCTGCTTAAAATAAGGTGACTCCGGTGAGAGTACGTAGGCGTTGAGTCGATCGTCAAATCCTCCCCATGTGAGCTTTTTCACTTGGAGACCGGGGTGAGCCTCGACAAACTGCTCCGGTACAAACCCGGCAAAGGCAGGTGCGATGGGGTGCATGCCTAGTGCCCGCATGCGGTCGATAATCTTGTGTTGCAGCGTGATCTGCCCCTGCTGCCATGCATCGGTGAGCGGTCCGTTCCAAGAGTTGAGATTGCCCATGCGGTGCCAGGGCAGATAGGCAGGGCCGGTGAAGAAGGAACGAGCCTGCTCCTGGGTGAGTCCGAGTTTGCACCACACGCGTTCGGCTATGGCCTCGCTAGCGACACTTGCCAATATCATATTGGTGCCATGGAGGGCCATGAGGTCGAGCTCCTGTTCCCATCTTGCCCAGTCCCAATAGGGCATGGTGTAGCCAAAGGTACACACATTGAGAAAATAGCGATAGCTGTAAGGTGAGCGACCGGTGGTCAGCGGATGATCGACAAACTCAACGGTTTGGCGTGCATTGGTGCCCGACCAAGTGAACATGCCCTGTCTCGTACGCTTGAGATATTGGTAAAAAGCATAGGTCATAGCCGTGGGACTGCTGCCCTGGATGGTGAGTTGGCTGTTGTGACACTGATAAGCAAAGGTGTCGCGTGTGCTCTGTGGCAGACAAGCGAGACGTATCTGCTCGGCCTGACGTCCTATCTGGCGGGAGATAACCTGACGTGCCGCTAATGAGAAATCGGTAGTAGGCTTTTGACCATAGCCGGCGAGAGCGATAAAAGATAGGAGGATACAGGTGATAGACCTCATAATCTATTTAATATGTTTTTTGGGGATTGGTATAAGTTTATTCTGTGGCGGGGTATCATCCTCCCTCTCGCCATGCAGGGGAGAGGGAGGTGTACGGATGTGAAAGCATTATGATTTGACAAACTTCACCGACTGTCCATCTATCCGTGCAAGATAGATACCCTTGGCCAGTGAGTCTAGATGGAGGGTCTGATTGTCAGTGACAACGGCTGTCATGACGCACTGTCCGGCACTGTTGTAGAGAGCCAGCGTGCAGTTCTTGGTCAGTCCGCTGACCTTGAGCATGTTGTTGGCATAAGCGATGATGATGTCATGGCCGGTCTTTGCCACCTTAATAGAGGTGGGTTCGGCCACATATTCCACTGCGCCGACAGACGGAACGGCAGGACGTGCATTGCCAAACTGGTCTACCTTAGGAGCTTCTATCCCCTCAAAACTAGTCACACCCTTAGCTATAACTATGCTGTTTTCCTTGATAGCCGGTAGTGCAAGCACTCCGTTGTCATAGAGTTTGGCGGTGTAGTGCACTGTCTCTTCCTCACCATCGATGGGGTTAGCCACCTTCTCCATGAAGATGTCGGCCGACTCAAAGTCTGCCACACTATTGTTGTTTTTGTCGGCAACAGATTTTACGAAACTATCCTCGGCAGCACCAAAGATGTTGTTGGCAGCCTTGATATTCACGGTACCTGTCATGACTTGGTCTCCGGCCTTGTCGCCATCCAGATAGAAACACTTGATGTCGTTGGCTCTATTCTTATTCCATGGGTCGTAGTAGTTGGCCTGTAGCAGATTGTTGAAGAAGATGGGAGTCATCACCACGGCTGTGCCACGAGCCCAAAAGTTGATGGCGCCGCCGTCATCACTGGTGGCGTTGCCCGATACATTGCCCACAAAGGTATTGTTGACAAGCACCGGTGAAAAGCTTGCAGCATTGTTGGCTGCGGTGTGTGCATCCTGCATGTAGATGGCACCACCTCGGTCGGCTACATAGTTGTTGGCAAACGTACAGTTTTCTATCTTCACTGTAGGAACAGTGTTGTTATTGCGTAAGTTGACTGCAATGGCACCACCGCTGGTCGAACAGTTTTGTGTGAAAGTGCATCCGCTGACGGTGAGGGATAGTGGCATACCAGCAGTGTTGTAAGCACAGATAACTCCTCCGCCATAGGTACCGTTGGCCTCGTTGCCTTTGAACATGCAACGTGTGAATGTCACTGTGCCACCACTATGTCTTAGCACACCACCGTTGTTACCTTTTTCCTTTTTAATATCTATGTTGTTGTAGAACAAACTGTTGTCTACGGTAAGCACACCATTGTCTGTACAATAGAGAGCGATCTTCTGAAACTGGGTGAGCTCGATATTCTTCAGCACCAGTTTGGCACCCTTACCCACTTTGAACATAGAGCCGCCTTTGGTCACATCAGCTGTGGTGCCGGCAGATTTGAGAACGACACGCTTGCCGTCCTTGGCATTAGTTCCATCAATGGTGATGTCTTTGTCGACCAACTGTATGGCCGACGCTCCCTCATAGATCAGTTCATGGCCCTCCATATCAAACTTGATATCCACATGAGTCTTGGCTGGTGCCTCCTTGATAATCTTCAGTAGCGAGCCATCCACTGTTTCGTCCATGACCGTTGTAGTCACTGTCTGACCATGGCAGCATAGTGCAAAAGCCATGGCAAAGGATAATAGAGTAATCTTTTTCATACGATAATAGAATTGATTAGTAAATATAATTAAACTTGATCACTTGTGTCTTTGCATCACATCGGGCCTTGAGAATATAGCAACCTCTTTTGGATAGCGAGAGAGCGATAGACTGATGTGGCTGTAATGAAAACTCCCTGCATATTTGTCCTTGCTGGTCAATGATCATCACCTGTGTAGTTTTACTACCGGTATTGCTCACCCTGTTACCCAACAACTCCACCCCATGACGGGAGATAGCCAGACAATGGATGCCACTGGTCGCCCTTTCTTTGAGTTGTACAAAGACAGGAAGATGGTCTGATGTCTCGCTCTGGCTCTTGATATTCACGCCACCGGAAGGTGCTACACCACTGTCTTCCACCTCATATTTTTCTTCTTCGGCACTATCATAGAAGAGTATCATGTCGATACATCCGGTAGGATTGTCTGAAGGATAGGTGTACTGGTTGACGTCATTGAGGATCTTGAAACCATTGTTGGTAAAGGTTCTCATCGCTCTGTAGTTGGGTTTGGCATTGAAATCACCAGCCACAAAGACCGGTGTGCCTGCACGTTTGGCAAAGGAGATGATCCAGCTTGTGATCTGATCACGATCTATATCATCAAGTGGATAGTGGGTACCAATGAAGTAATAGTCTTTAAACTCGGCTATAATAATGCCTCTATCCTCCCGATCCTTGCTGTTGGCACCACGTGGGAAAGTCTTAGGCTCCACACTGATGGGCTCTTCACGAAACAGCAATCCTATGCCATAGACTTTGCTTACCAGTGGGTGAAACGTATATTTCATGTCCGTAGCCGTGGCCAGATCCTTGAGGTAGTCGTGGCGGAAGATCCCTAACATTCTATTATCAACTTCCTGTACGGCCACCACGTCAGGCTGATTATATTTGATGACTTTGGCTATATTCTGCAATCGGGTATCGGTCATGCCACCGCCCTTGATGTTGTAGGTCATCAGTGTGATATTCTTTTGTGCCATCATGGTCAGCATGGCACAAAGGAGTAGCGGAAAAAGGAATAATCGTTTGTAAATCATATTCTGTTTTTAGCTTGGTTTTAATAGGGAGTAAATGGGGGTAAGAAGATATTAGTAGGTATTGGAGCGTGTCATTTTTTATCCCTGATTAGCTGAATCACCGACAGGATGGGTCGATGATCGGATAGGCATGAGTGGATGGTCTGCGTGTCTACCACAGTCCATCCATTCATGGGGCGACCAAAGAGATAATCGATCTTGATGGTGGGATTACTGGTATGGAATGTCAACTCGTCATTGGTCAGGTTGGCCCATGATGCTTTCATCGTCTGCTTGATACACTCCTCTGTGGGGGCGGCATTAAAATCGCCTCCGATGATGACAGGATACGGACATCGGGCAAAATACTGATTGATATATTTGGCCTGTGTCGTGCGGTTGGCCTCACTGAACACATCGAGATGGGTCACTGCAAAGATCACGGTGTCACCATCTATCTCCAAATTAGCTCTGAGCAGTGCTCTTGGCTCTTTCTGAAGCGGATTGGGCAGCATCACCTTCTCCATATCTATATAAGGAAACCTTGTAAGCAGACCTATCCCATAGTAGCCTTTGCGATATTCTATGGTCTTGCCATATAGTCCCAGCATGCCTGTGTGGTAGGCTAGCGTAGAGATAAAGTCGCGTCCGTTTTGCTTGGGTGCCCGTTCCCTGTAGGTTTTGCAGTCGACCTCTTGCAGAGCTACGAGGTCTGGCTTGAATGATCGGATGTGGGCAGCGATGTCTTCGAGCGATGCCAGTTCTCCGAATCGGAGGTTGTAGGTCATCACTCTCAGTGTAATGGTATCCTTCTTTTGTGCGGTGGTTGCATGAGCCACGCACAAAAGGAAAAGTAATATCAGTGTTATCTTATTTTTCATAGGTCATGATTATAATACGTTGAGCTATTCTGGCCATCCTGGATTCTGTCCGAGCAATGGGTTTTTCACTCGCTCGGCGTATGGCACCGGCCATAGATAGTTTTTCTGTGGATCGAAGGTGCGTGTGCCTCCCTCTGCTTTCGACTTCTCGAAGATGACGTCTCCAAACTCGTCTACGCCCGTGTCGGGATAGGGATTACCACCAAGATCATTGATGCACACACGTTCACTGGGCCCGGTAAAGGCTCTGCCCATGCGTAGCTCTCCCTCTTTCCATCTCAGGATGTCGGGGTAGCGCATGCCGTCAAGCGTCATCTCTATGCGGCGTTCACGCCGTAGCTCCGTCTGTAGGTCGAGGTTCCATGCCTGCAACTCTGTGAGGATCATGCGGTGCATACCCACACGGTCGCGCAGTTTGTTGATAGTGTAGTCTATCTCCTGCTGTGTAAGGCTACCTTTGATGTTGTACATTGCCTCGGCATAGATCAGCAAAACTTCTGGGTAACGGATGATATTGAGATTGTTGTGCGACATGTTAAAGTTGCCGGCGATGTCAGGGTCATTGTATTTTTTGAAGTAGAAACCTGTGCGGCTATTGGCTCCGTTGATTCCGCCCTGCAAAGAAGAGAACCTCGGCAGTTTAAAGGTCTTGTTAGGCCGGCGGTCTTCTTTGTCTCCATCGTCACCTCCTGGCCATGCGTCACCGGGACAATAGAGCGTGTGGTACATACGTGGGTCACGGTTTTTAAAATAGTCGGCATAGTGGTCTTCCGGATAATGATAAAGCGTGCTGGTGGCTATGTCGTTGCGATGATAGTATTCCAGTCCGGCCTTGGCAGGCATGCCGTCGCTGCATAGATAAGCATCGACGAGCGACTTGGATGCATTGAGACGGATATAGTCTACCGGACTGCACGTCTCATTGGTCACATTGTGCATCCTGCCATCGGGGATATACAGGCTGAAGATGATCGACTCGTTGTTGGCGGGGTTGATCTCGGTATCGCCCTCTTTCTTGTAAGGCATGCCATAGTCGGACATCAAACCATACGGACTGTTGTCTATCACCTCTTTAGCTGCCTGGACAGCCTCTTCCCATAGTTGGTTTTGCAGCGCAATGCGTGCCTTCATAGCCAGTGCGCCCCACCGGTCTATGCGTCCGACATCCTTTCCCAGCTGTCGTTTGGCTGGCAATACCTTTGCAGCCCAGTCGAGGTCTTCCATGAGATGCCGCACCACCTCGGCACGCGGGGTGCGCTCCATATAGGCTTGCGATGCCGTGATCACATGGTCTACCCATGGCACATCGCCCCAGCAGGTGGTGAGGAGAAAGTAGCAATAGGCTCTGATCACTTTCACTTCGCCGGCATATACATCCTTTACGGCCTGCGGAATATCGGCTCTATTATAATTATCGAGAAACTCATTACAGGTGTAGATGCTCTGATAGGATGTAGACCAATAGGTGGTAACGGGGAAACCTGCTGTGTAAGAGAGCGTTCCGCCGGATACCTTGGCTATGCCCTGCGTGGTGTTGCCCCACAGACAGGTCTCGGCCGAACCCTCCATCCAGTTGAAGATTGCATCTTTGGAAAATGCCTCATAACATGGATAGAGTGCTGCCCGCAGTTGCTTTTCGGTCTTCCAAAAGGTCTCGTTGGTTGCTGCATCGTGGGGATACTTATCTAGAAACGAGTCGTTGCATGACACCGTTACAAGCGACATCAGCAACAAGGTGATGATATGATGATAGTGTTTCATTGCTTTTCTGATTTAGAAGGTTGTCTGTACACCGAAGATAAAGGTCTTGACCTGTGGGTAAGCATCACCCGATGAGGCGTGAAGCTCCGGATCGTAAGCACCAAAATATTGAGTTACCGTAAAGAGATTGTCGGCCGAAACATAGCATCTCAGATTCTTGATACCTATACCTTTGAGCCATTTTTTAGGGAATGTAAATCCGGCCTGTATATTCTTCATACGCAGATAGCTGGCATTTTCTATCCAGTAGTCGCTAAACATGCGGTTGTGCGTCTCTGCCATGTAGAGGCGAGGATATGTAGCATTGGGGTTAGTGGGGGTCCAACGGTCCAGATGCTCTATCTTGGGTATGGAATAATCGTTGATAAAACAGTGGCGTGCCTCATCAGAGAGATAACCGTTCCAGCGGCCCACCCCCTGCAGATAGAAGCTAAGGTCAAACATTTTCCATTGTGCCGAAGCCTTGAACGAGAAGATATAATGCGGATCCTGATCGCCCAGCACCACCTTATCCTTATCGTCTATGACCTTGTCACCGTTTACATCCTCATAGATAATGTCGCCCGGCTGTACGATAGCCGCATCCGACTTGGGTGTGTAAAACTTAGGATTGATGTATCGTCCATGCTCGTCTTGCCCGCCAAAATCGCTCATCTGTGCAAGTCCCTTGGTGCGATAGCCATAGTAGGCATTGATCGCTTCTCCCTCTTTGCGCAGGAAGTCGCTGAGTGTAGGGGCACTCTTTCCTAAGTCGGTGATCTTATTGCGTGAGTCGGAGATGTTGAACGTGGTCTTATAGTGGATTTCTCCTATACGATCCTGCCACTGTATCCACCATTCCCATCCCTTGTTCTCGATCTCTCCTATATTCTCAAAAGGGAGGTTGGTCGATCCTGTCACACCGATAATGGTGGGATAGATGGGCTTCACCAGTGCATTGGTATTCTTTTTGAGATACCACTCGAAGGTGGTAGAGAGGCGATTGTTGAAAAAGCTGAGGTCTATTCCCACATTAAACATTTTGATGGTTTCCCACTTGATGTGCTCGTTTCCCAATGCTATCTGCTTAAATCCCACGTTGGTCTCGCCGCCTATGGGGTAAGATTTCTCCACTCTATTGATCGAGGTGAGGTACGGATAGTAGTCGGAAGCAACATTCTGATTGCCCAGTTCGCCCCACGACATTCTCAGTTTACCGGTATGAAGCACGGGCTTGGCCCAGCGCATGAAGGTTTCGTGGGCAAAGTTCCAACCGGCCGATACCGATGGGAAGTAGCCCCAGCGATTGGCCTTGGCAAAGCGGGAGGTACCGTCTATTCGCATATTGGCCTCTAAGAGATACTTGTTGTCGAAGGCATAGTTGATGCGGCCAAAGTAGGAACGCAATGCCCAGTCATATTTGTTTCCTGCATTTTGCAGATCCTCCGTGCCGCCATTGAGCACGTCCACCCCATCGACCAGTATCTGCTTGCGCGATCCGCTGAGCATGGTCTTATGTTCCCACTCCTGCGAAACACCGATCAGGGCAGACAGTTCATGCTTCCTGGCCAGCGTCTGATTATAGTTGATCGTAGCCTGTAGGCTCTGTGTGAGGGTCTTAAACTCGCCCTGATAGAGCTGGTTGCGCAGGTTTTCGTTCTCCTTGCTGGGCGTGCCGTCCTGATAATAATTGTTCATGATGGCATCATAATCTTCCGCCGTTCGAGTGTAATAGTTGTTGGAGTAAAGCCCCGATACCGATAATTGATCTATGATCTTGAACCGGGCATTGATGATACCGTTGAAGGTTCGCACCTCACGCACACTGTGTCCGGCATCATGAGCCACGTAGATGGGATTCTTCACCGCACCAAACGAATACCATGGAGTGTCTGTCCATTGCCCGCTCTCGTCTTTCTGTTTCCACTTTACAGGGAGCAGTGGCGATATGCGCTGTGACAGTCGAAACACGCCTCCTGTGCCCGATACGGACAGATCTTGCTTGTAGAAGTCGACAAAACTGGCGTTTCCGGTCAGTGTTAGTCGGTCGTTCACCTCGGTATTGACCTCTATGCGTGCATTGTGGCGATGCGATTTATAGGGGTTGCCCACTACCAGTCCGTCCTGGTTGAGATAACCGTAAGACATGCTGTATCCGCTCTTTGCGTTTCCCCCTCTCACGCTGATGTTGTGGCTGGTCTGAAACGAGCTCTTCTTATAGAGCTGATCTATCCAGTCGGTGTTGCTATATTCATTGGGATCTTCTCCCGAATCGTATTTGCGAAATGCCTCTTCGCTATATGGACGCGAATAGCCGGCAGCCGCCATAGCCTCGTTTGCTAGTTCCATATATTCTCTGCCACTCACCAGTCGGGAGAGTCGAGTAGGGGTCTGGTACCCCACGTAACCGTTATAAGAGAAAGTAGGCTTCTCATTTTTATGGCCTGTCTTGGTGGTGATCAGCACCACTCCGTTGGCTGCTCTCGCTCCATAGATAGAGGCCGAAGCCGCATCTTTGAGCACCGATACCGATGCAATGTCGTCCGGATTGAGCATGTTGATGTCGCCGCCGGCCACTCCGTCGATAAGGATCAGGGGAGCTGTGCTGCTGTTGATGGTGCTCACACCTCTCACCACGATGGAAGGAGCGGAACCCGGCTTGCCGGTGCTGCTGGTGATGTTCACACCCGGTAGTTCGCCTTGCAAACCAGATGTGACATTGGCTATGGGCCTGCTTTCCAGCACGTCGCCCTTGATCATCGACACGGCACCGGTGAGGTTGACCTTCTTCTGTGTGCCATATCCCACCACTACGATCTCGCCGAGGTCGGTGCTGTTTTCTTTGAGAACGATATTGAGGTCGCCATTCTGGGTCACTACCTTGCTGTGCTCATCATATCCGATGTAGGAAAAAGTAAGGCGTGCCCCACGTGGTACCACAATAGTATATAGACCATTGACATCGCTCACGGTACCTTGGCTGCCATTGGCGGTGCTCACTGTAGCACCTATTACGGGAGATCCGTGCTCATCGGTAATCACACCGCTGATCCTTACATTCTCGTTGTGTATCTGGCCCGACTGCAGTCTGCCAACACCCTGCTTCTTCTGAAAAAACATGATGCAGCCATCAACGATCTTATACCTCACGTCGGTGCTCTGCAGCATACGGTCAAGCACTTTGTCGAGCCGCTCACCTTGAGCTGTCACGCTTACCTTAGTCTTTACATTGATAAAATCGCTGCTGTACGAATACTTGAGTTTCGACTGTTGAGCCAAAGTCTTAATGGCCTTGCCCAGCGGTACATTGTGCAGTTTGACAGATACGATCTGCGACTGTGCATGTCCCTGCACTATCATCCCCATGGTCAAGAGTACCACCAATGATGGTCTTCGCAGGTGTTTGAGTAATGGCATTGTCTTCATATTGGTGTTTTTTAGATTTAATGCTTCGCTGATACTGATAGATTTTCCTTCTCCGATGTCACCTCACCTCGTATCGATCGGTGGTGATCTTGGTAAATCTTACCGGTGTGATAGTCTCCATGATGTCGATGATGGCATGGATGTCTTTTGTGTCGCAGGCGATGGTGTAGGTGTAGTCGAGGATGGCCTTGTTGCGCACGGAGATGCTGACGCCAAACTGTCGCTCGATGCGCCGCACTACCGTCATCAGCTTTTCGTTGGAGGCTGTAAACACGTGCGACCGGCAGTCGCGGGCCTGCATTGTGGCTGCATCGTGGGTGATCTGTACCTTGCCCGTACCTTTTTCATAGACGGCCACATCGCCTTGTGTCATAGGCAGCATGGCTTTTTCGCCCAGTGCCGAGTCTCCGATGAGCACCGATCCTTCAAACAGTGTGGTGGTAATCTGGTGGTATTCGGGATAGGAAGCTACATTAAACTGGGTGCCGGTCACCTTGATTTCCATGTTATAAGTGTCTACATAGAATGGATGAGCCTGATCGTGGGCCACCTCAAAAAAAGCTTCACCCACAAGCTTCACTCTACGAATCTGCCCGTCAAACCTTTCGGGATAGATGAGCCGGCTGTCGGCATTGAGCGTCACCCTTGTGCCATCGGCAAGGAGCACGGTCATGCGTTCACCCTTCTCGGCATAGATCTGTTGCAGGGCAATGGTGTCTGGTTGCGATCGCATCCATACGATGGAGGCTCCTACGATGAGCAGTGCAAGGGCCGCTGCCACGCCAATCAGCTTACGGCGCCATACGCTCCTCTTGCTATTGACACTGATCATGAGACGCTCCAACACGGCTTCTTTGTCAAAATCCTCACTAATGGTCTCTATCTCATCAGTGTACACGGTCTCATCGCCCGACATGCGCTCTATATCTATGTCGATACAATCAGCTAGATGCTCTATTATTTTTTTCTGGTTTAGATTTGGGTGCCACATACTGTTTGGTGTCGCTCGTTTACCTGATTACGTGGCGTCATGGTAAAAGTATGAGACGGAAATAGAATAATAACATCTGTTAACCTTTAGTATCTCTGGGCGTAACTACTCAGTACCCCTATGGTAAATCCATCAGAGAGTAATCCGAAGTGTTAAAACTAACCGCTCCAAATAGTAAACGAACGGCTGCCCGAGAGGATGGAAATACCTTTTGATGGTAGCAAAAGTACGCTTATGCGCCTATGTATCAGTGTTTTGTATCTATTTTCGGAGACTCAACATAGTCCCCTACACGCCTTGGGGTAGGCTTTGTTAAAAGTCGCCATATTACATTTAACAGTCTGTATATCAACCGTTTAAGTTTTCTAATACTCTTGCAGGAAATGAATTTACGTAGTATATTTGCAGCGTGAATGAGCAAGTGACAGACAAGGCAGATGTACTCCAGACGATAGAAAATAGATTTGCTTCGTTGGAGAAGAAGGTATCCGACCAGGATACCGAAATAAGCCGTCTCAACCGTCTCGTAAACCAGAAGGATAAAACCATACGGGATCTGAGGCAACGCCTGTCAAAGTATGAGGAACCACCAAAGGACAGTAGCAACAGTAGTATTCCGCCCACCCAAGATTCAATAGAAAACCAGATTGTTCGTCATACTAAGTCGCTCAGGAAGAAGAGCGACAGGAAGACAGGCGGCCAGCCCGGGCATGAGGGGCATTTCCTTGAGACCAATGAGGATCCAGATTTTATTGTCCACCACCATCCTGATGATGTGTGCGAGTGTTGTGGCGAGTCACTCGCTGATGTGGAGGCCGAGGTGATTGGCAAGTCGCAGGTTGTCGACATTCCCTCCATACAACCCACCACTACGGAGCACGTGCTGCTCGGCAAACGCTGCAAATGCGGGCACATGAACAAGTGCAGAGCCTCAAAGAAGTATACCAGCCGCATTTCATACGGCTCTAATCTAAACGCCATAATTGCTTACTTCGGACATTCCCAGTACATCCCCTTTGCAAGGCTGTGCGAGATGTTGCGCGATGTATTCCATCTTCATATCAGCCAGGGAACGGTGCAGAACATACTGACCCGGATGGGAAAGAAATCGGAGAATGCCTATAGGGAAATACGCGACCGTGTCGAAGAGGCCAAAGTCGCTGGTGCCGACGAGACTGGGCTGTACGTCGGTGGGAACACCATTGGGCATGGGTCTTCCAGAACGACAATCTCACCTATCTCTTCCAGGACAAATCCCGCGGCAAGGCCGCAACGAGGAAGCATTTCCCCAACGACCTTCCTGATACCACGCTCGTGACGGATAGGCACAGTACCTATTTCAGGCTGAACGTCAAAGGACATCAGGTATGCATTGCGCATCTATTGAGGAACATACAATATCTCACAGACCTGGACAAGAACCAGACATGGTCAACGAGACTTACGGAGTTGTTGCAGGATGCGATTCACCTAAGGAAAAGCAAGACGATGGAGAAAGTCAAAAAGGCTGCAGCCGGTTTCTACGAAAGGCTCGACAGACTGCTTGAAGAAAGCACCAATCACTTACACAAGGACTTCAACGCCTTGAAAAAGGGACTCTACAAATGCCATGACTACATCTTCACCTTCCTCACCGATAAGCGAGTTCCATATGACAACAATGCCAGTGAGAGAGGCGTGAGGAACATAAAAGTCAAGCAGAAAGTAAGTGGTTGCTTCAGAACAGACGCTGGTGCTGACATCTACATGAAACTGCATTCGGTGACTGACACCGCCAAGAAAAACGGCAATTCCAAATTTGACGTACTGCTCGCCCTTGCTAATTTGCAAGGGTAAAGGCAGCATGCCTATTTCTATAGGGGTACTGAGTAGTTACCTGATACAAAGCTACTACCCACACCGCATCATATACTTTTCATCACTGCGTTGAGTCGTAACTAACAAACTGTTCGTCCGATTCGGGCGGCAAAAATACGGAAAAGGTTCGATATATACGTGAAAGATAAACGGATTTATAAAGCCAAAAGATATGATTAAGACAAAAATAGTATAACTTTGCACTTGCTTATGGAATCCGCCCTTGAAGGGCTGAAACAGCTCGTTAAGAA
>NZ_GG704780.1:989578-1029158 GCF_000160535.1 Hallella bergensis DSM 17361 | reverse complement strand
CGATGGTTTGTAAACGACTGACAGTCAGTTCTTTTTAGAAAAACGCCCTTTGTTTTCCTATTTTACTGCATGCGACTGAATATCAAACGGTGTGATGACAAGGCTTCAACCGCTTTGTGATTGAGGCTCTTCCGCACAGTCGATAAGGCCTAACCATGCCGTGAGAAGACCTCAATCGCAGCAGCCTCACGATTTTTGGCTCTGCTCGACTCGTTTGTGCCGAAAAAAGATAGCTCTTTTTGCTCTGGATGACTAGAAAATAATCATCAAAAAACGATAATAATATTTTACAAATGGAAGAACGAAGAATGGAGAATAAAGAATATAAATTAAAGGGAAAGTGGAGAACAGAATCTCATATCTTCCTGTTTTCTATCCTATTGTACAGTTACATGGTCATTAGAATCGAAGAGATGTACAATGCGAAAAAAATGTCTGTTGAGCCTTTATCTCCTCAGTATATATCAACTGCTTCTTTGCCGCCCACGAAATAATCACAAGAGAATTAGAGATGGTTGTTTATTTTGCCCATCCGTACTGTTCCTGGAAAGGGAGCTATAGAAAACATGAACAGACTTTATCAGGCAATATATACCCAAGAAAACAGATTTCAGGGGAATATCAAAAACTACATCAAGGAGATTATCAAAAAATAAATAACAGACCCACTATTGTCCAAAACGAAGTGCAATAAACGAGTATCTCCTCGCCGAGAGATGCAGACGTTCTCGAAGCGTAGCGAGAGGTTGTCTGCATCTCTCGGCGAGGAAAAAGAAACAACCAGCAATACAAATAAAAAAAGGAGACCGCAGTCTCCTTAAGATTAATTAACTTTGTGTTGTGAAATATACTCAATTAACCTCGGAGCAAAGGTCGCAAATTTTTGCCTTACTCCAAAAGAAAACATCGAGAAAAGAAATTGAACGAAAGGCCAAGAGAAAAATTAAACTTTTCTACACCTAAGTGCGAATTCTTCAAACAGGATTTATAATTTTGCACTTGCAGGTTGACTCTACGGGGGAGAATCTACCACTCGAAAGTCCCATGTATTTGGTAATATTCATGGGATTCATCAAATTTATTTGATAGATAGATGATGAAAAAAGTTATATTATTATGTATGTGTCTTGCTCTTGCATCATGTAGCAGATATTATAAAAACTTTAATATTACAGGTGTGGAGCTAAGACATATAGTTATTGCCGATTCACTAGAATTAGGCAAGGACTATTATTTATTAAAATTCAACATCAATTTATGCAATCCTGAAATACGTTTTTTTTCTGGAGGAGGAATAGAACCAGGACTGGATGGCATATATAATAATATGGAAGATTTGGAGATTTATGACAAGACTGGAAGAAATATTACAGATCTGTTTAAAGGATGGTGTATGAATAATAGTGGTATTATAACTGATGGAGTTGATCCTTTCGAAGTGTTTTCTTCTCCCTCTATTTCTTCTTTTATAGAATCGATTAATTCACATGATTATCAAACTAGAGGAACTAAGGTGGAGAGTTATAGGATTTTTTATGTAAATGTTAATTCTTCAAATAAGTTTGTTGCAAAAAAAATACAATTCAAAAACAGAATAGAAAATGTTGTGGAAGACACTAATGTTATATACAAAGTTAGATGGTGATGTTCATGATTGGGAGTTAATTTTTTATGTCGACATTGTATCCAATTGGAATTGTCAAAAGCGGAAAAGTGCAATAATAAAGAACGCCAAGGCAGGTACCATCATGGATAACGCCTACAGCTATGATGCCGTGAGCAACGTACTCGACGTGAAGAACAACGCTCCACTCCCACAGAGTGGCAAGGCAGGCGGACAGATAAGCCACAGCTACACTTATGACCCACTGTATCGCTTGTCAAGTGCAACGGGAACCTATGCAGGAACGGACAATAAGACGGCTTCTTACACCCTTGCGATGGGCTATGACAATATGCACCGCATCACAAGCAAGAAGCAGCACCTCATGCAAAGTAACGTACAGTTCAACGGTTCGCTCAACGCAGGCTATGACCTCACCAACACATACAATAATGATGAGGGCAAGAAGTTCCAACTGGCCAGTGTCCGTGACATCAACTACCGCACGGAAGAGACACCGACGGACAGCACGAACATCAACAACGGATACAAGTACAGCTATGATGCCAACGGAAACCTTGTCTACATCAACACCAGCCGTGTAAAGCGTGACGGCAAGGAAGACGACAGGGTAAGTGAGCAGAAATACAAGTGGGACGAGGAAAACAGACTCCTGGCAGCCGATGAAAACGGATTTGTGAGCAACTATTGGTATGATGCCGACGGTGAGCGCACGGTGAAGACCAGTGGCAAGAACGAAGCCATATACGTAAACTCCGAGTTCTCGGGTGGCAACACCGGTACGGCTCGCTTCTCACTCTATGTCAGCCCGTACTTGGTAGCCGGACAGGGTGGCAAGTACACCAAGCATATCTACATCGGTTCACAGCGTATTGTTAGCAAATTAGGTGACCTTGCCAGCTACGGTGCAGACCCAAGACGCATCCCGTATGCAGGAAATGAAGCGGATGGATTGACGGTGGACTACAAGGCCAAGTACAACCTGCAGATCCAATCCATCAAGGACAACTACAAGACGTTTGACATCCCTTACAACGGTGAGGACAATAACGACTATGTAAACGGTCAGGGCTTCTGTTGTGACGATGGTACGCCCGAAGCAGCACAGGCGAAAGCCATGACGCGGGCGGCAAGCGACGGCAACTTCAAGCCCAACGACGAGTACGAGAAGATGCAGTTCTACTACCACCCCGACCACTTGGGGAGCAGTAGTTACATCACCAATCTCGACGGCGAGGTATCGCAGCACATCGAATATGTGCCGTTTGGTGAAGTGTTCATCGAGGAGCGCAACAACACGTGGAACACGCCTTATCTCTTCAACGCCAAGGAATTTGACGAGGAGACGGGTATGTATTACTATGGTGCAAGATACTATGAACCGAGGCTGAGTTTGTGGATGAGTTGCGATCCTATGCAGGAATTAAAAGTATGTATTTGTTCTTATACTTATTGTATTAGTAACCCTATAGTTTATACCGATCCAACAGGATGTCTAGAAAGTACTGATGTTAAAAGAAACTCTAACGGAACCTATACCGTTGTAAATGCCAAAAATGATGGTGACAATAATATTTATCTTGTGAACGGGAAAGGTAAGAGAACAGGGGAAATTATTGGAACAACGTTGAGACCATACGATTTTATGGGAACGGACAATCAAAATGGAGCTTTTCATTTTAATGCGAAGGAAACAGGAGTAACCTTTGACATCAGCAAGTTAACTGTATCCGGGACTGTAAAAACAGAAAATGCAACATATTCTGTTTACAATGCAAATGCCCAAAGGCTTCTTGACTGGGGGCAGAGTCTTTTCAAGTCCGAACTACAACTTAAAAGCCCCTTGACTTTTTATGGAGAATTAGAAGTTCTAAGGTCGCTATCAGCCAATAATGCTGCACTTGATGTAAAAGTGAGTTTTGGGCAACACCCTTATACAGCTATAAATGCGGGCACTAATAGTAATGGTACTCCTAAAATAACTACACTAAGAGCAATGGGGAATATGATTTTTGGTGCAAATGTCCATTCAACAAAACCATACTTGTTAGGAACACCAAATTGGTATTATTCTAAGGTTATGGGAGAGGTTGGAAAATATAATCAAAGTCAAAACTCGGGATTAGGTTATAACAAAGGCTTCCCTTATTTCGGAGAACACACTTACTCTGGAAGTTATATATATTATGGGTATTATGGGAAGTTTTATAAATAAGACCATCGTATTTTTCGTGTGTTTATTCTTGCTTAGTGGATGTTTCCCCAGTTTTCGTCCTCAAAAGAAAGTACGTTGTCGAATAAACGTAAAAAATGGTACATTTGTATTGGTAGATTATGTTGGTACACTTGATAGAGACTTCCCCTCTGAAGTTTATTTTGTTAGAGATAAAGACTCCGTTTTAGTACATAAGGGATATAGAACGAAAAATATGAGCGTAAAAGATAATACTCTTATCATATATTTGAAAGGAGAAGTTTTGTACCATCGTTGTAAGATTAATGATTATAGTATAATGACATCTTTATATAATTAAAATAACAATAGCATTTAACATCCATATAAGGGTAACGGACAATACCCATATATGGGTGTTCATCATTACCCTTATATGGGTATTAAAAGCCGTGAGCAATAAACAGGAAAGAAAGACGTTAAATAATTGACAACCATAAACAATAAGAATTTATGATTGAATTTGAAGTAAAATCAAAAAAGCAGCCTATAACGGTAAGTACAAGAGACAGACCCAAGACGAATACCATACGCAGGCAATGAAGCTGATGATGTAACCGTAGACTATAAGGCAAAATATAGTCAGCAACTGCAATCCATTAAGGATAACTACAAGGCGTCTGACCAACCTTATAATGGTAAGGATAATGACGACTATGTAAATGGTCAGAGCTTCTGCTGCAATGACGGCGCGCCGGAGGCGGCACAAGCAAGGGTACGCACAAGAGCTGCAAATGGCAACTTTAAGCCCAACGATGACTACGAGAAGATGCAGTTCTACTACCATCCCGACCACTTGGGCAGCAGTAGTTACATCACCAACTTGGATGGTGAGGTCATGCAGCACATTGAATATGTACCGTATGGCGAGGTGTTCATCGAGGAGCGCAACAACACGTGGAACACGGCTTATCTCTTTAATGCGAAGGAATTTGACGAGGAGACAGGTATGTACTACTATGGTGCGAGATACCACGAACCAAGGTTGAGTCTGTGGATGAGTGTGGATCCAATTGCAAATTTAAAGAACTGGATTTCTCCATATGCTTATACGAAAGACAATCCTCTTCGTTATATAGATCCTGACGGTCAAGATGAATGGGAAATAAACAAACAAGGGAAAATAGTAAAGCATATAAAGACCGATAAGCACGATGCTTTTTATATCGTTAATTATAGAGGTAAGAGAATAAGAGGAAAAAGTATCAGTTTTACTTACGGTACAGTAGAAAAAGCCACTGGTCAAAAAAATGATAGGGGATTATTGTATGATGTATATCAGGTACGAGGTGATAAGCAAGGAACTTCACTCTTTGAATATTTTTCTAAAAACACATCTGTAGAATGGAGTCAGATGCAAACAGGATTTAAAGGTAAGAGAGGATTAAATTACATAACCACTTCTCATCAACATAGTACTGAAACTGGTATGGCAGATCTCTTTGACAAACAATTAAAAAATGGTTATACTTTAAGAAGTAATGTCCATAGCCATCCTGAAAATACTCCCTATCCTTCTGGACTTAATGGAGGAAGTGGTGATATTCCTTATGCTCAATGGATTACAGATGAGAGCAAACAAAATCCGAGTTTTAAAATATATCTGCCAGGAAAAGGCACATATGTTAAGTTTAGTCCAAATTCTTCACCTGAAGATTTTGGGTTTGGAATACCTACATACAACCTAAAAGGAGTCTCTGTTGTTGGACATAAAAAGAAAAAATAATGAAACATTTCATTTTCATAATTATAGGTTTCTTTTTATTTCTTATCCCCTGTACAGCGCAGGGGATAGGAAATACGTCATCTATAGGTTTGAGCTATTATGAGTTACACCATTCCAATCTTCGCAAGGATATATTGGATATAACAATTTCTTATTTGAAAAAGAAAAATATTCCTTCTTCAAAAAAAATGTTAGTAATGACTTTAACGCGCAGAAGTAAAGGGACTCTTATATCCATAGATTTACTAGATAAAGATGATGTTAGATATGATAATAAAATATTTGGATATACAAAGATTTTAGACTATACGTTCATTTTAAGAGGGGATAAAAAAAATTGTATTATAAAAAGGCTATGTAAACATAAAATACGATTTACTTTTTGCAAGAGGGCACCAATGGCAGATGGTGTTATTTCTTGGCTTTTTTTCCAATCAGGAAGGTCTGTGGAACTATTGTCTTTTAATGAAAATTGGTAAATAATGTGGATAATACTCCAAATCGGGAGTTATCTAAATAAAAAGAACAACAAACGTGGCACGAAAACGGCAATCCACGACAGCGAAAAATAACAGAATGTATAACATTAAAACAACAAGTCTATGGTGAACCATATATAAACAGTTTGAACTTACCCATACAAGGGTATGTCCCAACACCCATATAAGGGTAACGGGCATTACCCTTATATGGGTATTAAAAGCCGAGAGCAATAAACAGGAAAGAATGACGTTAAATAGTTGATAACCATAAACAATAAGAAGTTATGATTGAATTTGAAGTAAAATCAAAAAGCAGCATATATCGGTGAACATAAGAGACAGACCCAAGACGAATACCATACGCAGGCAATGAAGCTGATAGGCTTGACCATCAATTACAAGGATAAGTACAATCAGCAGTTGCAATCCATCAAGGATAATTACAAGACATTTGATTTGCCATACAACGGTCAAGACAATCCCGACTATGTCAATGGCAAAGGCTTTAGCAGTAATGACGACACGCCAGAGGCGGCACAGGCAAGGGCGATGGTCAAGACGAGAGCTGGCGAAGCTGGCACTAACGAGCGGATGCAGTTCTACTATCACCCCAACCACTTGGGCAGCAGTATCTACATCACCAACTTGGCTGGTGAGGTCATGCAGCACATTGAATATGTACCGTATGGCGAGGTGTTCATCGAGGAGCGCAACAACACGTGGAACACACCTTATCTTTTCAATGCCAAGGAACTGGACGAGGAAACGGGTATGAACTACTATGGTGCAAGGTATTATGAGCCGAGGCTGAGTCTGTGGGTGAGCGTAGATCCGTTAGCAGAAAAATATGTCTTTTGGGGTGTATATACATATTGCTATGACTCTCCACTTAATCATATAGATGTTGAGGGCTTGTTCCCTATTGGATTTGTAACACAGTATACAAGAGAGGTTACAAGAACTCAGGCTGTTGGCATGTCTAATACAGTAGTATCATATACTGCTCAAGAAACATATTTTAAATTTACTGAATCAGCAGCTTATGCATTGTCATTAGTTTCTGGTGTTCCAGTTGAATATATAAAAAATGCTGAACTGGTAGAGTGGCGAAATCAACCATCAGGCAATTGTATCACATTTGGAAGTTCACCAAATAATGTCCGTATTTTGGTTTCTCCATACTATATTAACGATGACGAAGGAGGACAAGATTATAATCTTTGGCTTAGAGAATTTTCTCATGAAGTTAGTCATATCAAGCAAATTGCTCGAGATAAGGATGTAGGAGTCTATTTACTGAAAAGTATATGGGGATATATTAAAACATTTAGTCACGATAATGCTCCAAGAGAAATAGAAGCAGAGCAAGGGACAAATGTGTTCAACCAATTTAATAGGTTTGTTAAAACAAAACATAGAACATCAGTAGAGGCTTTGTTGAAAAGCAAAAAAGCAGAAACGGACAAAATAAAGATGTTAAAAGAATGGTGGAAAGAATTTTCTGAATAAAAGGCATAAAGATGAAATATAAAATAGGATTTATGATGTTTTTATTCTTGATTTGTTCTTGCGACAATCATGACTTTGTGTTCTGTGAAAAGGAACAGGTTTTCTACATTCGTAATTTGTTACATTTTTCTATTGAGCCATTAGATAGTCTTAAAGGAGCTTGTACATATGACATTTTTTTGCTAAAGAAGAAACCATACAATGAAGTAGATACCCTTCATTTAAAAAAAAGAATACCGCAAATATTTGAAGTGGTAGAATCATCTCCTATTACGCAAGAATTTCGACATAATCCTTCCTACATAAGATTGTTACCTAATACTCGATATATAGTAAAACATGATGGAATGGGGATAAAGGTAAATATAATAAAATATTATCATACAAATTCTTTTGGTAAGTTATATCCTGAAGATTGATAAGTGTAATTAGGAAGGTAATACGATAACACGTATATGATAAGGACAGGGGCAACGAATTGAAAGGCATGGCGTTAAATAGTTGACAACCATCAATATGGGGTAATGCTACAAATTGGGAACTGTCAGAATAACTACTTGATAATCAATTTGGTTCTAAATAATTAGGTATAAAGGCAGGGATAAATTCTCTGCCTTTTGCTATCTTTGTAGTCCAAAACCATGAAAAATGAATATACGAGAACGCTTCGGCACATTACGTCCAGATTGGAAGTGAAAAACTCAAGTTTTCAACACCAAACAAGAGTTATATAAAATGATTGACTAATTTTGCACTTGCTGGTTGACTCTACGCCCAGAAAGAAAAATAGATTTATAAAGCCAAGAGATATGATTAAAACAAAAATAGTATAACTTTGCACTTGCTTATGGAATCCGCCCCGTATCTTTCTCTAAAATCAACCTAAATTAGGAAACTACAGTAACAATAAAAAAGGAAATAGAAAACAAAAGGATATGATTGTAAAAAAAATAATTTATATTAGCGTAGGATTATTTGCATACATTGTTATCTCAAACATATTTCATATACTATTTCGAGGCAAGCCTGATATAGCTTCAGGCATCCTATATCTTTATAATGATATGTTATATATAGTAGGTTTTACCATGACTTTTTTGTCCTATGGATATGGTAAAGTAAATAAGATTCTGTATGTTATATTTAGCATAGTATTTCTATTAGTATATATATATAGTTGGTTAATAGTTGTTGATATGCCTTATGAGAAATTCTTATATATAGGTTTAGGATTACTTGTCTATATATGCGAGGTGGGGGTGTATAAGTTGTGTTTACCGAATAAATTATAATCTTTTAACATACAACAAATTACATCGTTTTATCTTTGGTCGTTTAACATAAAACTCGCACCTTTACAACCTGAGTTCGGGCATAATGCGTATGCCAAGTGTACTGAAACGAATCGTCCCGACAACAAGGTGTCGGGACGATTCTTTTATGTTATCAACAATGTTCTCTACGGAATTACTTAATCCATCGCGGGTCACCCACACGCCTCTGCAACAGCAGGGCGTTGCCCACGGTGAAGTCGGCCTTGTCGGCGTCGGTAAACTCGGGGTCGAGTGTTGTGGCATCGTCATCGTAAACCTTAGGTGTCGTCACCGTGGATGTGGCGGAGGAAAGGTTGGGACAATCCACATTGTTGTTGCCGCTCATCGTCGTCACGTTGGTACTCGACTGATTGGTCACAATACCCTTGGTAGCCACCACAATATTGTTGGTCCATACACACGAGTTGCCCGCATAGCGCACGTAGAGCAAGCGACGGGAATCGGTGTTGGAAATGCCCACCAAGGTGTTGTGGTCGACGGTGATCACCGGTGACGGTGCACCCGAATAATTCGATGATTTGTCGTCGTAGCGCACGAAGTCGCGGGCGGCAGCAGCTTTCCACACCGTGTTGTTGGTGAACGTGAGTGCTGCGATATAGCCCTTACGGATGTCGAGGAAGTCGGCACCACTGCCCATATCGTGAATCAGACAGTTGTTGAACAGCATCTGGTTAACCTTAGCCTTGTCGGTATTGTTGTACATCAGGCCCTTGGTATAGCTATGAATCTCACAATCGTCGATTTCGTAGTCTCCATAGTCGGCTGCTCCCTTGAAATCGATCATGTAACCCACAGAACCGTCACCATCGAGCACCAGCTGTTTGAGCTGGAGTGTGCCACCCTTTAGCGTGAATCCACCCTTGATCACGGCACGGTCGTAAGAACGAAGCGACTTGATGGTCACGTTCTTAGTAATGTTGAGCGAAGTCGTAGAACCCTCATCGGACAGCACCTTATATTCACCGGGCATCAAAGCCAGCGTTGCTCCGTCTTCGGCATTCTCAATGACGGTCTTCAGGTCTTCGTCGGCCTTGACCAAAATGGCTCCATTGAGGTCGATCGCCGTGGTAAAGGTCAGTCCGCCACGCTTCTTCGTGCCATTGTAGAGATTAGCTGTGTATTCCGTTTCGGGCTGCAGACCGGTCACTGTAAATGCTCCCGCTGCAATCTGCTCGGCCGTGAGGGTATAGGTCTGTCCGTTACACTTCACAGCTGTCACCTTGGCATTGGCCGGCCAACGCAGGGTCACGCTGGTAGCCGTCAAGTCATTAGCCTCGTCGAGCGGATTGAGGATTTGCTCGCTCTTGGTCTTGAAATGACCATCGAGACGCGCCCAGTTGGACTCCGTTTTCCCCTCTCCCACCGATTTGATGCGCAGGTAATAAATGGTGTCGCTCTCCAAATCGTCGATATAAACCGGACTGCTCGTAATCTTCTTGTTCTCGCCGAACGTCATGATTCCCTCGTTAAAGAGCGAGTCGTTGCTCACTTGGATCATGTAGTTTTCGGCTTCTTTTATTGTCGTGAACGTCACCTCAGCCCCTGTGGCATCAGGCTTCACAGCAATATTCTTTTCGTTCGGGCCAAACAGTCGGTTGACAGCACTGTCCACGCTCCAGTCGTTGCTGTCGGTGCAGGCTGTGAGGGCTATTGCGCCCATGCACACCATAGCGGCCTTGCTTATTATGTTTTTATATAATTTCATTGTTGCTGTTGTTTTGTTGTTTTAGAGGAGGAAAAGTTCCGGGTCAGAGCACTCTTCACTCTTCACTCTTCATTTTTCACTTCTCAAAATGTGAATCCGTACGAGTTCTTGATATAACCATTGGAACTACTCGTGATGGTTGAACCGATGGGCACGAGATAGCGGTTGATCACCTCGCCATGACCAAAAGTCTTGGCATCGGTGCCCACGAGTCCGCCGCAAATGGAGTTCAAGTTGGTTTCCATCTGAGTGCTGTTCTTCTTGCCAAACGAAGACTCAGAGTTGTCGTAGTCGGCTGCCGTCTTGTCATCAGGCAGGCCGTACCATGTCACACTACTCATATCGATCTTGGTTTGGTTGGCATCACTGTAGTTATAATAAATGGTTTCCTGATAGGTGCCGTCCTCGAGCTGGGTCAGATAATTCTGCTTCATCTCGAAAATCTTCTGTGCCAGCAAGTTCCAGCGAATGAGATCCCACTTGCGTGCGCCTTCGCCGGCCAGCTCCCAGGCATTCTCCTGCACAATGGCATCGAAGAATTCGCTCTTGTCAGCGGCGATGCCGGCCACATATGCTTCGGCGGCAGCCTTGTCGGCATCACTGAAAGCACGGGTGTGCACCTGTCTCAATGCCTCTCGGGCTGTGATTCCGGCTCCGTCGGCATCTGTTCCGTCAGGTCCGACAAATTCGTTCATCAATTCAGCATACCACAGCAACACCTGCGGATAGCGCACCTTCACCACGTTGATACCCGTCATGTGCTTGGCACTGGCCTTGAGGTTCTGGTTGAGCCAATCCTCATTCTCCATGCGGGGATCCCACTTGCCACAGTAGATGCCGAAGGGGGCATTGCCCACATGCGACTCCACAGCGCAGAAGGGGTCTACAATTGTCTCATGGTTGGAGGTGATGGCCTTCTGCACGGGCTTCACCTGCATGGTGGCACACGTGATGTCGCGGCGCGTGTCGTTCTTATCATAGGAGTAGAACAGCGGTGCGGTCACCTTCAGTTTACCGGAGGAGTTGCCATAGCCATACTGTGAGGTTACGCCGTTGAGACGGAAGCCTGCCGTGTAGCCCAACTCGCCACTCACGTCCTGGAGCATGGGAATCTCAAAGATATTCTCCTGAAATTCTGTGTCGAGCTTCAGTTGATTGATCAGGTACCACTGGTTGTGGAACGAGGGATTGATCTTATGTACGTTGCCAGTGATGATGGCCGAGAGATGTTTCAGGGCCTTGCGGTTGAGCGCATTGCGGGTGGCCTGGTCGGGACGTTGTGTGGGATAGGTGGGATCCGAATAGGATGCCGTTTCATATCCCTGCTTGGCAGCCTCGCGAATGGCATATCCGGCACGGGTCATGGCCAGCTGTGCCACTAAGGCATGGGCGTAGCCCTTGGTGACACGCTCGGTGGTATAGCCGTTGGTTCCGGCCCAGGGCAGCATGTCGATGACGCCCTCCACCTGAGTGATGAGGGTGTCGAGGATAACGTCGCGGTCGGTCTTGCCTTGGTAGGCATTGCTCAGATCCGACTGGGTGGGCGCCAACTTCATGGGCACATCACCGAAAGCGCGGATCAGGTCGAGATAGACCATGGCACGCAGACAGACAGCCTCGCCGTAATACTGCTTCATCGAGGTCTGGTCTTTCAAAGTGCTACCCGCGATGCCCTCAATGGCGAGGTTGGCATCTTCAATGGTGGCATACATATACGACCACATCTTACCACAGTTGGCGTATTCGCCGCCGAAGTTATAGTTGAAATAACCGCGCTCGCTCGAAGCCGTGGCTGTGGAGCCTAAGCCGTCGACCAGCTCGCAGTCGGTGCCCAGTCCGTAGAGGATGGCCCAGTCTTGCGAATAGGTGCGGTCGTTGGTGAGGTCTCCGTAGATTTGGTTGACCACCGTATTGGTGTAATATTCCGAATTGAACACATTGGCTTTGGAAAGCTCCGACGGTGACTTCTGGTCGAGGAAGTCGTCACACGAGACAAAAGTCACCATGCCGGCGGCAAGCACAAATGCTGATAATATCTTTTTCATTTTAGTAAATTCGTTTAGTTTAGAATGTCACGTTGATTCCGCCGAGGAAAGTGCGGCTCTTGGGATAGGCTGCATAGTCGATACCCGGTGTCATGGGGTTCTTTCTGCCACTGGTGTCCACTTCGGGATCGTAGCCGTCGTAGCTGGTGAAGCAAAGCACGTTGTAGGCCGTGAAATAGACGCGCACGCTGCTGAGGAAGATGCTCTTCGCCAAGTCTTTGGGAAGCGTGTAGCCCACCGTAACGGTATTCAGGCGCAGGAACGATGCATTCTCCATGGCATAGCTGGTGATCGGCGACTTCTGCGAAGCTGCCGGATTCCAGATGCTTGCATGGCCGTTAAGCTCATTGAGACGAGACATGATATTTTCCACGCCGCCATATTGGGCAATCACGGTCGATGTAATGCCGTTGCCAAGATTTCTTCCCGTAGCCGGGTCAATCCATGTATAACGGTTGTCGATATTGAAGTCGTTGACAATGTTGTAGTTCTTCTGGCTGTTGCTGTAGAACGAGTTGGCGAGCTTCGTACCGTTCACGATCTTGTTTCCAAGAGAATAGTTGAAATAGAGGTTGAAGTCGAAGTTGCCCCAGTTGCCGTTCAGGCCAAATCCACCCATCACCTTGGGTATGGTGTTGCCCAGTTTCTGCTTGAGGGGTTTGCCGTCCTCGTCGAGTTCGAACTTGGGTCCACCCGGAACAAGCGCACCACCGGTCATGGTGTAGCTCTTGTCGTTCAGGCCGTCGCGAAGACTCCACTTGCCATCATTGCCGAGCACAAGCTCACCGTTGGGATTGGACTTGGCGTCATAAACGGTGTAGAAACCATTGTTCTTGTATCCCCAAATTTCTCCGAGGCTGCCACCTTCAGCCACGCGGAAATCGTCGTATGGAGTGAAGGTTGAACCGGCAAAGTTACTGCTCTGCCAGGGATTCTTCATGCTCAGCTCGTCAATATTGTTCTTGTTCCATGAGATATTGAACGTACTGTTCAGGTTGAAGTTTTTGCTTTCCACCACAGCAGCGTTCATGGTCAGCTCGACACCCTTGTTGGAGGTCTTGCCGAAGTTCTGGAACTGATAGTCGTACCCGGTTGATGTGGGTATCTCGACACGCATCAACAAGTCTTTGGTGGTGTTCCAATAGAAGTCAAGCGTACCGTTGATGCGGCCTTTGAAGAATCCATAGTCGATACCGATGTTACGGGTAACGGTGGTTTCCCACTTCAGGTCTGGGTTGTAGAGATACTTGCTGTGCTGCAACTGGGTGGCTGGTTTCTCACCAAAGCCGGCATGCTTGTCGCTGTTGCTGGTCACGGTGTAGGTGGTTTCGAGCAGACCCGAGGAGATGCGGTTGTTACCGGCCGTACCGAAACTCAGGCGTGCCTTAAGGTTCGAGAGCCATTTGCTGTCTTTCAGTCCGTCTTCCTCAGAGATTCTCCAAGCCAATGCCAACGATGGGAACAAGCCCCACTGGTGGTCCTTGCCGAACTTCGAGGAACCGTCACCACGCATGGTGAAAGTGGCCAGATACTTCTCGGCCATCGTGTAGTTCACACGTCCAAAGAACGACATCATATTCTGGTCGGCATTGATATTCACCTCGTTGGGCAGCGTTACGGCTGCGGCAGCGGTGTTGGCCAGTGTCTCGTCGATGGTGAAAGTCACAGGGAAGTTCACAGCCGTGCTGTTGCGGTCGGTTTGCTTGGAGTTGCTCCACTCCTGCCCCACCAACACTTTGATGTGGTCGCGTCCACCCGCGAGTTTTTTGTTGTCATAAGTAAAGGTGTTGGCATTGCGCCATCCGCGGCTGTCGCTGCGCTCGAATCGCAACTGGGGCGCACCGTTGTAGCCATACTTGGAATTGGTCACGGCATTGGCTCCCCACACCAAGTCGTCCTTGTCGTAGTCCCAGCTGTAGCCAAACTCCGTGCGGAAAGTGACATGTTTCCAGGGCTTCCAGTTCAGTCCGGCATTGTAGTTCTGGCGGAAGCGATGCTTCAACCTGTAGGTATCGTTGATGCGCTGCAGGGGGTTGCGCTGCGAGGAGGTGGAGTTGTTCTCGTCCTCATCGGTCGATGCCAATGGCTCAACCGGACGCCAGCGCACGGTGTTGGCCACGATACTGTTGGCCGCGTTGCTCTGGTTGTTCTCGGCACCACCACTGATACCATCTATCTTGGTGAAGGCGAGTCGACCATTAAAGTCCAAAGTCAACCATTTGTTGAGCTTGGCATTGATCTTCGCATTCACATTGTCCTTGGCATAACCCGAACCGAGCATGATGGACTTCTCGCCGTTGTGGGCATATCCCACGTTGAACTTCACGTCTTTCGAACCACCGCTCACATTGGCGTTGTACTGGCGCTGCACACCTGTACGACCGAAGAGGGCGTCCTGAAAATTTTGGCCCTCCACCGATTTCCAAATATCCATGTCCTGGTAGTTGCCATAGTCGGTCGAGCCTATTTCGTATTGATACAGCGCATAGTTGTAGGGGTCGAGCACCTTGATTTCCTTGGTGAGTTTCTTGTAGCCCAATGAGGCGTTGAAACTTACCTGCACCTTGCCTTCCTTGCCGCTCTTGGTGGTGATGATGATCACACCATTGGCACCACGCGCACCATAGATAGCTGTCGACGAAGCATCTTTCAACACGTCGATCGATTCGATTTCAGAAGGTGCGATGTCGCTAATCGATGGCACCGGAAAACCGTCTACTATATAAAGAGGTGAATTATCTTGCGACAGTGAGCCACCGCCACGCACACGAATCTTCACATCGGCATCGGGCGACCCTTCGGTTGTGGTGATGTTCACACCGGCCAACTTTCCGGTCATGGCCTCACCCACGTTCGACACAGGCACTCCGGCAATATCGTCGGCACCGATAGAGGCCACCGACCCGGTCAAGTCTTTCTTCCTCACCGTACCGTAACCAATCACCACCACGTCATTCAGACTCGTGGCTTCGTCATGCAGCACCACATTGACGCTACCCGCAGAGGCATCCACCGTCTGCGTTTTCATACCGATATAGGAGATGGTTACTTTCTTAGACTTACCCTTCAGCTGCAGGCTGAAGTTTCCGTCGATATCCGTCACGGTTCCATTGCCACTCACACCTTGCTCCATCACGGTGGCTCCGATAATGGGTTCGCCGGTGTCGTCCCTGACAATGCCAGTGACTGTCTGCGCCTGCACCGCGCCCACCACAAACAGCAGGAATACGAGCAGCGACTGTCGAATGTGTTTTAAATTCTCAGACATGTTTTTTTAAAAATTAATATGTGTAGATTAGCTATCATAAATGCCCACACAGGAGCATTCTGCTGTCCCTAAGGCTCTCCCAGGGACATGATGGAGCAAAGATACTATAAATTAAGAAGCTATCCAAATAAAAATTTAATTTTTTTAAGACAGTGGCACACACCACTGCAACGACAAACACGTTATGCAGCAACGACTTTTTGCAGCGACAATAATTATTTTGCAACGACTACCACGACTTTACACGACTAAGATAATATGGGCATCGACTCCCACGACTTGACACGACTAAAATAATATGGCAACGACAATAATTATTTGCAACAACTCACACGACTGAACACGACAAAAAAAATAAAAGTCGTGAATAGTCGTGAAAAGTCGCTGCAAAAAAAACCGTGAAAAGTCGTGTGAGTCGCTGCAAAGAAATGTCGCTGCAAGGAAATGTCGTTGCAAGCGGATGTTGATGATTGGGTTAGAGCAGATCCCCGCTGAAGAGCACCTTCCTGATTTCGTCCTCATGGTCATAGACGAAACGTGCCACGATGGAACTCAGGATGGCCGATGTAGATAACTTCTCCGTCCCGGCATATTTCATGCGGTCGAGCACACTCTTGAGCGTCTCGTCGATATAGATCGTTGCCAACTTACCACCGCCCGACTTGTATTGTCGTGCCATGTCGATGAATAAGTCCCAGCTATCCTTCGAATCATCTTTCACGATATGGTACTCACGCATGCGCGGCTCACCACTTTTTTCCGTGGCATCTACGGCATCGCCAGACGGCTTGTCCGCGGCCTCTTTGTCCACCTGTGCAGGTTTCTCCGTTGCCAGCGTTGTTTCAGCAGGCGTCACCTCCATACGAACCTCTTGATTTTCAGGTGCAACCTGCTCATTCGCCGTCTCTTGCGTGTCAGGAGTCTCGTCCGATGATTCTGCTGCGTCATCGGTATCAGTTGCATCGACGATCGGCTGCTGCGCAAATCTCGATGTGCCATTCTGTAAATCGTGTACCAATCCCTGAATACCACCAGGAAGCATAACACGTGTTTTCTTTTTAGCCATAGGTTTATATCTTTATATTTTTATATGTTTACTTAAATATATATTTATACATACATCGGGTGTAACATGTTCTCGTTGCCCCTCCGGAGCAACACTCCCCCACCCTACTCTCTCATTCGCCGAATCATAAATTCGAACGCCGGCTTCACAGCGTCACGCTGCGCCGATGTAATCTCAAAGGTGTTGATACGCTTCAGGGCTGCCCGCGCCGTGATACGCGGTGTCACCGAACCGAGCTGTTTAAAGATGGCATCGGTTTGCTTCCACATCTTCAACTCGTCGGCCGTACCGATTCTCACATCGATGCGGTTGGGCACAAAAAACAGCTTGGCACCCATCTCCGGCGTCGTGTGCTTCAGAGCATTGATCACCTGGACAAACATGCCCGTGGAGTCGAGCGTCTTCTCCTCATACTCATAGGGGCATATAATAAAGTCGGCAGAAGTAAACATGGGCACCAATCCGTCCTCCGACACATTACCCGGAGAGTCGAACAGTACAAATCCTTCCGTTTCTCCCGCAGAATCCATCAACTGCTGCATCGTCTCGGGATCCTGCACATCAAAATCCTGAATGGTATAAGGTTCTTCCTGTCCCTCGTATATTTCCATGTCCTTGCGTCGCTGCATGGAGATCGACTTCTGCAAGTCTGTATCGATGATACACACATCTTGTTTCTTCCATGCCAAGTAATTGGCAAAGAGCATACACAACGTCGACTTGCCCACGCCACCCTTTTGATTGGCAAATACTATCCTGCGATTTTTCATATATCAATATTTATATATAATTGCATTTGCAAATATAAGTATTTATATCTAAACAAACAAACATATTTACGTATATTTGATTATAAATACATATAAACATTTCTATTTATATTTTTATATTCTTTTATA
This sequence comes from Hallella bergensis DSM 17361, assembly GCF_000160535.1. GTDB lineage: Bacteria > Bacteroidota > Bacteroidia > Bacteroidales > Bacteroidaceae > Prevotella > Prevotella bergensis. The sequence goes on along the minus strand of NZ_GG704780.1, from coordinate 1,011,267 downwards.
TATTTATATAATAACGTTATTATACCTATAAACTTTTATATACATAGTTATATATTTAAGTATTTAATTATATACGGATACTTTTATATTTTTGTATATACAAATAACTAAGTTTTTATATATTTATATAATTCCCACCACAAACCGCAAACCCCTTATAACCAGTATTTCACAGATAACACCTCGGAGAGAATAAATATATTAATGTATATAAATATGTTTATTTATTAGCATTTATATATAGATAAATAAATAAACAAGTAAGTATATAAATGCACATATATTAATATCTAAATATATTTATTTGGAAATATATTTAAATGTGTATCTAACTATATAAACAAACGGAGATATATTTATATATTAAAGTATTTATCTATTCAGGTATTTATATAGACATACAGAAATATATATCTAAGTATATTAAAAGTATAACTATAAATATAGATATACAAATAGGCAAACAAATATTTAGATAAATATATATGGCATCAAGTCGTCGTATTGCAAAAAATAAGAAGAAAATTGCACATATTTATATATCTACAAATATATAACTTTATATTTTTTTATATATTAATATATTTATATTGATATACTCCTATGTGTAAATATAAATATATAAGCTTAAGAGAAACTATCTGAATTCCTCATGGATGGAAGTCAAAATAAATAAAAAGAAAAAATTAAAATTTTCATAAGATTATTATATCATTATATATATCATTAGTTCATATATTAGTAGGGGACTATAACTTACTGTAAACCAGTAGACACATGCATTGAACTACGACAAATTAGTAACATCGGTGCGACAAATTAGTAACATTGGTGCGACATTTTAGTAGGGTGTGTGCGACAAAAAGGGAGGATGTTTTTTAGATTGCCGACATAAAGGGAGTATTGGTGTGACAAATAGGGAACATCTGTGTGTTTTTATGATTTTTATTTTATATTTTCCTGACATTATATTTCTAATTCAGTGATTCTGAAGTTTTTTCTTCCAGATATTGTCTAAAAATTCGTTTTATATGACTCTTGCAAGTTATTTATTACTAATCTATTATAAAACTCTACGACAAATAGGGAGGATGTTTGCTGCCATGTTTTCTTAAACCTGCGACAAATAGGGAGCTTGTTCTGTTTATTTGACACGGAATGGAAAATCGCTCCAGCTTCTCCATTAATTACTACGTAATTAATAGAAAACATGTTTTTTATCGGAATAAAAGTTCATTTTGGTGTAAATTCTGTGAATTTTGCTAATTTTTCGGCCACTAATACAGTTTTTTTGAAATTCTTCAAGGATTCAGGCATTAAAATGCTTTATTTCGAACCTTTTTCGACTACCGATTCAAAACGACCGATGGTCTCAGGATTAGAAAATATTTTTCTTATCATGTTCATATCCAAAGCTTTACGACGGATAAACGAAGGGGTAGCGGTGAATCCTATCCTGCTACCTATATGAGGATTTAAACGTGCGTGATTTTTTGCTCTAAAAAGTTTGTTTTAACGTCAAATCCGACTTTCAAGGCTGCAAAATCGTACAAAAACAGGGTGCATGCCGACAGACTACGCAAAAGAATATGTATCTTTGCCCACAACCAACAGAACTCAACGACAATGCAAATACTACTGGCTTGCGCCAAAATCATGAACAATGCCACGACGGTGAGCGTGCCACGCGTCAGTTCGCCTCGGTTTGAAGCCGATGCCAATCGCTTTGCCCTGGAACTCGGTCAGTGGTCTATCGATGAGCTTGCAGGGGCTTTACACTGCAGTCATTCGCTCGCACAGGAGAACCACCTGCGCTACGGGCGATTCCTCGACGAGACAGAAAAGCTGCCGGCCATACTGGCGTATTACGGTCAGGCCTTTAAATATCTCCGTGCGTCGGAGTTTAGCGACGCCGACTTTCAGTATGCCCACGACCACCTGTTTATCTGTTCGTTTCTCTATGGGCTGCTCCGGCCGCTCGACCTTATACACCCTTACCGTTTGGAAGGCAAGGTGCGCCTGCAGACTACAGGCGGTGAAACGATGCTGACCTATTGGCGCAGCCGCATCACCGATGTGCTCATCGATGCCGTGAAGTCCGACGATGGCGTGCTCGTGCATCTGGCTACCGGCGAGATGGAACAGCTTTTCGAGTGGGGTAGGGTGTGCCGCGAGGTTACGGTGGTGCAGCCGTTGTTCTACGCCGATGAAGGCCATCGACTCAAGATGGTTGCGGTCCATGCTAAGAGTTGTCGGGGAGCAATGGCCCGCGAAATTCTGCTGAACCGCTATTCGTCGCCCTCATCTCTGCTCACCTTTGAGCAAAACGGCTACCGCTACCGCGAAAATTATGGCGATTCGCTTCATCCCCATTTTATCAAATAGCAGTCCGCCCTCCGAATCTTATTTCTTTCGACAAAATGATTTATCCTTCCGACAAGTTATTCCGAAGAGAGGCAGCGACCGTGTCAAGCGATACAGTAAGCCTGACTGAATGTTGACAAGTTAATCAGGAAACCACAACAAAAACTGACAAGTGATTTAGTTAAAATCACCTTTCGCCCTGCTACGTGACGAGCGAAGTTTAGTACCCTGCGCGGTTAAAGCCTAACCGTGCTGCCGTTAGGCCTTAACCGCATGGCCGTTAAGCCCTAATCGCACGGTGGTTAGGCCCTAACCGCATGGCCATTAGGCCTTTATAATTCAAAATTCATAATTCATAATTCATAATTAGGCTAACGCGCTGCTAATTCATAATTCATAATTATTCGCAAGCTCATCAACTCGTCATAATTAGGCGCACGCATTTGTAATTCACAATTAGGCTGCTCGTTGGAGGGTTAGCAGATATTCTAAGATTATTTGCGAAGCAAATGGGAAGATATTTTGCGATGAGCCTTTCGTTCACAAAATATATTCTCCTGATATTCTAAGATTCGGCAAAGCCGAGCGGAGGTTGCAATTCAAAATTCATAATTCACAATTCACCTATCACTGCCTTTTCCTGAAATCACTTGTCAGGTTTTGTTGTTTTTTCCTAATTTACTTGTCATCGGCTAAATCGTTTGTTCAGAAACGCTTGACACAAAGAAAACCTTCAATTTCTACATTTTGATTTGAATTCAGCATCATCCAATAAGCAACAATAAAAACGAAATATTATCCAATTCGCACGAGTTATATCGACAAATTTTGGTATTTTTGGAACAATTTATCAATCATTCGGCCAGAGAAGCATGGACTGACGATAGAGCTTGGTGATGGATAAGACCGGTGCAACAACAATGTGATATGAGTAAAATGGAAGCAAAACCTATTGCGGGTGTGGCAGAGCTGCTGCCTGAGATGAAATCGTGGATGGCCCATATCCACGCCAACCCGGAGGTGTCTACCCAAGAGCACGACACCGCTAAATACATAGCGTCGCTGCTCAGGCAGTGGGGCTACGAGGTGTGCGAACATGTGGGCAAGAACGGCATAGAGGGACTGGTGGCCAGCATGCGCCACGGCGATGGCAAAAAAAGCATAGGCATCAGGGCAGACATGGACGCGCTGCCGATGACCGAGACAAACGACCTGCCATACAAGAGCAAGGACGACCGCGTGTCGCACCTGTGCGGACACGACGGCCATTCGGCCATGGCCTTGGGTGCGGCCAAATACCTTGCCAAGACCAAGAACTTCGACGGAACGGTGCGTTTCATCTTCCAGCCGGCTGAGGAGACCATGCAAGGCGGCCCATCGATGATCGCCGACGGCCTTTTTGAACGTTTCGACGTGGATCGGGTGTACGCCATGCACAACATACCGGGACTGCCCAAGGGCGTGTTCCATTTCCACGAGGGCGAGACCATGTCGGCTGTGGATAATTGGGAGATACGGCTTACGGGCCGGGGCGGGCACGGCTCCATGCCGGAGCTGACCATAGACCCTGTGGTGGCCGGTGCGTCATTGGTGATGGCTCTGCAGACCATCGTGTCGCGCAATCTGTCGCCTTGGCAAAACAGCGTGGTGACCATCGGCTCGTTTCAGGCTGGAAATTCGGGCAACGTCATCCCCAATGAGGCCGTGCTGAAACTCTCCATGCGCAACATGCAGACAGATGCGCGCAGGGCAGCGTTGCGCCGCATCAGGGAGATTACGGCAGCCCAGGCCGCGTGCTTCGGGTGCGAGTACGACATCCGGGAGGGACAGCCGGGCGCCGTGTTGGTGAACACGCAGGAAGAAACCCGGTTTGCCGCCAACGTGGCCCGCCGGCGATTTGGCGAAGACAGTGTGGTGTACCCGTGCAAACCCATGATGAGCAGCGAGGACTTCGCGTTCATGCTCCAGCGCAAACCGGGCTGCTACGTGATGATTGGCAACGGAGACACGCCCATAGTGCACAACCCCGCATACATCTTCGACCAGGACATTTTGGCCGCGGGAGCGTCGCTCTGGGTGGCGCTCTGTGAAGAATATTTGAAATAACAAACTGAGTCTACAATTCATAATTCATAATTCATAATTCATAATTGGGTGGCGCTTTGCAATTCATAATTCATAATTTTCAATTCACAATTAGGCTGCGCGTTGGGGTAGAAGATATTCTAAGATTAATCTTGCGAAGCAAGAAAGTAAGATATTCTGCGATGAGCTGCTTTTTGCATAGTTTACTCGAATGGAAAAATATTCTCTGGATATTCTAAGATTCGGCGAAGCCGAGCGGAGGAGCTTTTCAATTCAAAATTATTCGCAAGCTCATCAACTCGTCACAATTTGGCTGCGCGTTGATTCTTTACTCTTCATTCTTCACTTTGAAAGTGGCAGGGAAAACAGCTTCGAAGGTTTTACGAGAGGACAGAATCTATGAAATAAAATAATGATTATGGAAATAAAGGAATTTATTCAGAATTACAAGGAGGCTTTTGGTAGTAATGCTCCATTACCTTTGCTGTTTGGCTATAGCGACAAACCGATAGCTGCAGCAAAGAAGATAGGTGGTTGCTTTTTCAAGGGACTTCAAGATGCGAGGGAGGGACAGCCCGTCAGCCTGAGCGTCGATGTCATTGGATGTGGCGGTGGCAAACTCTACACTGGTTTTACTGATATGCCAGAACGAGTACCAGGCTTCGTGTCGTTTAAAGAGAAATACAAGAAAACACCTGAAATGGTTGTTGACTTCGTTCAGGGACTTGGGATGAAACGACCTGTGAAGCCTTATCTCAATTTCATCAGGATAGACAAAACCGAATCTTTCGATGGGACAGAAGGTGTACTGTTCTATGCAACGCCCGATATGCTTTCCGGTCTGTGTGGTTGGGCATTCTTCGACAACAACGCTCCTGATGCAGTTTTATCTCAATTCGGTTCGGGTTGTAGTACGGTCGTTTCGAGGACTGTCTTAGAGAATGAAAGGAAAGGCCAAAGCTGCTTTATCGGCTTGTTTGATCCTTCTGTTCGTCCTATGGTCGGCAAGAATGAGTTGAGCTTTACCATTCCATTCAGCCGATTCGTAACGATGATGGAGACCATGAAAGACTGTTTCCTATTTGATTCACATGCTTGGGATAAAATTAGGGCAAGAATGGAAGAATAATAGGCCCCAAATAGAATATACATAGGGGGGCATAGGTGACTTGTCTTCATTTCCTCCGGAGAACGTTTGCTGTTTAATGACAAAGTATTATCTTTGCAGACAGAAGACGGGCGCTCATGGTCAGGCAGAAGACAGCGAAACGAAAATGGCTCGCTTGTTTCCTAATCGTAACCCAATCAGTTGTGACAACAAGGCAACTTGCTTATTATTAAATCGTTGTGGTTAGATAACAGCTTTAGTATTGCCATAAAATTTTGATGGGGACGCGGGAATGTTTTGACGAAGGCGCGGGAAGATTTTAACGCGAACGCAAATTTGATGCGATGGCGTGAGCGCTTCAACGGGAACAATGACACGGAAGCGGGCTGAAACGCCCTGTTCAGGCCGCGACAAATATGTGACATCTGAAAACGATTGCTTGTATGGAAAAGAATAATTTATCGGTCAATAAAATCATGTATTTTTTTCGGCGCGCCATCTGGGAGGAAGGGAATGTCGCATTCCGCGAGCGCCCGCTGGTGTATATGGCGCAGCGATTGTATATGGTTTTCAAGGGACTGTTCGTGGAAAACCACTGGGGCTATGCCGCACAGCTCACGTTCAACACCATGATGGCCATTGTGCCGGTTTTTGCCATCATCTTTGCCGTGGGGCGCGGTTTCGGCTTCGAGGATTACATTGCCGAGTGGGTTCACCGCGTGTTTGCCAGTCAGCCTGTCGTGGGCAAGGCCGTTCTCGAGTTGGCCAGTTCGTATATCAACTATACGCACACGGGTGTGGTCATCGGTGTGAGTTTGGTGTTTATGCTCTACAGTGTCATTTCGCTTTTCAACAACGTCGAGGGCGTTTTCAATGGCATTTGGGCAGTGACGAAGGAGCGCGACTGGGGTAGGGCGGCCTTCGACTATATTTCGGTGATATTCTTAGTGCCGCTGGCCATCATTCTCTTGTCTGGTCTCAGTGTGTTTTTCAATTCCATTCTCGGTCGTCTGCCCGACTTCCAAGTGCTCACGCCCGTGTTTAAGGGCATCATCAGTTTTGCGGTGCCCCTGACCGTGCTGACCTTGTTTTTCACGTTGCTCTATACCTTTGTGCCCAACACCAAGGTGCGTGTGTCGATGGTGTGGTTCCCGGCCATGCTGGCGGGGCTGTGCATTATCGGACTCCAAACGGCTTATGTATATTATCAGGTGATGTTCACGAGCTACAGCATCATCTATGGTTCCTTGGCCGCCCTGCCACTGCTGATGCTGTGGATGCAGTTGTCGTGGTTTATCTGCATCGGTTTTGCTGAACTGGGGCGCGCCAACCAGGAACTCGCCGAGGGTCATCTGGGCGAGACCCGCCCCGACAGTCTATTGGAAAAGATTCGGAAGAGTGGGATGGTGCTCAGTCTGCTGTGCCAACGCCAGCGGCGGGGTGGGGGACCGTGCCCCGTGCGCGACCTCCTCAGCCTCACGCATTTCAGCTATTCACAACTCATGTGCAGCCTGCATACGCTGATCGATGCGCGACTCGTTTCGCGCACGCATACCGGCGACGGCACAGAGGTGTACACGCTCAATCGCGATGCCGGCGACCTGGGCATGGGCACGATGGTCGAGGCGATCCTGGGTCGGAAAACGTCCGCTCGACAGGGCGACGACAGCCTGCAGTTGTCGGCAGAAGTAGAACGACAACTTGAGGATATGTTGCAGGATTATCTTACGGCTATGGACAGCGTGAAGGTGGAGGAGATCGTTGAAAGTTAGGAGATTCCCCGTATACTCCCTCATTCCCCTGCTATCTACGGCAGCGAGCAGCGTGACGCCACGGAGACGATGACAAGATAGGTTTATGCGTTCATCGCGCCTGCGTTGACCACGGCATCCTCCACAATTTTTTCTCGCATCAACCCCCACGACTTTTATTTTTGCATCTACTTTCCACGACTCATTTTTTGCATCGACACCCACGACTTTTCACGACTTATTTTTTTTGTCGTGTAAAGTCGTGAAATGTCGTTGCAATAATATTATGTCTCGTGTATTGTCGTGTAAGTCGTTGCCATAATATTTTTGTCGTTGCCGCTATAGTCGTGCGGAGTCGATGAACGTGGCGTATGACATAGTCGCGTGCCCTTTGTGTATACGCGCCCGTTGCCCTACCTTTGCATTGTCAAACAGAAAACATGAAGCTTCAACACTGTAAAGACACAACACAATTTTAACCATTAAAAATTTAAGAAAGGAAAAACACTATGGCAATTCGTTATCGTAAAGTACAAAACAAACGCGCAGCTTCAAGTACATTTGGAAAATGGTATGGCCGAGCCATCATCATGGATGTGATTTCGACCAAGGCGCTGGCCGAGGAAATCTCTCACGCCACAACCGTCACCTATGCGGATGTGTTGGCCGTGCTGACAGAGACAGCCGTGTTCATGAAGGGACATCTCTTGAATTCCCAAAAGGTGGTGCTCGATGGTATAGGCTCGTTCCGCGTGGGAATCAGCACCAAACCGGCCGAAACCAGTGCCGAGTTTGACGGCTCCAAGATTGCTGGCTATCACATTGTCTATACGCCCGAGAAGCGCTTCAATCCTACCGGAGTCAATGACAAGGGCAACCGCACCGGTTTCTACGTCAAGAATCTCCTGAACGGCGTGACGGCCAAGGAGGCACCCAAGAATGACGTGAAGGATGAACCCAAGAAAAACGATGAACCCAAGAAAGAAGAGAAGCCTGCATAGCAGCTTCCACCTCCTCTTCATGCAGGGGAGGGGGTGTCTTCTAAAAACATTAACCTTACCTTTGGCTCTCCCCGAGTCGCGATAGGCCAGGGGAGGCCTTCAAACCTAAAAAACCATGAAACACAAAAGCACCTGGAAACTTGTGATACAAGTCCTCATTAGCATTCTGACAGCCATTGCCACAACGCTTGGCTTGAACTCTGGGATGGCGTAACCGTCAATACCCATGAAAAACACGAAATCGGCACGATGTGAGCAGTCATATCGTGCCGATTTACAATTTGTAGTAATTCCTCGATTTTTTTTGTGTTATTATTTGCAAAATAGGGTTTAAGTTATTAAATTTGCGCATTAAACCTAATAAATCAAACTTAACTATGGAGAAGCAAGGAGAGACAAGGCAAATGAGGTTGTCGCTGCTGACTTTGTTTTTATGCTTGTTTTGTATATTCCCTTTGCAAGCCCAGCAATTGACATCGGGAGAACGCATCACTTACCAATGTGCCGGCGAGAAACTAAGTGTGGCTCTGAAAGCCGTAGAAAAACTTTCAGGCTATTACCAGCTGTCATTTCAGGCAGGAACAACGGATGGCTATACCGTTACCGCCGATTTGAAGGAGGCTACCATGGACACGGCGCTGAAGCGCCTGTTGGATGGCAAGCCTTTCGGCTATCGTGTGGAAGGTCGGCTGATAAGGCTGTACAAGGAGGAGAGGGACACGAGACTTCATGCTGCCCGTGAGGTACACGGAACAGTGGTCGATGCAGAGGGGCTGCCCATCGTGGGTGCTGTTGTAAGGATAAAGGGCAAGGATGCCGGTGCTGCAACCGACATGGATGGTCGCTACACCATCCGTGTCGCCAAAGGCCAGACGCTTGTTTTCAGCTATCTGGGTATGAGAAGCGAGGAACGAGTTTACCAAGGGCAAGCCTCCATGGATGTAAAACTTGAGGCCAGCGATGAACTCATGCTTAAAGGTGTGGTGGTAAACGGTTATTATAGTCGTTCGAAAGAGAGCTACACCGGATCGGAGGTTACGATCAAGGCTGACCAGTTGAAAGACCTGGGTGCAACCAACGTGTTGTCTACGCTCTCGGCTTATAACCCTTCGCTCAGAATAACCGAAGAGCTCGACTATGGTTCGGACCCCAACCACGTACCGGAGATGACGTTGCGCGGACAGAGCACTTTTGATCTCAGGGGATCGGCCGAAAGCTCGCGCAACAATCCCAATGGGCCGCTCTATATTATGGACGGTATAGAGGTGTCGGCACAGGCCGTGTACGACTATGATATCAACCGTATAGAAAACATCACCATTCTCAAGGATGCCTCGGCTACGGCCATGTATGGCTCACGCGGTGCCAACGGAGTGATTGTGATGACTACCAAAAGACCTCAGCCCGGAAAAATCAAGGTGGACTTCAGTGCCAACTACACGTTCTCTGTGCCCGACCTGAGAGACTACAACCTGATGAACGCCGAAGAAAAGCTGGAATTTGAACGACTTGCCGGCCGATATATCTTTGCGTCAGGTGGACTGGAGGGACAACTGGAAAAGGATAGGCTCTACAATTCCCGTCTGCAAGAAGTAAGACGTGGGGTGAACACCTATTGGCTTTCACAGCCCTTACGCACGGCGCTCTATCAAAAATACTCGGCCATATTAGAGGGTGGGGACAATAATCTCAGATACCAGCTGCACGGAAGATACGACAGCAATGCCGGTGTGATGAAAGGTTCCGACAGAAACAATTATGGTATTGGAGCTGTGCTCGACTACAATGTTGGCAACAACTTCAGGGTGAGAAACGACCTAACCATATCAGAGGTTAAAGGCAAGAACTCACCATACGGCTCGTTCGGGCTTTTTGCGATGCAAAATCCTTACGACCGAATCTATGATGCAGATGGGAACATGGTTAAAATATTGTCTACCAATCATGTAAACCCCCTCATCAATGCCACGTTGGCCAACAAGGACCTGACCAAATCGACAACATGGACAGACAACTTCTATCTGGAGTGGCGATTCCTCAATGCTTTCCGCCTGACAGCCCGTATGAGCTATTCCAAGATGCTCTCGCAGCAGGAGGCCTTTGTCTCGCCCAAGTCGCCCACGTTTGCTAATGAGACCGATATTGCCAAAAAGGGACGGGCCACCTATTTCAATACCACAGAGACCACGATGGACGGCAATGTGCTGTTGTCTTACTACAATACATTCAGAGATATTCACACGCTGAGCATGACACTCGGTACAAACTTCACCGACAACACCGTGAAGGGTCAGGGGTTTGTGGCCACGGGTTTCCTTAACGACAATTTGGCCAACATACACTATGCCCAGCAATATGCTGCAAACAGCAAACCTGATGATGTGTCAGACATATCGCGTCTCTTTGGTGTGCTCCTGAACATGAACTATGGCTTGAAGGAGCGCTATTACATAGACTTCTCGTTCCGTACAGACGGCTCGTCGAAATTCGGAAGTAACAAGAGGTTTGCACCATTCTGGTCTTTGGGACTGGCATGGAACGTGCACAAGGAAAAATTCATGAACGAGGATTTCGGTACGCTCCGGCTAAGAGCATCGGTGGGAAGTACGGGCAATATCAACTTTGCCTCCTCACAGGCCATCACCCGATACACCTATATGGCTCAAAACATTTATTTGGACTCGTGGGGAGCTACCCTCCAGGACTATGGCAACAACAACCTGAAATGGCAACAAACCATGGCTTACAACCTCGGTGTGGATCTAACCTTGTTCAAGGGACGGCTGGCATTCTATGGCGACGTTTACCGCAAACTCACCAATAATCTGCTCCTGCCCATGAACGTGGCGCCATCGACTGGGTTCTCGTCGTACACCGAAAATGTGGGAGAGGTAGAAAATACGGGTTTCGAACTTCGACTTTCGGCTAATTGGTTAAAGACAAGGGATTGGTCGTGGACCACCACCTTATCCACTTTCCATAACAAAAACAAGATACGAAAGATATCCAACGAGTTAGAGGAGATGAACCGTCGGAATAACACCAAGCAAAACAGCAATATCACAGGCAAGGTGGTCAACCAATACGAGAATGGCAATTCAACCACAGCCATCTATGTGGTGAGGTCGGGTGGCATAGACCCTGCTACGGGCAATGAGGTGTACTACAAGCGCGACGGTTCGATGAGTTTCATATACGACTATAAGGACAAGGTTGTGGTGGGAGATACCGAGCCAAGGTTCAACGGAAACATCATCAACAACCTTCGCTGGAAAGACTTTAACCTCTATGCCGTTGCCACATACCGTTATGGTGGGAAATCATACAACAGCACGCTTGCAACAAAGGTGGAAGGAGCCAACCCTGCCATCAATGCAGACAGGCGAGTGCTCTACGATCGCTGGAAAGAGCCCGGCAACCATGCCAAGTACAGACGGATAGACGACATGTCGCCCGTTTATCAAACGAGTAGGTTTGTGCAGGACAACAACACCTTGGTATTGTCCAATCTGTCGCTGACCTATACTTTACCCCAAAAATGGATAAGCAATTTGGGTATAGAATATGTGAAGATTATAGCCGCCACAACCGATTTGTTCCGTCTCTCCACCATCAAACAGGAGCGTGGAACGAGTTATCCCTACGCGCGGTCGTTCTCCATGGGTATAAACGTTAGATTCTAAGGAAATGAAAATAAATCGATATATCATAGCAGGTGCGTGCGTCCTGTTGCTGACTGCATGCAATAATTGGTTGGATGTCAAACCAGATAATTCTGTTGACGAGGATAAGCTCTTCTCTACTGAACAAGGTTTCAAAGATGCCGTGGCAGGTGTATATGCTGACATGGGCAAGGGTGGACTTTATGGCAGAGACCTCACGTTCGGGTTGCTGGACGTGTTTGGGCAGCTGTATGACTATGAGAAGATGGAGACGGTGTACCATCAGTTTCATTATGCCCGGGATTATCATTACGACAATGACAATCTGAGAGCACAGATCAATGGCATTTGGTATAGCATGTATGCTGCTATTGCTGAGGTGAACAATATTTTGAGGTGGATTGACAAGCGGCCCGAGGTGCTGAGCGAGCCTGTGCGTCATCAAGTGAAAGGCCAATGCCTGTTCTTGAGGGCATATCTGCATTACGACCTGTTGCGGCTTTATGCACCCAATGTGAAGCGCGCTCCTGATGCGACGGGAATTCCATACGTCGAGACCTTCGGTGTTAAGCCTACGCCTGCCATGACGGTGAAGTCGGTTATCGACAAAATCAAGAAAGACTTAGACGAGGCAAGGCTTGAATTGGAAAACGACCCCATCAGGCAGGTTGTGCCCTACACTTTTGAGGACAAAACAGAAAGCGACCGATACGTGGCCAGGGCAAACTACTATGCCGTGGATGCCCTGCTTGCCCGTATATTGCTCGACGAGGGAAAATACCAAGAGGCGGGTAAGCTGGCCGCAAGCGTGATAGAATCGGGCAAGTTCAGTCTGTTGGACATCAAGAAGAGCATCAATGTACAGAAAGATTCGGTGGATATGCTCTTCAGCGATGAGCATATATTCTCAATAAGAAACAAAGCTATACGCGACAATGCGCGCAAGATACACATGGGCATCTCTACCGATACAAGTGTGAGTGGTGCGGAGCTTCCGTTGCCCACCAACATCAACGAACTGTTTGACAACAATAACGATGATGTACGGTTGTCCACGTGGGTGAATGCCCAAAACAGATACTTGGTGAAATATACGAATGAGGAAATAGAAAAATTCTATCCCAAGCAGGTGCTCCTGAAACTTTCAGAGATGTATCTTATCCTCGCAGAATGTCAGATGCACCTGGGAGATGCCCAGGCTTTGGAGACGCTGAACACACTCAGACGCTCGCGAATGACAAAATCTGTCAAGACAGATAAGACAAAGATTAGCCAGGAAGTTCTTATTGAAGAGATGCGTCGCGAATTTATAGGCGAAGGGCACATGTTCTATGAGTATAAAAGGCTGAACAGCCCGATATTGAATATTCTGAAGAACTTTGAGCCTGCTGATAATATCCAGATATTCCCAAGGCCGGAAAATGAAAACGAATATGGAATCTATAACTAAGGAAAAACGATGATTATGAAATGGATGAAAATCTTTTTGTTCGTTACAGCTCTCTCGTTTGTGTCGTGCTCGCAGGACAATGAGTTAGCTTTTACGGATAACGACCGGATATATTTCGAATACCTACATCAGGATCCCAACTATGCCCAGAAACGGTTGATCGTGCGCGACTCCTTGGTGGTTTCCATGGGACTGCTGCCCTCAGACCAACAGGAGTACGTGGTGAAGATACCCATCAATGTGCTGGGAGACCCTTTGACCCGCGACAAGACCTACAAGGTGGAGGTGGCCGACAAAGCCACCGTGCTCAAGGGAGAGACGACAGCCAAGGCCAATGAGCACTACTTGCCGTTGAAGGAAGTCTACACTTTCAAGGCCAATGTCTGGACAGACACGCTATGTGTGACACTGTTGAGAAAAAAGCTAAGTACATCGTTCTCGCTTCAGGAGAGCAAATCACTCATACTGAGGTTGGTGGAAACAGAGGACCTGAAAGTTGGGCCGAGAGAGGGGATGGAGTTTAAAATCTCGATGAACAACTACGTGGCACGTCCCAAGTGGTGGAATGTCATTGCCTTGGGATACTACCATCCGCAAAAATACCGAATACTCCTGATGTTTAATACAGAAGAGTTTTACAGCAAGACAGACCTGCTGAACTATGGCGACAGATACGTTGATGCCTTGAAAAACTATCTGAAAGACAATGTCGTCATAGATCAGGAAACGGGCAAGCGTGTGGGTTTTGATAACCTGATAGACATGAATGCGAAGTAAGAAAGGAGGAAAACATGAAACACTTGAAATATCTTTTAATCCTGGTGGCAACGGCCACAATAGTTGGATGTTATGAGGATAAGGGAAATTACGACTATCATGACATCAACGAGGTGAGCATTAAGGGCTTGCCGGAAAATGTCGAGATAGACCGATACGCTACATTGCGAATAACGCCTGATATTGAGGCAACAATGGGGGGCAATGACCCTGAAAAATATACCTACGAATGGAAAATAGGCAAGAAGGTGCTTTCGACGAGCAAGGATCTCAATTATGAAGTGACTGACGCACAGGGAAGCTATACTTTGTTGTATACAGTGGCTGATAAGGAGACCCAAGTAAAGACTTTTGCTACGACCAAGCTGGTGGTTAATTATACCACGTCGGCCGATGGCATCCTTGTGGTGAGTAGTCAAAATGGTCAGGCAGACCTCTCGTATCTGAGATTGGATGTTGAGAATGCTGATTTTATGAAAATGTTCTACAACAAATCCCATGACGAACCGCTGGGTAAAAATCCGCGCCAGCTGGTCCAGACCTTTGTAGACGGTTATCCCGGATATGTGAAGAAAAATGGGGGGCGTGGCATCAAGCTCGTTTGTGACGAGGGACTGCTACAGCTCAGCAATGTGACATTAGACAAGATGGACAGGATAGACAAGGACTACATGCTCAGGTATGGCGAACTGTATCCTTTGCCTGACTACTCGAACTTCAAACCTGCGTATATCAGTGGCTTGGTTTCGCAATGGCGGAGGAATCCGTATGGTGCGATCATGAACAATGAGGATGTGTATTTGATTTCGAACGGAGCAATGTTCCTTATATCTTTCAACCGTACGGGAGACCCCGAAATCAATTACACCAATTATGTAGGAGACGACGAGAAGAAAGTGTGCAGATTCTCGCCCATGGTGTTTGTCACAGGACGTAAGCCCGCGCCCAGCAGGGGAAAAAACAAAAATGCAGGTTGGCGCCTGTCGTATGACAAGTGCTTGTTCGACGAAAATCAAGGCATGTTCTACACCATGCAGTCGGGAAAGCTTACGCCGGTAGACGAGCATGCAACATTCCCGGGATACCGTGCTTTTTATGGTGAAGACACCTATCAATATGGATTTTGCTTCGCAGCCATAGCGCAGAATGGCAAGGTAAAATTTGTTACTTTCGACACAGGGAAGGAAGACAACCACCTGGCTTCGGTGGATGCTGCTCAGGTGCAGCCTACGAGTCGCTTCTTCATGCTGCGCAATGCACCCTATGTGTTCTTCAACACAACGCAAGCCATCTATAAATACAACATCCTGAATGTGGCAACGGGCATTGCGCCGACGGAAGCAGACAAGATAGTCTCGCTCAAGGATCTGGGCTATGACGACGACGCGACCATTGCCGATATCTGTCTGCATCGCTATGAGAAGAAAATGGTGATAGCGGTGTCGAGATACGGCCATGATGGCGAGGGCAGTGGTGATGAGCTTAAAAGCGATATCATAGAACTGAATGTTGATGCCGACAAACCTGTGATAATCAAGAAGCATACGGGGGTTTGCGGTGCCAAACCACTTGTGATTTACAAATACCGGACTTTCGCACGTAATGATGCATATATTGTAGACTGATATGAAAAGACTAAGTAGAATTTTATTTTTCCTTGCCGTTGCCTACTCCTGCTCTGTTTACGGACAGGACAATGAGGGCGGCATACGGTTTCAGAAGAGTTCGTGGAAAGAGATTCTGAATATGGCCGTTGCACAAAACAAATTGGTGTTCGTGGACTTCTACACCGATTGGTGTGGCCCATGCCTCAATATGGCCGAGAATGTTTTTACACGACCGGATGTGGGATTTTTTTACAACGAGCACTTTGTGTGTGCAAAAATAAATGCCGAGAGCGAGGAGGGGAGCAAGTTGGCCCAGCAATATATGGTTCACCTGTACCCAACCTATTGTTTCATAGACCCTAACACGCAGGAGGTGGCACACAGAAGCTCGAGCACGCAAACCCCGGAAATATTTATCAAGACAGGTAAAAATGCGCTTGTGCCAACAAAGCGGTCGTCCTATCTCATCAAGGCTTATGCCGAGGGGAACCGCTCCAAGCAGCTGCTCTTGGATTATATAGAATATCAAATCTCAATCCATAAGCAAAAACTCACAGAGATGGCCTTCGACCAGCTCGTGGCTCAGGGGAATAGCTTGAGAGACAGGGCAGTATGGGACGTGTTCGTGGCGGGCATTCGCGGGCTTTCACCATATTTGCAAGAGGTTTCTGACCATTATGCCGAATATTGCCGATTATATTCGAAGGCAGAGGTAGACGCCAAGCTTTTTGCTGAAACACAATTTGGAGATGTCGATAAAATAGCCACGCTATGCGACTTTGACGGAAAACAGTTCAACATTGACTTCATCAGAATAGAACAGGCAATCAGACAAACCAACTACAAACAGGCTATTGGTTTAATTGATAAAAATTTGGCGGATACAACGACAAATAAGTCAGAGGTGATGAGGCGGCTGAAATTTATGATGAACATGGAGCGTTACAATAATGAGAATGCAACCGAGGAATGGAAGCTGAAATGCTTGGAATATACACGATACTTAGCTTACAACTGGCCTGACAGGAAAGACGGAAGCATACATCAGTTGTATGCCGATATGCTGGAAAAAGCAATTAAAAATAAAAGCAACCAAAATGCCATACAGACTTTGATAACAGAGACACCCAGGTACGGAGAGAAAACCTATACCATGCGGTCGCCAAAAATGAAGAAAAAGCCGAATCGAGCTCCTAAAAGATAACCCTGCAAACACAGTCTTGTCATTTGCGCGCGTTGACGCTCTACGTGTTTTTCCGGAAATTAGTTGTATATTCATTATTTTTATAGTACTTTTGCAATCAGTACAAAGACTGTTATTGATAATCTGCGAGCAAGGCCAAGTGGATGAAATCAACCATGGTTGATGACAGGGAGATTCATTTTTTGTTAAAAAGCAAAGGCGCAAAGCCCTTTGTATTTTCATGGAGCACCTCTGTTGCCTTTAACATCTGGCCAACCTCTGAAGCGGACGACCTTCTCAGCCTCGGAAGATAATTTTCTTCCACATACCCCATCTGTGGCCTTGCAATGGGGGAGGAGAGGGTGTGTCCGTCCATTGTCTAAACTTTTTCAAGATGCATTTCGACTATCTTATTGTAGGCTCAGGCCTGTTTGGGGCAACCTTTGCCCATCTTGCCAGGAAGCAGGGGAAGCGATGCTTGGTTATCGACAAGCGTGCCCAGCTCGGTGGCAATGTGTATTGTGAGAATGTGGAAGGCATCAACGTCCACAAGTATGGTGCCCACATCTTCCACACCAACAGCAAGAGGGTGTGGGACTTTGTCAATTCCATCGTGGAGTTCAATCGTTACACCAATTCGCCCGTGGCCAACTACAAGGGTCAGCTCTACAATCTGCCGTTCAACATGAACACCTTCTATCAGATGTGGGGCGTCACCACGCCGGCAGAGGCGCAGGCTAAGCTCGACGAGCAGCGTGCCGAAGCTGTGGCCAAGATGAAGGCCGATGGAATTGACGAGCCTCGCAACTTGGAGGAGCAGGCCTTGGTACTCATCGGTCGCGACATCTATGAACAGCTCATCAAGGGGTACACCGAGAAGCAGTGGGGGAGGAAGTGCACCGAGCTGCCCGCATTTATCATCAAGCGGTTGCCTGTGAGGTTGGTTTTCGACAACAATTACTTCAACAACACCTATCAGGGCATTCCCATCGGTGGATATAACAAGCTGATAGACGGAATGTTGGATGGTGTTGAGACTCGGGTGAACACCGACTTCTTTGACGATCGGGACAAGTGGAAGGGAATGGCCGACAAGATAGTTTATACTGGGAAAATCGATGAATATTTCGACTATTCGCTGGGCAAGCTTGAGTATCGCACCGTGCGTTTCGAAACCGAGGTGCTCGACACGGCCAACCACCAGGGTAACGCGGTGGTGAACTACACGGAGGCTGAGGTGCCCTATACGCGTATCATCGAGCACAAGCACTTCGAGATGTTCGGTCCCGATGTGGACAAAAATCCCAAGACTGTCATCTCGCGCGAATATTCAACGGAGTGGGCACCCGGCATGGAACCCTATTATCCCGTGAACGACAGTCGCAACAGCGAACTGTATGCCCGTTACAAGGCGTTGGCCGACAAGGAAGAAAACGTGATCTTCGGCGGTCGTTTGGCAGAATACAAATACTACGACATGGCACCGATTGTCGAGAAGGTGCTACGGATTTATAATTCATAATTCATAATTCAAAATTCACAATTTGGCTGCGCGTTTGTAATTCATAATTATCCGCAAGCTCATCAACTCGTCACAATTAGCGGCGCGTTGATTCTTCTCTCTTCACTCCTCATTTTTCACTCTTATAATGTCCTGAACGTCGCTGCGAAATACGCTTTGTGTGGATGCTGATATTCTAAGATTAATCTTGCGTAGCAAGAGCGTAAAGATTTTCTGCGATAAGCCTTTCGTTCATGAAAAGATATTCTCCTGATATTCTAAGATTCGGCAAAGCCGAGCGGAGGGGTTTGCAATTCATAATTCATAATTCACAATTGGGCTGCGCGTGGTGATATTTAATAATTGACAATAGAGCATAGTATATCCATAATTTTGAATTTTGAATTGCAAACGCGCAGCCCAATTTTGAATTATGAATTTTGAATTACATAGTCGTTGCAAAAATATAACATACATTCAGTGGCTCGTTGCTCCTGCCGAGCTTCGTTGCTGAATAAAAAAAACATGGAGTCATGAAGAAAAAAGCACGTATCGTTCCTTTGTTCCCCGAACTTGAGGATATATCCGACCTCGATAGCCTGCGTGAGATTTTCGAAAACGCTGGTGAAATGGCGGGCCTATTCAAGGGCAAAAGCCAGGTGCAACCCTCGGGTAAGAAAGGTCTGAAAGTGACCTATCAGTTCAAGGTGAAATTGCGGGGAACGTCGAAGCCGCCTATATGGCGTCGCGTGCTTGTGCCTGCCCACTTCACGTTTTCCGGTTTCCATGCCGTTCTTCAGGAGGCTTTTGGCTGGTGGAACGAGCATCTCTATAATTTCTGCGACGTGCCCTACAGTCGTGCGCTCAACATTGCTGAACCCAGAGAAGACGACTGGCAGGAACCCGATTACGATGCCAGAACCTACACCTTGGGCGAGTTTTTTGGAGATGGCAGTGTGACCAAAAAACTCTGCTATGTCTACGATTTTGGCGACGACTGGACACACGACATCGCCCTTGAGAAGGTGCTCGACCAACCTTCCGAGCACGCCACCTGTACTGCCGGCAAGGGAGCATGTCCCGAAGAGGACTGCGGTGGCATCTGGGGATATGAGCAGATGAAAGAGACCGGCGAGATCGATGCCACCGACTTTGACGTTGACGAAGTGCGCGAGGCGGTTGAAGAACTTCCTTATGATGGATACGAGCCGTGGTGAGAAAAATTGACGCAAAACTTGAACGACACCTACAGGTAATGATGTCACGAAGACTCATACTAAGTTGCCTGGCTTGTTTGGTTTTATCGACTGCGCAAGCGCAAAAGTTTGACCTATGTAAAATGTTCCGAGGTATTGGTCGTGGAGATGATGTGGGCGATGTGCACACCTGCACGGTATATGGAACACAATGGACGCTGAAGACAGACGGCTACAATGCGACAAGCGCAGGGGAAATAGTTCTCCATATGGGAACCAGTAAAAAAAAGGTGGGATTCGTGGAGATAGAGTCTGTTGAATCCTTCGATCATGTGGAATCAATCAAGGTAGATGCATTGTTAAGAGAATCCTACACCATAACGGTAAAAGTAGGTGACAAGACTATTGATTATAGTAAAGATAAGGCAGACGATAAATATGTGATACACCCATTTCCTGCCAACGGCGTTACGAGCAAGGTAAGCGTCAAGTTTAAATTTCCTAATCCCCAAATGAAGCAGATGTATCTCAGATCCATTGAGGTGGTCACGGGGTTGGACGATAAGGAAAATATAAAAATCCCCGACGAGGCCCGAAACACGATGTCATGCACTGTCAACCGCACATTCTCGAAAGACTACTGGAATACGATTTGTCTGCCATTTGATGTGAAAGCCGAAGATCTACACGCCATATTCGGCAATGGAAACTTATTAAGGAAGTTCACGGGTGAAGTTAAAGGCAACACGATGATATTTAATGATGCAACCGAAATAAAAGCCGGCGAACCTTACCTCCTCAAACCCGCAAAAACGGTAGACAATCCAACTTTTACCAATGTGGTCTGCACAGAGAAAACTCCTCATGTGGTCGAAGATCCCACAAGAATGTTCTCATTTGTTGGAACTTACGACCCCAAAGAGCTCCGAACCGATGGCAGTGAACTGTTCCTCGGCGACGGTGACAGACTCTACAAACCCTCAACTTCAGGCAATCGAATGAACGGCATGCGCGCTTTCTTCAGGATACGAAAATCGTCGAGTGCATCGGCAAAAGCCAAATATTCCATAAAGTTTGAAGACGAAACAACAACAGTCAAAACCATTAACACAGATAGACGACCAACTGCCAACCGAACATACACCCTCCAAGGAATAGCCGTGGACGACACCATGCCCTTGCTACCCGGAATTTACATCAAGAATGGGAAGAAAATATATGTTCGTAAATAAAAACATACCGTGCAACACAGACCCTATATACATCCAACAATAACACTCCTCAACACCACCATAACTTCTCAGCTTTTAGCCGACTCAGAGCGTCCGGGAATAAACACAGACAGTAATGTCGAAACCAATGGAAATCCCATCGAAGGCGATGCCAGCGGCGCTCACTCCAAACCCTTCGATCTCGATACAGAAGAAGTGTGGGGAGACGGGTGGGAATAAAACGTTCTTGAGTTTGAAATAAAAGATTTTTCTTCCTACCTAAAAGCGTGCTCTTTATAAAATGTTTAGAGTGAAGTATCATATACAGGAAGAATGGGCAAGCAGAGAATCATCTATTTAGATCTTGCTAAATTTTTGGCGATCACTTTAGTGTGCGTTGGGCATGCATATTATTTTGGCGATGAAATGCAGAGCAAGGTTCGTCCTATCATTTATTCTTTCCACATGTCATTGTTCATGACGATGTGTGGTTTCTTTTCTCATAGCTCATTTTTGTTGCCATTCAAAAACTTTCTGATAAAAAAGTGTAAACAACTACTTGTACCGTCTGTAGCAGGCTCTTTGCTTTTGGCAGCGATAGCGTATGCTAATGGGGAGGGGTGCGTGCGTGAGCTTTATGGGTGTGTGTGGTTTCTAAAATGCCTGTTTGCCTGCTATATAGTGGTGTATATAAGTAAAAAAGTGATTCGCAATGATGTCGTGGCTTGTGCAATATCTTCTATAGCAATGCTTGCAATCCCATACGGTGGAAGCCTGATGATAAACTATTATC
>NZ_GG704780.1:960813-988772 GCF_000160535.1 Hallella bergensis DSM 17361 | reverse complement strand
TATTATCTTCTATTCTTTTGGACCGGATATTTTTTGCGAAAACATTATCAATGGTACGATAAACACACAAAGCTAATAACGTACCTGTCACTCATAGTGTTTACTCTTTTAATCTTACTTGGAAAAGGCCAAGCTGTGGATAAAGTAACATTACAAACTATTATATCGATGCCGACCTATATCGTTATGGAATATATTGTAGGGCTAGCTGGTTCAATGCTATGTTTAGGTATATGCAAAACAGTATGTTCTATTGCCTCACCATCAAAAATGATAGATGAGTTGTCGAATATAGGAAAATACACGTTGGGCATCTATGTCGTTCAGATTTTCGTGCTTGAACGCTTAGCTGTTGCTATTCCATGTTTTCAGGTTTCTGAAATAGGAGTTCTTGAAGATTTGGTCATACTGCCTATTATTGGCATCGTTTTCACCTTTATCTCCTACTATATAGTAAGATTTACATCAAGAATACGATGGGTAAATAATATGTTTTATGGTGGGCAATATTCCCAATAAACCTATTTATGTACAGAAAGAATAACAATTATCAGCTATTTAAAATCATGATAGGATTAGTTCGAGGAGACCAAAGTCTAGTTTCTTTAGCGCCAAGCAAACTCATGCGACAAATAGTTTAATTCTTCTTATAATAATATGTTTCTAATGATATATCTCCAGTTGTGATCAAAGTGCAATAGGACAAGAAAGGAAGTCAGAGAAAATAGTGTGTCGATGAAAATACAGAACTAAAATTAGGCAATGAACTTTAATATCAGAAATTTGATAATACGCTTGATAGATATCTTTTACCGTGAGCCCAATCTCATAATTAAGTATTATCGTCAGTCTTGTTCCAAACACACAGATAATAATGATCGATATATTTTTATGGTGGACGGACGAGTCGGACATGGTGGGATGTTTGACCGGTTGAAAGGTCTCATTTCCGTTTATGCTGTAGCACAAGCCCAACATAAGGATTTTAGGATCCATTGGACTTATCCGTTTTGCTTAGAGAAATATTTGGAGCCTAATTCATACGATTGGAGAATTAAGGATAACGACATTGTCTATCATTTTCCACAAAGCCGTCCCTTGTTTCTTTACGGTGAGTGTTACGCTCCGGTCCGACTGATGAAAAACCGCAAGCGTGAGAGCCACTTTTATTACGGCTACAATTCTCTTACAGAGATTAATGCACGGTTTGGTAAAAAATATGATTGGGGAGAACTTTATCGGGAGCTGTTCAAGCCCACAGCCTATCTTCAACAACACCTTGATTTCTACCAAAAAGAAATAGGGACAACATATATTGCAGTCCATACTCGTTTCCTTAATCTGTTGGGTGATCGGAATGAGACTGCTATTAACCCGGTTTTGCCTCATGATAAACAACTACAATTGATGCAAAAGGCAACTAGAGCTATTCGTCAAATCATTGATGAGCATAAAACAGAGAATTTTCCTTCTCTTAGGGTGATGCTTGCCTCTGATTCGATGATTTTCATCCAATATGCCACTAAGCAAATTCCCAGCATATACATTGTGCCGGGAACTGTAAAACATATTGACACTTCGGGAAAAACAGATGACAGCGAAAACATTAAGTTGTTTACTGATTATTATCTTCTTGCCCATGCCCAAAAAGTGTATAGCTTATGGCATGAGGGAATGTGGAAGAGTGCATTCCCAGAGTATGCAGCAAAGATAGGAGGTGTTGATTTTATAAGAAAGACATTTTAAGTTAAATATAATTTGTTGAAAATAATAACATATTACAATGAAAAACTTAATCAGTGTTATAATTACTACCTATAATAGGAGAATGATGCTTGAAACAGCAATAAAAAGTGTTATTAGCCAAAAGAATGTAGAATTAGAGTTGATTATAATAGATGATAATTCTACTGATGATACAGTTTCAATGGTTGAACATTTGCAGTTTCCATCACAAGTATCTTTAGTTTTTATAAAGAACAAAAAAAATTATGGTTTGTTGTACAATCATTCCGTAGGCTTTAAAAGAACAAATGGAGATTTTGTTATTTTTATGGATGATGATGATTATTATACTGATAAGAATTTTTTCAAGCGAGCTATAAATAAACTAAATGAAGATGAATCTTTATCTTTCGTTGCCTCAAATGTAGAAATCAAGCATGAAAAGGATGGGAGAATAACGCAATCTCCTTTAAACATTTCAGGTTTTATAACAAAAGAATCGTATTTAAGTAATTTTCAATTTAAATATAGTAAGCCTTTATCAACTTTTCCAGCAGTTTTTAGGAAAAGTAAACTGTTGGAGGCTGGATTTGAGAATATGAAAGCAATGAATGATTCTTCGATTTATATGAGGAGTTTGTTGGCTGGTAATGCCTTTATATTTCTTGAAAACATAGGGATATATAGACTACATGGTGACAACCGTTCATGCGACAACGGCTCCTATTTCCTCCAAAATCTTCAAGAAAAATGTCGAATTTTAGAAGAGGGGAAACATATAATTCGACGGCCTAAGCATTGGTGGTATAATCAGTTCACTTTAACATATAAATACTATGCATCTGCAAAGCACCGAATAAAAGATGAAAAAGAGATAATTGATTGGGGATTAGAGCATAATGGTGGCAGTATACTATTGCGTTGGTATCTCAGGTTTCGCAAATATAGGCTATCATCGTGCTGAAATAACATACGAAGAAGATAATTGTATAATTTGATAGCATATAAAACGTTGGGACATGAATATATTTTCTCGTTTATTATACTTAGTGGAAAAAATCAATGCTATAAGAAATAGTAGAAACTTTATTAAATTTCTACAGAAAAACCATGTTCAGGTAGGTGAAAATGTCATTTTCAGAGAACCAAGGAGCACAAGAATAGATTTGACTCGTCCAAGTTTAATTTCCATAGGCAATGATGTTGATATTAATACTCATTATTGTATCATGACTCATGATTTTGCAAATTTTGTTTTTCGAAATATGGGATGGGGATATATCAATAGTTCGGGCGCAGTTACTATTATTTCATAGATTCTACCAATATGAATAACTATCCTGATATTCCTATCAAACAGCGAGTAGGAAAAGCATACAATAATTGGGTAAGGAATTATAAAGCACCATTTCATTCCTATGAAGATTTTATCGAGTCAATTCAATGAAGAAGTCTCTGATTTTCATTTATTATTTTTTTACAAGATATCTTCCTTATTTCTTTGTTGAATGTTTTCTAAGAGTCAGACATAGGGATGGTTTGGTATTAAATGGATGTTTGGATTCACGTTGGGGAAGAACGCATATTTTTAATTGGGGTGATGACCTGAACATTCATCTTGCGAAGGAATTGTTTAACAAAAACATTATTGATTATAATGCTTCGTTGTTATCTCATGTGTTGCGTCAGCCTAATTATATGATGATAGGCTCTATTTTTCATGCTGCTGACAAACATACTATCGTGTGGGGAAGTGGCATGATTTCCAAGGATCATTTACCCCAAGAAAAACCATATAGGATAATGGCTGTAAGGGGGAAGCTGACTCGTCAGGTTCTTTTGGAAAACCATATTGAGTGTCCTGAAGTATATGGCGATCCCGCTTTGTTGCTGCCATATATCTATTGTCCCTCTCAGACTAAGAAATACAATGTAGGAATTATCCCACATATTTGTGATGAACAGAATCCTATATTAAAAGAATATTTATCATGTCATTCTAACATAAAATTGATTAGTATGAGAAAATATAATGATTGGCATGATGTCATAGACCAAATTAATGAATGTCAATGTATTTTGTCCAGTTCGTTACATGGAATAATCGTTGCCGATGCTTATCATATTCCCAATGTGTGGATAGAATTTTCGGATGGCGTAATTGGAAAAGGATTCAAATTTCTGGATTATTTTTCATCTGTAGATCGTTTAACAGACAAAGCTATATTTGTTCATCAGTTCTCTGATTTTGATCTTGCTATAGATGTAGCCAAGCACTACCAGCCGATAACTATTGATTTGGCTCCTTTGATACAATCTTGTCCTTTTCAGCTTCATATTTCAAACGATGGAAAATACACCTAAGATCTCGATAATAGTACCTGTTTATAATGCTGAGAAAGAAATCACAAGATGTGTTGAAAGCATACTGGGACAAAGCTATACGAATTTTGAACTTCTTCTTGTTGATGATGGAAGTAAAGATTCATCACTATCTTTGTGTAAGTCATTTGCAGAAAAGGACAATAGAATCAATGTTTTCCATAAAAAAAATGGAGGTGCAAATTCTGCAAGGGCTTTTGGTGTAAGAGAAGCAGGAGGTGAGTATATAAACTTTGTGGATGCTGATGATTATATTCCATCAACATCGTTATCAACTTTAGTCAGCATAGCAACTACCGATCAATTGGATATTGTTCAATGTGCCCGTAAATTTCTCCCTGTTGGCGGAGAGAAGGAAACTTTTTCATTTTTTCCACAAACAGGGGTATTCGACTCAGAACAATTTATTAGCTTCCTGTTTGCAGCAAAATGCAATGGCGGACCTGTTGGCAGTTTGTATCGCCGGGAAATTTTTGGAGAGGAAACATTTCATCTGGATAATGATGTAGTTCTTGGCGAAGATTTTTATATGAACCTATGCCTTGGTATTAAAGCAAAAAGAATAGGGCTCAATAATAGCCTTGTATATGTTTATATAGAAAATGAATCTTCTGCTACACATAATTATGAGTTTGTGTCAGTATTGCCTTTGAAACATCAACTTGAAAGCGTAAGGCGTATATTGGAAGAGAACCATTTGTTCCAAAAATTTTCGCATGCTTATTATGCAAATGCAATATTTACATTGTCATCAGCGTGTTTCCATAATAGTGATTTATTGCAGTCTGACTTTGTAAAGCAGGTAGGCCGAGAGGGGGCGAAATATGCAATAGGCATAAAGGAGAAAATGCTTTGTAAAATGTTGCAGTATCCGATTTTGTTCCCGATGTTCAATGCTGCTAATAAAATAAGGCAGCAACTGATGTCATAATTTAAGGAAATGGCTTTAAGTACCAAAAGAGTTATTGCACAAAATACAGTATATCTGTATCTAAGAGGAATATTCAGTCTATTTTTAGGACTTTATATTTCTCGTGTACTTTTGCAAACCCTTGGGGTTAACGATTTTGGCTTATATGGTGTCGTAGGCGGAATTGTAGGCTTTATTTCTTTTCTGAATATGGCCATGAGCAGTGCCTCTTCCAGATACATTACATATGAATTGGCCAAAGGGAATTTGGATAGCCAGAAGAAAGTTTATACTGCAGTCTTTGTTGTCCATCTATGTATTGCATGTTTTACCATACTCTGTGCCGAGACCATAGGCTTATGGTATGTGTGTAGCAAATTGATCATACCAGAGGGAAGAATGATGGCAGCCCACTGGGTGTACCAAATGTCTATATTGGTAGCTATAATTAATATTACTCAAGTTCCCTACAATGCCTTGATAGCTGCGAATGAAAAAATGGGATTCATGAGTTTGTGGGGGGGGATCAGCGATTTTCTTCGATTAATCATTGTCATATCTTTGTTTTGGATTACAATAGACAGACTAATCATATATGCAATACTCATATTTTTGGTTAATTTGTTTACGGCAATAGGTTACCGAGTATATTGTAAGATGAGATTTCCAGAATGCCATTTTGTGTACGTAAGGGATCGACAACTTTTTAAGGATATCCTATCTTTTGCTAGTTTCACGTTTTTCACTTCTTTTGCTAATGTGGCACGCCAGCAGGGTACTGTTTTATTGATCAATAGATTTTTCGGAGTAGCTGTAAATGCATCGGGAAATATTGCAACGATGGTAGCGGGGAATGTGTATAGTTTTACAATCAATGTGGTTACAGCATTTCGTCCACAAATCGTCAAAAACTATGCAAATCAGGATATTGTAAGCCTGCAGTCAAACATCATTCTTTGTATGAAGTATGCAGTAGCGATGTATTCGTTAATCGCTATTCCAATCTTTTTGGAAATGAACTACGTTTTGAAACTGTGGTTGGTGAAAGTACCGGAACATTCTGTAGAGTTCTGTAAAATCACATTGTTGGGCAGTATTATCGGACTACTTAATTATATCGTGATAATAGCTATACAAGCAACGTCGAGGGTTAAAAAAAATTCAATCCATATCAGTAGTTTAGGTTTGGTATCTATTTTCTTGATATACGTATTATTTCGCTTTGGAATGTCTGCCAATTGGGCTTTCTTAGTTTATACATTTACCGAGTGTGCGATTTTTGTTGTAGCTCTTTCCAATTTGAAACAAGTGATACCACAAATACGAATAACAAACATTATTTTAAAACTTTCGAAATTAGTGACAATAATGTTCTGTTCAACGGTCGTTTGCTCTTTAATTCAACATCTTGTCATAAGTGAATCTTTTGCGCGTTTAATGATTGTGACGGTTCTTTATAGTGCATGTTTTGGTATTTTATTTTACAGACTAATGCTCAATCATGAGACGCGTCTCACTTTAAAAGCGAATTTTCTTCACATCCTTAAAATAAAAGCATAAGAGGAATGTTACCCTATATTGTTATATTTATCTTTATATTTATTCTTGTTTTTAGAGTTAGGACGAAACAAAATATCCACAGTCTTTCTTTACGCTCTATTGCTTGGCTATAGGGACTTTTGTTGGAACGGCGGAAATGCTTGGTAGATATACATGTGTCGCAGTCCTGAGACGATATTTCCCGAATTGTCATAATCAAATATCTAAGATGGAGAATATATCTTCACCTGAGCTTATAAAGCGATTGTCTGAAGAAGATATTGATAATTTTGTCCCACATAACTTGACATTAGTTACTGTAGGACACGTGTGTTACAACAAGGGAATAGACTTTGCAATCGAGGCTGTAGATATACTTAAAAATAATGAGATTGATTTTTTATGGCTATTTGTAGGTGCTATTACAGAATCTAAATGGATAGAAGAGGTAAAACGTAAAGGTCTGCAAAAGTATTTCAAATTTGTTGGCGTTCAATCTAATCCTATCCATACATACGTCAAGCTGATATATATGTACACCCATCTCGTTTCGAGGGTAAATCTATTGCGCTTGATGAGGCGAAAATACTGTGCAAGCCTATTATCGTAACCAATTTTTCTACCGTAAGTGCCCAATTTGAAGATAGAGTCAATGCCAATATCTGCGCAATGGATGGCAATGCCTTGGCACATGCCATTCTTAATCTTTATGAAGATGGGCTGTTACGGCAAAAATATGTAGATTATCTTAAAACACATATACATGATAATTCGAGTGAGGTGCAGAAATTATATAAGTTCCTATAACATTTTAAGGCTATGTTTCCCTATCTTTTAGTTTTCATTGTAGCTTTTATTCTTTTTTTTGTTTTAAAAGACAAACGGTCAGATAAATATCTTATAGCCTACTTTCTCTATGTTTCTTTGTTTGTGGGCTTGGGCGATATGATTGGTGGTTACGACCGCTATATATACGGAGAGGTGTTTGACACCATAGCTGAAGAAATGCGAGGTGGGCGGAATTTAGCGCGATTGTATTATTTGGTGCAGGGCAAGGAGTTTGGCTATTTCTATTGGCAGGTGATTGTATCGTTTGTCACGCAGAATAGGTATATTTTTATTCTCATCACCACATTGGCTCTTTATACGCTCTATTTCTTCTCTTTCAAGCAATATATACAAGACTATCCTTTGGCAACTATAGTGTTTCTCGGTTTCTTTTATTATTTTACGATGACCTATCTTCGTCAAGTTTTTGCAGTAGGCATAGTGTGGTTAGCCGTGCGATACATTTGGGAGCGAAAGCCAATCAAGTTTTTTGCCCTTGTACTCTTGGCTTACACATTTCATGGTTCCGCACTAATTTTTGCGCTCATGTATTTTTTGCCCATCCGGAAATATAGTCCAACGACCATTTTCGCTTTTGTTGCAGTCTTTTTACTCTTAGGTTTGACCCCGTTACCCAACATGTTATTGGCATCATCGGGAGAAGCTGCAGGAATGGCAGGACGAACGTCAGCTTATACTTCAGAAAACCAAGGCTTCCGTATAGAGTATGTCTTGGAGAGTGTGTTCTTGTTGTGGCTTATTTTTACTAACTACAGGAAAATCGTACCTACCAAACAAACGCTTGTATTTCTTAATATGACAGTTATATTCTGTGGCATACTTCTTTTCTTTATGCGTTTTGGACAAGGAGGACGCTTTGGCTGGTATTTCTTCTTGGGTATTATCTATATGCTCACACATATTTGTCATCTCCCTCATCGAAAGCCTTGGATCAAACCACTCGTCATTACGGTGTGTTTCTTACTTTTTTTGCGTATCACTATTGCTTGGCAGTCACTCAATGTGCCTTATAAAACATTCTTAACAAATGGTGAACCATCGGGTAATGGATCTATTTATGAACTGTTTGAATATGACTATAATTATACCGATGATAAGTTGTACAAATAATATAAAATAATACAGAGCATGAAAGTTATTATAGATCCAAGATTAAAATATAACTATGCTTCATGGTATCTGTTGGGACTTGAGAAAGTGGTTGGGAAGAAGAATATCCACTTTGACATAACACCATTTATAACTTTGCCATATAACGATAAACATGACTACAATAGTGGCTTTGCGTTTGTATGTTTAGATGGTACGGATGAGCGTAAGTGTTTTATAGATACGGAGGATGTAGCAAAGATATTTGAAGATAGATATGCATGGTGTGACATTTATGGTATGGTAAACCCTACCAAAGAGCAAGTAAAAGATTACCCTAAGTTGTTACCCATCGGTCCGGAGTTTGGTATTACGCTGGGTACTATGGCTGGAACGGTAATAAAATGTTTACGACATTTTTTAAAAAGTAGGAACTATACAAACATAACGCTCAAAGACTATTTGAAGGATTATCTATATACTGTCATTCGTCGGAGAGCCTTAACAGAATATGAGAAGCAAATTGAAGTCAGACCCAACTATGTATTTCACGCTTCAACGTTATGGTATAATCGCTTTGCTGCAACAGATACGAATATGTATAGAGGCGAGTTCCTTATAGCTTGTCAAAACGCTGGAATAACAATTGAGGGTGGACTTTTTTATGTTGAGGGAGAAGACGTTTTGGCAGAAATGCCTGATTACCCCAAGTATAAAGAAACCTATAAGGATTTTATCTATGAGAAACGCCTCTCAATGGATGATTATATTAGAAAGACCAAGCAAAGTGTGATGGTATTTAACACACCTTCTGTGTGTGAATGTCATGGGTGGAAACTAGCGGAATACTTATGTATGGGAAAAGCGATTATATCCACGCCTCTTTCGCGGGAAATGCCCGCACCACTAATCCATGGAGAGAATATTCATTTTGTAACCTCAGATCAAGAACTGCTTGAAGCCGTCAGACTCATTAATCAGGACGAAAAATATCGAAAAAAGCTGGAAGATGGCGCCAGAAGATATTACGAGCAATGGCTAAGTCCCGAAGTTGTCATCAGAAGAGTAATTATGAATGACAAACACAATTAATTACCATGGCAAATCTTATCACGGTTTTCACCCCTACCTATAACCGAGGGGCTTTTTTGTATAAAATCTTTGAAAGTTTATCCCAACAAACTTTTAAAGATTTTGAATGGATCGTTGTGGATGATGGAAGTACCGATAACACCAAAGATATTATGGATAAGATCATTGCGGGATGTGATACATTTCCAATCAGATATTTCTACAAAGAAAATGGTGGAAAGCATACAGCTATCAATGTGGGAGTGAAAAATTCAAAGGGTGAATTGTTCTTGATTTTGGATAGTGATGATTCCTTACCCAAGGACTCATTAGAAATTATTGCCAAGCAAAATGAGACCTGTAACTCTAAAAAGGATTGCGCAGGTGTATGCGGTTTGATGGCACACCATAATGGTGAGAGAATAGGAGGAGGTTTCCCTGTGGAGGAGCTGTATGAGAGTTCCTTATATTTCAGGTATAAGCTTGGAGTGACGGGCGACTTGTTGGAGGTGTTCAAGACGTCTGTATTGAGAGAATTTCCTTTCCCAGAAATTAATGGGGAGAAATTTTGTCCGGAAGCGTTGGTTTGGAATCGGATAGCTGTAAAATACAAATTATATTGCTTTAACAAAGTCGTTTATTACCGTGATTATTTAGAAGGTGGGTTAACGGACAAAATTATAAAAATCAGGATGGAAAGTCCTGTAGCTACTTGCATGACCTATGCAGAGATGTTAGACTATGACATTCCTTCGTTGCATAAAGTCAAGGCTGCCATTAACTACTGGCGGTTTTGGTGTTGCGTGCAGGCCGTGACCTCACAGGTTCCTCGTGTAAAATGTTGTTGGGGGATATTCCGTCCAATGGGATATCTGATGCACATCAAAGACAGGAAGGTTATCCGGTAGATTTTTTTGTCTACAGAATAAGCTTACATTCATCATGCGAATATTGCAGGTTATTACATCGTTACAGATTGGTGGGGCGGAGCACGTGGTGGTTTACCTCACAAAGCTGTTGCGGCAGAAGGGCCATACGGTTGATGTGGTTGTCTTCAATGGCGAGGAGACAGCTTTTATGCGAGAGTTGGAGGATACCGGATGCAGGATTTACAAACTCGGACATGGTGTTTACAATATTAAATACATCCCCAAGTTAAGAAGGATCATGCGGGAGTATGACATTATCCATACTCATAACTCCTCGCCGCAGTTGTTTGCCGCCATTGCCAATATTGGGTTGGGAAAGATACTGATAACAACTGAACATTCCACGAACAACCGCAAGCGGGAACATCCTATGTTCTCGTTTGTAGACAAATGGATGTATGGTAAATATGCAAGGGTGGTGACGATTAGCAAGATTGCCGAAGAGAAGTTGTGCAGTTATTTGGGTCTTGAGAGCAATCAACCTAACAGTCCGTTGCAGCGTAAAATCGTGACTATCAACAATGGGGTGGATGTCAATGCCTTTTATCATGCGGAAGATTTACCGGATTTGGCTCACCAGGGAAAATTCGTCACGGTGATGGTGGCCGGATTTCGGGAAGCTAAAGATCAGGAAACGGTGATTCGGGCTATTGCGTTGTTGCCGGACGAATATGAGTTGTGGTTGGTAGGCGATGGGGTTCGTCGTCCGGAGATAGAGGCGGAAGTCGTTAAGCAGAATGTGACGGAGCGTGTAAAGTTATTGGGCATTCGGTCGGATGTGCCGCAGATATTGAAGTCGGCAGATGTCATAGTGATGTCGTCACACTGGGAAGGATTGTCGCTGTCGAACATTGAGGGCATGTCGTCGGGCAAGCCTTTTGTAGCCAGTAAGGTCAACGGATTAAAAGAAGTAACTGCCGACTATGGCATTCTTTTTCCACATGGCGATGCTAGGGCTTTGGCAGATGTCATAAAAAAGTTGCATGACGACTCGGAGTATTACCATATAGTGGCAGAGCAGTGCTATCAACGAGCCTTGCAATATGATATTCGGAAAATGGTGGACGCGTATGAACAATTGTATGATGCGGTGCAGCAATAATATGTTTGCACCGACAAGCATGCTTCTCCATAGGTGGTAGTCTGTCAATCATAATCATATGAATAAGAAAAAGCTAATTCGTGTAACCACAGCCGACATCAGCCTGAACTCGCTGCTAAGGGGACAGCTCAACTATCTCAATCAATATTATGAGGTGGTGGGAGTAGCCAAAGATACCGGTGTGCTCGACGAAGTCGCCGCGCGCGAGGGCATACGAGTGATTGATGCTCCTCTGGAACGACCTATCAGCATAGGCAAGGATATCAAGGCCTTGTGGTTTTTGTGGCGACTTTTTAGGCGCGAAAAGCCGTGGTGCGTACATGCCAACACGCCCAAGGGGTCACTGTTGGCCATGGTGGCTGCATGGGCCACACGCGTGCCGAACCGTATATATCTTGTGACGGGTCTGCGTTACCAAGCCACGACTGGTATGCTGCGCGCCATATTGAAGACGATGGAACGCGTGACATGCTGCTGCGCAAACCATGTCATACCCGAGGGCGAGGGCGTGAAACGAGTATTGAGGGAGGACAGAATTACGGGGAAGCAACTGCAAGTTGTACATCATGGCAACATCAATGGTAAGGACACCTCGTATCTGTCACGCGAGGCCACGAGCGAATTGTTGCGAGCGGAGAACGAGGAGACGCGGTTGATGGAGGATGCCACGCCCTTTGACGGGCGCAGGTATATGCGCCAAAAGTTGGGATATACAGACCATGATTTCGTTTTTATCCTTATAGCTCGTATGGTGAGAGACAAGGGCATTAACGAGTTGGCGGAGGTGATGAGGCGATTGGTGGGGCATGCCGCTGACCTGCCGCGGCAACCCAAACTCCTGATTGTGGGAGAAAAGGAGGTGCAGAGCGGTGGCAATATCACTCCGAAGGCGCAACATTTTTTGAGTGACTCTGCTGCTGTGTTCTATGCAGGCCTCCAAAAAGACGTGCGCCCTTACCTGATGGCGGCCGACGCATTGGTATTTCCGAGTTACAGGGAGGGTTTCCCCAATGTGCCTATGGAGGCAGGAGCGATGGAGTTGCCTTGCATCGTCACCAATATCAATGGTTGCAACGAGATTATTATCGATGGCGAGAACGGGGTCATTATCCCGGCACCGCTCGATTGCGACGGCCGTCTCATACAGTTTGCTTCGGACGACCCGCAAGCGGACGGTTTCTCCTCGCCCATGGCCAAAGCGCTCTACCATTCTATGTGCGATTTGATCAACAACGCCGACAACACCAACAGGATGGCCGCCAACAGTAGGAGGTTAATCCAAGAACGCTATGAGCAGCGTGATGTGTGGGAGGCGTTGAGGCAAATGTATGCAGAGCTGTGATTAAGAAAATCCCTGTGTGAGGGATGAAACTACACAAAACAGTCCCTCATACAGGGATTGTTTTCGCGTATATGGTCACTGTATGAGGGATTTTTGCTAACTTTGTGGGCAATCAAGACGTCAAACGATGATAGACACCATACTATATCAATATATGGCTGAGATGCTTTGATATAGCACAGAGAAGTATTTGTCGTAAAAGATGATATCGAGACAGGACATGGCATTGAGATACCACTGTGGTATTTTGGCATGAACTATTAATCGAAATGTTAGTGACGTAAAGATTTGCCTCTAATAGACTCTTGCCAGCAAAAATTATAAGAGAGACTACATAATAAAACAATCAAGCATTATGTACCAATATTTCTTCAAACGCATTTTGGATTTTTGTATTGCACTTACCGTTCTCGTATGTGTTTCTCCTTTATTGCTGATAGTCACGGTATGGCTGCACTTTGCCAACAAGGGTGCCGGCGCATTCTTTCTTCAAGAACGACCGGGTTGGAAAGCAAAGATATTTAAGGTTATCAAATTCAAAACTATGACTGATGAAAGAGGCGCTGATGGTGAGTTGCTGCCCGATGAGCAACGACTCACCTCTGTAGGACGATTCGTTCGTTCTACCTCGATAGATGAACTGCCGCAGCTCATCAATGTGTTGAAGGGTGATATGGCACTCATCGGCCCCCGTCCTCTCTTGCCCCAGTACCTTCCTCTTTATTCTGAAAAGCAGGCCCGTCGCCATGAGGTACGACCGGGAATTACGGGGTGGGCGCAATGTCATGGTAGAAACACCATCAGTTGGAAGCAAAAATTTGAATATGATGTATGGTATGTAGAGCATATCTCTTTATGGACGGATTTAAAAATCATATTCATAACTATTAAGAAGGTTATTGCAAGAAAAGATATTAATTCCATCTCAAAAGATACCGCTACAATGGAAGAATTCAATGGAAACAACTAAAATGGATAAGGTACAACAACTAAATACGCCTTGCTTTGTTCTGGATGAGAAAGAGTTAAAAGACTGTGTTTCACAATTCCAATTAGCATTATCCAAACAATTCGCGCATAGTGTCGTGGGATATTCTGTTAAAACGAATGCATTACCATATTGTTTAAAAGTGGCCAAAGAGAATGGCTGTTTTGCCGAGGTGGTGTCTTTTCAGGAGTATGAATTGGCTTTGGAGATAGGTTTTGACAAAAGACATATTATTTATAATGGCCCATTAAAATCAAAAGAAACATTTCTTGATGCTATACAACATGATGCTATTGTAAACATTGAGACGTGGCGGGAGATAGACTGGTTGGACGACTTGCCTAAGGATCAGAAATATGAGATAGGCATCAGGTTGAACATTAACACCACGGCCATTTCTAAGGAAGATGCTTTTGGTGAGAATGACGACAGTCGCTTTGGTTTTTCCTATGAGTCGGGTGATTTTAAAAAAGCTGTGGAGCTGATAAGAGCGAAGAGTCATGTGCGGTTGGTGGGTATACACACGCATAAGGAACCCAAGACTCGTAGTGTGCGTTTCTACCAACGGGTGATAGCGTACGTGTTGCCCATACTGACCACCCTTCACCTGCAACTTGAATATTGGGATGTTGGTGGAGGCTTCTTCGGTCCGATGCCAGGCAAACCCACGTTTGATGATTACGCGCGATGTTTTCGTACCGCCCTTGAGGACTCACCCTATGCGAATGTACGCCTTGTGGTGGAACCTGGCAACGCATTGCTTTCATCGCCTTTTAGCTATGTATGCAGCGTGATAGATGTGAAACAGCATGACGGCAGACGCTTTGTGACAACAGATGGAACGCGGAACGACGTGGATCCCTTCTTTCACAAGGAAGATTATTTCAAGAGGTTTGTTTATACAGACACTCCGCAGCTTTGCCATCAGCCGCAAGTGGTTGGCGGTTTGACGTGCTTGGAATATGACCGACTTTTCACTTTGCCTGAAGGTGCAGAGACGTTGAGCGTGGGCGACCGTGTTATTTTTGACAGGGTGGGCGCATACACTATGGCTTTGACACCACTTTTTATACATTATCTGCCCACAGTCTATCTAAAACGAAACGATGGAGATTATTCTATCATCAGGAAAGAGTGGGGAGTAAGCGAATTTATTAGAAAATCAATTTATTAAGAAATATGAATACTATTCTTTTTTGCAGTTGCGGCCGCAGGGTTCAATTGCTCAAATTCTTGAAACAATCATTGGGTGACGATTGCAGGATTATTTGTGCGGACAACTCGCCGATAGCACCCGCGCTGTATGTGGCTGACAAACACTATTTGGTGCCCCGTATCACAGATGAGCATTATATCGATACAATTCTTAAAATATGCGAAGACAATGATGTTAAAGCCATAACCACATTGATAGATCCAGAGATAGAACTGCTTTCAAAAAATCGAGAGCTGTTTTTACAGCATGGCATCTTGCCGCTTTGTCCTGAGCGCAAAACGGCGGCGCGTTGTTTTGACAAATTTGAATTTTATAAATATCTTACCGGTAATGGTATACGCACGGTTTTAACCTATGATAGCGTACCCTCTTTCGAAGAGGGGCTGAAGAAAGGAGACATTAGTTTTCCTGTATTTATTAAGCCCATATCGGGGAGTGGTAGTGTCGGAATCCACAAGGTGCAGTCATTGGAGGAGCTTCGCGAATATTTTGACGAGGGAGCGTACACCTATATCATTCAAGAATTTATGGACTGCGACGACTGCGACGCTGATGTATATATCGACACGATTTCTCATGAGCCCGTGGCCGTTTTTTCCAAGCGTAAACTTGAGACGAAGATTGGTGGGGCCAGCAAGACGATATCCTTTAAGGATGAGCGGCTGTTCGACTTTGTTCGGGAGATTTGCAAAGTGTTGGAGTTTAATGGTCCTGTCGATATGGACTTTTGGTACAAAGATGGCGAGTACTATCTCTCGGAGGTTAACCCTCGGTTTGGAGGGGCGTACCTGCATGCGTATGGTGCAGGGGTCGACTTCTTCAAACTTATCGCGAACAACTTGAAAGGTGTCAGAAATCAGAGCATCATTGGACAATACAATGAAGACGTGTTGATGATGATGTATGACGGAGTAGTGATTGTGGAAAAAAAAGACTTGGTGAAGGAATTGTAAATATGAAACCCGAAAAACGTATTATTCTTTGCCTGGCTCACATGTCGGGCAATGAGCAGAAGTATATCAAGGAGGCATTCGACACCAATTGGGTGGTGCCGTTGGGACCGAATGTGAATGGATTTGAGGAAGACTTGAAACGTTTTGTTGCCTCCACCGGCTGCGCTGATAGGGCGGAAAGCCAATCGGAGAAGTCGAATCAAGGGTGTGGTTGCGCTGCGAAAAATTCCTCGAAAGACATCCAGCTGAAGAAGTCGAATCAAGATTGTGGCTGCGCTGCGAGAGATTTCTCGGAGGAGTGCTACCCAGAGCGTATTCAGCCACACGAGAACGACCCCGATAAGCTGTGGTTGGAAGGTGACGAACGGTTGAAGGACAAGCAGGTGGTGGCATTGGCATCGGGCACGGCAGCTGTGCATTTATCGCTCATTGGCGTGGGTGTAGAGGCTGGCGACGAGGTGATTTGCCAGAGCTTCACGTTCTGTGCCTCGTCGCATCCCGTGACCTACCTCGGAGCCAAACCAGTGTTTGTCGATTCGGAACGCGACACCTGGAATATGGACCCGGAACTGTTGGAGACGGCCATCAAGGACAGAATCAGCAAGACGGGTAAGAAACCGAAAGCCATCATCGTGGTGTATCTCTATGGTATGCCGGCAAAGATTGAAGCGATCAAGGCGGTGGCCGACAAATATGACATACCGCTCATCGAGGATGCCGCCGAGGGCTTGGGCTCACGCTATCGCGGACAGGTGTGCGGCACGTTTGGCGAATATGGCGTGCTCAGTTTCAACGGCAACAAGATGATTACCACGTCGGGCGGCGGCGCGCTGATTTGTCCCGATGAGGCGGCGCGCAACAACATCATGTTCTATGCTACACAGGCGCGTGAGGGCTATCCCTACTATCAGCACGAGAAGATAGGCTATAACTATCGGTTAAGCAATATCTGCGCGGGCATCGGACGCGGACAGATGACCGTGCTCGACGAGCACATCGCTCATCACCGTCATCTCGCGCGACTATATGCCGAGGCCTTTGCTGAGGTGGACGGCATCGAGTTCCACGATAATCCCTCACCGGAGATGGACTCCAACTTCTGGCTCAACACCATCACCATCGATCCGAAGTTGAACATCAAGGGGCAGGAGAATGCCTACAAGTCCACGGTGAAAAGTGCCGTAGGCGGGGCAGCCGGCGTCATCCATTTTGTGGACAGCGCCCACACCGACTGCGAGCCCAATGCCAACGTGGAGGCTCTGCGCGTATGGCTCGATGGGGCCAACATCGAGAGTCGTCCGCTGTGGAAACCGATGCACAAGCAACCCTGCTACAAGGATTGCGCGGCCTATACCAACGGCGTGAGCGAGGAGCTTTTCAAGATAGGGATGTGTCTGCCCAGTGGTCCATTAGTGACGGACGAAGACGTGGCTTATATCGTGAAAAGTATCAAGGAGGCTATCGTGTAGGAACAACCTCCATATCAAAATAAAAATTCCCCCATCAGCTCGTCAAGGCTGATGGGGGAATTTTTATGCGATGAATCGAAACCCCGAAATCATGGGGCTATGTATGGACACAAAAAAACCGCCCAGGCGGTAAGCCATGGGCGGAGTCTCTCTTTTTTTCTTTTCCGTTAAATTCAGAATTACTCTGAAACAACAGTTGTGTCGGTTGTTGTCGTAACAACAGCAGTATCGGTGATCGTTGTGTCAACAGTCATGGTATCAACAGATACAGTGTCTGTGCCCTCCTCTGTAACAGGAGCTGGTTTGTTACTGTTGCAAGATGCGAAAGAGATAGCTGCGATAGCTACGAACATAAAAACTAATTTCTTCATTTTCTTTGCTTTTTTAATCTGTAAAACAATCAATGTTTATTAAAACGTTGCAAAGTTACGTATTTTTTCAATATCCGCAATTGTTTTTTATAGTTTTTTTCGGCAATTCCCTGTAACTTTTTGTAATGCGTTGAAAACAAAGCAATTACATCGTATTAATAAAAGTTAAACAATCCATATCTTATCACCTGATTTAATTTAAAAGGCCTTTTTAAGGCTGTTTTCGCAGGAAAACGCTACCTTTGCAAGTGCAAAAATACACACGAAATGATCGATTCAAGTGCTTTTCAAGGCAAAAAGGCTGCCTATTATACACTGGGCTGCAAGCTCAATTTTTCTGAAACGTCCACGTTTGGCAAGATGCTGGAGCAGATGGGCGTCACATCGGCAGGCAAGGGTGAACGGGCGGATATTTGCCTGATCAACACCTGTTCGGTAACCGAGGTGGCCGACCGCAAATGCCGTCAGGCCATCCATCGCATGGTGCGCGAGCATCCTGATGCCTTGGTTGTGGTCACGGGGTGCTATGCGCAGTTGGAGGGCGAGAAGGTAAGCCAGATCGATGGGGTGGACCTGGTGTTGGGTTCCAACGAGAAGGCCGACCTCATTCAGCATCTTTCCGAGGCCTGGTCGGATCCGCGCGCCCAGGCATTGCATCAGTTCCGGGGTGTTAAGACGAGCGATATCGTGAGTTTCCAGCCCTCGTGTGCCCGTGGAAACCGTACGCGCTATTTTCTGAAAGTACAGGATGGGTGCAGCTATTTTTGCACCTATTGCACCATACCCTTTGCCCGCGGTCGTTCACGCAACCCCAGCATCGCGTCGCTTGTGGCCCAGGCCGAGGAGGCGGCCGCCGAAGGGGGCAGGGAAATTGTGCTCACGGGCGTCAACATCGGTGATTTCGGTCGTACCACGGGAGAGCGCTTCATCGATTTGGTTAAGGCACTCGACCGAGTGGAGGGCATACAGCGCTACCGCATCAGCAGTTTGGAGCCCGACCTGCTTGACGACGAGTTGATCGACTATTGTGCCCACTCGCGCGCGTTCATGCCTCATTTCCACATCCCCCTTCAGAGTGGCAGCGACGAGGTGCTGACCCTTATGCGCCGCCACTACGACACGGCATTGTTTGCCCGAAAAATCCATCTCATCAAGCAGAAAATGCCCGATGCCTTCATTGGTGTGGACGTGATGGTGGGCTGTCGTGGCGAAAAGCCGGAATACTTTGAGGACAGCTACAACTTTCTGAATGCCCTGCCCGTCTCCCAACTACACGTGTTTCCTTATTCCGAGCGCCCCGGCACAGCCGCCCTGCGTATTCCCTACGTGGTGAGCGATGCCGACAAGAAGCAGCGATCCAAGCGCCTCTTGGAACTTTCCGACCAGAAAACGCAGGCGTTCTATGCGCAGTATGTCGGGCGCGAGGCCGAGGTGCTCTTCGAGCGCGCCACACGGGGCAAGGCCATGCACGGTTTCACCGATAACTACATCCGCGTGGAACTGTTCCCGCGCGAGGCCCGCGAGGAGTTCGACAATCAGATCATTCGCGTGCGCCTCGGCGATTTCACACCCGACAAGACTGCCCTCCGCGCCACCATATTATAAATAGCTCAAATCTTTAACCCCATGCATACAGCCATCGTTATCTTAAACTGGAACGGTGCCCACATGATGAAGACCTATCTGCCCACCGTTTTGGACTATTCGCAGGACGAGGGAGAGGTGTGGGTGGCCGACAATGCCTCCACCGACAACTCGATGGACATGCTCCGTCGCGATTTTCCGCAGGTGAGAACCCTACAGCTCGACCAGAACTATGGGTTTGCCGAAGGCTACAACAGGGCTTTGTCACAGATCGAGGCTGACTACTATGTGTTGCTCAACTCCGATGTGGAGGTCACGCCCGGATGGCTCACCACGCTGCGCAGCTACATGGATGCCCATCCGGAGGTCGCTGCCTGCCAGCCCAAGTTGCTCTCCGTGTTTGCCCGCGACAAGTTTGAATATGCAGGTGCATCGGGCGGTCTGCTCGACAAATACGGCTACCCTTTTTGTCGCGGTCGCATTTTCGACACGGTCGAGACCGACAGAGGACAGTATGACGATGTGGCCCAAATACACTGGGCCACCGGGGCCTGCCTCATGGTTCGGGCCGAAGACTATTGGCGGGTGGGCGGTCTCGACGGTCGCTTCTTTGCCCACAACGAGGAGATCGACTTCTGTTGGCGGCTCCGCCTCTTGGGTGGTGCCATTGTGTGTGTGCCGCAGAGCGTCGTGTATCATGTGGGAGGCGGCACACTGCCCAAGGGCAACCCCATGAAGACCTTCCTCAACTTCCGCAACAACCTCACCATGCTCTACAAGAACCTGCCCGACGACCAACTCTCCCACGTCATGCGCGTGCGTTGCTTCCTCGATTATCTGGCTGCGTTCCAGACGCTCATCCTCAACCGCAACGTGGCCGATTTCAAAGCCATTATCAAGGCGCGCCGAGCCTTTCGCAAGTGGCGTCACTCCTTCGATGCCGACCGTGCCGACATCCAGTCCCGCAGGGTGCCCACGCAGGTGGACGAGCTTGCGCCCCTCTCCATCATCTGGCAATATTATGTCAGGAAACAGAAGCAATTTACAATTTACAATTTATAATGTATAATTGGCTGCGCGTTGATTCTTCGTTCTTCATTCTTCTCTCTAAACCTCTCTTCATTCTTCACTCTTCCCTCTTAATTCTTCACTTTTCATCTTCCACCGTTTCTGTTGCATCAACTTGCTCAACGCGCAGCCAAATTGTGAATTATGAATTTTGAATTATGAATTGAAAAAACGCGCAGCCAAATTGTGAATTTTGAATTATGAATTATGAATTGCAAAACCCTCCGCTCGGCTTCGCCGAATCTTAGAATATCAGGAGAATATCTTTTCATGGACATAAGGCTCATCGCAGAAAATCTTCACGCTCTTGCTTCGCAAGATTAATCTTAGAATATCTGCATCGCCACAAAGCGTATTTTGCAGCGGCATTCACGACATTATAAGAGAGAAGAGTGAAAAGTGAAGAACGAGGAGTGAAGAGTGAAGAATCAACGCGCAGCATAATTGTGAATTGAAAATTGTGAATTTTGAATTATATTTCTTCCTTTATAACTGTCAATTAATAATAATTATGCGGTAAAAAGTTGGGATAACGAGCTTTTCTTTATAAATTTGCAATAAAATAAACAAAGAATATGACACGGCATTATTTAGACTCGTTAGACCGGAAAATCTTAAAACTTATTGGCGAAAACGCCCGCATACCTTTCTTAGAAGTGGCACGGGAGTGCGAAGTAAGCGGTGCAGCCATTCATCAGCGCATTCAGAAACTCACCTCCTTGGGGGTGCTGAAAGGCTCGGGCTTCGTGATCGACCCCGAAAAGATTGGCTATGAGACGTGCGCCTACGTGGAACTCTATCTCAAGGATCCCTCCACCTTCGACGACGTGGTGGAGAAACTCCGACAGATACCCGAGGTCACCGAATGCCATTTCACCACGGGCGGTTGCGACCTGTTCATTAAGCTCTATGCCAAGAACAATCACCACATGCTCAACATTATCCA
Organism: Hallella bergensis DSM 17361; assembly: GCF_000160535.1. Lineage (GTDB taxonomy): Bacteria > Bacteroidota > Bacteroidia > Bacteroidales > Bacteroidaceae > Prevotella > Prevotella bergensis. Next base: position 967,239 of record NZ_GG704780.1, on the reverse strand, counting down.
CGACCAGTTGCAGCCGTTGGGACTCTCGCGGAGCGAGACGATCGTCAGCCTCAATGTGGCCATCGACCGCCAACTGCCCATTCCGAGTGAGGAGGACGCGACAGACGACGACGATGATGAGTCGGAAGACGAGATGGCGGATAAAACGGAAGAAGGAGTGGGGGACGACTTGTAGAATCCCCGCGGAACCGACAACGCAGCCCCACCCGTGTCCGAGAGAAGGCATGCTGCCGACGGTTTACGGCGTTGGCATTTGGTCGCCGCGCCTGCTATCATACTGAATCAAGGAAAAGCCCCGATGCTTTTCCTTTTTTGTTTCCTGCCAGTGGCTCATATCTATCTCCGGAAAGACGGTGTCGAACTGCGTTGGCGTGTCGTCGACGAGGGTGAGATAGATGCGATGGGCCACGGCAAGGGCCTGACGGTAAATGCTTTCACCACCAATGATGAACACCTCCTGTTCGCCACGACAGCTCGCTATGGCTTGTTCGAGCGAACCGAAAACCTCGCACCCGACAATGTGCGTGCGGCTTCGGCTCACCACGATGTTGCGGCGATGGAGCAAGGCGCCGTTGGGCAGAGAGTCGAACGTGTGGCGCCCCATGATGATGGTGTGACCGGTGGTGAGCGCCTTGAAGTGCTTCATGTCGTCGGGCAGATGGTAGAGCAGGTGGTTGCGAAAGCCGATGGCCCGGTTGCGGGCCATGGCCACGATGATGCTGATTCTCATGGGACAGGGGCTTCTTCGTTGGGCAACACCTCGGGGGACAGTTCGGGCAGGTGCGTGCTTTTGATTTTCCACGCTTGGGGATAGAGGTTGTTGGCTCGGTTGCCAATGTTTTTGACCAAACCCAAGGGTTGATGGCGGTAGGTGATGAGGACAAAGCCGCGCGGCGTGTCGGGCGGCAGCACGATGGCCTCCTTGCGCAGATAGCTGATGGCCGTGGCATAGTCTGCCTCGATGCGGGGGAAAGCATCGGGGGCGAGGGCTGTGGACAGGGCGAGCGACGTGTCGGGAATGATGTCGCGACCCTTGTCGGTGCCCAATGTCACGCCGGCGTGCAGCACACGCAAGGTGGTTCGTGCACGCTCGTAGATGTGCTGCCATCGGACAGGCACTCCCACAACCTGCTCCTGGTCTCGGGCGATGGCGACATCAGGGGCGACCCATGCCCGACATGCGTTGCCGATGGCCGACGTCTCCTGCGCCTTCGACTTGCCCCGTCGTTGCTTCCTGTCCGCCTTGCCGGCACGAGTGTCGAGCTGCGACAAGGCCGGCACGTGGTCTCCGTGCTTCCGGAGCACCGCGACAAAGAATCCTTCGCCCTTTGTCTTGCCGGGAATAAACCGGCAGACGGGGTGGTCGTCGATGAGCGACCCCGTGATGCCCCACTCGGGTGGAGTCTCGATCTCAACGAAGTCGGCACCGAGCGTTCGGGCAATCCAGTCCACGTTCTCCTCGTTCTCGTGGGCGTTGAAGGTGCAGGTGGAATAGATCAGGAGGCCGCCCTCGGCCAGACAGGGCCAGATGTCGGCGATGATCGATCGCTGGAGTTGCCAGCATTTCTCCACGTTCTGCATGCTCCATTCGCCCACTGCGCCCTCATCCTTACGGAACATCCCCTCTCCCGAACAGGGCACATCGGCCAGAACGACATCAAATCGGAGTCCGCTCTGCCGATAGTCTTTTGGAAAATTATGGGTCACCACCACGTCGGGGTGACCGAATTTCTGCACGTTTTCAGAAAGGATGGATGCGCGAAGCCTGACGGGTTCGTTGGCCAGGATGAGGCTCCCCGTGGGCAGTGCGGCGCGTGCGGCCGTGGTCTTGCCACCCGGAGCAGCACAAAGGTCGAGCATGAGCACGGGGTCATGAATGAGTTGGCGCAGAATATAATCGATGAACATGGACGAGGCCTCCTGCACATAATACAGTCCCGCATGAAACAGCGGGTCGAAGGTGAAGTTGGGCCGGTCCGCGAGATAAACCCCCTGACCGCACCAAGGCACGGGCGAAGCCTGCGGCAGACCGGCCGACGGCCCGTGCTGACACAGCGTGGTTTTGAACGGGTTGAGGCGTATGCTTGTCGGTGCCTCCTGTGCCAACCCCTTGATAAAGGTGGCATAGAGGTCGTCGCCCAGCAGTCGTCGCGTATATTCCTCAAAATCGCGGGGTAATGTCATGTCCATCGATGTTTGGTGGCAGCCTTGCGTTGCCCGGTTTGCTTTTTCATAAAAAGGGAACTATCGATTGCAAAAATAGTTTTTTTTTCCTTACTTTGCAACTAATTGCGATGTCGTTTCGTCCAACAAACGGAAAATCAAAAAGAAAAGAGAAACATGAAACAGTATTTGATAGCATTAACCCTGATGTTTGCGCTCAATGCCGGAGCTGCCGGCGTTCAGCCACGTCATCGCCATCATCCGCAAACCGAAAAGGCGGACTCTACCGTTCGCGATGAACAGCAGATGATTTCTGACACCACCGTTCACGATGAGTTGGAGGCTTTTTCAGACACCACCGCCGCCAAGTTGGCCGGAGAAGAGGACACCGTATATACCTCGGGCACCACCATCACGTTTGACGACAGCGACGATTTGGAGTCGTGGGTAGGCAAAACCTTGATGAAGTTGGTGGGCGGAACCATTGGCATCGGCGGCGTCATCATCGCCATTCTGATCATCCTGGCCGTGCTGCTCTGCATCTTGGCTCCGTTTATCTTAGTGGCGCTTGTCATCCGATACCTTATTAATGGGCACAACAACCGTGTGGCTCTGGCCGAAAAGGCCATGGAAACCGGCCAACCCATACCCGACGAGATGAAGCCCGTGGCACGCGAATCGCCCGACTTTTACAAGAAGCGAGGCATCAAGAACATCGCCATCGGCGTCGGCCTGACCGCCATGTTTGCCGTTTGGGGTGCGGACATCCTGATGGGTGTGGGAATTCTGATCGCCTGTCTGGGCGTGGGACAATTGGTCATCGCAAAGACATCGAAGTAGGTGGACCGGGCTGAGGAAATCAGATTGGTGACACAGGTGGCTGTGTTCCATCATCAACGTGCTTTCGACCAGTTGATGCGGGAATATCAGTCGCCCGTTCGCCGATTCTTCCTTTCGCAGACTCTGGGCGACAGTCAGCTGAGCGACGACCTCGCGCAGGACACCTTTGTCAAGGCCTACACCCACATCTCGCAGTTCCAGGGGCGCTCGTCGTTCCTCACCTGGCTCTTTCGCATCGCCTACAATGTGTTCTACGACCATGTGCGGGGGCGGAAGGAAACCACCGATATCGACACGCCGGCCATCACCGGACGGAGTGCGGGGACGGAGGATGGCAGCCTCAAATTAGACCTGTATGATGCCCTCCAACTGCTCAGCGAGAGTGAGCGCACGTGTGTCACGCTTCAGCTGATGGAGGGACAGCCCATTGACAAGATCGCCGAGATCACCGGCATAGCGGCCAACACCGTGAAGAGTCACCTTGCCCGGGGCAAGAAAAAGATGGCCGGCTTTCTCCGAGCCAACGGCTATGGATAAGGAGAAACGGAGGAGACACCATGACACCAAAAGAAAAGCAAATGCAGAAAGACAATGAAATAAAAACCGACGATGAACTGCTGATGCAGTTTTTCGATGCCGCGCGGCAGGATATTCCCGACAACGGGTTTACCCGCCAGGTGATGCGTAGCTTGCCACGCCGTGCGCAGCGCATGAACAGGATATGGACCCTGACGTGTGTGGCGATCGGTGCGGCCATACTCCTGTTGTTTGATGGACTGGGCGAGTTGCGCGAGGTGGCCGGCAAGGTGGTCGGCGACGTGCTGGGTTACTTCTCGCTGATAGGCTCCACGGGAATCGCGCCCTCGGTTGTGCTCGGTTCAGCCGCCGTGTTGGGCTTGGTGTGGCTGTACAACGTCCTGTCTATTCAAAGATGATGTTCACGCCGCCCTCATGTTCCTCCGGAGCCGCCTCCGGTTTGGGCTTGGGCGGATTCTTGAGCTTCCCCTTTTCGTCGAACATGCCGTAGGTGGTACGTAGCACTAAAAATTCGGTGCGGCGGTTCAGCTGATTGCATATCTCCTGCTTCTTCTCATCCTTCATCGCCTTGATAAACTCTTCTGAAAGCACATCCCCCGCTTTCAGCCAGTTGTATTTCTCCGCCACCTTCCTGTTGACGGTCTTGGGTTTTTCCTTGCCATACCCCATGGGGGTGAGCCGGTCGGCGGCAATGCCGTGGGCAATGAGATAGTTGACCACCGACTCGGCGCGCCTCTGCGAGAGTCGTTTGTTGTAGGTCGAGGCCCCCTTGTAGTCGGCGTGGGCACTCAGCTCGATGGTGATGTTGGGATTCTCGTTGAGCATGGTCACCAATCGGTCGAGGGCCACTTTTGACGTGTCGCGCAGGGTGGCCTTGTCGAAATCATAGAAGATATTGTCGATCAGTGTCGGCACGGAGATGTTGGCCAAGGCAAACTGCAGCGTGGTGTCGCGCGATTCCTTCGGGTTGACCAGCGCCCGTACCTCCTCTTGGTGGTTGAGGTAGCCCTGGCAGGCGGCAAGAAACAGATAGGTGACGCCCTCGTCGAGCACCTTGGTAAACGACCCGTCGCTACGCACGCTGAGTCGTTCGTTGGTGCCGTCGTCTCCCACAACATACACCTGCGCCGCCGGCAATTCGTAGCCGTCCATCTCGTAAACCCAGCCCTTGACCGTTTGCACAATCTCTGGGTTTTCGAACGAATAGATATGGTCCCATCCGCGCGCATCGTTGCGGTTACTCGAGAAGAAGCCGCGGTTGTGCGCACCCTCAAAGGTGAGTCCGAAGTCGTCGCCCGGCGAGTTGAGCGGATAGCCGGGGTGGGCGAGGCTCCATCGCCCGTCTTTTCCCACCTTGGCGATAAACACATCCAGCCCGCCCAGTCCGGGATGCCCGTTGCTCGAGAAGTAGAGGTCGCCGTTGGGTCTGAAGGTGGGAAACATCTCGTCGCCCTCCGTGTTGATAGGCGCCCCCAGATTCTCCACACCGCCATATCCCCCAGGCGTTATCCGCACCCGCCAGATGTCGAGTCCGCCCTTGCCCCCGGGCATGTCCGAGACGAAGTAGAGCCACTGGCCATCCGGCGACATCGCCGGGTGGGCATAGCTCGAGAGTGTGTCGTTGGTGAGTTTCACCTCCGTGGCCTTGCTCCACGCCGCATCCGAGCGGTTCGATTTCACGATCTGCGCATAGCGGGGATAGGACGGGTCGCTGACACATTGGGTGAGATACATCTCCCGCTCGTCGGTCGAGAAGCTGGCCGCGCCCTCCTCGTGTGGCGTGTTTAGTCCTCCCGTCACGGGTTCCGGCTTGCTCCATTTACCCTTGTCATCCTTTTCAGACATGAAGATGTCGGCCGGCTTGGTGCCCGTGATGCCGCTGAGCTCATCGCCCAGAGCCTCGTTACGGGTGGAGGTGAAGTAGAGTTGGTCGTGATTGTCGCCAAAGAGCATCGGCGAATACTCAGCCCTGCGCGAGTTGAAGACCGTCATTTTCCTGACCGTGTACCTGCTGCCCAGCTCCTTGATGCCGGGGGCCGACCGGGCCGACTGCAATCCCACCTGAGCCGGTTTCGAGTCGGGTAGGGAGTCGAGCACGGCCAGAAATTCCGCCTCCGCCTCCTTGTAGCTGCCGTTTTTCAGCAGCAACTGTCCCAGCAGCAGGCGGTCTGCGGCATCGTCCTGCTGATATCTGATGGTGTTGCGGAAAGCCGCAATGCCCTTGGCCGTCTGCAAACTCTTGGCATAGCAGAAAGCCATTTTCTTGGCAATAGCCCCCCGTCGGTCGCGCCTTTTGGGTTCCGTCTTCCGGTAGGCCTGCTTGTATTCGCTGGCCGCGTCATAGTATTCGCCCAGTGCCAGATGCTTCTCGGCGCGCTTGAGGTTGCGCTCGGCACCGCACGACACCAACACCAAGGCTGCCAACAGGATTCCTGCCACAGATTTATGTCTGAATCTACATCTCATCATTGTCTATAACGCAACACCCGTGGATATTATTGTACGAGCGTGCGTGATGTTCCAAACAGTGAGCACAGACGTCTACACCGTCTGTTTTCCTCCCTGCCAGGGCAGCCCCCATCCCACCATTTCGCCAGAAAATTTGTTACTCCCCCTCCCAAAAATCCGTGAAATAATCCTCAGCCATCAATTCTCGAAATAGTCCCACCCTGATTTTTTGGTTTCGAACTATCTAGCTGAGAAGTAATAGGTTACCGTTTGGATGGATGCGGATAGGTAACGATTTAGAAATGAGCAGAGTGCTTTGAAGTACATCGTTTTGGATAGCCAAAGAACGCTCACTATTATCACTTGCAAAGGTAGTGATTCGTGGGAGAAAGTGAGCGTTCTTGCGTGATTTTCTTCTTAAAAGTTTAGTCTGAGTCC
>NZ_GG704780.1:955105-959932 GCF_000160535.1 Hallella bergensis DSM 17361 | reverse complement strand
TTGGGACGACTATCGCATGTATGTGCGGGGTCTCTTCATCAGCATGAAGTGTGGCTGCCACCACGTTTGCCTTGCCAAAGGTGGTATAAAGCCACTGCATCGTACTATGGCACCACTCCTCTAAGCGTCCATCGCTTTCAAGTTGGAGCATATCTTCGTGTGATCCCGATAGGATGAAACTCTAAGTTTGCGACATGAAAAAACAGGATTAAATCTTTTTGCTTACTAAGGTTGGCTTATTACCTTTGTTGTTAAAAGGAGAGCCAGCCTGCAGGGAAGGGAAACTTTGAATGAAACGGGGCTTCAAGCCCATAATTCGCTTTAGTCCTCCCTGCACAGTTGCAAAGACCTGATAGAAAGTTAAGGCTTCGAGCCTATTTAGAGTTTTGAGTCCGTTGCAACTTTAGCCGGTTCCTGTAATTGCAAAGTTATGAAGAAAATTTTTATTAGCATTGACTTTTCAAAAGAAAAGTTTGATGCGACCATCATCAAGGCGGAAGATTTGAGCGAGATGCTGTCTGTAGGGCACCAAGAGTTTATCAACAAAGTTTCAGGCTATCGTAAGATGCTCCGTTGGGTGGACAGCCTATGCGGTGCCGACACATGTGAGGACTGGCTTTTCTGTGGCGAGAATACAGGCGGATACAGCCAGATGATGAGCGACTATCTATATTCAAAAGGCTATGATCTTTGGATAGAGAATGCCTTGAGCATCAAACGTGCTTTCGCCATGAAGCGTGGAAAGAGTGATAGGTCTGATTCGCTGATGATAGCCGAGTATGCCATGCGCTATCAGGACAAGGCCCGTCTATACGAGCCCTTGAGCCCAGCGCTCTCACAGTTACGTGAGGTATTCCTCTACCGACACATGCTCGTCAGGCATAAATGCAGTTTTGAGGTTAGACGCATTGAGAAGCGCTTCACGCAACAGAAGTCATCCGCAAAGACGATGATATCGCAGAGTTCTCGACACATATTAACCGAACTTAAGCACGAGATTCAAAAGTGCGACCAGCGGATACAGGAGCTCTTACGCTCAGACGAGGAACTTAGTCGCATCTTCGGCATCATTACTTCCATGCCTGGCGTGGGAACGATTAATGCGGTGTGTCTGATGGTCTTCACCAACAATTTCACCAAGTTCGACTACAACGCTCGCAAGATAGCCTGCTACTACGGTGTGGCACCCTTCGCCCGTGACTCTGGGACCAGTGTGCACTCGGCTCCCAAGGTAGGGTATTTGGCTAACAAGATGATTAAGTCGCTACTCTCGCAGGCTGCTTTGGCTGCCGTGAACTTCTGTCCAGCTATGAGCATGTATTACCATCGACTGGTAGACAAAGGCAAAAAACCAATGGTAGCATTGAACAATGTTAAGAATAAGATGCTGACAATCATCACAGCAATGGTAAAAAACGACTGCAAGTATCAGCCAGAATACATCTCTATCAATGCTCGAAGTGAAATGTTAAATAAATAGTTAAAATCAAAAAAACAGAAGAATAATAACATAGAAAGCTCTATCTTTACCATTGAGTATCTGTGTAATAATATGAATCGATATATTCTCTTTTTCTTCTCGCTGTTGCTGAGCCTTTCGGTATCGGCCCAAAAGGTGATTCTAAGCGATGAACTCTTACCCCTATCGGGCGAAAACAATACGACAGTTTATTTCGAAAAGGACAGCCGAAAACCCTTGCAGGGAGAGTGGCGTATCAAGCGGGAGCTTGACGAAGAGACTATTTCCTTTTCTAACGGACTGATGGATGGCAAGTACCACCGCTATCGGGATGGTGTACTGAGAGAAACGGGAGCGTATGACCAGGGGAAAAGAAATGGGGTGTTCACGGAGTACTACCAAGACGGCAAAACTGTCAGCAAGATTACCCCTATGAAGAAGGGCAAAATCGATGGCTGTGTAAAAACCTATTTCAAAGACGGTCGTTTGGATTTGGAGAAAGAATACCAGGAAAGTGTGGAAAACGGCTTTGAGAAGCGGTATGACAGCCAAAACGGTGCTCAAATACTTGAGACCCGTTGGATGAATGGGAAGAAAGACGGGGTCGAGTGGAAACTCACGAAACAGGGAGATGGCGTTGAAAGCAAAGTCACACGAACTTATCGCATGGGCGTGCTACATGGGGCGTACAAAGAAGAAGTTTTGCGCAACGGAAATCCGATTTTGGTTGTAGAGGGACAGTATGCCGATGGAGAACGTTCGGGGGTATGGAAAGAGTACGACGCCACTATGAAGACGACAAGAGTACTAAGAAATAATCATTGAGACAAGCGAATTTGTATGACTGCATCAATAATTGCCGGGAGTGTCCTTATCGCAATAGCTGTGCTTATACTGATTTGGGGTATAATCACCTCTAATAATCTCATTGCCAAGAAAAACAGGGTGGAACAATGCCGGAGTGGCATTTGTGTGGCACTCAAGCAGAGAAATGACCTTATACCCAATTTGGTGGCATCTCTTAAAGCGTATATGGGACACGAAAATGAAATCCTTACCCGCATAGCCGAACTAAGGTCTCGAGCAGACGGAGCCCCCGAAGCAGAACAAATCAAGGACGGGACAGAAATCTCCGCTCTTCTCAAACAAGTTAAGGCCGTTGTTGAGAGTAATCCGGATCTCAAAGCCAATGAGCAGTTTGTCTATCTCCAATATCAGATAACGGATATGGAGAACGAATTGCAGGCTATACGCCGAACTTATAACGCAACCGTAACGGATTACAACAATGCCGTAGAAATGTTCCCGTCTTCATATATCGCTTCAAGAAAACATCTTGGGAAAGAAGCATTGATACAAATTCCTGAAAGTGAGTTGGGCGACATTCATATCAAGGAGATTTTCGGATAATTTATGAAAGAAGACCACTTGATTGACTTCAAGATTGTCGCTCAACAAATGAGAGGGCAACTAACCCACATAGCTATGTGGCGTAAGATTGTTAGGCTTCTCATTTATTCCGTTTACCCTTTGGCTCTGCTTTGGCTTGCATTCACTATATTCGGAAGGTATATCGTCGATGCGGACAATTATGAAAGCTCACAATTAACGGCAACGTATGTCGTCATATTCTTTGTCACCTTTGTGGTCCTCAATACGCTGTTCTCTTTATGCCTAAATGTACTGAAGCAGAAAGAGGAAAAAGTAATGGGGCAAATTATCAACCAGCTATTTCCGGATGCAAATTATTCTCCGACAAAAGAAGTAAAGGTGTCCGATATTCGGGCAAGCAGACTATTCGGAACCCCAAATAGGTCGGAGGGTACTCTGCAAGTGGCAAGTTACGGTGCATTGAGTTTCCCAAATCAGCATCAAGCATTGACAATAGCCGATATAGGAGTAACCGCAACAAATGAACAGAATACTAAACTATGGAGATCCTTTAGGCTCCTCTATCGGGCGATTTTCAGTCCGATGTGGGGCGCACAAGTAGAGAGCACGATGTTCAGCTTTAGGGGAATGTTTGGTTACTGCCGTCTTCCAAGAACTTGCAGAGGATTTGTTATGCTGCTTCCCGACCATTTGGAGGATAAGTTGGGCTACTTCGCTCTGACGATACAAAAACTGAGGGAGAGACATAAAGCAAAGTTTGTTTATTTGGAAGACCCCGAGTTTGAACGTCTCTTTACCGTATATGCCGATGACGAGGTAGAAGCCCGTATGATTTTGACCCCGGCAATGATGAAGAAACTTACCGCTCTTCGTTGTTCCTTTACTCATGACTTGATGCTCTCCTTTAGCGGAGATACATTTTATTATGCCTCCAATATGCCAAAAGGATTTCTTCGCCTTAGCGGGAAAACATCTTTAAACGAAGACCTATTGCTTGAAATCTACCAAGAGATTGGATTCTGTCTTTCTGTAGAAGAAATGATGGGGAAGCATGTGGATAAGTAGGAAATATGATATAATAGACTTATGTTTAACTTCAAAATAATACTTGTATGATCTGGAAAATCATCGTGGCAATAGTCGCTGTCTTGATTATTGCTTTTATCGTGTTTGAAATCGTGTCTCGGCTCATTGCTAAGAAAAACCTGAAAGCCTTTTTGGCTTCTCATCCTCAAACACCGCTCACCGAGGAAAAGAAAAGGTTACTGGTATTTGGAGCCATCTTGTCTTGTTATCGCAGTGAGGACATCCTTAGTATTATCACCGATGATAATATGAATGAGTACAAGACCGGGCTTCAAGAACAATGGAGCATTAATGGTCGGGAAGATGCTCTGGAGACGCTAAACGCTCTGCTTAATTTAGAGCAGAGTACGGAAGTGGACGAAGTCCTTGCTCAAAGAGGTTCTTCCGAGGAACTTATTGAGCTGCAGACTTTGATAGCAGACGGGCTAAAAACGGATTTGGCTCAAGTCCGGACCACAACCTCCACGTATGCTTGGGACGTATGCCGACTGGTGAGCTTGGCAAAATGGTGTTATTGGTTGCAATACATCAGTGAAGCGGAAATGTGGAAGTACCTCAATGAAGGAGCGGTGAAAGCATCGTCATTAGGCAAAGACTGGAACGACTATACGGTCTCGTTCTTAATGGGCCGAGCCATTCACGGATTTGGTACAGAGGATATCATAGACGATTGTAAGGCTCTATATCATAGAGAGTCTGACACGGATGTGTATTCCAAATACAGCTTTAAATAACTTTTCAAAGCTGACCGAGACCTCTGTGCAAAGGTCTCCCAATGATGGTATAGTCAATGGTCCTTTACAAAAAGGATCTTTGACTATATTATTATCTATGTCTATCTTTCTTGTGAGAAAGAGGAAGTCTTTGACAGCTGTTTTTTTGTCAATCTG
>NZ_GG704780.1:882058-952403 GCF_000160535.1 Hallella bergensis DSM 17361 | reverse complement strand
GCTCAAAAATTCGTTCAATCCGTGAAATTCGTAGTCCTTTCACCCCCCTTCCTCCGTCTTTGCACACCAAAATTATTGACAACACCCCCTCCAGAATTTGCGATTTTAGAACGAAGCAGTCCCCTCCCAGCAAATCCGCGAAATTTGCGAAATTCGTAGTCCGTTCATTTTCAGCCGTTTGCCATCTCCGTCCTCTGCAGTCCCGGTTTCCCCCCTTGCGGTTACTATCCCATGGCCTCACGGTCGAGCCCTCACCATCCTCCCGTTCGGTCTCCGTCGCATCGCCGTTGAGGTTTAATCGCGCCGCCCCAAGATACCCATCGCCATTTCGTTGTCATTTCCGGTCAATCCCAGTACAGAAACATGGCGCTTTTTCCGCTGGAAGGTACGGAAAAATTCATCAAAAAAAGGTAAGGATAGTTGACGAATCACCGTCTGCAGTTTCCCTGATGAAAAAAAAATTTCATTTCATTTCTTTATTTCAAATGTTTTGTTAACTTTGCAGAAACGAAACCGAATGACTAACTTATAAAAATAAAACATAATGGACGAGCAGAAACTTCTCAAACCCTACGTCATTGGATTGGACCTTGGTGGAACCAACTCCGTGTTTGGAATTGTGGACAGCCGTGGCGACATCAAGGCCACGACGGCCATCAAAACTCAGAGCTATGATACGGCCGAGGGCTATGTCAAGGCTTCGGTCGATGCCCTGAAAATCATTATCGATCAAGTCGGAGGCATTGAGCAAATCAAGGCCATGGGTATCGGCGCGCCCAACGGCAACTATTATAAAGGTACTGTGGAGTTTGCCCCCAACCTCTCCTGGGGTCGTGACGGCACGGTGCCCCTGGCCGATATGTTTTCCAAGGCACTGGGCATTCCCGTGGGGCTAACCAATGATGCCAACGCTGCCGCGATAGGCGAGATGACCTACGGCGTGGCCCGCGGCATGAAGAACTTTATCGTCATCACGCTGGGCACGGGCGTAGGCTCCGGCATTGTTATCGACGGCAAGGTAGTCTACGGTAGCGACGGTTTTGCGGGAGAACTCGGTCACGTGACCATGGTGCGCAAGGACGGTCGCCTGTGCGGATGCGGACGCCGGGGCTGTCTGGAAGCCTATTGCTCGGCAACGGGGGTGGCCCGTACCGCCCGCGAGCTGTTGGAGACAACTGACGAGGAATCCCTGCTGCGCGAGATGAAACCCGAAGACATCACATCGCTCGATGTGAGCATTGCCGCAGAGAAGGGGGATGCCCTGGCCAAGAGAATTTTTGACCTCACCGGCGAAATGCTGGGTAGAGCCTGTGCAGACTTCGCCGCTTTTTCGTCGCCGGAGGCTTTTATCTTCTTCGGCGGCTTGAGCAAGGCCGGCGAACTCATCATGCGGCCCATTCGGGAAAGCTATAATGCGAACATCCTGCAGGTGTTCAAGGGCAAGGCCAAGTTCCTGATGAGTGGATTGGATGGCAGTTCGGCAGCCGTGCTGGGCGCTTCGGCCATCGGATGGGACCTGTAACATTTCTGGATTTTTCGCAGGACGAACGGGCGGGGCAAGCACGATAGTGCGTTCTTGTCTCGCGCGAGCGTTTGGGAAATAACAATCCTGTTACAAAATATCCCTGATTCGTAAAATAATGGAAGCATTATTGTGGATTTTTAATTAAAATGTCTATTTTTGCAGTTGAATAGAATATTTAAAGTATCATCATTATGGCACAATTATCAGATCGCTTGAACCGACTCGCACCATCGGCAACACTGGCGATGTCGCAGAAGAGCAGCGAAATGAAAGCTCAGGGCATAGATGTTATCAATATGAGCGTGGGTGAGCCCGACTTCAACACGCCCGATCATATCAAGGAAGCTGGCAAGAAAGCCATCGACGATAACTATTCCAAATATTCCCCCGTGCCCGGATACCCCGTGCTGAGGGATGCCATTTCCGCCAAGCTGAAGCAGGAAAACCACCTCGAGTATGCCTCGAGCGAAATCCTTGTCGGTACGGGTGGCAAACAGGGCGTGTGCAACACGGTGCTCGCCTTGGTGAATCCCGGCGATGAGGTGGTCATTCCCGCACCCTACTGGGTGAGCTATCCGCAGATGGTGAAACTCGCGGGAGGTGAGCCAGTGGTGATACGTGCAGGATTCGAGCAGAATTTTAAGATCACCCCGGAGCAGTTGGAGGCAGCCATCACGCCCAAGACCAAGATGCTCATTCTCTGTTCACCGAGCAACCCCACCGGTAGCGTTTATTCGCAGGAAGAACTCCAGGCACTGGCCGACGTGGTGTTGGCACACCAAGATCTCTTCGTGCTCTCGGACGAGATATACGAACACATTAATTATATAGGAACCAAGGCCAGCATCGCCGCCTGCCCCGGTATGAAGGAGCGCACCATTATCTGCAACGGCGTGAGCAAGGCCTATGCCATGACCGGATGGCGCCTGGGCTGGGTGGCAGCGCCGGAGTGGATTGTGAAGGGAGTCAACAAGCTGCAGGGACAATACACCAGCGGCACCTGCGATGTGAGTCAGATGGCTGCACTGGAAGCCTACAAGGCCGATCAGGAATGTGTGGAGCGTATGCGCAGTGCGTTTGAACGCCGCCGCGACCTCATCGTGAGCTTGGCCAAGGAGATTCCCGGACTCGAGGTCAATGTGCCCGAAGGAGCCTTCTACCTCTTCCCCAAATGCTCGGCTTTCTTTGGCAAGAGCAACGGCAAGTACGTGATCAACAATTCCACCGACTTTTCGATGTATCTGCTTGAGGTAGGGCATGTTGCCACGGTGGCCGGCGACGCCTTCGGCGAACCCGACTGCTTCCGCATGAGTTATGCCACGAGCGACGACAACATTCGCGAGGCGATGCGGCGTATCAAGGAGGTGACCGGGAAACTGCAATAAATTTTTGTTAAAAACAAGTAAACCCACTTGCAATAAGGCAAAAGTTGTTATCTTTGCGAATAGTTATGCTGTCTTTTTGTGTTGACAAGGCTGTCGCGCAGACGGGCGGATACGTAGCAAACCGAAAAAATCTGAAACAAATATTACAAATAATTTATTAACAACTAAAAATTAAATTTAAATTATGGCAACTACACAAAAAGCCGCAGCCCCCAAGGCTGGAAAGAAGTCTGAAGGCTTCACAGGAATCAGAGGTGCATTCTGGATCATCGTTGTATGTTTCATTGCAGCTGTTTGTATTTTTAATTTCGTATTGGGTGATCCCGCCAACTTCCAGGGAAATGATACAGCCAATGCACCGCTCAACATGATGGGTACTATCTTCAAGGGTGGTGTCGTTGTACCTGTGATTCACACCTTGTTGCTCACCGTTCTCTGCCTTTCTGTAGAGCGCTGGTTGGCGCTGAAGACAGCATTTGGCAAGGGTAACCTTACCAAGTTTGTCGCCAATGTGAAGGCAGCTCTCAGGGCTAACGACTTTGCTAAGGCCGAAGATCTTTGCAACAAGATGAGAGGTTCTGTAGCTAACGTGGTTCTGGCTTCCCTGAACGCCTACAAGAGCATGGAAAGTGGTGCAAACGCCGGCTTGAAGAAGAGCCAGAAGGTTGCCAAGATCCAGCAGGCTCACGAAGAGGCTACACAGCTCGAGATGCCTACACTGCAGATGAACCTTCCGATTCTTGCTACCATGGTAACACTGGGTACACTGACCGGTCTTCTCGGTACTGTAACGGGTATGATCAAGTCGTTCCAGGCTCTGGCTGCCGGTGGTGGTGGAGACTCTCTCCAACTTTCAGCCGGTATTTCTGAGGCTCTTATTAATACTGCATTCGGTATTGCAACATCTTGGTGTGCCGTTATTTCATATAACTTCTTTACCAACAAGATTGACAAGCTGACATACGCGCTTGACGAGGTAGGTTACTCAATTGCTCAGACATACGAAGTCAATCACGCAGATGAGGCTTAATTTTTGCTAACCCTTTAAAATTTTATCGCTATGGGTAAAGTAAAAATTAAGAAAAACGACGTCTGGATTGACATGACACCAATGTCCGACGTGATGGTGCTTTTGCTCACCTTCTTCATGTTGACTTCAACCTTCGTGAAGCAGGAGCCAGTAAAAGTAAACACGCCGGGGTCGGTCTCCGAAATCAAGGTTCCGGAGCAGAATGTCCTGAATATTCTCGTTAGTAACGAGGGTAAGATATTCATGAGCATGGACAAGACCACGGATGTCGTGACAACACTTGAAGACGTGACCGGGCAGTTTGGCGTTGCGCTAAGCCCCCAACAACAGGAGAAGTTCACGGATGATCCCATGTGGGGCGTTCCGATGAATGACCTTCAGAACTATCTGAACTTGCCGAAGACGCAGATGCCGGAAGCCATTAAGAACTATGGTATACCGACAGACTCGGTTCCCGGCAAAGAAGGCGACGCAGCCATGAGTGAATTCCAGATCTGGGTTAAGGCAGCTAAAAACGCCAACCCGGATGCCAAGATTGCGATCAAGGCAGATGAGAAGACACCCTACAAGGTAGTGAAGACGATCATGAATGAACTTCAGGACATGAACGAGAACCGTTACTATCTGATTACTCAATATAAGAAAGTGGAGGACGAATAATGGAAAAGCAAGGAAAAAGCAAACAGAAGAAGATGAATGTCCGCGTGGACTTCACTCCGATGGTTGACATGATGATGCTTCTGATCACGTTCTTCATGCTCTGTACGTCGCTGGCCAAGCCACAGACTATGGAGCTGAGTATGCCGAGTAACGATAAGAACCTGACAGACCAGGATAAGTCGGTGACCAAGGAGTCGTACACCATTACGATGTACTGTACGGCTGACGACCAACTCTATTATGTGGCCGGATTGGTAAAACCCGAACAGCCCGACTGTCTGAAGAAGACCACATGGGGTACCAAGGGTATCCGATCGGTGCTCTATAATCACGTGACCGAGGATGGAACTTCACCGGTTCAGGATGTGATGAAGGCTAAGGCGGAACTCGACAAGAAGAAGGCAGACGTCACCAAAAAGATGTCTGACGAAGAATACAACAAGCAGTTGAGCAAAATCAAGGCCGGAGAACTGGATGGTGGGAAGATTCAGACCATGACAGTGATCATCAAGGCAACAGATAATGCCAGCTACAAGAATCTTGTAGATGCTCTCGATGAAATGCAAATATGCAGCATAGGTAAGTACGTGATCGATAGGCTTAACGCTGATGACCTTACCCTTCTGAAGAAGAATAATGTCAAGATGTAAGCATATAACGAACCGAATTAAAAGATAACAAATGGCAAATATAGATGTAACAACCAACGGTTGGACAGACCTTATCTTCGAGGGAAGGAACAAGGAATACGGCGCATACAAGCTCCGTAGGACGACCCCGAAGAGAAACATCTATTCAATCGTGGTGATAGCACTGTTGGCTGCTCTGTTTATCGGAATCTATGTTGCAAAGTCTGCATACGACCAGTATCAGGCTGCACATCAGAAAAACGAGCAAGTAACAGAGTTGTCGACACTCAACCAGCCTAAGAAAAAGGCTGAGGTTAAACGTAAGGAAGTCCAGATTCCTGAGAGAAAGCAGGAAGTGGTCAAGGAGGTGAAGTCTTCGATCAAGTTTACCGCACCTGTCATCAAGAAAGACAAGGATGTGAAACCTGAGGATGAGATCAAGACTCAGGAAGAATTGATGAAGACTACGACGGCCATCGGTGCCCTTGATGTAAAGGGTAACAGCGAAAGCGGTGAAGTGATGAAGATCACGCAGCGTGTAGCTGACGAACCCGTGAAGCCGAAACCTGAAGTGGAGAACAAGGTGTTCGATGTGGTGGAGCAGATGCCTTCATTCCCGGGTGGTGCTGCTGCCCTGATGAAGTTCCTCTCCGAAAACATCAAATATCCGGTTGTTGCTCAGGAGAATGGCGTTCAGGGACGCGTTGTGGTATCGTTCGTGGTTGAACGCGACGGTTCCATCACCGATGTGAAGGTTGTACGTTCCGTTGACCCGTCACTCGACCGTGAGGCCACACGCGTGGTGAAGTCCATGCCGAAGTGGATTCCCGGTAAGCAGAATGGATCTGCCGTACGTGTAAAGTATAATGTTCCTGTATCATTCAGACTGCAGTAACGTATATTTTAATTTCATGAAGAGAACCACATCTTACATTGTAATAGTAGGATTAACACTGGTAGCTTGTCTTTACGCTTCTTGCAACAACAAGAAGAGTAAAGATGGGCGCACAGATACATATTCATCAGGGGCGATTAGTTTCGTCTCTGATGAAAGTTTTAGCCCCGTTGTCAAAGACGGGAAAAAGTCTGACGCTGCTAATGGCGCGCTTGACGTAAAAGGTAACAGCGATAAAGACGAAACGCTCAAGGTGGCTGGGCGTGTACCAGGTGCAACGGTTGGGCCTGACAAACCAAAAGTCAAAGCAAAACCAAAAGGAAAAGGTAAAGCAATAGCCCTAAAAAAAACAAATGCCACGGACAGTGTGTTCGACGTTGTTGATCAGATGCCTTCGTTTCCCGGTGGCATAAAAGCCCTGTTGAGCTATATCTCTGAAAATCTTGAATACCCGGTGATAAATAGAACATGTGGTGATATACCAGTACATGCCGTGGTGACATGCATTGTCGAACGCGATGGTTCTATCACCGACGTGAAGATCGTCCGCTCTGTCGACCCAGTGCTTGACCTTGAGGCAATCCGTGTGGTTAAGGGCATGCCAAAGTGGACACCCGGCAAGCATAACGGCTCTGCCGTGCGTGTCAGGTATGCGATACCCGTATGTTTCAAATATTGGTAACCATGGTCTTATGAGTAAAACAATATCTTATTTCATAGTAGGATTAGCAATTTCCGTATGCTTTTTTTGTTCCTGCAACAACAAGAAGAGCAAGGACGGACGCACAGACACGTATTCATCAGGCGCAATAAGTTTCGTCTCTGATGAAAGTTTTAGTCCAATCATTGAGGAAGAGAGATTTGTCTTCCAAAAGGATTATCCTGGGGCTCAAGTCACTCCGATTTACACCAACGAATCCGAGGCCATAAACAAATTGCTCAAAGGTGAGACTTTCCTGGCCTTTACGGCCCGTGACTTTAAACCGTCTGAGCTGAAAAGCCTGCAGGGACAGAGCTTTAGGCCTGTCGCCATCAAACTTGCCTACGATGCTTTGGCATTTATCGTACACAAGAACAACAGCGACACGCTTATTTCCGTGAGGGATATCGAAAACATCATGACGGGTAAGGCGACAACCTGGGGAGACATTTTCAAAGGCTCCAAGCGTGGCAACATTACCGTGGTATTCGATAATGCCAAGTCGAGTACGGTCCATTTCGTAGAAGATTCTATTCTCGGTGGCAAGCCCATCAGCAATCCCAATGTGGCCGCTGTGGATAAAACCGAGGAGGTGATCAAATACGTGGAGGAAAATCCTGGTTCTATCGGGATCATTGGCAACAACTGGCTCAACGACAAGCGTGACACCACCAACCTGACGTTTAACAAGGACATTCGTGTCATGGGTGTGAGCCGTATTCATCCGGCAACAGCTTCAAGTAGCCGCAAGCCGTATCAGTATTATATTTACAATGGACAATATCCATTGACCAGAACAATCTACGCATTGCTCAACGACCCTCGTCAGGGACTGCCTTGGGGATTCGCTCACTTCATTGAGAGTCCTAAGGGACAGCGCATTATTTTGAAAACAGGTCTTCTGCCTGTGTTGGGTGACATTAATGTAAGAGATGTTAATGTTACTGAATAACGGAAACAAACGTCGTTTTTATTCGTTATGAAGATAAATACAGGTCTGGAAGTTAAACATACAAACAATAACGATTATGAAAGCAATTAAATATCTATTGATGGGCATGCTGGTATTTGGATCAGCAGCCCCAGCGATGGCTCAGGATACCAAGGCCATCACCGAGCAAGCAACAAAGGTTATCAAGACACAAGGCTCTGATCTCAAGGACCAAGTCAAGCAATGGTACAAGGAGTACAAGAAAAATCCGGAGGCGCTTGTCGCTATCGGTCAAGCTTTCCTGCACCAGAAAGACTTGGACCATGCTGAGATGTTTGCAGACTATGCGCTGAAGAGAGACGGCAAGTTTGCCAAGGCTTTCCTCCTCAAGGGAGATATAGCCGTGTCGAAGGACGATGCAGGTGCGGCTGCTGAAAACTACCAGCAAGCCAAGTATTTCGACCCCAAGGATCCGGATGCTTATTACAAGTATGCCATGATTCTGCGCGGACGAAGCCCGGAAGAGGCTGTGGCCAATCTCGAGGAACTTCGCACCCAGCGCCCTGATTATCCCGTGGATGCCCTCTGCGGTCGTGTTTGCTACATCGCACAGAACTACGAGAAGGCTGAGAGCTACTACGATAAGGTGGCTGACAAGACCAAAATGAGCGATGAGGATATTACTTATTATGCCATGTCCACTTGGTTGCTCGGCAAGCGCGAGAAGAGTATTGACATCTGTAAGACTGGTTTGGCACGTGATCCACGTCGCTCAGGATGGAACCGCATCGCTTTTTATAACTATACCGACCTCAAAAAGACGGCCGAGGCGCTTGACTATGCAGACCGTTTGTTCAACAAGAGCGATAGTGTGCACTTCATCGGAGAGGACTACATCTACCATGGTACTGTGTTGCAGCAGGCAGAGCGTTGGGATGAAGCCATTCAGGCTTTTGAGCAGGCCATTGAGTTCAACAAGGGTAACAGCAAGCAAATTGCCATCATCAACAAGAACCTTTCTGATGTTTACCTGAAGAAGGGCGATTCGGACAAGGCTGTAGAATATTTCGAGAAGTCGTTCGATACCAACCAACCGACGATGGACAACCTCGATAACCTTGGAACGCTTTATGCCACTATTGCTTCGCAGAAAGTTCAGGCAGGCGACCAGGCCGGTGCAGAGGAGGCTTTCAAAAAGGCTGATAACACTTACGCCCGCATGATGGAGGCTTTCCCCAACTACAACAACTATGGTAATTTCATGCGCGGTCAGATCAACGCCAACCTTGATCCGGACAGCAAGCAAGGATTAGCCAAGCCGTTCTATGAGGCTCTGGCAACTTCTCTCGAGGAAAAGGCTGATAAGAACGAGAGTGAGATTTCCATGCTCAAGCAGGCTTACCTCTACCTTATTGTTTACGAATTTAACGTGAAGCAGAACAAGGAAAATGCCAAGGCCTATGCCAGCAAGATGTTGGCCATTGACCCGGAAAACGAGGTGGCCAAGCAGGTGAGCAACATGTAATTACCCCCCTGCACCCTCGGCTGCTGTCGTCTATGAAGACGTGACAGCCCAATTAAATATCGACTAACGCAACAATCCCTTCCCGAACATCGTGTTCAGGAAGGGATTGTTGCGTTATAATTCACAATTCACAATTCACAATTTTCAATTTACAATGAACAATTGATAATTGACAATTTACAATGTATAAATTATAATTGGTGCATGGTGCTATATTACCTGATACCTTGCGAAAGAAATAACGAGCGAATTTTCAGCAATTTTGGTAGCGTTAGTTTGCTTTTAACAATTGTTGCGTCATACGAAACCTGATCTTTTTTGTACGAAATTGAACCTTGTGACATTCCATATACATTAATTTTGCATTCGTTCTTAGATCTTTACTGTCTTTATAAAGCGATATAATACATTTTATCTATAATACCTAATGATGTCATAAATGAAGAAAAAAGAATTTTTATGTGGCACTCTACTATTATGTTTAGCAGGGTCACCCTATTCTAATGTCTATTCATTTGAAACAGAACGTCACAGCATCGAGCAACAAACTCGCCAATACGAGGTCCGAGGTACGGTTTCTGACGCCCAGGAACCAATTATCGGAGCCACCGTGCGGGTCGCTGGTACCAAGAATGCCACCGTGACCGATGTAGACGGAGTGTTCAGGCTTACACTTCCGGTGGGGGCAAAGCTCGAGATTTCCTGTGTGGGCTATGAAACCCGAACCATTGTTTACAAAGGTGGCAACACGCTGTCGGTCAAATTGGCTGAAAGCGCGGTGTCGTTTGATGAGGTGCAGGTGATAGCTTATGGAACAACCAAAAAAGTTACCGTTACGGGCGCCGTGGCCTCTGTCAATCAGGATGAAATTCTCAAGTCGCCTGTGGCCAGCATGGGCAATGCGTTGGCCGGAAAGATATCTGGTCTGTCGAGTGTGCAGGTCAGTGGACAGCCGGGTGCCGACAATGCGGAGTTGTTTATTCGTGGTGTGGGTTCGATGAGTAGGTCGCTGTCGCGCCCCCTCATTCTTGTAGACGGTGTGGAGCGTCCTTTCACGCAGATAGACCCCAACGAGGTGGAGAGCCTGACCGTGCTCAAAGACGCTTCGGCAACAGCCGTTTTCGGTGTGCGTGGTGCCAACGGTGTGATCTTGGTCACAACAAAACGTGGAACCAAGGATAAACCGAGGATTAACTTTTCCTCGTCCGTGGCATTCCAGATGCCGTCGAGAGTGCCCGAGTTTGAAAACAGCTTTGGCTGGGCTTCGGCCTATAACAAGGCACAATTACATGACGGTGTGGCAGAGGATATGCTCGCGTTCAAGGACGACGACCTCGAGAAATTCAGAACCCACAGCAGTCCCATCACTCACCCCGACATTAGTTGGACAGACATGATGATTCGCAATGCCTCGATGCAGACCCAGCACAACATGAATATCTCGGGAGGTACCGATCGGGTGAAGTATTTTGCGTCGTTGGGTGTCTTTACGCAGGACGGTCTGTTCAAGGTGTTTGACAATCGAAACGACAAGGGATTCAGTTATAACCGGTACAACTATCGCATCAACTTAGATGTGGGTGTGACCAAAACAACATCCGTGGCCGTCAACCTGGGAGGATATTTCGGCAACCGCCGTGAACCCAACTACAACAGTGGACAGACAAAATCAACCAGTTCCATCTTTAGCGACCTGTATGAGTGTGTGCCTTTCAGCGGCGCAGGACTCGTAGACGGCAGGCGCGTCAGGAGCAACGCCAATCAGTTTGCCATTGGCAACTTGCAGGACGGACTGAATATTTATTATGGCAAGGGATACAGTACGATGGCGCGCAACACGCTGAACTTTGACTTCAAGCTGACGCAGAAGTTGGACTTTCTCACCAAGGGACTGTCTTTCCATATCAAGACCGCCTACAATAGCGATGTCAACATTTCGAAGAGGCGCGAGGGACGCGAGCCGCTCTATGAACCCGTCATCGATGCAACGGGCAATGTGGGCTATAAACTTGTGCACGGCTATCAGAAACTGGGCTATTCCGAATCAGACGGATTGGGCAAGAACTGGTATCTTGAGGGAGCGTTCAACTACAAGCGCGACTTCGGTCCGCATCACGTGTCGGCATTGGCCATGTATAACCAGACGATGAAATATTATCCTGCGGGCAACTTCCCCGACATACCGCGTGGCTATATTGGTTTTGTGGGGCGTGCCACCTATGATTACATGACCAAATACCTTTTGGATTTCAGCATGGGCTACAATGGCTCGGAAAACTTTGCAAAAGGACGTCGGTTCGGCCTTTTCCCAGCCGGTTCGCTGGGTTGGATTATCTCCGAGGAGAATTTCTTCAAGCCCCTGAAATCGGTGGTGGACTACTTCAAAGTAAGAGTTTCCTACGGTAAGGTGGGTAACGATATCACGAGCGACAACTCTCGTTTCCTCTATCTGCCCGACACCTATATCATCAATTCGAAAAACTACAGCTTCGGCACAACAACGACCACCAAAATAGCCGGTGCCGCCGAGGGCAAGGTCGGAAATCCGAACGTGACATGGGAAACGGCGGTAAAGCAAAACTACGGAGCTGACCTGAAGCTGTTCCGAAGTCGGTTGTCTATGAACTTCGACTACTTTATAGAGCATCGTAAGAACATTCTCATCTCGCGCGGCGTGCTGCCGGTGTATGTGGCAGTAGATCTGCCTACGGTGAACCTTGGGAAGGTGGACAACCATGGCTACGAGGTGAGCTTGCGCTGGCAGGACAAGATTGGCGACGTGAGATATCACGTAGGCGGAAACCTCTCGTATGCGAAAAACAAGATTGTCTTTACCGATGAAATCACCTATCCCTACGAATGGATGCAGCGCACAGGAAAGCCCGTGGGACAGAACTTCGGTTATGTGTTCGACGGTTACTTCACCGAACAGGAAGTAGCCAACTACGAGAAGCTGAAAGGCAAGGAAGGAGGTATTCCAGATCAGGGAAGCGGATATATTCCGCTGGCCGGCGACGTGAAGTACAAGGACCTGAACGGCGACGGAAAGATAGACGACAAGGACGTGAGAGACATCGGCTATACCACTTATCCGCTCTACTCCCTCGGTGTGAACATGGGAGTTTCGTGGAAAGGCATCGACCTGAGCCTTACGCTGTCAGGAGCTTTCCAGACCTCAAGATTGCTCAGCAACACCTATAGGGTGCCCTTTGGCGAGATGAACAATTTCAGCCTGATGAAATACATGGTGAGGGATGCGTGGACACCCGAGAAGGGCGATGCTGCCAAAGCGCCCGCTATATCGCTCAGGAGCAAGGCACACAACTATCTCAATTCAGATTTGTGGTTGAGAAATGCATCGTACGTGCGACTGAAGAACATAGAATTAGGATACTCTTTCCCCAAGAAGATGATTCGGCCGCTACACATCTCATCGCTCAGACTGGCGCTGTCGGGATACAACTTGTTGACTTTCGATAGTTTCAAGGTGACCGACCCGGAGGCCAACCCCAACGGAAAAGCCTATCCGCTGATTAAGATTGTTAACTTTGGAGTAAGAGTTGGATTTTAAAATTGGAATCATGAAAAGTTTAAAGAAAACACTATATAATGGTATTTTGGCTGTTGCCGCAATGACGCTGACAGTGGGATGCGAGGACTTGGCACTGGGGGAGAACTTCCTGCAGAAGCCGCCCAGCACAGACGTCACCATCGATACCATCTTTGGGAAGGCCGAATATGCACAGCGTGTGCTGTGGAAAAGCTACCAGTATCTGCCCTACGGCATGGAAACTCCGGGGTTCTGGACCCAGATGTGCATGAGTACCATCGAGGGACTGACTGATATCAATTATGACAACATTGGCTGGTCGGCTCTGTCGAACACCTATTACCCCGGCCTGTATAATGCGGCCGTGGAGAACGACACCAGAAAGAATTCCAACAGAACCAAGATGCAGTTCTCGCAGTCCGGCTTTTGGACCGGGGTGAGACACGCGTGGCTGTTTGTGCAAAACGTGGATCGGGTGCCCGATATGGACGCCGCCGAGAAGTCGCGCCTGACGGCAGAAGCCAAAATGATGGTGGCTGTGTTCTATGCCCACATGCTCAGGCATTATGGTGCCCTGCCCATCATAGACCATGCCCTGTCGGCAGAGGACGACAAGTTCCCCGCACGTGCAACCTTGCAGGAGACGGTCGACTTCATTGTCAAGCTGCTCGACGAGGCCATTGCCTGCAAGGAGTTCCCATGGAACATCGACGAAAGCGAGCGCGACAACTGGGACGGACGGATGACCAAGGCCGGTGCCATGGCACTGAAAACACGCGTCCTGCTGTTTGTGGCCAGTCCGCTGTTCAACGATGCCAAGCCCTTTGCCGAGGGAGAGGCCTCGGATAAGAAGATGACCTGGTTCGGAGGATATGACAAGGCTAGGTGGAAGCAAGCGGCCGACGCCTGCAAGGACTTTTTCGATGCCCTGAACGCCAACGGTTATTACAAGTTGGTGGAGGCCGGTGACAATGGCATTAGTGATGAGCGTAATGCCTATACCAGTGCCTACTTCGACCGCGGTAACACGGAGACGCTCATCGCCTGCCGCAGACAATACCTCGCCACGAAGAACAACAGTCAGTTTGACAAGGCCCTGCGCTGGGGAGCCTATTGTCCCACCAAGGAGTTTTTCGACATGTTCGAAATGAAGGACGGACGCAAATTCGACTGGAATAATGCCGAGATGAAGAAGAATCCGTTTAAGAACAGAGACCCGCGTCTTTATGAGAACATCATCTTGGACGGTGACAGATATAACGGGCGAAAGGCCGACATGGTGGACCAGAATCCCAAGGACAAAGCCAACTATCCCAAGGGCAAGGACTGGAAGCAGGGCAGAATGCACCAGCTGAGTCTGGCAACCGGATTGGCTTGCCGCAAATGGGGATTGGACAGAAACAACGAAGCCTACAGTCGTCCGGTGCAGTGGCCTATCATGAGAATGGCAGAGGTGTATCTGAACTATGCCGAGGCACTGAACGAATATCACGACGGCCCAACGCCCGAAGCCTACAAATATATCAATGCCGTGCGGGCGCGTGTCGGCATGCCGGGCTTGAAAAGCGGCATGACCAAGCAAGAGTTCAGGGAAGCTGTGTTGCACGAACGCGCTGTCGAGTTTGCTTACGAGGAGGTTAGGTTCTTCGACCTCATCAGGTGGAAGAAGTATGATGTGTTCGAAACGCCGCTTCACGGGCTGCATGTTTACCGGCACAAGAAGACCAAGGCCTATCTGATAGAGCCGTTCAAGCTCACCAAATACTCCCGCGTATGGTGGAAGAGCGGTTGGGAGCCGCGCATGTGTCTCAGCGCCTTCCCATCTAAAGAAGTGAACAAAGGATACGGACTCGTGCAGAATCCGGGATGGTAGTACAAAAAAACAATATCAACATGAAATACATAATATATATAGCGAGTCTGATGCTGCTGCCCGTACAGGCATCTGCGCAAGCCGACAGCATCCTGACGCAGAATGACAATACCATTGAATATGGGAAGAACGTCTCGGTCGATCTCAAGGAGTCAACCACCGCTACGGCTTTCACCACCCAAAAAGCGTTGTCGCACCGCAAGGGCATTAACCCCACCGACGTGTTGTACGGTTTGATTCCCGGACTCCAGGTTAGCCAGAATCAGGGCACTTCATGGGACACTTACGGAGCACTGAACGTAAGAGGTCAAAACACGCTCAATGCCAAGAAGCCCTTGGTGCTTGTCGACGGCTTCGAGCGCGACTTGGGACAGATTTCCGTGGACGAGATAGAGAAGATTACCGTGCTCAAGGATGCTCCCTCGACCGCGTTGTATGGCATGCGTGGTGCCAACGGGGTGATACTCGTTACGACAAAAAGAGGAGTTGAGGGTAAGACCAAGATCAATTTCTCTTATGAGTACAACATGGCCAAGCCTTTCAGAACCCCCGAGCTGGTGGATGGATACACTTATGCTCAGGCGCTGAACGAGGGCTTGCAAAACGACGGCTTCTCCCCCAGATACAGCGACAGGGAGCTGGCCGCATTCAAGGATGGCTCTATCCCCAGCGTCTATCCCAATGTCAATTGGTGGGACGAGGCGTTGAGAGACCACAGCAACGGCAACAATGCCGTGTTCTCGGTAACGGGCGGAGGTCGCTATGTGAAATATTTCACACAGCTGAACTATCTGAACGACAACGGTATATTGAAGCCCACGTCTGACAACGACGGCTATTCCACACAGTTTAAATATTCGAAGCTCAATATCCGAACCAATCTCGATATCGAGTTGACGAAGAATACGCAGGTGAAGCTCAACCTCTTTGGCACATTCTCCGAGCACAACAGACCCAATGCCCCTGTGCGCGACATCTTCCAGGCATTGTACACCGTGCCCGCCGGAGCCTTCCCAATCAAAAACGGACGCAACATTTGGGCGGGAACCACCGACTTCGAAAACAACCCCGTGGCCATGATCTCGGGCACTGGATACGCGCGGTCGCAAAGGCGCAACTTCTATGCCGACATGACTCTCACGCGTCGTTTGGACGCGATACTCCAAGGCCTGTCTGCCAGCGTGAGCGTAGGACTGGACAACAGTGCCTCATACTGGGACTCCAACGCGCGAAAGTATGGCTATGAGCAAACCACGTATGACTGGGAAAAGAAGGAACTTTCTTTCAAGAACCTGCGCAACGAAACCGCACTGAGCGCAAGCCACTCGGTGGGCGCCTCTCAAAACCACTTCTACTTCAACGCTTCTGCCAACTACAAGAACCGTTGGGGAGACCACGCCCTGAGCAGCATGCTCAACTACAGCATGGACAAACTCACGGCCAAGGGACAAAACAATTCGTATGCGTTCATAGACATGGCTGCACAGGCGCACTACAGTTACAAGCAACGCTATATAGCCGACGTGGTTCTCTCTGGTACGGCATCGAGCATTCTCAAGCCCGGGCACAGATGGGGCGTGTTTCCTGCCTTCGGAGCCGGCTGGCTCATTTCAGAAGAGAGCTTTGCCAAATGCAACCTGATCGACCTGCTCAAGCTGAGGGCAAGTTATGGCATCTCGGGAAGGGCAGACTTTGACAACGACTTGTTTGTCGACATGTATGGCAAGGGCGAGAACTTCTTCTTCGGCAAGGCACCCCAGGGTGCTTCCGGCCTGAAGGTAAGTCAGATTGGCATTGCAGACCTGACCTATGAGAAGTCGCACAAATTCAACATCGGTTTCGACCTCAGAGCCTTTGGCAAGTTGTCCGTGGCCATGGATTATTTCTATGACCACCGCACCGACATCCTTGTCGGAGCAGGCGGCACGGTTTCGTCTCTCTTCGGCTTGCCCGTGCCCAAGGAAAACGCGGGGATTGTAGACAACCGAGGCTTTGAAACCGATATACATTGGACTGATTTCTCAGGCGACTTGAAGTATTCCGTTGGTGGTACCTTTAGCTTTGTCCGAAACAAAATCATCGAGCAAAACGAGGAGTACAGACCTTATGAATATCTCAGGCGGACAAACGGCAGAATGGGACAGCTGCGGGGATATGTCGTAGAGGGAATATACCAGGATCAGGCAGACATTGACAACAGAAAAGTGAAGCAAACCCTATCCGAGGTTCGCCCCGGAGACCTGAAATACAAGGACCTCAACAATGACGGCGTGATCGATGCCTTCGACCAGCAGGCTTTGGGCTACAGCAAATTCCCGGAAATCTACTATTCCATGGACTTGAACGTGGAATACAAGGGTTTTGGTGCGTTTGCCCTGTTCCAGGGAATCGGCAATGTGAGCGTGCTGACCAACACGCCGAGCGTTTACCATCCGCTGTATTCCAACAGAACGATATCTACCGAATATTACAACAACCGGTGGACACCCGAAAACAAAAATGCCATCTACCCGAGGCTCACTTCCAAAGGTTCTGTCAACAATTATGCCAACAACTCTCTGTGGGTGAAGAGCGGAGCCTATCTCAAGCTGCGCACGCTCGAACTCTATTATAAGTTCAATGCCCAACAACTGAAACCGCTTAAATACGTTAGCGGTGCCAAGGTGTATGTCAGGGGTTACGACCTCCTGTGCTTTGATGGCATCAAAATCATGGACCCGGAGAATATGGGAATGGGACATCCCTCGATGACAAGATGTGCCATTGGTTTCGACTTAACGTTTTAATCCTTAAAAAAGAAGAACAATGAAGTATATAAAAATATTGATGATAGCTTTGGGCTTCGGCAGTCTCCTTGCAGGTTGCGACTTTTTGGACACCGGGGAGTCCACCTATTATGACAAGAACGAGACGCTTTATGAGCCCTCCAGGGTTTCTCAGCTCTGCACCCAGGTGTACAGCTATCTGCCCAATGGACTGTCTGGTATTTCCGGAGCCATGCACGATGCGGCCACCGACGATGCGGTTCATGTGTACCAGACGGCAGCAATCCAGCGGTTTGTGAACGGCACTTGGTCGCCCAACTACACCGTGGACGATGTCTTCGCCGAATACTACAAGGCCATACACGATGCCAACTTCTATTTGGAGAATTGTGTGGGTCTCACTTTTGAAGATTGGAAAAACTCCGACGGATTCCAAGACACCTATAAGAGTTATCTCAACTATCAGTATGAGGTGCGGTTCCTGCGCGCATTCTACTATTTTGAATTGGTGAAGCGCTATGGCAGTGTGCCGTTGATCACCAAAACCCTGACCAAGCAAGAGGCCAACCAAGTCAGCCCGAGCAGCGTCGAGGACATCTTTAAGTTTATCATCAACGAATGTACAGAGGTGGCCACATTCTTGCCCGACAAGGTGACCTCCTTGCCCGGCGCCAAAGCCAACATGCAGCGGGTAAGCAAGGGTGTGGCACTGGCTCTGAAATCGAGAGCCACGCTCTATTGGGCAAGTCCGCTCTTCAACAAGGATAACGATGAAACCAGGTGGAAAGCTGCTGCCGAGGCCTCCAACGAGCTGATCAGCAAGGCTTCCGACTTCGGCTATGCCCTTGATGCGAACTACAGGAATTTGTTCGGAGCCACCAACAACCAAAGTCCGGAGATGATTTTGTGCCGGCCAGAGGGAAAAGGTACGCGCTTCGAAGCGGCAAACTATCCTATGGGTGTGAAAAACGGATCGGGTAACACCTGTCCTACCGAAAACCTTGTAAGTGCTTACGAGATGAAAGACGGGAGTCGCTTTGACTGGAACAACCCGGCTCACGCGGCAGACCCCTATTCCGGCAGAGACCCGCGCATGAAGATGACTATCGTGCACAACGGCATGAAATGGCCGCAAAAGGTTGCCGTCGAGACGTTCGTTGGCGGCAAAAACGGGCAACCGCTGCTCAATGCCACCACAACAGGATATTATCTCAAGAAATACCTGAACAACCAGGTGACGTTCGAAACCGGAAAGACCACCAACAGCTTCGACCACAACTGGGTCATCTTCCGCTATGCGGAGATACTGCTCAACTATGCCGAGGCCGCCTGTCATGCCTACGGCCCCGACGTGGTGCCTGCCGGTCATGCACTCAGTGCCTTGCAGGCAGTCAATAGGGTGAGGGCGCGCAAGGACGTGAACATGCCCGCCTTTCCGAAGGGAATGTCGAAGGCCGACTTCCTGGCACGCTTGGAGAACGAGCGCCGTGTGGAATTTGCTTTCGAAGACCATCGTTTCTGGGATCTGCGCCGGTGGAAAGAACTTCAGCAGATGAAGGACATCTACAAGGTCAACATCCGCAAGAAGTCAGACGGCACCATGACTTATGCCAAAGACAAGCTGGTGTCCTACGATCTCTCAGACAAGCTCTATTTCTATCCCTTTTCCAATGCGGAGAGATACAAGAACAAGAACTTGCACCAAAACCCGGACTGGGAATGATTTTAATTCACAATTCACAATTTTCAATTCACAATTAGGCTAACGCGGTGAGGTTTTGCAGATATTCTAATATTGTTTGCGTAGCAAACGTAAGGATTTTCTGCGATGAGCGTTTTGTCCATGAAAAGATATTCTCGAGATATTCTAAGATTCGGCGAAGCCGAGTGGAGGAGTTTATAATTCACAATTCACAATTATTCGCAAGCTCATCAACTCGTCACAATTGGCAATTGGTGAAAAAAAGTTAGAGGCGTGGTTTTACCACGCCTCTAAACATATGCCAGTTCGTAATGACATCAGCAGGCTATCATTTTAGGAGTACAGAGTCTTTGTACACGTTTCCGTATGGGTCGATTGCCTCCATTTTGATCGCCCTGGCCGTATTGCTTGGCTTACAGGAGAAGAAGTGATTACTGCGTATGGGCGTATAGTCGGCCGTGGCTAAGCGACCGTCCAAAAACTGCAGGTATTCCGGTGCAAAGCTGTAGAACTGGTTCATTCCACCCATCAGCTTTCCGTCCTCATACCATCGCAGCTGCCAGCGAGAGTCATAATTCCAAATCTTGCAGCATACGGCGTTGGGACGTTCGGCTATCTGCCCCGGCTTATAAATCTGAAACTGTTTTTCCAACGGCCAGCCTGTCGACTTGTACACCTGTTGCCACTCTTTGCCGTCTGCAAGAATCAGCTTATATCCATTTGGTGTGCCGTCGCCGCTGTAGTTGCTTGTCCACCAGTAGCCACACATGGTTCCAAGATTATATTCCCAGATGTCATTGCCCACATAGGTCACGTCGTTGATATGGGTATGCCCGGTAAAGAAGCTCGCGCGGAAGGGCTTGCGTGCCAGCATGGTTTTCAGCTCCTCAGCTCCGTCTACCAGCAGTTTCGTGCCCCCGGGTCGGCATATAGGTGCATGCGCTACGATGAACACATTGTTGTCTTGTTGGAACACGACGTTCAGCAACGTTTTCAGCCATTCCATCTGATGCCCTTGCTGAATGCTGTAAGTGTATCGCTTGTGGCCTTCAAACTTGATATCGTTCAGCACTACATAATAGGTATCTCCGAACTGAAAGGCGTAGTATGTAGGGCCGAAGTCGTCTTCATAGGGAGCGGCATAGTTTGCGCCGCTGCCGGGTGTCACATATTTATCGTAGTCGTGGTTGCCTATCACGGGATAAAGGGGTATGCCTAACTTTTGGGCATATTGCTTGATAAGTTTGTTTTTGCCATACACATCCCATGTGAGGTCGCCGGCCACGAACATGGCCTGCTGTCGGTCGGCATATTCTTTCAGTACTTGCTGCATGTCTGTCAGCGTTTCGTTGAAGAAGCGGCCAACATCGTGATCGGTGTCCAACTGCGGGTCGGAGGATGCTATCATGAGAGTCTTGTCGCTGTTGCCCTTCATCGGGTACAGCTCGAAGTCGTGGCTTTCTTCAGCCTCCCCGATTCGTTGGTAAAACTGAGGCACGCCTGAGGAGTAATCTGCCACATATCCCTTGGGCGTTATCAGATATACAAACTTAGCGTCCTCGGGAGCATCCAATTTGTACGACCCGTCGCTTTTTGTATAAGTAAAGTGAAGACCGTCGGTAACGATGATGTCGGCCATGGGTGTCTTGCCTGTTCTCACGTGGCCGGTAACGACTTTGCCCGATAGAAGAGCAAAGCATCCAGCCATTGCCAATGTAGCTGTCAAGCGTTTTATTCCCACCATAACTTTGTATTTGTATTGTCAGTACCCCCTTGCGCCTGTATTGCGGCGTCATATTGTTGTTTGTTCACAGCCTGCTCGGCTTCAGGATAATAGAATCGCGACGGAATCTGGCTTGCACCCCCGGGATTGCGGTTGTCCATGGGCATTTTCTGTTTGGGCAGTCCTGTGCGCTTAAAGTCGTACCACCCCTCGTAGCCCACGAGGAAGTTGGCCAGCCACTTCTCTTTCATAATCATCTCCAGCGACTTGCTGCTTTGATATTTGTTTTGAGGATTGTTCAGATAGCTTTGGATGTCTGAATCGCCAATCTGCCATTGCCTCATGGAGAGCGTGATGCCCTCTGTATAGAGTTTTCCGGCATCACCGACAGCCCATTTCCGTGCAATCGCTTCTGCCTGGAGAAACTTCACCTCGGCGGCATTCATCACCACCGCATAGACTGCGTCGGGGCGGGTAAATATCTTTCCGAGTTCCGAGAGATTGTTTTGGGTGATGTTCAGTTCTTGCAGCGTTGTGCTCGAGCATCCGTTGGGCACGCCGTCATATATCGGTTTGCCGGAGGCCGCCGAATTTGGGGTAGGTTGAAACCAGACGTGCTTTCGTGGGTCATTGTGGGCATTCATCGCATCAGCCAATTCCTTGCTCATACGTATCACCTCGAACTCCCCTGAACGGAGGTTGAAAATGGGACATCTGTTGGAGGCATCGGAGAGAAACTTCAGCTGGAAGTTGTCTTCGTTCGATTCCATCAGTGGCTTCGACATGCAGTCCGCAATTTGTGTCTTGACATCAAAAACCCGGACATCGTGCATGCGATTGCTGATGCGGATGAGATAACGCAGGCGGAGGGAATTGGCCAATTTGCGCCACTTCATCCGGTTGCCCTCGTATATGATGTCGGAGGGCAGCTGATCTTTGCTGGTTGCCAAGAGGACATCGGCGCGTTGAAGCAACCTGATGATACCCTCCTCACCGGTATAGATGTCTTGTTGTTCGTCATATTTGGGATAGACATTTTTGCTTCCTTGCATGGCCTCGCTGTAGGGCACGTTGCCCCAGTGGTCTGTCAGCTGTGAGCTGCAAAAAGCTTTCAGAATATATCCGATGGCCTCGGCGGAGGGCTGTTCCTGTTTTTTGGCCATGTTGATCATGTCGTCAATGTTCACCAAATTCTGGTAGAGCGAGTTCCAAAGATATTCCGCTGTACCAAACGAATACTGGGCAATCTCGTTGTAGTTGGTCTTGCCAATTTGGTGTGCCAGCAAGGCCCCGTTGTTGAAATCGAATTGTCCGAACGTAATGGAGCGTAGCTGCGCATTGAGTTGCAAGGAGAAATTTCCTGAAGTAGGAACATTGTTGTCTCGGTTGATGTTATCAAAATCGTCTGTACACGAGCCTGTTACTGTGCTCGCTACGATAAGCACCGCAGCGGATAGGGTGGATATGCTGTTTTTGATATGTAGTTTCATACGTTATAAAATTAGAGGGTTACGTGAATAGAGAAACCGATGCTTCGCGTTGACGGATACGACATTTCCTCCACGCCCGGTGTGATTCTGCCGTTTTTATAGTCTACAACTTCCGGGTCTACGGTGTTCTGTCCTTTCGTCCACATCCAGGGATTGCGAACCACGATATCAACACCGAGTTGACGGATGGGCGTTGATCGGAACCAAACAGACGGGAAGGTGTAGCCGAAGCTCAGTTCGCGCAACTTGATGAACGTTGCGGGGAATGTCAACTGCGTCTCATGGAAGCGACGATACAGGTTGCGGTAATAGTCGCGTGGCGACACTTGTTTGGTGTTCTGTATGTACGATTGTGTGGCCTTATCATAGACCTTACCGTCGACAACCATTTTTTCGGGGCGTCGGTCTTCTGTGTCTTTCAACACGCCCGACTCCATACACATGCCGTATGTCCTGCTCACGAACTCGCCACCCTGATGCCAGTCGAACAGGAATTGCAGGTTGAAATCTTTATATGTTATTTTGTTCCACCACCCCAGGATAAAGTCGGGGTTGTAGTTGCCCAGCTTCACGAGTGTCGGGTCGGGCACGGGCAGACCACTGTTGTCCACGATGATGCTTCCATCCTCGGTATGCTTGAATCCGGTGCCGTAGATGTCGCCCATGTGTCCGCCCTCCTTGGCAATGGCATAGACCTTGGAGTCCACGCCGTCATAGGGTGAGCTCCAGGAGTAGACATATTGGTCGTAGCCTTCCGCAAGCTTTTCCACCTTGCCCACGTTGCGCGAGAAGTTGAACCTGCTTTGCCATGTCAGGGAGTTTCCCATCTGCAACGGAACGAGTGAGAGCGTGGCCTCGATACCCTGATTGCGTATTTCGCCGGCATTGACATAACGGGTGGTGTAGCCTGTGGTGGCCGAAATGGGCAGCACAACAATCTGATTGCTGTTAAGTGTGTTGTAGTAAGTGAGGTTCAGTCCTATTCTGCTGTTCAGGAGCGATATGTCGCTGCCAATCTCCCAGGAGTGCATGCGCTCTGGCTTCAGGTCGGCATCTCTCAATGTTGTTGGCAGCACCATACTGGCGACAGATCCGTATTTTGTCGCATAGGCATAGGCTTTTTCCAATCGGTAGGGGTCGGTGTCACTGCCTACCTCTGCATAGCCTGCACGGATGTTCCAATAGTTGATGGCCTTGGGAAGTTTAATCATATCGCTCAGCACCGCGCTGAGGCTGACGGAGGGATAGAAATAGGAGTTGTGTCCCGACCCGTCGGTTCGGGTAAGCGCACTCGACCAGTCGTTGCGTCCCGTGATGTTGAGAAAGAGAATGTCCTTGTAGGATAGCTGCCCGGTGAAAAGCACGCTGTTGATTTGCTTTTTAGAATCTCTCTCAATGTAGTTGACAATGCCCGATGCGTTGCCCAGATTGTAGACTCCGGGTACCGACAGTCCGTTGGCAAAGCCGTAATCGTATCGGTTTTTCTGAACCATGCTGTTCAAGCCTCCTGTCAGATCCAGCGAAAGAACGGGCGACAGGGTTGTGGTGTATTGCAACAGCACGTCGCTGTTCCATTCCGAGAAATATACATTTTCACGCTTATAGGCACCCGTTGGGAAACGCTGGGTGCTGTAGGCACGCTTGCCCTGCCTCAGCTCGTTGGAATAGTCGATACCCGTGCGTGCCGTCAGCGTAAGGTTGGGCAGCAGGTCATAGCTGAGCATGATGTTGCCATACATGCGGTTTTTGTCAAAGCCGTTGGTGTTCTCATACATGATGAGGAAGGGGTTGTCGTTCCATCCGCTGTTCGTGTGAAACTGCTTCAGTCCTTCGTATCCCCGTTGCCAATATTCGCGTTCAGCATCAATATTCATGTTGCGCGCACACCAGGCAAACATATACATTGGGTTTTCTGGCCCATAGCCTGTGCTCGGCCGGTTGTTGCTGTGCTCATTGATATAGTTTACGACGGCTCTGGCATGAAAGCGGTCGGTAAAGTCGTAGGTTGTGTTGAGACTGAACGTGTTGCGCTTCAGGTCCACATTGGGGATGGCCCCCTTGCTGTAGAGGTTGGTGTAAGAGAGTCGGTAGCTCCCCCTGTTGTTGTTCGCACTGAGTGCGATGTTTGTGTTTTGCGTCACACCGGTTTCGAAGAAATCTCTCACGTTATCCGGATGTGGTACAAGTGGAGTGGGAGTGATTTCTGCCCCGTTGCGTGCCAGCACGTCGCCACCACGCAGCTGTTCACCGTTGGGACCCGTAGAGGGGGAGTCGTACTGTGGAACCAACGATCCGTCCATCTCCCTGCCCCATGACATGTCCTGATGATCCTGGCCACCCCGGCCATTGGCACCATCCCAATATTCGAATATGCCGTTCAGTCCCTGGCTGTATTTGTCTTGGTATTTGGGCAGTCGGGATACGTTTTCAAAAGTAGTGGTACTGTTGAATTCTACCTTGAATTTGTCTTTGCCGCCACCGTTCTTGGTTGTGATCAGGATAACCCCGTTGGCAGCGCGCGAACCATATAAAGCTGCAGCGTTGGCCCCTTTCAGCACCGTTACGCTGGCAATGTCGTCGGCATTCAGCGATCCGGCTCCGTTACCATAGTCTATTTGCTGTGGTGTTCCGGCAAGAAGAGAGTAGTTGTTGTTTTCGATAGGCACGCCGTCGACAACAAACAGTGGTTGGTTGTTGGTGCTGAGTGAACTCTCTCCGCGTATCACCACCCGGCTGGTGCTGCCTGCACCGCTGTTGCCTGCCGTAATCTGTACGCCCGCCACCTTACCGGTCAGCTGGTTGAGCACGTTCGTCTCATTGCCCACTTTCAGGTCCTGATTGTCTACTTGTTGGGTGGAGTATCCGAGCGAACGTCGGTTGCGCTTGATGTTCAGTGCGGTTACCACCACCTCGTCCATTTGCTGCAGGTCTTCCGACAGCTTGATGTTCAGCGTTTGGTCTTGGCTGCCCACTTTCTTTTTCACAGGAATAAATCCTACGTAAGTAAATAGTATTGTGGAACGAGCAGGAGCTTGGATGGTATAATTCCCATCAATGTTTGTAATGGCTTTGACAGACGTTCCCACCACCTGCGCGGTCGCGCCGATGATGGGGTCCTTCCCATCGGTAATCTGCCCGGTAACGGTTACGTTCTGTGCCCGACCCGACAACAGGCAGACCACAAAACCAAGCAACATAAATAATCTTCTCATTTCTGTATAAACTAAGAATTAATGAATAGACAATAAAAAAGGACTGAACCTTGAGGTTTCAGCCCTCGTATGATGTTACGATTTCAATACAACGTTGTTAAACAGCTCGATCAGTTTTTTGTAATCCTTGCGGTTGGCGTACAGAGTTTCTTCAAACGCCTCACTGTTGTCATCATAGAATGCCGAGATGGCCACCCTTGTCACTCTTTCGAGTGTTTCACTTGCCATTTTTCTTTGGTTTTGGTTGTTCCTTACAACTTTCATTAGGTTCTTGTGAATGTTTTTCACGGCATTGTAAATGTTCACCTTGCGCGTCACGGTGCGCTGGAGCGTCTCGCCCGGTATCATATTCTCGCGCACGAACGTACAGTCTTTCAGCTTGTCTTCAAAATAGGCCGACAGCTTGCTCTCTATTTCGTCGGTCTCTATATGCTGAAGCTCTTCGGAGGGAGGTGTCGACAGCACTTCGTAGAATTCAAAACGGAGAGCTTCTGCTTCTTTGCCATTCTTGCCTGCGGCAAAGGTATGAAGGTTGAAGGCAACTATCAGAGTTGACAATACAAATAATACTTTTCTCATTTTTTCCTATTTTTGATGTTCGGTGCAAATTTAGACATTACGTATTTCTAAGTTGTTTCAGGCGAATGAAGATGAAATGACAACACTGTTATCAGCTGTTTGAACAACCCTTTCGTGTGATCCTTGTCTCGGAATCACTTCTGCTTTTTTCATGGCTTTGTCATTACTGCTTAATAGCAGTGTTACATGGTGATGATAATTTTGCAGTACAATTTTAAAAATAACAACGATGAGAGAATTTTACAAAGGAGTAGTACTGCTACTCGCTGTTTTGTTAAGGTTTCAAGCTTATGCTCCTGCAAAACTTGTCGACACCAAGACGATGGGGATGAGCGAAACGATGAACTTCACGGTACCGACAGAGGGTGTCCGATCTGTTAGGTGGCTGTCGCCCCATGGTTTCAAAATTATGTCAGGACAAGGCACGGGAACCATCATGTTGCAATCGTCATTTCTGGCGCAGGACGGGAAGCTGAGTGCCGTCCGCCTTTTTGAGGATGGGCACAACGACACACTTTCTTACGCCATACAAGTCTATAGAAAGGTGGATAAGGTCGAGGACCATACCATCAGCGAGGGACAGGAAATCTTTCTCGCCGGAGCCATGCGGACCAAGGCTGACATCTATTATGAACAGACCGGCGAGCGTGATGGGAGACCACTCTATACGGCCCACAGGCTCACGGTGCTTCCTCCAGACCACGTCGAATATTCACAACCGGTTCTGCAGACCGTGACGGCCAATTCAGTATGGGTTACCTGGCGCACCAGCACCCTGCAACCCTCGAAGGTGAGCTATGGCATACAACCACTGGATAAGGAAGCGGAGGGAACAGCCGAGAAAATGGGTGTAAACTACTACTGGCACTCGGTGGAACTCAAGGGCTTGCAGCCCAACACCACCTACAGCTATAAAATAACTGCCGGAGGCTCGCCGGAAACCTATCGCTTCCACACGCCCCCGGTTATCGGCAGCAAGCAGAAAATGCGCATCCTGCTTATGGGCGATCATCAGATCAAGTCGAGAAGCGGATACGAATGGCTCTTCCAGGCTGCGAAGAGAAAGGTGGAAGAACGCTATGGCGACGTTGCCGAGAACATACAGATGATTATGAATGTCGGCGACCAGGTGGATGCCGGCACGCTGCAACAATAC
This sequence comes from Hallella bergensis DSM 17361, assembly GCF_000160535.1. Taxonomy (GTDB): domain Bacteria; phylum Bacteroidota; class Bacteroidia; order Bacteroidales; family Bacteroidaceae; genus Prevotella; species Prevotella bergensis. The sequence goes on along the minus strand of NZ_GG704780.1, from coordinate 925,073 downwards.
GAGCAAATACATGTCTACAAGTCGAAGCTCCTGTCGCCCTATCTCCCCACGATGACGGTGGTGGGAAATCATGAGACCTATAGCGACCCAGGCATGAAAAACTATGCGGCACACTATCACTACGAGAATCTTTCGTATCGGGGAGTAACAAGCGGCACGGAGAATTACTATGCCTATCAGGTCGGACGGGTGCTTTTTGTATGCCTGAGCACTGAGCACGCCGGAAACGCGCAAAAGTCCTGGGTGAAAAAGGTGGCTGATGAGGCCAAGGCTGACGAAACGGTGGACTTCATCATCAGCGTGAACCACAGACCCATTCAGGCAGAACAATACATCGGCGACATCTCTGCATGGGTGCGCAACGAGGCTGTGCCCATCCTGAACACCACGGGCAAACACGTGCTTAACTTTGGCGGGCATCATCACCTCTATCATCGCGGACAGAAGCCGGAGGCGCCGCTCTACCACATCATCAACGGCGGAGCATCCTGGAACCAACTCTGGGGAATGTCGTCTGAGCAAGATTTTGACGATGTGCAGAAGACCATCGACTATTGGGGCTACCAGATATTGGAGTTTACCTACGACGATGAGCCAAAGATGACGGCAGAATGTTACGCCATCGGCAACAAGGATATCGTGAGGGATAATCTCCTTATTGATACGTTCCATCGTCAGTACGGTCAGCCTGCGCCACAAAAGCCCAGCCTGGCACCTGTAGACGAGACGGTAACGCTGCCCTATACGTTCAAGGGAAGTCCATATGTTTCAGCGGGAAAGGACTCGCTCAACACCGTGGAATATCAAATCTCCACAACCGAGGACTTCTCGTCGATTGTCGTTGACAACATCCGCGACGTAGAAAACCTCTACGGTTCCACCCATTCGCCGCTCCACATCCCCCTCGATATCAACGAAAACGTGGACATCACACAGCTCACCATTCCGGAGAATGGCATTAAGAACGGCGTGAACTATGTCCGGGTGCGCTACCGCGATGCAAACCTGGAGTGGTCTGAATGGTCCGACGTTCAGAAATTCACGGTCAAGGGTAGCATCGATGGCGACCCCGTGATCACGATGGATGTGAAGCGCGTTGATGTGGGCCAGGAATTCACCGTGAGCTACAACTATGCGCCGGTGGGCAAGAATGCCTGGATAGGGATTTTCCGCAAGGGTCAGGTGCCCGGTCCCATCCCGTCTGTTACATGGGCGTATACCACAGGTGTGAGCGGCACGCTGAAGTTTACCCTGTCCAGTGCCGATGAGTATTTCGCGGTGTTGTTCCGGGACGGAGGATATAAGGAGGCTGCGCCAAGAATCAAATTCTTTGTGGGCGCAGAGCTGAAATACAACATCGACAAGAAGGTCTATAAAGAAGGAGAACCTGTTCGTGTGACCTATACGAATGCACCCGCTCTGAGAGACGACTGGTTTGGCGTCTACAGAATGGGCGAAACGCCGGGCAACGGAACGGACCTGAGCGACTCGTGGTCATACGTTGACCGGGGAGTGTCCGACGGACTCATCACGCTCGCTACCGGCAGTGGCTTTGCCTACAGTCTGCCCAAGGGATATTATTTCATCTCCTATTTCAGCCGTGGCAAATATTTCGAGCCGTTTGAACGGCAGTACTTCTCAGTGGGCAGCGAGATATCCTCTGTTGCATCGCACAAGGACAACTACTTGCCCGGCGATGACATCAAAATAGACTATGCCGACGGACCAGGTACGCCGAAAGACTGGATCGGTTTCTACCGTGAGGGAAAGCAGGTGGGAATTGACGAACTCGACGGCTTTTTCTACACCTACAGTGCCACTGATGGTACGATTACGATCCCCGCAGGCAAGCTCCCCGTAGGCAACTATGACGTGTCTCTCTACATCAACGACAGTTATGATGCGGTTTCAAACACCATCCATCTGTCCATTGCGAAAGCACCACTGTTGACATTAGAGTCGTACAACGATGGACGGATAGCCATGAGCTTTGAGGACAGCAAGGCATGGCGAGACTCGATCAGCAGTATCTTGGTGGACGGCAGAGAGATGCCCGTCGGCAGTTACTCCATAGACAATGGGCACCTCGTCATTAGTGCGCCGGAGCTTGGCAGCAACGCGTCTGTGGTTGTCATTAAGGCCAAGGGATGGCAGGACAACACCTTGGCGCTCTCGACAACTGGTATCAGGTCAACTGAGCAGCAGAGCAGTTGGCAATACGATGCTGCGACCCGCACGCTCTCCCTTGATGCGGTGCACGAAGGAACCCTACGCGTCATCTCGGCCGATGGAAGATTGTTGACAGAGCGACGGGTCAGGACAGGCGCCAACCGGATATCCCTCGAGGGTATGGCCAGGCAAATGGTTATCGTCTCATGGCTTGACCAGAACGGAAAACCCCTAAATATCAAAATACGACTCTAAGCCCAAAGTGCTCATACTTCTCCATGTGTTCTCGGCGGAAACAGGATATCCTGTTTCCATCGAGAACACTTTTTTTAATCCCTTGCGACCCCAATTTTGAAACAAATATGAGGTTTGTTTTTTTGACAACCACCCCTCTATTTTTCGATTATTTGAAAACACCACCCTCTCCGCTCCGAAATTCGAGAAATTCGCGTAATTCGTAGTGCCCTAACAATCAGCCGTTTAGTAAGCCGCCCTTCGTGGCATCCGTTTCAACATCTGCGATTGACTATCGAATCGCAGTACGGTTAAAGCTTATTCATCCGATGATTGAGCCTTCGCCGCGTGGCCTTCAAGTCCAAGTCGCATCATCATTGCGTATCAATCACAACACACTTGAGGTTTTCCACTCATCCAGGTTGGTTTTTACCGCAGAAACATGGCGCATTTTTCGCTGGATGACCTGAAAGTCATCACCGGTTTTTTTGTCATACGATTTTACATTTTTGAGAAGCAGCAAAGAGGGAAGAATGAAGAGTTAAGAGAGAAGAGTGAAGTATCAGCGCGCAGCCAATTATGAATTATGAATTGTGAATTATGAATTATAACCTCCTCTCGGCTTCGCCGAATCTTAGAATATCTGGAGAATATCTTTTCATGGACAAAGAGCTCATCGCAAAATATATTTGCGTTTGCTGCGCAAACAATATTAGAATATCACCAATACCTCTGTCTATCCGGGTCTAAATCATTACATTTCGTAGGGGCGTGATTTATCACGTTCCGCCTCACATACGAGTGAAGCCAAACGCAAGCGGAGCGTGATGAATCACGCCCCTACGATTTCTGAATTACACCGCGCCAGCTAATTGTGAATTGAAAATTGTGACGAGTTGATGAGCTTGCGAATAATTGTGAATTAGGTTATAGGTTAAATGAACGAAAAAAAAGCAGGGAAAAGTTTTGTTGGGTCAATACTTTAGCGTATCTTTGTCTCGAATTATGAAAATTAATCAGGGAATGCATCAAATAGGTCTTACACAGGTATTTGCACGCAGACAACATGATGCGCATGTTGACGTGGTAGCGTTAAGAAACGTTGCTACTCGTCCCGATTTCTTCACTTTAGTTCACAAAAACATGTTCCGCGCACTGCCCTTTACCCTTTTGGCGGGCATAAATTCGTACACATGACTTATGCTGTAAGTCATGTGTAGCATCGTGAGCGCACTATCCAACTGTATAAAATACAACAACATAATTATTATTTAAGTTTATGAGAAAAGAATACAACAACAAGACAAAGCTTCGCAGCGCATGGTTTGCGTTTGTGTTGCTGATGATAACAGCTCTGCCTATCACCGCGCAGAACGTGGGCGAAAGGTTCCAAGTCGATATCCTTTGGTATGAGGTGGTGGATGCCACGAACCATACAGTGAAAGTGACATACGCAAGCGAAAGGGCGGCAACTCCAGAAGCCAAAAGATTAGAGCCAACAAGTGCCGAGGATAATCTCACTATCGCTCCCGATTTGCACGGCTACAACAGTACGCTGGAGATAGATGCAGTGATGAATGGCAATAAAGTTCGAACAATAAAAGACGAACGTGCTTACGAATTATATTCAGGAGAGATTTACACCATTACTATTCCAGAAAAGGTCAACTATAATGGCAAGGACTGGACAGTCACAGCCATCGGCTCCAATGCATTCATCAATGAAAGAAGAATCACAAAAATGGTACTTCCTGAAACGATAGAAGCCATTGAGGATGCTGCTTTTTATCAGAGTGGAGTAATGACATTGAATTTTCCAGCCAATCTTAAGACCATCGGTTGGCGCGCCTTCTATAAGAGCAATTTGGCGCCTTTTGAGTTGAAGCCCAGAAAAAGGCCCACCCCCGTAAAGAAGTTTGATAGTAAAAATATGCCGATTGATATTCCAGGCTCAACTGCCATAGGTCCCCAAGCCTTTGAGGGATGTTTTTCAACGTCAAAATTTGAGTGTTCAAATATAACATTCGTTGGCTATCAGGCTTTCAAAGGATGCAAATTTGATATAACAACACCCATTCCTGCAACAGCGAAGATTGGTGAAGCAACCACAGCAGATGCCACAATTAAAGCGATGTATAAGAATCTCGACCCTGCCGTTACAGACTATCGTTCGGGCGTGGAATCCTTTACAGAATTCACCGGCAAAGTAAGTATGGCTGAAGGTCCGACAACCATCCCTACAGGCATGTTTGAAAAAGCGTTTGAAAGCTTAGATCCATTTGTCATTCCTTCTTCTGTGACTTCCATAGACGAAAGAGCTTTCGCAAAAACGGGTATCAAAAGTTTCAACGACTTGTCTGTAGTAACGAAAATAGGCGCAAGGGCTTTCGAAAATGGCGTTATGTCAGGTGATTTTGTAATTGGAGAGCAAGTTGAGGAAGTAGGCGATGGTGCCTTTGCAGGAAATAGCAACCTGACAGGATTTACCTTGAAGGGCAGTGCCAACTGCAAGATTGGTGCGGGAATTCTTGAAGGCTGTCCTGGATTGGAATATATAGACATGCGAAACATGAAACAGGTATCTGGCAATGAAGACTACCTCAAAAATTTGTCGCGAGCATTTAACACCGATACCAATCCGAACAAGACTATCACGGCAGGATTGCCAACTCACACCGTTGTTTATCTTCCCGATGCAGCGGACATCACCTTTGCAGCAGGTCAGGACGTGAACTTTGTCAAGTTTGACGGTACATGTACCAAGCTGAGCTTGCAGGATCGTGCAGAATATGAGTTCCCTTATGTTATCAAAGCAAGTCAAGCGGTTTACAACAAATGCAATATGACTACTAAAAAAGTCAATATACCGCGTGGGTACAATAATAAACCATTAGATTTTTACCTTTATAATGAAGATAACAACTCACTGACCTCTTACCGCGACTTCTCTAAGTTTGCTGATGGCAAGCACTGCTTCACCATTTTCCTGCCATACGCTGTGAAATTACCAGACGGCATAAGCGCATACAAGTTGGACTATCAGTACAATAAAGATTATTTCACATACGAGCCAGACCTAGAAAACTTTCCAGATTATCCTAACGGTTACCCATTAGATTCAGGTACAGAATTCTATGTTTTCCAGCCAATAGAAAAAGGCAGCACGCTCGAGGCAAACAAACCTTATCTCCTGCGCATCACGAATGCAAACAGCAACAACTCTAACTCTAAGGCATTTACGGCAAACAACGTGGATATAGCTAAGTCACCAACTGATAAGTTTGAAAGAGCAGGAGGACGTTTAAAGCCTATTGGCTTCGACGCCACCAAGCCTGGGCAGTCCTTCAGTTTCCGTGGCAGTACTGAAAAGTTTCCTTTTGAGATTTATGGTGAAGATTATAATAAACAACCTTATGTGCTGGACATAGCAGAGAAGAATACCATAGAAGGAAAGAAGGAGATTGATGTATGGAGACAAATGAAGAATGGTAAGCCTGAAGGTTATCCTATACCTCCATTCCGTGGTTTTGTTTATCTTATCCCGGGAACTTCAGGTGCCAAGCGGTTCATGGTGCTTTCGGAAAGCAAGCCTACGGGCATTAGTAATGTGACAACAGATGCCGATGCACAACAAGACGTACAGCGCATATACACCATGGACGGTCGCTATGTAGGCACCAACTTCGACAGTCTGCCATCGGGCATATATATCATGAAGGGTAAGAAAACATTAAAGACGAAATAAAATGAATAGACAAGATAAGAATATAAGCAACGCTGCCGGCGACAGGCGCACCTACCTCTCGCCACGCACCGAAATCATTAAAATGGCTACAAGCAACCTTATAATGGGAAGTGCTATCGAAATACCAATAGACAGTCCTGGAGCCCTTGATGCCAATGGAAAGAAGTGGCAGGGCGATTTCGACTCGTGGGACGAAGAAAATACCTGGGATGACTCAGAAACATTTGGTACCTATGGGTGGTAAAGCCCGCGGGCGGAAGCCATGACAAAAAAGTTTGGGAGGGAAACTGATCGTTTCCCTCCCAAACTTTTTTTTTAATTCATAATTCAAAATTCATAATTCATAATTTGGCTGCGCGGTGTAATTCAAATTCGTTGCCACACGTAGGGGCGTGATTCATCACGCTCCGATTGCGTTTGGCATCATTCGTGTTTTGTGGCGGAGCGTGATAAATCACGCCCCTACGAATTGTAACGATTTAGGCTCGGATAGGCAGAGGTATTGGTGATATTCTTATATTGTTTGCGCAGCAAACGCAAATATATTTTGCGATGAGCCTTTTTGTTTAAAAAAGATATTCTCCGTATATTCTAAGATACCGCATAGCGGTGCGGAGGAGTTTTCAATTCAAAATTCATAATTCTTAATTCACAATTTGGCTGCGCGTTGCTAATTCATAATTATTCGCAAGCTCATCAACTCGTCATAATTCATAATTGGCTGCGCGCTGATTCTTCACTCTTCCCTCTTAACTCTTATCTCTTCTTTCTTCATTCTTCTCTTCCCCAATCGCTGCTATCTATAATTGCAACAGCCGGAGGTTGCAATTTTGATTGTAAGGTAAGGCGGCGGGCAGGGGGAGCGGAAGGACGACGGGTTGGTTTTCGATATCAAGCATGAGTTGAAAGTTGACGTATCGGCTTGATAGCGAGGAGGAGAGCGAGTTGGCGCGGAGATGCGCGCGGTGGACATGCGCCAAGGCAGAAAGGACATGGGGGAGGGGAAGAGCGCTTTTCGGGGTAGGGGCTTTGGCGATTGCAGGTATAGGAACATTGCGTAGCCAAGGCGATGTGTGTTGTGACGACTGGCGTAACTTTGCAGTGTCAAAACAATAAAAATTAAATTCAAAGTTATTATGGGAAGTCAAGCCGTTATTTGGAGTGCAGTAGTCATTGTTCTTTTTGTGTTTTTCGTTTTACACGAGGCTGTGAAAATGCGCAAGCACGCAGGCAACAAAAAGATTTTTGAGATCTCCGATGAGTATGATATGTATGACTGGGAAGACTAATTGTATGCCGGTGAACACCTTGAATCCTGTTCATGCGTGCCTGTTTTTGGCCGATTACGCAGCTTGGCTCTATGGCTGTGGGGCCACATGCACACGTATTGAGAAAAACGTGAACCGTATGGTGGGGGCGTGGAATCTGAATCTCGAGCTGATGATCATGCCGGGAAGTATTCATCTCACCCATACTGACACTAATACGGGTCAGACGCAGGTATATATTAAAAAGGTGCCCCATACGGGTATCAGTTTCTACAAAAACACACAACTGAGCAAGCTGAGTTGGAACATCGCCGATGGGCGGGTGACTCAGGAGGGGGCACAGCGCGAGTTTGACCGTATCATCTCGGCGCCGCCCACCAACAAATGGCTCGTGTTGCTGCTGGCCTCGCTGGCCAACATGTCGTTCTGCCGGCTGTTTGGAGGCGACGGGGTGGCCATGACCGTTGTGTTTGTGGCCACGTTTGCGGGCTTTCGTTTCAAGCAAGTGCTGCTCGACGAGCACATCGATGACAAGGTGGTGTTTATCCTGTGTGCCTTTTTCTCAGCGGTGATCGGTGCGGCAGGCTATGTGTTTGACTTGGGTTCCACACCCGAGGTGGCTCTGGGCACATCTGTGCTTTATCTCATTCCGGGCATCCCCTATATCAACAGCATCAGCGATATGATTCGAGGACAGTATCTCGTGTCCTTCAGCCGATTTATGAATGCCATGATACTGACATTCTGTTTGTCCGTGGGACTGGCTGCGGGCATCCTGTTGATGAATCTCCGCATGTTTTAAATGGGACTGTTATAAGTCAGGCAAGAGGCCGTGTGAGAATCATCGCGGCGACAATTGAAAAAGAAGTGTTATCATCATGATGTTTATTCTTAGTATTTTACAGGATGCTTTCTTTGGCGCGTTGGCCGGTATAGGTTTTGCGAGCATCAGCAATCCACCACGCAACGCCTATCCCTATTGCGCACTCATATCCGGCACGGGGCATGGGGTGAGATATGTTCTGATGAACAATGGCTATCACCAGGAGAGCCTGATTGTAGCCAGTTTTGTGGCAGCATTGGTCATCGGTTTTATGGCCGTAGGGTTGGCCAATAAGGCCAAGTGCCCGCCCGAAACCTTTTCGTTTCCTTCGTTGCTCCCCATGATTCCCGGGATGTATGCCTATCGCACGGTGGAAGGAATGGTGATGTGTTTGTCTACGCAGGACGAGGAGTTATTCAACCATTATTTGTACCTTTGCACATCCAATGGGTTCACCTGTGTGTTTGATATTCTCGGAATGGTGCTGGGCGTCACCTTGCCCATCTTTATTCTCAGCAGGATGTCTTATCGCGTGACCCGTAATATGTATTGATGACGGTTGTGACTATGGAGTTAAGGCAGATCAGGTATTTTCTTAAATTGGCGGAGCTTCTGAACTTTTCGGAAGCTTCGAAGGCATTGTTTATTACCCAGAGTACACTTTCGCAGCAAATCAGGCAGTTGGAGCAGGAATTTGATACCGTGCTGTTCGACCGGAACAGTCATGGAGTATCGCTCACCGAGGCCGGGATGCAGCTGCGCCGCTATGCGCGATGCGTGGTGAACGAAGCCGACGCCTGCGTGCAGAAAATGGAAGATTTGAAAAACATGCTGGCCGGCGAGCTCAACATTGGCGTGACGTTCTCCTTCAGTCCGTTGCTCACCGAAACCGTACTGGAGTTTATGAAGCGCTATCCCAACGTGAGGCTGAACGTGTATTACAAGACGATGGGCGAGCTGATGGACATGCTACAGCAGCGGGAGGTGGACTTTGTGCTCGCGTTCAAGCCAACGGTCATGAACGACAAGATCGAGAGTCACGTCTTGTTTGGTAACCGGCTGTCGGTGGTGGTGAGCGACACCCATCCGCTGGCCAAGCGGAAGTCGATCACAACCGATGACCTGATGATGTATGACCTGGCCCTTCCGGCGCGTGGATTGCAGGCCCGCAACACGTTTGACGAAACGATAGGCATGGCCGGGCACCCCAAGGTGAGAATCGAGTTGAACGATGTGAGCATCTTGTTGAAGCTCGTTAGGCAGAGTAAGCTCATCACCGTGCTGGCCGAGGCCTCCATCCACGACGAGGACGGACTGGTGGCCATACCCATACAGATTGCCAACGATGGCATGGAAGGATGTATCCACCAGCTCAGGCAGGCCTATGTGAAGAACTCCGCCCGCGAGTTTTATCGCCTTTTAAGTCAGTCGAGAGCCATCCTGAAGTATTCCTCGTTGGTCAACCTGCTGTGAGGAATGCAATTGCACAGCTACGGTGCGATTCAAGAGAAAATGCGGAAATCGGGAAATAATTTTGGATTGTCATGATATTGTGTTAATTTTGCAACCATTCAAACCGTATCATTTGTTTGTAAACAAGGAATAAGAATGGGAATATTATCAAAATTATTCAGAAATAAATCGCAGGAAGAAAAGACCGGTGGCATGCAAGACTACATGACCTTGGTGCGTGTATACTTCCAGGCTGCGCTTGCCGCCCGACTGGGCATTACCAACCTGGCTATGCTGCCCGACCTCAGGATGTTCAAGACCACACTGCGCGTGCCCACCCGCAACAACAAGCTCGGCGTGGGGGAGATGGCACATTGCAAGAAGATGATGAAGGAAATCTATGCTTGCGACGACAATTTTTTTAAAGAGATAGACCAGAGTGTGCGCAAGAACTGCAAGAAGATAACCGACGCTCAGGTTTACCTGATACAGTTTCAGAATTTTTCGCAGGAATTGATGATGGTTATCAGCAACCTCATGAAGTTCAAGTTGCGCATACCTTCCATTTTCAAGAAGGCCCTATACACCATGACGGAGAAGACCGTGGACGACATCTTTACGAAAAACAACTTCAGCGATGCGGGTGTCATCAAGTCGGTGATGGGCATTCGCAAGTATAACCAGCGGTTGGGTTTCTCCCAAAAGTGGATCACCGACTTTGTTTATCAGGTGATGCTTTTGGCCAAAAAGGAGCCCCGTGCCGGTCAATAACGTCGGTCGTCAGGACGAGGATGCCCGCGCAAGCGTAGCAGGCGGGTTATCCCGATTTGAATCCTGATGACGCTCATCATTCCTTTAAAAAATAGGGTCTGTCCTTTGCTGTTAGACGGATTTGCATTATCTTTGCAGAAATCAAGCCTTGCCTGAGCAAATCAAGTTGACTTGTAGGCTTTTGGCATGTGCTGTTTTGACAGATAAATATCATGTAGATGACAATATCGGAATTCTTTGGCAAGTTCAGGAATTGGTCGCTGTGGGGCAATCTGATGGCCATGGCGCTCACGGTGCTGCTGCTTGTCGTGGGAGCCAAGTACGGTTTGGACCTCTATACCCATCATGGCGAGTCGATAGCCATCCCGAAACTTTTGCACAAGAATATTGCCGGAGCGGAGCGAATCGCAGACCATCTTCGTTTAAGAATAGAGGTTGCCGACACGGGTTACGTGAGGGAGTTGCCTCCGGGATGCGTGCTCGAGCAGTCACCCGCGGCAGGAGAACGCGTGAAATCGGGGCACGTTATCTATGTGACCATCAATGCCACGGAGTCGCCTACCATCAAGTTACCCGATATTGTAGACAACAGTTCGATGCGCGAAGCCATGGCCAAACTCACGGCCATGGGATTCAAGTTGAACGCTCCCCAGTTCGTAACGGGTGAGAAAGACTGGGTGTACGGCGTGCTGATGAATGGCAAGCACGTGGTGTATGGCGACCGTATTCCCGTGGATGCCAAGCTGACGATCCAGGTGGGCAATGGTATTCGTGATGCCAGTGATTCGGTGAACTATGTCGACCCGGTTTATCCCTTTGAAGATGATTTTGTCGAGAGCAACGAGGCAGATGGTTTCGAGGAGGTAACCGAGTCGCCGACCGAGCGTGAGAAGACACCCTACGAGACGACTTCGCCGAATGCGAGGGAGGCCAAGCCGCATGCAGAGACAGCTCAACCCAAAGCTACGAGACCCAGCCCAAATCCTGTGCCTAAATCCGAAACAACCCAACCATGACAGACGCAGCAGAAGAACTTGACTTCTTCGGTGAAGATGAAGACTTGGAGAACGACACGCTGGAGCGTGCTCCTGTCGATGGTCAGCTCTATGAGCACTGGAAAGTGCAGGTGGATGCTGGTCAGGCTCCGCTGCGCATAGACAAGTTTCTGGCTGAGCGAATGCAGCATTCCAGTCGCAACCGCATACAGACGGCTGCCGATGCAGGGTGTATTTTTGTGAACGACAGGCCCGTGAAGAGCAACTATAAAGTTCGTCCGCTTGATGTCATCACCCTCATGCTTGGTCGCCCGAAGCACGATTCAACGATCCACGCCGAAGATATCCCACTCGACATTGTCTATGAGGACCGTGATCTCATGGTGGTAAACAAAAAAGCGGGCATGGTGGTGCATCCCGGAGCAGGCAACTTTAACGGTACGCTGATCAATGCCGTGGCCTGGCATCTGCGCGATTTGGACACCTTTGATCCCAACGATCCCAATGTGGGATTGGTGCATCGCATTGACAAGGACACCAGTGGGCTGCTCGTCGTGGCCAAGACTGCCGATGCGAAGACCGCATTGGGCAAGCAGTTCTACAACAAGACCACACACCGCTCCTACCATGCATTGGTATGGGGTAACCCTGTGGCCGACGAGGGAAGAATCGAGGGCAATATCGGTCGTGACCCCAAAGATCGGCTGCGCATGAAGGTGTTTCCCCCGGATTCGGGCATTGGCAAGGCGGCCGTCACCCATTATCGGGTGCTGGAGCGGTTCGGATATGTGACCCTTGTGCAATGCGTGCTCGAAACGGGGCGCACGCATCAGATTCGCGCCCACATGAAACACATGGGCCATCCGCTGTTCTGCGATGAGCGATATGGGGGCTGCGAGATCTTGCGCGGGCAGCGCAGCACCACGTACAAGGCCTTTGTCCAGAATTGTTTCAAGCTCTGTCCGCGCCAGGCTTTGCATGCCAAGACACTCGGCTTTGTACACCCCCGCACGGGCGAACAGATGGATTTCGACTCGGAATGGCCTGCCGATTTCGCGGCATTGATAAGTAAATGGAGAACCTATGTCAAGGGAACGACACAGGACACCTTTGCAGGATGAATGTCCTGATACATGAATATGACCCAAAAGAACAAAACGCTATAACTTATGAAAGATTTAAAGAGAAACATTGCCATCGTTTGTGGCGGCGACTCCCCAGAGCATGATGTCTCCATTCGCTCTGCACAGGGACTCTATTCCTTTTTTGACAAGGACCGCTACAACATCTATATTGTCGATGTGAGAGGGCAGGACTGGCACGTGGCCTTCGATGATGGTGATATAGCCAAGATAGACCGCAACGACTTTTCGTTCATCGGACAGGACGGCAAGGCTGTCGTGTTCGATTATGCCTACATCACCATCCATGGCACGCCGGGCGAGAACGGCATCATGCAGGGATATTTCGACCTGATCCATCTGCCCTATTCCACAAGCGGAGTCCTCGTGGAGTCGATGACATTCGATAAGTATGTGCTCAACAACTACCTTCGTGCATTCGGTGTGAACGTGGCCGACAGCATCCTACTTCGGCGCGACGAGGCCTACGACGAGGCTGCCGTGGAGGCTCGGTTGGGCATGCCCGTCTTTGTCAAGCCGTCTGCCAATGGGTCGAGTTTCGGCGTTTCCAAGGTGAAATGTGCCGACCAACTGGCTCCGGCGTTGCGCACAGCTTTCATGGAAAGTGATGAGGTGATGATCGAAGGCTTTCTCGAGGGAACCGAAATCTCGGTGGGATGCTATAAGACACGAGAGAAATCCGTGGTATTTCCGGCTACCGAGGTGGTGACAAAGAACGAATTTTTTGATTACGATGCCAAATATAATGGGCAGGTGAAGGAGATAACCCCGGCGCGCCTGTCACCGGAAACCACCAAGAGAGTGGCTGAGGAGACCAGTCGCATCTACGACATCCTGCGCTGCAACGGCATCATCCGCATTGATTACATTATATCAAAGGATGACGAGGGCAACGATAAGATCAATATGTTGGAAATCAACACCACGCCGGGCATGACCGAAACGAGCTTTATTCCGCAGCAGGTGCGTGCCGCAGGACTCGACATCAAGGATGTGTTGAGCGACATCGTGGAGAATCAGTTTGATTGATCTATTGTTTAATGAATCAAGAATCATGTTTAATTGGCCACGCGGTGTGACCATCGGTGCATGGTGGGTAACACAAGTGTGCGTGCCCAATGATAAATTAAGAGTTAAGAATTAAGAATTAAGAATTTTGAATTAAGAATTGAAAACCTGGTCTTCCCTGTTTGTGATGATAGCTCTCGCATGGGCGTTGGGAGCGTGTACGGTTGACGAATACGAGTCGGGCGACGGTCACTACTCCTATTTGCGGGCAGATTTTGCCATGGTTCACACGTCATCCTCAGGCAAAATCAACCACATGTTGACCGATGGGGGAGAATCCGTGGTGTTTGAAGCCCCCTGGACGGCGAGCTGGGCAACCAAGGCCGACAGCGTGTACCGGGCATTGGTCTATTATGATGTCTCCACCAATCGTTATCTATCGTCCGCCCCTGTCATTGTCACACCTCCGGCTCGGCTCTCTCCGGGCATCACCGTGCCTACCGATCCGCTTACCATAGAGTCTACCTGGGTAAGCGGAGGATTCTTCAACATCGCCTTTGCGGTGAAGGCAGGGCGCACCGACAGCGTAGGAATCGTTCGGAAAATGGGTTTGATATTTGACAACCATGCGTCGGCCAGAGGCAGTCGCCGAACTGTCGACATCCGCATTTTCCATGCTCAAAACGGTATTCCGGAATACTACACGGTTCGTGGTTACATGAGCATGCCCCTGGCCAACGCATGGCAAGGGGCAGTCATCCGGCTCAGGGCGAACACCTACGAGGGCGAGAAAACCTACGTCAGTCAAGTTCCAGTGTCCCCTTCACATGCTTCTTCAGCTCCTGTCGGTTTCCTCTTCCGACATCACAATTGTCCTTAGTTCCTCCACTTCTTCTTCTGTCGTGGCCCAACTGGTCACGAATCGGCAGCTGGTGTGACTCCTGTCATACTTGCCCCACACCGTGAAATGCACGTGTTTGGCCAGGCGAGCCATCTCGTCGTTGTGGAGAATGACAAACTGCTGGTTGGTGGGCGAGTCGATCAGAAACCGATATCCCTTCTTCTTGAAAATCTTTTTCATCTTCATGGCCATCTTGATGGCATGCCGCGAGATGTCGAAATATAGATTGTCGGTAAAGAGCGCGTCAAACTGCAGACCGATGGTGCGCCCCTTGGCCACCAATGCCCCGTGCTGCTTGATGATGTTGAAAAAGTGCGGATGAGCATTGTTGTGGGTGAAAACCACGGCTTCTCCGCAGAGCGCACCTACCTTGGTGCCGCCGATGTAGAACGCATCGCAGTGCTTGGCCAGATAGGGCAGGGTGATGTCGTTTTCCTCAGCCATGAGCCCGTAGCCCAATCGGGCACCGTCTACGTAGAGTGGCAGGTCGTATTTGCGGCACACCTGATACACGCTGTCGAGTTCTCTGGCCGTGTAGAGTGTGCCCAGTTCGGTGGGAAAAGTGATGTAGACCATGCCCGGATAGACGCAGTGCTCGGCATTGCCGTCGTGCAGAAATTCATCCATGTAGTTGTCGAGGTCTTGGGCATCCATCTTCCCGTCACGCCCTTTTATGGTAATTACCTTGTGCTCGGTAAACTCGATGGCGCCTGCTTCGTGCGTGTTGATGTGACCCGTGTCCACCGACACCACGCCCTCATACGTGTGGAGCAGCGAGTCGATCACCGTCGCATTGGTCTGTGTACCACCCACGAGAAACCAGATTTGTGCATCGGGACAGCCGCAGGCCGCCTTGATTTTCGACCTCGCGCTGTCCGACCATAGGTCGTAGCCGTAGGTTCGGCTCTTCGTGTCGTTGGTCTCCACGAGACGCTTCAGGATGTTGGGGTGCGCTCCATTGTTGTAGTCTGATTCAAATGACAACATATTTTTTCAGTTTTATGGGTACAAAGATAACGAAAATAGCAGATAGTGCAAATATTGTTTTAAATAATTGTGCCTTTGAATTGATGAAACTGAGTGTTTGTATTTATCTTGACAAACACCCCTAAATGCTTGGCGTATTTTAAAGTTACATTGCTCTCGTCCGAAATTCGGGAAATATACGATGTTTCGTAGTTGCCTGATAGTCAACATCTTTTATAAATTTGCCGTCAAGGGTCATCTTTTCCCACTTGCCGTTGCATATCGAATGGCAGTGCGGATAAAGTTTAATCGCACCGCGTTTGAAGCTCAACCGCGTAGCCGTTAAGCCCATACCACACCGCGAGGAGATAGCCACCGCAAAACCTTGTGCGTTTTCAGGTTGCGCGAGCGGAAAACTGGGCCAGAAACATGGCGCGTTTTTCTCTGGATGCCTAAAAAATAATCACTGGAAAATAGTAATTTATTTTTATAGGCACAAACTGTGCTTTTGCCTGTTAACATCCCGGCTTCAAATGTTTTGGAACGCTTAGCCCCACGCACCTTACTGCTGTTGAGGCTACGGGGGAAAGTTTAAGACCATGTTGAGCATGTGCCCATTGATCAAGTCATCAAGACTGCCGTCATGCAAAAGTCGGATTCAAGCAGAAAATCCCAGCCAACTGTATGCTGACTGGGATTTTCCTATGAAGCTAACTGTGTGTGCGGATCAGAAAACAAACTGCATGCGAGCTTGCACCGCATGGAAGTTGCGATCGTTGGACAGGTAGTCCTTGTGGAGGTTGTGGTACGTGTAATCGAGCATCACCTGGACAAACCGGTTGAAGCTGTAGTTGGCGCCGATAGTCCATGAGCGCACAGATCCACCGCCAATGCTGGTCGACTTGTAGGGATAATCCTGCATGTATCCGTCAGGATAATATTGGTTGCGGGCTACCGAGAAATATTCGCCCTTGTTGATGTCGTTAAGCCCGGTGTAGTTGAAGCGTGCCACAATTTCCAGTGAGCGGCCCGAGAGTCCCCGGAGCACGCCCTCGTTTTTGTCGAACGAATAGGGATTGCCGAAAACCAGGAAGCCAGCTTCTACGTATCCACCTTGGAAACTGTTAGCCTTGAGCGGGTTGGCCGCCATCCAGGCATCGAGCGTTCCCCATGTGTCGATGTTGTTGTTGCTGGCCTCGAACAAGGTTTCTGAGTCGCGCTTCTTGGTGATGCGCTTCCACATATACTCGCCCCTGACAAACATGTTTCGGTTGTGGTATAGTGCCTCTGCTCCTGCATCGAGCACGTTTTCTGCCCACGGAAGCTCGCAGGACACAAACTGCATGTCCTCGTCGACGTAGGTCTCGAGGGTCTGTCCCAACGACAGACTCTTCTTCAGCACGTTGTTTTCCGTCACGCCGCCACCAACATGCTGGTAGCGGATGTTGGCACCGACAGATAGCGTTTGATCCTCATCGATGAGAGGGCGCACCTGGTAACGTCCCGACAGCACAATGCCGTTGAAGCCAGCCTCCAGTTTGTTATACTGGTCCTCGGTGAATATGCCTTGGTAGGCCATGAAGCGATCGTTGGTGTACTTATAGGTAACCCCCAGTTCACGCCCCTCACCCAGTGCGTTGGATGCACCCGGACGGGAGATAAAGTGGTAGCTCCCCAGCGATGTGTTGCGTGCCATGGAGCCTGCGGGGTCGTTGTAGTAGCCGGCCTTGATGGCATGTCGGCCGCCGTTGGGCTGTGGGGTGGCATACTCAAGGAATATGTTTTTCTGGCTAAACTTCCCACCACCGAAGCCAAAGTCGGCGTAGAACTTCCAGTTCTCGTAAGTGAGCGATGTGCGTATGCGCGCATCGGTGATGGAAGCCCCGCTCTGCAGTGGGGTGAAGTCGGAATGATAGTACGCGGCATCTGCCATGAAACGTGCGCCGACGGTGAAGTGCAAGTCTTCGTTCTTGTTGTCAATGGTGACGGATGGCTTTGTGTCGAAGTCTTGGGCTGAAAGCGACAGGGCGCAGGATGCCAAGACTGAAAGCATAATATATTTTTTCATACAACTGTAATGCTAAATATTATTGATGATATTTTGATTAATAGCCGAGCTCACGGAGAACGTCCTGTGCCTCAGGCACGAATGACGGAGCCTGTGAGTTGTCGTACTTCTTTCCGGGATGGAACGGGTTTTCGAGGGTCGCGCTGCAACGGAAGCCGTTCTCTATCATATATTTCAGCGAGATCTCGGAGTGGTTGGTGAAATAGCCGTCCATATAGACCGGGTGAGTCTGTGGCTCCTTGAAGGTGGTGTACTTCGTGGGCTGCACCGTCACGTTCAGGATATCGTCGAACTGCGTGGGATTCTTTCCCCAGAAGTTAACGTAGTAGCCCATGTATTTGGTCATCTGGGCGTAGGAGTCGAACGAGTAAGGATGGTTCAGCATTTGCGCGCGGCGGATGAGGCAAACCTGCCAAGGATAGTTGAGCTCATCATAGTTGTTGGGTGCACCGGCGATAGACGGGCCCATGATATGTGCTCCCTTGGCAAGCGCATAGTTGATGAAGTCGGCATAGCCCTTGGGGTCTGTATACTTGATGTCGGTAGCGCCCTTACCCGTCCACATCAGGAAGCACATGGGGATTCGGCCTTTGTAGACATCATAGGCACGCTGCAGCGCGTCGAACGAGAATGTTTGCAGAATAACCTTGCCGTTGGTGTTGCCCACGTTTACCTTGCCGTCGACATAGAAAGGAGTGTTCTCTGCTTCTGGTTTCGTGATGATGTTCCAGCCCCATTCGTTCAGGATGTTGTAAACCCGAATCTCAATATCCTTGGGGTTAAGCCACGACTCCTTGAACTCTGGGTATATGCCGGGGCGGTTTCCGTTGTCCTTGGGGTCTTTCACATAAGCGTTCTTGAAATCGTACTCGATGAAGTCCATATACTTGGAGGCCTTGCTTCCCTTGACGGAGGGGTCATCGCATTTGACAGCGGGCACGGCAGCCTTGTAGATCTCGGCAAGTGTCATATTCTTGAACTCATCCTTGATGCGGAAAGGCAGCACGCGGCGGTTGGCGGCATCGCGCTTGAGCATATTGCCCATGGCATAGTTAATCTGGTCTTGTAGGGCCGATACATATTGGCCGTCAGCATACCGCACAGATGGCACGCCGGCTGCGTCGTAAATCATCTTGCCGTAGTTTTGGGCGGCAAAGGCGGGGCGGGCTTCCTCCCATGAACTTTCGTTGAACCACTTGCCGGCATCGAGCATGAGCAGCTCAGCGTAATAGTACGACAAGGTGTAGTTTGGGCGGAAGTCGGCCACATCGCGCTGGTACTGATCCTCGATGTCTTGCTCAGAGAAATGCTGCGAGCCATCGGCATTGCGGAAGCTGCGATAGAAGTCCTTTCTGCTGGAGGGAATTTGCTCGGAGAAAAGCTCGGACACGTTGGTGGTGCGCTTGAGATTCTCGTCGTGGTTGGCCAACACTACGCCGTCCTTGGTAACCTGTAGGTCGCTTTCCAGGTAGTCTGCGCCCATATTGCGAGCCCATCGCCAGGAAGCCTCGGTTTCCTCGGGTGCCCAGAACGTGGTTCCGCGGTGGGCAACAGTAGCATACAAGGGAACGTAATCCCTTACCTTGGCCATCTCCGGAGAGATGACATTGACCTGAACTCTCTTGGCATCAGCGTTCACATCAGTGAACTGCTGGTTGTCGTCGCACGATGAAACGATTGCAGCCAGCGCAATGCCCATAGTGCCAAGTTGGAAAAGTTTTGTTGTCATAAAATTTAGATTAAAGTCTCGCAGACATCCTGCCCCTTGCATGCGTGAGCGCGAATATGGGATAAGGACGGAGTCTGGATAGGCAAACTTATGAAAGAGTCTAAGCAATCGGTATATAAAGCACAGGCCAGGATTCCGGAAACTTATACAGCCGTATCTGAGCGTTGCCGCTGCATGATAGGCAGCCGTCCGCGAGACTTTGGTGAACAATTAAATAAATTATAGGTTTATATTATGAGTTAGCGTCTTTCTTGTTTTGATGAACCAAGTACTGCTCACGCTTGTAAGTCAGCCCCATGAAGAAGATAGACAATACGCACGCTGCAATAAGTAGGGCAAATGTCCAGCCCCAGCCAGCCGACTCGGCTACATAGCCGATGACAACGTTGGCCAGCAAGGCCGTACCCAGCACATATCCCATGAAGCCCGTGAGTCCGGCTGCTGTTCCTGCAGCGTTCTTCGGTGCCAGGTCGAGCGCTTGCACGCCAATAAGCATCACGGGGCCGTAGATGAAGAATCCGATTCCGATGAGACAGAACATCACAATGTTGATATTGGTGAAGTTTTGCCAATAGATCAAGATGAGCACAGCCACAATGACCATGAAGATAATCGTGGGTATGGCACGTCGGCCGTTGAACACCTTGTCGGATAGCCAGCCGCAGATCAGCGTCCCCGGGATGGCAGCCATCTCGTAGGCGAAGTATGCCCATCCGGCATTCTTGATGTCGATGCCTTGCTCGGTCAGGATAGCGGGAGCCCAGTCAAGACAGCCATACCTGACCATGTAGACAAAGGCATTGGCAATGGCGATGTACCATAGGAACCTGTTGTTCAGCACCGTACGGAATATCTCCTTGGTGGAAAGCACGCTCTCTGACTTCTCGTCGTAGGTGGCGGCATAGTCATTTCTCCATTTCTCTATGGGTGGCAGGCCACACGACTGTGGGGTGTCGCGAATGAGGACATAGGCTATTAGCGCGATGAGCAGGGCTACGCATGCGGGGAACAAGAATGTGCCGATGAGGAAATACCGCTGCTCGTCGGCACCGTAGAACCAAGAGCCAAACCACAAGGCGCCGTAGACCGCCATTGGCCCGACAAGGGCACCGCCAACGTTGTGGGCGCAGTTCCACACGGCCATCCATGTGCCCCTCTCCTTAATGGAGAACCAATGGGTCATCACACGTCCGCAGGGAGGCCATCCCATGCCGTTGAACCAACCCACTAAAAAGTTGAGGGCGGCCATCACCGCAATGGCGAGAGGCTTGTTTTCAGCCCCGAAGCATTGAATCGGGACGATCATGAACATCATTGAGATGGCGGCAAGGCACAATCCCAAAGGCAGGAACCGACGGGCATTGCTGCGGTCGGAAACACTGGCCATGATGAATTTGGAGAACCCATACGCGATGGCGTTCATGGAAAGCACAACCCCCAGTTCGCCTTTCTCGAAGCCGAATGGAGCCAGCATCGGAATGGCCATGGAGAAGTTCTTCCTTACGATGTAAAATCCAGCATAGCCGATGAAGATTCCAAGGAATACTTGCTGGCGTAATTTTTTGTACTTTGCGTCTGCCTCGGGACCAGTTTGCTCTGCTTTATGAGCAGGAGGCATTAAAAATTTCCACATGTTTTTATATAATTAGGTAGATCCTATTTAATTTTCTCGTAGATATAAAGCTCGTGAACTTCTTTTGTGTACCCTTCTTTTTCAAATGGGCCTTGAGACATGCCAAGGATGATTTGTGTTCCTCGGTTGTTTAAAACCACTAAGTCGTCGTTCGTTGGGTCAATGGAGATTCCTTCAATCTCACCGGCACGGCGGAAATCAACCATTTCACGGAAAAGCTTAAGTGTTCCGGCCTTGGCCCCGCCGGCAACAAGTCCCGTACGTGTTACCACTTTGCCGTTTTGATCCAATTTGACAGAGAAAGGAGTGTCCTTCACCACTTCCGTCCCCTGTACTAAACCAGTGAAAGGCACCTCGTTGATATCCGCAACATAAATATTATCGGCAATATGGTATGTCGACTCCCCATCATCGGCAGTAAACAGCATTTTACCATCTGCGATAAATATGCCCTGCGTCCAATAGGGAGTGGGGCGGCACTGCATTTTTGTGTAGTATTTGCCTGTTTCGAGACTATAGCAATATACATAGCGGCTATCCACCCAGTCGGACATCCAGATCATGTTTTTTTCCCTATCGACAGCTAATCCGGAAACTTCAACTTGTCCAGACTCTGGAGACCATGGGATGTCGCGTTTCCATTGCAGGGTCTTCGCATCGTATACCGAAATAACAATATTAAATCCGCGTCCGTATTCAAACAACTCCGCGCCTGCGTAAATTTCTCCGTTAAACACATCGATATCTCCGAAGTGATTAACCTTTTTGGGATCTTTAAAAGGCTTGTCGTTTTTCAACAGAAGGTTGCCTTCCTTGTCGTACTTGTATAAAGCTTTTGTGTTGGAAACGTAATAATAGTTTTCGTCAATCGCGATACCTTGCCGTCCCTCCACGGGAATGACCTTTTTTAAGCGGTATTCTTCTCCTATATGTTGTGCGAACAGGGAGGATAGAGGCATGACAGCCAGCGCAATGGAGATGATAATCTTTTTCATGTTATTAAAATTTAAAATGGATTTAACGATTAGAATTTAAACATACCCATCAGTTGAACCTGGTCATACCCATCCTTTCCAATGGCCTTTGCAGCCTTGTCAGTGTAGAAACCATGTTGGTAGTTTAATTGAATCTTAAAGTTTGAAAAGGGTTGGTATGTGAGACCGGCTAAAATGCGGTCATAGTTATTAGAAGTGGCATCGAGCACTTTGTCCCTATACATATCATAGCGCACTACAGGCAGGAACTCCCCACAGTTGGTTTGAAAATGATAGCCGGTAATAGCGTAAGCTCCACGTTCGTCAAAGGTTTTCTTCTCCCCTTTCAAAAGGCCGTATTCCGCGCGTGCGAGAAAGCCGTTCGGGTTGTTATACCATGCTCCCAAAATCAGCCTGTTCATATCTTTATAGGTTTTGGTGCCTTCGCCCCACCCATAGGAAGCCTTCAAGCTAAAATATTTCACGGGACGAACTGTGATAGCGGCGGCTACATCCTTCGACTTATTCGGATCGTCCTTAGAGGGAAGTGACCCATTGGTAAGCGACAAGTCATATCTTAAATAGTTGAACCCTTCCGAGGAGCGGAACAGGTCTCCCGTAATCATGATACCCAAGTCACGTCCGTAATCCACAATATTGTACTCATGCGGATTCCTGCAAACCATGCGGTAGCAAATATTCGAAAAGTCTACTGTCTCCAAAATGGAGGGAGAGTTGTCATAATTCTCATAACCGAGGGGTAGGTAGTATTGGCCGGCCCTAACCTTAAAAGCAGGACTGAACGTATAGGTCGCAAATGCGTCCATGACTTGAATATTCTTTTGGCCATTCCCATTTGTTGACCCTGCGATGCCGTTAAAAGCTTCAAGCTGAAGTCTGAAAGCTAACTTTGAGGTTAAAGCTGCGTCGGCAATCAGACGAAGTCTTTTAGCCTGAAAAGAAGAAGATCCTTCGCCGGCCGTGCTATAGTTCCAGCCAGTTTGCAAGTATCCCGAGATTTTTACAGCCTTTGCAATCTCTTTGGCGATGTCCGTTTTTTGCACAGAAGCACTCTCTTCGGCATTGTTTTCTACAACCGTAGTCTCTGCGGCGGGCAAGTTGAGGCATGAGCCAGCCATGAGCATTGTAATTACAAGATGTTTCATAATAGTTTTGAATTAGGTAATCATCATTGATAAATATTAAAAGAATTAGGTTTATATTTCTTCTCACGCCCCGTGCCCCGCGATATGGCAGTAGCAGGGCAGGTGTTGCGTGATTAGGATTCAGGCTGATGGCTTGTGGTTTGGTTTAGCATCTGTGTCTTTTCCACATCCAGTGCGTCAGCGAGGATGCTTATGGGATTCATGACAGGGTATGGTGTAGACATCTCAATTTGCCATTTGCAGGTCTCGCAGTCGGTTACTACATAATCTGGGTGGGCTCTTTCGATGTGTTCGAAAAGCGTGGATCCGATTTTCTGCGACCGCTCGTAATTCTCACGTTTGAAGCCATACGTTCCGGCTATGCCGCAGCAAATGCTTTCAAGCACGGTGAGCTCTACGCCTGGTATCATCCGCAGCAGCTCCGTACTATACATGACCCATCCCATCCGCTCCATGTGGCATGCGGTGTGATAAGCCAGCCGGGCATGATAGTCGTTGCGGAAAGCCAGCCTTATCTTGCCTTTGTCCACAAGCGTGAAGATAAATCTCGTAGCCAGGAGGAGACTTTGCCGCACATCGCTATTGTCAATATCCAGTAGCTCCGGATATTCATCGCGCATCGTGAACGTGCATGTTGAGCTTGTGGTCAGGATAGCCTCATCGTGGTTGTCGATTGCCTTGCGTATGGAGGCCATGTTCGTTAGCCCCTGTTTTCTGGCCTGCCCCGACAACCCGTTGGCAATGAGAGCAACTCCGCAGCATTTCTCTTTCTCGAGGAGATGCACGCCATAGTTGCAGGCGTTCAGGATCTTCACCAGATCTTTGCCAAGCTGCGGGAAGTTATAATTAACATAGCAACCGTGGAAATAGCTGACAAAGCGATTGAACTGCGATTGCTTGTCCTGTGCCTCGCGGACAAACCAAGTCTCGAATTTCTGGTTGGCGTAGGCAGGGAACGTGCGGTGCTTGTCTATTTTCATCACCGAGTGCAGCAAGGCTTTGGTGGGTTTGAGACCCAGTGAGAAATTGACTATTGGCGACACCATAGTGGCCATAGTGCCTACAAAGTCGGTATTGGCCAGCATTCTGTCCCTAAGTCCCGGAATGTGCTTGGAGTATTTGATTCTCGCCGCCTGTATTAGGTCGCCAATATGCACACCGGAGGGGCATGCTATTTCACACCGCTTACAGTTGAGACACATCTTTAGCGTGTCATCGGCGATTTTCGGATCTTTCATCCGGTAGCGCTCCAAGTCTGGTCCCGACAGCTTAGGCCCGAGATATTTAGGCTCTACGGCGGAGACCGGACAGTATGCGGTGCATATCGTGCACTTCAGGCACTGTTCCAGATTATGCTGGCTGATGTTGTTTGCTTGGATTTCCTTTTTCATCCACCTAATATTGTTTAAGGGCGCATTTCATGGGTTTTGCGCCAGTCGTACATTCTGTTGTAGGGTTTTTCTTATGATACGTCAATGATATTTTGAGCCGTTTGCAGAGCCGTGAGCATGTCCACGCCTTCCCTGTCTGCCGCCCTGACACTGTCTTTCCCACTGAGAACACTGCCTATGGCATAGAGGTTAGGTATGGTTTTGCCATCCTTGGACGTATGAAAGGTATCATCTGTGTGTACGCCAAATCTCATATATGGCTGTTTCTCGTAGAAGTCTTCAACATGCCAGGCTTGGCGGTTGGTGTCGGCATCAACGTCAAGTCCGAAGATCGGCTCGCTCACGTGGGTATAGTTGGATGTCAAACCACCGCTGAGGAAGGTGCCAGTAGCCAGTACGAAATGGTCTGCGGCAAGCATAGGGTCTTCAATCTTGTCGGTGACGATGTTTTCGAGACAGTCGGTGATGGTGCCGCGCAGCACGGTATTGTTGTCCAAAATCATGCCACCGAGATTTCTTAGCCGCTGTTTCAAGGCCTTTTGCATCAATACCCCTGGCACTGACGGTGGGATGGTGGAACTAAAGACAACAGGCTTGTGAACCAGTTTCTGCAACTTGTTGGCAGCATTTGGGTCGTCATAGCCGAAGATAGCAGGCATCAGGATGACGCTCTCTTTGATATCCAATGCGTTGATGGCTTGTGCCATAGCCTCAATACCCTTCCCCCTCTCCAGCCTTCTGGCCAGGTTGGTAGCTCTCATCTCCGACGTGCTTTCCCTTGCATACTCCAGTTCTGCTGTTGTTATGGTTAGGGTTCTTGTCCTGATGCCCATGGCGGATAGGCTATCTTGGACAAACGCCGTAGGGAAGTCGAGGAATCCCATGGGGCATACAATCGCTGCCGATTCCCATGGTTTTGAGTCTGTTGTTGGAAAAACGACCATCCCGTCAAGTGAAAGCCATGTGGGCATCAGCATACCCACGGGTGTGAGACGGAAATGATTTGCCGACACGTCGCCCTTGAAGGCCAGTCCGGCTTGGTTGAGCAGCCTCTTTGCATCCTCTGCTTTCGCTGGGAAATCTTTCACTTTCCGATAAGGATGGGAATGCGGAAGCCGCTGTACTGCTTCGGTCGGAGAGCTAACCACCTGCCCGTCCTCGTCGTAGCCCAACAGGTCGAAGCTGCCCGAAGAGAAGTGCAGGCTGCTCTCTCCCGCAGACACGAGGAGAACGTGCTGCCCCTCCTCCGCCAGCTTAATGGCGCAGGTATAGCCGGCGAGACCGCCCCCGATAACAATGGTATTGAATTTCATCAGATAGAGTTTTTATTTTACAGCATGGCCGAGGCCATACAATCCGCTATATATATAAGAGGAGAGCTGTGCTTCCTTTAGTGTGTCGCCCCATGCTACGGGCTTCATCCCCTTCCATCTTTCCTGCATGCTTTCTGCCAAGTCATGGCGTGCATCTGTTGCAGCCGACCTCTTCATGCCGCACAGCACGCCGGCTGCGCGCAACACGCATAGTTGTCCTTGGCACGTGCCCATGCTCACACGGGTACGCCGTCTTAGGTTTTTCAGGTTTAGGGTGTGCATCTCGTTCACTGCGAACTGCATTTCTCCCACCGTCACATGCTCACACTCGCAAACCAAGGCTCGACTTTCCGGCGTGTCCAATTCTGCGCATGGAGTCATGCTTCCATGGCGCCCCTCGGCAATTTGATATACCAGATCCCCGTCCTTGTCAGAAAAGTTCTCTGAGCCTGGCAGGGGAGTGTCGGCGGTCTTGCATTTCTCATCAATGCCCAGTTTCTTGCAAACCAGGTCGGTAGCCATTTCGGCCATCATGCGGTAGGTCATCATCTTTCCGCCTGTAATGGTAATCAGGCCAGCTAACCCGTCGCGCGTCTCATGATCCAGCAATACGATTCCTCGGCTGGTTTTCCTGCCGGTTGGGTCGTTGTCGGCTGCCACGAGGGGACGCACACCGGCGTAGGCTCGCAGAATGCGTGTTGAGGCCAAAGCCGGAGCCAGCTTCATGCCTTCTGTAATCAGGGTCTCAACCTCCTCAGGTGTAATGGTCAAATGGTCTATCTCGTCATAGGCGACGCGGTCGCTGGTCGTTCCAATTACGCATACAGCATCGTCGGGCACGAGAATGTCGGCGTTGTCAGGCTTGCGGCAACGATTGATTACCATGTTGTTGACGCGGTGCCCAAAGATGAGCAGTGTGCCCTTCGCCGGAAACATATTCACTGTTACGCCGGCCTTCTTGGCGAGCAAATGCCCCCAGATACCCGCGGCGTTGACCACCAATGGGGCATGTGCTGTCATGGCCTCGCCCGTATGGCAATCTTTTATCTCTACGCCCGTTACCCGGCCACTCTCCAGGATAAAGCCCGTCACCTCATGATAGTTCAACACGGTGGCGCCATGCTGCCGGGCGTCTATCAGGTTTGCCATGGTAAGCCTAAAAGGGTCGATAGATGCGTCGGGCACTCTTACGGCTCCTATTAAATCCGGATTGACAGACGGCTCAAGGTGCCGGGCCTCCGTTGGGTCGATGATGTCGGCACGGATGCCCGCCGTCCGGCAGGCATCTACGAACTTGGCCTGGTAGGCGAGGTCGTCCTCGGGCAGCGTAATGAACAGCCCGTCGGTTTCCTCGACGCAATGGCGTGCGATCTTACGCAATATCATGTTCTCTGTGATGCATTCCTTCGCCGATTCGAAGTCTGTCACGGCATAGCGTGCCCCGCTGTGCATCAGGCCGTGGTTTCTACCGGTAGCTCCGTTCGTGAAATCCTGCTTTTCCACCAGCAAGACTTTCAGACCGCGCATCGCGCAATCTCTTGCCACGCCCGCGCCAGTAATGCCTCCGCCTATGACTATAACGTCCGCTTCAAATTCCTTCATATTAGGGTTTGTAATTAGGTGTTTGCGTCGGGAGAAACCCATCTCGATGCAATTTTGATGAGAATCAACCAGCCGTAGTTTCGATATTATATGCTATTCGCTTTAAAACGTAACAAAGGTAAGCCCTTGTTGACTTATATTCGTGTTTTGTTATCATATATTAACTAAATTAAGGTTAAATCGAAACTTTGCAATATTAAACCGAAACATCACGGGGCCGATTTCAATACTGTTCAGCCATCAAAAACTCATATCTTCTCTTTTTTCACATATTATATTTATGTTGTATCCGTAGTTTGTTAGTGTGGTCTTCCATGATGCCTAAGGCTCTCCCTTACCGCTTTGGCACGACTCCTAACACGCTACCCAACTTTGACCTCGATGCAAATCGCTGTGCTTGCGATATTTGCCAAGGATTACGGCTATGAAGCCCGGCCTATTGTTAATAATATGTTAAAGCTGCCCGGCTCGTATCCCAAACAACGACATTTGCTTATATTTGTACAAAATTAATCTGGTGTATATCTTTGCCAAGTCTGTTGCAAGGAAAATTATCCCGTAAAAAAGACCACGATGACAAAGGAAGAAAGGCGCGATGTCATATTGGAGCAGTTTATCAAGCAAGACGTTCTCCAAGTCTCGGATTTGGCTGAGCAGCTCAACGTCTCGCCTGTCACTATCCGAAAGGATCTTACCGCCTTGGAGAAAGAGGGTAAGCTCTACCGTAGCCATGGCCGGGCTATAGCCATCAACCCCTTTGCTGTCAACCGCTCGGTCAACGAGAAAGAGCTTCTCAATATGGAGGAGAAACATAGAATAGGTATGGAGGCAGCGAAGCTCATTGAATACAACGACTCCATTATCATCGCCTCTGGCACCACCATACACGCTTTCTCCAAATGTATCAAGCCCAAGCACAGGCTCATGGTTGTCTCGGCCGCGCTGCCCGCATCTATCGACCTGTCACAGATTGATGGTATAGATGTCGTGCAACTGGGCGGAAACCTGCGGCAGAGTAGCTTGTCGGTGGTGGGCCAATACAGCGAGAGTTTGCTATACGACACCTCGTTTAGCAAGCTATTCCTCGGCGTCGATGGCATTGACTTTGATTACGGCATCTCCACCACCGATCTCAATGAGGCTCTTCTAAACCGACAGATGATAGAAGCGGCGCAACGCACCATCGTGCTGGCCGACTCTTCCAAGTTTGGAAGGCGGGGCTTTGCCAAAATATGCGACATGGAGACCGTAGACACCATCATTACCGACTCAGACCTGCGAGCGGCAGACCGCGACCGCATCGAGGAACTGGGCATTGAGCTGATTATTGCCGAAATAGGTCTATGACCAAATAAAAGACTCGCACTAACAACAAACAAAAAGATTATGAATATTCCCGAAGAATTTGATTCCATTCGTCCTATCGTCCCTGAGGAACTGCCCGAAGTGTACGACCGGCTGCTGGCAGACCCGCAGTTTAGGCAAGTTGCAGGCTATATGTTCCCAGAGGTTACCTTTGAGGACCTCTCTCAGAGAATATTGCAATGCAAGACCAACCTGGAGTTCCAGAAGGCAATATGCTACCCTGTTCTCCAAAAACTCATCAGAGAGCGGAGCTGGGGCTGCAGCGTCGATGCCACCAGCATCAATATCAAGCATCGCTACACGTTCGTGAGCAACCACCGTGACATCGTGCTCGACTCGGCATTCCTCGACAAACTGTTGCTCGACGTGGGCTTTGAGACTACGTGCGAGATTGCCATCGGAGACAACCTGCTCACCATTCCATGGGTCAAGGACTTGGTGCGCATCAATAAGTCGTTTACCGTAGAGCGCACCCTGCACTCCATAGAGATGTACCGGGCCAGCAAGCGCATGTCGGAATACATGCACTTTGCTATCAAGGAGAAAAACGAGAACGTGTGGATTGCCCAGCGTGAAGGCCGCGCCAAGGACTCCAACGACCTCACCCAGCCCGCCATACTCAAGATGATGGTTATGGGCGGAGAGGGAAGTCTCATTGACAGACTGGCCTCACTCCATATTGTTCCCCTGGCCATCTCCTACGAGTTCGATCCCTGCGACTATCTCAAGGCAAGAGAATTCCAGTTCAAGCGCGATGTGCCATTCTGGAAAAAAACGGCGCAGGACGACATCGAGAGCATGATGGTCGGTATTAAGGGATTCAAGGGGCACATCAAATACCATTGCGCACCCTGCATTAACGAATGGCTTGGGAGCCTGAAGCACGACATGCCGAAGAGCCAGCTCTTCGACACCATTGCGGCCTACATCGACCAGCAGATTCATTCCAATTACAGACTCTTCGCCAACAACTATGTGGCTCACGATCTCTTGCAGGGCAACAAAGACTATTCGAGCATGTACACGCCCCAGCAGCGCAGCTCCTTCGAGCAATACATCATGGCGCAGATAGACAAAATAGACATGGAGAATAAGGACACCGACTTCCTGCGCGAGCGTATGCTGACCATGTATGCCTATCCCGTGAGAAACCACAAGGCTGCAACAGAAGGTACCGGCAGCCGTTTTAAGGCTCTCAAGAGCCATTTCGGCTTCGGGAAATCCTGATAGGAAGGCGTATGGGCGCACGGTATTGACCTATAGCTTGGCAACTGACAACTATTGAAAGGGCAGTCCCGGAGGGGCTGCCTTTTTCCTGACTTCGTCACTCAAAGCTACTCGTTTTGTAATGAACAAAAGCGGCTATAACAAATTTTTATTGATGGATGGCGAAGTGAGCGTCGCCAATCAACTATGACCGTGTTGCCGACGACGCTAAGGTGACACGATGACGAAGTCAGGAAAAAGGCAAACAGTAGACAGAAAAACTGAAAAATAAAATCATCGTCTTGTTTTTATATTCCATGCCGAGGTGCTGCTCCTCAAAAAGTTTACACGGAAACGCCAAAAAAAGAAGGAGCTAAACTTCTGCTAACCAGCGGGGATGAGGTGTAAAAAAGAATAACCATTTTCCGACGATTTTTTTTCGGGCAACCAGCGCAAAAAGCGCCATGTTTCGGCGGCCATGACCAGCCGAAACGACGCGAGAAATTCCCAACAGCTGCGGTCAGGGTTCTTTGGCGCTGCGTTGGCGGCCTAACGATCGTGCGGAAACGGCCTCGTCGCATGGCGATAAGGCCGTTGTCGTCCTGCCGTTTGCTATCTTATCGCAAGCGACAAAATGGGAGGCATGAGGCGGTGGTTTTATAACGCCCAGTTTTTCAATGTTTTATAAAATTCCTCCTATTTCCCGTATTTCGGACAGCCGGAAGTTTTTTTCTGAATCATCGAAGCACGGCGGGGTGTTTGTCAATAAAATTCCCAACTGCCGCAACCCAGTTATTCCATCGTGTCTGGTGGCAGGTCCTCCTTGTTTGTCCCCCACGACTGGTTGGGTTGCGCGCCCATCGTGAAGCACAGGGTTCCGCCTTGGCGAATCATGTCGTGGGTGATATAGGTCTTGGTGTATGGTTGCCCATTCCACGTGGCACTTTGGATATACATGTTGTCGTCGGAAACGCCGGGGGCCTCGATGGTGAGACGCCCAATTCGGGCACGCTTGAACGACGGCGTACCGATAATATAATAAGGTGTGGCCGGGCAAACGGGATAGAAGCCCAGGGCCGAAAAGATATACCACGCACTCATCTGCCCTGCGTCATCGTTGCCGGAGAGTCCGCCGGGCACGTCAAGATATTCGGTGTTGAGAATGCGGTGCACGATTTGTTGCGTCTTCCATGGCTGTCCGGCCCAAGCATACATGTAGGCCGTTTGATGGCAGGGTTCGTTGCCATGCCAATAGAAGCCACGCTCCGCCTCGGTTTCCCGCAGGGGAGAGGTGGTCAGCCCGAAGAGACTGTCTAATTTGGCAACAAAGGCAGACCGTCCGCCCATCGCCTCCATGAGTCCGTAAACGTCGTGGGGAACATAGAAGGAATAGTGAATCACGGCACCCTCTGTGATGAACGGCACCCGACCGGTGATATCCCGGTTGTTGAGCCATTGGCCGCTCTGATAGCGCCCGTCGGCCCATCTCGTTTGCGGATTCAGGACGTTGCGCCAGTTTCTTGCGCGCTTCATCAGGGCGCGGTAGTCATTGGTTTTGCCCAAGGCCTTGGCCAGTTGGGCCACGCAGAAGTCGTTGTAGGCATATTCGAGGGTGCGCGACACCTGCTCATGGGTGTGGAAAGCCTCCATCACCGAGTCTTCCATGGGAATATAACCGTATTTAAGATAACTTTTCAAGGCGCGCCGACCCATGCCGTTTTGATATTCCGCCAAAGTCTTGGGACTTTTAAAAGCATTTTTGCGCAACCCCTGATAAGCCACCGCAACATCAAAATGGCGATTGCCCTTCACATAGGCATCGGCAACAACCGATGTGGCATGGTCGCCGATCATGGCTGAGGTGTACGAGTTCCAGCAAGGGAAGATGGGCATCCAGCCGCCTTGCGTATACATCGTCGTCAGACTCTGCATCATCTGGCTGGTGCGGTCGGGGTCGATGATGTTGAGCAGCGGGAGTTGG
Source organism: Hallella bergensis DSM 17361 (assembly GCF_000160535.1). Classification (GTDB taxonomy): domain Bacteria; phylum Bacteroidota; class Bacteroidia; order Bacteroidales; family Bacteroidaceae; genus Prevotella; species Prevotella bergensis. Next base: position 893,171 of record NZ_GG704780.1, on the reverse strand, counting down.
GCGCGGTAGATGTCCCACATCGAGAAGTCGGAATACGTCTGCCGGTCAGCATCGCCTTGGGACGGAAACCAGCACACCTTGTCGGCCGCACTGGCGTGCTCACCCTTGGCAAACTGGGGAGCGTGGCCGTCGCGGTCGCTGATCACGCGGGGCAGAAACGATGCGCGATAGAGTGCGCCGTCAAACAGGTTTACCTTGTTGTCATCGTCCGACTCCACCGCTATGGTTTGCAGTCGCCGCTGCCAAATGCTGTCCAAGGCCAGTCGGGTGGTCAGAAAATCCCACCCGGGAATTTCCTTCGCGTTGCCCATGGCTCCCATCAAATCGTTGAAACTGCAGGCAGCCTTGGCCAAAACGGTTTCGCCGGCACGCACGTCAAAGGTGACAAAGGCCACCGAATCGCTCACGCCGCAGGCTTTGAACGGACGCTGGAATTGCACCACAAACCAACCGCTGAACCCTGCTCGCTCACCCCAACCCTGATAGATGCGGTGCACGGGGTTGTAGCCCCAGATGCAATTCCTGGCCGAATCCACCGTGACAAAGCCCTCTCCCTCATCGCTGTTGGGATTGACCACAACGTGCATCTCGCCCGCCTGTTCGGCTGTGAAGCGAAACAGCGCACTGCGGCTGCGCCCCGTCATTTCGGCATACAGGTGCTCCCGCGGCAGTTTCACGGCATAATAATACGGATGCGACACCTCTTCGTCGTGCGAGAACGGGGTGGCTCGCCGCGTGGCTTTCAGGCGCAGGGAGTCCATCATCGGCATCAGGGTAAACGAACCATAGTCCTGCGTGCATCCGCCCACCAACCAATGGCTGCCACGAAAGCCCTGGAAGAGGGAATCGCGATAATAATAGGGTGCAACGCATTTCTGCTCAGTGTCTTGCGTCTGGGGTGTCCAATACGTGTGACCATGGGGCTCCAGCACGGCCGGAAGGGTTTGTCCATGCTCTTCCGAGCCCTTGCCATAACGCCCCACCGAAGGGGTAACCGCGTAGTCGGTACCCACCATGGTGTTGATGGCACGCGTGCGATCCATCCACTTCTGCTTATCGAGATAATGCTGAGCATGCGCCTTCACGTCGTCCCACAGATGCCAGTTGGTGTTTCTCCCGGTCCGCAGCGCAGGCTGCAGTCCGCTTAGGGTCAGCGGTTTCTCGTTGAGGAAAAAGCCCACCACCCAGTTTGTTGCACTTTTGCAGAAAACCAACTGAAGGTTGGCAGCCATCGGCACGATTTCGTCGAGCTTCCCGTGGATGCCATCTGGGGCAGTGGGCAGGGTTGGAGTGGCTTTCAGGAGGGCGAGCAAGCGGTAGAGCGCCGTGTCATGACCAAAGCGCAGGTGAGCCGCCGGGCGACCTTGGGCCATGGCCTCATCGGCTTTGTCGACAAAATCCTGCCAGAGATTCGCCGCACATTGCGCGGGACTGTCACGGCTTGCAGCGCCCCGACCGTTCTGGTGGAACATCTTGGCGCAGTTCCAGACATACAGGGCGTGCATCTCCTCATCGGTGAACGCGTCGAAGAGGTTGATGTCCAGCCCCTCGATATCCTGCATATCCGAGGCGATGGTAAACAGTTCGGACATGAGTCGTTGTGCATCTTCCAACCGCGAAGGGTTCTTAAAAAGGTTGGCCGCAAAGCGATTAGCCGAAATGCCCAAGGGAATATTGGTTTCGCGCTGCAACAGTTTCAGGTCGGGAGAATCGTAACTCAGGTAGCGCATCTCGGCAGAATCGGCCACGGTCGTGATGTGCAGGGAGGGCTGTTGCGCCTTGAGTTCGTCGGCAAAAGCCTCCATACTCTTCATGCATCGGTCCACAATGCTCGAATGCGCCTCCACGCTCGCACCCCCGCGGAATATCATCGGAAAGTTGTGGAGCATGCGCCGCGCGATGCCGCGATGTTGTTTGGCCCCCAAGGAGGTGAGTTTTCCGCCGTTGCCGCGGGCATTCTCCCACACCTTTTGCAACCGAACGCGCACACTTCTACCCCTTGGGGTTAGGTTCGATTTGTCCGAAAACTGCTGCAACACCCACTCGTAGCGGCTGTCGTGGGGAAGCCATCGCGAGCCGTGTCGGCCATAATGACTGATGTAGAGCGGTGTGTAACCCTCGGGGATGTCTGCAAAAGCATTCGTCTGAGGGTCGGGATAGGCATAGTAGACACCCCCCATCTGCTCGGGAGTTTTCTGTGCGAACGCGACGAGGGCGAAGAGAAGGGTAAGGAAAAGGGCTGATGTCTTTTTCATTTGATGGGTTGTTGCAAGCATGTTGTTATTTGATCCAATCCGCCGGAACATTGTCGACATTCACCGTGATGTACCAGTCGATACCCAGCGGATTGTTTTCCATTTTCATCACCAAGGGCATAAATGGGCAGACCAACGGCCTGCCCATTTGAATTTCACAATCTATCAATAGCCTGGGTTCTGCTTCCAATTTGGATTAACATCAAGCTGATTGGCTTTGTGCAAGGGGAAGATTCTGCGCCTCTTGTCAAAGTTGGCGTTTGGGAATCCCTTTTTGTGGAAGCCGTATTCATCCTCGAAGTGCCCGAAACGAATCATATCCATGCGACGAAGGTTCTCGTCGAAAAACTCGCGCCCACGCTCCTCATAGAGTTCATTCAGCGAAGGGGTGTGGTCGATGGTCGGTGCATGGACATAAGACCGAATCTCGTTGAAGAGCGACTGTGCCGTCTGGCCTTTGGTTGCCGACGCCCCACGCACGATGGCTTCTGCCTTGATGAGTAGTATATCGGCATAGCGGATCAGGGGAAGGTCGTTGCTTTGGTTGCGCCCGTTCTTATAATCGCTGTTCACAACGAACCACTTGACACTACGGTTACCCTGTCGCCAACCCTCTAAATTGTCGCCCACATCGAGTGTTGCGTCCTGATTGACAAGTGTGATATCACGGGTAAGGACAAGGGGATTGCCCGCCCGATCCAAGCAAACCTGACTTGTCGGAAGTAAAGTAACGGGGTCGTAGACATGAACGGTTCCGTTGAGGATGTGAAGATTGCGCTCATCGCCCGGCAGATTGAATCGTCCTGCACACTCCGGTGTCATCGTGATATAGGCTCCACCGGAGTTGGACATCTTCTCACCAAAATAGCTTGGGTTGAGGCTCTTGATGTCCTTGTACGACCGCGAGCGCCCATATTGCATACCAACAGCATTCAAGGTGTGGTAAGGCATGGCATAAATGAAGTCCTTTATCTCCCCACTTTCCACCAATTCCGTGTTGTTGGGGCCGAATTTAAAACGATAGGCAACCGGCCCCAGCTCGAATTTGCCGGAGGAAATAATCTTGTCGCAGACCTTCACACAGTCGTTTAGCTTCTCGTTGGAGTAGTTGTCCGCATCATATTGGTCGACCGAGGCCGCCGTATAAACAGGCCAGTTGATATACAAACGAGCCAACAGCCCATAGGCCATGTATTTGTTGGGCTTGCCATAGTTATTGCCCGTTGTTTCCTCGGGAAGCGTCTCGGCTATATCCAACAACTCAGACTCGATCCACTTAGCTACTTCTGCCCGTGGCTGACGACTGGAAATGTCAACTCCTTTCTCCTTGGCATACGCCTCATCCACAATAGGAGCATCGCCAAAACAGTCCATCTCAATAAAGGTGAAGTATGCACGGATGGCGCGCGCAGATGCAATATACTTGGCATCAGCATTCGAATAGATCACTTCGTTGGCCTTCACCACCCCCTCGCCAAGGACGTTCATCCAGTCCATGGTGGCACATTCGGCATTGAAATTGTGCAGACTGGTGTTGGAATAAGCATAGCCATCCACCCAGTTTCCACTGTACGACACCGCTGTATACTCGTCGCTTGAGAGTGCCATGGCTTCCATATAGCGGCGCCCAAAGCAGTCGCGCATCTGGTAATATACACCGGCCATCTTCGACTCGACAGCCTCTTTGCTGCCCGGATATTCTATATATTGAGACTCGACATCCACATTCAAGTCTGTACATCCCACGGCAAGCATGGCCAGACATGCCGAGAACAGGTATTTTATAGTTGTTTTCATCATCGTTATAGTTGTTAGAAGTTGATTTTAGCACCCACAATCATCGATCGTGTGTGAGGATAATTGCTCCAACGATAATCCACTCCCGGATCAATACCACCCAAGTTGATTTCCGGGTCGAGACCCTTGTAGCCTGTGATGGTAAAGACATTGTTACAGGTGGCATACAGTTGAATGCTCTGCAGCCAGCCACCCAACTTGTTGAAGGTATAGCCGAGGGTAAGCGTTTGCAGGCGAACATAGCTGCCGTTCTCTATGAAGCGGTCTGAAGGAATGTTCGAAAGGTTGTCTGTTTTAGGTCGGTCGGTGATAAATTCCTTCAAGACGTTCTTGCCGCCGGAGAAGAAATCGGGTGCGGTATAGTGGGCACGCATACCATTATAGATGTCGTTGCCAAACACACCGGTGAAGAACATGTTCAGGCTCCAGTTCTTATAGGTGAACATATTGTTCCAACCCGCATTGAGTTTGGGTTGTGCACAGCCGGTGATCGTACGATCCTTGTACTCGGGAGAGTTGGTCACCTCGCCCGTTCGCGCACCCGTTTCGGCATCACGCACATAGTAGGTAGACTTGCCTGCATCGTCATAGCCTGCAAATTCGTAGGTATAGAACGTCCCGAGAGGCTCGCCCTCGATAATGCGCTGGGTGTAGCCGTTGGCTGACACGCCTGCAACCATGGGGTCGGCCTGCGAAAAAGTGGAGGTCATGTACTTGTCGTTGGACAACCTATCCACCTTATTTTTGTTGTGTGAGAGGTTCAACCCGGTGTTCCAAGAGAAATCCTTGCCGCGGATGACATCAACATTGACCGAGAACTCAACCCCCTGGTTGGTAATCTCGCCCACGTTGGCATTAATCCAACCAAACGGATAGATAAACGAAGAAACGGGATAACTCCAAATCAAGTCTTTGGTTTTCTTGTTGTACCACTCAACGGAGCCATTGATACGACCGCCCAAAAAGGCATAATCGAGACCAATATTGAACATGCCCGTAGACTCCCACTTCAGGTCGGGGTTGGCCAATTTGGTGGCCACCAGCGTTGCCCAGGTGTTGCCGTCATAAGTAAACACCTGACCGTTGCCACCGTAGGTTTTCACTGCCGTGTAAGCACCAAAGCCCAATGCATTACCACTGACCCCATAACCCAAACGGAGTTTCAGATTAGAGAGCACGTCTTGGTTCTTCATGAAGTCTTCTTCCGTGATGTTCCAAGCGGCACTAACAGACGGGAAGGTGCCCCACTTATGTCCGGAGCCGAACACCGACGAGCCGTCGCGACGCAGGGTAGCCTGAAGCATGTACTTGCTATTGTAAGAATAGCTGGCACGCCCATAGAAGGAAATGTTTCTTACTTTTTCCTTTACTCCGCTTTCCACGCCGGGAATACCGTCTATGGCGCCAGCGTAAGTCAGGTTGTTCCATTTCAGGTTGTCGTCAAAGAAGTTATGCACGGTCAGTCCAAAGCCATCATTGCTCACCTTTTCTTCCCAGGAATATCCTGCCATGAGCGCCAGCTTATGCACCTTGGCCAAGGTCTTTTCAAAGTTCATGTAGGTTTCAAAAGTGTGCTCGTCACCAAAATAGGTGTTCCGGGTTGCGCGTCCTTTCAGGTCTGCCACTCCGTCCAATTGGGTTTTGCGACTGTCATACGCACTATAGGTGCGTTGCCGGTTGTTATACGAATAGTTGGTGCTCCAAGTCAATCCGTCGACAATGCGAAGCGTGGCCTTGCCAATAAACTGTATGCGTTTCCACATGAACTCAGACGTATCTTCGTTGATGAGCGACACCGGGTTGTAGTTCTTGCTGCCCATTCCCTCTACCCATGAGCCGTCTGCGTTGGTCACGGCATTGGTCGGGTTGAAATAGTTCATGGCATCGAGCACTGAAGCACCCTCGTTACCCATCTTCACACCCTGGTGTTTGCCATACATGGCATTGACACCCACCGACAAATCCAAATGGTCTTTCAGCACGCTGGAGGTGATGAGCGAACGCACATTCAGCCTGTCCATGCCAGAACTTTTGATGACACCTTCACGATTGGTGTAGTTCAGGCTGGCCATATAAGATGTTTTCTTCGACCCGCCGTTGATAGACAGGCTGTGGTTATGGCTGATACCAGTGCGCAAAACCTCCTTTTGCCAGTCGGTGCTTGACCCGCCATCATAGGCATAGTCTATGTTGTTGGCCTTGACATATCCGCGAATATCATCGGCAGTTGCCATGTCGAGCGTCTTGAGCACCTGGTCAAAAGCCACATATCCGGCATAGCTCACATTGGTTCTTTCCTGCCCCTTCTTCCCGCTTTTGGTGGTAATGATAATCACACCGTTGGCTGCCTTCGACCCATAGATGGCCGTGGCCGTGGCATCGCGCAGCACATCGATGCTCTCAATATCATCGGGAGCCACCATGGAAATGTCTACACCGGGAATACCATCGATGACATAGTAGGGCGACATGGCCTCGCCGGGACGCAACGAGCTGGCGCCACGGAGCGTGATGCTCGCCCCACCATTGGGGTCGCCGTTCGATGTGACAATCAATCCCGGCACCTTGCCTTGGAGCATTTGCCCGGGGTCGGTAAACACACCTTTGTTAAGATCCTCGGCCTTGACCGTAGTAATGGACGACGTGACGTCCTTGCGGCGCATCGTGCCATAGCCCACCACCACCACTTCGTTCAGTGTCTTGTTGTCCTCTGCAAGGCTCACGCTCTGTCCCGGCGTGATGATTTGGTCCTCATAGCCCACGTATGACACTTTCAGTCGGGCATTCTTGCGCGTGGTGGTCAGCGTGTAGCGCCCGTTCACATCGGTCACGGTGCCATTGCCCGTGCCCTGTTCTATCACCGTTACGCCGATGAGCGGCTCACCTTTGGCGTCGGTAATCACACCACTCGTCTGGCTCTGTGCCATCATCGCGACGTTGCACAGCAACAGAGAGGCCGTGAGCACAATCGTGCGCGCCTCTTGTCGAATTAGATTTCGTACTTTGAACATGAATATTTGTTTTAGAAAATATATTCGGCTTGTATTGGGTGCAAAGATAACACCCGCTTGTTTCATTCCAGTTTCATCCGGGCTACTTCATCATTTCCACATCGAGCACGCAGTCGGTTGCCCGCTGCGACCATACGTCCGGTCGCCCTTTCACAAACGACTGCCCTTTACAGGGTCGCAGGTCTATCTGGGGATTGGGGTAATGAGTAACCCGAACGGGGCGAATCCTGACATTATTAAAATACACGTTATTCACCTTGCCCACAACATCTCCCCCGACAAAGCAACCGTTCTCCGAGGTGGCGAAGATGTTGCTGAAGTAGATGCGACTCACCTCGCCGCAGCGCCCCTCGGTCTCGCCCTCCGGAAACCTCCAGTTAGCATCCTTATGGTTGCCGTCGGCACGTGGATAACTCGTCACGTAGATGGGTTCGGCCTTACCCCACCACACATCGCTCCACAGCCGCAAGTCCATGATGATGTTGGAGAACGACACATCGGTCACCGTTCCCTCATCCCTGTTCTGGATACCCAGACCACGGTTGCTGCGGGTGATGATGCAGTTGTCGATGGTCACATTATATATAGAGTCCATGTTTTCCGACCCGATCTTGATGGCGCACGAGCGCGATGTCATCGTGCAGTTGGTCACGGTGATGTCGTGGGTAGGCCCATACTCCTGGTATTCGCGGCGGTTTTTCAGGCAAATGCAGTCGTCGCCCGACGTGATGTAACAGTTGGAAATGCGCACATGGCGCGAATGGTCGATGTCGATGCCGTCACCATTGCGTATCTTCAGATTGTTCAGAAGACTGATGCCCTCGATCACCGCATCCTCGCACCCGATAAGATGCACCGTCCAATAAGCTCCCTCCTTAATGGTCAGGTCGCTAATGCGCAGGTTGCGCACCCCGATGAGCGTGAGCACATGTGGGCGCGGATCGAAAGTGGTGGTGGGCTTCAGCTCGTAGGAATCGTGCAGTTCCCTGCCCATAAAGCTCACGCCGTTGCCATGAATCGTGCCACGCCCGCCAATGCGCAGATTCTCGATGTCCTTGGCCCAAAGCCACATCATGCCCTCGCCCCTGTTTTTGCCAAAAGCACTCAGCTGATAGATGCGCTCGTCGGGATTGGCCTTGAGCGTGGCGTTCACGTCCAGATAAAGCTCAATGTTCGATTTCAACTCCACCGGTCCGGCCAGAAACGTTCGTCCCACCGGGAAATAAACCCGTCCTCCCCCGTCGGCCGAACATTGGTCAATGGCACGTTGGATGGCCGCCGCATCGTCGGCAACTCCATTGCCCACCGCACCATAGTCCACCACATTATATATCTTCGGTTGTGCCAAAGCCACTTGCAAGGGCAGCAACGTCAGGATTAAGAAAGTTTTGATTTGTTGCATCAGATGTTCGTTTGGTTTGCAAATATAATAATATTTTACTACTTGATGAATTTTTTAAAAACATAATTGCAACTCGGCCACCCCGAGCGCATCTGAATCTCTCGGCGAGGGCCAATCTTTCCGTTTCATGCACTCTTCCCTCTTCCCTCTTCTCTTTTCCCTCTTCCCTCTTCTCTCTTCTCTCTTCTCTCTTCCCTCTTCATTCTTCCCTCTTCATTCTTCCCTCTTCATTCTTCCCTCTTCATTCTTCCCTCTTCATTCTTCCCTCTTCATTCTTCCCTCTTCTCTCATCCCTCTTCCCTCTAAAAAAGGATTCAAAGATTTTGACAAACAGCCTTCTATATTTCGTTGATTTCAAAACAAAAGCCCCTGTGGTCTGAAATTTGAGAAATTCGCGTAATTCGTAGTTTGCTATGAATCAGACGTTTAGCAAAACAGCCCTCGACAGTCTGATTTTTTCGTCTGCGATTGCATCGTGAATGGCGGTGCGATTAGGTTTTAACCGCACGGCGACTCGGCTGTCGCCGCATCGCCACGAAAGCCCAACCGCGCGGCCGTTAAGGCCCAACCGCCGTACAACGTCAGAATTTGCGCCGTGCCGACCGAAAATATTCGTCGTGAGCATGGCGCATTTTCTTCTGGTTGTCCCGAAAATCTCGACACGGTTATGGTGAAGTTTTATTGACAGCATGGTTTGTTCGGCACATCAACGAAGCCGGCATGATGCTCCCGGGTCGAGTGGCTGAATTTCAAAATCATGGTCTATTTTTCCTGAAAATGTAACATTTTAACGCTTTAGTAACATCTATCTTGTTTTTTATACTTAATTTCGCATTTGTAAGGAATAAACGGGGAGCATTCCCCATTTTTTAATTTACCCTCAAATTCGCAATTAAGCCCTTGAACGTCCTTATTGCGTTTACACGTCCTCTCATTCATCAAAAAAACAAATAGTTATCAGATACAACCCAGCAGTTGGAGAATGGCAGGGGTAAACATAGCCGTAAGGATACCATTGAGCGTAATGCCCAGACTCGCAAACGCTCCATGCTTGCTGCTCCACTCCATAGCTGTAGAGGCTCCCACTGCATGTGAAGCAGTTCCCATGGATATGCTCCGGGCAATAGGGCTATACACACGGCCCAGAGCCAGAGTGCGATAACCGAAGACAGCACCTATAAGACCTGTGACGATCACGATGGCTGCCGTCAGTGAGGGGATTCCACCCAACGACCCAGTAACCTCCATTGCAATAGGCGTGGTAACCGACTTGCTGGCCAAAGATACGATAATGATCTGCGGTGCACCCAGAAACTTGGCCGTGAGCACCACACTAACTATGCCCACAAGACAGCCCACAAGTTGGGAAATGAGAATAGGCAACCACAACTGCCTGATGGCATGAAGCTGCTGATAGAGTGGTACACCGAGAGCCACAATAGCAGGCTTGAGCCAAAAGTCGATAAGCGTACCGGTGGTCTTATATGTTTGAAATGATACACCCGTGACCTTGAGATAGCAGATAATGAGCACTATAGTGATGAGAATGGGATTGAGAAGTACCCAATGGGTACGCACCTGCATATAGCGAGTGAAATAAAACACCGCAAAGGTGAGGGCCAGAAGCACATATTGATTTGACAGAATATCCATAAACAACTGTGGAAGTGTATATTATAGTAAAGAAATACTCAGGCTTGATCTTTCTTCTCTTTACAGCGGTCACATCCTTCACCGTGGTGTCGGTGTAACCAGTGATGACGCTGCTCAAAGTGGATCACATAACGTTCGCTCTTGATCACGCTCTGATGCACATGTCCCGTCACCACCAGCACCAAGATGGTGCTCACCACCGTAGCCACGGCAATGGGCAGAAGTTGAGCACCAATAATGTCGAGATACAGCATGATAGCAACACCAGGTGGTACAAAAAAGAAACCAAGATTGGAAATCAAAAACTGAGAAAGATTTTTCACCCAACTCATTTTGACCCATTTCATTTTGAGAAAAAAGGTAAGAAGGAGCATGCCTATAATGCTCGAAGGAAGCTTGATACCGGTGAGCCATACGATCAGTTCGCCCAAGGCCAGACATCCAAAAATAATAAAAAATTGACGTGCCATGAATATTTGTTATCCTCATACGATATGCACTTTGGCACCTCGCAGCATATAGAAATGCACTGCAAAATTACAACAACACCTTAGACTATACAAATTTTAAGGGTAAAATATATATTGTAACTTTATTTAATAGATATGTGTCAAGCAGGTTAATGTAAAAGCAATCCATTTTTATCCTCGACAAAATAAGGAAGACCTCTGTTTTAATTAGTGTTTACTGAATAATTTATAATTTTTTGAAATACAATTAATTACATCGATTTATCTTTGGTTGTTTAACATAAAACTTGTACTTTTACAGTGTTAAATCATAAGTGAGATGAAGTATACTTCACATTTGAAACAGTTATCTGTCGATGTGTTCCGTTCATCTTTTGATGAGCTTGACAAGAATAATCGCTGAGTAGAATTAGGCGATCTTCTTCCTTGGACAGAACTGGAAAAGGTATACCTCAAATCCGCAGCTAAGCCCAATAAAAGAAAGGGGAAGTAATGGAAAGGAAAATAACACTATCAAAGGAAGAT
>NZ_GG704780.1:845392-881741 GCF_000160535.1 Hallella bergensis DSM 17361 | reverse complement strand
AGTTCATGGGGAAGGCCTGAAATGGGCAAAGTCTATTAAAAACGACTCTTTATATCTAAAGGCTATTTGTCAATTAAATCTTGGAAAATTAAAAGAAGCCTATAGCCTTATAGGAAAACACCTTGCGCAGAGACGAAGAGGTGTATATAGTGATTTTACCAAGAAGCAAGTTAAGCGAAAGGAACAATATATTATAAATGAGTTAAAGAAGGCGAAAGCATAATTTTCCGAAGTTCCAAGTCTGGAGGTTATCGCAATCTGGATACATTTACGAAAAAAGAAGGTAATAAAAATATTAATATTTTTTATAAATAGGAAATAATGATAAAAAGTATTATTGATTCGCGCATAACAGAGCAACTGTATAAAATATACAAGTTAGATATTGACGGTTTTGTCAATAATCGAAAACAAGTAAAAACATTTAATTTTCAATATGAATGGCCAGTTGTTGATTTCTTAGAACCAATTTTTATGCCTTTGTTTCAAAACATAGACTCTAATTTTATCTATTTAACAAAAGGATATGATATAGCTTTAAATGAAATATATTCTAAGTTTGCAAGAGAGGATTTTATAGAGTTTATGAGAGGTAACAAAACTTATACTCCTCGAGGACGTAGTAAGGAAAGCATCGATATTTATTATATGATAGGACTAACTATTTTTGACGAAACGTTCGAATGGTTAGTTCATAATAATGTCGATGTTGGATATTTGACTTTTTCTTTTCAAGTTGATAAATTTAATAATGAGGATGTACTAAATTCACTTATGAACAACAAATGGTTTGTCCATGATAAGAATTAGTGACGACGGCAGCGGTGCCGTCGAATACTTCTACGGCAAGATGGGCGAGGTCGTCAAGACCAGAAGGACGCTCATCGTGCCCAATTAGAACGGAGCCAATTGGTAAATGATATTCAAAGTGCTGGCTTTAGAAAAGTGAAAGAACGAAAATAGAAAACAAGATAAGGAATATAAGGCAAAATGCCGAAAGAAAGCAAGGCGGAGAAGAACATAGTAGAAGTACAACAAAACGATAATTTTTATAATGAAAGATAAACAACATATAGGACTGATTCCCAATGTTTCATATGATGCATTCATTCTCGGTTCAAATATCAATATGTATTTAAGCCAAGAGCATACAAAGAAAATGTATGATGAAGCCACATTTTCAAATATTTCTTATTTTTTTAAGAAAGACGAAATTAATGTATGGTGTGATATGGATGGTTTAATAAATACAATTATATGTTCTTCATCTTGTCTATTTCATAAGAAGAATCTGATAGGGATGAAGTATACAGATTTCCTTACAGTGTTCTCTAGAGACCCGGACAGTGAAGATATTATATATGTGTTAGTATCTGGAAAAGGGCAACGGCAACATGTGTACGACTTTGAGAAAGACGGGTTGCAGATTTGGGTTTGGAGAAATAGAATTCGGACTGTTCTTATTTACAACGCGAATTTATAGCCTTTGATAATCGGCATGTTACCCATATAAGGGTAATAGGCAACACTCATATAAGGGTGTTCCTCAATACCCTTGTATGGGTATTAAAAGCCGTAAGCAATAAACAGGAGAAAACAGCGTTATACAGCTGATAACCATAAACAATTAAAAACTATGATTGAGTTTGAAGTAAAATCAAAGACGCAGCCCATCGGTGGAACTCCGTGTGGCAAGGAAGAAATAGGTAGATAGTAATCCACAGGAAAGAGAGTATCAACTCCCTCTGAGCTACATCGGCTCACAGAGAATAGTCAGCAAGCTCGGTAACTTTGCGTCCTATGGCTCAGACCCGAGGCGAATACCGTATGCCGGTAGCGAGGCTGATGCAGTTAGCGTAGATTACAAGGGCAAGTATGCCAGCCAGCAGCAAGTCATCAAGGACAACTACGCCACATTCAATGTGCCTTACAATGGTGAGAACAACAACGACTACGTGGACGGCGAGGGCTTTTGCTGCAACGACGGCATACCGGAGGCTGCACAGGTTAAGGCAATGGCTGCAAACGTGGCAGGAGCCAAGGCAGTCAGCGGTAACTTCAAGGAGAATGATGACTACGAAAAGTTGCAGTTCTACTACCATCCCGACCATTTGGGCAGCAGTAGCTACATTACCAACTTGGACGGAGAAGTGTCGCAACACATCGAGTATGTGCCATTCGGCGAAGTGTTCATAGATGAATTGGAGCTTACGCGGAAATCGGCGACCGCAGGGAAAGCCAACTGCAACAAAACTTGGAACACGCCTTATCGATTCAACGATTGTGCCAACGAGGGCAGAGGGAAGCTTGCTTGTTCTATGCCGAGTGCAGCCAATCGTAGAGTAGAACTCAATGCTAAGGAGTTTGACGAAGAAACAGGTATGTACTATTATGGTGCAAGGTACTATGACCCACGGTTGAGTTTGTGGATGAGCACAGATCCATTGCAGGAGAAATACCAAAATATTAGTACTTATTGCTATGCGGCAAACAACCCTATTAAGTTCATTGATTCAGATGGAAGAAAACTTCTACTTGCATCAGGCACAACGGAGGCATTTAAACAAAAATTTCGTGCAGCTATTATGTATTTACATGAACATAACGCAGATGGCATCATAGCCCAGATAGATAAGAGTTCTACAATTATTTATATTACAGAAAGAGTTGGTGAACCCTCTGCTTTCAGCAAGACGAAAAAAACTATTTATTGGGATCCTAATATGGGAGTGCTTACAAGTTCTGACAAAAAGATGTCACCTACGACTGTATTAAACCATGAAGCGGATCATACACTTCAATATCTCAAAAATCCTGATAAATATGCACAAGACTCTAAAACTTTTGATCCCGATTATGATGATAAAGAGGAAATGAGAGTTATAACAGGATCTGAACAGAAAACAGCTTTAGCACTTGGTGAAATCAGTGCAGGAGAGGTTACACGTACAGACCACAAAGGCGTCCCATATATAACTAAATCGCCAACTACGACAGAAACAAAAGATGGAAAAATGCCAAAGAATCCATTTATAATGGATGAAATAGTTATATCTGCACCCAAGTCTAAAAGCGTAAATCCAAATAATGATAATAATGAGACACATAACAAATAGTATTAAATGTTTGATAGTTTTTGGTATATGGTTACTTGGTTTTAATGCATTGAGTGCTTGTAATATCAAGCTCAAAATTGTTTACACCCAAGCTGACCTAAGAACAATTTTTAATATTACCCCAGAGTTTTTTGACAAGGGATTTGTCAGTCATTCGCTTGATAGTATAATTGTGGCGTCAGATATGGAAATTTCCAAATTCTTCGACACCATAAAATCTCTTAAAAAAACAAGTGAAATACACCCTTCAATAAATGTTCGTGCAAAAATTATATTCTATTTGAACGAACAAATCTTGGATACATTTTATTTAGGAATGTTTTATATATACTATCGGAATGAAATATACGAAGTAAACGAAGAATTCAGAAATATGATTAATGCTATAATAAAAAAAAGTGGAAAGTTGCCTATGTATTGATAAAAAACGTTATGCCATAACACCCCATATAAGGGTAACGGGCAATGCTGGTGTGTCAAAACGCACCCTTGTTTATCATTACCCTTATATGGGTATTAAAAGCACGAAGCAATAAACAGGATAAAATGACGTTAAATAGTTGCTACCCATAAACAATAAGACAGACCCATGGAGAATCCCATACGCAGGAAATGAGGCTGATGGTGTGACTGTCAATTACAAGGATAAGTACAATCAGCAGTTGCAATCCATCAAGGACAATTACAAGACATTCGATTTGCCATACAATGGTCAGGACAATACCGACTATCTCAATGGCAAAGGCTTTAGCAGTAACGACGACACGCCGGAGGCGGCACAGGCAAGGGCGATGGTCAAGACGAGAGCTGGCGAAGCTGGTACAAACGAGCGGATGCAGTTCTACTATCATCCTGACCACTTGGGCAGCAGTAGTTATATGATGCTCCCGGGTCGAGTGGCTGAGATGTAACTCATATTTCAAAATCATGGTCCATTTTTCCCGAAAATGCAACATTTTAACGTTTTAGTAACATCTATCTTGTTTTTTATACTTAATTTTGCATTTGTAAGGAATAAACGGGGAGCAATTCCCATTTTTTTAATTTAATTTTAATTCATCTCATGCAGAAAAGATTATTCTTTCTGGTGGCTATGATCATGATGTTCACAGCATCATCCATGGCTCAGATCACAACATCCGGTATTAGCGGAAAAGTAACTGCAGACGGAGAAAGCGTGATCGGTGCGACCATCGAGGCCGTGCACACGCCCTCCGGCACACGTTACACCACAGTCTCCAACGCGAAGGGTATGTTTGCCATCAACGGTATGCGTGTCGGCGGACCCTACGAAGTGAAGATTTCCTATATTGGTTATGAGACCAAGGTGATGAAAGACATCACGTTGCAGCTGGCCGAAACTTATAACCTGAACACTTCTCTTTCGGAAGATGCTCAGCAGTTGGGCGAGGTCGTGGTGGCTGCCAAAGCCACGAAGTTCACCACCGAGAAAACCGGTGCTTCGACTAACATCTCCAACCAGCAGATTGTGAACCTTCCCACTGTGAACCGCAGCATTACCGACGTGACCCGCCTGTCGCCTTACGGCGGCAACGGCATGAGCTTTGCCGGTGTAGACGGTCGAACGGCCAACTTCACCGTTGACGGTGCCAACTTCAACAATAACTTCGGTTTGAGCGAGAAGCTGCCCGGTGGCGGTAACCCCATCTCTCTCGATGCCATCGAGGAGTTGCAGGTGGTGGTGGCTCCCTATGACGTGCGCCAGACCAACTTCATCGGCGGCGGTGTGAATGCTATTACGAAGTCGGGTACCAACACATTCAAGGGTAGTGCCTACATTTATCACGAGAATGAGAACCTGCGCGGTGATGCCATAGAGCGCGTGCAGATTCCCGGTGCGCGCGAGAAGGACCAGACCACCACATATGGTTTCACTCTTGGCGGCCCGATTTTGAAAAACAAGCTGTTCCTCTTTGTCAACGGGGAGATGCAGAAGATCCCATCGGTGGTGAACCGCTGGCGTGCCTCAGAGGACGGCGTGGCCGATGAGACGAACTATCTTTCACGCACCACCATCGACGATATGAAGAAGGTGTCTGACTTTGTGAAATCGAAGTACGGATACGACACGGGTTCCTACTCGAGTTTCCCCGCTGACAAGAGCAACTATAAGTTTTTGGCACGCATGGACTGGAATATCAGTACGATGCACCACCTGGCCCTGCGCTACAACTACACCAAGAACCGCACCTGGTTCCCGCCCAACAGGTCGTCCATGGACGGCGGCACCCGTATGTCGGGCGCGCGTCTTTCGCAGTATTCCATGGCCTTTGCCAATTCCATGTATGCCATGGACAACCTTGTACATTCGTTCTCTGTCGACCTGAACAGTCGTCTTAGCGCCGAATTGTCCAATCAGTTCCTGGCCACCTATTCGGTGCTCAACGACGAGCGTGCTTCCAATTCCGGCGAGTTCCCCTTTATCGACATCCTCAAGGACAACCAGGCCTACATGACATTGGGCTACGAGCTTTTCACATGGCACAATGCCGTGCACAACAAGGTTTGGAACGTGAAGGACGAGCTGACCTGGTATAAGGGCAATCATAAACTCATCGGCGGCGTTGCCTATGAGTATAAGACAGCCGACAACCAGTATATGCGCAACGGAACGGGTTATTACCGTTACACCTCTTTAGACGATTTCCTCAATGGCGCAGCTCCCGAGATTGTCAACCTGACCTACGGTTACAACGGCGAGAGCAGCCCTGCCGCACGCGTAACCACCAATAAAATTGGAGCTTACGCTCAGGATGAGTGGTCGATTAATCGCAATTTCAAGCTCACCTATGGTCTCCGCCTCGATGGTTTGTTCTTCAACAACAGCGACCTGATGACCAACAACAAGATTTATGAGCTGGACTATGACGGTCGTCACATCGACACCGGCAAGTGGCCTTCGGCCAACCTCATTTTCTCTCCGCGTGTGGGATTCACCTGGGACGTGCTTGGTGACAAGAGCCTGAAGGTGCGTGGCGGCATGGGGCTCTTTGCCGGAAACCTCCCCTTGGTGTTCTTCACCAACATGCCGACCAATGGCGGTATGGTGCAATACCAGGCACAAATCAGCGGAAGAACCAGAATATATGATGGCAAGAAGAAAAAAGAGCTTCTCCCATTCTATACCGGCGCTTACACGACGGGCGAGGACGGTAGCCGCTTTGTGGACATGAAGCAATTTGCCGGCGGCCTCGTTACCGACGCCAACGGCCATGCCACGACAGGCGCTTTGCTCGACCGCCTCGCCTCGTTGGGCTATCCCATGACCATTACTCCCGATGAGGGCAGTCTGCCCTCGGCCATTGCCGCCGTGGACTCCAAGTTCAAGATGCCGCAGGTGTGGAAGACCTCTGTGGCCGTGGACTATGCCATTCCCGTGTCCTTCCCCTTCTCTGTTTCGGTGGAAGGAATCTTCAACAAGACCATCAACGGGGTGTCAATCTCCGACTGGAGCATCCCCAATGTGGGTGGATTTGCCCGTTTCAACGGTGTGGACAACCGCCCGCTTTATCCTGCCGGCTTCCGCACCAACACCAGGGCCTTTGTGCTGGAGAACACCAGCCGCGGCTACGGATGGTCTGCCAACATCGAGCTGAACGCTCGTCCTACCGACTGGCTCAGCATGTCGGCAGCCTACACCCACACGGTGAACAAGGAGGTGACAGGCATGCCGGGCTCCAACGCCGAGTCGGCCTTCACCTATGTGCCTACAGTTGAGGGACCGAACAACATCAAGCTGCACAACTCGCAGTATGTAACGCCCGACCGTTTCATCGGTTCACTGACCACGCATGACAAGAGCGGTAACCACTACAGCCTGATCTATGAGGCTTGGCGCGGCGGTTACAATTACTCCTACATGACCGTCAACGATATGAACAGCGACGGATACAACTACGACGCGCTCTATATACCGACCGACAAGCAGGTGGAAGACAATCAGTTCCGCTTTGTTTCAGAAGATGACAAGACCCGCTTCATGGACTATGTGCACAACAACGACTATCTGAAGAATCATCAGGGCGAATACGCTGAGGCCTACAGCCTGTATTCTCCTTGGGTGCATCGCATCGACTTCAGCTACAAGCACGACTTCAAGGTCAATGTGGGCAAGACCAAGCATGCCCTGCAGCTCAGCATGGATGTCAAGAACTTGATGAACCTCTTCAACTCCAGCTGGGGTGTGGCGAAATATCTCAACCCCGAGATTGGTACCGATCCGCGCATCCTGAAGTATGAGGGTGTTGACGCAGAGGGCTATGCCACCTTCTCCACTCCGAAATCCATCAACGGCAACACGAAGACTTTCGTGCCCAATCATTCGCTTGGCCAGTGCTGGTATGCATCCATTGGCATCAAGTATATGTTCAACTAATTTAATGTCAAGACAATATGAAAATCAAGAATATCATCCCGGCGTTTGTCGCAGCGCTTGCACTGTTTGTCGTGAGCTGCGATGACGATGATAAAATCACCCAGCTCGGCAGTGTTCAGGTGTCCTCCTCCTACATCTCGCTGCCTCTTGAGGGTGGAGCCAACACGTTCACGGTGACGGCCCAAGGCGATTGGAAGCTGAAGAAAGTAATGACCAAGAAGGACTCCGTGAAGTGGTTGGAAATATCCGACACACTCGGTACGGCCGGCGCAACAGAGGTGAAACTCACTGCGCCGAAGACCCTCGACGGTCGTCAGGCTGAGCTGCTGCTTACCTGCAACGGCGAGACCCAGCGCATCAATGTGATTCAGGGCGTAGCCAAGGTTTCTCCCGCCACCTGTGCGCAGGTGATTGCCGGTCCCGACAGCAAGTCGTACATGGTAACAGGTACAGTGTCGTCCATTACTAATACTGTGTATGGTAACTGGAATCTCACCGACGAAACGGGTACTATTTTAATTTATGGTACGCTTGATGCCAAGAGTGCGAAGAAAAACTTTGCAAGCTTGGGACTCGAAGTAGGCGACGAGGTGACCGTGTCCGGACCCAAGAAGACCTTCGGCTCGACCGTGGAATTGGTGGATGTGACGGTAGTCAAGATCAACAAGTCGCTCATCAAGGTGGACTCCGTGGAAAATGCGAAGCTGCCGATTGAAGGCGGAGAGTTTGTGGCCCACCTCACCTGCAAAGGTCAGGGCGTGTCTGTAGATATCCCCGAGGACGCCAAGTCGTGGCTGTCCATCTCCTCGATTCAGTCGGCCGGAACAAACACGGTTGTGAAGTTCAGGGCCATGGCCAATGACGGCGGTGACCGTTCGACAACCCTTACCTTCCACACCACAGACGGCAAGAAAGACTATTCTTCTCAGACTACGGTTATGCAGGCCGGTGCCATTGTGAAGGCTACGGTGGCTGAGTTCCTCGCCGCTGAGGTTGGAAACACACAGTACCGCCTGACGGGTAGCGTCTCCAAGATTGTTGATGCGGCCAAGGGCAATCTCTATATCAAGGATTTCTCCGGCGAGACTTATGCCTACAAGTTGGCTGACGTGGCTGCCAAGAAAGTGAAAGAAGGCGACATTGTGACTGTGGTTGGCAAGCGCGGTGCCTACAAGGGCAATGCACAAATGGTGGCTGGCGTCATCGAGTCGGTCAATTCGGTGGGCACGGCGACTCTGGCCGAGTTGCTGGCCATGGCCGATGATAAGACAAAGTTTTTCAAGGTGACAGGTACGGTAGAAAAGATAACCAACCCCGACTATGGCAACATGGTTTTGAAGGACGAAACCGGCAAGATGGTTGTCTATGGCGTTTATTCCGGTTATGGTGCCAAGGGTGATGCCCGCAAGGGACTCGTCAAGGCGGTAGGCCTGGAAGTGGGTGATCAACTCACGATCATTGGAGCCAAGAGTTCTTTCAACAGCAAGCCACAACTCGTCAATAGTTTCTATGTGAGTCACAAGAAACCATAGGCGTTCAGCGTAATCTTTCGTTTGAAAACACAATCATAGAGGTGTGTCGGGAAAATTCCGGCACACCTTTTTGAATACCCCCCGACCATCCACCAATAATCCGCGTGCCCCCCGCAATCACGTGGATATACCGATGGGTGTCAGCAAAGGAAAATGACAGTGGAATTGCGGTATTTTCAGGTTCCGGCAGCTACCAATCAACAGAAAAAGCATTACCTTTGCAATGCTTTATGAAAAAACAATTGTATAACAAGCGCTCCGCGCTCGTCTTCAAACAATTCAACCGCAAGAGTTACAGTCTCTTTGCCGCATTGGGCAAAGAAGTGCTCATCGGCGTGTTGAGTGTGGCTACGCTTTCGCATGCCAAGGCTGACGGCATTTCCGCCCGTCCGAAGGCTGCAAGCGATTCCATCCGCTTTGAAGAACAGCGCATTGATGAAGTCCAAGTTATGGGCTCGAGAGCGCCGCTGACTGCATCGCAGTCGGCCAGAATCGTCGGGATTATCTCGCGCGACGACATCCAACGTGCCGGGGCGCAGACCATCAACGACATCCTTAAACTATCCACAGGCGTAGATGTCCGTCAGCGCGGTGGATTTGGTGTGCAGACGGACATTTCGATCAACGGCGGCACGTTCGACCAGATTGCCATTCTCCTGAATGGCGTTCCGCTGTCAAGCCCGCAAACCGGTCATACCGCGGCCGATTTTCCCGTTTCCTTGCTCGATGTAGAACGCGTTGAGGTGCTCGAAGGTGCCTCGGCCAGACTGTTGGGGTCGGCGGCTTTCAGTGGCGCGATCAACATCGTGACACGCACCGACCACACGCGGAGTGTGCAGGCGGCCGGCGAGGGCGGCTCTTTCGGAACCTTTGGCGGCGATGTGGCCGTAGCCTCGGGACGATTGGGCAACAAGGCCATGACCCTGACGTCACGACACCAGCTGTCAGCCGGCTATGTGCAGAGTGACGGGGGAACCGACAATGCCGACTTCCGCAAGCGGCGCGCGTTCTACCAGGGCACCCTGTCGGCAAGCGGTGTCGACTTCGATTGGCAGGCCGGCATCACCTCGCAGGACTTTGGCGCCAACACGTTCTATTCGGCCAAGTTTCCCAACCAGTATGAGGAAACGCGGCGGTATATCGGTTCGGTAGGTGCCACGATCAAGCCTTTGGAGGCGCACGGCAGCCGGCACGTGTCGCAATTGGAGCTTCGCCCGATGATCTACGGTCATCGCGACTATGACCACTTTCAGCTCATCAAGGGAGCCACAGGGGCCAAAGCTGGCGAGAACTACCACCGCACAGATGTCTACGGCGCATCGCTCAACATGAGTTTCGGTTGGGTGGGCGGCAAGACGGCTCTGGGAGCCGACATTCGCAAAGAGCGCATTCTCTCCACAGCCTACGGCGACATGCTGGCCGAGGAAGACCAAAAGCACATCCACGGCACCGAACGCACCTATTCGAAGGAGGGAAAGCGCACCAACACGAGCCTCTTTGCCGAGCACAATGTAATCATAGGTGGCATCACATTGTCGGCCGGAATCTTGGCCAACCGCAACACCGGACTCGATCAGGACTTCCGGTTCTATCCGGGCATCGACCTCGGCTACCGTCCCAACAGCCACTGGAAATTGCATGTCAGCTGGAACAAGGCACTGCGGGTGCCGACCTATACCGACCTCTACACGTCGAACAAGGCACAGCAGGGCGACCTGAACCTGAAACCCGAACGTAACTCGGCGTTCAAGGCCGGCGCCCGTTTCCGCACCCGCGGACTGGAGGCTGTGGCTGGTGCGTTCTACAGCAATGGTACGAACATGATCGACTGGGTGTACGAAACGGAGACTTCCACCCAATATCATGCCATGAACATCGGCAAGTTGGACAACATGGGATTCAATGTGGAAGGAACGCTCAACCTATCCGAGCTGGTGAATCCAAATTTCGGAATGCAGCGTTCATCATCAGGGCGCGTCCCCGTGTTGCTCAAGGTGGGCTATGCCTATATCCACCAAAAGCACGAAACCGACCAGCCCATATATAAGTCGCTCTACGCCTTGGAGTACCTGCGCCACAAGTTCGTGGCCGAACTCTCTCACCCCATTGTGTCGCGGCTGTGGGCTTCGTGGTCCCTGCGTTGGCAACAACGCATGAACGGTTACCATCCCTATGCCAAACTCGATGGAAAACTCGCATGGGACGAACCCGGATGGCAACTCTATGTCAAGGCCGACAACATCACCGGACATCGCTACTACGATCTCGGTGGGGTGCGCCAGCCGGGTCTTTGGATCATGGCAGGGGGAGTTGTCAAAATACATTTTTAATCCATTATCACGGCTCCGGACCTATGGTTGATCAGATCAACCAAGGTTCGGGCCTTATACTTGTTTTTAGAACATGCACCCTTCGTATGCTTCGCGGAGTTGAAACCAAAATGCAGGACGCTGCAAATACGCCAGAATTTCAGCACTAGCCGTCATCAACACATCTGCGAGAGTAACCTGAAGATTTTACACAAAACATTGGCATGTTCGGGAAAGATTTGCTACCTTTGCGGCTGCTTAAGCAAATTTTATTATAAACATGATATTTTTATGAATTTCATTTTATTCATTACCGTTTTGCTGACGGCCGTGACTTTGGTAGTGGCAGCTTATATCATTGCCAAGCTCATCGGACCGCGTTCGTACAATCCGGTGAAGGGTGAGGTTTTTGAATGCGGTGTCCCCACGCGCGGCAGTTCGTGGTTGCCCATGCATGTGGGTTACTACCTGTTTGCCATACTCTTCTTGGTGTTCGACATCGAAATCGTACTCCTGTATCCATGGGCAGTGGTCGTGAAGCAGTTTGGGCCGATGGCTCTGATTAGCATCGGCATCTTCCTGTTTGTATTGGCATTTGGCCTGGCTTATGCCTGGCGGAAAGGAGCGCTGGAATGGAAGTAAACAAGAGGGCAAAAATCAAGAGCATTCCCTACGGCGAGTTTAAGGATAACGACACCCTTGAGCGAATAGCCAAGGAACTGAACGACGGCGGCGCCAACGTTGTGCTCGGCTCATTGGATGCAGCCATCAACTGGGGGCGTAGCAATTCGCCCTGGTCGCTGACCTTCGGAACCTCGTGCTGTGGCATCGAGTTCATGGCCATCGGCTGTTCACGTTACGACATGGCCCGCTTTGGCTGGGAGGTGACGCGCAACTCGCCGCGTCAGGCCGACCTCATCATGTGTGCCGGTACGATTACCAACAAGATGGCTCCCGTGTTCAAACGCCTGTACGACGAGATGGCCGAACCTAAATATGTGGTGGCCGTGGGCGGTTGCACCATTAGCGGTGGCCCTTTCAAGAAGAGCTATAATGTGGTGCGCGGCATCAGCGAATTAGTGCCCGTGGATGTCTATATCCCCGGGTGTCCACCGCGACCCGAATCGCTCATCTATGGCATGATGCAGTTGCAGCGCAAGATCAAGGTGGAGAAGTTCTTTGGCGGCGCCAACCACAAGATGACCGCTGAGGAGCGCGAAGACAGTATGTCGCGTGGCGGACTGCACGGACTGAGCAATGCCAATCTGGCTCATGCCAAGATTGGTAACCAAGCACCGATCATCGTGGCCGGTGCACCAACCCGAGAGGAAATCGAAAAACTGGATGCTGAGCTCGAGGCACTTGAGAAAGAGACTCCTGCCACCGGAGCATCATCGGAAACAACTAAGGTATCGGAATAAAATGAAATTAGAAAATAAAGAATTCGGATTTGACAGCTTTGCCGCAGAGATGGGCAAACTGAAGAATGAGAAGCATTTCGACTACCTTATTACTATTGTAGGCGAAGACTTCGGCCCCGAGGAAGGGCTGGGGTGCATCTACATTCTCGAGAACACGCAATCGCACGAACGGGTATCGGTGAAGCAGATGGCCAAGACGGTGGACGGGGAATATGTGATTCCATCGGTCATCGGACTGTGGCATGCTGCCGACCTGCTGGAGCGCGAGGTGTTCGACTTTTTGGGCATCAAGTTCCTGGGGCATCCCGACATGCGCCGCCTCTTCATGCGGAGCGACTATGAGGGTTACCCCTTGCGCAAGGACTTCGACATGAGTCCGGAGGCCAACCCTTTCCCAACAACCGATGAGCCAGAAAGCGACTGGACCTCGGAGTGGAACCTCGACAAGCGCGGCAAGCTGGTGGAAAGCAGGAGAAAACTGTTCGACAAGGACGATTTTGTGATGAACTTCGGCCCCAACCACCCGTCGACCCACGGCGTGCTCCGCCTGCAGACTGTGGTGAATGGTGAGACCATCAAGGACGTCTACCCGCATCTGGGCTATATCCATCGTGGTATGGAGAAGATGATGGAGGAGATGACCTATCCGCAGACGCTGGCACTGACCGACCGACTGAACTACCTCTGCGCCATGCACCACCGCCACGCGCTGGTGGGCGTGATTGAAGAGGCTATGGGTATTGAGCTCAGCGACCGCATACAGTACATCCGCACCATCATGGACGAGTTGCAGCGCATTGACAATCACTTGCTCTACCTCGGCACCTGTGCGCAAGACCTGAGTGCCCTGACGGCATTCCTCTACTGCATGCGCGACCGCGAGCATCTGCTCAACGTGATGGAGGAAACCACCGGCGGACGATTGATTCAGAACTATTATAGAATAGGTGGCTTGCAGGACGACATTGACCCCAATTTCGTGGAAAACGTGAAGACCTTCTGCAAGTATATGCGCCCCATGGTTCAGGAATACCTTGACGTATTCGGTGACAACGTCATCACACACCTGCGACTGAAGGGTGTGGGCCCCATGGACTTGGCTGACTGCATTAACTACGCCGTGACCGGTCCGGCCGGACGGGCTGCAGGATGGCACAACGATGTGCGCAAGAATCATCCGTATGCACTATATAATAAGGTAGAGTTCAAGGAAGTTGTCGGCACCGGAGCCGATTCGCTGGAGCGCTACATGATTCATATCCAAGAGATTTACCAGAGCTTAGACATCATTGAACAATTGATAGACAACATTCCAGAGGGCGACTTCTATATCAAGCAGAAGCCTGTGATCAAGGTGCCCGAGGGTCAGTGGTACTTCTCTGTGGAGGGTGGTGCCGGCGAGTTTGGTGTTTATCTCGACAGTCGTGGCGACAAGAGTCCTTATCGTGTGAAGATGCGCCCCATGGGACTTACCCTGGCCGGTGCTTTCGACAAGATGCTGAAGGGACAGAAGATAGCCGACCTCGTAGCTACGGGTGCAGCCATCGACTTCGTTATTCCCGACTTGGACAGGTAAATACTAAAACCCAAAGGTGGACTGAATAAAAAGAAATAAGATATGTTTGATTTTAGTATAGTAACAACATGGTTCGATAATCTCCTGCGCCAAACCCTTGGCCTTGGAGATTTCTGGACCATACTGATAGAGTGTGTTGCTGTGGGCGTGATGATTCTCACGGCGTACGCACTGATCGCCATCGCGCTGATTTTCATGGAGCGCAAGGTGTGTGCCTACTTCCAGTGCCGTCTCGGCCCGATGCGCGTGGGTCCCTGGGGTATCTTCCAGGTGTTTGCCGACGTGGTGAAGATGCTGATCAAGGAGATTTTCACCATCGACCGTGCCGACAAGTTGCTCTATTGGCTGGCACCTTTCCTTGTGATTGCGGCATCTGTGGGCACATTCTCCTTCCTTCCCTGGAACAAGGGCGCCCACATCCTCGACTTCAACGTGGGTATATTCCTCGTCACCGCCATTTCATCCCTTGGCGTGGTGGGTGTTTTCATTGCCGGATGGGGAAGCAACAGCAAGTATTCGGTGGTTTCGGCCATGCGTGCTGCCGTGCAGATGATCTCCTATGAGATGTCGCTCGGCCTTTGCCTCGTGGCAGCCGTGGTGCTCACGGGAACGATGCAGATGAGCGACATCGTAGAGACACAGACCGGCCCTTGGAACTGGCTCATCTTCAAGGGACATATCCCAGCTCTCATCGCCTTTCTGACATTCCTTGTTGCCGGCAATGCTGAGGCCAACCGTGGCCCGTTTGACATGGCTGAGGCCGAGAGTGAGCTTACTGCCGGCTACCATACCGAGTATTCGGGTATGGGCTTTGGCTTTTATTATTTGGCCGAATACCTGAATCTCTTTGTCATTGCGGGTATCGCCTCTGCCGTATTCCTCGGCGGATGGGCTCCCCTGAATATCGGCATCAGCGGCTTCGACAACCTGATGAACTACATTCCCGGCTTCGTCTGGTTCTTCGGCAAGACCTTTGCCGTGGTTTGGCTGCTGATGTGGGTGCGCTGGACATTCCCCCGTCTGCGCATCGACCAGATTCTGAAACTGGAATGGAAGTATCTCATGCCCCTCGCGCTGCTCAACTTAGTGTTGATGACGGCTTGTGTGGCATTAGGCTGGTACATTAAATAAATTAAGGTAAGGAAATGGCAAATAACAATAAATCATATTTCCGGGGCATTGCCGACGGTGTGAAGACACTCGGCGTGGGACTCAAGACCACGCTGAAGGAATACTTCACGCCCAAGTCGACCGAACAGTACCCCGAGAACCGCAAGACCACGCTGCACGTTTCACCGCGCTTCCGCGGAAGACTCGTGTTCAAGCGCGACGAGAACGGTGCACACCGGTGTGTGGCCTGTACCATGTGCGAGAAGGCTTGTCCCAACGATACCATCAAAATCATGGCACACATGGAAACGAATGAGGAAACCGGGCGCAAGAAGAAAAAGTTGGACGATTATCAATACGACCTCGGCGACTGCATGTTCTGCCAGTTGTGTGTCAACGCTTGCAACTTCGACGCTATCGAGTTCACCAACGATTTTGAGCACGCCGTGTTTGATCGTTCCAAGCTCGTGCTTCACCTGGACAAGGAAGTTTACGATGGCGGTAGCCTGCCCCATTTGGTAAAGGATGGCGGTGCACCGTTGACCATCGGAAAGTTTAACACTAAGACCAAGTAACAGATTATGGCAAATCTCATCGTTTTTTGTATTCTCGCTGTAGTCATCCTTGGCGCAGCAATAGCATCCGTGCTCACGGCTCGCATCATGCGGGCGGCCACGTTTCTGCTCCTCGTGCTGTTTGGCATTGCCGGCATCTACTTTGTGCTCGGCTATACCTTCCTCGGCGCAGCGCAGATCAGTATTTATGCCGGAGGCATCACCATTATGTATATCTTCGCTATCAATTTGATGTCCAAGCATTCGCTGCAAGGACTTGTAGAGCAATTCAAGGGGAAACGCGTTGTTCAAGGCGCACTGATTTCGCTTGTGGGCTTGGCCACGGTTCTTGTGGTTTATCTCAAAAGCGAGTTCCTGGCTCACGCCCAGTTTAATAGCGTGGCCGACCTCGAGCTGCCCGTGCAGAAGATTGGCGAAGCCCTTGTGGGCAGTGAGAAATATCAATATGTTTTGCCCTTCGAGCTCATCTCAGTATTCCTGCTGGCATGTATCATCGGAGGTATCATGATCGCAAGAAAGGAGGACAAGAAATGACAATCCCTGTAGAATTACCTTTGGCTCTGAGCGCCCTTTTGTTCTTTATCGGCGTGTTTGGCTTCGTCACCCGTCGCAACTTGGTGGCCATGCTCATCTCAGTGGAACTGATATTGAATGCTGTTGACCTGAACTTCGCAGTCATCAACCGCTTCTTCTTCCCCGAGCAGATGGAAGGCATGTTCTTCACCCTGTTCTCCATCGGTGTGAGTGCTGCCGAAACAGCCGTGGCTCTGGCCATTATTATCAATGTTTACCGAAACTACCGCAGTAATCAGGTGAACAGTATTGAAAACATGAAATTCTAAGATTAGCAATGGAATACAGTTATTCGTTCTTAATACTTCTTCTGCCGCTCCTGAGCTTCCTGCTGCTCGGCTTATGTGGTATGAAGATGAAAAAGCCGGTTGCGGGTTGCATCGGTACGGCGGTTCTGCTGACGCTGTGGGCCATGAGCCTGTACACCGCCTATAAATACTTTTTCTATACCGGGCATGTGATGACACCTTTTGAGGAGGTTGACGTGGTGAACGGCCGCTTAGCCTCAGGTGTCTATCCCACATTGACCGTGTTCAACTTCACGTGGTTGGACTTTGGCAAGACTATCCTTGGCACCGAACTGCTGTTCAAGATAGGCTTCCGCCTGACGCCCATCAGCGTGATGATGCTGGTTGTGATTACCACCGTCAGCTCCATGGTTCATATCTACAGCTTTGGTTATATGGCCGAGCGCGATGAGAATTACAAGAAAGAAGGCTACGAGCACGGCTTCCAGCGCTTTTATGCTTTCCTCTCGCTGTTCACCATGTCGATGCTCGGACTCGTTGTGGCCACCAACCTCTTCCAGATGTATATGTTTTGGGAGCTGGTGGGTGTGTGCTCCTATCTGCTCATCGGGTTCTATTATCCCAAGCACGAGGCCGTACACGCATCGAAGAAAGCATTTATCGTCACCCGCTTTGCCGACTTGTTCTTCCTTTTCGGCATCCTGTTCTACAGTTTCTATGTGGGCACATTCAGCTACGACCTGAATGTCGACCAGGCCGTGGTTAGCAATCTTCCGGGTGCCGCATGGGTACTGCCCATGGCTCTGTTCTTCATGTTCATTGGTGGAGCCGGTAAGTCGGCCATGTTCCCGCTGCACATCTGGTTGCCTGATGCCATGGAGGGACCGACACCTGTCAGTGCCCTGATCCACGCAGCAACGATGGTTGTTGCCGGCGTGTTCCAGGTGGCCTCGTTGTTCCCCATTTGGATAGCCTTTGCACCCGAAACGCTCCACTACGTGGCCTACATCGGCGCATTCACGGCCTTTTATGCCGCCGCCGTGGCCTGTGCACAGAGCGACATCAAGCGCTGTCTGGCCTTCTCGACGATTTCTCAAATCGCATACATGCTGGTTGCCCTCGGCGTGTCCACCTCTCTGGAAGGACACGGTGGCGTGGGCTACATGGCCAGTATGTTCCATCTGTTCACCCATGCCATGTTCAAGGCCTTGCTGTTCCTTTGCTCCGGTGCCATCATCGTGATTATCGGCTCGAACTTCAAGCAATACATGGGTGGTCTGCACAAATACATGCCCATCACCAACGTCTGCTTCCTGATCGGATGTCTCGCCATCAGTGGCATTCCTCCCTTTGCAGGCTTCTTCTCCAAGGACGAGATTGTGGCAGCCTGCTTCCACTTCTCTCCCTACATGGGCTATTTCATGACATTGGTTTCCGGCATGACGGCCTTCTACATGTTCCGTCTCTACTACGTTATTTTCTGGGGCAATTCTTATTACGAGCAAGACCCCGATAGTCGCCGCCGCCCGCAGGAGGTGCCCTTCGTGATGTGGGGACCGTTAGTGTTCCTGGCCATCATCTCTGTCTTTGCAGGTATGATACCCTTCGGACACTTTGTGTCGGCCAATGGTCTGAGTGAAGACATTGCCTTGCAGACGTTCCAGTTCTGGACATGGAGCCCCGTGGCATGGACCAGTATCGCCGTGGCCATTGTTGGCATCGGCTTGGCCACATGGATGTACAAGAGTGGCACCAACCCCGCACCCGACATGTTGCAAAAGCGAATGCCCGCCCTTCACAGAGCGGCGCTCAATCGCTTCTATATCGACGATGCCTGGCAGTTCTTTACCCATAAGGTGGTGTTCCGTTGTTTCTCCATTCCCATTGCCTGGTTCGACCGACATGTCATCGACGGCATGTTCAACTTCTCGGCTTGGGCAACACAAGAGGCCGGCGAGAGCATTCGCCCATGGCAGAGTGGCGATGTGCGCCAATATGCCGTGTGGTTCCTCACCGGTAGCGTGGCACTCACCCTGATTCTGCTCTGTATTTAAATCACCCCATCCATCTCAAAACACATACAAATGACATTTCTAACACTATTCGTTGTCATACCCCTCCTGATGTTGCTCGGCCTGTGGATTGCCCGCAACGACAGTCAGGTGCGTGGGGTCATGGTAGTTGGCTCGGTCGCCTTGCTGGCCTTGGCCATCTATCTCGTCTTCGCATTCCTCGGAGCGCGCGCGACCATGCCCGCCGAACAATACCCATTCCTCTTCGGCGACGCCATACCTTGGTTCGAACCTTTGAATATATTCTATAGAACAGGTGTCGACGGCATAGCCGTTGTCATGATTCTGCTCTCGGCCATCATTGTGATTACCGGAACCTTTGCATCGTGGCAATTGCATCCCATGCAAAAGGAGTATTTCCTCTGGTTCACGCTCCTTTCCGCCGGCGTGTTCGGCTTCTTCATCAGCGAAGACCTCTTCACCATGTTCATGTTCTATGAGGTAGCCCTTATCCCCATGTACCTGCTCATTGGCGTATGGGGAACCGGACCGAAGGAATATTCGGCCATGAAGCTCACCCTGATGCTCATGGGTGGCTCTGCCCTGCTCATCATCGGTATTCTCGGCATCTATTTCTTCAACGGACAATATAGTGGAACCTACACGATGGATGTCGTGGCCATTGCACAGAGCCATGCCATTCCCGTGTTTGTCCAGAAGGTGTTTTTCCCGTTCATCTTCATAGGTTTTGGCGTTCTGGGCGCTCTCTTCCCCTTCCACACGTGGTCGCCCGACGGTCATGCTTCAGCCCCTACGGCTGTTTCCATGCTCCACGCCGGTGTGCTGATGAAGCTCGGAGGCTATGGCTGTTTCCGCGTGGCCATGTTCCTCCTGCCCGATGCCGCCCGTGAGTTGTGCTGGATATTCCTTATCCTCACCACCATTTCCGTGGTCTATGGTGCCCTCTCGGCCTGCGTGCAGACCGACCTGAAGTATATCAACGCCTACTCCTCGGTGTCTCACTGCGGTCTGGTGCTCTTTGCACTCTGCATGATGACGCAGACTGCCATCAACGGAGCTGTGCTCCAGATGCTCTCCCACGGTTTGATGACCGCACTCTTCTTTGCTGTCATCGGTATGATTTATCACCGCACTGGCACGCGCGACGTGCGCCGACTGGGCGGACTGATGAAGATATTGCCCTTCTTGTCCGTGGCCTATGTCGTGGCCGGTTTGGCCAACCTCGGACTTCCCTTGTTCTCCGGTTTCGTGGCTGAGATGAACATCTTTGTGGGAGCCTTCCAGGTGAACGACACGTTCCATCGCACCTGTACCATCATAGCCTGTACCTCGATTGTCATCACCGCGGTCTATATTCTCCGCGTGGTGGGCAAGATACTCTATCAGAAGGTGCCCAACCAAGACTATTACAAGCTCACCGATGCGACATGGGATGAGCGTCTTGCCGTTGGCGCACTGATCTTCTGTGTGGCCGGACTCGGTACGTTCCCACTTTGGGCACAGAGCATCATCAACGACGCTGTGGGTCCCATGATTCAACATATCATGGGCAGCACAATAATTGCAGGAATGTAAAAAAGATAGCCTCTCCCCCTTACCTCTTCGCTGATAGGAGCGGGTGGGAGAGAAAAAAAGAATAAGAATTATGCAAGTTGATTACAGTCAGTTTTTAAATATGATTCCGGAGGTCACGCTGATGGCCGTCTTGGTCATTGTGTTCATGGCAGACCTGTTCACAGCCGCCAAGCCGGGCGAACAGCAGCCCCGCCAGTGGTTCAACCCGCTGGTCAGCGTACTTCTGCTGGGACATCTCCTCATCAATATCATGCCCACGGCCGATGCCACGGCTTTCGGAGGCATGTATATCACCGGTGCGGGCATTGGAGTTATCAAATCCATTCTTGCCTTCGGCACACTCATCGTCGTGATCATGGCACGCGAATGGCTGAACCGTCCCGACACCACCTTCAAGGAAGGCGAATTTTATGTCTTGGTCATCGCCACCCTGTTGGGCATGAACATGATGGTGAGCGCCAACCACTTCCTCCTCTTCTTCA
This sequence comes from Hallella bergensis DSM 17361, assembly GCF_000160535.1. GTDB lineage: Bacteria > Bacteroidota > Bacteroidia > Bacteroidales > Bacteroidaceae > Prevotella > Prevotella bergensis. The sequence continues at coordinate 860,795 of NZ_GG704780.1, read as the reverse complement.
TCGGCCTTGAGTTGGCATCCGTGCCCATGGCCTGCTTGGTGGCCTTCGACAAATATCGTCACCACTCTGCCGAGGCCGGAGCCAAATTCATCCTCACTGCCACGTTCTCCAGCGGCGTGATGCTCTATGGCATCAGCTTCCTGTATGCAGCCACGGGTACGTTCTATTTCGACGACATGGCACACCACCTCACCGGCTCTTGGATTTCCATCATCGGGTTGGTGTTCTTCTTCAGCGGATTGGGCTTCAAGATTTCCCTCGTTCCGTTCCACTTCTGGACAGCCGACAGCTATCAGGGTGCACCCACGGTGGTCACCGGATACCTCAGCGTGGTGTCCAAGGGTGCGGCCGCATTCGCCCTATGCTCCATTCTGATGCGAGTGTTTGCCGACATGGTGGAGCATTGGCAGTATATGCTGATGGTTGTCATCGTACTGTCTATCACCATCGCCAACCTCTTTGCCATCCACCAGAAAGACCTCAAGCGCTTCATGGCGTTTAGCTCCATCTCGCAGGCCGGCTACATCATGTTGGCCGTGGTGGGCAATTCAACCATGGGCGTCACCGCACTGTCCTACTATGTACTCATCTACGTGGTGGCCAACCTTGCCGTGTTTGGCATCATCGCCGCCGTCGAGGAGCACAATGGTGGCGTGGTCAGCATGGATGCCTATGATGGGTTCTACAAGACCAACCCCCGCCTGTCGTTCATCATGACCATCGCCCTGTTCTCGTTGGGTGGCATTCCTCCGTTTGCAGGCATGTTCTCCAAGTTCTTCGCTTTCATGGCAGCCGTGCAGGGGGCGGACATCAGTTCTACCATCGGCGCTACCATTTATGCCGTAGTGTTCATCGCTTTGATTAACACCGTTGTCAGCCTCTACTACTACCTGCTCATTGTCAAGGCCATGTACATCAAGCATAACGACAACCCACTGCCCACCTTCCGCAGTCATGTCAACACCAAGTTGGCGCTGGCCGTTTGCACCCTCGGCATCGTTGTCTTCGGTGTGTGTAGCTATGTGTACAACTGGATTTATGCGGCCATGGTATAATCGGCTTCGCTTCCCATTCCTCTGATTACAGGATTGAGGGGAGCAGAGCAGAAAGAACATACAAACAAAACCAGCCACGTCTCCATGAGAGATGTGGCTGGTTTTGTTCTGTCTCTACTTATTCTCGTTCTGTTTTCATGTTGTCTTCCAAGTGTGACCCCTTAACCTTTCTATGTAGAGATTAATTTAAGCGTATGCACTTTCAAAAATAGTAAAATATAATTACCGTTTTTGGAGCATTATTTTCGAGTCATCCAGAGAGAAAAGCGCCATCTTTTTTCGACATAGCCGAGCCTGGCATTTCCCAAACGCATAAGTTTGTTGCGATGGGAACCTTCTCATTGGGCGGTTAGGCCTTTGTGGCTGCGCGGAAGAGCCTCAGTCGCACGGCGGTTAAGGCTTTCCCGTCATGCCGTTCAATACGCAATCGCAAGTAGGAAAATAGGAAGAAAAAGGGCTGCTTTTCTAAAACGGCTGACAGTCAAGCGTTTGCGAAACTCCGCCTGTTTTTCGTATGTCGAGCGAAGTCAATCTTATTTTCAAATCATCGAAAATTTGAAGACATTTTGTCAACATGTTTAACCTTTCATGATGACGCATGACTGCAAACCGAGATAAAGGCAAACTGCTCATGATAAACCCAACGTCCGTGGACATATCCTTTCGATCTTGATACGAGCGAACGTCTTGTTATTCTTGCAGTATACATGTTGCTGTTTGTTGTCCTCAAATAAACCATAAAGAAACACGACATTATTGCTGAATAGTTGTATTTTTGTCAAAAGCTTGTTAAAAGTGTCTAAACATTTGTCTTTGGAGCCATATAGCATCTGCCATATATTGTATCGGCATTGTTTTTGCCATACGATCAATAGTATTGAATCACACGATCAGTGTGTTCAACAGTATTAACATTTAAAATTAGAAGATATGATACACGGACATGAAGTAATCCAAATGATGAGAGGCAACAGTTATCCAACGCGTGAAAGTCTCGTACAGGCTATTATAGATAAATTCGGGGCCGACGCACGATTTCAAACTTGCTCGGCAGAGAATTTGACTGCCAAGCAGCTTGTGGAGTTCTTGGAGGCTCGCGGCAAGTTCATGCCTGCTGGCAGCGATGGATTTACAGTCGACGAAAGCAAGGTTTGCAACCATTAAACCAACTGGAGTTTTCAATTCAAAATTCATAATTCATAATTCACAAATAAGCTAGCGCGATGTAATTCGTAGGGGCGTGATTTATCACGTTCCGCCTGTGTTTGACATCATTTGTGTGTTGAGGCGGAACGTGATAAATCACGCCCCTACGTAATAGAACGATTTAGGTTCGGTTAGGCAGAGGGTGTGGCGATATTCTAATATTGTTTGCGCCGCAAACGCAAAGATATTTTGCGATGAGCCTTATGTCTATAAAAAGATATTCTCCGGATATTCTAAGATGCCGCATAGCGGTACGGAGGAGATTTCAATTCATAATTCAAAATTAGGCTAACGCGTTGTAATTCATAATTCAAAATTCATAATTCACAATTAAGCTGCGCGGTTGCAATTCAAAATTATTCGCAAGCTCATCAACTCGTCACAATTGGCTGAGCGTTGAGCAAGTTGATACAACAGAAACGGTGGAAGGTGAAGAATGATGAATGAAGAGGGAAGAGTTAAGAGGGAAGAATCACCGCGCAGCTTAATTGTGAATTGAAAATTGTGACGAGTTGATGAGCTTGCGAATAATTATGAATTAAAAAACCGCGCAGTCAATTGTGAATTGAAAATTGTGAATTATGAATTGTTAGATTTCATCGTTTGTTTAGTCATAAATATGCAGTTCTATCGCTCGATGACTGGCACTAAGCTGTCATCAACTACGTCTTATTACAAAGAGTTAGTAGGGCAAATGCAGTAAAATATGTGTACAACACCCGCATTTTCGCACACTAATAATAAATAATGGGCACACAGACAAAATTCCAAACAAGAGGAACACGACTTATTCAACAAGCTCACCTACATCAAAAAGTAATCATGCACACAAAAAGAGCAACAAGAAAATACCTATTTTTGGGTATGAACATATTTTTTCTGAATCGAGAAGTTGGAATACCTTTGCACTTCTAATTGGAATTAGCGATTAAAATAGCAAAATGTTGAAAAAAGAACAACGAACGCAAAAGATTCTATCGGCTCGAGCATCCCTTTTTAAGGGATGCTTGCTCATGCTGACGATGCTATTTCTGAGCATCTCTGCCACGAAGGCATACAATGGTACAAACGTAAGCACAGACAAAGCCGAGCAGGGTAGCGTGACCCTTCAAGTTACAGATGCGCTAACAGGCGAACCCATATTAGGAGCTGTTGTGAAAGATAGCAACGGTAAGACATACGTCACCAACGAGTCGGGAACCTGCATTATGAAGTTAGGCAACAGCGATAAGAAGGTGAAAATCACTGTCACATTCGTAGGCTACAAGAGTTACATTTCTTATGTATCAACTCAAACACGTACACTGAATATCAAACTAAAGGAAGACACTCAGCTATTAAGTGGTGTAACGGTGACATCAAAAAAGAGACACACCGACATCATGCAGCAAGCCAAGACTTTGGATCAAAGTATACTCGAAAAAGGTGGTGCCACCTCGTTGGCAAAAATGTTGGAGTCCATTCCTGGTGTGAGTTCTATCAGTGCTGGTAGTACGGTGGCTAAACCTGTTATTCAAGGTATGCACAGCAGTCGTATACTTTTGATGAACAACGGTGTGAAATTGGAGAGTCAGAGTTGGGGTAACGATCATGCGCCAGAAATTGACTACACAGGTGCCAGCATGGTAGAGGTTGTAAAGGGTGCCGAGTGTATTCGTTACGGTTTTGGCGCCATGGGAGGTGTGGTATTGCTCAATGATGCGCCTCTACCCTATGGACACAACAAGCCTATCGTGAAAGGAGTTACCAACATCGGCTATGACACCAATGCCCGAGGGATAAGCGGTTCGGGAAGTATTGAGGCAGGTTGGAAGAATTTCGGTATGCGTCTGCACGGTAACTATACCCGTGGCGGTGATTACCATACACCCGAATACATCATGAACAACACGGGGTACAACAACATCAGCATGTCTGCTATGTGTGGTTTTGAGAACAAGCGCATCACGGCAACAGTGCTTACAAGTTTGTTCTACCAACGCTCTGGTATCTATTTTGGTAGCCAAATATCCGACTTGGCACAACTACAAGAACGATTCCGCATTGGTCGTCCAACAGAGTCGTCATTGCAACCATTCAGTTATGAAATTGGTATACCCTTCCAGCAATCACAACACTTCACGCTGAAGGGTGAGGTGAAATATCGCATCAACCCAAAGCAATCGCTGGATTTGACTTTGTCGTTTCAAGAAAATTTGCGACAGGAGTACGAGAACCGTATGAAAAAGGAGTGGAGCGTCATCCCGATGCAAGACCTTATATTGAAAACATACAAGGGCGACTTGTCATATCGTGCTTCATGGAAGCCTTACAAAATGTCTACCTTCGCAGGCGTGGCAAACACATACCAGACAAACTACAACTTCCCAGGCACCAAGAATCCTGCCTTTGTACCAAACTTTGCGGCTCTCACCATGGGTGGATTCCTGTTGCATAAGGCGACTTTCTTTGAAAAATTGCAATGCGAATTGGGCTTGCGTTACGACTTTAGAGTAATGAGCGTGAGCGGTTACACGACGTTGAACAAGTACGACTATTACGATGACTTCAAGGTTTACAGCAATTTCACCTCGAGCTTTGCCACTCACTATCAGTTTAACGACAACTGGGACATGCGTGCGAACATAGGTTGGTCGTGGCGTCCACCAGACATCAACGAGCTTTATGCCGTCGGATTGCAAGAAGGTTCTTACTGGGTAGTGGGCAATAGAAACCTAAAGAGTGAGCGCGGATGGAAGTCTATCTTAGGCGCAAGATATCGCAACACATGGGTATCTGTAGAGCCAAGCATGTTCTACCAACACATCAACAGTTATATATACGACCATATCGGCTATGGCGCTAATCGTTTTCATAACAGTCCAAGTGGAAAATACGCCAAGTTTATGTACGATCAGGACGATGTGAGACTGTATGGTGGCGATATAGAAGCTACAGTAAATCCCATTAAAGGACTCAGTATCGTAGCAAAGGGCGAATGGATATTTGCACGCAACATTACACGAGACGACTGGTTGCCTTTCATGCCATCAGACAGGTATGGACTGTCAGCCAACTACGAACATGTCTTCGGAGCGGAGAAAAAGATAAAGGCATCGTTCTCTCTCTCTGGCAACTATGTCACAAAACAGGAACGTTTCGACCCCAACAAGGATTTAGTGGCTGTATCGCCCGACCCTTACTTCTTGCTTGGCACCACAGCAGACGTTGCTTTTAAGCTGCCCAGCAACAGGGAAATAAAGGTAATGTTAGTAGGCGACAACATTCTCAACACATTATATAAGGAATATACAGACCGATTTAGATATTATGCGCACGAACGTGGCATGAACTACTCTTTGCGCACAATCATCAAATTTTAAGAAAATGAAGTTACAATATAAGACAATAATGCGTTCAACTATTTTAGCTGTAGGATGCTGCTGCATGCTTGCTGCATGTTCTACCAATGATGTTGATGATTTCTTGAAAACAATAGTAAAAGCTCCTCCTGCTTCTATCGAGTACAATGGCAAGGGACACTCACAGATATATGCAGTGAGTGCCGTACTTAGAATGGGGTTCAAGGGCGGTAACATAAAGGTTGGAAACTTTGGTGCCGACAACAGTATAGACAACACATACGAACAAGACTCGTACAACATGATAAGCTTGAACACGGATAAACCAACAGACTATCCGCTCATGCAACAAATAGAGATAAGCAAGGGCGACAACGGACAAATGCAAATTACGAGTCAGCGCGACCATTTTGATGTAGTTGCGTCAGATGACGTTTATTACGGACTTGAGCTTACGTATTATGGAGCCAATCATCAACAAATAAATGGTGAGTTCATACAGTTCTATTACAAGAAAAATGGAGAGCCAGACCTCGATAACTCCACGCTGGTACAGCACCAACACTTCTTTACCATTGGCAACGAAGTATTGGAACACAGTTACACTATAGACGGTAAAACCATATCCAAGAACAGTAAGCAGGGTTTTTATCCACACACACTGGATGAGAAATCCACCTATTATCCAGAACTTACTTTTGAAATGGAGGGCGACAAGTTAAAGACCTGTGACATCACCACTACCAATGCACTGCTTGCACCCGAAAGTGGAAACAAATCAGAAATCATGCCATATGACAGCACTCTGATAGACAAAGCGATAAATATATTCCCCACGCTGAAAAGAGATCAAGCCACATGGACTGAAAATGGCTATAAATTCTTTCAAACACTCACCATGCCACATGCAGCAGAACTTACCAACAAGTTGTTTACATACCAATACCGAGATACCGACCCATTTGAAAAACAATTGGGATATGAATATCAAGAAGGTAGCGGTGACGGTGGCGTAGTTGACGATGGTACAAATGCACTGAGACAAAGACAAGGCGACTTCGTGGAATTACTGCATCAATGCCGGAGAATAGGTAAGGGTCCAAACAATTTGGACAGAATGGGATTCAAGGGTGTGTTACAGTTTAGCCAAGCCAACACTGAATTTGCGATGCAAATAAGTCTATGCAACATCGTATCACAAATGGATAAATCAAAGAATGCTATTTGGCCCAAATATGGAAATGATAATCCAGATGCCGACTCAAAGACTTGTTCTGAAATTCCAACATTCGGAAATGGAGAAGGTAGAGGACTTTATAATTTTAATGAAATAAAATCAGAATGGAGTAATCACGACATTGATATTCCTTTAACATTCCGTGTCATTGCGGACATGAAAGATGGAGACAAGAAGTTCGTGAAAGATTTCAAAAAGTTCTATCCTCACATGGATACCAATGAAATCAAGAATTATTTCTTCAATCCTCAATATTTGCTGTCCAGGAATCGCAAGAATATATTCGTCATGTAGACTTCAGCTAAATGGAAGGCATTTGCGCATCATCATTCCCCAGATGGCTGACACGTTCTCCTAACTAAGGAAAAATTACACACACGGCTAAAAGGAGTGAGAGTATTTAGCAAAGTGCCAATTATACTGGACTTTCTAATCAAGACATTTACAATAAAATAATAAAATGAAAAAATATAGTTTTTGTTTTGTTCTTATATTGATGCTATGTACATCATGTGATGATTTTATCTTTGGAAACATGAACATCAATTACAACGAAAACCCACTTGAACACAAAGAAGTACCACACAGCGGTGCGGATGCCATGGTTGACAGCTTGAAGAAAAAAGCTCCCTTTGGTGATACCATGAGTAATCCCGACCAAGATGGTGCATTCAACAACTGGGCTCGTTGCTTAGTCATGTTCAAGGAAGGACACTCACACGGAGATGAAAAATTTCATGGCAATTATGTTTACCCAGCAGCGCCATGGAGACAAGAAGAATTTGTCATAGTAGAAAACAACTCACAAAAGTTTCCTACTGTAAAGGTGGAGTGGGAAAAGAGTATTCAAACTGTTTTTGAAAAGAAGTTAGACAAGCCTACTCCCCAGCAACCTTACATTCGCCTTATAGGTGGAGATAAAAACCTTTGGGGTATATGCTTGTACTTCTTGGATAAAGATGGGAAGTTGCTTAACGATGAGATATACAAGCACTCTGATGAGTATCAAATATTTTTTACCATCAGCGACGTTGACGATAAGGGTAACCCATACAAGATTGAAGACTGTAGAGGTACATGGGAAGTTGACAAAAATGGGAAAGATGGCAAAGTAGACGATCATCCCGTCGTATCACCTTATTTCGAAGGAGTAGATAAGGACGAAACTTTAGGTCACGATATCTTCATGCGTAGACAAAATGCAACCAAGAATTTGTTTGAATATGCCTACCGTGACACATGGCATCAGAATGCCATGGCTGACGGTATGCGCGAGTTTTACAACATTAGGTTGCTGCCACCCCTTGATGCCACCAATGCTAATTCATGCGCTTCTTATGATAAGGACTGTGTAGGACTAAAAGGACATATCAACTTTTATTATGAGGCTAACGAGCCTTCATCTAACTTTAGACCTGAAATAGACGGACGATATGGGTATGTAGAAAAAAATGACACGTGGCCCTTTAAGGTAAAAGGTTTTTCTGATGAGCCGGTAGTATATAGCCGTCCTTCATATATATTGCCCTACTTCTATCTTTCCATAAGAGTTATGAAATGTCAAAAGGGAAAGAAGGCATATATTCCTAAGGCTATCATTGCCAACAAGGAGCTGGACTATGCTGGATATTGGGACTGGATGAAGAGCGAAAAAGCCTGTGCACCTTTCTATAATCCTTTCTGGCAATCGAAGAATACAACCCTCGAGGTTCCTGAATGGAAAGAGCTTATACGCTTCAACATACCTATTAAGGTGTATTGCAACAGGTTCGACTCAGATCCTACAAATGTTTCTCCTTCAGAACCATATTATTTTTACTTAGGTAGAGAGATTGGATTAACAGGAAAACAAGCATACGAAGCAGGCCAAAATGTTAAGACGCATGGTTTTGGCGCATTTGGTAACTGGTTCCTCTAATTCATACAATTATTATAAACAACAATAACTGATAAAAAGAAAGAACAAAATGAAAAAGATGATGTTATGCGCATTGGCAACAATTGCGCTTTTCGCAAACTGTACACGCGACGGACAACCAGAAGAAAAGAAAAATACCGCTGAGACAGAAAGCACAGACCTGATTATCAGGGACATTTACTATGCTGGAGACTTCGTGGAGACACCCAAAGGCTACAAATCTGAAGAAACGGATGACAAGTTTATTTCCGTCTACAACCCTACCGACCATGACATAAGCCTTGAGAACATGGCTTTGGCACTCTGTCAGTACAACGCTGTTGACAAAATCAACTTTGACAAACCTAATTGCGATTATAGACAGAAAGGGTTTGGCGTTTCCAATATGATTGGGTTCCCTAAAGATAAAAGTGGCATGCCATACATCGTAAAGGCAGGCAAAACCATCGTTATTGCCATGAAAGCCATCAATCATGCGGAAGGATACAAGAAGTTCTTGATAGAGAATGAAGAAGATCCAACCAAATACAAAGGTGTCGAAAAGCTTATCGACCTTTCCAATGCCGACTTTGAATGGGGGCAGAATGGTAACGAAAACGTTCCACACATGACATTCCTCTATTGCAAGGAAGACGACAAAGAACAGGAAAACAGGATGAAAGAGGACAAATCGAAAGTCGGAGTATGGGATGAAGACGACGATGAGTATGTACCTTTCGGATTTGAGCGTAACTTCACCATTGCGCTGATACGTTTGGCAGAACCTATCGAGAAGATTAAAGAGAATATGAACAATGCCAAGATAAATGAAGCGTTGCTAAAAGAAATTGAAGAGCCGACGGCAAAGTATGGACGCTATGTCATGTGGAACGAGAGTGGACATCACTCACATTCACAAATTCTCATGTTCTTACCGAACCAATGGGTCGTAGATGCTGTAAACGTAAGGTTCAAAGGAGTTACGACTGAAAAAAGTTTCCCTATATCGGGTACACTGGACAAAGGTTGGAATGGCGTTTACGAAAAGGCTGATGACAAAATAGACGTTGGTGCAGGCAAGATGATAACTCGACGTTTCAATGGAAAAAGATTATCTGATACAAACAACTCATCGGTTGACTTTGAGGTCAAGAAAGTAGTTGTACCTACGAAATAAGAAGGCATGGGCATTATAAATGCCTGCCTTCTCTTGCTAAACATCATGAAATAGGTTTTACCTAAATATGGGCGTAGTGGACATTTGGTAGGCTGAAAAAGCTCCAGATGTTTGTAATGGACAAATGGTAGGCTGGCAATTTCCAGCCTACTTTGTTATATTCAGAAATCCATCAATAAACTTCTTTTTGTTGGTATCGCTTAATCCGTTATGGTTCAGTAAAGCTCTTTTAAGTTGTGAGTTGTAGCCTTCCAACATATTGGTTGTATTCGGTATGTTTACCTCCGTATGTTCTTCATTTGTAAAGAGCCACTTGAGATGTGTTTTTAAAGACCTCTTGGCAGTCCTAAGTCGTAAGTGGTCTTGCCTGAAATAAGAGTCGTTCTTTCATTCAGAAAATCCTCCCACCGGGCACACCATTTACCAAATTTCATTATATTACTGTCCGCTAAACCAACCTTCTCCATGCCCAACCTCCTGATTATCATCAGTTGGGCATGTTTACTCACTTGGACAAGCCCCCCTGTTAGTTTTCGATTACCTCCGGGGGTGCTTCTGATGCCTGTGCCAATAAAATTTTAAGATCACCATCGGGCTGGTTGAAGAATTTTTCCAGATTGAGATGTTTAGCGGACAGTAATAAATTGTGAATTGAAAATTGTGACGAGTTGATGAGCTTGCGAATAATTTTGAATTTTGAATTGCCACCGCGTTAGCCTAATTTTGAATTTTGAATTGCCACCGCGTTAGCTTAATTGTGAATTATGAATTATGAATTTTGAATTAAAAAAGGTGATAGCATATAGCTATCACCCTTTTTGATTGAGATTGTGATTGATGATTAATGGGTTATCACCAATTTCTGATTCACGGTCTTGCCGTCTACCTGCATCGAGATAACGTACACACCGCCGGGCAGTTGAGCCTTCAGGCGAGCCATGTCTTCGGGCAGGCGCACCTTCGCAACCTGTTCGCCCGATGTGGCATACACAGTGGCCGGACCGTTCCAGGTTGACGTCGTAACGTGCTGGATGTCGGTGGGCAAGTTGTCGAATGAGGTTGCCGTGGTGTTCATCAGCATGAAGCGGTTGCTGTCCATGCCAGTGTTACGCATTGAGTAAGTGTAAGAAGTTACGTCCTCACTCAAGTCTACCAGCTGGCGAGCCGTGTAGTCTACCAACTTTAGATGCTCGTACTGTGGCAGGTTGTGCTTGCGAATGGTCAGCGTGTACTGTTCGCTGTCGCTACCCTCAACGGTAACCTGCTGTTGGGTAAGGCTGGCAGTGGTGTTCACCTGCATCTGTCCGTCGGCTGTCTGCACATACAGACTGGCAGGCGCACCGGTCAACAGTTTGCGGCCATCCCATCCACGGTCGTAGCCGTCTGTGGTACCTTCGGCCTCGATGAGCCAAACCACGTCGCTACCCTTGCTACTCTCCAAAACCATCTGTACGGCGCCAGGCACTTCTGCCGGAGCATAGAAAGGTTTGGCCATGGCTGCCCGCTCGTTCTTCACTACACTATTGTAGGGAACTGTCACGGTAGCCTCATTGCCCAACTTGGTCTCTTCCTTGGTGAACTTCAACAAGAAGCCCTGCATGGAAGGTATCGACTTGTAACCAATGGTTGCTGCTGTGTTCTTAGGAACAGCCAAGTAGCCACCTGCTGCCACATTCAAATCTTGCGTTCCGTTGGTCGTCTTATTTTCATACCAGTTGTTGAAACTACCCGTATGGTACACATATACCGTAGGATCAACCTCTTCGGGGAAGCTAAGCTTGTCAATATCGATGGCAGCTGTGTAAGAGTTGGCAAAGATGTTTTGTCCCAATCCCCAATGCTTCTCGCCCACGTTGGTAGATTTAGATGCTGTTACCTCCGCTGCCTGGCGTGTCAGCGTTAAGTTGTGGTCGCACAGGTTCAATTTACCGGTCAGTGCATATACCTTCGGTGCATCCTGTGTGAGCTGATAGCCCACGAATGGAGACATCGTGTTGTCCTTGGTCAACCAGCTCCACTTTTGGTAATACTGTTCCGTACTGTTCTTGGCCTCCGAATAAGATTGCAGGTAAGAACCCTTGAATACGGGGCTTGGTGCCGTTTCCGTCACAGGAATACCAATCTGTTGCCATGTGTAAGGCTCTGCTATTAACATGCGGCCATAGGTTGGCGAGCCTTGAAGATTGTCTTTCGTCCTTATCTTGTCGGTGCCAATCTTCTGTCCGCGTCCATAGAGCTCGACCGTTGCATATACATCAGAGCTGCATGGCTCAGCATACGATACGGCAAACGAGCCGCCAGCATCCGTTCCATTCTCGTCGGTCTTAATCACCAACTTCTTGGCATCGTCCGGCTGATTGTAACCTACTAACGCAGTAGAAACCACCACACTACTCTTCTTCGATACCACAAGAGCCTTGTCTGACTGGTTCTCCAGTGTTCCGATGGTCAGCACCTTGCCCTCTGGCAATACACAGTCGTTCTTGGCTGCGCCTTTCTGTGCAGGGTTCTTGGGATTAGCATTGTTTGCCTCAGTGGCAAATACCACGTCCTCACCATCTCCCGGCACCTTTACTGTCCAGTTGTTTTGATTCTCAAACTTGGTGTCCTCATTACCTACCCAAAGGTTTTTCTCCATCGTTCCCGTGCAGTCGCCAACAGTGATGATTACCTTACGTTCGCCACCAGAGCTGCCAGCACAGGTAGGTATCGATTGTGCAAACTTGGTACCTACGGTGAACTCATACGTTCCTGCTTTGGGGAAAGTGGCGTCTATGGCGTTACCTGTACCAACCTCAACTGTCTCGCCTGTGTCAAGATTCTTGCGAGTCCATGTCACATCATACATATAGGTAGACACGGGTATCTCCAAATGATTGGGAGCAAGTCCCTGACCATAGCATTTCTCTGCCCACTCTGCTTCTACTTCAGGAATTCCTACAGGAGAGATATAAACATTCGACACCTGTGCAGGACAGCCACCGCCATAATTATACTCTGCAGTTACCTGATACCATCCCTCTGCAAGTCCGCTAAACACGCGAAGAGATGCATCTGCGCCCTTATCTTCGGTGATCTTCACTGTCTCTATAGCTTCTCCCTCGGGAGTTACAATACCATTCTTCATAGTGGCTTTCTTCAGTTCGTAGTGCAATGGATAAGTTGCTTCAAGCCCACGCTTGATGCCCACGCTGATAAGACCCGAGTTGGAGCCATTCCGATTGCACATCGCACCTTGCACCTCGAAAGCACCGTCGCCCTTGGTCGAAGGAAGAGGAACCTTGAATGACTTGATGGCATAAGTGTTCTTGCCAATATGTACGCCGGAAACATAAGGTATAAACTCACCCATCATCACCGAATATTTCTTTTCGCTTTCATTGCGTGGATGATGTATGTCTATGGCTATTTCAAAATTGCTCAACTCTTGGGCATCCAGTTCATGGTGCTCCTGATAGCGAACTTTACCTCTATTATGTTTCCAGTCATCTCTTCCCTGATAGTAATCCATCTCCATCCAACCCGGACAGTCACCAAGGTCAGGATGGAAAACACCAAAGTCTAAAAGAACCTTGTTCTCACCACATCCTGCCTTAATCTTGAATCCATTCTTGTAGCCATCGGTATTACATGGAATATACCTACGGACATTACCACGAGCAGTGTTGTCTATCTTTAAGGTAGCAGTGTTGGATGCGTTCCCACAACGGTCGTGCAATGTAATCTTGTACTCTCCTGCAGGCATATCGTAAAGCTCGAACCCAGATTGCACCTTACCGTCGCCATCTTTTTTAGATTGAGTTGGAGTCATGTTCTTCAGCACAATAGGAAATTTAAGTGTGTAATCGTATTCCACATCACTGAGGAACTCCGTAACCTTGTATGTACCGGTTGGCGCGCCATCAGCTCTTTCAATCGTGATGTCTGCGCTATTGACAGCAGTGGTGGTATAGAAAAGCGTACCACCTGTATTTCCGTGAAGACCATAGTGACAACTGGGTATCAATTCGTTGCCGTCTATTTTCAGGGTTTCTTGTTTGGGCGGTGCTACAACAGCCTCTTTGGAAAGTTTTACCGTGCTACAACCATCATCATATACGATGCGGTAAGTGCCAGCACCATACGCGTTGAGGTCAATGCTGCGACGCGGTGCGCTTTCAAACAAGTTCACACCATCGAGTGGCACATCGATGGGTAGTGTTTTCCAGCTGCCATCTCCTTGTTTTTGCTGAATTTGTGCCTTTGTTCCCGTGGGGAAGTAGTATTTAATGGTACCACCGGTGATGGTGTAGCCTAGCGCGTAGTTCGAACTGATGACATTACAATTATCGTCGAGTTTTACACTCGCATTGGGTACCAGTTTCATGGACTCTGTGCTAAAATGCTGAGACGCCGGTGCTCCAAAGTTAACCACTCTGGTAAGTGTACCATATATTTGTTTCATCTCTCTGGTACACAGGTCCTCATAACTCAGATATAAATAACTATATGTAAAGTCGGTTCCGGTGTTGATAACCTTGAATGTAAGATATTTCCTACTACCGGATAAATCGCTCTTGCTGGCATCATACTCCAGTTTCGCCAATGGGGTAGATTTCCCGTCATAGTTCAGTCGAGCAGATGTCTTGATCAGCTCTATCTGTTCTTGCTGCGCCTCCGGCGAGCCACCATAAACTTGAAAGCGAATATAATCATTAAACTGACAATTACCCAAATACTCACGATAAAAATCATAGGTATGTGCCACCTTTGGTCCACTGGCATTTCCCATCTCTGCATTGATTGTAGCTGCCGTTGTCGTACTGGGGCATACACCATTTTGCGTATCTGCCACGGTTACCTTCACCTTATCACCTGGAGAAAGCTTGGTAACTGTCCAAGTACGGGAGCTGATGGCATCGTTACCTGAAGTCTGGGTTGTCACCGTCCCATCTGCACTTGTGATTTCAGCCGTATAGTGGAAAGGGCCTAAACCATCTTTCACTGTTACCTTAACGCTACCGTTGTTGCTGCCATTGATGGAGCAATAGGGATCTGACTGGGTATATTTCATGGTTGGCGAAACATACGTTTCGTTGATTTTCTTCACCTCTACCTGCCCAGCATACTCTTGTTTTTTGCCAGTAGTGATAAGGAAGTACACGTCGTATGTTCCTTCGGAAAGGTTATACCATGTTTTAGTCCATGTGTTAGGATCGGTTGACGACTGAGTCAAATTTGCATCATCCAACAGCTGCACACCATTTACCGTAATAGTATGATCCGGATCACCTGGCTTACGAATTTGCGCGGAGCCATTAGGCTTAACTCCGTTCGTGCCTGTTACACTTAATGTAACAGATCCCCCAGTGGCTCCACAACCAATGTCTATCTTAGACACTTTGTAGGGATAGCTTTGTGCAAAGGCCACCACACCAAAGGTGAGCATCATGACGAGCATGAGCAGGCAGCGTTGCCACACATCATGAGGTCTGCTTGACCTCGGAGAAG
>NZ_GG704780.1:784518-844493 GCF_000160535.1 Hallella bergensis DSM 17361 | reverse complement strand
CCATTTCTTTTTCTTTAAATCTCTATTCTTTCTTCATTGTTTCTAAACGAATACTTGCAACATAGGGCGTTATTCGTCCCATGATCTGAAATTCATCTCGAATTCGTCGTCGATCGGGTTTTCCTTTGCATCAATGGGTTTCATACCTCCATTGTCTTCACCACTTACGCCTGCATTGGGGCCTATCGGCATTTGCAAGGGAAGTAATGCGATTCCCGGTGTAACATAATTTTTTTTCATCATATCTATTTATTAATTAAAAATCTTTACCCACAAGGCAAGTCTCGTAAGACCGCTGCTCACCCAAAGGGATTCTCTATAACTTATATGCGCTGCATAGCCGACATGGTGCGGCCATGCCATAACCATTGTCGGTCAAATGTTGATACACATTAGGATGGATTTGCAATCTATACAAAATGAGCTCATTAACAGAGGCTTATCAAGATTTAAAATGGTTTGTTCAACTCAAAAGTCTGTGAATTAATATCTTGATTACCTTGATTTTACAGTGCAAAGTTACAAACTCTTGTTAAAATTACCCGCCCCTGTTTGTTAATTATGATTAATGAAACATATTTTTAACAAAGAGTACTACGATGAAAAATCTTTTGAACTTGGGACAATCGGAGCAAGATGCCGTGACATGAAAATGTTTGATTTTTTTTGAAAAGTGGCGTAAATTGTTTGCAGGAATCTTTTTTTTTCATACTTTTGAAACCGGAAACATCAAGGGTTGACACGTGTGTGTCACCTATTTAAATATATACCTGATGAAGAGCATATCCTATTTGAAACTATGGCTCGTCCTGCTGCTGGCACAGGCTACTTTCGTATGCCGGGCAGCCAAGCCGGAGAAAGATGTTGTGATAGATGCCTGCACCGACACTTACGTGTTGATGCCCGGCAGTGACGGCAAGCCAATCGTGAAGAACACGGTGACGACACACTATCGGTCGCTCTCACTGCGCACTATTAACATACAGCCATACACCTTGTACGGCGAGTTTATCTCTTTGGACAAGGCTTCGGGAAAAGGACGCGCGCAATACCGCAACGCTACGCCCGAAAATGTGTTTTATGACGACACCAAGGTATGTTTCTTTAATATCGAGTTCGACCGGAAGCGCCGCGAGGGCAAGGCTTCGTTTGAACGCACGTTCAAGGACGTGCGATTTTTCACGCGCATTTATCTGCCGGAGGATTTCAAGGTGGAACACAAGACTGTCGTGATTCGTATTCCCAAGCAGTTTAGCCAGTTCAAACCGATACACCAGAACTTCACCCCCAACATCAAGTTTGAACAGAGTGAGGATGCCAACGACAGAATCTATACCTACACCATTACCGACATGGAAGGCATGGTGTCGGAGAATGCCATGCCACCCATGGCCGCCATCTACCCGTATATCAGCATCGTGGGAGCGTTTGCCGATTATCAGGACATGTACAAATGGTCGAACGAACTTGCCCGAATAGACACCGCCATACCCAACCTCGATGCGATATTGGAGGAGATTGGACGCGACGCGAAGAGCGACAAAGACCGCATTCGCAACACGTATGCATGGGTGCAGAAGAATATCAGGTATGTGGCGTTCGAGGCCGGCATCACGGGGCATCAGCCCGACCGCCCGGCAGAGGTGGTGCGCAAATGCTACGGCGACTGCAAGGGCATGGCCATGCTGCTCTGCACCTTGCTCAAGGCACAGAAAATGGATGCGCGACTGGTGGACATCGGCACGGAGGACATACCGTTCAAGGCCAGCGACGTGCCCACCTTAGGAGCCGTAGACCACATGATTTGCATGCTGAGCCATGGCGGCAAGACCTATTGGCTCGACGCCACCAACCGATTTATTCCCGCCACCCACGTTCCCGGCAACATACAGGGGCGGGAGGCTATGGTGGAGAACGGCGCCAACTGCACGCTCATGACGCTACCTGCGCCGGGCTGCGACAGTTCGGTGGACAGCCTGGCCTATCATTACACCTTAGAACTGGGCGGCCAACCGCGACTTGTGGGGCGTGTGAGCAATGCCTGGTGTGGCGACATGAAGGAGTTTTTCATGCGCACGCACGACGATACACAGCAGGGCGACAAACTTCTCTTGCTGGGCAACGCCATGAACTCGGACGACCACGTCCATGAGATAACCGACGTGAAGTGGGTCGCCAACGACCGCAGGGAGGTGTGGGCCGTGCTCGAAGGCAAAATCGTCAACCGCACCGGCGTGCAGCAGGTGGACAACGAGATGTATGTGGAACTGAATCCACACAACGACTTGTTCTCGCAACGCATAGACACCACCGACCGCACCCACGACGTGATGCTGCCCCTCAGATGCCGCGTGGTGCGCGAGGTGAGTGTGCAGCTGCCGGCCGGATGCAAGGTCATGGTGCCCCCTTCGAAGAGGTTTGACATGCCGCAGGGCACAATGGAGTGCAGCTTTGTGCGTAACGGCGACCGCGTGGTGCTGCGCCGCGTGCTCACCATCCGCAACCGTCACCTGCCCAAGGCCGACATCATGAAATGGAACGACATGCTGAGCAAATGGAACGACGCATGCAACGAGCAACTGGTGATCACGAATCCTAACTCAAAAAACTGATATAATGAACAGAGTAAGCAAAATGTTGCTGTGCCTATGCACGTTGCTGCTGATGGGCACTACGGGCGTGTATGCCGACAAGTTGGAGAAGTACAAGGCCTTTGCCGATACGATAAGGCAAAACGTATGGGCCATGGACCTCCCGCAGTTTAAGAACACCGACATTCCGGCCAAGTACAAGAACGAGAGTGCAGTTATCGTGGCAGCCTACCGCGATGTGAGTGTCACCCAGAAGACGCGCTTGGATCTCTTCTCGTTGATCAATCTTAGTATCACGATGAAGCGGAACATTATCTCCAGCGATCTCAACCGTGTGTGCATACACATCAACGACCAGGCAGCACTCAAGAAGTATTCCGAGTTCGACTTCATTTCCTACTACCGCCGAAACCGGTTTGGCTGGAGCGAGAAAGTGCAGCAAGTGCTTGGTGTGAGGGTTATCAAGCCCGACGGCACCATAAGGGAAGTCAGCACCGACGACTACGTGAACACCGCCGAGGGGAAAAACGATAAGGAGAAAGGTCAGAAGCTGGCCGTGCCGGGACTGGCCATCGGCGACAACATCGATATCTTCACCTACGAGGAGAAGAAGTTGGAGGAGCACACCATGGAACCCTTCTTCATCTCTTATCAGGACGAATACCCCATGTTGTGGAAGAAAGTACACTGCGTGATAGACAAGGACCTCACCACGCAATACCGCACGCTCAACGGTGCACCCGACTTTAAGCAAAGCACCGATGAAGAGAAGAACATCATCCTCGATGCCGAGGTGACCAACGTGGAAAACACGGACCCCGACCTGTGGTATAATCCGATGGATCACTCGCCCATCACGGTACTCAACATTCAGGGCAAGCGACTCAAGGGTGAGTTTATTCCGCCCAGTTCCAGACATAAGGGGTTGCAGGCTAATCCCACCGCCAAGGCCATACAGGACGATGCGATAGAGTTTTTTCGTGTTGTGACATTCGAATATGAGGGCCACAAAGATCTCAAGAAACAGTGCAAGGCTGCTATCAAGAAGTTTCCAAACATCACCGACCGTGCCGACTATGTCTACGACTTGCTGTGCTTTGCATACGCCAGGGATCGTGTCACCGATGCTTCGCTGCGCCGGTTTGCCTACAACCTGCAGTTGCGACTCGCGCAGGCCGGCATTAAGAAAACGAAAATCGGATACACCACGATGGACGGTGTCGAGCCTATAGACCAACTGTCGGTCTATGCTAACGGCATACCGTTTCTCTACCTCAAGGAGGGGGAGCGCTACTATTCGTGGTGCCCGTCGCTCAACGTGGCAGGGGAACTGAGATGCGACATGCAGGGTCGCAAGGCCATACTCAGTCCGGAGAACAAGAAGGAAGCCAAGAGCGACTATCCGGTCTTTGTGTTGCCCGCCAGCAAGGCTGAGGACAATCAGAATGTCTACACGCTCAATGCAAAGATAGAAAACGGTAACGAACTGGCCATCAATCACGAACATAGTGCCACCGGTAATATGCGCGAGATGCTGGGCACGGAAATTCTTACATTGAAAGATGTGTACGACTCCTATCTCGACCGGGTGACTGATGCCAAACCCTTTACGGAAACGCAGGGCAAGAGGAAGGTTGAGGCCGAACAGCAAACGGTGGACAAGGCCATGGAAAAACAGCAGGAAAGGTTGAAAGATCTGGTCAAGGGCTATTGGGACGAGGCTCCGAAGAACATCAAAGACTGCAAGGTTGTATCGGTGGGTACGTCCAAGAAAAACCGCAGTTTGGCCTACACCGCCAACTATGCCATGGAAGGAATGGTGAAGAAAGCCGGTCGCAACCTCATCCTATCAACCGGCAAGATGCTGGGAGATGTGCTGAAGGTGGAGGGACAGCAGCGCCACCGCACAGCCGACATCGACATGATTTCGCCCCGGCAAGCGATATGGAACGTGGAGATTGCGTTGCCTGAGGGATACAAAGTGTCGGCAGACGCGCTGAACCAACTCCGCAAGAATGTGACCAACGAGTGCGGCTCCTTTGTTTCCAAAGCATCGGCAGAGAATGGCAAACTGCTCATCAATGTGGTGAGAACCTATAACCACAAGCATGAGCCGGCAGCCAACTGGGACAAACTGCTCCAGATTATCGATGCCACCAACGCATTCACGACCATACAGACCGTGATCAGGAAGTAAGCAAACAGCATACGGAAGATGACAAACACAAACGGGGCGTGATTTCATCACGCCCCTACGTTTTAGCAACGAATTTTTAATTAAGCCACAAAGCGTATTTTGCAACGACGTTCACGACATTCACGACCTCCTGCTACCAGTTCAATTAAGAGTGAAGAGGGAAGAGTTAAGAATCAACGCGCAGCCAATTGTGAATTGTGAATTATGAATTTTGAATTGGAAGGCGTTAGCCTAATTTTGAATTTTGAATTATGAATTTTGAATTACAAAACATAGCTGCTGCCATCGAAGCAGTGGGTGCAGAGTTTGCACTTGGGTAGGCCGATGCTCTTGACGAGTGTTTCGAGTTTGGCAAAGCGGAGTGTGGAGAGACCCAGCCGGCGGGCAATTTCGTCTACCATGCGCTGATATTCCGGCGAGTCGGTGGTGGCATATTTCTCGAGATTCTTCGGGCCATCGCCTTCAAACTCGTCGATGATGCGCCGCGTGATCAGCTCCATATCGCTCTTCTGCGAGGTGAACCCGATGAAGGGGCAACCATAGACCAGCGGCGGACACGAGATGCGCACATGCACCTCCTTGGCGCCGGCGTCGAAGAAGGTGCGCACGTTGTCGCGCAACTGCGTACCCCGCACGATGGAGTCGTCGCAGAACACCACGCGCTGTCCCTTCAGAAAAGCTTTGTTGGGAATGAGTTTCATCTTGGCCACTAAGTTGCGGCGAGCCTGATCGCTCGGCGTGAAACTGCGGGGCCAGGTGGGCGTGTATTTCAGTACGGCGCGGCGATAGGGAATGTTGTGTCCCTGCGCATAGCCCACGGCCATGCCCACTCCCGAGTCGGGGATGCCGCAAACGAAGTCGGCCGGCGTGTCGTCCTCCTCGCCCATCATGCGTCCGTTTCGCTCACGCGCCTCTTCCACGTTGATGTTTTCGTAAGCACTGGTGGGGAATCCGTAGTACACCCACAGGAACGAGCACACCTGCTGTTTGCCGGAGGACTGCTGCAACACCTCGACGCCATCAGCACGCAGGCGCACAATTTCGCCCGGAGCAATATCGCGCACCGTGTCGTAATCCAGATTGGGGAAACACGACGACTCGCTCGACACCGCGTAGGCCCCCTCCTTATGCCCGATGATGAGCGGCGTGCGTCCCAGGAAGTCGCGCGCGGCAATGATGCCGTCCTCGGTCAGAATGAGCATGGAGCACGACCCCTTGATGCGGCGGTAAACATTGTTGATGCCCTCGACAAACGTGTCGCCCATGTTGATGAGCAGAGCCACCAACTCCGTCTGGTTCAGTGTGTTGGCCGACAGTTCGCTGAGGTGCATGCGGTTCTTGAGCAGGTCGTCGGCAATGTCGGTCAGGTTGTTCACCTTGGCCACCGTGACCACCGCGTAGCGTCCCAAGTGGGAATTGACGATGATGGGCTGCGGGTCGGTGTCGCTGATGACGCCAATGCCCTGGTTGCCACAAAACTTGTCGAGGTCGTCCTCAAACTTCGACCGGAAGTAACTCCTTTCCAAACTGTGGATAGACCGGTTGAATCCCCGCTCCTTGTCGAAAGTAACCATACCGGCACGCCGAGTGCCCAAATGAGAATTATAATCGGTACCGTAAAATAAATCGTTGACGCAATCCTTTTGAGATATCGTTCCAAAGATGCCACCCATAATAACGTAGAATTTTTTGATTTATCAAATTTCGGTGGCAAAGTTACTAAAATTTGCGAATACTGCACGCTGTTGCCTCAAAAATATGTTTAGCAGATGTCATATTATATTAAATTGCAGAATTGGTATGTTGAACGACCCGCGTTTTGCGGTGGGAGGGGTGTTGCCGCGTAGCTCGCTACATACAATTTTTATGACAAACACCTTCGCAGGTTTGCCGAGTTGAAAAACAAAAACCTCGGAGGACGAAATACGCGAAAAATCGCAAAGTTTGCAACGAGCTAACAATCAGAGATTTATCAACTTTGGCCATGGTATCCTTATTTTATTGGTCGCGGTTAGATACCCAATGGTAGTGCGGTTCGAGCCCAATCGCACGGCGATCGCGGCTCCGTCGCGCAGCGTTCAGACTCAAACCGCCCGGCGATGAGCGCCTAACCGCATCGGCTCTGAATATTCTTGCTCATTTGGATTGATTTTAACGGCGAAAACATGGCGTCTTTTGCTCTGGATGTACTCAAAACCAACGTACGGTTTTTGCAAAGATTCTTTTACATTTTTGTGCAGCGTTGCCACCGGGGAAGGCCTGCGTGTTTGTGTTTTTTAAGGAAATAATTTTGTGAGATTTCGTATTTTTCGATAGATTTGTACATAGAACCAACACCATGACAATTGAGTAAATCCGCAATACAAACCCTGTGTCTGCTGCTCGCCGTGCTCTTCATGAACTGTCATGGCCGGGCGCAGTCATTCAAAGAAAAGGAAGACAGAATGAAACAACAAGCTGAACTCTATTTGGCCGGCGGCTGCTTTTGGGGTACCGAACAGTTTTTAAGGCAGATCGACGGCGTGGTTGAAACCGAGGTGGGATATGCCAACGGACGGGGGACAGACCCGACGTATGAGGAGGTGTGCACCGACACGACGGGCTTTGCAGAGACCGTTCGCGTGGTGTATGACCCGCACAGGTTGTCGCTCTCGCTGCTGCTACAGCTCTATTTCCAGACCATCGATCCCACAACGCTGAACCGACAGGGAGGAGATGTGGGTACGCAATACCGTACCGGAATATACTACACCGACGAGGCTGACGTGCCCATGATACGCGGCGAGATGGATAAGCTGCGCAAGCAATACGACAGGGCGGTGATGATCGAGGTGCTGCCGCTGAAGAATTTTTACAGGGCGGAAGACTATCACCAGGATTATTTAGAAAAGAATCCGGGCGGATATTGTCATATTCCGCAGGCGCTGTTTGAGATGGCACGCCAAGCCAACCGTCCCGCGACGGCCGTGAGGAACTATGCAAAAAAGGGGGATGACGAGTTGAGGAAACAGTTGACCGACCTGCAATATGAGGTGACCCAGCACGGGGCTACGGAGCGGCCGTATCAGAATGAATATAACGATGAGTTCCGTCCGGGCATCTACGTGGACGTCACCACCGGTGAACCACTCTTTCTCTCTACCGATAAATTTGAGTCGGGATGCGGGTGGCCGGCCTTCAGCAAGCCCATCGACAGGCATCTGCTGGAAGAAAAGCACGATTCGTCGCACGGGATGCACCGAACCGAGGTGCGCAGTGCCGTGGGGAATGCCCATCTGGGACATGTGTTTGACGATGGTCCCCGGGAAAGTGGCGGACTGCGCTATTGCATCAACAGTGCCTCGTTGCGCTTTGTGCCCAAAGAACAGATGGAACGCGAGGGCTACGGCGACTATATCCGCCTGATCGAACCGCTGCCGAAACATCGCCATTAGCCGGCTGCACCTCGGTGGTCGGGGCGGGTAGGAGGCAACGGAAGGGCGTCGGCTGGGAGCGTGTTGGGCAAGTCTTTGTTTTTTGCACAATCGCTTGTTCCAATGAAAATAAAAAGGTATCTTTGCAATATGAACTTGCAAGATACAAGCAACGTGAAAATGAGCGAAAATGTGATACTTGTCGATGCGGACTATGCCGACTATGTTGCATTTCAGCTCACTGTGCAATTTGAACGCATGTTGGGTCGCGCCATTCCTCCGGCCGACCTCAGTCAGTGGGTGGTGAACGTGGCGCTGGACGGTGGTCTGCGCGGCGACGGCGCACCGCATGAGACCCAGGTGGTGCTCGTGCATGGGCACGACAAACACCGGCTGGAGAATTTCAGGCCCTCGGCCTACGACACCGAACTCAATGCCCAGGCCTTCAAGGATGAGCACCTCGGAGAGTTTCTTGTCAATTCGGTTGCCGTGGGCGAGATGGTGTCGAAGGATGAATACCTGCTCGATGTGATTGGAACCATGGTCGGACACAAGGATGTGAAGCGGCTAATGATTGTTCCCAACGGCGAGGAGGGAAGCATCTACGACGAGATTCGTCACCTGCTGCGCCAGGCGCCCGACGACAAACGCATCACCGTGTTTGCCATGCAGCCCATGGGCGGAGGCAACTTCCGTCAGGAAATCCTGGGTTATTCGCTCATGAGTGCGATGGGAATACGGGGAGAAGAGATCACGAACCAGAAATAATACATAAAAAAAGAGATAAGACGATGAACGATATGCAGAAAGAAAAGGTTGCGGCGAAGACCGCGGCAACGGGAAAGGGGAGAGTGCTGATGATTGGTGCTGGTGGCGTGGCCACGGTTTGCGCCTTCAAGATTGTGCAAAACCAGGATGTTTTCAAGGAGTTGATGATTGCCAGCCGCCGCAAGGAAAAGTGTGACAAGCTGGTGGCAGACATTCATGCCAAGGGCTACAAGATGGACATCCAGACTGCCGGCGTGGATGCCGACGACGTGGAGCAGCTGAAAGAGCTGTTGGGTAGCTATCAGCCCGACCTGGTTATTAACCTTGCGCTGCCCTATCAGGACCTGACTATCATGGAGGCCTGTCTGGCCTGCGGCTGCAACTATCTCGACACGGCCAACTATGAACCCAAGGATGAGGCTCACTTTGAATACAGTTGGCAGTGGGCCTACAAGGACAAGTTTGAGAAGGCTGGACTGACGGCGATCCTCGGTTGCGGTTTCGACCCGGGCGTGTCGCAGGCCTACACTGCGTATGCGGCCAAGCACCACTTTGACGAGATACACTATTTGGACATCGTGGACTGCAATGCCGGCAACCACCACAAGGCCTTTGCCACTAACTTCAATCCCGAAATCAACATCCGTGAGATTACACAAAAGGGTCTGTACTACGAAGACGGCGAATGGATTGAGACCGAACCGCTGGCTGTGCACAAAGACCTCACCTATCCCAACATCGGGCCACGCGACAGCTATCTGATGCATCACGAGGAGTTGGAGAGTCTGGTGAAAAACTATCCCACCATCAAACGCGCGCGCTTCTGGATGACGTTTGGCAAGCCTTACCTCACCTATCTGGACTGTATTCAGAATTTGGGCATGAGCCGTATAGACAAGGTGGAATATGAAGCCGAACTGGCCGACGGGTCGGGCAAGAGCGTGAAGGTGAACATCGTGCCGTTGCAGTTTCTCAAGGCCGTGCTGCCCAACCCGCAGGATCTGGGTGAGAACTACGAGGGCGAGACGTCTATCGGCTGTCGCATACGGGGCATGAAAGACGGTAAGGAGCGCACCTATTATATCTATAACAACTGTAAGCATCAGGATGCCTACAAGGAAACGGGCATGCAGGGTGTGAGCTACACGACGGGTGTGCCGGCGATGGCCGGGGCGATGATGTTCCTCAAGGGACTGTGGAGCAAGCCCGGCGTGTGGAATGTAGAGGACTTCGACCCGGATCCGTTCTTGGAGGTGGTGGGTGCACAGGGACTGCCCTGGCACGAGAAGTTTGATGTGGACCTCGAACTGTAGGAACGTGCTCCGGCAAAACGCTGCCGGGAGGTTTATCGAAGAATATCAAGACAAAACGAATGGTAACAACAGCTCGGCCGAGACTTGTATATGCGACTCGGCGTTCCCCCCTCGCGGGTGGAGACGGGCACATCTATTTATAATAAAAAATGGCAAAATCAGAAGAAGAAGTGGCTGCAGAAAAGCAAGCGAAGAACACAAAGGAAAAGGATGCCAAGCTGAAAGCTTTGCAGGCAGCCATGTCGAAGATAGAGAAAGACTTTGGCAAGGGCGCCATCATGCGCATGGGCGACGAGAATGTGGAGCCCGTGGATGTTATTCCCACCGGCTCAATCGGCCTTGACGTAGCGCTGGGAGTGGGTGGCTATCCCCGTGGTAGGGTGATAGAAATCTATGGCCCGGAATCGTCGGGAAAAACCACATTGGCCATTCACGCCATCGCCGAGGCACAGAAGTTGGGTGGCATAGCTGCATTCATTGATGCAGAGCATGCCTTCGACCGGGTCTACGCACAGCAGCTCGGGGTGGATGTGGACAACCTGTGGATATCGCAACCCGACAATGGCGAGCAGGCCTTGCAGATTGCCGACCAGCTGATCAGCAGCTCGGCAGTAGACATATTGGTCATCGACTCGGTGGCGGCGTTGACTCCAAAAAAGGAAATCGACGGCGAAATGGGCGACTCGATGCTGGGCTTGCAGGCGCGGTTGATGAGTCAGGCACTGCGCAAGCTCACGTCGACCATAGCCAAAACCAATACGTGTTGCATCTTCATCAACCAGTTGCGTGAGAAGATTGGTATGACGTTTGGCCCTACGGAGACCACCACAGGCGGTAATGCGCTGAAGTTCTATGCCTCCGTGAGGTTGGATATACGCAAGTCCACGAGCCTGAAAGATGGCGACAGGGTGTATGGCAACCGCGCCAAGGTGAAGGTGGCGAAGAACAAGGTGGCCCCGCCCTTCCTCCGTGCCGAGTTTGATATCTTGTATGGTCAGGGCATCAACAAGGTGGGCGAGATCCTCGACCTGGGTGTGGAATACGATATTATCAAGAAAAGCGGAAGCTGGTACAGCTATAACGACTCGAAGTTGGCGCAGGGACGTGATGCCTCAATGGCCATTTTGCGCGACAATCCCGAACTCAGTGAGGAGCTTGAAAAGCTGATCATGGATGCCATCAAGGAGAAGTCGGAGAAATAAGTCCGTTACTCGGTAGTTCCTGCTCTCCCGAATCAGGAGAGCGGGAACGGCTAATTCCTCGTCCAGAACGACGGGGTGAGAATCACAATAACAGTGAATATTTCCAAACGCCCAACGAGCATCATGGTGGAGCACATCCACTTGGCGAAGTCGGGCAAGTGATTCCATGCCATCGTCGGTCCGATTTCGACACCCAGCGTCGGCCCAACGTTGCCCATACAACTCAGGCAAATGGTGATGGCGTTGGTGTTATCGATGCCTGCGGCAATCATGACGAAGGCTACAACCAGCAGCAAAAGCAGATAGGTGATGAGGAAAGCCAACAGCGAAACACGCTGAGCGTTGGTCACATTGACACCACTCACCTTGAGCGGAAGCACGGCATTGGGGTGCAATCTTTGCCGCAATTCGTTCCGAATGATTTTAGCCAGCATCACCGCACGGACGGATTTCAGTCCGCCACTGGTGCTGCCGGAACACGCACCAATGAACATACACACAGACAAAACCACCCACGTGACGTGTGGCCACTGGCCTGCGTCGTCGTTGAAAAGCCCTGTGGTGGTGATGAACGATACAACCTGGAACAAGCCGGAACGAAAAGCGTGCTCGATGTCATAGTGATTGCGCAGCATCAGTTCCGCCATGATGAAGGCGGTGAAACCAAGAATGACAAGACAGTAGAACTGGAATTCCGAGTCCCGCCACAGTTCCTTGAACTTGAACTTGGCTGCGGAGAAATACAGTAACGTGAAGTTTACGCCCGACAAAAAGCAGAAAAACGTGGTGGTGTATTCTATGGCGGGGGAGTTGAAGAACTCCGTACTGTTGTTGTGAATGGAGAATCCACCCGTGGCCGACGAGGTCATGGCATAATTAATACCTTGAAACCAGTCCATGCCAAAGAACATGTAGCTGCCCATGCAGGAAAAGGTGATGAACAGATAAACCATCCAAATCCAGCGGGCTCCCATCGATAGTTTGGGGTGGAGCTTAGTCTTGACGGGGCCTGTGGCTTCGGCTGCAAACACCCTGGTGCTCCCGCCAACGAGCGACGGCAGCAGGGCCACGGTGAAGAACACGATTCCCAGCCCGCCGATCCACTGTGTGAGCGAGCGCCAGAAAAGTATGCCATGGGGCAGTGCCTCCACGTTGTCGATGATGGTTGCACCCGTTGTCGTGAACCCAGACATCGTTTCAAAAAAAGCATCTGTGAAGCTGTGGAGGTAGCCGCCAATGAGGAAGGGCTGTGTGCCGAAAATGGAGAACGTCACCCACGCCAGTGTTACGACAAGGAATGAGTCGCGTCGCGAGAGTCGGTTTTCTGCGTTGCGCCCTGCATATCTTAGCAGGATCGCGCCCAACAGGGTGATGATGACCGAGATAGCGAATGCCAAGCTGTCGTCTTCCTCGAAATACAGCGCCATGCCTAAGCACGAAAGCATCAGGGCAACCTCTATGAAGAGCAGCGAACCCAGAATCTTGTATATGATGCGAAAGTTAATCACTAATTAAAAAGTTTTTCGATATTCTTCAAGTTGAGGTCGTGGCAGAACACCACAACCGAATCACCGGCCTCTATTTTCGTGTTTCCTGAAACGAGCATACCTTCTCCGTTTCGCACGATTCCCCCAATGGTTATGGATGCGGGAAGTTTGAGATCCTTGACCGGTTTCTTGGTTATTTTGGAGCCTTCCTTCGGGATAAACTCGGCCACATCGGCGTTGACCGACATCAGGAATGTGACGTTCATCACTTCGGCATCAAGCATGAGTTGGTAGATACGGCTGGCGGCAATGGCTTTCTTGTTGATGATGGTTCCGATGTCAAGACTCTCGGCCATACTCACATAGTCAATATTCTCGATCATGGCCACCGTCTTCCTCACTCCCAGCCGCTTGGCTGTGAGACAGGCCAGGATGTTCGCCTCAGAGCTTCCCGTCAGCGCCACGAAAGCCTGCGTGTTTCTTATCCCCTCGTCCGTTAGCTGCGAGATGTCGCGGGCATCGCCGTGAATGACGAGCGTGTTGCTGTCGAGAATCTGGTTCAGTTCCTCACAGCGGTCGGGGTCTATCTCGATCACCTTGGCATCCATATATTTGGGCAGGCTTTGCAATGCCCTCACTGCAGTGACCCCGCCTCCCATGAACATCACATCCTTGACATCCACATAGGTTTCCTTGCCCACAATCTTGCGGACATAGGGTACATAGTCGCGGGTAGTCATGAAGTAGGCCAGGTCGAAGCACTCGAGCTCGTCGTTACCACCTGGGATAATCGTGTCGTTGCCACGCTTGATGGCCACGATATGATAGGGATCGGTCGGACCGCATATCTCCCGCAGCGGTCGGTTCAGCACCCCGCAGTTTTCCCGCAGCTTGATGCCGAGCATGACGAGTGCGCCACCATGCACGTCCCATCGCTGCCTCACCCACGACATTTTCAGTCCGTTGATGATGTCGCGGGCAGCAAGTATCTCCGGATAAATCAGCTCGTCCACGCCCAGCTCCATATACATCTGATGCACAGCCGGCTCCATGTATTCGGCATGGTTCACCTGAGCCACCGTCTTCTTGGCTTTAAGCGCATGAGCTATGATACAACTGTTGATGTTCTCGTCTTCGCTCGGGGTGAGGGCGATGAAGAGATCAGCACTGCCTGTGCCGGCTTCTTTCAGCGTCTTGACGCTTGTGGGCGAGCCGTGAACCGTGAGCAGATCATAATCGGAGCCGATCT
Organism: Hallella bergensis DSM 17361; assembly: GCF_000160535.1. GTDB lineage: Bacteria > Bacteroidota > Bacteroidia > Bacteroidales > Bacteroidaceae > Prevotella > Prevotella bergensis. The sequence continues at coordinate 830,273 of NZ_GG704780.1, read as the reverse complement.
TCGCCAACCGATCCTCGTCCTCGTCGATAATGGTCAGGTCATCTTTGTTGCGCGATAGCAAACGAGCCAGATATGTGCCTATGCCATAGGCACCTGTGATGATAATCTTCATATCTGATGTTATGATTTCATGAGTTGTAAAATTTCTTCCTTAATGGATTCGGCATCAATCCTACATTTCTTATATAGCTGTTGCACGGTGCCATGCTCCACAAACTCCGAGTCTGGCAGGCCAAGCCTCACCACTCTCGGCGTGTAGCTGTGGTCGTCCATCCATTCGAGCACAGCCGACCCCATGCCTCCGTTGCGCACCCCATCCTCGATGGTGATGATGCGCTTGAAGCGCTGTCCCACTTCGTGCAAGAGTTTGTTGTCCAAGGGTTTGAGAAACCTTAGGTCATAGTGGGCTACCGAAAAGCCTGCCTGCCTGATGGCCTCTTGTGCCTGATAGGCTATGGGGCCGAGGGTCAGTATAGCCAGATCCTCGCCATCTGTTAGCCTGCGCCCCGTTCCCACTTCGATTTCCTCCAACTTGCAATGCCAGTCTCTCAGCGCGCCTCTGCCCCGGGGATAGCGAATGACAAACGTGCCCTTGCCGGGAAGCTGAGCGGTGTACATCAGCTTGCGCAACTCGTGCTCGTTCATGGGCGAGGCAATGGTGAGGTTGGGAATGGGACGGAGGGCGGCCAGGTCGAATGCGCCGTGGTGGGTTGAGCCGTCTTCGCCCACGAGTCCGGCACGATCCAGACACATCACCACCGGCAGGTTGAGTATGGCCAGATCGTGGATAATGTTGTCGTACGCACGCTGCGAAAACGAACTGTAAATATTACAGAAGGGCATGAGTCCGTCCTTGGCCATGCCGCCGGAGAATGTCACGGCGTGCCCCTCGGCTATGCCCACGTCGAACGTGCGGTCGGGCATCTCTTTCATCATGATGTTCATCGAGCATCCCGAGGGCATGGCGGGTGTCACCCCGACAATCCTCGGATTCTGCCTGGCAAGTTCCAGTAGCGTCTTGCCGAACACTTCTTGGAATTTCGGAGGCTCGTTGCTGGTGTCCGAAATGATGCGCTCACCCGTCTTGGGGTCGAACTTTCCGGGGGCATGCCACACCGTGGCCGCCTTTTCAGCCGGTTCATATCCCTTACCCTTCGTGGTGTGCAGATGCAGGAGCTTGGGGCCTTTCATGTCTTTAATCTGCCTGAGTATCCTCACCGTTTCGCGCACGTCATGCCCGTCGAACGGCCCGAAGTATCGGATATTCATACCCTCAAACACATTCTGCTGCTGGCTGATGGCACTCTTGATGGCATTGTTCAGGCGTATGATGCCCTTGCGTCGCTTGTCGCTGAGATAGCCTTTCGATCGCAGCCACTGCGAGGCCTTGAAGCGAATCTTGTTGTAGGTCTCGTTGGTGTCGAGGTTCAGCAGATATTGCTCCATGCCGCCGACTGCCCGGTCGATCGACATGTCGTTGTCGTTGAGAATGATCAGCAGGTCGTTGGGAGTCGAACTGGCATTGTTGAGTCCTTCGAAGGCCAGTCCCCCGCTCATCGACCCGTCTCCGATCACAGCCACCACATGCCGATCCTCGTGCCCGGTTTTCTTGGCTGCCACAGCCATGCCGAGCGCTGCGGAGATGCTGTTGGAGGCATGCCCGCAGGTGAAGGTGTCGTATTCGCTTTCCAATGGGGTGGGAAAGGGGCGTATGCCGTCCAGCTTTCTGTTTGTGGAAAACTGGTCGCGTCGCCCGGTCAATAATTTGTGGCCGTAGGCCTGATGCCCAACATCCCACACGATGCGGTCCTCGGGCGTGTCGAAAACGTAGTGCAAGGCTACCGTAATCTCCACAACGCCCAGGCTCGATGCAAAGTGTCCGGGGTTGACCGACACCTCATCGATGATGTCCTGGCGGAGTTCTTTGCATACCTCCGGCAGCTGGTCGATGCTCAGCTTCCTAAGGTCGGCGGGATATTTGATTTGGCTTAACAGTTCGAATTTCTCTTGATCCATTGATATTCTGTTGGAATAACCTTGCAAAGTTAGTGTTTTATTTCGGTAGATGCAAAGAGAATCATCATTTCCTCGCGTTGCACTTCATATTGTCCAACCTCTTTTTGCCCTCCGTTCAGCATTCTGACCAGCAGGAGACGGATGGGCGAGGGACGTTCCCAACCTCTCGGCTTCTATGCTGCTCGCAGCTTCCTGATGCTCAAAACGGTTGTGCCGTACGGAGTAGTTTGTCAATAAAACTTTACTCTAATCGTGTTGAGATTTGCGGAGTAACCAGAAGAAAATGCGCCATGTTTGCGACGGAAATATTCGGTCGGCACGGCGCAAATTCTGATGCGGCACGGCGGTTGAGGCTTAACGGCTGCTCGGTTAGGCTTTCGCGACGCTGCGGCAACGGCGTAGTCGTCGTGCGAATCGGCCTTAACCGTCGTGCCGTTCACGGTGCAACCGCGGACGACTAAATCCTGCCGCTAAGGGTTACTCTGCTAAATGGCTGATTATGAACAAACTACGAATTACGCGAATTTCTCTAATTTTCGACTGAAGGTCAGTCTCTTTTCAAATACGCCCAGCATTTCAGGACTTTTGTCAATAATTTTATCGATATTTGACCGCCACCTCAAGGCCTTGTCAGTGGGCGCACGGTCATGTCGCGCAACAGTGGTGTGGCAGTTTGCCGGGCATCAAGTCACGTTTTGTCTTTGATAATTATATCTTGCAAATATGCAATATTAGCTTGTCTTTATGTTTTTATCGTTCAATATTTTTGTTATCTTTGCATGATCAAACTTTGATTTTATCAACCATTAACACCTATTTATGAACAATAGAACACTTGTGTTATTCCTTTATGCAGCCGTTTGCTGCGCACTTTCGGCACAGACCCGCGACGGTGGCATATCGCCGGAGATGCTCCACCAAATCGAGAGTGGCCAAAGTCGGAACTCTGCTTATAAGGCTTTGGCCAACGCCATTGCATCCAATAAGATAGATGACTTGGCAAAGAACTATAAGAATCTGGGACAGATAGACACCTATTTCAGTGTGGAGACACCCAAGCAAAGCATTCACGACCAGCAAAGTTCGGGACGTTGCTGGATGTTCTCGGGCTTTAATGTGCTTCGTGCCAATTTTGCCAAGAAGCATCAGGATACGCTGAAGGTGGAGTTTTCGCAAGCTTATCTCTTCTTCTACGACCAGCTGGAGAAAGCCAACCTCATGTTGCAGGGCGTGATAGACTGTGCCAAAAAGCCTATGGATGATGCCCGCGTGCGCTTCTTTTTTCAGCATCCCATCGGCGACGGAGGCACCTTCTGCGGTGTGGCCGACCTGGCCGACAAGTACGGACTTGTGCCCATGAGCGTGATGCCCGAGACGTTTTCGGCCGACAACACGTCGCAAATGCGCAGCTTGCTCGCTTCGAAGTTGCGTGAGTTTGGTCTCGAGTTACGCCAAATGGTGAACGATGGCAAGAAGGCTGACGTCATCAAAAAGCGCAAGACGGAGATGCTCGGCACGGTATACCATATACTTACGCTGACCATCGGCGAGCCTGTGAAGGAGTTTACATACGCTTTCCGCGACAAAAACGGGAAATCCGTAGCCCCGGCCAAGACCTATACACCACTGGAATTTTACAGGGAAACGGTCGGAGGACCTATCACAGGATCGTTTATCATGGTGATGAACGACCCCCGGCGACCCTACCACAAGACCTATGAGGTGGAGCTGGACCGACACACCTACGATGGGCAGAACTGGAAATACCTCAACCTGCCCATGGACGAGATTGCCCAGATAGCCATTGCCTCGTTGAAGGATGGGCACAAGATGTACTCCAGCTATGATGTCGGCAAGCAGCTCGACCGCAAGCGCGGCTACTTAGACATCGAGAATTATGACTATTCATCGCTTTTGGGAACCGAGTTTGGCATGGACAAAGCCCAACGCATCATGACGTTCGACAGCGGTTCCACTCATGCCATGACACTCACGGCGGTGGATCTCGACGCTGAAGGCAACCCCCTGAAATGGAAAGTGGAGAACAGTTGGGGCGCGAACTATGGGCAGAATGGTTGCCTCATCATGACTAATCGCTGGTTCAACGAATATATGTTCAGGCTCGTGGTGAACAAAAAATATGTTTCCGGGAAGCTCTTGGAGCAATTCAATCAAAAGCCTGTCATGGTGATACCCGAAGATCCTCTCTTCCAGGGCGACAACATGTGATGTACCTGATCACATTCTTATTATCCGTTTTCACGGTTGTGGAGCTCAATTGTGAGAATCTGTTTGACACCGTCGACGACAGCCTGAAGCAGGACGAGGAGTTTCTGCCTGGCTCAGGCCGTCATTGGACCCCCTATCGGTACTGGGTTAAGCAGAACCGCATAGGACAGGAAATCCTGTCGTGCGGGATGCTTGATTCCATGGAGGTTATACCCGATTTGGTTGCCCTGACGGAGGTGGAGAACGACTCCGTGGTCCACGATCTTACCAAGCGGTCGCTCCTGAAAAACGCCGGTTATGAGTATGTCGTGACCGATAGCCCCGATCAGCGTGGCATAGACGTGGCTCTGCTTTATCTGCCCAGCTCGTTTCGCCTGCTCAGTTCCCGTTCTATCCGCATCCCCCCGTTTCGCCATTTCCGTCCCACGCGCGACATTCTCTGTGCCTCGGGGGCGACAGCCTCGGGCGACACCCTGCACGTGTTTGTGGTTCATGCGCCCAGTAGGTCGGCCGGTGAGAAGGCCACGCGCCCCTATCGCATGCATGTTGCCCGGCAGTTGTACGGGGCAATCGACTCCCTTCGGGCCTTGTATGCGCAGCCCGGAATTATCGTTATGGGCGATTTCAACGACTATACCGGCAACGCTTCCATACAGTTCTTGCTGTCCGGAGGGCTGAGGGATGTATCGGCTGAGGCACGGGGAGGCCATGGCGCCAAGGGTACCTATCGGTATCACAGTGATTGGGGCAGTCTCGATCATATTCTCTGCGACGAGCACACGGCAGCCTGCGTGGTGAAATGCAGCATCAACGACGCACCGTTTTTGCTTGAGAATGAACAGAAATATGGAGGCGTGAAACCCCGCCGCACCTATCTGGGGCCGAGGTATCTGGGTGGTTTCAGCGATCATCTGCCGCTGGTTGCCGTGTTCGACTTGGGGAAAAGGCAAGAGGTTGGGAAGTAAGGCTCGGAACAATGCTGCTCCGCAGGTCTTACATCCCAACCTCGTGCTGTTGCTGTAAAAGTTTGGTTACTTGTGCTCCTTGTAATATTTCAGTCCTGTCCGCACGTTCTTGACGAGCGCATTGCTCGAGAGGGTGGCACCGCTCACGGCATCTACGCTCATTTTCTCGGCTTTGGTTACGGTTTTTCCCGTAAAGCTGTTGAGCACCGCCTTGGCTTTGGCAAAATATTTTGGGGTCTCCTGATTTCTCAGGGCTTCCACCTTGACAATTCTGTTTTTCTCGATGTAGATTTTCACTGGGGTCGCACTCTTGTATCCCCTGACCTTCGTGGTCAGTGTAGTGGTGTTCACCACGGTTGTGGCTCCGTTCTTGGTCATTACACTGTCGGCCGGAACTGCACTGATGAAGAATGCAATGGCCAGGGCTGCAACAATGGGTCTGATCATGTTTTTCTTACGCATGAGTTTTATATTTGATTTGGAATTTTTCATAAAGTGGTGTAAAGTTAGCCAAAGTTCAACAAAAAAAGGAGTTTGTATTCCTTTTTAACCTTTATCTCTTGCCTTTTAATGTTTAAAACTTTACTTTTGCCGCCAAATATAAAATACGATGGCAGTAAGGATACGTCACAACAGTTTGATGCGCCTTGTTTTTGGCAGTTTGCTTTTTATTGTGCTCCCGGGGCTGCTGTTCTTGGCTTTGTGGCCCTTGTTGGGGTGGAAGATCGCCTTGTCGGTGCCCGTGCTGGTTTGGTTGGTGGTGCTCTATGGCTTCTTCTTTGGCTGGCGCCACATCGTTGTGCGCAGCGCCACTTGCGAGTCGCCGTTGCTGCCGGCATCTTTTGATGGCTATCGGGTGCTGCAGCTGTCCGATATTCATATCGGCACCTTTCTCCGCAACCGTGGATTTGTCGACAAGCTGGTGCGGATAGTTAATGCACAGGAACCCGACCTCATTGTTTTTACAGGCGACCTGGTGAATGTGAGTGCCGAGGAGGTGATTCCCTTCCAGCATATTCTGAAACAGATGCGTGCACGCGACGGGGTCTATTCCATTATGGGAAATCACGACTATTGCGAGTACGGCGACGACAAGAGCATCGGCAACGTGACCCGCAACCAGAACATATTGAAATATCTTGAGGAGAAAATGGGTTGGCGGTTGCTCATGAACGAGCACGTGAGGATCGGCAACGGCTGCGGCGACGAAATAGCCGTCATTGGTGTGGAGAATATCAGTCGGCCGCCGTTTCCTGATTATGGAGACCTACGGAAAGCCGTTGCGGGGTTGCCTGCGGGCATGTTCAAGATTTTGCTCAGTCACGACCCGAGCCATTGGCGGCGTGGTGTGCTTCACGAAACCGATATTGCCCTGACCCTGTCCGGCCATACGCATGCCGGACAGGTGCGCATCGGGAAATTTTCCCCGGCGCGCTGGGCTTACAACGAATGGGGTGGCAAATATGTGGAAAACGATTCCATGCTCTATGTGTCGCTCGGCGTTGGAGGTACAGTGCCCTTCCGCCTGGGCGCCTGGCCTGAGGTGAATGTCATTACGCTCAGAACCAGAGAGTAGGGCAGGGAATCGGAATCCGTCACCCCGGAAAATACAGCATTTACAAGGTCTGGAGATTATACCAGCGTGGCCACGATATCCTCGCGCGTGCCGGGTAGCATGTCGATCACGGGAATCTCGGGCATGGTGTAGCATCCCGGCTGCAGGCGCATGGAGGCGCGAGCCACGTTGACGAGCACCTGTGCGGTGAGTGCGGGGTTGTTGATGCTCATGTTGAACTCCATGCGTTGGTTGGGAGTCTTGCCGCTTACGCCCTTGCGCACCAGGTTCACGCCGTGTCCCATATCTTGCACGTCTTTCACGTTGGCTACGGCAAACACATGGGTTTCGTCGTGGGCGAAATAGGGGTCGGCTTTGATTTCGGCGGTCACATTCTCCAGTTTGGCACCATCTTCCAGCTCCACATAAACCATGCGGCGGTGGATGCCCTCACCCAGCGGAATGGTTACCGAGAGTGCATCTTTCACGCCCTTCTTGCCACGCACGCAAACACTGTGTCCCATCGACATGCCCGGGCCGAAGTTGGTATAGGTCAAGCCCTTGGGTGCAAGGCTCTGCATCAGCACGCGCACGATGGAGTCGGATCCCGGATCCCATCCGGCCGAGATGACACTCACGCGCCCGGCCTTCTTGCAGTGCTCCATCTGACGGGTGCGATAGTCGAGAATGGACGTGTGGATATCGAAGCTGTCCACCGTGTTGATGCCCATGGCGACAATTTTTTCGGCCTGCTCGGGGCATAAGCGAGTGGGTAGAGCGAGGATGGCCACATCCACGTCCTTGAGTTTAGTGATGTCGTTCACCACCTCGTAAGGAGTTAGTTCAAGCGGTTTGTTCTCATTACCCTGACGGCGTACAATGCCTACAATCTCGAAATCGGGTGCTGCTTCCAATGCCTCGATGGCATATCGCCCGATGTTTCCATAGCCCACAACGGCGGCTCTAATCTTTTTCATCTTTCCTACATGTTTAATTTTACAATAATTCCTGCTTGCAAAATTACATTTTTCTGCTGAAAACGGATAAATCACGTGCGATTATATTCTAAAAAAAATGTAATGCCCATCGGTTGGCTTGAAAGTTTCGCTCGCATGAGAACCGATAGAAACAAAAAAAGGAGTTGCATGACTGCAACTCCTCGATTTCGAATGTAGCGGGACCGGGCTACGATCCCGGGACCTCCGGATTATGAATCCGACGCTCTAACCAACTGAGCTATCCCGCCCTCATGATGAAAGTGTCATCACCTCGAAAGCGTGTGCAAAGGTAGAACATTATTCTTTTATTTCCAAATTTTTCATGTGTTTTGTTGAGATTTAATGAAAAATACTTATATTTGTGGTCATATCATCATATGAGACGATTATCTTTGCGAAGTTATATAACAAAAGTTTAAATGAGAAAGGTTAAGATTTCCATAGAGCGCCCATTGCGCTCCCGCTCCGAATCAATTATATGGAAGCTGATATCCACCCCTTCCGGCCTGAGCCGATGGATTGCGGAACAAGTAACGCAAGAGGGAAACTCACTGGTGTTCACGTGGGGAAAGCCGGGTCAGGTCTATGAAACCAGATGGGCACGCATCCTGGATGTCGAGAAAAACGCTGCCATCAGGTTTCTTTGGGAAGACGAGGACGATCCGGAGGCCTATACGGAGATTGCCATGGTTAAGCTTGACGTAACCGACGAGATTGCCCTGTGTATCACCGATTTCTCTGATCCTGACGACATCGAGAGCATGACTTATATGTGGAATCATGATCTCGACAGACTGCAGAACAAGATGGGTATTTAATATAAAGGTGTTTTATTGTTGACACACGCCTTGCTTTTGCGACGGCAGTCTTCATGCCGGAAAGTCTGCCGCAAGTATAAAAAAAGCAAAACAGACACTTTCTTGATAATTTTACATTACCTTTGCACCCAAATCAATCCCGCGTGTGCAGAGGGAGGACGAAGTGTCCTGTACCAAGATTTATGAACTTCCGCATTAAGAAACTCGACATATTCATTACCCGTCAGTTTGGGCTTTTGTTCTTGGGAACTTTTTTCATCTGCCAGTTTGTGCTGATGATGCAGTTCCTATGGAGATTTGTAGACGATCTCATTGGCAAGGGATTGTCCATGGAAATTTTGGCTCAGTTCTTCTGGTACATGGCTTTGATGCTTGTGCCCCAGGCTTTTCCCCTGGCCATCCTTCTCAGTTCGCTCATCACATTCGGTAATCTTGGCGAGAGTTCAGAGCTTACAGCCATCAAGGCTGCGGGCATCTCCCTGATGCAATCGTTTCGATCGCTGATTCTCATCACGATGATCATCTGTCTCGGCTCATTCTATTTCCAAAACAACATCGGCCCCATGGCCAACATGAAGCTTGCCCAACTGCTCTTCTCCATGAAGCAGAAGAGTCCGGAACTGGAAATACCCGAAGGTGTGTTCTATGACGGTATTCCCAACACCAACCTCTATGTTCAGAAGAAAGACGTCAAGACCGGCAAGCTCTACGGTATCATGATTTACCGCATGACGCAGAGCTACGAGGATGCTGCCATCATCTTGGCAGATTCGGGCATGCTTCAATCTACTGCCGACAAGAAGCACCTGCTGCTCAGTTTATGGAGTGGCGAATGGTTTGAGAACATGCAGAATCAGCAGTTGGCTGGTAGTGCGGCGGTGCCCTACCGACGGGAGACCTTTGTGAGCAAGCAGATCGTGATCGACTTCGACGGCGACTTCAACATGACCGATGCCGCCGCGCTCTCGAATAATGCCCGAGGCAAGAGCCTGGCACAGATCAGAAACGATATCGACTCCTTGAACCACACGTACGATAGCATTGGGCGATCGTTCTACGATGATGTCCGACAGATATACTATGCCACCCCCAAGTTGTCCAAACGCGACTCCATCGCGGCTGTGAAAAAAGGTATGGCCCAGGCTTTCGACCTTGACAAACAGTTTGATAAGAAAAAGACCGACAAAAAGCGACAGATCATTACTGATGCATTGGGACGCGTGCAGGGAGAAGTCAGCGACTTGGAGTTCAAGAGTTTGATAACCAGAGACAATGAGCGCGTTATCCGTCAGCACGAGATCGAAGCCATCAACAAGTTTACGTTGGCTCTGCAATGCCTCATCTTCTTCTTTATCGGTGCTCCCCTTGGAGCCATCATCCGCAAGGGTGGACTGGGCGTTCCGGTCATCGTGTCGGTGCTGGTGTTTATCGTGTACTATATTCTCGACAACTCCGGCTATCGAATGGCCCGGCTCGGCGTATGGGCCGTATGGTTCGGCAGGGGCCTTGCTCCGGCCTTGCTCACTCCCGTTGCCGCATTTGTCACCTATAAGGCTTATAACGACTCGGTGGTGTTTAATGCCGATGTCTGGCGCAATGCCATCATGCGCTTGCTTGGGTTGCGCACCAAACGGCATGTCAACTGGAAAGAAGTGATTATCAACGAACCCGACTACGCGGCAGACAATGCCATGCTGCTCAGCATCAACGATGCCGTCACCACCTACGCGCACGATCACAGCCTTGTGTCGCCACCTAATATCATTCGCGTGTTCTTCAAATATCAACCCGACCATGAGATTGAGCGCATCAACGGGGAACTGGAGCGCGTGATAGACGATCTGTCGAATACGCGCGACAAGCAGGTGATGCACCTCATCAATCAGTATCCCATCCTTTCGGTCAAGGCACACACCAGACCTTTTGAGCGCAAGTGGCTCAACATTCTCTCGGCTCTCATCGTGCCGCTCGGCTTGTTTTTCTATCTCCGCATGTGGCGCTATCGCCTGCGTCTGCTCCGTGATCTTCGCACCATCAAGACCACCAGCACCAGCCTTGTAAGCTATATCGAGAAACATATTCTCGCAGAACAACATACATTAAAAAAATAACCCCAATATCAATATGACAGATTTCAAGATGAGCAGCGTGGAAGACGCTGTAAACGATTTTAAGCAAGGAAAGTTTGTTATCGTTGTCGACGATGAGGATCGTGAGAACGAGGGCGACCTGATTATAGCTGCAGAAAAGATTACACCCGAGAAGGTGAACTTCATGCTCAAACATGCGCGTGGTGTGCTCTGCGCTCCCATCACCCTGTCGAGGGCGGCCGAACTCGACCTGCCCCACCAGGTGTCGGACAATACCTCTGTGCTGGGCACGCCCTTCACCGTGACCGTGGACAAGCTCGAGGGCTGCACCACGGGCGTTTCGGCTCACGACCGCGCGGAAACCATCCGGGCTTTGGCCGACCCAGCCTCGAGGCCGGAGACCTTTGGCCGCCCCGGGCATATCAATCCGCTCTATGCCCAAGATAACGGTGTGCTGCGCCGTTCCGGACATACCGAGGCTGCCATTGACCTCTGTAGGTTGGCTGGACTCCGCCCCGTTGGTGCATTGATGGAAATCATGAACGATGACGGCTCCATGGCTCGTCTGCCCGAATTGCAGCAGAGAGCCAAGGAATGGGATATGAAGATCATATCCATCAAGGATATTATCGCTTACCGACTGCAGCGCGAGACCATCATCGAGGTGGGCGAGGAGGTCGATATGCCCACGCTCTATGGTCACTTCCGCCTCATCCCCTTCCGCCAGAACAGCAATGGACTCGAACACTTCGCCATCACCAAAGGCGAATGGGAGCCTGACGAACCTATCCTCGTCCGCGTGCATTCTTCATGTGCCACGGGCGATATTCTGGGCAGCCAGCGGTGCGACTGCGGCGAACAGCTGCACAAGTCAATGCAGATGATTGAGCAAGAGGGCAAAGGCGTGCTGGTGTACATGCAGCAGGAAGGGCGTGGCATCGGACTGATGAACAAGATTGCAGCCTACAAACTCCAGGAGCAGGGGCTGGACACGGTTGATGCCAACGTGCACTTAGGGTTCAAGCCCGACGAGCGCGATTACGGTTGCGGAGCACAGATGTTGCGCCATTTGGGTGTGCACAAGATGCGACTCATGACCAACAACCCCACCAAGCGCGTGGGACTCGAAGCCTACGGACTGCAAATCGTGGAGAATATTCCCATCGAGGTGATGCCCACCAAATACGACGTGAAATACCTGCGCACCAAGCGCGACCGCATGGGGCATGACTTACATTTGTAAGTAAGCCCCAGCGCATGCCCGACAACACCCTTTGCTGACCCTTTTTTGCCTTGGGAACGTTTTATCCCAAGGCAGCTGTGAGGCCGGCCATGACAATGCTCACCATGGACATGAGTTTGATGAGGATGTTGAGAGAAGGGCCGGAGGTGTCTTTGAACGGATCGCCAACCGTGTCCCCAACGATGGTGGCCTTGTGCCCGTCAGAGCCTTTGCCGCCATAGTTTCCTTCCTCGACATATTTCTTGGCATTATCCCATGCTCCACCGGCATTGGCCATGAAGATGGCAAGGGTAAAGCCGGCTGCCAATCCACCAACTAACAGACCCAGTACACCGGCCACACCGAGTACAACCCCGATAACGATGGGGATGGCAATGGCAAGCAGCGACGGGAATATCATCTCGTGCTGTGCACTCAAGGTTGAAATCTCCACACACCGGCCGTAGTCAGGCGTGCCTTTACCATCGAGAATACCCTTGATCTCGCGGAACTGACGCCGCACCTCTTCTACCATTTTTTCTGCCGCACGCCCAACAGCCCCCATCGTGAGACCACAGAACAGGAATGCTGCCATGGCACCCACAAAGGCTCCCACGAGCACCTTGGGATTCATGAGGTTAACCTGGAAGTAGTTCATAAAGTCGGGAATGGTGGCATTGGCCGCGTCGATGGTTTCGCCGGCCACATTGGTCATCGTGTCGCCCACGCGGTGCATGGCAATCTTCACCTCTTCTATATAAGATGCCAAGAGCGCCAGTGCCGTCAGGGCTGCCGACCCAATGGCAAAGCCCTTGCCTGTGGCTGCCGTAGTGTTTCCGAGGGCATCGAGCGCATCGGTGCGCTGGCGCACTTCGCTGCCCAGTTCGCACATTTCTGCGTTGCCACCCGCATTGTCTGCTATGGGACCGTAAGCATCGGTGGCCAACGTGATGCCCAGTGTGGATAGCATGCCCACGGCAGCAATACCGATGCCATATAGTCCGATTTGTATGCTTTGCGCACTCATGCTCATGTCAAACCCATTGGCACAGAGATAGCTCAGCATGATGGCCACCGAAATGGTGAGTACAGGCACACAGGTGGAAATCATTCCCGTGCCGATTCCTTTAATGATAACGGTGGCGGCTCCTGTCTTCGAAGCCTCGGAGATTTCGCGCGTGGGCTTGTAGCTTTGCGATGTGTAATATTCGGTAGCTTGTCCGATGATCACGCCGGCAGCAAGACCGCTGATTACGGAAAAGCTGATACCAACCCAATTTTCTATTTGTAGCCAATAGAGTATTAAAAATGTAGAGATGGCGATCAGCACAGCGGCCGTGTTGGTACCAACGCCCAACGCGCGCAGCAGGTCCTTCATCGTTGCATCCTCCTTGGTTCGCACCATATATATGCCCAGCAGGCTCAGGAACACGCCGACAGCAGCGATGAGCATGGGGGCTATGACCGCGCGCATCTGCATGTCGCCGGCCGATGCGGCAAAGGCCGTGGCACCGAGGGCCGCTGTACTGAGTATGGAGCCGCAATAGCTTTCGTAAAGGTCGGCTCCCATTCCGGCCACGTCGCCCACATTGTCGCCCACGTTGTCGGCTATGGTAGCCGGATTTCGCGGGTCGTCTTCTGGAATGTTGGCTTCCACCTTACCCACAAGGTCGGCTCCCACGTCGGCAGCCTTGGTGTAGATTCCTCCACCCACACGTGCAAACAAAGCCTGTGTGGACGCACCCATTCCGAAGGTAAGCATGGTTGTGGTCACCGTGATCAGTGCGGTGTTGTCGCCATGGTAGAAGTGGGTGAGGATCAGAAACCATATCGCAATATCAAGGAGGCCCAGTCCCACAACGACAAGGCCCATGACAGCACCCGAGCGGAAGGCAATCCTCAATCCTTGGTTCAGGCTCTTGCGTGCGGCATTCGCGGTGCGCGCGCTGGCATATGTAGCGGTCTTCATGCCAAAGAACCCTGCCAGGCCACTGAAGAAACCCCCGGTGAGGAATGCAAAGGGCACCCACGGGTTCTGCACGTTGAAGCCGTATGCCATGACGGCAAAGATGATGGCCAGAACGATGAAAACAATCAGCACGACCTTGTACTGCTGTTTCAGATAGGCCATCGCACCTCGTCTCACAAACTCAGCAATTTCAATCATGCGAGGAGTGCCCTCGTCTTCTTTCATCATGCTGCGAAAAAAATACCAAGCCATTCCCAATGCACACACGGAAGCAATGGGGATAATCCAGAATACTGAAGGGATATTTTCCATAAAGGGTTAAGTTTAGATAAGTTAGAGTTTCTGCGGCAAATATAGGTTATTTTTCGTTAAGGTGGTGCATTTGGGGGAAGAAAATTAATAAATAAGGCTATTTTTAATAGAAGAGTGAAGAGTGAAGAATGAATAGTTAAGAATCAACGCGCCAGCTTAATTGTGAATTGAAAATTGTGAATTGTTAATTGCAACCGCGCAGCTTAATTGTGAATTTTGAATTATGACTTTTGAATTGCAACCGCGCAGCCTAATTGTGAATTGAAAATTGTGAATTGTGAATTGTTTTGACAAATGTCCTTTTATATTTCGCTGATTTGAAAACAATAACCCCTATGACCAAAAAATTCGTAAAATTTGCGTAATTCGTAGTTTGTTATTAATCAACCGTTTGGCAGAGTAATCCTTCGCAGTATGATTTTGTCGTCCGCGGTTACACCGTGAACGGCACGGCGGTTAAGGCCCATTCGCATGACGACTACGCTGTCGCCGCAGTGCCGCGAAAGCCAAACCGCGCAGCCGTTAGGCCTCAATCGCCGTGCCGCATCAGAAATTGCGCCGTGGCGAACCGAAATTCCCGTCCAAAACATGGCGCATTTTCTTCTGGTTGCTCCGCAAATCCCAACACGATTAAAGTGAAGTTTTATTGACAGACGGCTCCTTTAGGCACAACCTTCTTAACAGCAAGCAGTACTTGCAAACATATAGCACCGTCACCCCTTAAACCATAAAGGCTGGCAAGACTTCTCCTTAACTATGATAAAAGAACGTCAGTTTATTTAATAAAGCGGGGAGCAAGGTCACTAAAAGAGGTGTGCCTTTCAACGTAACTACACACCTCTCTCATTAAAGGAGACATACTGGGAAATGGAAAGGTAATTTAACTAATGCAATATTAACATCCTCAATAAGAAGGCATTGCACCTGATTTTGTACATACAAAAGCACTGGTATCAACAGCCTTCCTATGAGCTTCTTCCAAACAATCTCCCTTAAGCAGGGAAGCGACAAAAGCACCAGTGAAACTGTCTCCAGCTCCGACTGTATCTACAACGTGCACCTTTGGAGTCGAACGATATAGTACTTCGTTCGAAGTAATGATATAACTTCCGTTAGTACCACAAGTCAGCACTACCATTTGTAAGTTATAATCGTGGATAACACCTTGAGTCACTGCGATTTGATGTTCTTCCAGCCTACTATTCCTTGAGGAATCCTGGTCATAACCGAGCATAGGTGCAATGAGTTCAAGCTCCTCATCGTTGATTTTGAGGATATCGCTCTTTTTAAGTGAGTTCTCAATCAGTTGCTTGGTATAGAACTGCTGTCTGATGTTGATATCGAATATTCTCAGACAATCATTTGGAACCGAATCTAAGAACTTTTCAATGGTATTTCTTGACTCGTCTTCCCTTTGGGCCAACGAACCAAAACAAACGGCCTTGCAGTTCTTTGCAACTTCAATAATCTCTGTAGTAAGTGGTATATGGTCCCATGCGACATTCCTTTTTATCTCATACAATGGTATCCCAGCTGCATCAACTGTTACCTGAACCGTTCCGGTAGGGAATTCTACACGAGGCATAATATAATCCAACTGCTTTGATTTGAAACATTGGAGCGTCTCATCGCCAAGTGTATCGTTACCGACAGCACTAATGGCAATGGCATCAAAGCCTGTCTGAGCAACATGGTAGGCAAAATTGGCCGGAGCTCCACCTAATTTCCTTTCTGTGGGCAAGACATCCCATAGAGCCTCTCCCAAACCGACAACATATCTTTTCATCTTATTTATTTTTATTATTTGCTAACTTCACAATACCAGCACCATTGGTCTGGATATAGGCGTCACCTTTATAGAAATCCATATCTTCCATCTCATAATCCAACTGACCACTGTAGTCAAGAACATCGACAAGGGTCTTGTTACGTAAATCCCATACATAGACAACACTTGGTTCTGTTTTAGTACCAAATCCCGTTGGCATAATAAGACAATCATCATACACACAAGCACCCTGCCCGACGACACGAGCAGGATAACGCCCATCATGCTGCTGAATGGTATAACACTCGATTGCATCAGATGACCTGAGGTGTACCTCCTTTCCTCTTTCCAGTCGGGGCAAAGGGAAGATAATGATACGGAGTTCATTATTAGGATCCTTATTAGACTTCGTATTACCAAAGCCAATAAGGTGACGATTCTTCCTGTCTACAGTCCACTGAAGGGCATAGCCAAAAAGATGTGCGATATCATCAAAATGTATCGTCTGAACAGTATTACTGCTACCATCGAGATTCAAACGCTCGACATAACAGTAGTCTTTCTTTCCATTCACAGGCTTCTTATAAGCCTGTGAGACATAAAGCAATGGGAGAGCATCACTATTAGAGAATTTCTCACAACCAAAAGCTGCCGCATTGGCATGATTGCAACTATTATAGCAGCCCAAAGGGAATACGTCTGTAAGTTTCCTCATAGAAGGTAGTTGATAAATGGTTGCGAGCCCCCGATTCTGGAGACTTACAAGATAATTTCCGTCAATAGCCATGCCCTGAAAAGTCTGAGTCGAATCCTTTACCAAAGGGGCAACTGTATTCAACTGCCATTGGGATAAATCAAGAGTAGAAGGATAAATGAGTCGAGAGAGTTCCCTCTTGGACTTTTGAAGCTGACTCATGAATGCATCATCTGCATGTAAACGAGCAACGATTGCACTGGCAGCAAGGCGAGCTGCCTCCACATCGCTTTCATAATGATAGCCTTCTATAACTCGGCTTTCACCATACTGATACCCACGCTCCAGGATCTGAGACTGGCGGTCAGGGCGCAACTCTGCAAGGACCAAAGCTGATGCCCATCCACGAGCAGAATGGCCGGAAGGATAAGATCCAGTATGACGAAGCTCCTCTTCCTGGTCGGGACACCCCGTATGCTCATTAAACTGCACATAAGGACGCTTGCGCATATAGCGACGTTTAGCTGCGGCGACACCAAACTCAGCGTCTACACAAACCCTGCACATCAATGAATAGGTCTCAGGAGTAGTTGAAGGAGTAATAGCCATACCAAATGCCCGCGTATATCCCTTAAGGATGGAATCTGCTTGCCAATAAGTATCGAAATCAGCCTGACGCCCACGAGGTGTAGAACGCTGTGCCTTGCCCCATTGGTACTTATGAAAATCGACTAGATAAGCGATACTGGAAGTATCAGGAGGAGCAGGTAGGTAAAAGGATGCATCAGGAGCCTGTCGTGCCTTGAGGAAAGAAGGGGAGTCTTCCTGAGCCTGGGCACTGTATGTAGTGAGAATCGCGAGAGATAAAAGAACTATATGTTTCATTGTTATTTCTTGTTTTCTAAGGGTAAGATAAATGATTTGATGACATCAGCAAGATAACCTGCACCCTCGATAGTAGGATGTATGCCATCACGCTGGATCATCCCTTCAGTAGGTTTATACAGCGTATGAAGGTCAATAAACCGGCACTTGTTCTTTTGGGCCAGTTTCTTCACAACAGGACAAATCTCATTGACGATAACTGAATCACTGATAGTTCCAAGATCACTATAGGCTGTAATTGGAGAAGCCAGAAATATCTTCGGCTGTGATGGCAATGCCTTCAAAGAATCTATCATCTGTTGCATATCGGCCGAGAATTCCCTACCATACTTCCAATTCTTAGGCTTTGAATCATTGGTACCTAGCTTGATCACGACGATATCCGGATTGAATCCAAGAGCATCTTTCCATGCCTGCTCTTTCATATAAGGATAGTCGCCATGATTGAGCATAGTGCGACGGCCTACACCGAAGTTACGAACGACATAACCATTACCTAATTTCTGTTGCAACTGTGCAGGATAACCAAATAGAGAGCGCATGAAGATGCCGGAGCCATCAGTAATGGAATTACCGACACAAGCCACACGAATAGCATTACGGTTTGGAGAAGGAATGGATGCCAGCCATTCATCCAGATCACGAAGCATCTGCTGATGATACTTGAAATCAGCATGAAACCCAAAACCATGACCTCCTGATGGGTAGCAATAGAGCGCACTATTATTGCCTACATGATGTTGAGCAGAGAAATAAGCCACGCCATTTGGCAGGATGGGAACGATATCATCATCATTAGCCAGAAACACCACAGAAGGAGGAGTAAGATGCTTGGTGACAGCCAAGTCGTTGGAATACTGAGCCACCACAGAGGCATCATCCTTGTCCTTTCCCAAGAAGTTATCAACAGACCCATGATGAGTTTGCTTGTACTGCATAGTGATGACAGGATAGAACAAAATAGAGAAATCAGGGCGCAAAACCATTGGGGCATGAGTGCTGACGGTAGATGCCAGATGACCACCAGCAGAGAACCCCATAATACCGACGTCCAAAGGATTGATGTCCCATACCTTTGCACTGTCACGAACCATCTTCATAGCAGCATAGGCATCATCGATAGGGATATTACGATTGCCATGAGGCATACGATATTTCAACACACAACAAGCAATGCCCTTGTCCATGAAATATCCAGCCCAGTCGGTGCCCTCATAATCCACCATCAACTTAGAATACCCGCCGCCAGGACAAACAACAATGGCGCGTCCCGTAGCATTGCCCTCAGGTAGGAACACCGTAAGGGTTGAAGCCCTATCAGAAGTAATGTTGCGCACAAAAGTCTTTGCCGGCACCACTAAGGATGCCAGCGAAAGACACGAACATAAAAAGAGAGTTTTTTTCATAACCGAATTCATTAAAGCATTTCACAGAACTCTATCTTCTCCTTGTTAGGACCTTCGATAGTGAAATACTTCACACCGTTTTCCCAATAAGGAAGACTGCATACATGCCCCTCGAGACTCTTGTACCCTTTCTTCTCAACTACATGAAAGAGTTCTTCAACATCCTTCACATCCAGACTGATATGATCAATACTACCCCACTTCATAGCAGCCTGACCGTTCTGCCAGGTTTCAATGGTCAAATTTCCAATACGCAGGAAAGCTACTTTCTCACCGTCATTGACAGTTGAATAAGCTATTTCAAAGCCCAAGTCTTTGAAAAAAGCCTTAGTCTTTTCTATATCATTCGTAGGAATACCGATATGCTGTATTCCTGAGCAATAGTCTTTTATCTTCATAGCATATTATTTTTAAGTGTATATAAATTATTTATATTCTTTTGCTTCGTTGAAATCCGTTGTAAAGACATCCTGCGTATAAGTATGACCATAACCATCTGTCGCTACGATCTTCACCTTTGCAGATGGATTTTTCAGTTTATAGATGAAGTCGTGCATGGTGTATTTCTCAAAATCATCAGCTTTACGCTGGAGGACTCCGATGTGATAACCACAAGCCCAAGCATCAAGATGGAACTTATCCAATGAGTTGATCATCTCTCCCGACAGTACACCATCCTCATAGCAATAGACTTTCCAACGGTAATCCCAATTCCATACATTGGCAACAACATAGTCAGACGATAAACCATATTTATAGGCTCCATAAGGACCTCCAAAGTGTGCATCACCATGAAATAGGCGTATCTGGTAATTTTTTGGTTGGTTCACCGCCTGGTACCAGTTATCAACGATCTGATTGTCCTTTACTTCATAGACGCTGAATCCATTAGGAGTACCGTCGCCATTGATGGTAGAATGCCAAAAAGCACCACAAGCTGCGGCATTGATACGTTCTTCCACTTTGACAGGTGCCTTGGTGACATAATTACGCAGGTAGTGGGTATGCCCACAAATCAAGATACGGTTAGGATAGCCAGCCAAAAGACTGAGCATATCATTACGCCCCTCGTAATTCTTATCATCACGAACAGGGATATGATAGTATACGACAATGAGCTTGCTCTTATCAACATAACTCAGATCCTTTCTCATCCAGCTAATCTGTTCAGGACTAAAAGCTCCCTTATAAGTCATTCCATCGGAATACTTCACATTATCGAGAGCTATGAAATGCACGTCCCCCTTATTGAAGGAATACCACGTCGGTCCCCATGATTTCTCATAAGTCTCACTGCTGCGGGGCTTCGTGGTACTACCGTCGACCTTGAAATAATCATGATTGCCTATAGCTGAAAAACAAGGCATGGAAAGGGAATTGAGCAAGCTACGCATCGGTTTCATGTATGTCGGACATTCCTCATGGCAGACATCTCCTGTGGTAATGCCAAGGACTGGTAAGGTAGAATTACCGATGAAAGACTTGAGTTCTTCCATTCCTTCCTGACGGAAACGGCGGTAGCTGTCATCACTTCTTATCTGCGGATCGGCCATAGCAACCAGATAGAAATGACTCTCATCACCGATAGCTGTCTCAAGTTTGAAATCATAACGCTTGATGCCTTCAGAAAGAGACTTATAGAAATCGGCACTACTCTGTTTGAAACCCTTGGGGATGGAATAGAATACGAAACGAGCAGAAGAATTGCGCCTCATCTCATAAAAGCCCTTGGCATTGGTAGTAACACAAGTATAACCATCAGAAACGACTACACCCTGGAGAGCCTGTCCTGCCTGACTGGTGATCTGACCATAGAGATCATTGCCAATCTTAGGGGTGAAATCCTCAGTGGAAGGTTTCTCTACACCTTCGATTCCTCCACCTCCGCTGATATCGTCAGTACCTGTACCACACGAAGTCAAAGGTTCAACGGCCAACAAAACCGTCAGCATCCATATTTTTGAGATTATCTTCTTCATATTCATTACTTTCATTGTTATTCACTGACAACTATATCATCGATACAGAAACGAGTAGCGTTAGCTGTAGTGAAGGTGATTTTAGTATCCGCAGTAACACCACTGACAGTAAAGGTCACGGTTTCCCAAACCTGACCTGTCATGGTGCCATCATGCTGATACTTGTAGGTAGCAATGGATGGAGTACCCTCACTCACCTTGATAACAAGACTAGAGCCCGTAGTTCCTCTATATTGTGCCACTTGGCAGGTGACAGTGACTACACCAGACTTTGGAGCATAACCCAAGGCTGGAGTGGTGATATAACCTTTGACCTTACGAGTTCCCATCTTCACATATCCAGGGTGCTCATGAACCTCAAGACCTGACCATCCCGTCATACCACGTGAGGCAAGGAATGAAGGAGCAAAGACCGCAAAGAAATCAGCACCACCGTCATCAGTGGTATTGGTTGCTTTCAAGGGAACACTAGGATCTACGACACGCCCCTCAGGGGTTTCCATATACCCTCCCTTGACACCAGGTTTGTTGGCAACAATATCTGAGCCCCATACACAAAGATCAAAGTGCTGCTCGATAAGGATACGGTTGGAAACCTTGGCTGTAAGGGAAACTGTTTTCGCATCGGTATCATCAGAGGTAACATTCAAGGTGATGTCTCCTTTAGTGGAAGGAGTACCTTTGAGAGGGATCTCTACGGTACCCTTCTCAGATGACAGGGTCGTTGTAAAGGGGTCTACAGAAAGACCATCGGCACCTACACCAGAAAGCGCAACATTGAAAGTGACTTTCATACCGTTATAACCATAGGTATATGGTATTTTGATAGCTACACCAGTGGCATCCACACCCGACTGCAAGGCAAGAGACAGAGAGGGAGTGCCTAAAGTGAAAGGCTTTCCCTCATCCTGCTTGACACGAACGATAAGTTCCTTGCCCGCAGCATGGATCAGGAAAGAATCCAAACGTTCGGCAGAAGTGTTGCGCTGGGCACCGACACGAATCTGCTCACGTGTAGAGCCATCACCTTGACCAGACTTTTTATCGATGTCCAACCAAGTCGAGTTTGTAGTGATCGTCCAATCACCATCTGTACATATGGTAAACAATTTGGAAGTGCCACTGCTTGTAAGAGTGATGGAATCATCGCTACGCAACACGAAACCCTTCTCGTCATCCGAACAGGACGTCATAACCATAGTTCCTAACATCAGGAATCCAAAAAGATGAATATATATTTTCATGACATGATTTCTTTATAGATTAAACAACAGATGCTACTATTTGTCCCAGCCATAGTTCTGACCCAAAGCAGGGTTCTTCACCAAGGCTGCACGAGGGATAGGATGAACATATTTGTTGTCAGTCCAACTGGCATCATTAGCAATATGCAGTCGTCCATCTTTCCACTGATAAAAAGGACTCTTGCTCAAGTTCACATAGTATACACCAGACACCTTTTTAGAAGGTACCTTATCGACTACAGCAAGATCTACCTTTCCATCACCGTCAGAGTCGATCGGTTTTCCCTTCTTGCCGATATAGATACTTGACCAATGGTTCATGAGCATCTCTCCCTCATTCCAGCGCATCAAATCGTTATAACGTAGGTTACCACCTTCCATAAAAAGCTCGATGGCTCGCTCACGACGGATCTCCAACAACCATTTATCAGTACACTTATTATGATAGTATGCGATGAGGTATGGGTCGGCATCAACAGGAATTTTACCATCAACACCAGCTCGCTCACGGATAGGACGGATAGTCTTATTCCAAAGACCCTCTGTCATCTCACCCAGCTCAGCCTTGGCCTCTGCCTCGTTGAGAAGGACTTCAGCATAGCGAAGTACTGGGAATGAGTTAATGCCACGGCCTGTCGTTTCATAGAAAGTATCATCAAGATTGAACTTGATGATCTGATAGCCTGAAAGGGTAATGTTCCAGTTAGGACTATAGTGTTGCATCTTTTGGCTGACTTTCTTTTGATAGGCAGGCGTGATGACGGTCTGTGCAAGACGCCAGTCACGATTCTTGCAGTTATCCGCAAAGGACAGCTGGTCGTAAGAAGGCTGATCGGTGAAGCGACTTCCATCGCGTTTAAGATAGGTGTTGATGAACTCCTGTGTAGGAGACCAACGCTTGGAATCATTACCTGCCGACACGAACGACTGGGTCACATTATGTGTCACTGCAAACTGTGAACTATACTCACGGGCAAGGATGATCTCCTGTGTCTTTGGAGATTCTTGGTTGAAAAGACTTCGATAAGAATCCGAATCACCGCTGACAATACTGTAAGCCTTGCTATCGATAAGCGCCTCACTGGCCTTGACACATTCCCGAAGATAACGAGCGCTACTACCATTCTCTGTCCAAGGCTGTCCTGTGGCAGGATTTGTCTGGTGATACTTACGGAAGGTTCCTTCATAGAGGCATACACGGGATTTAAAGGCCAGTGCTACATACTTCGTAATGAGATAGCTCTTAGCTGTTTGGAGATGAGCACAAGCATAATCGAGATCGGCAAGTACACTGTCCATGACAAGCTCACGGCTGTCACGCTGCTTGTACAGTTGCAGTGAGTCATTCTGAGCAATGGTGTTGCTGTACCAAGGAACATTGCTGTAGGTTTTCACCATTCCGAAATAGAACCATGCACGCCAGAAACGCGCCACCCCACGATAATGATCAAGAATGGTAGGTGAAACTACTCCTGCTGCCTTGTTGATATGTTCAAGGAAGTAGTTACAGCGGAAAAGGTCATGCCATGTGCTCCATGTCCATCCACCCTGCTTGTCGACATCGAAATCAGGATGCAGGAATGTCTCACAGCTGCTAACAGCGATGTTATCGGCAGTGGTGTTACCAAGACTCAGGCCTGCTGCTGTAGGCATGAATGTGACATACAGGCCATTGGCATAGATCTTCAGTTCATCCTCATTGGCGAAAAACTTTTCAGAATCAATCTTACTGTATGGCTCACGGGTGAGATAATCATCACATGATGTAAAGGCGATCGCCAAGAATCCCAGAGCCAGGAATAACTTATTTTTCATTGTCTTACGCTTTAAAAGTTAGAATGTTATGTTCAGTCCAACGGTATAGGTCTTCATCATTGGATAGCTGTATCCTTCACCTACGACACCGACCTTATTGAGTCCATCGTGATCACCGGCACTGATGACCTCTGGGTCAAAGTTCTTGGCATGCTTGTGCAATGGAGTGAAGGTAAGGAGATTCTCACCTGTCACATACAGACGAAGCTGAGATAATTTCATGGAACGAATCAATGTCTTAGGGAATTCGTAAGAGAGGGTCACATTTTTTAGACGGAGATAAGCTGCATTCTGCAGATACATGGTGTTGGCATTTGAAAGGATACCCTTAGGCATTTGGGCAATCCAACCACGCTTTCTTGGCCAGTAGGCTCCAGCATTGACAATGTTACCTTCCTCATCAATATCAGCACAGTTGTTGCCATCCTGCCATGGGAGGTCGAAGCTGTAAGGGCGTGAATACTGTCCCCAGAAAAGTGAGGACTCACGCGCAGGATACCAATCACGCTTGCCAACTCCCTGCCAGAACATAGATAGTCCGATGCCATTCCAGTTACCACTGAGGGAGAAACTGTAACAATAGCGTGGTGTGGTATTGCCGATGACCTTAAGGTCGCCATGGTTGGAAAGGGTGCCGTTACCAGGATTGATGTACTTGTCATCATTGAGATCCTTGAACTTCAAATCACCAGCCTCCCAGACTGTACCTGCACTCTTGTAGTTGGCAAAATAGCTCTGTGAAGGAGAATTAAGAACATCCTCCTTGCTCTGGAAGAAGCCATCCGCCTCATAACCCCATATCTCTCCAATGGTCATACCCTCATAGTAATGAGTGGCATAGATGGTAGGAAGGGTGTTGGTAGTAGAGGTGTACTTGGTAATTTTGCTGGTTGCATCCCAGACTGACGCCTTGACGCTCCAGTTGAAAGGCTTGCCGGCAAGATAGAAATGATCACGCCAGCTCAGACTAGCTTCCCAACCGTTAGTACGGAGATCGGCATTATTACCCTTTGGAGCAGAATTACCATAAACAGCAGGAAGTTCCTGACCTACAACATACATATTGGTGATGTTCTTGCGATAGATATCAAAAGTCAATCCAAGACGTCCCTTGAACATGTCCACATCAACACCTATGTTATAGGTTGCAGTCTTTTCCCACGTGAGGCCCGTAGGAACAGGTGTAGGAGCGTTGGTATATGAAAGCAGCTGACCATTGGCAACAACATTCGATGTAGCAACAGACATGGTAGAGAGATACTGGTATGGAGAGACAAGTCCATTACCAGCAGAACCTGCAGAAAGACGAATCTTCATGTTATCCAGAAAGCTCTCATGAAAGGCGTGCATGAACTTCTCATCGCTGACTCTCCAACCAACGCTGACAGAAGGGAAGAACCCCCATTTCTGGGCTGCTGGGAATTTTGAACTACCATCGTAACGACCACTGGTTTCGATGAGGTAACGTCCCTTCCAGTTATAGTTCAGACGGTAGAATACGCCTATGAATCCCCAGCTGTAGCTGCCGTTATCATTGATATAATAGGCATCACCATCTGTAAGATTGAAGTTTGGCTTGTCCTTGACCAATAGGTTGTTACGCTCTACACGAGTACTCTTGTACTTTTCGTCCTCAATATTCCAACCTCCCATGGCGGAGAAATGATGGTCCTCACCAAGCTTAGGGGTAAAGGTAAGGATTACATTGCTCGATAGATAATCCGTATCATAGAAACGATTTTCAAGATAACTGAAAGACTGATGGACCACAGGAATATCAGGACCGCGATAGCCAGTATAAAGATTACCAACCTGGTTACGAGTAGCATGATAATGATTATAGGTAAAATCAGCCTTAGCCTGCAGCACATCCTTGAGGATATCAGCCGTCAATGTCGAGGTGTTCCTTATACGCATATCCTTATACTCTCGCCATGAGTCACCATCACAGAAGCCAGCCCATCCAGAATAGACAGAAGCTTCTGTCCATGTGCCATCGAGGTTCTTCTCCAAAGTCATCGGATAAAGCTGTTGTTCCATCTGGCGTTGAATTGGGATGAGCGATGACATATCAGTTGGATAATAAGCATACATTACCGCAGGCTCATGATACTTACGCTGCCAGAACTCGGCATTATTCTCCAGCAATAACCACGGACGGATACGAATGCTACCTTTGGCACGCAGATTATAGCGTTTGAAGCTCTCACCACCTTCGCTATAGACACCATTATTGAAGTTATAGCCTCCTGAAAGAAGATAGGTAGCGATGTCATTGCCACCGCTGACACTCAGATTATGCTGAGTAGCGTAGGAGTTGTCCTTATAAATACGACCGAACCAGTCGGTATTACCATAATATTCATAATAGCCATTCTTATTGGTACGCATCTTCTCAAGGGTTGGATCAGCATCACGCTTCTTGAGTTCACCGTACCAGTCCTCCCAAGAATTGATACCTTTGTTGAAAACATTACCGATCACACTGGGGATAGTACCTTTTTGGTTAACATAAGCTGTATAGAAATTGGTAGCCCATTCAAGGCCGTTGTTGACAGTCTCAGGCCTCACAGTACGACGTTGGAGAGATACGTTACCGGAATAACGCACGACAGGAGCTCCTTTTTTGGCTTTCTTGGTGGTCACAAGAATAACACCAAAAGCACCCCGAGCACCATAGATAGCACTGGTAGAGGCATCCTTCAGAACAGATACACTCTCCACGTCCTCCGGATTCACAGCATTCAGATCTCCCTCCACTCCATCAACAAGGATAAGGGCATTGCCGCCAGCACCAATAGAATTAACAGCACCACGAATCTTGATATTACCAGAACGAATAGGCTTACCATCGGTCATGGTGATGGTAAGGCCTGGAATCTCCCCCTGGAGGGAGCGGGTGACATTAGGATTGGCTCGGTTCTCCAAGACCTCACCACCGACCTGTGATACTGTACCAACAAGGTCACGCTTATGTTGCATACCATAACCAACTACAACAAGTTCGTTGAGGTTTTTCCCCTCTTCTTTTAGAATGATTTTGTTATCACCTGAATGGACAATAACAACGCTGGACTTATAGCCAACATAGGAAATACGAAGTTTCTTTCCAGGCTTGACACTGATAGAAAACCGGCCATCGATGTTGGTGACTACACCATTTTCGGTGCCTTCTTCCATGACGGTAGCACCGATTAGTGGTTGACCATTCTCATCTTTCACTTCTCCCTTGATTATGCCTTGAGCAAATGTTGTTGCCGACATGGCACAGGAAGCAATGAAGAGAGCTACAGATCGTTTACTCCATTTGTTCATAACTTTCTTATTTTAAAATGTACTGAAAAGTACCAGGTTAGTATTATGATTCTATTGCAGTAATGTTGAATTTCTATTATTTTTCCAGATTACTCAGGCACCACTCATCTGTTACCCTATAACCATAGAGACCATAGAGGAGCATGACAATCTCGCAGGCAAGAGCGATGACCCAAGTATATTGCCAACTACACATCACATCAGCAAAGAAGCCTTGGGCTACAGGGAAGACTGCACCACCGAAAACACCCATCATGAAAACGCCGGATGCCTTAGAGGTATATTCTTTCAGACCCTGTGTGGAAAGAGTGAAAATACAACTCCACATCACAGAATGGAACAAGCCCACTGCACAAAGGAACCATAGGTTCTCGCTCACAATGGCAATAACGATGAGTACTGATGAGATGACGGTAGTGGCGATGAGGGTATTCCGAGGATTGAAGTCACGGAAGAAAGTAGAAACGAATCGTCCAACAAGGAATCCTCCCCAATAGAGGGTGGCCAAAAGGGCTGGTACACCATCTCCCATCCGGAGTTCCATAGCATGAAGATTAATATTCGAACCTATAGAGACCTCAGTACCTACATAGAAAAAAATGGCAATGACACCCAATGTGAGATGACGGAAGGACCAAATGCTCCTTGGTAATCTCTGATTGCCTTCAGCACGTGTCCCAGACAAGTCTGGAAGTGACATACGAGTAGACAATCCCGTGACAAGGGCTATGATGCCGGCTATAACAAGGAACGGTACCAGAAGCTGGTTAGCGGTGATATCATCAAGTGATACGCCAGAGAATACAACCATTGTCAGGAAGAACGGTGCTATTGTCGTACCGAAGGAATTGACGGCTGTAACGATGTTCAGACGTTGTGCAGGACGTGTTCCCGGAAGGTTGTAAGCTGATACATAAGGATTGATCACCACCTGCAGAATTGCAGCCGAGGTTCCCATAAGGAATGATCCAAGGAGGAATACTATGAAGCCCCATGGGATGGAACCTCCTGTATACGCTATGCGTATATCATAATAATGTACTACAATATAAGCGGCAAGATCATACAACAACAGACCTGCAACCATACACACAAGGGCACGTAACATGGTACTCTTATAACCATGCCTGTCAATCCATCTTCCAGCTACACTGCTGTTAAGCAGGTAGCCCAGGAAAAAGAAAAAGGATATCAGTGTAGTGAAGGTGTTCTTTATATCTCCGGCATCACTGAGGAATGCTATCTTCAGCGGTCCCTGAAATTGACCATTAATGGTTGTCAGGAAGCCGACGAGGAAATATACGAAGGTGAGAAAAATAAATGGTCCTACACTGTAATGACGCAACTGTTCCATAAGTCTATATGATAGTTTCCAATGTCTTCATAGCACCATTTTTTGCAATGGCTTCTACAAACTTGAGATATTGAACCTTGAAAACTTCAGAAGCTGCAAGATCGGTACTCTCAAATGGTGAGAGATGCAGGAACTCTACGGCATCGTCACTGGCAATAAGCTTCCTGTCGTTATCAGTGAGCCATGGCTCGGCTACCTCAAAGGTTGCACCATCATCATCCTTATGATACTTCAAGTAGTGACGGTAAGCAGCCAAAAGATAGGTCACACGTATGAGATCCTTACCATCGGCAATCATATGAATCAGGTTAGGCATCACATATACAGGGAACTTGCTGACACCATCGAAACAAAGACGTGCCACCTGGTCGCTCACAGTGCGATTGGCAAAACGCTCGATAAGAGTCTGCTTATACTCGTCAAGGTCGGTATTACCGGGAGCAGGTACATAAGGGGTAATATCTATCTCCATGAAATCTCTCACAAACTTCACGATACGCCCATCACGCATGGCTGCATCGACCTTACGATAACCACCTAAAAAAGATGGATATGAAAGAAGCGTATGACTGGCATTGAGAAGAGAAAGCTTCATATTCTCGTAAGCACTCACATCCTTACAGAATTCCACTCCTACTTTTTCCCAATCAGGACGGCCTGCAGCAAAATTATCCTCGATAACCCACTGTATGAAATCCTCCGTATATACAGGTGCTTCGTCATGAGTTCCATTACGCTCATTCAAGCGTTTAATATCCTCTGGCTTGGTAGCAGGAGTGATACGGTCGACCATGCTATTAGGGAATGTTACATTGGCTTTCAACCACTCGTAGAGATCTTTGTCCTGAGCCTCTATAAAAGTGGTGAACGAACGACAACAAGTGTCGCCATTATGCTGAAGATTATCGCAAGAGAGGATAGTGATTTTACCGACACCGGCATCACGACGACGACGGAGACCTTCTGCTACATATCCAAAGACTGTCATTGGGTGTTTCCAATCCTCAAGATCGTGCTTGATCATCTCATTCTCCAACATGAAACGACCGGTAGACTTCTCCTGATTGTATCCGCCTTCGGTAATTGTCAAAGTGATAATCTTGATATCCGGATCTGCAATCTTATTGAGGATAGCTTCTTGATTATTCATGCCCCAGTACAACTTCACGAGTGAACCGATAAGCCATGTTTGGTCCTTACCATCACGTCCGCATACGGTAAGCGTATATTCACCTTCCTGGTTATGAAGAGCCGTATAAAGGCGTTCATCCTGAGGTAGTATCATGGCTCCACAGAGTCCCCAAGAACGCTGATCAGGATTCTGCTCCAATAGCAGGTTAGTCAGATACGCAAGATGAGCGCGATGAAAGTTTCCAACGCCAAAATGAAGTATTCCGGTTTTAACGTTGGTGCGGTCATAAGTAAACGTGTTAACAATAGTGTTCATAATAAATTGGTATTAATAGTTTAACATTGGTTTTTATAGTTAATTTAAATCATTAGGCTTAGCAATTTCAAATATATATAAAAAAATGCGTCATGTCAAGTGAAAACTTTACGCAAACGTTCCCGCAAACGTTTGAAAAAAATGGAAACGTTTGCATCCAGTGTCAATACACCAAAAACTCTCTCCATAATTTCGACCTACTGCCTAAAATACTAAGATAAAAATATCTTTATGCACGACTAAGCTACATACCATTCTCATAAGCCTACATTTTGAGGGGGCAATTTAATAATGTGGCTTAAAGCACGTATTTAGGACAAAGGTATATATACTGGCTCTGACTCTTTTCCTTCAAAAAGGAAGACCATTCGGAAATTATTTTCTGTTTTTTATTCCCATTGGCTTATATATCACGAATTTTATGTATATTTGCTACATTACCTAATGAAAATAGATTCAAGACACCTATGAAGTACGTAACGATTAAAGATATCGCTAAAGAACTTGTGGTTTCTGTATCAACTGTTTCAAGGGCTCTCAACGATGATCCGAACATCAGTAAGGAAACCCGCGACAAAATCATCAGCACAGCCCACAGAATGGGTTATCGAAGAAATCCTGTCGCCTTGAACCTCAAGAACGGCAACACCAAGACCATTGGTGTGCTGGTTCCGGAGATGACAACACCTTATGCAGCACGAGTGATTGAAGGTATACAGAATGTATGTTACGCGAAGAACTACAAAGTGCTCATTGCTTCTGCAAGTGAGGACTGGGAAAAGGAACGCATGAACCTGGAGGTTATGAAACAGTTCATGATCGACGGCATCATAGTCTGCCTATGTGACTATCATAAAAACACCGATATATTCCAAAAAGTCATGGATAGTGGTGTGCCGGTTGTCTTCTACGATCGTATCCCATATGGCATCAAGGCACCAGAAGTGATCATCGATGATGAGACTAAGGCATTCTTTTTGGTCGAGCATCTCATCCGCTCTGGAAGGAAACATATTGCTTACATTGGTGCCAACAGCAGCGTGGTTTATAATTCGGTATTACGACACAACGGATACATAGAAGCCATCAAACGCTATGGCCTGCAATATAATCCCAGTATTGACATTGAAGCAGAAGGCTTGTCCTACTTTTCCGGAGCTGCATCCGTAGACCGAATCCTGAAAGAAGAATTCGATGCGATATTTGCTTTCACCGACACACTGGCCATAGGAGCTATGAACAGACTGAAATCACTGGGAAGAAAAATTCCTAAGGACATCGCTGTAGCAGGTTTCTCTGGCACAGAGTTGAGCACAATAGTTTCTCCACAATTGACTACGGTAGAACCACCCCAGTTTGAAATGGGACAGGAAGCAGCAAGGCTGATCATCAAGCATATAGATAATGATTCCTCAACAACAGAAGAAATCGTTGTTGATGCCAATATCATATATCGCGACTCAACTGAAGACTATTGAAACCTCAGGAAAAGACGGACTGGTTGATACATTGTTCGCCTCACAGAATGACTTGAGGCTTACATCCGGATTGTTGAAATACTGGCGAATGAGAAACTCTTTCTCCAACGGGTTTAAATGCTTCTTCATAATTTTACGCGTTTAGACCAAAATGAGCGTGTAGGCAAATATAGGATTTTAATTTTCCAATAGAATATCTGAGCGCTTGTTTGGCGTTTCCGTGTAAACTTTTTGAGGAGCAGCACAGCAAGTAGCCGAATTAAAAGTTATAGGAGAATCCTAAGGAGACATACTCCTTCAGTTGCCAGTAGCCGTGCTTGTCATCACGTTTGCGACCGTCGTCAAATCGGGGGTAAACAAAGAATTTCGTGGAGATATACTTGTTGAACTGAAAGGTGAACGTGTTTTCCCATTCAATCTCTCCGCGATGATAAGTCGTATAGCCGTATAGCCTGGTCTGCCAAAGGATATTGTCGGTGAATTTCCATTTCAGATCGAGCGTCATCTGCGAACCGAAATCATGCAGCACGTGTTTACCCTCGTCAATGCCATAGCGCGATGCCAGTGCCAGTCGGTCGACATATTTAAAGTTGTGAGCCAATGGAGCCAAGTGCACAGTACCCTTCAGTCTACCTTTGAACCAGTCTACCCTATAGTCCATACCGATAGAAGTGTTGACGTTAAGGGGAGAGATGAAGTCGGCCAGAACTGCATGCTGGTTGGTTTTGTAGTTGGGCATGAATTGTGTGGTGGCCACCACCTGAAAGGTGTAATACCAGCGTTTGGAGGCCTGCAAACCCACTCTGCCGGTATATCGCAGCATGTCCGTAGAGGTTTTCAACTTGTGCAGGGAGTCGCTCTTGGAAGTCTGGAGACCCAATTTCATCTCCAACTTGTTCTCCCACTTGAATTTAGACTTGTTGTTATAATTGGCTTCAAGGGTCAGGGCACCCACCATGGAATAGTTGCTCTCTCCGCCCTTATACCAGTTTTCTGAAATATAATTTTGCAGGAATTGCAGATAATAGTCGCCTGTAAGCGTCCAAAAATTAGGTTTCAGCACGACAACATCCACCGGCATGACATCCGGTTCTTTGGCCGCGGGCTGTTTCACCATGACCGTGGGCTTGTCGGCCACGGTCTTTGGAGCCAGTGTCGGACCGGCCTTCTCCAACTCGCTCTGGGTGCTCTCCACCATGTCGGGACGCCGCAAATACACATGCAGAAGTTGCAAGTCTAAGGGTGACAGATCCTTGTTCAGAACAAAGGCGTTGTGGCTGATATTCTTATAGAACGTCAAGGGTAAAAACAAGGGAGCCATGTCTTGTTTGGAAAGGGTAGGCGGCACCACAACATCTTTGCGATATAGGGAGTCGCCAAAGATTCTCAGCGAATCCTCATAGTTCAGGAGGCTGCGCTGTGGCAACAGCCAATAGCGTACCGGATGATTATCTCCTTTTGCCAATACGGTCAGAGGCAAAAGCATAACAGCCATCAACAAGATAGCACCAAACTTATATTTATTCATCGATTTCATGGGTTTGACGTTATATCTATAGGAAGTGGCAACCCACCTCATGCTTGCAAAGTTAATAATTATTGTACGAAATACTTACAACTTAACATTTTTTCTTTCAAACAATTCTTTGTCCCCCGCGTCAAAGTTTCATTTTGTTTTGTTGTGCGTTTCGTAAAATTATGCTACCTTTGCACCAAATTACACATCAACCATTTAACACTTACGATCGTGGCAAAAACAAAATATATCTTCGTCACCGGAGGCGTGGTTTCTTCTCTTGGTAAAGGAATTATTTCTTCTTCTGTTGGCAAGCTTTTACAGGCAAGGGGGTATAATGTTACTATTCAAAAATTCGACCCATATATCAATATAGACCCGGGCACGCTGAACCCCTATGAGCATGGAGAATGCTATGTAACGGTGGACGGCATGGAAACCGATTTGGACCTTGGGCACTATGAACGCTTCACCGGAATACAAACCACCAAGGCCAACTCGCTCACGACAGGCAGAATCTACAAGGCTGTCATCGACAAGGAGCGCCGGGGTGACTATTTGGGCAAGACCATTCAGGTGGTGCCACATATCACGGATGAGATCAAACGCAACGTTAAATTGCTGGGACAAAAATATCATTATGATTTTGTCATCACCGAAATTGGCGGTACGATTGGCGACATCGAGAGTGCACCGTTTATGGAGGCCATCCGACAGCTTAAATGGGAGTTGGGGAAGAATGCCCTCAACCTGCATCTCACCTATGTACCTTATCTTCATGCTGCCGGCGAACTCAAGACCAAGCCCACCCAGCACTCGGTCAAGGAACTGCAAAGTGTGGGTATTCAGCCGGACATCTTGGTGCTGCGCACAGAGAAGCATCTCCCTGACCAGATGCGCAAAAAGGTGGCTGCCTTCTGTAATGTAGACTTGGACTGTGTGATCCAGAGTGAAGACCTTCCCAGTATTTATGAAGTGCCCGTGAACATGCAGAAGCAAGGACTCGACACGGCCATCCTGAGAAAAGTGGGCGAGCCTATCGGCGAAACGCCAAGTCTCGGGCCTTGGCGTGCGTTCCTCGAGCGGAGGAACAGAGCCACGGAAGAGGTGAAAATTGGTATTGTGGGCAAGTACGACCTGCAAGATGCCTACAAGAGCATACGCGAGGCCTTGTCACAGGCCGGTACCTATAATGATCACAAGACGGTCATCACATTCATCAATTCCGAACACATCACGGAAGAAAACGTTGCCGAAAAGCTGGCCGGACAGGATGGCATCATGATTTGTCCGGGATTCGGACAGCGCGGTATAGAAGGCAAAATCATCGCTGCACATTATACCCGCACGCATAATATCCCCACTTTTGGCATTTGTCTGGGTATGCAAATGATGGTCATCGAATTTGCCCGCAATGTGTTGGGATATGCAGATGCCAACTCGCGCGAAATAGACGAAAAGACGCCGCATAATGTCATCGACATCATGGAGGAACAGAAAAACATCACAAACATGGGCGGTACCATGCGTCTTGGTGCGTACGAGTGTGTGCTCAAGCAGGATTCCCGCGTGATGAACATCTACAAGCAAGAGTACATACAGGAGCGTCACCGTCACCGTTATGAGTTCAACAACGAGTATTTGCAGGAGTTCGAACGTCATGGAATGATGTGTGTGGGACGCAATCCGGAGAGCGATCTGGTGGAAATCGTGGAGATTCCGGGATTGAAATGGTATATCGGAACACAGTTCCACCCCGAATACCAGAGCACCGTGCTCAAGCCACACCCGCTGTTCGTGGACTTTGTGAAAAATGCAATTGATAATAAAAAGAAATAATAGACCAAGGCGTTGGCAAGCGACAAACCTCATTTGACTTCCCAACGCCTTAACGCTCAAAAAAACATGGATAAAAACTCACTCATAGGATTCGTCCTTATAGCGGTAGTTCTCATCGGATTCAGCTGGTATGCGCAACCTTCAGAGGAAGAGCAGCGAGCACAATTTGTGAAAGACTCCATTGCGCATGTCAACCGCGCCAAGGCCGAGAAGGATGCCAAGGCTGCTGCTTTCAAGCGCCAGCAGGCTGCCCGTCAGCAGGTTCAGGAAGACACAACAGCGCTCTTTCATCATGCCCTCACGGGTCAGGCTCAGGACGTTGTGCTGAAAAATGATAAGTTGGAACTTACCTTCTCAACAAAAGGTGCACAGGTTAAAAAGGCTGTTGTCAAAAACTATAAGGACAACATCACCGAGAAAAAGGACGTCACCCTGTTTCAGGGAGACGAGCAGAGCATAGAATATATGCTTGTTGCCAAGGAGGCCAATATCTCTACGGCCGACCTTTTCTTCCAAACCTCGGAAGTAACAGACTCCACGGTGGTGTTCACCGCCGAAGCAGGGGCGGGCAAGACCATTCGGATGATCTACAGTCTGGGTGATAGCTATCTGCTCCGCATGAAGTTTCAAGTCAGCGGTATGGCCGGACTTTTCGCTCCAAACACCAGCACCATGGCCATCAACTGGCAGGATAAGGTGCGGCAACAGGAGAAGGGATTTGCTTTCGAAGCGCGCTACGCTACACTCACCTATCATGAAAGCGACGGTGGCACCGACTACCTGAATGCCTCTAATGAAAAGATTGATGAGGAAATTAAAGAGAGCATCGACTGGGTTGCCTTCAAGAACCAGTTCTTCTCAGCCGTGATGATTGCCAAGGATAACTTGGGCACCAACACGCTGATGACGTCGATTCCACAGGAGAAGGGGAGCGGATATCTGAAGCAATACCAAGCCAAGATGAAGTCGTTCTTCGATCCGACCGGCAACACGCCGACGGAATTTGAATTTTATTACGGCCCCAACGATTTCCGATTGTTGCAGAGTGTGGAGGAGGAAAGTGCCTTTGGCAAAGACCTTCAGATGGAAAGATTGGTCTATCTGGGTTGGCCTTTGTTCCGCATCATCAACCGTTGGTTCACCATCTATGTGTTCGACTGGTTGAGCAAGTGGTTCCCGATGGGAATTGTACTCATCCTGATCACCTTGCTGCTCAAGGCCATCACCTATCCTATGGTGAAGAAGAGCTATATGAGTTCGGCCAAGATGCGCGTGCTGAAACCCAAACTCGACGCCGCCACGAAGCAGTTTGACAAGCCCGAAGACCAGATGCAAAAACAGCAGGCTATGATGGCAGAATATGCCAAATATGGTGTCTCACCGCTCTCAGGATGTCTGCCCATGCTCATCCAAGCGCCGATCTGGATTGCCATGTTCAACTTTGTGCCTAACGCCATCCAGTTGCGTGGAGAGAGTTTCCTGTGGATGGATGATCTGTCGACCTACGATCCCATTCTCCAATGGAACACCAACCTGTGGCTCATCGGCGACCACCTCTCGCTGACGTGTATTCTGTTTTGTGGCGCTCAGATTATCTACAGCTGGTTTACGATGCAGATGCAGAAAGACCAGATGGTGGGTCAGCAGGCCGAGCAGATGAAGATGATGCAGTGGATGATGTATCTCATGCCGCTGATGTTCTTCTTCATATTCAACGACTACTCCTCAGGTTTGAATTTCTACTATTTCGTTTCGCTCATCATGTCGGCTGCCATCATGTTTGTGCTGCGCAAGACAACCAACGAAGAAAAGCTTCTGGCCATTCTTGAAGCACGCTACAAGGAAAACCAAAACAATCCGCAGAAGATGAAAGGTATGATGGCACGCATGCAGGCTTTGCAGCAAATGCAACAAAAACAGATGGAGGAGCAGCGTCGGAAGCAAGACGATCTCAACCGGAAAAAGAAAGGATTGTAACCTGACAACCCATACCCTACAGGCCGTTCCGAAACCGATGGTTTGGTGGCCTGTAGGTTTTGTTTTACTTTTTTGAATCCTATAACGATCCTGTAAGTCTTAAAAATTCAACAACAATGAACAAAGCGATAGCTCTGGCATTGGGTATTCTGCTTTTAAACCAGCCCCAAGCCAATGCACAAACCATGATTCAGAAAGATACCACTTCACTTTTAGCTTTAAACTGCGACCTCATGACGCCCGAGGCTTTATGGGCTATGGGTAGGATTGGCGGTGCACAAGTGTCTCCTGATGGCAAGCAGGTGGTTTATCACGTGAGTTATTACAGCGTGAAGGAGAACAAGAGCCACACCATGCTCTTTGTCCAGCCTACCAAGGTGGGAAAGAAGATCGCCACCCCCACACTACTCACGGTCGATGCCAAAAGCGAGACCGATGCCGCCTGGATAGAGAATGGGCAAAAGATAGCATTCCTGAGGGAGGGTCAGTTGTGGAAGATGAATCCCGACGGAACGGGCCGCGAGAAACTGACCAACTCGAAAACCGATATCGAGGGATTCAAGTTCTCGCCTGATGGTCGGCATGTCATCCTCGTCAAGAGTCTGCCTTATTATGGTACTATACAAAAAAATCCGGACGACCTGCCCAAGGCCAGCGGACGATTGGTGACCGACTTGAACTATCGCCATTGGGATCATTATGTGGAGTCTATCGCCCATCCATTCCTTGCCGAGGTGAACGGAAATTCGGTTTCCGAAGGCATAGATATTATGGAGGGCGAGCCTTACGAATGTCCGATGGCTCCTTTCGGTGGTATAGAACAGATTGATTGGAGCAAAGACTCCAAGCAGGTGGCCTACACCTCACGCAAAAAGACGGGAGTAGACTATGCTATCTCTACCGATGCGGATATATACCTCTATAATATAGAGACCAGTGAAACCCGAAATCTCTGCAAGCCGGCAGACTATCAGGAACCCCGAATAGACCCCACCAAGAGCATGCGTAATCAGGCTGTGAACAGGCAGGCGGGCGATATGAACGTGGGCTACGACATCAATCCGAAGTTTTCGGCCGATGGTCAGTACATCGCCTGGCAGAGTATGGCTCGCAATGGCTATGAGAGCGATCGCAACCGCCTGTGTATCTACAATCTGAAAACGGGCGAAAAGAAATATGTCACGGAGAGTTTCGACTCCAATGTCGATGACTTTTGTTGGGCTCCGGACTCCAAAACACTTTATTTCCTTGGGGTTTGGCATGGCACGGAGATGGTCTACCAAACGGATTTGAGTGGTTGTGTGATGCAGCTCACCGATGGCTGGTATGACTACGGCTCGCTGCAAATGATGGGCAACGGCAAACAACTGCTCGTCACGCGTCACTCGTTCTTGCATCCCGACGACCTCTATGTGCTCACGC
Organism: Hallella bergensis DSM 17361; assembly: GCF_000160535.1. GTDB lineage: Bacteria > Bacteroidota > Bacteroidia > Bacteroidales > Bacteroidaceae > Prevotella > Prevotella bergensis. The sequence continues at coordinate 791,960 of NZ_GG704780.1, read as the reverse complement.
CGAGCAAGAAAGAGAAGAAGTCGGAGGTGGCTAAGATTACGGATGAGAACAAACATATCTTTGACCAGCTGGCCATGCCCACCGTGGAGCAACGTTGGGTGAAGACCACCGACGGCAAAGAAGAATTGGTATGGATTGTCCTGCCGCCCCATTTCGATGCGAACAAGAAATATCCCACCTTGCTGTTCTGCGAGGGCGGACCACAAAGTCCGGTCAGCCAATTCTGGAGTTACCGTTGGAACATGTCGATTATGGCAGCACACGGCTATGTGGTTGTGGCACCAAACCGACGCGGATTGCCCGGCTTTGGAAGCGAATGGAACGAGGCCGTGAGTCAGGACTGGACCGGACAATGTATGGACGATTACCTCTCGGCAATTGACGATGCAGCCAACAAGCTTCCCTATGTAGACAGAGACCGTCTTGGAGCCGTGGGCGCCTCGTTCGGAGGATTCTCCGTGTACTATCTTGCCGGACATCACAACAAGCGTTTCAAGTGTTTCATCGCTCATGACGGAGCCTTCAACTTAGAGTCGATGTACACCGATACCGAGGAAGTATGGTTCTCCAACTGGGAATATGACGATGCCTATTGGAACAAGGACCAGACAGAAGCTGCGCGGAAAACCTATGCCAACAGTCCTCACCGCTTTGTCGACAAATGGGATACGCCCATCCTCTGCATCCACGGAGAAAAAGACTATCGCATCAATGCCAACCAAGGTATGGGGGCATTCAATGCAGCCCGCTTGCGTGGCATTCCGGCCGAGCTGCTCATTTTCCCGGATGAAAACCACTGGGTGCTGAAACCGCAAAACGGAATCCTGTGGCAGCGTACGTTCTTCAACTGGCTCGACCGCTGGTTGAAGAATTAACCTCTAACCCATGAACGACTCCATGGGAGTCGCTCATGGCAACTTTTACTCGATAGAAAATAACTACGATACACATTATGACTACTCAAGTTCAACACACACTTCGAGACTCTGCTGCCATGCGATGGACGGCACTCCTCCTCTTGGCATTGGCCATGTTTTGTTCCTACATCTTTATGGACATCCTTTCTCCTATCAAGGATTTGATGCTCACCGAACGCGGATGGGATTCCACGGCCTTCGGAACGATGCAGGGCTCAGAAACCTTTCTGAACGTTTTTGTATTCTTCCTCATTTTTGCCGGTATCATTCTCGACAAGATGGGCGTGCGCTTCACGGCTGTCCTTTCGGGTATGGTGATGCTCGTTGGTGCACTGATCAAGTATTATGCCATCAGCGAGAGTTTCATGGGCAGTGGGGTAGAGGCGTGGTTTACAGAAAATCTGAACCACATCCCCGTGTTCGAGCAGTTGGGCGTGTCGCCCTTCTATGAGGGCATGCCGGCTTCTGCCAAGGTTGCTGCCTGCGGCTTCATGATCTTCGGCTGTGGTGTCGAGATGGCCGGTATCATGGCTTCTCGTGGAATTGTGAAATGGTTCAAAGGTCGCGAACTGGCATTGGCCATGGGTTCTGAAATGGCATTGGCACGTCTGGGCGTGGCCACCTGCATGATTTTCTCCCCCTTCTTTGCCAAGTTGGGTGGCCAGGTTGATGTTTCTCGGTCGGTGGCTTTTGGTGTTGTGCTGCTCTGCATCGCACTGATCATGTTTATTGTTTACTTCTTTCTGGATAGGAAACTGGATGAACAGACCGGTGAGGCTGAGGAGAAGGAAGATTCTTTCCACATCAGAGATATCGGACAAATTCTTTCCAGCATGGGCTTCTGGCTTGTATCCCTGCTCTGTGTGCTCTATTATTCTGCCATCTTCCCCTTCCAGAAGTATGCGGTGAACATGTTGCAGTGCAACCTGACGTTTACTGAATTGCCCTCCGACTCATTCTGGACGTCCACCTCGGCAACCCTCGTTCAGTATGCCATCATGTTGATTGTGGCTGCCACAGCATTCATGTTTAACTTCATGAAGCAAAAGAGCATCAAACACATGGTGCTTTGTATTTCCATTGCCTCGCTCGTTCTTTATTGCTATATGGGTTACATGCGCCAGTCTGCCGAGTCTGTGTTTGCCGTGTTCCCACTGCTTGCCGTGGGCATCACGCCGATTCTCGGCAACTATGTGGACCACAAGGGTAAGGCAGCGACGATGCTGATACTTGGTTCGCTCCTGCTGATCGCCTGTCACCTCACCTTTGCTTTTGTTCTGCCTCAGTTCAAGGATAGTCAGGTGGGCGGTGTCATCGTAGCCTATCTCACGATTCTCGTACTTGGTGCTTCGTTCTCGTTAGTGCCTGCGTCGCTTTGGCCGAGTGTGCCTAAACTAGTCGACGCGAAGATTATTGGTTCGGCCTACGCCTTGATTTTCTGGATTCAGAACATTGGCCTATGGCTCTTCCCCCTGCTCATTGGCAAGGTGCTCGACAAGACTAACCCCGGCGTGACCGACGCTACCCAACTCGACTACACTGCGCCGCTCATCATGCTGGCCGGTCTCGGTGTGGCAGCTCTCATCATCGGACTCATTCTCAAGGCGGTCGATAAGAAAAAAGGACTCGGCCTCGAGGAACCCAACATCAAGGCTTAACATCGTTATAGATACAACTTTACCGTTAAGGGTCAGGAATCAACACTTCGTTATTCTTGACCCTTAACGGTATATGAGTGTTCATAGTTTGTTAGATTTTGGCAATTTGTTTGTTTTATTGCCAAAATCTAACTGTTTTGCACAGAACCATGAGCGAGAATAGAATGAACGTCAATGATATCGTGAACAGTGTGTCATTATCCTAAATCGACAACCGTAATGCCGGCTCCGCCAAACTGCACGTGCTCGTCGGCAAAATGGGTTACGTTCGACTCGGAAGATAAGTATTGGCGAACCAGTTGCCGCAAGATGCCGTTGCCCTTGCCGTGTAATATTCTGACTTTATGCACACCCATCAATATCGCATCGTCGATATAATTCTGAACGACCCGTAAGGCTTCGTCTCCGCGCATTCCTCGAATGTCTAAGTCTTGGCGGAAGGTGCGTTTGTGTTCATCGATGGTAGCCTGGGTAGCATGCGAGATGCTGTCGTTTTGTAAGTTGGCTTTCAGCTTGTCCATCTTAGATAGAGTTTCCCCCTCTCCCGCAGTATCTTTTTTTGTCCTCTTGGCATCAACGAGTTCCAGTCGTTTCTTTTCTATTTTTGTCTTAATACCACCAAGAATGACGGTAACCGTCTTGCCGTCCACAGCATCGACACGACCTTGGGATGCAATTCCCTTGATACGTACTTCGTCGCCCACTTCGATATCGTTGGCCTTTCTCGGTTGTGATGATCTTGCAGCTGCAGCACGCAGAGCCTCGGCGGCTTTCTGAGACGCTGCGTCCTTGTTCTTTCTGCGCTCTTCCCGTCGTTTCTTTCGAGCTTTGATCTCCTCCACTTTCTTTTTAAAATCATCTTCGCTCAATATTCCGCTTTCAGGCTTTCGCTTCTTGGTCCATTTGCCCTGCTCCACATCCTGCTTGAACTCGTCGAACTCAGCTCTGATACGACGTGTGTCCTCCTTTTCTGCCTGAGCTTCACGAATCTCTCGGATTGTGTTTTCTATTTGACGGTTGCTTTCTTTCAGGAGTTCGTCTGCCTCCTGCTTGGCCTTGGCCAAAATGTTCTTGCGTTGCTTTTCAACATCAACAATGTTGGTCTCATAACGCTCAATTTGTTTGCGCAGATCTTTTTCCTGTTGACGCACGGCTTGGCGCTTTTGCTCCCAGTAGCGCTTGTCACGAACGATGTCCTGTAAATATTTGTCGCTTTGAATATAATCTGAACCGACCAACTCGGAAGCTTCGGCTATCACCTCTTCAGGCAGTCCTATTTTGCGAGCAATCTCGATGGCGAACGAACTCCCCGGACGGCCAATGGCCAACTGAAACAAGGGTTTCATCTCGTGGCGGTCGTAGAGCATTGCTCCGTTGATCACGCCCGTGTGGTTGTCTGCAAAATGTTTCAGGTTCTGATAGTGAGTGGTGATTACTGCCCATGCTCCGCGCTTGCAGAATTGTCCCAAAACGCTCTCGGCTATAGCTCCGCCTATTTGAGGTTCGGTACCGGTGCCAAACTCATCGATCAGTATCAGGGTGTTGGCAGAAGCCTGACGCATCATGTTCTTCATATTCAGCAGGTGTGAGGAATAGGTGCTCAGGTCGTTTTCCAAACTCTGCTCATCACCAATATCAATCATCAGGTCTTGGAAAATACCGCATGTGGTGCGGTCTCCGACCGGAATGCTAAGGCCCATCTGCAACATGTATTGAAGAAGTCCCACCGTTTTTAGGCACACCGATTTGCCACCGGCATTCGGCCCTGAGATGATCAGGATGTGCTTCTCCGGAGTAAGCATAATATCCAAAGGTACAATCACTTGTCCTTCTTTCAGGTGAGATTCGAGCAAGGGGTGACGGGCGCGGATGAAGTCGATATAGGGTCGATCTTTCACCTCGGGCTCAATGGCATTCATTTGGACGGCCATCTTCGCCTTGGCTTGTATATAATCTATTTGAGCAAGAAAATGATATGAGTCGAGAATTTCGGCTGTGTGGGGACGGATTCGAGCTGCCATCTTCGTCAGGATTCTCACAATCTCTTGACGCTCCTCGTTCTCGAGCTCGCGGATTTTATTATTGGCTTCCACCACCTCCGTGGGCTCTATAAACACTGTTTTCCCAGTGGCGCTCTCGTCATGTACAATACCCGAGATACGGCGTTTCAAAGCCGGAGCCACCGGTATGACTAAGCGGCCGTCTCGAATGGCGGGTGTAACATCCTTTTCAACCACTCCCTCATTCTGCGCAACATTCAGAATACCGCTTAATATCCGGGAGACAGATTTTTCTGTCCGTGCCAGCTCGCGCCGAATACTTGCTAATTCTGGCGAAGCCGTGTCACGTATATGTCCAAACTTGTCTATGATTTGATCAATTTGCTGAATCAACACGGGAAATGTAGCAACGCCGTCAGCCAACTCATGCAGATGGGGGAAGTACCATTTTTTCAACACGACATCCGACTCATTCCCATAGCCCTCAGCGTCATTCTGTGGCAAGTCGTCACCACGATACAGAAACGCTACCAATCGTTCTATTGTGCCCAGCGAACGCCGTAAGTCGAAAAGTTCTTGCTCCTCCAGCCACGTGCCTTCCAGTCGCACACGTCTCACATGGTCGCGGACATCATAGAAATAGTCCAGCGGAAAATCCTCCTCTTCCTCGTTTATACGGCGCATCTCACTGATCTGTGCCATCCAGATGCTCACACATTCCGCATCAGAGGAGAAGGCCATCTCTTCCACAAGACTCATGCCCAAAGTGGAAAGACACTCCGCTTTCAGCCTTGTGCGTATCTCGTCAAAACCTACCTTAGTCTCAAAGTTGTTCGGGTATATCATTTGAACCTTTATCTTTTAACAGTTACAAAATTACCTCTTTTTAGACTCGTGAGACCTCTGTATCTGTTAATAAAGCTTAAGCGAGTCAAGATTATAAATTACAAAGTGTAATATATGATTTTTATTATCTATCTTTGCACTCGCTTTCAAGAAAAACTATTCGCAACATCATTGGAGAGATGGTAGAGTGGTCGATTACAACGGTCTTGAAAACCGTCGCACTGAGAGGTGCCGGGGGTTCGAATCCCTCTCTCTCCGCGTGAAGTACTCTGTAAAAAGAGTTGAGAAAAACTTCAAAAATCCGTAAGTATCGTAACTTCAGTAAGTTGCGATACTTTTATTTTATACAAATCTTACTTTTCAGAGGTCGTTTAGAGGTCGTATATACTCCCAAAATACTCTCCTGTGGCTACAATCTGGCTACATTTTTTTGAGGCAAACAAAAATTGTAGCCAAGAGTTCGTAGAGAGTTCGTTTAGAGTACTTGTATTTTACTGCTATTCAAACAATTATGTAGAACTTTGTAGCTGGGCTACAGAAGTTGAAAGTATGGACGTTTGGCTACAATTTCCTTTCCGTCTGGCTACAATTTCTCTATTTCTGGCTACAATTAAAAAAAACAAGTATGAAGACAAATTTTAGAACCGCCTTCTATCTTAGAAGCAACTATGTCAACAAGGAAGGAAAGACACCAGTAATGTTGAGAATCTATCTCAATAATGAACGTCTTTCACTTGGCTCCACAGGAATTGCGGTAGAGCAATCACTATGGGACAAGGAGAATGAGAAACTGAAAGGACGTACAACCGACGTTCTTAGTACAAATCTTGAACTGGACAACATTCGTAATGGCTTGCAGAGTATCTATCGAAAATTAGAAGACAACCCCGATGTATGTCTGGAGCGCATCAAATCAGAATATCTGGGTAAGAAAGAAGACATTGACACACTGTTGCAACTCTTTGATAAGCACAATGCCGATATAGCACGACAAGTCGGTATTTCTGCGAGTAGTGCAACATTACAAAAATATAATGTCTGCGAACGCCACTTCAGGGAATTTCTCCAAAGGAATTACAAAAGGTCGGATATCAAACTATCAGAGCTTACATATACGGTTATTCGAGAATTTGATATCTACCTTCGTACAGTCGTTGGGCAAAATCCCAATACCGCAACCAAGACAATGAAAACTTTCAAGACCATAACAATATTAGGACAAAAAATGGGCGTTTTGTATCACGACCCCTTCCTCAATCATCGTTTTCACTTGGAGCCTGTCAATCGAGGTTTTCTCACGGATGAGGAGATTATGAAGATAGCCAACAAGGAAATTTCTATTCAACGCTTGGAGTTAGTAAGGGATGTTTTCATCTTTTCATGCTTCACAGGCCTGGCATATATCGACGTATCCAACCTTACACCAGACAACATCGTTACGCTTGATGACAAGCAGTGGATTATGACCAAAAGGCAGAAAACAAGCGTGGAAACAAATGTGTTGCTTCTTGACATTCCCAAGAATATCATCGCCAAGTACAGTCACAAGACCTATCGGGACGGCAAACTGTTTCCCATCTTAACTAATCAAAAAACCAACGCATATTTGAAAGAAATTGCCGATCTTTGTGGCATCAAGAAGAATCTGACCTTCCATCTTGCCCGACATACGTTTGCAACCATGTCGCTCAGCAAGGGTGTTCCTATGGAAAGTGTATCGAAGATGTTGGGGCATACCAACATTAAAACTACACAAATTTATGCCCGCATAACCAACAAGAAAGTGGAGCATGACATGGAACAGCTCGCTGACAAACTCGGCAAGTTTAATAAGGCGATGGGCATCTGATAATATAATAAAACGTATAACTCTAAAATAAAAGATTTATGGAAACCAAGAAAGAACTATCTTACTTCCGTCTGAAGTTGGAGAACTATCTCAGTGAGCATTTCCCAGAACTGCTGGGCGACAAACCATTCATAACGGCAAGAGCCGATGAAGCACTTTCCACCTACTGCAA
>NZ_GG704780.1:772034-783736 GCF_000160535.1 Hallella bergensis DSM 17361 | reverse complement strand
GTGGCTGAAAAGAGGGAGCAAGTAGTGGCTACGAAGTTTGTGCAGTGGGACGTTCCCCCTTTGGAGAGCCTTTGTAACAGCAAAGTATATCTACTGCGTGCAAAACTCAATCGTGGCGAGTGTATGAGCCGTGAGGAAAAGAATTGGCTATGTGAAGCGGTGAACTCTAACACCTATTTCCGCACAGCCGTTCTACTGCAAGGCTATCGCTTTGACTTCTTTGATGTACTGAAGAAATATCTTGTCAATCAGTACGGACAATGGACAGAGTATCACGCACCCGACCGCACCAGCCTAAGAGCCTACCTATATGGACGCATCAATCAAATAGTAGAAATCCCAAAATACTAAGCAATATGAAAGGAACAGAACATTTCACACGGACAATAGCCGAGTATCTCAATCAGCGTGCTATGACAGACCCTTTGTTTGCCTCTAACTTGATGAAACCGAACAAGAATATCGAGGAGTGTATCACCTACATTCTTAATGAAGTGCAGAAAAGCGGTTGCAACGGATTTGATGATGATGAAATCTACTCAATGGCAGTTCACTACTACGATGAGGACAATATAGAGATTGGCAAGGCTACCAATTGCCAAGTAATGGTCAATCACATTGTAGAACTCACAGAGGAAGAAAAAGCCGAAGCAAGGCAGGAAGCCATTAAGCAATATCAGCGTGAGGAACTTGCCAAGTTACAGAGCCGTAACGCACGAGTGAAAAAGACCGAGAATGTAGCAACCCATGTACAACCATCACTATTTGATATTTAAGCCTATGAAACCGAGAAACAAATTTGAAAAGGCAGTTTTGGAACAAAGCAAGTATCTTTGCCCGATAACCAAGACACAAAGTAAGTGGGCATTCCGTGAGTGCATAGACCACTTCGCCTACCGCTTGCCAAAAGGTCGCACCACTTGTATGGATTGTGGGCATAGTTGGGTAATGGACAAACATAGAGTAACTTGCACTTGCCCTCATTGCAGGGCTAAGTTGCAGGTCAAGGAAACATTCCAAAGGAAATTGCAGCAGAAACACTATTTCACGACACTCACCGCTTGCGGAGAATACCAAGTGTTGCGAATGTTCCTCCTCGTCGCTGAAATGAAGAAAGGTTGCAAGGCAGAGTACTACGCACTTGAAATCGGGCAGTATTGGTGGAACGCACAAGGACGAAAGACGATTGTTGCCGTTCAGAGAGTATTGGGAAGATACGTTGACACATTCTCCTATTGTGTACCTATGGCAATCCGCAACGACAACGATGCCTACCGATACGCAGCCTATTCGCAGATATATCCAAAGTTCAAGGTTACAGACATACTTCGCAGAAATGGTTTTAAGGATAATTTCTATGGCATCGTGCCTACCCAGTTTATTCCTACATTGCTTACAGACAGCCGTGTGGAAACATTGCTAAAGGCAGGTCGCACAGACCATTTACGTTACTTTCTTGGCAACAAGAGGACTTTTGAGGAACTATGGCAGTCCTACAAGATTGCAGTCCGTAACGGCTATGAGATGGCAGACATTTCCCTTTGGTGTGACTATGTAGACACACTCTTCAGGTTGGGCAAGGATATTCACAACCCAAAATTTCTTTGCCCCACAGACCTTAAAGGTGAACACGACCGCAGACACGAGGAACTTCTCAGATTGCGTGAAAGGGAGGAGATAGAACAGAAGCAAAAGAAGGCAATGGAAGATGAAAAGCGTTTCAAAGAACTTAAATCCAAGTTTTTCGGTATCCATTTCACGGACGGCACAATCCAAGTTCACGTATTGGAGAGCGTGCAGGAACATTTGGAAGAAGGTGTATCAATGCATCATTGCGTATTCTCCAACGAATATTATCTTAAAGAGGACTCACTAATCCTATCGGCAACCATTGAGGGCAAGCGGATAGAAACAATAGAAGTATCACTGAAATCATTGGAGGTGGTGCAAAGTCGTGGCGTGTGCAACAAGAACACTGAATACCACGAGCAGATAGTAAACCTTGTGAATGCTAATCGAGGACTTATAAGTCGAAGAATGAAAGCAACAGCATAACAAAAGAAAGTTTACAGAGTTCGGACGCAATATGTCTTTGAAGGAGTGTTAGATGTGGTTGCGGAGAGCAAAGAAGACGTACGGCAGAAAGTCCTGCAACATTGTGGGTTGGTTATGAGTGGAAGCATTCACAGCACTTTGCCCGATGATGAGATAAATTTTTCGAGCAATGCTCTCAACAACTCGTGGGCGTTTGACAGACATCCCAACAAACGAATAGACAGAATAACGAAAGTGCAGAAACAGCATCTTGAATAAGACCACGAGCCACACAAACTGAAATTTGCGTGGCTTCTTTTCTTTGTCTTTGAACGAGCAGGCGACCAAAGAAAAGAAGCAAAAGAAAGTCGCAGGAAATTGCATTTCATATTTGCTAAGGAAAAAAGAATAAGGCAAACTCCACTTGTCTACGCTTGACCAATACATTCAAAATCTTTCCCTTATACTGGCAAAACGCAACAAACTCCCGATAGAAATTTCTATTTGCCGACTCTATCTTTCTCAACAGTCGCCTTTTTGGATGCTTGCCATAACCAAGCAATTTCCCTACGCACACAGTGTTGGCAAGCAAAGCTAATATTAGGGCATCCTTACTATAGCCTTTGAAAGTTTTATACAAAACACATTCGCAATATCTTCTATCTTATCCGCAATGATATTTTGTGATTTCTTATACACATACCATAGAGAGTATCCCAAATAAAAACCACTATTATTGGCGATTGCAGGAACGAAGCAGATATCGTACTTTTGCAAAATTAAGAAATAAACATTTTTGACAAGAAGATAATGACAAACAGACAAAGTAATTCCTACCAAGGAATGATGGAGCATTATGATGACCTGTTGACAGGACGAAAATGGTGGTCAAGAATATACATGCGTTTGATTTGGAACGAGGATGTTAATCTCTTGGCTCGGAAAGTGCTTGATTTTATACCGAACGACTTTCTGGGACGACTGCTTGACGTTCCTGTTGGCACTGCCGTTTTTACTGCGGAGAAGTATCGCCAGATGAAAGATGCCCAGATTGTTTGTTTAGACTATTCGGAAGAAATGATAGCCATTGCGACTTTGCGAAAAGAAACGGAGGAGATAACCAACTTGTCTTTGGAACAAGGAGATGTTGGAGAACTTCCCTATGCCAACGAATTCTTTGACTGCGTACTGTCGATGAACGGCTTTCAAGCTTTCCCTGATAAAGAGAAAGCCTTTGCCGAGATTTTCCGTGTGCTGAAACCCGGTGGTTTCTTCTGCGGTTGCTTTTATGTCAAGGGGGAACGCCGATTGGCTGATTTATTTGTTAAGAAAATCATGGAAAGAAAAGGATTTTTCCACCCTCCATATGACACCTTCACTAAAGCCGAGAGCCGACTTCGGAGTATGTTTGGCGATGACGTGCTGACTGAGACAATGGGCTCTGCCTGCTTGTTTAGATGTGTGAAACCTCAAAAAGAATGCGCTGAAAGCGAATAATAAACCACCAAAAACATAAAACTATGAGTATAACAACTATCATTGATGAAGAAAATATCACAATCGTACAAGGAGTCAACGGTATTCTGCTGCATCAAGAAAGGTGGATGAAAGAAAAAACTATACAAGAGGATAGCCTATCCCGCAACTCTTAATTAAGGAAGTCCTCTTTGAAAACACAGCATACAGCCTGAGCTCGGGATAAGAAAGTAGTCAACAAAGTTGGCAACCTCTCTATATTTTTGTATTTTTATTTGATTATCAATAAGTTATAAATGTTATAGCGATGATTATCAAAGGCAAAATAAAAAAGATTTTTTCTCGGTAATCATAGCTGCTATGTTTGTAATTATTTGTATGTCAGCGTTTTAAGCGTTACTGCAAATTTCGCTAATCACCAAATTTACAGACACTTATAATTCGTCGAAGTCATGTATTTACAATTTCTTTTTGGGACTATGAAGTGCCTGAGAAGTTAGTGTTTATGGGGGGGTAGTTATATCTCATCCTGCAAAACGAGCTATAGGTCAATTATTGCAACACGATGTCTATGTATGAGCAGTGTAATTCATGATATACCAATAAGATAGAATGTCAAATTACCTACTTTTGGGTATTGTCCGTCATTTGTTACAGTTGTATCTTTGCATCATAATATTTACAAATATAAACAATTGATGTGTATGAGAAAACTGTACTTTTTATTTTTTCTTTGTTTTGTTATGATTGGTTCTGTTTATGCAGAACCAAGTAAAGGTGTTGTCAAGTTCAAATCGAACAAATATGTCCCTGGTGGCAGTAAGCTGAAAGGCTTTAGGATAGAAATGCTTATCAAGGATGAATCTTCGCATGGTAGTGACGATGACACGCGTGCTCCCAAGATAGGGCAGGATGTTACTGTGGAGGGTGGCGAATTAGAGCTGGCCATGCCTGAGGGTGTTGCCGATCAAAAGTTCAACCTCTGGGTAAAGGCCCCCGAGGTTATTATCCACGGTAATCTCGTTGAACTCTCTGTAGCCAAGGGTGAGATTACGGAGATAGACATCAGTGGCTGCCCTGAACTTTATAGCCTTCGAGTAACGGAAAATCCTCTTGGGAATATTGATGTGCGCAAGAACGTCAAGCTCGGGCAACTTTGGGCCAGTTCTTGTCCTAATATCACGTCTATTGATGTGAGCAAGAACACCAATCTTAATTCACTCTCGGTGCAAGGTTGCAATCTTTCATCGCTCGTCCTTGATAATCTTTCGTTGCTCACCAACGTCTTTGCTGGTGAAAACCCCAATCTTGGGCACATTGATGTAAGCAGTCTTCCTTTGTTGGAAGAGTTGTGGGTGAATGGTAATGGTATGACTTCGCTTGATGTTTCGATGAATCCCAAACTGAAGCATCTTGAGTGTAGCAGGAATCGCCTTAGAGGACTCTCTGTTGCCAACAACCCCGATCTCATTTTTCTTTCTGTCTGGGACAATGATTTGAACGGCACTGAGATGGACGCCCTCATTAGTACATTGGTAAAAGAAACTGGTTTTAAGAAGCGTGAATTTTGTGTCTTCAACGAACGTTCAAGTCATCCCAATGTTTGTACTAAGGCTCAGGTGCAAGCCGTTTCTGAGCGTGGTTGGCAAGCCAAGCATGCTGTTTGGAGGAGATTTCTTGGCGAAGAATATTTTGTTTGGGAAGAATATGCGGGTGCTGATGACCCTACTGGCATTACGTTGCCGAAAGATGGTAGCAAGCATGATGTATGGTATGACCTGCAAGGTCGCCGTATCAGTAAACCCTCTGTTGCCGGTCTGTATATTTGCAACGGCAAAAAGGTGATAGTAAGGTGATAGTGAGGCCATGAGAAAAAGTGTGTCTGGCGACATGGCAGGTGTCAGCTGCCGTTGGAGATTTGTCGGCTGTGGCAGAACATAATAGCCTGTTGGCTGACTTCAGGCGAAGCAAGTGCTGTGCATGAACAACTATTGGGAAGATGTTCTCTGTAACGACCTTTACAATAGCTTCGACTTAGATACAAACTTCACCAAAATAGTAAATGACGTGACTTGTGAAGATGTTAGGCGTGTCCTGAACTACTTGCTCTCTCAGGGAAACCGTATTGAAGTGACAATGACAACAGATTAATAGAATTTTAATTAATAAAATTATGAAAAACAATTTTAGTAGCACGTTAATATTGGCTTTGCTGTTCTGTGCAGTGGGCACGGTGAAAGCTGCAGAGGACAATGGTGCAGTTGGAAATCAAATAAATGAGAACACGCAAAACTTGGGTGTTATGAAGTTTACCAAGGTCAACCCGGAGGAATCGAGACCTATCTACATGACATTCACTCCCACGCCTAAAAGGAATGTAAACGTTTTTCTTGAAGGTGATATAGTCAAGTGGGATGATATCCCTGATTATTCAAATCAACTGAATATGCAAATCTGGGGCGAGGGCACTTTCTGCATAAAGAGCAATGTAGAAGTTTTTGACTTCCGCCAGTGTTATTGTATTACCGATATTGACCTCACGGGCAACAAAAATCTTAAGAAGGTGACGATTGGAATCGTAGGATGCAACGAACTGAAATTTCCTGAAACGGTCGAGCAAATTAAGGTAGTAAAGACCTATATGAAGAAGGTTTTGATACCGGCAAACAATAGTCTTCAGAAGGTGGAGTTTTATAGTAATAAAGACTTTGAGACAATAGATATGGGCAAGAGCGAAAATCTTACCTACCTTGACGTGTCTTATTGTCCTAAACTTATGAAGGCAGATTTCTTGGAGTGTAAAAAACTGCGTTTGGTCGACCTGACCAAATGCCCCGCGTTGAATCCTACCCTGAATGTAACCGACATGCCCGACTTGGAGGAGATATATCTGGGATTATGCGGACTGAAGAACCTTGACCTCTCTCGATGTCCCAACTTGAAGGTTATTAGTGTCTATGGAAATGAACTTCAGGATGAGGCACTCGACCATTTCATTGCGTCTTTGCCTTCTTTTGCCGAAAACGTAGCTTCCGACCATGTAATTATTTTAAAGACAGAACTCAGCCCCGATAAGTTCAAGTGTACTTCAGCACAGCTGAATGCTATTAGAGCTAAAGGCTGGTCCCCCATGAAATTAATCCGTGGAGATAACGGCAAGCCAAAGCGTGTTCCATTTAAAGATGAAGATACTATAACAGGTATTGCAGGAATTGATGCTCATGAGAATATACAAGATGTGTGGTTTGACATAAGTGGAAGGCGAATTAAGAAACCGGTCGCTTCCGGTGTTTACATCCACAATGGTAAGAAAGTGATGATAGCAAAATAAATATTAATTTTTCAGCAGGCTACCTATAGTTGTTGGGTAGCCTGATTTGATTTTCATGTCGACATGAGAAGACTTTTTGTTTTTATCGTTTTACTTTTCTCTGTGCACTGCCTTTATGCCCAATTTGTCTCACTACAGGAAGCAGAGAGCAAGGCAAAGGCATTTGTTTTGTCAAGGCAAACGCGGGGTTCCGACAAGGCAGCCTTGGACGTGTCTTTGGCTTTTAAGTATGGTAGCAGCAGGGCGGTCGACTTCTATGCTTTTAACATTGGACGTGGCCAGGGCTTTGCCATCGTTTCTGGCGACTGCGGTACCGAGGATATTCTGGCCTATGCCGACAGTGGGGAAATTGACCTCAACGACATGCCAGATGGTATGTCCGTACTGCTCAGGTCATATCAGCAGGAACTGTCTTCCTTACGTCATGCAACATCTGCTGGAAAGGGTGGGACGTTGTCTCGCGGCAATGGTAGCAGCAACGTTCAAAGGCACATGGTTACTCCTCTGGTCAAGGCTCAGTGGAATCAGATGTGGCCCTATAATTTACAGTGCCCCATGTTGAACGGGAAACATACGCCAACAGGATGTGTTGCCACAGCTATGGCACAGATAATGTATACTCAGCGGTGCCCAGCTATAAAGACTACGCGTCCGGTTCCAGCCGACAAATATGAAAGACATGAAGTGGGCCATGAGCAAATGCCGTGGCATGCGTTCAGGTGGAATATAATGACCGATAATTATCTACAAGACAGCAACAATGAAGAAAACGAGGCGGTGGCTTACCTCATGCGACTGTGTGGAGCAGCAGTGAAAATGGAATATACCGATCAAGGATCCTCGGCTCCAGACAATCTCATCGTGCCAGCAATGGTGAATTATTTCGGGTACGACGCAGATGCCCGGCTGGTCATCAGGGATTATTACACCACCGAAGAGTGGAATGATATGATATATCAGGAGGTAGCCGCTGGACGTCCAGTTATCTATGTTGCATCGTCGCCAACCGATGGTTCGCATGCCTTTGTATGCGATGGCTATCAAAAGGGCGACTATTTCCATATTAACTGGGGATGGGGAGGGTCGCACAACGGTTTTTTCCGCTTGTCTGTACTCAACGCCTATGCTCCTGATGGATTAGGCAACACAGAAGGATATACAATCTTTCATTCAGCAGCTGTTGGGCTGCAGCCTGAAAACAATATAGTTGAGAGACCGCTCATACAAGTTTCTGAGCTAAATTTCGACAAGCAGTTGATAAGTCGGCAGGACGTAGATCAGGATTTCCCGTCCATAGCATGCACATTTTCGTTTAAGAACATCATGGCACAACCTCTTAACGTGGAAATGGCTTTGGGACTTTATGTGAACGGAAAACTTAACGATATTCTTTTCAGTCAGGAGTTCACCAATCTGCCTGCGTTTTGCGAAAAACGCTTGAATCTTTCACTCAAGCCATTCGGGCATCAGTTGGGAGATGTGAACATGTTGGGGGCCATTGTGCCATTGTGTCGAAAAAAAGATAATTCAGAATGGATGAAATGTACGAACACCGATGCTTTTATCTCAACCTTGAAGGTGAAACATTTCAAGATGAGTATAACGCGAGGCGACATGCCACATGAGAATCCGAAACTGGCTGTAGTTAATCTGCAGGTTATCGGCAGCAAGATAGCTGACGACGATCAGTTTGTCCGGGTTGTTATCTCCAACACGGGCGGCAGTTTCAGCGATCGGTTATATTTCTGTGTAAATGGTAAAATATATGGATACACGGGAGTATATCTTCCTGCTGGAGCAATAGATAGCGTGGCTTTTACGTTCAGGCCGAAACAAGTTGGACGATATGTTTTCAGTGTTGAAAACGCGCAAGGCATCCAACTCTGCCAAGGAAAAATGGATATTGTCGCCACAGATATCGGAAGCCTGTCGCTACCAGACGCATCTCAGCATGACAAGAGTCCCGATGCTGAAAAATGGTTTGATCTTAGCGGTCGCCGAATAGTGAGGCCTAATCTTCCAGGTATTTATATATTCAATGGAAGAAAGATAATTGTTTCGCAGGACAAATGAACCGATTTCCTCATGCTTTTTTGATACTAAGGAGAGAGTCAATTATATTAAAACCATCTGATGCTTCGATTATTTTAGAACAATTCTGCTTCTGTTCGAAATACCTTAAATGGTTGTAACTAAAATACTCCAGATGCAGTCCAAAAGAATCTGAGGGTTAAGCAATTGCTTCCCCCTATGTAGCATAAGATGTAAATGGGGGCCAGTGGAGCGACCAGTTGAACCAACAAGTCCGACCGCTTCACCTGGTTCCACCATTTGCCCTTGTCTCACAAGAATCCTTGACAAATGGCAATAAGTGACCACATAGTTGCCGTGTCTTATCATAACATAATTGCCACGAGATCTGTCTCTACCGGTTATGGTGATTATTCCTGGCAGCATAGCAAATGTTTCTGTTCCAATGCTAGCTCTCAAGTCTATGCCATTATGCAACCTTCTCTTTTTTGTAAAAGGATCCATTCTATATCCAAATTTGGAGGATATTTTTATAACATGCAATGGGAATGATGCAATTCTCTGGTGAGATTGACTCTGAGACAAAGTGCAAAAATAGAGCCTTACGCCCTCATTATTATCATAAGGAACACCATTTGTAATTGCTTCAACATCTTCATCCTCAATGAATTCTTCCGTGAATCTTTGGATAATGTTTGTCTTTAGATAATACGGATAATTCTTCCATCTGTGCATACCCTCAAAGTATTTTACCACAACTACTGCACGCTCAAAAGGTGGCAAGTCTGCCAGTCGTACCCTGCGCCAGGCAAGGGTCGGCTGACAGAACAGGCTGAATACACAAAGTAAAATGAAAGCATTTATCGTTCGCATCAATTACGTTCTTAGTGGCGAGAAGATACAGGCTTGTCCTTGCACTCTTCTCGCTCGTTGTTGAAACTAAAAGTCAGTCGCTGCATACCGCCCATATTGTCCTCCACGTACACGTCAATCGTCTGGCGGTCGGTGGAGAGCGAGGTGTAATAAAGGCGGAAAACGTCCTTTGTGAGCGGATAGCGGTCGTTGGGCTTGAACACTATTCTATCGTCCATTTTCAGTGTTCCCTTGCCGTCGGGCTGGAAGTATCGGATGGTGTAGCGTGTGTCAGCAAAGTCGCCCCCTCGCTTGAGCGTGCAGCATATCTCTGCCGTCTGTCCCTTGACAATGTCCTTCTGAACGGGCATCGTCTCGACAGTGAACGGATAAGACTGCTGAACATCCAGCTCCCTATCACAAGCAGATAGACAAAACACGGCAAGGGCAAGTACGCCCATTACCCATATCGAACTTAATATCTTCTTTTTCATGTTTCTTTTCTATTAAATATTAAACCTAAGTCCTGCTGATAGCGCAGGACGGAAACGATGCACGTCCGTTCCAAAGAGGAACCGTCCCTGCGCCTTTACAAGAAAGAGAATCCTGTCCGTAAGGAACACCTCCACCGAGCCGTGAACGGCTCCGCCATAGACAAAGTGGGAACGGTCGAGCAACGTAGCCCCATCGGGCAGCAGTTTTTTATCCTCGTTCAGCTGCTCATAGCCACCCAAGGCGGATATGCCACTATTGAGAAATACGTTCTTACCTCTGTCGGAGAGAACAGGGTGCATATAGCCCACCTGCAAGAGTGCATCCTTGAGCTTTACGTTATAACTTCTGTACGGCATATTCTGCTGTTCATACTCAACTCTTACAAAGGAGTAGTTCTCTCGTTTCAAGTAACGAGTAAGTGATACACTAACACCGAAGTTGTCTTTGGCAAAGAGTTTCTCACCCTTGATAAGGGGAACGCTACCAACGACTTCTATCCCTTTCTGCTTAGGAATGAGTCGCTGTGCGTGCGACGGCAGACTGAAAGTCATTACCACCGCCATACAAGCCGATAAAATGAAATTCTTCTTCATAGCACCTACCATTTGAGTTTGAGGTTGTCAATCTTCTTGGCGAGCAACAGGTCTTCCTGTCCTACATAGAAAGACAGCGTGCGCCCTCCGCTTCGCTCATAGAGCGTTACTTCAAGCTGCTTGTCTTCTGCAAGAGAAAACTGCTTGAGCGCAAACACAGTGTGTTCACTGCCCATGCCACGCACCTGCATCACCTGATGATAGGCACGAAGCGGCTGCAATACTTGTTCTTGTATGGCGGTGCGCTTTGCCACTTTCTTATCCACCACCTTAAAGGTGATAAAATCCATCGAGTAAGGCATATTCGTGCCGTTTTCCATACGGGTGTGGAAATACAGCAAGCCATTATGGGCATACAAGCCACGAAGCAGAAACTTCATACCGAACTGCTGTGCACCGATGTGCTTAATGCAGCGTCTGTCATTCTGGTAGATGGTCTGCATCATCAGCTTTACTAATACGGGCGACTCGTTACCGAGTTCCTTAAAGTAAATATCAGAGCGATTGCTTGGCAGTCGTCCGTCCGTTGGTGACAGGAAGTCCTTCATCTCTATGCTGAGCTTCTCCGGTTCATCAGCATATTTGACATTGAAAGCGTAAAACGAGCCGTCCTCGCAAATCACGCTCATGTTGGTTTCCGTCTCAAAATCCTTCATGGCAGCCTTTACACGCAGCACGTTCTCAGCATCCTCCGCCTTCCCTGCGATGATATTCTGTGAACCTAAGTCTACATAGCGGATAGCAGAAGGGAAGATAAGATGCACAGTCTTGTCAAAGGTAACGTCCAGACCATACGGCAGTACGACACGCCCATTAGGAATGGCACGGGTCATGCCTTGAAAGAGTTCGCCCGAAGAGAGAGGACGGTTAGGCATAAGCGGTGTGCCGCT
>NZ_GG704780.1:768535-771497 GCF_000160535.1 Hallella bergensis DSM 17361 | reverse complement strand
CCCACCAACCTCAATACTCTTAATGAGCAGGTGCATACGGTTGCCTTCAATCTTGGCAATGGCTATGAGTCGGCTTTGACGTGGAATGCGCAGCCCCTCTACCTTGGCAGTTTCCAACAGGCGGAGTACCACATTGTCGCCCTCCTTGAGCGTGGTTGTCCTGTCCACCACCACTTTGAGCGTGTTGCGCATCGTAGGTGCAACCGTGCTTGCGAGCGAATGAAAACCCAAGTTGCGAGCCTTCTTGCCGTATTCCTTGATGAAATCTGCATCGCTCATCGGCTGCCCGAGCGAAGACACCACCTGTTTGCGTTCCGCCAAGACCTCCATTATAGGAGTGTTGGCTTGCCCCTGTTCCTTTTCTGTTCCAATATCGGTGATTGTGGGTGTGTTTCCTTTATCATTCGTAAAAGCATTCTCCAATGACGGAGGAACCGATGATGTCTTAGGAAGATACTTCGCTGCCATCTGATAGCTCTTTTCCATCAAGGCAAGCTGCCGTTTCTCTTCATTGTCCTCCCTGCTGTCTTTGTCAGAGAGTTCCTTTTTAAGGTTATCTATTTCCGAGCGCAAGGCTTCACGTTCCGCTTCGTTTGGGTCAGGAGCGTAAAAAGAGTTTAACAGACGATTGTTCTCCTCATAGCGATGCATGGAGTTTTCTATCTTTGCCGTAGATGCTGCTGTCTCTGCACGCTGCGCCTCTGATGGAACAGTACTCTGTGCGAAGTAGTCCGATAGCCTGCCCATCTCCTCGCGGGTCTGTCCCTCCTCGTGTGCCTTGTCGCCTAATTCGTAGGCTTTTAGCTTGTTGCCCGTAAGCTGCTCGGGCGTTGCCTGCGGAATGCTGTCATTGAGCCCCTGCTCCGCTGCGGTCTTATCCTTGCCCGATGGTGCGAAGATAAACCACATAGAGAGGGCAAACAGCAGTCCTAATCCTCCGAAGACCAAGCCTTTCTTCATTTGTTCTTTCTGTTTATTATCCATTTTCTTTGATTGTTTGATGATGTTGTAGGTAAAAATTGCCGTGTAACTCGTGTAAAGTGCTGTCTGTCCGTATCGGACTCAGCTTTCTCGTGGGGATGGGTAGTTTTTCCTTCTTTGGAGGAAGGAAGAACTGCGCTATCATCCAAAGGGAACAGAGCAGATAGATGAAACTCAGCCCATAGACGATAGTCTTACGCTGTCTTATCGTGAGCTTTTCACAACGATGGCGGAGCCAAAGGTGAAATCTCAGATAATGGTGAGCGAGCAAATAGTTTACTTTTCTTGCCATAACCTTATCGTTTATAAGTCTGTATGTCCCTGTTCTCCTTAACGAGGAAGTTCTCCATCAGGAAGCCCTGCGGGTTGTTGTCCGAGCGGACAGAGTTCTGCAGCGTGCAGGTCGTTACAAGACTGCGCTCTGTAACGTTACTCTGACGGACGATAAACTCCCGTGCATAAGTCGTTACCGCATAAGGGTAAGTATTAAAGTTGCAGCGGATAGAGTCCACCTCTATGCGCTGATTGATATTACCCGATATGGCACGGTTATAATAGCCTTTCTCTGCCAAGTCCTTGTAATAATTGAAAGCCGACTTGTCACAAAGCAGGAAGGCTCGTTGCATATTCCCCTCGATGGCGTTTTTGTCGGGCGCAATGGTGAAGAAGAGCTCGTGGAAACGACGCACGTGTTCTCTTGCCTCCACGGGACGGTTTCTACTTGCATCCTGACTGAGAGCCAGCATGAGCGACTTTCCCTGGTCAAGCACATAGATTTTCTCCCTCTGCTCCTTGGCGAAGGTGTACGAGGCATAGACAGCATAACCGCTTACTACCACACATACGATGGCAAAGACAAAGGCATAGAGCCGTATCTGTCTGAATGAGGTCTCGATATTATTAAGTGATTTGAATTCCATTTTTTTCTTTTATACCTGTTGATTAATTAAGCATAGTTGCTCCATTTCTATTTTCCTTTGAGCAGCGCTCCCTTGATACGTCCACCGACATTTCCCACAGCGGCACCTGCGCCTGCCATGGCAGCCTTGCCGCCGGTATATGCACCTTGAGCGCCACGCTGTGCAGTCTGGTTGACATTGCGTCCGTAGGAGCCGATACCGCCACCAGCTTCAATAATCCAACCTGCCACGGTAGGTACACAGAAGTAGCCTACAATACCGATAAGGAAGAAGACGATGTAATACCACGTTCCCGAATCAGGCAGATAGTTCGGATCGCTGAGCGCATCGATGTCTTTCTGCATCATCAACACCTGCATCTTGGTAAGCAGTGCCGTAAGAATAGAGCTGACAGGCAGCCACAGGTAGACCGATATATAGCGTGAGAACCATGCCGTAAGTGAGCCTGCAAGACCATCCCATACGGCTATGCCGAACACGATAGGTCCGAGTATCGAAAGGACAATCAGAATAAAGGTGCGAAGCGTGTCGATGATGAGTCCCGAAGCATGAAACAGCAATTCCAAAAAGTCGTGAACAAGTTTCATGAACCATTGCTTGGTCTGATAGGCGGCACGCTCGGCATACATCCCCGCAATCGTCACGGCATCTTCCGGACCGATAATGCCCATTTCCTCTATCTTCTGGTCGAACTTTTCGTTGGAAACCAAATAAGCCGTCTCGGGATTCCTGAGGTAGGCTTCCTCCTGCAGCTTATCCCTTTTTGCGGTCAGTTCCGCCAAGTTGCCTTCCTGCTGATGTACCATCATCTCCGTTCCCTGCACCACAGGTGAGAGTACGGCATTCATCGTACCCAGTACAACGGTCGGGAAGAACATGATGCAAAAGCCTAAGACAAAGGGTCGGAGAAGTGGAAAAACGTCTATCGCCTCGGCACGGGCAATGGAAGCCCACACCCGAAGGGCAATATAAAAGAGTGCACCCAAGCCCGCAATGCCTTTGGCAATGCCTGTCATCTGGGCACAGAGCGGCATCATCTCGTCATAGGTTGAGCGTAGCAG
>NZ_GG704780.1:736236-766779 GCF_000160535.1 Hallella bergensis DSM 17361 | reverse complement strand
GAAATAGACCCCGTCCTCACCCTTGGTTTTGCGGTGGATGAGTTCACACAAGCCTTGATACGAGTTACCCGTATCAACCAAGAGGACGTGTGCCCCTTGCTCGTAATACTGGCGTACCATGTGGTTGGTGAAGAAAGACTTACCACTGCCCGAAGGACCCAAGATGAACTTGTTACGGTTGGTAATCACGCCGCGCTTCATCGGCAGGTCGGAGATGTCGAGGTGGACGGGCTTTCCCGAAAGGCGGTCTGCCATCTTGATACCAAAGGGTGAGAGCGAATCCTTATAGTTTGTCTCTGCTGTAAAGAAACAGAGGGCAGGCTCGATGAAAGTATAGAATGACTCTTCTGCGGGAAAGTCTGCCGCATTGCCGGGAATGCCCGCCCAATAGAGCGTTGCCGCATCAATGGTGTTGTGGCGAGGGTGGCATTCCATAAGAGCAAGTGCAGAGCCTACGTCATTCTTGATCTGGCGAAGTTCTTCCTTATCGCTGCTCCATGCCAGCACGTTAAAGTGGGCACGGATAGAGGTCAATCCCTGTGAGTGGGCGATATTGAGATACTCCTGTATCCACTCCTCGTTGATTTGGTTGCTACGGCTGTAGCGTGCCAGCGAGTGCATGTTCCTTGCCTGCTTCTCGAAGCGTTCCAAGTTGGCATCGCTGTCCTCTATGAAGATATACTGGTTATAGATATGGTTACACGGCAGCATCAAACCCACGGGAGCGGCGAAGGACAACCTGCAATCCGATCGGTCAGTGGAAAGCCGTTCATATCGGCTGTCCGTGCTCACCGTTGTCGGTAGGTCATCCGTATCGGAAAGCGTATGCAGGCACAGCTGATTGTCGCCCACACGCACAAGGTCTGCGCCCAGACGGATGTCCTCCAAAGACGCGTGTCCTCCTTCCGAGAGGGAGAAATAACGGTCCAAGAGACCGCCCTTTTCATTTGTGCCAACCAACTCTTCTTCAGTCATGCGGACAATCCTTATTTGCTCGGTATCGTTAATG
Organism: Hallella bergensis DSM 17361; assembly: GCF_000160535.1. Lineage (GTDB taxonomy): Bacteria > Bacteroidota > Bacteroidia > Bacteroidales > Bacteroidaceae > Prevotella > Prevotella bergensis. Next base: position 765,770 of record NZ_GG704780.1, on the reverse strand, counting down.
ATTCGCTCAAACTGGTCCACTGCTTCCATGAACTTCATCACCTCGTCCTTGTTGGTAATCTCTTTTGGTAGCAGGTGTCCACGGCAGAGCGAAGAAAAATTACTCTGCTGTGCCATACGCTGCTTGTTCGTCTTGGTAAGGAAGAGATAGACTGAGTGGTGGAGATACGGACGCTCGTTGAAGTGCCGTTCAGAGGAACGGGCAAGGAAGCTCAGTCCGCCATCGGAGAGCTTGCCTTGATAGTCCTCCCTTATGAACCAGTCCTGCTTGTGTACGATGCTGTAATTGGGTAGCACCTTTATAGCCTTATGCCAGGCAGAGTGCATTGCTTCGTATTCTGTAGAAGTGACGGTAAAGAGTTCGGGCAGCTCCACACGGAAAGCCACCGTAATGTCAGCATCTTTGCTCACCATGCAGCCCTGCTCGATGGAGAGCAGGGGAAACTTCGATTCCAAGGTAGTTATCTTGCTTTTGTTTCTCATTGCTTCTTTCTTTTGGGTTGAAGGTTACGGATAAGGTGATAGACCGTCCGGCGGTTCAAAAGGTAGCGTGGGTGCATTCTCACGGCTCCCTTTTTCATGAGTCCGTATTGCCCATACTTTCGGTTCATGGCAAACGTTTGCCACACCACGAGGGTGGTACCCACTATGCCTATGACCAGACAGGCTATCTGGCTCACTCCACAGAGATAGAGAATGACCACGAGAAAGAAGACAGCCAGCAGCCCTCCCGCAAAGAGGAAAAGATACTGTGCCTTCAAACCCTTGAACTCTACCGTCCGACCTACACCTTTGTTGATTTCCCACTCAGCCATTGTTACAAGAAGAAAGAACGTAGGATGGTGGCAGCCACGATGAGGAAGATACACGCACCGAACCAAGAGGCTGCAGTCTTGCTCGTATCGGGGTCACCCGAACTGAACTTGTTATAGACTTTTATTCCTCCTATCAAGCCCACCACGGCACCGATGGCATAGATAAGTTTTGTACCCGGGTCAAAGTAGGAGGTTACCATTTTCGTGGCTTCGTTGATACCCGCCATTCCATTGCCCTGCGCATAAGCTCCTACGGTGGCGGCAGCCATCAGGAGCAGCATTGTGATTTTCTTTTTGTTGTTCATTGCTGTTTTTATTTTAAGTTGTTAAACAAATTATTTTCTTTTTAGGGTGAAAGTGGCAAGGGGTAGCTCGGTTTTATCGTATGACAGATATTGGTTGATTGTTTTACTTTTGAGCCACCCCCGCATCACTTTACAATTTTATAATATGAGTAAGAACATTAGTTTACAGATAATATGACAGTGGAAGTTCGGCTTCTTCCGAAACATCGCTGTTGCTGCTCTCTACGTTTGAGTCCGTTTCAAAGTCAGAAGAAGAGTTTATATTACTTTCCTCTAAGTCCAGTTCTTCCGCCTTGCGAATGGCAGCAAGCAGCTTTTGATGGTCTTTCTCTTGCTTGAGCGTTGCCTCCTTGATATAGTCCATGAGCTGTGTGCCCCGTATGCTTTGCAACGTGTCCTGCACCTTGTCTTCATCTACCTTATCAAGTTCATCGTCATTCCTATGCCAGCCGTTGACACGGATAATGTCCCTTGCGAGGATGCTGGACGGTGATACTTCAGGCAGAGAATCGTCTGCAATCTGCAGTTCCTCACGGACAATTGCGTCTTCGTCAGTTTCGTCCATTGTGTAGTCAACCTGCATTTCATTGTCCTCTTCTGTACCTTCTACTTCTTTTTCTTTGGACACCTGTGAGCTTTGTTCTGCAAAGGTATCGGGATTATCGGCTGGATTTTCAGAGGAGGAAGCAGCGGGAACTTCGGGGAATTTTTGAGAGTTTTCCGTAATCTCTTTTGTGATTTCGGCATAGCGTTCCCCGTATGATTTGCTTTTGCCGACAAGCATTTGCTGTGCCTGCTCAATTTGGTCTTGGGTAACAGAAGGCACTCTCTGTTTTTGTTCCTGTTCATTTTTCTTTTCACATGCTTTCTCCAATTTGCGGCACGCCATGCGGAATTGTTGCCAGAGGAAGAGTATTCCAATGAATACCCATACCGCTATCAGAAACAGAAGTATGTTGAATAGTATCGTTTGCATAATGGTGATTTTTATATATCGTTGGTTCTTTGTTCAAAAATCTATTGCTACCTTTCGTCGATGCTTTGCTGTGGCATTATTGAGCAGTTCCTTGTGCTCCTTGAGGTGTTCACGCAGGATGTTGTCAATGTAGGATGCCATTGACACCCGTTCGCCCAAGTCCTGCAAGACGTTTTTTAGCACTTGGAGTGTTTCAGCACTCATAGTAAAATTGGTCCGCTCTCGGAGGCGGACTGACTGTAAAAAGCGTGTGCGGTAGTCGTCTAAGGAAATCTGGGATGTTCCCACACATTTTTCATTTCCTCTCTCGTGGCTTTTATACAAAGTCTTATCCTGCTTATTTTCCGAGGTAGACACAACCTCCTTTACCAGATGCGGTTTTTCCTTTTGGTTGACACTGACCTCTGTTTTCATATCTTCTTCCTCATCAGGTGGGTCAAAAGCCAGCGTTTCCTTGGGAGGAGTCTTCATCACCCCTTCTTCAGCCATCTCCTTGAGCTTGGCTTCCAGTTTTTGCCGTTGTTCCTGTATGTTTGCCATAATGCTGTCTTATTTAATTTGAATATGGGTAAGTAATTCTTCTATCAGCTCATCAATACCAGTCCCTGTCCGTAAGGCTTTATTAGGAGGAAGGTAAGTGGAGCGGAATACCCCACGAAATCCGTATTGCTCCAATTCATGGCTGAAACGGTGGGTGGCATAGATGTTTTGGTTAAGCAGCGTATAATCTTCGTTCTTGATATACTTGCTGTAGTATTCAATGAGCGTGTTCTTAACCCTGCGGTCAACTTTGTTCCATAGAAGAATGACTTCCTTGATACGGGCACTCGACATGGATACGCCCAAATCGTTTACCGCCTTGATATAGGTGAGGCAGGCAACCATCGACTGCACGTCTGGCTCTAAGGGAGAAAGGATATAGTCCATATCCAGCGAGAGTTGCAGAAGGTCGCTGGTACCCGCATGACCGGGAAAGTCAAAGATGACCAAATCGAATTTCTCTGATGGATGATTACTGATATACTCGCTTGCCGTTGCTATTGCCTCCTTAGGTGCAGCTTTGAGTATGCGGTAGGCTGTACGCTTCAAAGAAGAGAAATGTTGTCTCATCTGCTGAGAAAGCTGTGGATCACTTTCAATGCAAGCCTTTTCCCTTTCACGGAGTTTATAGAAAGAATCCTGAGACAAGTCACAGTCTACTGCAAAAAGGCGAATGCCTCTTTCGTAGTAAAGAATGCTGCTGACTATCTCCGCCAAAGTGCTTTTGCCAACACCTCCCTTTTGAGAGGAAAAGCCCAGAAATATGGGCGATGTTTGTATCTGTTCCATACTATAGATATTTTAATCGTTTGAACTATAATTCGAATGGTAGCTCGTTAAACTAATCGTCAGAACGAATTATTAATTCTTTTATCTGTCGAAATATCGAATTATCGATCGTTCGATTTGTCGATTTGTCGACATCTCGATAGTTCTATCTGACGATATATTGAACTATTGAAATAGAGTTCGTCATATCGTTCTTTTAATAGTTTTATCGAACGATATTCCGTTCGTTTTATCTGCAAAATAAAAGCTTTTTCGATAGATATTTTTATGTCATAGAAGTACAAGGATAAATAATGGAAAAGAGTGATAATGGCTGATAATGAGATATTTAAAAATCCACCGTAACTTTGCAGGCAGATAGAGAACATGGAGCTAATCTCCCCGAAGCGGACACCCTGAAAGGTGGATGCTTCTATTGCATCATCTCTTGATATTGGCAAGGTGTGTCTTTGTAACACAAACTTACAGTTGTACCACAAAGACCCTTGCCCCGAAGGGGAGATAAATTCCTCCAAAGTCGTAATTAGAAGATAAAACAGATATGAAAAAGGAAACGGAACACGGTTCAGAACGAAAAACTGCAGAAAAGCCGCGTTGGGACAACTGGCATGTGCGTCTTCCTAACCCGAAAGACCAGCAACGGGCGATTGATTTGTTTCAGCGTTCGGGCGCAGAAACCAAGTCGGATTTTGTGCGTGGGCGTATTCTTGGAGAGAGTTTCAAGGTCATTATGGTGGATAAATCCGCCGTGGAATACTACCGTAAACTCTCCGAACTGACGGCACAAATCCATAAAATTGGTGTACTCTATAACCAAACCGTGCGTGCCATTAACAGCTATCACAGCGTGAAGACTGCACAGATTCTGCTTGAAAAGTTGGAGCATTTATCGACTCAAATTATCACCTTGCAAGAGCAGGCTATCAGTCTTACGATAGATTACCGCAAAAAATGATTGCTAAAATATCTGCCACGGAAAACCTTGGAGGAGCACTCGGCTACAACTTCAAAAAGGTGGAGAAAGGGGAAGCGAGTATTCTCCTTGCTGCTGAGTTGTATCAAAACAAGGAAGGTCGTTATACAATGGAGGAAGTATTTGCCGATATGGAGGCTCTGATACCGAAGAAATGCAGGACGAAGAAAACGGTATTCCATTGCTCCCTCAATCCGCACCCGGACGAGAAGCTCTCCGATGAAACACTCACGCAGATTGCCAAGGAGTATATGGAGACACTCGGTTATGGCAAACAGCCCTATATCGTCTTCAAACACAACGACATTACCCGTGAGCATATACACATCGTATCGCTTCGAGTGGATAGTGAAGGAAAGAAAATCAACGACCGCTTCGAGAAGCGAAGGAGCAAGAAGATTACCGATGCCTTGGAAAAGAGGTTTGGTCTCATTCCAAGTTCAAAGGTTAGCGAGAAAACCGTAACAGAAACGCCCAAGGTGGATACCACAAAACGAAATATCAAGGAGCAGGTCGCAAGTGTTGTCCGCACGATTCTGAGGCATTATCGTTTCTGTTCTTTGGGCGAACTGAATGCCATTTTGGGCAAATATAACCTTGCCGTAGAAGAAATAAAGACTGAGTTTCGGGGAAAGAAATACGATGGGCTTGTTTATGTCCCGACCAATGATAAAGGCAACAAAATAAGCACACCCATCAACGCATCGGACATCGGTCGTGGTGTGGGCTATACTGCCGTACAGAACAGAATGCAGAAATCAAGACAAGCTGTCAAATCTCTGATACCAAGCGTCAGGAACAAGGTGTTACAAACAATGCGTACCTCTCCCCTAACAGCGGAAGAATTTCGGCAACAATTGGAGGAACAAGGCTTGCGCGTGTTTATCCGAAAGAACGAAAGCGGGCGCATCTATGGCATTACCTTTATTGATGATAAAACGGGCATTGCGCTTAATGGTTCTCGATTAGGCAAGGGATATGCCGCCAATGTATTTAATACCTATTTCTCCAATCCTACGCACAACCTATTCTTGGATGAAGCGCTGTATGGTAATCCGTCTGTTCGTCTAGAAGCATCGCCAACCGTTCAATCCTTGCAATCAGATAGGGAGAACGCCGACAATCTCATCGATGAACTTATCGAGGATATGGCAGACGGTTCTTTCCAACCTATGGGCAACGATGACTGGAAGGAGGCGGCATGGCAGCGTAAACTCCGCAGGCAGAGTAGGATAAAACTTAGGCGTAGAAAACATTAAATAAACGAGCATTTCTATCTCCCCTCCCTTCGGAGGAGTTGGGGGAGGCTCCCCAAAAACAAAACGATTATGGCACAAGAAGATGATTTAAGGGCATTAGGTAAAGTCATGGACTTTATGAGAGGTATATCAGTGATATTTCTCCTTATTAACTGTTATTGGTTCTGCTACGAGGCTTTTTATGTCTGGGGTTTTACGCTTGGAATCATTGATAAGATACTGATGAATTTCCAGCGTACCACAGGATTGTTTTCATCCATCCTTTGGACAAAACTCTTTTGTGTGGTTTTCCTTGCCTTGTCTTGCCTTGGGACAAAAGGCGTGAAGGAGGAGAAAATCACTTGGCCAAAGGTTTGGACGGTGCTTTTCTCAGGCTTCGTCTTTTTCTTTCTCAATTGGTGGCTGCTGGCACTGCCCATCGGCAAGGTTGGGGCAGCTACTCTATATATCTTCACACTGTCCGTGGGTTATATCTTCCTGCTGATGGGAGGTGTATGGATGAGCCGACTACTCAAAAACAACCTGATGGACGATGTGTTTAACACGGAGAATGAGAGTTTCATGCAGGAAACACGGTTGATGGAAAATGAATACTCCGTCAATCTTCCTACACGCTTCTACTATAAGAAGAAATGGAACAAGGGATGGATTAACGTGGTCAATCCCTTCCGTGCTTCAATGGTACTCGGCACACCGGGTTCGGGTAAGTCGTATGCTATCGTAAACAACTACATCAAGCAGCAGATAGAGAAAGGCTTTGCCATGTATATCTACGATTATAAATTTCCCGACCTTTCAGAGATAGCTTACAATCACCTACTTAATCACTTGGATGCATACAAGGTGAAGCCACAGTTCTATGTAATCAACTTTGACGATCCGAGAAAGTCGCATCGCTGCAATCCTATCAATCCTGCCTTTATGACGGATATATCGGACGCTTACGAGAGTGCCTACACCATCATGCTCAATCTGAATCGCTCGTGGATACAAAAGCAGGGAGATTTCTTTGTGGAGTCACCGATTATCTTGCTCGCCGCCATCATCTGGTTCCTCAAAATCTATGAGAACGGAAAGTATTGTACCTTTCCTCACGCTATAGAGTTTCTGAATCGTCCCTATGCACAGATATTCCCGATACTCACTTCCTACGATGAACTTGCCAACTATCTTTCTCCTTTTATGGACGCATGGGAAGGTGGAGCACAGGATCAGTTGCAGGGACAGATTGCCAGTGCCAAGATACCGCTATCACGTATGATTTCTCCGGCTCTCTATTGGGTGATGACAGGTGATGATTTCTCGCTTGACATCAACAATCCCAACGAGCCGAAAGTGCTTGTTGTCGGTAATAATCCCGACCGCCAGAATATCTATTCGGCAGCCCTCGGTCTGTATAACAGTCGTATCGTGAAACTTATCAACAAGAAGAAACAACTAAAAAGTTCGGTTATCATTGACGAGTTGCCGACTATCTACTTCCGTGGCTTGGACAATCTGATTGCCACTGCAAGAAGTAACAAGGTGGCTGTGTGTTTGGGCTTTCAGGATTTCTCGCAGCTTACCCGAGACTATGGCGACAAGGAGAGCAAGGTGATACAGAACACCGTGGGAAATGTGTTCAGTGGACAGGTGGTTGGAGAAACTGCTAAAACGCTTTCAGAACGTTTCGGCAAGGTACTTCAACAACGGCAGTCCATGACCATCAACCGTAACGATAAGTCCACTTCCATTTCCACCCAGATGGATAGCCTTATCCCTGCATCGAAAATAAGCAACCTTACACAAGGAATGTTCGTGGGTGCCGTGTCAGACAACTTTGATGAACGCATCGACCAGAAGATTTTTCATGCAGAGATTGTGGTGGATAGTGCCAAGGTATCTGCAGAAACAAAGACCTACGAACCAATTCCCACGATTGCAGACTTTACAAACGAAGATGGCTCCGATAATCTCAAAGAGACCATCGAAGCTAACTATCACAAAGTCAAGGAAGAAATTCTCTCGTTAGTTGATTCAGAGATTATGCGTATTAAGAATGATCCGAAGCTTGCTCATTTAATCAAAATGTAATCCTTTCATCTATACATCATTAATTATGGATTTGATTATTCCCAATAAGAATCAAAGGTATGATCTCTGTAAATCTCACAACGATTTCGTTTAAAATTGAGTATATTAATATTATAGCCTATTTTCTCATAATGCATTAAATACGAAAACAAGTGCTTCCAACCTCAGAGGACATAGCCAAGAAATTGGAACTGCTTATCAAAGAATAAGACAAAGGGGGATACTCTGGCGGAGTATCTCCCTTTTGATTTACCGTTTCTTGAACTTGCCACCTTTCAGGTCACTCTCCACCATACGCTTGTTCAGCTTCTCACGGAGTTCATCAAGAAAGTAGGTACGGCTGTCATCCTTGCGGCGTTTCATGTTCATATAGACATTGTAGCAGTTCTTTATCTCCACTCCAAAGATTTCACAAAGAACATAAGCTAATTCCTCCACACCTATTTCTCCATCATTGATACAGTCGCAGGTGTCGAGAGCATAAAGGAGTTCAACTAAGTCGGTTGCCTTAGCTGTCCAACGAATACAGAAGGAATTGGATCGCAGATTCGGAGGTGATAAAGATAAAACTCCTTGCATTCGCATATACCATAATTCTAACTCCTTGTCAATGACGTATAGCAGCTCTGATACATTTTTTCCCCATCTCCGTTGTTAATCCGCTCTTTTCGCAGATTGTTTGCAAATGGAAACGAGTGTAACAAAGAGTCCGAAATAAAGACTGTGGATCTTTTTCCGTGTCGCTTAGTCTTATTACATTTTCGATCAAACTATCACAAACAGCCCTTGTTTGGGTTGCTGTCAAATCACTTGAAATGAGTTGTTCAAATGTTGTTGTTTGTATGAGCCTTTTTATATTCATATATTGTAAGCAATAAAAAGAATGAAGGACAAACCGTCCTAATGATATCATTCTTAGAGATACGGATATGTTCTCTATATAAGGATATTGGACAGATTGCCCTTGCCGCAAACAGAATATATATTCTAAATAGCTTATTCTCCGAAATAGTGCATTTGCCAAGCCTGTCCTTCCGTCGTAATAACAGCCTTGTCGCTTGCCGTATTTGTTTTAGGGTCGTATATGTATATGCCTTTGTCTTTCTCGTTCATGTTACCAAACAGAACCTTGTCTTTGTACTTCTCAATGGCAACCGAATATCCACTGGAAATAGGGATGTTGATTCGCTTCATAGTCTTGGACTTCAAATCCATCATTACGGGAACACAAGCCAAGTCAATGTGTCCTATAGACTGGTTACTTTCCTTGACAAACACATAGGCGCATACTTTGCCATTACCGATATATCGGCATGCAGGAATATATTTAGGACTGACAGAGAAACCTTCTAAAGGTTGTTTACTGATAACCCAATGATAACTGGGATCGAACTCTGTCGTTCCTTTCTTGATTCGCAAGAATCCTGCATCTATTGGTTTATATCCGAATCCTCCCATGCAGGCAATGTAAATATCCCCTTGCTCATCCATAAAGATTGTTTTGCGGTCAATAGGACGGGATGGGAAAGCGATGCCGCTGCTTTTTTCCGTAATGACCTTCTCAAGTTTATCTGTTTTAGTATCAATAACAGCCATGTCTGAAAAAGGTCGCTTTTCTGAAGGTAGCCAATATTCACCCACCATCGCATCCAAAGCGACAAATAGCACTCCATCTCGGATAATCATTGCACCGGGACTTGGATTCTTGACAATGGTTCCATTCTCATCCTTCAGGTCGGGAATACAGCCGTTGAGATCAATCTCCCCGATTTGCTGCATGGTGGTTGGATTGAATACCAACAGTTTGCCCAACGCCTGCAATGATACATAAGCCTTATTCTCGTTGAGAATCTCCATGCAAGCGGCGGAAGCTTGTGGCGGAAGAGGGAGTTTTCCTGCTGGTTCGAGTTTACCGTTATTACGGTTGTACTTGGACAATTCTGGCTTGTCTCCGCCCATATAAGCGGGGAATACATAAATGCTATTTTTATGCCCGAACATTCCAGACATGAATCCTCCATAGAAAGCATTTGCATTGTCTACATGCTTGGCTTCTATGCCATCAATCAGTTTTACATGAACGCTCCCTGATTTGCCGTCAGGATTTACCATATTGAAGGAAACGGCGATGTCTCCTTTTAACAGTTCCGGGGTAGGATTTGGTTCATCCTTGCTGCATCCCACAAAACCAAGCATTGCACAAGCTGCAAGCGTGAATTTGAAAAAGTTGTTTTTAATCATAATTTTAAATTTTATATTAAACAATTGAGTTAAAAAATCTTCTAACGATGTACATATCGAATTTTCAGTCCGAAATTTCTTCCGGGGAGAGGGCGATTAAACTCCGACATAATCTTTGCGTTTGTAAGATTGTTAATGTAGCTGGAGATAAAGAGTCGCTCACTCCAAAGACTGTGTTCAATTCCTAAATTGACAGTAAAGGAGGTGGGGATTTTTCTTTCCTGATAATTACTCTGCTTGAAATCGTAGTAATATTCGTGGATATATGAAAAATCAGTCATTATTCGTGTGTTTTGCCCTTTGCCTCCAAACAAATTTTCTTTGTGGAACTCCAGCCCTCCATTCATCATCAAAAAGGGTATGTTGGGCATTCTGTCTCCTTTGGTTGGATTGGGATTTTGAGTTAGCGGTTCGTATTTTCTCGTGTCGCGCAAGTCTTGATAGGTTATATTTCCATAACCATATAGCCAACGGTTAATGTCTGCTTTCATTTCATACTCTATTCCTGTCATTCTCATTTCTCCAAAATTCTCATAATGGGAGCGTATCGGACCTCCGACAAATCGGATCATATCCGTCAGATAAGTATAGAAGCCATTCAATTCCATCTGAAGATTATTCCCGCTTGAGATTGTCCGATTAAAAATCAAACCAACATTGGCACTTCTGCTATGTTCCGGTGTCAAGTTTGTGGATGGTTCTATCACCCAGCCGTCGCCCAATAATTCTTCCTCCGAAGGAAGGCGCACATCATAAGAAAAACTCCCTTTTAAGAAAATAGAGGGGAACAATTGGTAGCGTACGCTCTCACTGACTCCCAAATCATGTTTTTTACAATGTACTTGTTGATAACGGTCTTGCTTTTTTAACGGATTTACTATTGTGGTATGCGTGTTATAGAAATAATGCTTGGCAGCCAATACGTTCATCAGGCGGCTGTTTTTTGTCTTGTATTCATAGGACAAACCATGCGTAGCACTTGTCATGTGAGTATCAAAGCTGTTTTTGTACCCTAAGGCGACGTCTCTCACCACGTCTTTAGGAATGCCATAAGCATAATTGACAAGAGAATTGAAGTTTAACGTGTGCTGACGGGCAAACATGTAATTCAGATTTATTTTACTCATGAATCCATGTTTCCGATTCTGTGCCTGAGATGGATAGCGCCCAACTTCTCCTCCATAAGGAGAAGGGCAAGGGAACGGTGTTCCATCAAATTGATAACGAATCGTAGCCGTATCCACGAAAGAGGTGTTGCCATACGAATACATGAAATCCGATTTCAAGTCCAAATTCTTTATAAGGAAGTCTGTTTTGTCCAAATGAAGTTTACCCATATAGCTCTTGATATCTGTATGAGCCTGCCGAATGTCATATTCTATCCCTTGAATCTGTTTCTGGCTATGAATACGTCCTATTTCGATTTCGACTTCGTCGAACCACCACTTAAAAGCTTTCACTCCAAAGCCAGTGAGCAACTTCTTGTACTGATCATGGTTACGCTTGACTTTTAAATTGTCATAATAGGGAGAATCCATCATGTAATTATTGTCGGAATACGTATATCCAATTCCAATACCAAATAAAAGTCCCAACTTTTCCTCATTATGCTTCACTACAGAATTGAACTTATGTGTATTGAAAGACGAATATCCGTAAGCAATGTCGTAATAACCGGGAGGAAACTCTTTCAGAACGATATTTATCGCTCCTCCTACGGAGTTTCCGCCTAACCATGCAGGTACAATGCCCTTGTAGATTTCAATTCTTTCTATCATATCTAAAGGGAAATCATTTATATCGGCGTAGTCGCTGTTCTCATTCATGGGACGACCGTCAACAAACACCCCGATACGCTTTCCTTCAAGTCCTCTGACAGATATTCTCGCCGAACTTCCTTCACCGCCTCCGTTCCTTACTGTAACACCTACAGTTTTGGCGAGTATTTCGTTGGCATTACTTACAGTACCCTGTAAGTCCTTTGCTGAAATTACAGAAACGGGAATTGTCGATTCTCGCATCCTTTGCTCCTTGCTTTTCCCCACAACGACTACTTCATGCAAAGAGGAGGAAGTTTCTGTAAGAAAGACAGTAATCGATTTTGTAACCTTTCGACATTCCAAAAGCTTTTTCTCATCCTCGTAGCCAATATAGGAGAACAAAAGTTCATGTTTCCCTAAGGGTAGTTTTAATGTAAATTCTCCCTTGCTGTTCGTTGTTGTTCCGTTTTTTTGCATCTTGCAACATACAGAAACCCCTTCCAATGGAATCCCTGTTTTCTTATCCTTCACAACTCCACAACACTCATAAAGATCTTCATTTGATTGTGCCATAACCATGCTTTCAACAAACGTCAAAGCAATAAAAATCAATGAGACCCGGTAGACCCAAGAGAGTTGTTTGGCAATACTATTTCTTCTCATTGTCGTTTATTTCTTAGATTGGAGCAGTACCATTTGTTTATATATACCATCTTGATTTATCAGTTCATTATGATTTCCGCATTGTACGACACGCCCAGCCTCAAGAACTACGATCTTATTGGCATTTGATATCGTACGCATTCTATGAGCTATAATAATTACGGTTTTGTTTTTTGTCAGGCAGGATATCGCTTCTTGGATTTTGGTTTCATTTTCGACATCCAAAGAGGCGGATACTTCATCAAGCAATATAATGGGAGCATCTTTTAACAATGCTCTGGCGATAGATATTCTCTGTCTTTCACCTCCGGAAATCGTGGTTCCATTTTCGCCGACAATCGTATCAATACCATTCGGTAGACGCTTTATAAACTCATCACATCCTGCAGCATGTGCGGCATCCATGATTTCTTTGTCTGTCGCATCCTTTTTTCCTATTCTAATGTTTTCTTTCAGGGATGTATTAAAAAGGGTCACATCTTGAAAGACGATAGAATAGTATTTCAGCAATTCCTCTGAATCAAAATCCTCCACACGAATGCCTCCAATGGTAACTGTGCCCGAATTGGCATCCCAGAAACGGGCTGCTAACTTTGCAACTGTACTTTTGCCGCTTCCGGACGGACCGACCAATGCTGTAACTTCTCCTTGTTTGGCAGTAAAGGACACATCTTTCAGAATTGAATCAGTTCTATTGTATCCGAATGTTACATCCTTAAACTCTATTTCAAAATGAGTAGGAGTAATATTCCGTGCAGTATCTTGAATGGGATAATTGATAATCTCATTCATTCGGGTTATTTGGCTATTTACATTTGTGATATGTGCAATGTATTCGAATATGGAAATAACCGGATCAAATATTCTGGAAGCGACTATCAGATACATAAAAAATAACATTGGGGATATTTCTCCTTTTGTCAATAATGCTGTTCCAACAATGACTAAAGTTACGAGTCCTAATTTCAAAACTAACTGAGCAGAATTAGCGATGAGTGCCCCTAATAAGTTAGATTTTATTTGGGTTCTTTCTGCTATTGCTAATTGTTCGTCCAATCCATCCAAATAACGTTTTTCTCCATTGGCAGACTTAATTTCGTGTATACTTTCTAATCCCTCTTGAAGCAAATCTGAGGTTTTCCTTTTCTCCTCAAAATGCACATGATTGTATTTCTTTTGAATCTGTTTGGTTCCTAATATCAAAATAAATGCTACCGGTATAACCCACAACAAAGACAACGCCAGTTGCCAACTGGTTATAAACAGAGGGATAGACATTATAATAAGAGCAATGGTAGAACCGAATAATTGGGGGATGGCATGTGAAAAAGCCTTCTCCAAATCTGCACAATCTGACATTATTGTATTGGTCAAATCGGATAAATCTTTTTTACCGAAGAATGAAAGGGGTAGGCGACGCAGTTTTTCTGCAAGGTGAATACGTCTATTGGCACTTTCATAGTAAGTGCTGACATAAACACTTTTGTATTGAGCTTTGGCGACTACTCCCATTACAAATAACAATAGTATTCCAGTTCCGACATAAAAGATTATAGGGACTTCAAAATGATATATATCTTTAGATAAGTATTCAATAGTAGTAGTCAGAACATAAACTACAAGACCTATTGGCAACATGAACGAAAGGTCTAACAGAGCCGACAACAATGTTCCTTTCAATAACTGGACAGCTCCTTTATTTGTTAGTGCGAACTTTTTTTCTAAATATTTTAGCATGATTATTTTATCTTATATTTTCCAACTAATTGATTTTTGATATTCTGCCCACATACTTGCATACACACCATTTTGTGCTACCAAATCCGAGTGCGTACCCATCTCTTTTATCTCAGAGTCTTTGACTACAATGATGCTATCTGCGTCTTTGATAGTGGATAGCCTATGAGCAATTGTAAGTACTGTTTTATCTTGTGTTATTGCGGAAAACGCCTGCTGGAATAGATGTTCATTTTCAGGATCGGAAAATGCCGTTGCTTCATCAAGAATGATGATAGGTGCATCTTTCAGTATAGCCCTTGCGAGAGAGATTCGCTGTTGTTCTCCACCGGACAAGTAAACTCCCTTTGTCCCAATAATAGTATTCAACCCATCGGGCATTTTTTCTATGATGTCCTTACACTGGGCTATAGCTAAAGCTTTATTGACTTCCTCTATTGTCGCATTAGGCTTAGCATATCTTATGTTATCCAATAAACTCATCTTGAATAACTTCGAACTTTGAAAAACGAAAGTAATGTAGGACATCAGGTTTTTGCTCGAAATATTCCGAATGTCAATACCGCCAATTTTAATACAGCCTGAATTGACATCAGCAAAGCGAGGTATAAGTTTGGCTATGGTTGATTTTCCTCCGCCCGAAGCTCCTACCAATGCTACCGTTTTTCCTTGCGGAATGGTAAAGCTGACATTGTTTACAGCTTGTTTCTTTTTTTCTTGAGATTGATCATCCGTATATGAGAAACTCACATTTTCAAAGGTTACGGAAAAGTCCGTAGGAATATACTCTTTATCTGTCGCAACTTCTTGTAGTGTAGGATGAGACAAAAGATTGCCAATTCTGTCTATTGCTTCTCTTGCAAGACTGGCAGCTTCTCCTAAATGCATTATCTTATTCATTATAACGACACATAGGGGAGTGAATATCACATAGAAAATAAAGGGATTGATTAGGGCTGCACTTGAATATCCTAATTTTAGCAATAGGACAAACAGGAAAACAAAAGCTATGGACATACCTTGTATTGATAGAATGAACCCTCGCATAGGATTACAGCAACTCAATGCATATTTATATGCCCAATCCCTATATCTCAAAATGGCATCGTGAAATCCTTTGAATGAGAAAACAGATTGCTGGAATGTTTTTACCACAGGTATTCCTCTGATATATTCTACCGCTTCCGTATTCATGTCTTCAAGAGCATTCATATATTGTCTCATACTATTGCTTTTTTCTCCTCCCATCATACGTTTGATGAAAAAGGCACTCAAAAGCAATAAGCAAAGAGTTACAACTCCGAATCTCCAATCGAAAACAAATAAAGCGACAATAAAAACAATAGGCATTGTTATTGCTGCAACTAAATCCGGTAACTGATGTGCCACAAAACTATGTGTGATACTCACGTTGTCATCAATGATTTTGCGTATTTTCCCTGTTGTGTTCTGATTGAAGAAAACAAGAGGAAATGAAAGAATTCTCTTCATAGCCTGATATCTCATTTCCCGTTCTATTCGAAAAGCACCCAAATGGGAAAAGGTAAGAGATAGAAAATAGAAAAAGATTCCACCGCAGGCGAAAGCTAATGCAGAATATGCATATTGACTGATTACGGAAGGATATTCCCCTTCGTGTATGTGAGAAATTACCTCGTCTATAATGTAATATATATATAGATAAGGGAACATGCTACACACGGCACTCAATCCCGAAAGAAACATTGCAATGGGAATGAATGATGACTTTTCACCTGCATAACGCTTTATAGCGTCAAATAAATTTTGATTCATGACAGTATGTTATAGGTTTCAATTTTTATATAGGACGATTTCTTGATTTTGTACTAAAAAATGAGAGTCTGATTTCTCAGACTCTCATTAAATACTTCCATCCGGCTTTCGTATAACTCGAATAGGTTTCCGAAAATGTTTGTAGCTTCTCTTTGGGAATTTTTCGATGAAGAATAAATTCCTTTATGACTGAAACCTGCATTGCCGCATACACATGCATAAAAAATGGATCTATACTTGAATTTATCTCAGGATAAATCTCTTTCATTCTACGAATATACTCTATCCCCATAGCTGTGAATTTTTGAATTAACACCTCTGAATAATTCTCGAAAGAAGAACCTCTTGCTCCAAAAAACAAAAGATATAACTCATCGCTATTTTGAGAAACTAAGGGTGAAAAGTGCCATAAAATAGCATCGTTATGATGTTCTTCCTCAAAAAAACACTTGTTTAGCTTTGATGCTGTATTGTGACTATCTATTAGTTGTTGAATTTGTTCTACTACAGGATATAAGACATCATGGAATAGCTCATCTTTAGTCTTGTAGTAATAGTATATATTCCCTAAAGCCATTCCCGTAATAGCAGAAATGTCCCTCATAGAAACTTTTTGGAAGCCTCTTCTAAGAAATTCTTTCTTTGCCAAGAGAAGTAATCTCTCTCTCGTTTGATTGTCTTTACTCATAGTGAATAGTACAACGTCTTAATTTCGTGCAAAATTAAAGCATCTATCAGTTTCTCGCAATACCCAAAAATGGGTATTTTTCAATTTCATCTTTACGTCTTCTGAATATTATAGGTACGCAAAAAGGAGAATTTCCAACATAAACATATAGATAGGTAATTCTTCCTAAAAAGCCACTTCTATCCATATCGACGCCACAAGTACGCAGTTATCTCCAACTGCTAACACACACGGTTTCTTTGGTTTACTTTTGTCCGTTCACCGCTGTTGGTGCCATTAAATACATAGTAACATGGACGAAAAAATCAAAGACCAAGAAGTCCTTTTGGTCAAGGAACAGAAGGACGAAAATCTCAAAGCCGTCGCAGGTACAGACGAGAAAGGCGGACTGAAAACGGTTCCGCCCACCGCCGATCATGAACAGAGCTTCCTGAAGTTCGACAAGCACAGTAATGCGCTGGAAAACTTCCTTTCAAACTTCATGCGGCAGTTCAAGCACCCCACACCGCTGAACTTCTTCAAAGTGCCTTTTGAGAGTGCCGTTGCCAGCGCACGGGTTCTCTCCGAGATGCTCAAAGCTCTGGAAGTCCCCTCCAATAATGCCAGTTCGAGATAAAAAAATTCCCTAAAAAGTTGGTAATCTCGCCATTATTTTGCAAATTTATGGTTGAAAATCAACAATTTACAAACATATATAGTGATGATTACCACTGACAAAGTTACATAAATATTCTGTGTGTTGGATGACTTCTGCAAGAATTTAGATACCGAATTAACTAAAAATCTCCATATCGCCCCATGGACTAGGGATATAAGCGAATGAGAAACTGCAAAGGGCAAATGTCCAAAAGCGAAATCATGACCATCCTGCTGTGCTACCATTTTGGCTCATTCCGCAACTTCAAGCACTATTTAACGGAGCGAAAACGTATTTGTCTTTATACATATGCAGAATCTGATGATCCCCTGCAAAGGAACAAATTCAAATCCTTAGACTCAGAAAAACTTTGCAACTAGCTAAATTCAACTATTTCAAAGAACAATTACTGAGTTTAAGTGGACAGCAGTGATAATGCTTAAATCCTTATAAAATGACACCTCGTTTTTATATTTTCTATCTTTATCTTAGTATGTCCTGATTTTTCCTTCATGACTAGTTTGGAAGATTTTTCACTATAATTTTGTTGTTCGAAACTCTATACATATAATAGTAACAAATTATGGAATCAAACAGCAATGACAACTATGTGCTGGTATTGGAAGACCGCACGGAAGTAAAGAACGAAAAGGAAGCAGGCAAGCTTTCCGTAGTTTCTGGTATTGACGACAAGGGTAACCTTAAAACCACCGAAGCAATCGCTGCGAATCAGGCAGCGTTCTTGAAGTTTAACAACAAGGACGGACTTCTAAAAAACTTCATGAGCAATTTTCTCCGTCAGTTCAACGACCCATCTCGTTTCGGACTGTACAAAGTTTTGGCAAACAATGTAGAACAAGGTGTGGACAATCTTCGCACCATGTTGCAAAGTCGTGAAAAGCCAGAAAGCAAACAGCAGCTGACAGAGATTGGAGTATCCTTTGAAGATTATTTGCCGCAAAAGAAAAACGCCACAGTCATTGACGAATCGAAGATTGATTGGAAACAACTCAATGACCTCGGTCTTACCCGTGAACGACTGGAACAAAGTGGAGAGTTAGAAAAGATGCTTTCTTGGCAGAAGAGTAACCTTGTTACTATTGCCGTACCTATTGGTGATACAACTATCTACACCGAAGCACGTCTTGCATTCCGCACGGACGATAGCGGCAATGTCGGCTTGGCTATCCACCCTTTACGCAAGGAGCCACAGCTCGACTTCCCCTATATGGGCTACAAGTTCTCTCCCGAAGAGAAAGAACAACTACTCACTACGGGTAATCTGGGTAAGACAATCGAAGTAACATCCAAGAACGGCAATGCTTTTTCTGCCTATGTCTCCATCGATCCACAGACCAACGAAATTGTTGCCTTACGTGCCGACCGTGTGAATATCCCCAAGGAAATCAAGGGTGTTACCCTTTCTGACGCTCAGTATAAAGACCTTGTGGAAGGCAAAGCCGTGAAAGTGGAAGGTATGACTGCCAAGAGCGGCAAGTCTTTTAATGCCACGCTTCAGGTCAATGCCGAGAAGAAAGGCATTGAGTTTATCTTTGGCGATAACAAGAGTTTAAGAGAACGACAGGAACACAAACAGGCTCAGCAACAAGGCGTACCTCACAAGCTCTGCGGCTTGGAACTATCTGAGAAGCAGCGTGAAGCCTTGGATAGCGGTCGCACACTCTATTTGAAGAACATGGTCGATAAGGAGGGCAAGTCCTTCAATGCCTACGTCCGTATGGACAAGGAGCAGAACCGCCCACGTTTTTACAAGTGGAATCCTGACAAGAAGCAGGATGCTGGTAAGGAAAAGGTCGTAGCTGTGGCAGAAGAACACAAGACGCAGGTAGCCGTGAACAACCACGGCAAGACGAACGAAGCCACCAAGAATGTGAAAGAACCGCTGAAAACGGGACAGACACAGCCTACTGCCGAGCAGAAGCAAAAGCAGGACGAGAACAAGCAGAAAAAGTCCCGTGGACGTAGAATGTAACCTTAAAACCATTCAGCACTATGATTACCTGTATTATCGCCGAGAAACCCTCGGTAGCCAGAGATATAGCCCGCATTGTTGGGGCAACAAACAAGCAGGATGGATATATGGAAGGAAGTGGGTATCTCGTTACATGGGCAATGGGACACCTTATTACCCTTGCCATGCCTGAAGCCTACGGTTTTGCAGCCTATAAAGCCGAAGACCTGCCCATCCGTCCCAATCCTTTCCAGTTAATCGTCCGTCAAGTGCGCAGGGACAAGGAATTTGTATCAGATCCTGCTGCATTAAAGCAACTTAAGGTCATCCGTTCCTGCTTTGACAAAGCAGACCGCATCATTGTAGCCACCGATGCAGGGCGTGAAGGTGAGTTGATCTTTCGCTACATTTATCAACATCTTGGTTGCAGAAAGCCTTTCGACCGTCTTTGGATTTCATCACTGACAGACAAAGCTATCCGTGAAGGACTTTCCAATCTTAAGCCGGGAAGCCATTACGACAATCTCTATTATTCCGCCAAGGCAAGAAGCGAAGCCGACTGGCTCATGGGCATCAATGCAAGCCGTGCATTGTCTATCGCCCGCAAGGGAGGCTATTCCTTGGGACGGGTACAGACCCCGACTCTTGCTATGGTCTGCCGTCGGTACATAGAAAATCGTGATTTTTCTTCCGTACCCTATTGGAAAATATCCGCCCTTACAGAGAAAGAGGGCGTGTCTCTGAAAGCCGTTGGCTGTAAAGACTATGAGAGTGAAGCATTGGCACTGACTGATCTCGCTACACTTCGCAGTCAGAGCCAGCTTACAGTGGAATCGGTCGTAAGAAAGGTGGCTGGTACACCGCCACCACTCTTGTACGACCTTACTGCCTTACAGAAGGATGCCAACAGACGCTACGGCTTTTCAGCGGACAAAACCCTCTCAATAGCCCAAAGCCTCTATGAGAAGAAAATCACGACCTACCCCCGCACAGGCAGCCGATACATCAGTGAGGATGTCTTCGAGGAAATACCCGCCCTACTGCGCAAAATAGGAGAAACGATAGAAACACCATTAAACCGCCATTCGGTGGACAACGCAAAGATTACTGACCACCACGCCATTATTCCTACAGGAGAAACGCCTTCAGGAATGTCGGCAGATGAAACAACTATCTATCAAATGGTAGTCAGTCGCTTCATCGAAGCATTTTCTCCCGATTCAGAAGAAGAGCGTATGCAGGTACGTTTCACGGACGGCAACAGCACTTTTGCTTGGAAAGCGTGCCGACAAATCTCCTTGGGCTGGAAAACCGTACAGGAAGGTAAAGAAGCGGAAGCTGAAAAGAAAGAAGATGGTGATGAACAGGTTTTGTCTTCATTACCAAACCTGACAGAGGGAGAAAACTTGCCAGTCCTTGATGCAGAAGTCATCGAGCATAAGACCAAGCCAAAACCACTCTATACGGAGTCTACTTTACTTTCTGCTATGGAGAATGCAGGTAAGGATGTGGAGGAGTCAGACAAGCGTAAGGCAATGGCGGAATGCGGTATAGGAACACCTGCTACCCGCGCCAACATCATAGAAACACTAATCCTTCGTAATTATATTCGAAGGGACAAGAAAGTAATCATACCTACCGAGAAAGGCTTGGCTGTCTATGAGATTGTCAAGGACAAGAAGATTGCCAATGCAGAGATGACAGGTAGTTGGGAACTGGCTCTTGCCGCTATTGAAGCAGGGCAAATGCCGGCGGAGAAATTCGCGCAAGGCATCAACTCATACATCGGCACCATCTGCGAGGAACTCCTCTCGCTGGCTCCCAAACAGAAGTCTTATCCCACCTATCGCTGCCCCAAGTGTGGCACTGAGAGCGTGGGCATCTATGCCAAGGTTGCCAAATGCAGACATGAGGACTGTGACTTTCATATCTTCCGTGAGGTTTGTGGCACACTTCTCACAGAGGACCATATCCGGGATTTGCTAACCATAGGACGTACACCCATTCTCAAAGGATTGACCAGTAAGGCAGGCAAAAAGTTCAACGCCCGACTTGTCCTTAATGAAGATTACACCACTTCTTTTGAATTTGAAAACAGGAAAGGAAAACAACGAGGGAGATAATCCCTATAGAAACAAAGCGGAACAGAACAGGTCGAAAGGTGATATACTGTT
Source organism: Hallella bergensis DSM 17361 (assembly GCF_000160535.1). Taxonomy (GTDB): domain Bacteria; phylum Bacteroidota; class Bacteroidia; order Bacteroidales; family Bacteroidaceae; genus Prevotella; species Prevotella bergensis. Next base: position 744,375 of record NZ_GG704780.1, on the reverse strand, counting down.
ATCTTCCGACCTTTTTCCTCCTTAATTAAAAAGAAAAAATTATGGCATACAATAAGAAAAACGTCCTTGAAGCCAACACTGAAGCCATCCGTGTTGTGCTTCGCTTGGAAAAAGAACGCCGCGAAGCCACCGAAGCCGAGAAAGACATATTGCGCAACTATCAGGGCTTCGGTGGCTTGAAATGCGTGCTGAACCGATGTGACAGCCCCGATGACCTCCGCTATTGGAGCCAATCGGAGCAACAACTTTTCGAGCCAACCCAAAGGCTCAAACAGATGATTTACCGTGAAGCCGTCGATGCCAACACCGCTAAACGCTATTGGGAGAGCATCAAGACAAGCGTACTGACCTCCTTCTATACCGATACCCGTATCGTTGCCGCCATTTCCGATGCGCTTACTTCTGTAGATGTACCCATACGTCGCTGCTTGGACCCTTCGGCAGGCATGGGAGCCTTTACCGAGACTTTTGCTAAAAGGGCTGGTATGGTCGATGCAATGGAAAAAGATTTGCTCACTGCCCGTATCTCACAAGCCATTCATCCTTATGGGCAAGGCAATATCATTGTCCGCCAAGAACCCTTTGAAGCCATCGGGGAGTTGAAAGATAAGGACAAGTACGACCTTGTAACAAGTAATATTCCTTTCGGGGATTTCATGGTCTATGACCGTGAGTACAGCAAGGGCAAGGATGTTCTTAAGAGGGAATCCACACGTGCCATCCACAATTACTTCTTCGTGAAAGGTCTGGACTGCATCAAGGAAGGTGGCTTGCTGGCATTCATCACCTCGCAGGGTGTATTGGACAGTCCCCGCAATGAAGCCATACGTCGTTATCTGATGCAGAACAGCCGCCTTATCTCCGCTCTCCGACTGCCATCAGGTATGTTTTCAGACAATGCAGGAACGGACGTAGGCAGTGACCTCATCGTCCTGCAGAAGCAGACTGGTAAAGAAATCAGCGAGGGGATTGAACAGCAGTTTGTAGAAACTCTTTCCGTTCCCAAGGAAGAAGGCTCTTCTGTCGTCTTCAAGCATAACTCTCTTTTTGTAGGAGATTGGAAAGACATATCTCATCGCACCATTGCCACAGAGCGCATAATGGGTACAGACCCTTATGGAAAACCTGCATGGGAGTATCGCTTCGATGGCAGCATTGATGATATGGCGGAGAGTATCAGGACACAGCTCTCCTTGGAAGTTGAGCAACGCTTTGACCGCAAACTCTATGAAACAGGCATACCTATGACGGAGGAGGAACGGCAGAAAGAAGCCGAGAAGCAACTGCATAAGTTAGGGATAACGGTTGATTTGCCCAAAGAGGACCCAAAAACGGACAAGGAGGCAGATAACGCCTATAATCTGATGCCCGACAGCATCAGAAAGCGACTACCTAAACTGTACAGCACAGAGAAAGGATTGATAGGCGATAAGGTCGCCTATGCACGCTATTTCTTCCCGATGGGAGCTTACACGGCTTATCTTTTGGAGTACGACCCTAAGAGCCGCATTGGTTTCGGTGCTGTCACGATGGGCTACGGCTGGGAGTTGGGCAATATGTCGCTTGACGAGATGGAGGAAGTGAAGATTCATGGGCTGGGCATCGAGCGCGACCTGTACTTTACACCCAAGAAACTGCACGAGATAGTCGAATTGGAAGAAATTGTAAAAGGGCGATACACCAAGGAGCCGATTATTGAGGAAATCAAGGAAGATGATGCACCTGAAGTTCAGACTTCGACAATGGAAGATAACCTTTCTACGGAAGAACCCAAAGAGGAAGTTCAAGTTGAAAAAATCAGTGAGCAAGTTGATAAAACGGGCGGTGAGCAGACAGTACAGATACAAGAGGCAGGCTCTACTATTGAAGAATCAGTCCCAGAGGGCGTACCCGTGCTTAGCCTTCACCGCCAATATGAGCAGGAAGTGAAAGAAATCCGCACCGACGTGGAAGCCCCACGGGAGATGAACGGGCAGACGGTTTATTTCGATGAGGATCATCATCCCATTATGGACAGTATTGATGAGCGACAGGAAACGGAGCAACCCTCACTGTTTACACCAGAAGAATACAGCCTTTGGACGCAGGAAGTAACGCGCGTGAACAAGGAAATCAAGGAAGCTCCTACAACACAGGTTCAGACAGTCCAAAAGCATCCAGAAAACAAAGTAGGAAAGGAGAACAAGGAAACACACTCGACTGTCACTCCGGGGCGTAAAACCAAAAGAAAGGGCAATAATAAGACCGCCTCCCCTTCATACCTTGAGCCATCCCTCTTTGACTTTATGAACGAAGCCGAAGAGCGGAAGCCACAACCGATAACAGAGGTTAAGAAAGAGTTTGACGCATCACCACGCCCTTTTCTATCATTGCCGGACTCTCACCTGAGAGATGGTTCTATTGTCGTGCAGAAAGGTCAGGTGGGGTTTCTTTCTGACTTAAAGCGACATCCAACCTTTAATCCGATGGACTTGCCGTATGCCCAGCTTTCCCGATTAAAAAGCTATATTGAGATACGGGAGTGCTACCATCGTCTCTATGACTACGAGGCAGAGAACCATGCAGAAGACAAGGAGGATCGCAGCAGACTCAATCACTTGTATGATGACTATGTTGCACGCTGGGGCTACTTCAATCAGAAGGCGAACACCGACATCATCAAGATGGATGCCACAGGCGTGGAAATGCTCTTCTTGGAACGCTCCGAAAACGGCAGGTACGTCAAGGCGGACATCTTTGACCATCCAACGGCTTTTTCTACCACAGAGCTGACCGTTGCCGCAGACCCGATGGAGGCACTGGGTGCATCGCTCAACAAGTATGGTAAAGTGGAACTTCACTACATGAGTTCGCTTTTACCTGATATGGAGGAAAGCGACATCATTTCTTCCTTAGAAGGTCGCATCTATTATAATCCCGAAGAGAATGCTTATGAGGTTGCGGACAAGTTCATTTCGGGCAATGTAATAGAAAAGGCGGAGCGTATCGAGTCGTGGCTCTTGGAACATCCCGACCACGAAGAGGCAAAGCAGAGTCTTGCTGCCCTGCGTGCAGCCACGCCGACACCCATTCCATTTGCAGACCTTGACTTCAATCTCGGTGAACGCTGGATACCTGCCAAGGTCTATGGCAGGTTTGCCTCAGAGTTCTTCGAGACAGACATTAACGTATCCTATCATTCCAATATGGACGAGTACAGTATTGTCTGCGACCGTAAAAATGCCAATATCTGGCATAAGTATGCCGTACAGGGAGAGTTCCGACGCTATGACGGCATCAATCTTCTGAAGCACGCCCTGCACAATACCATTCCCGACATCAACAAGAGCAAGGAGGTGACGGATAAGGTTACGGGAGAGGCCAAGACCATTAAAGTAAGGGACGGACACGCCATACAGATGGCGAATGCCAAGATAGAAGAGATACGGCAGGGCTTTGTCGATTGGCTCGGACGAACACCTGACACCTTTAAGCAACAGCTCGCAGACAGGTACAACCGCCTTTTCAACTGTTTTGTGCGCCCCAACTTCGACGGCACGCACCAGACCTTTCCCGATCTTGACCTCAGACGATTGGGCATTGCCGACCTCTACAAGAGTCAGAAGGATGCTGTGTGGATGCTCAAAACTAACGGTGGCGGCATCTGCGATCACGAGGTGGGAGCGGGCAAGACACTTATCATGTGTACGGCTGCCTACGAGATGAAACGGCTGGGACTGGCAAACAAACCGATGATTATCGGTCTGAAGGCAAACGTATTCGACATTGCCGATACCTTTAGGAAAGCTTATCCCAATGCAAGGATTCTCTATCCGGGCAAGAATGATTTCAGCAAGCAGAACCGCCAGCGCATCTTTAATGACATCAAAAACAACGACTGGGATTGTATCATACTCACGCACGAGCAGTTCGGCATGATACCGCAATCCTTGGAAGTACAAGAGGCTATCTTGCAGAAGGAGAAGGACTCTGTGGAGGAAAACCTTGAAGTCCTGCGTATGCAGGGAGCGGAGATTTCCCGTGGGATGCTCAAAGGATTGGAAAAACGCAAGCAGACACTTGAAGCCAAGTTACAGAACATACAGGACAGCATCGCCGAAAGAAAAGACGATGCCGTGGACTTCAAGATGATGGGTATCGACCACCTCTTTGTAGATGAATCGCACCAATTCAAAAACCTGATGTTCAACACCCGCCACGACAGGGTGTCGGGCTTGGGCAATCCCGACGGCTCACAGCGAGCCCTGAACATGCTCTTTGCCATCCGCACCATACAGGAGCGTTCGGGCAAGGACTTGGGAGCCACTTTCCTTTCAGGAACGACCATTTCCAATAGTCTGACGGAACTGTATCTCCTGTTCAAGTATCTGCGCCCGCAGGCTTTGGAGAAACAGGGTATCAACAGCTTTGACGCATGGGCAGCAGTCTTTGCCAAGAAATCGACTGACTACGAGTTCTCCATCACAAACGACATCATTCAGAAAGAGCGGTTTAGGACATTCATCAAGGTGCCGGAGCTCGCCTCGTTCTATGCGGAGATTTGCGATTTTCGCACTGCCAAGGACATCGGCATTGACAGACCAGAGAAGAATGAGATACTGCACAACATACCACCGACACCCGAGCAGGAAGTTTTTATCGGCAAACTGATGGAGTTCGCCAAGACGGGCAATGCCATAATCTTGGGACGTGCACCACTGAGTGAGAGTGAGGAAAAGGCAAAGATGCTCATTGCAACTGATTATGCCCGCAAGATGAGCTTAGATTTACGCATGATTGATGAAAATGGGTACTCAGACCATATCGACAACAAGGCGAGCCATTGTGCCAAGATGCTCAATGACTATTACCAAAAGTACGATGCACAGAAAGGGACGCAGTTCGTTTTCTCTGACTTGGGTACTTACAAGCCCGGTGGAAACTTCAATGTATATTCGGAAATCAAGAGAAAATTGGTAGAGGACTACCATATCCCGGCATACGAGATACGCTTCATCCAAGAGTGCAAGAACGAGAAAGCCAAGAAAGCAATGGTGGATGCTATGAACCGTGGAGACATCCGCATCATCTTCGGTTCTACCTCCATGTTGGGAACTGGTGTGAATGCACAGCAGCGTGCCGTGGCTATCCATCATTTGGACACGCCTTGGCGACCATCGGACTTGGAGCAGCGCAATGGGCGTGCCATCCGAAAAGGAAATCTTGTTGCCAAGGAGTTTGCGGACAACAAGGTCGATGTCATCATCTATGCCGTAGAGCGTTCCTTGGATAGCTATAAGTTCAATCTGTTGCACAACAAACAGCTCTTTATCAACCAGCTAAAAACAAACACCTTGGGTAGCCGTACCATTGATGAGGGTTCGATGGACGAGGACAGTGGTATGAACTTCTCAGAATATGTAGCAGTGCTTTCAGGCAACACAGACCTTTTGGAGAAAGCAAGATTGGATAAGAAGATTACCACCTTGGAATCCGAGCGCAAGAATTTTCTCCGTGAGCGTGATGCCGCAACGGGCAAGCTGGCGGAGATTGAGAGTTCCGTGTCCTTCCATTCCGACAAGATTAAGGAAGCTAAAGCTGACTTGGCTTGCTTTGAGCAGCGTGTGGAGCGGGACAAGGAGGGACTGCCCGTCAATAAACTGACAATCAAAGGTGTAGAGGACAGCACCGACATAAAGGTCATCGCCGCCCGTCTGCATGAGATAGAGGAAAAGGCTCGTACCAAGAGCGAGTATAACAAGATTGGCGAGGTTTACGGCTTTTCCGTCATGGTCAAGACGGAGAGCACTTCCAAGGACTTGTTCGACTGCTCGGTGAACCGCTTCTTTGTCAAGGGACAGGAAAGCATCTACTATACCTATAATAACGGTAAGTTAGCGGCAGACCCGAAACTTGCCTGCGAGAACTTCGTAAATGCCTTGGAGCGTATCCCTAAGGTGATAGAGTCACATGAGAAGGAAATGGCAAAGGCAGCAGCCAACAAAGACGTTTACATCAACATTGCCAACGGTTCATGGAAGAAAGAGGTCGAACTGCGTGCGCTCAAGGGGGAGGCAGCGGAATTGGACAGAAAGATTGCGCTTACGCTTGCACCGCCAGAGGAGAAAAAAGAAGAGACGGAGAAAGTAAACCAAGGAGAGAATTTGTCTAACAACAAACATTCTATTGAGATTGGAAAAGAGCATCTTTCAGTTCAAGATAAAGAAGAGGATAGTCGTTCACAGAGTTTCAGACCCAAATGGAAACGATAAACATATGCCGAGGGCTAAATAAAATTCAGACATTCAATACGAATGTTTGAATTTTATCACTATACCTGCAAATAACATTTTAGCTTATCTATTCCCTCTTTTTGCTTATCGGGAGCCTGTTTCTTGAGTTTACCTATATTCAGCAATTTCCATTGTACAGATGGATATTGGCTTAAATCCCCTGCGCAACATTTCTCCCACTGTGGTGTTCCATCCTCAAAGGAAACAAGGAATTCCTTGTCTGTATTTGTAAGGATGTCATTTACCTTTTTAATAATAGATTTACGAGTCTGCTCATAGTCTGTATAGGTAAATGGAATATCTGACATTCCCTTGAACTGGTTTTCAAGTGCCTCCTCTTGGTTTATATTATTAGGACACAGGGATTCTACAATAGGTTTGTCGCTTCCCAATAAGCATAAGATAAACCCGTCTTTTACATCTTCAAGCGTTTGGTCTTTCATGTATTTGCAGTCAAACATGTCACGTGGATGCTGACGGCTGAGGGCAGCCGTAATCTTCCCTCCATACAATTGAGAATAAGGAACTATGCGTGCCTTACAGTTGGCTTGAAAATCTTCTTTCGCTTTCGGACAGAGTTCCATGATTTCAACCTCGCCGAGTATGCCTCGTTTTGTACCATTTACCTCTATTTTCACCGTGGCACCATCATACATACACTGCAATTTCCAAACTTCGGATTTATGTACCACATGTATTCCGGGAATGGCACGTTCTATTCTTGTTTTTAGCTCTGCGAGATGTTGACTGATCTTTTCCAAACTCGTCGTGCGTGACTCTATCGGAATATAGGTAAGGTCAATATCAACCGAATAACGTGGCATATTCTGGTGGAACAGGTTAATAGCCGTACCTCCATGGACTGCAAAATCCGTTATCTTGTAAACCAAGGGCATAATGCGTAGTAACAACGCCACCTGTTTTTTATATTGCTGGTTATTCATAATCATTTAATTCTTTTGGGACAACCATCTTATATTTACTGATATATACACCCGACTTAACCAATTGAAGCTTGTGTGTCCCCAACTCAATTTTTGTAAGGTCTAACTCTTCATACCAATAATGCCCTGCCTTTTCAGCCATATATAGAAACAATCTCTTCATCTTGTAGTGTTTTGTCGTCTCTAATAACGATTGAACAATATTAGAGCGCAGAGTGGTCAGTTGTTCCATGATATAGAATAAATCCATATAATCATATTGGCGTGGTGCAAGCAGCAGGCATTCCATAAAAGCCTGTTCCGGAGAGGATGTAAGTAGATTCCAGTCCAAATATGTCAAAGTGGTTATCTGTTCATATATAAAGACTTCTGTTTTGAAAAACTTAAATTCACGGTCGAAAACGTCAAACTTCATCCATCGTGGCATTTTATCACTGCTACCCGTTGATACCATCAACAAGGTTTTTCCCATAGGTACATAATGATTGAATCCCCAGAGTTCCAAAGCTGAATGTGCAGCAATATGAAAACGCTTTCCTAATTGATCGTTAAAGGACTGCAGAGCACCAAAAGCTGACAACTTATCACCAGTACGGTACATAACCCCCTTGCATAGAGAAGACAACCAAGCAGAAGAACGATATTTACTTAACAACTGCTTGGAATAGCCTTGCTCTATAAGCCATGAAGCAAACAACAACCCATTCTTCTGTCCAGATAGAAGCATCTGGTTTATTTTTTTTTCTTTTGATACACTCATAGTTCATCTGCCATTAAAAACTGCTGCAAAAATACAAAAGAATGTTGTAAATGCAGCCAATTGGTTGCTTTTTTTTCTTGCAGGTAAACTAATAGTTGACTTGTAGGAAAAAATTCCAACAGTTATAAAAAGGAAGATAAAAAACATCATATTTATTCTTTAT
>NZ_GG704780.1:716230-734628 GCF_000160535.1 Hallella bergensis DSM 17361 | reverse complement strand
TACAGAGATTTCGACAATATATTTTTTATTGCCAAAATATAGCATAGACCAATGCGAGGCCTCTTATTCTCCAAAGTATGTATAAAATACCACTGGCAGTTCTTACGGGTATGCCAAGCGAGTTCTACTTTATTGTGTGTGATAAATCTGCAGCCAATCTTTGCTTGCAAAGGTAAGTTTTTTTGTTGTTAAAATCTCCCCTGAAGTTCTGACATGCCTTACAGCAATTCCTCAAATGATGGTTTATTCCATAACTCATGGATCTCTTCATCGCTTCATACTCTGCTCTCCATGCATCAAAAAGGTTTCTATGGGGATAAGCTGGAGTCGTTTGCATACATCAGGCGTATAGTCTACATCCCGCATAGAAGTATAAATACCCCGAAGGTGGCAGATAGATTCCCATAAGATATCATCTATGACAGCTTTCCTTGCGAAATCCTTATTCATCATGGAGTACAAGTCGTAAAGGTGTCGGCTTTGCGTTCAGTTATCATTCCATGTCCTGGAACAGAAACTATCTCGTGAAGCAGGAATATCTTTTCAAGAAATATATTTGCAGGAATAACTGTATAAACGACACTGTCTGCCAATGGCATAAAAGGAAGGTTCTCACCAAGGACTCTTTTGATTTATATATGTTTTGTTGGTTCAAGCAAAGAACGTGAGCTGACTTCTAAAACAACATCAAAGCGAAGATACATAAGTGTCTTGTCAAAGACAGATCTTGTAGTGAAGATAGATTTGGCATAGTTCTGGATAGGCGTTGTCACTTTTTCCATTGGGCTGAGCATTGACCATAACGAATGGATGCAATCCTTCCTTGTTTCATCTCTTCACAAAGTAATGGGTCAGTTCCTCCGAAAATAAAGAGCAATGTTACGTTTATTAATTTCTAGATTTGCTTTTTTGGTAAGGTCTGCTTCTGGTACTCCAGGAAGAACTGGCTCCACCGAAATATCTATATCTTTCGAGAACCGACATATGAGTTTCCAGTCTTTGCTAATACTTCTACCACACTTGAAAACAATATGCTTGACAATAGACTGTGTAAAGACCGCCTGCAGGATTGCGGTTACCCAAAAATCTTTCTCAATCACTTGGGCAGTCAGTCCTGCCTTATGTGCAAATGATTCATAGACATTTTTTCGCTGTGAATCTGATAAATCCAAAAACTTATTCATACAAGTTTATTATAAACTCCCTTACCTTTGAAGTCATAAGTTTAGGATCTGCCACCTGAGAAGGAGGGAATGCTCATTCAACCTTGCCTTAATTAGTCGACCCTCAAAAATGCTATCTCGCCTTTTTGAGGGTCGACTATATAATATTTTGTGTAAAAAAAAGAAAAACATATAATGAATTGCAACACGTAGAGTCTACCAACAAGTTTTGCACTTCGCTTTTGAATCTACAATATTATTCTTGAAAAAACTAAAAAAGGCTGGGCAAATACTTAAAAAGTCAAGAGAAGGTACTCGAACTAACTTAATTCGAATAAAGAGCTTTAAGTATTTCTACAATACCTATTATAATCTTTGTAAAAAGAAATTTATATTTGATTCACTTGTCGTAACGATAATTTTACCCACTTTTAGGTATTGTCCACTTTTTAGCTTATGTGTAAGTTTGCAAAACAAATATTAAACTTTATAAAAAAAAGCATTCGTTAGGACGGTGAAAAGACTCTTAATGGCATTTTTGGCATGTATATTTTTCAGTCAGATACAAGCACAGATACTGTGTAAGGTATTGGAAAAAGACACAAACGAACCCATTATCGGTGCAACAGTTATGATAGTCGGGACGAAGAAAATCATTGCTGTAGCCGATCAGAACGGTTGCTTCGTACTGTCTGAAGGCTTCAACAAACCTGTCAGGATTTCATGTCTCGGTTACAAGAGCATACAAGTTACACCAAAAACATCAAATATTTATTATCTTTCCTCAAGTATAAACAGTTTGCAGGAAGTCGTTGTTACTGCTCAGGAGGGACACGGACTATCAAGTGCTTCAACCATCAGTAAGCAGGCTATGGAGCATTTGCAGCCCTCGAGTTTTGCCGACTTGCTGGAACTTTTGCCCGGTGGAAGAGCCCATGATCCACACCTGAATGTGCCCAATACTATCAAACTGCGCGAAGTGCCGATAGGGAGCAACCAGTACAACACCACTTCATTAGGTACACGCTTTGTCATTGATGGTGCTCCAGTGAGTGTCAATGGCAATATGCAGTATCTTTCTGGAGCCGTGGACCGCACGTCTGGCAAGCGAAACTTTGTCAATGCAGGTGTGGACATGCGCGCCATATCAACCGATGATATACAGGAAGTTACCATCATACGCGGTATCCCTTCCGTGCAGTACGGTGACCTTACAAGCGGTCTTGTGAAAGTGAAGCGACGCAAGGGAGGGAATGACATATCGGCAAGGTTCAAGGCTGATATGGATACAAAACTTTTCTATCTCTCCAAAGCATTTGAATGGCAAAAGAAGAAACTCTCGCTCAATCTTAGCGCAGACTATCTGAACAATAAAGCAGAACCGAGAAATCTTCTTGAAACCTACCAACGCATCACCCTCTCGGCACGTCTTAACAAGCGGTGGCATACGGAAGCGATGGACTTTAATGGTTCGTTCAATATTGATTATGGCGGTTCATTCGACAACGACAAGGTGGATCCCGAGTTCAATCATGGCGGAATAGACAAATACAAATCCAAGTACAACCGATATGCCACGAATCTTTCCTTCAATATGGAGACTAACAACGAGCGGTTATTCTTCAAGAAGGCTGAACTTTCGGCAGCGTTCTCCTACGAGAGAAATCTCTTGGAGCGTACAAGGCTTGTGCAATTGGACGGCGACACGCCAGCTGCCATGACCATGACGGAAGGAGAAAGCGATGCCGTGCTGATTACGCCTTACAGATACACGGCGACACACACGGTAGACGGAAAGCCCATCAGCCTGTATCTGAAAGCAAACGCCACTTTCAGCGTTCCCATCAAGGGATTGTCTAACACACTGCTGGCGGGTATCGACTACCAAATGGACCGTAATCTCGGCGAGGGGCAAGTCTATGACCGGCTGCATCCTGTTTACACGGGTGCTTCGTTCCGTCCACGCCGATATGCCGACATCCCCGCATCACAGATGTTGGCAGCCTACGCCGAAGAACGGCTCAGCATGGGAATTGGCAGCAACAAGCTCGACATAGAAGCCGGCGTGAGAGCCGAAACCATGCCAGGTATAAGCAAGCGTTTTGCTACCTATGGAAAAATCAACGCAGACCCACGCCTTAATGTGGGGTGGACTTTCCCATCGTTCAGGCTCGGAAAAGATAGAATGACTATCAATCTTACCGGGGGTATTGGCTGGCACAGCATGTTTCCCACCATAGACCTGCTCTATCCCGAACTTGCCTATATGGATATTGTAGAGTTGAATTATTACCACGAGAAGCCGGAATATCGCAGAATGTATCTTCAGACTTATGTCGTCAATCCTACCAATAAAGACCTTAAGGCTGCTCGTAACCTTAAATGGGAGGTAAAAGGCGACATTGACTGGGCAGGAAATCGTCTCACTATGACCTATTTCGTAGAGGATATGAAGTCTGGATTTCGTTCCATGAGCGTCTATGCTCCCTACGCTTACAAGGAGTTCGACCCATCGGGCATCGATCCTGACGCACTTACCGACCGCCCTGACATCAAGACGCTGCCCTATCAGGTCAAGAATGTAATGCGTGCTTACGAACATTCGTCCAACGGAAGCCGTACCTACAAAAGGGGATTGGAATGGATGCTCTCCACAGTTCGCTTTCCCGTCATTAACACCCGACTGACCATCAGTGGTGCATGGTTCCGAACCGAGTACCACAATTCGCTGCCCATCATGTACAAACCTACCAAGATGATTGGTGGAGAACCGTTGGAAATCGTTGGAATATACAAAGACGACGATGGATTCATCCGGGAAATGGTTAATACCAACTTCACTTTCGACACCACTATTCCTAAACTGAAGTTAGGATTCTCACTGTCGGCTCAGTGTGTGTGGATGACAGCCGAACAATCCATGTACAAAGAAAACATTCCGCTGAAATACATGGACACAAACGGAACAATACATCCCTATACGGAAGCTGACACGCACGACCTTCATTTGCAGCATCTCGTGCGGACCTATACCGATGGAATGTTTCTCCGCCAGACCGTTCCTTTCTGCATGGATTTGAACCTCAAGGCAACCAAAAAGCTTTTCAAGGACAAGCTCATGGTTGCGCTCTTCGTGAATAAACTTTGGGACGTGTATCCTGATTACGAACGCAGCGACTTCGTTATCCGACGATATGTTACCCCGTATTTTGGATTGGAAATGAACGTAAGACTGTAGATACAAGCGAGGGTACACTCTGTGTATGCCGTAGAAACTTTAACACATTTAAGACAATGAAATGCTTATTTTATTTGATAACCGTCCTCATGTTATCTTTCCTTGTTGGAAGTTGCGGACAGAAAGAGGATGACTACTACACACAGGCAGCCGTTACGCTGCAGGTGCCCGATACGATTGTACCATTGAAAATACAAGGAACGGTCATTCTCAAAAACCTGTCTAACGGACGCAGTTACAGCATATCCAAATTCAGAGAAACCACTGTCACTATCGAAGTGTTGCGCGGCTCCTATATGCTTGATGCCGAAGGTACATTACGTTGTAGAATGCCCGATGGAAAGGAACAAGTGAAATACTACAGGGCTTCGGAGAACTATATAGAAATTATCGATCACCCCGTGCAGATAAACACGAAAATTATTTTTATGTAAGAGATGAACGGAAAATTACTGATAACAGCCTGCTGCAGTCTGTTGTTTTCGTCGACAATAGCGCAGGTGCAGGATACAACAGCAACAGCCGAACACCAAAACAGATGGAAACATGTTTTGGGAGACTTCCGAAGCAATCCCACTTTCATGCACGATGCCTACAACACCTCAATGACGCAGATGTGCATGAGTGTCAGATACAAGAAAGCCAATCGTCCATTTCAAGCCGAAACTGGCGACGGACACATATTGGGTAATGTCGCCGTAGACTCCTATCTTCGACTTAATCCAAACAATACCGTGTGGGGCGGAGCCTCCTATCGAACAGGCAAAAAGTACAATATTTATTTCAATTCCACATCCGACTACGACATGCTCTATCCCTATGTCATGGCAGACACTATCGGTGGAAACATGGAAAACGAACGATATGCCTTCAACGGAGGCTATGCCGTGAAGATAAAACGATGGACTTTCGGTGCTGAGCTCAAATTCAGGGCGGAACACGAATATCGAACCATAGACCCCCGTCCGCGTGGCATTGCCACCGACCTGCTCCTCCGCGTTGGACTTGCCCACACGCTCGGACATTACGAGATTGGAGCAGGTCTGGGCATGAAAACCTACAAGCAGACTAATAACGTGGACTTCTACAATCCGTTAGGAGTGATTCCCGAGTTCCACATGACAGGGTTGGGGACTGACTATGTGCGCTTTGCAGGAGCAGTCCGTTCTTCCTACTACAAAGGAACGGGAGCGATTGCCGACCTGCAATTGTCACCTTTTCAGTCCAGCGGAGCGTATGTTTCCATCGAAGGCTGTTTTATGCCCTATGATAAAATCCTCACCGAATTGAATGCACTCCCCATCAGTCGATTGGAGGTCGGAACAACCTCCGTGCAGGCTGGTTGGAAACACGAGGGAGAGTTCCGATGGGCTGCCTTCTCTGGCTGGAACATGGAAAACAGAAGAGGCAACGAACACATTGCCGGAAGTTCATCAAGCACCGAATACAAATCGCTTATCACACTCTCCATGTTCCGAAGTCGCAAGACGGATTACCATATCGGCGGGGCATTCGGCATGGGACGCATGTCCCGGTTTATGCTACTCACAAAGTTGGGGTGGATTGACGAGCGTTCGGAATATACAGACCTGAAGCGCGAAATAGCTTTCACGAAAACCTTTGGCAGTTTGGGGTGGCAATGGCTATGGCGCAGCGGAAAGCAATGGCTGTTGGAATGGAGCGGCGATGCTGCCTACTACCATAATCGTTCCAAGCGGATTGTCATGCCCTATGCCGTCATGGACAAGAAGATAACACAGTTGGTAAACGACACCTACGCTGCCAAGACCGCTCATCTTTGGTCATTGGGAACACAATATGCCGTCTATCATCACCCGAGGCAATGGAAAGGAGTAGGTCTGTTTCTCCAGGCAGCTTTTGCCTACAGCCATACAACTTTGATTCATCAGGTGGAAGCAGACGCGTCCGTCGGTGTGCTCTTCTGACTATAAAATACTTAGAACAATGAACAAAACTAACAAATAAACACATAGAATATGAATAAAAGTATTTTCAGACACAAATTGTACAGGAACTTTGCCGCCCTTGCGGTATTCTGCATAGCGGTATCTTCCTGCAACGAGTACAAAGAAGACGGTACGGAAACACGAACTGTCAGCCACCGCCTCTCTCTCAACATGCCGCTCAATATCAAGGATGCAACACTGACTGAAGGAACGGCGGTGCTGACCAATATCCGAACCCGAGAGCAATACAACATCGAAAGTTTCACTCCGTCAGACAAAGGGTTCATAGCCGACATATCGCTACCAGAAGGCAATTACAACATCGCCGTGAAAGGCACCATCAGCTATCAGCTCAACAAGCAGAGCATCGAAGCTAAGGTCAAGGCAAACCATGAAAACGTCGCCATTGGTGAGGTGGAACAAAAGACAACGACGGATATAGCCCTAAACGTCTATTCAGCACAGGAGGGATTTGTCATATCCGAAATATTCTTCACCGGCACGACAACGCCCGACGGATTCATGTACACTGACGACCAATACATAAAAATTGGCAACAACAGCGACACGACAATGTATGCCGACGGTATTGCTTTCATCGAGTCGTTCTTCACCAGTGACGACAAGCACGACTATCAGCCCAACATCATGGACGAAGCAATGACCATCGTGGCCATCTACGTTGTGCCAGGAACAGGGCGCGACGTGCCTGTCCAGCCGGGCGAAGAGCTCCTCATTGCACTAACAGCTATCGACCACCGCCCCATCAACCCCAACTCCTTCGACCTGAGCAGGGCTGATTTTGAAATCTACGACAAATGCTCACACCCCGAAGGCGATCAGGACAATCCGAAGGTACCCAATCTCGTGAACTGGTATGCTAACTTCGAGGGAACTTTTGTCATGCACACACGTGGCGTAAAGAGTTATGCACTGGCACGCCCAATGGTGGATATGAAAACATACATGACGAAGTTTCGCTACAAATTTGGCTACATCTTCCGACAGGGCGATTTCGTCGTGCCTATGGACGAACGTGAATACTTCATGCCAAACTCATGGATTATCGATGCCGTTAACCTTGCCGTACCCACTGTACACGAGTGGAATCTCGTTTCGCCGACACTCGACAAGGGCTTTACCTACTGCGGCCATGTGGATTTCGACGAGACACGCTACAACAAGTCTGTCATACGAAAGAAGGAAGGCCGCAAATGGATAGACACCAACAACTCTACAGAAGACTTCCTGCCCAATGCCGTACCTTCCTGCCTGAGGAAGCCGTAAGCAATGTTTGAGAAAATGACTAACCACAAAGGCAGCAACAGTAGACGCTGCTTGAATGACAATGAAACATAAGAAAGAGATATAGACAACAATGAAACAAATTCTCACCATCGTTGCAGCCTTTATTGCCTGCAACCTCTGTGCACAGGAAAGCCTCATTGAGACGGACAAGACCATCCGCAAAGGCGTACTGTCGAACGGAATGACCTATTACATTCGCCACAACAACCAGACAAAGGGAGTGGCAGAGTTCTACATTGCCCAGAAAGTGGGTTCCATTCTCGAAGAGCCTAGACAACGAGGACTGGCTCACTTCCTCGAACACATGGCCTTCAATGGCACACGCCACTTTCCCGGTGACTCCATTCAGCCCGGCATCGTCAAGTGGTGCGAGAGCGTCGGTATCAAATTCGGCACCAACCTCAACGCCTACACCAGTGTGGACCAAACAGTTTACAACATATCCGCAGTGCCTGTAGGAAGAGAGGGAGTGATAGACTCCTGCCTGCTCATACTCCACGACTGGAGCCACGACCTGCTTCTCACTGACCGTGAGATTGACAAGGAACGTGGGGTTATCGAGGAAGAATGGCGTTCAAGGCGCACGGGAATGGCAATGCAGCGACTTGCCGAGCAGTCCATGCCAGTCATCTATGCTGGCACCAAATACGCCGACTGTATGCCCATTGGCAACATGGACATCGTAAGAAACTTCCCATATAAAGACCTGCGCGACTACTACCACCGCTGGTACCGACCCGACTTGCAGGCAATTATCGTCATCGGCGATATTGACGAAGACCAAATCGAAGCGAAAATTAAAGCACTCTTCAGTCCCATTCCCATGCCGAAGAACCCTGCCCCGCGCATCTATTATCCTGTCGGTGACAACCAACGAATGATAGTCTACACCGCAACCGACAAAGAACAACCCACCGTGAACTTTACCCTCTATATGAAACGGGACATCACTCCGAAAGAACAGCGAAACACACTCCGCAACTATGCCGATGACTACAAGACAAGTATCCTCCGCATGGCTATCAACGACCGCTTGGAAGAGCTGACCAGAGCCGCCAACACACCTTTCATATCGGCATCCGTGCGCGACGGTAACTTCTTCATGTCGACCACGAAGGATGTTTTTGAACTATCGGGCGTGTTCAAGGAGGGAAAAGTAGCCGAAGGTATCAGAATGCTTGTAGGAGAGGTGGAACGTACGCGTGCCAACGGTATCACCGAGCAGGAACTCAAACGGGGGAAAGCCGAAATGCTCTCCTATGCCGAAAGTGGCTACAACGATCGCGACAACCGCCGCAACGGCGACTTTGTGGAGGCATGCGTGGAAAACTTCCTCGAAGCAGCCCCCATCATCGCTCCCGAAAAGGAACTCGAAATCGTCAGACAGCTGGATGCCACCGTTACACTTGCCGATATCAATGCGCTGGCAAAGGAAATCATCACCAACAAAAATCAGGTGGTAACGCTATTCGGTCCGGAAAAAGACAGCTTCACGATGCCCTCGAAGTCAACCATCGAAAAAACAATATTGAAAGCACAGACAGAACGGTATGCGCCTTATGTGGAGAAAGAATTGTCCGACAGGCTCATCGACACGCTCCCCACGCCGGGCAGCATTGTCTCCGAACGCAGTTACAAATACGGCTACACCGAGCTGACGCTCTCCAACGGAATGCACGTCTATGTGCGACCGACCGACTTTGAGGCCGACGAGGTGAACCTCAAGCTCTTTAGCATGGGCGGAAAGAGCCACTACCCCGACGAGGATATGCCCAACCTGACCTACCTGATGTCGGGAGCAACCATTGGCGGCGTTGGGCAGTACGACAACCTTACATTGGAAAAGATGCTGGCAGGAAAGACCGCATCCGTCAGTCCCTTCATAGACGACGAGACAGAAGGTATGAAAGGAAGCTCTAACGTAAAGGATATCCAGACACTCCTCGAACTGATACACCTATATTTCACACAACCCAGAAAAGACCCTGAAGCATTCCGCAACCTCATGGAGCAACAGGACGAATTTCTAACCAACTCTCACGTCAATCCGATGATTGCCTACAACGACACCCTGCACAAAGTGGCATACGCTACTGACCGATTAGAGTCTATGAATAAAAAACTCCTGAAAAAGGTCAGTTACGACCGCATCATGCAAATCTATAAGGAACGCTTTGCCAACGCTGCCGATTTCAAGCTCATACTGACGGGCAACATCGACCTCGAACGCCTCCGCCCCTTGCTCTGCCTATACATGGCAACTCTTCCTGCCAACGACACCTTTGAACAAGTGGGAACACACGGTGCAAAGCTCATCGACGGAGAAAAAATCCACATCTTCACCAAAGAGCAGACCACGCCGTCAGCCATCACCACCATCGTCATTAAAGGCAAGATGGAATACAACAACCGTAACGATCTGCTCATGGACGCTATCGGGCAGCTCCTGCGCATCGTCTATACCGACAAGGTGCGCGAGGAGAAAGGCGGCGTCTATGACGTACAGGTATCCGGAAGCCTACAGCACCATCCCTATGATGAAGCCATGCTGCGTATAGCTTTCCAAACCGACCCGCAGAAATATAAAGAACTCATTCCCATCATCTACGAGCAACTTCACAAGATGGCGGACGAAGGACCCACACAGGAAGACCTCGACAAGGTGAAAACCTACGAGTTGAAAGTGTACAATCAGGTACAGCGTATGAACAACTACTGGGAATACGTCGTCTACAACGACCTCTTCAACGGAATAGACGTAGACACCAACTTCCGATCCATCGTCGAAAGCATGACCAGCGAAGAAATCCGCAACACCCTTCGGCAACTTCTCAATCAAAAAAACTGCATCGAAGTAACAATGACACAAAAACCAAACACAAGGTAAAGAAAAAAGCACTCACGGAACAGTAGTCCCTAAAAAACTCGCCAGCTTTTCCTCGAAAACTCGCGAGCCTTTTAGGGACTGTTCCGTAACATTTTTCAAAAAACCAATTATTGCCCCTAATACAAGCAGCTTACACAACAAGATTTTGGATGGCTTAACGGTTTCCAACCCACACAAATTAAAAAACGGGAAGCCAGATTTTTTGTTATAAAAGACTCTACATTCTATTTTTAATGTTGCATATAAGGACACAAAAATCCTGATTTGTAAATTTAGATAAAAATTTTTAACTACACAAATAGACATTTGACTTTACAAACAAATGCTGTAAAACAGCACAAGAGATTTCTCTCTATCTAACTAAATCATAGAAGTAATAATACGACTTTATAGCGCTTCGTGTGGGTAAGATGAGAAATTTTAGATATATTTGGTGTGGTATTGGGGTTACGATTATATACTTTGTGGTGTGGAGCTTGAAACCGATTTACCTACCCGAAACGTTATAGATCCCTCCTACTCCTGTTAATTTTATTTTCATCTTCCCAGACATGGAAAAAATGTTTTGCCTTTGTTGAGTTTAATTCTTCATCATCAATCCTGTCGTCTACTCCAACTTCCATCCTCGGATTCTCACTTGGCGAAGTTGCTGCCAGTACAGGTTCGCCCATTTCAAAAATCGTAATTTTTGGTGCTATATATTTCTTCTTTATCTGATTATTTATTTCTATTTTTTTTGTTTCCATCTTTTTACATTTTAAGAATTAAAATTTAAATACAGGACGTATAAAACAGCCTCCTAATGCAGTACGGTGCCATTGTAAGTATTGCTTACCCTTAATATCATATAACCACAAAAATGATGAGTTCGAATTCTCGGAAACATTAATCCAATAACGGGATGGTTGCCAATCGTAATACGGTGGTAGGTATCCTATAAAACAATCATGATAAACCTCGTCTTCACCATACCGTTCTGTTGATTCCATAAAATCATTAAGTCTTCCATAGTCCCACGGTTGGGTTGTATAATGTGGTTTATTACTATATTTAGTACCACCTAAAGCATCAAATATTAAATCAAAGTCTTTGAATCTTGGCACATACCATTGGGTCCAAGATGGCGCTACCTTCTGATATTCAGAAAGATATGTGTCTACTTTCTCCAATTCTTTTATTAAAAACAAGTTGGTTCTGTCCGGGCTTTTTAGATTTCGCAAAGACATGGCAAGTCCATGTTTTCTATAAGGTGCAGGGCCATTACCATTATCACTTATATATGCAATCATGGCAACAGGTTTCTCACCTGCATTGTCTGCTTCCTCACAAGTGGAGAAAATATTGCCAGCATCGGATATTACCCAACCAAGTTTAGGCTCTTGGAGTGTTGTATTTTGGTCTGGGTAGCCAATAAAGTCATCCATAATAGTAATCGTGTATTTATATCTTTTTCCTGCTTTCAAATCAGCTTTGAAAGGAAAATAAGTAATGCCATAACTATTGCAGTCGCCAACAACATATTGACCTGTGCTATGGTCATAAATTTTACATTTCATCCATACATAGGAATAAATGTTTTGTGCGTCATTCTCATCAATAGCCTTATTAATGTCTGCAATTCTAACGCCTGACTTGGGATTCCACGGTTGATGATTAAACGGAACTAAAAAAATGTCTTTGCTGGCATTAAGATATGATTTATCTGCTTTTTCAAAGTTGTCTATATCAAATGAATATTCGCCAAGTCCTAAATAATCCCTTGCCATGCGTGTTTGAACCACCCCATTTCCCAACATTGTAAACTCTGCTTCATGATACACCCCCTTTAAGCCGATTTGCTTGATGTCCATGATTTCAAGATTGTTTGACATATTGGAAATTCCAAACTTGATTTGTGAAAGGAGGTGATGGAATTGTAATTTTACGGTACCATGATTGGCTTGTTTATATTCATCAGATTCGAAAGCTGCCATATAATCCTCGTTTCCCCCCGAATATACACCAAGGCTTACCTCGTGGTTGCTCCATACATCTATTTCCGGTCTGCTTCCAAAATTATTGGGAGAGTTGACCGCAACAAAATGCAGGGATTCATTTTCTAACCATCTCTTTCTCTTATTCTCGTCTTTATATGAGAATATGCCATTACCTTGATTGACTATTTCTACATTATCCATATATGGTTCTTCTTCTCCTGGGTCGTCAAGGAACGCATACACATAAAAGTTTTTCAACTTCTTGACATAGTTTTGAGAGTCAAACGCTGTACGCGTATGAGTTTGATTGTTCTCTACAACAGAAAAGTTGATAAAGTCAGAAGGAGATGCTACATTGGATGCAACTTGTTCTTCATCAGAACAAGATACCACCCCCAAAAGGATAAAGACTAACAACACCACAGCAGGTGAATTTGATAATTTTCGTAATTTCATAAGTTTCTTTTTTTTGTTATTGAATTGTCATAACGATTAAAGTTTGATTGAGTGAAAGGGAGAGATCGTTCTTCCTCACTCCTCTCTTCTTTGTAACATTTTATCTATCTCACCCCTAAGGAAAAGCAATCGACCATTAGCCTTGAGATAGGGAATTTTCCCTGCCCACACCCAGTTGTAGATGGTCTTTTGTTCCACTTTGAGTATCTTAGACACATCTATGATATCCAAATATTCGGGTTTCAATGGTGGATGGACTGTCGTATCGACGGATTGCTCTTGCAGGACAAGCAGACGGTCGAGTTTGTCCTCGACATTCATGAGCTTATCGAACAGGCGTTTTTGCCAAGTGTCTTCTGCATTATAGTTTATGTACGGCATAATTCTCCTTTTTGATAGTTGCCATTGATATCCTGTGCCAAGATATGCTGTTCTTTCATGTAGGCGATGTACTTCTTTGCGGTTCTATCCTTTATTTCCATTTCTCGCATCAGAACATCACAAAGTTCCTGATAGGTGAGTTTGAAAGAATTTCGGAAGGCTTCTCTTATAACGCCAACGAGTTCATCGGTTTTGCGCTTTTCCTTATCCTCCTTGGACTTCTCACCACGATAGACGTGCATATCCTCCGCCTTGTCCCATCCAAAAAGCATCATCGGCACATCCAATGGACTGCCGTCACGGACTTTCAGAGCTTTCACCACAGAGTATTCAGGATTATCATCTTTCTCTATGGAGAGAATACCAGCAGCTTTGCGCTGCAACTCTGAGCCAATATGCCCACGGAGTTTGATGCCATTCGGCACGAAATGCAGTACGCAGATGATGCAGGTGTTGTAAATTCCTGCCAAGCGGTAAAGCTCATCCACGATGGCAATACTTTCCGTTTCATCGTTGGCAGAGCGTATCAAGTCAGCTATGCCGTCAATCACCACTAGATGGATACCCCCATGCCTGTGGTGGAACAAATCCATACTTTCACGGATAAGTTTCAATCGGTCTTTTCGGGAAAGCGAAGCGAGATACAGAGAATGATAATACTCAGGTACTGCTGCCAGTGAAGCCCGACGAAGTGTCTTGCCTAAATTCTTATGAAGTTGAGCCTCTGACTGTTCCGTATCATAGTGCAGAACTGCCAAGCCTTTGGGATTGGCGGTAACCTCTAATCCCAAGGTTTTCTCTATTGGCAGTTGTTTTTCTCCCAATGTTCCAGCAAGAATAGCTCCGACATAGTTACTCTTGCCCGTACCTTCTCCTCCAGTGATGCAGAATAGATTGTCTTGTGTTCCCAATGGGACACCATTCACAGCCACCACCGATTTGGAAATGTCAGGAGGGTTTTCGTAGTCTATTTCGCAGGAGCGCAACATCATTATTGTTTGTGTGTATAATTCAGAAAGTTTATCCGTAAGCAAAGATTGTAATTCATGCCCCGTCCTCCCCAAGGCAAAGAAGTCAGAGATGTCTTTTTCTCGCTTAATTCCTTGAAGAGGCAACTCCAAGTGTAGTACATTATATTGTGCCAATAGTTCCATCTGTCTCTGTGCTTCACGCAGTCCTGTGTCATCCATATCATAAAGCAGGATGATGTGCCTAAAGCGGAGTTGTAGGCTTTCAATGATATTTTCTGGTATAGAAGCCGTTTCACTGTTGAAACAAATAGCATTGAAATGATGGGCAGAAAGCGACAAGACATCTTTCTCTCCACCTGTGATGAAGAGAATGTCGCCTCTGGTGGGCAATTGCTCAAATCCAAAGACATAATCTTTCAATTTTACGCCTCCGTAAAGAAAGCGCAATTTGCTGTACGGACGATATATCTTTATAAAATCTCCCATGATGTAACAGAATATTGGCTCTTCTTTCGTAGAGCTTAGCGTGAACTGTTTACCTTGACAGGAGATGGCTTCATAACTTCGCAGCGACTTCACGCTGTATTGCGTCAAAGTTCTGTCCGTTATTCCATATCGTAACCAAAAATTCTTTTCTTCTTCATTGAAAGGCTGTTCATGAATCTTAAACCAGCGTTTATTTTCTGGAGTGCCACAAACAGCATTCTTATGTCCTACAGAAAAAGTGCTCTTTGTACAACTTCTACTTTGCTCAGATGCGCCTCTGTTTTCAATAGAAATATTGAGTCCCAAGTCATGTACAATCGTAGCCAGCACCTTTCTAAACTCTGTACGAACATCAAGTCCCATAATTGCGGCAGCAAACCAAAAACAGTCACCAGAATACGCTTCATTACCGAAATCCTTCATGCGATAGCATTGTGATTTTTCGTCAAAGTATATATTGCATGACGCACGCCTGTCATTATACAGAGGATTGCGAAAATTGCGCTTTGGAACGAAATCTATCGGCATGTAAAAATAAAACACTTCCAATCCATGATTGGTTCTTTGTAAAATTTCTTCTTTTAAGTTCATAACTCTTCAAACAAAGTTTGGGGATTATCACCCATATATCCTTTTATAATTCCATCCCTATAGGCATTAAGACGCTGCAAGGCTTCCAGCCGTCGGAACCCCTTAAAAGTTGCACGCCCAGATTTTATAGCAATGTAGACTCCCTTAAAGGGATATACAACATGATTGCTTGATATGTAGCGATAAGGAATCGTGTTATTATCTCGCCATCGTGCAAGGGATGCCTTGGAAATGCCAAGAAGACGAAGAACGTCCGAAGAGCCTAATTCTATCTGTTCCTCCAAAACGGAATAGTCACGTTTAAGCTCCACGATAAACGAAACCACTTGATGCAACTCTTCACGCAATGTTCTGATTTCATCAAAAAGTGAATTATTATTTTCCATTTTCATCTATAGTATTTTGAAGCACTTTTATCAGCCTTTGCAAAAGATCTTCTGTGCAGTCATTACTCTCTTCAAGAACAGAAAAGAACAACTCCAAGTAAGGCAAGAATTGTGACTTTTTAATTTTGAGTATCTCCCTCAACACTATTTTGAGTTCAGCTTCCTCTATCGTATGAAAAAGTCCACTATGGTGTACCTGTGGGTTTGTTACCGATTCGACAAGTCCTGCGGGTAGATGAATGACAAGTGTGTCCCTACCAAACGCAGTTGCACATCGCTCTAAAGAACTTAGGCGTATGTCTTTTCCCAACTTGCAGGTCTTTACAAAATTAGAATACTCAAAACCTCCTAAATTAGCTACCAGCTTTACATTAATACAAGTTGACAACATCATGTCAATGGTTGGTTTTACTATGAAAATTCGTCCTTCCTTATTTGATTTACATTCTTTTTTACGAGCCATATAAAATGAGATCTATGTTTTTAGAATGCAAAGTTCATATGGATTGAGTTTTTATCAGAATATTACAAAACCATTATTTGGCATTATTATACCATTTAGTTATTTTATATAATTACACAATATCATGACCTCAGTGCACGGTGCAAGACCCTTTATATATAAGGGCTTGCACCGTGCACTGAAAATTGTAGCCAAAAATTTTCTAAGATATTTAACATCAAATACTTGGAGAAGGTTCATTTTTTTAGTACTTTTGAACCCAAGATTTGCAAGAGTGCAATTCTATCAGCAGTATCTATGAGTACTCTCAAAATACTCTCTCGTGGCTACAATATGGCTACACGAAAAAAGTTTGAAACGTATAAAATGTTACGATACAAAGAGTTGCAGAGTTTAGTTCATAAACCTCTCTCTCCGCAAATAGGCTTCAAAAGGACTTCACAAAGGTTGTCATTTTAGCCTTCGAAATTTAGCTAATCGTTGTAAAATCAAGGTTTTACAACGATTTTTCTTTGTATATACCTCTATCGCCTGACGGCATTACCCTATGTTTTGACAATCATCATTCGGTCAATTTCTGCTACATAAACTGCTACACAAAAATTGTAGCAATAAAAAATGTAGCAATGACGGGATTTTGAATACCAAATTGAAGGCATCAATTCTTTCTGTTTCAGTATGTTATATATTAACTTTGCAGCCGAGTGCTACACAAAAGAATGATGCATTATGAGAACAAATTTCAAGGTATCCTTCTACCTACGCTCAAACTATGAGAACAAAGAAGGAAAGTCGCCTGTAATGCTCCGAGTATTCCTTAACGGAGAGATGGCTAATTTCGGATCTACGAAAATATTCGTGGACAAGTCGCTGTGGAATAACACGACCAGCAGGCTCAAAGGTCGGACGGCAGAAGCCTTATCCGCTAATGCCGCATTGGACTCCATTTCCACAATGCTGAATAACATTTACCACAAATTCGAGGATGATGAATCCTTGTCATTGGATAAAATCCGCTCATTCTTTGTCGGGAAAGACAGGGAGTACACGACCTTTCTCCCTATATTCGACAAGTTCAACGAAGATGTCAGACAGCGTGTCGGACATACCATCAGCAAGGACAGCCTGCAAAAGTACAGCGTTTTAAGAAGGCATTTCGCAGAATTCCTTATCTATAAGTATGGGAAGAAAGATATTGGACTGGCAGAGTTCACGCCATCCGTAGTACAGGACTTTGAACTGTACCTGAGTACGGCGGCTGGGTGTGCCTATAACACATCGGTCAAGAAATTGAAGGCACTGAAAACCGTGACCATCTATGCGCAAAAGCGTGGCTATCTTCTTCACGACCCATTCCTCAATCATCGTTTCCACTTGGAGCCGGTAAACCGTGGCTTCCTTACGGACGAGGAAATCATGAAGATTGCCAACAAAAAACTGGATATCCACCGCTTAGAACTAGTAAGGGACGTTTTCATCTTTTCATGTTTCACAGGTCTAGCATATATTGATGTTTCAAATCTCACACCAGACAATATCGTAACACTTGATGATAAGCAGTGGATTATGACCAAGAGACAGAAAACAAATGTGGAGACAAATGTTTTATTGCTTGACATTCCCAGGAGTATCATTGCCAAGTACAGTCATAAGACCTATCGGGACGGCAAACTATTTCCCATCCTAACGAATCAGAAAACCAACGCATATTTGAAAGAAATTGCCGACATTTGTGGCATCAAGAAGAATCTGACCTTCCATCTTGCCCGACATACGTTTGCAACCATGTCGCTAAGCAAGGGTGTTCCTATGGAAAGTGTATCGAAGATGTTGGGGCATACCAACATTAAAACTACACAAATTTATGCCCGCATCACCAACAA
The DNA here is from genome assembly GCF_000160535.1 of Hallella bergensis DSM 17361. Taxonomy (GTDB): domain Bacteria; phylum Bacteroidota; class Bacteroidia; order Bacteroidales; family Bacteroidaceae; genus Prevotella; species Prevotella bergensis. Next base: position 716,472 of record NZ_GG704780.1, on the reverse strand, counting down.
AAAAGTGGAGCATGACATGGAACAGCTCGCTGACAAACTCGGCAAGTTCAATAAGGCGATGGGCATCTGATAATATAATAAAACGTATAACCCTAAAATAAAAGATTTATGGAAACCAAGAAAGAACTATCTTACTTCCGTCTGAAGTTGGAGAACTATTTGAGTGAGCATTTTCCAGAACTGCTGGGTGACAAACCATTCATAACGGCAAGAGCCGATGAAGCTCTTTCCACCTACTGCGA
>NZ_GG704780.1:709067-715400 GCF_000160535.1 Hallella bergensis DSM 17361 | reverse complement strand
ACGGCTGAAAAGAGTGAGCAAGTGTTGGCAATTAAGTTTGTACAATGGGACGTTCCCCCTTTGGAGAGCCTTTGTAACAGCAAAGTATATCTCCTGCGTATGAAACTCAATCGTGGTGAGTGTATGAGCCGTGAAGAAAAGAATTGGCTATGTGAAGCGGTGAACTCTAATACCTATTTCCACACAGCCGTTCCCCTGCAAGGCTATCGCTTTGACTTCTTTGATGTACTGAAGAAATATCTTGTCAATCAGTACGGACAATGGACAGAGTATTACGCACCCGACAGAACAAGCCTAAGAGCCTACCTATATGAGCGTATCAATCAAATAGTAGAAATCCCAAAATACTAAGCAATATGAAAGGAACAGAACATTTCACACGGACAATAGCCGAGTATCTCAATCAGCGTGCTATGACAGACCCTTTGTTTGCCCCTAACTTGATGAAACCGAACAAGAATATCGAGGAGTGCATCACCTACATTCTTAATGAAGTGCAGAAAAGTGGTTGCAACGGCTTTGATGATGATGAAATCTTCTCTATGGCTGTTCACTACTACGATGAGGACGATATAGAGGTCGGCAAGGCTGTTTCTTGCCAAGTTGCCGTTAATCACGTTGTGGAACTAACGGAGGAGGAAAAAGTCGAAGCAAGGCAGGAAGCCATTAAGCAATATCAGCGTGAGGAACTTGCCAAAATACAGAGCCGTAACGCACGAGTTAAAAAGACCGAGAATGTAGCAACCCATGTACAACCATCACTATTTGATTTTTAAGCCTATGAAACCGAGAAACAAATTTGAAAAGTCAGTTTTGGAACAAAGCAAGTATCTTTGCCCGATAACCAAGACACAAAGTAAGTGGGCTTTCCGTGAGTGCATAGACCACTTCGCCTACCGCTTGCCAAAAGGTCGCACCACTTGTATGGATTGTGGGCATAGTTGGGTAATGAACAAACATAGAGAAACTTGCACTTGCCCTCATTGCAGGGCAAAGTTGCAGGTCAAGGAAACCTATGAGCGCAAGTTGCAGCAGAAGCAATATTTCACCATACTTACCACTTGTGGAGAGTTTCAAGTATTACGTATGTTCCTACTTGTTGTGGGTATGGAGAAAGGTTACAAAGCACAGACTTCCATAATAGAGATTGGGCAATATTGGTGGAATATGCAGGGACGAAAAGCTGTGGTTGCTATACAGAGGGTATTGGGACACTATGTTGATACCTTTTCCTATTATAGTCCTATGGCGATACGCAACGATAATGAAGCCTATCAGCATATTGCCTACTCACCGATATATCCGAAGTTCAAGGTTATAGACATACTTCGCAGAAATGGTTTTAAGGATAATTTCTATGGCATCGTACCTACACAGCTTATTCCGGCATTGCTTACAGACAACCGTGTAGAAACATTGCTAAAGGCAGGTCGTACAGACCACTTACGTTACTTTCTTGGCAACAGGAGGACTTTTGAGGACCTATGGCAGTCCTACAAGATTGCAGTTCGTAACGGTTATGAGATAGCAGACATTTCTCTTTGGAGTGATTATGTAGATACACTTAGAAGATTAGGTAAGGATATACATAATCCAAAATATTTATGCCCCACAGACCTTAAAGCCGAACACGACCGCAGACACGAGGAACTTCTCAGACAGCGTGAAAGGGAGGAAATAGAACAGAAGCAAAAGAAAGCAATGGAAGATGAAAAGCGTTTCAAAGAACTTAAATCCAATTTTTTCGGTATCCATTTCACGGACGGCACTATCCAAGTCCACGTATTGGAGAGTGTTCAGGAACATTTGGAAGAAGGTGTATCAATGCACCATTGCGTATTCTCTAATGCATATTACCTCAAGGAAGACTCCCTTATCCTTTCGGCTACCATTGAAGGCAAGAGAATAGAAACCATTGAAGTATCATTACGAACTTTGGAAGTGATACAAAGTCGTGGGGTATGCAACAAGAATACGGAATACCACGAGCAGATAGTAAACCTTGTGAATGCCAATCGAGGTCTTATAAGACGAAGAATGAAAGCAACAGTATAAAGTATGAACCATTAAATTATTAGAAATATGAAAACTGAGATTGAAAATATTATCTACAACTGGGCAGATGAGATACCACATATTCTCATTAGGGTTATCAACGCAATAACCCTATCCGACAGCAAAGAGGAGTTAAGGTCAGCTATCAACAAAATAGCTGAAGAAACAGAGCTTGATAAGTTCTTTGCATACGGCTATGGCGCGCATCACTTTTGGCTCAAACACCGCAAATTATCCAATGGAGAGCCAAAGGAATACAGATTATTAAAAGTTGAATTTTAATTTTATGAAGAAGAAATTTTACAGAGTTCGGACGCAATACATCTTTGAAGGAGTGTTCGATGTGGTTGCGGAGAGCAAAGAAGACGCACGGCAGAAAGTCCTGCAAAATTGTGGGTTGGTGATGGGTGGTAGCATTCACAGTACTTTGCCCGATGATGAGATAAATTGGGCATTTGACAGACATCCCAACAAACGAATAAGTAGAATAACGAAAGTGCAGAAATAGTGTTCTGAATAACAGTAAAAGCCACGCAAACCGAAATTTGCGTGGCTTCTTTTCTTTCTCTTTGAACGAGTAGGCGACCAAAGAAAAGAAGCAAAAGAAAGTCGCAGGAATATATCTGACTTATACTCTATCTTTCTTATTGTATCTTATCTGCTAAATTTAGAATGGAAATAGATGTTGAGATACCTGCTATCAAGGATGAGGCTAGTTTACCTTCTATATTTATTTGCCCCTCAGAAGGCTCCGTTCCAAAAGAGAGTCCATCTTTTTTCAATAGTTCGTTACAGAAACGAACAAATTCTTTCTGCTTTCTAACTGGAGAGGTTGATAATCGAACAGCTTGTTCATTGACCAAACGTCCACCATAATATAGATTATTTAGGAGAATTAGCAAATCTGGGGCACAATCTTGGATGAATTTGTCGACATCTGACATTTCGTCATCACTTGACAATGTTCCTAAATCGAAAAAATCTATGGCAACTTCCTTATATTCATCTTTCAACTCCTTCTCCAAAAGCAATAAAAATTCATCTATTTCATCCTTGTACTTTGTGAATACTTCAAGGTATTTGCTTAATTCTTCTGGAGTAGCTAATTCATCCATTTGATTAGAGATATCGTAATCTATTTGTCGCAGAGAATTACACAATTCATCCATACGTTCTCCAAAATGAATGAAATCAACGCGGTATTGACGTCCTTTATTATTCTTTAAATCTTTTCTAATAGGATACCGCATCACCATAGAGTCAGGATCAAATTTATTAATTTCTTTTATATAATGTTCTATTGCATCTAAATTGACAGAGCTTCCTACATGCTTTTTCCCTGCATCCAAAGTCGGTCGCAAATTACTCCATAGAGATTGAAGATTATGTCCACATTTTAAGAACTTTTGCCTTTCCTCTTCCGTATGGTTGCCATGGTTAAAAAAAAGTGCCTTTAAGTATGCCTCTATGGAATGTCTGTAATTGAAAAATAGAGGATATATCAGCGTATCAATTACTGCTATCTTACGGCTATCAGAAATCATCTTTCCCAGTAATATTTTTGCAGAATCCCAATACCCATCTGATATCGAAACGAATGAAAATGCTCCATTTCCTTCCCACCCAAAATGTGAAAAAGGTTTTCTTTCCAGAACCTCTTTTTCTGTCAGCTCTCGCAAAATTACATCTGTTTTATCCATGATTATGATTTTTATTTAAATTAATTAATAATATGCTATTATTACAAAGATATTAATTTCATTTTACACAACCAAATTAAAATGTATAATATTCAAGAGTAAAAATAGCAGTCTATGGTTAAGGAAGAAAGAACAAGGCAAACTCCACTTGCCTTCGTTTCACCAATCCTTTTAAGACCTTGCCCCTATATCGGCAGAACGAGACATATTCCCGATAGAAGTTCCTATCTCCTGTCTCTATTTTTCGCAGCAGTCGGCTCTTGGGGTGCTTACTATATCCGAGCAACCTTCCCACACCCACATTGTAGGCAAGCAAGGTAAGCAGCAAGGCATCCTTCCCATAGCCTTTGAAGTGTTCAAAGCATTTCCAAAGGTCGGCACGGAGCAGCGAGTCTGCCTGCCGTTCCGTCATATTGGAAGAGAAATGCTCGCCCGGTTGCAACTGATGCCCATATCCGACATACGGATAGCAACCTTTTCTGTGTAGCCCATCGAAGTATTTCACGACCACCACGGCGCGCTCAAAAGGAGGCAAGTCTGCCAACCGTACCCTGCGCTGGGCAAGGATCGGCTGGCAGAGCAAGCACATTATACAGAATAAAGCAAAGCGTTTAGTTGTTCGCATCGTTCAAGGCTCTGGTTACTACTGCGGTGGTCTTTCCCTTTTCCTCCGCCTTTTCGTTGTTGAAACTGAAAGACAGTTGCTGCATCTGACCGAAACAGTCCTCCACATACACGTCAATCGTCTGGCGGTCGGTGGAGAGCGAGGTGTAATAAAGGCGGAAAACGTCCTTTGTGAGCGGATAGCGGTCGTTGGGCTTGAACACCGTGCCATCGTCCATCTTCAGCGTTCCCTTGCCGTCGGGCTGGAAGTATCGGATGATGTAGCGTGTGTCGGCAAAATCGCCCCCACGCTTGAGCGTGCAGCGTATCTCTGCCGTCTGTCCCTTAACAATGTCCTTCTGAACGGGCATCGTCTCGACAGTGAACGGATAAGACTGCTGAACATCCAAATTCCTATCACAAGCAGATAGGCAAAACACGGCAAGGGTCAGCACACCCATTACCCAAATCGTATTCAATATCTTCTTCATTTTTTCTTCTACTTAAAAGTTAAACCTTAGTCCCGCTGAAACAGCCGGACGGAAACGATGCACGTCTGTTCCAAAGAGGAAGCGTCCCTGTGCCTTTACAAGAAAGAGAATCCTGTCCGTCAGGAACACCTCCACCGAGCCATGCACGGCACCGCCATAGACGAAGTGTGAGCGGTCGAGCAGCGTAGCCCCATCGGGTAGCAGCTTCTTATCCTCATTCAATTCCTCATAGCCACCCAAAGCAGATATGCCCCCATAGAGAAATACATTCTTGCCTCTGTCGGAGAGAACTGGGTGCATATAGCCCACCTGCAAAAGTGCATCCTTGAGTTTTACGTTATAACTTCTGTACGACATATTCTGCTGTTCATACTCTGCCATAACAAAGGTATAGTTCTCACGACCCAGATAGCGGGTGAGTGATGCTCCCATGCCGAAATTGTCAGCTGCAAGGAACTTTTCACCCTTGATAAGTGGAACACTCCCTACGACCTCTATTCCCCTTTGCTTGGGTATCAGTCGCTGTGCCTGCGATGGCAAGCTAAAAGCCATAGCCACCGCAACGCAAACCGATAAAATGATTTTCTTCTTCATAATGTCTACCATTTCAGTTTGAGGTTATCAATCTTCTTTGCCAGCAGCAAGTCTTCCTGCCCGACATAAAAGGTCAGCGTACGACCGCCATTTCTTTCATAGAGCGTCACTTCAAGCTGCTTGTCTTCTGCAAGAGAAAACTGCTCGAGCGCAAACACAGCGTGTTCACTACTCATGCCACGCACCTGCATTACCTGATGATAGGCACGAAGTGGCTGAAGCACCTGCTCTTGTATAGCGGTACGCTTTGCCATCTTCTTATCAACCACCTTGAAGGTGATGAAGTCCACCGAGTATGGCATATTCGTGCTGTTTTCCATTCGAGTGTGGAAATACAGCAAGCCGTTATGGGCATACAAGCCACGAAGCAGGAACTTCATACCGAACTGCTGCGAGCCGATATGTTTGACGGTACGCCTGTTGTTCTGATAGATGGTCTGCATCATCAGTTTGACGAGTACGGGCGACTCGTTGCCGAGTTCCTTGAAATAGATGTCGGCACGATTGCTGGGCAATCGCCCCTCAGTTGGTGACAGGAAGTCCTTCATCTCGATGCTTAACTTCTCCGGCTCATCGGCATATTTGACACTAAAAGCGTAAAACGAGCCGTCTTCGCAAATCACGCTCATGTTGGTTTCCGTCTCAAAATCCTTCACGGCAGCCTTCACACGCAGCACGTTCTCCGCATCCTCCGCCTTGCCTGCAATCAAGTTATTGCTGCCCAAGTCCACATAGCGAATGGGAGCAGGGAAAATGAGATGCACGGTTTTGTCGAAGGTAACGTCCAAGCCGTAGGGCAGGACGACACGCCCATTAGGTATGGCACGGCTCATACCTTGAAAGAGTTCGCCAGAAGAGAGAGGACGATTAGGCGTAAGCGGTGTGCCGTT
>NZ_GG704780.1:705691-708665 GCF_000160535.1 Hallella bergensis DSM 17361 | reverse complement strand
ACCGTCTACCTCAATGCTTTTGATAAGCAGGTGCATACGGTTACCCTCAATCTTGGCAGATGCAATCAGCCGGCTCTGCCTTGGAATACGCAGTCCCTGCACCTTGGCAGTCTCCAGCAGACGAAGCACCACATTGTCGCCCTCCTTGAGCGTGGTCGTTCTGTCCACCACCACTTTGAGCGTGTTGCGCATCGTGGGTGCAGCCGTACTTGTTAGCGAATGGAAGCCCATGTTGCGTGCTCTTGTTCCATATTCCTTGATGAAATCCGCATCGCTCATCGGCTGACCGAGTGAAGTCACCACCTGTTTGCGCTCCGCCAAGACCTCCATTGACGGTGTACCAACTTGCGCAGCCTGCCCTTTTGTCACACCCATATCGGTGGTAGAAGTGGTGTTTCCCTTGCTTTCCGTAAAGGCATTATTCAATGACGGTGGCACAGATGATGTCTTGGGTAGATACTTTGCTGCCATCTGATAGCTCTTTTCCATCAGGGCAAGCTGCCTTTTCTCTTCATCATCCTCCCTGCTGTCTTTGGAAGAGAGTTCCTTTTTAAGGTTATCTATTTCCGAGCGCAAGGCTTCACGCTCCTGCTCGTATGGATCGGGAGCGTAAAAAGAGTTCAACAGACGGTTGTTTTCCTCATAGCGGTGCAGGGAGCTTTCTATCTTTGCCGTAGAAGCAGCTGTTTCTGCACGCTGCTCCTCTGATGGAGCAGTGCTCTGTGCGAAGTAATCCGACAGTTTGCCCATCTCTTCGCGGGTTTGTTCTTCCTCGTGTGCCTTGTCGCCTAATTCGTAGGCTTTGAGCTTGTTCTCGGTGAGTTTTTCTGTCGTTGCCTGCGGGATGCTGTCATTGAGCCCCTGCTCCGCAGCTGTCTTATCCTTGCCCGAAGGTGCGAAGATAAACCACATTGAAAGGGCAAACAGCAGTCCCAGACCTCCAAAGACCAAGCCTTTTTTCATTTGTTCTTTCTGTTTATTATCCATTTTCCTTGATTGTTTGATAATGTTGTAGATAAAAATTGCCGTGTAACTCTTGTAAAGTGCTGTCCGTCCCTATCGGACTGTCCACCAGCTTTCCTTTGGGGATGATCAGTTTCTCCTTCTTTGGAGGAAGGAAAAACTGCGCTATCATCCAAAGTGAGCAGAGCAGATAGATGAAACTCAGCCCATAGACGATTCCCTTACGCTGCCTTATCGTGAGCCTTTCACACCAATGACGGAGCCATAGGTGAAATCTCAGATAATGGTGAGCGAGCAAATAGTTTACTTTTCTTGCCATAGCCTTATCGTTTATAGGTCTGTATGTCCCAGTTCTCCTTGACGAGGAAGTTCTCTATCAGGAAACCTTGCGGGTTGTTATCCGAACGGACAGAGTTTTGCAGCGTGCAGGTTGTAACAAGACTGCGCTCCGTAATGTTACTCTGACGGACGATAAACTCCCGTGCATAAGTTGTTACCGCATAAGGGTAAGTATTAAAGTTGCAGTGGATAGAGTCCACCTCTATACGCTGATTGATATTACCCGATATGGCACGGTTATAATAGCCCTTCTCTGCCAAGTCCTTATAATAATTGAAAGCCGACTTGTCGCAAAGTAGAAAAGCACGCTCCATGTTCCTCTCAATGGCGTCCTTGTCGGGTGCGATGGTAAAGAACAGTTCATGGAAACGACGCACGTGTTCTCTTGCCTCTACGGGACGATTACGACTTGCATCCTGACTGAGGGCAAGCATGAGTGACTTTCCCTGGTCAAGCACATAGATTTTCTCCCTCTGCTCCTTAGCGAAGCTGTACGAGGCATAGACGGCATAACCGCTTACTGCCACGCAGACGATGGCAAAGACAAAGGCATAGAGTCTTATCTGCCTGAATGAGGTCTCGATATTGTTAAGTGATTTGAATTCCATTTCTTTTTCCTTTTATAGCTGTTGATTTATTAAGCATTGTTGCTCCATTTCTATTTTCCTTTGAGCAGTGCACCTTTGATACGTCCACCGACATTTCCCACAGCAGCACCTGCACCTGCCATAGCAGCCTTACCACCTGTATATGCACCTTGCGCACCACGCTGTGCAGTCTGGTTGACATTGCGTCCGTAGGAGCCGATACCGCCACCAGCTTCAATAATCCACCCTGCCACAGTAGGTACACAGAAGTAGCCTACAATACCGATAAGGAAGAAGACGATGTAGTACCACGTTCCCGAATCAGGCAGATAGTTCGGATCGCTGAGGGCATCGATGTCCTTCTGCATCATGAGGACTTGTATCTTGGTGAGCAGAGCCGTAAGAATCGAACTCACTGGCAGCCACAGGTAGACAGAGATATAGCGTGAGAACCAAGCCGTAAGTGATCCTGCAAGACCATCCCATACGGCTATGCCGAACACGATAGGTCCGAGTATCGAAAGGACAATCAGAATAAAGGTGCGAAGCGTGTCAATGATAAGTCCCGAAGCATGAAACAGCAATTCCAAAAAGTCGTGTACCAATTTCATGACCCACTGCTTGGTCTGATAGGCAGCACGCTCGGCATACATACCCGCTATAGTCACGGCATCTTCCGGACCGATGATGCCCATTTCCTCTATCTTCTGATCGAACTTCTCGTTGGAAACCAAATAAGCCGTCTCGGGATTCCTGAGGTAGGCTTCCTCCTGCAACTTATCCCTTTTTGCGGTCAGTTCCGCCAAATTGCCTTCCTGCTGGTGTACCATCATCTCCGTTCCCTGCACTACAGGCGAGAGAACGGCATTCATCGTACCCAGTACGACTGTCGGGAAGAACATGATACAAAAGCCTAAGACAAAAGGTCGGAGAAGCGGAAAAACGTCTATCGCCTCGGCACGGGCAATGGAAGCCCATACCCGAAGAGCAATATAAAAGAGCGCACCCAAGCCCGCAATGCCCTTTGCAATGCCTGTCATCTGGGCACAGAGCGGCATCATCTCATCGTAGGTTGAGCGGAGCAA
>NZ_GG704780.1:669119-703935 GCF_000160535.1 Hallella bergensis DSM 17361 | reverse complement strand
AAAATACACACCGTCCTCACCTTTGGTCTTGCGGTGGATAAGTTCACACAAGCCTTGATATGAGTTTCCGGTATCGACCAAGAGGACATGCGCTCCCTGTTCGTAATACTGACGTACCATGTGGTTGGTAAAGAAAGACTTACCACTGCCCGAAGGACCCAAGATGAACTTGTTACGGTTGGTAATCACGCCGCGCTTCATTGGCAGGTCGGAGATGTCGAGGTGGATGGGCTTACCCGAAAGTCGGTCAGCCATCTTGATACCAAAGGGAGACAGCGAGTCCTTATAGTTCGTCTCTGCCGTGAAGAAACAAAGGGCAGGCTCGATAAAAGTATAGAATGACTCTTCTGCAGGAAAGTCTGCCGCATTGCCGGGAATGCCCGCCCAGTAGAGCGTTGCCGCATCAATGGTATTGTGGCGAGGGTGGCACTCCATCAAGGCAAGGGAAGAACCCACATCGTTCTTGATCTGGCGAAGTTCTTCCTTATCACTACTCCATGCCAGCACATTGAAGTGGGCACGGATAGAGGTCAGTCCCTGTGAGTGGGCAATATTGAGATACTCCTGTATCCACTCCTCGTTGATCTGGTTGCTACGGCTGTAGCGTGCCAGCGAGTGCATATTCCGTGCCTGTTTCTCGAAGCGTTCCAAGTTGGCATCGCTGTCTTCGATGAAGAGATACTGGTTATAGATGTGGTTACACGGTAACATCAGACCCACGGGAGCGGCAAAGGAAAGACGGCAGTCGCTCCTGTCGGTGGATAACCGTTCATATCGGCTATCAGTACTCACACTTGTGGGCAAATCATCTGTATCGCTTAATGTATGTAAGCAGAGCATATTGTCGCCCACACGCACAAGGTCTGCACCCAGACGGATGTCCTCCAAGGAGGCATGTCCCTCTTCTGAAAGAGAGAAATACCTGTCAAGCAGGCCGCCCTTTTCATTTGTGCCAACTAACTCATCTCCTGTCATGCGGACAATCCTTATCTGCTCGGTATCGTTGATGATACGCTCGAACTGGTCTACGGCTTCCATGAACTTCATCACCTCATCCTTGTTGGTAATTTCCTTGGGCAGCAGATGCCCACGACAAAGCGAAGAGAAGTTACTCTGCTGTGCCATACGCTGCTTGTTCGTCTTGGTTAGGAAGAGATAGACCGAGTGGTGTAGATACGGACGTTCGTTGAAGTGCCTTTCAGAGGAACGGGCAAGGAAGCTCAGTCCGCCATCGGAGAGCTTTCCTTGATAGTCCTCCTTGATGAACCAGTCCTGCTTGTGTACGATGCTGTAATCGGGCAGCACTTTTATAGCTTTGTGCCAGGCAGAGTGCATTGCTTCGTATTCTGTAGAAGTGACGGTAAAGAGTTCGGGCAGTTCCACACGGAAAACCACAGTGATGTCAGCATCTTTGCTCACCATGCAGCCCTGCTCGATGGAGAGCAGCGGGAACTTTGATTCAAGGGTCGTTATCTTGCTTTTGTTTCTCATTGCTTCTTTCTTTTGGGTTGAAGGTTACGGATAAGGTGATAGATCGTCCGGCGGTTCAAAAGGTAGCGTGGGTGCATTCTCACGGCTCCCTTTTTCATGAGTCCGTATTGCCCGTACTTTCGGTTCATGGCAAACGTTTGCCACACCACAAGGGTGGCACCCACTATGCCTATGACCAGACAGGCTATCTGGCTCACTCCACAGAGATAGAGAATGACCACGAGGATGAAGAGAGCCAGCAGCCCTCCCGCAAAGAGGAAAAGATACTGTGCCTTCAAACCCTTGAACTCTACCGTCCGACCTACACCTTTGTTGATTTCCCACTCAGCCATTGTTACAAGAAGAAAGAACGTAGGATGGTTGCCGCCACGATGAGGAAGATGCACGCACCGAACCAAGAGGCTGCGGTCTTGCTCGTATCGGGGTCACCCGAACTGAACTTGTTATAGACTTTTATTCCTCCGATCAAGCCCACCACGGCACCGATGGCATAAATGAGTTTTGTGCCAGGGTCAAAGTAGGAGGTTACCATTTTCGTGGCTTCGTTGATACCAGCCATGCCGTTGCCCTGTGCATAAGCTCCTACGGTGGCGGCAGCCATCAGGAGCAGCATTGTGATTTTCTTTTTGTTGTTCATTGCTGTTTTTATTTTAAGTTGTTAAACAAATTATTTTCATTTTGGTGAAAGTGGCAAGGGGTAGCTCGGTTTTATCGTATGACAGATATTGGCAGATTGTTTTACTTTTGAGCCACCCCCGCATCACTTTACACTTTTACAATATGAACATTGGTTTTACAGATAGTATGACAGTGGACGTTCGCCCATATCGTCAGTTTCCGTCATCATATTGTCAGAAGAGATCTTTCTGGAGGCATCGAAAGTGGACAATTCATCTGTCTGCTCTTCTCCTTCCTCTGCGCTTCGGATTTTATCCAGCAGGATGGACTGCTCACCTTGCATTTTGGCGACATACTCCTTGTATTTCTCCATAAAGTCAGTGCCTTTAAGTTGACCGACAATTTCCTTGACTTCGGCATCATCTACCTCATCACTGTTCTTACGCCACTTTCTCATGCGACCTAAGTCACGTGCGAGGATAGATTGACTGGATACCTCGCCATCTTCAGATGCGGACTCAATGGGCAGACTCAGCTCCTCGCGAGCAACCTCGTTTTCGTCCTCTCTTTCCATCTCATAGCTAACCTCCATCTCGTTATCCTCTTCCTTTATGTCATCTTTATTTTCGGAGTTTTGCGGTGCAAAATTATTACTATTCTGCTCTGAATTTTCAGATGAAGAAGCAGAGGGAACTTGTGGGATAATAGGGGAAGTGGAACGGCTTTTGCCAATCAGTACAAACTCGGCTTGATCTTCTGTTCCTTCTCCTTTTTGTCCGTCTTTTTTCTTCGTCGCTTCATTCTCCTTAGTCTGCTCATTGCACTTTTTATTTTTCTTGATAAAGATGCCATACGGAGATACATACCGCATATAGAAGTACAGGATACCCAGCATTATCCAAATGATAATGAGTATCAGTATAAAACTGAAAAGTATTGTTTCCATCATAGTGTTATTGTTGTCTTGCGTCTTTGTTTTGCTGCCGCACTGTTGAGCAATTCCAAATGTTCACGCAGGTGTTCCCTAAGAATGTTGTCTATATATGCGGCTATGGAAACACGCTCCCCCAAGTCCTGCAACACGTTGCGCAGGTTCTGCAGCGTTTCCAGATTAATGGAGAAGGCTGTCCGCATTTGGGAGCGGACGGGATGAAAGTACAGGGAACGGTAGTCCTCTATGGAAAGGGAGGACACACCGGGTTTTTCCATTCTCGGCTTCCTTTCCCGTTTCTGTTCCATGTTCCCCGTTTCCTCTCTTTCTATTTCATCTACCGGTTTTTCTTTTGCTATTTTCGCTTTCGTCTCTTCTAAATTATTGTCTTCCTCCCCTGATGTTGCAGGGGAGGACTCAGTATCCTCGGAAGGGTCGAAGGAGTTTGGTTTCGTGACAGGTTTCACCACGACATTGTCCTCTGCCATTTTCTTCAGCTTGTTTTCCAGCTGTTGCTTTCTTTCCTCAATCGTTGCCATTTTCTGTTTTCGTTTTTAGGTTGAGACGTTGAATTATCTCATTGACGAGTTCGTCCAGCCCTGTACCCATTCGTAATCCCCTTGCAGGAGGTTGATAGGTAGAGCGGAACACTCCGCGCAGTCCGTATGTGGAAAGTTCGTGAGAGAAGCGGTGCGTGGCATATACATAGCCGGGCAGGAGCGTGAGTTCGTATTCATGGATGAGCTTTGTATATTCGTCGATGATGATGTTCCTTACTCTTCTGTCCACCTTGTTCCAGAACAGGATAATGTCCTTTATCCGAGAGTCGGACATCGAAACTCCAATCTCCGTGATAGTCTTGGCGTATGCCAGACATGAAACCAGCGACTGAATATCGGCTTCAATCGGAGAAAGGATATAGTCCATCTGAAGGGACAGTTCCATCAGTTCGGTTGTTCCAGCATGTCCCGGGAAATCAAATATAACCAACTGGTACTTCTCGTTGCTGATACCGTCGATTTTACTTCGTGCAGCCCTGACGGCTTCCTTGGGTGCGGACTTGTAAATTCTGTATGCTTTTTTGCCAAGGTGATGAAAGTACTCCTGCATGGATTTGGAAAGTTCTTCGCTCTCCTGAACGATACTTTTCTCACGTTCCCTCAATTTGTAGAAAGAGTCTTGCGACAGGTCGCAGTCCATCACGAAGAGGTTGATGCCTTGTTCGTAGTACAATATGCTGCTTACGATTTCGGCAAGAGTACTTTTTCCCACTCCTCCCTTTTGGGAAGAGAACCCCAGGAAGAGGGGGTGTTGTTGTTTGTTCTCCATAATGATAATTTCTTAGTTTATATTATTTGTCTATTTGATGTTTGGATGTTCCTTTATTCTTAAGAGTTATCAGCAGACAGTTTGTTTTGACTACATTTGGTTCATACGATAGTCCTAAAGAACGATTTCGAGTTCTTACAATCTGTTGTACTGACAATAGTTTGTCATGACAATAAATTGTTATGAATATGCATTGTTCCTTCTTATCATCTTTGGTGCAAGCAGGCGGTAATATGATATGTCTTTTGCTTGTGACATCATACCATTGTTCGCTCGTTCTGACTGCAAAATAAATGATATTTCGGCTGATTTTATGACACCTATGAAATGCAGGGAAACGAAAGGAAAAAGAGTGAATATCTCTGATAATGAGATATTTAAAAATCCACTGTAACTTTGCAGACGGATAGGAAATATGGAGGTAAACTATCCGAAGCGGACACCCTTACAGGTGGATGCTTCTATTGCATCATCTCTTGATATTGGCAAGGTGTGTCTTTGTAACACAAACCGACGTTTGTACCACAAATACCCTTGCCCCGAAGGGGAGATGAATTACTCCAAAGTCGTAATTAGAAGCCAAAACGAATATGAAAAAGGAAACGGAACACGGTTCAGAACAAAAGACGGCAGAAAAGCCACGTTGGGACAACTGGCATGTACGGTTGCCCAACCCCAAAGACCAGCAAAAAGTCATTGAACTTTTCCATAAATCCGGTGCAAAATCGAAGTCTGATTTTGTGCGTGGCTGTATTCTTGGGGAGAAGTTCAAGGTGATAACAGTAGATAAATCCGCTGTGGATTATTATCGTAAACTCTCGGAATTGATTGCCGAAAATCATCGGATAGGCGTACTCTACAACCAAACAGTACGCGCAATAAACTCTTATCACAGCGTGAAAACTGCACAGATTTTACTTGAAAAATTGGAAAAAATCTCTGGTCAAATCATCACGCTACAACAGAAAGCCATCCAACTGACGGAACAATTTGATAGTCGATAAAGGAATATGATTGCAAAGATTTCTTCTACCGAGAACCTTGGAGGAGCATTGGGGTATAACTTCAAAAAGATGCAGCACAACGAAGCGGTAGTCCTCTGCGTGAACGAACTTCGGAAAGGCTTCGATGGCACTTTTCAAATGGATAAGGTACTTGCCGATATGCAAAAGACGATACCAGAGCAATGCAGGACAAAGAAAACGGTTTTTCACTGCTCCCTCAATCCGCACCCAGACGAGAAACTATCTGATGAGCAACTCACGCAGATTGCAAAGGAATATATGGAGGCACTCGGCTATGGCAAGCAACCCTACATCGTCTTCAAGCATAATGACATTGCCCGTGAGCATATACACATCGTGTCGCTTCGGGTGGACAGCAAAGGAAGAAAGATGAACGATAAGTTTGAGAAGCGGCGGAGCAAGCAGATTACCGATGCCTTGGAAAGGAAGTATAATCTTATTCCAAGTTCAAAAATTAGTAATAAGGCAGAAACAGAAACGCCCAAGGTGGATATGGGTAAAGGAAACATCAAGGAGCAGGTGGCAAGCGTCCTCCGCAGGGTGCTGAAGCATTATCGCTTCTGTTCATTGGGTGAACTGAACGCCGTTCTCTCCGCATACAATCTTGCAGTGGAAGAAGTCAGGAAGGAGTTTCGGGGAAGGAAATACGACGGGCTTGTCTATGTCTCGACTAATGACAAGGGAAACAAGGCAGGCACACCCATCCATGCCTCAGACATCGGCCGTGGTGTAGGCCACACTGCCGTGCAGAACAGGATGCGGAAATCGAAGCAAGCCATCAAGCCGCTGATACCAACCGTTAGAAGAAAGATATTGGAAGTTATGCGTACCTCTCCAAAGACAGAGGAAGAACTTCGACAAAGATTGGAGGAACAGGGCTTGCGTGTGGCAATCCGAAAGAATGAAAGCGGACGTATCTATGGCATTACCTTCATAGACGACGAAGGAGGCGTTGCGCTCAACGGCTCACGATTGGGGAAGGGATATGCCGCCAATAAGTTTAACGAGTACTTCTCTAACCCTGCTCACAATCCATTCTTGGATGAATCGCTTTATGGTAATCCGTCCGTTAGCCATGAACAGATAAATAACATGCAGTTATTACAACAAGACACAGAGGAAGGCGACAACCTTGTTGATGAACTAATCGACGATATGGTGGGAGAAACTTTCTCTGCATCGGGCAATGATGATTGGAAAGAAGCGGCATGGCAGCGTAAACTCCGAAAGCAAAGTAAGGTAAATCTTAGACGAAGAAAACATTAAATAAACGAGCAATTCCAACTCCCCTCCTTTCGGAGGGGTTGGGGGGAGGCTACAAATACATTATTATGGCACAAGAAGATGATTTAAGGGCATTGGGTAAAGTTATGGACTTTATGCGGGGTATATCTGTGATATTCCTCCTGATTAACTGTTATTGGTTTTGTTACGAGGCATTCCAGCAATGGCATTTCACATTGAGCATCATCAACAAAATACTGATGAATTTTGAGCGGACTACGGGCTTGTTCTCGTCCATCCTTTGGACGAAACTCTTTTGTGTGGTTTTCCTTGCGCTCTCCTGTTTAGGTACAAAAGGCGTGAAGGAAGAGAAAATCACATGGCCAAAGATTTGGACGGTGCTTTTCGCAGGTTTTGTGCTCTTTTTTCTGAATTGGTGGCTGTTGGCATTGCCCATTGGTAAGGTGGGTACTGCTTCGCTCTATATCTTTACGCTGTCTGTGGGCTATATCTGTCTGCTGATGGCAGGTGTGTGGATGAGCCGACTGCTCAAAAACAACTTGATGGACGATGTGTTCAATACCGAGAATGAGAGCTTTATGCAGGAAACTCGGTTGATGGAGAACGAATACTCGGTAAACCTTCCTACACGATTCTACTATAAGAAGAAGTGGAACAAGGGCTGGATCAATGTAGTCAATCCATTCCGTGCCTCGATGGTGCTCGGCACACCCGGCTCTGGTAAGTCATACGCTATCGTGAACAACTACATCAAGCAACAGATAGAGAAAGGCTTTGCCATGTATATCTATGATTATAAGTTTCCCGACCTTTCCGAGATTGCCTACAACCATTTGCTCAACCACCTTGATGCCTACCAAGTAAAGCCTCAGTTCTATGTAATTAACTTTGATGACCCACGCAAATCGCACCGCTGCAATCCTATCAATCCTGCTTTTATGACGGATATATCGGATGCCTACGAGAGTGCCTATACCATTATGCTTAATCTGAACCGTTCGTGGATTCAGAAGCAAGGAGATTTTTTCGTCGAATCACCGATTATCTTGCTTGCCGCCATTATCTGGTTTCTGAAGATATATGAGAACGGCAGGTATTGCACCTTTCCACATGCCATAGAATTCCTGAACCGTCCCTACGCACAGATATTTCCGATACTTACTTCCTACGATGAGCTTGCCAACTACCTTTCTCCCTTTATGGATGCTTGGGAGGGCGGAGCGCAAGACCAGCTACAGGGACAGATTGCCAGTGCCAAGATACCGCTTTCACGTATGATTTCGCCAGCTCTCTATTGGGTAATGACAGGTGATGATTTCTCACTTGACATCAACAATCCCAATGAGCCGAAAGTCCTTGTTGTGGGTAACAATCCCGACCGTCAGAATATCTACTCGGCTGCACTTGGTTTGTATAACAGCCGTATCGTGAAGCTCATCAACAAGAAGAAGCAACTCAAATCCTCAGTGATTATCGACGAGTTGCCGACAATCTACTTCCGTGGTTTGGACAATCTGATTGCCACTGCACGAAGTAATAAAGTAGCAGTGTGTCTGGGTTTTCAGGACTTTTCGCAGCTTACCCGTGACTATGGGGATAAGGAGAGCAAAGTGATTCAGAATACGGTAGGCAATGTTTTCTCCGGGCAAGTCGTCGGAGAAACGGCCAAGACGCTTTCTGAACGATTTGGAAAGGTTCTCCAGCAACGACAGTCTATGACCATCAACCGTAACGACAAATCCACTTCCATTTCAACACAGATGGATAGTCTTATCCCTGCAAGTAAGATTTCCAACCTTACACAAGGTATGTTCGTTGGAGCAGTATCTGACAACTTCGATGAACGCATCGACCAGAAGATTTTCCATGCTGAAATAGTGGTGGATAGTGTCAAAGTCTCCGCTGAGATGAAAGCCTATCTATCAATTCCTGTGATTGTTGAGTTCACAGATGAAGAGGGGAAAGATACTCTCAAAGAAACAATAGAGGAAAATTATAAACGAGTGAAGAGAGAGGTTTTAAATCTTGTTGGCAAGGAAACGGAAAGGATAAAGTCTGATCCATCATTATCACATCTTATCAAAGATTAATTCAGGGTGAAAAAGGAAGAAATATCCTTAAAAAGAACGACAGAAGAAGGATAAATTTTATCAGATAAATTTTATCCCTCTTCTGCATATAAAAGATAATTATTTCTTGGAGATCTCAAATACAGAACCTTTCGTTATGGTGAATGGAGCATCAATAGTTACAATATTACCATATGTGAACTTCAAATATGAATTGCTTGTAACATTAAAATTTTTTGCTTTAATAATCCATCCTGCTACATTTCTATTGGATGTTACTGTTTGATCATAGAAGTAAACAATCCCTCCTTGTGCTGCTGAAACAGCTGAAAAGGCATCGCAGATACCATATCCCATTTGCTCATTCCAAGTTCCATTCGTTCTATCAGGTAAAGTAGAATATACATAATTTCCTGCCTTTTGTGCAGTTTGTTCTATTATATCTACAACATCTTTTCTTGTCAATTCTGGATTAATAGATAAAACTAATGAAGCGATGGCACTCACATGAGGAGCTGCCATAGAAGTACCACTCATCTCATCAAGACCATTGTTAGGAACTGTTGATAAAATATTACTACCTGGTGCAACAACATCAAGAGCTTTCCCATAAGATGAAAAACTAGATTTTTTATCCCTTTGGTCTACGGAACCAACAACAAGAATGTCTGGATGGAAATTTGCGGGATAATCTGGCACTGATTTATTATAATTTCCAGAAGCAAAAACAACAACCATTCCTTTCCCATTCCTACCAGAAGTCATTGCGGTCCTAATAGCATCTTCCAAGATAGCACTATGCATTTCTTTGTAAAAGGCTCCACCCTGATCTCCCCATGAGTTATTGATAACATCAACATTGTGAGATGTCGCATATCCAAACCCTGTTGCCAACTCGCTACTAATAGTTGGTGAAATGTACAATCCATGACTGATGGATAAAATTGTGGATTGAGGGGCAAGACCTGCTATTTGAATTCCATTATGGTTTGCACCTATAATACCTCCTACATGAGTACCATGCCTTCCACGTACAACAGATGGAGAATGACCATTATGTATGTCATATGACAATGGACTATAATTATTCGCGAACTCTCTATGGTTTTGATCTACACCTTGGTCTAAGACCGCAACAGTAATTTGAGGTTTGCCTTTAGTTAATTTCCAAGCATTGCACGCATTGACCTTTTCTAGTCCCCATTGCCGATTAAAATCAGGCTCAGAGGTACAATTATTTGTCTTAAAATTAAACATAAAAGCAGGGTCTACATCCGCAAATTTGCCTGTTTCGTAGAATTTGTTTGAAGTTTCCAAACCATTAGAATTTATCGGCGACTTTAGAATGTACCAATTAGGCATGTAATCAACTTCCTTTATAACCTTTGCGTCAAAGTCTTTCGCAACACTTTGGAGAAGATTATAGTCTTGAGATGATTTTAACTTTATATAAAAGTACTCACTTGTTGATATATAGTCTTGTTCATCAAGTCCAAACACTGGCGCAACTTGAACATCTTTGTTTCCTTTCAATTTTTGTATCATTGAACTAAGAATTCCATTCGTAGTTACATTGCCAACTGGTCTTATTTCAACTATTTTCCAAAAACGCGACTGAGAGCCTTTTTGGCTTTGTACTGCTTGCTTTGTTGTAATTGTAGAAACAGCAGAATTTTTCAAGTCAATAGCCACTAACTTTGAACTATCGGATGATGAAATATAGTATAAATTTCGTAAAGAAGATATTTCTATTTTTTCACCATTATACCAATAATAATAATCCGTTGGGCGTCTGTGGCTTGCTCGTGTCGAAATTTGATTATCGGACTTGTTAATGATATTATTATCTATTACATCACTACAAGATATAATTACCACAGAAGAGCAAATCAACGCCGTATAAAGTAGTATAAAATTCTTGTATCTCATAGGATTCTATTTTTTATTTTTAAGAAGTTCTATTTCCGTTTGTAAAGATTTGATAGCGTCAATCATTACAGGGATAAGTGCAGTATAGTTAATCAATTTCTTACCTTCCGCATCAGTTAAAACTACATTAGGTAAAACTTTTTCAACCTCTTGTGCGAGTAGACCTATTTCCCTTTCATCTCCTCCTTTCCTTAGTAAAGAAGCCTCTCTAGTAGGTTTATCTGAAAAAGAGTATGACACGGGACGCAATTTGAGAATGCAATTTAATCCATTTTGTAAAGAACGAATATTAGATTTCGCTCTTGCATCAGAGTAATTATAAACATCCTTAACTTGAATACTGTTGAAAGTACTTGTCTGTGTATTGTAGAATACAACTTGGTCGGCATGACTAGCCAAACGGGTACCAACAGGTGAGACGTCAATTTGGAAAAAATTGCTTGTCTTACACTTGAAGTACATTCCAAGACCTTCAATGGTTTGTTTGTAGAAACCATAGGGTGCAGTATTGCCAATTGTTAATTGACCATTACTGTACAATTTCATTTGTGCATTTGCAGTTACACAAAAAAGAGCAAAAACTAAAGCAGAAACAGCTTTCTTAACCATTAAATTTTTCATTGCTGTCAGGTTTTAATTAATAATTTGAGATTATGAAATCGCTTTTCGGAAGTAAGATTACCTTGTTTAATAATTTATTATGATAATAAATAGAAGCAAGACGTTGTGAAAAAATTACGAATATAGGGTATTTTCCCAATTGTCGGATGTAATAGGCGAGGCCTTAACTTAAATTTCACCTCATAATGCGGATTTATGAAAAACAGAGTTCTATCAAGAACTCTAAATTTCTTTTCTATCAATTTCTCAAAAAGCTCAATAGGACATTTTGTCTTTTTGATGCTAAGTAATTCCTTAATTGTATCTTCTTTTTCTCTCCCAAGTTTGAGAAGGCTTTCGTATAAAATTTTAGGTAACAAATGAAACCAAGGAAGATGAGAAAGGAACTTTCCTCTACAAATTTGTTGATGTCCTCCAAACGGCATTTGCCACGCAGGAAAAGAGATAAAAACAACCCCTCGTGGGGCAAGAAATCTTTTTAAGGAAGATATAAAAAAAGACTTATTCTCTATATGTTCTAAAACATCGTGACAAATTATTAAATCAAAAAGCCCATCCTTCCCTTTAATATCAAATATATCTGAAGCAAAAAATTCTCCTGTAGCATTGGCTTCATGAAAGAACTTTTTAGCATCACTAATTCTGCATTCTGCCAAATCAACCCCAAGAGTGTTGCATCCCTTTTTAGAAAAAGGCAAAAGATTTCCTCCGTCACCACAACCTATTTCCAAAACATTTATTCCATGAGTTATTTCCTTATATTTTTCGATATAAGGAATAAAATATTTTTGGCTTGTTGTGGAAAGTTCATGAAAATATAGCTTTCTATCAGATTGTCGGTATTGCATATATTCTTAACTGTATTAGTTCTTTTTACAAAGAAAGCAAAAAAAAACAAATAAGCAAACTAATATCATTATTTTTTTTGCAAGTACCATAAAAATACCAATAAGACGGTATGACTTGCGGAGTTTTTACAAAAAAAAACTTATCTGTATATACCTAATATTGGTGATATTATTCTATATAGTATGTATCAATGGTTTAATATTAAATCTGCCTCATCCAACATTTGGTGTGATAGAGTGTAATAACAGAAGTTCAACATCTCCTTTTTCATTAAAACTTCATGTTCTCAGATAGCGAAGAAATCGACATCATATTTTGGCAAGTAATCAAATTAAGGTTTACAAAACACCTTTCAATAATACCTTTATTTTCCCTTCTTTTCCCGTGAATTCTTTATGTTATAAACAATCTGATTATTGCTTATATCTTTGTCGTTCAACATAGTAACTCAATAACAAATAAATAACAAATAATTATGGAACCAAAAGACAATGACAACTATGTGCTGGTCTTGGAAGACCGCACTGAGGTAAAGAACGAGAAAGAAACGGGAAAACTCTCCGTAGTATCCGGTATTGACGACAAGGGTAACCTTAAAACCACCGAAGTAATCGCTGCCAATCAGGCAGCGTTCTTGAAGTTTAACAACAAGGACGGACTTCTAAAAAACTTCATGAGCAATTTTCTACGTCAGTTCAACGAGCCGTCCCGTTTCGGACTCTACAAGGTAGTAGCTAACAACGTAGAACAAGGTGTGGCATCGCTCCACACCATGCTTCAGATCCACGCATACGCCCGGACGCACCCCTACCTCAAAGCCATGATGCCTGTAAGTTCCGGCAGAACCGACGGGAGTGATGTAGTTGTAGCCGAAACCGCCGTCTAAATACAGGTTGAACAGTCCTTTATGCAGATAGTAGTAGCGTACGAAAGGTGACAGTTTCAGGGCATGGGTTTTCTCTCGTCCGTTCTCGCCACGTTCCGAGCCGAAGGCATAACCCAACATGATGCCCGTAGCCCATGTCTCGTTGAACCGCCAGCCTACCTCGGGATACAACTGTAGCGTAGTGGCTTTGGTCTTGGTGTTGTTCTAATAAGTGACGGCGCCGCCTGCAAACAGTCCTCCCTCGTGGTCGTCCTTGTGAAAAGGCGAAACGGTCTGTTCCTGTGCCCACCCGAAAAAGGGAATGAACGATAAGATAAAGGTGAATATCGTTTTATTCATTGTTGAAAATAACGAGATTTATTGGAAAAGTGAACAGTATTCATTACGTGAGATAAAAAAACGCATTATATCATTAAGACAAGTGCGTTTCTTATAATGATAAAAGGCTTACGCCTCCTTATACCATTTCCACGACTCATAGGCAAGCGTTATGCTCAGCACAACTAGCATGGGGTGGATAAAGAGCTGTGGAAACTCGAAAGTGAATATAAGCTCCGTGCAATGTGCTGTGCAAAACAGTGCAATGAGTGCGGCAAGGCAGAAATGCACTAACTTATACCGACTTTTACAGGCATAGAGCGAAAGCAGCAGTCCCGTCATCGGCAAGGTGACAGAAACGACCGCCATCAACACAAGCATCGACATAGGAGCCACACCGTCATTGGAGATTGCTATGTTTGCATTCCAGAAAAGGGGTATCATATCCATTAATGAATGTGCAGACATACCTGCAATTATCGACACCCAGAGAATAGAGATTTTGAAATTTTCTTTCATCGTTGAAGTTTTTTTATCAAGACCGGCTATCAAGCCGTCTTTTGGGTTTATGATTAGGTTTGCTATATGCGTGGAGTTCAATCATTCGTCTTAGCTCTCCTGTGCTGTTTGCTCTTTATCCAAAGATAAAAGCCGAGAACAATGAAGACCGCGAGGATTGCAATCATCTGCAACCTGTACTTCTCGGGCTCAACCCAGAATTCCTTAAAGAAATTGATGCGACCGAGAATTTCCACGGGCGTCCAGAATACGATGACCGTGGCTATCGCCATACGTATGTTTGCTCCCCACGAGGCGATGCGCAGTTGTTTAAGGAACATGAACACTGATGCCACGAGGCAGCCCAGGCCCACGAAAAACGTCACGGGATGGTGGTCGCCGACGAAGCGTTTGTCGTAACAGAACATCAGCAGCAGGTACAGTCCCCACAGCATCATGTTGAGTTCCATGAACGTCACGATGCTCGTGTGGCGTGTCATGGGCTGGGCAGCGATGACCTTGCGGCGGCTGCGGAACACCATTTTCTGTATCCACGTGATGAAGTCGCAGCCGTTCTTGGTGCTGAAGATGTACATCGTCATCACCATCATCCACAGTCCGAATGAGGCCGGCATGATGAGATATTCGGGCTTGGTCACCACCACGCCGTTCTCCATTTCAGGCTGCACGCCGTAGCGGCGGGCATAGTAGAGGAAGAGAAATTCCACCCATCCCGTCCAGAAGAGCAGTCCGCCGAAGAGTCCCCACAGCGTCTGGCGGGTGTCGCCTTTCACGAACACGCCGACGATAACGAGGACAAGCCCCACGAAACCCATCGCAAACCCTGCTACATGCATGGCGCCCTCGTCCATAAACTTCTCCATTAGTATCATCAGCGCATGTCCCAACGGCATGGCAAAGAGTACCAGTAAGAACGATACGATAGTGCGCCAAGGATATATTTTACGTTTTGTCTCCATTGATGATATGTTGTTATTATTATTTCAGTTCATCGATGTAATAGCTCATCTGCCCGCCGCCCTCGTCATCGATGGACGACTGCTGGTTGAACCAGCTCACCACCTGTAGTTTGAAGCACCGCACACCGTCGGCACAGCGTATAACGTAGACGTGATAGGACGGCGTGTAAGTCATGGGAGGTCCCTCTATTTTGATGCACTGCTCCAAGAGCGGATTGCCACTGGTGAGCCGTCGTGCCGGTCCGCGGTTGGGGTCAAACCATGGGTGTCCGTCGTTGTCGGGTGTGCCGTCGGGCTTGAGGTAGTGAGTGTTCACGTAGTTGTACCACTCGCGCTGCGAGTAGGTGACATAGACGGAGGTGGTGTCGTCCTCCACCCACTTCACATCGTCGGGAATCTGCACTCTGTCCTGCCAGTGGTCGTAGTCGCCGAAACCGAGGTCTGCCGCCGCCCCCTTGCCCGGACCCGACGTGCCGCCATTGGTGCGGATATGCGCTCCGCAGAAGGCGATGTCCCAGTCCAGACGTTTCAACTGGTCTCCTTCTGTGATATCCTGATTGGGAGCGGAAAGATTGAACGCCTTGCCCGTTCGCAGGTTGAAGTAGAGCCAGTCGTCGGTAACTCCCGTATAGGCACCTGTGGCGCGAGGCATCACCTTTCCTTCGAACTCGTCGGCATCGTAATGCACACAGCTTCCGAGTAATATTGCAGAGGCTGCTGCCATGAGTATGCCGATGGTCTTATCTGTAAGATTATTCTTCATCATTACTTCTTGTCGATTTTTACTTCAAATTGCACGTAGAGCCTTGCACCCGCCTCCGCCGGTACGCTAAACGTGGTCAGTCCTGAGCCTAAAGTCTTGGGCTTGTAGTTCAGCAGGTTGTTTACACCCACCGAAAGCCGGTACTTGTCACTGAAAGTCTGTGCTACGTTGAGGTTGCACAGCGCATAGGCCGGTAGCGTGCAGCGGAAATAGGCATCGCGCCCGCGTCCCTCGGAAGGGAGGAAGAGACGATCCTGCACATCGTAGCGTTTCTCACCCATGATTTGGGCAGAGAGCGTCACGCCGAGGTTGTAGCCGCGGCGGCTATATTTATACGTCGCATTGGCTGTCGCCGCATGGGGTGAGGTGGTGGAGAACCGCCGCCCCTTCTCCGCAGTGATATACACATAGGAGTAGTTGGCATCGAGCGTGAGCCACGTCCACGGTTTCCATCGTGCCAGCACGTCAAGGCCAGCCACGGTCTGCCGTGCGAGGTTGGTGTAGAGGAAGTTGTACTGCATATCGTAAATCTTCCACACGCCCTCTATTTTGTCGCGGTAGAGGTTGGCGTAGCCGTTTGCGTTGACGAAGAGCTTAGGCGAAGCATACTCCACGCCCAAGGAGAGGTAATGGTTTTTTTCGGGCTGTAAATTTTCGTTTCCCCTGATGACGAACATGCCGAGGTGGTCCCAGTTGAAGAACAGTTCCTTGATGCTGGGTGAGCGCGAGCCCTTGGAATAGACCGCACGCAAGGCCCAGTGAGTATCTGGTTGCCATTTCACTGCCACCTTGGGCAGCCATATCAGTCCGAACACGCGTGAGTAGTTGGTGCGCAGTCCTGCCGACACCGTCCACTGCTGCGTGGGCGACCAGTCGTCCTGCACAAACCATTCCATCTCACTCAGGGTGCGTGTGGTCACCTTGTGATTCACGAAACGGTCAGAGGTGAGCACGTCGTCAAACAGTTCGATGCCGGCGTTCAGCTCGTGACCGTCGAAATAGCGACTTTGCAGCGTGAGTCTCGGCTGAAGGATTCGCGACTTATAGACCGGCTTGCGCTCGTCTCGCTGCTCGTGTCGCTTGAAGCTGGCGTAGCGGTCGGTGTGAAGCATGAGTTTCGCCGTGAGATAGTCCTTCCATCGATACGATGCCTTCAGACCGTAAGTCCAGTCGCGCGCTTGGGTGAACACGAGGTCCTGCACCAGGTCGTAACTATTCATGAAGAAGCACGACCCATAGAGCTGCACCGACAGTTCTGCCATGGGTTCTACCCACAGTTTCTGCGAAGCCACTATATGTTCCCTGCCCTCGATGCCCATCGGCGGGCGAGGGAAGGTGCTTTGCAACACAGTGTCTTTGTGCAGCCATGGATTAGCTTCGCGCGAGTACACCTTGCGATCGCCCACTTTCTGATAAAGATAGAAGGCATCTGTGGAACTATACCACACATCGGTCTGCGACGTGAACCAGCCCTGGTGTGCACCCGCTGAGAGCCACGCCGAGAGGTTGGGACGGTCGGCATTCTTCTCGAACATATAGATAAAATCCTTCTTCTTGGGATTCCTGTAGTTGCGTTCGTTCATCTGCCCCCAGCGCACGCCCACATCTATGTCAAGAGGCTTGTGCGTCTTCTTTCCGATGACATTGATCACTGCTCCGGATGCACGGCTGCCATAAAGCGTGCTGCTGGCTCCCTTGACGACTTCCACGCGGTCTATGCCGTGAATATTGAACCTTTCGTAGTCCAAATTACCAGCCATATCGCCCGTCATGCGCTCACCATCTTGCAGCATCACCACATGGCGTGCATCCATGCCGTCCATACTCATCTCGCTGCCGAAAGCCACCTTCTGCACATTGAGTCCGGGCGTGAGGTGCTGCAAAGCCGATTGAAAATCTCCGAAGCCAGCATCTCTCATAACCTTGCCACTGAGTAACTGCGTGGTCACGGGAGACGAATTCACAGGGCGTGGCGTACGTGATCCCGTTACTATCACCTCGCCGAGACTCCTCACGCTGTCTGCACTGTTTATATGCGACTGTGCCACTACCCCAACAGGGAGGAGACACAGCAGCAACGGGATGGATAATTTCCCGTTCATTTCACTCCACTTGTTATTTCGTACAGGTATCTTCATTACATTAGAGAATGCCATGCTCTTTCTTATACTTCGCAAGATCCTCTTCGTACTGCTTGAAGTCCTGTTCATAAGTAAGTTTTTTAGAGTAATCAATCTTTTGTCGGTAGACAAAACTCTGCATCAGCATCACGTTGAAATTGGTTGAGAATTCTATCTCTTTGGTGTCTACGTTGAGATAGCCCACTACGGTGCCCAATCCACCTTCTCCATCGGTGTAGATACCCTTCTCGTCTTTCTCGTTAGGTATGTATCCCACGTCGCCTTTCTCGCCTACGAACTTTATCCATCCGTCGCCCTTGTACTCGTCGCGTTCCCACTTGTTAAGCGGAATGAACTTGCAGTGGATGTTGAAATCTACCGTGAGTGGCATACTTCCTACCGTGAATTTGATGAGTTTGATGTTGAGCGGACGGTCGGCTTTACCTGCAGCGGTGTTCCACGAGAAATAATATTTAAGCGGACACCCCTCGGGCAACCGCGTCTTGTCCTCAGGGCCCATCATCGCGCGTGCACGAAGCACTATAAATTCTTCCTTGGTCAGCAATTCCTTGGCTTTAGCGAGTATCACCTCGTCCTGAATGGGAGTGGAGTTAATCTTCTCGTCGCTATTGCACGACGAGAAGACCAAACAGGCGGTGAGTGCCAAACCAAGTAAAAGCGAAAACTTTTCCTTAGTCATGTCTCCTTACTTATTACCATTAAACTCGAAGATGGCCTTATACGGCTTGCCAAGTACACCACCAACTACATCGCACTCCAACCTGAGATTGAGGACTCCGTCCCTTGCGTATGATGTGCCAACGGGAACTGTTACCGTGAAATCACTGTTCACCCAATCCTGTTTCCAAACGGACACTCTGATATGCCCTTTGCCAGTCGCGCTGATGATGTTGCCATTGGCATCGGTGTTGAGCGTAACCCGTTCGTCCGAGAAGTCAATCTCGTGTTTTGCAGGTCCAGCTTGGAATTCCAAAATACCGCGAAGTGCGTACATACCGCCTCCCCTGTCAACCAGTTCGAAATTCACATAGTCTTGGAAACGGTAGGCCACATCCTTCTTTTTGTTCATATAGGCATGAATGATTTTGCCCGTGTAAACTCCTGCCACTTTCTCGCTTCCTTGTGCGAAAAGAACGTTGTTAAACCCATTCACCTGCGCATTGGCAGTGAATAAACTTGTTGCGATAAACGCAAGCATCAAAAATAACTTTCTCATGTTTTAAAAAATTAAAAAGTTGTGAATGAATAAAATGAAAGAACATAAGTGGTGAAATCACTTAATAATCCTTAGACCAGTCATAGGCTTTCATTTTTCTTGCCATTTTGCCGAGAACGGAGTTCATACAAGAAAACGACGTGCCACTACGCAAAGTTCCCTTGTTTTTCATAACATATTCCTTTGCATTAGTCGCATCAAACAATTCCTTGGAAATAGTAAATATAGCCTCTTTTTTCTCAGTTGTGCCATTAGGCATTGTAACTGTATGCTCTTCAAGCTTGTTCGTCGGATAAGTTATTTTACACTTAGGTAAATCGTATAGGTCCATGTTTGGCACAAAGGCGAAGTTCGCAAAATTCAGCTCTTTCAAGTTCGGCAGTGCAATGAAACTCAGTGTACTGGTGTGCTTCGCTTCTTTTGGTAGCGTTATCTTCTCCAAATTCGCACAGTTCACGATTTCCATATAGCTCATCCCTTCAGAGGCTATTTCCGTCTGATAACCTCGCTGTCCCCATGCCTTTACCATGCTAAAATCCAGTTCCTTGAGAGATGGGTTATCGTTGATGCTCACTTTCATGAGATCCGTGCAAGCACTGATGTCTATACCATTTGGCGTACTGACATTGGTCAATATCAAGCCCTGCACCGTCTTAGGAATCTTGAGATATGGTATCGACGTTGTAAATTCTTTCTCGCTTTCCGTGTAGGTAACAACTGTAGTACCTCTCCAGCCCTTGTTGTGTATGATATATTGCAATCCCTCGAAATTATTAATATCTGCCTCCATAAATGCCGTTGGCATGACAGCCTCCTCTGGATTAACAATTCGTTTGGCAATATCTACCTTGTCGCCAGTAAAAATACTGGGGAAAACCTCTTTCATACCCTTGCGCAGCACTTCGTCCGGCACCTCGCGCAGTGTGTTGTACTTCTGCAAAGTTCCTTTTTCATCGCTCATCTGCATATCAACGTCTTTTGCAGTCGTGAAGAAATTCACGATTTCGTCCTCGTTGTATTTTGCACTGTTGGGCAGGTAAAGTTTGTTAAGATGATGCAATATCGTGATATTGCCGGTTTCGTCCTCTTTGGTCAACCCTGTAAACTCATAAATCTCATTGCCGGTTAAATCAACACCGGTGATTTGCGAGGGGAGTTGTGAAAAGTCGAATGAAAGTTTATAGTCATTGTTCGACAGCTTCACCTCCTTCAGGTTGGGCAGAATGTCAAGTCCGCTGAGATCTTTGAGTTTGGTTCCACTTAAATCCAATGTGGTGGTTTTCTCCGCCAAGTCGTTGAGTTCCAACTTGCCGTCTTTGTCAAAGGCAAAGCCCCTCTTTTTCAGAATGTCCATCAACTCTGTGTTTTTAAGGGACTTTGTACTGTAATTAATTGCCTCGTCCTTGTTGCATGAGGCAAGCCCCATTACAAGAAATGCCATTACTGGCAGTGCGATTTTTCTTATGGTTCTCATTTTTTTATATTAATTAAACTGTTTTGGTGCAAAGATAGGTTATTTATAATGATGCCACAATACCCAAAATCTATGATTTTAGCGGACAACTCCCTATCCTCATTTATGAGGATATAACTATTTGTGGTGATTTCCCTCTGATTTACGCTTACTTATGCTAAAACGGTATCTCAAAGAGAGAAGGACATAGCTTCTGATTTGTGGACGATAGCTCTCGTGATAACCGTATTCCGTAACAGAGCGCATAAGGGGGGTGCGCCTGTTCAGAATGTCGTTCCACTTGAACGAGAGGGTTGCCTGTTTCTTTTTGAGGAAACGCCACGATGCTCCGATGTTCAGCAGCCACTGGTCGTCATCAGTCACCGCATAGGTTCCGCGATGCAGGCGACCGTTTGCGTCGCCCCAAATCTGCACATCATGGGGAATGTCGATTGTGCCACTGACACCAAAATCGTAATCAAAAGTGTTGACACGAATGTCTGTCAGAAGGTTATGTGAACGACTCGTCTGCAAACTGCCATGCAGGTCTATACTTCCCCATTTAGGCTGATAACTGCCTCTAATGGAGATAGAGTTTCCGTATATGTGCGTCTTACATTTCGAGGAGTTGCCTTGCGTTTGTTCGTTCAGGAAATAGACGTGGTTCTGAAAAGAACCTCCTGTACTGCCCGACAGCACGAGACGCTTTATCTGCTTTTGCCATTGCAGCATTCCGGAAACGGAATAGTTTCCTCCAACGTTTACCGTCCTGTAGGTCCGTGCGCCCGTATTTTCTTCATACGACACCTCGTTCGCAAGATCATTGAATGTGTTCCTCCAGTTGCCCGTCAGGGTCAATCCGGATTTTTGATGATCCAAACTAAAAGACAGCTGCTGACGAAATGATGGATTAAGGTTAGGATTTCCCAGTCCATGGTAAAGCGGATTACGCTTGTCGTCAATCGTCAATAGTTCCTGAATGGAGGGCAGCTGACTGCTGCCGCTGTAACGCAGTTCCATATCCAGGCTTCGTCCGTTCCATTTCACATTGAACATAGGCTTGTATTCAACGGCTCTGACGGTGGAGTCCACGGCTTGCAGTGTGTGCCGGCGGCTGATGTGGCGCTGCTGCCACTCCACATTAATGCCTCCGTTGATTTTCCATCGACTGCCCTTATAGTCCATTTGCAGCCTGATCTGCTGTCCCAATGTAGATAGTGCGCTTTCATAGCTAAGGCTGTCGATATGTAGATGCTGCATGGCATCGTCATAAGTATCGCTTGTGTTCATGCTCTTCTCGTTTCGCAACCCATAACTGACCTGCAATCTCAGCTGTTTGCCAATGGGCTGTGTGTAGCGCAGAGACATCAGGGCTTCGTTTCGTCGTGAAGGCATCTGCTGGCAGAGGTTGCGAAGGAGAACGGAGTCATTACCTAACGCATTGAGCAGATGATGGAATCTGGTCTTTGAAAGGCTGCTGTTCTCCGTTCTGTCTGAACTGCCGCTGAGTGATGTCTCAAAAGTGATGGAGGCTCCACCCTTACCGATGCGTCGGGTGAAGTCGGAAGAAAAGTAATATTTCCTGTTGTTTCCCTTAGCACCGCTTCTCAGCATTCCCGAGGTCAACGTGTCTGCCCTCGTGCTGTTTTGCTCATAAAGAGAGGTCGTGTTGTCAGTCAGGTTGTCCGAATTCCCGAGGGTTCCGTTGAACATGACATTCAACAGTGTCTTTTCGTTGATGTTGTACTGAAAGCTTATAATTGCCGAATGGTTATGACTTTTACCAAGGAAGAATAACGTGGATTTTTGATAATTTGTTCCAGATGTAAGGTATTGCTCATAGAAGTCGTCGCTCGTGCTTTCATTATGGAAGGTGTTGAGCGAGAGGTTAGCATTAAACGTAATTTTTTTACCGAATTTCTTCACGATGTTTCCCGCCAGTATATTCTGAAAATTATCTTTTCCCACGCTCGTGTTGCTCAGGTTGTCTGAACGGATTGTCAGCGTCGCGTTTTCGCCATTCGCATTGAACAGATTACCCTGCATCTCATCCTTACGCCTGTCTTGGCTGCCATGCTCTGCCGTAAGAGAACCCGTCAGGCTGCCATTATAGGAAGATTTCGTCTTGATATCCAGCACGAAGTTGTCAGCCCCGTCGTCCACACCCGTCATTTTCTCTAGAGCACTGAGCATGTCGTATAGCTTCAGCAACTCCACGGCATCGGCAGGCAGGTTTTCCAAAGCAGCGATGATGTCGTTGCCCATGAACTTTTCTCCGTTGATATTTACCCCATTGAGAATTTTTCCCTTGAACGACAAAGTTTTGTTGTTCCTGTCATACTCCATACCCGGAATTTCCTGTATCAGGTCTTCCAGATTAGCTCCCTGTCTCACCCGCAGACAATTGGTATTGATAAAGGTCGTATCCTTCCGCATTGTAATCAGTTTGCGCTCGCCGATAACCAGAACTTCATCAAGTTCTATCGTTTTTTTGAGTAAAGAATCCGACCTGAGTGTGGGGGATATGGTATCACCCACAACAATATCCAATATGATGGAATTAGCTGTGAGATTAAACAGAAACAGAAGGACAAATGTCAAAAAAGGCCTTTGAGTCATCATTTTTGCAAAGTTATGGTTGTCAATCAGAATATGCAATACCTTAAAATGGCGATTTTGCAAAAATCATAAATACATAAATTTGTATTTTTAATTCTGCTTTTGATTATTGTTTGCTCAACCAATAATTTTCTTTTCCTGGTATTTCCTACTACTTCCCAACATTTCCTCATTTCTAAATTCATAATATTATTGCTATAATTTTGCTGTTCGATAATGAATTATTCATTCAATAATAAATGATTTATGGAATCGAACAACAATGACAATTATGTGCTGGTATTAGAAGACCGCGCGGAAGTGAAGAACGAGAATGAAGCTGGGAAACTCTCAGTGGTCTCTGGGATTGACGACAAAGGCAAGCTCCAAACAACGGAAGCCAAAAACGTGCATCAGGTAGCCTTTTTGAAGTTCAACAACAAGGATGGCTTGTTGAAGAACTTCATGACCAATTTCCTCAAACAGTTCAACGAGCCGTCCCGTTTCGGACTCTACAAAGTAGTAGCTAACAACGTAGAACAAGGTGTGGCATCGCTCCACACCATGCTTCAGAACCGTGAGAAGCCAGAGAACAAGCAGCAGTTGGCAGATAGTCAAGTGCGCTTTGACGACTTCCTACCCAAACAGAAGAATGCCACTGCGATTGACGAGTCAAAGATAGATTGGAAGCAGCTCGACAACCTCGGACTTACCCGTGAGCGATTGGAACAGAGTGGAGAGTTGGCAAAAATGCTCAACTGGCAGAAGAGTAACCTTGTTACCATTGCCATACCTATGGGTGATACCACCATCTACACCGATGCCCGTTTGGCATTTCGTACCGATGGCGAGGGTAATATCGGCTTGGCAGTTCACCCGCTTCGCAAAGAGCCACAGCTCGACTTCCCCTATATGGGACACAAGTTCTCTAATGAAGAGAAAGAACAACTCCTTGCAACGGGTAATCTTGGAAAGACCATCGAGATAACGCCCAAAAAGGGCGAACCTTTTGCCGCATACGTCTCCATTGACCCTCAGACCAACGAACTCATTGCCCTTCGTGCCGACCGTGTGGCTATTCCAAAGGAAATCAAAGGCGTTACGCTTTCCGATGCGCAGTACAAAGACCTTGTAGAGGGCAAAGCCGTGAAAGTGGAAGGAATGACCGCTAAGAGTGGTAAGTCCTTTGATGCTACCCTGCAAGTCAATGCCGAGAAGAAAGGCATCGAGTTTATCTTCAACAACAAGCAAGGCTTGAAGGAGCGACAGCAGCACAGCCAACAACAAGGCGCACCACATAAGCTCTGCGGTTTGGAACTCTCCGACAAGCAGCGTGAAGCCTTGGACAGCGGTCGCACACTTTATCTGAAGAACATGGTGGACAAGGAAGGGCAACCTTTTAATGCCTACGTCAAGATGGACAAGGAACAGAACCGCCCGCGTTTCTACAAGTGGAATCCAGACAAGAAGCAGGAGACCGGCAAGGAAAAGGTGGTAGCCGTAGCCGAAGAACACAAGACACAGGTTGCAGTGAACAACCAAGGCAAGACCAACGAAGCCACCAAGAACGTGAACGAGCCGTTAAAGTCCGGGCAGACACAGCCCACTGCCGCCCAAAAGCAGAAACAGGACGAGAAGAAACAGCAGCGCCGTGGACCCAAGATGTAACCCTTAAAACCAAACCCGACTATGATTACTTGTATTATTGCCGAGAAACCCTCGGTAGCCAGAGATATAGCCCGTATAGTAGGAGCTAATACCAGACAAGACGGATTTTTGGAAGGTAGCGGTTATGTGGTAACATGGGCGATGGGACATCTCATCACCCTTGCCATGCCCGAAGCCTACGGTTTTGCAGCCTATAAAGCCGAAGATCTGCCCATCCGTCCCAATCCTTTCCAGCTTATCGTGCGACAAGTTCGTAAGGATAAGGACTACACGTCAGACCCCGCAGCACTCAAACAGCTCAAAGCTATCCGAGGTTGTTTCGACAAGGCTGACCGCATCATCGTAGCCACCGATGCTGGGCGTGAAGGTGAACTCATCTTCCGCTATATCTACAACCATTTGAACTGCCACAAACCTTTTGACAGACTTTGGATTTCCTCCCTCACGGATAAAGCCATCCGTGAAGGACTTGCCCATCTCAAGGCAGGAACTGCGTATGACAATCTCTATCACTCCGCCAAGGCAAGAAGTGAAGCCGATTGGCTTGTGGGCATCAATGCCAGCCGTGCCCTGTCCATCGCACGCAAAGGCGGTTACTCTTTGGGACGAGTACAGACCCCTACACTCGCAATGGTCTGCCGTCGGTATATAGAAAATCGTGATTTTTCTTCCGTTCCATATTGGAAACTCTCCGTAGCAACAGAGAAAGAGGGCATATCGCTGAAAGCCGTGAGCAGTGGTGCATTCGAGAGTGAAGCCGATGCACAGTCCGCTCTCTCTTTGCTTCGCGAACAGAGCAGGCTTCAGGTAATATCGGTCGCAAGAAAGGTAACGCATACGTCGCCACCCCTCTTGTTCGACCTTACCACTCTACAAAAGGAAGCCAACAAAAAGCATGGCTTTTCAGCAGATAAAACCCTCTCAATAGCTCAGAGCCTCTATGAGAAGAAAATCACGACCTATCCCCGCACCGGCAGTCGATACATCAGTGAAGACGTTTTCGAGGAAGTACCCGCCTTGCTGCGCAAGATAAGAGAAACACTTCCGACTCCGTTTAACCGCCATTCGGTGGACAGCGACAAGGTAACCGACCACCACGCCATCATCCCTACGGGTGAAACTCCATCGGGACTATCGGCAGATGAAACGACCATCCACCAAATGGTAGTCCGCCGTTTCATCGAAGCCTTTTCTCCCGATTCAGAGGAGGAGCGTATGCAGGTGGAATTGTCCGACGGTACAAACACCTTCATTTGGAAGGCATGTCGAAGCATTTCTTTGGGCTGGAAAGCCGTACAGCAAGGTACTGGCACGAACGATGAAAAAGGTAAGGAGGATGAAGAACAGACTTTATCCGTATTGCCCAATCTAACAGAAAACGAGGTGTTACCGCTACTTTCTTCAGAAATTACCGAGCACAAGACCAAGCCGAAACCGCTCTATACTGAAGCGACTTTGCTTTCTGCTATGGAAAACGCAGGGAAAGAGGTATCAGATGCAGAAAGTAAAAGAGCAATGGCAGAGTGCGGCATCGGTACACCTGCCACCCGCGCCAACATCATCGAGACATTGATTCTGCGAGACTATATCCGAAGAGAAAAGAAGACGGTAGTCCCGACAGAGAAAGGCTTGGCAGTCTATGAGATTGTCAAGGACAAACGAATTGCCAATGCAGAGATGACAGGTTCGTGGGAACTGACCCTTGCTGCCATTGAGGCAGGACAGATGCCCCCCGAGAAGTTCGCGCAAGGCATCAACTCCTACGTGGAGACGATTTGCGAGGAACTCCTTGCCCTTGCTCCACCGATGCAGAAGTCCTATCCCACCTACCGCTGTCCCAAATGCGGCAACGAAAGCGTGGGCATCTATGCCAAGATTGCCAAATGCAGGCACGAGGGCTGCGACTTCCACATCTTCCGTGAAATCTGCGGCACGTTCCTTTCCGAAGACAATATCCGTGATTTGATAACCACCGGGCGAACGCCCATCCTCAAAGGCTTGACGAGCAAGGCAGGCAAGAAGTTCAACGCACGTCTTGTTCTGGGCGAAGACTATACCACCTCCTTTGAGTTTGAGGGAAAGAAAGGCAAAGCACGAGGGAGATAACTCTCACAGAATCGGAGATAAAACAAATTAGTTGGGAGATAGTAAAAAGAACTATACGTCAGAAATGACCCCCCGACTAATATTCTCTCTCCATCTTAAAACAGAAAAACTATGGCATACAATAAGAAAGCAGTCTTGGAGGGCAATACGGAAGCCATCCGTATGATCCTCCGATTAGAGAAAGAACGACGTGAAGCCACCGAAGCCGAGAAAGTCCTGCTCAGAGGTTATCAAGGTTTCGGTGGTCTGAAATGCGTCTTGAACCGATGTGATAATCCCGATGACCTCCGCTATTGGAGTGCATCGGAGCAAAATTTGTTCGAGCCTACCCAAAGGCTCAAGCAGATGATTTACCGTGATGCCGTCGATGCCAACACCGCCAAACGCTATTGGGAGAGTATCAAGGCAAGCGTACTAACTTCCTTCTATACCGATACCCGTATCGTCTCTGCCATTGCCGATGCCCTTAGTGCCACCGATGTGCAAGTAAGACGATGCTTGGACCCATCGGCAGGTGTGGGAGCCTTTACCGAAACCTTTGCCAAACAAGCAGGCATGGTCGATGCAATGGAAAAAGACCTGCTGACGGCACGCATCACACAAGCCCTGCATCCTTACGGCAAGGACAATATCTTTGTTCGGCAAGAACCCTTTGAAGCCATCGGGGAATTGGAAGAGAAGGATAAATACGACCTTATCACCAGCAACATTCCCTTTGGCGACTTTATGGTCTATGACCGTAGTTATAGCAAGGGAGAGAATATCCTTAAACGGGAATCCACCAGAACCATTCACAATTATTTCTTTGTGAAAGGGCTGGACACTATCAAAGAGGGCGGACTTCTTGCATTTATTACCTCGCAGGGCGTATTGGACAGTCCCAAAAATGAAGCCATCCGCCGTTACCTCATGCAGAACAGCCGGCTTATCTCCGCTATCCGTTTGCCTTCGGGTATGTTCTCCGAGAATGCAGGTACGGATGTTGGCAGCGACCTCATTGTCCTGCAAAAGCAGTCGGGCAAGGAAATTGGTGAAGGCATCGAGCAGCAGTTTGTACAAACCGCCTCTGTTCCCAAAGGCGACGGTTTTTCTATTGCGTTCAACCACAACTCACTCTTCGAGGGCGAATGGAAGAATATTTCCCACCGCACGATTGCCACAGACAGACAAATGGGTACGGATCCATACGGCAAGCCCGCTTGGGAATATACGTTTGACGGCGGTATCGAGGATATGGCTGACAGTCTGCGTACACAGCTCTCTTTGGAAGTGGAGCAGCGTTTCGATCGTAAACTCTATGAAACTGGCATACCCATGACCGGGGAGGAATGGCAGGTACACGTGGACAAGATGGTGCAGAAAGTGCAAGGAGGCTTAAAAACGGAAGAAACACCTCATGAACAGGAAATCAAGGATAAGGAAGAAGATAATGCCTATAATCTGATGCCTGATAGCATCAAAAAACAGCTTCCCAAACTCTATAAGACAGAAAAAGAACTCATTGGCGATAGAATAGCCTACGCTCGCTACTTTTTCCCAATGGGGGCTTACACGGCTTATCTATTGGAGTACGACCCCAAGGAGCGCATCGGCTTCGGTGCTGTTACGATGGGCTACGGCTGGGAATTGGGTACAATGTCGCTTGATGAAATGGAGGAAGTAAAGGTCAGAGGCTTGGGAATTGAGCGGGACTTATACTTCAAGCCCACAAAATTGCACGAGATTGCGGAGCTGGAGGAGATTGTCAGAGGACAATACACTAAAGAACCCATCATAGAGGAAGTCAAGGAAGAAAACCGTCAGGAAGTTCTAAGACCAGTACAGGAAGACACTCTGCCCCAAGAGAAGGTCGAAGATGGTAATAAGATAGTGGCAGATGAATCAAGAAACGAATCAGAGACAGAAAAAGAAGCACAAGCTGCACAGGTACTTCCAACAATAGAGCCTGAAACTGAACCTGCGCCAGAAGGTGTCCCCGTAATTACCCTTCAAAGACAATACGAACAAGAAAGCCGTGAAATTCGCACAGACGTGGAATCCCCACGTGAAATGAACGGACAAACTGTATTCTTTGATGAAGACCATCATCCGATTATAGATAGCGCCATAGAGACAGAAGCAACGGAACAGTTCTTGTTTGCCCCGGAGGAATATAGTCTTTGGACACAAGATGTAGTCCGTGTAAATAATGAAATCAAGGAGGCTGCTCAACAAAAGAAGCTCAGCGAAAACCAATCACTTCCTGCGAGCAGGCAACCCAAGCCAGCAAGAAGCACCCCAAGCAATCCCCGCAGAAACAAGAAAACTGCATCTGCTCCCGTCAGAGAGCCCTCGCTCTTTGACTTTATGGAGGAAGCCGAGCCTCGCAAGCTACAGCCCATAGCAGAAGTCAAGAAAGAGTTTGACGCTTCACCGCGTCCCTTTCTCTCATCGCCCGACTCTCATCTGAGGGACGGCTCTATTGTCATGCAAAAAGGACAGGTTGGCTTTCTCTCTGACCTGAAACGACATCCCACTTTCAATCCTATGGACTTGCCCTTTGCCCAGCTCTCACGGCTGAAAGCATACATTGAGATTAGGGAGAGTTATCACAGACTCTATGATTACGAGGCGAACAACCAAGCGGAGGACAAGGAAGAGCGTGAGAAACTCAACCGTCTTTATGATGGCTATGTAGGTCGTTGGGGGAATTTCAATCAAAAGACAAATACCGATGTCATCAAAATGGATGCCACAGGAGTGGAAATGCTGTTCTTGGAACGCTCCGAGAACGGCAAGTACATCAAAGCGGACATCTTCGACCATCCGACGGCTTTCTCCACCACCGAACTGTCCATTGCCGCAGACCCGATGGAGGCATTGGGCGCATCACTCAACAAATACGGCACGGTGGAACTTGACTATATGAGTTCCCTGCTCCCCGACATGGAAGAGAGTGATATGCTTTCCGCCTTGGAGGGGCGCATCTTCTACAATCCCGAAGAGAACAGCTACGAGGTAGCCGACAAATTCATTTCAGGCAACGTGATTGAAAAGGCGGAGCGTATCGAGTCGTGGCTCTTGGATCATCCCGAACACGAGGAAGCAAAGCAAGGTCTTGCCGCCCTGCGTGCCGCCACGCCTACGCCCATTCCCTTTGCCGATTTGGACTTCAATCTCGGTGAACGATGGATACCTGCCAAAGTCTATGGCAAGTTTGCTTCGGAGTTCTTCGAGACAGACATCAACGTGTCCTACCATTCCAATATGGACGAGTATTCCCTTGTCTGCGACCGAAAGAATGCCAATATCTGGCACAAATATGCCGTGCAGGGAGAATTTCGCCGATATGACGGCATCAACCTGCTGAAACACGCACTTCACAATACCATTCCCGACATCAACAAGAGCAAGGAAGTGACGGATAAAATTACGGGAGAAACCAAGACCATCAAAGTAAGGGACGGACATGCCACACAGATGGCGAACGCCAAGATTGAGGAAATCAGACAGGGTTTTGTGGACTGGCTCGGACGGACACCTGACACGTTCAAAGAGCAGCTCTCTGACCGTTACAACCGCCTTTTCAATTGCTTTGTGCGTCCCAATTTTGACGGTACGCACCAGTCGTTTCCCAACCTCGACCTTAAAAGGTTGGGCATACCAGACCTTTATAAGAGTCAGAAGGATGCCGTATGGATGCTCAAAACCAATGGCGGAGGTATCTGCGACCACGAGGTGGGTGCGGGCAAGACGCTTATTATGTGTACGGCTGCCTACGAGATGAAGCGGTTGGGATTAGCCAACAAGCCGATGATTATCGGACTGAAGGCAAATGTATTCGATATTGCCGACACGTTTCGCAAGGCTTATCCCAATGCCAAGATACTCTATCCAGGCAAGAACGACTTCAGTAAGCAAAATCGCCAGCGTATCTTCAACGACATCAAGAACAACGATTGGGATTGCATTATCCTTACGCATGAGCAGTTTGGCATGATACCGCAGGCTTTGGAGATACAAGAAGTGATTTTGCAGAAAGAAAAAGATTCTGTGGAGGAAAACCTTGAAGTACTCCGTATGCAGGGAGCGGACATTTCCCGTGCCATGCTCAAAGGCTTAGAAAAACGTAAGCAGACCTTGGAAGCCAAGTTGCAGGGCATTCAAGACAGCATTGCCGAGCGCAAGGACGATGCCGTGGATTTCAAGATGATGGGTATTGACCACCTTTTTGTAGATGAAAGCCATCAATTCAAGAACCTGATGTTTAATACTCGCCACGACAGAGTGTCGGGCTTGGGCAATCCGGACGGCTCGCAGCGTGCGCTCAATATGCTCTTTGCCATTCGCACTATACAGGAGCGGTCGGGCAAGGATCTGGGGGCGACATTCCTTTCGGGAACTACTATCAGTAATTCACTAACAGAATTATACTTGCTTTTCAAATACTTGCGCCCGCAAGCCCTGGAAAAGCAGGGCATCAACAGTTTTGACGCTTGGGCAGCGGTCTTTGCCAAGAAGTCCACCGACTATGAGTTTTCCATCACGAATGAGATTATTCAGAAGGAACGCTTCAGAACCTTTATTAAAGTGCCTGAACTCGCCTCGTTCTATGCGGAAGTATAGGAGTTGGAAGCAAGAAAAGGAGAAGAATGTGTATCTGATTGAAACACAAGATATATTGCCTGCTTTCTCATTGGGTTGCATCAAGGTAAATAGGCGAAAAAAGGAGTGAAAAAGCAAGAGTTCAGTTACCAAATCGTTCGAGAAACGATGAAAGGAAAAGAACGGCTGGAAATGGTAACAAAAACGGTGTTTTCTCTTTCATTATCAATGTTTTGCATCGCTATAAGTTCCTCTGGGAAGTATAATTTTGTAAGCAAAAAAACAATGGAAAAAGAAAAAATCAAGCTGCTTTTCTACCTCAAAAGAGGTACGCAGGACAAAAACGGAAAAAGTCCCATCATGGGACGCATCAGTATCGGTCGCTCAATGGTTCAGTTCAGTTGCAAATGTGCCTGTACGCCAAAAATTTGGGATAGTCGTAAACAGCGACTTGTAGGAAAGAGTTCCGAAGCCGTATCAGTGAACAGGGAACTTGACCGACTGCAAGTAAGTGTCCATCAAGTTTATGAATCGCTTTCGGGCAAGTTGAACAACACTGTCACGGCAGGGAAGATAAGGGAACTTGTATTCGGGTTAAACAGCGAGTCGCAGGGGCTGCTTCATCATGCGGACAAGTATATCGACCGCTTCCGTGAGCGAGTTGGCATAGACCGCAGCGAAAGAAGACTGAAATGTCTGCTGCTCTTCCGCAAGCATCTGTCTGAATTTCTGAGATGCCGCTACCATGTGGACGATATTCCCGTGCAAAAAGCCGATACAGCCCTTATCAAGGACTTGGAGGAGTATTTTGCCAAAGAAAAGGGTTTTAAACTCAACACTTCGGCTGGTTATCTTACTATGCTGGCATCCCTGCTCAAAGACCTGCACAAACGGCACATCATAGACTCCTATCCTTTTATCGGTCATTCCATCCGCTGGGACGTTGGAACACCCCGATACATTACAAGGGAGGAAGTAAACAAGATTGCAGCATTAACCGATAACGAACTGCAAGGCTACGAGCAGATGTCGAGGGATATGTTTCTCTTTTCGTGCTATACCGGTCTTTCCTACACGGATGTGTACCACCTCACGGCAGAGCATATCATCCACGAGTCTGATATGGATTGGATACGCAAGCCGAGAGTGAAGACGGGCAATGTATGTCACATTCCATTATTACCCGAAGCATCCGCCATCATTGAGCGGTACAGGGGCATTCATACGAGGGCGTTCCGCCACGAACCCCCAAAAGGGTATCTGCTGCCCATACCAGGCTGTGACACGTTGAACATACACCTCAAAAAGATAGCACGGCTTTGCGGTATTCAGAAAACGCTGACCTATCACATGGCAAGGCATACCTTCGCATCGCAGATGACGCTTTCAGAAGGCGTGTCCATCGAAAGCGTATCGAAAATGCTCGGACACAGCCAGATAAAGACCACACAGGTGTATGCAGAGACTTCTCCAGAGCGTGTCTTTCGGGATGTGGAGAAGATTCTCCCTCTCATCGCACAATATCGTTTAATCAACTAAAAGTCCAAGAACAATGAAAAGTACATTTTCAATTCTATTCTATATAGACAGAAGCAAGACAAGCGAAAGGAATGAATGCATTATCCGCTGCCGTATCACCTGCAATGGTGCGTCTTCTTCATTCTCAACAGGTTTGTACACCTCTCCCGATGATTGGCAATCAAAGAAAGGGCGCATAAAAGTGGTGGCAAACAGAGCGAATGCCGTCAATCTGCAACTGAACTCAATAGAAGAACGACTTCACGCACTCTATGAACTCACGTTAAGAGAAGAGAACTACATTACGGCTGAATACCTGAAAGAGCAGTACCAGCACCAAAACAAACCCACCCCGACACTCATAGAGGTTTACCAATCCGTCTGTGAAAGCAAGGAGGCATTGCAGGGCAAGACGATAGGAAAGGCTACCGTCAGGGCTTTCAGGGACAGTAGGAAGAATTTTGCACTTTTTCTAAAAAAAAGGGGAAGCGGGGACTGTCTTCCCAAAGAGGCAGACAAGGACCTCATAGAACATTACCGCCTGTTTATGCTACGGGACTTGGGAAACAAGGAAAGCACTGTTTCCAACCGTCTGCGCCACCTGCATCAAGTCATCCGAAAAGCATTGCAAGAGCGATATATCCGTGAAGACCCTTTTGAGCAGATAGACATTGAAACGCCCACCTACGAGCGCAATGCCCTCACTTCTGACGATTTACACAAACTTCTCTCATATCGTCCTCACCGCTCGGTGGACAACCATTGCAGGCTCATCTTCCTCTTGGGCTGTTTTACGGGGTTAGCTTTTTCTGATTTAAAGAAACTCCGAATGGACGATGTTTACACACTTGACGATGGGCGCAGGTACATATCGCTCTGTCGCACAAAAACTCAGAACAGAAGCATTGTTCCTTTATTGCCCATTGCCGAAGAGATACTCACCATTGTCAGCGACGGACAAAAGGAGGGGTTGCTCTTTCGTGAGTTCCCCACGAATAGCCATTTCAACCGCAAGATAAGGGACATCATCATCAAGGCAGGACTCCCACCTCATACCGAAGCCACCTCGCACACGGCACGACATACCTTTGCCACGACCATCTGTTTGGAGAACGGCTTGCCGATAGAAACCGTCAGT
This sequence comes from Hallella bergensis DSM 17361, assembly GCF_000160535.1. Lineage (GTDB taxonomy): Bacteria > Bacteroidota > Bacteroidia > Bacteroidales > Bacteroidaceae > Prevotella > Prevotella bergensis. The sequence continues at coordinate 669,961 of NZ_GG704780.1, read as the reverse complement.
AAGATGCTCGGACACCGCTTCATTTCAACCACCGAACTCTATGCAAAGGTTAGCAAGAGCAAGATTGCACGTGAGATGCAGCCACTCATGGGTAGCAATACCACAAGGCAACTGCGAAAGGCCCTGCGTGTTTGTCCGCCAAGAAAGCCAAGCATAGGATAAAATGATTTTCTTAGACCGTTAAACAACCATCATTAAGTATCAACACTAAATAAGGACAAAATGAAAAAGAACAACAAACAGGAACTTTCTTACTTTCGATTGAAATTAAGAAGTTATATGAGTGAGCATCACCCCGAGAGGTTGCAAGATACGGAGTTTATCACCACACGGGCAGATATGGCTCTCACAGCTTACTGCGATGCCGTGGCGCAAGGTTTCACTCACCCCGAAGCGGAAAGCATGGCAAGCGAGGTTTTGTATCAAGGCTTGCACTTTTCCAAGTATGATACGCTTGTATCCGTGTTTGAGAATGAGTTTGAAAGGGAACTGCCTGCACCTCTCCCAGAGAAACTCGTACCTATATTGTTGTCGAATAAGGCTATTCAAGCCACATTCGACAAGTTCGGTTTGACGGACACATTTGCTTCTGACGAGCAATACGACCGTCTTTACACCGAACTCACAGGCACGATAGTGCTGCTTACCAAGAGCAATCATTTGCCAATAATCGGTCAGACGGAGAGGTAAGCCCAAAGGCGTTGTAAGCAAAGGCACACGCAAAGTCCCTGATGCCGTTTCTTATCGTGCAAAGGTACAACGGCAGCCAATCTGCCCTGACAAGGTCAAGTCCTGCGGATGGAGAGAAGAATCTCCACCGCAGGATTTTTCTTTTCAAGTTT
>NZ_GG704780.1:660612-668398 GCF_000160535.1 Hallella bergensis DSM 17361 | reverse complement strand
CATCAGCAAACGCACCCTGCAATCCTATCGCGATACGGGTAAAATCCCCTTCTCCATCATTGGGCATAAATGCTATTATAAGGAGAGCGACATCGCAGAGTTACTGAATGCAAACAATTAATGAAATCAAACACAGAATGAACTATGGAAGAGAAAGAAATCATTACACAGCAAGACCCTCAAATGCAGATGTTTGCACAGTTGATGGAGGGAATATTGAAGAAACTGAAGCGTTATTGTTCTACAGCCCGTCCAATGTTAGGCGGAGAGGTTTACCTAACAGGCGAGGAGGTTTGCAGCCAATTACGGCTCAGCACACGCACGCTCCAAGAGTACAGAAACTTAGGAACGCTTCCTTTCTACAAAATCGGAGGGAAGATACTATACAAGCAGAGCGACATACAGACAATGCTTGAAAGGCATTATAATCCAATACCGCAAACAGGTAAGTTATGAGTTAAGTTAAGAAATCAGTCGCGACTTAAGTCAAATGGTCAATTGTGACTTTGGTCAAGAAATTAGTTTCGACCTAAGGTAAAATTAACTTTAGTCAAAAATATGTCAGCTCATAAAGTCAGTAAGTCAAGAGATTAGTCTAAACTTATCTCTTGACTTACTTCTTGAACTTTGAACTCTCGCACCCCAGAAAGGTTACTTTATGGAACATAACAAACTATCTCTTTCTTTATACTGGCAAGGTGTGTCTTTGTACCACAAATTGTCATCTGTACCACAAAGACCCTTGCCCCGAAAGGGGGATTAAATCACTCCAAAGTCGTGATTAGAAAGCAATGAAAAAGCAGAAACAAAAGAAGCCAGACGGCAGATGTGCCACCTGCCCACGATGGGATAGATGGCACATCAGGATACCTAATTCTGAAGACCAACAGAAGCTTATCAGACTCTACCGCAAGTCGGGAGCAAAGACAAAGAGCGACTTTGTCCGAGTAAGACTTTTAGGTGAAGCCTTTAAGGTCATCACCCAAGACCCTGCAAAAGAGCCTTACTTGGAGAAACTCTCCGAAATCGTCTCCATGATGAATAAGATAGGCGTGCTGTACAACGAAGCCGTGAAAGCCCTCAATACTTATCATTCTGTCGCCACTTCTCAACGAATGCTGGAAAAACTTGAAACCTATTCCCAAGTTCTCATCAGACTGCAACAGCAAGCAGTGCTGCTGACAAAATCTCTTGAGAGTAAACAAGAATGAAGGTTGATAAATCATCATGCCCAACGTTAGTACCGTGCTGCGATTGCCCAATCCCTCTTTGAACAGTTATCAATGTTAGAAATATAGGTTTTATATGTGTAGTCGGTAATAAAACGCTTCTGGCAATTCAAACATCGGTAGCGTTGTTTACCTGTACTACTTTTACCACTTTTGATAATATTGTTTGAGTGGCAATGCGGACATTGAAACTCAACTCCTAATCTGGAGCATAAAGTGCCGAAACGTTCTCGTATGTTCGTTTTCTCTTGGTTTTATGGTGCAAATATAGCAAGAGGCAGGGAAGCTATCCCTGCCACACTACTTTATCTTTTGGAAAGTACATTGATAATCAGATGATTATTACAATAACTCCCGATCTGAAGCATTACCGCCTGATTCTTTTATTTCTTTATTTATTTTAGATGTAAGATCTATAACTTGCAAAACCTTAATCCTTGATTTATTATAAAAATAAAACGACCCTCCACTACATTTCATTATAAACAAATTCAGACAAATACCAATGACCATTGATTTTAGAGAAAGTCAGTATGTAGAAACAACTACTTTGAGGTATATAGATTTTTTCCGTTGCACTATCTTCTGAATCTAATTTATATGATACTGTATACATCGAATCATTTATTGCTTTGTTGGCACTATTTAAATAATATATTAAATCACCTTTTCCCCAAGAAAAATTTGTTATAGAATCAGTTTCATCTTCTATTGAAGATTCTTCGTAGTCTGAATTAAATCCTGTAACCTCTTGAGCGACTCTTTGTATCTGAAACACAGAATCTCTATGAAATTGAGTGATAAAGTCCGAAAATGATTCATTTGTCAGTTTTTTTGTAGAGTTAAAATCCTTATTTTTTTTCGTGATATTCTTTTTCTCATCATTTTTAAAATAAGTACAACATGACAAAAGACACATTATAATGAATATATATATATAGTTCTTCATTTTTGTAGTATTATAATCTTATAGGGTGGAAAATCCCCCTATTAGATACATAAGTTATTTTTTATCTTGAGTATTAATTTTAATTTCCTCTATCTTAGGTAAAGATATAGGCTGTAATAGCATAGGGGTAGGTGCATGTCCGTATACCGTAACAGGAGAAAGTTCACCTCCATAATATTCTTTATTATCTGGATGCAATAACAATTGAAGATCAGGAATAGAGGATGGATCTATTTTATTACTCTTTTGCAAAATATTCCCTTTACTTATTTCTATATGAAGATGAGGGCCGGTAGAGCCACCTGTATTTCCAGATTTTGCAATCACATCATTTTCAGATACTTTATCACCAACCGAAACTGCAACACCATTCTTATCTAAATGGGCATAAAGTGATTCATATCCGTCAGAATATTGAACAACAACATATCTACCATATCCCGTTTTATTTCCCTTTGAATCTACTTTCACATTCCACCCAACCTTTTTTACAACACCATCTGCTAAGACATGCACATCATGTCCCGTACCAGCCGTAGCTAAATCTATACCACCATGTCCCTTCAATTCTCCTGTAATTGGGTGCTTCCTGATACCGAATCCGCTGGAAATACGTGTATGAGCCACGGACTTATCAAACGGAATCTTTCCCTCCATATCAATAAATCTTATAGGATTGTTCGCTGCATAACTATACGTTGAACTGCTTGGTAGATTTTCTTCCATTGGGTCACAATTCATCCACAGACTCAACCTCGGCTCATAATACCTTGCACCATAGTAATACATACCCGTCTCCTCGTCCAGTTCCTTAGCATTGAAGAGGTAAGGCGTGTTCCAAGTGTTGTTGCGCTCCTCTATGAACACTTCTCCAAACGGCACATACTCGATGTGCTGGGCTACTTCGCCATCAAGGTTGGTGATGTAACTACTGCTACCCAAATGGTCAGGGTGATAGTAGAACTGCATTCGCTCGTTTGTACCAGCTTCCCCAGCTCTTGTCTTGACCATCGCCCTTGCCTGTGCTGCCTCCGGCGTGTCGTCATCACTGCTAAAGCCTTTGCCATTGACATAGTCGGGATTATCCTGACCGTTGTATGGCAAATCGAATGTCTTGTAATTGTCCTTGATGGATTGCAGTTGCTGATTGTACTTATCCTTGTAATTGACAGTCACACCATCAGCTTCATTACCTGCATAAGGAATGCGTCTTGGGTCTGCGCCATAACTTGCCAAATCGCCAAGCTTGCTGACGATACGCTGACTACCGATGTAGATGTGTTTGGTGTACTTACCACCCTGTCCTGCCACGAGGTACGGGCTGACATAGAGCGAGAAGCGTGCCGTACCCGTGCTGCCGCCCGAGAATTCGGAGTTGACAAAGATAGCTTCGTTTTCACCACTCGTCTTTGCTGTGCGCTCACCATCAGCATCGTACCAATAGTTGCTTACAAAACCGTTCTCATCGGCTGCAAGAAGTCGGTTTTCCTCATCCCACTTGTACTTCTGCTCACTTGCCTTGTCGTCTTCCTTGCCGTCATGCTTTACACGGCTGGTGTTGATGTAGACAAGGTTTCCGTTGGCATCATAGGTGTACTTGTGTCCGTTGTTGATGTTCGTGCTGTCTGTCGGCGCTTCTTCCGTGCGGTAGTTGATGTCACGGACACTAGCCAGTTGGAACTTCTTGCCCTCATCATTATTATATGTGTAGGTGAGGTCATAGCCTGCATTGAGAGTGCCGTTGAACTGTACGTTACTTTGCGTGAGGTGCTGCTTCTTGCTCGTGATGCGGTGCATGTTGTCGTAGCCCATGGCAAGGGTGTAAGATGCCGTCTTATTGTCCGCACCTTTGTACGTTCCATTGGCTGTGCTTAGACGATACAGTGCATCATACGTATAGCTGTGGCTCATCTGTCCGCCTGCCTTTCCCTTTTCAGGAATTGTCGCCTTATTGACAACAGAAAGTACGTTGCTCACCACGTCATAGCCGTAGGCATTGTCCATGATGGTCTTGCCACCTGCATTGACTGCAAGGTTCTGTAGTCTGCGACGCTGTGGGTCGTAACTGTAGAACGTTTCCGCTCCGTTGCAATACTTCAGGTAGGTGCGCAGCTCAATTTTGTGGGGATATGTACGGTTGTTTCGTAATGGCATATTTATACTTAATCTTTTATTTGCTGTTCATTTGATCTGGATGGAAGAGTGTTTTTTTAGAAATGAGATCAAACCACGTTGCCCTATGTTGCTATATTGGAGTTCATAAGTACGTTTATTCCAACTTATCGTTATTATAGATTGATTGGTAGACAGGTAAGAAGTCATGCTTTTGTCACTTTTTATAGCATTTTCTATATGAAAAATCAGTGAATCTTGTAATTCTTTGCTTAGAAATATACTATCCTTTTTTTCAAAAATACTATCTACTGGAGAATGCCATATATTATTTAAGCTGTCAAACTCGGAAACTATAATGTGTTTATGTTTGGTAGTCTTTAGATAATCTCCATTGATTGTTATTACATAATAAACAGTGCTATCACCATACATGTCATAGACACATTTAAACTTTGACAAGGGGGAGTTACACCCTCCTGTTAAAATAATAATCGAAAAAAGAATAACCAAAACCTTTTTAGTCATTTGAAACATGTGATAAACGTTGTTGAAGATTTTACTCTTTTCGCAACATATTTTCGGTGTATTTATATTTCTTGTTATACCTGCTCATACCTATGGTTTGCAACTCTTCTACAGACTGTTCCTTGTTCAGTAAGAAGATACGATCTACTACCAACTTGTTTGTCAGATGCTGTTATGATACTGGCTGGTCGAAGTACACCGTCTGTCCTTTACGCTTGCCGATAGGCTGCTTTTTTGATTTTACTTCAAATTCAATCATAACTTCTTATTGCTTTTGGTTATCAATTATTTAACGTCATTCTTTCCTGTTTATTGCTCTCTCCGTTTAATACCCTTGTATGGAGCGTGACTATTCTCATTTGGCCACTATTCTGTTCCTTTGTTGATTTTGGTTACTGCTGATTCATTCAAGGTTATCAACAGAGAGTTTAGGCAAATATAAACTGTCAATATCATTTCTGACAAGCAATTTCCCTTTCTTATAATAAATTAGGCTTGCCCTTTTTAGATAGTTCATAATGGGATTGTGACTATATACATTTTTATAAATACAAAAACTATCCTGCCTACAGTATATTACAGTTCTTGCATGGTATAATGAATCAATAAAACTTGCATTAAAAAACTGTATATAAACAGTTTTATTCTTATATTTCAACAATTCGATATAGTTACCTCGTTCAGAATCTGGATATAGATTTTCATATAAGGGGCCAATTATAAATCCATTATTTATGTCTATTTTGTTTTCATGAAAAATCTTTTCTGTTTGCAGCATTAAATACGAATCATGGGCGAGATTATCTTTTTCAATATAACTTCTAACACTATCAAGAACTTCTTGTTTAAATATGTTCTTTAGTGGTGACCTATTACAGGACACCACTAAGAGCATACCTATTATAATCACGATCTTCTTCTTGTTCATCGTCATTTTTTATAACCTAGGTAATCTTCTGATGATACTTGACAAAGTTGTTTTTCCACTTAAAAGATTTTTCCTTGAAGCATCATAAGAATTCATATTAACAAACTTTCCACTTACACGCTCATTCTTATCAGTATACCCTCGGATACCATATATTTTACCATCGTAACTTATTGTAAAAACTGGCAGTGATTTGTTATTTTTTGAATAACCTAAGTCTCCATAACTATCAATTAAATATGTAGAAGGAGGAGCATCTCCCGATCTGTCTTGATGTGTGTGGACTTGTCCAATTACAGTAAAATGTTCCTTTCCTTTACTTAGGGTGCGATTATTGAGTTTATATCCACCTGCGTCCATTTTGGTGGTGTTTCTATCATTCAAATAATCAGGTAAGACTAAAACTTCTTTATTTGAGAGAACAAATCCCCCAACTTCTCGCCCACCTTTTTCTCCTTTAGTACGATAATGTTTATCGGCTTGATTCCACATACGATTATAAGCCTGTGTTTCATTCTTGTATAAAATACTTCCATCATTTCTATATGAAATGGTATTGTTTTTATTAGTAAATGACTTCCCTATGTATTTTTGTCCTTTTTGTAAATCTTTGGTTGAATGTACTTTAGGGCTATATTGGTATGTTTTATCAACATCTTCATACCAATCTTTTCCATCAGGGTCAATAAATATAACAGGGTTGTTATTAACGAAACAGTAAGATGAAATATTTGAATACTTCTCTTCCATCGGATCGGTTGATATCCACAGACTCAATCTCGGCTCATAGTACCTTGCACCATAGTAGTACATACCCGTCTCCTCATCCAGTTCTTTAGCGTTGAGTTCTACTCTACGATTGGCTGCACTCGGCATAGAACAAGCAAGCCTGCCTCTGCCCTCGTTGGCACAATCGTTGAATCGATAAGGTGTGTTCCAAGTATTGTTGCAGTTGGCTTTCCCTGTGGTCGCCGATTTCCGCGTAAGCTCCAATTCATCTATGAACACCTCGCCATACGGTACATATTCGATGTGCTGCGATACTTCACCATCCAAGTTGGTGATGTAGCTACTGCTGCCCAAGTGGTCAGGATGGCAGTAGAACTGCATCTTCTCGTAGACGTCGTTCGGCTTTTCTCTTGTACTTACAGAAAGAAGCTGCGTTATTATCTTTGCGTTTAATGCTGTCATAACGTACAATCGTTTATGGTTATCAATTATTTAACGTCATTCTTTCCTGTTTATTGCTCTCTCCGTTTAATACCCTTGTATAGGTAATGAGGAACACCCTTATAAGGGTATTGCCCGTTACCCTTATATGGGTGTTGGGGCATATTCTTGTATGGGCAAGTTCAAATCGATTATATATAGGCTAACCAACGAAAATAGCTTTCGTTCTAAATTTATAATTGCCTAAATATTACTGATATACCACATTAGAACATTTTACTATTTTTGAAATATGATAATCAGAATCATAACTATATGAAATCAAGAAAAAGAGACATCCGGTATTACTTACTAAATAATTAGAAGTCGTAAATAGCCCATTCCCTTCTTTCTTTATTATTGTTTTATAGTCTATTCCACTACTTGTTGAATTTAGTATAGTATCTCTAACTACCGAAAAAAATAATATGGAATCAGACGAGCTAAAGTATTCACCATCTTTTTTAAAAAAATGGTCCTTCCCTGTGTTGGTTGATGATTCTATTACTATTTCCTTTTTTGAATATGTTATATCGAAAGATTGACGTGTATTAGAGGATAAACTTTCCCTCCTCTCACTACATGAAGATAGTGGCACCAATAAAGATGCCACCATAATCGATAGAATCCACTTGCTATTTACCAAATTCCCCTTCATATTTTCTTTGCTCTTTATCAAATTCTTTCTTTGTGGAAGGATATCTCTTTATTAATTCTCTTTTTACTTGATTATAATTAGAGACGCGTAGTGCAAAGTGCTGATGCGTTCTCGTATATCCATTTTTCTTTGTTTTGGACTACAAATATAGCAAAAGGCAGAGAATCTTTTCC
>NZ_GG704780.1:657662-660318 GCF_000160535.1 Hallella bergensis DSM 17361 | reverse complement strand
TTTTTAGTAACTTAGTGGTACAAAATCTATTAGGTTATAAAATCATTGCTATGCACAACCTCATGGCAAAGTTCCAAAAAATACTTGAAAACAGCAAGCAATATGCAGGAAATCAAGTCAACGGGAAGAGAAAATTCTCGATTTGGAGCATTATCTATGTCGTGATACTATATCTATTTTTCTACGATAAGACTATTTACTCCATACTATTTTCAAACTGTTCTTTCAAGATATTATCAATTTTAGAGCTTCGTTTAACCCAAATCGGTCATTAGAAAAAGCTTCTTGTCATTTTCTAATGACCGCCATTAGAAAAACAGCATTGTATATACTTGATCCATAAATATTTACTAACTTTACCACGAAAAAAAGTATATACTCCTATGCGCGACTGTGACATAAAGTTCGTAAATAAGGAAATAACACCTTTTGGTGGTCTTTCCCTGTTCTTCAAAATGCTTGAGAAATGCCATTTTGAAGAACATGTTATGCAAAGTGGTGTTCCGCTTCAAGGATCCAATCGTGGCTACAACCCGATCCAATTAATATTGGGACTGTTTGCAGGTGTGTGGTGTGGAGCAAGCTGCTTTGGCCATCTTGACGTGGTACGTTATGACACTGCACTATGTGATCTACTTGGGTGGAAACGTGGAGCAGACCATCGTGCATACCAGCGCTATCTCAACAAATTCTCCCAAGCTGTCAACCAGCGTGTTTTCGGAAATTTGTTCCGTTGGTTTTTCTCAGAGTTGAAGTTCGACAATTACACCTTGGACTTCGATTCGACTGTGATGGTCCGTGAGGGAAACCAGGAGGGAGCAGCCAAAGGGTACAACCCCAAACGTCCTGGACGACTGTCGCACCATCCTCTTCTTGCATTCGTTTCCGATGTGAGGATGATAGCAAATTACTGGTTACGTCCTGGCAACACATCTGCAAGTACCAACTATCTGTCATTTCTTGAGGACACACTCTCAATACTTGAGGGCAAACGTGTCGGACTGGTCCGCATGGATAGTGGCTTCTTTGCAAAGGAAATACTTGACTATCTGGAAAACAAAGGGTTACACTATATCATAGCCTGCCGTTTCAATAACCGTATTAAGTACAGTCTTACCCATGAACGCAAATGGATAGAGCTGACAGACGGATTGGAAATATCCGAAACCATCTATCAGGCAAACAGTTGGGAGAAACCCAGACGCATTGTGATGGTCAGGCAAGAAATTGAGAAGCGCCCAAAAGCTGCGGGAAAGCAAATCAAGCAGATGGATCTTTTCGAGGATGAGGAAGATTTCGGGAAATACCGATACAGCTGCTTCGTAACAGACCTTGACCTGCCAGCCAAGATCGTATATGACTCATATCGCGGAAGGGCGGATTCTGAGAACAGAATAAAGGAACTGAAGAATGATTTCTCCATTGATGATTTTGTCACACATAACTTCTGGGCAACAGAGGCATGCGGGAGTTTCATTGTAATGGCATATAACTTTATGTCGTTGTTTAGACATGCGCTGATTAATTCCAACAAGAAGAAATTTCTGAAGACAATTCGGTACGAATTGCTATCAACGCCAGCCTACTTGGGGAGAACAAAAGACAAGCATATCCTATATTTGGCCAGATCACTAAAAACACGACAATCATTCTTGTCCATATGGAAAAAATTAAAGGATTTCTCTTTGCCGTACGACACAGAGAAATCCTAATGACCGATTTGGGTTTAAAAAACGGATATGTTTGGTAGAACATTTTTTAGTCCATGGTATCAGTATAGTTTTCCATTATCCATGAAGATACAATATAGACCATCATATTGTAGTTAGCCTTATTTTGTTGTTCTGCAGGAAGTAAGCTTATTGCTTTTTGTATTCCTTTAATTTTGTGAGGATATTTGATTAGCATTTGGCTCAACCCATCAGCAAAAGTTTCATCGTACTGTTCATCGGTATGTAAAAAACAGTGTTTTACAACTAAAGCATAGTCCTGTTCTGTAGAAAATTTCTCTTGAAAAAAGTTTCCATCAATAATTCTTTTCACAAAAAGACTATCACCAAACTCTATTTTGTTTTTTTTAATTGTTTCCTTTTTCTGAATAGCATCTTTAATATTTTTCTTTTGTATTGATATGAGGTGAGAGTTAGAGTTGTTACTATTACAACCTGTAACACCGCCAAAAATTAACAGAGTCATTAGAATTAGTAAATTTTTATTTTTCATTTTCATGTTTTGTCCTTCCTCTTTTCTTCTCTTTTTCTTCTACATTCTGAGGTCTATGGCCGGTGACTACAACTTCAGGTAACTCGTAGGATTTCATTTACTTTTCTTTGACTTAGCAAGTATCTTATCTTCAATACTTTCGTTCATAACTACAAGATATTTTTGTCGCGAAAGAATACATTTTTCGCGACAACAAAGATACATATTGTATTTAATAATTTGAAAGAATCCAGGGAAAAACACATACCTGTTCAAAAATGGCAACTACTCATTTGATGAACCACCTCTCGCTTCATCCGACACTTCGCACTTGTAGCTCTGATACTATCCTCAGAGCGATAAAGGAGTTGACGCAAGAAAACATTTCATACACATCAGATATGGGCAAGACCTACGATTTCAATACGGCTGACACTCTCAATACTTTATTGCA
>NZ_GG704780.1:647560-657117 GCF_000160535.1 Hallella bergensis DSM 17361 | reverse complement strand
AGTTGCGAATTTGAGGTTTACAACAAATTTTTCAGCATCTTTTTTCTATGATTTTAATAATTTTTCCAATTTTTCCAATTTCATACAGTGAAGTTTTCTATGAATTTCTTGAAATCCGTATACCTTCTTGTGAAAAATTTATATCTTTGCAAACAAGAATAAAGAGTTCTTTGAGGAATTGCAAAAGAAAGAAGGAGAAAGAAACTCGCTCGTTTCCAAATCGTTCACCTTTTATTATTCTTATTTATGCTTTCCTTTTGTAATCAGCCGATTACATTCGCTTCTATTACTTTTATGCGGAGATTTGCGATTTTCGCACGGCAAAGGACATCGGTATCGACCGTCCCGAGAAAAACGAGATACTGCACAACATACCGCCCACGCCAGAGCAGGAAGTATTTATCGGCAAACTGATGGAGTTCGCCAAGACGGGCAATGCCACACTCTTGGGACGTGCACCACTGAGTGAGAGTGAGGAAAAGGCAAAGATGCTCATTGCAACTGACTACGCCCGCAAAAGATTCAATAAATTTGTATCTTTCAGATAACCAATAAAATAAGAATGAATAAAGGGTAAAAGGGTTACGACTTGGAAACGAGCGAGTTTCTTTCCCTTTCTTTATTCTGCAATGTTTCAAAGAACCTTGTATTACAGCTTCAAAGGTAATAAATATGACAGTGCCATCCAATGAAAATCAGACATTTATTTTTGTTGGTTTCTTACATTTCATACCATATCAACTTTCTCTTCACTTGTTCTTCCTGTCATTTCCATATGTAACTATTCAGCAATAGCCATACGAATCGTTAAATATTAATAAATATACAACAAAAAGTTTGCAGGTTCAATTTGAAATACTAAGTTTGTACATACTAGAAACCACAAAGTTAACTTTTATATGAAACACGTAAACAAGCATTTGTCATTGAATGATGAGCGAAAGCTTATCAGGGTTCGTTTTTGTGCATTCATTTACCTAATTCTCTTAAACATTCCTATCTTGTGGGCTCAAAGTCTTGTAAATAAAGGCAATCCCTCTGACCTTAGAGTGCAATTGGATCAGATGTTTGGTAAGCTCGATAGGAAGATTGTACCGACGGGTTTTTTATTGGACTATGCAGAAGAGTATGAAAGTTTGTCAAAATTCAGTCCCACTAATGGTAAGAACGTTGAACAAGAGTGCGATTTGAAAACTTATGTGGGGTTGGTAGAAACATTGAGGTCGGCATACTTATATGGAAATCCCTTTGAAACGTATGATAAAATATACAAAAATAGAATCAAATCTTCTCAAGATGGGCGGATTAACATCTGTGCATTGTCTTATGATTATGCCCAAATAAAAGCTAATGCTTTAAAGGATGGGAGTATAACTTATACAAATGGAATTGTAAAATGTAATAATCCCAAAGCTTTTCAGGTAAAGAATGTAACCGCAGGAAGTATTCTACAAAATGTATGCAACACAAATAATATAACCTTTTACTATCACAAAGATTTGGCTCTTACAAATACAGGCATTAGAAGAGTTGAAGTAGATTATGGTAAAGGTTTTATTGATGTGTATAATTCTAGTGCTAATGCCAAATTACAAAATGGACGTCATAAAATAAGAATCAAAATTATCGCTTCCGATGGAAACGCAAGTATAAGTACAACCTGGTTGGATGTAATTGTTGACAATAATCTGAACAAAACTAGAGCTTCACTATACACGCAACCAATGCAACTTTCTATAATGGGCGATGCTTATAGAGGAATTTCAACAAAGGCAGACGTAACTATAATTCCATCTAAAAGATGGAATGGAAAAATATCTAAGCCTTTTATTTTTGTCGAGGGATTTGACCCGCGGTTAAGGAATAATACGGTAAATCGTCTTTCATACGTTTCTGCATACTATAAAGATTGGAATGATTTCGTTAAGAATAACGATTACGACTTTATTTATGTAGATTGGAATACCCCAGAACAATATATCCAAGCAAATGCCTATACTTTAATCAAGGTAATTGAGACAATAAATAATATGTCTGATGAGAATAGTAGTCCTACTCTTTTAGTAGGTCATAGTATGGGTGGATTAGTAGCCAGATATGCACTTAAAACCATGGAGAATAAAAGTGAGAAACACAATGTTGGAACATATGTAAGCTATGATTCTCCACATTTAGGTGCAAATGTCCCAATGGGACTTTTACATGGTTTTTATGGTATAAGGAAATTTTTACATGACAAAAAACTTATTGACAAACTCATAAACAAGTTTGTAGATGTTTCCGATATGTTGAGTTTAGGAGAAAAAATGGCTTTTTCTACAGCAGCTCAACAGATGCTCTGTAATAGTATAGATGCTGCAGGACATCTAAACAACTCCTTGCACATTCAATGGCAGGAGGAATTAGATAAGCTTGGGTTCCCAAATGGAGACAGAGGGAAACAATTCCAAATGCTTGGTATTTCAAATAGTGATTATAACACAGCCTATGTGCCCAAAAGCTATATTAGCGCAAATGGCGATGTAGGATCTTTTTCATGGGTTGATGCATTTTCACCTATTACAGGGATTGCATTAGGCGTTAGTTTTGAAGATATAATCTTAGGATTAATAACAGCACTTCCTGGCAGAACATCAGCCGATTTAACTTTTGAATGTCTACCTGGAACATCTGTGGGTCAAAGGGTTAATAATATAAAAATATCTTTTGAAAAAGATTTCCTGTGGACTATACCTATTACGAAAAGTGTATTCAAATACGAAGGATACTATAATAGTAATTTTTTGTATGATACATATCCTTCTTCTGTTGTAAACTACCTCTCTACTAGTAAGGGTGACAATGTTGGTGGCTTTGTGCCTTATATAGGCTATGCTTATGCTGCTTATGGTGTATCTGGAAAAATTCCATTCATTCCTGCATCTAGTGCATTGGCTCATAGAAATCCGACTTCTACCCAGTCTTTTATGAAAATGCCCAGTCCTTCAGAAAGTGCTTTTGGTGGCAATGTGTTCATGGAGTCAAATGAAGCATCCAAACAGCATATGGTTTTCTCAAAAGAAGCTCAAAATTGGATATTGTCACAGATTACGCAAGTCATTGATGGTCCCTCATTCGGTTATAGTGGTGCCAAATACATGCTAAAAGGCATATCTGATGGTGTTTCATGGTCTGTTACAGACCCCTCTATAGGAACCATTGATCAGAATGGTGTCTTGACTGTATTGAAGAATGGCGTTTTTTATATTTCATGTAGATATAATGGCATCACTTATAGTAAAGCTGTCTATGTTGGAATGCCAAATTATATTCTCTCTTCAAGTCACGAACCAAATGGCTTTTTGGTAGAAGCAAAATCATTTGGTGAATTATACAAGAATGATATTGATAAAATAAACGAGATATTAACATTTAGATGGGGCGTAAAGTTTCCTAATCAAAATATATATTGGATAGACACCAACAGTCCTTCGGTGTTTGTACCATTAGATGGTAAGAATGCCGTAGTCTACCTTAAAGTCGTTGACCTTAACGGTAATGAGTCTCCTATTCAAAATATCAAGTGTGAAGCTAAGGATGTGTTTTATGCTTCTAATAATAGATTGTTAATGGATAAAGCACAAAAACTGTATAAAGATGATGGGACACCATATTCTTATAAATATGGAAAAATCTACTTAACTCGAGATGCTTCGTTACCAGATCAATATCAAAGTGCCATATGGACTTCTACAAAAGCAACTGTTTACAGTCCCTTTAGTAGTACTTATACAATACCAGTTTCCCGTGGAGAAATGTCTATTAAAGACATTCTGCCACAAGAGGAAATGAATTTTATAACAAGTAATACTCCAATAGGGAAAAGTTGCCTTTATACAATAGCGTTGCTAAATCCCGAAGACAAGTTTATACAATTTATCCCAGTAACAGTTTCATTAAAATAAGCATTGAATATGTCTACGATTAAAATTATATTCGCAGTCTTGTCATTAAGCATTTTTGCAAGTTGTAAACAAGACAAAGATGGGGCATTGACTGTCTATTGTCAAGCTAATATCAATGGTGACAACTATAGAGATTATTTTTCCTTGCAGGACGCATTTCTACCTGTCCAACCCACACTCACTCTTATGCCGAATTCTAACAGGTTGGGAGTGGTCAATGATAGTATCTTTGCATTTCAATTTGCTTTGAGGAATGATACCAATAAAGTTTTATTAGTAGGAGCCTTCATTATTCCCCAAAATGAAAACTTTCCTGTACTAAATAAGGAATACCTCTTAACCAAAAACGAGAAATACGATGAAGACAGAACAACCGACTATCATCTCATGCATTTCTTGGGTCAGGTCAATAATAGCGGAGAAAGAATAAATGGAATTGCTGCTTTTTTTGATTATAGTAAATATTACCTACTTACAACGTCAATTGATGGCTACGTGACCTTTGATAGATATGATAGGCAATCTAACAAGCTCGAAGGCAATATATATCTTGATTCACAAGGAAAATTGTCAATTTCATACACAGTGAAGGCTCATTTCTCAGATGTTCTAACCTCTCATAATATAACATTGCAATGAAAAAATCTATTTTCTTTTTATTGGCGGTAATGATGACAATTTCCTTCACATCTTGTTATGATGATATTTACCCTAATGTCAGTGACAGAGGTGTTTCCATTGACAGTAGATTATCTCCGCTTGATAGTATTAGCATATATCGGAGTCAAATAGATAAAGGGAATATGCTGAATAATCTTGTTCGTTTTGCAAATGGTCGATATTATCTTGACCTTACAAAAGATGATGCTGAGATTTTGGGTATTTCGTCTGAACTGTATAATAATGCTCTTCATAATGTAGAGCAAATGAACAACAATAAATAAATTTAAAACTATGCGTACAAACAATCGAATCAATGTTGCCATCATCATTATTATGACAGCATTGTCTGGAGTAATGATTACTTCGTGTTCAAACGAGGAAGCAACGCCCACTGTTGAATCTCAAAGTGTTGAACACGTAGCTTATGTAGCTACTCTAAGTCAAGAACAGCAAGTATTATTGGCGAGTACAGGTTCTCCCTATGGAGAGATTCCTCAGAAGGATGCTTGGTCATCCATCATTGCTCCTAGTATCTCTGCATGTTGGGGAGTGTTTGACGACCCCCGTATCTCAGCGTCAACAAGAGCTATGGGGATATGGGGCTCTTATCCTGCGCAATATTGGACCATGCTCAGGGTAAAAATGCTAAAGCTGCCGATGAAGATAAAGGACGGTGCAATTCTTGCTATTGATGAAATAGAGGAGCAAACAAATGTGCGTTTCTATAATTCTATTGAGGATCAAGAGTTTTTTGAGCCATACCATATAAAACTACCAAACATAGCGGTTCGTATGGATGCAGGAAGAGAAGGTAGTGGAAGTTATGGTCTCGTTGGCGGTGAACAATATATCAATGTACCTACATGGCTTGAAAATGCAGATGCAAATGAGATTAAACGCTTTTTCTTGCACGCTTTCTGCAATGCTGCAGGTATGTTTAACGAACAACAGAGGCCAGATCGTGATAATTATGTCAAGATTTATCTCGAGAATGTAAAAGATAATTGTAAGTCTGCGTTCGACAAGATAAAAAGTAATTATACTACTATGGGAAACTTTGATACCTCGTCCATCACATTAGCTTCATCTAAGGACTTTTCAAAGAACGGTTCCAATACAATAACAACTAAGACTGGGCTTGATATAGCGATTAACTATACTCTGTCAACACAAGATAAGCTATTTTTGAACTCTCATTATCTTCCATATATTGCTCGCAAGGACAACTATACGGAACTAGATAAAAATGTTTATAACCAATATGGAAAGTTGTTGACAGAGGAAGAAAGATTGCAATTACAAAACCAAATTAATTCTCAGAGAGGACTGTATGGTGAACCTCCAGTAGAAGGACGTTTAACTCGAGTAGCATGGTAGATCAGTGGGAAAAGCACTTCTTGCTAATTCAAAATGTGGACTCTGTAAATAAACACAGTTTCTGTTGATATTAATGTCAGTAATCGAGTAGGAGGTAAACACTAATCATAGGTGCTTATCTCCTACTTTCGTGTTCACCGACCTCTCACACCACCGTACATGCGGTTCCGCATACGGCGGTTCCTATTTTGGGTGCCATTCGAGATACGACCCCATTAAAGTGGCATAACCTGCTGAGCGTAGTTTATTGTTATCTATCGCCCTTGTTAAAATAGGACTATCAGCTATTCGCCAATAACCCTTGCGAGTATTACCCCATTCGTATGCTTTGTATTGATTGATACCGCATTTGATGAGGTTTGCCACTTTTGTCTTGGGTTTCTTCCAAGCCTTCCATATACACATGCGAATTCTACGTCTTAACCATTCATCTGTGTCAAGTAAGAGACGTTTCATATTGGCAAGGTGATAGTAACCTACCCAACCTCTTATGTATTCTTTCAGCTTTTGCTTTCTCTTGGCATATCCCCATCCGTTGCTGCGACTTGTCAGTTCTTTTAGCCTTGACTTCATCTTGGCTTTGGACTTTGGGTGTACCGTGAGTTGGCATTTGCCGTTCATTACATAAAAGGAGTAGCCGAGGTATTTCACTCCGCGCACATACGACACTACGGTCTTTTCCTTGTTGACTTTGAGATATAGAGTTTTCTCTATAAATCGGGTTATACTCTCCTTTACTCGCATTGCAGCCCTTTTGGACTTGCAGAATATCATCGAGTCGTCGGCATAACGTACAAAGGGAAGCCCTCTGCGTTCAAGTTCTTTGTCCAATTCATTGAGCATGATGTTACTCAACAATGGACTTAGCGGTCCGCCTTGGGGAGTTCCTTCCTCGCTCGCTTCAAACAAGCCTTTGTTCATTACACCACTTCGGAGATATTTGTGTATAAGACTGACCACTCTGCCGTCTTTTATCGTACGACCGAGGATTTCTATGAGTTTGCTATGGCTCACGGTATCGAAGAAGCGTTCAAGGTCAAGGTCTACTACATATATGTAGCCTTCGTTGATTATCCTTTGCGCTCCTCGTAGTGCGTCATGGCATCCTCTTCTCGGTCGGAAGCCGTAGCTCGTCGTGGAGAATTGGTTCTCATAGATGGGAGTCAGTACTTGGTTGATGGCTTGTTGCACCAAGCGGTCTACCACTGTAGGTATTCCCAAAAGGCGCATCTTGCCGTTGTCTTTGGGTATTTCTACCCTCTTGACTGGGTTCGGACGGTAAGAGCCGTCCAGCAAGGAACAGATGAGCACATCCTTATTGGTTAAGAGCCATGGATGCAGCTGCTCACATGACATCTTGTAGATACCACCACATCCCTTGTTTCTCATCACAGCCTTGTAGGCTCGGTTGAGATTTGCAGGGCTAAGGATTTGCTCGAGGAGGTGTCCCTTGTCAAATGGTACTTCCACGATGTTGTCTTCGCACATCCACATGAAGGTCTGCACTCCCCCATACCATTTGGTTTCCGACCTATCTCTTTGGGGACAGCCATTAACTTGGGATAATGTTTTCTGCATTCTTGCCTTCATAAGGTATGTTTCAATTACTATCGTTTAATATATAGGTTCAGCCCTTCATGGAGCGCTATCGAGTACTCCACTACTATGGCGTCTGCTGACTTCTCACGGCAAGCTTTACTCCGCTTCTTTCGTAAAAACAACTATTTGAAACGTCCGTGAGACCTCCTCGGATAAGAACATTATCTTTCCATCTTATACCTACTTCATTTTTTCGCTAAGCTCAAGGAAACTCCACCAACCATTCCGAATAGCTATAGGACTTTGATTTGTTATGCAATCTTATCCATGGTTATATGCCTTATATGAAGTTTCTGTTCGTTAGGTCAGATGTTTGCCGCCAGCTTCCTTCAGATTTCATCTCACGATGAACACCCTTGCTCTTGGCTATGTAATTCCCGCTATTAGGGCTTACTCGGGACTTCCACCCGTTAGATAATGCTCATGCCGAGCGTACATAATAAGCATAAAGGCGAGGATAAATCCTCTGCCTTTTGCTATTTTTGTAACCCCAAACAAAGATAAAATGACCTTACAAAAACGTTTCGCACTTTACGCTCCAGATTGGGAGTTGAGTTTCAATGTCCGCATTGCCACTCTACCAATATTGTCATAAGTGGTAAAAGTAGTACAGGTAAACAACGCTACCGATTTAAGAATTGTCAAAACCGTTTTATTACAGTCTACAACATACAAAGCCTTTCTTCCTAACATTGATAACTGACCAAAGAGGGATTGGGCATTCGCAGTACGGCACGAATATTGGGTATTATGATTTATCAGTATTCATTCTTGTTTATTCTTAAGGGATTTTGTCAGAAACAGTGCATGCTGTTGCAGTCTGATAAGAAGTTGGGAATAAGTTTCGAGTTTGCTGAGCAGTTGTTGCGCAGTGGCGACAGAATGATAAGTATTGAGGACTTTCACGGCTTCGTTGTACAGAATACCTATCTTATGAGCCAAGGCAACGATTTCTGATAGTTTCTCTAAGTAAGGTTCTTTTGAAGGGTCTTCCGTGATGACTTTAAAAGTTTCACCAAGAAGCCTTGCTCGGACAAAGTCGCTCTTTGTCTTTGCTCCCGACTTGCGGTAGAGTCTGATAAGCTTCTGCTGGTCTTCGGAATTAGGTATCCTAATGTGCCATCTGTCCCATCGTGGGCAGGTGGCACATCTGCCGTCTGGCTTCTTTTGTTTCTGCTTTTTCATTGCTTTCTAATCACGACTTTGGAGTGATTTAATCCCCTTTCGGGGCAAGGGTCTTTGTGGTACAAATGGCAATTTGTGGTACAAAGACACACCTTGCCAGTATAAAGAAAGAGACAGTTTGTTATGTTCCATAAAGTAACCTTTCTGGGGTGCTTTTAATAGACGAGAGTTCAAAGTTCAAGAAGTAAATCAAGAGATAAGTTTAGACTAATTTCTTGACTTACTGACTTTATGAGCTGACATGTTTTTGACTAAAGTTAATTTTGACTTAGGTCGAAACTAATTTCTTGACCAAAGTTATAACTGACCATTTGACTTAAGTCGCGACTGATGTCTTAACTTAACTCATAACTTACCTGTCTGCGGTATTGGATTATAATGCCTTTCAAGCATTGTCTGTATGTCGCTCTGCTTGTATAGTATCTTCCCTCCGATTTTGTAGAAAGGAAGCGTTCCTAAGTTTCTGTACTCTTGGAGCGTGCGTGTACTGAGCCGTAATTGGCTACAAACCTCCTCGCCAGTGAGGTAAACCTCTCCGCCCAGCATCGGACGGGCGGTAGCGCAATACCGCTCCAATTTCTTCAATATTCCCTCCATCAGTTGTGAAAACAACTGCATCTGAGGGTTTTTCTGTGTAACGATTTCGTTCTCTGCCATAGTTCATTCATTCATTGTTTGCGTTCAATAACTCCGTGATGTCGCTCTCCTTGTAATAGCATTTATGCCCAATGATGGAGAAGGGTATTTTACCCGTATCGCGATAGGATTGCAGGGTACGTTTGCTGATGT
>NZ_GG704780.1:547989-646720 GCF_000160535.1 Hallella bergensis DSM 17361 | reverse complement strand
TCCTTGAAAAAGAAAAGTCCTGCGGTGGAGATTCTTCTCTCCATCCGCAGGACTCGACCTTGTCAGGGCAGATTGGCTGCCGTTGTACATTTGCACGATAAGAAACGGCATCAGGGGCTTTGCATAAGTATGGCTTACGAAGTGTACGAAGAAAAATGTTGGGGTTATCCACCTGTCTGACCGATTATTGGCAAATGATTGCTCTCGATGAGCAGCACTATCGTACCTGTGAGTTCGGTGTAAAGACGGCCGTATTGCTCGTCAGAAGCAAATGTGTCCGTCAAACCGAATTTGTCGAATGTGGCTTGAATAGCCTTATTCGACAACAATATGGTTGCGAGTCTTTCAGGAAGCGATGCAGGCAGTTCCCTTTCAAACTCGTTTTCCAACACGGATACAAGCGTATCATACTTGGAAAAGTGCAAGCCTTGATACAAGACCTCGCTTGCCATGCTTTCCGCTTCGGGGTGCGTGAAACCTTGCGCCACGGCATCGCAGTAAACTGTGAGAGCCATATCTGCCCGTGCGGTGATAAACTCCGTATCTTTCAATCTCTCGGGGTGATGTTCACTCATATAACTTCTTAATTTCAATCGAAAGTAAGAAAGTTCCTGTTTGTTGTTCTTTTTCATAATCATTTGGTTTTCAATCGTGAATAATAAATGTTTGGTAATTACTTCCTTTTTATGCTTGTTGCAATGGAACGTTCTGCCGTGCTATAGACTCACAATAACCCTCAAACATAGAATGCTCCCTGTCTGTGAGTGCAGTCATATCCTCTTGTATCTTGTGGTCGGTTATCTTTCCGTAGATTTGTGTCGTACCGATATTGCTGTGCCCGAGCATCTTGCTGAGCGTTTCCATCGAAATACCATTGGAAAGACAAATCGTGGTCGAGAATGTGTGGCGAGCCATGTGAAAGGTCAAGCCTTTCTCTATCCGGCATATCTGCCCAATGTTCACACACGCAAAGGATGCTTTTCTTATTGTGAGATTAGGGAATATCAAGTCGTCCGCTTTCTTGTTCTTGATATAGAGCGAAAGGATTTGTTTGGCAATGGGCAGAAGTGGAATAATCGCCTCTACATCCGTTTTCTGCCTTTTGATGCGTATTTCCTCCGTGCCGTCAGCATTACGGATGATATGCTTCGGTTTGAGCCGTTGCATATCCACACGAGCCAGACCAGTAAAGGCGCAGAAAAGAAAGAGTTGCCTTGCCCGTTCAAACTGCTTGTCAATGATGGGTGTTTGCAGTATCCGCTGTAGTTCTTCCGTTGTGAGATAACGCCTTGTGCGGTGTGGCTGTTCTGCCTTATAGTCCGCAAACGGATCGATGCGGATATATTTCTTTTGCTGGCCGATGCCGATGAGTTTCCTAAGGAAGATGACCGCTACCTGAATAGTGGCAAGAGAAAGATTGCGCTCTGATTTAAGGTAGAAGTCCAGCCCCTCGATAAAACCATAGTCAAGCGATGAGTAGCGGATATCCTCCAGCCCTAAGCGTTCACGCAAATAAGCCTCAATGAGTTGTGTGGCATAGATGTAGTTGGCAAAGGTCGGCTTGGCTACCGTTATTCCTACGCAAGGACGCTTTTCCTCTATGAAAAGTCGTGCTTCCTCCATAAGAAAACCTTTGGGCTTGTCTTCTTCCATGAGTTCACATTTCAGTAGCTCGGCAGTGATATAGCCACGTTGCCAAACTAATTCTTGATACTTCGCTTTGGCTTGTTCCTCTTTGGTTTGCAAGTAGCGGTTGATTTCCTTTGTCTCTTCGCCTATACCCTTGCATCGTCCCTTACGACTGTCCCAAAGTTCAGGAGCAATCTCCTTGCCCGTGCTGTATTGTACTTGTTCTCCGTCTATGGTGATACGCCCCATAATTGGGCAGCTGCCGTTCTTTTTCTCTTTGGAGCGATTGATATAAAAGAGTGTCTTGAATGTACTTCGTGCCATAATGTCAAAGTTTTAAGGTGAATGTATCTTGTATTCGCTGCTGTATCGCTTGCATATCCCGATGGATTCTTTCGGAGGAAACCGCTGCATATACCTGTGTCGTTCTCAGGTTGGTGTGTCCGAGCATACGGCTCACCGTTTCGATAGGAACGCCTGCCGAGAGCGTGATAAGCGAAGCAAAGGTATGGCGAGCCATGTGGAAGGTTAGCGGAGTTTCCATGCCGATGTTTCTCTGTATGTAGTGCATACCATTGAGGATAATGTCGGTGGTCGGCACGTCAAAGACAAAGCCTGCACGCTTTCCCCTGTACCGCTCCATTATCGCCCAAGCAGGGGGAAGTACTTGTACACGATACGGGGTCTTGGTCTTCATGCGCCTGCCCTTGATGCAGAGTTCGCCCTCTTCAGTGACGATATTCTCCTCCCGAAGATTACGGACATCTGAGATTGCCAGACCTGTGAAGCAGGAAAAGACGAACAAATCACGGACAATGCGGTAGTTTTCCCACTCAATCTCCAAGTCAATTATCTTTTGTAGTTCGTCTTGCGTAATGCTTCTCGGTTCACCCTTTGGTCGCTCGTAACTGTAGCCCAAAAAAGGATAGAAGTCCAGCACACCTTTCTTTACCGTCATACGGACGATGGTCTGCAAGGTGGATAAGGCACTCGATATGCTGCTGCGTTTCAGTCTGCGGTCGATGGTGAGATAGTACTCAAAGCCCTCGATAAAGGCTTTGTCCAGTTGTGAAAGGGGAATGTCGCATACCTTGTGCTTCTTCTGCACATACTCACGGAGCAAGGATAGCTGATAGGTACGGAGTTTGAACGTCTTTAAGGCTCGGTCGATGCCTATACGCTCCTTAGTCTGTGTAAGATACTCCCCAAAACTCTCCAAGAGCAAGGCTTGACGGTGGATTTGCCCCTGATAGGCATCCCTCACATCGGTGGCGGTAAAGGCTTCTTCTCTTTCACTGAGCTCGTGAAAGCGTGCGTGGATAAGTGCGGTGCATTCACCAAGTTTCTGATTGACGGACACAGCCATGCTGCTCTTGCCGATAAGCCTTTGCTTACGACTGTCCCAAAGAGCAAGCGGAGTTTTGCATTTGGTGGAGAAGCCTGAATGGGTTCTGCCTACGGAGATGCGCCCGATAACAGGCACAAGTCCTTTCTTGTCGGTTCGTTTCGCCTGAACGAAGAACGATACTTTGAGTTTGTTTTCTTTCATTTTTCTGTCGTTTTTTCTAAATTTCCTTTGCTTGCAAAGGTACAGATGAACAAGTATTCCTGAGCGATGCAGAAAAATGAAAGATGAAGAATAAAAACCTATGACACAGTTGTTTACCTTCAATTCGTAACCCCTTTTTGCTTTTTCCTTGATGGGTTACGATTTGGTAACGGAACTCCTGCCGTTTGATGCTTCCTTTCGCCTAACTCGATAATGGCATAAAAATGCTAAATGATGATATTTCAAATAGTTACATTCCTTGCGTTTCCCCCTATTTCCCTTAATTCTTAATGACTGATTATGCCCGCAAGATGAGCTTAGATTTACGCATGATTGATGAAAATGGGTACTCAGACCATATCGACAACAAGGCAAGCCATTGTGCAAAGTTGCTCAACGACTATTATCAAAAGTACGATGCGCAAAAAGGAACACAGTTCGTTTTCTCTGATTTGGGGACTTACAAGCCTGGCGAATGGAACGTCTATTCTGAGATAAAGCGTAAGTTGGTAGAGGACTATCATATCCCGGCATACGAGATACGTTTTATTCAGGAGTGCAAGAACGAGAAAGCAAAGAAAGCAATGGTCGATGCCATGAACCGTGGCGACATTCGCATTATCTTCGGTTCTACCTCTATGTTGGGAACAGGTGTGAACGCACAGCAACGTGCCGTGGCGGTCCATCATTTGGACACTCCTTGGCGACCTTCGGACTTAGAGCAGCGCAACGGACGAGCTGTGCGCAAGGGAAACCTTATCGCCAAGGAGCTTGCGGACAACAAGGTCGATGTGATTATCTATGCCGTGGAACGATCGCTGGACAGCTACAAGTTCAACCTGCTGCACAACAAGCAGCTTTTCATCAACCAACTAAAGACAAACACGCTTGGTAGTCGTACCATTGATGAGGGTTCGATGGACGAGGACAGCGGTATGAACTTCTCAGAATATGTAGCAGTGCTTTCGGGCAATACCGACCTTTTGGAAAAAGCAAGACTTGACAAGAAGATTACCACCTTGGAATCCGAGCGCAAGAACTTTCTCCGTGAGCGTGATGCCGCAACGGGCAAGCTGGCAGAGATTGAGAGTTCCGTGTCCTTCCATTCCGACAAGATTAAGGAAGCTAAAGCTGACTTGGCTTGCTTTGAGCAGCGTGTGGAACGGGACAAGGAGGGACTGCCCGTCAATAAACTGACAATCAAAGGTGTAGAGGACAGCACCGACATAAAGGTCATCGCCGCCCGTCTGCATGAGATAGAGGAAAAGGCTCGTACCAAGAGCGAGTACAACAAGATTGGCGAGGTTTACGGCTTTTCCATCATGGTCAAGACGGAGAGCACTTCCAAGGACTTGTTCGACTGCTCGGTGAACCGCTTCTTTGTCAAGGGACAGGAAAGCATCTACTATACCTATAATAACGGTAAGTTAGCGGCAGACCCGAAACTTGCCTGCGAGAACTTCGTAAATGCCTTGGAGCGTATCCCTAAAGTGATAGAGTCGCATGAGAAGGAAATGGCAAAGGCAGCAGCCAACAAAGACGTTTACACCAATATTGCCAAGGGCTCATGGAAGAAAGAGAGCGAACTGCGTGTGCTCAAGGGGGAGGCAGCAGAATTGGACAGAAAGATTGCGCTTACGCTTGCACCGCCAGAGGAGGAAAAAGAAGAGACGGAGAAAGTAAACCAAGGAGAGAATTTGTCTAACAACAATCACTCAGCTGGAGTAAAGAACGAGAGTTATCCTACTCATGACAAGGAAGAAGACAATCGTTCACAAAACTTCAGACCCAAATGGAGACACTAAACGCATGTTTATTATCCAATGGAAGCAAAAATGTCTTACTTTCATTTTTTTTAGTAGACATAAATAAAGTACGGGAATATTGCAATTGAAATTCCCGTACAAAATTATTGCCAGATAGATTCCCTATTCCAATGGTCTGGAAAACCTATCTTATAAATAGGAATGTCCGGATTTTTCTCTATCAGTGAGATTGTCTTTCTCTTATATGTATCTCCAGCATTGATAGCATTGCACAAGTATAACATGGAAGTAATGATTAGAAATGGCTTCTTTTTAGAGAATTCCGAAAGAGGATGTTGCAGCCAAATGCCTCTTGGATTACTAATATCCATTGGACGTTTTACCATATTTCGACTCCATACTCTTGAATGATGGGCGACAATATTTCTCAAATAGGAGATGGCTTCAAGCCAGCTTGAGAGTTCTGTATGCATATTAAGTCCGAATTCATTGGCAATTCTTGCCTTTTCCGGTAACTGATGATTAAGATTCTTATATATCTTTGAAAGTGTTCCAAAAGTCGCAACTTCAAAAATAATCCATGCGTCAGGCTGTTGGGTAAGAGATATACATTTTCTGTCCTCCCACACTCCATATTTGCATTTGTAGTCTTTTATGAAAATCTCACTGCTACGCATAAACTCGCCCATCAGATCATGTATATGTTGCTGTTGGAGCTCTTCATTGTTGAAAAGTCCCTTATCCATATAGTACAGCCCACCGTATGATTGTGAAAGATGATAAATCATCTTCGTCCGCAACGCAATCTCTATGGCTTCAATGGCATCGAACAAGATAAGACGCAACTCCTTATCAAAGAAATATCGTGCGATAACGTCCTTAAAATTGGCGTCATTCTTGAATATATGCCGTTCTTTGTCTGTTTGCATATCCCACCAATACCCCTTCAAACGGTAGTAGCTGATATGACTTAAATGAAGATGGGCAAACTCCTCATCTTCTATAATCATGCCTCTATGCTTCAGTAAATCGATTTGTTCCTGAATGGAACGTGATTCTTTATTCGCCATAGTATCTATAAAAAAAATGACTCGCCAGCAGATCTTACGGTATGCCAAGCGAGTACTGTTATCTTTGAGTGTGGAAATCCACAACTAACTTTCTGATTGCAAAGGTAAGTATTTTTTTTGTTTCTGCAAAATAATTGCAGATATTTTTTTAAGTGATAAAAATTACCAATCATCTCGCTTCCGTACCATTTTATCTATCTCTTCCCGAAGAAAAAGTAACCTGCCATTGGCTTTAAGATAGGGAATTTTTCCTGCCCACACCCAATTATAGATGGTCTTTTGTTCTACTTTGAGTATCTTGGATACATCTATGATATCCAGATATTCCGGTTTCAGGGGAGGATGGACAGTTGTATCAACAGATTGCTCTTGCAGGATCAGCAGGCGGTCGAGTTTATCCTCGACGCTTATCAGCTTGTCGAACAGACGTTTTTGCCAAGTGTCTTCGGTTTTATAATCTATGTACGGCATAGTTCTCCTTTTTGATAGTTACCATTGGTATCCTGTATCAAGATGCGTTGTTCTTTCATATAGGCGATGTATTTCTTCGCGGTCCTGTCCTTAATTTCCATTGCTTGCATCAGAACCTCACAAAGTTCTTGATAAGTGAGCTTGAGGGAATTTCTGAAAGCCTCTCTGACGACGGCAATAAGTTCATCGGTCTTACGCTTTTCCTTGTCCTCCTTGGACTTCTCACCACGATAGACGTGCATATCCTCTGCCTTGTCCCATCCAAAAAGCATCATCGGCACATCCAATGGGCTGCCGTCACGGACTTTCAGGGCTTTCACCACAGAGTATTCAGGATTGTCATCTTTCTCTATGGAGAGAATGCCTGCCGCCTTGCGTTGAAGTTCGGAGCCAATATGCCCACGGAGTTTGATACCATTCGGCACGAAGTGCAGTACGCAGATGATGCAGGTGTTGTAAATCCCTGCCAGACGGTAAAGCTCATCCACAATGGCAATACTTTCCGTTTCATCGTTGGCGGAACGTATCAAGTCAGCTATGCCGTCAATCACCACAAGATGGATGCCCCCATGCTTGTGATGAAACAGGTCCATACTCTCACGGATAAGTTTCAACCGGTCTTTACGGGAAAGCGAAGCAAGATACAGAGAATGATAATATTCAGGTACTGCTGTCAGAGAAGCCCTGCGTAATGTCTTGCCCAAATTCTTGTGGAGTTGTGCCTCGGACTGTTCCGTGTCATAGTGTAGGACCGCCAAGCCTTTGGGATTGGGAGTAATCTCTAATCCCAAGGTCTTCTCTATCGGCAATCGTTTTTCTCCCAACGCTCCGGCAAGGATGGCACCCACATAGTTGCTCTTGCCTGTCCCCTCACCTCCAGTAATGCAGAACAGGTTATCCTGTGTGCCGAGTGGCACACCGTTTACTGCTACTACTGATTTGGAAATGTCTGGTGGATTCTCATAATCAATCTCACAGGAACGTAACATCATCATGGTTTGGCTATATAGATCTGAGAACATCTTGGCAAGCAACTCTTTCAGTTCCTTTGCCCCGTTGCCTAAGGCAAAGAAATCAGAAATGTCTTTTTCAGACTTCGTACCACTTAGCGGAAGTGAAAGGTTCAAGACCTTGTATTCCACCAGATGTTCAGACTGTTTATGTGCCTCCCGTACACCTGTTTCATCCGCATCATATAAGAGTATTATATGCCTAAAACGAAGCTGAAGGCTCGCAATGATACTTGTCGGTATCTGTGCGGTTTCACTGTTGAAACAAATTGCATTGAAGCCGTGTGCATACAATGAGAGTACATCCTTTTCTCCACCTGTAATGAAAAGCATATCTCCTTTGGCAGGAATCTGCTCCATTCCGAAGCAATATGTGGCAGGCATCCGTCCACCATAAAGAAAGCGGATTTTTGGACTGTGAGGTCGGTATATCTTTACATAGCCGTTTCCGATATAGGCAAACATAGGTTCCGTAGGTGAGCTATAAAGTTCAAACTTCTTGCCTTCAGCAGATACACTTTCATAGCGTTTAAGACTCCGTACACGAAAGCGACGGAGTGTATCCTCATGGATGCCATAATGTCCCCAATAGTTCAGCAGCCCATCGTCAAATGGCTGTATCTCAAAACTATATGGACGTTCTTCCGTCCACTTGGTTATATCAGCCTTAGGAGTGGGAACAATAGTTTTTTTATATGCTGACGTGATATGGCTGCTATGCTTTTCACCATCACATAAAGAATACAATCCAAGTTCTTGTACAATCGTTTCCAATACTTCGGGAAAACTTGTTTTCAGGTTCAAATTACGGAGGGTTGCCACAAACCAGAAGCAATCCCCAGAATAGGTGGTATCTCCATGATCATAGAATTTGTAAGAAGAAGTTTTCCTGTCGTAGTAGATATGGCAGGAAGCCCGCCTATCGTCATAGAAAGGGCTTCGGAAGTTGCGATGAAGGTTTACCTCAAAGCCAAGGAAATGTGAAAACACATTCAAACCTCCTTGTGTAAGTAAAAGAATCTGTTCCTTTTCTATCATAGTTGTCGGTTTTTAGGATTAATACATGAACTCATGATGAGATTGTCCTTGAAACGGTTGAGCCGACCAAGAATCTCGTCGTTTCTCATACCTGATACGCGGAGCCGGTTACACTTCGTGGCTATCACGATAGACTTGAAGAAGTAGCGTACATCGCCACCCTCCGTGTAGCGATACCGTACCAACTGCTTCTTGCGCCAGCGGTAAAGGGTGGACTCTGAAACATTCAGAGTCCCGATAAGGTCTTTCGTGGTCATCTCCAGCTCGTCGTCAATGTCTTGAATAAGACGGGAGGTGCGCTCAACATACTGCTCAATACGATTGAGCCTGTCTATCAGTTCTTGATAGGCTTGGCTTTCTACTGCTATTATTTCCATCAGCCTTTATAATTTGGTTTGTAAGATAATGTGCTGCGGTCCCAATTCCTTGGCGAGATCCATTATCTTTCCATAAGTCTCTTCGTCAAACACGTCTATGCCCAGTCGGATAAATGGGGGTGGTATTTCTCTTCTTCTCCTTGCAATAGATGCAAGCAGATCACTCTCATCCATTTCCAAAACTTTGGCATAACTGCAAATTTGTACTATACTCATGGATACGGATCCTGTTTCCCATCTTGAGATGGTACTTGAGCTAACTTTCAGTTTTTCAGCGATATACTCCTGTGAGTATCCTTCATGCTCTCGCTTTTCCTTTAGGGTTTTGTGCAACTGTTTCATATGTATAAAGTTACAAAGACACCTAAATTTGAGCAACCCGCCACATTCAAATGTTTGCATCCCATGCAAGGTGGCTTGCATTAGGTGCAGATGAATATGATGAGCGATGTCAACATGGGATGATTTAATTGGTTTGTTTTCTAGAATTCATAAACGAAAATACATTGTAATAACAATCATTCCAGAACAAAATCAAATAATTTTGAGAAAATCCCTCCAGTGCAAGGTGCAAGTCCCCTTATATATAGGGGCTTGCACCTTGCACTGGAAAGTGTAGCAGTAAAATATCTAAATCTTTATGGTACAAAGATTTGTAGGTTAGTACAATTTTATATACTTTTGTACCCAAGAAAAGAGAGCAGTTGTGCTTTCAACAGGTAGTCAGAATGGTAGTCATCAAGCGGTCAAAATACTGCTACAAAAATGCTACACTACCGATTTGTCAAAATTGATAGAACATTTAATTACAACGAGTTAGCAGAGTTTGGTTCATAAACCTCTCTCTCCGCTTTAAGTACTCTGGCAGCACCGCCAGAGAGCACTACCGAAAAGTATAAGTATCGTAATTCCAACGAGTTACGATACTTTTGTTTTATAGTCCTCTACCTCTTCAGAGTAGTTACAGAGATAGCCGAAACGCCCAAAATACTCTCCAATGGCTACAATCTGGCTACACTTTTTTCTCGCAAAAAATAATTGTAGCCAAGAGTACGTAGAGAGTCTGTTTAGAGTACTTGTACATTGCTGTAGTTCAAACAATTATGTGCAACTTTGTAGGCGAGTTGTAGAGAGTTATTAGCACCGTAAATGTGTAGCTTTTCTGGTCGTAAACTTTCTATGCTTGGCTACAATAAAAACAGACAATGTATGCAATCAATTTTCAGAACAGCATTCTACCTTCGCAGCAACTATGTGAACAAGGAAGGAAAAACGCCAGTAATGCTACGCATCTATCTCAACAATGAGCGGATGTCACTAGGCTCCACTGGCATCACCATCGTGCAGTCCCAATGGGATCGCGAAAAAGAGCGAGTAAAAGGGCGTTACACAGAAGCTCTGAATACCAACTTGCAACTGGATAACATCCAAAGTGGTTTACAAGCCATCTTTCGCAAGTTAGAAATGACAGATGAGCTTTCGTTAGAGCGTATCAAGTCAGAACATCTTGGCAAAAAACAAGATATAGATACCATCATGCAACTCTTCGACAAACACAATGAAGATGTTGCAGCTTGAGTTGGTATCTCAGTCTCTGCGCCCACTCTTCAAAAGTATAAGGTCTGCAAAAGACGCTTTTCTGAGTTCCTTAAAGATAAACTCAGACGCAGCGACCTCAAGCTCACGGAGCTAACCTATATGATTATACATGATTTTGACCTATACCTACGCACAGTGGTGGGGCAAAATCCTAATACCGCCACTAAGACGATGAAGACCTTCAAGACTATCGTCATTTTGGGACAAAAGTTGGGCGTACTACATCACGACCCATTTGTCAACTTCCGATTTCACTTAGAGCCAGTGAATAGAGGGTTCTTGACTGACGAAGAGGTCTTACAGATTGTCAACAAGGAGTTGAATATTCCGAGATTGGAGCTGGTACGAGACATCTTCATCTTTTCCTGCTTTACCGGTTTAGCCTACATTGATGTGGCTAATCTTACACCCGACAATATCGTGATGCTTGGTGGCAAAGAGTGGATTATGACTAAGCGACAGAAGACAAGCGTGGAGACCAATGTGCTGCTCCTCGACATCCCTAAGCGCATCATCAGTAAATATAGCCACCAAACTTATCGTGATGGCAAGCTCTTCCCTATCCTTAGCAATCAGAAGACCAATTCATACCTCAAAGAGATTGCAGATATATGTGGTATCAAGAAGAACTTGACTTTCCACCTATCCAGGCATATTGAATTGCCTTTGTCGCTGAATTTGAATAGATTGCAAAGATTAGTTTCTTGATAAGTAACGATTTGGAAACGAGTGAAGTTCTGTATTTTACCTCGTCTTGCATTAAATCAAAAGAACGCCTTTTTGCAATGCAATGATAGTGATTAGAATTGATTTACAATAAACTTCATCTTGCAAAATCGTGCAAAATCGCAGATTTCTGTGCATTTTTATTGTTCAAATACTGCTAACTTCACTAAAAATGAGTAACTTTACAAACTAACAAGTATTGGTTTTGCCATGGATATAAGAACGATAAAATTGACATCACTATTTGTCAATACGGAAAATTATAGATTTGAGCCTTTGTCATCACAAAAAGAAGCAATAGATAAGATGATAGAGGATCAAGGGGATAAATTATATTCTCTTGTGGACGATATTGTAACCAATGGTCTTAGCCCCGTTGATTTGATTATTGTAACACCCAACGAAGATAGCAATAAGTATGTTGTACTTGAAGGAAATAGGCGAATAACGTCATTAAAACTATTAAATAATCCGACACTAATAGATGACAAATACTCTCCTTTAAGGAAGAAATTTCAGAAATTACAAAAAGAAAAACCTAATGCTATTTCTGAATTGAAGAATATTGCTTGTGCTGTTTTTGAAACCCCTACTGAAGCTGATATATGGATAAAACGTAAACACTCTGGAGAACTTAATGGTATCGGAACTGTCACTTGGAACGCTCAACAAAAGCAAAGATTCGAGGAGAAGACAGAAGGAAAATCATCAATTCCATTGCAAATTATCACTTTGCTGAAATCACAAGAAGAGGTTTCTGATACGATTAAGGATTCATTATCTAAATTAAACATTACCAACTTGCAACGTTTGATGTCGGATCCATATGTTAGAGAACACCTTGGCTTGGAAATTAACAATGGAATTTTAGTTTCAAAGGTTAAAGTGTCCGAAGTCATTAAGGGGCTTTTAAAAGTTGTTACAGACATTCTGAATCCGGATTTCAAAGTTTCTGATATCTATAACAGAGAAAAAAGAAAGCAATATATTGATAATTTTGACAAGAGTCAAAAGCCAGATTTGTCTAATGAAGCATCTGAACAATGGAGTGTTCAAGATATAGAAAACAATAAAGAACAAGCATCAAGAAATAGCGAGAAACAAGAAATAAAAGGGGATAAAAACAGGAAAACAAAAAACAGAGGAGCTTTAGTGCCCAAGTCTTTGAATTTACATATCAGCAACCCGAAAATTAATAAAATTTTCGAGGAGCTAAAACATGTTCAGGTCAAGACATGCCCCAATGCATCTTCAGTCCTTTTAAGAGTATTTTTAGAACTATCTGTTGATGCCTATTTGGAGAAATTTAATATAGTAAGAAACGATGCTATTACAGCTTGTTCTTCTGGTGAAAGTTTGCAAGGGAAAGTTGGTAAAGTCTTAAATCATATGACCCAATTAGGAACAATGAGTAAAGACTTATCAAAGGGCATAAGGTCTGAAATATATGATAAAAATTCAGTTCTTTCAATCGAATCATTGAATGCATATGTTCATAACGAGTTTTTCTACCCTAAAGCAGATAATTTGATTACTGGATGGGACAACATAGAAAGTTTTTTTATCCAATTGTGGGAATCAATAAAGAATAAAGAATAATATTATGGAATTTCTATCACCTTTAAGATACCCTGGCGGTAAGGCTAAAGTTGCTGATTTCGTACAATGCTTAATCAAAGAAAACGCATTGCTCGATGGCACTTATGTTGAACCATATGTTGGAGGTGGTTCCGTTGCATTATCTTTGCTCTTTAATGAATATGTCAGCGACATACATATAAATGATAAGGATATATCTATTTATGCCTTTTGGTATAGTGCCTTAAATAACGTGGATGCTCTCTGCAAGATGATAAAGGATACCCCTTTAAATGTTGAAACTTGGTTTGAACAAAAAGAAATTCAATCCAATAAAGAGAATTCTGACTTGTTAGAATTAGGCTTTTCTACATTCTTCTTGAATAGGACTAATCGCTCAGGAATCTTGAAAGCAGGAGTCATTGGCGGTTATGACCAAACTGGAAATTATAAGATTGATGCAAGATTCAACAAAGAAGATTTGATAAAAAGGATTCAACGTATAGCAGATTATGCAGATAGAATCCATTTAACAAATGAAGATGCTGTTTCTTTAGTACAACGGTTAAAAAATGAATTACCGTATAATACATTATTTTATTTAGACCCACCATACTATGTAAAAGGTAAAGGACTTTATCTGAATTACTATAATGATACAGATCATCAAAATATAGCTAACACTATAAGTGAGATTGCAAATTGTAAGTGGATTGTCTCTTATGATGATGTACCATTCATAACCAGCCTATATTCAAAATATAGACAGCAATGTTTTGAATTGAATTATAGTGCGAGTAATTCCGGGAAAGGTAAAGAGATAATGGTATTTTGCGATGGCATAGTTATCCCCAAACACAAACTATTTAACCATTCTACAAAGCGAAAATAACGCACATTCATATCGAAAGATTTCGAGGATTTCAAAATGAAGATTTTGAAGTAGGCTCTTTGTTAACAGCAATTGCAGGGCAAAACGGAACTCAAAAGTCAACATTACTTGGTATTATAACACAAACTTTCACTCTTAACCCAAGTTTGACCCCTATATAGGGCACAGAACGAAACGTATAAAATGAGTTTAGGATAAAAACGGCTTATTGATTTATGTTTCAAAGAGTTATGCTGTAATAAGCAAATTTTAAATCATCATTTTTCGGTAAAGTTAAATCATCATCTAATAATTGAGACTATCGGTTTATATTATTGATTACATTTTAATGTTGGTCATCTTCAAAAATGGATTTTCGATTTCCCATCCGGTAGCTTTGCCCGGCGAGTTTTATGACCTCGCAGTGATATAACAACCTGTCCAGGATTGCTGAAGCCAGCACCTCGTCATCCAGCGTTTTGGCCCATTCGGTGGGTGCCTTGTTTGTGGTGATTATCAGTGAGGCTTTCTCATGAAGCGTGTTGACCAGATTGAAGAATCCTGCGGCATCCTCTTTTTTCACTGGGAAGAGCATGATATCATCGATGGCCACCAGGTCGGCTTTGAGCAGACGGTTGTATGCACTCATGGCTGAAG
This sequence comes from Hallella bergensis DSM 17361, assembly GCF_000160535.1. GTDB lineage: Bacteria > Bacteroidota > Bacteroidia > Bacteroidales > Bacteroidaceae > Prevotella > Prevotella bergensis. Next base: position 632,379 of record NZ_GG704780.1, on the reverse strand, counting down.
GCATCAGCGTTTTCATCTTGATGGTGTTTATGACATCCTCCATCGTGACCATGTAAGCCTTGTATCCTTGCCCCACAGCTTCGTACACGAGTCCTGCGGCGATAAAGGTCTTGCCTGTTCCGGAGGGTCCCATGAGTATCAGGTTGTAATTCTGTTCGAGCCACCCCAGCCGGCGCAGTTCACGCAGTCTTGGTGCGGTTATACCTTGCGAGTAGTTATGGTCGAAAAGGGTGTTAAAGGTGGATATGTCTGTTTTATCGGGGATCATGGCGGATGTATCGGCTTCGGGAACCGGATCGGGTTTGGTCCGCACCTCGATGGGGCTTCTCCCTTACGGATCCTGAGACTCTCGGCTACCTCCATCAGGTTGCATCCGTTGAAGACACCTGCCTTGAAGCACTCGGCAAAAGCTTCGATAAGCGTGATGTCTGAGTATGCCGCGTGGCGCCGAGCTATAAACTGGAGGTTGTCGCGATAATGACGGGCCTTATGTACGCGTAGTTGTGACAGATATGTGTCTTGCGACAGAACACGGGCTCAAATCCATGTTCACGGACAAGAGTGCGGAAACCTCGGGTAAGCACCAGGTCACCAAGGTTCTCGTTGACAAGAAACACCTTGTCCTGATCATAAACTATTTTTCGGGGTAATCCCCCGAAAAACTCGAAGGCCAGTTCATGGGCATAAACCGCAAGAGCGGTCGTAAACGGTGTACGGCTAAAGTAGACAAACTTATACCTGCTGCGGCTCAGGCACATCGCAAGGAAATACACTTTTAATGACTGCCCCAAAGGTGTTCTCATCCACCGTTCACCGAAGTCGCATTGGGCGTATTCGCCATAGCCCGTCTCGGGCTGTTTTTCGTAGGGGCGGTAGCCTTTTTCAACCTCCTTGGGAAGATCGTGCGTTAAACGCAGGCGATTGACGAAGTTGAAAACCGTTTTTGGAGTTACGCGGGGAAGATCCGGAAAATGCTCCTTCAAGCGGTCATGGAGTTGTGGAGCGGACAAAAAAGGCCACTTGCGCAACTTGTTGACTACATAAGATTCATAGCCGTCAAGTTTATGACCGTAATGACGGTCATAGCTTTGGCTGCAGACGAACTCTTCTTCTGTCATGGAAAGATACTTGGCCACCGTTTGACGGTGAAGCCCTAAACTCTGGCCTATCTGACTCTTGTTTGGGCCATCTGAAAATAATTCTTTAACTTTGTACCACATCAGATACTTCTTTAATTGGGAAGTCTCGGTCATAGCATTGTAATGAGTAGTTAGCACCACAAAAGTACAATGCTATTTTTATGTCGATTTTACTTTTCCGATTTTTGACGATTCAAAGTTACCGATTACACCTATACTCTTTCAAAAATAGTAAAATAAAATTACCGTTTTTTGACTATGATTCTCGAGACATTTAGCGAGAAAAGCGCCATCTTTTTTCGACATAGTCGAGCCAGGCATTTTCCAAATGCGTAAGTTTGTTGCGATTGCAACCTTCTCATCGGGCGGTTAGGCCTTTGTGGGTGCGCGGAAAAGCCTCAGTCGCACGGCGGCTGAGGCTTTCCCGTCATGCCGTCCGATACTCAATCGCAGGTGAAAAAATAGGAAGAAAAAGGGCTGTCTTTCTAAAATAACTGACAGTCAAGCGTTTGCGAAACTCCGCCTGTTTTTCGTATTTCGAGTGAAGTCAATCTTATTTTCAAATCAGCGAAAATTTGAAGACATTTTGTAAACATGATTAACCTTTCATGATGACGCATGACTGTAATCCGAGATAAAGGCAAACTTGTCAAGACAATCCCAATGTGCGTGGACATATCCTTTTTTCGTAAAAAATGAGTTTTTCTATATATCGAGGAAAACGAATAAGTTAGATGTGATGAATATTATTGAAAACTCTAAGAACCATGTGCAAGAATACTATCTGAAATTCAAGATCTCCTAAGGATGATAGCAACTTTATATACATAAAATACCCAATAATAGGTATTGCGTGATATTTTTTAACATTGTAATTTTGCATCCGAAAATACCTAATATAAGAAATAAATCTCACATATCATTTATATACAGGTATTTGAAGAGGAAAATTAGTATAATAAAAGTTTAGATTTATCCCCACATGTATGTTAAAATAAAAATGCTGTCTCTGCTGCTTGTCACACTGACTCCATGGATTGGGTATGCCCAAAAAGACGAAGGCACACCTAAAACGTCTAATGCCATGACTGACTCTTTACATCAGATCAACGAAGTAGTAGTAAGAGCCAACCAGATGTTAGGCAGTCAGTTTGAAGCACGTAACCGTACTGGTTCGGCTTATTACCTTTCACCCAAGGAATTGGGCAAATTTGATTATACCGATATAAATCGTATGCTGAAAAGCGTACCTGGCGTAAATATTTATGAAGAAGATGGTTTTGGATTGCGCCCCAATATCAGTTTACGTGGAACACAAGCTGAGCGTAGTGAACGTATCACGCTAATGGAAGATGGCATATTGGCTGCTCCTGCACCATACGCAGCCCCAGCAGCCTATTACTTTCCTAATGCGGCACGTATGTATGCCATAGAAGTATTAAAAGGTAGCAGTCAGGTACAATATGGGCCATTTACAACAGGAGGTGCCATCAACTTAGTGTCAACCCCCATTCCTCAGGACCGATTGATAAAGTGCAGCATGTCGGCAGGTAGTTTTGGTAGTCTAAAACTACAAACGGCTATAGGTAAAAGCTTTAAGCATACGGGCTTTCTCATAGAATATTTGCGCTATCAGGCTCGCGGTTTCAGACATGATGACCCCGACGAGCGTACAGGATTTAAGCGCAATGACGTAATAGCTAAGTGGATGGTACGCACAAACAAAGAAGATGGCATAAATCACAGAATAGAATTAAAGTATGGATTTGCTAACGAAACTTCCGACGAAACATATCTTGGGCTTACTGATCAGGACTTTAACGCTAAACCATATTTTAGATATGCAGGAGCGCAAAAAGATAATTTGGTGACACGCCACTCCCAGTTTTCTGCTACATACATCATGAAAGGTGTTCGCTCATGGGATATAACCACGCAAGCCTATTACAATTATTTTTTCAGAAACTGGTACAAGCTTAACGAGGTGCGTACCGGCTACACCAAGGCTGAACGTCGTTCGATAGGCGATGTACTTGCCGACCCTATGACCAATCAATCGTACTTCGATATTGTTTCAGGTAAGGCTAACTATATAGGAGAGGCACTAATGCTGCGTGCTAACCACCGTAAGTACCATTCGCGTGGTATTCAGATAAAAGGGGAATATAAAACAATGCTATACGGTGGATACTTCACTGCAGAGGCTGGCATGCGTTACCATGCCGACAGCGAGGATCGCTACCAGCAGGACGATGGATACTCTATGAATAATGGTCGCATGGAGCTTTTTTCAAGAGGACTCCCAGGCAGTCAGGCCAACCGCATTACTACAGCGCATGCCTTATCGGCTTATACTTTGGCAAAATGGGCAAAAGGTATGTTTACCTTTACTGCAGGAATGCGTTATGAAGATGTAAAGCTATTAAATCGCGATTATACTAAAGCTGATTGGCGACGTACGGGTATGGTGCGTATAGAAGTGCCAAATAGTGCAAGAGCAATTATGCCAGGAATAGGGATCAACTGTAAGTTGATGCCCCAGCTGTCATTATTCTCAGGAATACATAAAGGTTTTGCACCGCCCAGTGCTTCCCTTGGACAAAAAGCCGAGAGCAGTATCAATATAGAGGCTGGTTTGCGCTATGCTAATCAATGGTTCAAAGGAGAACTGATAGGTTTCAACAACAACTATTCAAACATGTTGGGCAGCGACCTTGCCGCACAAGGCGGATTAGGCACCTTAGACCAGTTTAACGTAGGACGGGCATTGGTACGAGGTGTAGAACTGCTTTTACAATGCCAGCCATTACCTACCCATTGGAAAATCCAACTTCCCATGCAACTATCTTATACCTTTACAGATACAAAGATGAAAAACTCGTTTACAAGTGCATCGTGGGGACATGTTTTATATGGCGATGAAATCCCTTATATCTTTCGTCATGCACTTAATGGTCAGATAGGTGTGGAAAGCAAATGGGCTGACATAAACTTTAACATGCGATATAATGGCAACATGCGTACGGTTCCGGGACAAGGCAAGATAGCTCAACGCGAAAAAATTCCAGCCAACTTTATTATAGATGTTACCACCAAGGTGCATGTAATTAAAAATGTAGACCTTACTATGAATATTGTTAACCTTACCAACAAAGTGTATATGGTTTCACGGCACCCATCTGGTGTCAGAGCAGGCTTACCTTTTGGTATTTATGGGGGGATACAGTGGAAACTTTGATAAAATGGCATATCGCTAATAATATATAATATGAAAATGAGAAAATCTGTATATATACAATCCATAGCTGTCAAGAGAATACTATGCCTATTGATCATGCTATGCACTTTATCAAGTCTCATGGCACAAGAAAATGGGTGGATAACAGGCTCTGTTACAGATACACAAGGTGAACCCATTGTAGGGGCAGTTGTTGGTATTGTAGAAAACAAGCAAAAGACGGTTACGGACATAGATGGTAATTTTAAGATAGAGGGCACCAAGGGGCAAACCATTACTGTCTCGTTTATAGGCATGCATGACTATAGGGGAAGTATTAAGGCAACATCCTTAAAAATAGAGTTGCAGAGTAATAGCAGCATGATTGACGAAGTTGTCGTAACAGGATACCAAAACATAAGAAACCGTGTTTACACGGGTGCTGCCACAGCTGTGAAAATGACCGACATCAAACTTGAAGGTATTGGCGATGTTTCGCGTATGCTGGAGGGTCGCGTGCCTGGATTGTCTATTCAAAACATATCCGGAACATTTGGTGCTGCACCACGCATCAATATTCGCGGGGGTGCTTCCATCATGGGAAATGTTCAGCCATTGTGGGTAATAGACGGTGCTGTTTACGAGGACATGGTACATGTTTCTCCTGAAGCCTTGGCGTCTGGTGATGCCGTTACGCTCATTAGTTCGGCAGTAGCAGGGCTTAATCCTGCTGACATACAAGATATTCAAGTACTAAAAGATGCCTCAGCCACATCAGTATACGGCGCACGGGCTGCCAATGGTGTTATTGTCATTACGACAAAAAGTGGTAAAAGGGAAACGCCATTGCAAATTAATTATACAACAGAAAACACATGGCGCCCACGTCCAGATTACAGTCACTTCGACTTGCTGAACTCTCAAGAGACGATGGCTCTGTATCAGGAAATGCAAGAGAAAGGATATTTTGATCCAGCTACATCGTTATATGGACGTAGAGGCGGGGTTTATCATCAAATGTACAAACAGCTCACCACTTATGATGACAAATCACACAACTGGATGTTGCCAAATACTTATGAGGCCCGACAAGACTTCTTACGACAAAGAGAATATGCCAATACGGATTGGTTTAGGCTTTTGTTTACAAACAACCTGATGACAAACCATACAGTAAGTTTGTCGGCAGGTGGAAAGAATGTAGCATCTTATGCCTCAATAGGCTATTATCACGATGCTGGTTGGACTATTGCCGATCAGGTACAGCGACTGACAACCAACATTAAGAACACATTTTACATCACCAACCGCCTTACTGCCAAATTATCGTTACAGGCCAATATGCGCATGCAAAATGCGCCAGGCACCTTGCCACAGAAAAAGAACACCATATCGGGAGCATTTGAACGTGATTTTGACATCAACCCGTTTGCATACGCTTTAGGAACAAGCCGAACGCTTCGCCCCTATGATGAGCATGGGCAACGCGAATATTATCGTAACAACTGGGCTCCTTTTAACATATTGAACGAGTATGATAACAATCAATTAAAAATACAGGTGGTCGACTTTAAGTTGCAAACCGAAGCGACCTATAAGTTTACTGATGCTCTTAACCTTAAAGCAATGTTTTCATACAGAAGAGCACATACAAGTAGACGACATGAAATAGGTGAAAAATCCAACATGATAGGAGCTTACCGTGCTTGTGAAACACCATGGGTAGCAAAACAAAATATATACCTTGTAAAAGACATCTATCATCCAGAACTCCTGCCTAAACCTGGCATACAACAAGGTGGTGTACTTTTCCTAAACAATGCCAACATGCAAAGTATGCTGGCACGCATAGCTGTTGATTACGACAAGCAAATAGGAGCACATGATTTGAAAGGATTTGCTTTTGGTGAAATAAGGACTCTGCAGCAAACTACAAATTCTTTTCAGGGATATGGCATTAGTTATCAACGCGGTAATGAGGTGCAAAGCGCACCTGGTATTTTTGAGAAAATGTTTCAAGAAAACACCCCTTACTTTGCATTGCGTAATAGAAACGAAAGAGGCATAACGTTCTCAGGCAATGCCACCTATGGCTATCAGGGCAAGTACATTTTTAATACAGTGGTGAATATTGAAGGCTCTAACGCCGCAGGAAAGGGATCTACTGCTTTATGGTTGCCAACATGGAATGTTGGAGCCAAATGGAACGTGGATAAGGAGAATTTTATGCAAGGTAATGATGTCATTTCAAAATTGGCATTTCGTATAAGTTATGGATTAACAGCCAAAATGAACGAAGCGGCAGCTAATGCATCGGCTATCTACAGAGGTGGTATAGTCCATAGGTTAAATCTAAATGACAGAGAAAACAAATTAAATTTGCTTTCGTTGGAAAACAGAGATCTTACCTGGGAAAAAATGTACGAGCTGAATATTGGTGCAGAGGTGGCGTTTCTGAAAAATCGCATTTCGGCCACAGTAGATGTATACCAACGCAACACATTCGATTTGATAGACTTGGTGCGCACATCTGGAGTTGGTGGGCAATATTATAAATACGCCAACTTTGGCGACATGGTTGCTCGAGGTATTGAATTCGGATTGCATACCATCAACGTGAATACCAATGCATGGAAATGGACAACAGATCTTACATTCAGTGCCGTCCATCAACAAATAACCCGCATGCTCAATTCACCAAACGCATTTGACATGGTGGCAGGTAGAGGTCGTGGCAACGTAGTTGGTTATCCTAAAGGCTCGCTGTTCTCGTTTAATTTCCAACGATTGGACAAAAATGGGCTACCAAACTTTAATTTTGGACGATATCCATTACCACAAAACGAGTTGAAAGATATCGTGGGAGCTGACTTCAACGATACACAATACACTAAAACTTATTTATTGTATCACGGTCCTATTGAGCCTAATATAATGGGCGGACTGGCAAATACCGTGAAATGGCGCAACTGGGAATTTTCTTGCTTCATAACCATGCAGGCAGGCAACAAGATTAGGCTAAATCCAACATTTGACACCCAGTTTGCCGATTTGAATGTATTTTCCAAAAATTATCTCAATCGTTGGCTAAATCCCGGCGATGAATATCATACTGACGTACCCACACTGCCTTCGAAGGAGATAATAGACGTGATAGGAATGGAAAATATAGAAAAAGCATACAACACCTACAACTACTCGCAATTGCGTGTGGCCGACGGAAGCTTTGTCAGACTAAAAAATATTGCTCTATCCTATTATTTGAAACCAAGTTGGATGAAAGCAGTAGGCCTAAAAAGTGGAAGTGTTCGCTTAAATGTTACAAATCCACTGTTGATTTATGCCGATTCCAAACTACATGGACAAGATCCTGAATATTATCAAACTGGAGGCGTTTCACTGCCTACGCCTCGACAATATACTTTTACTTTAAATGTGGGCTTTTAATATGAAATACTATCTATATAAATATGTCTTGGTCTTTGCCACTTTAGCTCTATGTGGCTGTAACGACTATTTGGACAAAATTCCCGATTCGGACATTGATGTAAACATAGACAATGAAGAAGGAATTGCCCAATTACTTGCAGGAGCTTATCCAGAGGCAAGCTACATTCCTTTTTTAGAGCCTCGCACTGATAATGTAGACATCAGAGCAAATGGCACACATACACAACTGAACGAAGAAATGTTTTATTGGGAGGATGATAACCAAGAAGACATTGACACGCCCTTAAATTATTGGAATAGTTGTTATAAAGGGATTGCGCAGGCCAACAAGGCTTTGGAGCTGCTCAAAAAATATCCGAAGACTGAACGTGTCAAGGCTTTATATGGCGAGGCATTTTTGCTAAGGGCTTACCTCCACTTCATGCTGGTCAATATCTGGGCAGAGCCTTATGGCAATGCAGAGCAATCTCTTGGTATACCTTATGTTACCAAACCCGAGAAACATGCGTTGACAAATTATAACAGAGGTACTGTCAACGAAGTATACGATAGCATTGAAAGCGACTTGAAGCGTGGTATCACCTTAGTCACTGACAGATATTATAAGCAACCTAAATATCACTTCAACAAAAAAGCGGCTTACACGTTCGCCTCACGTTTTTATCTGATGAAAGGTGAATGGCAACAAGTAGTGGAATATGCTAATTATGTGTTAGGTGCTGACCCCAAAACTATGCTAAGGAATTGGATAGGATATTCACGGCAATTTGAGTTTAAACGTCAGCGTTTGTCTACACGCTACACATCTCCAGACGAGCCCGCCAACTTATTGATTTGTACCACCGAGTCTCGGTGGGCGAGACAAATGCCTACAGATCGTTATGGGGCTACCAAACAAACTGTTGACGAAATATTCAATAAAAGGGGCATCGAAGGTGGAGGCGATTTCTCTAAAATGACTTTTGACGGTACATATCCTTTTGTTTATTCACCATCACCTATAGTAAATGGTAAGTATATCGCTAAGTTTGACGAGTTGTCTACCACTGAAAGCATTGGATTAAGACCTCGAGGAATTTACGTGAGCAATGTGTTGTTTACTGCAGATGAAGCTTTGCTTAATCGAATGGAAGCCTATGCTATGCTAAAACAATATGATAAAGCCATTAATGATTACCTGCAATATATGCAGGGTAAGTTTGGCTTTATGCCCACTGTTGAAAGGGATATTTATATGCGTACAAGTGAGAATAATTATGATGTATACACCCCCTTCTATGGCATGACATTAAAACAGCTTGCATTGGTAAAGTTGTTTGCCGATTTCAGGCAAAAAGAGTTTTTTGCTGAGGGGCTACGCTGGTTAGACATTAGAAGGTTTCATTTGAGTGTGAAGCGTAACACAAAGTCTAAATATTATTTCCCCTTAGAGAAAGACGACCCACGAAAAGTATTGCAAATTCCCATAGAAGCACAAAACAGAGGACTGGCTCCTAATCCCCGTGAACGCAAAGAACCCATTAGATAAAACATGGTAGGTAATTTATAACGCAACAAAATGAACATACAGAAATATTTCTTAGCATATATAGGCCTATGGGCATTACTGGCAACGTCTTGCCAACATGACACGCTATCAGATGACAGTGTTGTGGATAGCAATGCCACTCAAACGCAAACGGCACAATGGATAGAACAGCATTTTACCAAGGTGTATGGGCCAGAGGTGGTATATCAGTGGCAAAAAAATAATAGTCAGAAAGGAGTCTATGTGTATCCTCCTGACACTACAAACATAAAACAAGTGCTTAACGCTATTAGCTCTCTATGCTTTGATACCTTTAGGGATATTCAAATAGAAGGCAAAGGCAGCCTGCTTAACTACTGTTTGCCAGTACGCATTACATTATATGGTGGTGGAAACCCAGACAAGAATGGTGTTGAGCGCATGTACAACATTGCGTCACAGCCGGTAGAGATGAGTATATACCATGTTAATGATTTTGATGCAAACGACAAGCAGAAAGTTCATAGACTTGTTCGCAGCGTATATCACCAGATGATGAAACGAGTGTTAGAGCAGATGCCATACAATAGAGCTAAATTTGCTACCATCAGTGAAGGAAAATATATCACCGACACTCAACTCCTCTCCGAGATAAATGGTGCGAACAACGATATTGGGTTAGTGGGTTATGCCAACAAGCGTGGATTCTATACCTATCTTTCCATGCTAAATCCTGAGGACGACATGGCAGAGATGTTAAGCGTTATCTTGACATCTACACCTGCAAGACTTAAACAAGCAGAAGATGAAGCACGTACGCCAGACGAAGACTCTGACCCCGAGGTGAATAAACGCTACGAACAAGAGGCCGATCGTGCCTATCATGATTTTATGGCAAAAAAAATGTTTGTCGAGCAGTATGCTTGGAATAACTGGCACGTTAAATTGCTCACATTGCAACTTAAGAGTGTCAGGACCTTGAATAAATATCTAAATACAAAATAAGATGAAGTATCTTTCATACATACTCCTCACTATACTTGGTTGCTTTTTCTACAGCTGCCATGATGAAGAACGAGAATTTGTGAACACACCTACCCAGCGCAAGAGGCAAGCCATTGAGGCGTTGAACACTGAGCTGGTTAACAACAAAGCTGGATGGTTGGTTATGTATTTCCCTAAAACAGACTCTTTGCTGTTTTCTAACATCAGTGATAAAATAAAAGCCGAATACCAATACAGTACTGACAGATATGGTTATGGAGGTGTTTGTTTTACCATGCGTTTTTTACAACATGGGAAAGTAGAGATGCGTGCCGACTTTGACCCCCAAAGTGTTACTACTTCCATAATGGGCGAATACAAAATAGGGGCGAACAGTTGCACCCAACTTACTTTTCTTACCACAAACTATATACACAAGCTGGTTAATGATAGTTATGGAGGCGCATGCGACTGGTTATACCAAGGACGTGATGAAGATGGATTACTGGTATTCAAAACAGCCTCGTACCTTAAGCCAGCATGCGAATATATTTTGATGAAGCCCTTGCAAGATGTGCATGAGTTTACCGATGCAGTAAAACAAGCATACGATAATAGACGGGTGTTTGAGCAAATGAAAAATCCACAGTTGTATATACACAGAGGCGGCCGTGTTTATTTTCAGAGCGATTACTATCTTGGCAGAAACGGTGGACGCGTGGCCACTACCGAGAAACAGAGATATTATCTGTTTATGGAGGTGACGAAACCTAATCCTATCCCAGACTATCCACCTAAAGAATTTTCCGTGTTGGGTTCTGGATATTGTGGCACGCCTAAAGGTATTACTTTTAGAGCAGGTCTGCGATTGAACAACAAACAGGTGTTTGCCGATTTTCAGCGTGTTGACAACCATTTCGAAGCCGAATTGGTAGAAGTGTATCATCCCGAATGGAGAAGCATTAGGTTAGTAAGTAAGCATTTGCACCCAGAAGGAAAAATAACAGGCTTAAAAGCGGTTATTCAAGACGTTCCTACCAATGAATAAAATATAAACAGATAACAACAAGCAGTATGAAAATGAAATTATATATAACACTCTCTGCCTTTGCCATGATATTATTCTCAGCATGTTCGCCTGCCGTAAACGACGATGCCGATGAAGACTACGACAAATTATTTCCATTTAAGGGAATAGAAAAGCCAATGATATCGTACGATGATCAAGCCTTACAATTGGCAAGCATCGATATGAATGAGCATAGCTACGTCTACCCGGGAGTTGAGATTAGCGGTGAGAAGCGTACTTATACGGTAACCCTGATCTGTTCTTTTTTTGAAAAGGAATTACAAGGCAGCTTAGTGCCTGATGGTGAACTTTCCTCAACTTATACTATCAGATACATTGATGCTGACAAGACTTTGAAAACCATTTTCACCAAAAGCTATGGTTTTGATGATAGCGAGGTAAAATTGCTTAAAAATGGAGAGGAACAAAAAATTACTTTTCAAGCCATGTCAGGTTTCCCCATGTTTTTGCAAGTAAAGGGCGGAGGTCCAAGCAACTCATCTGTGCGCGCCACTATTTCGGCAGTATCCAATGATGGACTTACCATTGTGCGTCCTTTGCATGTAGAGCAATTTCAAAATGAAGAGGGTATCAATTTAATTAAAAATCCATTTTGTGGATATATCATATTGCCATAAAGAAAAAGGGATAAAATGATGAAGAATAAACGTAACAAACCTTTTTGTATGCTCATGCTGTGGTTGGCACTGTGTTCCTCCATAACATCATGCACAACATGGCAAGACGAAACCATTGAGTCATCGTACATCATGCCTACATGGCCCGACCCTGAATATAAGTTTGTCAGGAATGATGAAAGCAGTGTTAATACATTAGAGTGTGAGCTGTTAAAAGAGCCTGCTGATATTGTATATCACTTGTTCATGAAAGAAGCTCGTATATCAAGTGTCGTACAGCAAGAGCGGATGAACGAATATTTCAAGCAAGGAGTGTATGGTAAAGCGCCATTTGATGAAATAGCTACATCTACGGTTCACCGTGTTGACAGGGAGCGCATACTCGCAGTCTTTCAACAATTATTCGATGAGTCGAGAGCATTGAGTGGTTATGGCTACCCTCGTCCTGCCGATATTCGCAACACCAAGGCACAAATGGGCAAAGGAGGATATTTAGGCTATAATATTGGCGATGAAAACTTAGCGTTTGTTAATGCCAAAGGTGTAGCTGTGGCCGAAGTGTACAATGAGATGATTAGGGGAAGCATTTATTTGGATAAAATCCTGAATGTACACCTTAACCCTGAGTTATACAGCGACCAACAGCTTTTGAAAGATCAAGCAGCTTCTAATCTGGTAAACGGACATAATTACACAGAACTGGAACATCATTGGGACTTGGCTTATGGTTATTACCAATACTGGTTGCCCATTGTGCAAAAAAATGAACGCAGTGCGCTAAAGGGAAGTCGTATTAAACTTTACAACGCCTTTGCGGCAGGACGATTGGCCATGACCGAGTATAGGTTTGACGAGATGAGAACATGTCTTCATACCATTAGACAAGAACTGTCTAAGGTGGTCGCCGTGCATGCCATACAGTTATTGTCAGGCGAAGTGACAAATGCGAATTTACACGAGGACATAAGCAATGCCCTGGTATTCCTGTCACGTGCCTATGGTGCCGTGTTCTCGTTGCAGTTTGCCGTGAATACAGAAGGAAAACCATTATATACCTTTGATGAGGTTCAAACGCTTTTAGATGCACTTACCCAAAACCCCGGATTATGGGATAAGCAGCGTCTGGAAGGCGATTCCACTACCCCTGGCTCCATTGCCTATACTGTAGCACAAATCAAGCAGCGCATAAAATGATAAGCATATATGCGATAACTTTTAAAAGAAAAAAAGGAAACTATGAATTTATATAAACTATTATTGTTGGCGTTCCTATGTTGTACGTTAGACGTAACAGCTCAAACACATCCCAACTTGATATTGAACGGTGGGTTTGAAGAGTGGCGCACCGCCGGTATCTATGAGAAACCTGTGTGTTGGTATTTTTCAGTGGGTAGTATTGAAAAATCTAATCAATCGCATAGTGGCAGCCACGCTGTCAAGTTAGTAGCAATCCCGCATACGCTATCTATAACTGACCGAGCAAATAACTATTATTATATGAACATTGAGGGCGGAGCAACTTATCGCCTTACCTATTGGTATAAAGGGACGTTACAGCGTGCCAATTGTGTTTCCACCGTGATATGGTGCAAAGAAAAGCGCAAAGTTAAAACGACTGCAAAGAGAACTTCAAGGGATATGGTCACAGATGCCTCCCCTACTGAATGGAAACAAAAAACTATAGATTTTGTCGCTCCGCAAGGAGTGGATTGTGCGGGATTTTATTTTGAAATGAAAGAAGAAAATACCGATGCCAATAACTATCTATTGATTGACGATGTGGTTTTTAAGAAAATAAAAAGTAGTACTATTACCGAGGATGTACCGATGCCTTATGATGTGAAAGTTTCTGCACAACAACGCGAAATTTTTATGTCGTGGCATCCTGTGCAAGGCAGTGGCATCAAATACAATGTTTTGCTCAATGGAAGACAGGTGTCTACAATAACCACTACCGACTATATCTTGCAAAAACTGCAGCCTAACACTACCTACGAAATAGGCGTGCAGACGATTATGCCTGACGGAAAGAAGTCGAAAGTGGCTAAAAAAAACATTACCACAGAATTAATGATGACAGGCAGGGAGGATGAAAATCGCATTCCTTACATCTATCAAATCAAGAACTATGGTGATTGTCCACGAAGCATAGAAATGTTTTTCAACGATTTGTATGATGTCAACGCTCAAATTAAATATACGCTTGACGGCATTCCCTTCGTCCCTGTCGACGGATATAAATTAGATTTCAACAAAACGGGTAAACATATATTGGTTGTGGACATCATTGAGAGTGATGGCAAGGCTTGGACCTTGGAATATAACTTAAATGTGAAATAAGCTAATCAACATGAAGCATATATATATTTGGCTATCAGTCATAATATTTGGCATGTCGTTAACCGCCTGCCACAATGAGTCGGATTTAGAACCGTCTAAAATATTGATAGGGGATAACAATTTATCATCTATTGATGTGTTTACGCACACGACCCGCATATTAATCTTAAAGGGTGGGACTGGTAAATACAAGTGCAATGTCAACAACTCGAAATTGGCTACCGTCAGCATCAACGAAGATACATTACGTGTTACAGGTATATTGGAGGGTGAAACGTATGCCTCTGTTTGGTCGGGCGATGAGTGTCGCAAGTTGGATATCAATGTTACAGTGCCCAACATTACCTCTACCGAGGATGTCATACGATTGTTCCCTCGGGACGAGAGCCGATCAGTAAGCGTCAATGGTGGAGGCGGCATGGCACAAATGAGCGTGAAAGACCCTATGCATGTTCTGAAGAAGGTTAAGTGGAACGCCAAGACCAACATCATAGAAATAGATACCTATTGCGAGGGCGACGCTTATCTCCACATCACAGGGCAGGATCATCAAACCAAAACGATTAAAGTAGAAGTGCGATGCAAGGGCGAGGCTGATGAGTCGGGAGTATATAGCACCACGTCGAGAAGTCTAAGCGTTTTGATGCGCAACACGTTGGTGGTACATCGCAAAGGTGTGGGTGTATGGATATTTAATGAGGCCAACCCAACAGCCTCCAAGAAAACCATCAAGATTACGCCTGCTATCATAAATCCCCAGCAAGGTACCTATGTTGATGTTGAGCTCGGTTTTCGCTATCCAGACGAGTTCAGCTCTCTAAAAGAGGGCAAGTGCAAATTATACGTCCAGGAAGTCAGGGCGAACCATGTAGTACTTGCCGGGCGTGGATTTAAATTTGTAATACCTTACGAGAAAAAATAATATATCTAATTTTCAATATATGTTTGCCATCTATCCTATATAACTGTTGGCAATAGAAAGACGTATTCAAATTATTAATTAAATATAACAATACAACATGCAAATCTCAACAATTAGAAAAAGCATAACAACCTTGGCGTTGTTACTGGTGTTTAGTGTGTCTCATGCACAGAAAGTGGTAAAAGTTGAAAAGCCCGGTGAACTTTCAAAACAAATCACCTCGTCCGAAAAGTTCTCCATTACAGATCTTACCATATCGGGTAGTATTAATGGTGCCGATATCTTGTGTCTTCGCGAGATGGCTGGCAGGGACATAGAGGGGAAACCTACAGAGGGGAAACTTTCCACACTTGACCTCTCTGGGGCTAAAATTGTTGCCAACGGTGGCAATTATTATCAGGTAAAGAGAGGTATGTTTACCAAATACTACGCACCTGCCTATGATGACGAGGTGAGTGCCTATATGTTCTACCAATGCCAGGCACTGATAACACTAAAATTGCCTACAACGACAAAGAGCATTGAGCAAAACGCTTTCAGCGGTTGCACTTCGCTTACGGAATGCATCATTCCGCAAAGCGTTGCTATCATGAGGGAGAATGCCTTTAAGGATTGTGGCAAATTAGCGTCAATTGCACTTCCCAACTCGCTCAAGGAAATAAGTAAGTGTGCCTTTGCTGGATGCAAATCACTTACTTCGGTGACTTTTCCATCACAGTTGGAGAAAATTGACGCACAAGCTTTCGAGAATTGTACCTCGCTTGCTACGCTTTCCGAGCTTCCATCATCATTGTTAGAAATAGAGGAAAAAGCTTTTTACAATACTGCTGTTACGGCGTACACGGTGGCAGAAGATAATGACTATTATTGTGCTAGCAATGGAGTGCTTTACGATGCCGATAAAATATCAATACAACTGTATCCTTCAGGCAGCAGTGCGACTTCGTTTGAGATACCTGGAAGTGTTGGAGAAATAGACGAGTATGCCTTTGCTTATGCCAAAAACCTGAAGAATATCTGTCTTCCGGAAGGACTCACCAACGTAAGCAAATATGCTTTTGAGCATGCTGGACTTGAGCAATTTACTTCACTTGCCTCTAATCTTTCTATTGGAGAGTCGGCATTCAGCGACTGTGTCGAGTTGCAAACTGTTGACTTCAAAGGGGCAATTGGTGGAATAGGAAATTATGCATTCAAAAACAATAAGAAACTTTCTATCGTGCGGTTTACTGGTTCAGCCATGCCTGAGTTTGGCCAGTACGTATTTACACCTAAGGCCGTAAAACTTAAAGTCTATGTAGAAAAAAACTTGATTGACAAATTTAAAGATGCTTTTACCTCAAAAAAAGTGGCATTAGGTGCAATGTACGAAATCCTTGACATTACAACCTCTGGAATTGCGAAGCAGTCTGTCCATGAGTCGAACATAGATAAAGTACACTTCGACGTGTGTGGTAGAAAGATAAGCAAGCATGACAAGGGACTTCACATTATTCAGTATTCTGATGGACGTGTTGTCAAGCGTATGGTAAAATAAATTTAGGACCCGAACGCTGCCACTCATGGTTCTTTCAATTAAGAATGATATTTTTACAACGAAAAATACGAATGGACCAAAATTCTTTTACGTATATGAGTGTAACGAAAGAGCTTATACTCTGACAAAACAGTTGAAAGCGAGATGAAAAAGTAGTAGTCAACCTAAATCAGGAAACTACACCTTGTCTATGCTCATCTTAATCTCTGAGACTTCAACATACGCTCCAATTCCTTGTATACTTTCAAAGCCACGAAACAGATGGATAGTCGACTCTCAAAAATGCTATGTCGCTTTTTGAGGGTCGATTATTTATTGAATAATACGGACAAAACGTCTCTCAGAATTCGCGTATTTCAAAATCAAAAACCGATGGTGAGCTACACGCCCAAAATAACGCATTTTTGTAAACCGCTGTATGTAAGCGGCTTGCTTTGCTATGCGCCGTAATGCTGAAAAGAACACCTTCGTTTCTTCTGCGATTCCATATGTCATGGCGGTGTGGTTAAGGCCGAATCGGGTGACGGATGAGGCTTTGTCGCCTGATGAACGAACCTCTAACGCGGTGTGATCAGGCTTTTGTCGCATCGTGGTCTCTTTTTTTTGCGTTCCGGGAAATAAGAGGATCTTACAAATCCGAACGAATTTTTGTCTGGAAAGACGAGTCGGGACGACCCTGTTTTTGTGATGTTATTTTGACATCGGCAGAATCTGGCTCCTGGAAAACGCTCTATATTTATATCCAATCATATTACTCCCTTATTCATCTTGATTTACTATTTTAGTCAATTCTTCCTCCACTTCTTCAACCGTAGGCAAAGCTGATTTCAGTTTATTAGGAATAGCCTTTGTTAGTTGATAGTCGCTGACACCAATTGGTTGATTGAGTCTGGAGAGAGCATATGATGTCCCTCTATTTTACTGATGTCACAGTGATAGATTGCTGACAATGTTTCAGTGACTTCTTCTAATTGTGCAACAGGTTGTTGCGTAATTATATTGGGCTGATTATCTGTGGCTTGAATTAGTGCAAGAGGTTCTTGCACAATTTGATTTAGTTCATTTGTCAGGCTCAATATATCCTCTAAGATAGGAGTTTTAGGCAAGCCATCAATCTCAGCCATCTTGTTCAGTACTTCCAGCGGATAAGCACTGGCAAACTGACACATGTAGAAGATATTTCTGCGAGAATATCCCTTCTTGTCAGGATATTTAGAACGTATCGCCTTGGAGAGGTTGCCAATGACTTTGCTTCCCCAACCTTCTTTCTTTTGGAGGTAGAGGATGAAGTGACCTACTTTCCAATAGTGGAAAAGCATGTCCGCATTTGCAGAGGCTATCATGCGTATTTGAGTATGCTCAAGGTCAGGTTTATCATACTTTATTTGTTTTTTTATTTTCTCTATCTGCTATTTTTTCCGATATGGGTGTCTGCAGGATGCTCCTCGTCATCATCCGCAAACTTCAGTACAATTTCCACAAAACCAGCGCTTTTTTTGATGTTGTGAAAAGTTTATGAACATTTCTGAAACGTTATCAAATCTCGATGGCAAGATATTTTATTAAATTTGCATCGCAAATAGACCTATTCAAGGCAGGAGATGAAACGAAACGGTGAAACATGACAACGGGCCTACTATTAAAAAATGTAGTCAATTGTTATTTCCACCCGAAGGACGCATGATTTAAACAACTTTTGTGTATCTTTGCTGTAGAAAGCAGTCTATTAAAACCAGGTATATCCTATAAACTATATAAACTATATTATATGAACAGACAATATCTATTAGGTTTCGATGTAGGTTCGAGTAGTGTGAAGGCCTCTCTGGTCGATGTCGAGACCGGTGGTATGGCTGCTACGGCATTTTTCCCCGAACGCGAGGCACCCATCAAGGCTTTGAAGGCCGGTTGGGCTGAGCAGGACCCTGATATGTGGTGGAACAATGCCAAACTCGCCTTGCAGAAGATTATGGCAGATACGGGTGCCAAGGGCGACGACATCAAGGCCATCGGTATTTCCTATCAGATGCATGGTTTGGTGTGTGTCGACAAGCAAGGACAGGCTCTGCGCGATGCCATTATTTGGTGCGATTCGCGTGCGGTGCCCTACGGAGAACAGGCGTTCGACGACCTTGGCCATGACCTCTGCCTGAGCAAGTTGCTCAATTCGCCGGGAAATTTCACTGCGGCCAAGTTGGCTTGGGTGAAGGAAAACGAGCCTCAGATTTATGAAAAGATTCACAAGGTCATGTTGCCGGGCGACTATATCGCCCTGAAACTCAGTGGTGAGGCCACGACAACCATTGGTGGACTGAGCGAGGGGATGTTCTATGATTTTGACAAGAAAGCCCCGGCCGACTTCCTATTGGACTATTTCGGATTGTCGAAGGATATTTTGTCTGATGTGGTGCCCACCTTTGCTGTTCAATGTCGTGTGAGCGAAACAGCAGCCCAGGAACTTGGACTCAAAGCCGGTACGCCCATCAGCTATCGTGCCGGAGATCAGCCTAATAATGCCCTTAGCCTCAACGTGTTCAATCCGGGAGAAATTGCATCGACCGCCGGCACATCGGGTGTGGTCTATGGTGTGCTGGGTGAAACGGGATACGACCCCAGAAGTCGTGTCAACACCTTTGCCCATGTGAACTATACCCCTGAGCAGACACGCTTGGGCGTGTTGCTGTGCATCAATGGCACGGGTATTCTCAATGCCTGGATGCGTCGCAACGTGGCTCCTGAGAATATGGGGTATGCGGAAATGAACAACCTCTGTGCGTCTGTACCCGTGGGCAGTGAGGGTGTCGCCGTGATACCGTTTGGCAATGGTGCCGAACGCGTGTTGGAGAATCGGGAAACGGGTTGCTCGGTTCATGGACTCGACTTCAATCGTCACAGCCGCGCTCATGTCATGCGTGCAGCTCAGGAGGGCATCGTGTTCTCGTTCTGCTATGGCATGGAAATCATGGAGAAAATGGGTATGGACGTTCACAAAATCCATGCGGGCAGGGCCAACATGTTTCTCAGCGAGACTTTCCGCGAGGCACTGGCATCGACCAGTGGTGCAACCATCGAACTGTACGAAACCGACGGTTCTGTGGGTGCGGCCAAGGGCGCTGGTATGGGGTGTGGCATCTACAAGAGCCACGACGAGGCCTTTGCCACCCTGAAGCAACTAATGGTGGTGGAGCCTGACAGCAAGAAGGAATCGGCCTACAAGGCTGCGTATGAACACTGGAAACGCGTGTTGGAGAATGAGATGTCGTTGCCGCGGTGAGACACTGTTTCCAATTCAATCACTCCAAAAGGATCAATAAGATAACAATAATATCAATAACTTAAACAATTAAGATTATGGCAAAAGAGTATTTCCCCTCGGTAGGTAAAATTCCGTTCGAGGGATCAGAGAGTAAAAACCCCATGGCATTTCACTATTATGACCCAGAGCGCGAAGTGATGGGGAAGAAGATGAAGGACTGGTTGAGGTTCGCTATGGCTTGGTGGCACACACTGGGTGCAGCGAGCGGCGACCAGTTTGGCGGTGGCACCCGTGACTATGGGTGGGACAATTCGGCCGACGCCGTGCAGCGTGCCAAGGATAAGGTGGATGCCGGCTTTGAGATTATGAGCAAGCTCGGTATCGAATATTTCTGCTTCCACGATGTGGACCTTGTGGATCCCGATGACGACATCGATAAATATGAGGCTAACCTCGCTGCAGTTACCGACTATCTGAAGGAAAAGATGGCTGCAGACCCCAGCAAGAAACTGCTTTGGGGTACGGCTAACGTGTTCAGCCACAGGCGCTACATGAATGGTGCTGCCACAAACCCCAACTTTGACGTTGTGGCTCGTGCTGCCGTGCAGATTAAGAATGCCATCGATGCTACCATCAAGCTCGGCGGTGAGAACTATGTGTTCTGGGGCGGTCGCGAGGGCTATATGTCACTGCTCAACACCCAGATGCAGCGCGAGAAGAATCATTTGGCCAACATGCTGGCTGCTGCTCGCGACTATGCTCGTGGCAAGGGATTCAAGGGTACGTTCCTCATCGAGCCGAAGCCCATGGAGCCGACCAAGCACCAGTATGACGTGGACACGGAAACGGTGATCGGATTCCTCCGCGCACACGGATTGGACAAGGATTTCAAGGTGAATATCGAGGTGAACCATGCCACATTGGCCGGTCACACCTTTGAGCACGAGCTGGCTGTAGCTGTGGACAATGACATGCTCGGCAGCATCGATGCCAACCGTGGCGATGCGCAGAATGGCTGGGATACCGACCAGTTCCCCATCGACAACTTCGACCTGACTCAGGCTATGATGCAGGTTATCCGCAACGGTGGACTGGGTACGGGTGGCTCCAACTTCGATGCCAAACTGCGTCGCAATTCCACCGATCCGGAGGATATCTTCATTGCCCACATCAGTGGTATGGATGCCATGGCACGCGCGCTGCTCAATGCTGCCGCTATCATGGAAGAGAGTCCGCTGCCGGGCATGCTCAAAGAGCGCTATGCAAGTTTCGACTCCGGTGAGGGCAAGTGCTTCGAAGAGGGCAAGATGAGTCTGGAAGACCTCGTGGCATACGCCAAGAAGGCCGGTGAGCCCAAGCAGATCAGTGGCAAGCAGGAACTGTACGAGACGATCGTAGCACTTTACTGCAAGTAAAAATAACACAACCAAGCCTTCCTTGCTACCGAGTGTTCGGGGGTGGGGGAGGCTTTTCCCTTATGCTAAAACAACTACTTTTAACTTTGATCTTGGCAATGCCTGCGGTGGCATTTGCCCAATACAAATCTCAGGTGTGGAGTCCCGATAATGGTGACGGCACCTATACCAATCCGGTGATTAATGCCGATTACAGCGACCCCGACGTGATTGCCGTCGGCGACGACTATTACATGACGGCCAGTTCGTTCAACTGCATACCCGGCCTGCCTATTCTTCACTCCAAAGACTTGGTGAACTGGGAGTTGGTCGGACACGGCGTGAAACGCTTGGTGCCCGACAGTTTGTTTTCGGGAAGACCCGCTCATGGCAATGGTGTGTGGGCGCCCTGCATCCGCTATCACAATGGCGAATATTACATCTATTGGGGCGATCCCGACAACGGCGTGTTCATGGTGAAGACCAAGGATCCTGCCGGAGACTGGGAGGAACCGGTGCTGGTGATAGAGGGCAAAGGCATGATTGATACCACGCCGCTTTGGGACGACGATGGAAGATGCTATCTGGCCAATGGCTGGGCCAACAGCCGTAACCGTTTTGCATCGGTCATCACCGTTCGTGAACTCAATAAGGAGGGCACAAAGGCCATCGGCGACCCGGTTATTGTGTTCGACGGCAACGGCACAGAATATCGCACGGCCGAAGGCCCCAAGTTCTACAAACGCGATGGATGGTACTGGATAATGTTCCCGGCAGGCGGAGTGGCTACCGGATTCCAGGTGGCCATGCGGTCGAAGTCGCCCTATGGCCCCTACGAATACAAGAAAGTGATGGACCAAGGCTCTACCAACGTGAACGGTCCACACCAAGGTGGATGGGTGCACACGGCGCAGGGCGAGGACTGGTTTGTGCATTTCCAGGACAAGGGCGTGTATGGGCGTGTGGTGCATTTGCAGCCCGTGACGTGGAAGGACAATTGGCCCGTAATAGGACGCGTGCCCAAGAAGGGCTATTGTGGTGAGCCATACCTGACATATAGAAAGCCCAAATCGGCTTCGAGGGTGATAGTCAACCCGGTGGAAAGCGACGAATTCAATTCTCCCGCGCTGGGAAAGCAATGGCAATGGCATGCCAATTATCACCAGGCTTACGGCATGCCTACCTCCTTGGGATATTTCCGGCTGTATACTTGGAAGAGCGATGAGACGATATGGAACACTCCCAACCTTTTGCTCCAAAAGACGCCGGCAGACAACTTTACGGCTACTACAAAGCTCAAACTGATCAGTAAGGCCGAGAATCAACATGGTGGTATTATCATGATGGGGCTGGATTATTCTGCGCTGGTCGTGAAACGCGTTGGCGACAAGTTTGAGTTGCAGCAGATAACATGCAACAAGGCTGACAAGAACGGTAAGGAAGCCGTGAAGACCCTGGCCACGCTCACCCGAACCGGACAGGACGAGAACGACTATCAGTTTGCCATTCACGAGGAGATTTATCTCCAAATGAAAGTGAACAATGGCAAGGTAAACTTCGCTTACAGCATGAATGGGAAGACCTTCAAGTCTGTCGGCGATACCTTTACGATGCGTGAGGGTAAATGGATTGGTGCAAAGATAGGGTTTGTTGCTCAGGAGCCAGCTGGTACCACCAACCGTGGGTGGATCGACATAGACTGGTTCAGAGTGACGAAATAACCATTCTAAAACATCTTGAGCTTATCATTTGCCGTCTCCTCTCTATATGTGTGAGACGGCATTTCTTGGAATTCGTGCGTTTACCCAATGCTGACATTTTTTATTCTCTCCCTCTATATTTTGCGTATTTAAGAACAAAAGCCCCTCGGTCCGAAATTCGTAAAATTTGCGGTAATTTGTAGTTCGCAAAGTTCATGTAATAATAAAAAATGATTATCTTTGAAGATGTTTCTACGATCTTGCTATGAACCAGTACCAGAAAGAACAATGTTTCGAGGAGTTGTTTCAGAAGAACTATTCCAAGATGTACTATTTGGCTTTGTACATATTGAAGAACACAGATGATGCGCAGGATGTGGTGCATGAAGTTTTTGCCAAACTTTGGGAGGAGTATAATCCTGAGGAAACTATTTACAAAACATCTTACTTTACGACCATTACTCGCAACAGATGTCTTGATATCATCAAGCATGATGCGGTAAAGATGCGCTATGCCCGATTGTACATTGAGATGTACAGGCAAGGACTTCTGGACGACGATACGGATGGCAATGAGCAGATGGATGTTATTTATAAGACTATGGAGAAAATGTCACCCCGTACCCGACTGGTGGTGGAGCAATGCTATTTTGAAAACATGAAATATGCAGAGGTGGCGGACTTGTTAGGATTGAGCAAAGACGGTGTAAGAAAGCATATTATCAAGGCATTGGCTATGTTGAGGAAGGCTTTTCCAAATGATTTCAAAAAAAAGTAGTACCCTAAAATGCAACCAAGTCGTTAAATAATATACAGTGGAACATCATGAAGATTTGTAAGAGGAATTGTAATACCATAGGAGAAGATGATTGCAAGATAGTCGATATTATGGATAATCTTGATAGTATTCAAGATGACGACTTGCGGGTTTTGCTTTCCGATCAGGAAACAGCAGAAGACGCACGACTTGTCCTGAAACTACAGGAAGCCGTGGCTCGCAAGAAGTTTGGCGACGTAGATACAAAGAGGGCTTGGAATCGTTTTAAGAGACTTCATATTGATGTATCGGATCATAAGAGACGTTCCACGCCTTGGATTGTTGCGGCTTTATCCGTGGCTGCTATGGCCTTGTTTGTCATCTTCATGTATCCTCAGCATGATTGCAAGCGAGAAAGTGAGGAGTTTGTCGCTTTTGCCGCTGTCGACGGACCGCAGGATGTGTTGCTGGGCGAAGCTTCAGGCAAAGGCAAAACCGCTAAGGATAATATCTCGGAAAACGATGTGACAGTCAATGAGCAGCTGGCGGACTTTTCCAAAGCAGAGGAGAGTAGCCGGAAAACCATGTTTGTGCAGACCCCTCGTGGAAAAGATTACCAGGTCATTTTGTCGGACGGTACGGTTGTTACCATGAATGCGGACAGTAAACTGATTTTCCCCAAGCATTTTGAAGGCAATGAACGTGTTGTTCAATTATCCGGCGAAGCCTATTTTAAGGTCAAGCATGACCCCTCGCATCCTTTTATTGTCCGTACGAAAAACATGACCACCCGAGTGCTCGGCACAGAGTTTAATTTGAAGGCATATCCGAAGTCGGATGCCCATGTTACCCTGATCAAAGGCAGTGTGGAGGTGCACGACAAATCGGGTAAAGAAGCCGTCCGTCTGAAACCGGGCGAAGATTTACTCGTGCAGGACGGCCAGGGTTTCAGTGTCTCTTCCGTCGATACCGAATATTACATTCAGTGGCAAGAGGGCTATTTCTACTTTGATAACGTTCCACTAATAGATGTGGTGCGGGAATTAGGCCGTTGGTACAATGTGAATATAGAGATACGTGACAACTCACTGATGAGTTATAGGCTGCATTTTATAGCGGAACGTAACAACTCGGTAGACGAAGTGGTAGAAAACCTCAACGCGTTCAGTTATATAAATGTGGTGAAACAAGGTAATAAAATTATGATATCCAGAAAAAAGTAGCATTTGTAGGGACTTAATCTGTATCATGCTCGTTTTATATTATAAAGAACTTAAACCTAAACAAAACGAGAATGAAAATTAAAAGCAGGAAAAGGCAATTTCTGTTCCATTATCATTGCCACTGGATTATGTTAGTGCTGCTTTTCTGTTGCAGCAGTTACACCTCCCAAGTTTCAGCTCAGTCCCTACAAAAGGAGATAAGTCTGGAAAGCCGTAATGAAGCTTTGTCTTCTGTGTTGAAGAAGGTAGAGAAGGCTTCAGGATTCAAGATTCTGTTTACTTATGATGAGGTGCAGGATTATAAGATTACGGCATCGTTGAAATCGAAGCCTGTCAGCACTGTACTGAAAACAATCTTCAACAACACTCCTTTTAAATATTCGGTAAAGGGCAAATTCATTTATGTTACCCGTAATCAGGCTTCTGTGTCACAGAGCCATGGCGGCAAGAAGTCGCTCACCGGCCGAGTGCTCGACGAGGAGGGTGTTCCGCTCATAGGCGTTACCGTGCGGGTCAAGGGGACAGGAACGGGAACCGTAACCAATTATGATGGAGAGTTTGAAATACCCTATGAAGAGAGCTCTGCCATGCTGACCTTTTCTTACTTAGGCAAAGAGGATACGGAGACTCGCGTGACAGCAGGCAATCCTGCAAAGATCATGCTTGCTGATTCGGAGGCGGCAACACGGGTCAATGAGGTTGTTGTGATAGGTTATGGCAGCATGAAAAAACGTGACCTCACGGGGTCGGTCATATCGATATCGGATAAGGTGATAGAGAACAAGACGGCAACGAGTGTGTTCGATGCCCTGCAGGGTAGTGCTCCCGGTGTGCAGGTTGTGAGTGGCTCGGGCCAGCCCGGAGAGTCGGCTTCGATCAAGATTCGTGGAACATCGACTTTCTCTGCCGAAGGAGTCACACCTTTATATATTGTGGATGGTGCGCCGTTGGAGTCTCTCGATGGCATCAATACCAATGATATTGTGTCGATGGAGGTGCTCAAGGATGCAGCTTCTGCCGCCATTTATGGTTCGCGTTCCGCTAATGGTGTTATCATTATTACAACCAAGAGTGGACAAGAGGGCAAGCCCGTGATTGATATCAAGTACAATCATTCATGGGGAACACTTTCCCATAAAGTTCCACAAGCCAACAGGATGGAGCGGCTTCTCTACGACCAGTTCCGCAAAAGCTATTTTGAATCGTACGGAGGTGGCAATCCCAATGAGAGTAGTGATGTGCTGGACGATCCGTATAACTATTTCTATAACGTGGATAACGACTACTTAGACATGATTACCAAGACGGGCAATAAAGACCAGATAGATGTAAGCCTGAGCGGCGGAACAAGCAAGTTGAAATATTTCATCAACACGGGCTACTATAATGAGAATGGTATAATTGACAACACCGGCTTCCGGCGCATCAGCACTCGCGTCAACTCAGACTACGCTCCCAACAAATGGTTGAATATTGGTAGCAGGATTTCACTTACCTACTCAAAGAAGAACGGCCTGAATGAGGGACGGCTGTTGAGCTCTGTTTTGAGCAGGCGCCCTTACTTCAACACCTATTATTCAGATGGTTCCATGGTGGGTGTGTTTAATGGTCAGAAGAACCCTATGGCATTGATTGAATACACAACCGATTTCACCGATTCGTATAAGATGAATTTCTTTCAGTTTGGTGTGATCAGGTTTAATAAGTATTTGAAGTTCCGCACCAATCTCAACTTCAATTTCTATCTCGACAAGCGCAAGCAGATGGAGCCGAGTCTTATTACTGATGAATGGCAAAAGTCGAACAAGGGGTTCTCATATAACCATACCAACTGGAACTGGATGAACGAGAACTACCTGACCTTTGAACGCAAGTTCGGGCAACATCACTTCCAGGCTATGGTGGGTATGAGCTTACAGCGTTGGCACTATGAGAACGAGAACCTGGTAGGCATCAACTCGTCCAACGACTACATCTACACCCTGAATGCCTTTTCTGCAAACCTCGACTTGTCCAACACGAGAACTTTTGTGTCCAATCACGCCTTGGCTTCTGTCTTCGGACGTGTGACCTACGACTACAAGAGTCGTTATCTGTTTGCTGCTAACTTCCGCAGAGACGGGTCTTCGCGCTTCTCCAAGGACAATCGTTACGGTAATTTCCCCTCGGTTTCATTAGGTTGGCGTTTCTCAGATGAGAAATTCCTCAAGGGTATGAAAAACGTTCTTACGGATGGCAAGCTGCGTGCCAGCTTCGGTATAACGGGCAACCAGTCTATTGGCAACTATGATTATGTATACACCTACTCGCCAAGTACGATTTATGACGGGGTAGGAGGCATTGCTCCGACCCGAATAGGAACGGAACACCTGAAGTGGGAAGAGACCAAGCAGTTTGATTTAGGTTTGGATCTGAACTTCTGGAACAGTCGTCTTGTTGTTACCGCCGACTATTATTACAAGTACACTGACGGACTTTTGGCTAATTACCAATTACCCAAAGAGTCCGGATTCTCATACATGAAAACCAATGTTGGTGAAATCAGTAATCAGGGTTTCGAAATCTCGGTGTCGGGAGACCTTATTCGTTCAAAGGATTGGACATGGAATGCGACCTTCAACCTCTCAAGAAACATCTCTCGTATAGAGAAGCTGCAAAATGGGAAAGCCTATATGGAAGGTGATATTTGGTGGATGGAAGAAGGAGGAAACATTGGCGACTTTTATGGATTCAAAAGCAACGGAATATTCCAGTATGATGAGTCGAATGCCTTTACCAAGGACTGGAAACAGCTTACCCCAGTGTTCGAGGACGGGGTTTTCCAATACAAATATCTGTTGAATGGCTCGCCATACACAGGTGACGTACATAAGAAAACCTTGCCAAATGGCAAAGCATTCCGCGGGGGCGACTATAACTGGATTGAGAATCCGGAGAGCCAGAACGGCGTGATCGATGACAACGACCGCATGGTTATTGGTAATGCCCTGCCTAATGTGACTGGCGGTTTCAACACCACCGTGCAGTGGAAGGACCTGAGCCTGTATGTAGGAATGTATTTTTCATTGGGCGGAAAGATTTACAACTATGCAGAGCATAACCGCAACCAGTTCAAGTATATGGGTACGACACCATCTCCTGAGGTGATATACAACCTGTGGTTGCAGCCCGGCGATGAGGCCATTTATCCCCGCCCATTCAACGACGAGTTCAACAACGCACGCATTGCCAACTCTTTCTATTTGGAGGATGCCTCTTTCGTCCGCTTGCAGAACATACGCCTGTCCTATCATTTACCAAAAATGCTCATGCAGAAGATATTCCTGAAAGACTTGAGTCTGTATGCTTTTGCAAACAATGTGCTGACTTGGACAGACTACTCGGGCTTCGATCCTGAGTTCTCTACCAACAACCCCTTACAGATTGGTAAAGATACCTATCGCTATCCGCGTAAGCGAGAGTTCGGCTTGGGTTTCATTGCAAATTTCTAATTACTAACCAATACGTTCTGAAGAATGAAAAATATAAAATATATCATCATCGGTCTATTAGGACTGTCAATAACAACCGGCTGTTCTGACTTCTTAGATGAGGAGACCGTAAGCGAGGTTCCTGCAGAGAAGATGTGGAAGACTGCCCGTGATGCCAAAGCCGGTGTGAATGAAATCTACGGCTTGTTGAGACAAACCTTGCGCGAGAACTATTTCTATTGGGGCGAGTTCCGTTCTGACAACTTTGCGCCCGGTGCCCCTGTGATGGTGAATCAGGCAAGAGCAATGAACAACTTGATGTCTACGGATGAGAAATGCGCCAAATGGACTAACCTCTACAAGATGATCAATCAAGCCAATCTTGCCATTAAGTATATTCCCGAAATCAGCATGCCCAACGTTTCCGACCGTAATGACTATTTAGGGCAAGCTTATGCACTCAGGGCCTTGGGCTACTTCTATGCTATCAGGGTTTGGGGAGACGTTCCCGTGTATACCGAACCAGTGGAAGTCTTCAACGACAAGATCTATCATGCACGTTCTCCTAAGGATTCTATTATTACACACGTGATCATTCCCGACTTAAAACGTGCCGAGCAGTTGATCAACCGAACGGGAAACCGTGAACGTAAGCGCATCTCTATATGTGGTGTATGGGCCATTATGGCTGATGTGTATATGTGGAACGAGCAGTACAGTCTGGCCGATCAGACTATCGACAAGATTTCCAGCATCAGCACTGGTCGTGAACGTTTTATTGATTTTGAACCATCGCTGGAAACCTATCGGCGAATGTTTACCGAGGAGCTTAACAACAAACCCTCGGATAACACGCCCGAAAATGATGAATACCAGACCAAGGAGTTCATATTTGTTTTGCATTATGACATGGACGAAGTGGGCACTAATGGCTACAGCTATATGTACCAATGGTTCACCGGGTCGGGAAACCGTGCGGCCGTCGTGGCAGACAAGTATATGGATATCTTCAATCAGCCGGATATGAACGGTGACCTCCGCAAGGACATGTTTGTGAAATCTTATCAGGGAGGCAACGAGTTGCGCAAGTATATTGCAGGCGACATCAGCACATCACTGAACAAGACGTGCGAGATAGCTTATCCGATTTATCGCTATACGGACATCATGTTGTTGCAGGCAGAAGCCAAGGCCCGACTCGGCAAGTGGGAGGAAGCCTTGGACCTAGTGACCAAAGTCCGCACACGTGCCGGATTGCAAACTCCTACAGCCGTGGAGTTTGGAACAGAGGAAGAGCTGGTTGATTTCATTCTCCGTGAACGCCAAGTAGAACTTATCGGCGAGGGACGGAGATGGTTCGATTTGCTGAGAACCAAGAAGTGGAAAGAGGTTATGGAACCTATCAACGGCATGAATACGGATGGAAACGAACTGTTCCCCATTCATTATTCGCATCTCATAGAGAACAATAAACTATATCAAAACACTTACTATGGAGACAAATAATATGCAGAAATATATGAAAACGATATATGGCATTTTGTGCTTGTCATGTGCCCTGCTCATGAGTTGTGATCTGGATTTACAGAAAGACTACGACTACAAGGCCTCTGTAGCCGATATGCGAGTGGACAAGACGGCCTGGGAATACTTACAGGATAATAATGAGGAGTTCTCGATGTTCATGGCTGCCATTGAGTATGCAGATCTGAAAGCGTACTACACCCAGTCGGCCCAGCCTTACACTTTTCTTGCGTTGAGCAACACGGCCATGAAGAGTTATATGGAGAATGTGTTCCCCGGCGAGGAAACTATCACATCGTGCGACCTTTCCACAGTCAGGGATATGCTCTTGTATCATATTGTGGATGGTGCTTACAGCTCGTACGGCCAGCTCGATGTAGAGCCGATGTACGTGCTGACCATGCTCAAGGGAGAGCAGGGACTGATGACCATGTGCGTATGGAAGAATCCCTGGCAGGCTGCTGTTGGAAAGGTGCTCATCAATCAGGCTGGCAGCAACGGCAAGTCTCCACAACGCAATGTGAGGAAGAGCAACATCATCGTTACCAATGGTGTGATGCATGTACTCGACAATTACTGTTATTACCAAAAATAAAAGAGCCATGAAAGATAAACTATATTATTTTCTAATCGGACTTTGTCTGCTGTTTGCAGCTTGTTCGGATAAAGACGATCTGCCGACGGGAACATTGCCTCCTGTCATCAATTTCCCCATGGAAAGTCTTTCGATAGATCTCAACAAGATAGATAATCTTCCCGTGATAGCCATTGTCAGGTCGGAGGTAGGACTCAGCGAGATTTCCGTTAAGATCAAGACAGCCGAAGGGATAGAAGATTACAAGACCATAACGGATTTCTTTGACGACAATGCCTACAGCCTTGCCGTTACCCCGGAGTATCGTGCAGATTTCGAGAGCATTATTGTTAAAGCCACGGACCGCAAGAATCAGGTGACGGAAGACACCTTGAAACTTTCTGTTATTGACGTGTTCAGCCGGCCGGAGATTACTTTCACGCCAGCAGCAATCGTCTATGACGAAATGGATGAGAATCCGCAGATTCCGCGTACCACGTATGTGGTTAAGTCGGACGCCGGTATCAAGCATGTGGAAATGTATCTGGTGTCTGCGGATGGACAGACCTCTAAGGGCGTTGCAGAGCTGGATGGTGAAAAGGAATACACCTTCGACGAGATGATAGAATACAAAGAGGGCGACAAGGGCTTCAAGGTGAAAGTGACTGACATATATGGCAACATCACAGTTTCCACCCTGCCGGTAACCTATAAGACCCTGCCCATTCCTTCGCTTACGTTGCCCACCCGCGCCATCAATACCACTTCAGACATACAGACAGGTGTCCCGATGAAGATTTCATCGGTAAGGGGTGTGCGTTCAATCAAGGTTTATGAGCAGACAGCAGATGGTGAGAACCTGCTCTTCGAGGAAAACAAGGCCAATGACCACGAGTTGGACATTGCTCCCAAGATGAAAATCTCTGATGCCGCCTACATGCTGAAGGTTGTTGTTTCGGATGGTCGTGCGGGCAAGGAAGCTGTTGGTTATGTCAAGGTCTATGTCGATATGAATGTTGGTTCTCTCATGGTTGGCAGTCAACCGTTGGCCAATGCAGCCCACAGCAAATATCCTGAGGCATTTGGAATGGTGTCGATCAGGGATATGAAGACCTATTCCGTGGACTATGCAATAGGCAGTGAGGCCAATGCCAAGAACATAGACTTCAAGTTCTATTGCTTCGGCGGGAAGGCCATTCCGCGTCTCTACTCCATGGACAATACCGAGAAAGACAAGGAGTTTAATGGCGCAACAGGCAAGCTTTCTGCTATTCCCGTCAAGAATGGAACGCGGTTTGCAAAGATGAACGACTTTGATTACGAGAAGGCCACCAAGGCTTCGATTTCCAAGATTCTGTCGAGTAATATTACCATATCCAAGCTCACACCGTTTGAGGAGGGTGATATCATTGCTTTCAGAACAGGCAAGAACTCCACGGCAGGCGGTGCCAAGATTGGCGTCATGAAGGTAGTCAAGATGGTTAGTTCGCAAGAGCTGGGACTTGCTAACAAGACCGCTGTTGTCCTGATCGTAGAGATTAAATTTCCTAAATACTAATTCAATGGTTTATACATCATGAACAGATTCAAGATAAAGGCTTTATCACTCACCGTTCTGGGATTGGGACTCATGTTCCAATCCTGTACCGATGATGAGAGTTATCAGCGTCCGGCCACACGCCCTAACAAACCGCTCACCGCTCTTCCTGCCAAATCGTTTGCACTGGCAGAGCAAGCCAGGAACGCCATTGTCATTCTTGATGCAGCCACGCAGCAAGTAGTTTGGGAATGGACAGCCGTAGAGGCAAAAGTGCCAGCCGGTTTCTCGAGGTGGTTTGTAGGCCCAACCGAAGCCAAGCCGGTGTATAACAACAAGTATATTCTGATGACGGCATCCGGCGGAGCTGTGGCCTTGATACGCATAGCCGACAAGAAGCTGATGTTCTATGCCAACTGCGGAGGCAACCCTCATTCCGCCGAGATGCTTCCTGATGGCAACATCGTGACCGCAGAATCCAAGAAAGGGGAGATCAATACCTTTGTGGTTGATACGGTAAAGGTGTTGGGCACCAAGGCCAATACGCTGAAGATAGGCAATGCCCACAATGTAATCTGGAGCCAGGAGCAGCAATGCCTGTATGCCACGGGCACTATGAGAGCCGGCAACACGGCCGTTTTCAGATTCAAATACAACAACGATGCTGCCCATCCCAAATTGCTGAACCAGAAACGCATCTATACCTTTGCGAAGGAAAACGGCGGGCACGACCTTTATCCGGTATATGGAGAAAAGGGAAAACTCTGGCTCACCGCTGCCCATGCCGTTTATAAAATCGACGTGACCCGGGCGGAAGTTACCTGCGACAAGATATACGACATGCCCGACATCAAGGGTATATGCAACGATGCGGAGGGCGTATATATGTTGAGTCCCACGGAGGAATGGTGGGCAGAAGGGCTTGTCAACGACAAGGGCGAGCAGATTTTCCGTCTCAACGGCTCACGAATTTACAAGGGTAGAATCATGATTAATCAGCCATAGCCATGAAGAAGTTGCTGACCTTCCTGATGTTGCTCATGCCTCTCGTGGGCTTTTCGCAGAATGGAAAGAAGGTTTACGTAGATTTTCACGGGGTGAGATTCACCCGTCAGCACGATGGCAAGCTGGGGCGATGGGGATTGTATGCCAATACCGAGAAGTCGGCTACGGGCATCAGGAGCCTGTGCTACAATGCTGATATCCTGCACGAAGAAACGGGCAGGAACAACATTGCCGCCGCAGCTTACCCATCGCTCGGAATGCAGTCTGACCTCGACCCTGATTATATAGAATATCAAATTCTGTTAGCCAAGACGGCCGGGGTAGATGGATTCTTTATCGAGTGGGGCTTCTTTCCTCATGAAAACAACACGCTGTTGCAGGCGATGCTGCCCGTGGCACGCAA
This sequence comes from Hallella bergensis DSM 17361, assembly GCF_000160535.1. GTDB lineage: Bacteria > Bacteroidota > Bacteroidia > Bacteroidales > Bacteroidaceae > Prevotella > Prevotella bergensis. The sequence continues at coordinate 598,733 of NZ_GG704780.1, read as the reverse complement.
ATATAACTTCGAAATAGGCGTGAATTGGTGCGATGGTTGGTTGTATTACGACTGGATAACAAAGATTTATCCACAAATCAACAACCGTGAGGCGAAGACTGCCTACATGGCCAAATGCTTCCAATATCTTATCGATTCGGTCTTCACGGCGCCCACGGCACCAATCGTTTGCGGCCGGCCGGTGTTCTATCATTTCGGCCCGGGTGCCCGGGTAGACGAGTTTCGGGAGGTGCTCTCTGCGGTAAACTTCGGAGAGGCGGCTCCCGTCGGACTTCGCCGTTGGGCCGACTGGGGAGAGCTGCGCAACGATGTCTACATGCCGGTGCGCTACAGCGAGGAGATCAAGCAGTGGGAACAGCTGGGCGAGGTGCCCACAGCATGGATACCGGCACGGGTAAGGCCTCGTGATGCCCGGCATCCGCAGTGCGACCATTATGCCACAGAGGCCGACCTCATTGAGTTTATGAAGCCTTTTCGCGACTCCGTCTGGCTTTCTCCCAACCCGCAGTATGTTGTCAAGTCGGGGTTTGCCATGCCCGGCATGGACAATAGGGGGTGTGCCGGCTGGGGACGCTCGCACTTTTATTTCATTCCCAGAAACAACGGGCAGACCTATCGCGACATGTGGAACTTCTGCATGGAGAGTGCCGATAGTCTGGACATGATGTTCATCGCCTCATGGAACGACTTTACCGAAGGGCATGAGATATTGCCTACGATAGAAAATGGGAACCGTGAATTGCAGACCACTTTGGAGTATGCTTCCATGTTCAAGGACATGGAAGCCGACTATCATGGCTTGGCATTGCCTGAGAAGTTGTTCAGCCTTCGCAAAACGGCTTATTTCCTGACGATGCTGAAAGCAGATGTCCTAAGCCAACAGGCCGCGCTCGATAAGGCTGCCCTGAACATCTCGACAGGCAAGTATCGGGAGGCGGAAACGCAACTTCATCAGTTGCAAGAACAATTCAATGAACGCATGAAAGGCATCAAACAGGAGACGCTGACACTGTCTGAGTTTGACGTGGACATCAAGCACAAGCAGAATGATGCGGAGGCCGGTGTGGAAGAGTTTTCCATCACGCTGCCCGTCAAAGCAACCGTATTGTTTCAGCAACATTATTTCAAGGCGTATCTTGAGTTCGATTATTTGGACAGAGGGCAGGAGTTTGTTCATATTGGGTGCAAGACCAACAGGGTGCCCAAGGAATCCTATAATACGGTGGCACACTTCCGGACAGACGATTCGAATACGTGGAAACATGCGAAAATAGAACTGTTCTGGGAAAACCTGTCGTTCCCCTACAACAAGCCTTTCCTCTTCTTCAAGGGCAGGAGCAAGTTCAGGAATATCTCCATGGTGTTCAGTCTCTATAAATAGTGAAAAGGACATTGGCGGTTGCCAGTTGTGTGTAAAAATTAACTACCATTTTTCAGATGCATGTTTTTGTAGTAAATAGAAAGAAATGCGCCATGTTTTGGCCGTTTATTATCTGCGAAAACAACATGAAAATATAGAGTACGATGCGTTTAGCATTCGATCATCATGCGTTGAGGGCTTCAAGACCGCACGAGAGAGACCTGATCGGTGTGCGTTTAGGGCTTTATCGTCTTGCCATTCGATATGCAATCGCGGGTGACAAAATTGAAGTTGTAAGCAGTATTCGGCTAAGTGGTTGATTATTAGACAACTGCAAATTGCTTCAAATTTTGCGTATTTCGGAGCGAACGGTTTATATTTTTAAATTCGCGAAGCATGGAAGGGAATTTGTTAAGATAATGGATAATTGATAATTTATAATGTACAATGGACAATGTATAATGTATAATGTATAATGAATAATGTACAATGGGTGCTTCCTATGCCATAAAAGTTCCCGTGTTTTGCGCTTTAAACATTTCGATTTGTTGAGAATAACATATTTTAAGACTGGAAATACAAAATACAAAATATGAAAGCAAATATATTTCGAAAGGAATGTGTATTTTTGCATGGAGTACTATGATTCTGCTAACGATAAAGACCAATTCATAGCTATGAAGAAAACAACAACTTTACTTTTGTGTTTGATGTTGCTCTGTGTAGGTGCACTGCATGCACAGCAGCGGTTGGTTTACACCATCAACTCCGGGTGGACTTTCGACAACCGGCAAACCGTGGACATTCCGCACACTTGGAACGCCCAAGACTGTATGGACGACACCCCAGGATATTTGAGGGGAACAAGGGAATATACCAAATCGGTGTTTATAGACCAGGCTCAACAGTCGAAAAGAGTGCTCATTTATTTCGAGGGTGCCAATCAGGTTACTACTGTCTATGTAAACGGGACGCGTGTTGGCGAACACAAGGGAGGCTACACCCGGTTTTGCTTCGACATCACTCCGCATGTCACTTTTGGAGCCGACAATCAGTTTCGGGTTGTTGTAGACAATTCCCACCAGCCCGACATTCCGCCCCTCTCTGCCGATTTCAATTTCTATGGGGGCATCTATCGCGATGTGTATTTGCAGTTTGTCAATCCTGTGCACTTGTCGCATGACGATGAAGCAACATCCGGAGTGTATGTCAGGAGCAAGGAGGTCAGGGAAGATTTGGCCACTGTTCATATTCTGTCGCTTGTTGACAATGCCACCCAGGAGGCAAGGAACATTCGGGTGCAACACTCGATTATCGATTCCGACAACCGAGTTGTGGCAACCGCTTCCGGCAAACTCAGGCTCAAGGCGAATACGGAGCAGACGCGTAATGAGCAGGAACTGAAGGTGAGAAACCCGCATCTTTGGGATGTGTCGGCACCGTATATGTATCAGGTAAAGACCGAGTTGATAGACGAGAAGACCCAGGCGGTGATCGATTGTTGCGTCAGTCCGTTGGGTATTCGTACGTTTGCTTTCGACCCGGACAAGGGGTTCGTCCTGAACGGAAAACATGTCAAGCTGATCGGAACCTCCCGACATCAGGACTATCAGAACAAGGGCAATGCGCTGCCTGATGAGATTCACGTGAGAGATGTGATGGAACTGAAGGAAATGGGCGGCAACTTCCTCCGCGTATCTCATTATCCACAAGACCCAGTGGTGATGGAAATGTGCGACAAGCTGGGCATTCTTACGTCTGTGGAAATACCTGTTGTGAATGGTGTGACGGGGAGCGATGCTTTCTTGAGCAATTCCGTCCAGATGGCCAAGGAGATGATCAAGCAGAACTATAATCACCCATCTGTCATCATTTGGGCATACATGAACGAGGTGTTGTTGAGGTTGCCGCAATTGGACAGTGCCCGTATGGAAACTTATTTCAAGTCGGTTTATCATGTGGCGAGCACGCTGGAGACACTCATTCGGCATACAGACCCCACGCGTTATACCATGATGGCTTATCACAATGCATACGAAAGATACAGCAAGTGTGGCATTACCGAGCTGCCGATGATACAGGGGTGGAACCTGTATGCGGGCTGGTATGAGAGAGACATCAACGCTTTCCAGCGCACACTCGACCGCCTGCATGGCTTGCACCCCGATAAGATTCTCATGGTTACGGAGTATGGAGCCGGCGCCGATCCCCGTCTGCACTCATACCACCCCGAGCAATTCGATTTCTCGCAGGAGTATGCGGTGGTGTATCATAAGCACTACCTCAACGAAATTCAGAAGCGCCCGTTTGTTGCCGGCGCATGCGTATGGAACCTCAACGACTTCTATTCCGAAACAAGGGGCGATGCCGTGCCACATGTCAACAACAAGGGATTGGCCGGATTGGATCGTGAGTTGAAGGACGTCTATCTCTATTATCAAGCCTCATTGAGCACGCAGCCAATGCTGAATATAGGCAATCGTGAATGGAAATGGCGTGCCGGTGTGGCCGGGGAAGGTCAGGTACAGTGTCTGCAAACCGTGCCGGTATATACCAATGCCTCACAGGTGGAGTTGATCGTTAATGGTAAAAGTATTGGAACGAAGGATGTTGCAGATTGCACGGCAGAGTTCAGGGTGCCCTTTGCAGACGGGCGAAACTGCATAGAAGCCGTGGCAACAAGGGACGGCAAAACAATGCGCGATGTGATTTATCCCCACTTCAGTGTAGTAGGAAAGCGTCTCACACAACAAAACTTCCCGACAAAGGGACTGAATGTGATGCTGGGCTCCGACCGGTATTATGAAGACCGCGAGGGCGGCGTGTGCTGGATTCCGGAGCAAGAATACAGTGTTGGCAGTTGGGGATATGTTGGAGGAAAGCCTTATCGTAAAGGCTTAAATCTCGGTTCTGACATCAATATAGAAGGAACGGAACACGACCCTGTTTTCCAGACACAACGTGTTGGAATCGAAAGCTTCAAGGCCGACATTCCCGATGGGCAATACAGCGTAAGTCTTTATTGGTCGGAGTTGGACGGTAAGAAGCCTGCCGGGGCTTTGCTTTATAATCTGGGCAGCGGCTCTTCTGCCCCGGAGCAAATACATCAACGCAGCTTCTCGGTAACGATCAACGATGTTGAGATGCTCTCCGATCATGCGATGAGCAAGGAGCTATTCCCCGCCCGCCCGGTTATCAGGAAGTTTATAGTGAACGTAAGTGGTGGAAAGGGCCTGACCATTAATTTCAAATCAACTCAAGGCAACACCATACTGAATGCCGTCAGGATTTTTAAGAACATGTAAAAAGTGATATAACTCTAAAAAATAACTTCCTACATATCGCGAGGTGAGAAAGCAAAAACCTCCGTATCCCAGACGGAGCGTACGGTGATGTGAAAGACCTGTAAATACAAAAGTAGGAGGTAAGTACTTGCGATTAGTATCTACCTCCTACACGATAATTTATTTTTTAATAAGAGAATTCAAGTTTGGACTTTGACTTGTAATAAAGCCTTGCGGACTGATCAAAAACAGTTGAGGAATAAATGATACCTGATAGGCCTGTGCTATTTTGTTTTTATTAAACGGCACTACATCGCATGTATTTGTCCATGAAATTCCTTCCTCACGGCTTGCTTTCCTCCATGCTTCAATGTCCTCGTCGAGACTGATGCTGACAACGGTTATACCTTGCTTTGTGAGCTCTGGATATATGGCTTTCAGCTTTTTCATTTTCGCTCTGCATGGCAGGCACCAGGATGCCCAGAAATCCAGCAGTACTGTCTTGCCTCTAAAATCACTTAACCTGACCACTTTACCATTAATGTCCTTGGTGATAAAGTCTGGAGCTTCCTTGTCCTGTATCCACTTTGCAGACACCTGACGGAAGTCGTTATCAAAGCGTTTCCATGCCCTGGTGTATGTATACGGACTTGATGAAAGAACTTTATGCAAGCGTGAAAGCAGGGGGTAGTCTGAAGAAAGCAGCTCAGAGGCTACTATCATTGCAGCCAAGCTGTTCGGGTCAGACTGGATAAATTTTGCTTTGATGTCAACGGCACGTGTAAACAAGGCGTTGTTTGGCTCAAGCCATTTCTCAGCTTCCTCATCTTTCCCTTGTTCTTTCAGAGTGGAATACTTTTGACTAATTACCTGCATACTGTCGTTCAATGGCTCAAGGACAGAGTTAAGACTATCTATTCGGGCCTGCTCTTTGCCACCTTGGATAACTTTTCCATCAGAACCTTCCATCGTGATAGTATATTGCACTCCTGGTTCTGCGAGAACGGAAGTGTTAAAGCGGAAGGGCCTGCTTACCAGTGTATATTCATCGGGATGGTCAATGCTGTGTGAGATTGAGAAAGCCGATCCGTTGACTTCAACAGAATCCACTTGTGTGAGTCTGTCCTTGATACAGCATAGATACACCTTGCCTTGGAACGCCTTGTCGAGTCTGACATGAAATGTCGTTGGTTTCTGGGCTTGGATGTGCAGGCACATCAATAACGACAAGAATAGGAATGACAATCTGTTCATTTGCTATATGAGATGTTATTTGCGGTTATTGGGGATAATGTTTTTGTTGAGCGACAGCACCTGCAGGGGGATGGGCAGCACATACAACTTTGAATTAGGTTCCAGTTTATATGTCACACCGTTAAACTCGCGTTTTAGCACAGTTTTATAAATTCCTTCTGCTGCTAAGCGTTTCATGTCAAGCCATCTCAGGCTGTTCAGGCAAAGTTCCCTTCTGCGTTCCTTCAGGACAATGTCAAGAAGAGAAGTCTCCTTGTTGGCTGTCAGTGGTTTATAGTGTTCTGTGTCTATTCTTTTGATGCGGAGTTTGTTGATAATGTCCAGTGCCTTACTGTCATTATTGCGTGCCAATGCCTCTGCCTCAATGAGCATCATTTCCGGGACGGAGAAGCTGTAGTCAAGGTTCTGCAGATAGCGATATCTTCCATCTTCCCAGGGTCCTCCTGTACGGGTGAGATTGCTGAAATAGAACTTGAAACGCAGGTCGCCCTCGTCATACAGTTCCTTAAGGTCATCACTGATGCAGAATGAAGTTATAAGGGATGAGAAACTGTTGCTCATATACCATAATTTCTCAGGGGATTTATAGTTATGTATTTCTCGTCCATTAATGCCGGCACTTGGCTTACTGCTTTTTTTGAAGGTCCATGTACGCATGTCGTACAAGGAGTTGTTGACGGAAAGTGCAAGCCTGGCTTGTTCCGCCGCCTCGTTATATTTATGCTCATAGAAAAGGATACGTGCCTTGAGGGCATATACGGCACCTTTTGTTGGACGGAACGCGTTTGTAGCCTGGTCCGGCAAAATTTTCTCGGCTTCGTCAAGATCAGCCCATATCTGATCCGTCACTTCACGAACGGTAGCCCGAGGCAATTTGGCTTCCAAGTCAGGCGTCAGCGAAAGTGGTACACTGAGGTCAGTTGCCGCTGTCGCTTCATTATAGTCTTTGGCATAGAGTGACTGCAGATACCAGTAATAGTATGCGCGCCACACCTTTGCTTCTGTAAGTATTGCCTGCTTCTCGCTCGTGGTTCCCTCTGTCGAAGCCATGACATTGCCAATGACAACATTCATGACGTAGATGTGTGCATAGGTTTTGTTCCATGCGTCATCATTTTCATTTACTTTGTAGAAGTCTTCCAACCAGAAGTATGCCTTGCTTGTAGCACTCACCCCGTTTTGGTCGGTGCTGAAAACGTCATCACAGCTAACATTTGCTATTGGAAAACCTGTTGAAGAATTCGCCACGTCTATGGTCATCTCTCGGTAATCTTCCGTTGTAGTCGGGATGACCTTACCTTTGGGGATAATCTCTGTGAAATCACTGCATGCAGTCATTGCTGCTGCTATAGTGAGCATTACTATATATTTTTTCATTATTTTGTTGCTATACGAATTAGAAATCTAACTTAAAGCCCATAGTGAAAGAGAAGGGCTGAGGCAGGGACAATCTGCCCGATAGTGGATCTATCGCTTCCGGGTCGTAGCCCTCGCGATTTGCCGTCCACAGCCATACGTTGTTCATCTGCAGGGTAAGCGATAGCCGCTTAACGAATGTTTGTCGTAATAATGAATTGGGCAGCTCGTAGTTGAACAGTATTTCGCGCAGGCGGATCATATTGCCCTTGCGGATGCTGTTTGAGGAATACTTGCATGCATGGCTGCGGTAGTAGGTGTTTGCCCACAGATCCTTCATTGAAGGCAGACAAGCGACATCGGTTTTTTCCTCATCTCCCGGTTTCATCCAGCGCAGCGCAACCTTATCTGTCATTGACGGTGAGGCGTCATAAGGATTCAGTCCTGGGTATTCAGCGCGGAATACATGTCCAAAATTATAGACGAACATGAGGTTCAGAGTCAATTGGCGGAATCGCAGACTTGAGGTCATCGAACCATTATACTTTGGTTGGTAAGTACCGCTGTATTCCAAGTCTTCCGGATCAAGGGTTGCGATGTCGTAGGTTTTCTCGCCCTTGCGATTATACACTTGCGGTTCACCCTTCTCGTCAAGGCCGGCCCACTTATAGCTCCAGATGGCTTCACGTGCATACCCTTCCACAAATTGCGTTGTACCTGTTACGCGGTCTAAGTGTGCTTCACTTTCCGTGATTTTGTTCTTGATGATCTTGTTCTTGTTGTAAGCGAAGACCCATCTAAGGTTCCATGTCCAGTTCTTGTTACTAATTGCATCTGCTGATAGATCAAGCTCCCATCCGTGGTTGCGCATGTCAGCTGCGTTGATCTTTGCCGATGTATATCCGTTCGTCGGGTCTACGAGCGTGTTGCCGAGCAGGTCATAACAGTAGTTATTGTAATACGTTATTGTGCCGTTGATGCGATTGTAGAACCCAAAGTCAAGAGAAACGTTAACAGAACGGTTGCGCTCCCATCTCAACTTGGCGTTTGGCGGGGTTGACAGTCGGATAACGTTATCATTGATAGTCGAAAAGTATCGTTTGTACCCAACCATTACGGGAGTCGTCGATCCTGATCGGTCGAAGTTTCCGGTAAGTCCAAACGAGGTACGAAGTAGCAGGGACGTTATCGGTTTGAAATAGAAGAACTTTTCATTCCTGATATTCCAGCTTGCGCCAAATGCGTATATCGGATTTCTACGAAACTTATGACTTGCGCCAAAGAGGTTCGATTCGTCGATACGAAGGCTTGCCGATCCTGTGTAGCGTTTGTCGTAGGTGTAGATGGCTGATAGAAAATAAGACAACTCGCGGTTTTTCACATCACCAAAGCTGTCGTAAAAGGATGCGTCATAAATATGTTGTTCGCCGTTCCACCACAAATACCCATTTTGCAGAGCTACTTGGTCGATAGGCTGCCAATTCAGTGTCTGAGTGTTATATCCCAGTTTACGATAGCTTTCGTTCAGCCGATGGTGTTCGCGCATCTCAAGTCCCGCTACGGCATTAACATAGTGTTCGCCGTTAGAGCCGAAAGATCGGTTAAGTGTTGTTCCCAGCTTGAGAATCCAAGATTCTGCGTCATACTGTGAGTGATCCAGAATATTTCCCTGTGGCAGGTTATATGTCAATTTACCATCATTACCGGGCACTGCCATGCTATTGATCAGGTGTCTTGTGTTGTGACTGTCTTTTGAGGATATGTTTTGCGTGCGCGATAGCAGCTTCTCATATTGGTAGTCAGCATTCAACGACAGTCCTTTAAGTAACATGTAGTCCAACCCCATTGAAACCTTATAGTTGGTGTTTCGTGTAGTGTTGTCGGCCAACTGCACTTCCTCGATGATGTTTTTGCCTTCATTGGCATAGCCATAATCCTTGATCATTGAAAGAGCTTGCTCGCGGTTGAACGAGGCATAGTCGTAAACTAAATCGCCTTTGGTATCCTTCAGCATTTGGTATGGATAGAGGTTGTAGATATCCGATGCTATCGGGGTATATCCGTTCTTGTTCCGTGTAAATGCTGCATATACGTCAGTGCGTAATTTCAGGTTATCAAGCAAGTGCACGGTCAGCCTTGAATTTATCTCAAACATCTTCTGTGTGTCACCTTGCTGATAGGCTGAATGTCCCCCCGTGTAGCTTCCGGAGACGAGGTAATTGATTTTGTCGCTACCTCCTGATACCGACACCATGTGGTTTTGTCTCAGGGCATGACGGAGCAGCAAGTCATCTATTTGCGACTTGTTGCTCTGCAGGGCAAGGTCATTTAGCCTGGTGTCCATTTCCTTGAGCCTGTCATCGGTAAGCTCTGATGGGTCGTTTACCAAGTAATCTTTCAGAATCTCCTGTGAGAGCGAATACCCGTTTGTGTTATAGTCGAAAAATCCTGGGAAATAGAATCCGCCCCTATAGGCATCTCTGTCATAGGCAACAATATCGGCAGAGCTTGCACGGTGCAGGGCATTGTAGTTGGGCTTGGCAGTGATCCTGACGTTCCCGGAGTAGCTTATCTTTGCAGCCTCCGTTTTACCGCGTTTCGTCGTGATGACAATTACGCCGTTTGCTGCCCGTGATCCCCATATAGCCGTTGCTGCCGCATCCTTCAGAACTGTTATCGATTCTATTTGGTCCATGTTCCCCGGTAGCTGCTCTGCCTCGAAGTTGTCGACGATGATAAGAGGGCTGTTCCCTGATTTAAGAGATGCACCACCACGAATGCGGTATTCGCCGTCGTAGACAGTCAGCCCCGGCACTTCGCCCTCAAGGATAGATAGCAAATCGTTGCTGGACCGGAGGTCTATTTTCTCGTTACCGATCACATTAACGCTACCCGTCATGTTGTATTTCTTCATCCTCTGGTAACCTGTCACGACAATGTCCGAAAGCTCCACGGTCGAACTTGCCATCCGTACGTTGACCCTGCCGTCAGCACCTACTTTCTTTCGTTCCGTGGTATATTGGAGATAGTTGAATTCAAGCTCCTCCCCCGGGATAGCCATAATAGAGTAGTTCCCGTCGATATCTGTCACCGCAAGTCTGCCGGTTTGCAGTGATTTTACGGTGCACCCTATCAATGGCTTTCCAGACGATTCTTCTATTACCGTTCCCCGCACTATACGCGATGTTGTTGATTTTTGCTGTGCCTTACTGATAGTGATAGTCTTACCTGTCATTTTCCAATGGAGGTTCTGATTCTGCAGAATCTGCTCAAGCATTGAGGCAACGCTGGTGTTTTTGAAGTCAACAGTTACTGTTTTGTTGAGGTCAATCTCCTTGACGTTATACCTTATGGAGTAACCCAAGTGATTCTTCATGTAGTTCAGTGCTGTCTTTACAGTCATCGGCTTGCCTGCTACTTCCATGACTATGTCGGCAGTGTTGGCCAACACAACACTTCCTGGCAATGGTATGGTAGCACACACCGCAGCCAGGAGGAATTGCAAAGTTTTCTTTCTCATTCTAATCTCTCTCATTTTAGGGTTATTTGTAATTTGTGACATATCCCTTATTGATTTACTCGGGTTCTCAAATTGGTTATTTAAAGCTCTAAGGGGTATAGCATTCTGTTTTGTTAATGTCTTAGAACATAGGAGCACTCATGCCGCATTGGTCTTCGAAAGCCCTCCAACATGTCCATGTTTTTAAATGAAAGGGTCAAAGTTATGACTTTTATTTTTTATATACAACTTTTTGCACATTTTTCGATTAAGATAAATATAACTCTTGATTTTTCTCAATTTTTTGCTTGTTTTGTGCATAGGCTTACCGTTATCATTCGCAATTTTCTTGACAAACATTCTCTCAAATTTTGAGAATTTGAAAACAAACACCCTTTGTTCCGAGATTCTCGAAATTTGATGTAAAATGTAGGCAATTGACAATCAGATATTTATCTTGTTTTCTTTACCGCGGCCTTTTTTGTCGTCTGCCGTTGGGTATCAAACGGCCATGCGGTTAAGGCTTAGTCACACGACGAGAAGACTTCTGTCACACAATGGATAAGCCCAAACCGCACGACCAAAGGATACCAACCGCAGAGCCTGTAAAATTTTCTGCTAAATTTAACCAATACTGACAGTGAAAACATGGCGCTTTACTCGCTAAATGCCTTGGAAATAATTATCGAAATTTGGTAATTTCATTTTACTCACAAAGTCAACGCGTCAGTCAAGTTTTAGTTGCTAGTTCATTGCATGATGAGACAGGGCAGCCCGAATGGTAAAAACAACAGGGTATGGTATTAACCTTAAACCTGTAACATCTTGTATTTTCTCTTTTATTTAATGGCAAGGATATAGTATAAAACATATTTATAAATACCTATTATTAGGTATTGTAGCAGAGCGTTATTACTTATATCTTTGCAAGCAATATTTTATTATACATATTCAAACCTTTAAATTATTTAAGAATGAAAAAGCTATTATGGATGTTTATTGCCATACTTTCCTTTATTACGCTATATTCATGTTCGGAAGATGAGCAAGATCAACTGTGTGCGCTATCCATACAAATTGAAGGCGTAAATGACGCTTCCATGTACACTAAGTTTCAGGTTAAACTAACCGAACAAAAATCGGGAGCAACGACTACGGCTACCGTCAATGACAAGGGGATTGCCACAGCAACACTCCCACAGGGTACATACAAAATAACAGCAGAAGACGCAGAGAATGGTGCTTGCACCATGTATGGCGCAATAGACAATTATACGCTCAGTCAAAAGAATGCCGAACTGAAACTTGTCGTCAAACCTATTTTTGAGACTTTAGACAAGACCTTTGTCTTGGACGAGCTGTTTTTCAACTGTTCCTCAAACGATGGGGCATACGATCGAAATTATTTTGAAGAATATCTCACCATTAAAAATATCAGTAACCAACCATTGTACGCAGACGGTTTAAGTATCGCGATTGCTGCAGACCCTAATGATTCAGAAGCCGGAGAAATGACCGAATACCTCAAAAAGGACAAAATTGTCATCAGTCAGCTTTACACTATTCCCGGCAAAGGGCGTGAACACCTCGTGCAACCCGGCCAAAGCATAGTCATTGCGCATTCGGCCGTAGACCATAGTGAAGGTGGAAAGAAGGCGAAAGCGCGTAATCTGACAGGAGCCAACTTCGAGATTTTTGTTCCCCACCAATATGCCACGACGGTTGACAATCCAGAGGTAGACAACATGATTGTAAACTTCTCTACGTTCCAAGCCTTTCAATGGGGATATGGAGGAGGCATCTCTATTATGCTTGTAAAAACAAAAGAAGACGCTACTCAATATTGCAATGGGAACAAGGTGACAATGAACAACCCCAATGCTTATATGACAAAAAAGCAAGACTATGTTATCCTTCCGACCAATACGATCATCGATGGTGTTGAAATTGGCGCTAAAGGATCGCTCGTTCACAAGGCTCTGCCAAATAACATTGATCGCGGTGCCGTATTGATTGACGACACGCCGGGCATGATGGGCGGCTTCAAAGGTCTGTTTGTACAACGTAAAACGGCCGAAAAAGGTTATCTGCAAGATACCAACAACAGCACTGACGACTTTGTTGTTATAGCCAATGGGCAGAAAAACTATATCAAAAAATAGACATCTGATTGAGCGTGCAACCCTTTATCAGCTGCACTAAACGACGACACTAAGGTGCACTACGCGTGCGTCTTAGTGTCGTTTTCATATATTGTATCTAATCTTTATGCGCTACAAATTGTTTCTTTCCCTTGTGTTTCAGTTAAGCCTTGCATCTGTTTCGCTCGCACAAAACATTCTACAAGGCAAAATATACGATGGCAAGACCATGCAACCCGTGAGTTTTGCCAGCGTCTATGCTATAGAAATTGGCAAGGGCGTTATGGCTGATGTACAGGGGCAGTATGTCTTTCACCATGCCTTTAGCGGTGATTACCGACTCAGGATTTCATGCATGGGATATGCCACACAAGAGATAAGCGTCAAGGCAGGCACCACGTCTCTGAATGTTGCGATGCTCGAGCAAAGTGTTACGCTACGCGACTTTACTGTTACCGCCAAATATAATAGTAAAATTGGAAGCGAGGCCACAATCAACCAAGAAGCCTTAGAATACATACAGCCCACGTCTTTGAATGATATTTTTGTATTGTTACCAGGTGGAAAGATGGGCAGCAATAACATTCAAAATAACACACTTATCAGCTCTCGGCAGGTGGGAACAGACCTTGCCACTGCCTTTGGAATGGGTGTTTCTATCAATGGAGTGCCCATACAAAATGATGGCATGCGTATGCAGCTGAGCGGACTGACAGGATCATCTATGGCTGACCCTAACGGCAATGTGACTGCCAACACCGGGATAGACCTGCGAACCATATCCACAGACCATATCGAACGCATTACGGTTACACGAGGAATATCGTCGGCCAAAGAAGGCAACCTTAGCTCTGGAGCTATCAAAATAGATTTGAAGCAAGGCAAAAGCCCATTAAGGATAAGAGCAAAGTTTGACCCTTTAAACAAACTGGCATATGTTGGCAAGGGCTTTTTGTTGTCGGAACAGTTGGGAACGCTATATATTGGTGCAGATATTGTGCAGTCTGCCGCAGATATTGCCGACACGCGCGGAGCGTACAACCGCGTCACAACACAACTTAATTATAACAACAAATGTCAGTGGTGGGGCAAAACCATAGACTTAAACATGCGCGGAAGCTGTGTGACATCATTCAACAACAACAAGACAGATGCATTGATCAAGGCTTATCAGGAGAAATATAACACTTTATACCAACGCCTTGACTTCTCTGCCAAACTGAAGATGGCTCTCGAACTACCATGGATTGACTATATAGAACTGGTGACGTCGACAGACTATACCAATAACAAATTGGAACATCACAAGCATGTTGTCAACCATTCTGTCACTCCCATGCCACAGTCCTATGGCGAAGGTGAGCACGACGGAATCTTCCTGCCATCTACCTACGACACATATTATGAAATTATCAATCGTCCTATCAATACATTCGCACAACTTTGTGGACAAAAATTTGGTAAGTGGAGCAAATGCCTAAACTACAACCTGTTACTCGGATCCTCTCTGAATTATACCAAAAACTTAGGAGACGGAACGATTATGAACCCTCAACGTCCTCCATTTCCAACAAGCAGTTTCATACGTCCGCGCAAGAACAGCGACATCCCCGCATTGGTCAATCAGGCCGCGTTTGCAGAGATGACATTGCGTTTTCAGGCACGACGTAACGAGGTTAACATGCGCATAGGTGTTAGAGAGGCCATGATGCTCAATCTCCCAAAACATTATGACCTGCACGGCAAACCGTTGTTAGAGCCTCGTATACAATTGGCTTATACCATAACAGGGTCTCATCACATGCAAAACACGTTTCGCATAGGATATGGAGTTGAAAACAAGCTGCCCTCTGCCGACTATCTGTATCCTGATAAGGTATACCATGATTTGATGGTTATGAACGCCTACTTCAACGACGAGAGCAAGCGACGTCTCATACTTGACACGCATATAGCCGACCCCTCCAATCCACGTCTGCATGAAAACAAAAACAAAAAGTGGGAAATAGGCTACGACTTTTCTTGTCATGGATGGAAAATAAACCTGTCGGCGTTTCATGAAGAGATGAACGATGGCATCGAATACTTCACGCAATACGAGCCAGTGGCATACACCTATTATTATCAATTGAAACATCCCGTTAGCACAAGGCCCTCGCGCAAGGACTTCCTCTCTCGGACCATGCACTCTTTTTTATCTAATCGAATGCCCAAAAACAGCGCGAAAGTAATCAAAAAAGGATTGGAATACCGAATACACATTCCCACCCTAACTGCAATAAAGTCAGACATAGAGGTCAATGGCGCTTACTATCATACCATCTATACCGACGGTGTTCCTGTCATGTATTGGCCAGGCACTATCCAGAACGACAAGCCTTATCCCTACGTGGGACTATACGATGGATTTGAAAAAAAATATGCATCAAGCCTCAATACCAACATGTGGATTAACACAAGACTACCCCAATGGAAACTCATCTTTACCAATTTTATACAGACCGTATGGTTCACTAAAAGCAGATTAGGGAAGGATGTCGATATATATCCGGCAAATTACCTCGATTGTGATGGTGTCATTCATCGTTTTCGCTACGAAGATTTGGAACGAAATCCAATACTCCAATCGCTCAAACGTGAATTTATAGGCGCTCGGTACAACGAAAACAAGGCGCCTGTCTCGCTTCTATGGAATATAAAATTGACAAAGGAGATGGGGCGCTCGTTCAAACTTTCGTTCTTCGCCAACAATATTATACAGATTAATCCTAAATATGTAAATGCATATTATCAAACGACGCGAAGCTGGCACAAACCATTCTTTGGCGCAGAACTCACGGTCAACGTTTTTTAAGCAATATGAGAACACCTATTTACATTATCGGCTTGTTGCTATCTATTAGCGTTCAAAATATTTTCGCGCAGAACAACTTAACCTATCTGTTGAGTGGAGACAGGTTGGCCAGTTCCCCCTATGTTGAGCCAATGCCATTTCATAATACTGATATTGAGAACAGCGCCGTACATCTTATGCGTGAGAATGCCGCGCTCTTCCATTTCATGCAATCGCTCAACGATAGCAGCACTTACTTCAAAAGCCACCGTCGCGATAATGTCAACATACTCAAATCAAGCATTAACCATGTCAATACATCGGGAAAATATCTATCGTACAATGGATGCAAACTCTTTGATGGAGACATAGCCGCATCAGGAACATACCGCACCAATCATGGTACCATATTCGGAAACGCGACTTACATATACCGTGGCAAAGACGGTGTGACATATAATTATGCCACCCAACCAGAACTTTACAAACCCTATTTTGTAGGTGACACGCTGTCCAAGGGATGGCTGCGCCAAGAAGTTTATTATCTTAAAGGAGGCTACGGCTTCCGATTGGGCAAGCTCTACTATGGTATCGATGCCCTATATGAAGGCATTGCGCAGTCACGTCCAGACAACCCCAAGCAGTCAAATTACTCTTATTGGTTAACATTGGGACTAAACATGGCATACGTTCACCGCCAAAATCTTTACGCCATCAAGGTAACACCCGAGCTAAACAGGCAGTCCATATCGGCCAACACGGTGTCAGACGGCATACGTTTTTTCCAGTTTTATGGATTTGGGCAATGGCATCGTCAGGAGAGCAAAGGTACGTTGGCATACGGAAGGACACAAAAAATAGAAGGGGTTACGACCGAAATGCTCTGGCAAAGAGACGGGAAAACTGAAGACGAATGGGACGTTGCCACCCATCTGTCATACAATTACCGCCACGCCTGCACCGAGGAAACTTCGTTCAAAAACCTATTCGAACTTCACACCCACAGGTTCAGCCAACAAGTAGTACTGGACAGGCGGTTCGAAAGCTCATCCTTGCACATACAATTGATGGGCAACGAAAATGTCAAAAAAGGCGTGGAAAATATTTACGAAAACCAAATACAAAATAAAGAGCAATACATTTATGATGCGAAAAAAGTGGGAAGCGGACAGCTATACAAAGCCCGGAGCCAGTCTGTAGACCTACGTGCTAAGTACATTCTGCCTTTGTCCATAGGGCATCAGGTATACATGATGGCGGCAGCTAACTATTATGGTTACCAAGAGAGTTATGTTTCGCCACGAATGAAGATAACCAATCACTCTTTTTCTCCATCGCTTGGCACCGGCTATGCCATGAGCAACACTAAAAACAGTCTTGTGGCAGACTTTCTTCTCGACATGCGGCAGGGAATAAAAAATTATTATTCGGTGCCCATTCCTTTCGACAAGTTTGTCGATGCCCATGCCTACACGCCCTATTTGCTGCGTGGAGAGAACGCACAACGTTTATCGATGCGTATGGGCTATGCCCGAAACCTAAAAGGAAGGCAATGGTTCGGCATCGAAACAACCTTGTCCTACATGCGCTCTGACTATCGAAAAATAACAGCAATGCACTGTAGTTTGTTCTACTTCTTCTAATTTTTATACTTATATCATGTTCTCAAACAGCATAACATACAGCTTTCATATTGCCCAACAGTTATTGGCAGCAACAGCCATTGTCGCCTTTACGGCATGCACCGACACGATAACTACCACCGATCTGACAAGTCAGACGGAGTCGCGTAATGTCTCTATAATACCTAATAGGCTCAATATCAAGCTGAAAGCATGTGTCATACAGCAAATAGATAACTCAAGAAACACGCTGTCCACACCAACAGGAAGTGACTTGCTGGATAAATATTTGCGTGATGTCGGAGTCAATAAAATAGAGCGCATCTTTCCCTTTGCCGGCAAGGATGAGCACAGGCAACGAGCCGCCGCGCTCAACACATGGTACTCCATCGCCATGGACAGCACCAAAACGTGCGGCACAAGGGCTGCTACACAAAACCAATTAGAAACTATCGCAGACTATACCGAGCCTGCTTACCATGCTGTTTTGGAAAGCTCTGAATACATACCAGGCGATGACAAGCTGCAGACACGAGCAAACGAGGGCACATATTTTAACGACCCCTTGTACGACAAACAGTGGAATCTGCGTAACAATGGCAATATAGGGAACTATACTGACGGTACGGGAAAGCGCATCACAAGCAGTATTGCACATGCCGACATCAATGCCGAAGCGGCTTGGCGGCAGACAACCGGCGACCCGTCAGTGGTCGTTGCCGTTGTGGATGGTGGTATAGACATTCACCATGAAGATTTGCAAGGAAGCATTTGGATTAACAAAAATGAAATACCAGGCAATGGTATCGACGACGATAATAATGGATATATAGACGATGTGTACGGTTATAACTTTACGGAAGACACTGCGCTCATTACTCCCACGCGACACGCTACGCATGTTGCGGGGATTATCGCCGCTCGCAACAACAACGCAAAGGGCATCAGCGGCATAGCAGGAGGCAATGGTAATCCCGACACGGGGGTCAGACTGATGTGCTGTCAGATATTCAGAAACAATCCCAATTACGACCCATCTGACAAACACTCCTCGGAAACTATCGGCACGGGAGACCGCAACCGCGAAGCGGCGGCGATAGTATATGGTGCCAATAACGGAGCGATAATCAGCCAAAACTCATGGGGATACGATCGCATTATGAAACAAACGCCACAAGTTATTAAAGATGCCATCCACTATTTTAACACCTACGCAGGTGGCGACAAGACCGACAAACCACTGATGCAAGGTGGATTGGTGGTATTTGCTGCCGGTAACGATGCCACATCCGCCCCCAGCATGCCTTCGGCGGAATCGTCTGTGGTGTCGGTATCATCTTTCAACCCCGATTTTAGTGCATCTTGGTACACCAACTATGGTTCGTGGACCGACATCTCGGCACCAGGTGGTTCAAAACCGGTAAATGGGCTTTATCCGTTGCAGGACGGCCAGCCCACGTCTGCCATATTGAGCACCGTGCCTGCCACCACGGCTCATCCCAATGGTGGCTATGCCTATATGCAAGGCACGTCAATGGCCACACCACACGTGTCGGCCATTGCGGCGCTTATCGTTTCTAAATACGGCAACGGGCATTTCACCGCCAAACAACTTAGGGAAAGACTATTGACAGGTGTTCGCCCAATAGATTACAACAAGTATTTAACCGAGACATATCGCAACTCCATGGGCAGTGGCTATGCCGACGCACTCGTGGCACTGGCCGATTACGACCACGACACAACTCCCGCAGCACCCTTTTTCCTTGTCAATCAGGCTACACCCGATTATGGTAAAATAAGGCTGGCGTGGACATCAAAAAACAATGGGGCTGATGGCTCATTACAAAAATATGTGCTCTACTGTTCCAAAAATCCCATTACAACAGCCAATTACACCAACAAGGATGTCCAAGCGTACAACATTCCTGCCCAATTTGCCACAGACAACCAAGTGTTTCAATATGCCATCACGCATTTGGACAACAACACAAAATATTATTTTGGCATATTGGCAGAGGCGAGGAATGGACACCAATCGACTTTGACTGTGTTGCCAAACAGCATTGCGACGCTCAACAACACACCACCACAAATCACACCAGACATCGAAAGCGAGCGCATAACGTTAGCCGGCAATGACACCAAAGACATCACGCTGCGCATCGAAGACCCTGAGAACCATAAATGGACTGTGGCCTTCAGTACTGTTGATAGATTGCGCATCGTCCGTACCCAATCTGGGGTAAATATACACATAGAGGCCAAACATTACATGCCGGGCGTTTATCCAGTCATTGTTAGCGCAAGAGACGAGTTTGGCGCCAAGAGTTCCTATCAATTCATCATAGAGGTGGTGGCAGACAAAGCCCCTTCCATGAAGAGTCAGGCGCAGAAGATACGACTGCGGTTGGGTGAGTGCACGCAAATTGATTTACGCGAAATAACGGACGACGAAGACGTGAACTCAGTTCGGTACGAACTGATAAACAGTGAAGACCAGGGAACAGATATCTCCGTCAAAGATGGTCGTATGAACGTGATGGGCTCCACATGGGGACAGCGACAAATACACATAAAAGCCACTGACAAGCACGGACAGAGCTGCACGATGACCTTCGACGTGTTTGTATATCGGAATGAAGGTATATACAGTTTGTTTCCCACGATGACCACTGGAACGTTATATCTTAAGGTGGGAGATACCATTGATGGCCATGTAAAGTGGGAAATAAGGAATGTGGCGGGTAAACTGGTTAAAGCTAACGCTTTTGACACTTCCTCATTAGATGCTGACAAGCGCACTTATTCAATGGATGTGTCAAGCCTCACGGTGGGGCAATACACGCTCTACATAACCTGCCAAGGCAAGACCTACCAAGAAATGTTCGTTAAAAACTAATGCCATGAATAAATATCTCCTCATCGTAATCGGATGCCTCGTCTCATGCCATGCGATGGCGCAAGGCCGACCTTTTCCCATCACAGACCTACCCTCATCACCCCGCTCCCTTAGTATGGGCGGGACTACAACTTTGCGAGATGGCGGTTGCTACGTCTACACACAGCCATCCAATATTTTTATGACGCAAGACACGTCTATGAGAGCCGACTATCAATTAGGTTACATTGACAATGCCGAGCATGTCAACAACTACACATGGCACACGCTCACCATGACTTGGCGACGTGAAAAACAGGCTATAGGTGTAGGAATGCGATACCTTGACATGGGCAAGCTGGAACAAAACGTGGACAAAGACATGAACCAGGTGCCTGGAAACGGGAAATGCATGCGTAGCTTCTCATTCGACATGGGATACGCCTTGCAACTAAACAGCAGCCTGTCCGTATATGCCACGGCGGCACTGATGAGCGAGAGGACATTGTTGACCATGAATGGCTGTGCGCTGAACACAGGTGCAGCCTACTCCTCACATGGGCACAACATATCATATACTGCCGCCATGGGAATCCGAAATGTAGGCTTTTACAGCTATCAAAACACCACCAAAATGCTTACTCCACTCGTATATATAGGCGGAAACATTTCTTTGCCGACATGGGGCAACCAAAGACTTACTGTCGCTGCAGAATCTGGAGCCTATGTGGGCAATGGACGCGTCAAAAGCAGTTGCACCCTCTCGATGGGCGTAGCCTACAGCGTATGCCGTTATCTCAGCTTAAGAATGGGTACACATTGGGGAGATGAAGACAACTATATGGCATACGGATTAGGTGCGAGATTTGGGAAAATATCGATCGATACTGCCATAAAGACACCGGTCACGGCCAATGTAGGCAAGATGTACATGGTTGGGATTGGAGTGAATATTTGACAATATCCACTTCTTAAACTCTCTATACCACCGTATTTCATGTCTTGAGGAGTTTGTGGCAAAGTCGAGTTCCTGGTGTTGGATCAATACAAAAGTAAGAGGCAAAACCTACAATTTGTATGAACCTCCTACCCGATTCAACAAGTCACTTTTTTGGTTCATCCGACATTTGGAGTGATAACCCTAATCTAACACGAGATGCAAGATTATTCCCGACGAGGGTGACTCCTGTGTCCTATTACATCAACTAAAATGGATCATCGTTCATCCATGCAGTTTTGTTCTCATCAACAGATGTATAGGGTGAATCCAGAGACAACAGATACTAATATTTTTTCTGACAAACATCTCTCTATATTTCGCGAATTCAAAAATAAGAATCCATCGGTTTGGAATTCGAGAAATTTGAGATAATTCGTAGTGGGTTGACAATCAGAGTTTTAATAAATATGATTTTACCATACGGCTTTTGTTGTCTACGATTAGATATCAAACGCCACTGCGGTTAAACTCTAACCACGATGCGACAAAGGCTCGGTCGCGCAATCGATAAGCTCGAATCGCGGTGCCACAAGGCTGTAACCGCATCGGTCTTGTGTTTCTGATGTTCTTCAGGAACAAAGTTATCCGCAAAAACATGGCGCATTTTTGTCCAGATGCGACGAAAGGAATTGGCCGGAAACGGTAATAATATTTTATAAAGTGAAGAGTGAAGAATGTAGAATGAAGAGGGATGAATATGCACTACATGACTGTCGTATCACTCGAAATGTCGGATGAGTCATTTTTTCTGATGGAAGCACTTGAAAAGGTAATGAGGTTTATGTTAATTCTTTAGCATTTATACATAATTTTATAGAACCTTTAAAATAAAAGGGTATCTTTATTGCAAATTATTATTTTTTTTGTATTTTTGTGGCTGAATTTTGGAGGTGTGAATAGTCTGTTCACTTTGGCTTCCTGATATGTTAAGGAATATGTTGGGATTCGGAGGTGAAACGGGCATTTATGGGAATTTAAGACTGGCCTGATTTTACAGGCCATTCGCATGAAGCTATAGAACGAATTTAAGAAAAAGGTGGATAGCTGTCTGCCCATTCACTTCGGCATGTTAGCTCTGCGGAAAATATTACCCTCACATTATTATATATAAGCGATGTATATCACAGAAAGATTAAAGGAGAAAGGAAGGCTTGCGGCCATGGTTCTCTCACTGCTGGCACTGCCTGCATGGGCGAGTGCCACGGAGCAGATCTCAACCCAAAATCAACAGGTTGGCCAGCTTAAACAGCAACAGAAAAGTCGATTGTTGCAGGGGCAGATTATCGATGAGAACAATGAACCGCTGATCGGTGTGACCATACAGGTGGAAGGTACACCAGCGAAGGCTGTATCTGACGTTGACGGCAACTATCAGATCTATGTGCCCAGAGATCAAGGTTGCAGGGTGATATTCACCTATGTGGGCATGGAGAAGCAGGTGCTTAACGTGAAAAAAGGTGAGGACAAAATTACGGAAAATATCGTGATGCACAGCAGCCAGGAATTGGAGGCTGTTGTAGTTACGGGTTTTTACACCCGTAACAAGGAAACGTTTACCGGGGCGGCACAGACCTACCGGGGCGAAGATCTGCGTAACATCTCCCCGACCAATATCATGCAGGCACTGTCGACGTTGGATGCCGGTATTACCATTAGTCAGAACAATGCAGCGGGAAGCAACCCCAACCAGATTCCTGACCTTGTTGTGCGCAGCACAACGTCGCTGGCTACAGGTGAGGAGAGTGGTCTGAACAGTCCGTTGATTGTTATTGACGGCGTGGAGCAAAATTTGCAGGCTCTCTACGATATTGACATCAACGATATTGAGCGTGTGGATATTCTCAAGGATGCCTCGGCCACTGCCCTCTATGGTGAGAATGCTGCCAACGGGGTTATTGTCGTTGAGCGTAAACGGGTAAGTCAGTCGCCGGTCAAGGTGCGCTATACGTTCACGCCGACGTTGAGCTTTGCCGACCTTGGTAGTTATGACCTTTGCAACGCCGCCCAGAAGTTGGAACTGGAACGACGTGCCGGGCTCTACAACTCGTTGAATGGCAGTTTGGATCAGAACTATTACGACAAACTTGCCTTGGTGAGCAGCGGCATCAACACCGATTGGATTTCGAAACCGGTGCGCAACAGTTTCTCCCATGCCCACTCCATATCTGTTTCCGGACGCGGACAGGGGCTTGACTACAATATTAACGGCAACTATGCCAACACACAGGGAGTCATGAAAAACGATGGGCGCAGCCGATATGGCATGGACATCTATTTGTCGTACCGCCAAGTGAAAAACCTGATCCTTACGCTCCGCGCCAGCCACAGTGAACTGAAGGTTAAGCCTTCCAACTATGGCACTTTCTCTGATTACACCCAGGCCAACCCTTACGATTTGCCCTACGACGATCATGGCCATCTGCGTCGCATGCTGTCATACGCCAAGAATAACCCGCTCTACGAGGCCTCACTGAG
This sequence comes from Hallella bergensis DSM 17361, assembly GCF_000160535.1. GTDB lineage: Bacteria > Bacteroidota > Bacteroidia > Bacteroidales > Bacteroidaceae > Prevotella > Prevotella bergensis. The sequence continues at coordinate 575,028 of NZ_GG704780.1, read as the reverse complement.
TAGCTTCAGGAAATCGGAAAGCCGAACCAACGAAATTTCTCTCGACCTGCGCTATAATTTCAAGCCTACGCTCTATGTCACGGCACAAGGTTCCTTCAATACCACGCGTGGTACAGAGGATACGTTTGTCTCGCCCGAGAGCAATCAGTTTACCACAACCCTTGATAACACGAAGAAAGGAAGTTACCAGCTGGGTAACACTGGTAGCGATAATTGGTCGGCTAAGATTGTGGGAAACTGGATTATCAACTTTGATGATGCCGGGTCGATGCTCACGCTTAATGCCGGTGGTGAGGCTAAGCGCCAACGTTCCTATCTGCGTAATCTCGCAGCGACGGGTTTTCTGAGCAATGATCTCAGCGACATTGTCTATGCGACCAACTATCCTGACGGTCGCCCTTCCGGCACAGAAGACATTGCTACGAGCATGGGACTTTTTGCATCGGCCAACTATGTTTACAAGATGCGTTATTTTGTGGATGGTTCCTACCGTATGTCAGGGTCGTCGAAGTTTGGAGAGAACAATCGCTACGCACCGTTTTGGAGCGGTGGTGTGGGCTGGAACCTGCATAATGAGAAATTTATCAAGCGCCTCGGATGGATCAATACACTTCGCCTACGTGGCAGCTATGGCTATACCGGCAGCGTGAAATTTTCCAGCTATCAAGCTGTAACCACCTATCACTATACCAATGATTATGTGCATTACAGTGGAGTAGGGGCTGTGCCGCTTGGGATGTCGAATCCGGACTTGACATGGCAGACCACTAAAAAAGCGAACGTCGGCATAGTATCAGCGATGTTCAACGACCGCCTGAATGTAAATTTGGACTATTATCGCGAGAATACCGATGACATGCTTATCGACATGTCGTTGCCCCCGTCGTCGGGAGCGACAAGCGTCAAGAGCAATATCGGACGTCAGAAGAGTAATGGTGTCGAGTTTAGTGTGTGGGGTAGGATTGTCGATACCAAGGACTGGACACTGACGACAACGCTGAACGGCCTGCATACCAAGACCACCATTCTGGGTATCAGTGAAGCCTTGAAACGTTGGAATGAGCAGAATGCCGCCAACGACAAGAGTGCTGCACCACGCCTGCAGTTCCGGGAGGGTGAGTCGCCAACAGCTATCTATACTGTGCGCTCGGCCGGCATAGACCCGGCTTCCGGCAAGGAAATATTCATCAAGAAGGATGGCAGCTACACCTATGACTATACTACGGAAGACCTGATGAACTGTGGTGATACTAACCCTATCTTGCAGGGGTCGATCAGTGCACAGCTGCGGTGGAAACGTTTCTATCTCATGACCAGTTTCTCCTATAGATTTGGCGGAGATATGTATAACTCCACGCGCGCCTCAAAGATAGAGAACATTGACCCGCAGAAGAATGCCGATGTGCGTGCATTCACCGAGCGGTGGCATAAGCCCGGCAACGTGGTGCCCTATCTGAACATCTCTACCGAGGGTGGAAAGTCGTTTGTCTATACAGACCGTTTTGTGGAGAGAGATAATGAGTTTTGGTTTTCAAGTCTTCAGCTGCGTTACGATGTACCTGACGAGTGGTCTCGGAAATTCTTTGCCGAGAAAGTATATGTCAGCGTTGGAACGTCAGACCTGTTCCGACTCACATCGGCTAAATATGAGCGTGGCACAAGCTATCCCTACAGCCGTAGTGTGAACTTTACGTTTAACATCACTTTCTAAGCCTTTGCGTTCAGAACAATGGAGATGCGAACATTGAACATAGATTTACTGAAATAAAAATGAGAAACAATTTATACAAGATATTGCTGATGGGTGCTGTAGTGCTGTCGATGACAGCCTGCGACGACTTCCTCGATGTCAGACCCAAAGCGGAGAAGCTGGAGCGAGAACAATTCTCTACTGCCAAAGGGTTTGAAGATGCCATTTACGGCGTGTATGGAGAGATGCAGACCACCGATCTCTATGGTAAGAATCTCACATGGGGGGTCACAGAGTTGCTGGCTCAGAATCTGACATCCAGTAGTACGGCAGCTGAGGCTTTAGAGAAATACGACTATACCAGCAATGCCACTGTGCGTAAAATGTTTAGTAGCATTTGGACGAAAGCGTACGAGACCGTCGGACATGCCAATAACATTCTCGACCAGCTTTCGAAGAAAAGCCCTGCTGACCTGCCTCTGTATAACTATTATAAAGGTGAGATGCTCGGCGCGCGTGCCATGCTTCATTTTGAGTTGCTGCGCATGTTTGCGCCTACCGACACCACGGCCATGGGCATACCTTACGTGACGGGATATTCGCCTACGGTGAAGCCTTTCGAGACCGTTGGAGCCAACTACCGACATATCCTCTCCGATCTTACAGAGGCTGTGACTCTGCTTCGTGCCGAGCGCGACATCATCACTTACCCGCGTCAGGACACCAACTATGATAAGTTCCTAAACAAGCAGGAAACTCATCTTAATGCCTACGCTCTCGAAGCTTTGCTTGCCCGTGTCTATTGGTATATGGGCGACTTTAGCAATGCCGCGCGTCATGCCGAAAGTGTTATTGCCAGCGGTGCATTTCCATTGGTTAATGAGAACGAGGTGAAAGATTATGTAGCTGGGGTGCTCTCGCCCAAAGAGACGATATTTGGGTTGTTTTCCACAACATGGGCAAGTACGGTGAAGTCATACCTATACAATTACACAACTTTCTTTTCTTATACGCCATACTACAACGGAGCCTTTACGGGTACTAACTATATCGATCCCTATACCGAAATATATGCCAGAAACATCAGTGCTACCGAACAGGATCGCCGACTTGATCACTTTATACAGAAAAAGGGATATGCCACGTGGCAGAAAATGGTGGACTACTACAATATAGAAGGCAACAAGCGTGCTAATGAAGACAGTTACATCAAGGGCATATCAGTGCTTCATGTGGCTGAGGTCTATCTGATCGCTGCAGATGCCTTGCTCGACACCAACTACGACCTTGCCTTGCGGTATTTTGATGCGGTGGTTCAGAGTCGTGGACTCAACGGCTATGCGCGTCAAGGCAAGACACTTACCCATGATATCCTCTTTGACGAGTATCGCAAGGAGATGTTTGGTGAGGGACAAACCTGGTACAATATGAAACGTCTGAACCGTGATATCAAGAGCAACCACGCAAATCGTGTGATCCCGGGTAGTAAGGCGGTGTACAATATTCCCATTCCGGAAGATGAGTATGAATACAGAAATCAGGAGGACTAAGTCATGAAGCAATATATTAGATGTGCGCTACTTGCAGTTGCTGTAATATTCACGGCTTGCTCAGAGGAAGATTATAAACTCTATGACACGAGCCAGGTTGATGCAGTTTTCTTTCAATATAAGAATGCCCAAGGCGATGAAGTAGACACAGTAAACTATGTGTTCAATTACGAAACGGCCAACAGCCATTCCATAGAGTTGCCTGTGATGCTTATGGGAATGCCGGCCAACCATGACCGCAAAATCGAAATAAAAGCCATGCCCGACTCCAGTGATATGGTGCTCGGCGTACATTATACTGTAGAGAATGCCGTGCTTCCGGCCAATGCAGTGAGTACAGTGGTGACGGTTAAACTATTGCGGGACAATGACCCAGAACTTCAGACCCGAGCCAAGCACGTTCTGCTTCATATTGAGGATGGAGAAGAGCTGAGAAGTGTGGGCAAAAGCTCATTCCGCATTACTTACAGCGATATCAGACCAACAATTCGTCCCGAATGGTGGAGCACAACAGCCACGTTGCCCGTTTATTCTTTCGAGAATGCCCAGCTGTTTTTCAAGTATTTCTATGAATATGCACCAAAAGCCAATTTGGATGTTTTCAATGAGATGAACGAACGCTACGGCGAATATTTTGTCAAAGCTGCACGTTTCCAGGGTCCGATGGCTATGTACGGTGACTTCCTGATGATGTATGTGCTCATGCCGCTTTATCGGGATCATCATGACATAGAATGGCAAGAGGTGCCGGGCTTCTGACAAACCTGAAATTCTTAAAGCTCGGAACATTTTGGCATTTTGTATTTATCAATCCTTACAGAACAATTACTTATTCAGAATGAAGATAAGACACATTACTTTTCTCTTGCTGCTCCTCGTTATGGGGCTGTCGTCTTGTATCTCCGACGATAGTGAGGGGGTGTCTGTCCTGGTGCCGACTATTGGTATCGAGACTGATGACACCACTTCCATGCCTGTGAAGAATTTTAATCTTGGCAACGATGCTGTCATTACACCAAAGATTAGTTATTCCGGACAAGACGAACTGGTCTATACTTGGTATGTTGGTACTTATAAGAATGGAGTCAAAGGTGAAATGAAAATGGTGAGCAATGACAAAACGCTGAGTCATCGATTCACGAACGGCGGCAACTACTATGCTCACCTTACTGTCACCGACGGACGGGTGGGGGCCGCCCGAGACTATCGCATCAACATCCGTCGCACTTTTGAGGAGGGATACCTTATCGTGAGCAACGATGCCAATGGTAAAGGCAATCTTGCCTTTGTCAAGACCATGACACCGGAGGAAATCGCGGAAGGAGAGAAGCAGATCTGCATGGAACATATCATAGAGCGCATGAACGAAGGTATCACTGTTGGCCATTTATACGGAGCTATGCATGGATTTATCACATGGCCGAAAACTATTCACCGCATCATTGCGGCAACCGAAGACCACAGCTACTTCTTTGATCCCAACTCATTTACAATCACATCAAGTGTACGTTACGCTGACGTGGTGGATGGATTCAAGGCTTCAGGGTTCTATGCAGATTCGTATAGTCCGTTCGCCTACGACGCATCGAGAAAGAAATTCATCCATCTCAATCAGCAGTATATGTTCGGCTACGAACTTGGATATTTCCAAGGACAGTCTTTCGAGGACTTATTTCAAAATCCATATGCGGCATTTGGTTCAGTCTACTACAGTAATTTGTATGTAGACTACACCACCAGTACGGTGAAGGCGCTCAATATGAATATGGGCACGTTCAACGATACGGGTGAACGACTTGCCCAAGAAGAGATTATTTCGTGTTTCCTTTCCCCCATACTGGAGTACATACCCCATGATCTTATCCTCACACGTTCCAAGGCTGACCCAACTCAATGGCATCTGCACGATTATGCTGGCATAGCGTATATTGCTGAGGATGACAACGGCAAAACTACTGATTTTAACGTTTCAGCCAATACCGCTGTACCTGCACAAGGCACTCGGTTTGCCTTTTCAGAACCCAATAATCGTTATTTCTATCCTGTGGACAATCATATCTATGTGTTTATCCCAACCAACAGCAAACCAATGCCGGACAAGGATCAATGGGCCGTCGAAATGCCTAAGGGGGAGACGATCACCTACATGAATATCAATTCTAAAACTGACGAACTTTATGTAGGTTCAGTCACTACAAGCACAGGTCGTGGGAACTTTTATATCTTCAAGAGTTCAGACATCAAGACCGACAACCAAGGCCGTGTACGCCCAATCGCCACTCACAAGAATGTGGCCGATCGTATTTCACAGATAATCTACAAACCCAGTCTATAACCCCAGTCTATAAACATGAAACGGATCATTCTATCGCTTGCAGCCGCTGTGATAACTGTCGCCAGTGCTGCGCAGACTATACATATCCAAGGCACCTACGACCCTTCGGTTATCGAGGGTCTTAAACTTCTCATTTCGCCCATGTCCGGCCAGGAGGATGCTCCTACGGAACTGACTCTTGCCGACGGAACGTTCGGCGGAGACGTTCCACTCGCCTCCGATGGATTATACAATCTCCTGGGAGTCAACAGTCAAATGCAACTGCATTTACCGTTCTATATATCGTCAGACACGCAGAAGAAAAAACTTAAGGTCACTTTCGTTGGGCAATGTCCACAAATTAATATTGATAGCAACAACAAGGCGCTTTCAGCCTATAATCTTGTGGTGTGGAACAAACTGCGAGATATTTGGATGAATGCGCAGAAAATGTCCAATGAGGAGTTGAAGAATAGTCTTGCAGGTTTCTGGAGTGCTGCCGACTCTGTGCTGGCTGTTTACAAAACAGATACAGATGTTCAAGAATATATTCGCCTTTGGGCCACGATGGCAGCTTTTAATGGTTATAGCGCCAGCAGCCATCTTTTGAGGGATAGAACGAACAGTAAACCTACACCTTTCGTTCAACTTTGTAAAATTAATCTTGGAACACTTGATACTGACAAAGTATTTTACTTCCCTGAATCATATCGATGTATTCGTTCCACAATAGCATCTCATGCACCGCTGAACGAACTGCTCGAGGAGTTACAAGAAAAATATAATAACCCGAAGGTAATCAGGAATATTGGCAATTTTATTTTAGATAACTTTATACGCCTTTACGATTACAATGCTGACTACAATAAAGGTTTGAATTTGATAAAGAATGCTGTAAGTCAGTACGGACTTTCGGAAGAATACATCAAGGCTTTCGAAAGCCATCAGGCTACGATTGGTGGTAAGCCGTTCCCTACAGGAATTAATATTATCGATGCAAATGGCAATGCAGTTGATTTCAGCAGTTTGAAAGGATATTATGTTTATATTGACCTTTGGGCATCGTGGTGTGCGCCCTGCCGCAAGGAGATACCACATCTACAACGTCTTGAAAAAGAACTCAAGAATCCACTTGTCAAATTCGTCAGCATTTCCATAGACCGTACGGAGGCTCCGTGGCGAAAGGCTATGCAAGAGATGAACTGCGAGGGCAACCAATGGATTAATGCCGATGGTTCACTGCCTAATGTGCTTAATATTCAAGGTATTCCACACTTCCTTATCTATGACAAGAACGGCAAACTCCTCAAATATGATGCACCACGCCCAAGTGATCCAAAGTTGAAGGCTGAATTGGAGGCGCTCAGATAGGAACGAATTCCCCAACCTACATATTTTATAGCAGACACAAAGTTTGGTAGATGAACGAAAATTCTGCACATTTTTTTTGGGGATGTGCATATAACGTTGTATCTTTGCACAAAATTTAGAACAGTGTGCAACGAAGCAAGTACCAGTTCAATCTTGCGATTGAAAGCTCTATTATCATCAACCAAACCAGTATAAATCTAAACAGATTTTTGAAAACCAAAATTACACTCTGCTATAATATTTAGGTAGATAAATTATGGAGAAATATACAAGCTTTAACCAGTTTATCCAACAGAGCATTATTGAAAATTGGCATCGCGATGCACTTACCGATTTTCAGGGATCCACGTTACAATATCACGACGTAGCCAGAAAAATAGAAAAGCTACACATCATGTTCGAGAACTCGGGTGTGGTGAAGGGCGATAAAATTGCCTTGGCAGGTCGCAACAGTGCTGCATGGGCAGCAGCTTTTCTCGCAATTCTGACCTATGGTGCGGTAGCCGTGCCCATCCTTCATGAGTTTACGGCAGACCAGATACATAATATTGTCAACCACTCGGATGCCAAATTGCTTTTTGTGGGCGATGTGGTGGCCACGCAGATCGACGCCGAGGAAATGCCTAAGTTAGAGGGTATTATATATATTCCCGATTACTCTTTGGTATTGTCGCGCACCCAGAAACTTACCTTTGCCCGAGAACACCTCAACGAACTCTTTGGAAAGAAATACCCGAAATATTTCCGTGAGGAGCATGTGAACTATTACATGGATACGGATCCCGACGAGTTGGCACTCATTAATTATACCAGTGGGACAACAGGATTCTCCAAAGGCGTTATGCTGCCCTATCGAGCCTTGCTGGGCAACTATAACTTTGCCGTTGATGCTATGGGCAACAAATTCAAGCCCGGCGATCATATGATTAGCATACTTCCCATGGCCCACATGTATGGCTTGTCTTTCGAGTTTCTCTTCGAGTTCATGCAGGGTGGCCATATTTATTACCTCAGTCGTGTACCGTCGCCGATGATTATTGCCCAAGCATTTGCAGAGGTCAAGCCAAAGATTATCGTTGCGGTTCCCTTGATCATCGAGAAGATTATCCGCAAGAAGGTACTGCCGAAGATAGACGATCCCAAGATTCGATTGCTGTTGAAACTCCCGGGAATCAACCGTAAGATTTTCGAAAAGGTTTGTGATGAAGTAACCAACGCTTTTGGTGGTAATTTCTACCAAGTTATTGTCGGTGGAGCTGCTTTCAATCAGGACGTTGAAGCATTTCTCAACCATATTGGTTTTCGTTACACGGTGGGATACGGTGCAACCGAGTGTGCGCCTATCATTTGCTATGCCGACTACAAAGACTTTGTGCCTGGCTCGTGTGGAAAGGCTGCACTGGGCATGCAGGTGCGGATCGACAGCAGTAATCCTGAAACCGTGCCAGGTGAGATTCTGGTTAAGGGCCCCAATGTCATGCTGGGCTATTATAAGAACGAAGAAGCCACACAGGCAAGTATTGATGCCGACGGATGGTTCCACACTGGCGACCTCGGCTTGATGGATGCCAACGGCAATGTGTTTATCAAAGGTCGCTCCAAAAACATGCTTCTTGGCTCCAACGGACAGAACATATATCCCGAAGAGATAGAGGACAAGCTGAATTCCATGAACATGGTGAGCGAAAGTGTGGTGATTCAAGACAGAGACAAGCTGGTAGGCTTGGTTTATCCTGACTATGATGATGCCAAGCAGCAGGGGTACAGCAAGGAAAAGTTGTCGGAGATTATGGAAGAAAACAGGAAACTTCTCAACGAAACGCTTCCTGCCTACTGCCGAATCAGTTCCATTGAACTCCGTGATGAGGAATTTGCCAAAACCCCCAAGCGTTCTATCAGAAGGTATCTCTATATGCGATAGATACGTTGGGAAACAAACGATAAACGAGAACTCCCGTTGGTTGTTTCATCACCAACGGGAGTTCTCGTTTCTTCTTGTCTGTTCAAGACCTATGCTTTCAGGTCAAGTTTGATTTGCAACTCGTCTAACTGCTTGTCATCAATCCGAGAGGGCGCATCGAGCATGACATCCCGGCCGCTGTTGTTCTTCGGGAAGGCCATGCAGTCGCGAATACTGTCGAGTCCGGCCATGATGCTCACAAATCGATCCAGTCCGAAAGCCAGTCCTGCATGGGGTGGGGCACCATACTTAAAGGCATTCATCAGGAAGCCAAACTGTGCCTCGGCACTCTCCGGGGTGAATCCCAGCACTTCAAACATTTTTTCCTGAAGTTGAGTGTCGTGGATACGAATACTGCCTCCACCCACTTCAATGCCATTGCACACAAAGTCGTAAGCCTTGGCACGCACTTGCTCGGGATGCTCGTCGAGCAGAGAAATGTCGTCGGGATTGGGCATGGTAAAGGGATGGTGGGTTGCCATAAGGCGCTGTTCCTCATCGCTCCACTCAAACAGTGGGAAGTCAACAATCCATAGACATTTGAACACGTTTTTGTCGCGCAGGCCGAGACGGTTGCCCATCTCCAGACGCAGACTGCAAAGCTGAATGCGGGTTTTGTTGGCATTATCGCCTGAAAGAATCAGAACGAGGTCGCCGTCTTTGGCTCCCGTCTTCTCCTTGATTTCTGCCAGCACCTCAGGGCTGTAGAACTTGTCCACAGAACTCTTGACCGATCCGTCGGCCATGAACTTAATATATACCAACCCCTTGGCACCCACTTGCGGGCGCTTCACAAAGTCTGTCAGCTCGTTGAGTTGTTTCCGGCTGTAGTCAGCACAACCGGGTACGCAGATCCCACCAATATAGGCAGCCTCATTGAACACGGAAAAATCGCCCTTGCCTGCAAAAGCATCTTTCAGTTCGACAAATTCCATACCGAAACGCAAGTCGGGTTTGTCCGAGCCATAGCGCTTCATGGCTTCGTGCCAGGTCATTTGTTCGAGCTTAGGCAGTTCCACACCACGGATTTCCTTGAACAAATGGCGGGCCATCTCCTCGAAGAGGTCGATCACATCGTCCTGATCCACAAAGCTCATCTCACAGTCTATCTGTGTGAACTCCGGCTGACGGTCGGCGCGCAGATCCTCATCGCGGAAACATTTGGCAATTTGAAAATATCGGTCAAATCCACCGACCATGAGCAACTGCTTCAGGGTCTGCGGACTTTGGGGCAGGGCATAGAACTGCCCCGGATTCATGCGCGAGGGAACGACAAAGTCGCGTGCCCCCTCGGGCGTAGAGCCAATGAGTATCGGGGTTTCCACCTCCATGAACTGATGCTTGTCGAGGAAGTTGCGAATCAGGATCGTCATGCGGTGGCGCAACTCCAGATTCTTCCGCACAGCTTCCCGGCGCAAGTCGAGGTAGCGGTATTTCATGCGCAGGTCGTCACCTCCGTCCGTATTGTCCTCAATGGTAAACGGGGGCGTGAGCGATGAGCTGAGAACAGTAAGTTCCTGTGCCACAACCTCAATGTCGCCGGTATCCATCTTGGGATTTTTGCTTTGGCGTTCACACACGGCTCCCTTTACCTGGACGCAATATTCGCGTCCCAATTTGTTTGCACGGTCACAGAGTGACTGGTCGTCGGCCTCATTGAAGACAATCTGGGTGATGCCATACCGGTCGCGAAGATCCACAAAGGTCATACCCCCCATCTTACGAGTGCGCTGCACCCATCCCGCAAGCGTAACTTCCTTGCCGGCATCGGTCAGCCGCAGCTCTCCACAAGTGTTTGTTCTATACATGTTATGTGAAAAATGAAATAATGTAATATAGCACAAAATTACAACTTTTTTATCGAAAGATGCTAAAAACACCCTGTAAACTTAAACGATAAAGATTATATTTCGTATCTTTGCTTCATAAAACTAACTATAAAACAAAATGAAAAAACCACTTCTTCTCATCGTGCTGATCGGTTTATCGATGAGCCTAACGGCCCAGACTGCACAAGGTATCCTCTCTGCTGCCCGCAAGGCTAACGACTATTTCATGGCCAAATACCCCGACCCCACACGTGCCACATTTGTCAAGAAGGTGCGTCCCAGCAGCCTTTGGACGCGTGCCGTGTACTACGAGGGACTGATGGCGCTGCACAAGATCGACCCGCAAGACCGCTACATCAAGTATGCCATGGACTGGGCCAACTTCCACAAGTGGACTCCGCGCAACGGCGTGAACACCACCGATGCCGACGACCAGTGCTGTGGACAGACCTATATGATGCTGTTGCCCTACGCAGGCAGGCCCGACAGCGAGCTGACAGCCAAGCTGAGGCAGAACCTCGACAACCAGATGGCCACTGGTCGCCATGATTATTGGACATGGATTGATGCCATACAAATGGCCATGCCGGTCTATGCGCAGATGTACAAATACACGGGCGACCGCAAATATATGGACTATGCGATGCAGAGCTATCGCTGGGCCCGCAACGAATGTGGTGGTGGACTCTTCAACACGGCCAATGGGTTCTGGTTTCGCGACAAGGATTATGTACCTCCCTACAAGGAACCCGATGGCAAGGATTGTTACTGGAGCCGCGGCGACGGATGGGTGTATGCGGCCTTGGTGCGTGTGATGGATATCATCGGCAAGAAAGACAAATACTACAAGGAACTCAAGAAGGATTTTCTCTTGATGACCAAGGCCATTGCCAGTTGTCAACGCGAAGATGGACTCTGGAACGTGAGCCTCGTGTCTACCAACTATGAAGGCAAGGAACTCACGGGCTCTGCCCTGTTTCTCTATGGCTTGAGCTGGGGCATTAACAACGGTTTGCTCAAGGCCAAGGATTACCGTTCGATGTGCGACAAGACATGGACAGCACTCGAACGCGACTGTGTTCATGCCGACGGTTTCCTGGGATATGTGCAGGGAACGGGCAAGGAGCCTTCAGCGGGACAACCCGTGACCTACACCAGCGTGCCCGATTTTGAGGACTATGGCACAGGTTGTTTCCTCTTGGGAGCCACAGCATATCATCAGATGGTTAGCCGGGACAAATAGCGTTGCCCTGGAGCGATTGTCCTCCCCGTGTGGGGAAATAAACTGATATTTTTTATTGACAATCCCCTTTCTATAATTTGCGGATTCAAAAACAAAACTGCCCCAGTTCGAAATTCTCGAATTTTGGGGCAGTTTGCAATGTGTTGACGGTCAGCCGATTGGCAAAAATCCATTCGTGACATGCATCCGTCCGCTTGCGATTGCATATCCAATGGCGTGGCGAAAAGGCCTTAACCGCACTGCGTCGAGGCTTGAACCGCTCAGCCACTAAGCCCGAAACGCACGACGAAAGGGCAGTAATCGCATCGCTCCCTACGGTTTTGGCTCCCTGCGGACAGCTTTGCGGCGGCCGAAACATGGCGCAATTTCCGCTGGAAGAGCTGAAAAGAATCACCGAAAAATGGTTATTTGATTTTACACCGCTTCTCCTGACTTCATCACTTTCTGTGTAAACTTTTTGAGGAGCAGAAAAACGAAAGCGCTTTTTCAGCGTCTGTGTATAAACCCTTTACTTGGTAAAATACGCTAATTCCACTTTTGCGTGATTTTCCTCGCTAAAAAGTTTGTATTATCAATGATTATTCGTATCTTTACAGCAACAGAATCCGCCACGCTTCCCATTTGAACAGCGAACCAGGGTGGGTCTTTTGCTTTTATGGGAACATTAAGATTATATTAAACAGGCTCTTTATATTTCCGAACAAATAGAACTGCTAAAAGGTAGAGGCTTAAATATTGCTGATTCATCTAAGGCTACAAAATTTCTTGGAGAGGTCAGTTATTTTCGTTTTGTACAATACATTCGTCCTATGGAGGCAGACAAGACTACGCATCAATTTAAGCCTAATAGTAGATTTGAAGATGCCGTAGCTCTCTACAACTTTGAGAATGCGGCCGGTCACTTTTACATCCGAAAAAAACAATTTTTAAGAACCAACTCCTGTTTGTCGTAACAATTACTAAAAAATGGTGTTGTTCGTGTTCCACCCCTTGTTACTTACATTCTTTTTTATACATTTGCACCCGATGAAATCCGTACGAGAATCTCGGTGAGGACGTTTATAAGACGAAAACAACAGTAAGTGAAAATCAGCAAAACCATAAAAGCAACATTGGCGTGGATGTTTATTGTAACATTCATGTCAGCCTTTATCATCAAGGATTTTCACGTCCATCCGGATTATCAGGTGGAAACGTTGTCATCGGATGCCGGAAATCAGGCTGTCGTACACGGCACTTGTTACATTTGCGACTTTACATTTCAGAAAGCTGAGGGCGTAAAAATTATTCACTTTGTGCCTGCCGTTACTGTGAAGTATATAGAAAGGCACGTCTTTTCCGCACAAACCGTCTGTCGTGATGTAGAGTCGGTCAACGCACATTCGCCGCCGTTTATGGTATAATACCTTAATATTATACTTTAAGTGCGCGCAATCCATTTGCGCACTACCATTTTATCAATTTATTTTTTGGAATGAAACGCAAGTTTATAATTGCGCTCGTTCTGTGCTTGCAGGTATATGCTGCGGTCGCTGTTTGTGCCCCAAAAGAGGGACAGGACGGACGGCATGATGTGGCCGACTCGCTGATACTAAACGAGGTGGTGGTCAAAGGTGTACGTACCACGGCAAGCACGAACAGTGTCAGCAGCAAATTGAATCATACGGACATTAGCAAATCGCTGGGTAAATCGCTGGCTGCCATGCTGGAAGACGTGAGTGGGCTAAGCTCCATACGTACCGGAACCATTGTGGCTAAACCTGTAATACAGGGTATGTACGGCAATAGGATACTCATCGTGAATAACGGTGCCCGATTGACGGGACAGCAGTGGGGTGAAGACCATGCGCCCGAAATAGACAAGAACGGCTTCTCGAGTATTGAGGTGGTGAAAGGTGCCGAATCGGTAAGATACGGTTCGGAGGCTCTCGGAGGCATCATCATTATGAATCCGGCACCCCTTCCTTACGGCGTACACCAACCAAAGGGGTCGCTGACAACCCTCTATGGAAGCAATGGCAGGAGGTATTCTGCATCAGGCCAGCTGGAGGGAAGTCTGCCGGGTAATGACAATTTGGCCTGGCGATTACAGGGAACATACGTCAATGGCGGCGACAGAAGCACGGCCAACTACCTGCTCAATAATACCGGCATGAGAGAAACCGGTGTGTCGTGTGCCTTAGGCTATCGGTCGGGACGTTTGAAAGCGGAGGGAAGCTACAGTTTCTTCCGTCAGAAGATGGGCGTTATGCTCAGTGCCCAAATGGGAAGCATTGACGTGCTGAAGCGACGTATTGCCATCGGACGTCCTTTGGATATAGAGCCTTTCTCCCGCCGTATTGATTATCCCAGTCAGCAGATTACGCACCATACGGGTATTGTTAAAGCAGGTTACGACCTTGGACAGTTCGGGCGTGCCGAATATCAGTTGTCGTTGCAGAAGGATGTGCGCACCGAGAACCGCATACGACGCATGAATCATTCGGATATTCCTGCGGTGAGCCTGCATCTCACATCGGTGCAGAACCGATTACATTGGAAAAAGTACTACGGTGACTGGATAACGGAGGCGGGTGTGGATATGCTGCACATCAGAAACCGCAATCAGGCCGGCACAGGCATTGTTCCTATCATTCCCAATTACACGGAGAACAGTGTCGGAGCATATGCCTTGCAACGCTATCATCATGGCAAATGGGGAGTGGAAGGTGGTGCACGCTTCGATCATCAGCAAACGAATGCCGCCGGATACGACTGGACAGGCAGCTACTATGGCGGAAGTCGACAGTTCGGATGCTTTACCTACAACATCGGAGGTAAGTACGAGGCGAGTCGGAAGCTCACCTTGGTGTCTAATTTCGGATTGGCTTGGCGTGCCCCTCATGTCTACGAGCTATACAGCAATGGTAATGAACTGGGCTCGGGCATGTTTGTATGCGGCGACTCCACCCTCCGGTCCGAGCAAAGTTATAAATGGGTGACGTCGATGAAATACAAGACAACATGGGCAGATGTCTCTGTCGATGCCTTTGTACAGTGGATACACAACTATATTTACGACCAGCCGACACACGAAGAAACTGTAGTTATATCGGGTGCTTATCCTGTGTTCAGGTATCGGCAAACGTCAGCATTCTTCAGAGGTATCGATGCCGACGTGGCTCTCCGCCCCTTACATGGCTTGGAGTATCGCATGGTGGCATCGCTCATCTGGGCTAACGAACGGTCGACGGGCAACTATTTGCCCTATATCCCGTCGGCACATCTTCATAATCAATTAACGTGGACACCACCGGCTCACCTCAGATGGCTGCCCTATGTGAGCGTAAGTCATTGCTTTGTGGGCAAGCAGACCCGCTTCGACCCGGCTACCGACTTGATCGACACGACACCTGCAGCCTACAATCTCTTCGGATTGGAACTGGGTATGACTATTCCTGTGGGGCGGCAGCAGAAACTGACGGTGACACTCCTCGGCGACAACTTATTCAATAAAGAATATAAGGAGTACACCAATCGGGCACGTTACTATGCACACGACATGGGACGCGACCTGCAGTGCAATATAAGTTGGATTTTTTGATTGGAAAGAAAGAACAAAACATAACATGATATCGAAATATGAATTTAAACAATGAAATAAAGAAGAAAATGAAAACAAGAAAGTTGAACATGAAAATGGCAGCAATAACCTTTGGGGCTTTGCTTGCATTCACAGGTTTCACATCGTGCAGCAACGATGTGGACGAACCGACACCCGAAGTAGAACACAAGTTGCATGAGGATCCGGCTAAAGTGGAGTTGATACTCGTGGACTGCCATCTGCATTCCAAGTGGAAAAGCATTCAGGACGTGGGAGGACCACATCAAAATCCGGACACTGAGGCCAAGCATATCAAAACGGTGCAGAAGATCGTCTGGCAGCTGAATCCTGCAACCAAGAAATGGGAATTTGGCAAGGACGGCCAGGAAAAGTTCTACGTGCAGAAGGCAGACTGGTATGATGGTGAGCCGGCTCCTGTATATATGCTCTTTATTCACTACTACAATGCGTCCGGAAAGGAGATTACCGACCAGTTCCAGACTGAGGACCAGCGTAAGATACATCAGCACTTCTTCACTGCTGAGGATGTAAAGACGATGAAATACGGCAAGGCTGAGGCTGACGACAACCAAACCGAAAAGCTCTTCGACTATCTCTATTGCGATACCGATCCTTGGAACAAAACGACGAAGGAAGGAGGGAAGATTATAGGCAAAGAAGACCCCGTTGGCTTCAAGGGTGTGCTGCGCTTTTTGAAGAGCAGAAAGCAATTCAACCTTCGCATTCAGCTCTATCACGGTTACAAGTCGAAATTCTTCGACGGTGGCAAACCGCGTCCTTATTACGACCTCTCCAACCGTTTATTGCTGAATGGTGTGACTGACATCGACTTCAAGATTCCGTTCGTTATCTACATGGAACGAGAGGACGCCAGCCTCTTCGACGAGGATATAGACAACGATACTGACTTGAGCACTATAGCCGAGGATAGTCTTGATGACGACAGCAATAGGGTAGTGCATTATTTTATGGATACGTTTGGCCTGTCGTGGAAAGACGCCTTGCAGGAGTTTATAGACTTAATCTATAACAAGAAACCCCACTCTGAAAAAGGTTACTGGCTGTAAGCAGCCTGCACACCGATAATCGGAACTTAAAAAGATAATATGGAAGGCGGTCTTTGGACTGCCTTCTTCTCTTTTCGACAGTTGAAAAGCAACATATCGGAAACCTCGTAGTGCTTCTACACGGATTTTGAATTACATTAAAGTCATCATGCATCCATATCCTACATACTGTTGCTATTACGGCTAAATCAAAAATACAGATTACATCCGTAGGATGTTCGTTTCCTCTCATGGATGGCTTTCCACAACAGGTCTGCCACATCTTTAGACCAGTTCTATCAGCGCAGCGCTTCTTTCTCGCGTAATTTTTTCTGCTTAGCCTGGATGGCTTTTTCCTTCAGCATTTGCAAGTGTTCGTAGGCATGATATCTGGTGCGGTTAATCTGGTATCTGTAAACAGCACAGGTCAGTAGGAAATAGAGCAGCACTTGAATCCAGAGGGCTTGGTATTCAAACTGAATATCGGACAGTTCGGCCCCCATGGACGATATTCGGAGGAATCCGCGTATGCCAAATGTCGATGGAACGAGGTAGGCCACACCTTGCAAGAAGCCCGGTATGTTGTATTGAGGCCAACTCAACCCCGACATGAAAAGAAAGGGCAGGGACGTGATGACGATGAGTAGGAAAACATTTTCGCGGTATCTCACCAAACACGAGAGCACCATGCTGAAGAATATGCAGGAGAGAATGTAAGGCGTTAACAGCATGAATAGCGATTTGGCCGACACCAAAGATATAAACCCGAACAGCTTGGGAATGACCAGAGCCAAGTAGGTTCCCATGACGGCATAGATCATGAAATAGCACATCGACTTGCCCAAGACAATGCGGAAGATACCATTGTAGTGTTTGGAAATAGGCACCAAGTCTTTGTATCGGTTGTTTTCGCGTGCCGTTCCGGCGGCCAATCCAATACCCAGCATCAGCGTTTGCTGCAAGATTAGCATGAGCACACCGGGCAGAATGGCGTTGCCATAGCCGACGGTGGTGTTGAAGATGGGCACTTCCTCATATTCGAGCGGTAGCGTGGCCACCTCGTCGTCGCGGTTGGTAAAGCCGCCTCCCTGTTTGGCCTGTATCTCCGAACCCATTTCGGATGCAACAGTCTGGGCCGACATCAGGATGGCCTTGTAGGTGAGCATCAGGCTCATGTCGGCATACAAACTTACGGTGGCTTGTTCTCCTCGGTTCAGTTTCTTCTCGAAATCGGCTGGGAAATATAATGTTCCGTGAACCTGTTGTTTACCGGTTAGTTCCTTTGCCTCGTCTAATGATGTGCAGTGGTAGGCCACACGAGTGTCCGGACAGGCATTGAAATTGCGAATAAACTGGCGGGAGGCATTGGAGTGGGACAGGTCTACGACTGCCACGGGCACCTTTCTCACCACCTCGTTGTTGTAGATCCATGAATACAGCAGGGGGTAGAGAAGTGGCACGAGAATACAGAAAATGAGCACACCCTCGTCGGTGATGGTGCTTCGCATCTCCTTGAGCCATATATAACATGTATCCGAGATGCCTTCTTTTATTCTATAGAGCAAGCTTTCTTTGTCCATTCTAAGGGATATAGGTATAGATGAGCATGGCCCGTTTGATGTTGTAGACCGTAAAAATGGGCAGGCAAATGAATATGCAGAAGGCCATGATGTTAAACCATGCGTAGGTCAGGGGATAGCCGTTCAAGATGGTCATCTGATAGACCATGTAGTAATGTCGTAGGGGAAACATTTGGGCTATACTCTGAATCGGGGTGTCCATGGCGAAGATGGGGAAGGTGGCTCCACTGGCGGATATGCCCACAACGGCCCATAGCGAGCAAACCGACAGGGACATGCGCAGGGAGGGCATCAGCCCAAAGACAAACACGCCGAACGCCTGAGCCGAGAGCACGGTCAGCAGTCCTAACAACAGGATGGGGATAATGCCGCCGGGGTGAGGGAATTGCAGCACATGGAAAATATAAAACGAGAATCCATACATCACGGTCAGGAAAATCAGCGTTTGTGGAATGAGTTTACCGATCAGGGCGACATTCATGTTGCCGCCGGCCATCTTGATCCATTGGCGCGAACGATGGAATTTGAGTTCGGTGCCGATGGAGTAGGGGGTGAGCAGCAAGATCAGAATCATGATGCCTGCGGGCACCATGGTTGTGGAGAGGTAAACATTATAGTCGCTCCACGGGTTTTGAACCATGTGTACGTCAAGGGCGATGGGTTGCAACGCTGCTTTGATTTCACGGTTGGTTTTTCCCGTGGCGGCAAGTTTGGCAGAGGTTGCCCCGGCTGAACCGAGCACGGCGATGGTCTTGAGATCTTTGTAGAGCATGGAGCCGGACAGGAGGGTGACGTTGCTGTAATAGAAAGATATTTTGGGTTGATTCTGCGTCATCAACCCGCTGGTGGTGCCTTTGGGAATGACGAGGAAGGCTTGGATTTCATTGCGCTGGATGGCTTTCCGCGCCTCATTCATGTTGGTATAATATCCTACAACATGAGTGGATTGGAAAGCATCGAGCTGCCTGACCAACGAGCGTGTGGTATGCGTGTTGTCTTGGTCAACAACCCCAACGGGCATATTGGACGGTTGTCCTTCGCCCATTAGCGTTGTGAAAAATACAATCAGCAGAATGGGAAATACAATCGTGCAGAAGCCGTAGATGGGATTTTGGCGCATGATTCCCATCTCACGTAATGCTATGCGGTAGATTCTGCTTATTAGTTCTCTCATTTCTTGATGATCAATGACATGCCGGGACGAAGCCCTTCGAACTTGTCGTTGAAGCGTGCTTTCACTTCAAAGGTCTTTAAGTCATACTGTCCGTTGCTTTTTGTGGCTTTCCAAACCGCATAGGCTCCTTGATCCTTGATATAGTAAACCTTCATGTTCACCTCCTTGTTGAAAGCCGGTGAATATGCGGTGAACGTATCGCCAATTTTCATTCCGTTCAGTTGGTCTTCACGTATGTTGAACGTTCCCCACGTGTCGTTTAGGATCGAGATGCTCATAATCGGGGAACCGCTGCCCACCAATTCACCAATTTTGGGATAGATGGAGCTAACCTCTCCTGCTATCGTGGCAGTCTGTACGGTTTCACGCAGTACGGAATTCACCATATCCACGGCTCCCTTGGCTGCCTGGGCATTCTTTTTGGCTGCGGTTTTTTCCTGCTCGCGGGCACCGTTCTTTGC
This sequence comes from Hallella bergensis DSM 17361, assembly GCF_000160535.1. Taxonomy (GTDB): domain Bacteria; phylum Bacteroidota; class Bacteroidia; order Bacteroidales; family Bacteroidaceae; genus Prevotella; species Prevotella bergensis. The sequence continues at coordinate 555,206 of NZ_GG704780.1, read as the reverse complement.
CATTTCGTATTGGCTTCTTGCTGCGGCCACCTGAGCTTCTGCGGCTTTGTAGGCCGCGTAGGCCTCGTCGCGTTTCTGCGCCGTCATCACACCCTCGTCGTACAAGTTTTGTACACGCGTGTAGCTCTTCTTGGCGATTTCTGCCGCTGCCTTGGCTTGTTGCATGAGTTGGTAGGCACCTTGTATTTGCTCTTTGCGTGCTCCGGCCTCGGCGAGGTCGCTCAAAGCTTCTGAAGCACCCTTGGTTGCTTCAGCCACTTTCTTCTGAGCATCCAGCTCCGGCATTTCGAGAATGGCCAGGGTATCGCCCACATGAACGTAGTCGCCCTCTTTAACGCGCAACTCCAGAATGCGGGCCGGCAGTTTGCTACTCACGCGATACTCTGCCACTTCAACTTCTCCCTGAATGATTTCGTCGGTCTTGTCGAGTGTTAGAAAGCCGATGAGACCAACTATCGTCACGACAATGACAAATCCCAATACGGCGAGAAGAATGTTGTTATGCTGTGTTTTGGCTGACATGATATAGTAGTTTTATAATTTTTATGTTGATAAAATAATTTAGTTGAGAATTCCGAGTGCTTTTTTCAAGTTGACGTGGCTAAGCTTTACCTCTACTTCGGCATCAATCTTTTGGCTTTGTGCCTTTTGCCATGCCGTTTGTGCGGCCATGACATCCGTAGATTCCATAACTCCTTCCCGGAAGCCGATTTGTGCACAGCGTAGGTTTTCCTCAGCACTTTTGATGTTTTTTTCGGCCATGGACAATCGCTTCTCGGCTTCAGATACTTTGTACCGGCTTTGGGCAATTTGCAGGTTAATCTTTTCGCGGGCTTCGCGAAGTTCCATAGCGGCAATGCTGGTGCTGGATTTTGCGGCCTTGACCTTGTAGTTGCCTTCGAACCAGTTCCATACGGGAATCTGAACCAGAACGCCCACATTCCACATCCCGTCGAATTTTTTCTGGAATCCGTTAAAGGAGTTGGGATTGGTAATCAGGTATCCCCCAGTTAAGGCTACGTGTGGCAGATAGGCTGCCCGAATCAGTTTGGATTTCTGAGTGCTGAGTTCCACGGCGTTTTGCAGCAGTCTGATTTCGGGTCTGCTGGTCAGCGTGGAGTCGGGGACGAAGCCAGTGGCTGCGATGACGTTGGCGTTGAGATTCTCGTTGTCTTCGTCAGCGAGTTTGATATCCTCGTCCATGGGTAAGCCGCAAAGCTGGCAGAGCAACATCTTGGCCAGCGACAATCCGTCTTCTACTTGTGTGATTTGCATGTCGGCCTCGTTAACTTTCACGTCTACTCGAAGTCCGTCGGCACGGGTGGCAACGCCCTCTTTAATCATTTTCGCAACATCATCGTCTAACTTCTTAACCAAGTCACGATAGCTGTTGGCCAGCTTATGTTTCTGTCTCAGGGAGACAACAGTCCAATAGGCTTGGTCAATATCATAGAGTGTGGCCTGGGTTTTGAGGCTGACATCATCGGCGGCCATTTTCCCGGAGATATCTGCCATGCGATTGGCTGCGATAATGGCTCCACCCATATAGATGGGCTGACGCAACATGACAGCTCCGCCAAACATATTTCTGGTGTCGGTACGGAATCCATTGACAATCTGTTCGCCGATCGAGTTGCCGATGGCGCCTAAATGCTGGGCAATGGGGCCGTTGCCGATTTGCTGCATCATCATGCCGAGCCGCTGGGCTTGCTGTGGCGAGATAACACCTTGTTTCACCCAGTCCTGAACGTGTCCGTTAAGACTCGTGGACAGCGTGGAGCCGATTTTCTGTAGACTTCCTGTTCCAATGTTACTGAGCTTGGTTTTCTGGTCATCACTCAGCAAGCTGACCTCCCGGCTTGTCAGCTGATAGCCGGCCACCACATCCACCTTAGGCAAATACTTGGTGCGCATGGCCTTCTTGGTGTTCATGGCGACATCTTGCTTAAGGCGGGAGATATTGATCTGCTTGTTGTTTCGCAGAGCCAGCGCCCTGCAACTATCAAGTGTGAGGACGCGCTGTCCGTGAACCGATATGAAGGTGCTTAGTAATAAAATGGTGAAAGATACTTTCCTCATCATATTGCATTGTTTTTATTTTAACACAAAGCTTTGGCTGCCTATCATATTGCCATCAGCGAATATGCTGACGCGGTATGTGCCTGCTTGCAAGGCTTGGTCGATGTTGCAGAAAAGAGTGATAGGAGTCTCTTTCCCATTGTATTCCACGGTGCGTTTCATCGAGCATTGCAGGTTTTTGTTTTCATAGGGAAATGTTCCGGCTCCGCCAAGAAGAGCACCCGTGGGGGTGTTGATGCGCACATATATGGTTTTCATTCCGCTCGGTGCGGTGACATTTTTGGCCAAGGAGAAGTTCACTTGCAAGGCCTTGGTCTTCTTCAACTTCCTTGTGGCTCGGTTGCGTTTATCCATGCCGGTCATATTGATACCTACGGCATCAAGTTGTGAGGCTATGGCCACCTTTTCAGAAAGGTTTTGCTTCTCAGTGCTCAAACCTTCAATCTGCTTGTTGGCCTCCTCATACTGCCCTTTGATGCGAGTGTTTTCAGCTGTGAGGTTTTGGTTCAGGCGATTCAGCGAATCAATCTCAATGACATAGCTGCGGATAACGGCTCGCATGGTAGCCAATTCCTTTTTCAGTCGGGCAATTTCGCGGGCGTCCGTGCTTTTGGTTTGCTGTAATTCTTTGAGCAAGCGCTGGGTTTTCTCCTGCTCCCGCGTCAGTTGGGCAACAATCGAGTCGTTGTTGATTTGCGTTTTCATCTCGCTGTACTGGCGGGCAAACTGCTGGTACTCGTTTTCCATTTCCTTCTTGTCGAGTTCGGCAAGTTGTACCATCTCTTCTTTTTCTTTCTTCTGCTTATCGAGATTGAAATACAACCATGCCATGCCGCCTGCAAGTAGCAGGATGAGCAGGATGAGAGGGATGAATATTTTCTTGTTCATGATTTAACTATCCTTGACAGATCTTGTTGAACAACGAAGATCCAATCATATCCATATTAACTTTGTGGGTAATTATGAATTAACTTCATGCAAAGTTAAACTATTTTCTTTTAAACAGCAAGGTTTTTTCACATCACCTATCTCATTATTTTGTTTTTTATGATTATTAGAGAAAATTAGAACAATATTAGGCTGTGCTTATGAAAATCGCTCGATCGGATTTGTTGTTAAAAAAAGATAAAAAAGAGTGGCGAACCGTTAAATGACCAGATATAGCTTTATATTTGCAATAATCTTAGTTTCCCTAAAATAAGTTCTCAACTATCTTAAAAATAAATTTACAAAAGCAAATGATCAAGAAACTTTTATGCATCACTTTTGTGTCGTTAGCCTTGACAGCGCAAGCACAAAACTGTTGCTCTCAAGAGAACCGTTATCAGAAATATACCCAGAACCTACCCTTTGAAATGCAAGAGCTCAAGGCTCCGGCGATTCCTGACCGCCAGGTCAACCTCAAGGACTTTGGGGCAGTGGGCGATGGGACGACCTTGTGTACAGAAGCCTTTGCCAAGGCTATCGACAAACTCAGTGAACAAGGGGGTGGCAAGCTGATTGTACCCGGCGGCGTGTGGTTCACCGGGCCAATCGTGCTCAAGTCGAACATCAATTTGCATTTGGAGGTGGGTGCCGTCATCCAGTTTTCTGGCGACGAGTCGCTTTATCCTGTGATAAAAACCTCGTTCGAGGGGTTGGAAACACGCAGGTGCCAGTCGCCACTCTCGGCTAACGGCGCAAAGAACATTGCCATCACCGGACAGGGTGTTATTGACGGCAATGGACAGTTCTGGCGTCCTGTGAAAAGAGGGAAGGTGACTGATGGGCAGTGGAAGGAAATACTGGCACGCCCTGGTGGCGTGGAGGCGAAGAAGGGCTATTGGGTACCCAACCAGGCCTATGCCGATGCCGAGAAGAATGCCGACATGAACGTGCCCAGGGCAGAGACAGATGAAGAGTGGAACGCCATCAAGCGATTCCTGCGCCCCGTGATGGTTAGTCTGGTGAACTGCAAGAATGTATTGCTCAAGGATGTGATATTCCAGAACTCCCCGGCATGGAACATCCATCCGCTGATGTGTGAGAATGTGATTATCGACGGTGTGCTTGCCCGCAATCCCTCTTATGCCCAGAATGGCGACGCCCTTGATTTGGAGTCGTGCAAAAACGTTCTTGTTGTCAACTCGAAGTTTGACGCGGGCGATGACGGCATCTGTATCAAGAGCGGTAAGGACGAGAGTGGAAGAAAGCGCGGTCGTCCATGTGAGAATGTTGTGGTTGACGGTTGCACGGTATTTGCCGGACATGGTGGTTTTGTTGTCGGTTCGGAGATGAGTGGCGGTGTGCGCAACATTCTGGTCAAGCGTTGCCAGTTTTTGGGCACCGATGTGGGGCTACGCTTTAAGTCGAAGCGTGGACGTGGAGGTATTGTCGAGAATATTTTCATCCACGACATATCGATGACTGATATCAAGACAGATGCCATTACGTTCAACATGTACTATGGTGGGAAGTCGGTGGCAGAGATGTTGGCAGACGGCGACAATCCCGACAACGTCAGCAAGATGCCAGTCACAGGGGAGACGCCTATCTTCCGCCATATCGACATCCGGAACATCGTCTGCTACGGTGCGGGGAGGGCTATGGAATTCAACGGTCTGCCCGAGATGCCCATCGAGAACATCAATCTTGAGAATGTGCATATCATTGCCAAGAAAGATGCGGTATTCACCAACTATAAGGATGTGAAGAAGAACAATGTCGTCATCACGCTGGAAAATAAGTGAGTATGCTCACTCATTTCAATGAATGGAGAAGCAACGACCTGTTTTGATAGGGTGAATGACAACATCGTGAAACTTATCATGGAATAGCAATATGCAAATCAAACGATTATTATTGGTTTGTGGAACCCTTTTCGCGTTGAACGTAGAGGCACAGGAAGTTCAAGTTCCCGTGTCTGAGGCTCATGAAAAGATGGCCACGGGGAAATATCAACCTACATGGCAGTCGCTTCGTCAGCACAGGGTTCCGGAGTGGTTCCGCAATGCGAAGTTTGGGATTTGGGCACATTGGGGACCACAGTGTGTTGAAGGTACGGGAGACTGGATGGCTCGCTCGATGTATATGGAAGGAAGCCGCGAATACAAACACCATGTTGAACACTATGGCCATCCTTCAGAGTTTGGGTTCAAGGACCTGCTTCCCTTGTTCAAGGCAGAGAACTGGGATCCTGACAAATTAGTGGAGAAATACAAGAAGGTGGGTGCCCAGTATTTCTTTGTCTTGGGCAATCATCATGACAATTTCGATCTATGGGACAGCAAATATCAGCCATGGAACGCCAAGAATATGGGTCCCCGGCGTGATGTGGTGGGAGAGTGGGCCCAAGCGGCTCGCAAGCATGGGTTGCCTTTTGGCATCAGTTTCCATGCCGACCATGCCTGGACATGGTATGAGCCAGCACAACGTTACGACCAGCGTGGTCCCAAGGCCGGTGTCTACTATGACGGCAAGATGACCAAGGCCGATGGGAAAGGAAAATGGTGGGAAGGGCTCGACCCGCAGGATCTCTACCAGCAAGACCACCCCATGAGCGACCGCAGCTGGAACAATGGACAGATTCACAGTCAGTGGGATTGGTCGAACGGGGCTGCGCTACCATCTCAGAAGTTCGTCACCAATTTCTACGACCGCTGCCTCGATGCCATCAATAGGTATAATCCCGACCTGATTTATTTTGACGTGACGGTGATTCCCTTTCATCAAATCAGTGATGCCGGATTGAAAATAGCAGCTCACTTCTACAATCATAATGCCCAGACCCACAAGGGAAAGGAAACCTCTGTGATGTTTGGGAAGATTCTCAACGAGGAACAGCGCAAAGCCATCACGTGGGATGTAGAGCGCGGTGCGCCGAATCAGATTATCGATGAGCCGTGGCAAACGTGCAACTGTATAGGAGGGTGGCACTACAACACTTCTATCTATGAAAACAATGGTTATAAGTCTGCGGCAACAGTCGTGAAACAGTTGGTGGATATTGTCAGCAAGAATGGCAACCTGCTGCTGAGCATTCCGTTGCGTGCTGATGGTACCTATGACGACAAGGAAGCCAAGGTGCTTGATGAGTTGGGCGAATGGATGCAAGTCAACAAAGAGTCGATTATCGGCACGCGACCCTGGAAACTCTTTGGCGAAGGTCCTGTAGCTGAAGCGAATATCAAACTGAATGCACAGGGATTCAACGATGGGATGTATGGCAACATGACGTGGAAGGATATCCGGTTCAACCAGACTTCGAAATATCTCTATGCTACAGCCATGGGGTGGCCGGAGAGTGGACAACTCATCATCAAGTCATTAGCCAAGGGAAAATCGGGACTGACACGAAAAATCAATGATGTTGAACTGTTGGGATACGGTAGGATTAAGACGCAACAAACGTCCGAGGGATTAGTAGTTAATCTTCCAAAACCAGTGAACAGTATTGCTCCGGTTTTGAAGATTAAGAAGTAACGGTAACTGCTGCGGACATTCATTTAAGCATATGCACTTTCAAAAATGGTAAAATATAATTACCGTTTTTGGAGCATAATTTTCGAGTCATCCAGAGAGAAAAGCGCCATCTTTTTTCGGCATAGCCGAGCCCGGCATTTCCCAAATGCGTAAGTTTGTTGCGATTGCAACCTTCTCACTGGGCGGTTAGGCCTTTGTGGCTGCGCGGAAGAACCTCAATCGCACGGCGGTTGAGGCTTTTCCGCCATGCCGTTCGATACTCAATCGCAGGTGAAAAAACAGGGGTAAGAAGTTCGTTTTTTCAAAACCGCTGACCGTCAGCCGTTTACAAACTACCGCAGATTTTGCGTATTTCGAGCGGAGGCAAACTTATTTTCAAATTAGCGAAAATTTGAAGACATTTTGTCAACATGTTTAACCCTTCATGATGATGTCTTTCCCTAAAAAAAGTTGACGCTCATAGTCAACAATGATGTGGAAGTACAATTGCAAGAAAAGAAATCAGTATTATGCTGCAGCAATCCGCCTCTATATCCATGAAAATATGGACGGGAGGAATATTTCGAGAATTATTCCGGTCTCAGAGTCGATAATTTCAAGATGGATTCGTAACTTTACGGCAGAAACCAAGGGACAAGTCGTTATGAAAAGTAAGTCGTCCATCAAGTCAGCATCCT
>NZ_GG704780.1:529854-547124 GCF_000160535.1 Hallella bergensis DSM 17361 | reverse complement strand
TTCTTTTTTGAAAAAACAGGGTCGAGAGACTTCAAAAAGAGTATTATCGTCAAATTCGATGGACTTGCAGGAGTTTTTGCCATACCACGAGCTTGCATGGTTATTATTGATTAGCAGACCTTAATTCCGCTTCGCGAAGCCCAGCAGTTCTTTTAGTGTTACAGTTTTGTTGTTGATCAACGGGTTTGCCCAAAAACCGATGAATGTAATGTATCCCATAAAAAGGATCACTAAGAGCATTCCCGTACGCAATGACGTCGCATCGGACAAGAGACTGATCAGCAGCGGCCCCCCTGCACCTCCGACAATTCCGGAACAGAGAATGCCGGCAAAGGAACCATGGTTTTGGGTCACTGTGTTCAGAGCCAGGGAGAAGACTATGGAGTACATCATGGAAATGCTGAAACCAATGGCCGGAAATGCCCACAGCGCAACGCTTGTCGGGCCAAACAGGGCAATCAGCAGCAAAGTGATGGAGAGCAGTCCGGAGATTTGCAACAGGCGCTTGCTGTCTATCAATCTCAGCAAAAACATACCAACAAGGCACCCGACTGTCATCGAGCCCCAGAAGTAACTGATGCTCTGTGCACCCACTGTTTTGGGGTCAATGCCATGGTATTGTTCCAGGAAAGTACTCATGAAAATAGAAACACCTTGTTCTGTGCTAACGTAACAAAAGATGCCCAAAAAGAAGAGCCACACGTATTTCTGGCGGAACAATCTCTTATAGGAATCGGAAGAGCCACTGCGTTCATCATCTTTCAGTTCAATATGCGGAAAGCGAACGAAAGACACGATGAGTAGCATAGCCAGCAACAACGCTGCAAATATCCAATACAAGGAAACCCAGGGAAGATCGTTGGGAGTCATGCTGGCCAGCATATCCAGAAGGAAATTCTGCCCGTGCTGATAGACTCCCGGCTCAAGGGCATGGATCATCCAAGTGTAGACCAAAGGACTGATAAATGAGGCCACCCCAAATACAAACTGTGCCAATTCTGCTACAAAAGCGTAGTTTTCTTCTCCGCCTACAACGCGCTGAAGGGGATTGAGAACGGTCTGCAACATCGCCATTCCCAGTCCTATGATAAAGGAGGAAAGCAGCAACACCGGATAAGAAGGGAAGCATGCAAATAGGGTGGTCCCGATAAAAGGCATCAGGAACCCTGTGAACAACACAAGCTTCTCCCCGAATTTATCGATCAATACACCTGCCGGAATCGACATAATGGCATAGGCCAGGAAAAAAGAGGTCGGAATAAATCCTGCCATGGCCAAGTCTTTCAACTTGAAGTTGTGGATAATGTCAGGAATTAACGGCCCGAGAATGTTGGTAATAAATGAGATGGTGAACCAAAACATCATGATGAGTACCAACATATTCCATCTCTTGTTGTTTTTCATTTCTTTCGTCTTTTTATAGGAATAATGATGCCGCTCCGACAAGTCCGGCTCTATTCCCTAATGATGCTACTACGATTTCTGTATTCAAGGCGCAGTCGGCTATGACATGCTCTCGCACAACCTTCCTGATATTCTCTATATAGAATGTGCCCGCCTCGGCTATGCCTCCACCTATCACGATTCGTTGGGGGCTGAATATGTTGACAAACCCAGCGATTCCCCTCCCTAAATAATAGAAGTGCTCGTTCATACATTCGACAGCTGTCGGGAAGTTTTCCTGGTATAAGCGGACGATTAACTCGCCGTTGATTTCGGCATCGAAACTTTGATGGCGTTCTTGGGCCAATGCACGGAAACGGCGCACCAAAGCAGACGTCGAGGCATAATGCTCCAAGCAGCCTACTGCTCCGCAGGCACAACGCTCGCCATTGGCTATCAACGGCACATGCCCCAACTCCATACCCCGGTTGGCATAGCCGTTGAAAGGTTTGCCATCGATAAAGACAGACCCGCCAATACCGGTTCCTACAGTTAGAAACACGACATGAGTATAGCCTTTCCCTGAGCCGAATTTCATCTCACCCCAACCCATCATGCCCGCGTCATTTCCAACCTTTACCGGCAAACTCATTTGTTCTTCCAACAGAGAAGCCACATCGATGTTTTCCCAGCCGACAATGTTTTCTGCACCTCCGAGCACTATACGGTTACTCTCGTCTACGATTCCGGGTGTACCAAGTCCGATCCCCCGTACCTTAAGTTTTTGTTTGATGGCTTCATCTTTTAATAATGTAGCGGCTTTTGTCAGCTGTTCTATGACTTTCTCAGCTGAAACATGGGCCAAAGAGGGCAATCTTCCCTCAAGGAGAAGATCACCCGCTTGATTGACCAAAGCATATTTTATAGATGTGCCACCTAAATCAATTCCTATTGCATATTCCATCATGTATCAAATTAGGAACCATTAAGTTCTTTCCACCCATATCGGAGAACTCCATGCCCATTGGCCGTCGCGCTGGCGAACCCTGACATAATAATAATCCGTATCTCTTTCGGGCTTGGTGTCTTCCATGTAGTGCTCCATCGTAAAGCAACTCTCCGGCATTGCGCGGTTGAAGAGAATCGCCTCGCTCAGCCAGCCAATCATAAAATGTGAACGGGAGCCTTCGAGAAGTTCACCAAGTGAATGCTCAAACTTTTTGCCATTGAATTCAGCCGTAATCATGCCGTCTTTAGGCATCGTTACATCGAGAATAACGGCTTGCATGGCAGGAGTGGTCGTGTTGGGATTCTTAGAACTGTACATGTCCAGCTCCGTATCCTTGTCCGTAACAGATAGGATGCGGTTGACCTTAGTTTCAAACTCCGTCTCGCCCGGTTGTGGAGAGGTGAAGGCAGCACCACGGAAGCAAGGTTCAACATGGTTGATTTTCCCCTTGCTTACAGACAGCTTTCCCTGCCAGTGCACATATTTTTCTTCACGGTTCCACCCGAAGTCTACCTTCACCTTGCAGCGCACCATGTCTCCTTCCGGCATCTCAGGCAACAACGGTCCGCTCAGGCGGGCAACGCATTTCCTGTTTTTGACGATATCAATGTAATCAATGCAGCTTCCGCCTTCAACATTCAGGTAGATGCGGCGGCTGTTCCCCCGAACCACATCACCCGGGAAAGCATCATTCAAGCGGAAATCTATATTGATCTTATCGCCCGTAGCACAGCAGACATGGCGGCGCTTCATGGCTTCCCAAAGATTGTCGCGGGTCAACGACTCCGCAAGAATACCGATGCGTCCGTCGCCATAACTGCCCGGATAGCCTGCATGTTGGTCTGTAGACCCCATGATGCCAAACTTCTTGCCCTGTTCCAATCCACACTGGATGGTGCCGTTCCATTGGCGAGGCCCCATGTCGTGCAGATAATTATAGTCGCCCTGATCGCTTTCTGCCAATCCATGACGTGAATACATTTCTACAAATGGGGTCTGCTCTCCTTCGGTAAAGAAGTTCCAGTTATAGCCACGGTAGCCGGTTTGATAACCCATGTGATGCGGAGTGATAAATACCTTCTGTCCACGGAGCTTCTGTTTCAGATCTTCTACAGAGGTGCATTCCACCAAGGGTGCATGCAGATCATAATTCAGGGCTACGTGGTCACCATGTTGCATGCTGTGTATTTCGTAACTAACGAAGGTTAGGAATTTCCCCTCCTTGTTATATTCATTGGTCATGGCCACATACTTCTCATAGCCTCCTTGACGCAAGCGCTTGAACGCACCAGTATGATAGTCGATTACCCACTTGAGACGCGGATCGTTTGCGCCGGGAATATCCGGCCACATCGCATGAGGCGTGACAGACACAAAGTCCAATTGTTGCTTGGCCGCCTCAAATGCTGAGCGCATATCGCCGTGCCCATAGGTTATATTGCAATGGTTGTGCAAGTCTCCCCAGAAATATTTCAGGTTGCTGGCAGAGGGCATCACCTTTTTGCCCATAGAAGCTCTCCGCTCGCATGCAGACAACAAACTGCCGGAAGCTGCCAGTCCAAGAAAAGACCAGCCTGAACGCTTCAAAAATGTTCTTCTATCCATAGTCTTCGTTATAATTATTTGTTATTTTTTCGATAATCACCTTTGAAGAGTTCATGCTTCTTTTCGTCAGGGTCATCATCTTTGTATTTTTTTTGAGTTTCCTTCAGGAGAGACATCAGTTCTGCCCGTTTGGCGGCATATTCCGGCTTGTCAAACACGTTGGTCATTTCGTTCGGGTCTTTCTTCAAATCATACATCTCCCATTCGTCAATATTGTTATAGAAGTGTATCAGCTTGAAGTCTGCGGTACGAATACCATAGTGTCTCTTAACCGAATGTTCTGCAGGATACTCATAGTAATGATAGTAGGCAGCCTTTCTCCAGTCCGGCGAAACCTTTCCTTCGTTTTCCAGAATCGATTTAAAAGATTGCCCTTGAATATCTGCGGGTATGTCTACGCCGGCAAAATCCAATAGAGTAGGGGCAAAGTCCACATTCATGGTGATGGCCTTTGACAAACTACCGGCCTTGATGGCCTTGGGATAGCGGATGACCAGCGGCATGCGTTGGCATTCTTCATACATGAACCGTTTGTCGAACCAGCCGTGTTCGCCCAGGAAGAAGCCTTGATCTGAAGTATAGATAATGATGGTATTATCCAACTCTCCGGTCTTCTCTAAATAATCGAGCAGTCTTCCAATGTTTTCGTCCACGGCTACCACAGTCGACAGGTAATCACGCATGTATTGCTGATACTTCCAACTGACAAGTTCTTTGCCCTTGAGGTTACCGTTGCGATATTCTGAAATGCGTTGTGCATACACCGAGTCCCATTTATCCTGCACATCAGATGGCATTCTCTTGTACACCTGATAGAGGCGGTTTGTCGTGTCTTTCAGCATTTCGTCACGCGTCAGCAACTTGAGATCCCAGTCGTTTCTCAGTGTGTGTTCAATGGACATATCCTGCTCTTTGGCAGCAGAGCCCCGGCCTTCGTAAGTGTCGAAAAGTGTGGCAGGCTCAGGAAATACGGTGTTGTTGAACATTCCCATGTGCCGTGGGGCGGGCATCCAATTACGATGCGGAGCCTTCTGATGATACATCATGCAGAAAGGTTTGCTCTTATCTCTTTTTTCCAAATATTCGATGGCCTTGTCTGTCACGATGTCGGTCACATACCCTTGCTCGACAACTTGCTTGCCGTTTTCGTTGAAATCCGGATTATAATAATCTCCTTGTTCACGCTGTCCGGTAAGAATGCACCAATAGTCGAACCCCTGAGGTTCGCTCATCAGATGCCACTTGCCAATAATAGACGTTTGATAACCGGCTTCCTGCAACAGTTTGGGGAAAGTCTGCTGGTCACCGTCAAAGGTACTGGAATTGTCAGTGAACCCATTGATATGGCTGAATTTTCCAGTCAGGATACATGCCCTTGACGGACCGGACAACGCATTGACTGCATAGCAGTTGTCCATGCGAATCCCCTCTTTGGCTATCCTGTCCATATTGGGAGTCTGGAGAAGATGTCCACCATAGCACGACATAGCTTGCGTCGTGTGGTCATCTGTCATCATCAAGAGTATATTCGGACGTTTCACATCCTCTTTGGTTGTGTTGCAAGATGACATTCCCACAGCAGTCAGAGGCAGAAGTAAATAGGATAAGCGATTCATGTTGAATTTATCTTATGGTTTATTTTTTATTTTCAGAAGAAGGAGATGGAGAGAATCATGAGTGGTTTTCTCTCCATCATACTCCCAGACCGCATTATTTGTAACCCGGATTGTTCTGATTTTTTAAAGCTGGGTTAGCCTGTATTTCTCCTAAAGGTATGGGGAAAAGCTCGTGCTGACCCTTGACAAATTTCTCGCCGGCCACATATTTGCCTTTGAGTGACTTGTGCATGTGATCCTGGAAATACTTCAGTGCATCGCCCAAGATTCCCCAACGCAACAAGTCGTATTTGCGTTGGCCTTCGAAAGCCAACTCGAATCCGCGTTCCCAATAGAGTGCCGTGCGGAATTTTCCGGCGGCGTCACCATCCTGAATATACGGCAAGTTATATACTTTTGGAGCCTTCATCAGTTCATTGTAGTTAGCATCTGTAATGGGAGTTGCATGTGCACGTGTACGCACAGCGTTCAACAGCTTCCACGCTTCCTGTGTGTTGCCTAATTCGTTGTAGGCTTCGGCAGCCATCAACACAGCATCAGCATAACGCAGCGGACAATAGTTCACACCCGTGTTATTGGGATCTACAAATCCTCCGGGCATCCATTCTCTTCTCCATTTGCCGGGATACCAGTCCGTGAGTTTTTTATTCTCCACTTTTTTATGCGTGCCCTTGTCTGCATCCCATTTGTATTTATAGGTGCACACCATGACATCTCGGCGTTCGTCTTGGTCTTCGAAGAACCCTTTCCACGCCGGCAGCACGCGGAAGAAAGCATTGGCTCGTCCCATCGCGTCCGGTGTTGCATTCTTTTTGGGTGCATCTACTTCCGGCCCGTTATAGGTAGCCCATGTTCCTGCATTGTCCCTGTAACCGGATCCGGTAGGGTTGAAGGCAATTTCCCACAGGCTCTCCTTGGAGTTCAGGGTGCCTGCGGAATAACCTACAAACAACTCCTTGTATCCTTGATCATAAAAGCCGTGATAGCCCTCGCTCTGCAAGGCAGACCATTCAGAGACAACGGCGTTGAAATAATTTTTCCTACTCGCCTCGTCCGGCCGCGTCAGCTTTCCATCTTGCTGTAGACTATAGCCGGCACGCTGGAGATAGACGCGCATCAGCATGGCATGAGCAGCACCTCGCGAGACCACTTCCGGCGAAGACGAAGCATTGGCTTTCTGAAGATTCTCCTTGGCGAAGTTCAGGTCGGCAATGATCTGGTCGTAAATCTCCTCACGATTCACACGGCCATTGAAAGCCCCATCATATCCAGAAGTGTAGTTTGTCTTGAACGGAACGTCTCCCCAATACTTGACCAGGTCAAATGCCAGGAAGGCACGGAGGAAATGGGCTTGGCCCAGCAAGTCTTTCAGATAAGGGTCATTTTCATAATTTACCATCTTCTGAATACCATCAATGGCAAAGTTGGCGCGGTCAATTCCCATATATTTGTATTTCCATAAGTCCGCCACCCATTTGTTGGTCGAGCTTACCATATAATGGGCAATATCACGGCGCGTGTTGTCCGTACCGGTTCCCTTAATATAGTAGATGTCATCCGAAGATGGCATGGCCATTTCAAACTGTCCATAATGGTTCAAGGTTGACAGGCTGTTATAAATTCCGACAACCGCCATTTTGGCTTGTTCCGTGGACTTGAAATAGGTGTCCTTCTCATAGAAGGAAGTAGGCTTTTCTGTTAGTTCGCAAGAAGAAAAACCTGCTGCAATCAGTATGCTAAGTGCAAAGACTTTATATATTTTCATTGTATGATCCTTTTGAAGTTCTTTAGAATGCTAAATTAATGCCGAAGACAAACGATCTGCTCTTTGGATAAGCTCCAAAATCGACACCCGGTGTCAGGGCGTTACCCATTGTAGATACCTCCGGATCAAAACCGGAATACTTGGTCCATGTCAACAAGTTAGAACCGGTGGCATACAAGCGAAGCTTATTCACACCGATCTTCTTGATCATCTTTCTGGGGAATGTATATCCCAAAGTGATATTGCTGAGCTTCAGGAACGAGCCGTCTTCAACAGCCCATGAGTGAATATAGGTGTCACCAATCTCGTTGTCATAGATTGCAGCGATGGTTTTGCCCCGATTGATTTCTTCCATCTCCTTGGGATCAGTAATCAGTCCACCTGACTTGTTGACCAAAACCCAGCGGTTTTTAGAGTCGGCCACTGCCAATACATTCTTATTGAGCAAAGCCGTCTTTGTGTTTGTCAGTTTTGTGGCGTTCAGCACATCATTGCCAATACTATAGGTCAAGAAGATGCTCAAGTCAAAATCCCGGTAAGTGAAGGTGTTGTTCAGACCGCCATAAACTTTGGGATAGGCGTTTCCGATAACCGTTTTGTCATCCTCGGTTATTTTGTTGTCTTCACTTCCATCTACATTCTTGAACTTCCACATGCCGGGCTTCACGTTTTTCTTATTCCCCGCATAGGGCACACCATCTTTCAAGGTATATGTCTTGGTGGCTGCGTCATAGTCGAAGTCGGACACCTGATACAAGCCGTCCGTCACATATCCGTACATTTGTCCCAGAGGTTGGTTCACACCGATAATGTGCGTGTTTTGTTCATAACCAAATTTTGCCTCCCACAATTGCACCTTCTCACCTGTCAGCTTCTTGACAGAATTTGTGTTGTGAGACAGGGTCAAGTCTGTGTTCCAAGTAAAGTTCTTGGTCATCACGTTAATTGAATTGATGGTCAGATCAAGCCCTTTGTTTTCAGTTTCACCGGCATTAATGACCATACTGCTATAACCCGCAGAGGTTGGCAACTTGGCATTGAGCAACAAGTTGCTGCTGCGATTGATATAAAACTCTGGGGAAATCGTCAGGCGCTGTTTGAAGAAACCAAAATCAAGACCGAAGTTAAAGGTTTTGTTGGCTTCCCATTTCAAGTCAGGGTTGGGAATCTGCTTGGATACATATCCCGACTGCGTGGAATCTCCGTTGGGATAATTCACAGACCCCAGCGTGGCCAAGCTCAGATAGTTGCCAATACGGTTGTTTCCTGCCATACCATAGCCCAAGTGAAGTTTCAGATTGGAGAAAACATTCAGGTTTTTGATAAATTCCTCTTCTCCCAATCGCCATGCGGCAGAGAAAGCCGGGAAGTATCCCCATTTGTTGTTTTTACCAAACTTAGAGGAGCCATCAGCACGAAGAGAAGCCGAAAACAGATATTTATCCATGAACCCATAGTTGAATCGGGTAAAGAATGAGAGCAGCTTGTCGTCATAGTTCTCACCGGACGAAACCGCCGTCGGTAAACCCAGTGAAAGGTCTGCCAAGCCAATATCATCATTGGGGAAGTTTGAGGCCGCCGCCTTGAAGTTACGGTTCCAACGATCAACATACTCCTGTCCGACAATGGCTGTTACATCGTGCCCATTCCCTGACCATTTATAATTCAGCACATTTGAAGTTTGGAAACTGCCGTATTCCAGATTTTGAATGCTGCCGTTTATGCTCGAACGCTTGGCTACGATCGACTTGGCACCATAAAAGACATCATTCCGACGTGTCTGATAGCGCATGCCCGTGGTGTTGCGGAATGACAAACCCTTGAAGAGTTTCAGGGTAAAGCCTCCGTTTGCCAGGAACGTGCGGAATTGACGATCATTGGTTTCCTCCGCAGCTGAGAGCAACGGGTTCTGCATCACATTGCCCGAATCATCGACAAAGATAGGGTCTTCGTCCTCCAACAACAAATCATCAGTACCGTTGATTCCTATGGTAGGACGATACTGCAGAATGTGCTGCATCTTGTTGAATCGGTCGCCTCCATCAGACGTCCCCATGCCATAAACCTTCATCTGGTCGTAGCTGATACGTGCATTGACAGTCAGACGGTCATTCAGCTTGTGGCTCATGTTGAAAGAGATGTTATGCTTCTTGTTACCACTGTACACCATCGCACCTTCCTCGTCATAATAAGAGTAGGCCAGGTTGTAGTTCAGCTTGCCGATTCCACCTGACACCCCTACACGATAATTTTGTGTCAGTGCGGTGCGTCCCAGTGTCTTGTCCTGCCAGTCCAATCCCTTGCGGTTGCCATAGTTGGCCTGGATATCGCTGTACTTTCCATACACTTTCTCATAAGCCGTAATATCCTTATCCCAGTCATCTTGGGTTACATTATCAAATACCCGACGCTCATAATCGAGTTTGGCAAATTCGTAAGGAGAAAGAACATCTAATTTCTTGGCAATCTTCTTGAAGCCGATATAGCTGTCAAAGGTCACCGTCGACTTTCCGCCTTTGGCTCCGTTCTTCGTTGTGATCACAACCACACCATTGGCACCACGCGCACCATAGATGGCCGTTGCCGAAGCATCCTTCAGAATGTCGATTGTTTCTATCTCGGCAGGCGAGAGGGTTGCCATGCCGTCCTCGCTTGGAAAACCATCGATGATATACAATGGTTCGTTGCTCTGTGTAATGGAAATACCACCACGCACGCGGACGGAAATAGAAGCCCCAGGGGCACCTTCACTTTGCAACACCTGCACACCGGCCATACGTCCTGCCAAGGCCTGGGTGATGTCGCTCGTGGGAACTTTTGAGAGTTCCTTGCCTTCTATCGAAGCTACCGAACCCGTCAAATCCTTACGTTTAACCGTGGCATAGCCAATGGCAACGACTTCGTCCAGCAGCAAGGGGTCGGCCTTTAAAGTCACATTGATCACACTTCGGTTGTTCACTTTGACTTCCTGAGGTGACATGCCCACATAAGAGAACTCAAGCACATCTTTGGATGCATTGTTCACTTTCAAACTATAGTTACCGTTGGCATCAGTAACCGTTTTGAGGTTGGCTGCGCCTTTAACGGCAACACTGCCCCCAATCACTCCGTATCCTTCGCTGTCGACCACCTTACCGGTCACGGTCAGGCTTTGTGCACTTGCAACAACACTGACAAAAGCGAGGATAAACATCAACACATATTTCTTGAATTTATCCATAAATAATAGGTTTTTAGTACTTCCCATTTTATAAAGAATTTAAGGTTTTATCTTCTGTTGTTATAGCCGTTCCCCGGTCATTGGCATCTACGACGCCAACGCCGAGAAACGTTAGTAGTCATCATTTGATTTCATCATACCATCAGATTTCCAACTCCGGGAACTCATCTCTCAACAGCGTCTGCTTCCCGTTTTCGAGAATCATCGTTTCTTCGCCATGATAGGAAATCCGGTCTTTGCCTTCCGCATTTGTTATCTCAAACATCGGTGCGTTCATTTTCCCGAGGTTCAGGCGTATCATCCAGTTGCCCACCTTGATCTGATCTTTGCCGATTAAGGTCGGCTTCACAGCTTTCGAAGCCTTGTTGTGCGTGTCGATAATCGTTGCAAACCGATAGACGGCCGACTTCTCGCTGTTTGCCGTGAAGTGCCAATGGTTGGGATATTCTTCAAACTTGCCCTTTTCATCCATTCGCAACCAGCTCACCGGCTTGAGAAAGAAAGTATCGGTTACTGCTATGGACAGCTGTCCCGAACCTAAAAGATAAGCGTCTGAAACACCGTCGCCATGCGTAGCCTTGACGTGTACAAAATCGTTCTCCTGCTTGGCTTGTATGGGTTCTGCCACCGTGTGTAGCAGATAGTTCCACACGATGGGGCGGTCGCCCTCCAGTTCATCATAAATAAAGATGAGTCCACTGTTACCCAAGTTCACCATATGTCTTCTGAAGGTCTTGACATGGTTCTCGTCCCATCCGTTGGCCGGGGAATAATCCAAATCCGATTCCTTGCCTCTCTGCAGCCACAGTTTGGAGATAACCTTGCCGTAGGCGTTGGAAGCATCGCCCAGGACATATCCTATGCTGTCGCCCACGTATGACCGTGGTATCCAGCCATAGCCTTCGGTACCAATGCGTTGTCCCATGCCGTCGGCCAATATCGTGTTGTGCGCCCTTGTGCCTCGATGACAGTACACGGCATGCTTGTCCGTGAAGGCAACGTGATGCCCGCTGCTGTAGAACAGGGATTTCCCGCCATAAAATGTATTGAAAGCGTTTTGATTGGCCAAGGCGTGCGAGGTAGACCCATATGGGCTGGACCTGAAACTCCACATGGCATTGTGCTTGAAGTCGCTCCAGTTTGTCATGAAAGAGGCAAGACCCGTCTGCGGGAACACATAGCCTGAGGGCAAATCCTTCAGGCCTTTTCCCGTGGGCAACGGCTTGTCACACAACAACCTGAACCACGACAGGTCGCCGGGCTTGTTGAGAAACGCCTTCCTCAGATAGTTGGGTTCCTCACGCAGGGTTATCTTCACATAATCAGCAGCATAGCTGTTGCCCGTCAGGCGTGCCAGGGCATCCAAGTAACCCACCCGGATGGGGCGAGGCCTGGTGACCTTGAGGTGGGAGCTGCCGTTTCCTCCCGACTTGGAGAATGGCGGTTGTTGGAAAATGGTGTACATCACGTTTCCCTGATACCAGGGGTCCTTGAAAAAGTCAAATCCCGTGAGTTTGCCGAAATAATAAGGCACCTCGATCAGGGTACGGGTGTTGACGGTGAAATAGGAGTCACCATTGTGCCATGCGCCGTCTTTGTTCAGTCCCGGCAGGCGGGCAAGCCATACATTATAGCAGTAGTTCAACCAGGTGTTCGCCTCGTTCAATTCGCCATACACACTGACGGCGGCCATGGTCAGGATACGGTAGGTCATCTGCCACACATGATTGTCGGCAATGTAGATCTCCAAGTCATTGTTGTACGAGTTGTAGAATTTGGTTGCTTTCTCCTTGACGGCCTCAAACAAGGTTGATTTCTCCTTGGGAGTCAGAATATTGTAGAAAGAATCATAGGCCATGGAGGCAAGCGACAGCAAGGTGGCATCGTTGAAATCGCCCTTCACGTTGGGGTCTTTATCCCAGTCTATCATCGTGAGTATGCGGTCCAAGGCTCCCCGGGCATACCGCTTGTCGCGTGTGAGCAGGTAAGCCCGTATGAGCGCCTCGCAATTGGCCTCTTCCTTGTCGATAATCCTACGGCTCTCCCGGGTGAGGAAAGCCTTGATTTGCATTTGATTTTTCAGTTTGGGCACCTGCGACGTGTTGATGTCGTTCACGGCTTTCATCGGTTTCTTCAACACTTCCTCGGCCTTCTTGCAATACCAACGATACTCTTGTTTACCCTTGCTTTTTTGGATCAGGTCGTCCCACTCGTCTTTCATCACCAGCACACGCGGATGCGTGGCAGGCACTTTGGAAAGAAATTCCCGGGCAGACGGTGGCAGGAACTTGTCGGGGCGTTGCTCTACCGTGAGCTTCTGAATGCTGCCCCAGGAGATGCCGTCCTTCTTGACATAACCATACTGCCAATACCACACGCCCGGAGCCAAATCTTTCTCCGGATTGTAGAAGGGCCATGGGGTCTGAACCTGCACAGCGTCCTTGTTGAAATCTTTCGTGCGGGCATAGCGCAGGGCGTAGAGAAGTTTGCTCTTGTCCGTCTTGTGCTGTACCTCAAAGCCGTCCAAGCCGCTTCCTCGGCCATTGTCCTCTTCCAATTTCCACTGGAACGACACCGCCCTGTCCGACACCACGGCACCGTCGAGCGGCGAGGGCGTCACGCGGGTTTCGTTCATCAGCGTAGACTGTGTAAGCCAAATGCGCGATTGATTTTCGGGTTTAGCTGCCCATAGACCCAAGGGAAGAAGGGTCATGGACAATGCAATTGCAAATCTTGTCATGGTGCTTATTTCGAAAAGTTGATGTATCTGTCGAGTGCTTCAAGATAGTAATAGTCGGCATAGTTGATGGGGGTGTCCACCTCCGAGCCGTTGGGCAGCGAGCCCACGGAGTGCATCAGGACAAATCCCTCGTTGGTGCCGGGTTGGGCAAGGTAGGCCGGTGAGGAAAGGTTCTTCAGGATGGTCTCTCCATACTTGAAATAGGGGTTGCCTTTCCCTGCCACCTTGCAAAGCTCGAACATAGCCGATGCGGTAATGGCTGCCGCAGACACATCGCGCGGCGTCTCCTTGGTCACCGGAGCGTCATAATCCCAGTAGGGAATGCAGTCGGCCGTCTTCACCCGTTTCATAATCATGTTGGCAATGTTGATGGCCTGCTGCAAGAACACGGGGTTCTTGGTTGCCATGTAGCAGTCTGTATAACCGTAGACCGCCCATGCCTGTCCGCGAGCCCACGAGGAGTCGTCTGCCTTGCCCTGGAACGTACACTTTTGTTCCACGCTTCCGTCGTCATTATAGCTGATCACGTGATAGGTGGTGAAATCAGGGCGGAAATGATGCTTCATTGTTGTGAGCGCATGCTTCACGGCAACATCGTAATATTTCGAATTGCCGGTGAGGTTGGTGGCCTCGAACAGCAACTTCAGGTTCATCATATTGTCAATGATGACGGGGAAGTTCCATGTGCCGAAGTCCCACGAGCGAATACAGCCGATGCGCTCGTCAAAGCGACCGCTGAGGTTGTCGGCCGTTTCCACGATCACCGCCTTGATGGTGTCGTTGGGAGAGAGCCTGAGTGCATTCCCATAGCTACAGTCCACCATGAAACCCAGGTCGTGGGTATTCTTGTAATATCTCAGGGGATTGAGCTTCTCGGTGTAAGCTATGGCTTGGTTCTTCAGCGCATTGTTTCCGGTGAGCTTGTAGGCATACCACAGACTTCCGGGAAAGAAACCACTGGTCCAGTCGTACACATCACAAAGACGGAGTGTGTTCAGTTTGTTGCTGCCGGGAAGCTCCACGAGTGTTCGCTTGAAGGAGTCGGTCTTGGCCTCTAACTGTCGCTCCAAGAAGTTCACGTCGTATCCTCTCCAAATGGATCGGGGGAAGGAATCTGTATGTGCCACGCGCTGGGCAGCAGACAGAAGCTGTTGTGAAGATACGTCAATGGCATGCTTGATCCAGTCGGCCTGCTTGGGTTTTGCCGATGCTGCCATCGTGAGCAACAAGGAGAATGCAATGATTATTTTAGTCTTCATTTTTTAAATTTTTTATGAGGTTATTATTGTGTTTATACGTGTTATCGTGTCCAGCTCAACACTTGCTTCTTGCCATTCACCTTGATTTCCACCTGCAATTCGCTGTCGGTAGCCTTGAGGATTTTGGCCTGAACGTTCTCTTTCTTGTCGGTTCCTGCAAAAGGCGTGATGACCGTGACAAATCTTACCGGCGACTCGTTGGCCTTGTTCAGATCGAACGAGAGTGACGGGCGGGCGGTCTTCTGTCGGTAGGCCTTCGAATACCAGCCCTCTGTGATTTCCAAGGTCGCTTTCTGATCGGAGAACCCCTGGATGCTCACGTTGCGGTTGTCGTCATATTGTGTGGTCACTTTCAGGTGGTCGCGGCCTGCATCAATCTTTCCATCGGTTAGATGATAGTTCAGGTTCACCGTGCCTGTGGCCTTGCCGAGTGCCTCGTCGACCAAGACAAAGAAGCGGTTGTCGACAAAAAACACTGTTCTGCGGTGGCGCAAGTCTCTGTAGGAGGGATTCTCCGTAACCAAGGTCTGCACTGCACCTTCCGGTTTCCATAGCAGCGTCTTTGACTCTGTGGTCTCTATGTTCTTATGGTCGAGGGTGAGTGTGTTGTGAACGGTGGTTTGTCTGAACCAGTCGCGCATCTTCAGCACCTCCTTGTCTCCTCCGTAAATATACGAACCGCTGTCGGGGAAAAGTTTCTTCCCATGAAACCATAACTCGAAAGTACCATTGTCGGGTTGGCAATGCCATTCGCCTTTCGGCCCGGCCTTGACCACCATCACCGTGGCATCCATTCCCCATCCGTTGCGGAAGGTGAAAAAGCCCGACGTGAGAAAGCCCTTGGATAGATGCTTGGGCATGGTGCCCTGCTTCCCCTTGGTTGCCAAGTATTTTATCGTCTCATTCTGCGGGAAGATTTTGCTCCACTCGCGGAAATTCTTAAGCTCGGCCTTGGGGTCGCCCAGTTTGGCATCGCTGAAACAGGGGTTGGTATAATCGGGGTAACAGATGTTGGCATAGAAGTCGATCATCTTTTCCACCGTATTAATATAGGACTGTGGGATCAGTTGCTCCACATGGTTGGCCTTGGCCACCGCGATGGCCCTGCAAAAGATGTTGATGCTGGCCAAGTGGTAGTGGGGGTCCAACTCAAACTGCCCACCATCGTCATAGACCTGCTTGCCAATCTCCCGGTTCAGAATGTCTATACCGCGCTTCTGCCATGCCGGGGCATCCTTGAACTCCGGGAAAAAAGTGCCTGCATAGAATATCCGCTGAGCCTCAAAGAGCAGGTGGTTGCCCTTCTCAGAGAAGTTGTGCATGATATGGTTGGCGTGGTTGTAGTAGTTCTGGAGAAACTCCAACAGGAATTCGGGCGTAAAGTTGGGCGAAGAAAGAAACAGCGTGAACTGGTTGATCTGGTCTTGCACGCGATGACTGGTTTCCAAGGGTCGCCATGCAAATGCAGCGTTCTCGATGATCTCGTCCTTGATTTTGGCATCCATTTCATACTGGTCTTTGGTCACCTCGGCCATGGGGTTTTTGGCAATCCAGTCTGAATATTGCAGCATCCATTCCTTGGCATAGCGCTCATCCTTGGTTTTCTGATACACCTTACCCATCGGCGTGAACCATTTGTGACGGTGCAGCTGCCAGCGCAGTTCGTTGTCTTTCACCGGCCAATATTTCCAATTGATATCCTTGCCGTAGTTAAACGAGGGTTGATAGCCGTCGTGCACATAAAATGTATGCTCCAAGGCATCATCTGCCCATTTTTGCTCGCGCTTGCTCACGGAGATGTTGTTCAGGTCGATGTCGGGATTGACAACGCCCTTGCGTGAGCGATAGTAGTTGAGCAACGCTTTGGAAGCTTGTCCATAGTCGCCCTTTTCACAGCATTGCTTTACCTTTTCCAGTCCCGGACGGTTCAGGTCTAACAATGCAAAGACACCTTTGTAGTCGCTCTCGCCACCCTCCGGCAATGCCCGTACCGAGCAGCACGTGGTGAGCAACAAGGCAAGAATAAGAAACAATCTGTATTGCCTAAACATAATTACATGTAGTTTTTAGTTATTTTGATGTGACAAAGATAGTGAAATGGAACGGTAAGCGGTTTCTATTTTGTTGAATCATCTGTTACTTTTGTCTAATTTGTTGTGACAATTCTTGATTTGCGGACGGGATCTGTTCACCCGTCCCAAGTCCATAAGCGGTCGCATGTCGATGTCTGTCGGCCGTCGGACGAACGTCTGGCGGCTGACAGACATGTGCGCGGCGGCCGCCGGACAGATGGATGACGGCCGAAAGACAAGTGGCGAAGTTGCCGACTCGCGCGGTCGGGAACGCGCAGAAGGATGACGATTAACACAGAATCTAAACGTTATTCTACAAAATTTAAAGTTTATTTCAAGCAAAAGCCATATCTTTACACCGCAATTTAAATCCTTCAGACAGGCATACGAAATCGCTACCAACCCCAAGTCCTATCACGACATTTGCACAATTATAATAACAATAAAAACCGGACATCCGTTTGTGATGTCATCATGATGAACTATGAAACGCCACTACATTTATGCAATCATTGCTGTTGCCATGGGAGCAACGGCTGTCAGTTGCTCGGACGATGCAACGGAGCTGACCAGGAAAGAGATTCTTGAACCTTCCTATTAT
>NZ_GG704780.1:516200-528254 GCF_000160535.1 Hallella bergensis DSM 17361 | reverse complement strand
GGTTATCCTGACTCCATTGCCGCCGACTCTGTCGACAAGGCACTGTTCGATGTTATTGACCTGACCTATCCCGGACTGGAAAAAGTGAAGGCGCAATACGAGGCTGGACATTATTATAATGCAGCTTACGAACTGCTGAACTATTACCGCACCCGTTCCAACGTGATGAATCCTAACATCAATCTGATGAACCCCACGCTTTCGCCCACCGAGCGGAACGTGGCGGACCAGGCCTTGGAACACAGATTCTATATTCGGAATTTCAAGGAGAAGGTGGCCAACGGACAGGAGGTTTACTATTCTTTTGACAAAGACGGAAAAATAGATTGGGAAACCCTGGCTGGCACCATGGCCGACCAGGAGTTTAGAAACCAACTGCACCGCCATCAGTGGATGCCGGCGCAGGCAAAAGCCTACCGGGCAACCGGCAACGAGGCGTACTTCACCTCGTGGAAAAAGACCTATACAGACTGGATGAAGGCCTACGCCAACCCCAAGGCAGCCCAAGGTTCAGACCCTGTAGTCTGGGGTGGGTTGCAACCGGCCGAGCGCGTGAGAGACCGCATGAACTTCCTGCCATACTTCATACAGTCTGCCCAGTTCACACCCGGATGGCTCAGTACGGTGCTCAAGGCCACGGCCGACGAAGTGGAGACCATCAGGCAGGGCTACTATCGTGAGGGCAGCAACATCAGGCTGACACAGGCCAGGGTGGTTGCAACGGCGGGCGTGCTCCTACCGGAGTTTAAAAACGCAGGCCAATGGCTGAAAGAAGGACTCGATGGGGTGAGCGCCGAGCTTGACAACCAGTTTAATGCCGACGGTGTGCAAAACGAACTTGACCCCAGCTATCACATCGCTGCCATCAGCGATTTCTATGACCTGTACCAACTCATGCAGCTTAATCAGCAACTTGACAAGGTGCCCTCTGAATACATCAGTAAAATGAAGAGCGCCACCCAGTTTGTGGCAGACATTATCTTCCCGAACTACAGCATAGACAACTTCAACGACACGCGCAACTCTTCTTATACCAAGAGTGT
Source organism: Hallella bergensis DSM 17361 (assembly GCF_000160535.1). Classification (GTDB taxonomy): domain Bacteria; phylum Bacteroidota; class Bacteroidia; order Bacteroidales; family Bacteroidaceae; genus Prevotella; species Prevotella bergensis. The sequence goes on along the minus strand of NZ_GG704780.1, from coordinate 527,211 downwards.
GATCCTGAAGAATTTAAGACGCTATGCCGACATGTTCCCGGAAGATGCAGAGATGCAGTGGCTGGCCTCGGAGGGCAGGCGTGGGCAGGCTCCGCGGAGGCTCATGAGCGAATATGCCGTCTCGGGCTATTACATGATGCGCAACGGATGGACACCGCAGTCGACCATGATGATTGTGAAGAACAATGCCAATCCCGACAACAGATGGCATTGCCAGCCGGACAACGGCACGTTCAGCCTATACCGAAACGGCAGGAACTTCTTTCCCGATGCCGGTACCTATTCGTATGGAGGCAACAAGCAAAGTAATGCCGAGCGAAACTATTACCGTGCCACCAAGATGCACAACACACTCACCGTCTTGGGCAAGACCATTGACGGTAAGCACATGAACGGCAAACTGCTCAAAAGCGAACAGCAGGGGAACACCCAGCTGCTTGTGACGCAAAACCAGTCATATGCTGCTGTGACGCACCGCAGGGCTGTGTTTTTCGTGGAAGGCCGGTTCTTTGTCATTGTGGATGAGGCCTTTGGCGATGGAAACAAAGACAAGGTAAACCTGAACTTCCACCTCGCCACGGGCTCGGGTGCTGAAGCAACGGTCATCGACGACTTCTCCGATCAATTTGCATTCGGTGCACACACGAATTTTGCAGACAACAACAATATGCTGATTCGGACGTTTGCCGAAACCCACCAGGACTTTGGAGCCACGCGTGTGGAAACCAACTTCTCCAGCAAACTGGGCGAGGTAAACGGAAAAAGGATAGGCTATCAATACAACATCCGCAAACCTGAGCAGGGGGCAGCACGCATGATCAGTGTGATCTATCCCTATGAGAAAGCTACTGATTTTGAAAACATCAAGATTGGAGCACGCTTCACGGACAACCCAACGGGTAAGGAAGGAACATTCCACGCCAAAGGGGCAGCTGCGGAAGTAACCATCAACGGCAAAGTATATAAAATATCATTCACCTTATAATCAAGTCTTATGAAAGAAAGAATCAAGAATGTAGCACACATAGCCACAAACGCATTTCTATGCCTGCTTTGTTGCTTTGTAGGCGTATCGTGTTCTGACGACACAACCGATGATACAGCTTTCCAACTGTTTTACTCGGACGTGACGGACATCGGTCCTTCCATGACCATGCGACTCTATGAACCTACCTATATCGGACCCAAACCTTCCGACTTCTCTATTGTGGGCATTAAACTCGATGACAGCAACGTGGAGGCGTCCAGCTTCAACATCGATCCGGAAACCGGTGCCATCATCATTGAGAACACTGGCAAACTGGCCATTGGCAACTACGCCTTGAGTGTGGCCTGCAAGGCCGGCGGCAAAGGCTACACATTCAATGATATTGTCCATGTGAACATGATGAGAACCGTTCCCGAGGGCATTGTGGCCACGCCTAACAAGATTGAGGTGAGCTATGAGGATGTCATGTCGAAAAGTGGGGAGGCGTTGCCTTCTTCGCAGATAACGACAGATGGCAACCATATACACATTAATAAATATGTGATTGCCAACGTGAGACACGAAGGTGAACAAGTGGCCAACGAAGATCGGTTCACGGTGTCGGGCAAGGGTGTTGTGGGATTTGGAAGCAAGCACACCGACCTGAACCCTGGAAAATATGTTATCGACCTGAAACTCACCACCGCTGTGGTTGACGAGCAGTCTGAAGAAGGTCTGTTTGCCAATGCTGTGGAATTTGACATTACTTCGAAGCCGCTGACGCTGACCTATGAGCCAGATAACAGCAAGGTTGAATTTAACCCCACGGCTCCTGTGAAAAGCGTTGTTCCGGTCATGGTTGGCTCGCGCGACGGACTGAAATTTGAGATTAGCAAGAAGACTCCTGCTGATGCACCCATCACGATAGACCCGGCAACAGGCGAACTCTCGATGGGCGCCAACACGCTGGCCGTGGGTACGGAGTGCAAGGTGTCCGTGAAAGTGAGCAACCCATATGGCTCCTCCGATTTTGATGAGGCTTATACATTCACCATCGTACCGTTTATCCATCCCATCAAGACGTTCGCTTATCCGGCTGCTGCCGAAATGATGGAGGGAACTGCTTTCATACAGAAGGTGAGCAATATGGACGGAGATGAGGTGAAGTACAGTTTCAAGGAGCTCCCGTCGGCATTGCAAAACCAATTGACCATCAATGCCCAGACCGGTGAAATCTCTGCTGCAAAGGGAAATACTATTGCACGGGGACAATACACGGTTACCGTGGTGGCAGAAAACACCAAGGGCAGCAAGACGGCGACTTTCACACTGAATGTGGTGAAGAATAAGTATATGTTCAGCTATGTGAGCTGGGGTAACAACTTGAACCTCACTCCGGTTGAGAAATATGCAAGTCAGTACAGACGTACCGAGTCCGGCTCGTTCACCATGAAGGTGGTTTCGAGCGACATCGAGAAAGGTGTGTCGGCTGTTTACGCCATCGACAAGGGCAATTCGAGCACCGGAGCCAAAATCGATGCACATAGCGGAGAAATTACCTTTGACAGTTGGAAGGACGGTAGAGTATTTGTTGTGGTGGTGAAAACAACTACTGGCAAGGGTACTCCGGGAGAGGTCACGATCAAGACTCCTGTCTTTGTGCACTGCTCTGCTCCGGTCAAGGGTGTGACCGTCAACTACACGCCGTTTGTTTTCCAGGTGAATCCCCGCAAGGGTGGAAGCTCTGTGGCTCCTAAGATCATCGGTGCTGACCCCAGCAAGTTCCTCATGGACTATCGCCGGTCATTCAACTATTACAACATCGGCGGTCCTGAATCGCACGTGACGGGACAACTGAAAGCAGGTCAGACCACTACGTTTATGTACAAGATGTGGCAAAGCTACTATGGCAATGCGGCCGTTAATGCCGGCGCACGCAAGCCGGTGTCGTATTACGACAACAAGGCGTCGCTCAATACAGCACTCTGCTATGTCGATGCCACCAAGGGTTGTGCCATCACGGTGAATCCCGGCAAATGGCAAGCAGACCAAGAGTTTGCCAATGGTGTGTTTATCGGCCAGATGACCTTCGTGACAGACGGTAACCCCTCGAAGGTGGCTAAAGGCAGCCAGGTGTTCCCTGTTGCCATATGGTTTAACACGGATTTCTAAATACTAAAAAAAGTTGAACAACATGAAAATATTGAAGTCAAGCAATATATACCAAAAAGCCATACTCATGATCATGATGGCTTTGGTGGGAACCGTGAGTTCCTTTGCACAGAACACGATACGCGGAACCGTGGTTGACGAGAACGGGGAGCCTATGATTGGGGTTACGGTCAAGCCCAAATCGGGCTCCGGTGGCACGGTCACCAATCTGGACGGAGACTTTTCGTTCTCCGGCAGCAAGAAGAAGGTCTATGTGTTTTCTTTTATAGGCTATAAGACACAAGAGAAACAACTCGCTCCGGGCAAGGACCAGCGAATCGAGATGGTTCCCAATGACGCCCTGCTCAACGAGGTTGTTGTGGTGGGCTATGGCAATATGAAGCGTAGCGACATTACGGGTTCGATTACCAGTGTCAATGAAAAGAAGATTGAAAACTTCAAGACCAGTTCCGTGGTAGAGGCCATTGGCGGCCAGATGGCCGGCGTTCAGGTCACTGCATCGGACGGTATGCCGGGCGCGGGTTTCGACATCAAGATACGTGGTATTGGCACGGTGAACGGCGACTCTTCGCCACTTTTCATTGTCGATGGGTTCGAGGTGAGCAACATTGATTATTTGGCCAACTCGGACATTGAATCCATTGATGTGTTGAAAGATGCGTCGGCTTCGGCCATCTACGGAGCACGGGCTGCCAATGGCGTGGTTTTGGTGAAAACCAAGTCGGGCAAGCAGGGGAAGACTTCGGTGTCCTATAACGGATCGTTCAGCCTGAGAAACATCTCCAAGCGCATGGACCTGCTCACGCCACAGCAATTTGTGGATCTCCAAATGGAAATCAACCCTGCCCGGTATGCAAATACCTACTACAAAGAAGGAAATGACAGCGATGGTAATCCTTTCCGCTATCAGTCGATCGACGACTATGCCAATGTGGAAGGCATAGACTGGCAGGACGCTGCCTTTAGATCCACATGGTCACAGAACCATGACTTCAACGTTTCAGGCGGAACCAAGGAGACACAATACTCGGCCACGTTCTCACACTTTGACGAGGACGGTATCTTCACGAACAGCAGTTTCCAGAAGAACACGGGCAAGCTGAGACTCAAACAGCAAATCACGAAACGTGTGAACATGGATGCAACGGTCAATTACTCCAACTCTGTGAAGAAGGGTATTGGAACAGCCGGATCGGGAGGTTCACTCAACGTGTTGTCAAGTCTGCTGCGTGCACGTCCCACCGGAGGTTTGCAAGTGACGGACGAAGAATTACTCAACTCTGTCTTCGACCCTCTGTTGCTTCAGGAAAACGGAAGCTACGCCCAGGTGAACCCCATCAAGCAGGCGGAATCGGTACACAATCGTAACCAATCCGAGCTGTGGGGAGTGAACCTCGCATTTAATGTGCGCTTGATGAAAGGGCTGACGCTTCGAAGTGCGGCCACTTACAATGTGACCAACACGCGCATCGACCTCTTTTATGGCGAAAACTCCAGCCAGGCTTACCGAAGCGGGGGTGTCTATGGCTCTTCGGATATGCGGAAAGCCTTGCGGTGGTCTAACAATAACACGTTGACCTACAAAGGCAAATTCAACAAGAAGCATCATTACGACGTGATGTTGGGACATGAGTATTCGTTCCGCAGCAATGAACTCCTGCTTGGACAATCCAAGGATTTTCCGTTTGCCAATCTTGGAAACGACAATCTGGGCTTGGGGGCTACACCGAGTCAGGTGTCGACCAACAGGTATGAGAAAGCGCTCTTGTCATTCTTCACCCGTGTGAATTACAATTATGACAACCGCTATCTGGCTACGGCGACCGTGCGTGCGGATGGTTCGACGGTATTTGCCAAGAACCACAAGTGGGGCTATTTCCCCTCGTTTTCTGTGGCTTGGCGCATGTCTGAGGAACCTTTCATGAAAAACATCAAGGCTCTTTCCAACATGAAGTTCAGGATGGGATGGGGCGTTGTGGGCAACGATCGCATCTCTAACTATCTTTCCATGGATCTCTATACCCAGAGTAAATATGGTGTGGGCAACAAGTTGGTTACGGTGCTGTCGCCTAAGCAGCTGGCCAATCTTAACCTGAAATGGGAGGGTTCCTCTACATTGAACGCGGGAATCGACCTCGGATTCTTTGACAGCAGACTGAATTTCACGGCGGAGTTCTACATCAAAAACACCAAGGATCTGCTGCTTGCACAGAACTTGGCCTACGTAACGGGATTTGATGCACAGTGGCAAAACATTGGCAAGATACAGAATAGAGGAATTGAGCTGAACCTGAACACCGTAAACATTCAGTCCAAGAAGTTCACTTGGACGACGGATTTCAACATATCTTTTGTTAAAAACGAACTCAAGTCCTTACAAGACGGAACTCAGACCATGTACTCGGCCACCCAGTTCAACTCCAACTTCACCAGCTATGACTATGTGGCAACGGTTGGAGAGGCTTTGGGTAAGATGTACGGCTATGTCTTCGACGGGGTGTATCAGTCGTCAGACTTCAACCTCACTCCGTCTGGCAAGATGATGCTCAAGCCGGGTGTTCCTGACATCAGCGCACATGCCGGCAAAGAGGTTAAGCCGGGCATGGTGAAATATAAAGACATCGATGGAAACGGCATCATCGACACGGCCGACCGCACGATGATTGGAGACGGGTATCCGACATGGTATGGTGGGTTGACCAATACGTTCAACTATGGCAATTTCGATATGAGTTTTCTGTTCCAGTTCAGCTATGGCAACGATGTTTACAATGCCACACGCCTGTTTAGCACGCAAACACAAGATGAGCGTAGCAACCAACTCGCTGAGGCAGCCGACCGCTGGACACCTACGCACGCGTCCAACAAGGTGCCGTCGGCAAAGGGATATGTGAAAAATGAACTCTACTCGCGCTTTGTGGAAGACGGTTCTTATCTCCGATTGAAAAATATCACAATTGGCTACAACTTCCCAGCAAAATTGCTCCGGCAAATCAAGGTGAGCAAGTTGCGTGCCTACGCTACGGCGCAAAACCTCTTCTGCCTCACCAACTACAGCGGTTATGACCCGGAGGTGAATATGAAAAACAGTCCGCTCATGCCGGGATTCGATTGGGGAGCATACCCCAAGAGCCGGGTACTCACATTTGGTTTGGAGGTTCAATTTTAAATATAAGGATTAGATCATGAAAAGATTCAAAATAAAATATATCGCATACGGTTTGTTGGGGCTTCTTGCGTTCAGTGCTTGTACATTGGACGAAGAGAACTTCACGGAAATTGAGAAAAGCAAATACGTTAACAATGCGAAAGATGCCGAAACCGTGTTGCTCGGCGTATACAGAAACATGGTAGAAGAAGGAATGTATCGTTATCATCTCTCGTTGCTCTTCACCTTGTCTTCCGACATTGCCCGATGCGAGGGGTCAAGTACCAACTCCTTCAGACAGATACCGGCAAACGCCTTCACGAGTACGCAAAATGAAGTCAGGGTGACCTGGAAAACGCTCTACCAGGCTATCTACAGCGCCAATGATTTCTTAGAGAACGTCTCTTCCAAATACTCCACATACAGTGAGCCTGACAAAAAAACAGCCACCGTTTATATGGCCGAGGCTCGCTGTCTGCGTGCGCTCTACTATTTTGAACTTGTGCGGTGGTTCGGCCACGTCACGCTCACCACAGCCACAAGTACGTCTCACGAGCATCCCTCGACTTTCGAGCAGGCTTCTCCTGAGGAGGTGTACAAGTTTATAGAGAGCGATTTGAAATATGCCATAGACAATTTGCCGTATGCCATCGACGACCAGATTCGCCCGGACAACTCCTTCCGCATATCCAAGGGGGCTGCATTGGGACTGCTTACCAAGGTATATGCCACCTGGGCCGGCTACCCCATCAACGACAAGAGCAGATGGGAAGAGGCTGCGAAGACCGCAAGGATTCTTGTCGAATCAGGCAAACATCATTTGCTCGACAACTACGAGCAATTGTGGAAAAACACTTGCAACGGGAAGTGGGACCCGGCAGAAAGCCTCATTGAGGTTTCATTCTATTCGCCCACGGTGACGGGAAAGGTCAACGAAGACCCCAGCGGACGTATCGGTAAATGGAACGGCGTGTCGGCTTCGGGCATACCGGGCATTCGAAATGCGGGAAACTGGCGTGTCATACCGACCTTCCTCATGGGATGGAAAGACCACGAAAACGACAAGCGCTGGCGACTGTCCTTTGCTGACTACAAATATACATCCAACGGAAAGCAGCCGATAAGCAAGAACGGAACTTTCAATGATGCCTTCGCCGAAAATGCTTCCGATGATATCAAGAAGACTTATATCAACAATATTTTCCCCGCCAAATGGGATACTGAAAAATACGTGGATGCAGCCAACTATCTCATTGAGGGCAACCTTTCGAACATCAATTGGTACATCCTGCGCTATGCTGATGTGCTACTGCTCTATGCTGAGGCGCTGAACGAATGGCATCATCAGCCAACGCCAGAGGCCTACGAAGCTGTCAACATGGTGCGCAGACGCGGCTATGGCCTGCCCATTACAGCGCCAAACGCGGCCTGCGACATAGCCAACTTGGACTACGAGTCATTCCAACAGGCCGTGCGCGACGAGCGGGCTTACGAATTGGCTTTTGAGGGGCACCGCCGTCAGGATCTTGTACGTTGGGGCATTTATTACGAAAGCATCAAAAAAACGGAGCAAGACTTGGTGAACTGGTTTAGTGACGGTGCCACTTATTTCGTTTGCTCATCTTATATTAAGAAAGGTAAGAACGAACTGTTTCCCATTCCGCAACGTGATTTGGATCTCATGCCCAAATATCAACAAAACGAAGGATGGAAATAGTGAGAAAAGCAGTTTAGTTTTTCGATATTGAATAAGAAACACCCGAAACGGCATGTGCTGTTTCGGGTGATTACTTTAGTATTCATCCACATCCCACCAGTCAGATGCTGGCTTGGAAAGCTGTTCGTCTTCCGTGACAGTTTCTCCGGGAATAACAGGCAGGGTGTTGCTTGTTCCCAACAGGAGTGGTGACCCTATTTTAAGAATCACAATTCCCGGCTGGCAATATGTATTCTTTTCTATTTTCATTTCTTCGTTTCTCATGATCTTACCTGATTACGAGTTTCTTTCCGTTGACGATATAGATTCCCTTGGGCAGCTTACCGTTGCCAGTCACCTTGATGCCTGATAGCGTGTAGACGCTTTGGCATTCCCTTGCAGACGTATTGACGTCACGAATAGCGGTTGTCTCTCCGCTCTCGAAGCTGATAAACAATTTAGCTTGGTTGGCGTTGTAAGTTAGGTAAGCCTTGTTCCCATACACTTTGTTCCCGTTCTCTAACTTGTAGAATCCCACACCATGGCTCGCCATGTTAGCCAGAACATAGTATGTGCCGTCGGTAGTTACTGATCCCGTGAGTGAGGTAGCTTTCAGTAGGTTGCCCGACACGTCGTCTGTGGTTTCTGTGGTGGGGTGTAATACATAATCTCCAGGTTCGCCTTTCAGCACAACCCCTGTGTTGGCGGGCACCATGCTAACCTGCTGCAAGGTAGCTCTTTCTCCATTGTTGTCATTGACGATATAAGCCGTGAGTCCTTCTGCCCTCGCAAAATCAATGGGTTGCGCAAAGCTGAACGTGGCATAGCCGGCAGCAGAGATGGTTACCTTGGGCTGAGTGACGGTGTAGAGCAGCCCCTTAACGTTATAGTATCCACCATTTTCAAAACGAAGATCTGCTGTTTTTGTACCCGTACCATCGTGAAAGATAATCTTTGTCGGACTTGAGGTTGTGTGTGTCCATCGGTACACTTTGTTGCCATTGGGAGCAGTCCCCACTTGTGAAATCTCGACTCCGGGCCAGTTATCGTAGAGGTCTCCCTCTGTATTCCAAGCCCATACGAAGACCTTGTTCCAATCTGCCGGTGCTTCGAAGTAGGCGAAGGTGTCCTCCATGTAGGTGGCGCATCCGGGATGAATATAGGCTGCTGCCGGTGCTTCGAAGTAGCCGAACTTTTTTTCGGTTACGTTACTTGGGTCGATGATGTAGAACCGCTCGCCGCTCACACCCTCAATGTTGCTTGTTTGTTTGCCATTTCCGTCGTTAAAGATGATGTTGATGGGCGTCACCGTCGAAGTCCAATCATACCAAGTCTTTCCGTCGGCAGAGGTCGATGTAGCCGTCAGTTGTTTGCCGGGCCATGCACCGTTGTGTTTCGTGCCATTGCCATCCCATGCGTAGAGATATGGAGCTGTTCCGGAAGTGCTGCTGACGTGTATTTTAACCTCCCCGGGAATTGTTTCCGGCTGTCCGTTGTTCAGAATATCCGTCACGTCGAGCGTGCTGCTCACGTAATAGGCATAGTTTGTTCCGCTCGAAATCATCGTGAATCCGCTGGTGTCGAAGTCTTGCGGGAATCCGCTGAGCACCATCACCTCAGCTTTGTCTCCTCGGACAACGGTGACATATCCCCCGTTGAGAGGCTTCTGTTGCACGATTTCGCTTTGATTGGTCACGCCGGCAGCCTTGCGAGCCAGTATCATCTTGCCTATTTCCGACTTGTACTTCTGCCAGTGGGGCAGGAATATGCAGGGCGTTCCGGGCAGTGCCAGTATAAAGGCATTGGCTGCCAAGACGTTGTTGTTGAGCCTGTTGTTGTTGCCATAAGTGTCATGGTTGTCCACGAAGGTCACGCTGTAGCGGTTCATGCCTTTTGTGCTTCCGGCCATCCCCTTGTTGCTGATGTCCCATGTGGAACTTCCAAAGCTGGCATTGATGCCGTCTTTCAGTGGGAAGTCGAATGCTGCCGACTGTATGGCATTGTCATAATTTGTGCCATTGATCCACCACGTCACGTTATCGTAGCTGCCATCCCAGTATTCACCGACAGAGAATTTGGGCTTGCTGCTGGCGTTATACATGCCTACATAGTAGGGCGAAAACCCCTTGACCATGTCGTATCTAAACCCTGTATAACCTAAGTCGTTGAGCAGGAAGTCGAGGTATATCTTGATGTTATTCTGTACGTTGGTGCTGGTGTGATCCAAGTCGCGACTACCATTGAAGTCATCACCGGTATCATTGGCTCCGCTGACCTCATATCCATTATTCCGGGTTTCCCCACCGTCATCGCCGTTACAGATGTCGGCGAGGGTCCAGCTCATGGTGTGCCCGTTCCAAGTTTCCGTGGGGAAGTCACACCAGTTGGTGTTTCCGCTTCGATGGTTAATCACCACGTCCTCAATGATGCCAACACCTTTCTTTTTATAGGTGGCTATCATGGAGCGCAGTTCGGCTTCTGTGCCGAAAGCACTCTTGTGGTCGAACCACCATACCGGAGCATACCCCATCTGTTTGTTGCCGTTACACCAGCCTGATTGGGGCACCCATATCAAGTCAAAGTATTTGGAGAGTTCGTCGGCCTGGCTTTCGATGTTAGTCCATTTGGTGTCTACGAAAGAGTCCCAGTAAAATCCTTGCAGCATCACTCCTCCGTATTTTTCCGGCCACCCCTGTGCCCATAAGGCATAAGGGGTAATGAGAATTACCATTGCGAGTAAAATCTTTTTCATAGGTCTTTATAGTTTAATTTTCACTTTTTAGTCTATTCCCATATAGGGAAAATCGCTGATAGTTGCAAAGTTATGAAAAAGATAAAGTTGACAAGTTATAACAAGCGTATATTTATCGTGTGCAAGATGCAAACGATTGCATCACCTTTATGGCTTAATTGTGAAGAGTGAAGAGATAAGAGTGAAGAGTTAAGAGTGAAGAAACAACGCGCAGCAATTTTGAATTACCAGCGCGTAGCCAATTATGAATTATGAATTGTGAATTGAGAAAGCCCT
>NZ_GG704780.1:511855-515492 GCF_000160535.1 Hallella bergensis DSM 17361 | reverse complement strand
AGGAGTTTTCAATTCATAATTCAAAATTCATAATTCACAATTAGGCTAACGCGTTGTAATTCACAATTCACAATTAATAATGGACAATTGATAATGTATAATGTATAATGGATAATTGATAATGTATATTTCTTAATTCTTATTTCTTAATTCTTAATTCTTATTTCTTATTTCTTATTTCTTAATTCATAGGGGGGTAGGCTATCCCTCTATCGCTCGCTTTGCCCGTAGCTTCTGTTTCTCATAAAACAGTTGTTGCTCGGCATCGGTCACGGGAGTGTAGTCCGAGAGTATGCGGGCAATGCGATCCACATCGGCCGGGATAGCCTGTTTGGCTTTCTTGCGTGCAGCGATGCTCTTGCGAATCTCGTAGGCTGCACGCGTGGGATCGGTCAGATGCAGCATTTCGGCCAGACGATATCGGTTGGCCATGTTGTAACTCTCCTTGGGCTGTTTCATGATGGCCATGCACAATAAGGCGATGCGATCCTGTGTATCGTCGGTCAGATCGGCCAACTCGGCATACAGGTAACTGTCCTGATAGCGTTGCAACAGCTTCTTGTATATGGCGATGGCCTGCGACTTCAGTCTCACACGAATATACAACTGAGCCAGGTGGCGCAGGTTGTCTTTGTTGCTCGGGTTCTGCTGCAGGGCTTTCCGAAAGAACGGCATCACAGCCCTGACGTATTCTTCCGGACGACTGGCGATGCCATTCATCAGTCGGTTGGTGATGCGCTGCCCGAGCGACGGTATCACCCGCCCGTTATGGCTCACGCCCTCCCAGGCCCCGTCGGCCAGACGTATGGCGTAGGGCACGAAGTAGGCCAAGTTGAAATTAACGATCACCTTGTCCAATCCAAGGGCATCGTGAATGATAGCCCGGTTGCCCGACATGTCGTTGTCGATGATGTGTGGGTAGAGCTGCGTCATGCGGTAGAGCAACCGCCGGGCATCGTCGATGGCACCTTCCTTCAGTTTGACCTTAAAAAGGGTGTGGGCATCCCAAAACTCTTTTGTTTCCATGTCGTTCTTCTTTTTGCAAACTTACATAAAAATCCTGAATCATCTGCCAACTGAATCAAGAAATGTCGTTTTTTGGAGATAAACCAAGGACTTGAACAAACATTTTCGCAGGCTTGCTTTGCCCCTTTTGGTTTTTAGTGTGTCCTTGTGCCACAGGCATACCGTTCTCATTCCAACCTCCGGTTGTGGGGTATTAGGTTAGGTGAATGATATTGACAAAACGGGTTCTAATTTTCACCGATTTAAAAATCAGTTTGTCTTCGTTCGAAATACGCAAAATCTGCAGTAGTTTGTAAACGTCTGACGGTCAAACACTTTGAAAAAATGGGTTTATTTCTCCTGTTTTTCCACCCGCGATTACATATCGAACGGCAGGGTGGAAAGGCCTCAATCGCCGTGCCGATGAGGCTCTTCCGCGCAGCCACGAAGGCCTAACCGTGCTATGAGAAGGCTCCTTTCGCAGCAGCTTGGCACTTTTGGGAAGTGCCCGGCTCGGTTTTGCCAAAAAAAGATGGCACTTTTCTCTCTAAACGATTCAAAATAAAAGTTCAAAAAATGGTATTTTTATTTTACTATTTGGGAAGGGTGATCGGCTTAAAACAATTGCCATTGTAGCGCTTTCATTGAGAGGTAATTGTTGTGAAACGAAAAGAACAAAGATGGCGGTTTCCTGCATACTTGTTCCACCATTTTATCAATGTCTCATAATCAGCAGTCGAATGTCCTATTTGCCAATAGAGCTGTGGCACACAATAATCTACCCATCCATTGTTTACCCATAACAGCACATCGGCATAAAGGTCGTCATAGTTTTGCAACCCACGTGTATTGCTGCCTATTTTCGGATCAGACTTCTTATTACGATAGATACCAAAAGGCGAAACACCAAATTTGACCCATGGCTTTCGTTGATGTATTTTCTCTCCTAACTCTTTGATAAAAACATTTACGTTGTAACGACGCCAATCATCGATATTATTTATACCATTGTGATATTGCCTGTACTCACGTCCGTCTTGAATAATCTCGCCTGGTGCAGGATAAGGATAAAAATAATCATCGATGTGAAAACCATCAATGTCGTATCGGCTCACAATATCATCTACTACTTGGTAGATATAAGCCCTATTGGCAGGATTACCAGGGTTAAGAATAAATTGTCCTCCGTAGGTAAATACGCTTCCCGGTTGCTTTATTGCAATGTGGTTGCTGGCTAAAGCCGTTGTTCCTTTTGTCTTTGTTCGAAAAGGGTTAATCCATGCATGCAGCTCCATTCCTCTTTCATGGCACTGTTCTATCATCCATTGCAACGGATCCCACAATGGATAAGGGGCTTTTCCCTGAACACCTGTCAGGTATATGCTCCATGGTTCATATCTACTTGGATAAAGAGCATCACATTCTGCTCTTACTTGAAAGATAATGGCATTAACACCGTCCTTCTGTAGTTCATCTAACTGATAACGAAGTGTCTGTTGCATTTGCTGGGTACCCATACCTTCAAACTGTCCATTGACACATTGAATCCATGCTCCCCTAAATTCATGTTTTTGAGCATTTCGTGCAAAAACAAAGACACTGAGTTCACAACATAAGAAAATAATAACCTTATTGAGATTAAATATTTGTTCATCTTGCTATTTCTTTTCTGCAAAGATAAAACATGTAATGCGAAAAACCAAAAATCCCTACATGTTGTTATATAATTTCATGTGTAGCCATGAATATTTAACGACTTAATTGGTTCAGTTTCACAAAGATTTTCTATCTTTGTAAAAAAGAATACGATGCTACACATCAAAGAAATAAAAAAGGATTCAAAAGATATAGAGCTCGTGAAAAAACTCTATGTAGAGGCATTTCCCAAAGTTGAACGCATGTCTTTTGACTCATTATTGCTATTGCAACGAAAAGCAGATGTCCGTTTTTTAGGCTTTTATGATAAAAATGACGAATTCAAGGGGCTCACATATACATATCATCATGACAATTTGAGTTGGTTGTTTTATTTTGCTGTAATGCCTAACGAAAGAGGAAAAGGGTATGGTACGAGGATTATCAAACGACTTTTAGAAAGATATAAGAACGAACGTTTTATGATTGATATAGAGGATGTCGACCAACCCGCATCTAATACCGAGCAACGAAAAAAGCGATACGATTTTTACAAACGTATGGGCTTTATTGATTATGGGGTCAGAAAGGTTTGGCCTGGCATTACTTACAATATCATGTCGTGCGGAGGACCGGTCACCTTAGAGGATTACAATCGCGTCTATAATGAATTTTGGGAAATCATCGAACCTTTAGAAGAATCAGAATAACGATTGAAGAACATCATTGTATATGGAAAAAAATGATTGCAAAAAAGATTCATTGTCTAATTGCATTCGTGACTTCGTTTGCTGACGAGTCGAGACGAAATCAGATAGCAATGCTTGCTATCGGTCAGATGATGTGAAATAGATGCAAAATACATCCTCACTATTTGCAGTTGAACTGAAAAAGAAGCCACGAACGACACGTTACAATAATAGTAACAAGGTTCGTGGCTTAGTGAAAAAGAAAAATTATTCTCCCCTCTCAAACAATTTGCAAATTCATTATTTCA
>NZ_GG704780.1:506695-511644 GCF_000160535.1 Hallella bergensis DSM 17361 | reverse complement strand
GCTATACACCCAATTATTTAACTTTATCAGACGGTTTGTAGGAGGATATGAGGAGAAATGAAGTGGCAATGGCTATAAAATATTATACCTGAAGGTGCACAAAGTCCAAGTGATATTCCCTTTTACTCGTGATACAATATAATGGTATAAAGGGCAATGAATAAACAAATACTGTGGTTAGAGAATATCATGCCCCCTTAAAAAAATAGCCCTCTTTGATACGATAATCAAAAAGGGCTGAAATCCGCAATAAAGACATACATTTTATGGATAGTGTTTACTATTCAATCAGCTTCCCATGCTTTTTGAGTATTGAGAGAAACTCTCCCCATTCTGCCGCTCTTTTTTCTTTTGTTTTTTGAATGGCCTTGTTCTCTTTAACATATTGACTATTGTCCTCAATATTGCGTGGGTAACAGTCACTCAGGTAAAATTTACCAGATTCTGAAACTAATGATAAGTCTGTGAAGATTTGACTATTGAAAGATGACACAAACGTTGAGATATGGAGTAGAACCTTACCATACGAATGTATTTCTATATTACGGTAAATGGGAAAGAGCTGACTTGTCGGCTCAAAATCTTGAAAAATAATCTCACGGCTCTGCGCGTTGAAAGACTTGATGTTGTCAAGTGTAAAGAGATAGGGGCTTGAAGCGGCTCTTGTCATTCGGGCTGTCCCTATAGCAAACAATTCCGTTTTCGATGCTTGCACTGTGGGAGTTGAAGCAGACTCATCTTCATTGCTGCAACCAATAAACAGCAACGAGAAGATGAACGCCTGTAATACACAAAAGTACCTTTTCATAATTTGTTGGATTTAATTTGTTATTATAATATGTGGTCGTCAATTATGTTCATATACTTCTTTATTTCTGCCATTAAGGAATAAACATGCTTGACACTTTCCAAGCAAAAGGCATGATTATCCTCGAATCTGTTTTCAACCATATCGGCAAACGCTTGAATTTCCGAGAAGAACCCTTGTGACACAATTTGGTTATTCCCAACCGTTGGTACAAAACCATTCCTTCCGTAGAGATTGACTACGGTTGTATTGTTTCGGAATATTTTCTCCAATGGAACCCCAAACACTGCAGAGCGTCTCGGTGTGAAATCGAGTTGCTCCATTCTGTCCAATACATAAACCCCTTTGTCTGTACTGATGCTCAGCAATTCCTCTGCCTTTTGCCACGAGTAATCTGTTGAAAGTTCTAGCATACCTGTTATATCTTGGTGCTCTAATACAAGAAATAAGGTCTGTCCACCATCTCTACTGCGAATAATATCCCAACTCTTTATCTTTGCCTCTCCGAAAAGGAATGTTGCATAGTCAAGAGGATGGATGAACAGGTCAAGCAGAGCATCACCCTCTGGATATAGCCCCGTAAGATAGCGATAATGATAATGTCGTTTGCCATCACCTTTCAATCGCTTTTGCAGAATTTGAGAGGCAGGGGCAAAACGTCTTTGCAGTCCGACGACGACATGTTGTGAGCCATATAGTTTGACGGTATCGGTCAAAGACTTTAGTTCCCTCTCGTTCTTACACGGTGGTTTCTCTATGAATAAGGACTTCCCTGCTTTAATGACTTCGTTTGCTATATGAAAGTGCGAATGTGGATTAGCAGCCACAAAGACTCCCGAAACCGTATCATCATTCAAGATGTCTTGTAAAGAAGTCGTACCTTTTACTCCCTTGTACTTTTGAGAAATCAGCCCGGCTTTCTTCTCCGAGGTGCAGCAGATGTATTTCAATGGCAACTGAAGATATTGTATCACAGGCAACAGGTTACTGACACAATGATTGCCAAGACCTACAAGAGCATACCGTTGGGTGTAGATATGGTTCAGTTCCCTTATGCTCCGCACACTCTTGTATCTGCCGATGATTTCGTCTATATATCCCATAGTTTATGCTGTTATTTGCTTGAAATGTTCCTTATAGGTGATTTGCGTGTTGCTGGTCCATTGATATTTCCCGTAAAACAATTCTATCAGTCGCTTGGGAAACATTTTCTCCAGATTCCTTAACAGGATAATATCATACTTCCGGTGATAGTTGATCCAGCATTGATTACACGTTTTGGAGTGTTGACACTGAATCTTACAGGTTTCCTTTGAATTGAATATCTCGTCAAGCGTGTTCTCATGGGTGTTGCCCAAGACCACGTCCAAATTCTGGCACAACGGGACATCACCATTGGAATGGATGACCAACTCACTGAAAATGCTATGGCACCTCAGTTTCAGCCTGTTATTCTTCCATTCGTCATATAGGGCCACAAAATCAAAATTTTCATCCGTTTGATGTATGGATGAAGGTATCTGACGGATGAAATTATCATCATTGGCTTCCATCAAGTCCTTGGTCGTGTCAAAGAATGACATTGTGCTGTAAATGCCAATACGCACGTCTATGCTATATTTCTTGGCACAATCTATGACATGCTTCATATCCTCAAACGAGTTCCACGGAGAAAGGCAAAACATCAAGGAAATAGGAACAATATCCCTACACGCCTCTATAACTTCGATAACCTTATCATATCCATCCCTGCCACGCATATAGAGATAGGTTTCTCTGGTGCCGTCAAGTGAAATATACAGATGCTTGGGGTGATGATTTTTTACAGCAGATATTACCTTGTTTACCGCAAGACAATTAGACAGCAGCGTATAGTTAGGATGATGAGTGTCAAACCATCCCAATATCTTGTCTGCTTCGGGATGAAGGATAAACTCACCTCCCTCCATGCCGACCGTCGTGCGTTTCGTTATACATTTGCTGTTCATTATCTTGATGATGTCGTCTAATCTTAAATTTTCCGTAGGTTTCTTCCAAATGGAACAGTGCTTGCAACGTGACTGGCAGTTGGTAGTGGAATATATCATCAAGGAAGTAAGTTCCTTATGCCGTCTGCGTATTACATTGTTGGCAAATACTATTCCGTTGTGGATGTAGTCATAAATACTGTACATTCTTTCTTTTGAGTTTTGTCTTTTATTGTTAAGAGCAGAAAACCACGAAAAGACTGCACAATATTTATGACTTTTTTATCTATTTATTTCATTTACCAAGTAAGCCGCAATCCAAATGGTACTGTTATGATGAACGGATGCTCTGTGCGGTAGGTTTCAAGGCCACTGCCATTCCAGAAGTAATAGAACATGTTAGGTTCTAAATACAGACTGAAAGGCTTGAATAGCCTATACTGAACACCGATACCTAAGTTCACAGACCACTGATAACGTGGCTTGATGTCACCCTTTAACGTGTAGGACGAGTCAGACGTTATGATATACTTCTTATCAAGTGAACTGTGAACTGGCATCTCGAATGTCACTCCACCGGTCGTATAGGCATTGAATCGTCCCTTGCTCCATATACGATAGGTCAATTGCAATGGTATGCCCACATAATCAATCTTCTGGGTCTTCAACAAGGTCGCACCATGAAACTCACTCTCAAAATCAGACTTCATTCTTGTGTAAGTCAATCCTGTTCCAAAAGTCCAATGGGAACTTAGTTGCTTGTTGAGCGACAAACTAAAGGTCTGGGGGCGGTAGTGGTGCGCCTTCTCACCTAAGGATGCGTTGCCTTCTGTTGCATTATTCAGTGCTATCCATGACATTTTTGCCCTCTCGACAGAATCCATCAGTGCATTGTTCCGAACCAAATAATTTACATAATCATCCCATGTATATAATTTGGCCGAAGCCCCACCGTTAGCGTAATCTACTACTGATAGGTAGTTCAAATTGGACATGGCTCCATTTGCTCCGGCATTAGATGAATAGCCGAAGTTAAATGTCCATGGGTATTTCTTCTTATTGCTGACAATAGGCGACATACTTTCATTCAATGCCATCATTTTTTCTTCGGTAATTTGTGGAATACGAAGCACGGAGTCTTTGGTGCTGATACCCTTTATAACCAATTGTTTCTGTATAGAATCCACATGGAAAACTACAGTCTGCTGCTCGGATTCTACACTATCTGTTATCATCCGTGAAGAAATCTTTTCAGTAGAGGTAGCCATTTCTGCCAAGGCACGTTCATCATTATTACTGGTACTTATACTTGATGGGATGGAATATCTTGGTTGCACTATCTTTTGAGAGGCAGATTCTTTTTGAACCCGTCCTGGCAGCTCCTTATGAGTGGTTACTGCTGTTTGCTTGTGTTCAGAAGTTCCAACAGTTTTGTCCTTCGTTACGAAATAGATATAGACAGGTATCAGAATTGGAAGCAAGAAGAGCATCCAATAGTTCATCAGTATGGTCCGCAACATTTTCTTTGCCCGAACCAACTGAGAAGATGAACTGTGAGGATTGATACCAAGCAGTTCTCCAATTTCCTTATGGGAAAGACCATCCAGAACCGAGAGTTTGAATATCTCCCTGTTCCCCTCCGGTAACGACTCTATTGCCGACAGCAATAGTTCAAGTTCTATATTCTTTTCTTCCTCGTCTTCTTCGCTCAAAAATTCTATGCCCAGACTAGACAGAGGAATGTCATCCTTCTCTGCGCTTTGCAGGTACCTTAGAGAAAGGTTCCTTACAATGGTGATCATCCATCCCTCCAATTTTGAGTTGTCTTTCAGCGATTTGATGGAGGTGAAGATGATGATGAACGCATCATGCAAAATATCTTCTGCCGTGCTTTCGTCTGTCACATAATGCTGGCATATCCGCAATAATCTGTCGGAATATGCCTTGTATAAATTTCCGAGAGCTTTCCGTTCTCCCTGTTTACATGCGTTTATATCAACATCTACTTTCATAGATATACTTTTCCCTTTTATTAAAAGGAGCAGATTGTGACTAAAAGACTGCACGAATTTTGAAACTTTTTTTTGAAAAACTTGAAAAAAGGCTCAAATTTATGACAAGTGGCCTATTTTTAAGGGCGAATAATCAACAACAAGAGCACTATTGCAAAGTTC
>NZ_GG704780.1:496033-506226 GCF_000160535.1 Hallella bergensis DSM 17361 | reverse complement strand
TTAAAGAACAGCGTACCTGTCTCTGTCTTTTCAATATCCCTCCTTAGAACATCAACAACCTTCTTGTCTTTACTAAAAGTTAACATCTATTAAGTCGGTTATTTTTGCAAAATTACCGCGTATTCTCCAAATTACCAAATTCATTGAAGAGTTTTTGATATGAATAATATTACTGTCCGCTAAACTTTTTGAGGAGCAGCACAACATCATGCCGCGAATACCCTTCCACCGTTGTAGGAGGGTAAGTTAGCCTTGCGCGGTTGCTGAATCGTAGCCTGTGCCGCTGCGATTTCGTTAATGCTCGTTAAAGGTTTGCTCGTTTGTTAGTATTTTGTTACTTTTGTACAAAATTTACATGACTATCTCTAATTCTCAGATGGGAAAGAATCGTAAGAAAACCGGCAGGCGCTCTGGCCTGCAGGCCGTTACCCTGTGCATCAGCACGGCTCTGGTGCTGATCTTGCTTGGGCTGGATGTGTTCTCCACGCTGACCGGGCGCAACCTGTCGTCGTATGTCAAGGAGAACCTCGTGGTGACGATGATGCTCGAACATGACATGACCGACACCGAGGCACAGGCCATGTGCAAGGGACTGGGCACAAAACCATATATCAAGGATGTCCACTTTATCAGCAAGAAGGCGGCTCTGGCCGAGGCCACCAAGGAGATGGGCATCAATCCGTCCGAGTTTACGGATGGTGTCAACCCCTTCTCGTCGTCGATCGATCTCACGCTCAAAAGTGATTATGCCAACAACGACTCCTTGGTGTGGATCGCTCCCGAGCTGAAGAAATATTCCAAGGTGACCGAAATCAGTTATCAGCGCGACCTTATCGATGCCGTGAACCGCAATCTGGCCAAGATTGGACTGGGACTGCTCGTGCTGGCCATCCTGCTCACCTTTGTATCATTCTCGCTTATCAACAACACTGTCAGGCTCGACATCTATGCCCGCCGTTTCTCCATTCACACCATGAAATTGGTTGGCGCCTCGTGGGGCTTCATTCGTCGGCCGTTTGTGCGCCGGGCTGTGTTGACGGGACTCTTGGCAGCTGTGCTGGCCAATCTGTTCCTGGCAGGCTGCATCTATGCGCTCTATCGTTATGAACCGGAGATCCTGACGATTGTCACTTGGCGTGAGATGGCGCTCACGGGCGCGGCCGTGATCTTTTTTGGCATTGTTATTACCGCCCTGTGTGCCAGCATCTCGGTGAACAAGTTCCTGAAGATGAAGGCCGGCGAACTCTACAAGATTTAATACCGTTATTTCAAAAAGCATAAACGCAAAACATCATGGATAGAAGAAATTTAGCATTGGGCCGCTCCAATTTTATATGGTTGGTCATCGGCTTTGCAATCGTTGTCATCGGGTTTATTCTGATGAGTGGCGGGGTTTCGACAGAAGAGGCCTTCAATGCCGACATTTTCAGCGTGCGACGCATCAAGGTAGCACCCGTGGTATGTTTCATTGGGTTTGTCTCCATGATTTATGCCGTGGCTCACAGGCCCCGGCATCGTGCCGACAGCGGCGTTGCCGTGCCCATGACCGGCGAGGAGAAGCATCCTGAGGTCGAAACTCCGGAAGAAAACTAACGCGCGGCAGGAATGGATCTGTTTCAAACCATTATTATCTCCATCGTGGAGGGACTCACAGAGTTTCTCCCCGTTTCGTCTACGGGTCACATGATCATCACGCAGAACCTGCTGGGTGTGCAGCCCGGAGACCCATTTGTACATGCGTTTACGTTTATCATACAGTTTGGTGCCATCCTCTCGGTAGTATGCCTGTATTGGAAGCGTTTTTTCCAGATGCGCAATGCCGAGGAGCTGTCCGACAAACTGAAATTCTACGGCCTGCTCATCGTCGGTGTGCTGCCGGCCGTCGTTGTTGGCTTGGCAGCCAAGAAGAGTGGGTTGCTTGCCTGGTTGCTCGACTCCGTGACCGTGGTGGCCATCATGCTGGTGGTGGGCGGTGTCTTCATGTTGTTTTGCGACAAAATCTTCAACGGCGGTCGCGATGAGAACAGGGTGACGTGCAAGCGCGCCTTCCTCATCGGATGTTTCCAATGCCTGGCCGTCGTGCCCGGTGTGAGTCGAAGCATGGCCACCATTGTGGGTGGTATGCAGCAGAAGCTCACGCGCAAGCATGCCGCAGAGTTCTCGTTCTTCCTGGCTGTGCCCACCATGGCCGGAGCCACGCTGCTCGACCTCATCGAGATGTTTGGCGAGGATGCCACGTGGGCCACGCCACACAACATCACGATGCTCATCGTGGGCAGTGTGGTCGCATTCATTGTGGCCATGCTGGCCATGAA
The DNA here is from genome assembly GCF_000160535.1 of Hallella bergensis DSM 17361. Taxonomy (GTDB): domain Bacteria; phylum Bacteroidota; class Bacteroidia; order Bacteroidales; family Bacteroidaceae; genus Prevotella; species Prevotella bergensis. The sequence goes on along the minus strand of NZ_GG704780.1, from coordinate 503,911 downwards.
GTGGTTTGTGGGTTTCATCACGAAGTTTGGGTTCAAGGCCTTTGGCTGGTACCGCATCATCGTTGGGGGAATCATTCTTGTCATGCTGCTGTCTGGACAGTCGCTGGTCATGGTAGACTAAGGAGCCGATGGACTTTATCAAGGGCGAAATCTTTGCCATAGACAAACCTTACCGCATGTCGAGCTTCGGGGCACTGGCGCATGTGCGCTACCTGCTCTCGCGCAAGTTGGGACGCAAAGTCAAAATAGGACATGCCGGCACGCTCGATCCCTTGGCCACGGGCGTGTTGGTGCTGTGCACAGGGAAATGCACCAAGCAAATCGAAACCCTGCAGGCCCATACCAAGGAATACACGGCGACGCTACAGCTCGGAGCCACGACCGACAGCTACGACCGGGAGCACACCGTGAACCACACCTACCCCTGCCGACACATCACGGAGGACATGGTGCGGGAGGTGCTGAAGCAGTTTGAAGGCGATATCGACCAGGTGCCGCCAACCTACAGTGCCGTCAAGGTGGGGGGCGTGCGTGCCTACAACATGCGTCGCATGGGACAGGACGTCGAGCTGGCACCCAAGAGAATACGGATAGATCAAATCGAACTCACCGCCTTTGATGCCGCAACGCATCGTATGTCCATCAGGGTGGTCTGCGGAAAAGGTACCTACATCAGGGCGTTGGCACGTGACATCGGTCGTGCGATGGACAGCGGCGCCTTCCTGACGGAACTGCGGCGCACGAGAGTAGGCGACATCACAGTGGAGGACTGCATCGATTTCAACCAGTTCCAAGCGTGGCTGGACCATCTGCCGGAGCTGGGCTGAATCGCATGAACGACCGAGGCTGTCGTGGCATGCGGCCAGTAATCATCAAGAAATAACAAGGAATAATCAATATGAAATTATCACAATTCAAATTCAAGTTGCCGGAAGAGCTTGTGGCACTCTATCCTCACAGTTTTATGCGTGAATTTACCAACGACGATGGAACGAAGGGGTCGATTCGCGTTACGCGCCGCGACGAGTCGCGCCTGATGGTGCTGCACCGCACCACGGGGGAAATAGAGATGTATCGGAAAGACGCCAAGGGTAATCCCATCGAGGGCGAATACTTAGACTTCCGCAACCTGCTCGACTATTTTGACGAGCACGATACTTTTATATTGAACGACACCAAGGTGTTTCCGGCACGCCTCTACGGCACAAAGGAAAAGACGGATGCCAAGATCGAGGTATTCATTTTGCGTGAGCTCAACCGCGAGACGCACCTCTGGGATGTGCTCGTGGAGCCCGCCCGCAAGATACGCATTGGCAACAAGCTCTTCTTCGACGAAGTGGGGACGATGGTGGCCGAGGTCTACGACAACACCACGAGTCGTGGTCGCTCACTCCGATTCCTCTACGACTGCTCGCATGAGCAATTCCGCGAGGATTTGTTTGCCTTGGGCGAAATGCCCCTGCCAACCTATATTCTGAACGGACGTCCGGAGCATCCGGAGATGAAGGGTATGCACGTGCGTTCCCGCGCACTGCCCGAGGATTCGGAGTACTTCCAGTGTGTCTATGCCAAGAACGAGGGTGCGGTGACCGCTCCGGCCACAGGACTGCACTTCAGTCGCGAACTGATGAAGCGCATGGAAATCAAGGGTATACATACCGCGTTTATCACGCTGCATTGCGGACTCGGCAACTTCACCCCGATCGAGGTGGAGGATCTGACCAAGCACAAGATGGACTCCGAGCAGATGATCATCACCAAGAAGGCCTGCGACATTGTGAACCGGACCCGGAAGGAGGGGCACCGGTTGTGTGCCATCGGTACGAGTGTGCTCAAGGCCACGGAGACGGCCGTGGGAACTGATGGCATGCTGAAGGAGTATAATGGATGGACCAGCAAGTTCATTTTCCCCAAATACGATTTCGGGTTGGCCGACAGCATGGTGGCTAACTTCTATCATCCTGAATCCACGATGGTGATGGCGACGGCAGCATTTGGTGGCTACGAGAAGGTCATGGAGTGCTACGACCTGGCCGTGAAGCATGGTTACAAGTTCGGTTGCTTCGGCGACAGTCTGCTGATTGTGGACTGATTCTTTGTTACCTGAGTGGAAATGCAAACCGATCGTTCGCACATGGTATATTTGGGGTTGGGTTCCAACATCGGCAACCGCCGGCAACTCATCGGCGAGGCTGTGACGCGACTGGGCGAGCGTGTAGGTCGGGTGGTGCGGCAGTCGTCGCTCATTGAGACCGAACCGTGGGGTTTTGATTCACCCAACAGGTTTCTCAATTCATGTGTGGCCTGCCGCACCGCACTCACTCCGCATGAGGTGCTCGCTGCAACGAAGCAGGTGGAGAAGGAAATGGGACGCATGGAAAAAACGAAAAACGGCGAATACCACGACCGGACGATCGACATCGATATCCTGCTATACGATGACATTCGCATGGATGAGCCTGGCCTTACAATTCCGCATCCCAGAATGCAGGAGCGCGAGTTTGTCATGAAGCCCCTGCGGGAAATAAGGGATTACTAATTCACAATTCATAATTCACAATTCAAAATTAGGCTGGCGCGTTGGTAATTCATAATTATCAGCGTGTTGAATCTTCGTTCTTCACTCTTCATTCTTCATTCATAATTGGGCTGGCGCGGGTAGTGAAGATATTCTAATATTGTTTGCGAAGCAAACGCAAAGATATTTTGCGATGAGCCTTATGTCTATAAAAAGATATTCTCGGGATATTCTATGATTCGGCGAAGCCGAGCGGAGGGATTACTAATTCACAATTCATAATTCACAATTCAAAATTAGGCTGCGCGTTGAGCAAGTTGTTGCAACAGAAACGGTGGAAGGTGAATAGTGAAGAGCGAAGAGTGAAGAATCAACGCGTCAGCCAATTGTGAATTGAAAATTGTGACGAGTTGATGAGCTTGCGAATAATTGTGAATTGTAAGAACAAGGCCACATCCTGAAACATAGGATGTGGCCTTGGAGTCTTTCGTCTTATCTGCGAAGTCCCAGTGCTTTGATGATTGCACGGTAACGTTCGATGTCCCGCTTCTTCAGATAGTCGAGCAGGGCACGACGCTTACCAACAAGTCTGGTCAGCGAACGAATGGTCACATTGTCCTTGTGGTTAACCTTAACGTGCTCTGTAAGGTGAGCAATGCGGTACGTGAACAGTGCGATCTGGCTTTCTGCAGAGCCTGTGTCGGTTGCGGACTTGCCGTACTTGCCGAAAATTTCGGACTTCTTTTCCTTAGCTAAATACATTGGTATAAAATTGATTAATATTGTTGCATCATTACATCTTTCCACCGCACACAAGCCTTAATCACAGCTTGAAACGGTATCAAATGCATCGGGCTTTCCGTAAATGCGGTGCAAAGTTACGAAAAAGATTCGGTATTCAACCCTTATATCCAATCTTTTTTGTAATTTTGCAGCAGTTAAGTATAGCATATATTAAGGTAAATCAATGCAAGAAATTCGTAATATCGCAGTAATTGCGCACGTAGACCATGGTAAAACGACCTTGGTAGACAAGATGATGCTTGCTGGAAAACTGTTCCGTGACGGCCAGGATAACAGCGGCGAAGTATTGGACTCCAATGATTTGGAGCGCGAACGAGGGATAACTATTCTATCTAAAAACGTTTCCATTAGATGGAAAGACACCAAAATCAACATTCTCGATACGCCCGGTCACTCCGACTTCGGAGGTGAGGTGGAGCGTGTGCTCAACATGGCCGACGGCTGTCTGTTGCTGGTGGATGCTTTCGAAGGCCCCATGCCGCAGACCCGCTTTGTGCTGCAGAAGGCGCTGCAGATAGGATTGAAGCCCATCGTGGTGGTGAACAAAGTAGACAAGCCGAACTGTCGTCCTGAGCAAGTGTACGAGATGGTTTTTGACCTCATGTGCGATCTCAACGCCACCGAAGATCAGCTCGACTTTCCTGTGGTGTATGGATCGGCTAAGAACGGGTGGATGAGTGCCGACTGGAAGCAGCCCACCGACAATATTGAATATCTCCTGGACAAAATCGTGGAGATGATTCCGGCTCCGAAATATATCGAGGGAACGCCGCAGATGCTTATCACATCGCTCGATTACAGCAACTATACGGGTCGCATCGCCGTGGGTCGTGTGCATCGCGGTGTATTGAAAGACGGCATGAACATTACCATTTGCCATCGCGACGGCAGCACCCAGAAAACCAAAATCAAGGAGCTTCACACTTTCGAGGGTATCGGACATAAGCGCACCGACGAGGTGGCAAGCGGTGACATCTGTGCCGTTGTGGGTCTGGAGAAGTTTGAGATAGGCGATACCATTGCCGACTTTGAGAATCCCGATCCGCTGCCCCCCATTGCTGTGGATGAGCCTACGATGAGCATGCTCTTTACCATTAACGACTCTCCGCTCTTCGGTCGAGAGGGCAAGTTCTGCACTTCTCGCCAGATTGGGGATCGACTGAAACTTGAATTAGAGAAAAACTTAGCCTTGAGAATCAGGGGTGCGGAGGATGCCACCGACAAATGGATTGTCAGTGGGCGCGGCGTGCTCCACCTCTCTGTGCTCATCGAGACCATGCGTCGTGAGGGCTTTGAGCTGCAGGTGGGGCAGCCCCAGGTTATCTTTAAGGAAATCGATGGGGTGAAATGTGAACCGATTGAAGAACTTGACATCAATGTGCCTCAAGATTTCTCGAGCAAAATGGTGGATATGGTGACACGCCGCAAGGGCGAACTGACCGGTATGGATTCCGAGGGCGACCGTGTGAACATTACGTTTGACATACCGTCACGAGGCATTATCGGACTGCGCACCAATGTGCTCACCGCCAGTCAGGGCGAGGCCATCATGGCTCATCGTTATAAGGAATACCAGCCTTACAAGGGGGAAATTGTACGTCGCACCAACGGATCGATGGTAGCCTTGGAAAGTGGTACTGCGTATGCATACGCCATTGACAAACTTCAGGATCGTGGCAAGTTCTTCATCGACCCGGGTGAGGAGGTGTACGGCGGACAGGTAGTAGGCGAGCATGTTCACGACAATGACCTTGTTATCAATGTGACCAAGGCCAAGCAGCTCACCAACGTTCGCGCTTCGGGAACCGACGACAAGGCTCGCATTGTGCCGAAGGTGGTGATGAGTCTGGAGGAATGTCTCGAGTATATCAAGGAAGATGAGTATGTGGAGGTAACACCGAAGAGCATGCGCATGCGGAAGATTACACTCGATCATTTGGAACGTAAGCGTCAGAACAAAGAGTGACGCACGCATACTGATCAAGATTGCTGGGCGGCACCATTAGGCCCGTTCTTGGGCATACAGATGCCACCCCCAGCCAACTATATAACAAGGAATAAGCCCCTGCGGTTTATTCCTTTCTGTATTGTAGCAAAAGGGCTTTCTCCTGTTCCTTTGCCTTTCTTAGAAAGACTTTGTAGTCCTCGCTGTCGGGATTGAACGGGCGATGGGCGAGAGCTTCGCGAATAGGTTTCCACGCTTGGAGAAAATCGAATGTGGCATGTGAGAAAAAGGTTTCGGACATGCGTTGATAGATATACTCCACGGCTTGGTCGGTGGGGTGGAGCATGTCTGGCTTGTAGAAACGATAGTCGCGCAGTTCATCATTCATGATTTCGTAGGAGGGGAAATAGGCGGTTGGAGTGGGAGCATTCCCGATGGTTTGCTCTATGGCCAGAAGCAGCGTTGCCTTGGAGAGTCGGCTGCCGTGGTATCCATATTTCCGATAGCGTATGGGGCTAACGGTCAGGATGAACCGGATGAGTGGAAACTGCTTGTGAATGAGTCTGATGGCCTGGTCAAGATAGCGCGAACATTCATCGACGGTTAGTTCTTTTTCTTCAAAAAGCTTTTGGGGGCGCTTGCGACAATTGTCCACAATCTCTCCGGTTTCCCTGAGAATGTACACGTGGTTGGTGCCAAGGGTAAAGACTGCGGTACCCGGGCGATCGACCTCGAAAGGCATCTCGCCGGCTGCCAGCAATCGTTCTACGGTGTGAAGAATGCTGGCCGGGTTGTACATCACGCCGTATGGATTGACCATTGCTCGAAATTTCTCCTCCTGAAAGCGCTTCCCGACGTTGTCAGCAAAACACGAACCCACAAACAGCATGCGCTCGCATGGCTCTATTTTCCAGGGGGAGGGCTGTATGTCGACGATTGTTCTAAACTCCATGGATTCTTGATTTTAGTTTCCCGTTCACCGCATCAATTTTTTTTGAAAGGCCATTCAAAAAGAAACAACGATGGCGCAATGAATGGTGAAAACCGATGGACAAAGATAACACATTCCGAGAAGAAAGCGAAGCAAACTCGAGCTTATTATTGAATAAAAAGGTTTTGGTGGAGCGAAAAAGAAGTAATCATAGCGTCGCCCCGACCGACTTGCTCTGCACTGTTGTATAGTTGCGGTAAAAAGGAAAAATCTTCTTAAAAACTTGCTAATGTCAATAAAAATAGCTATATTTGAGACACGGTTTTTATCAAATTATTATGGCTATGAAAAGAAAATTTTTTAATGCGAAATTCTATCGCAACTGTGAGGCAACAGAAATGATTGTGGAGAATGGCAAAATTGCTCAGATCGGCAACAATCTACCTAAATGTGACGAGGAGATTGACCTGAAAGGTAAGTTTGTGCTTCCTCCCTACGTAGACCCACACTTGCACTTGGACTATGTTTACACGCTGGCAGAGATGGAGGGTATTGGCGCTGCATCGGGAACGCTTTACGAGGCTATCGAGAACTGGCCCAAATATAAGGCAACAATGACCATAGAGGGCGTGAAGAAGTTGGCACGCAAGGGTATTGAGGACGAGGTATCACAGGGTGTACAGTTTATTCGTGCACAGACCGACGTCACCGATCCTAAGTTTATCGGTTTCAAGGCTCTTATGGAACTGAAAGAAGAGATGAAGGATATTGTGGATATCCAGGTGGTAGCTTTCCCACAAAACGGTATGTACACCTACAAGGGTGGAAAAGAATTGGTGGAAGAAGCTCTGAAGATGGGTGCTGACGTGGTTGGTGGCATTCCACACTATGAGCCCGCGAGAGAGTTTGGCGAGAAATCGATCCACGATATTGTAGAGATGGCCATGAAATACAACGTGCTGATTGACGTTCACTGCGACGAGACCGACGACACCATGGCAAGGTTCGTAGAGATTCTTAACGCACTGGTATACCTGGAGGATTATGGCACAAAGACCACGGCAAGCCACACTTGTTCGTTCGGATCGGCAGACAACTCATACGCATACAGAATGTTCGACATGTTTAAGAGAAGCAAGATGAACTTCATTTCTTGTCCTACAGAGAATGCATACCTGCAAGGTCGTCAGGATACTTATCCAAAACGTCGCGGTTTGACACGGGTGAAGGAGTTCATGCACATGGGTATCAATGTTGCACTGGCTCAGGACTCTATTAACGACCCATGGTATCCATTGGGAAGCGGTAATATGATGAATATCTTGGACAATGCCATTCACCTGTCACAGTATGCAAGTCCGGAGGAAGTAGAAAATGCTTTCGATATGATTACTTACAACGGTGCTAAGTGTTTGAACATCCATAATGAATACGGACTGGAAGAGGGCAAGGATGCCAACTTTATTGTTCTGGATGGTGACAGCTCATGGGACTGCATCCGCAGACGTGTCGGTGTGCTGGCTTCTGTAAGAAAGGGTGAATTCTTGTTTAAGAAGAAGCCTACAGAATACGAGGTTCCTTTCAAGATGTAAGGACAAACATAACGAGTGAACAAGTTGAGAAGTTGACTGTTTAAACTCGAAAATTATCATCACAAAAAAGGCTACTATCGAAAGATGT
>NZ_GG704780.1:415369-495823 GCF_000160535.1 Hallella bergensis DSM 17361 | reverse complement strand
CTTTTTGTGATGGATAGTTAACGGTCGGTTATCCTATCCGACGCAGTGTGTGTTTTGCAAAGATAGAGATAATCATTCCTGGAACTGCCATTGCTACCGCATACCACAACAGACTGAATGCTCCATAGCGTATCAACAGCAGTCCTGCAATCCACGTTGTGATCATGATGGAGAGGTTAAACATGCACGACTGCACCGACATGGCCACGTCTTTTCCATGTTCTACCTGGTTGCCCACAGCGGCCTGGAACAACGTAACGAGTGGTCCAAACGACAATCCCCACAAGAAGAAACCCAAATGAGAGATGCCACTGGCACCCTTAAAGAAGTAGAAGATTAACATAGCGACGCCAAGGAAAGCAAACATCAACACGGTAAGCTCGCGCAGATACTTGTCAATATACTTCGTGGCAATAATAATCGAAATCAAAGAACCAATACCGAAGACAAGCAATGCCATTTCGACACCACCTTCAATACCAATCTCTCCTACCAATTGGGTGATGTAGGTATAGACGCCATAGTGTCCACAAACGCCCAACAAGGTGAGCAAGATAATGAGTAGGATAGCCTTGTTCTTGAGCATGGCGAATGGAGAAGTGCTCGATGTGAGTTTCTCGCCCGGTGTTGACGGTAACATGAAGAGTGACAATACAGCTATCAGGCCAACCAGAACACCCAACGTAATGAACTCGATGCGCCAACCAAAATGGTCACCAATTGAGGTCATCAAAGGCATACCAAGACTAATACCTAACGTGTTGCCCGCCATAATAATGGCTACAGCCCGGCCTTGATGATTTGGCTCAACGAGTCGCATGCCGAAGGCTGCAATCATGGGCCACATTACTCCTGCACTGATACCACCAAGAAAACGCAGTGCCAATATCAGATAGTAGTTATGCACCAGGCCTGACAAAATGTTACAAATTGCAAAGCCAATCAGCAACAGTAACAGTAGGTTTTTGCGGTTGAGGTGCATTGTGGCAGAAATGAGAGGAATACCGAAGATCGCCGAGGCAAGGGCATATAAGCCGACCATTCGTCCGCCTTCAACTTCATTGATGTTCAAGTCTCCCATAATCTGTTGCAACACTCCCGAAGGCAGCAGCTCTGATAAAATTCCAACAAAGGTGACCGATGACATCAAGATCATCAGCACCCAAGGAAATACACCTGTAGTTTTGTTTTCATGTACCATACGTCTATTTGTTTTAATGATGTGTTTCCAAAGATAACCAATTAATATGCATGCCACAAATTTTCGATGATAAATTTACGCCACCTTGTTGGTTTCATTCCTGACAAATATGCGATAAAGGATATTTTCGAAAGTTGCATCTTATTTATAGATTTTCAAATGGCACAAGGGAAATCAGGAAAGCACAAGATAATTGGCGTAGGAAAGTAACAGGAAAACCGATGCAGGAATATTTTTGCAACGACTGGCACGACTTTGCACGACACGGCGGAAAGTTGTGAGATGTCGTGGATGTCGGTGCAAATAACAGTAAGGATGTCGGTGATGTCTGATGCATGGCATAGAATCTGTTATCCGGTATTTTTATTTACAAACACCCTTCCATATTTCGCGAATTTGAAAACAAATTGGATTACGCCCGAAATACGGGAAATATGCGGATATTTGCAGATAACTGGCAATCAGTAAGTTAACAAAAAAACTCCGGGAATCTCTATTTTCTTCAGCCACGACTACATACGAATGGCACAACGTTTAGGCTCGAATGGCAGGGCGATGCAGGCTCATTCGCACAACGACGAAGCCCCAAACACATTGCCATAAGACAGCAAAGGCAAGACCTTGGAAAATTTCACAGTGTCTCAGCTAAAAAACATCAACCAAAACATGGCGTTTTTTTCTCCAGATGTTCCTAAATTAGTCACCAAAATTTGGTTGTTTTATTTTACAACGATCAACAATTCACACCGATACAGTGACCTACCGGCATGATTTGGAAAATGTAGAAAGCAATGAGCGTCGGTACCGGAAAGTTCCTGCAAAGACTTGCAGTTGTCGGACATATCCCTTGAACCGACAGGACACTCTTTCTACAAAAACATCCTATTCCGAGGTTTTGTCTGTCGGGAAACAGAAACTCCTAATTCCCGATGCCTCAAATCCGAACTTGTCGGAGGCCTCGACTTCCACGGTATGCGTGCCCGCACGGTATTGTTCCGGCAACGTAATTGTCCATATTTGTTGCGAACTCCGATTACGGAACGGATTCATTCGCGAAAACAATGTGGGGTAAACTTTCCGCAAATTCAACTCGCGCGCACGTGCTACGTATGGATCTATCATCTCACGTTTACCGCATTCCATCCATTGCCCGCCGTCCAGTCGGCAGAAAACGCGCGTGCTGTCGCAACCGCCATAAACATTGACGATCAGCTCTCCAGCGTCCACTTGCTTGAAATCGCGCAGATGGTGTTCGGTAGAGTCGATACCCGTGACATAGATCGACATCTGTTTTCGGGAATCCAGACCTATGCCTTTGTACCTGAACTGATATTTGGCACCGTCGAAATCCAAGACAAAGTAGTTGCGGGGACTTCCCTGTTGCTGCAAGGCCGACGGCACGCCCTGCCAGTTCTTTTCGCCTACCCACCAAAAGCCACACGCTGCACCAACGCCCAATTCGTGCGCACGCACACCCGGTCCGTGCAGGAAGAACCTGCGAATTTGGTGCAGGTGTCCGCTCAGAACAAGGACATCGCCACGCCCCTGCAACAGATTCAGCACTTCTGAGGCATTTTTTGTAAAGGCCAGAGGAATGTGCATGCACAGCACGATGCGGCGGGTTGAAGGAACATACTTGATGTCGTTCCTGATGAAAGACAGCTGCGCGTCGTCTATGCGGCCTTCATATCCCCGGTTTCCAAGTCCGTAGACATTGTTCAGGCAGATAAAATGCACCTCCCCCTCGTTGAACGCATAGGCATCGGCACCAAATGTCCGGTTAAAGGATATGTTCTGGTTTTCACGGATGCTGTCGACATCGCGGTCATGATTGCCGAGAATGGTCCATGACGGCGAGGGCAACTGGCTGATCAGCTCGTCCACTTCGCCGAGCAGTGGCAGGTTGTTGTTTACCAGGTCGCCCATAAAAATATTAACCTCTGCCGAGTCCTTCCCGAGCAATTCCGGCCAAATGGTGCGCATGGCATATTCAATTTCCTGATGATCTGAAACCTGAACGTCACCAATGGCATTCAGCGTGAACCGATGCTTGGGATCCTTCTTCTTCAAGGCAAAGTCCACTTTCGCGGCATTGCCGCACTGCTGATAATGAAAACAGCTGTTCACCGCCCGGCAAGTAGGCAGGGTGTAGTTGGCCGGCAGAATTGGGAATACGCTTTGCCCCTTTCGCACGGGCAGGGCATAATATCCCCGTGTATTCGTGAGAACCACCGTGTCGCCGTTCGACACAGGAAGTCCGGCGAGCCTTTCTTCACGTGCATCGAGGAGTCCGTTGCCGTTGGAATCATGAAAAACCACGCCCGAGACAACAGGCATGCGATGACGAGAGCCTAAGAGCTTTGTTCGCTTTGCATATGTAGGCATGCCTATCAGCAGCAGACAGGCAGTAATGACAAAGGGGTATGAGCGTACACTCATCCCCCTTTTATCATTTGAGTTCAGAAAATTACTTCTCAGCATACATGAATGTATGTAATTTGCTATCATCATCTACAAACACAACGTATGCAACACCCGTTGATGTAAATGCCGCGCTGAGTTCTGAAGCCTTGGTCTTTGCTATCGTAACAGGTTTAGTCCATTGTTTGGTCTCAGCATCCATGTAGACAAACTTTGGATAGTTTTGGTCGTTCTTGTCTGTATAGAACACGTATGGCGTTCCATCGGGAGCCACAGCTATCTTTACATCGTTGTGGCGGTCGTACGGGAAACCGAAATCCAGTTTGTTTCCTCCGACCGTTTCCCAGGTTTTGGTCTTGGCATCATATCTTTGCAGACGTGGGTAATATTCGCCATTCTTGTCGGCGTCGTCCATATTGATAAGATAAAGCGAACCGTCGGGGGCTACGTCCATGTTGGCACCCTTCAAGAAGGTATGTGTCGCATTTGCCTGCAGCTTATCCTCAACGATGGCCTTCCATGCTGAATTTTCGTATTCGAAAATAGAATATTTCGCATCTCCTCTTGTCAAAACGTAGAGATATGCCTTGTTACCACTGTACTTCAGGGTAGAAGAACCGACCTGCTTGCCAGAGCCAAACAAGGAAAGGTAATCCGTGCTCCATCCGTTCTTATAGTTGGATACCACGAGCGTCCTGCGCGCAAACGGACTATTCTTGGAGGCACTGTTGATTTGTGTGACAAGCAATTCATTGCCAAATACGCCGAGACCCAGATAAGTAGCCTGGGTGTTGGAGAAGCCAACATCGCCAACGGTCTCCCATTTCGAACCATTAAACTTCTTTGCGGTCACTGCACCTCTCATCTCGGCTTCCTTATCTGCATAGGCTACGTAGGGTGTGCCATCAGAAGTAATGACAAAATCTACCTCAGACCCGTAAACTTCATTGCTGAAGCCCAGGGCTCCAACCTTTGCCCAAGCTCCATCGGCAAGACGCATGACAGACATCTTGTTGGCAGCCTCTGCATTGGCTTCGTCGGCACGTACCTTAAAGGCTACATAGGGTGTGTTGTCTTTGGGATTAATTCTCAACACCGGTGCACTATAAAGCGTTGCCGTTCCGATCGAAGGTGCTTCAGACCAAACCATATTTGATGCTTTGGTTATCGTTACCGTGTAGCGCAGGTTTTGTGTGCCGTTTGAATTGGAGACGATATAATCTACCGGAGCCGTGAAATTGTTTTTGGTAGATTGGCTCACCTGTTTCACGCCGTCTACCAAAGTCTTGTTGCCCTCGCTAACGGTGAAGCGAGCCACGAGGGCCGATTTGTCCACCATGGCCGGCATGGGAATCTCTATCTCATAAGACGTAGCTGCTTCGGTGAACTTGGGAACCGTTGCAACGTAGTCCTTAGACAAGATGCCGGGATTGTCTTCTGCATAGAAACCGAAAGAAACCAATGATGCTTGCTCTGCCTTGGGAGCTTCTTCCTCATTGTCGGAACATGCCACCAGCGTCATGACAGCCATCAGGGTGAAGCATGTTGCCTTGATAAAATCTTTTATTTTCATTATTCAATAATTTATGGACAGTGATGTCCTGTTAAACTTATATGTGCTTTAATTTTCATTCCTTATTACAAAAGGGAGTATCTAACTTCCTATTTCTCCGTTGCAGGATAAAGAATGGCCTTTATATGGTGGGCATGCTTCATGGCCTTTTTCAGGAAGTTTTGTATATCCTCCATTGACAAAACCTTGACGCGCTCCTCATAATCGTTTAGTGCTTTCCAATTCTCATCATTGAAATAGACAGCATTGCGAATGCCGGAAGTCCAGTAAACGGTGCGCTGCTTCTGCAGACCGTTATCCTTGATAAGATTTTGCTTCACGTCGTCCAGCGCCTGGGCAAAAAGCTGCGGTTCGCTGAATACCTGCTCTATCACCTTGCCGGTCTCTTCTATCAACAGTTCGGCATCCTCGGGTGCACAGACGAAGGCAATGGTGCTACGCGAAAGGAATCGGGGATAAGGCGTTGAGCTGGAAGAAACGCTCACGCTATAGACTTTGCCCATGTCCTCGCGCAGCCGTTTGAGCAATGCCGTTCTTAGAACAGCCTTTGAAACATCGGCCTGCAAAGACAAGTCTGCGTTGTTGCCGAAGGGCTTGTCTTGTTGATACATGAGCATGACGGTAGCCTTGTTTGAGGTGCCGTTGTGGCGAATGAACTCCAAATCCTTCTGTGGAATGTCCCGATAGCCCGCTATCCAAGTTGTATCAACATGTCCCTTGGGCAGTGCGCCAATATAAGTGTTGATATAGGGCAGGAGATCCTCCAGCTCACTGTCACCGGTGACAATAAATGTGAATCCGTTCGCCGAACCGTAGAACCGATGCTGCAACGGCAACATCTCGGCCGGCTTAATAGCCGTGCGCACCAGGTCGGCCGTCAGTTCCGTGTTGGTGTAGTCCTTGCCGTTCATTATCCATTTCAGATCCCTGCTGAACACCTGCATCGGTGTTTCCTGCTTCAGGCTGTCGCTCTCTATCAGTTTTTCAAGAGTGATGCGACAGACTGCCGTGTCGAGCCGGGGTTGTGTCCATTTCAGCCACAACAGTTTGAACATGTCTTCAGCATCTTCAGTAAATGCAGAACCGGCCACACCTGTTCGCAGTTTATCGACAAGGAATCTCATGGAGGCCGAATTGCCGGCGAGGAAATGGCTCAGCTCATCGCGCGTAAATTCGCCTGCGCCCGACAACGAGATGATGCTCGGGCCAATGAGCCCAGTGTAGTAATACGTGGAGTCGACAGCATAGAGCCCACCTTTCCGGAAACCAGACAGAAAGACCCGCCCCTCTTCAGTCGGCGACTTGCGATAGATGACCCGTGCTCCGTTGTCGAGCCGGATGTCCACAGCGTCGATGGCATCGATGGGTGACTGGCTGACGATATGATTGCCAGTCTGAACCTCACACAAGTCGTCGGGTACGTCCAAGTATTTGTAGTAACGCTCAACGGGTAATTGGCGTGTGTCATTAACGAACTGCAACAAATCCTGCTCGCTTTCAAACTCGTCCTTCAGATTCTTACCGCGAAGGAGGAAATGCATATTTTCTGTCTCGAAAACGTCCTGTATGTTCTTGATGATGCTGACAGAATCTATCGTGGGCAGGTATTTTTCCATCAGCTCCAACTCATCGGCTCGCGATATGGCTTTGTAACCATCATAGAAGTCGCCGTAGATATCGTTCATGATTTCGCTTGACCGAACTGTGCCGCTGGCATCGACCTTCTTTTTCATACGGCTGTGCATCGACTTTTTCACCCTTGCGATCTCCGATTCCGTAAAGCCGTAACGATACATTTGCTGCTGACTCAATATGAAATCCCTAATGCCGGAACGCAACTTCCCCTTAACCAGCTCGGCAGAAGCATCAGACACTCCTGCAGCATTGAGGAATCCGGAATGTTGAACCGATGCTTTGGCATAGTCGGGATTGTCAAACGACAACGCATTGAAACGCAGCTTGAACAGTCGGCCGATGACAGCGCGAAGCAGATACTTGCCATAGTCTTCTGCTGTTTGCACATTGCCCGGCAGGTCTGATATCTGCAACATATCGAACTCTA
The DNA here is from genome assembly GCF_000160535.1 of Hallella bergensis DSM 17361. GTDB lineage: Bacteria > Bacteroidota > Bacteroidia > Bacteroidales > Bacteroidaceae > Prevotella > Prevotella bergensis. The sequence continues at coordinate 488,566 of NZ_GG704780.1, read as the reverse complement.
TTTTGTTCAGCTTGTCGTTTTCGTAGATTACCGCCTTGTTTTCGGAGTATTTCGGAATGACCGGCTGTTTCCATTGCGGTGCGGCCGTGGGGGTGTGCAAGTTGGAGAACTTCTCGCGGATGGTCTTCTCGATATGTTGCGGGTCGATATCGCCTACCACAGCCACGGCCATGAGTGATGGGTGGTACCATCGCTCATAATAGTCGCGCAACACTTGTGGCGACGCGTGACGGATAACAGCGGTGTCGCCAATGGTGATTCGGTCGGCAAACCTCGAACCGTTCAGCAATTCCATGACAAGCTTCATGCCACTGTCTTGATTGGTGCCGCCCCGTGAAATCCATTCGGAAATAATCACACCGCGCTCCTTTTCAACTTCCACCGAATCGATGAGCATTCCATCTGCCCAATCGGCCAAGATGGTAAGCGTAGAATCTACCATTGCTTTGTCGGCAGAAGGCAACTGCAGCTTATAGACAGTCTCATTGAAAGAGGTATGCGCATTGAGATCCTTACCAAACTTGGCACCTTTGGACTCCAAAAACCTGATGATTCCGTCGCCGGGGAAATGGCGGGTTCCGTTAAAGGCGATGTGCTCTAAGAAGTGGGCCAGTCCGCGCTGATGATCTTCTTCCATCACCGAACCGGCCTTAATAAACAGTCTGTAGACAGCTTCGCCCTTAGGCGTTTGGTTGGGATAAATATAATAGGTCAAGCCGTTGGGCAGTTGCCCCTTAATCAGCTTGGGTGCATAATCTAACTGCTGCGCAAAGATGGCCGTCATGCCTGTGAACAAACCTATCATTGCCAGCAGACATGTCTTGAGACACCTATAACGTGCGGTCGAGTTAATGGTCGTGTTTGTCTTTTTGATCGTGTTTATCAAAAACATTCTTTTCGTTTTGTTTATTTAAAAACCCAGAGCGACAGCATACAATGCCAATAGTTCTTTAATCAGATTCATTCGGCAGCTCGGTCCAGGATTCGTTAGTGTGACAGACTAATGCTTACGGGCAAGGGATTTAAGCCTGTAAGCAGACGCTTAGTTTGTCTTTTCTATAACCAACTCACGCTGTAAATGGTCGGGGCCGGGATAGCCCATCGTCAGGTTCATACTGTTGCTCACCAAGCTGATGGTTATGGTGTTGTCCTTGTCAGGGTCAACCCGGTGTGGCATCCACCGAATGCGGATAGGCATGTTGTAGATTCCGGGTAGAAAGGTTAGCGCACTGGCCTTGTTAACAAGCTCAAAGTCGACACCGGACTGGAGTCCATTGCCTACCTTTACTTCATAATTAACCTCAAGATTGGCCGAGAGTGGCGTGGAACTCAGGTATATATAATAGGTGTTCACATTTCTCACATCGCTTTTGACCACTGTGCGTGAGGCTCCCGTTTCGGTAGCTATGCGTATGAACGGCTCGGTGAAATATTCTTCCTCATCCTTGTTGCACGACGAGAACATTAGCAAAAGCATGCCCATGGCAAGCAGGCTCAGCATGCTTCCGATGCCAACCATCGGGTTATGGTGTTTAAAAATATTGTTCATTTTCAATTCCTTATTTCCTTATTGATGAATCTTATTGGTTAACCGTGGGGTTGGGCTGCATATTTGTGTTGGCATTCAGCTCAGCCTGTGGAATGGGAAGCACAAAGTAATCGCTGGGATACTTCATCTGCTTGACTACGGAGTTTGTCTTGTTCTCACGTACCAAGTCCTGTTTCCAACGGGTGATGTCGTAGAGCTGGTGTCCCTCAAAGCACAGTTCCTTTATCCGTTCTTTCCTTATCAGGTTGATAAGATTGGCGTCCGTGCATTCCGAGAGGATGTCGTTGCTCCGCTGTTCTCCAACGGCACGGCTGACAATAGCGCCTACATAAGTGCGCGCTACATCGTATTGGCCCAGGTTACAGGCTGCTTCGGCTGCCGTCAGGTAGAGTTCTGACAACCGAAAAACAAACGGGTCGTTGCGCGTAGGCTGATTATCGGGTATTTTGGTGGCACGGTATTTAAGGCATTTCACCGTGTCATCACGATTGAGCAACATCAATCGGATGTCTTCTTTGTCATAAAGTGACAGCAGCGTGTCGGCCGGAACACAGGACGACTCATAGAAAGAGCGCAGGCCTCCCATCAAGTCTTGCCCACTCAGGCGCAGCACAGCCTCGCCTTGATAAGCAAGATCGTCAAAGAGTTTGAGGTAATCTTCGCCTTGCGACAACTTTTGGTCATGTATGGCCAACTTAGCATGTTGCAAGGCTTTCTGCCAGTCCTCCATATAAAGGTAAACCCGTGCATACAAGGCATTGACCGATTGAAGCGAGGCATAATGGGCATCGGTGGCCACTTGGTCGGTCAGCAACTTTGAAGCCTCGCCCAAATCCTCGAGTATTCTTTCGTAAACCTGCTTGACAGACTGTCGACTAACATTGTCGTCAGGCCCCGGTGTAATGGTCAGCACGGGTACGCCGAGGTGTGACGCATCTGCTGTATAATTGTAAGGTTGGGCATAAACACGACATAGGTCGAAATGACACAGCGCCCGCAAGAACAGCGCCTGCCCCAACAAGTTTCTGCATTGATCAGTCTCTGTCGGATAACTGGCCTCAACGACAGGTTCATATTGTATGATGTTGTTCACGTTTGACAATGTCACGAATATCTTTCTCCAAATATGACCAACGGCTGACGTTTCCTGATCGGCTGCCGAAGTATAGTTGTACTGATCTATCATATTAGCTCCGCTGGAGGTCACAGTGAGGAAAGCCATATTTCCGGCAACATCCGGATACTTTGTAAACTCGCTGTTGTAATAGTCATACAGTGTTTTGTAGGCACCTGTAAGTCCTGCCTTCAACCCATTGGGATCTGAAAGGAACGAGGGTATGGTAGCTCTGCCTCTTTCCTCCACATCCAAAAAACTGTCACAACTCTGCAACAGAGAGGATGAGAGTATCAGGCCGGCAACGATATATAGGAATGATTTTCTTTTCTGTTTCATGTTAAAAACCGATATTTAATGACAGCGACAATACGCGTTCTGTGGGATAGCCACTCATGGTTGTCTTATAGGAATTGCGATTGCTTCCCGAATAGGGAGACCAAGCAAAAAGATTGTCACCCACGAATGACAGCGTGCAACTACGCGCACCAAACTTGCTGAGCCATTCCTGGGGCAATGTATAGGAAAGAACCAAGTTCTGAAGACGAATCAGAGTCTTGTTGCGTAAGTATCGCGTTGAATTCATACCCGAGCTCGTCGACACTTCCCACAACGGTTTGGGGTTCGCTGCGATTTCTCCTGGTTTGCGCCAGCGATTGAGCTGGTCTACAGCTTGGTTATTGGTGCTGATGCTATATCCATCAGAAAAAGACGATCTGCCAAAGCTTGTGAAGCCGTACCCTCCAAATTGATAGTTGAGGAGAAAGCGAAGCGTGAAGCCTTGATAACTCATCGTATTGGTCAAACCTCCTGTCACCTTCGGAGTCGAGTTTTTGTAAGGCACGCGGTTCGCACTGTTGTAGGTTTTGGTAATATTCCCCTTGGCGTCATACCACATTGGTGAGCCGTCGTAAGGGTCTACGCCTGCCCAACGCACTAAGAAATAGGTATGAATGTCGTACCCCTCAATATAAGAGGTGGTGCCAAAGTTCTTTTGTATTCCGTTGTAGAGTTTTTTCAGCGTGTTTGAATTGTGCGCCAAGTTCAAGTCAGTCGTCCAAGTGAAGTCCCCTTCCTTCTTGGGCACGAAGTTTTTTGATGTGATGGAGACCTCTATCCCTTTGTTCTCAATTTCCCCCACGTTTCTGTAAACCCTCAGGTCTCCTGTTGTTCTTGAAACATCAAGGTTACTTAGTAGGTTCTTGGTATAGTTTCGATAGAACTCAAAATTGAAGTCGAAACGTCTCAGCACCTCAACACGCAGGCCTAAGTTGGTCATGTATGTGGTTTCCCAACTTAACTTCCGGTTTGGTGTACCCGACTGCACTCCGCCGATTTTTCCATGATAAGCATAACTCTCGCCGTATGAATAGAGTCCCAGTGCTTCCTGCGTACCTATTCGCGAGTTACCATTGGTACCATACGTAGCCCTGAGCTTGAGTACACTAATCCAAGGTATTTTGAAGAACTTCTCGTTGTGTATGTTCCACGAAGTTCCCACCGAGGCAAAGCCGGCCCATCTGGCTTCCGACCCAAACTGTGAGTTACCATCACGCCGTGCGTTCACAGTTAGGTAATAGCGTTGGTCGTACGAATATGCCGCTTGACCCAGGAACGAAGCCTTGCGCGAGGACTTGCTGTAATTGGTGCCTTTTCGCGAGTTGGCATATGATATGTCTCGAATATGATCGTTGATGAACCCGGAACCCGTCGCGCCAACGGTTGTATAGTCGCGTGCACCGGCCTCAAATCCCACAACACCATTAATGTTGTGCTTACCAAAGCTACGCACAAAATTTATACGATGAATGCTGGTCCAGTTGGTTAAGTTCAGGGTTTGCCTCGACGAATAGCCGATGCGCTCTTCCAACGATGCCATACCGGTCCAGTTTTTCATCGAGCTATACATTTCCTCTACATTACTTTGGAAGTCGATACCAAACTGTCCGGTATATGACAGTCCTTTCAACGGCTCATAGCGCAACATGAAATTTGGACTGACATAGAGTGCCTTTTGCTTATTCGTATTCTGCTCTCTTACAGCTACGCTGTTTAAGAACTTATGTTTTTGAAACTTAGGACTCCCATCCGGATTAACACCCGTAACCTTCATATTTAATAAGCGGAATGTTCCATCGGGGTTATAGGGACTGTAGATAGGCAGAAATTCATAATAATCACGCCCCATATTAAACAGGTCGTTCGTATTATACGAAGCCGAAAGATTGATAGTAGCCTTGACTTTCTTGTGGAGTTGAAAACCCAAGTTTGTCCGCAGCGAGAAGCGTTGCTGCTTGTTTCCCTTGATCGTTGCTTCATTCTCATAGTAAGAAGCCGAAATATAATAATCAGTCTTTTTCGCATTTCCGTTCAACGAGACATTCGTCTGGAACGTATTACCTGTTCCAAAGAACACGTCGTACCAGTCGGTGTCGGTTGTCGAATAGCTGTTCATGTCGTTATCCTGAAAGGGGAATGCCCTGGGATCAAGCCCTGCATTGACATACGACTCCCTCGCTAATTCAAGATATTGCTTGGCATTGAGCAACTTGGCCGAGGTGCTCTTGTCTATTGTAGAGATACCGTATTGGGTGTTGATATTAATATTGAGCTTCTCGTCCCGGCCATGCTTGGTCGTCACGAGGATAACTCCGTTGGCACCGTCTGCCCCGTAGATAGAGGTTGCACTCGCATCCTTCAGCACGGTAATCGATTCGATATCCTCGGGATTGATAAATGACAGCGGGCTGATAGTATAGCTCTGTCCAGGCATCAGATTGGTGCTCCCACCAGTAAACATGGGCACGCCGTCCACAATCCAAAGTGGTTCATTAGAGGCAGACATCGACGAGTTGCCGCGCACTCGCACGTTAAACCTTGGCCTTGAATGGTCGGGAGTGTCAGAATTGACGTCTATTTTCAGTCCGGGTATCAGTCCGTCCAACATTTTGTCTATCCGCATCTGCGGCATATATTTCAGTTGTTTAGTGTTCACCTGATAGGCACTGCCCACCAGGTCACTCCTTTTTTGCGCCGTACCGTATGCACCCACGACCACAACATCCTGAATAGCCGTGGCATCGTCTACCAAAACAACTCTGACTGTTGTTTTTTCTTTAACAGATACGGTCTGTGTTTTCATGCCAATATACGAAAAAACCAGCTCTTCATTTTTCTGCGTTTCAATGTTCAGACTGAAATTTCCATCTACATCGGTTATGGCTTTGTTTGATGTTCCTTTTTGCTGAACGCTGACACCTGTCAAGGGTTCCCCAAGCTCATCAACAATCGTTCCTGTAACGACTCGCCTCAGTGTCTTTTCCATTTTGGCTTGTGCATGCGCAGGCGCCTTTGCCAATAAGGTTGGCATGCATAGCCCCATTAAGACAAGAGCGAATAATACTTTACCTATATGCTTCATAGTACAATCTTTGAATTTGCAAATATACTAATTTTTGACTAATTTTTTGGATTTAAATAACAATTTATCACAATAATTTAACGTGTATCGGGCGATTTAACATATTTTCTTCTCGAAAAGAATAGATTGTAACTATCCAGCACGAACATATTGTTTTCTATATGTTCTATCTGCGGACCACAAACAGATAAAAACACACGCAAGAACAACAAGTCATGCTTCTGCATCAAGAACGAATGGTATGTTCACGCACCTTGGGTTTAACCTGACAAGGTCGCTCTTATCTCGGATTACAGTGATAATTCTTCAAGAAAGGTTAATCATGTTGACAAAATGCCTTCAAATTTTCGCTGATTTGAAAATAAGTTTGTCTTCACCCGAAATACGAAAAAAATAGCGACAGTTTGTAAACGCCTGACTGTCAGTTGTTTTAGAAATTCAGCCCTTTTTCTTACTATTTTCCCACCTGCGATTGAGTATCGAACGGCATGACGGGAAAGCCTTAACCACCGTGCGACTAAGGCTCTTCCGCGCAGCCACAAAAGCCTAATCGCCCGATGAGAAGGCTCCAATCGCAGCAACCTTACACATTTGGGCAATGCCTGGCTCGACTATACCGAAAAAAGATGGCGCTTTTCTCTCTGAATGACTCGAAAATTCTGCTCCAAAAACGGTAATTATAATTTACTATTTTAGAATGGACATACGCTCAAATCAATGTCCGCAGCATACGCTTTAAAAGGTATTAAGACACGAGAATATATCATATATGCAAGAATACCTACTTTATTTTCAAAGTTATTGAGGGATTATTTCTCCTGTCTCTCACCGTCCTGCTTGCGTCGTTTCCATTGGACGAACAGGCCAAGCGCGGCGAGGACGAGCAGGATGCCGTATGAAGCATAGGCCACGGTCTCGGTGATTCGGATAGAGGACGGATGGAAGTCCATGGCCACCTCGTGTTTACCCGGCTTGATGTTGATAGCCCGCAGGATATAGTTGACACGGCCCAACTCTGTTGGCACGCCGTCGACAGTGGCCTTCCAACCAGGATAATATACCTCGGAGAAGACGAGCACGCCTCCCTTGTCGGAGTTGACTTCGTAGACTAAGGCATTGGGTTCGTAGGATTTGAGCGTAGCCATGGCGGTGGAGCCTTGGGTTACGGCCTGACCAAGTTGAGGCTCGAATTTCTTATCGGCCACGGCCTGATGTTTCAGGTCGATTTTGCCCACGGTCTCAATCTCCTGATTGGCGTTGTCCACATAGCTTATCTTGTCTACAAACCATGCATTGCCGGCTGCGTAGGGGTTTTGGATGGGTACGGTCTGTCCATTCTGCAATCCCATGATAATATACTTGGTATTAAGCATGTTGAGTACGGGGTAGATGGAGTCGCCGTCGACTCGAGTCATATCACCTTCGGCTCCTACTATGGCGGGCAGCATCGCCTGCATCTCGGGTGAGATGTAGGCATCGATCATTTCCTGATATCTGCGCAGTTTGGCCGCGTGGTATCCGCCGATGCTCTTATGATAGTATGAGGTCTCGTTCTCATTGAAAGTGTTGGAGGCCAGGTTGAGGACGCGGTAGTTCAGGGCTTTGTCTTTGAGTATTTGCTGGTCGGTCACGGTCATCTGCTGTGGTGTGTCGCGAATGCTCTTTTCAACAAACATCCCATCGTTGAGGTAACGCTTGTTTACTTGCCACATGTCGATGAGACACAGCACGGTGATGCAGGCTACCACAAACTTGGCATTCATTTTCTTGGCCTTAAAGAGTAACAGGAACAGGGTGCCGATGAGCACAATGCTGAACGAGCGGAGGGCATCTGATGTGAAGATGGACTTACGTATCTCGATGAGGTTGCTCTTGAGTGGTACAAGGTATTGCTGTGGTATCTGGGCCAGGGCTTGGTTCTCTGCACTGGAAATATAATCAGAGAAAAACAGCGACGGAGCCAAATAAAAGAGCAAAGCCACGCCTCCTGTGAGCGCAAAGCTGGTATATACCCACTTCATGTTCTTGGTGAGTGTTTCCGGCTCGTCTATTATTTTTTTCAGTGCCATCATGGCCAGCAATGGTATGGTAAATTCGGCGATGACCAATATTGATGCAACGGTACGAAACTTGGCATACATGGGCATGTAGTCGATAAAAATATTGGTGAGGCCCATGAAGTTCCTGCCCCAGGAAAGAAGCACGGACAAAATGGTGGCGGCAAGCAATGCCCATTTCATCGGCCCTTTCACGATGAACAGGCCGAGAACGAAGAGCATGAGCACAAAGGCTCCCACATAGACCGGGCCGCTGGTGCCTGGCTGCTCGCCCCAATATTGCCCCATCTGCTGGTAGATTTGGGCGAAATTCGGATCGGCTTTCTCCATGGCTTTAGCATTGTCGGCCAAGGGAACACTTGCACCGCCCTTGGTGTTGGGCACGAGCAGCGTCCATGTTTCGCCAATGCCGTAGCTCCACTGGGTGATATAATCGCGGTCCAGCCCGCTGCTGGTCTGATTGTCGGTATTCTTCTTGACAAGTTCGCTCTTGCCACGCATGCTCTCATGGGAATATTGCCAGGTGTGGTATAGGTTGGAGAGATTGATGCAAATCCCTATCGCAGCGGCAGCGAGCGACACGAGAGAGGCTTTCCAGAAATGAGCCATCCGTCCTTCGCGGATCGATTTGACAAGCCAAGCCACAACCATGGGGACAATGATGAACAGATAATAGTAGGTCATTTGCACATGATTGGCATGCACTTCGAAGGCTGCAAATATAGCCGTCACGAGGAATCCCCAAAGGTATTTGCCGCGATAGCACAGCACCAAGCCACCAATCATCGGCGGCAGATAGGCCAGAGCCATCACTTTCCATATATGTCCGGCAGCTATGATAATGAAGAAATAACTTGAAAAAGCCCAGACAATGGATCCAAGCACAGCCAGATACTGACGGAAATTGAAGGCACGCAGCAGGATGTAGAATCCCAGCAGATAGGCAAACACATACCATACGTTTTCGGGCAGACCTAAATGATAGAGGGTCGTGGCCTTGCTCAGCAGGTCGGTGCTGGTGTATGAGGGAGAGGTCTGATAGGTTGGCATTCCACTGAATGTCGAGTTGGTCCACCGGGTACGCTCTCCGGTTTTCTCCAAATATTCCTTGGCTTCCTGTCCGGCTCCCCGCCCAGCAGACGAGTCGTGTTGGTAAAGAATGCGTCCCTCAAGTGTGGCAGGCATGAAATAGGCAAATGAAATGGCTGCAAAAAGCAAGACTGCCAGAATGTCGGGCAGGCATTTCTTCAAAGTTTCCATAAAAGAGCTATAAACGTTTATAATATGTTGGACAAAGGTATATATTTTTTGCTGAAAAGTTAAAAGTTTAAAGTTAAAAGGTGCAATCTGTCTTGGTTTTTGTAACTTTGTGGCATGAAGCGAATAGGAATACTCGTTGCGATGGATAAGGAGTTTGTCCAGTTAAAGACATTGCTCCAGGAGGTTCAGTCTGAGCGCCGCAACTTGAAGGACTTTGTGACGGGACACATGGACGACGTTGAAATCATCATGCAGCAATGTGGGGTTGGCAAGGTCAATTCAGCGATAGGTGCTGTCGAGATGATCGACTGCTTTCATCCGGACTTGATGATCTCTACGGGGGTGGCCGGGGGTGCCGATACAGAACTTAACCCGTTGGATGTGGTGGTCGCATCGGAGTGCACCTATCACGACGTTTATTGTGGTGCGGAGCTGGAGTATGGCCAGGTGATGGACATGCCGTCCCGTTTTGTGGCTCCTGTAGACCTGGTTGATAAAGCCTTGAAGTTGAACGGGCTGGACATGGGGGCTCAAGTGAAAAGTGGGCTGACCGTCAGTGGAGACTGGTTTGTGGACAGCCGCGAGAAGATGCAGGAAATACTGTCTCATTTCCCGCAAGCGATGGCCGTTGATATGGAAAGTTGTTCAATAGCGCAGACCTGCCATGTCTATAATGTTCCGTTCATATCCTTTCGCATCATCAGCGACGTTCCACTGAAAGACAGTCGGGCATCACAGTATTTTGACTTCTGGGACCGCATGGCAGAAGGCAGCTTCGAGATCACAAAGGCTTTCTTGAAACAAATAATATAAATGGGCGCACCGGGTCTCTTTTGCCCGGTATGCTTGATTTGCCAAATCGAATAGACAATGAAAAAAATCCCTTCATTTACCATTAATCACGACAAATTGCTTCGTGGAATCTATGTCTCCCGCAAAGATCAGGTGGGAGACGAGGTCGTGACCACATTTGATATCCGCATGAAAGAACCCAATCGGGAACCTGTTTTGCACAATGGAGCCATCCATGCCATGGAACATTTGGTGGCAACCTATCTCAGGAATGATGAGGAATGGAAAGACCGCATCATCTACTGGGGACCCATGGGATGCCTCACGGGCAACTATCTTCTAATGAGGGGCGATCTGGAATCGAAAGATATTGTGGATCTGATGATTAGGGCATTCCGCTTCGTGATAGACTTTGAGGGTGAGATCCCGGGATCCACGCCGCGCGATTGCGGCAATTATCTGCTCCACGATCTGCCCATGGCCAAGTGGGAGTCGCGCAAGTTTGTTGAGGAAGTGCTCGAGAATATCAAGCCTGAAAATCTGGTTTATCCCCAATAAACTTAGGTTCATGTTCGAGATATTGCTGTAAGTAAAAATAATATTTCTTGATTCCACAGACCTGATATTCCCGAATATTGTGTAAGTTTGCAGGCGTTTTTAAGTTTAGATCATGACATATACTATTGAAAAAGTTGCCACCCTCATAGGTGCGCGTCGTTATGGCAAACACAAAGCCGACATAGGCTTTTTGCTTACCGACAGCCGTTCGCTTTGTTTCCCGGAGGAAACCTTGTTCTTTGCCCTGAAAACCAAGCGAAACGACGGACACAATTATATTGCAGATCTTTATCGCCGGGGCGTCAGGAATTTTGTAGTGACGGATGTCCCAAACAATTATGACAGTGCTTATTCCGGTGCCAACTTTCTCAAGGTCATAGACACGCTCGAGGCTCTTCAACGACTTGCCGAACGTCACAGGGACGCATTTGACATTCCCATCGTCGGCATCACGGGGTCGAATGGTAAGACCATGGTCAAGGAATGGCTCTATCAACTCATGTCGCCCGATATGTATGTCACGCGCAGCCCGCGCAGCTACAACTCGCAGGTTGGCGTGCCCTTGTCGGTATGGTTGATGGACAAGCAGACCCGGTTGGGCATCTTTGAGGCTGGAATCAGTGAGAAAGGCGAGATGTCGGCACTGCGCGATATCATTCAACCCACCATAGCTGTGCTGACTAACCTGGGTTCAGCTCATCAGGAAAACTTTGAGTCGGCCGAGGAAAAGTGCCGCGAAAAGGCCATACTCTTCCATGATGCCAAGACAATTGTGTATCATGCTGATGATAAGATTGTGGCCGGCGTGGTGGCATCCCTCGACTATCGGGGCGAGCGGTTGTATTGGTCAACCAGCGACCGACAGGCACCGATGTATATCAAAGCAGTTGAGAAGAAGGAAACGGCAGCAACCATCACCTATATATATAAAGGTGGGATCGAGAATTGGTACAGCATTCCCTTTATCGATGATGCCTCAGTCACCAATTCAATTGTCTGTGCCACGATAGCCTTGCACCTGGGACTCGATGCCGACAAACTCGACGAGCGCATGCTTCAACTTGAGCCTGTCGCCATGCGCTTAGAGGTGAAGGAGGGGCGGCATGGGTGCACGCTGATTAACGATTCGTATAATTCAGACTTCAACTCACTCGACATTGCCCTCGACTTCATGAACCGCCGGCCCGACCATCAGGGTCGCCGCCGCACACTGATTCTGAGCGATATCTTTCAAAGTGGGGTAGAGCCGGCTCGACTGTATAGAGATGTGGGTGAGTTGGCAGCAAAGCGTGGTGTGGAAAAGCTGATTGGCATCGGCCCATCGATTTCGAGTTACGCCGACGAAATACATACCCAAGAGAAATATTGCTTTTCAACGGTAGCTGATTTCATTCATAGTCCTGTATTTAAAGGGCTTCGCAACGAGGTGATTCTTTTGAAGGGTGCCCGTCGGTTTGGTTTCGATCGGATTACCGAGCTGCTTGTGCAGAAAGTGCATGAGACGGTATTGGAAGTCAATCTCAATGCCGTTGTTGACAATCTGAATTATTATCGCTCGTTCCTAAAACCCGAAACCAAGTTGGTTTGCATGATTAAGGCCGATGCATATGGCGCCGGCAGTGTGGAGATAGCCAAGTCGTTACAAGACCATCAGGTGGACTATCTTGCCGTGGCTGTGGCCGATGAAGGAGCCATGCTGCGGGGCAATGGCATCACGAGCAGCATCATGATCATGAATCCAGAACTTTCTGCATTCAAGACGATGTTCGACAACGATCTTGAGCCCGAGGTCTATTCATTCAGGTTGCTTGATGCCTTGGTGAAAGCAGCAGAGAAAGAGGGTATCACAAACTTCCCGGTCCATATCAAGCTTGATACGGGCATGCACCGTTTGGGCTTCGATCCGGAGAAGGATTTGGACAAACTCATAGAGAAGCTTCAACATCAGAATGCAGTGATACCCCGGTCGGTGTTCTCCCATTTCGTCGGAGCAGACAGCGATGACTTCGACAGTTTCTCGGCATTGCAGTTCGAACGTTTCGACAGGGCCAGCAAGCGGTTGCAGCAGGCCTTTGAACACAAAATATTGAGACACATGGACAATTCGGCCGGTATAGAGCATTTCCCCGGGTGGCAGATGGACATGTGTCGGTTGGGACTGGGACTTTATGGCGTGAACAGCCGTAATAATGAGATTATCAATAATGTATCCACGCTCAAGTCCACGATCTTGCAGTTGCGTCGTGTTCCTGCAGATGAGACCGTTGGCTACAGCAGGAAAGGTAAACTCATGCGCGACAGCGTGATAGCAGCCATTCCGATCGGATATGCCGATGGCTTGAACCGTCACTTGGGCAATCGCCGTGGCTATTGCTTGGTGAACGGGTGCAAGGCCGAATATGTTGGAAACATCTGCATGGATGTGGCCTTGGTCGATGTAACGGGTATTGACTGCAAGGAGGGAGACACGGTTGAGATCTTCGGCGACCATCTTCCGGTAACAGTGCTGAGCAAAATCCTTGACACCATTCCCTACGAAGTGCTTACCAGTGTCAGCAGCCGTGTGAAGCGTATTTATTTTCAGGATTAGGCATAGGAGATCAAAACTTGGCCATCATCCCAATCAACGTCTGTAGATTAAAATTTAATCTCGCGGAACAGATGGCCTACATCTTCTCCATGCACGCTTTCAGTGAATCGACCCAATAGGGCACGCTGATGCCAAAAGTTTCCTTGATTTTTGTTTTGTCGAGCACCGAGTAGGCCGGCCGAGTGACCGGTGATGGGAACTCACTGCTGTGACAGGGCTGAATGTCGCAGTCGGTGTGGCCGGCGAGGGCTGCTGTCATCTTGGCAAAGTCGTACCAGCTGCACACGCCCTCGTTGCTGTAATGGTAGATGCCACTGTGTCCCACGTATTTGCGATTCTCCACGATGTCGAAAATGGTTAGGGCGAGGTCGTAGGCGTAGGTGGGGGTTCCGGCCTGGTCGAAAACAACCTTGAGGCTGGGCTTCGTGGCGGTGAGGTTGAGCATCGTCTTCACGAAGTTCTTACCAAATTCAGAGTAGAGCCAGGCTGTGCGGATAATGATGTGGGCTGCGCCTGTGGCTTGAATCTTCTGTTCACCGTGCAACTTTGTCAGTCCATACACCCCCGTCGGGGTTCCCGTCTGGTCTTCCTTGCAGGGCACATTGTAGGGGTCGCCGCCAAACACATAGTCGGTGCTGATGTGTACCAGCAGTCCGTCCACCTCTTTCATTGCCTTGGCCAGATTTTCCGGGGCGACGGCGTTGAGCGTCTCAACAATGTCTCCTGCGGTTTCGGCGGCATCCACATTGGTCCATGCCGCGCAGTTGATGATGCACCCGATGTTGTTTTCCCGCACCATCTTGCGAATGGCTTCGATGTCGGTGATATCTAATTTTTGATATCCGTCGCACACATCGGTGAACAAATAGTTGTTCTTGCTGTTTTTGGCAACGATTTGCATTTCGTTGCCCAGTTGCCCGTTGGCACCGGTCACTAATATATTCATTCTTCTATTTTTTTGTCAATACAGTTCCACAGAATAGTCAAAGAGATCAGTGGCTTCTTCCAACAGCGGATGGCAGGCATCTTTCTCCGAGAGAATCACCTTGTCGGCAGGTATGCGCCAGTCTATGCCGAGCGCGGGATCGTTCCATGCAATGGCTCCCTCACTCTCCTTGCAATAGAGATTGTCACACTTGTATTGAAAGATGGCAGTCTCGCTCAGCACACTGAAGCCATGTGCAAAACCACGGGGGATGAAGAACTGCCGATGATTGTCACCCGTCAATTCCACAGCCACATGTTGTCCGAACGTGGGCGACCCCTTGCGGATGTCTACGGCCACATCGAGCACGCTGCCGCTCACCACCCTCACAAGCTTGCTCTGCGAGTGTGTTCCCCGCTGGAAGTGCAGACCGCGAAGTACTCCGTACGATGATTTCGACTGGTTGTCTTGTACGAAGCGTATCGGTCGCACCTTCTCGTCGAATTCCTTTTGGTTCCATGATTCGTAGAAGTAGCCGCGGTCGTCCTTGAAAATCTTGGGCTCAATGATCACGACACCCTCAATGCTTGTTGTGATAATTTCCATTTTTATATCTATATTATATAAGCAAAGGTACACATTAATTGTGAAAGAACGAGCAATACTCGCCATTTTTCTTAACACGAATACTGCGTCAGAACCGTAGGCGACACCGTCTCGACATCGGCTCCCACCGCGTCTACACCAGTAACCCCACGGTAACGGCAAGTCCGTAAACAAACATGTTGCGCGCCGTCTCGCCCAGAATTTTGTTCAGCGCCTTGCCGTGGTCTATCCTGATCATGCGGCGGAAGGTCATGACGTGTAACGGGGCATAGGTCAGTGCGGGAAGCAGGAAGGCATACATCCGGCCGTTCAGCACAAACACCAGCCCCAAGGCTATGCCCGTCAGTCCGGCGGCAAGATACAGCCGCTTGCCGGTTTTGGCACCTACCCGCACCACGAGGGTTCGCTTGCCGTCGCGCCGGTCGTTGTCAATGTCGCGGTTATTGTTGATGAGCAGCAGGGTGTCGATGACGAATCCACAAGCCAACGAGGCGATAAAAACTTCTGGTGTGATGACCCGTATCGGTTCCGGAAGGCTGAGGTAACAGGTAAGGCACACGGGAATGATGCCGAAAAATACCAACACTAACAGGTCACCCAGTCCGAGATAGGACAGCTTGGTGGTGTAAAGGAAACAGAACAACACGCAGAGCGCTCCCACCACAATCATTTCCCATCCGCCAATCCATGCGAGTGGCAATCCGACGATACAGCCCAGTCCCGTGGTCACGGCCAATGCGCGTTTCATGGCCACGGGCGTAATCCATCCCATCGTGCACGCCCGGAGCGGACCCAGACGCGTGGCCAGGTCGTCGTTGCCCCGCTGATAATCAAAATAATCGTTCACGAAGTTTGCATCTATCTGCATGATAAATGCAAACAAAAAACACAACACGCAAGGCACCCACCTGACCTGTCCGTCCGAGATCGTCCAAGCCAGTGCTGCACCAATCATCACCGGCACGGCGGCTCCCATCAGTGTTTTGGGGCGCGCGGCCAGCACCCATGCCTGTATCGAATTGGTTTTCACATGAGATTCGTCCATAATTACTTGCAAAAGTAGACATTATTTGGTATATTTGCAAGTGCAGTTCATTTTTTAATACCCGCTCCATGGAAGTCAGTCTCGACTTAATGTCGTTCGTTGAAACGACCATTCTTCCCAAATACAACTCGTTCGACAGTTCTCACGGCTTGGTGCATGTACAGCGTGTCATAGCCAACTCGCTCGTGCTGTCGCGCCAGCTGGGTGCTGATGCCAACATGGCATACGTCATCGCAGCCTACCACGACCTCGGTATGAGTGGCCCGCGTGCCATTCACCACATCACGGGTGGCAAGATTCTTGCGAGCGATCGTCGACTGACCAAATGGTTCTCGCCCGAACAAATCAATATCATGAAAGAGGCTGTGGAGGACCATCGCGCCTCGGCATCTCACGCACCCCGCAGCATTTATGGCAAGATTGTGGCCGAAGCCGACCGCGACCTGCAACCCGACGTGGTGTTCGAGCGCGCCATAGCGTATGGTTTGGAACGATATCCCGAACTGGATCAGCAACAACAATGGGAGCGTTTCAGCAAGCACATGGACGAGAAATACAGTGTTAACGGCTATATCAAGTTGTGGATACCCAACTCACCCAACGAGAAATATCTGAAAGAGGTGCGCGAAATCATCGCAGACCGGGCACGTCTTCGTGCTGTTTTCGAGCAAATCTACCCACGGCTTCGGTCTGTATAACGGCTTATTGTCTGCACGTGAGATTTTCAGCAGCTGATGATAAGCAATACTGGATGTACGAAAAAAATACCATTTTTCGGCCTGTTATTTTTGGAGCATCCAGCGGAAAATGCGCCATGTTTTTGACAGTATTTCCAGTTGTGATCATGGGAAAAAATCAAAGGGGTTGCGACGACGGTCTTATCGCCTGGCGGTTAAGGCTTAGAGGCGACGTGGATGAAGCCTACACGTGCTGTGATTAAGCTTTGGTCGCCATGCCATTCGATACCTCATGGCGGACGATAAAACGGTCTTTATCAATGCTTTTTTATTAAAAAGCTGATTGTCAGCAGTTTATAATTTCTCCCTATTTTCCCGTATTTCCGGCCAACAGGTTCTTATTTTAAAATAAACGAAATACAGCGGGGTGTTTGTCAAAAAAAAGTGGAAACAATGTTGGTTGTTTCCACTTGATGAATAGGGTTCTATCCGATTTGTCTGCTTATTCCTTGCGCGTGAATGCGATACGGATAGGGGCATCGAGCATGGCTGGATCGCCACCACTGTAGGCCATTGACTCGTACACCTCTTTCCACGACATGCCCCAGTCGCCGATAGTAGTGTCGGTGGGTTTATATTCATAAAGCGTCATCACGAGTTCCTCTTGATTGGTATTCTCATTGCTGCGCATGAAGAAGCCTACGCGATAGCTGCCGATGGTCTTGTCGACTGGAGAAATATTGAGATTGACATTGTCTATTTTCAGCACGGTGAGATCCACTTTTCTTCCACTTTCTTCCTGCATTCGTTCGGTTCGCGTACCGATGTTGGTGGCGGTGCCGGCAGCGGTGAAATAGTTTTTCAGCTTACCGGTGAAGTTCGGTGTGAACTGGTAGTTCTTGCCGTCGCCTTTGAGCGTAAACTCGTCGCCCTCAGGAGTACCATCTACGAGAATGGTGGCTGCGATGCCCCAAGATTGTTCCCACCAAGTGTTGTTGATAACACTTGAAAACACCCACGTGCCAGAAAGGTCTGCATCTCCCATGATATTGATGGTCAGGGTGGGGTTGTTTCCGGGTATCATCGACTCGTTCTTGCTCAGTCCCAGCACAATTTTGTCGTGTCCTTCGCGCTTTTTCAGGAATTTTACCGTCACCTGTCCTTCGTCTTTTCCGGCTGGGAAAATGGCTTTTTTGCCATTCACAAACTCAAAGTCGGTGCCCTCCACGGCGGTGGAAGCAGCGTCTACGTCCACATCGAGCGCTGTGGTATCGGGGAAGGCAAACTTGGAGCCGGTAGCGGTTTCCAGTTTGATGTCGAAACTTTTGACGATGGCCAGTTTGTCGTGGCTGTTGGCAAAGCTGTACACATTGGGGCCGATGAGCACCACTTGGGTGTAGTCCATGAGTCCCAACCGAACACCGTCGGTGTTGGCCAAGGTCATGGTGGCGCTTCTCGACTTGCTCACTGCCTTGCGTGTGACGGTGATTTCGGCTGCGGACTCGCCTGCCTTGAACTCAAACTGCTGGGCTGAAACGGTGAGTTCGCCGGCGCCCTCACCGGTGAGGGTGAAGGGCACGGTGAGGTTGGTTTCGGCGGGTGAGGAGGAGACGAGGCGCACGGTGGTGACGGCTCCCACGGAATTATCGACCGTGTAGGCGTTCTGCGCGAATCCCACAATGAACTTGGGCATGTCGTCTTCTTTGTCGGAACATGATGTGATCCCCGCGAGGGTCAGCACCATGGCGAAAAATATAAAGAGTTTTTTCATGATTCGTAATTTTTATGAACGAATGAACTATCGTGGTACATTGTTGTAATACTCGTCTCGAATGTCGCTCACCTGCTTCTGTTCTTGGTCATTGAGCAAGGTGGGATCGGGCAGACGGTAGGAGGCGGAGGCTGTGCTGAAGCCCTCGAGGGACACCACCTCGTCCGAATTGTCGCATGAGGTGAACATCGCTGTGGCCAAGCAAGCGCTGAAGGCCAAGTATATCATTTTTTTCATAATGCGTAGGATTGAATGGTTGTTGTGTATGAGAAATTAATAGTTGAGCTCGGTGTAACCCGGGTTCTGAACCATGCCCTCGGTGATGCGGATGTCGCTCTCGGGAATGGGCAGGGTGTACATGTAGTGCAGGTTGGTGTATTTGCGGCCGTTGTAGGGCACCCAATACTCCGGTCCGCCGTTGCGCTTGAGCTCAAAGAAGCGGTCGCCCTCGAGGAAAAACTCCTTGTGGCGCTCGTTGAGGATGGTGGCCAGCAGTGCTGTCATGGGTTTTCCGTCGCAGTCGGTGGTGAGCAGGGTTGCCTGGGGTGCTGCGGGCAGGGTTTCGCGGGTGTAGGGTTTTACGCCGTCGATGCGATGGGCGCGCAACTCATTGAGCGACTGCAGAGCCTCGTCCTGTTTGCCGAGATGATAGAAGCTTTCGGCCTCCATGAACTTGAACTCGGCGGCGCGCATTCCGCAGTAGATGGGCTTGATAGCCTGGCGCTTGCGGTTGATGCTGATGGCATAGCGCACATCGGTGGTATCCTCTCCATTTTGGAAACAGTCGATAAACCGTTTGCTGACGGGACGGAATTTTATACTGCTGTTGGTGGCGTTGTAATCATCCTCTGCGCTCTGTGCCGCGAGACGATAGACCATGATGAGGTGATTGTTCATCGGTGTGTAGGGCTTGGCAATCATCTCCTTATAGGCGTCGCCCGAGAGCAGCGGGTGGCTCTTGAGCAGTTCCTGAGCCAAGGGCAGGCACTTGTCCCACTGCTCGGTCCAGAAGTAGAGACGTGCCAGATAGCCTTTGGTCACGTTTTCAGTGAATCGATAAAGTTCGTCGGAGCATTTGTAGCTGAGCGACTTCTGCAAGTCGGTTTCGATGAAGTTGATGGTGGCCTGCATGCTGCTGCGGATGGGTCGGGCCTCCATGTCGAAGCGGTCGACCAGCGGCATGCCCGGTTGACTGTCGTAGCTGCCCTTGACCGGGGCTTCACAATAGAGGCGAAGGAGCTGGTAATAGCACACGGCGCGCAGGGCGTAGGCGGCGGCCAGCACGTTGTTGGTCGTCTTGGTGCCTTCGTCGGTCATGTTGTTGATGACGATATTGCAGTCGCGAATTACCTCGTACAGGGCGGCATAGCCCCCCGATAGGTTCCCCATATAATAGGATAGCGTCCGACCCGGTTGCTCGGTGAGGCAGGTTTCAAAGTCGTTGCAGCCGGCCATGTCGAAGTCGATAACCCGCTTGGCATTGTAAATGATAAAATCTTGTTCGCCAACATCGATATCGTTGAGGTGGGTATGGATGAGTGCTGAAAACTCTTCCGGGGTCTTGGGTATGACCTTGCCATAGGGCTTCACGTCGAGATAATCGTCACACGAAGTGAGCAACAGGGTGATGGCACAGGCCAAAAATATGATTTTTTTCATAATCGTTTTCTTGTTTGTTGTCTTCGCCGGTCTCCCTCGGGGGAGTGGGGCGGTGTGAAATTAAAGTCCTACAGACACCCCAAAGGTGAACTGTCGTGCCAACGGATAAACGGCTCCCGGGGTTTCGGGGTCGATGCCGCTATAGTTGGTGATGGTGAAGATATTGTTCATCGTGAACGATACGGAGAGTGACCCCAAGCCCCAGCGCTTGATGAGGCTTTCATCGAAGTTATAGCTCAGTGCGAGAGAACTCAGTTTGAAGTAGGACACGTTTTCGAGCATCGACGCATTGTTGATGACAGACGACAGTGTCATATAGTTTTTCAGTCCGATAAACTCGCCGTAGGCATCGATGATGCGCGGATTGGCATCGGTGCGCGGGTTGGCCGGTGTCCATCGGTCGGTGGCGTCGGTGCGTACGTTGAGGTGGTTCACATACAGGTCATTGATCTGTGCCGGTGGCGTTTCCACCTTTGTTGCGTTGTTGATGTTGGTATAATTCACAGGCGACTTGATGTTGTTCAGCATCTTTCCGTTGATGGAGTAGCTACCGCCGAGTCCAAGAGTAAGTTGCTTATAGCCTACACTCAGGCTGTATCCACCGTTCCATGGCGCATTGCTCGTGCCGAGATAGAACAGGTAGTTGGAGTAGTAGTTGCGGTCGGCAGCGGTCTCAAACACAGCGTCGGGTCGGCGTTCGAAGGTGTAAACCCCCAGTTGTGGGTCGATGTCCTGCAGCTTTCCGCTGAAGATACTACCGAGGGGATAACCCTTGTGAACGCCTGCAGACAATCCGCTCACCGGCGAATTGTAGTCCACCAACTTGTTGTAGTTGTAGGCAATGTTGGCACTGGCCGATCCTCTCCAGTCCTTGGTCTTGAGGAAGATGCCCGTTAGCGAGAGCTCCATACCTGTGTTCTCTAGCGTTGTCGTGTTGTAGACCTGACTTGAGAAACCGGTTGTGTAGGGCACTTTGACACTCGACACGGCATCGGTGGTACGTCGGTTGTACACCTCGCCCGTGAAATGCAACCGCTCATTGAAGAAGCCGGCATCCAACGAGAGTTTCCAGTCGCGTGTCTTCTCCCAACGCAGTTTGGGGTTGGGAGCATTCTTCAGCCATCCCATGCGGAAATAATCGTTATCGGTGCGTCGGTAGGCGTTGTGATAATTCATGATAAGTTCCGGCGAAACGCTCTTGTTGATGTTACCTGTGTAGCCGAAAGAGCCTCGCAGCGACAGGCTGCTCATCCACGTCTTGAGCGGTTGGAAGAACTCCTCCTGATCGACATTCCATGCCAGTCCGAGCGAACCCGTGGGGTTGAACTGCTCATCGCTACCAAAGTTGTTACTGCCATCGGTGCGCGCAGTGAGGCTCAGGATATAACGTTTGAGCAACACATAGTCGAGAGAGAAATAGAATGAGGCAAAGCGGTCTTCAATGATGCTCTGTCCCGAGAGTCCGTCGACAATGCGGGCATACTTCTGCAACTTTTGGAAATCGATATTTGTGCCCTCGCGGTACACGGGAATGGCCGAGTTGCCCGATACGGGATCGTATCCGTAGCGCTTGGTGAAGAGGCTCTTGGCATACTGCCCACGAACCTCCGAACCGAGGAGTGCACTGAAGTAATGAATGTCGTTGAAGGTATTGAAATAGTGCAACTGTCCGCGCAGGTTGTAGCTACGGTTGTAGGTAGAGCTCTGCGTGATGTTGCTGTAGGTACGCTTTGAGGTGAAGGTGTCGTCGAACGGTCGATCCTGCCATGCGGCAAGGGTTCCCCTGTCGTTAAAATTATCGGTGTTGTTGGTCACATAACTGTAGGATGCCAGTCCCTCAAAGCTGAAGTTTTCGAGAATATTGACACTCAGGTTTCCGATAAGCGTAAGACTGAAATTATTGTCCTTCACCGATGTGTTGTTGATTTCGCGCATGACATTGAAGCCATTTTCAGGCAGCGGAAGGTCCACTGCACCGTTGGCCGAGCGTATGGTGTAGTAGGTTTGGTCGGGCGAATAACTGCCGTCGTTGTTGTAAGGACGCTCGTAAGGATTGGCAAAGTAAGCATACTTGAAGGGGTCTACACTGCCTGAGCTACCACGCGACTGTTGCCATCCCATGTCGGCGGAGAGTCCCATTTTGACTCTATTATTGGGCTTGACGTCTATTTTCGACGATATGCTGTATCGGTCGTATTGGGTTTTCTTCACCAATCCGTTGTTGTTGCTGTAGCCGAGGCTGATATAATAGGTGCTCTTCTCCGATCCGCCCGACATCGAGAGGTTGTGGCTCTGCGATAGCGAGTTGCGGAACAGCTCGTCAAACCAGTTGGTGGAGTGCTGTCCGAGCTTTTCGATCTCGGCATCTTGCTCGGCTTTTGACATTCCGGCATACTTGCCGTAGCCCGATCGAATCATACCCACAACGCCGATAACGGGGTATCGACCTTTGGTCTCGAAGCCCGGTTTGGAAAATTCGTCCCATAATTCCTGTTCCCAAGCCAGTTTCTGTTTGGAATCCATGAGGTTGGCATCACGGGGTGGCGAAGTGGTGATCGAGAGGTTGGTGGAGTAGTTGATGCTCATTTTGCCCTGCTTACCGCGTTTGGTGGTCACCACGATGACACCGCCGGCAGCGCGTGAACCATAAATGGCCGCAGCCGAAGCATCTTTCAACACCGTGACGCTTTCAATGTCGTTGGGATTGATACCCGATATGCCGTTGGCAAAGATGTTGCTGAAATCACCAGCCCTCACCTGGTTGCTCGATATGGTGGGCAGGTCTTTCTGCAAGGGCACACCGTCTACTACCCACAGCGGGTCGGCGTTACCGGTAATGGTATTGGTGCCTCGAATTCGAATCTTGGCCGTCTCGCCGGGGCGCCCTGAGAGTGCTTTCACATCCATGCCGGCCACTTTGCCCTGCAACAGCATGTCGATGTTGGCCAGCGGCATGTTTTTCAAATCTTTCTCGGTGATGGTGGCTACCGATCCGGTGATGCGACGTTTGGTGTTGCGCTGATAGCCGTTCACCACTACCTGGTCGAGCGTTGTCTCGTCGTTTTCCAGCACGAAGTTGCCTTCTAAGGGTTTGTTTACTTTCACTGTGCGCGGTTGGAAACCGAGATAAGTCACCTTGATGTTTCTGCCGCGGGGCACCCACAATGATACTTTTCCGTCCACATCAGCCACTACGCCTATTGGCTTGCCGTCCACGTTGACCGTGGCTCCGGCGAGCGGCTCACCTGAGATGTCGGTCACGGTGATGTTCACGAGCACGTCGCTGTCGCTATGCTTAGCTGTTGACTGTGCTCGAAGCTGTAGCGAGAAGACGCTCAGCAGCATCACAAAAATAACTTTTAGTGTTCGCATAAATATTGATTTGATAGGATTTTAATTAATTTCCGAAGAATGATGCATGCTCTTATCTGGCATGCTTGATGATATCCATGTCTCTTTCCGTTGGCTGCAGCAGGTTTTCCTTGAAGTAATAGCGGATGAGATTCACGTAGTAGGGACTCCAAACACCGTGGTCCTTGCCTGGCAACACCATCATATCGAAGCGCTTGTGGTGCTTGATGAGGGCGTCGGCCAGGCGCAGTGTACTGGTCCAAGGCACATTGTCGTCCACATCACCGGAGATAAGCATGAGCTTGCCCTTGAGGTTTCCGGCCAGCTGCATAGTGGTGGGAATGCTGTCTTGGGGCACCAAGCCGTGGAAAGTTTCGCCCCACCACTGTATATAGTTGTTGTTGTCGTAGTTGCCTGAGGCTGCCACGCCCACCTTATAAAAGTCGGGGTAGGTCATCATGGCTGTGGCAGTCATGAATCCTCCGCCCGAATGGCCGTAGATACCGACACGGTCGAGGTCGATGAATGGGTAACGACGAGCCAGAGATTCAATGGTATGCTTGTCGTCGGCCAGTGGATAGTCACGCAGGTTACCGTATCCATAACAGTAAAAATCGCGTCCGCGCAGTGGTCCGCTACCGCGTGGAGCCACGTTGATGACTACAAAACCCATCTCGGCCAGCGCTTGGTTGCCGTTGTCGTCGATGGTGAATCGGCGGGGCAACTGGTCGTCTTGCGGACCGGGATAGACGTTCGAGATGATGGGGTATTTCTTGGTTTTATCGAGGTTGGTAGGCAGATACATCACGCCGTAGAGGTCGGTGACGTTGTCGGCCGCCTTCACCTTCAGCAGCACGGGTGGCTGCCAACCCTTCTCGCGCAATGCCTTGTCGGACGTGCGCGCAAACTCACGTGCCCTGCCCGGATGCTCCACGTCGACAATCTGGTAGACAGGAGGCATGTCCATGCGCGAGTATGAGTCGATGGCATAACGCCCATTTGGCGAGAACTGCAACTCGTGAGTGCCGTTGCCTGGTGTCAGTAGTTGCTGTCGTCGGCCTTTCAGGTCTGCCTTATAATAATAGGTGTAGCCCGGGTCGCTGCTGTTTTCCAGTCCGTAGCCTGTGAAAATCATATACCCAGCTTTCTCATTGATATGTTCGATGCGTCCTGCCACGAGTTTGTCACCGCGCGTCACACGGTTCTTCAACTTCCCATCGACATCGTAGAGATAGTAGTTTCCACGTCCTGTGCGTTCGCTCCACCATAAGATTTCCCTTCCTCCGCGGATGAATCGGTAGCCCGAGAACGTCACGTTGAGGTGGGGTTTGCTCACCTCGGTAATCACTTCCGTGATGGTTCCCGTGGGTAGGTCAATGCGACAGAGCTGGAGCGTGTCCACGCTGCGGCTGCGTCGCGTGAACCACAGTGTGTCGTTGCTTTCGCCGTAGGCCATGGACACGGTGGGGTCAGTCATGCTGCCCTGTACTGGCAGCAGTCGTCCTTGGCGCGTGTCGGCGTTATACCAGAACAGCTTGAACCGCCGCACGCCCTTCTCATTGGGCAGCGGCATCTTCTTGGTGCGCAATTTCGGGCGGTGCCCGCTGATGGCATCGAGAATATAAAGGTCGCCCACCTCCGAGTCGTCGTATACGAAGTCGATAAACACATGGCCGTACCAGCGGCCTGAAACGTTGTTCCCATTCAGTTTCGGTTTAGCGCTATTGTAACAGTATGAAGCATTTTCCTTGCCGTCAAAGGTGATTTGCGTGGTGTCGCCCCGCCGGTTGTCTTTGATATAAAGGTTGTATTGGTCGCCCAGCATGGTGTAGAGCGAGTCGTTGGTATGGGCTGATCGACCAAAGCCTGAGCCACGTCTGCCATGCCGTTTCTCCTTGTAGTCGCGGTCTATAGCCAGTCTGCCGGTTGTGCGGTCGTACACCAAATGCTTGCCGCGACGTGTCCAATAAAGGCGAGTGGGGTTGTTGCGGCGCAGCGATACGCCGTAGAGCTTGATGTCGTCGGCCTTCATCGTCGTGTCGCCCGTGAGTTCTGCGTATTGACTCACCAGGCTGTCGTTGTTCTTAAACAATGGTTGCTTCCTGCCATCGGTTCCCATGATATGGTACAGGGTGCGTCCGTTCTTTTTCCCGCTGTAAATCAAGTATGACGACTGGTTTATCCATGAAGCATCCACCCGGCTCCGGCTGTAGGTGTCGTAGAGTGCACTTTCCGATATACGCTCCACGCGGTTCCAGTCCACCTGCTGTGCCAGGACCGATACCGAGCAAGCTGCCATCCATAGCAAAGTATATATTTTCCTCATCGGTTTCATCTCTCAGCTATTTGCCTTTGGCCATCTTCATGGCTGCACAAGCGTCCACAATTCCACCACTAACGCTCTGCAGTCCCGGCATTTTGTGTACCGTAGCCATCAGTATTTGCTTGATCTCGCAGGCCTTGAGTTTGGGGAAACAGGCGCGCAACATCGCGGCCACACCGCTCACCACAGGCGCTGCCACGCTTGTGCCGTTGGCCATGTCGGGTTTGTCACCGGGATAAAAGCCCGCAATGTATTCGCCCGGGGCATAGAGATCTATCGTTTCGGAACCGAAGTTGGAGATGCTGCTCAGGCTTCCGTCCATAGCCGAGCCTCCCACGCGGATGACATGAGCCATGGGACGTCCATGAGCATCGATGGCTGTGGGATAATAGAATGTGGAGTCGATATTGAGATGGTTGTTGCCCCCGGCCGTAATCACAAGCACATCTTTCGAGGCAGCATATTCCAAGGCAGCGTTGACCATGTCGGCACGGGGTGAGGCGTATTTGCCCAGACTGATGTTCAGCACCTTGGCTCCGTTGTCCACGGCATAACGTATGGCTGACGACACGTCCTTATCGTATTCATCGCCGTTGGGCGCACACCTCACCGTGAGCAGACGAGCGGCAGGCCAAATGCCCTCCCTGCGGCTGTCGGCACTCCTGCCGGCCACCACCGTGGCCACGAAATGACCATGGTCGTGTCCTTCGACGTTCAACGTGTTGTTGCCGTAGAAGCGGTCGTCGGCATCGTCCATGTTGTCGCCCATGAGCAGACGCTTGTCGGCATCGTGCTCAATGCCGCTGATGCGGCGAGCCATCAGCGCCAAGTCATCGTGCTGTTTTTTCACGAAGTCGGTCCACAGTGTCTTGCGGTCAGTTCGCAGCAGGTCGGCGAGAATGGTCTCAGCGTAGGCACTCCAAAGTGTGTCTGCCACCTCCTGATGCATCATTCCGCTCAGTGTCAGCGTGTCGACGGCGAGTTGAGGCTGGACGTGGAGGATGGAGTCCATCTTGTCGATGCACGCATTCTTCTGTCGGGCGTATCCATAAAAACGGATGTAGCTTGCGATGCCGGCTTTCTTCTTCATACGCAGGTAGTATTCGTATTCTTCCTCATCATCCACCTGCGGATCTTTTTCATTCACATTTTTATATTTGGGATACAGTCTCTTGAACTCTCGAAACTCCTCCGTGCCGGCACTGGTCATGTTGAACGTGCCGTCCTTGGTGCCCAGAAAGTTCCAGCCGTGTACATCGTCCACGTAGCCGTTGCCGTCATCATCCTTACCGTTGAGCTTCTCCTTTTTGTTTGTCCACAGACTTCCGGCCACCGACTGGTCGCCCGGTTCTATGCCCGAGTCAATGATTCCAACGATAATTGTTTTGCGGGGTTTTATCCTCTTATCCTTCATATATTGCTGTGCAGCAGTCACGTTGGCGCCTTTTAGCGAGTCGTTCCATTGCTTATGCCAACCGACATAAACATCCATTTTCTGTGCATAGCCCGTGAGCGGTGCACCAGCCAAAAGCAGGCCGATGACAATCTTTAAATATATCATATTGCTTGAGTAGTTTTCAAAAATCTATTCTCTCGTTCTTTTAAACAGTGTGTAAAATTACATAAAAAAGTTTTAAAAAACAAATATCCATGGTTCTTTCCGGCAATAAGCCGGGTAAAAAACCATGGTTCGTCTTTCTGAAAACAGTAGTTTGGGCCATTCAAGCGCAATGCATTCAATCTATTTTGCCATACCCCACTAATCTGTCGGTGCGCTCGCCGATGCCACGGAAATACACCAGCACCTGGTAGGCGTTCTGCGTTTGGTAGAAGTTGCCTTCCGAAGGCACCGGAACCATGCGTCCATCGGCCTGCTGCAGAAGGTATTGGTAGTTGTAATATCCTTGTTTGAGCCACACACTTGCCTCATAGCGTTGTGTGGTCTCGTTCCATTCCATTTTGTATTGCGGAAGAAAGCGGTCGTGGGTCCATGCTCCATTGAGATATACCTCGCCCGGCAGTCGCGGGGAGGCAAGGCGGAAGTGCACCATGGCATATTCCGAAAGCACGTTGTTGTCCCAGTTGTCAGCGTTGCGTATGTAAAACCCGCCATCGGCATCTTCGTCATAGACGTAGCTCGGTCGTGGCTCATCCGTCCATATCGTGGCATGATACATCTTGCCGTCCCATGTCATGCTCTCCAGCCCCATGGTGGTATGCCTCATGTCGAGCATTTCGAATTTTCGGTATTCGTTTCCCCCATTGAAAATCAAATCGCGGTTATGATTCCATATCAGTCCGTTGTTGTTGATATACTGCGGTTTGACATTCACCACGGCATTGTCCCACCTTCCGTTTTGCATCATCACCGTCTTGACCTGTACCGACGGGTCGGTCACCCTCACGCTGCCGTATCCCACTTTCACCGACAGTTGCTGATGGCGGCCGTTGATGTCGGCATCGGTGTTGGTGGTCAGTTCCATGCCCACGCTCATCCGGGGCTCCAGCACCATAAAGCAAGCCGTAAACGCCACGTTGTTTTCGTCTTCCTGATCATACACGGTAACCTTATAATTGCCCCCAATCCTGATCCTGCATCTTTCGTTGGGTAGGCTTAGACGGTAGTGCGTGTACAATTGGTTGGTGTTCAGGGATTGCTTAAAGTCGTCTATCGTGTTATCGCGAGCAAATCCCTCGCAATAATCACTCTCGAAGATTTCTTCCGACACCGTCCAATCGGCCTCGCAATGCTCCAGCTTGTAGACGTATCGGTGGTAGTCGTGCGTCAGGTCGTCGAAGGAGATGACCACGGGAGTCTGCTGCCCCAGCGTTATCACGGGCAATTCCGTCCAGTTGTCGCCCGCCACCACCTGCAGCGATGCAATACGATTGCTCACCACCTCATGACGTTGCCCACACACCGGGAAAGCCATGCATACCAATAATATGATCAGCGAAAATCTATTTCTCATTTTCCTATTATGCCACAAGCCAGGCCTGACCTCTACTTGCGGGTGTCTTCTTGGTCGGGGCGCCACAGTTTGTTCATGTCTTCGAGCGTCTTGCCCTTGGTCTCGGGCACCATCTTCCAAACAAAGATTGCTGCAATGATGCATATTGTACCATACAGTCCGTAGGTAAACCAGTGGCCAAAGTGGTCGCCTTCGCGCAGGTGCATGTTGAACATGGGGACAAACGAGCTACTCACAATCCAGTTGAAAATCCATTGGAATGCCACGGCAATGGCCACAGCCTTTCCACGGATGGTGTTGGGGAATATTTCAGCGATGAGCACCCAGCAGATGGGTCCCCAGGAGAACATGAAGCTGGCCGAATACACCATGATGGAGAGCATGGTAACCAGGCTGAGTGCTTCGTTTCCGAAGGTGATGGCCACGCCCAGGGCACCGATGGCCATTCCGATGGACCCCCAGATAAGCAGAGGTTTTCGCCCGAGTTTTTCCACCGTGAACACGGCCACCAGCGTAAACGAGATGTTGACTATACCCATGATGACGGTTTGCATCATGGGGTCTGCCATGCCCATATCCTGGAAAATGCGCGGTGCGTAGTACAGTACGGCGTTAATACCCACGGCCTGCTGAAACACACTGAGCATGATGCCGACAAAGATACAAACCCATCCGTAGGCCATCAGGCGTTCGGTCTTCTGGGTCATGGTGTTTTTGATGTCGCGTATAATATCATCGGCAACAAGGCTACCGTTGATACGTGTCAGGATATTCCGCGCACGTTCGGTTTGTCCGCTCATAACCAGATAGCGGGGAGTTTCCGGCACAAAACAGATCAGCAGCGTGAAGAGTCCGGCTGGCACGGCTTCACTGCCAAACATGTACCGCCATCCCGTGGCTATGGTCCAGGTCGAGGCTTCGGGATTCATCACCTGATTCACACCGTTCACCATTTCGATAATGGGATTGATATTGTCGCCAAGGATGATGAAGTTAATAAAGTAGACGACCAACTGTCCGAATATAATGGCAAACTGGTTGAAACTGACAAGCATGCCCCTTATGCCACTGGGAGCCACCTCTCCTATATACATGGGGCAGATGGCAGACGCCAGTCCCACACCGATGCCCCCGATGATGCGGTAGATGTTGAATGCGACAAGGAGGTTCATGGTGGGTACGCCGTGTTCGAAGAAAAGAAATTCGGGCGTCATGCTTCCCAATGCCGAGACAAAGAACAGCATACCCGCAATGATTAAGCTTTTCTTACGCCCGAGGTTGGATGCGAGCAACCCCGACAGGGCAGACCCGATGATACAGCCGATCAGCGCACTCGCACAGGTGAACCCGTGCATTCCGTTGGTATAGGTAAAGTTCTCCGAACCCATGAAGAAAGCTTGGAGCCCCTTTTCCGCACCGGAGATGACAGCCGTGTCGTATCCGAAGAGCAGACCTCCAAGGACGGCTACCATGACGATGGAGGCAAGATAGGCTTTGCTGCCTTTATTGTTTGTTGACATGATGTGTAAATTTAAGATCTTTCATACTGTGCTCGCCCAATTTATAAAAGGTCCTGCACTTCACAATCTGAAAAAGTTGTCGTGTGTGCCGGCATTTTTCAGTGTGATTCGACTTCAGGGTGGCGTTGTATTTATTGATGCGGGCTACAGTCCGCGAGCCTTGAGCAGGGCAGAAGCATCAGGCGACTGCAGTCCGGTGAACTCAGTAAAGCTCTTCATCAGGTCGCGGGTGTTGCCCCGGCTCAGAATGATGTCGCGGAAGGCCTGTCCCACCTCGGGCTTCAGTGCACCCCGCTTGGCAAAACATTGAGCGATGTTGTCGGCCAGCACTTCCGTCCACAGGTAGCTGTAGTAGCCGGCGGCATAGCCCCCTCCCCATACGTGATTGAAATAGGATGTGGAATAGCGGGGCGGAATCTGGCGGTTGAGCAGTCCGATTTCCTTCAGTACGCGGGTCTCAAACTCGCTCGCCTTGTCGGCCGAAGGAATGTTTTGGGAGGTCAGCGTATGCCAAGCCAGGTCGAGGCAGGTGGCAGCCAAGTTCTCGCCCAGTGCGTAGGCCGAGTGGAAGTTGATGGAGTTGAGCATCTTGTTCTTCAGCTCTTCGGGCATGTGGCGACCTGTTTCGGTGTGTCGGGCGAAGTTGTTGAATACTTCCGGGATTGTGGCGAACGACTCATTGAACTGCGACGGCATTTCCACGAAGTCGCGGGCGACAGCTGTTCCGCTCAGCGAGTTGTATTGGCAGTTAGACAAGAATCCGTGCAGCGCATGACCGAACTCGTGGAACAGTGTGGTTACCTCGTCCCAGGTGATGAGGGTCGGTTGTCCTTCGGGAGCCTTGGCATAGTTGCACACATTATAAATAACGGGCAACTGGTTGCGCTCGTGACTCTGTTTGGCAAAGGTGCTCATCCATGCTCCGCCGCGCTTGGTGGGGCGACGGAAGTAGTCGCAATAGAACAGTCCCATGGGCTTGCCATCTTTGTCGAACACCTCGTAGACCTTCATGTCCTTGTGGTAGGTCGGGATGTCGGTGCGCTCGTTGAACGACAGGCCGTAAACGCGGTGGGCAGCATAGAACACACCGTTGGTCAGCACGCTGTCGATGTTGAAGTAGGGCTTCACGTCGTCTTCCGAGAAGTTGAACTGTTCGTTCTTCATCTTGGCCGAATAGTAGAATCGGTCGTAGGGCTGCAGCTTAAAGTTGTTGCCCATGGTCTTACGGGCATAGGTCTCAATGGCTTGTGTTTCTGCGTCGGCCTTGGGACTGTAGGCACTGATGAGCTGCTTGAGGAAGGCATAGACGTTGTCCGAGGTTTTGGCCATGGTGCGCTCCAAGGAATACGAGGCAAAGTCCTTATAGCCCATCAGCTCCCCTTTTTCTGCGCGCAGTTTGGCCATTTCCACCACGATTGGGAATGTGTTGAACTTTCCAGAGCCGTCAGCGCGGTGTATGGAAGCTTCGAACACCCTGCGGCGCAGGTCTCGGTTTTCGAGATTCGTTAGTATGGCCTGCTGGGTGGTATTCACGATAACAATGCAATAGGGAGCCTTGCCGCCGCGACTCTCGGCATCTTTCCTGCATTGGGCAATGTCCGCATCGCTCAGTCCGGCCAACTCGTCCTTGCTGTTCACCCATACCACAGCGTTGTTGGTGGCATCGGGAAGTCTGTTGCCCCAGTCTTGCTGAAGGGCAGAGATGCGCTTGTTGATTTGCTCCATGCGGGCTTTCTTGTCGGCCGGGAGCAGTGCTCCTGAACGCACAAAGTTTTTATAGGTCTCCTCCAGCAGCTTTTTGTTCTCCCCCTGCAGGGTCGTATATTCGTGGTCGTAGACATATTTCACGCGTTCGAACAACTTGGCATTGAACGATATCTCGTTTTCCAAATCGGTCAGCAGCGGGGTGATTACCTTCTCTGTTGCAGCTATTTCGGGCGTCTTGTCGGCACTGACCAAGCCGTAGAACACGCTGGTCACGCGGTCGAGCAGCACCCCCGTGCGCTCCAAAGCCAACACAGTGTTGGCAAAGGTGGGCTTTTCCTTGTTGTCCACGATACGCTGTATTTCAGCCCTTTGCTGCCTGACGCCCTCCTTAAGGGCTGGCAGATAGTGTTCGTATTTAATCTTGCTGAAGTCGGGCGCACCATAGGGGAGCGTGCTTTTTTGCAGCAGCGGGTTGCTGTTGCCCGACTGTGCCGACGCGGAGTCTGTGCCCGTAATCATCACGGCTGA
The DNA here is from genome assembly GCF_000160535.1 of Hallella bergensis DSM 17361. Taxonomy (GTDB): domain Bacteria; phylum Bacteroidota; class Bacteroidia; order Bacteroidales; family Bacteroidaceae; genus Prevotella; species Prevotella bergensis. Next base: position 456,141 of record NZ_GG704780.1, on the reverse strand, counting down.
GGCCAGTGTGGCACTCAGCAGGGTTTTCTTCAAGTTGCTGTTCATTGTTTTATAGTTGTTTAAGTTTTATCATCCATGTTGCCGGATGGCCGTCAGGTTCACAGGCTCCGACACGCTTCTGTTTTCTTCATGAACCCGGCCGTCACAGGTCAAGGCCGGATGAGGGTTCACGGATAAATCGTTGCAAATATAAGAAATACTGATGAAAGCGCCAAGCAAACCTTTATTTTTTGTGCGGCGGCCGTGGTGCGTGCGTTTGGCGGCCGTCATACACGTGTCCGGCGGCCGTGAGACAGATGCCCATCGGCCGTCATACGATGCTGAACTCACGCTTGACGCATCGCAATTTAACGGCTGTTAGCTATAAATTCTATGCAAACATCGCATTCATTGTCAAAAAATTAGTAACTTTGCACTTTAGTTGCAACTTATTAATTATATAAACGTACGTGAACGATATGTCTGAAACAAAAGAAATTAAGACTGCACTGATATCCGTATTCCACAAGGACGGTTTGGAGGAGCTGCTGGCAGCACTGAACCAGGAGGGTGTGCAGTTCCTGAGCACCGGTGGCACACAAACATTTATCGAGGGTTTGGGCTATAAATGCCGGAAAGTAGAAGAAGTGACAACCTATCCCTCGATTCTCGGGGGGAGGGTGAAGACGCTGCATCCCAAGGTGTTTGGCGGGATTCTTGCTCGCCGCGACAACAAGGGCGACCAGGAGCAAATGAAGGAATACGACATTCCGTCCATCGATTTGGTCATCGTGGATCTCTATCCCTTTGAACAGACGGTGGCGAGTGGTGCCGCAGAGCAGGACATTATCGAGAAGATTGACATCGGCGGCATCTCGCTGATCCGTGCCGGTGCCAAGAACTTCAAGGATGTGGTGATTGTGCCCAGCAAGGCAGAATATGACGTGCTGCTTGACCTGCTCAAGAAGAACGGTGCCAAGACAGAACTCTCCGACCGTAGAATGTTTGCCGAGCGTGCCTTTGGCGTGAGCAGCCATTACGACACGGCCATTCACAACTGGTTTTGCAAGAAGTAAGCAGACTTGAGGCTTGGGAAACGGGGACAGGCTCGATGAAGAAAGCTTTGCTCCACGCCGAGCCTGCACCGGTTTGCCTGAGACAAAACACAGCGTGTTATAAAACAAATTATTCATTCAAGGGCTGCACGACTTGACCGCTGTCATGTGTTGACACAGCGTGTGAAAACCTGCAGACCAATTATTTCGAACAATGGGATTTTTTTCGTTTATACAGGAAATAGCCATGGACCTGGGCACGGCCAACACGATCATCATCAGTGATGACAAGGTTGTTGTCGACGAGCCTTCGGTGGTGGCTTTGGATCGTCGCACCGACAAGATGATTGCTGTGGGCGATGCTGCCAAAATGATGTATGAGAAGACGCATGACAATATCCGCACCATCCGTCCGCTACGCGACGGTGTGATAGCCGACTTTACGGCCTGTGAGCAGATGATGCGTGGACTTATCAAGATGGTACACACGGGTTCGCGCCTGTTCTCACCGTCGTTGCGCATGGTGATTGGCGTGCCCTCGGGGTCAACCGAGGTTGAACTGCGTGCCGTGAGAGACTCGGCCGAGCATGCCGACGGGCGCGACGTGTATTTGATTTTCGAGCCGATGGCAGCCGCCATTGGTATCGGTATTGATGTTGAGGCACCCGAGGGCAACATGATTGTCGATATCGGGGGCGGGTCTACCGAGATTGCTGTCATTTCTCTTGGCGGCATTGTGAGTAACAACTCCATTCGCGTTGCCGGCGACGATTTGACTGCTGATATTCAGGAATACATGAGCCGCCAGCACAACGTGAAGGTTTCGGAGCGTATGGCCGAGCGAATCAAGATTCACGTGGGATCTGCACTCACCGACCTTGGCGACGAGGCTCCTGAGGACTATATCGTTCATGGGCCTAACCGCATTACGGCACTGCCCATGGAGGTGCCCGTCTGCTACCAGGAGATTGCTCACTGTCTGGACAAGACAGTGGCCAAGATTGAGAATGCGGTGCTCTCGGCTTTGGAGTCCACTCCTCCGGAGCTGTATGCCGATATTGTGAAAAACGGCATCTACCTGTCGGGTGGGGGCGCCCTGCTCCGTGGTCTCGACAGGCGATTGAGAGACAAAATCAACATCCCGTTCCACATTGCGGAGGATCCCTTGCACAGTGTGGCCAAGGGAGCCGGTGTTGCATTGAAAAATGTAGGCCGATTCTCTTTCCTCATGCGATAAACTTTCCAGCCTTGAACCTTGAGCACAGGGTTTGGACTTGATGATATCCGGCTGATGCAGTATGCAGCATCGCCGGGATGTCATGAAGTTCAGATCCCAGAGTCAAGGTTCAAAATTTAGGTAGGTTTTAGATTTCACGACATGCGCAACCTGTTAAACTTTCTTGCCAAATACAATCACTGGTTTGTCTTGCTGTTGCTGGAGGTGATCAGCATGGTATTGCTGTTTCAGTACAACAGTTATCAGGGCAGTGTATGGTTCACGTCGGCCAATTATGTTTCGGGCAGCCTGTTGGCATGGAAGGCGGAGGTCGAGTCGTTTTTCTCGATGGCGAAGGTCAACCAGGATCTGATGCAGCGCAATCTCTATCTCGAGCAGCAGATGAACGACCTCGCGGCCAAACTCACCGAGGCCACCAAGGACAGCACGTGGATGCGCAAGGCCCAGTCGGAGTCTTTGAAGCACTATAACCTGATACCTGCCAAGGTGGTGAGCAACAGGCTCAACAGTCCCGACAACCTGATTACCATAGACAAGGGGACGGCCGATGGTGTGGACCGGGATATGGGTGTGGTCTGCGGAACTGGTGTGGTAGGCATTGTCTATCTGGCCGCGACACACTATTCGGTGGTGATTCCCGTGTTGAATTCCCGATCCAACATCAGTTGCCAGATACGGGGTCGCAGCTACTTTGGCTATCTGAACTGGACGGGAGGAGACAACAAACTTGCCTTCGTGGACGATGTGCCCCGACACGCCCATTTCAAACTCTACGAATGGGTGGAGACGAGTGGCTATTCGTCGGTGTTTCCGCCGGGCATCTCCGTGGGCAAGATTCTGCACGTTTACAATTCCCCCGATGGACTTTCCTATCGCTTACAGGTAGAACTTGCCACCGACTTTTCGCGGTTGCGCGATGTATGTGTGATCGACAATAAGCCGATGCAGGAACGATTGGATGTCTTGCGCGCGGCTCAGGATTCATTGAAAATTGAGGAGGTGAGATAGCTATGAACATTAATTTCCTATATCGCCTTTTGCTCTTTGTCGTGCTGTTGCTGGCTCAGGTGCTGGTGTTGAACCATATACATCTGTTTCATGTCGCCACGCCACTGCTCTACATCTACTTTGTCTTGAGTTTCAGGCGCAACTATCCCAGATGGGGAGCGATGGTCTGGAGTTTCCTGATGGGACTCGGCGTGGATGTGTTTTCAAATACTCCGGGTGTTGCGGCGGCTTCGATGACGATGGTGGCATTTCTGCAACCTTATATGCTCGAGATCTTTGTTCAGCGAGACAGTGATGAAGACTTGCGACCAAGCATTCGCACCCTCACATTTTCGGGATATCTTGGTTATGCTTTTCTAATGACCCTGACCTACTGCCTGTTGTTTTTTACGATAGAGACCTTCAATTTCTTCAACTGGGCACATTGGGGAATGAGTATTCTGGGGAGTTTGGTACTGTCAGTTGTACTTATAATAGTGGTGGAAAACCTGAGAAAGGATTAAATGAAGGATTTTGACCTTGAAAGCAGGAAGCTCGTGATTGGTGGTGCTGCCATTGTTATCGTGACAGTGTACATCATCCGTCTGTTCACGCTCCAGCTTCTCAGTGACGACTACCGCAAAAGTGCCGACTCGAATGCTTTCCTGAAGAAAGTGGAATATCCCTCGCGTGGTATCATACGAGACCGGAACGGGAAACTGCTGGTCTACAACCAGCCATCTTACGATATTATGGTGGTGATGAACGAGGAAAAAGGAACACTCGACACGACTGATTTCTGTCGTACCTTAGGCATCACGAAGGAGTTTTTCGTTCAGCGCATGAACGATATCAAGGACCGGAACAAGAACCCCGGTTATTCCCGCTTTACCCAGCAACTGTTCTTGACACAGGTTGACGACAAGGATTTTAGTGCTTTCCAGGAGAAGATGTATCGTTTTCCGGGATTTTATGTGCAGAAACGCAGTATTCGGAAATACGAATATCCAAATGCGGCGCATGTATTGGGTGATGTGGCGGAGGTATCGCAAGGTGATATTGATGACGACGACTATTATCAGCTTGGCGACTATATCGGAAAAACCGGCGTGGAGCGCAGTTATGAGAAGGAACTCCGGGGAGAGAAGGGGGTGCAGGTGTTGCTTCGAGATGCGCACGGTCGGATTCAGGGGAAATATAAGGATGGGGAGTATGACCGGAGTCCTAGTGCAGGAAAAGACCTCACTTTGGGCATCGATATCAACCTCCAGGCGCTCGGAGAACGCCTGCTTGAGGGAAAAATAGGGGCGATTGCGGCCATTGACCCTCAGACAGGACAGGTGCTCTGCTTGGTGTCTTCGCCCAGTTACGATCCCCGTCTGCTCGAAGGAAAGAAGCGAGGCAAGGTGCATCGTGTTTTGGCCAGAGACCCGTGGAAACCCCTGCTCAACCGTGCCATCATGGGACAATATCCTCCCGGTTCAACTTTCAAGACCTCACAAGGACTCACTTTCCTGACCGAGGGAGTCATCAACAGCCACACCCAGTATCCTTGTCATCATGGATTCTCCTACCGTGGACTCCATGTGGGATGTCACGGACATGCCTCTCCACTGTCCATCGTTCCGGCAATCAGCACCTCGTGCAACGCCTTTTTCTGCTGGGGACTCTACCGGATGATCGGCAACCGGCGGAAATACAGGAATGTGCAGGAAGCCATGAACATGTGGCGTGACTATATGGTGAGCATGGGGTTTGGCTATAAGCTGGGCATCGACCTTCCTGGCGAGAAGCGGGGACTGATTCCCAATGCGGAGTTTTATGACAAAGCCTACAAGCGATCGTGGAATGGGCTGACGGTCATCAGTATTTCGATAGGGCAGGGTGAGGTGAACCTGACACCCCTGCAGATTGCCAATCTGGGTGCCACGATAGCTAATCGCGGATATTACTACGTGCCGCACGTGGTGAAGGAGGTGCATGGTGAACCGCTCGACACGACCTTTACGCGTCGTCACTACACCCGTGCCAATCGTCGGGCTTATGACTTGACCGTGGCCGGCATGCGGTCGTCGGTGCTGGGTGGAACATGCCGGCATTTGCGCAACTTACCTTTTGAGATCTGTGGCAAAACCGGTACGGCACAGAACCGGGGACACGACCACTCCGTGTTCATGGGGTTTGCTCCGATGTCGAATCCGAGGATAGCCATAGCTGTGTATGTTGAAAATGGCGGTTTCGGAGCTGATTTTGCCGTGCCAATTGCCGGAGTGCTCATGGAACAATATTTAAATGGCAAGCTCTCCCCTGAACGCGAGCGGGAGGCTGCCGTATTACAGAAACGGAGAATAGGATATGGCTCAAGCAACAGATAGGCAACACAGCATCTTCCGCAACCTTGATTGGTGGACAATAGGCATTTATCTGGCATTGCTCGTATTTGGCTGGATCAGTGTCTGCGGTGCGAGTTATACGTATGGCGATACCGACATCTTCACGCTCGACTCACGTTCCGGCATGCAGATTGTGTGGATTGGCACGTCGCTCGTGCTGGGCTTCGTATTGCTGATGCTCGACGATCGATACTTCGATACCTTTGCGTATGTGATCTATGGGGTTCTTGTCTTGCTACTCTTTGTCACAATCTTTAACCCGCACGAGATCAAGGGGTCGCGGTCGTGGCTCGTGCTCGGCCCCATGAGACTGCAGCCGGCCGAGTTTGCCAAGTTTGCCACGGCCTTGGCCTTGGCTAAACTGATGAGTACATACGGCTATAACATACACCAATGGAAGCACTTCGCAGCAGCATTGGGTGTGGTTCTCCTGCCCATGTTGCTGATTGTCGGGCAGAAGGAAACGGGATCCGCCTTGGTTTACCTGTCGTTCTTCCTGATGTTTTATCGCGAGGGGATGCCGGGTAGCATCTTGTTCACCGGAGTGGCAATGGTGGTGTATTTCGTGGTGGGAATCAAATACGAACCCGATTTGCTATGGGAAACGCCGACGTCGCTGGGCAAATTTGTGGTGTTGTTGTTGGTGCAGCTCTTCACCTCGGGTATGATTTATTTGTATTGTCACGAAAAAGGGAAGGCTCTGGGGATGAGCTTGTTTTGTCTTGGTGTGACCCTATTGGCCCTGTTGTTTGCCAAATTTGTGATACCTTTCGATGTGGTTTGGGTGCAGCTGGTCATCAGTTTTTTGGTCATCGTCTACCTGTTGTTCCAGAGTTTGGCCACCCGCTTGTCCAACTATCTGCTCATTGCATTGTTCGCGGTGGGTTCCATTGTTTTTTTCTACAGTGCCGACTATGTGCTTAACGATGTGATGAAACCTCACCAACGGGTTCGCATCAACGTGCTGTTGGGACTGGAAGAAGATCTTGCCGGGGCGGGATATAATGTGCATCAGAGCGAGATTGCAATCGGCTCGGGTGGTTTGCGGGGCAAGGGTTTTCTCAATGGGACACAAACCAAACTGAAGTTTGTGCCGGAACAAGACACGGATTTCATTTTCTGCACCGTGGGCGAGGAAGAGGGATTCTTGGGTTCGGCCGGCGTTCTGCTGCTCTTTTTAGCCTTGGTTCTCAGACTAATCCATTTGGCAGAGCGACAAACGTTTAAATTCGGACGGGTCTATGGCTATTGTGTGCTCAGTATATTCCTGTTCCATTTGTTTATCAATGTGGGTATGGTGCTGGGTCTAACGCCCGTGATCGGAATTCCACTTCCGTTCTTTAGCTATGGGGGCTCCTCACTGTGGGGGTTCACGATCCTACTGTTTATCTTTATGCGCATTGACGCAGGGCGCAACTTGGTGAGGACATAAAAAGGAAAGCACGCGAATCCTCCATGTCTTGTGCTTTCCAAAGAAGTTTTATTTCAGTCGGGTCAAGGCAATACCCACGTCTGAAATTCCAGGCAATATTTCCCGCCTCATGTTGTGCCTTACGGTGATATGGAGCGAATCGGACTGATGAAGTTTCATTCGTGAAATCGGATATCGGTATTGATAATAGCTGACTCCCTGCCCCTTGAAGTTGCCATTGCGGTCGGCTAATTTGCAGTTGATGGTGTCAACATGATGTATCATGGCCGGATATACGGTTTGTTCGACGATTAAAGTGAGGCTGACAAAAGGAAAGAGGCCGTTGATGCGCAGCCCTAAATCTGTGCTGTAATAACCGGAATCGGGCACCGCGGGCACTTCATAGATGAGTGTGTCCACCCGTTCCCACCCCATAACCGGCGTGTGGTTATAGTGGTGAAAGACCTTGTCTTGAGTACATGCCATGCAGGCGACAAGGCATATCAGGGTTGTTACCCCCCATGTTTTCATTCCTGAGCAGGCTTGTTGTTATTTTCCGAACGATTGTTGCGGTTGTTGTTACGAGGGTTTCGGCCTTTGTTCCTGCGTGGTTGACGTTTTTGATTGTCCCTGTTCTGGGCCGTTTGTCCGTCGGAATCGGTGGAATTGTTGTCTCCCTGGTTTTGCGGAGCATTGCTCTGTGTTGCCTTCTTGCTATACGGCTGAGCGTTCTGATCGTTTCTGTTCTGACGGTTTCGGTTTCGCCTTTGGTTGTTCTTGCGTTTCTTTTTAGCCTTGTCAAAACGACTGACATCAGCGTCGGCCAAGAGGTCTGTTGGCTGTTTCTCTGGTTTGGCTTGGTCATCTTGCAGCAGCGACATGGGCTTTTCGCCCTTCTTGTTCATGGCAATAATCTCGCGCACACGGTCCACGTTTATGGTTTCTAAGTTGGCAGCCATGTTCTTGTCGGTGGAATAGGTGCACTGGCCGGTAAGGATGTCGGTTTTGAACAGATAATAATCATTATCTGAAGTCTGTAGAATGATGTCTCTACCCGGTATTTTCTTACTGGCCTCAAGATACTGATCGGTTTCATAATTGAGACAACATTTCAGTTTCGCACACATGCCTGCCAGTTTCTGCGGATTGAGCGAGAGGTCCTGAATGCGTGCGGCGTTGGTCGATACACTGGAGAAATTCTTAATCCATGTGGCACAGCACAATTCACGTCCGCACGGACCGGTTCCGCCGATACGGCCTGCTTCTTGGCGCGCACCAATCTGTTTCATCTCAATACGCACATGAAAGGCATCGGCCAGCACCTTGATGAGTTGGCGGAAGTCTACGCGCTCGTCAGCAATGTAATAAAAAATCGCCTTGTTGCCATCGCCCTGATACTCCACGTCACCGATTTTCATCTTCAGGTTCAGGTCTTTCGCAATTTGCCGACTTTGTATCATGGTGCTGTGCTCAAGGCTTTTGGCTTCATTGTATTTGTCTATGTCCACGGGCTTGGCCAATCGATAGATGCGCTTGATTTCATCGGATGATTTCAGGTTAGCCTTCTTGATTTGATGCTTGACAAGTCGTCCGGTGAGTGTGACCACTCCGATATCGTGTCCGGGACTGGCTTCCACCGCCACCACGTCACCCTTCTTCAGGTCAAGATTGTTGACGTTGTGAAAATATCCTTTGCGTGTATTTTTGAATTGCACTTCAACCAAATCGGTCGACTCGGCATTGCCGGGTATGCCGGCCAGCCAATCGTATGTGTTGAGTTGCTTGTCCTGTCGTCCTACCGAGGCTTTTGTGAGCCCACGGTCACAACCGGAGCATATATTAAAGTTTCCCATATTATCGTCTTAAATAAATGATCATATCCGTGGCCAGATTGAAGAATTGAATCTTCGCATTGGCATTCTGCGCAATGTCACGGATGGTGCGTTGCAGCATCTCCGAAATCTCCACCACGTTGCGTTCGTTAATGAAACGGGCGAAGTTTTGTGCAAACGCCTCTTCTTCCCGAGTCATATAGTTAATCTCTTGCTGCCGAAAATTATACATGAAGTTTTCCCTCACGATGTGCATGAAATAAATCAGCATACGACGTTGCTTTTCCCTTCCAAATGAAGATACATCTTCACTCCAACTCTTCAATTCCTTCAGGTCGCGGGTATAAGCCTTTCGCATGAGGACTACAAAAAGGTCGAAAAACTGCTTGTTCTCGTTTTCTGCATCGAGTTGTTCCAATGCTTTGAGCCAATTGCCGTTTGACGTGCGGGCGATTCGCATGGCATCGTCACTGCCTATGCCCCGTCTTTCCACCAAAGCACGGCTCATGTCGGCTGTGTCTATGCGATGGATGTCAAATCGCTGAACTCGGCTTCGTATGGTTTCCAGCAGTCGTTCCGGTTCTTCTGAAACAAGCAGAAACACGGTTTTTGCGGGCGGCTCCTCCAGAAGTTTCAATAGTTTGTTAGCGCTGGTAAGGTTCATTCGCTCTGGCAACCAAATCAAGCTTACCTTGTATCCACCTTGTCTCGACTTGATGTTGAGCTTATGATTCAGCGCGTCGCTTTCGGCTTCGTAGATTACGGCTTGCTGATTCTCGGCGTCCATGCAATTCATCCATTGATTGATCGTGAAATAAGGACCACGATGAAGTAACTCCCTCCATTCTTTCAGAAAGTCGTCGCTCGTCACCTTATGGTCGCTTGAGATGCCCTTGGGACGTATCACGGGAAAGGTGAAATGCAGATCGGGATGTTGCCATTTGCTTAGCATAGCTTCAGCATTCCGCAAGGCCGCCTCACTCTGAAGGAGAGTTTGCCCATCCGCGCGTTCCCCCAGCAGATAGGAGGCAAAGGCAAGAGCCAGGGCCATTTTTCCACTTCCCGACGGACCAGTGAACATCAAGGCATGAGGTACGCGTTGATCCGCCACCATTTGTAGCAAACGGTGACAGGCTTCCTGTTGTCCTATGACTTCACTAAACTGCATGATATTTCAGGCGGCTTTTGTTTGCAAAGTTATTAAATTTTTACATCAAAAACGAAAGAAACTTATCTTTTATGCTTGCCTCATGCCAGTGGTGTCATAAAAAATATGAGGTTCATCCGACATCTCGAGTGATACGACAGTCATGTAGTGCATATTCTTCATTCTTCATTCTTCACTTTATAAAATATTATTACCGTTTCCGGCCATTTCCTTTCGTCTCATCTGGACAGAAATGCGCCATGTTTTTGCGGATAATTCCAATCCCGAAGAGTATCAAGAACACAAGACCGATGCGGTTAAAGCCTTGTGGCACCGCGATTCGAGCTTATCGATTGCGCGACCAAACCTTTGTCGCATCGTGATTAGAGTTTAACCGCAGTGGCATTTGATATCTATTCGTAGACAACAAAAATCGTATAATAAGATCATATTTATTAAAGCCCTGATTGTCAACCCACTACAAACTATCTCAAATTTCTCGAATTTCAAGCCAATGGATTTTTATTTTTAAATTCGCGAAATACAGAGAGTTGTTTGTCAGAAAAAATATCAGTATCTGTTGTCTCAGGATTCATCCTGAATAACTGTTGATGAGTACAAAACTGCATGGATGAATGATGATCCATTTTAGTTGATGTAAGAGGACACAGGAGGCATCCTCGTCAGGAATAATCTTGCTTCTCGTGTTAAAGATTATCACTCCAAAAGTCGGATGAACCAAATATGACATAGAATTATTTACCATTCCTTGGTGTTACAAAGTTATATTAGTATATTTGCATATTCGCTAACTTCAAAACGTGATGCCAAGAGCATGACATTTTTTCGGAGGTAATATTATGAAAGGTATATTTAGAGAAGAAATTGAGACGCGCCAGATAGACAAGTTTTTTTGTGACGAAATGGGGCGACAGATACATCGTTACATCAAGGCCATGCATGGCTCACTGGCTATGTTAGAAAAGTTCGAGGCGCGTGTCAGACAGTTTGATATCCCCGAACGGGAGGAGGCCTTTGCCCGATACATCGATCTGAATCGTAAGGTAATCAAAAACTTAGACTGGCGCATGCTGATAGCGAGAGCTATGGCCAACTTCTGCGATTCCTATTCATACTTCTGTGATATGGTGCGCGATGAGGATACGATAAAGTTTTATGAAGAGCGGATGAAGGCCAAGTATATCCATTTTCATGAAGTGTTTGAGGAAAATGGCTATTATGGCATCAAGGATCATGAGGGCAAGGTTATTATTTCGGCCAGCTACACCTTCCTTCGCACACCCTACGTCTATGTGGATGACTTGCTCACCATGCCGGTCATTGCACAGAAAGACGGCAAGATGGGACTGGTGTTGCCCGATTATCAAGACACGGTTGTGGTTCCCTTTGAATATGATGACATCTCCTTGAGAGATGAAGAGCCTTGGTTCGAGTTGCACAAGAATGGTGTGGTGAGCCTTTGGCCGGCTGATTAAGTGGTATAACAGTGACATCTTCTATTCTAAAAGACAAGCTGTTTTTCCTACTATCCATTTATGGATTGTGGGTGATGTTGTTTGTTTTGCAGAAGCCCGTATTTCTCTTGTTCTACAACGGAGACGTCAGCCAAGCCCTGTCGGTGATGTGGCACGGCCTCCCGTTGGATTTGTCGATGGCCGGCTATTTGTCTGCCATTCCGGGCTTACTACTTTTGTGTAGCAGTATTCCACTTCGAATATTGCATACCAGACGTGCCGAAAATTTCGTCAACAAATTATTCCGATGGTGGTTTGTCATTGCTGCCATCGTTGTTGCTGTGGCTTTTGTTGCCAATTGTGCACTATATGACTATTGGCGCTTCCCCTTGGACGCCACTCCTGTATTCTTCCTTACGTCCTCGCCCAAGGATGCCCTGGCCAGTGTACCCTGGTTGGCGGGGTTGGCCGGCATTATTGCCGTGGTAGCGGTTGCATTCTTGATTCAGTGGCTTTTTAAGATTCTCACCAGATTTTTCAGCCCTACCGCCTACAAGGCGACATCGCCCTTGGGAATCATCGTCATCCTGTTGGCTGTAGCTTCTCTGTTTCTTCCCATTCGCGGCGGAGTCACCGTTTCATCCATGAACACAGGAAAAGTATATTTTTCTGAAAATCAATTGCTGAATCACGCCGCAGTGAATCCTTTGTTTTCATTCATGGAAAGTATGCTGCACCAAAAGGATTTTGCTTCTCAGTATCGGTTTATGGATGATCAAAAAGCCCATCAGTTGGCTAAGGAGTTGTTGCAGCCTGCCGGCGTTCCAAACGACACCACCCACATCTCGGTTCTCTCCAACCAGCGCCCGGATATATTTTTGATCATCTTAGAGAGTTTTTCCGACACACTCATGAAGAGGAATGGGGTGACACCTGGCTTGAATCGCCTCAAGCAAGAAGGTGTTTTTTTTTCCCGGTTTTATGCGAACAGTTTCAGGACAGACCGTGGTCTGGTGTCTATTTTGCAAGGATATCCGTCCCCAGCAACAGTCAGTTTGATGAAATTTCCAAAGATAACGGAAAACATTCCCTCCTTAGCGGAACACTTGGACAAGGCAGGCTGGGCGCTCAGCTATTATTATGGAGGCGATGCTGACTTCACCAACATGAGGTCTTTCTTGGTGAATCAGGGCTTCCGCAACATCACGGAGGACGTCGACTTTCCTATTGCCGACCGACTGAGCAAGTGGGGTGTGCCCGACCATCTGTTGTTTCGTCGCGTGGAGGAAAACCTCGCGAACGACCATTCTTCTGTTCCTCAATTCCGGGTTATCCAGACATCCAGCTCGCACGAGCCCTTTGACGTGCCATACAACCGACTAGAAAACAAAATCCTGAATGCCTTTGCCTACACTGACAGCTGTATCACTGGCTTTGTAAAATTCCTCAAGGCATCGGGGAGGTGGGAGAATTCATTGGTTATTCTTGTGCCCGATCATCTGGGTGCTTGGCCTGAAGGGGCTGACAATTTCGCTTCTTGGAGGTATCATATACCCATGATTTGGACAGGTGGAGCCATCAAATCGCCAGTTACGACAGACACATACGCTTCCCAACAGGATCTTGCCGCAACTTTGCTTGCCCAGTTGGGTGTTGCCCAGCATAACCTGTTGTTCAGCAAGGATATTTTTAACCCCCAGTCTCCACATTTCGCTTTTTTCATGATGAATGACGGCTTTGGACTCATCGACGATCAAAACCAACTCATTTATGACAACAAACAGGGAAGAGTTGTTGTCGACGAGGGACCTGAGCGAGGCAAGAATCTGCCTTTGGGACAGGCTTATGTGCAAATCATTTTTGACGACATAGCATCACGATAATGACAGACTGTTTATTATATATTCTACACACGCTTATAGGTTGGGATACCAACCTCACCCTTTGGATTAACGGTATACATTCGGATTACTGGGATAACTTCATGGAGATGTACAGCATGAGGTTTGTCTGGCTGCCGTTTTACTTGTCGTTTGGGTATGTCTTGTTCAGACATTATTGTTGGAAAGTTGCGTTAATTTGCATTGCAGCTGCCATCATCCTTTTGATATTGAACGACCAGTTGTGCTCGTCGGTCATCCGGCGTAGTATCGGTCGACTGCGCCCCAGTAATCTGGACAATCCCATGTCGGCTTTTGTACATGTGGTCGACGGCTACCGGGGTGGCCGCATGGGATTCCCGTCAGCCCACGCCAGCAACAGCTGGGGCACCGCGTTTTTTGTTATTTATATGTTCCGCCACCGCCTGCTTAGCCTCACGATGGTTCTATGGAGCGTCATGATGTGTTATTCACGATTGTATCTCGGCGTCCATTATTTAGGAGACACTGTGGCCGGACTGTTGTTGGGATTAGTCAACGCAACCCTTGTCTGCTATTTGCTCAAGCGCTGTGCGCCCCAAGTGGTGGCTGCCTTTAGACCCGAGAAAGAGGGACATGCTGCTTTCTGCCTGCCGGCCATTGTTTTCTGGATTTCCGTGACAGGCATGTTGGTCTCGGCCTTTTTTGTGGATCCTTCATGATGATTACCAAGTACACACCATGGAAATTCAACCAATAGCTGTTTTTCATTCTCCCTTCAGCTCCAAGTTTGGCATTCCCAAACAGAGCGGATTGGTGGAGGAATTGGCTGGTACAGTAGTTTTCAACTCCGAATACCGCAATGCCGATGCCCTGCGAGGCATAGACGGCTTCAGTTTCCTATGGCTCATCTGGGGCTTCTCGGCTAACAAACACAATGCGACGAGTCCTGTGGTTCGTCCTCCGCTGTTGGGTGGCAATGTCCGGATGGGCGTCTTTGCCACTCGCTCTCCGTTTCGCCCCAACCCCCTTGGCTTGTCATCGGTGAGGCTGGAACGGGTCGAGTGGGAGAGTGCCAAGGGGCCTGTGCTGCACGTTTTGGGTGCTGACCTGATGGATGGCACACCGATTTACGACATCAAACCCTACGTTGGATACACGGATTGCCATGAGCATGTGCGATCCGGCTTCACCGATGTTCATCCCATCCGACGACTAAAAGTGATCGTTCCGGACGACATCAGAAGCCGTTTCAGCGAGGAAAATCTCAAGGTTCTTGTCAAGACTTTAGAACTCGACCCACGTCCCCGATACCAGCAAGATGCCCAAAAGGTTTATGGCATGCCCTTTGGGAAACAAGACATCCGTTTCACAGTGTCAGTCGATGGCGTCCTTCGCGTGGTTGGTGTTGGTCAACTTCACGATAACAATGCTCAACTCGTAAAGTAACCAGATAGGCAGGGAGACAATAAACAATGTGAAAACATCTCCCGTTGGGGTGATCACGGCAGCAATGATGACGATGGTCACGAGGGCGTGGCGCCAATAGTGTTGCATCCATTCGGCCTTGAGCAATCCAAACACGGCCAGCAACCAGCTGATAACCGGTATTTCAAAGAGTATTCCGAAAACAAGGCACATCATCAGCAGAGTGTCCATATACGATTGCAGCGAGAGCAAGTTGTGAATCTCGGTGCTCACTTGATACGTACCCAGAAACCGCACCGTCAGGGGGAAGATGATGAAATAGTTGACCAATATACCTATAATAAACATCGTATACCCACCCGCTATAATCCGGAAGGCATACTGCTTCTCCTTGCGGTAGAGTGCCGGCGATATAAATTGATAGAGTATATAGAATAGGTAGGGCGATGCTGCCAGGATGCCGAAATACAGCGCCGTCTTCATGTGAATCATGAACTGCTCGGTGAGTCCGATGTTGACTAACTGAATTTCAAACGGTTCGGCGTGCATCAGCCGGTAGGTGATGAAGTCCGACCGACTGGGTGCCAGCACAATGTCGAACAGCAACTCCTTACAGGCAAAGGCGACAACGAAGCTGACCAGGGCCACGACAATCATGCGAATCAGGTATCCTCGCAAAATGTCTAAGTGTCCCCAAAACGTTAGATCTTCTTGTTCCATGGCCGCATCCGGAGCGTCTTGCAAATCCATTGCTTATCTGAGAAACAATGGGTTATGCGTTTTCTGTTTTCTTTTCTTCTTCCCGCGCCGCCTGGTTTTTTGTGGTGTCGGCTTTTGTATCGTCTGTCTTGAGGTCGGTTTCAATCTCGTTGAGGCCTTCCTTAAAACTCTTCACTCCCTTGCCCAAACCTTTCATGAGTTCGGGAATCTTCTTGCCGCCGAACAGCAACAAGATGATGAGGACGATGACAATAAGCTCTGTGGTGCTTAATCCAAACATAGGTCGTATCAATTAATTGTGTTATATCTTCTTGACGTTACGTCTCATTGCTACAAAGTGCTGAACTTCACATTGTCCAGCTTGATCTCACATTCGGGATCGATGGCCTTATCGGTTTTGGTGTAGATAATGGTGCTGTTGCTCACCTCGATGCCATGTATCATGCCCTTGGCTCCTGTAGCCTTGATTCCGGTCTTCGCCCCGTAACACACCACATCGGAGATGTGAATGTCGGTGAAGTTGGGCGAGAACGATGTCGGCTTGTTGGTTTGAGCCTTGGCTCCCACGGCGCGGTCCACGTAGTCACACTGGAACACGATGGCTTCATCCTTAATGTCGGTCATATAGATTTTTGAAATATAGATGTCGCTGGTTGTGCCGCCGCGGCCCACGCCGCTCTTGAATCTCAAGCCCGTATCCGTGCCTGCAAACGTGTTGTTGTGGACAAATATGTTTTTCATCCCACCACAAAATTCCGAACCGATCACAAAACCTCCGTGTGCGTGATAGACGATGTTGTCTTGTATGTTGATGTTCTCGCAAGGCCCGTCTTTCACTCCTTTCTGCCCGACGCCACCCTTCATGCAGATGCCGTCATCGCCTGCGTCTATCGTATTGTTGACAATGAGCACATTCTTGCAGTTGCCAATGTCAATTGCATCGCCGTTCTGTGCGTTCCATGGGCATATCACCTTGACGTTGTCTATAATCACATTGGTGCAGCGCTGGGGAACGAGGTGGAACTTGGGCGAGTTTCTCAGGGTCACTCCCTGAACCAGCACATTCTGGCAATCGGTGAATCTGACGAGGTGTGTGCGCATCTTTTCCTGTGCATCGTAATTGTCGGCCACGTTGGGCAGATGCTTCAGGTTGAAGGGATACCACAAGTCGCCTTTCTCGGTTATCGTTCCGCCCATGGCCTTATACTGATTCCACTCTGTGTCGCTCACCTTGCCTCGCTTCACGGGGCGCCAGTATTCTCCATTACCGTCAATGATGCCTTCACCGGTAATGGAAACGTTTTTCCGCTTGGATGCCCTGATGCAGGGGGCAGCCTTGGCATCCGGCTTCCCGTCCTTGACGGGGATCAGGTCTCGCTTATCCGGCGAGAACACAATGACAGCGTTTCGCTCCAGATGTAGGTCGATGTTGTCTTTCAGGGAGATAAGCCCCGTCAGCCATATTCCTGCCGGAACAACCAAACGTCCCCCACCTTGCTTATTGAGTGCAGATATGGCTTTGCTGAAAGCTTCGGTGTTCATCGCTGTGCCATCGCCCGTCGCGCCAAAATCCTTCAGGTTGACCGTGTTGCAGGGTATGACGGGAGCCTGTACGGTGGGCATGGGCTTGGGCAGGTTTTGATAATACCGGCTATAGTCGGTCTGAGCATGAAGCAGGAATGCATAGACCAATACGATACAAGATAGAACAGCTCTTTTCGTCATTGATAGTTTGGAGTTTGTTTATTGCTCACAAAGTTAATCATTTGTAGGAAAAGTTTACCACGGCTCGTGCGTTTTAACTTTACTTTGCATCATTCGCACTCGTGTCCGTGGACGAAATCCTTGGACGACAAACGACCCAAGTCCTCTCGTTTCTACTCCAATATCTTCGTCATGCTCATGGCCGATATCAGGCCGTCGGGGTTGATGGTTGCCTTGATTTGATAGTGAGCCTCTTTCTCCTTGCTCTGATCCGTGCGCTCTATCTTCTGTATGGCCGAGAAGTTAACGGTATATTCGTATTGTTCGTCGCCAACCTCCTTTTTGGTGATTTGGTAGTCGTTGTTCGTGCGCCAGTCCATACCGATGACGTCCTCCTTATAAATCTTGTTCATGAAGGTCACCACATCGGCTTGCGTGGCATCTGTCTTTCCCAGGAAATTGCTGAGTATCGGCGTCACCGAGGCCATCAGCATTTTCCCGTCGCCCGCACTGAGGCCTAGGAAGAATCGCCTCAGCGACAAGGCCACGATTTTCCGATCCTCGTCCTGAATGGTTTTGGTCTTGATTTCCTTGATGGTGGCATTGGCCTCGTCCACGTGCTCGCCATTGGCATGCCGCGTAAGGTATAGCTGCATGGCCTCCACGGTGTTTTCCCTGGCGGCATCCGCCCAGTCGATGGAGTCCATCTTGTGCCTGGCCTCCAGACTGTGTTCCGAGTCGGGGTGTTTGGCCAGATAGTCTTCCAAGGCTGTTCTTGAACCGCTTACCAAGGCGTTGGTCCAATCATTGTCTTGTTTTTTCAGGAACTCAAGTCGTGCTGTTATCGATTCCCGATGGTCTGCAGGAGCGTCCGGGTTGTTGTCGAGGTAGTTTTGCAACACCATCGGCTCGTCGCTTTCGATCGCAAACGCAAACGCCTCATTCTCTTTCGCCGCCTTGGCATCGTTGTAGAAATAAAAGCACACACCGCCAATCACCAGTGCAATGCACAACGATACGATCAGTGCAATGGTTTTGCCTTTGCCCGATTTTTGACGAACCGGCTTGGCCGTGTCAGCCGTGTCGCGTTGGTTGTCGGTTGCGGGGTCTTCGTGTATCGGTGGTTCCTCTTTCCGCACGCGTTCTTCCGCACCCTCGCCGACAGCTTGTTCGGGCGCGTGTGTTGGATGCTGGCACTTGGGGCAGCGTGCCAGATTACTGAAATAAATCTCGCCACATTGTGGACATCTGATAATTTTTCCCGCGATTTCAACCCCGCAGTTCGGGCATACAGGCGCTTTGTCGCTTACCTGCCGTCCACATTCCGGACATTTAATGATAGCCATAATATCTAAATATCATTGTCGTTACGTATCTCATTCATTCCTTATTGCTGCTCCTCCTCAGTCCTCAAGGCCTTGTGCCTGAATCTGATCTCCCTCAGCACATGGTTGCCCATGAACCTGCTCTTGTCCACATAGCCACTGATTCCGTCAAGGTGTCCCTTGCTGGTATACTGCCACAGTATGAAGTCGAGGTCGTCTTTCAGCACCGGGATTCGTTCGGTGTATTGTGCAATCATGACCTTGTGGTCTTTCAAGGCTCCCAGCAAATATCGGTCATAGAAGTTGGCCCCGGTATAGATCAGGGGTTTTTGCTGATAGGCTTTTTCCACCAGGTCGATAAATTTGAACAGGGAGTCGCGGAATGCGTCAATCGACAGACCACTGGTTGTCTCCACATCGATCATCGGAATGAGGTCTTGGTCGTAGGGCCTGCACTGTGCCATAAAGTTCACCAACTGTGTTTGCTGGGGTGTTTTGGGACGGTAGAAGTGGTATGATCCCACCTTCAGCCCGTACCGATGAGCCAAATCTATGTTCTGCTTGTATCTGGCGTCAATATGGTCGCCGCCTTCTGATGCCTTCAGGTAGACAAAGGCCATTTTGCTCTTGCCCACGGCTTCCCAGAACACTGTGCCCTGGTAGTGGCTCAGGTCGATGCCATGGATGTGGCTGCACGTATCTTCGCATTCCACGTATTGCATCTGGGCCATGGCAGTGGTGTATATCAATATGCTAATGATGAAAATAATTGTGCGCTTCATGTTGCAAAGATAGACAAAAGAATCAAAAAGCAAGCATGTGCATCAAACATTTATAATTATTTTAAAATGGGAGGCGTTCAGAGCGTTCGAGGCCGAACAGCAAGCTGCCCAGAATCGTTGTTTTCGTGGGATTGGAAATGATAGGAATCTGGTGTCAGGTGACAGAGAATGTCAAGTTTTGCTCATAAAAAACGGGCTCTGATTTTTTTCAAACCAGGTTTCGATGGGCTTGTTTTCGCCATTATTTCCGACAGAAAGTCTGTTCAATCGCCATGCCTCGTGTTGGAAAAATCGCATCGGTTTGCCGTTAGGGTCAGATCGCACCGCGGTTCAAGCCTTCCCGGATCGCGTGTGGGCTCTTCTCGCCACGCGTTTAAGCTCTTGCCGCATGACCGTTGCATATGCTTTCGCAAGCCCCGGAGCTGCCGAAATCTGTGCGAAAAAGCGTGTTGAATTGCAAAGGCCTGTTAGCCAGGGAGTTGTCAAATGGGCTCAAAACTCGCGTATTTCGCGCTCCTGCCTTTTTATTTTAGAATACGCAAAAACTGAGCGACCTTTTATCAAGCTTTTTGGTCTTATTTTTAAGACGGCTCAGCCATGTGGTATGCGCGATGCCCCCATCTGCTTGTCACAAGAAAAACCCGGACAACGGTAGATCGTCCGGGTTTTGCTGTCAAATCAAGGTTAATTTTTGCTTTAAATAACGCCTTGTGCCATCATGGCCTTGGCCACCTTGAGGAAGCCTGCCACGTTGGCGCCTTTTACATAGTTGATGTAGCCGTCAGGCTCTTTGCCATACTTCACGCAGTTGTCATGAATGTCGTTCATGATGCGGTGGAGCTGGGCATCCACCTCCTCGCTGGTCCATTTGATTCGCTCTGAGTTCTGCGTCATTTCGAGTCCCGATACCGACACACCGCCTGCGTTGCTGGCCTTGCCCGGACAGTAGAGCAGTTTGGCATCCTGGAACACTTTCACGGCCTCGGGTGTGGAGGGCATGTTGGCACCTTCGCTCACGGCAATCACGCCGTTGGCAACCAAGGCCTTGGCAGCCTCCTCGTTGATTTCGTTTTGTGTGGCGCAGGGGGTTGCAATGTCAGCCTTTTCAAACCAAGGTTTCTTGCCATCCACATATTTTGCCGTGGGATATTCTTCTACATATTCCTTGATGCGTCCCCGCTCAATGTTTTTGAGTTCCATAATATAGGCGAGCTTCTCCTCGTTGATGCCGTCGGGGTCGTAGATGTATCCGTCGGAATCCGAGCAGGTCATCGGGATGGCACCCAACTGGATGAGTTTCTCCATGGTGTACTGAGCCACGTTGCCGGCACCCGACACCAATACCTTCTTGCCTTTCAGATCCATGCCTTGGGTTTCGAGCATGTTTTTCAGGAAATACACGTTGCCGTAACCCGTGGCCTCAGGGCGGATGAGCGAGCCTCCGAACTCCTGTCCCTTGCCGGTGAGGATGCCCACAAACTGGTGGGTCAGGGCCTTATACTGTCCAAACATATAACCCACTTCACGTCCGCCAACGCCAATGTCGCCGGCAGGAACGTCGCAGTCGGGACCGACGTAGGTCCACAATTCACGCATGAAAGCTTGGCAGAAGCGCATGACTTCAGCATTCGACTTGCCACGGGGCGAGAAATCGGAACCGCCCTTGGCACCTCCCATGGGAAGTGTGGTCAGGGAGTTTTTGAAAGTCTGCTCGAATGCCAGGAACTTCAGGATGCTCTCGTTCACCGATGCGTGGAAACGCACACCTCCCTTGTACGGGCCGATGGCGTTGTTGTGCTGGATGCGGTAACCCATATTGGTGCAGACGTTGCCCTTGTCGTCCACCCAGTTCACACGGAACTTGATGATTCTGTCGGGTATACACAGTCGCTCCACGAGGTTGGCGCGGTCAAATTCAGGGTGCTTATTGTACTCCTCTTCAATGGATTCGAGTACCTCCCGGACAGCCTGGAAATACTCAGGCTCGTTGGGGAAGCGTTGTTGCAATCTCTCTACGATTTCTGCTGCTTTCATAACAATACTTTTTTAAGTTATCAATAATCTTTTTACGAAACGCCAATTATAATCTAAACGCGGTTGCAAAGTTACACACTTTTAGCAAAAAACAAAACAAAAAGATAACTTTTTTCATAAAAAAGTATGAAAAAGTAATATTTTAGGCGTTTCGGGTGTGAATCGAACCGTACGGATATCTTGCGAATCCATCTTGACACCTATCTTAATAGGCGTATGGGTTGTGTGGGCAGAGCGTGTGACTGGGTGGTATAAAAAAAGAAAAAGCGATGGCCTTCACAGGCAACCGCTTCAAATCTTCAATAGGTATTAGTTTCCTTTAAGGTAAAAAGATTGTTTTCAGGATAACGGTTGCAAAGATAATATAAATTTAATGAGATTGCAAGCTTTTGTTTCATTTTCTTTAAATAAATTTTTCAGGCCTAAATATTTTTTAGTATTCTGTAAGCGTTGCCTCATGGTTGATGTGGTATCGTGTTGAGCTTCATTTCACAAGCTCTCCCGAGTCACCTCTCGTCAGGGAACGAGGGTATGAGACGGATGTGAACTTGCGCTGCTGATTATCGGAGTTAACTTTTTGCCGTAACTCTCGGGAAGTTCGATATTTTTTCGTAAGTTTGCATACAAATTAATGAATTGCATGACATGGGATTATTCGGACTATTTAATCAGAAAAAAAAGGCCACGCTCGACCAGGGACTCGAGAAGACCAAGCAGAGCGTCTTTGGCAAGTTGGCACGTGCCGTTGCCGGGAAGTCGGAGGTAGACGAGGATGTGCTCGACAACCTTGAGGAAGTGCTCATTACTTCTGATGTGGGCGTGGATACAACGCTGAAGATTATTGAGCGAATCGAGGAACGGGTGGCTCGAGACAAATATGTCTCCACATCGGAGCTGAACGGAATTCTTAAAGATGAAATTGCATCGTTGCTCACGGAAAACAACTCTGACGACAATGACAACTGGGAGTTGCCCGCCGACCATAGCCCGTATGTCATACTGGTCGTGGGGGTCAACGGCGTCGGCAAGACGACCACCATTGGTAAACTGGCCTACCAGTTCAAGGCTGCCGGCAAGAAAGTATATCTCGGGGCAGCCGACACCTTCCGTGCGGCCGCCGTGGAGCAGATCTCCATTTGGGGTGACCGTGTGGGCGTACCGGTCGTGAAACAGCAGATGGGGGCCGACCCCGCCAGTGTGGCTTTCGACACCCTGCAAAGTGCCAAGGCCAACGGCGCAGACGTGGTGTTGATTGATACGGCCGGGAGGCTGCACAACAAGGTGGGACTGATGAATGAGCTGAAGAAGATCAAAGATGTGATGAAGAAGGTCGTTCCCTCTGCCCCGGACGAAGTGCTACTTGTTCTCGACGGCAGCACGGGTCAGAATGCCTTCGAGCAGGCCCGGCAGTTTTCAGCCGTCACGCAAATCACGTCATTGGCCATCACCAAACTTGACGGAACGGCCAAGGGCGGAGTGGTGATCGGTATTTCCGACCAGCTGAAAGTTCCGGTGAAATATATCGGACTGGGCGAGAAAATGGAAGACTTGCAGTTGTTCAACCGCAAGGAGTTTGTGGATTCGCTATTTTAAACCATAGATGAAGAAAAACCAAATAGACTTTGTCACGATGGGGTGCTCGAAGAATCTTGTAGATACCGAACACCTGATGCGACAGTTCGAGAATCTGGGGTATCGCTGCGTGCACGACCCTCAGCGTGTGCAGGGCGAAATAGCCGTAGTTAACACGTGCGGATTTATTGATGCTGCCAAGGAAGAAAGCATCAACACCATCTTGGAGTTTGCAGAGGCCAAGAACGAGGGACGGCTGAAACGGCTCTATGTCATGGGCTGTCTGTCACAACGCTATCAGGATGAACTCGAGAAGACGATTCCGGAGGTGGATCGATTCTATGGGAAGTTCAACTTCAAGCAACTCTTGCAAGACCTTGGTCCATCGGAAGATCCGAAGGATAGCGATGCCCTGTTCACCCAACGGCGCAAGGAACTCTCGGCGGGAAGGAAACTCACCACACCCCGACATTACGCCTATATCAAGATTGCGGAAGGATGTGACCGCCATTGTGCCTATTGTGCAATACCACTGATGACGGGCAGGCACACATCGCGAAGCATGGAAGACATCTTGGAAGAGGTGAAACAGTTGGTTGCCGAGGGTGTCAAGGAGTTCCAGATCATCGAGCAGGAGCTCACTTATTATGGGGTGGATATCGACGGAAAGCCCCGAATCGCCGAGCTAATAAGTCGCATGGCCGATATTCCGGGGGTGAAATGGATCAGGTTGCACTATGCCTATCCCAATCAGTTCCCACTCGAATTGCTCGACGTGATGCGTGAAAAACCCAATGTCTGTAAATACTTGGATATCGCGCTGCAACACATCTCTGATCATGTTCTCAGCCGTATGCTCCGACATGTGAGCAAGGCCGAGACCTTGGAGCTGATCAGGAAAATCAGGCAGGAGGTGCCGGGCATCACCTTGCGCACCACGCTGATGGTCGGATTTCCGGGTGAGACAGAGGAGGATTTTCAGGAACTGCTCGACTTCGTGCGCGAAGTGCGGTTTGAGCGAATGGGTGCCTTTGTTTATTCTGAGGAGGAAGGAACTTATTCAGCCCTCCATTATGAGGACGACGTGCCTGCGGAGGTGAAGCAGAGACGGTTGGACGAGCTGATGGCTGTGCAGCAGGATATCAGTGCGGAGATCCAGGCCGCGAAAATAGGCAAGACGTTCAAGGTGATTATTGACAGAAAGGAAGGGAACTATTATGTAGGTCGTACGGAGGCCTCCTCTCCCGAGGTGGATCCTGAGGTGCTCATACCAGTGGGCAAGCGAAACCTGCGCACGGGCTGTTTTTATGAGGTGAAGATAACGGACAGTGACGAATTTGATTTATACGGAGAGGCATGAACAACAAGGAATTTATCGCAGAACTGGCACTTAGAGCTGGGTATACGCAGGCAGACACTCAGAAAATGGTGACTTACCTCGTTGAGGAGATGGGAGATCGCTTCGAGAATGGCGACTGTGTGCAGATTGCAAACTTCGGAACCTTTGAAGTGAAGAAACGTCTGGAGCGCATCATTGTGAACCCCGGCACACAGCAACGCATGCTGGTGCCACCCAAGTTGGTGCTGAATTTCAAGCCCGTGGCTGCCATTAAGGAAGAATTGAAGAACACTTAATTAATACATTAAATATGAATAAGATAGGTAACAAGGAGCTCGCCCGTTTACTCGTCGATAAGTTTGGATTGGACAGAGCGGCTTCCGAGGATTTTGTGAGACTCATATTTGATGTTGTGAACGATGGGTTGAAAGACGACAGTCAGGCCAAGATCAAAGGGCTTGGTACTTTCAAGATAACCCGTGTGGCGCCTCGAAAGAGTGTGGATGTCAACACGGGGGAACCGATCATCATTGAGGGTAGGGACAAGATGAGCTTCACAGCTGATGTGTCTATGCGCAATCAAGTGAACCGTCCGTTTTCCCAATTTGAGACGGTGGTGGTGAACGATGATGTTGATTTTGAGGAAATAGACCAAAAATATGCTGAAAGTATGAATGAAATAGATGAACAGGAGGATATGGAAAAGGAGGGTAGAAAAGACGACACTCCAAAAGTGGAAAGCCAATCCCAACCCATGGAAACCACCGAAGAGGAAAGCCCGGAGACCGATGATGCCTTGGTGGAAATTGTGGAGGAGTCCGAGACGGCAACCGAAACAACGGAACAATCTTTGGTGGTGTCTCCGACTCAGCTGGCCATGCTGAACGAAGAAGAAACGGTAGAAGATTTGCAGGATGATCGTGAGGAAACATCCGCGCAGGCTTCGGCAACATCAGATGAGCGGCAGACTGATGACGCGGATGAAGATTTGGTCGTTTCTGCTGCCCAGTTGGCTGCGCTGAATGGTGAGGAAGAACCGGTTGTTCGAACGGAGAAGACGGTAGTTGTTGACAACAATGACAATCCCGAGTTTGTAAGAGTCAGGAAACAAGCTATGGAATACCGTGAAGAAATGGTCAGGCAACACCGACACATCAAAAGGCTCATGGCTGTAGGTTCGTTTGTATTGCTGGCATGCCTTTGCGGAATAGCCTATCTGGCCACACAGTTGCAAAAACGGGATAACAGGATCGAGCATTTGGAAACGTTGAATGCCTACGAACAGGCTATGGCAACTTCCCAAATAGCAAAGCAGTCCGCGGCGACTGGGCTGGAGAACGGACAGGAATCGGCAGACAGCATGGAAACCGTGCCGGATGTTTTGACTGACGCAGAGCAAAAAATTGGAACTGAAAAGCAGGCTCAACAGCAGACCGAGCCGGAGCAACCCGTCACCAAGGAAGCTGCTGCAGCACAACCCCGTCGATCAGACGCGAGCACCAAGCCACACGAGGCCAAGCCGGCCGAGGAAACGAAAAAGGCGGTGACACCAAAGGCAACAGACAGCCAGCAGGCCAAATACAACAATGACGTGAGGATTCGCACGGGTGCATACGACATTGTAGGAATAGACCACACCGTGACAGTTCTCAAGGGTCAGACGCTGTTCAGCATCAGCAAGGCGCACCTTGGCTCCGGAATGGAATGCTATGTTGAGGCCGTCAATGATGGAAGGACGGATTTCAAGGCCGGCGAAAAGATAAATATCCCCAAACTGAAACTCAAAAAGAAATAAATGGGAGACGATCGGTCACCCTACGCTTTATCGTTACGGTGACGAGAAAGGTTTACTCGTCCCGCTTGAATTGGAGACAACACCAGTTGTCCTCTGACAGTTGTCCTACTTGGCGAAGCATAAGGTTGTTGGCCGCCTTCAGCAGTATGGGGCTATCCTCTTCATAAAATCCGCTGAGCACCAGCGTGGCATCGGGAGCCATGACGGCTTTGAAGGCCGGTAGGTCTTGCAGGAGAATATTGCGGTTGATATTGGCCAGAACGACATCGAAAAGCCCTTCCACATGGTCGAGCACGGATGCGTCGCCATGGATGACCTCCAGATTACTCACTCGGTTTTGTTCAGCATTGTGTCTGGCATTGTCTACGCTCCATTCGTCGATGTCGTAGCCTATCACGGACTTGGCTCCAAATTTTGATGCCACAATGCCTAAAATGCCACTTCCGCAGCCACAGTCCAACACCCGTTTGCCCTGAAGCGGCAGGTTGAGCAGTGTGGAAATGATCATCCGTGTGGTTTGATGGTTGCCGGTGCCGAAAGCCTGGCGGGCATAAATGTAGACGGGAATCATGCCCGGGGCAACATCCTGCTTGCCTTGACGAGCGTCCAAAACTACAACACGGTTGTTGATGTTGATGGGCGCAAAGCCCGCCTGTTCCCATTGTTCGTTCCAATCCTTGTTTTCTGCAGCGCTCAAAGCGTAGGTGACCGTGGTGTCCTCGAGCAGCAATTCCTCGAGACTTTGGTTCAGTTTGTCAAGGTCTAAAAGCTCTTTCTGCACATATCCCCTGAGTCCACGGGGCGTGTCTTCAAAGGATTCGAATCCGGCTTCTGCCGAGGCATCAGCCACCAAGTCGCGTGCCACCTGCATGAGATGCGCGGGACAAGATATATCAAACTCTGCTACAATATATTCCATAAGATTCCTTAATTATGCCTACAAATATAAATAAAATAGGGAAAAGCCTATCATGGTTTAGGGTTTTTCCGTATATTTGTAGATAAATATAGTGTATATTTGTCGTATAAAAGAATAGGTGTTAGAGAAAAAGAAGTGAATACACAGTTAAAGAACAATAATAAAAGGAGTAACAATATGAAAAGGCTCTTTCTACTTTTACTTATAGCAGGTTCGGTTTCCGTGTCAACCTTGGCACAGAGTGATGACCTTTATTTCGTGCCGCAAAAGACGACGAAGCCTGCTCAACCAGGTACTTCGGACGATAGGCCGACTTATTACCGTGGTTTTAACAGGAGAGTGGATGAATATAACCGCGCAGGGAGATTCCGTAGCTATTATCAGAAAATAGGTATAGATTCCTTAGGTAACGATATCATCACCTTCCAAAGTGGGAAAGGTGTAGGTCCGGACACTTCTTATATCGACACAGCCTATGTTTACCCGGGCAGTGTGGATTTTGATGATGACTTCGAGTACACCCGTCGGATGAGTCGTTGGGACGGATATTACGACCCATGGCTCTATACCCGTGCTCCATGGAGATTTGGATGGTACGGTGGCTGGTACGACCCGTGGTATTATGGCTATAGCGGTTGGTACGATCCGTGGTACTACAGCTGGTATGGTGGTTGGTACGATCCGTGGTATTATGGTTATGGTGGTTGGTACAGTCCCTATTACAGAGGCTGGTATGGCTACCCATACGGTTGGTACGGCTATTCAAACGGTTGGTATGGCGGAGGATATACGCGCTATGATGGTGGCAATCCGCGGGGACTGACGGGCGACAGAACTTGGTCGTATGGTAATCGCAGAACCTCGGCAAATAGCGGACGATTTGAGCGTAGAGCTGTAAATGGCAGCAGATCATCAACGAATACTTATACCACCCGCAGCAGAAGAAACCGCTCTTTCGGTGGGAGGTCAAACTCTTCACGACCTAATTCGATGGACAGTCGGAGGAATAGCTCTTTTGGTAATTCCACAAGATCCACACCAAACTATAACAGCGGAAGCTTCGGTGGTTCTCGCCCATCTGGCGGTAGCTTTGGTGGAGGTCGCCCGTCTGGTGGAGGCTTCGGCGGAGGACGTTCTGTTGGTGGTGGCGGAGGTCACTTCGGCGGAGGCAGAAGATAAGGAAATAGTACTTAAATAGACTTAGAACATGATGAAAACAAAATATTGTATGATGGCCGCCGTGGCACTTATGTCAGTGCCACTGGCAGCACAAGAGACATACCAAGATACAAAACTCGTTGAAAACGAGCTGAATGGAACAGCTCGTTATGTGGGCATGGGAGGGGCTATGGAGGCTCTCGGTGCCGATGTTTCCACGGTTGCCACCAATCCTGCGGGTGTGGGACTCTTCCGTTCGAGTCAGGTCTCGCTGTCCGGTGGGTTGATTAGCCAGCAAGGTGAAACCACAACACCTTCCTTCAATGGTATCAGTGCAAACATTAATGGTAACAAGACCAATCCCAGCTTTGACCAAGTGGGATTCATATATGCCATGCCTTCGGGAAGAAACGGGTATCTGAACTTTGCGTTCAACTACCGCAAGAGTCGTAATTTTGACCAAATAATGACAGCTGCAAGCGCACTGACCTATGCCTCGCAAAATAAGTTGACAGCACTCAAGTACGCTGGTGCAAACGATTATAACTGGAATGGGGTGGATGCCAACTATGTTCAGTTGATGACTCCAATCAAGGATGCCCAAGGCAAGCAGACGGGTATGGAATACCTTGATGGTACGGCATACGTGTTTGGGCAATATCAGAAGGGGTACATTGGTGAGTATAGCTTTAACTTAAGCGGTAACATCAATGACCGGGTGTTCCTGGGACTAACCATGGGACTGCGTGATGTGAACTACCGGAGCAACAGCTATTATACCGAAAACTTGGACCATAATGCAGTGTCAGAGTCGTGGGAGGATCTGCGTATTGACGGTAGTGGCTTTGATGTCAAGGCGGGTGTTATTTTCCGTCCGATAGAGACCTCTCCTTTCCGCGTTGGTGTTTATGTTCATACACCGACATGGTACGACTTGAGTTTAAGCGGAGCCAACGATATAACCATGAGCGACCCTGCGGGAAAAGTGGACAAAGGGCAGCGTGCAACGTATGACTTCAAAGTCTATACGCCTTGGAAATTTGGTTTGAGTCTCGGTCACACGATAGGCAAGCAGTTTGCTTTGGGTGCAACTTATGAATATGCTGATTATAGCACCATAGACAATCGCGTGAACGATGGTGAATATTATGATTACTGGACTGGCGGCTATTATGAGAATAGCTACAGCGATGGTGGCATGAACGATCATACCAAGGCGACCTTGAAGGGGGTGAGCACCCTGAAGTTGGGAGCGGAATATAAGCCTCTTGACAACTTGGCCATTCGACTTGGGTATAACTATCAGAGTCCGATGTTCAACAAAGATGGTTTTCGTGATGGCAGCATTTCCTCGGCAGGAAGTGCATACGCGACCTCCACAGACTACACCAATTGGAAAAGCACGAACCGTGTAACCTGTGGATTCGGTTATACTGTTAAGCACTTCTTTATGGATATGGCTTACCAGTATTCCCAAACCGATGGAGAGTTCTATCCCTTCATGAGCTACTATTCTCCCTCAAACAATCCCAAGGAAAGCAACATCGCCGATGCAGTGAACGTTAGCCACAAGCGCCATCAGCTCTTGTTTACGCTGGGTTATAGATTCTAATAAGGTTGCTATAAATTAAAAGACATAAGGCGGAAGACATTCTGCCACATCAAAAATCATTCAAAACAAGATGAGTTTTTTATGATAGAATAGGTTTTAGTAAGTGTTGAAAGTGGGACATGTTGAGAGACATGTCCCATTTATCTATCTATTCTCATTGGGCTCAGCTCTCACTTCCTGCCGGCATGCGTGACGAATGGCCGGAAAATGATTGTCATCAAGAACGCAACACGGTGCCTTTTCCTTGGCAAGAAGACATGCAAGATAATCAAAGAAAGACCAAACTACTTTCAGCTGCTTATAATTTGAAAAGATTCGACGAATTGTTAATTAGAAAGACTTGCTAATCGTCACTGTTTATCATGCTGTTGTAGCAGTCGTCAATAAGTCGCTTTAGGAATATAATCAACAAAACAAATAAGATTCCGCCGGATATAACTACAACACCCGGAATGTCGACAACCAGGCCAAGTATCATCAGTACCGCTGCCAGAATAGTGACAAGAGTCAATATTGGTTTCCTCTTTTGCTTTTCCCTTTTCATTTGGTAATTATACGAGTTTATTATTAATTAAGCAACCAAAGAGGTGTAAAAATGGCGAAAGAGATAATTGGATTTGCTGAAAATTTGCTGATTTATAGTCCATCTTTCACCCAAATTATACCAAATGAGCCACGTTCGACCCTGCATGGGGATTTCTAAAAGCAAGAAAAAGGGCTAATATCCATTAGGATATAGCCCTTTTTCACTACTAAGTCGGGATTACTGGACTCGAACCAGCGACCTCGCGCCCCCCAGACGTGTGCGCTACCAACTGCGCCAAATCCCGAACTTGCGAGTGCAAAGATAGACAAAAGAGATGATACTACCAAATTTATGGGCAACTTTTTACGTCGGGTAGATTCAACTCCAAAATCTGAAGAACAATCCATGGACAAACAGGCCACAGCTCCGACAGGCTAAACCCAGAGGTTGACTATCATAAAAGATGTGTAGCTGTTCCTAATCAGGCAGGCTTAATCCCAAACAAACGGCATACGTTGTCATTGGTTGTCATGGCCACTTCTGATTCTGACACGCCATAGCTCTGGGCCAGATTGGTCAGGATATGTGCTACAAATGCGCTTTCGTTGCGCTTGCCTCTCTGAGGCACCGGAGCCATATAGGGACTGTCGGTCTCCAAGACAAGTCGATTCAGAGGAACCGATGCCGGTAGGTCTTCGCGCAGGTGACTGCTCTTGAAAGTCGAAACACCGCCGATGCCTAAGCAAAATCGTTCCATTTGCAAGAAGTCTTCAGCCTCCTTACGGTTACCCGTAAAGCAGTGAAACACGCCTCCGGGCAATTCCTTGGCGTAAGGTTTCATGAGATGCAGCATCTCGTTTTGAGCCTTACGGCAATGAATCATGAGGGGCAATTGGTATTCCACAGACCATTCCAACTGTCGCTCGAAAGCCTTGATCTGCTCCTTTTCAAATTCGCGCGACCAATAAAAATCGAGTCCACACTCACCCACGGCTATATATCTGAATGATGTGCCCGCCTCTTCGCGCAAATTCTTGTCAAGCACCTGTTTCATATCGGCCAACACCTCTTCCCAATCTTCCTTGACCTCCTCCGGCTGCAAACCAAGCATGGGGAAACAGTAGCCGGGGAATTGCCGGCAAACTTCCATCACCGACACTATCGACCCCCTGTCGACAGCCGGAATCATGATTGCACCGACACCTGCCGTTTTGGCACGTTCGATCACTTCGGGCAGATCGTCTTTAAACTCTTCGCCGTCGAGATGTGCGTGCGTATCCACAAACACTGTATTTTCCTGCATCTTAAGATTTTCTGTCAATCATCGCTTCTGCGTATGCCCTCAGCTCCCGCTTTCGCTCTTCGGGCACATCAACTTCGTCCAGATATTGCTTGCTCTCCTCAAAATAGTGAAGTATTTTTTGGTGTGCCAGTTTGTCAATTCCTATTTCGTCATAGAGTCGGGTCATGGCTTTCACCTTTTCATCGCGGTCAAAAGTTTCTGCCGTCACCCATTTGCGGAGTTCCGCTTTCTGCTCTTCATTGGCACGGTTGAACGCATTGATGAGCATGTAGGTTTTCTTGTTGGAGGTGATGTCGCCACCGATGGCTTTGCCAAACACCTTCTCATCGCCATACACATCCAAATAATCGTCTTGAAGCTGAAAAGCCAAACCCATCTTTTCGCCAAACTTGTACAGCTTGTCAGCATCGCTTGGGGAAGCCCCTGCCAATATTGCGCCTATTTTCAGGGCACAAGCAAGCAATACGCTGGTTTTCAGGCGAATCATCTCGATGTACTCATCCTCACTCACATCGTTGCGCATCTCAAAGTCTATGTCATACTGCTGACCTTCCCCAATTTCCAAGGCTGTCTCCGTAAATAGCCCGAGCACTTTCTCTAATTTGTCAACAGGACAGTCCATCATGCGCTGATAGGCCAGCACGAGCATAGAATCTCCCGACAACACAGCTTGGTTGGCATTCCACTTTTTGTGTACAGTCTCGTGTCCACGCCGCAGGTCGGCATTGTCCATCAAGTCATCGTGCAGGAGCGTATAGTTATGATAGGTCTCCAGACCAACAGCCTGCATCAGAATACTTTCGGGGTCGTCCTTGTAGAGGTTATACCCCAGGAGCATCAGGGTGGGGCGGATGCGCTTGCCTCCCATGGAGAGTACATACTTCACTGGTTCATAGAGGGCTGCGGGAGTTCTGTCGTATGGCAGTTGTTCTATAAAACTATTGATTTTCTGCAAAATTTCATCGGCAGTGTACATCATATTTTTTCGTCTTAATTTATGTTTCTAAAAATAGTTCATTACAGTTTGAAGTTGATGGGGATGGCAAACATGGTCCTGCATGGTTTTTTGTCGATCATCCCGGGTTTCCATTTGGGCATCATTCTGACAACGCGCAGTGCCTCTCCGTCTAAATACCTGTTGACCGGTTTCTGCACTTTCGGATTGGCTATTGTGCCATCCTTGTTCACAATGAAAGTCACCACCACTTTTCCCTCGATGCGCTGCTTTTGTGCGATGTCGGGATAACGCAGGTTGCGCGTCAGCCATTTCATAAACTCCACCATGCCACCCGGAAATTCCGGCAACTGTTCCACCACGCGCATCACCTCGTCCCCGTTTTCCACCGTGGTCTGCGGCAAGGCTGCCGTCTCGTGGGCATCAACAACAACATCTCCACCCATGTCTACCACTAACTTACTGGTTATGGGAGAAATCTTGTCCTGATGTTCGACCGGCGTTTCCACCTCTCTCACCTTCTCGGTCAGCGCCTTAGAGGCTGGGGTGGGGGTCGCCGAAATCATGTCTCGCATATCCATGGCCGGCATGAGCTCCATCTCTTCTGTCAAGTCATCGAGCTGTCGGTCGGTATCATCCTCAGCGGCAGGTCGCGTGGTGTATTCCAACCCGGCAAACAACAAGGCCAAGGCAAAGACCAGTCCAAGCAGGAATCTCTCCATCCACTGCTTCTCCAGATCAGCCTTTTCTGCCTTCTTGTTTTCCATGTTGCAATATTCTTCCAGCGTTACCGTTTATTTAACGAATCTCTTTTGCAAATGTACAGCTAATCTTGTAAAAAGGAGTATCTTTGTCGAATAATTAGATTAAATAAATGAAAAAAGCCCTTTTTGCTTTTCTCTTCACGCTTTATGCCATTGCCGCCAGGGCACAGACTGAAAGCCAGACGGAATACAACTTCCTGAGGTTGCCTGTGAGTGCTCATGCCGCAGCTTTGGGAGGCGACAACATCACACTCGTAGAAGACGACGAGGCGCTCATTTTCCACAATCCTGCACTGCTTTCCACGGTGACCGACAAAACCATCAACCTGAACTATATGAACTATATGTCCGGAGCCAACACGGCCAGTGCAGCCTTCAACCGTGTGGTGAAGGAGCGGGCATCGTGGGCTGTCTCGGGACAATTCATCGACTATGGAAAGATCAAAGAGGTTGACGAGAATAACATTCAGACAGGCGATTTCTCAGCGCGCGATATTTCCGTGGCAGGCTATTTCTCGTATATGCTCACCGATCGCATCGCCGGAGGCATCTCGGCCAAGTTCATCACGTCCTATCTGGGCGGCTACAACTCCATAGGTTTTGGTGTGGATTTGGGCGTCAACTATTATCATCCTGACAAGGAATGGTCACTCTCGTTTGTGCTAAAAAACCTTGGCGGACAGCTCAAGGCCTACGACGATAACTACGAGAAGATGCCCATTGATGTTCAAATGGGCGTCAGCAAAAGGTTTACAAGTTTCCCACTCAGGTTGTCGCTCACGTTGGTAGACCTCAACCATTTGGACTATGCCTTCTCCGACCATATTGTGTTGGGCACAGACTTCATGCTGACAGAAAACTTCTGGATTGGCGGAGGATACAACTTCCGACGGGCAAACGAAATGAAAATTCAATCTGCCGATGGCAAGAACAACAGCCACAGGGCAGGCCTCTCTTTGGGAACGGGCGTCAACTTGGAGCGGTTCAAAATTAATTTGGCTTACGCAAAATACCATGTGTCAAGCTCAAGCGTGGTGTTGAGCCTGGCTTACAATCTCTAAAATAAAATAAAAGACACGATCATGAAAAAGATAACAATAGCCATCGATGGTTTCTCCTCCTGTGGGAAAAGTACCATGGCCAAAGATTTGGCAGAACGAATAGGATATGTTTACATCGACACGGGAGCCATGTACAGGTCGGTTACGCTCTTCGCCATCCGCAATCGATTGTTCAATAGCGACGGTAGCGTGAAGGCAAATGAACTCGAAAATCATATGAAAGACCTGCACATCTCGTTTAGATTGAACGAGGAAACCGGTCGTCCGGATACCTATCTGAACGGCGAACTTGTTGAAACCGAAATCCGCGGCATGGAGGTGAGCAACCACGTGAGCGCCATTGCTGCCCTGCCTTTTGTGCGAACGGCGATGGTGGCACAGCAACAGCAGATGGGCAGAGACAAGGGTGTGGTGATGGACGGGCGTGACATTGGCACAACCGTCTTCCCCGATGCCGAACTTAAGATATTTGTCACCGCCTCCGCCGAGGTGCGCGCGCGCCGACGTTACGATGAAATGCGGGGCAAGGGCCAACCGGCCGACTATGCCGAAATTCTGAAAAACGTTCAGCAACGCGACTATATCGACACGCACCGCGAAGTTTCTCCACTTCGAAAAGCTGACGATGCCATAGAACTTGACAACAGTTCGCTGACCATTGAGCAACAAAACGCTTGGCTCATGGAACACTATCAGCGTGCCGCACAAGACTGATCAACAATTCTCATTTCCCATAGGCATGACGGTCGTTTTTGCACGACAGTCATGCCTTTTTCTGTAGCCCTTGCTCGCTGGTCGCGGAGGTCGGCATGCTTCGCCGCTTCTATCGACTGACTTCGCAGCCGCTTCTTCCTCTTTGTCAATGATATAGCCGGTCTGCCCCAAGTCCTTGCGACTGCGCATTGCGGTCGTCAGACGCGCGTATCGCGGCCGTTAAACATGTGTCTGCCGGCCGTCGGACATGTGTCTGTCGGCCGTCAGACGCTTATTTCTTTCTGCCAACTTGTCACCTTTTTGTCACACCACCTTACTCGGCACACCGTTTGTTATTTGGATAGCAGACCACCGGACAGCATGTGGAATTTGAACAACTCGTCCGATTGTCATGAACAAGAAATAATTAAAATATAAATATACTATTATGGGAAAAATTATTGGAATCGATTTAGGAACTACAAACAGTTGTGTTGCCGTTTTTGAAGGCAACGAACCGGTAGTGATTACCAACGCAGAGGGTAAGCGCACAACGCCTTCCGTGATTGGATTTGTGAAAGATGGTGAGCGCAAAGTAGGCGATCCGGCCAAGCGACAGGCTGTGACCAACCCGAAGAACACCGTCTATTCTATTAAACGCTTCATGGGCGAAACCTATGAGCAGAGTCGCAAGGAGGCCGAGCGCGTACCTTATACGGTGATCAACGACAATGGTTACCCCAAAGTACAGATCGAGGGAGCTGCTCATCCTTACACGCCGCAGGAAATCTCGGCCATGGTGTTGCAGAAGATGAAGAAGACCGCCGAGGACTACCTTGGTCAGGAAGTGACCGACGCAGTGATCACTGTGCCTGCTTATTTCTCAGACTCTCAGCGTCAGGCTACCAAGGAGGCTGGCCAGATTGCAGGCCTCAACGTGCAACGCATTGTGAACGAGCCTACTGCTGCAGCTTTGGCTTACGGTGTGGATAAAGCTCACAAGGACATGAAGATTGCCGTGTTCGACCTTGGTGGTGGTACGTTCGATATCTCCATTCTTGAGTTTGGTGGTGGTGTGTTCGAGGTGCTGGCAACCAATGGTGACACCCACCTGGGTGGCGACGACTTCGACCAGGTGATTATCGACTGGTTGGCCAACGACTTCCAGAGTAACGAGGGTATCGACTTGCGCAAGGACCCGATGGCCATGCAGCGTCTGAAGGAAGCTGCCGAGAAGGCAAAGATAGAACTGTCGTCTACCACAACGACCGAAATCAACCTGCCTTACATTTCTGCTGAGGGTGGTGTGCCCAAGCACCTGGTAACGACTTTGACCCGTGCGCAGTTCGAGCAGCTGGCACATGATCTGATTCAAAAGTGTCTCGTGCCCTGCCAAAATGCCATGCGCGATGCCGGGTTGCAGCCATCAGAAATCAACGAGGTGATTCTCGTGGGTGGTTCAAGCCGTATTCCTGCCGTGCAGACACTGGTGAAAAATTATTTTGGCAAGGAGCCTTCAAAGGGTGTGAATCCCGATGAGGTGGTGGCCGTAGGTGCTTCTATTCAGGGTGCCATTCTGAACAAGGAGAGCGGCGCAGGCAACATCGTACTCTTGGACGTAACGCCATTGACGCTTGGTATCGAGACCATGGGTGGTGTGATGACCAAACTGATTGATGCCAACTCAACCATTCCTTGCAAGAAGAGTGAAACATTCTCCACCGCAGTGGACAACCAGACGGCTGTGACCATTCATGTGCTGCAGGGCGAGCGCCCAATGGCTGCCCAGAATAAGAGCATTGGCCAGTTCAACCTTGAAGGAATTGCTCCTGCCCGTCGTGGTGTGCCACAGATTGAGGTGACGTTCGATATTGACGCCAACGGTATTCTGAATGTGAGTGCCAAGGACAAGGCTACAGGCAAGGAACAGCAGATTCGTATTGAGGCTTCGTCCGGATTGAGCGAGGAGGAAATCGATCGTATGCGCAATGAGGCCAAGGCCAACGAGGAAGCTGACAAGAAAGAACGCGAGAAGGTGGACAAGATGAATCAGGCCGACTCTCTGATTTTCACGACGGAGAACTTCATGAAGGACAATGCCGACAAGATTCCGGCTGACCAGAAACCTGCCATCGAGTCTGCTCTCCAGCAACTCAAGGATGCTCATAAGTCAGGTGATGTGGCTGCTATAGACACCGCAACTGCAGCCTTGAATCAAGCTGTTCAGGCCGCCAGTGCCCAGATGTATCAAGGTGGACAGGCCGGACCTCAGCCCGGCGCACAGGACAGTGCATACCAAGGCTTCCAAGGTGGTGCCGGCGCCCAGGGTGGGCAAGACCAGACCAACAAGGACGACATCCAGGATGCCGACTTTGAGGAAGTGAAATAAAAGTGCTAATAAACGCTAATTAAAAATAGGTAAATCCCAGTAACATAATAAGTTGCTGGGATTTTTATTTCTTAATAATAATTAAATCTTATCGTTTTTAATCGTTTTTGTGCTTATATTTGTACCGCGACTTAATGGGAGATAAAGTGCGACTTAATTTAAAGACAAAATTGAACATACACAAGGGGATTAGTATGGAAAGAAGAAAAATCTTCATTCAAGACTTTATAAAGGCCCATTCCCCTAAGAAATAAAAGGGGAATGGGAGTTTTCGAGCACATTTTTGTCACATAAGAGAGAACGACTCTAAAATAAGCACATTTTTGTCATATAGGCCTAAAATTGAGATGGTCGGAAGTGGAGAATTTCAATGGAGGTTATCGCTTGAACTTTACTCAACATAAGACAAAAGGTGTTGAATATATGCCAATTTCGGAACAAGCATTCAATCTTTGTGGTGAGCAGCAGGAGGGAGAGCTTCCTGTGTTTGCCGGACTGCCAGACCCTTCATGGATAAATCGTCCTGTCAAGAAATGGGTTGAAGCAGCCGGAATATCCAAACACATAACATTTCATTGCTTTCGTCATTCCTATGCGACCCTGCAACTGGCTGGAGGTACTGATATTTATACAGTTAGCAAAATGTTAGGGCATACCAATGTGAGAACTACCCAAGTGTATGCAAAGGTGGTTGATGAAAAGAAAGAGAAAGCTACAGAAACAATTAAATTGGATTTATTACCAACAAATTAAAAAAGTCCTATATAATTCATCCGAAATGAGATTATTGCCTTATCTTTGTACTAAATTAGGGTATGTAATATCAATTTGAGATGAGTAAGATTAATATTGATAGAATCGTCAAGGATATTAAGTCTAAAACGACAAGTTTAACACCAGTCATTGAAGCTGTGTGTAATTCAATTGACGCAATTGGTCCAGAAAGAACCGATGGTGTTATTGATATTATAGTAAAACGAACTGGCCAACGATCTTTAAATTTAGACAACGCTCATACTCTGTCTGATATTGTATCAATAGATATAGCTGACAATGGTATAGGTTTTACTGAGGAAAACAAAGACTCTTTTGACACCTATCGAAGTGGATTTAAGATGTCAAAAGGAGGTAAAGGTTTTGGACGATTTATGTATCTAAAATACTTTAATAATGTTTCTATTGAAAGTGTTTTTTGCGAAAACGATAAATACAAACAACGTAGTTTTACATTTGGTCATGCAGATGAAATAATAGAAAATGAACAAATAATAGATATTGAATCCAACCCCGACCTGCATACAGGTACAGTTCTGCATCTTTCTTCTATCAAGTCTTTTGATTTGGATAAAGGACTTGAAGTTATTGCCAGAAAGCTTGTGGAACGTTTGCTAGTATTCTTTGTTACGGGAGGAAAGTATACTCCAAAAATTACAATCAAAGAAGAAGACGAGTCCAATTCAATAGTATTGAACGATTATATCGGAGAAAATTCCGATATTCAGCAGATAGGTAAAGACGAAGATTTTACGATAAAAGGTCGTGAGAATGAATGGGATTTTGTAGTCAAAATTTATAAAATATACTATTCTGCAATAACAAATAAAATTTGTCTAACTGCAAATTTTAGAGAAGTTACAGAGTCTGCATTGCACAACTATGTGCCTGAGTTTAAAGAAACGATGTTTGAGATAACAGAAAATGGTACTCAGAAGAACTATATGATAAAAGCGTATGTTCAAGGTAAATATCTCGATGACAATGTAACAACAGAAAGAGATGGCTTCAATTTTGGTAAGGATGATGATATATACTCAGATTTATCTGAGAGGCAAATAATGAAAACAACTTCATTAATCATTAAAAAGTATTTTTCTGATGATATAGAAAAACGATATAATGACAAGAAACAAAAAGTTGAGCATTACGTATATACTACAGCGCCTTGGAATAAAACTTTATTAAAAGATGTAGATATGGAATCTATTCCTATTGGAATCTCAGATTTTGATTTGGAGATGCGCTTCCAAAAAATAAAGTTCGACAAAGAACAGAATGCTAGAATTGCATTAAAGGAGTTGCAGAACAGATACTCAGATACTGAAGATGATAGTGATTCATCATTAGAGGATGAAGTAAATGAGATTTTAAAGAATGTGACAGAAACAGCAAAAAACGATTTAGCTCATTATGTCTGCCAGAGGCGTAGAATCATTGAATTATTCGATGATTTACGTAAAAGGATTGATGGTGGGAAATCTCACAAAGAGAGCGAAATGCACAATCTGATATTTCCTATGATAAAGGATGACAGAGAGGTTGAATATGAAGAGCATAACTTATGGTTACTTGATGAGAGATTTAATTTCACTCAATATATAGCATCAGATAAAGTAATTTCTAGTTCTGATCACAAGGAGCCAGACCTTGCTATATTTTATGAAAGTGGGTTGTTTTATCGA
This sequence comes from Hallella bergensis DSM 17361, assembly GCF_000160535.1. Classification (GTDB taxonomy): domain Bacteria; phylum Bacteroidota; class Bacteroidia; order Bacteroidales; family Bacteroidaceae; genus Prevotella; species Prevotella bergensis. Next base: position 416,228 of record NZ_GG704780.1, on the reverse strand, counting down.
AATGGTGATAATGCGATTACATCTCCTATTGCTATTGTTGAATTCAAGCGACCTAAACGCAGCAACTATCCAGATGAGGAGAATCCAATAAACCAGGCATTGCGTTATGCTGGTAAAATTCTTGCAGGCAAATATGAGATGCCAGAGGGATTAGAAGAGGTTATTGTAGATAAGAGTGTAACACCTGTATATATATACATTGTATGTGATATAGTGCCTAAAATTCAGGAGTTTGCCGATTTGGCCGGATTTGCTCTAAGTCCTGACAGACAAGGATACTTTGGTTATAACTCCAAGTATAATGCATATATTGAAATAAAAAGTTTTAAGAAAGTTATTGATGATGCAAAAATGCGCAATCAAATATTCTTTAAGAAATTAGGATTTTCATAGAAATATCATATTTACAAAAAATATAAATCTATCAACTTTTTCATTTGTTATGATTAGTGTATTAGGATAAAATTTAAAATTATGAAATATAAAGAAGCACAGGAAGTTATAAGAAATTATTCTCATTTGATAGGCAAAATCAATGAGAAAGGGTTTGTTATAAATGAGTTAATAATGGTTCCTCAAGACGAAGATAAGCGGAATCGGTATATACAATCATATATCCAAACGAAGGATGCTAATCGTTCAATTGAACCTTATATTGATGAAGAACTTTCAGTTTGGGCTATAGACACCAAACACTTATTGGAATCTAACGTTTTGTTTTACCAAGAAATAGTTAGGGTCTGCTAATTTATTTCTTTCATACAGCCTTGTGGTGTGGGTAATACAGCCTCCATGCTGTCAAAAAAAAGCTCATAATTCTCTTCTGGAAGGTCTTCAAGCCCGATTTTTCGAAAATGAG
>NZ_GG704780.1:404193-415161 GCF_000160535.1 Hallella bergensis DSM 17361 | reverse complement strand
CCTGCCCAGAGGACGGTTGTAGTAATTGACATGGCAGGACTTGATGTGCTTCCTATTCTCTTTCCCCAGATAGAGCTTGTCGGCCTGAATCTCCTTGAGCAGCATGCCGAAACGCTTTTTGTATAGTTCCAGCTGCATGCCGAAGTGTTATAGGCATCCTAGCTGACATGGTCCACGTAGGTGTAATCGCTCACAATGCTGGCACCGATTTTCGCCCCGAACTCAACCGTGGCCTTCGACTTGTCCCTGACAATGGGACGGAGATGCGGCTAGTAGATGCTGATGATGCGGTCGGCACATCTGCGGACGTTCTGCTCGAACATCATCTTTTGCTGTTCATACATCTTGAACGCAGCCTGAAGACATTTGTAGTCATGGCGGCTGAAGCAAGCAAGAAGTGTGCTTGACCGTTTGCCCAGGAAATCAAGGAACAGTTGAAAGTCTGCCTGCAAGCATCGTATCTGGATTAGTTTTGTCTTGTCAATGAGTTTCCTTCCCTTGCGTTTCTTCTTAATCAGTCCGATGAAGGCCTGGCGGGCTTCCGTGCGGTGGGTCTGCGGTTTCTTCACCTTGTGGCGTGCGCAGAACTTGTCAAGCAGACGGTCTATCAGCTTGCTGCCGTCCTCCAACAGGTTGGAATCCGTTGGATAGCGTACCTCGGCGTCGCAGCATGTGGCGTCAATCTTCATCGTACCGCCGTGATCGTTGCCGTCCTCGTCGGTGTGTTCCTTCTTCGGCTTGCTCCCGTCTGTTTCCGCCAGCATCAAGGTCAGCATGTTGAAGAAGTCATGATCGAGTCGCTTGCGGACAAGGACGAACAACTCTGGAACGAATACCGGCTTTCCCGTAAACTTCTCAAGCCCAAGCAGGTACTGCATGTAGGGGTTCTCCTGAATGGCTTGGATGGTTTTCTCATCGCTCAGTTTTTCCACATGCTTCACGATTAGCCCTCCCACCACCATGCGGGCGGGCTTGTTGCCGGCACCGTTGTGACTGTTCCTCAGACGTTTGTTGTATTCCTTCTCTATCCTGTCCCAGGGAAGGTGGTCGGCCAACTTGACCCAACGGTTGGATTTGCTCAATCCCAAAAGCGACTCCTGAAGTTCAACAGGGCGTGACTGCGATATTGTGAATAGTATTTCATCTCGATTCTTGAATGTTTTAACATCCAAAGATAGTCATTTTGGGCGAATTGACCAAATTTTATACAATATAAATAGTTAATTATCAGGTAGTTATAGTTAATTAGCAGACCCTAAGTACCTACATTCGTGAAGGCGCACTTCATGCCATCGTGCGCCAAACTGTTTCGAAGGAGTTGATGAAAGAGATAAGAGATTTGAATAATCTTGGAACGAATATCAATACCTTGGTTAATTTTGCTCACCAAGCAGGGTTTATGACCATTGCAAACAAAGCCAACGAAGTCCTTGATGGAGTCAATGCTATTCTCCATCAAGCTCGTCTTAAAATCAAGGAGAAAGAAGACAAACCAGAAAATCAAAGTTAAATTACAAAACACGACAGCATATGTATGGTAAAATACTTCATGGAGCATCATTCGGTGGGCTTATCAACTACATTAACGACCCACGCAAAAATGCGACACTGGTTGCTTCAAACGACGGAGTCAATCTTACGAATAACCAAACCATAACAGATAGCTTTGTTATGCAGGCAGGTTTGAGTACTCGAACAAAGAAACCTGTAGGTCACTTTATCTTGTCGTTTTCACCCCATGATGCGCTACGCATCAATGACAATCTTTTAGGGCAAATAGTCAACGATTACTTGAAGCGCATGGGATATGACGACAATCAATTTGTTGCATTTCGTCATTTTGACAAAGAGCACCCACATGTTCATATCATGGTAAATCGAGTAAAGTTTAAAGGCAAATGCACCAAAGACTCGCATGAGAAAGACAAGAACATAAAAGTGTGTAAGGAATTGACTGAGCAATATGGCTTATATATCGCAAGAGGAAAAGAGGCCATCAAAGAAAGAAGACTTCGCTCAATGGATGCCATCCGTTATCAGATATTGCATCGAGTAAGCGAAGCGTTGCAGGTCTCTTGAAATTGGAAAGAATTTGAGAACGAATTGTCAAAAGCAGGAATCCGTTTGCGCTTCCGATATAATACTAAGGCAAACAGCATCGAAGGAATGTCGTTCACTCTTGCCAAGGAAAATATCAGCAACAAGATGAAACATGACATCTCTTATAGTGGCAAGCAATTGGATTCATCACTCACTCTTGCATGTATTTGCAAGAAACTTGGCAACCCTATAACTATCGTTCATGAACAGGCAAGAGATATGTATGACGATCCTCGGCAAGTATGGTACGATTCGCATAATGCCTATGAGGTAAGAGATATAGATAGAGTATTTCCCGATTTCGATTTGCGTTTTCCTTGGCAAGCCCAAGCAAGAATGTATGATGCCCCGCAGATGTGTGACAACGAACAGACTTGGGGACAAGACTTCTTTGATGAATTGTACCAAGTTGCAGATGACGTTTCCGATATAGGCAAAGGAACGATTCAGGTAGGACTCACTTCCTTGGGAGCCATTCTCTTTCCACCATATCAACCTGCCATATCTGCAGGTGGTGGAGGCACGTCTTCTAAACTTGGTTGGGGAGATGATGACAAATACAAGAAAAAATATAGCAGTAGAAGTCGCAGCTTCGCAAGAGACAGACGATAATAAAAATTTAAAATATCACTATAATATGGCTAAATCAAACGAACAGTTAGAGGATATACTTGATGACTTGTCTGTCATCAAAAACAATAATGTCGCAACAGAACAATGACTTAGTAATATTGAAAATCTGTTGGCGAAGTTGGCAACGTAAGATGAGGTCGCACCAATAACGCCTGTTGCAAGCACCTCAGCAACTTCTATTCCGTATGACGAGATAAAAAATGCTGTTCATGAAGAAATGGATAGTTACTATAACGCTATGTCTGATTCAGCAGAACTTCTATCGGATAAGACCCTCAAACGCCTGGGGACTATCTTTATTGAATTGTATGTTGAAGAAATTGAAAAATACTTGGAAAAAGACGAAAAAGAAAGAGTGCGCAAACGCAACGTGTATCTGCAAAAGCGAAAAGCGCAAGGCTTAATGACCATTGATCAAGTGGCAGAATGGGCTCCACAATATTCTTTTGAGATTCAACGGACAATCCGTTACATCGGCATGAAAATCATTGATGAGAATGAATCTGTAGAAAAAGCACATGCAATTTTGAAAATATGGAGCGATGCTTTGCAAGCCATCACAAGTCCCAAGCCATCTCCTCCACCTACGTTGAAATCATGGTGGTTATACAGATGGAACAGATTCAAACAAAGGACTTACAAATGAGGATTACTCCAATGGTATCTTGTCATTCTTGGCATCATTGCCTGTATTTTCTTTTCAAGTTTGTATCAAGAGTGCATAATGAAACGAGACAGGCTCAATCGTATGTTTTATCAGTATGTCATTAAAGATGAGAATTTGAAGAAGGAGTATTTGAAATTAGACTCCCTGATGTGAAACGTGCAATCAGTTAGTAAATGATATCACTATATTCGGCGTATAGGTCAAATTGCAGGATGAAAATCTGCCTCTCCAATGCGTCCCTATTCCATGTTGTCGCTATCTTTGCAATGCGGTCTGAAGCGTAGTGAAGCTCCGCAGGGGTGCAACTCCATGAGGAATAGGGCCGCGCACAATGAAAGGCATAAGCCATCAGCAGGATTCTTCACTTGAGGGGGGGGCTGCTTTTTTATGCCATGAGTTGCTGCCAATGCCAAGAAAAACTCACTAATGAGTCGCTTGCGACTCATCTCCGTCATACCGCTGTGTACGTTCAGCCTTTTCTTCAGATTGGTAAAAGTTCCCTCTATCTTGTTGTTCGTATTGGGCATACCTTCACAACCTTCTTGTTGAAACGTGAAGAGGTATGGCATATAGAAATCCAAGCTGTGCATCGCAGAACGCAAGCGCTTGTGGGTGTAGCTTCTTTTTCCACATTTTAGCAGAGAGTGCTTGCAAGCGTGTCTTTCCATTTTTCTTTCCACTGGGCATAATTGGCCTTGAAGTCCCTTCCGGAGGAAATGGTCAACGTGTCCAATAGATCCTTAAGTTCTCGCGCTGCTTTAATCCTCGGATTCTGTGTGAGATAGCGTCTGATTATCTGCTTCATGTGAACCTGGCACATTTGTATCCGATAGTCAGAGAAGAGGGCAAAAAGGCCTTTCTTGCCGTCTATAATAATACCAGAGATTGTATAGCCACGTTCCTCTATACTTCTTATCGCTGCCTCATAGTCACTTGCCGTATCATTCTCGATAAAGGCAAGATAGAGGGGGAATCCGCTATGCTCGTCTAATGCCAGCAAAACTCCCCAGCTACGTCCCCAATAAGTCGCGTCCATATGTACATAGCCACTGCCTTCAATGGTTGGCTGTTCCCAACTTTTGCTGATATCTTTCAGTCGACGCTTGATCGTTGATTCGCTTTACGCCAAAGCGATGCGAGAGTTCAGAAATGGTTTGTTTGCCTTCCATGTACAAATTCCATATCTCATCATTTGAGGGAATCGTGGAGTTACGGAACTGATAACCGCAAGCTTGGCATTTGTATGTTTGAACTCCTTTACGCTTACCGTTCTTTACTGTTTGCGCGGAGCCACATACAGGACATTTACTTTTGTGCATTTGAATGATTTCTTATTATTTTCAAATGCTTGTAAATGTAGTGTATATAAGGGTTCGCGCTATATGCTATCCTGCAATTTGACCTATAGGTCCTATATTCGTATTTACAAAAGTTAATAATGATTAATATTTTTCGCATATAAAGCAAAACTATGTAAAAACAGACAATTGTATGTTGACGCCGTATTATATTGATTACAATAGTATGTTATACACATGTATGCTAATGTATGCTTAATATGGAAGACAAAGATTATCTAAAAATATTCGCACATAAAGTTAGAACCCTTAGAGAACAGCAGGGGCTATCTCAGGAAAAACTTGCAGAAAGAGCTGGACTTCACCGTACTTATATAGGAATGGTAGAAAGGCTCGAACGAAATCCATCACTTGTTTGCATCTATAAGATTGCAAATGGGTTAGGAGTACATGCTTCTCAATTATTCATATAACACAATTTCTATATCATCATGAAGAAATTCAAGATATCTAATGACAAAATCGCAGAGTTGTCTAATGCACCACTCTATGAGTTTCCTAAGTATGTAACGCAAGTAATCAATCTTGTAAATAGCAATGCAGGAGGCACTCGTCCAAAAGTTGTTGGGCAAATGTCTGAACTCATAAAGGAATTTGACGGAAAGACAATAACTGAGTGGATAGAATGGTACTCTGAACGTTATCCTAATGCTGTTGACAATGCCACAGAAAAGATTTGGGACATGTATGAAACCATGAAGGGCGCATTCAATGCTATCACCAAAGATATGGTTGAGAATTGGGTCAAAGACCTCGTGTACGGAAAGACATTTTGTGGCTTAAAGTTTCAAACTGCAATTATTTCAGCCATAGCCAACCAATTAGGCAAAGAATGGCGTGAAGCAAATCCAGAGGAAGAAGCAAAAGGCATAGATGGTTTTATAGGTGAAAAACCTCTTCAAATAAAGTCTACGACCTACAAATTGGAAGCACGCCTTTCTGAAACCATCAATGTCCCTATTGTATACTATGACAAGAAGAAGGATGGTATAAACATTGAGTATAATCCAATAGACTTCTAAGATATATGGCAAGTTCGAAAATCAAATTAGATGACGTTTCATCTGCAAATGGAACGCAAAAAGTCTCGCTTCCTAAATATTCGTCTCAGGTTATAAACCTTGCGAATGGCTATGCAAAAGCGACACGACCTGATAATGTCGGACAAGTGTCTGAAGATATAAAAAGATTCAGAGATGATGAAACTTTGTCTGGATATTCAAATCAAGACTGGATTAATTGGCATCAGAATCATTATCCTAATGGTATTCAAAAGTCTACAGATGAAGCATGGGCAATGTTTGTAAAAATGCGTAACAGTCTTAATACTGTCACCAAAGATGATATACGAAAATGGGAAGAAGACTTTGTGTATTCTAAAACATATGATGGTTTAATGGTACAGAATGCCATTATAACGAAAATTGCCAATGAAATTGGCTCTCAAAATTTTCGCTTGGCAACACCTGAAGAAGAAATACAAGGTATTGATGGTTTTATTAATGACCACCCTGTGCAAATTAAATCAGAAACGTATGATAGAACAGGAAAACTTCATAACGAAGAATTACAATGTGTCGTTGTTTCATACACTAAAAAGACCAAAAGCATCTTGTTTGATTATAACCCAGAAGATTTCCAATAGAAGCAAGAAAGGATAGGCTTTATACCTATCCTTTCTTGCTTCTATACAAACTCACTGAGTTTCTTAATCTTTGCTCGATATGTGTTTTTTTCTTCTTTCAATTTGGGCATTTTGATTATGGGTATGGGGCGTTGGCTGTCAAAATGCAAAACAATGTAATATGGAGCACTTTGAGGATTGAAGCCATTTTTCAGGAGTGTTTCCTTTGTCCAAATTTGAAACATGCCTTTAGTTTTTAGCTTGAACAACTGAGGTTCAGAACCACCAGTATGAAGTAATAGGTATTGCATTCGTTCAAATCCAGTTTGTACCAAAATTGAACCTTTCGAGTCACCTGCACGTAGGTAACAAATCCCCTTTTGAATCATGAGTTGCCGAAGTTCTCTGCGAGCATGGTTTACCATAACCATAGGCTCCGCATCTATCTGTCCTTCTTTTTGTTTAATATGACTAAATATGTTTGATTTATTATCTAATACAGACTTATCAGTTTCAAACTTGCTTCCATATGTATGCTGCTTGACATCGATCTGTTTGTCAAGTTTATGTATATCTATAAAGTGATAAGGTAAGGTGTCAATGGATTTTTGTAAATCAAATTCAGAGGTATCCTCCCTTACATTAAAAATATGATTATCTTCCCTATTGCTTAACACAACCTTTTCTTCATAGAACTTCTGAAATTTCTGATTGATTTCGTAGCCAATAGAATTTCTGTTTTGATTCTTTGCCGCCAAGGCAGTTGTTCCACTTCCCATAAATGGGTCTAAGATGGTATCGCCTACAAATGAGAACATTCGTATCAATCGTTTGGGGAGCTCTTCTGGAAATACTGCAATATGTTTATCTTGCTTCGCTCCACCAAAATTCCAATGTGAGAAGAAATACTCATTCCATTCTTGACGCGTAAGTTTTGAGGCTTCTTTTATTTCCTTGGAAACTGACGCACTTTTTCCTGTTTTCTTGAAGAGAAGAATAAGTTCAAAGTCTATTTTAACAATACCTCCTCGTGGATATGGAAAACTTCCCATTACGGTATCACCACCAGTAGTATGCATTGATGTCGGCTTTTGCCATATAATGCTACCCATATAATCAAAACCTATCTCTTCGCAGAATCTGATTATCTCTGAGTGAATTGGAATAACCTTGTATCTGCCGTAGTATGCGGAACGAGCAAACTGATCACCGATATTAATGCAGAGGCGGCACCCTGGTTCAAGCGTACGAAAACACTCTTTCCAAACTAAATTCAGATTGTTAATGTAGTCCTCGTATAAATCATCAAACCCAATTTGTTTGTCTACGCCGTAGTCTTTCAGTTGCCAGTATGGAGGTGAAGTCACAATAAGTTGCACTGATTCGTTTGGAATCAATGACATATTACGACTATCGCCATAAATGATGGTATGCTTAGTTGCCATTATTGGATAGATGAAAATAAATTCTTGCTGTTTGGCAAAACTGATAAATCCGAATGAGGATTATATTCCACCGTGTATACTCCATTTCCTTTATTAAAAGTGATAGCTGTCAAATAGTTCAATTCTATTTTAGATTCCTGTTTAGTCATGACCTTGCAATTGAGCGTATTGTCGAAGTGTTTAACAATCTTTCCTGCATTCTCTCTGGCTGTTATAAATTCAATATGTGTGTCAAATCTCTTTTTTATAGAGTTGTTGCAAAGGTCTATATCAAGATTATTGATGCCCTCTCGAATTATCTGTTCAAAGTTTGCATCAATCTCATATCCACAAGAATTCCTTCCACAAACGATAGCAGCTTGCATAGTTGTGCCTGTTCCTAAAAATGGATCAAGAATCATGTCGCCTTTTTGTGAGAACATATTTATTAGTCTGTATGGAATCTCAAATGGGAAAGCTGCACTTCTTTCTCTTGTTTTCGATTTTTGTAAATTCTGCTTCGTTCCCTTGATATCCCATACATCTGAAAACCACACATTTCTTTCTTCCCAAAAGAAAGAACTCTTCATGCGCGCCAATTTCTCGTTAGCACTTTTAAATATACGCTTGTCTCCTTTTCTGAAAATGAGAATCCATTCATGCTCTAAAGTTACATAGGCCCCACAAGGTAGCATACCACTTCCCATAAATTTATTTGGCGCATTTGTTTGTTTTCTCCAAATGATATTTGGTAAGCCAACAAATCCGAAGTCAATACAAGCTTTGGTTATGCGGCTATGGTTATTGTAGAGAGCAAACTTGCCATTTATGGTTCTTGTCGCATCGCCAATATTGATGCACAAAAAACCTCCAGGTTTAATTACGCGGAAGCTTTCTTTCCAGACTTTATCTAATTCCTGATGCATCATTTCAAATGCTTTTTCTGGTTCATTCTCCAAACATTCTAAGATATTAGGATTTTGTTTACCCAAAATCTCATCCCACATCTCAATCATTGGATATGGAGGTGAGGTTACTACCAAGTCGACAGATTTATCTTCTATTTGCATCATATGTTGTGATGCATGTATATATATTGTGTGATTCGTTTTCATATTGCAAACAGTTAACAATAAATTCGTATTTCTCATTCAGTAGAATCCTGTCTAATAAGATCTTGTACGGAAACTTTTAAAACATTAGCTATTGATATGAGCGTTTCAAGACTTGGTTGTGTTTTATTTGTAACCCACTTGGATATCGTTGCGGGATCCTTCCCTAATTTTTCAGATAGCCACTTGTTGTTTAAATCTCGTTCAGCAAGAACGACTTTTATCTTATTAAGTTTTGCCATTATAAATCCAATTTTTGGATACAAAGTTACAATAAAAAGAGCTAATAGCTGTGTGGTTAGAGTAAAAAACATAGTGTTTACAGCTATTTATTGTTCTTTATATCAAAAAAATGATGTAAAGTCGTATATATTATGTATCTTTGTATGCATTTTAAAAACATAAAAAGAAAGGTATGGAAAGTATTAGTTGGATATTTGATGGATTGGGCACCGAAATAATCTCGCTTATTGTTGGCTTAATTTCTGGTGGAGCGATAGGATACAAGATAGGTATTCACAACAGAATTAAGCAATCTCAAAAAGCAGGAAACAATTCTCGTCAAACACAAATTTCTTCAATAAATTATGGAGTTAATAAGTAAAAACAACACAGAACAACAGCAAACGGCTGGCAACAACTCTAATCAGATTATTATTTCAGGCAATCTCAATGTCGGTATAACGGAAAGCCAAGCAAGGGATATCTGTAAGGCTGAGTGTGCGATTGCATTACAAAATTGGTCCTTTCAAGCAGGAGTGTTAGCTGAGAAGAGAATACAAAAATTAGAGGATAAAATGTTGCCAAAGATATTGTCATATGATGAGAAATTAAGTATCTTTGGTGAACCAGGATTCCAAATCTTAATAAGAAAAGCACAAATAGCAGCAGCTTCGTCGGAAAGAGAAAGTGACTATGAAATGTTAGCAGACTTGCTTTTGCATCGTGCTGAGCAACATGAAAATAGAGAAAGGCGACTAGGTATATCTAAAGCAATAGAAATAGTAGACCAAATTGATGATTTAGCACTCATAGCTTTGTCTATAGTGTATGCAATTTCAAAATATACACCAGCTAGCAGCAACATTCATGAAGGATTGGGTGCGCTCAATAAATTGTATGGTAAAATTTTAAATAAATGTAAATTACCTACAGATTATGCGTGGATGGAACATTTGGATTTATTGGCTGCAATACGATTAAGTCCCAGTGGAATTCATTCATTCAAAAAAATGGAAGAATATATTCCGGAACGACTTAATTATTATTTTGAAGAAGGCTTACAGGTTGATTCCGATGATTATAATCATGTACTTGAGAAATTCGAATCACTTAATATTCCACTTTCATGTTTAGAACGTCATCCACTTAGAGATGGATATGTTCGACTTAATGTACCCAAAGATATTGATAATATTGTTTTTATAATGAAAACACAACAAGGAGAGATTAAAATGCCTCTATCTGAAAAGCAAAAAGACGCATTTAGGCTTGCAAATAAAATTGCTTTTAAGACAGATAGCAATAATTCAGAAATGAAGAAAGCCTTTTGGAATATATGGGATAAGTATCAAAACTTGAAAGACATAAAACTTTGGTGGGACAAACTTGAAAACCATTTTTCAATTACTCCTGTGGGGGTTGCATTAGCTAATGCTTATATAAGAGGAAAGGAACCTTCTATACCATGTATTTATTAAGAAAGTATTATCACAAAATACGAAGATATAGGAGTCTTGGAAAATATATTTTCTTGTCTTTCCCTACTTTTACCTATTATAATAAGCATACATATTTGTACCATACAGATATAACTCTATGATATTCAGTGGTAATAATCTTCGAGGAAGTGAAGTAACCATAGCATAACTTTTGACAAGCCTTCACCGCTCCTTCTAACAGGAGCAGTGAAGCTTGCCAAACGAATATAACGAATAAGTCGCACGACGGAAACATGTGAGTTTCCGTCGTGCGACTTATTTTGTTTATGCTTGTTGAACAAATCACGAGAAGTTTCTCCTCTCATGAAGTATTTTATATAGGAAAATTC
>NZ_GG704780.1:397142-402838 GCF_000160535.1 Hallella bergensis DSM 17361 | reverse complement strand
ACCAAAGATTCACTATAGCTGTAAACTATCAAATATCATTTAGCTTTTTGAGTAACAGCAAATATATGCATAAGATTTCGTGCTTCGAAAGCTTAGTTTTTAATTGCTCTTATTGATAAGGTTTACAACGACTTTCACCATGATGTCCTTTTCTTCTGTCCGGCTTTCGGCAATCATCAGGGTAAGGGCCACGAGGGTGTTGTCGGCGATGCGTTTGGAACCATCCTGACGATAGAGGATGCCGTTGTTGTTCATAAACCAGAGGAAGAGTGTGGCGGCGATGCGCTTGTTTCCGTCGCTGAACGAATGATTCTTGGTGACAAGATAGAGAAGCATAGCGGCCTTTTCTTCCACGCTGGGATAGAGTTCCACGCCACCAAAAGTCTGATAGATTTGTCCGATACTGCTCTTGAAGGATTCGTCTTTCTCGTTGCCGAAGAGGGTAGAGCCACCAAACTTTTCGCGGAGCAATTCTATCTCGTGCATCGCGTTTTCGTAGGTGGCATGGAAAGGCTCTTCCTTGGTAGTCTTGTTGATGTTCAACCGTTGGTAGTCGTAGTCATCGAGCGTGTCGAGGGCGTAGGTGTAATCCACTACCACATCAAACAAGGCGTGGCTCTCATCGGTTGTGGAAACGGGCTGCTGCTCTATTGTCCTCCCCAGCACCTGCACCAGTTGACGCAGTTCAGCTATCTGCCTTTGGCGGATGCGCTCACTCACGGCATAACCTTTAATGAGATACTGCTTCAGAACGCTGTTGGCCCACCGCCTGAACTCTACACCCCGTCGGCTTTTTACACGATAACCAACGGATATAATCATGTCAAGATTATAGTATTCTATCTCGCGGCTTACAAGTCTTGAACCTTCTTTTTGAACTGTCGCAAAATTTGCGACAGTTGAAATTCCATCGTTCAACTCTTCTTTCAATGCATTGTTAATGTGTTTGCCAATAGTTTTCACGTCTCTGCCGAAGAGTTCGGCCATCTGTTGCCGATTAAGCCACACGGTCTCTCCCTCCAGCTTGACATCAAGTTGGGTGCTACCATCTTTGCTCTGATAGATGACGATTTGATTGTTCAGATTCAGCGGTTCTGCCATTCCTTATAATTTTCTATGCATATCATGGCAAAATTACGAAAAAAATTCTATGATCTTTTTCTAAAGCAAGGGACATTTGGGATTTTATTTACGGTTTTTCATATCTATCGGCTTTTATATCATCAATTTTATGTAAATTTGTGGACAGGTTAATTATAAAATATTCTAATCGTAAGGTTTTATGAAACAAACAATTCTTGTTACAGGCGGAACCGGATTTATCGGTTCCCATACAACGGTAGAGTTGCAGCAGGCAGGCTATCATGTCGTTATAGTCGATGATTTGTCGAACTCCAACATCGAGGTTCTTGATGGCATAGAGAAGATTACGGGCATACGTCCCGACTTTGAAAAAGTTGATCTTCGCGATATGGTTGCCACAGAGGCTGTGTTCCAGAAGTATCCTCACATAGAGGGTATTATTCATTTTGCTGCAAGCAAAGCTGTAGGGGAGAGCGTACAGAAGCCATTGCTCTATTATCGTAACAACATTGTTTCGCTTATCAATCTTTTGGAGTTAATGCCCAAGTACCATGTCAAGGGCATCATCTTCTCCTCGAGTTGCACAGTCTATGGCCAACCCAAACCGGAAAATCTTCCTGTCACAGAGGACGCTCCTCATCAGAAAGCGACTTCGCCATACGGCAATACGAAGGAAATCAATGAGCAGATTATCTTCGATTACATCCATAGCGGAGCCGATATCAAAAGTATTGTCCTGAGATATTTCAACCCAATTGGCGCACACCCGTCAGCCCTCATTGGCGAACTTCCCAATGGGGTTCCTGCTAATCTTATTCCGTTTGTCACGCAAACGGCTATGGGCATCCGCAAGGAATTGACCATATTTGGCAACGACTACGATACTGCAGATGGGACTTGCATCCGCGATTACATTTATGTTGTAGACCTTGCTAAGGCTCATGTTGCTGCAATGACCCGTGTGCTGGATACGGACAGCGATGCCATCGAGTATTTCAACGTAGGTACGGGTGAGGGAAATTCCACCCTGGAGATTGTCGAGACCTTCGAGAAGGCTACCGGAGTGAAGCTGAACTGGAAGTATGGCCCTCGCCGCGAAGGTGACATTGAGAAAATCTGGGGTGATTGCTCTAAGGCCAACAAAGTGCTTGGCTGGAAAGCTGAAGCACCATTAGACGAGGTGCTGCGCACGGCATGGGAATGGCAGAAGAAGCTTCGCGAGAACGGTGTGATGTGATGAACTTGTAACAGACAGACTGAAATAGGATAAGAATCCTCTCTTCAACATGATGATTTGAAGAGGGGATTCTTACATTATTCATATCTGATGCTCTTGGTTGGCGAAATGTGTGAGATGAGGTAGCTTGGGGCGACCAACATGATGACACAGAACAAAAATGTGAAAACATTCAGCAGGGCAAACAAGGGAACATTGATTTCGACCGGAACAGCATTGATATAATATACACTCGGATCCAGCTTGATTATTCCAAATTGGTTTTGCAGAACGATGAACGCAAGACCAATAACGTTGCCGATAATCAGGCCGCGGCCAATGACAAAGGCAGAGAACCACAGGAAAATGTGCCGGATGCTGCCATTACGACTGCCAAGTGCCTTCAGTACACCAATCATATTTGTGCACTCCAATATAATAATGAGTAATCCCGATATCATGGTCACACTGGCTACGACAACCATCAAGATAATGATGATGATCACGTTGAGGTCCAGCAAGTTTAACCAACTGAATATCTGCGGATTAATCTCTCTGATCGTCTGTGAGGAATAGGTCTCATAGTTGTGGTCTACGGTTTTGTTGATCTTTTTCACAAAATGACTCTCCACCTCGTCCACTTTGTTAAAATCGTTCACCATGACTTCAGCGCCAGAGGCTTGATCAGATTCCCACCCATTCAGTTTGACTATAGTATATAAATCTGCAAAACAGATGAGTTCGTCGTATTGGTTCAAATTGGTTTGGTAGACACCCTGAATGGTAAATCTCCGCACACGAATGCCCGAATCGTCTATAAAATAGGCAAATATGCGTTCGCCGCTTTTCACCTTGAGTTTATCGGCCATGTTTTTCGAGATAAGAATCTTGTTGCCCGATTTCTTATCTGAAAAGGAGGGCACCTCGCCTTCAATCGTGTTTTTACAAATAAAGTCGGCGTTAAATTCCGGTCCGACTCCCTTGAACATCACCCCTAGGAAATCACTGTCCGTCTTCAGTATACCTTGCTTGTAGGCAAAGCGCTCGACATGTTTCACCCCAGGAATTTTGCTTATTGTGTTGATCATCGAATCGTTCATCACAATTGGATAATGGTTCGACGACATCTGACTCATGAAGTTGGTTACCTGAATGTGCGACCCAAAGCCTGTCACCTTGTTTTGTATTGAATGCTTGAAGCCTAACACCACCGATATGGAAACGATCATGACCGCCAGTCCGATGGCGATGCCAGCAATGGCAATGGCAATGGCTGGTCGGGAAACCTTTTGATGAGAATGATGGTTTCCGTAGATTCTTCGGGCAATGAACAGTGGGAAATTCATTGTTCTTTGGTCCTGTTTTGGTAGGCCTCAAGCGCCTTCTCCAGCACCAACAGGGCGCGTTCCAAGTCGGCTTGCTTTAAAACGTAGGCTATACGCACCTGATTGATTCCTGCTCCCGGCGTGGTGTAGAATCCGGCGGCCGGAGCCATCATCACCGTTTCACCCTCATAGTCAAACTCTTCCAGGCACCATCGACAGAAATCCTCGGCATTGTCTACGGGCAACTGGGCCACGGTATAGAAAGCGCCCATCGGAATCGGAGAGTAGACTCCAGGTATTCGGTTAAGCCCGTCTATCAGGCACTTACGACGTTCTACATATTCATCATAAACATCACGGTAATACTCTTCGGGAGCATCCAACGATGCCTCGGCCACAATCTGACCGATGAGGGGAGGGGAGAGGCGTGCCTGGCAGAACTTCATCACCGTATTGCGTACCTCCGAATTATGCGTGATCAGGGCGCCAATGCGAATGCCACACTCCGAATAGCGTTTCGAAACCGAGTCTATCAGCACCACATTTTGCTCGATGCCATCAAGGTGCATCGCGCTGATGTAAGGGCTTCCGGTGTAGATGTATTCGCGATAAACCTCGTCGGAAAACAAGTACAAGTCGTATTTCTTGACCAGATCGCGAATCTGGTTCATCTCGCGGCGTGTATAGAGGTATCCCGTAGGGTTATTGGGGTTACATATCATGATAGCCCGCGTTCGGTCGTTGATCAATTCTTCAAATTTTTCAACCTTAGGCAGCGAGAATCCCTCCTCAATGGTCGTGGCAATCGTGCGGATTTTCGCGCCGGCCGAAATGGCAAAAGCCATGTAATTGGCATATGCAGGTTCGGGAACAATGATTTCGTCACCCGGGTTCAGACAACTCATAAAGGCAAACAGCACAGCCTCCGAACCACCGGTGGTAATAATGATATCATCGGCATCTACCTGAATGTTGTACTTGGCATAATAGTTAATCAGCTTTTTCCGATACGACAGGTTGCCTTGCGAGGGAGAATATTCCAGCACTTCGCGATCGATGTGTTTCAACACGTCAAGTCCAACTTGTGGCGTGGGCAGGTCGGGCTGGCCAATGTTAAGATGGTACACCTTGATGCCGCGCTCTTTAGCAGCCACAGCCAAAGGCGCAAGTTTTCTAATCGGAGATTCCGGCATCTCAAGTCCGCGTACTGATATTTCAGGCATGATATGTCTTATTTTAAAATCCTATAATATAATAGATGATACAAAGGTATTTTTTTTCCTTTAATTAAACAAATTATCTGCAAGTTATCTTCGCTTGCTCAGCATAAATAGGGAACTCCCCAGTTCGGGTTCAGATAACTAATTATATTATTTATCATAATGCACATTATATTTTATTCATTATTTATATTTACTCACATGGAAAAAACAAAAGATTTATCTAAAGCGGAAATGCTGATGAAGTCACCTCGTGAGAATCCATTTCAGCCTCGCGCC
Source organism: Hallella bergensis DSM 17361 (assembly GCF_000160535.1). GTDB lineage: Bacteria > Bacteroidota > Bacteroidia > Bacteroidales > Bacteroidaceae > Prevotella > Prevotella bergensis. The sequence continues at coordinate 397,715 of NZ_GG704780.1, read as the reverse complement.
TGTCGTAAACGCTTGATTTGTGGTCAGTTTGACAAAGTCGAACTACACATTGAGATCTACCGCGCTCCAAAACCTAACGTACTTGTTTTCCTTGATGATCTCGGTCGCTGGTTGAACTTCGCCTCACTTGAAGATTTATTCGTTTTTCTTGCAAATAATTATACGATTAATATTTAAGTTTTATGCAGGTATTTTCTCACTGTCTTAACCCGAAACGTATATTTAACCGTTATACTAAACGGTTTGAGTATGTTGCCTGTAATGAATGTTATGCCTGTCGAAACATTCGTACTTCCTCTATGTGCCATCGGGTTGAGCAGGAGATTAAATCTCATCGTTACTCTTTATTTTTCACTTTAACTTACAATAATGATTCGTTACCTCGTTTTGAAGTTTTTGAGGATAAAAAAGGTTGTAAACAGATTCGTCCATGTGGCCGTCTTGCTTATAATTACGATCGTTGTCCTCTTGTTCATTCTCACCGTACTGAGGATCCTAAATTGTTGATTGATTCAGATGTTTATGCACCTTACATTCAAAATGACGATTGTCTCAATGAGTTTGGTGTTGTAA
>NZ_GG704780.1:369220-396711 GCF_000160535.1 Hallella bergensis DSM 17361 | reverse complement strand
CAAAACTAAAATGCTCGAGGATGTCTATAACGGAACTGTCAAATATGACAGCGTCTCTTTTAAGAACAACGGAGAAGTCAGCGTTACTCGTGTTCCTTATACCAAAAGTGACTTATGTGCCGTGTTCCGCAAATGTCGCGGATATCGTGACCTTTCTGCTTATGCAAAATCGCTTATATACTCGTTCGTTACAAATGAGTATCCTCAATGGAAAGAAAAAGTAAGCAGGCTTGCTTTTTATGATGGTTTCAAATCTGTGAAGTCCTTTGTACGTAAAAATCGCGAATACACTTTTCGTCATTGTTTAAGTTCTCATCCTTTGTACCTTGCATTAGGTATGGATGATGACTCCACATGGTTTGCCTCCTTGTATTGTCATAGAATGATAGAAAAATATCCAATTTTTAGTAATTTAGGTTTTGCTCATCCTGTCGATGCATATCTTTATTTGTTTGGTCGTTTTGAATCTTTGCTCGAACTTTCTTCGTATCATGATTTCATCGATCAACTTAATGAGTGGTATGAATGGAAAGGTAATAAATCTATTTTTGCTGCTTATCCTTTTCTCTCAGAAAATATTCCTGTTTCATTTAAAGATTATAAAGATCTTTCTTTGTCATATAAGAATATTTTACAGAGTACAGGTATTTATAATCATTTGTATGATTCTATCGGAGTTTTAAATACTTCTTTTATTGACGATAACTTAGAGGTAAACTCTCCTGAATTTGTTTCGTTTGAAATTGATTCTTATAAAAGTTTCCAATCTCGATTAAAAAGTAAAAAAGCTAATAATAAATACTTCGCGAATTATCGCAAGTTAGACTAATGTTTCATTTTTAAATTTAATTATTATGAGTGTTTCAATTCCAAAAATCAAGGCTACTCGGCCTAATCGTAATCGCAATGCGTTTGATTTGTCACAACGTCATTTGTTCTCTGCTCATGCAGGTATGTTGCTACCTGTTCTTAATCTTGATTTGATTCCACATGATCACGTTGAGATCAATGCTCAGGATTTTATGCGTACTCTTCCAATGAATACTGCTGCTTTTGCAAGTATGCGAGGTGTTTATGAGTTCTTCTTTGTTCCCTATCATCAGTTATGGGCACAGTTTGACCAATTTATCACAGGTATGAATGATTTTCATAGCTCTGCTAATAAATCAATACAAGGTGGTACTTCTCCTTTACAAGTTCCTTATTTTAATTTAGAGTCTGTTTTTAAAAATATCATTGAACGAGATTCTACTCCTTCTTTTCAAGATGATTTGCAATATCGTTTTAAATATGGTGCTTTTCGTTTACTCGACTTGTTAGGTTATGGTCGCAAGTTTGACTCTTTCGGTACTGCATATCCTGATAATGTCTCAGGTTTAAAAAATAATCTTGACTATAATTGCAGTGTCTTTCGTGTTCTCGCTTATAATAAAATTTATCAGGACTACTATCGTAACTCAAATTATGAAAATTTCGATACAGATAGTTTTAACTTTGATAAATTCAAAGGTGGACTTGTTGATGCTAAAGTTGTAGCTGATCTTTTTAAGCTTAGGTATCGTAATGCTCAGACTGATTACTTCACTAATTTAAGACAGAGCCAACTATTTACTTTTATCCCTGAATTTTCAGATGATGAACATCTTAATTTTGATCGTGATCAATATGCTGATCAAAGTAAGTCTAATTTTACTCAACTTAATTTTCCTGTAGATGTTGATAATAACTTAGGTTATTTTAGTGTTTCTTCTTTGCGTTCTGCTTTTGCTGTTGATAAACTTTTGTCTGTTACTATGCGTGCAGGTAAGACATTCCAAGATCAGATGCGTGCACATTATGGTGTTGAGATACCAGATAGTAGAGATGGTCGTGTAAATTACCTTGGTGGCTTTGATTCTGATTTGCAGGTTTCTGATGTTACTCAAACTTCAGGTACAACTGCTACTGAATATAAACCCGAGGCAGGTTATCTTGGTCGTATTGCAGGCAAAGGAACTGGTTCAGGTCGTGGTCGAATTGTTTTTGATGCAAAAGAACATGGTGTTTTGATGTGTATTTATTCTCTTGTTCCTCAGATTCAATACGATTGTACCCGTCTTGACCCTATGGTAGATAAATTAGACCGTTTCGATTTCTTCACACCTGAGTTCGAAAATCTTGGTATGCAGCCTTTGAATTCTTCCTATATTTCGAGTTTTTGTACTCCTGATCCGAAAAATCCTGTTTTAGGTTATCAGCCTCGTTACAGTGAATATAAAACAGCCCTTGATATTAATCATGGACAGTTTGCACAAAATGATGCTTTGTCTAGTTGGAGTGTTTCTCGTTTCCGCCGTTGGACTACTTTCCCTCAATTGGAAATTGCTGATTTTAAAATTGATCCAGGTTGTTTGAATTCTGTATTCCCTGTTGAATTTAATGGTACAGAGTCTACTGACTGTGTTTTTGGTGGTTGTAATTTTAATATTGTTAAAGTTTCTGACATGTCTGTTGATGGCATGCCCAGAGTTTAATTTCTTTTATTATGGAACTTAGTATTTATTTTCCGCATCTCAGCGCTGCTCAACTTGAGGTTATGTCCCGTCGAGCTGATTATACCTCTTCAGGTGTTTGTTTGAATAGTAAAGCAAATGAAGAATGTGATGTTATTTGTCCTTATGACGATAAATTGAAACGTAGGCCTAATGTACTTTCTAAAGTCATGGATCCGAATGTAAATCCTTTGGAACGTGAACGACTTATGTCTACTTTACAAAAGGTACCAGTTAGTAAGCGTAATAACTTATCAGATGATGAACTTATTTCGATGACTCCGTCTCGTTATAATCAAACTATGACAGATGATGCTGCGTTTGCCTCTCATCTTTCTCATGTAGTTGATGATTATTCCGATAGTGATTCTTCTGCTACTTCTTCTCAAGGTTCTGATAATTCAGATTCTTCTAATAGTGATTCCTAATTGTATGTTTAACTATCCCCTACCCTATTTGGGTAGGGATTAAATTCTTTTATTATGCCTCTTGATCCAATAACAGGTGGTGCTTTAATTGCCGCTGGTTCATCGCTTTTAGGCGGTGCTTTAGGTGCTGCTGGTAGTTCAAATCTCAATCGACGCAATCGTCGTCATCAATGGGATATGATGCTCCAGCAACAAGCTTATAACGACAAAGTAAATCAACAACAAATGGATTTCCAACGCGAAATTAATCAACAGAACTTTGCTTGGAATGATCCGTCTAATATTCGTAAACGTGTTGAAGCTGCTGGTTATAACCCTTATTTGTATGATAAACAAAACCTTGGTAGTGCTCAAGGTGTCAATCTGTCGTCTTCTTCTGCCGGGTTAGGTACTCCCAGTGAGTTTAACCCCGGTGCTGCTCTTGGAGAAGGTATTCGTGGTGCTGCTACTTCATTTTATGATAATTTTATGAAACAGCAAGACATTGATGCTCGTAAAAAACAGATTGAAGTTTCTGATTATGAGTTTGAAAAGCAAAAGAAAAACGATGCTCTAACTATAGGTGGTATTTCTCCTTATTATTCAGCAGGTCTTTCTCAAATTGCACAAATACAGTCTGCTCAAGCTGCTGCTAAAATTAATACTATACAAAGTACATTTGAGCAATGGCGTCAGGAATTTTATTCCCGCAATGCTATGGATGAAAACGGTAAACCTTTGGTTGACGAAAACGGAGAGTATGTTAGCAATTATGATGCCGAGCAACAAAGTAATGTTACTCGTAATATCTTAGGTGTTGAGAAGTTACAGCAGGATATGCTGGCAGGTAAAGTTAACATTGAATCTATGGAGATTGATAAACTAATCAAAAAGTATGATCTTACTTTCACCAAACCACAAGAACTTGAGAACCTTAAACAGTCTCTCAGTGTTATGCAATCTACTATTGCTGCTAATAATGCCTCTGCTCAAGCCTCCTTAGCTGCTGCCTATAACCAATTGATGCAAGGTACTACTGAGGAACAATCTCGCGTTTTTAAGCTTGGTAGCTTAAATTGGGATAGAGAGTTAAAAGCACAGCAACACTATTCGAATGATCTTAATCTTCGTGAACGTAAATTTAATTATGACGTTCAAAGTGAAGGTCGTGATCTTCGTGGTTCTTGGTTTGGTCGTTATCCAGGAGCTCTTTTTAGTACTGCAGGTGATTGGATAAATCGTGGTCTTGGCCCGCTTCTTGGCCCTCTTTCGCGTATTGTTGTTAAATAATTTTAATTTTATTTGTTATGTCATGGATTTTGAATTTTTTGAAACGGAACCTGAAGACTTTTGTCGTTTCCGTTGTATTGTTATGTCTGGTCACGGTTTGCCTGCTCGTTTTACTTGGTGTTCTTATCGCAATATAGAATGCCCTTACTTGCATAACCCTACACAATGTAGTGACTATGAAAAGCCCTTTTATTAATTATTAGCCGTGTTTGCCGCACGGCTTTTTTATTTCCGAGTAGGAAATAAAATTAAATAATGCAGAGGAGCGGAGCGACAAAGCGGTCAGCACCTTGGTATGCGCCGAATGGGATGCCGCATGGTAAGCCGATAGGCGCCAATATAAGCCAAAAACAGCCTATTCTACCCTATTTTCTGCCTCACTTTCCATCAGGCGTTTGCCCCCGTCAAACGTCGTTCTCTTGTTTCTACTTCTGAAAAGTGACACCACATATAAATTTTTTCTTGTTTTTTTACATGATTGTTCAATTATTTCTTTATATTTGCAAAAAATATATGATATGAAGACTGAAACGCCTAAAGCCATTTTATTGTGGTTGCTTGTTGGTTTTTTTACATTACCAATCATTTTTGGTATAATCTTATATTTATTAGAATGTATTGGTCTTATAAATTTGGATTAATTAACGTATATTTTTGATTTAACATATTGAACATTATATTTTTATTATCGATTCGCACAGGTTAGTCTTTTCTGACGGTTTATGATGGACGTTTCGAGTATGATGCACATTGCTATAACTTCTTTTATTGTTTACATGTACGAACATCGGAACTGTTATATATGCAAACCATAAGAATATATTGTAAGGTGCCCAACTTGTCAAATTTTGTTCAGCTTAAAATGACCTGCGTAAATTCTGAATTTAGCTCTCAGTTTGCCTTAATATCTGATTCATTTTGCCTAAAAACCAGATGTTACAAGCTTCAAAATTCGAATTGATTTGCGATTAAGGCTTAGACGGACTGCCGCCAAAGCTTAGACGCGACATGACAAGAGTCTAATCATCTTGCGGTTAAGGTCTAATCGCTACGCCGTTCAATATCTACTCGCAGGGCAATCCATTCGGCTGATTAGCTCAAAAAGTGTTTGCTCGGCATAATCAACTGCGTGTCAGCCGTTTAGCAAACGCCCTCAACTTTCGCGTATTTCCAGCCAAAGTATTTTGTTTTTTAAATACGCGAAATATGGAGACGCTTTTGTCAAGATATATTGAACTTATTTTATGTATTTTTCCTCTTGGTAAAGCATCATGTATGGGTGTGAATTAATAAGTTTGCATGCTAAAAACACCAAATAATAGATTATCTTTTCACGTATTAGGGAATTAATTCTTATATTTGCAGATTATAAACATTTGGATTCAAATATGGAATTTACTGCAAACCAGATAGCTCAATTTATCAATGGAAAAGTTGAGGGCGACGAGAATGCCAGGGTATCTACATTCGCTAAAATCGAAGACAGCGTACCCGGTGCCATTTCTTTTCTGGCCAACCCAAAATATACACATTATATTTACGAAACCAAATCGACTGTCGTTCTTGTTGACGACTCGATCGAGCTTGAACGCCCTGTGACGCCAACACTGATTTGGGTGCAGAACGCACGCGATTGTGTTGCCAAGTTGTTGCAGTTGTATGAGTCGACCAAACCTAAGAAAACGGGTGTAGATTCTCTGGCGTTTATTTCGCCCAAGGCCAAGATTGGCGAGAATGCCTACATTGGAGCGTTTGCTTATATAGCTGAAGGTGTGGAGATTGGCGACGACTGTCAGGTCTTCCCACATGCCACAATTATGGAGAATGTCAAGTTGGGCAATGGCTGCATTGTTTATCCCCATGCCAGCATCTATCATGATTGCGAGTTGGGAAACCGTGTCATAGTGCATTCCGGCGCCGTGATAGGTGCCGATGGTTTCGGCTTTGCACCTAACGGAGAACAATACGATAAGATACCCCAAACGGGGAATGTGGTCATCGAAGACGATGTGGAGATTGGTGCCAACACCTGTGTAGACCGCTCAACCATGGGGTCGACCTATATACGCCGGGGCGTCAAATTAGACAACTTGGTGCAGATTGCACACAACACGGATATTGGAGAAAACACCGTGATGTCGGCACAGGTTGGCATAGCCGGCTCCACCAAGGTGGGACAATGGTGCATGTTTGGCGGGCAGGTTGGCATCGCCGGACACATCAACATTGGCAACCGCGTGATGCTCGGTGCACAATCAGGTGTTCCGGGTTCGCTGAAGGACAACCAGACGCTCATTGGCACGCCGCCCATGCCGCAAACACCTTTCTTCAAGAGCCAGGCGATTTTCCGGAAATTGCCTGATATCTACAAACAGCTCACGGCATTGCAGAAAGAAGTAGACGAACTTAAACAAAAGAAATAAATGGATACCGCAAAACAAAAAACGCTCGGTGGAAGCTTCTCTTTGTTCGGCAAAGGACTTCATACGGGGCTGAGCCTCACCGTAACGTTTAATCCCGCACCAGACAACACAGGCTATAAAATACAACGCATCGACCTTGACGGCCAGCCCGTTGTTGAGGCTGTGGCAGAAAATGTTTCCGATACCCAACGGGGAACCGTGCTTCAAAAGGGTGAGGTCAGGGTTTCGACCGTCGAGCACGGGCTGTCTGCATTATATGCCCTGGGGGTTGACAACTGTCTCATTCAGGTCAATGGTCCGGAATTTCCAATCCTTGACGGCTCTGCGGCGCAGTATGTGCAGAAAATTAATGAGGTGGGCATCGTAGATCAGAAAACTCCCAAGGACTATTACATTATTCGTAAGAAGATAGAAATCAAAGACGAGGAATCGGGGTCGTGCATCACCATCTTGCCCGACCACGACTTTTCGATCACAGCCATGTGCTCCTTCGACTCCAAGTTTATCAGCAGCCAGTTTGCCACACTCGACAACATTGACAACTATGCCGAGGAGATTGCTCCGGCACGCACGTTTGTGTTTGTGCGGGATATTGTTCCTCTCTTGGAAGCCAACCTGATTAAAGGTGGCGACTTGGACAATGCCATCGTCATCTATGAACGGCAAGTTGAGCAGGCACAATTGGATAAGTTGGCCGATTTTCTCAAGTTGGCTCGCATGGATGCAACCAAGATTGGCTATATCCAGCACAAGCCGTTGATGTGGGACAACGAATGTACCCGACACAAACTGCTCGACATTATTGGCGACATGGCTTTGATAGGCAAGCCCATCAAGGGTCGCATCATTGCTACTCGCCCGGGACATACCATCAACAATAAGTTTGCACGCCTGATGCGTAAGGAAATACGCAAGCATGAAGTGCAGGCTCCTATCTACGATCCGAACGAAGAACCGCTGATGGACAACTGCCGAATCAGACAACTTCTACCCCATCGCTATCCCATGCAATTGGTGGATAAAGTGGTGGCCATGGGGGCGACAAGCATTGTTGGCGTGAAGAATGTCACTGCTGTCGAACCTTTCTTTCAGGGTCATTTCCCCGATGAACCGGTCATGCCCGGAGTGTTGCAGATTGAATCGATGGCTCAATGCGGTGGATTGTTGATTCTCAGCCAAGTGGCTGAACCTGAAAGATATTCCACCTATTTCCTGAAAATAGATAATGTGAAGTTCAGGCGGAAGGTTGTGCCTGGCGATACGCTGCTTTTCAAGGTGGAATTGCTGTTCCCTCCCCGCCATGGCATCAGTACCATGAAAGGCTATGCATTTGTTGGTGACAACATCGTGTCGGAAGCCACTTTTACTGCTCAGATTGTCAAGAATAAATAAAGTATATGAACCAGATAAGTCCCTTGGCCTTTGTACACCCTGAAGCTCGCATGGGTGACAACAACGTGATTGGCCCATTTTGCTATATCGACCGGAATACGGTAATGGGCAATAACAATGTGCTGCAAAACGGCGTAACCTTTCATATCGGTGCCCGCATAGGCAATGGAAATGAATTTTTTCCGGGAGCAAGCATCTCCACGAAACCTCAGGATTTAAAATACAAAGGCGAGGAAACGTTGTGCGAAATTGGTGACAACAACAGTATTCGCGAAAATGTGACGATATCGCGCGGCACAGCCTCGAAGGGAACTACTGTGGTGGGTAGTAACAATCTAATCATGGAAAATGCTCATGTGGCTCATGACTGTGTTTTGGGAAGCAACATTATTATCGGCAACTCCACCAAGTTTGCCGGCGAGGTGGTGGTGGATGATAAAGCTATCATCAGTGCCGTAGTTCTTTGCCACCAGTTCTGCAAAATTGGCGGATACGTGATGATCCAAGGTGGCAGCCGATTCAGCCAGGATATTCCTCCCTACATCATTGCCGGCAAGGAGCCCATTCGCTATGCGGGTATAAACCTGATAGGGCTTCGCCGACAAGGTTTCAGCAATGAACTGATTGATCACATACATGAGGCCTATCGCCTGCTATATAGTAAGGGTGTGCTGGCAGAAGGAATTCAGGAAATAAAAAACAATCTGAAGGTAACTCCTGAAATACAATATATTATCGACTTTGTATCGTCATCCAAACGGGGAATCATCAGATAGTACATCATTATTATACTTGCCTTGAAGAATCTTGTAGTCATCCTTGGTCCGACGGGAGTTGGAAAAACCGAACTCTGTCTGCAGATAGCACAGCGTTACAACTCCCCGATTATCAACGCAGATTCACGGCAGATATTTGCGGAATTGCCAATTGGGACTGCAGCTCCGACAGAACAGCAACGACGATGCGTGGAACACTATTTTGTAGGCAGTCACCACATTGAGGACTACTATTCGGCGGCCATGTATGAACAGGATGTGATAAGGTTGCTTGAGAAACTCTTCAAGACACACCATGTGGTTGTCATGTCGGGAGGTTCGATGATGTATATTGATGCTGTTTGCCAGGGAATAGACGACATTCCAACGATAGATGAGTCGACAAGGAGTCTCTTTAAGGAAAAACTGAACAGAGAGGGGCTACCGTCTCTTTCAGAGCAACTTAAGGAACTTGACCCAGAGTACTGGAAGATTGTTGACAAGCAGAATCCGAGGAGAGTTATCCATGCCTTGGAAATCTGTTACATGACTGGGAAAACATACACATCATTTCGCAAGAACACGAAGAAGGAGCGGCCGTTTAATATTGTCAAGATTGGACTTAACCGTCCACGTGAGGAGTTATACAACAGAATCAACGAGCGAGTGCTCCTGATGATGGAGCAGGGTTTGGAAGATGAAGCTCGCAGTGTGTACCCGCGGAGAGAATTGAATGCGCTCAACACAGTAGGCTACAAAGAGTTATTTGCCTATATGGACGGCGAAATTTCCCGCGAAGAAGCCATCAGGCAAATACAATCCAACACCAGACGCTATATGCGGAAGCAACTCACATGGTTTAAGAAAGACGAGACAACCCAATGGTTTTCGCCCGACAACCTTGAAGATATCCTAAATTGTATTGATAAAAACATACGATGATATAGTATTTTCGTAATTTTGTAAATCATTTCCTTATATATTGAGGTCATGAGATACAAAAGACAAAGAAGACATGAAGAAGATAAAACGTTTTTTTAAATGGGTTTGGCGCAAGATTAAAAACTTCTGGCCTTGGTACAAAAACCTGTACAAAGGTCGCGCATGGTACACCAAGACGATGATAGGCTTAGCTTCCTTGATTGTAGCCTTTTTGCTTTATCTCGGAGCAGTGGACCTTAACTTGTTCTGGTTGTTTGGCAAAAGCCCCGGCTATTTCTCCGGCATCATGGATCCACAGACCAGTCAAGCTTCTGAAATATACAGTGCTGACGGTAAACTTATTGGGAAATACTTCAATGAAAACCGAACACCGGTGAAGTATGAAGAGGTAAATCCTGCTTTCTTTCAAGCACTTATTGCCACCGAGGATGCACGCTATTACAGTCGTCCGCGGGGTATGGCTATTGATGTGATGGCTATTTTTTCGGCTATGAAAGACGCAGTCCTGCATCATGAAGGGCGCGGAGCCTCGACGATAACACAGCAATTGGCCAAGAATATGTTCCGCGTGCGATCACAGTATTCTACCGGACTGTTGGGCAAAATACCCGGATTGAAGATTCTGATTGTGAAGAGCAAGGAGTGGATTATTGCTACAAAGCTCGAAACAGTATTTGACAAGAAGGAAATACTGACCATGTATGCCAATACCGTGGACTTCGGTTCCAATGCTTACGGCATCAAAACCGCTGCCAAGACCTACTTTGACACCACGCCGAAAGACTTGACAACCGAAGAGGCGGCTGTGCTTGTGGGTATGCTGAAGGCAACAACGATGTACAATCCGAAAATCAATTCCAAGAAAAGCTTGGCACGTCGGAACACCGTTTTGTCCAATATGGTGCAGGACGGCTCACTTTCTCAGGCTGCCTGCGATTCCCTGAAAAAGCTTCCAATCAGGCTAAAATACAAGATGGAAGAGAATTACGACGGCCAAGCCATGTACTTCCGGCAAGCCGTTGCTGATTATTTGGCACCCTGGTGTAGTGAGAACGGATACGACCTCTACAGTTCCGGACTCAAAATCTACACCACCATCGACTCCCGGATGCAAAAGTATGCCGAAGAGGCTGCCATGAAACAAATGAAAATTGTGCAGCAAAACTTCAACAATCACTGGAGCATTTACCGTAAGCAAGATTCCAATTGGCTCAGACAAGAGCCTTGGCGGGATGAAAATGGCACCCCAATCCCACAGTTTATCGATAAAATTGCCGAGCGTCAGCCTTTTTATAAGGCACTGCAAGAACGATTCCCTAACAGTCCAGATTCAATCCGGTACTACTACAAGGAGTGGAAACATCCGGTTGAGGTGTTTGATTATGATAAGGGAACCATCACCAAAAACATGACATCGGAAGACTCCATTAAATACATGGTAAGCTTCATGCATTGTGCCATGGTGGCCATGGAACCGCAAAGCGGAGCCGTAAAGGCATGGGTAGGTGATATTGATTTCAAGTCGTGGAAGTACGACAAGGTGACTGCTGAACGCCAACCCGGTTCAACCTTCAAGCTTTTTGTCTATACGGAAGCCATGAACCAAGGACTCACCCCATGCGATAAGCGTCGCGACGAATACATTTCCATGCAGGTCTTCGACAAGAAAAAGAATGAAATTACAACCTGGACGCCCGGCAATGCCAACGGAAGATTTACAGGAGATTCTATCCCCTTAAAGAGCGCTTTCGCACGAAGCATCAACTCGATTGCCGTGCGTTTGGGGCAGGAGATGGGCATTAAACGCATTATTGGAACAGCCGAGGCCATGGGAATTAAGAGTCCTTTGGAAGATGCACCATCATTAGCGCTGGGTTCGAGCGACGTAACCCTTTTGGAGATGACCAATGCCTATTGTACCATTGCCAACAATGGTATGCATCATGAACCGGTGTTGGTCACAAGAATAGTTGATAAAGACGGTCGCGAAATATATGTAGACCGAGTTCAAGCCGAACAGGTGATCCCCTATAAAAGTGCTTTTCTCGTGCAGCAAATGCTGAAAAGCAGTGTCCGTGATGCAGGCGGAACCAGTCTAAGTCTGTCCGGATACGTAGGCCAGTATAGGGACACGGAGTTTGGTGGGAAAACCGGGACCTCCAATAATCATTCTGATGCTTGGTTTATGTGTGTGTCACCCAAACTCGTTGCAGGCGCATGGGTCGGTGGAGAATACAGAAGTATACACTTCCGAACCGGAGCATTGGGCCAGGGAGCCAGAACAGCCCTCCCGATTACGGGTTATTTCATGCAGGCCGTGTTGGGTGATCCAAGTTTTAATCAATACCACGGGAAATTCAGTACACCCCAGGATGCCAACATCACTTCAGACATGTATAATTGCCAGAGTTACTATGAGGTGGTTAAAATAGACACCACCAAGCAGGATAGTTCGATTGTGAGCGAAGAAGAAATCATACTTGATGAGAATGGCAATCCTATAGAAAAGGTCCCGAATGCGGTCGAGAACAAACAAACTCCAACGCCAGAGCCTAAGCCCGAGAAAAAGCGTAAGACGACGGAGGAGGTCACTCTTGATAACTTATAATTGTAAAAAGGGTCGCATGTGAGAGCGTCTGGAAGGAATGACGATGACTCACATGCGATTCTATTTTTTACCGACAACAGATTGAGCATCATAACATGGCTTTAAACCAAGAAGAGAACATTGACCTGAACAACACCGAGTTCCAAAACGTGTTGCAGGTCATACAGTTCACTCAACGTTCTCTTTTTCTTACAGGAAAGGCCGGAACGGGAAAGTCAACCTTCCTGAAATACATTGCTTCACATACCAAGAAGAAAAATATCATCCTTGCACCGACAGGAATTGCTGCTATCAATGTAGGAGGGTCAACCCTGCATAGCTTCTTCAAAATACCCTTCCATCCCCTCCTGCCCAATGATGTGCAATATTCACCACGAAACATACGCAAAACACTAAAGTATAATAGCGAGAAAATTAAAATTATCAGAGAGCTCGAACTCATTATTATTGATGAGATAAGCATGGTCAGAGCAGATCTGATTGACTTTATTGACAAAGTTTTGAGGGTGTTTTGTCACAACATGAGAGAGCCGTTTGGCGGAAAACAACTCTTGCTGGTCGGCGATGTGTACCAATTGGAACCGGTTGTGAAAGAAGAAGATCGGCGGCTTTTGCAGTCAACCTACGATTCTTTATTCTTCTTCAATGCCAAAATATTTGCGGGCATGCAGTTGGTATCTATTGAATTAAAGAAAGTATATCGCCAAAACGACCCTACCTTCATCAGCATTCTCGATCACATCCGCACCTCCAACATGTCGAACCACGACTTGATGTTGCTGAACAAGCAGGTGAAGCATGCTGACAACGATAAAGCTGACACAAAAACGGACCACTCTCCCCTATCTATCACCTTATCCACCAGGAGAGACACCGTTGACGACATCAACACCAGCCATCTCAACGAACTGCCGGGGAAACCACAAATTTTTATGGGAGCCATCAGGGGCGAATTCCCGGAATCGAGTCTGCCTACGCCCAAAGAGTTGAGGATTAAGCCGGGAGCTCAAGTCCTGTTTGTGAAAAACGACATGAACCATCGCTGGGTAAACGGCACCCTGGGTACGGTCACTGGTTTTGATGAAGAGCTGGGCTATATCTATATTCGAACTGAAGATGGACAGGAGTACAACGTGGAACCTGAAGTGTGGAGCAACGTGAAATATTCGTTTAACGACAAGGAGAAGAAAATCGAGGAACAAGAATTGGGCACTTATACTCAATATCCTATACGCCTGGCATGGGCAATCACGGTACATAAGAGCCAAGGACTCACCTTTAGTCATGTCAAGATAGACTTTACAGGAGGCGTGTTTGCAGCAGGCCAAACGTATGTAGCACTTTCCCGATGCACGTCTCTTGAAGGCATATCATTGAAAGAACCCATCCGTCGGAACGACATCTTTGTGCATCCGGAGGTTTGTAGATTTGCTAAAAACTTTAACAATTCCACCATCATTTCCACAGTGCTCAAACAATCGAAAGCCGACAAGGAATATTGGGATGCAGTGCAAGCCTTTGACCGAGGGGACATGCAGACTGCCCTCGATGCATTCTTTCTTGCCATACACAGCAGGTATGACATCGAAAAACCTGTTGCCAAAAGATATATACGCAAAAAACTTAATGTTATCAACATGCAGCGGCATGAAATAGAACGCCTCAAAAAAGAGGCCGAGCTGCGCGAGAATTACTTAAAGGAACTGGCCATGGAGTATCTCGTCATGGGCAAAGAGTGCGAACACGAGGGCATGAATCAAGCGGCTGTGCGAAACTACGAGAAGGCATTAGCCTTATGCCCTGACTTAACCGAAGCAAAAAAGAGAATCAAAAAACTGAAACCCAAACGTTGAACTTTGTCAATTCAATCATCCGCTCGGCTATAAAAAGAAAACGCTCGGAAACCTTAGTAACTGGTTTTCCGAGCGATATAGTTGCGGAGGCAAGACTCGAACATGCGACCTCCAGGTTATGAGCCTGGCGAGCTACCAACTGCTCCACTCCGCGATATTAATACTTCATTAAGGTGAATCCCAGAGTCGTGGGCTCTTCCTCAATTGCAGTTGCAAAAGTACTTAATTTATGTGGCAATTCCAAATGTTTGGCTTATTATTATCATTTTTTAATAATTCAATCTTTTTTTCGGCGTGTTTCTTGTTTTTTTGATGGAAATATAATATTTTTGCACACATATATAACGTGTGCAATATATTGATTATTGTTCTGATTTCGAATAATTTATAGGTATGTCAATATCCAAAACAAGACAGAAATTAGTCGACGTAGCCCGTCAACTGTTTGCCAAAAATGGTGTTGCGGCCACCACAATGAATGACATTGCATTGGCCTCCGGCAAGGGGCGTCGCACCCTTTACACGTATTTCAGTAGGAAAGAGGAAGTTTATTATGCTGTGATACAAGCCGAATTGGAGCGTCTTAGCGACAAACTTGACGAAGTTGCAGCCAAGAATATCAACCCTTTGGATAAAATCATCGAGCTGATTTACACCCACCTGAGCATGATCAGGGAGACCGTGGTGAGAAACGGCAACCTCCGAGCCGAATTTTTCAGAAACATCTGGACCGTGGAAAAGGTGAGGAAAAACTTTGATGAGGATGAGATTGAGCTCTTTCGAAAAGTTTATGCTGAGGGAAAGGCCGACGGCGAATTTGATATCGACAACGTTGACCTCGTTGCCGATATCACCCATTATTGTATCAAAGGATTGGAAGTGCCCTTTATTTATGGGCGTTTAGGGCATGGCCTGACCGAGGAGTCGAGCAAACCCCTCGTGGCCAAAGTGGTCTATGGTGCCTTGGGCAAACGCAGTCTGTCTAAACAGAGCTGATCTTCTCCTTGAGATAGTCTAAAAAAAGGCACAAGGCCTTGTTGGTGGCTTTGGCCAAATTGAGATCACGCCCAAAATCCTCAGCAAGTTTGCAGGTTCTGATGTCGTCCTGACATCCGTATGCAATCCAGATAGTCCCGACGGGTGTTTCGCTGGTGCCACCCGTGGGTCCGGCAACGCCAGTTGTGGCTATGGCGTAAGTGCAGCGCAAGGCCTGGCATGCCCCAGCCACCATTTGTTTAGCCACATCCTCGCACACAGCCGTCTGTTCCTCAAGCAGTTGATGCGACACGCCCAATATATTCTCCTTCACCTCATTGGTGTAAGCAATCACCCCACCCTTAAAGTAGTTTGATGCGCCGGGCATGGAGATCACAGCCTCGGCTATCCGTCCGCCGGTACAACTCTCGGCCGTGCCGAGTGTTTCCTGATTATGATACAGAGCCTCCTGAATCTGTCGACTCAGCACTTTGGTTTCAAATTCCATTTTCGATTATTCAAAAGTAACTTTAGAGAAGGCCGGCACATCAATAGCGCAAAAGTCCTTGTCAAGATATTTGTAATAGCCCACGATACCGATCATGGCTGCATTGTCTGTGGTATAGCTGAATTTGGGAATATAGATCGTCCATCCATACTTCTCGGCATGCTCACGAAACGAATTGCGCAGACCATTGTTGGCCGATACCCCGCCTGCCACAGCCACATGCTTGATGCCGGTCTGTTTCACTGCCATGCGCAGTTTCTTCATCAGTATGTCCACAATGGTGTGCTCCAGGCTCGCGGCCAGGTCTTCCTTGTGATGAGCGATGAAGTCGGGATCTTCTGCTACCCAATCGCGGAGATTGTACAGAAAAGATGTCTTTAGACCGGAAAAAGAATAGTTCATACCGGGAATATGAGGCTCAGAAAACTTATAGGCCAACGGATTGCCCTGGCGAGCCAGCTTGTCGATAATCGGTCCTCCTGGATAGCCCAGCCCCATGACCTTCGAACATTTGTCGATCGCCTCCCCGGCAGCATCGTCAATGGTCTGCCCGAGAACTTCCATGTCATTATAGGCATTCACCTTGACAATCTGCGAGTTTCCCCCGGAAACCAGCAGACAGATGTAGGGAAAGGGAGGCATGTGGTTGTCGTCGTCACTCTCTTTGATATAATGCGCCATGACATGACCCTGCAAATGATTGACATCGATCATGGGGATGCCCAAACTGCGGGCGAAACCCTTGGCAAAACTTACGCCCACCAACAGCGACCCCATCAGTCCTGGCCCGCGTGTAAAGGCGATGGCGGAGAGTTGTTCCTTCTTGATTCCTGCACGTGCCAGTGCCTGGTCGACCACAGGAACGACGTTCTGCTGGTGGGCACGGCTCGCCAATTCCGGAACCACCCCACCATACGCCCGGTGAACATCCTGTGAAGCCGTTACGTTGCTCAGCAGCACGCCGTTCTTCAACACTGCGGCAGAAGTGTCGTCACAACTGCTCTCTATACCCAATATATATACATCCATTTTTAAACTGTGTTAGATTTTTACGGGACTTTGTTTCCACGCTTAATAAGAAAGAATTTCCACACCCGTATCGGTCATCAGGAAGGTGTGCTCCCATTGGGCAGAAGGCTTCTCGTCGCCCGTGATAACTTCCCATCCGTAGGGGTCGTCGGCGTCGATAAACACCTGCCAAGTACCCATATTGATCATGGGTTCGATGGTGAACACCATGCCCGGAACCAGCAACATGCCCGTTCCGCGATGCCCGTAGTGAAGAATTTCCGGTTCCTCGTGCATGGACAGTCCTACGCCATGGCCACACAAATCCCTTACCACGCCGTAATGATATTTTTCTGCGTGTTTCTGAATGGCATGGCCAATATCGCCTACAAAACAATAAGGTTTGGCGGCCTCGGCTCCTATTTCGAGACATTCTCGGGCAACTCTCACCAACTGTTCCTTCTCCGGCGTGGTTTTTCCTCCGATGATAAACATGCGGGACGCATCGCCATAAAATCCGTTGTAATCGATGGTCATGTCCACATTCACAATGTCTCCCTCCTCAAGCACTTCTCCCGGCTTGGGAATACCATGACACACCACTTCGTTGATGCTCGTGCAAACGCTCTTGGGGAAACCCTCATAGTTGAGACACGAGGGGTGACAGTTGTTCTCCTCACAGTATCTCATACATGTATCATCAATATCCTGTGTGGTAATTCCCGGACGCATCATCGCCTCCACGGCGTCCAGACAGCCGGTGTTTAACCGCCCGGCCACGCGTATGCCCTCTATTTCCTCAGGGGTTCTGATCATATTCCGGGTAGGAACCAGTTTGCCTTTGTCCTCCCAGTACTTCACTTTCTTATCCAGTTCTGTCAATGGCTGTCCAGGAACAACATGCCATCTTCGTTTCTTATTGATAACCATAATTATGTGTCTTAACCAATTGCAAAGATAACACTTTTACAATTAACAGGATAACATAAGATTAAAAAAAATCATTGGGTGTAAAATTTGATTACCCTTTTCGGGGGATTGACTCTTGGGGCATCCAGACAAAAAGACGCCATGTTTTTATCGTTTTTTTCGATCGGAAAAACCCGAAAACAGGCGAGCCACCGCGATAAACGTCTTTTGGCCGTGCGGTTGGGGCTTCTTCGTCCTGCGAAAGCGCCTTAGTCATCGTGCGATTCCGGCTCCACGGGCATGCCATTCGATAGTTAACCGTAAAGCGAAAAACCGTTTTTTCAGAGCGATTTTCACTAATCACCTGATTATCAATAATCTAAAAAACGCTCTGAATTTGCCGAATTTCCGGCCGGAGGAAAATTATTTTTAAATAGGCGAAGCAGGAGGAGCTGTTTGTAAAAAAATTATACAAACCGTTCAGGCTTTCATGTCATACGCAACGACAACGCCCCACCCCATGGCAACTGTCTACACCTTGTTGTTCTCGAGCATATCAAGTAACGTGCCTGTCCAGTCCGAGCCATTGTGCGGACAGAAGGTGTGCATGCCCAATTGGCTGGCCGCGGCACAGTTTCGTGCACTGTCGTCTATAAAAAGAATGTCCGAAGGTGCGGTTCGCTCGTGGGTGAGGATATAGCGGAAGAAACGGTCGCTGGGCTTCATTTCTTTCATCTCGTGGCTCCGATACATCCGGTCACAATAATAGCTGATGGGATGTTTGTCGGGAGAGAAAGCTTCGGAGTCGGCCCAAGCCTGCATAAATCCATTGGTATTCGATGCCAGTATGATGCGGAAACCCATCGAGCGGAGTTTCGTCATGATGTCCAAATTGCATTGCTGAACCTCCGCCACATATCCTTTCCAAGCATATTGGCATTGTTCCCAAGTTAGTTCCCGACCTGCATGTTGGCTGAGTTGTGCTCTGAACTCTTCTTCATCGATTTTTCCATGTTCCAAATCACCAAAGAATCCCGATTGCACATAGGGGTTGAGCAACTGCTCAGCATCGGCGACACCAAGCTCCTTGAATCGGCGCACAGGTTCGTCGTTGTCTATTGTGATGATGACTCCACCCAAGTCGAAGGCTATTGTCTTTACCATACTCTGTTTGAATGTATTGTTATTTTTATGAGGTCAAAGTTATCCTGATTGCTATTTTGTGTGATGACCGTTAAAAATTCTCTGCTTGCCTATGGCCGTGCCCCGAAAAAGTCAGGCTTAGTGCGAGGCTGCTCAGGGTTTGTTAATACCGCTTCATGGCTCTGTCCATCTCGCGACGGTCTTCCTTTTCCTTGATAGTCTGGCGCTTGTCAAACTCTTTCTTTCCCCTTGCCAAGGCGATGTTAACTTTGGCACGACCGTTGTCGTCGATAAACATCAGGGTTGGGACAATCGTAAAGCCGGGAGCCTTGGTGTCCTCCGTTAGGGTTCTTATTTCCTTTTTTGTCAGCAAAAGTTTCCGATCACGCTTAGCTTCGTGGTTCGAGTAAGAGCCGTAAAAATACGGTGAAACGTTCATGCCCTTAACCCATATCTCACCGTTGTTGATATAGCAGAATGCGTCTACCAGCGAAGCCTTGCCCAGACGAATAGACTTGATCTCCGTACCGGTCAGCACAATACCTGCCGTGTAAGTATCAATAAAGTAATACTCGAACGAAGCTTTCTTGTTTCTTATCTGTACAGAGTTTTTCTTACGAGTTCCGCTTTTATCCTTATTCATTGTCTACGATTGCAAAGTTTTCTATATGCTCATCAATATAGTGAGCTACCTGCGAGGTGAATCCTTCTTCTCCCTCGACAAAGGCATCGTCGAAATCGTCAAACTCAGCATATTTTTCGTAGAGCGCATCAAACTCCTCCTGACTGCAGTCTTTTTCGATTTCCTCGTGATAGCGGTTATACAAGGTCCGGCTCTTGTTGATCATGCGATACAGATCTTGCATTCCCCAGTTGCGAACGGCTTTGTGGAATGGATTCTTATAGATAAATTCTCCGTAACCATTGTGTATTAGCTGAACAAAACCACCATTCATCACCTCCTCCCGAAGGGCGACATAGCCCAGGAGAGTGATTTGGTCGACATTCAGCTCTGCCATGTTTTCGGCATTGAGTTCTCCGCCAATGGCACGGAGTATGGCATCTGTGAAAACCGCAATAAATTCATCCATTCCTTCTTGCGCAGCACGCTGCAAGTCGGCATCCTTTACCTTAACCTCTATCATCTTTATTATCTTTGATTTCCACACATGCGAATATGATCCGACGAACGGCAACAAAAAGGGTTAGTTCTGCTTAGATGATTTGGAGCTACATTCCTTGCAGATGCCCTTGTAATACAATTGCATTTCGTCAATGATATGGCCGTCAATGTCTTTTGGGGCAGACAAACTGGGCGCTATCTCGTCGTGAAAATCGTAGACACGTCCACAGTTGCGACAATAGAAATGAACATGCGGGTGCACATCGCCGTCATAGCACACACGGTGTTCGTCTATCGTGATCATGAGCGCTGCGTTGTGCTCGGAAAAAAGACGCAAGGTGTTGTAAACCGTTGTGCGGCTTAGTGTACGTATGTCATTGCAAATACCTTGGTAAACTTCTTCTACCGTTGGATGCGTGTGGTGTGTCAGCAAGTAATCCATGATTGCTAAACGCTGAACAGAAGGGCGAATGCCACATGCCCTCAATCTATCGTATGCTGTTTGACTCATCATATTGTTTTTATTTTAATTGGAATCAATCTTTTTGCAAAGATAAACATTCCACCACAGTTGTACAAACAAAACTGGACAAATTACATTGAGATACTGCAATTTATGAAAATCTTAGACATCAAAAAGGTGTTGGACTTGTCCAAAAAGCAAAAAAGTGCAGCATCAGGGTTTGACCTTGACCTCTGCCCCGGGATAACATCTGAACTTAATGTTTTTGCCTTGATATTCGCTATGGGATATCGTCCATTGTCCGTCAAGGATGTATATACAGGTTTTCTTGTCTTGTGGAACTGCAGCCACGGCCTCTTTCAGGCTTAGATAATTGCCGCGGCCCCGTTTGGAAACAACATAGTCGTAATGAACAATGTGCTTCCTCAAGGCCTTGATGTTTTCTCCTAATGCGTTGGCCATCAGTCCGGCAACGATTCTCGCTCCATAAACATTATAATGCGTGTTATCCCTGCGGCCTTGGGGCAGACTGGGTTCTTCACCGGGTTTGTACCACATGTGCAGCTTGCGAGAACCCACGACGCCAAGGCCTTGCTCCAGATCGTGGGTGATTTGATGGGCATCGATGAACACAACTTCTTTGTCCCGGGCAACGTGCCGGGGCGAATCTTTGTAGGCTCCGTGTGTGTCTACGAGCGTGTCAGAGTTGACTATTTCGTCAGAATAGGTTGTATTGCGTAGGGACTCATCGTCTACCGATGGGTCAACTTTATTCCGAAAATTGCGACGAACCACACAGCTGAACAAGACGGGAATACCGCCTTTAGCCCTCGTTTCATCCACATATCGGATTAAATTCGCATCGAAAGTTGTTCCGGGCTCAGTATGGCGGTCAGGCTTTGGCTTCTCATCGTTATGACCAAACTGTATCAGGACGTAATCGCCCGGCTTGATCTTGTCGATCACCTTTTGCCAGCGCCCCTCATCCAAAAAGCTCTTGGACGAGCGACCGTTCACGGCATGGTTGTCTACAAGGATATTTTCATCAAAGAATCCTTGCAACACCATGCCCCAACCACGTTCCATGTTTTTCTCCGGATGTGACTTCTCGGCCGCCGTGGAGTCGCCGATAACAAAAATTGTGGTCTGTTTTTTACTCGACGTCAAACAGAATACGAAGGCCACAATGGCCATTGTTCGGAATAAGTGTTTCATTGTTTGTAGTAGATTAACGTGAGTTCGACGAATTTTAAGTAGCTATAAATTTGTTGATTAGTGAAATTTGTTGCAACTTTAAGGTTTTGATTTACAAACAGTTACAAACAATTACAGACAAAAATCGCTATAATCACTGAGGACAAAGTTTTTCGCAAGCTCAAGGAAATCCTGAAATATTTTGTATGGCAGATGATTTTGCAAGTTTTTTGATGCAATGGTGGCAAAATATACGGATTGATTTGACAACTCCCGGTTTGAAGCATTACCGCCCATTAACAGAGTTGCTAATCTGTCATATAGAAACTTACTAATTTAAGTTTTCCCTTAAAAAGCTTAAAAGTATATATTTCTGTATGATCACCGCTTTCAATTTCATCTTGTACGACACTGATAAATTTTAATTTTAATTCATTTTGATTACAGGTAGCATATATTTGATTCTTAGTGAAATACTTTTTTTCTTTATCAATTAAAAAAGGGGTACGAAATGCACCTTTTTTTGAAAGAATACCAACATTGACATTGGACAAGCATGCCTTAAATTCCTTAGTAAAGATTCTATCACAATAATTATAAAAATCCTTTTCTATAAAAGGTTTATCTATATAGCTCTCAACTTTTTCATCATCAAGAATTTTATACCAAAAATCACTATTATTAATAGGAAAATCAAAATACAACTTTATTCTATTTTTCTCCCCTTTAATTATAGCTTCTTTAAGCTGATTGAACTGCTTAGCTATACTATCAGTGCCATTTACAGGTGGCATAGATTCACCACCTGTATTATTAAAATATCTTTTTGAATTACTCTTGCAATTTACAAAAATCAGAAATGAACATACAGAAAAAATACAAAGAAAGTTTAGAACATATAGTTTCTTATCTTGTGTTTCCATAATTTAAAGCCTTTCCTTTAATATTTAATATTGGCAATTTATAATAAGGAGATACTCCTTGAGGGTAATTATATTTAAATTTTGTGGGATTATTTGGGGAAATATTGACTTCATTCTGACCACCTTTAATAGCTGCTCCTTGATTGCCTCCTAAAATTAAAATTCTCCCATAGAGTCAACCAGCAAGTGCAAAATTAGTCAATCATTTTATAAAACTCTTGTTTGGTGTTGAAAACTTGAGTTTTTCACTTCCAATCTGGAGCATAAAGTGGCGAAACATTCTCGTATATTCATTTTTCTTTGTTTTGGACTACAAATATAACAAAAGGCAGAGAATCTTTCCCTGCCTTTATGCTTAATCTTTTAAAAATCACATTGATAATCAGATAATTATTTCAACAACTCCCGATTTGGAGCATTACCATTGTTTATTCGTATATTAGTCGATCAGGAAGAACCATACAATTCTTTTTCCAACGAAACCACATTTTCTTCTTATCAATCTTTATTGCAATGTAATCTCCCCTTACATCTATAATATGGCGTATCATTTCCTTTTTTATTTTTATTTTGTCTTTTCCATGATACACTATATCGTTAACCTTTAATAAGATATCTAAAGATAAAAGATATTCTTTCATTGACAGTATGGAAAAGGGAGCATTAGTACTTAATTTTTTCCATTGTTCGCCAACTCTTACAAGAACTTTATCATCGTGCAACAACTTGCAAAAGAAAACATAAATCATTACGTTTGGATAGTATGAAACTACATCGCCTTTTGCTATTCTCGAACATGTTGGCTCATTACCCTCTCTTGATTTCAAACTATCAAAATAAGTCCCATCTAAATTAAAAAACGTGTATACACTATCAGAGGATACATATTGTCCATTATGTAAATATAAAATGGCAACAAATTCCTCATCTCCCTTGATAAACAAGGGAGATGATAGAAATAAACAAAGAATAAGTAAGAATTGTCTCATTTTTGTATTCGTTTTCCAATAACAATAACCTCTGGCAGAGCATTTATATACTCTATCATTTTTAGTTTAGGACTAAACCCTTGTAAATGAAGATGATTTGAATGATTACTTTTTATGCCTCGCTCCTTTGCAGAAGAAGTATGAGGTAACAACTTTCCATTATATCTCTCCGAAATCATATCTTTCCAACCGAATTTATATAATCATAGAGTCAACCAACAAGTGCAAAATTAGTCAATCATTTTATAAAACTCTTGTTTGGTGTTGAAAACTTGAGTTTTTCACTTCCAATCTGGAGTACAAAGTGCCGATGCGTTCTCGTATATTCATTTTTCTTTGTTTTGGGTTATAAATATAGCAAAAGGCAGAGAATCTTTCCCTGCCTTTGTGCATAATTATTTAGAACAAAATTGATTATCAGGCAGTTATTCTGACAGCTACCAATTTGGAGCATTATCTAATTTGTTAATAGAACTTGGCACAAAGATGTCGTGTCCAGTCAAGTCGTCTTTAACATATTTATATTTATTTTTTTCCATCAAATAAATAATAGTCCATTTACGATTTATATTATGTTCGTTATATAAAACTATATTTTCTATTCCATCAGCATAATGGATTTTTTTACAATATTTCGATAATAAAAATTTAACTCCATATCTATTATATTCATTTAAAACAAGAGAATCTACCATGAACACTGATTTTAAAATATATCTATTCTTCTTGTTAGTTTTTACAATTCGTTCATAAACATAAAGAGAATCTTTATCTCTAATAGTGGTAAGAGAAATATCAATTTTACTATTTTGTGATAAATTGAAATTGTAGCTAACGATAGTGCTATCTCCCTTATATTTATTTTTTTTTGTGTAATTTGGTCTACAACTACACACAAAAAAAATAAATAGGATTATTGTAATATATTTCATTTTTCCTTTTTCTTTGGAATATATAAATTATAATTGCCCATTTCTTCTTTAGGTATTTTAAAACGTCCATATTTTGTTCTCTGAGGTCTACCTTCCTCTTTTCTTATCAAATACGGGTTCTTGTATAGGAACTGCTCTCTGGTACATTTGTTTTGCTACCTAATTCTGTTCCTATATAGATATCATGACGATGCTTACTATTCAAACTTACTAACTTTGCAAATACGTCCTTTATTATTGGATTCTTTGAATTAGCCATTCTGTTTAAACATTTCAAAGTTCTCCACATTATATTATGATTTGACTTCAAAACATTAACAGGCGTAGAGTTAACCAACAAGTGCAAAATTAGTCAATCATTTTACAAAACTCTTGTTTGGTGTTGAAAACTTGAGTTTTTCACTTCCAATCTGGAGCATAAAGTGGCGAAGCGTTCTCGTATATTCATTTTTCTTTGTTTTGGGTTACAAATATAGCAAAAGGCAGAGAATTTATCCCTGCCTTTGTGCATAATTATTTAGAACAAAATTGATTATTAGGCAGTTGTTCTGACAACTCCCAATTTGGAGCATTACCGGATTTTATCACAACTTAAGTAGTAATCCAATTGCATTATTGCGATTATCTATATTAAATGTTTTTTTTGCATCTATATCTGGGAAAACACCTTTTTTGGTATATACAAAAGGCGTAACAATAATTTTTTTTCAGCCAAAGAAAAACTAATTATTCTGTGCGATTTATATAATATATTCCAACTCTTAATACGCATTTCTTTTAGCACATTCTTTGCTGTTTCTTCAGTTACAGATACTCCAGAATTACTATATTGCAAAGCTATATTTATCACACTTTCCATATTACGAACATCATTTATAGAGACTACAAAACATGGTGGATGTGCAATCCATAACCCTAATTCATTTTTTGATTCAGGATAAATTTTAATTTCTGTATCCGTTTTGCATACAGTTATTTGTTTTTTTATATTCATAGTTTTATCTATTCATAACCAAGGAACATTTTCTTTTTGAGAGAAGATTTATAATTACCATATATTATAATGACAACTCCCAATCTAGGGCATTACCAAAACTTTAAATA
Organism: Hallella bergensis DSM 17361; assembly: GCF_000160535.1. Lineage (GTDB taxonomy): Bacteria > Bacteroidota > Bacteroidia > Bacteroidales > Bacteroidaceae > Prevotella > Prevotella bergensis. The sequence continues at coordinate 371,239 of NZ_GG704780.1, read as the reverse complement.
TCGTTATTCAAAGTATTTTGCAACATTCTGAAAGTTTTGCTTTTTTTGTCTATTTTGTATAATTTATAGATACTATCATAACTGCTTATAACAATTACTGAATCACTGATGCTTTTTATATTATATTTATCACTTCCTAAAATTAATAGACTGTCTTTATATAGCGACCACTTCTCGCTCCATAATTGATCGCGTAGATAATATTTTTGTATTTTATTTCTATCAATATGCTCGTAAATAAACCATTGCCCATCTTTGTTAAAATAATAATAAATAAAATGATTGTCATCTTCATGTTCCTTTGTTTTCCAAAAGCAATAAGAGTCTCCGCAAATAATTTCAGCACTACTTTTTTTATGAGATTCACATGATATTATCCCCAAAAAAACAACAATAGAACCTATAAAATAAAAGTAATATATTTTACAGTCCACTAGCTTCTTGCCAGTGGACTGCACTTTATATTTAAAATTGTATTTCATTGCCACCATTTAAATAAATAGGAACACTATTTACACCATTTGCTTTTAAAAGTTCGGATCGTAGAGTCAACCAGCAAGTGCAAAATTAGTCAATCCTTTAATAAAACTCTTGTTTGGTGTTGAAAACTTGAGTTTTTCACTTCCAATCTGGAGTACAAAGTGCCGAAGCGTTCTCGTATATTCATTTTTCTTTGTTTTGGGTTACAAATATAGCAAAAGGCAGAGAATCTTTCCCTGCCTTTATGCTTAATCTTTTAAAAATCACATTGATAATCAGATAATTATTTCAATAACTCCCGATTTGGGGCATTACCCCACATTTATTATTTTTTTATTTTGACAAATCCCGATTTGGGGCATTACCATGACCATTAACAAATACAAAGTCTGTATAATCCCCTATAACTAACGTATCTTTTGAGATTCTCTGTATTTTGTAATCAATATATGGATAGAGCTTTCCCACAGGATGTGGAAGTTTCCAATAAATAAAAACTCGCATGCCATCAACATCAAACACTTTAGGGAATAAAATGTCCTGTTGGGAAGTAAATTCTTCATCTCCTTTCTTATTATAAGAATTGAATCTTAAGCCTTCTCTGGCAAATTTAAAAGAAGAACCAGAATTAACACCTATCCAATACTTTACACTGTCATCAGTTAATAATTGGATAATTTCTGAATTGCTAAGTTGCCCATTGCCAGATTCCATTGTTTTATGAATAGAACAGCAAGAGAACATAGTCATTATACCTATAATAAAAAATATTTTATTTTGTTCCATACACTTACAAGATTATTTTGATGCAGGTACAATAGCTTCTTGCAAATTAAATATAAAATTCACCATATTATTTTCAGAGCTGAAAGCGTAGAGTTAACCAACAAGTGCAAAATTAGTCAATCATTTTACAAAACTCTTGTTTGGTGTTGAAAACTTGAGTTTTTCACTTCCAATCTGGAGCACAAAGTGCCGAAGCGTTCTCGTATATTCATTTTTCTTTGTTTTGTGCTACAAATATAGCAAAAGGCAGAGAATCTATCCCTGCCTCTACGCCTAATCTTTTAAAAATCACATTGATAATCAGATAATTATTTCAATAACTCCCGATTTGGGGCATTACCTGTGCTGTTCCTTGCCCACTAATTGTAGGTTTTATTATCTTTGTATGCTTCATCTGATAATCGTCTAATTAAATAGGCCCAAAGACTTGCATTAATTGGTAAAGGAGATGTAACTGCTGACAATCGGTACTCGCCATACCTTTTGCCATCAATATCCTTTAGAACAAAATAAGAATATCTTCCACTCGTATATTTAGTATCAGGCATTTTCGTTATAAAATCCGTGTGGTACTTGCTTAAATCAAATATGGGTTCTGCCTCTGATAGTAACTGCCGGTATTGCTCCTGTTGCTTCCTCTGTTTTCTGGTTTTTGTTTTTGCTTTTACAGGACGCATTTTATCTATTCGACCTAAGCTGTCTAAGGCAACATAATATTCCTGATAACAAGGATTACTTTTAATAATGACGTAA
>NZ_GG704780.1:346578-368257 GCF_000160535.1 Hallella bergensis DSM 17361 | reverse complement strand
TTGTCCAAAGAATATAAAAGCTTGGGAGCTATAATTGTATCAAAATGTTGCAATACTTTATCTGCTTTAGTTCTGCTGACCATTGCCATTGAGTCGGCTATATTCCCTCTATCTTCCTGTGCTTTACACACAAGCGAAAAGCACAGCATTAAAATTATAGAATATGTTGCTTTCATCTTGTAATACTTTAACGTGAGTTCGACGAATTATAAGTGTCTATAAATTTGGTGATTAGCGAAATTTATTATAACTTTAAGGTGGTGATTTATAAACAATTACAAAACAAAAATCGCTATGATCACCGAGGACAAAGTTTTTCGCAAGCTCAAGGAAATCCTGAAATGTTTTGTGTGGCAGATGATTTCTGCAATTTTTTTGATGTAATGGTGGTAAAATATACGCTAAAGCCTACTGGAAAATGAAAGTATCATCGTGATTCCACGATGTCAAAGGCAGAAGTCATGCTAATAATGATTCTTTTTCACGACTCTGGTTATCGCTGCTTTAAACATTTTTGACAGACTCTTACTCAGAAAAAGAGCCATTATAGAAACTGTGAATGATGAGCTTAAGAATATTGCACAGGTGGAGCACTCCAGACATAGATGCTTTGACAATTTTATCGTCAATTTATTAGGCGCTATTGCAGCCTATTGCCTGTTCCCCAAAAAGCCGTGTATCAATGTACAAAGGACTATTGACACACAGCCTGCCCTGTTCTGAATTCGTCGAACTCACGTTAGATTAAATCTATGAAAATCCCCGGCATCTGTTCGTCGAGCCGGGGAAGTTTGTGTGTCAGTATTATTGGTTAGCCGGCAACGATGGCAATCATTTCATCTGCCGTAACCAATTTTTGCTCGCCGGTAACCATGTTCTTGAGCGTGATCTTTCCCTGAGCTATTTCGTTATCTCCGGCAAGGGCTACGTAGGCTATCTTCTTGGCATCGGCATAACTCATCTGCTTTTTCATTTTGACCTTGTCGGGATAAACCTCCGTCCGAATATTGGCGGCACGCGATTTGGCAACAATCGGCAGGCAGTAGTCTGTTTCTTTCTCGCCAAAGTTGATAAAAAGCAGTTGTGTGGCTGATATCGCTTCCTTGGGATAAAGGTCAAGCGTGTTGAGCACGTCGTAAATTCGGTCTGCGCCGAACGAGATTCCCACGCCCGACAGTCCCGGCATGCCAAAGATTCCGGTCAGGTTGTCGTAGCGTCCACCACCCGTGATCGAACCAATCTCTGTATCGAGAGCCTTCACTTCGAAGATGGCTCCCGTGTAATAGTTGAGTCCACGGGCTAAGGTGAGGTCGAGATCCATCTCGCTGTTTAACCCTATATTTTTCAGGGTGTCGAGTATGAAGCGCATTTCCTCGACACCTTTCATGCCGGTTTCCGATGTCTTCAGCACGTTGGAAATCACCTCGAGCTTTTCATCATTGGAGCCTTGCATCTTGATGATGGGTTGCAACTTTTCTATCGCTTCCTCAGCTATACCGTTGCTGCGCAGTTCTTCGTTGACAAGATCTATTCCGATTTTGTCGAGCTTATCCATCGCTACCGTGATGTCGACGATCTTGTCGGCCTCGCCGATTACCTCGGCGATGCCCGTGAGAATCTTGCGGTTGTTGATTTTGATCAGCACACGGATGCCCAAGCGCTGGAAGACGGTGTCTACGATCTGCATCAATTCTACCTCGTTGAGAAGTGAATCGGAGCCGACCACATCGGCGTCGCACTGATAAAACTCCCGATAGCGGCCTTTTTGCGGGCGGTCGGCACGCCAAACCGGCTGGATCTGGTAGCGCTTGAAAGGCAGCTGTAACTCCTCGCGGTGCATCACCACATACCGTGCGAAAGGAACGGTGAGGTCATATCTGAGTCCCTTTTCACACAACTTGGTCTGCAAGCGCAGGGGGTTGCGCTCCTGAAGCTCGCTGTCGTTAATTCCCTTCAGATAATCTCCGGAATTCAGAATCTTGAAAAGGAGTTTATCGCCCTCATCGCCATACTTGCCCATCAGCGTTTGGAGCTTTTCCATGGCGGGCGTTTCTATCTGCTGAAAGCCATAAAGGGCATAAACTTCCTTGATGGTATCGAATATATAATTTCTCTTGGACATCTCTTCGGGTCCGAAATCACGGGTTCCCTTGGGGATGGACGGTTTGTTTTTTCCCATTTTTATTATTTGTCTCTGACGATGGTTTGATTTCTATCCGGGCCGATGGAGATGATACTGATGGGTGTCTCCAACTCAGCTTCGAGGAACGACACGTAATCCTTGAACTCCTGCGGGAACTGCTGCTCCTCGGTAAACTGGGTCATGTCGGTTTGCCAGCCCTTCAATTCCTTGTATATTGGTTTCACACAGTCTATGTTGTATGGAAAGTCTGTCGTACGAGTGCCGTCGGGAAGTTCGTATTCCGTGCAGGCCTTGATGGTTTCGAATGTGTCGAGCACATCACTCTTCATCATGATTAATTCGGTAACTCCGTTCACCATGATGCTATAGCGAAGCTGCACGAGGTCTACCCAGCCACAGCGACGTTCGCGCCCGGTCACGGCACCATATTCATGTCCCAAGTCGCGTATCTGCTTGCCGGTCTCATCAAAAAGCTCCGTTGGGAAAGGTCCTGCACCAACACGGGTGCAATAGGCCTTCATGATACCATAGACCTTGCCCACTCGGTTGGGACCGATACCCAATCCTGTACAGGCTCCGGCACAAATGGTATTGCTTGAGGTGACAAACGGGTAGCTGCCAAAATCTACGTCAAGCATGGTTCCCTGTGCGCCCTCACACAGAATACTCTTACCCGCTTTGAGCAGTTTATTGATTTCGTGCTCGCTGTCCACGATCTTGAAGCTGCGCAGATAGTCAATACCTTCCATCCACACTTTCTCGGTCTCTTCGAAGCCTTCGAAATCGGTCCAACCCATAGACTCCAACATCTTCATATGACGCTCTTTATGGGTTGCATATTTCCGGTCGAAGTCATGCAGAATGTCTCCTACACGGAGTCCGTTGCGGCTAATCTTGTCAGTGTAGGTCGGGCCAATGCCTTTGCCGGTTGTCCCCACCTTGTTTTTGCCTTTGGCTGTCTCTAACGCACGATCCAAAATACGGTGTGTGGGCATGATGAGATGTGCCTTGCTCGAAATATGCAGACGAGATTGCAGCTCGTGCCCGCTCTTTTCCAAGTCCTTGGCCTCGCCCATAAACAAGTCGGGAGCCAGAACCACACCATTACCTATGACGTTTACTTTTCCTCCTTGAAAGATTCCTGAGGGTATGCTACGCAAAACATACTTCTCTCCTTCAAATTCCAATGTATGGCCTGCATTCGGTCCACCCTGAAAACGAGCCACAACATCATACTCAGGTGTAAGTACATCTACAACCTTACCTTTTCCTTCATCTCCCCACTGAAGTCCTAAAAGGACATCAACTTTCCCAGTATTCATACGCTATTTTAATGTTATTTACGATCTATTTTTTCTTTTCACTCATGGTGCGCTTGCGGGTCAGCTTTGACTGACAATTGCTGCAAACGCCATAGATATAAAGTGTGAAACCCTCTCGCTTGAAACGATGAAGCCTTGACGACTTGATGGCACTTTCTACTCCGGGCAGCACCGCCTCGGTGACCTTGCCACACATTGTGCATATCTGATGACTGTGCGAGTCGTTTCGCAAGGCTGCTTCGTATTTTGTCTTGTCGGCAAGTCGGTGCCTCACCACAAGGTGAATCTTCTGAAACAACCGCAGCGTGTTGTAAAGCGTTGCACGACTCACGAAGAAACGGTCGCTCTCCAATGCGTCGTTCAACTCCTCCACGGTGAAGTGGCCGTCTATATTGTAGATGGCCTTGAGGATGGCATAACGCTCCGGCGTCTTCCTCTTGGCTGTTATCACAAGATAGTTGTCGAGCACCTCACGTGCGTGATCTAACATTCTGTTTTTCATCATCGCATCAAGAGACTCTTGCCCCGAATATAGTGGTTCCTACTCTGACCATGGTGGAGCGGCATTTCACCGCAATCTGGTAGTCGTGACTCATTCCCCACGAACGTTCGGAAAAGTAATCGGCATCGGCAAAGTAATCTCGCTTGACCTCATCAAAGAAATCAGCGGCCTTATTCATTTCCGATGCAATCTGATTTTCGTCCTCCACATTGCTGGCCATCATCATCAAACCACGAATGCGGATATTCGCCATTTGTTTCCACAGCGCCTCAGCAAGCATGGATCGGCAGGCCTCGAAAGAGAAACCGAATTTCGTTTCCTCGTCAGCCACATGGAGTTCAAGTAAAATATCAATGACCCGATTGTTTTTTTCGGCTTGTTTGTTGATTTCCTTCATCAGTTTGAAGGTATCAACAGACTCTATCATGGAAATATAAGGTGCAATAGATTTCACCTTGTTGCCTTGCAAATGACCGATGAAATGCCATTGAATATCCTTGGGAAGTTGTTCTGCCTTGAGACGTAGCTCCTGCTCACGGCTTTCACCAAAAATCCGTTGTCCTGCAGCGTATGCTGCTTCTATATATTCATTGGGATGAAACTTGCTGATGGCAACCAATTGCACTCCTTCTGGAAGGTTGCCAAGCACTTCTTTCAAGTTTTTAGCAACATCTGTTTCCATTACGCGTCCTCCTGATCCAACTGACGGTCCTGCTCGTATTCCGGAACATCGTCTGCCTTCGGATGGGTTGTTTTGATGGTATGCTGGAACACGTCCATAAAGGGTGTTTCGGCAACCGAAGTGATGACATAATCGATCATGGTACCACCCATCACTTCCTCGATGCTTTTCACAGCTCCGGGGAACGAGGCTGCCTGGATGAGATAGTTCACTGTCGAACGTTTTTCCTTTTCTGTTTTCTCATCGATGGTTATAAATGAAAGCTTGGCTTTATACCACTTGTCAGCACTTGCACTGTCGCTGAAGAATATCTCATGATAGGCAGCCGGCCGAATACCTGCAATTTTGAAATCACCGCTGATGTAGGTTGACATTTCCTCAATCAGCGTGCCCTCAGCCTCCGTAAAGCTCAGCGCATCTACCACATATTGTTCTAAAACGGCTTTCTGCGACCCGTCTTCCTGGGTCTTGTCATATTTAATCTTGGTTTCAAACCAATCTGAAGTCTTGGATTTCATGTTGTTATGTTATTGATAATAAGTCTTTTCTTATTGTTCCTGTATGCCTCGGAAAAGATTGTCCAACACGCGGTATGTGTACGCCGCACGGTCGTGGATTGTGAGGTCGTTGCGCAGGCGGTTGCGAAGGTCTATCAACTTGGCAACAGCTCCCTGATAGTTGCTTGGCGTGATGCGTTCGCTCATCTTCTTGGATACTTTGACATCAAAGCCGAAATACCTTACCAACATATCAGCAAACTGTTCGCGTTGCATATCTGTGACGTCCTTCAGCTGCTGGTTGAGCTTACCCTTCGGACGATAAATCCGAAATACAAGCTCATCGGGTTCGCCACCTCGTTGTCCTTGGTTGTAGCGCTTTTCATAATCAAAATAACAGTCGCAAAAGCCATTCTCTGCCAATGATAACAATTCCTCCCTGGCAGGCTCGAGCACACGACGTACAAAATCGCTGAAACGTTTGTAGCTATCTTCCAGCCTGAGCATCTTGCGGAACTCTGATGTTTTGATGCGGGTTCCGCCCTTGTCAAGCCAACTACCTATAAACATGTAAATACGCTGCGTGTATCGGTTGCGGCATGCAAACACAATTTGTTTGCCCAACTTGTGGTATCCAAAGTCAAGTGACACCAACCGTTGTGCTACAGTCCGGTCTATTTTCAGTAAGGCGTATTTCTCATAGAGTCCGGGGTCGTTGGGGATATAGACGTCGCAAAGGTTGGTTACCTTTTGGTAACTGCGCCCATCCAAGGTCTTGTATGGAATTTCAACAGGAATCGAGGCCAGCATCTTGAGGCTCTCACGCAACTGAGGATAGTGATTTGGGTCTACGCCAAGTGTCTTGAACAGCGTTTTAATCTCTAAGCGTCCGTCGTTGTCGAGCTCTGCATCAGAGAATATTTCCGGTTGCACATGACTTTTGTTCAAGATGCTATGCAACTTGCTCTGCATAAACTCCACGATGGTGACAAGAATCCTGATCTGAATGAGTGAATAATCATGCCGCATCATCGTAACCGCAATGGGTTGAAGCAACCAAGTTTCCTCCTCTATAGGAATAAGCTCCGAGGGAATGTCGCGCTTCACATTGCGCTTCTTTCTCTTGGCGGGTCTGGTTTTTGTAACCTTCTTATCTGTCTTCGTTGTAATTTCTTCTGCCATTGATGTATGGTTATGATGCTGCTTCCCCCTCATCGATAGGTTTACAAAGTTATAGCTATTTTTCGAATCCACCAAGTATTAGATTGAATAAAAAGATGGAGCGGGTTCTTCGTGACGAGACGAAACCAAACTAAGAGTCGCACATGGGTAGTACAGCAAGCCTACGGACGGGAAAATGACATAAGCAAACAGGAGGCAAGAAGCCTTATAGGCATCTGTCCCCTGTCATCGCGAATGTATTGTAGAAAATTAATTATTCACCGAACCACCAACAATATCAAGTAGTTCGTTGGTGATGGCGGCTTGCCGACCCTTGTTGTATTGCAGACTGAGTTCGCTCAACAACTCATCGGCATTGTCCGTTGCGGTCTGCATGGCAACCATGCGGGCTGCGTGTTCAGAAGCAGCATTGTCGAGCAAAGCTGTGTACACGGACAGATTGAGTAACTTGGGTATGAGCACCGACAGCACGCTGTACATGTCAGGCTCGACGATATAGTCGTCGTTGAGTGGCTTAGCCTCCTCCTGCTCTCGTTTGGTTTTGATCTCGCCTCGCTTGCGGAGATACTCCTGCGCCTTGGCAGTGGCCAAGCCGGATGTCAGGTCGCGGTCATTGTCTTTGCCAATCGTTTCCGTAGACAAATCGATGGGAAGGAGCGTCTTGCGGGTTAGAATTTGTGACCCTGCACTCTTGAAATGGTGGTAAATCAGCTCAACGCGATCGTATTCGTGTCTCGCAAACTTCTTCGCCACTTCCTTGGCAATCAAGCCACTATCATGCGCATTCGGTTTGTCGGCCAGTTCCATAAAATTTCCGGCAGACTTACAACCCATCTTGCCCACTTTCTCAGCCACCTTCCGTCCAATTGGATATATCGTGATATCAGTAATTCCCTGAGCCCGATATTCATTGACGACTTGTTGCGTCAGGCGGAGAACATTACCGTTGAAACCTCCGCACAACGAACCGTTGGACGAATATACGATCAAGGCAACGCGATTGATATGCGGCCGTTCCTCGTCAAACTTAGTCTGTGCTTCGGGCATAGATGCCAGGAAAGACTTGAGGATATGCTCCAACTGGTTAGAGTATGGCAGCATATTTTGAATAGCAATCTGTGCACGATGGAGTTTTGACGACGCCACCATCTTCATCGCACTCGTAATTTTACGTGTGCTTTGAACAGATGCGATGCGAGTCTTTATCTCTTTTAATGAAGGCATGCTTTATCCTTTACTTATTTCTTGAATTGTGCGGTAATCGTGTTCATGACTTCCTCTACAACCTTGATGCTGCTGTCTTCCAGTTTTCCGTCTGCAAATTCGGCAAGGACATCCGAGTGCTGTGTCCGCATCTGCTCAAGGAATTGTTCCTGACAAACACGAACTTGGTCAACGGGCACATCATGCAACAAGCCATGAACACCACAGTAGATGATGGCCACCTGCTCTCCTATCGGCATTGGGCTGTATTGAGGCTGAATAAGCAACTGATTGTTCTTGCGCCCACGGTCAAGGGTCATGGCCGTTACGGGGTCCATGTCGCTTGCAAACTTCGAGAAACTTTCAAGCTCACGGTATTGAGCCATATCGATTTTCAGCGTACCGGCAATTTTCTTCATACTCTTGACCTGTGCTGACCCACCCACACGGGAAACCGAGATGCCGACGTTGATGGCCGGACGGAAACCTTGGTTGAACAGGTTGGTTTCAAGATAGATCTGACCATCGGTAATTGAAATCACATTGGTGGGGATATATGCCGACACGTCACCGGCTTGGGTTTCGATGATCGGCAATGCCGTAAGAGAACCTCCGCCACGCACGTGTCCCTCAAGACACTCGGGCAAGTCGTTCATCTGCTCCGCAACCTCCTGCTGATTATTGATTCTTGCTGCACGTTCCAGCAAACGGGAATGCAAGAAGAATACGTCGCCGGGATAGGCCTCACGACCGGAAGGACGACGGAGAATCAGCGACACCTCACGATAGGCCACGGCCTGCTTGGACAAGTCATCATAGACCACTAATGCGTGATAGCCACGATCGCGGAAGTATTCGCCGATGGCAGCACCGGCAAACGGTGCATAATATTGCATGGCAGCAGGATCGGCAGCGGTAGCACTGACAATGATAGAATATGGCAGTGCACCGTATCCTCTCAGGGTCTCCACCAAGTTGGCAACTGTACTGGCCTTCTGACCGATGGCCACATAGATGCAATACACCGGCTTGCCAGCCTCATAGTTTCCCTTCTGGTTGATAATTGTATCAACGGCAATGGCTGTCTTACCAGTCTGGCGGTCGCCAATGATAAGCTCACGCTGTCCGCGCCCGATTGGAATCATGGAGTCGACAGACTTCAGACCGGTCTGCAAGGGTTCTTTCACGGGTTGGCGATAGATCACTCCCGGTGCCTTGCGGTCGAGTGGCATCTCAAAAGACTCCGTAAGGTCAATTTCTCCCTTGCCGTCAATAGCTTCACCCAAAGGGTTAACCACACGACCTAAGAAGTTATCATTCACACGAATAGAAGCAATACGATGCGTACGCTTCACGGACTGTCCTTCCTTGATGCCAATTGCAGAGCCCAAAAGAATACAACCTACATTGTCTTCCTCAAGGTTCATGACAATGGCCATTGTACCGTTTTCAAATTCAAGCAACTCGTTGGCCTCACAGTTGCGCAGACCATAAATGCGCGCCACCCCATCACTGACGGTAAGCACCGTGCCTACCTCATCAAACTTTTCATCAGCATTGATCCCTTCAAGTTGCTTCAAAAGGACTTCTGATACCTCGCTTGGTTTTATTTTATCTGACATTGCTATTATTCTACATTAATATTATCTAATTCTGCAGGGTGGTCAAGACCGTATTCAGTTTGGTCCTCACACTTGCGTCCAATCTGTAGGTGTCATACTCCAAGATAAACCCACCTATAATATCAGGGTCTATCTCGGTGTTGAACTCAACCTTTCCTCGTGTCCTGCCCTCCACCATCTGCTTCATCTTGTTCTCCATATCCGGAGATACCGGTATGGCCGTGATGAGCCTTCCGCGAGTAATATTCTTCTGTTGGCGATAAAGCGTGATGTAAGAGGCAGCCATAAATTGCAGGGAAGTCTCTCTCCCCTCTTTCAGCACAAGGGCTAAAAATCTTTTGGTCAGGTCGGTAACATCGGTTCCGCACGCTGTCTCAAGCAACATTTGCTTCTTGTCTTGGGCAAGCATGGGATTGTCTATCGTGAAGCGAAGTTCCGGCACGTGGAGATAGCTGCGAGCCAGCACCTGCATTTCTTCGTACACCTTATCCTCCATCTTCAGCTCCGTGGCCCTTTTAAGCAGTGCCCGGGCATATCTGACAGATATTACACCTAAATCCATAAGCTGCACATTTGTTTTTACTGTTCACGTTTGTTATCTTCAGAAACCTCATCCAGCAGTTTATCTATCAATTCCATCTGCTTATCATTTGAGGAAAGCTGTTGTTTGACTATCCTCTCTGCGATCTTCACAGAGAGTTCTGCCACTTGGGAGCGGATGTCGCGAATGGCATTCTGTTTCTCCGCTTCTATCTGTGCCTTGGCATCAGACAGTAGCCGGGTTCCTTCTGCCTTCGCTTTCTCCTGGGCTTTCTCAACGATGACATCGCGAGTCTCCGTTGCCTCTTTGAGCAACTGGGCTTGTTTCTCACGAGCCTCTTGCAGCATGGACTCACCTTCTTGCCTGATATTCTCAAGCCGTTCCGAGGCTTCGTGTGCCTTGCGCAAACTATCGTCAATGTATTTCTTCCGGTCCTCCACCATATTCGTAATAGCGGGGAAACCAAATTTAGCAAGAACACCAAAGACCACCAAGAACGCCAAGAGCATCCAAAACAAGAGTCCTAAGTCCGGCGTTAATATTGATGGTAAATTATCCATTCGATATTCTTTATTAAATCAAGAATGCACAAGCTGCAATAGCAAAGAGCGCACAACCCTCTACGAAAGCAGAAGTAAGAATCATGTTGGTCTGAATCTTGTCGGAAGCCTCTGGCTGACGTGCTATGGCATCCATAGCCTGGCCACCAATTCTACCGATACCTATACCTGCACCAATCGTAGCAATACCCGCACCAATGCCTGTGCCCAGCTGTGCCAGACCCTCCGCAGCCAATAATGTTGAAATAATCATAATTCTAAATGTTTTAAATTGTTATGTATTAATTTATTGTTTATTCTATACAAGTTGAGTTAGCTTTTCCATACAGCATCATCCTGCAGCATGTTCCTCCTGATGTGCCAAACCGATGAATACCGCGCTCAGCAAGGTGAACACATAAGCCTGCACAAAGGCCACCAAGACCTCGAGGAGATTCATAAACAGTAACATAATGATACTGAATGCATTCAGTCCTAAACCAAATCCCGTGCCCATGGTCCATCCCAGGAAAATCACACAGGTGAAGCTGAGTATAATGGAGTGTCCTGCCATCATGTTGGCAAAAAGACGAATCATCAGGGCGAAAGGCTTGGTAAACACGCCAAACAACTCGATGACTGGCATCAGTGGAACCGGAACTTTCAGAAATACGGGCACACGAGGCCAGAATATCTCTTTCCAGTATTCCTTGTTACCAAAAATGTTGACCATCAACATCGTACAAACGGCGAGGAAAAACGTAATGTTGATATTTCCTGTGATATTTCCGCCACCGGGGAAAACCGGCAGCAAGCCAATCAGGTTACAGGCAAGGATAAAGAAGAACACCGTCAGCAGGTATGGGGCAAACTTTCGGTAATGCTTCTCCCCTATCGACGATTTGATTACATCATCGTTGATGTACATCACAAACATCTCCATCATACCCACAAAGCCCTTTGGTGCGTCGCTCTTCTCATCTCGATTCTTATACCACTTGGCACAGAATAGGAACATACCGATGAGCACAGCCACCACAATCCATATCTGCATCACGGCTTTCGTCATGCTCAGATCTATCGGTCTCACCGATGAACCGTCGCTCATCCGCTCGTAAATCTTGCCGTGGTGCTCCGCATCGAAGTAATACGGCTCGGGCAGTGTCTCTGCCGTACAGAAAGTCCACTCCCCCGTGGTAGCACTACGCAAGATGATAGGCAATGGTATTTGAAGGCTCTTCCCCTTGTACGATGCAATATGCCATTCATAAGCATCCGAAAGATGCTCGAGTACGATTTCAGGTATGTCAAGTTCATTTTCCTGCCCATTGTCTGAGGCACTGAGTTGCAGGGGCAACAGTGTCACCATGAAGAGTAGGAGGAATGATCTGATATGTTTCATTATTCTTTGATTTTTCTATTCGTCTATTGAGATATCCGTATGCTTGCGGAAGAACATGACATGATGCACAAGAATGGTGACATAGAACACCGCGAACACCAGGAAAAACGACAACATGGCACCACGACCGGCAATGAGATAGTATGCAAACATCACCGCCAAGGCAGTCAGCATTCTCACTCCCGAAACAGCCATAAAGAAGTTGGGCAGGTTTTCAGTAGAATCAGTGGCCACCTTGGTCCATACCATACTTTCAACCACCTCGAAGAGCAACGCATAGACCGCTGAGACCATCAAGGGCGTGATGATGAAATCAAAATGACCGATGTTCACCACAAGCAGTGCCACGAGGAGCAATGCTCCAACCATTACCAATCCTTGTTTGCGATACTGCCAGCCTATGTGCCTGATGTCTTTTCGTGTCATTTTCCCGTTAGATTCCAAGGATCATGCTATATTTCCACACACAAATTGACCTCATTCTGACGAACCGAGACAAATCCTCCGTCGATTTCCAGCGACTTCGTTCCCGCCTCCGTCACATATTCCACAACTCCGGTTTCGAGCGAGGAAATAATCGGGGCATGGTTGTCCAGAATTTCGAAAGAGCCTAACGTTCCCGGCACCTTGACGCGTTCGCATGGACCGTCGTAGACTATTTTTTCGGGAGAGACAATTTTCAGTGTCAACATAGGCTATTATCGTTTGGCTTGTTCCAGCAGTTTCTTGCCCTTGGCTATGGCATCTTCTATTGTGCCGACATTCATGAAAGCCTGCTCCGGCATGTCGTCCACTTCGCCATCGAGTATCCTGTTGAAACTCTTGATGGTATCTTCGATGCTTACCATGACGCCCGGCACACCGGTGAACTGTTCGGCAACGGAGAAAGGCTGGGAAAGGAACCGCTGCACACGACGTGCGCGACTCACCACCAACTTATCCTCATCAGAAAGCTCTTCCATACCCAGAATGGCAATAATGTCTTGTAATTCTTTGTAATGCTGCAGGGTCTCTTTCACGCGCTGGGCACATTCATAATGTTCTTTTCCCACAATCAGGGGATCGAGAATACGCGATGTACTGGCCAGGGGATCCACGGCTGGATAGATTCCCAGCTCCGTAATCTTACGGTCAAGCACTGTAGTGGCGTCCAAATGGCTGAACGTTGTGGCCGGTGCAGGGTCGGTCAAGTCGTCGGCAGGCACATACACTGCCTGTACCGAGGTGATAGATCCTCTCTTGGTCGACGTGATTCGTTCTTGCAGAGCACCCATTTCGGATGCCAGCGTGGGTTGATATCCCACGGCCGACGGCATGCGGCCGAGCAGAGCTGACACTTCTGAACCAGCCTGCGTGAATCGGAAGATGTTGTCGATGAAGAACATGATGTCTGAGGCTGAACCGCCCTTGCCACCATGGTCGCGAAACTGTTCTGCCACCGTCAGTCCGGACAGAGCCACCGATGCACGTGCCCCGGGTGGCTCATTCATCTGACCATACACCAATGTGGCCTGCGACTTGCTAAGTTCTTCCCGGTCAACAAGTGACAAATCCCACTTACCCTCTTCCATGGCTTTGTTAAATTTCTCGCCATAGCGGATTACACCGGACTCAAGCATGTCGCGGAGCAGGTCGTTGCCTTCACGGGTACGCTCGCCAACACCGGCAAACACTGAATATCCTTCGTGACCCTTGGCAATGTTGTTGATCAACTCCATGATCAGCACCGTCTTACCAACTCCGGCACCACCGAACAGTCCAATCTTACCACCTTTCATATATGGCTCGAGCAAGTCGATCACCTTGATACCTGTGGTCAGGATTTCTTTGTTGGTTGACAAATCATCAAACTTGGGAGCCTCACGATGGATAGGATAGCTGCCTTCCATGCTCAGCGCCTCCATGCCATCGATGGGTTGACCGATTACATTCATCATGCGACCCTTGATCTGCTCACCGGCAGGCATTCGAATAGGACTTCCCATCGGCACAGCCTCAAGCCCACGCTGCAACCCATCGGTGTTGTCCATGGCCACACAGCGCACGGTGTCTTCGCCGATATGTTGCTGCACCTCTACAATCAGGTCACTGCCATCGGAGCGTTTTACCTTGAGGGCTTCGTAAATTTTGGGCAGCACCTTCTCCGATTCCTGACCTTGGGTGTCGAAATAGACATCGATCACAGGACCGATAACCTGGGAGATGCGTCCGTTGATTTGTGACATAAACTATTATTTTAATATTTTTACTTTGTTCTCTGTCGTTAGGCCGCCAACAGATGTCTTGCAGCCCTTACAAAAGTACATTATATTTTTACAAGTCTCTAACTTTTTAACAAACTTTAGAATGTGCACGGTACCATTAAAGCCCCGAACTCTTATTTAGACATAAAAACGGCAAAAATCGGACAATGTGTTCCGTCAGCCGCATCACTTGCCTATATACTCAGTTCGTCGAGCACACTGATGAGCTTCTTGTCGAACGGCTTGTCTGAGCGGATGGCCTCGGAAAGCGGTACATACACCACTTCGTTATTGCGAATTCCAATCATGACGTTGCGCTGTCCCTGCATAATGGCTTCAACGGCTCCCACTCCGGTACGACTCGCAAGGATTCGGTCGTGAGCCGAGGGACGTCCCCCGCGCTGCAAGTGTCCCAGGATGGAGATTCGCACATCGTAGTTGGGGAACTCCTTTTTCACACGTTCGGCATAGTATATTGCACCACACTTGGGACTTTCCGAAACAATGACAATACAGCTCTTCTTCGACTTGCGGATGCCTCGTTCCATGAACTGTGCCAACTGGTCCACGTCTGTAGACCATTCCGGTATGATGGCAGCCTCTGCCCCACAGGCTATGGCTGCGTTTTGGGCCAAAAAGCCTGCATCGCGCCCCATTACCTCGACAAAGAATATGCGTTCATGGCTCTGAGCCGTGTCTCGTATGCGGTCCACACACTCCACAATGGTGTTCAGTGTGGTGTCGTAGCCGATGGTGGTGTCGGTGCCATAGAGGTCATTGTCGATGGTGCCCGGAAGCCCGATGCAGCATATGTCGTGTTCGCGGGCAAAGTTCATTGCTCCGGTCAGCGACCCATTGCCGCCTATCACCACCAAGGCATCGATTTTCTCCTTCTCTATCGTTTTCCACGCCTTTTCGCGACCTTCGGTCGTCACGAATTCCTTGGATCGTGCACTCTTCAGTATGGTGCCGCCCTGCAGGATGATGCCCGACACATTCTCGGTCGTGAACTGCTTGACCTCATCGTTCACAAGTCCGTCGAAACCACGGTAAATCGCCTTGACGGTAAAGCCGTTGCAGATACCAGCACGTGTCACTGCCCGTATGGCAGCATTCATGCCCGGAGAGTCTCCCCCGGACGTAAGCACTCCTATAGTTTCAATCTTACCCCTCATACATTTATAGATTTTATTGATTCATTTATTTGTTTTTTACACGACAAGCAGCAAGGCTGCCAGTCCCACCAATGCGCCCACAGCAGCTTTCCAGCCCACATGCATGAAATACCAGCCAATATGCATTCTCTCGGTGCGCATCAGCGCCACACCGGCTATCGACCCTATGGTAAGTATATTGCCTCCCGTGGCCGACATATAGGCCACGAGCATCCAATATTCGTCGTTCACCGGAGCAGACGGATGCAGAATGATAAAACTTGCTGCCGTGGAGAAATTCTCGAGCACGATGCTCATCATGCCTGCACCCATGCCCAGCATTCGGTCTCCGATACCATGAGTTTGCAAGAAGGCCCAGATGGAATCCATAACTCCGGTTTCCCTCACCACACCGAGGGCGAGGATAATACCTATGACATAGAGTATGATTTGGTGGTTGCCATAAAACAGAGCCTTGGGCACACGCCGGTCAGTCATGCTGTCCATATTGAGCAGTTTGCGGTTGAATACCTCATTGACCACCCAGAGTAGGCTCAGCACACACAGTGCTCCGATAAAGGGGCTGAGCTTCGTTATATTATGAAAGATGGGGATAAACCACAATCCACCAATGCCCACCACAAGCATCATGAACCGCTGCCAGATGTTGAGTCGGGTGTCATCGCCACGATAAGGCATTGTCACGATTTCGGTCTCAAAATGATCGGGCAGTTCCCTGCCTATCCACCAAGTGGGTATGGCCCATGCCAGCAGACAGGGCACAGCCATCGACAACGAAAAACCAGTCGGCGTAATCAGTCCCGAACTCCACAGCATCAGACCCGTAGCACTGCCAATCACCGTGAGGGCTCCCCCACAGTTGGCTGCCAACACGATTGTGGAGCCGTATATCATGCGTAGTCTGCGGTTGGGCACCAGCTTGCGCATGGCCACGAGCATCATCACCGTTGTGGTGAGGTTGTCAAGGTTGGCAGAGATAATCAGCGTCATCACGCCCAACACCCAAAGCATCTTCTGGCTGTTCCTGGTTCGCAGCCACTGACTGATAAAGTCAAAGCACCCATTGCTCTCCAAAATATCCACAATGGTCATCGTGGCCAAGAAGAATAGCACCACCTCGCATGCGCGGCCAACATATTTCATAAAAATATTGTCGGCAATAAACTCCTTCACTAATACACTTGAAGATTCTCGGCCGTTGAGAAAGTTAATGTATTCGTCTGCATGCTGGCTCATGACAAAGTCCGTTCCGTAGCCAATGTAGAGCACCCACCCCACCGTGCACGCAAAGATAGCCACTGCCGCTTTGTTCACGTTTGTGACATTCTCGGTGGCTATGAGCAGGAATCCCAAAAGCAATATGCCGGCGATTACAAGAGTCATGCTATATAATAAGGTGGGGAGATGAATTGGTCGCCCCGGTATTTACAGTTCTGTCCACCGCAAAGTTAGCAAATAATCCAAAAACCAACAAGCAAAACATATTTTATTTCTGTGAACAAAAATACTTTGCTCACACGTAGAGTCAACCAGCAAGTGCAAAATTAGTCAATCATTTTATAAAACTCTTGTCTTGATGTTGAAAACTTGATCTTTTCTCTCGGCTTGCAGTTTAAATTCTTCTGTATGCTTATGTATATTCATCAAAATTCGCGTTTTGTGATATATACTGCCTAATGTGTTTATTTGTTTTCGCCCTTCATTCTTCACTCTTCACTTTATAAAATAGTATTACCGTTTTTGGGTCATTATTTTCGAGCCATCCAGCGCAAAAAGGGCTATGTTTTTTCGGTATGACCGAGTCAGGCATCACCAAAGTGCGAAAGGTTGCTGCGATTGGTTCCTTCTCATAGCATGAATTGGATAATCTGATCGTCACTGCACGAAGCAATAAAGTGCCGGTTTGCTTGGACTTTCAGGTCTTCTCGTTTTTTGGTTCACATTGGTTGAGTTGTTTACCTGTACTACTTTTACCACATTTGATAATATTGTCAGAGTGGCAATGTGGACAAAAAACTCAATTCCCAATCCGGAGCATTACCTATCTCGTGATACTATATCTATCCTCTGCGATAAAACTATTTACTCCATACTATTTTCAAACTGTTCTTTCAAAATATTATCAATTTTAGAGCTTCGTTTAAAAAATGGATATGTCTGGTAGAACACATTTAAGTCCATGGTATCCGTGTAGTTTTCCATTATCCAGGATGATACAATATAGACCATCATATTGTAGTTAGCCTTGTTTTGTTGTTCTGCAGGTAGTGAACTTATTGCTTTTTGTATTCCTTTGATTTTTTCAGGATATTTGATTAGCATTTGGCTCAACCCATCAGCAAAAGTTTCATCGTACTGTTCATCGGTATGCGAAAAACAGTGTTTTACAACTAAGGCATAGTCCTGCTCTTTGGAAATTTTCTCTTGAAAAAAGAATCCATCGATAATCCTTTGCACAAAAAGACTATCACCAAACTCTATTTTATTTTTATTTTTTCTTTTCTGAATAACATTTTTCTTTTGTATTGATATGAGGTGAGAGTTAGAGTTATTACTATTACAACCTGTAACACCCTCAAAAATTAACAGAGTCATTAGAACTAATAAATTTTTATTGTTCATTTTCATGTTTTGTCCTCCTCTCTTCGTCTCTTTTTCTTCTACATTCTAAGGTCTATGACCGATGACTACAACTTCAGGTAACTCATAGAATTTCGTTTCATTTTATATGGATGGAAGAGTGTTTTTTTAGAAATGAAATCAAACCACGTTGCCCTATGTTATCATATTGGAGCTTATAAGTACGTTTATTCCAACTTATCGTTATTATAGATTGATTGGTAGACATGTAAGAAGTGTTGCTTTTATCACTTTTTATTGCATTTTCTATATGGGAAATCAGTGAATCTTGTTGTCCTTGGCTTAGAAATACACTATCCGTTTGGGTGAAAAAACTATCTACTGGAGAATGCCATATATTATTTAAACTATCGAATTCGGATACTATAATGTGTTTGTGTTTGGTAGTCTTTAAATAATCTCCATTGATTGTTATAACATAATAAACAGTACTATCACCATACATGTCATAGACACATTTAAACTTTGACAAGGGGGAGTTACACCCTCCTGTTAAAACAATAATCGAAAAAAGAATAACCAAAACCGTTTTAGTCATTTGAAATATATGATAAACGTTGTTGAAGATTTTACTCTTTTCGCAACATATGTAACACAGGCAGGTCGAAGCACACCGTCTGCCCCTTACACTTGCCGAGAGACTGCTTTTTGATTTTTACTTCAAATTCAATCACAACTTCTTATTACTTATGATTATCAATGATTTAACGTCATTTTTTCCTGTTTATTGCTCTCGCCTTTGTTATACCCATGCCATACTTCGCACCATTGAGTATTTCAGTTGCACTGCAATACGGGCATAGGAACTTAACTCCCAATTTGGAGCATTACTCATTACTTAAAGATTGGACTTAGCAAATACATATCATGTTTCTTTTCTATTCTAAATTTCGCATTATCTTTCTTTATTTTTAGTTTTCTTGTACTATGGTCAAATATTATACCAGTTTGTATTTTCTCTGGTATATAATACCAGTCTTGTGTGTAAACGATTCTTTTGTCTTGAACAAAAATCATTCTATCACTTGTATCTTCGAACTCATTAAACTGTATACCTAAATCCTTATTAATCTCCTCTAAAGAGCATTTACTGGAAAAATAATAACATATATCCCAGTTGAAGCTAAAACAAGAAGAAAAGTCTACAATACAATTTATGCTATCTTGCTGCCAATGATTCGAAATTATCTTATTGATGTCATTTTTGTTTTGGCAATTAGACAAAACAAAAATGACCAAGATAGAATGTAATATATTTCTTATCATCTCATTGTTCCCCATGTTTGTTGTAAAGTTTCTAATTCCTGTTTAGCTTTTGCGTCAGCTCCAATTCATCTATGAACACCTCACCAAATGGTACATACTCGATGTGCTGCGATACTTCGCCGTCCAAGTTGGTGATGTAGCTACTGCTGCCCAAATGGTCTGGGTGGTAGTAGAACTGCATCCGCTCGTTAGTGCCAGCTTCGCCAGCCCTCGTCTTGACCATCGCCCTTGCCTGTGCTGCCTCTGGCGTGTCGTCATCACTACTAAAGCCTTTGCCATTGACATAGTTGCTATTGTCTACACCGTTGTATGGCAAATCAAATGTCTTGTAGTTATCCTTAATAGATTGCAGTTGCGTTACATACTTGTCCTTGTAATTAATGGTCACACCGTCAGCTTCATTGCCTGCATACGGTATTCGTCTTGGGTCTGCGCCATAAGAAGCCAAGTTGCCCAATTTGCTGACAATACGCTGCGAACCTACATAGATGTGCTTGGTGTACTTGCCACCTTGACCAGCCACCAAGTATGGGCTGACATAGAGCGAGAAGCGTGCCGTACCCGTGTTACCCCCCGAGAATTCGGAGTTGACAAATATAGCTTCGTTCTCACCGCTGGTCTTCACCGTGCGCTCGCCGTCGGTGTCATACCAATGCGAGAATAAATGCTGTTGTCGTCCACTGTAAGCGGATGGCTCTTTACACCGTTGTAGTGTCAACATCGTTCTTCTCAATATTCCAAAGACTTGTTTACAATTTTTATACCTTGCGAGGTATAGTATTTCCATATTCCTACTTCCTGTGCATCATCTTCTATATCATCTTGAAATATACACCATCCTTCTGATGTAATTTTGCCATTGATATTATAATTTACAATATAACACTGCAATGTAGAGTTTGGGGTACGAAATCCTGCTTTTTGTGCCTCTTTCAAAAAGTTTGAATTTTTTGAAATTTTGGTTTGTGAAGTAGCAACCATACCATTAGTATAAAAAAATAGCCATTGGTACGCTTGCATATTATTACGGTAATATCCAGAAGCTTGAAGATAATATTTATTTTGTCCTAACTTTCTGTATATTTGAACAAAGCCGTTTTTAATTCCACCAACATAGAGGCATAGTGAAACAATATCATCAGAAACTTCATACCAACACCCATTTTTTTTACCCAAGGAGTCAAATTGATTAATATATTTCAAGTTGATATTCAAGGGAACTATGGGTAAACTTATTGTTTGCCCCCAAATATTGGGGCAAACAATAAATGATAATATTAACATAAATAGCCTCATATGTAATTATCTTGGTCTATATATTGGATTCTTATTGACTACTCTCAGGGCATCTACTGGCATTGTAATAGGTGGCATAGCAATTCTCGAACTTTCAAAACGAGACATTTGAGACTTTATTACGTTTTGATTTGTTGGAGATGACATACTTCGAGATACTGTCACACTTATGAGAGCAGATGCTTCAAATTTTCCCATAAACTCAGACCAACTATTTCTATTAATTAAGAAACAGCCTTCCGAAATAGGAGTGTTTGAAGATGTCATTCCTGTCAAATTATTCAAACCTGGCTTATGGATATTTATTCCACACGCCTTTGTTGTTTTTGAATTTGACGGATTGGGTTTCCCAAGCTCTATGGAAGACGAATTAAAATCGGTAGTTCCAATATCGCTCATACGTAAAGCTTTATACTGTGCAGAACTACCATTGTGCATACCGACTTTTGCTTCATACATACCCTCTGGAACTGTAGCATATTTATCTAAGTTCGATGGATAAGTACAGGCTTCAAACTCAGAAGTAGTACCATCCTTACAATAAACCGTAGCAATTGAAGACCCCATGTTAAATCTGTTTTTCGAATTAAATGTTTTACCATTATTTCCCTGATTGGAGAAAAATATAGCTTGCTCATATAATCCTGGAAGTAATTTCCCTTTGGAATCATACGATTTTGCCGGATTTATCCATTCATATCCTGTATTCTGTCCTGTTTCTTCATTTTTAGTAGGCTTCCACGCCTTTCCGTCTGGATCTATTAGGATTGTTGGATTGTTGGCTGTGTAGCAATATACGGTAATATGCGGAGCTGTTTCTCCAAGAGGATCTGTTGACACCCACAGGCTCAACCTCGGTTCATAGTACCTCGCCCCATAGTAGTACATACCTGTCTCCTCATCCAATTCCTTCGCATTAAAGAGGTAAGGGGTGTTCCACGTGTTGTTGCAGTTGGCTTTCCCTGCGGTCGCCGATTTCCGCGTAAGTTCCAATTCATCTATGAACACTTCACCATACGGTACATATTCAATGTGCTGCACCACCTCGCCGTCAAGGTTAGTGATGTAACTACTGCTGCCCAAATGGTCAGGGTGATAGTAGAACTGCATCTTCTCGTAGTCGTCGTTAGGCTTTTCTCTTGTACTTACAGAAAGAAGCTGCGTTATTGTCTTTGCGCTTAACGCTGTCATAACGTACAATCGTTTATGGTTATCAATTATTTAACGTCATTCTTTCCTGTTTATTGCTCACGGATTTGTTATACCCATGCCATTTTTCGCACCTTTGATTACTTCCGTTAAATTGCAATACAGACATTGAAACTCAACTTCCAATCTGGAGTGTAAAGTGCCGAAGCGTTCTCGTATATTCATTTTTCTTTGTTCTGGACTACAAATATAGCAAAAGGCAGAGAATCTTTCCC
>NZ_GG704780.1:198877-345102 GCF_000160535.1 Hallella bergensis DSM 17361 | reverse complement strand
ATATCTGTTTTAATTGAAAAAGCGTTAAGACAAATCATACAACAGAAGATGATTAATATATTTCTTAAATTTAAAAACATAACTCGTTGGCGGAATTTATTTAAGTTGATAGGTATGAGTAAAAAGTTGCACACGTCGTTGACCTTTTAGTAACTTAGTGGTATAAAATCTATTAGGTTATAAAATCTTTGCTATGCGCAAACTCATGGCAAAGTTCAAAAAAATACTTGAAATCTGCAAGCAATATGCTGGAAATCAAGTCTACGGGAAGAGAAAGTTCTCGATTTGGAGCATTACCCACTGTTTTAGATTATTACCCCCAATTGTAGCATTACATTATTCTATATAAACAATCCTAAAAGACAATGTATCCAATTTAAAAATATTTAGAGAATTAACATAGGTCATTGGAAAAGCAATAAATGTTGAAGTGACAATAAATGGTCGGGGAGTATCATAAGAGAATGAGTAGGAAACCTGATTTATGGAATCTGTTAGGATCTGTTTGTGTTGCCAAGGACCTATAGTTGTACTTCTATAATGAAATTTATTTGTGAAATCTATTAAATCAGGATAGCATCCATATTTATCTATAGGTAGTTTCCTCAATGTATCTTGCACAAAGTTCGGTAGTTCTCGAAGAGATAACACTGCCATCTTTCTATTATTAACATTGTTACAACCTGTATACAGCAAAATAACGATTATTGTTGCAGAAAAAATATTCCTATTCATTTTACTGACTTTTATTTCAAAATGGTTATTAAAATGTGTGATCTTGATAGAATTTACGAATGGCTTATCGATTAATTTTTCGTTTTCTTTTTTCCTGCCAAAATATCTATTGCCTATTCATACATTTTGATTCAAGTGTTCGTTTAATATGTCACATATCTTTTTCCCGTTCATAGTCAGATTATCAGCAGGAAGGCCTTCAATTGCTCCGGACACATCGAAATTCAATACCATTATACGCTGCGTTAAAGCCGATGATTCCTCTATCTTATGTATCAATGACGTTACCTTATAATCAACGGCAATCAGTTTGGTAGATTGGATTTTTATTAACCGAAAACGCTTTACATCCGTAAAATAGATGGTATGATAGGATCCCTTTACCTGTTCGTATAATTCCAATCTATCTTCATGGATTATTAAAAGCGGAATTTGACGAATTCGGTTATAGACGGTTGATAGAATGAGAAACAATCCGCCACCACCGAAAAATATAATTCCCAATCCGCCGCCAAATACTTTTGTTGGCCAGCTTGTACTGGCATCTGTGAGAATAAAATATCCGCCTAAGGCAAAAACAAAGCATAGGATAGCCCAAAGCATATTTTTTCGCAGGCTTTGATAAATTCGTATTTCTTTCATGTTCGTTTTATTGGACGGTTTCGTTGTCAGGACCTTATTTGTAACTTATCGTCACAAAAGTACACATAATTGTCTTTTATTCTTATTTTTTGTCATCACATTTATATATTTTATCCATATTCTTTAGGTTTCCTCAATTCCGTCAGCTGTCAAATGTTCTTCACCATAAGTTGGGCATCTTGCATGGATGCTACAGAAAGAAACACGCCACCTTTTTGACAATTTCCGAACCGGGAGACGGTGCAAAAAATGAGGTGATTCTGCCGTTGCTATCCAATGGCGCTGCGACAAAAGCTGAAACGTCAGGTCACTAAAGTCTAATCATCGGGCCACAAAGCCCTTTTCGCGATGCGAAAAAGGCTTAACCGCAACCCCACCCTGCCTCTGTGCGCTCTACTTTTTAACAAAAGCAGTATAACTTCCAGAAAAACAAACGATTATAAAATGCCTGAAATTTCGGAGAATTTCAGGCCATCGCACTTTCTTTTTCAAATCAGCTAAATATAAATGGGTGTTTGTCGGATATTTTCATACGTATATCGTCAGTTCAGGAAACCCCAAGTCCGGTTGTCTACGTCACTTCGAGCCCACTCGACAACTGGAGTGAGCAGACGCCCTACTTCTTGCGGAATCGCCGGAAATAACGGCTTTTCAGCGAGTTCCACAGATGAGTCTTGGCGTGTAGAATCCGAATCGAAAACAACAGTGAAGCCAAGGTCATGACCGATCCCATCAGCCAGTAGGTCACGCCCGTGAGCGAAAATGTGAAGAAGCATGCCACAAGACCCAGTAAAACCTGAACCATCGTATTGGTCAGCACGTCGCCGGAAAGCCAAAAGCGGTATTTCCATCGCACGTATACCAGTACCATCAGGAAGTTGGCAACGGTACATGCCAACAGGGCTCCGCCCGTACCCGTTAGTCCTCCCCACTGCCAGCCCAGGATAACCATCAGCAAGAACATGACATAATAGGCAGCCTCCAGAAACAAAAAGCTCCGCGAATCGCCGCGCGACAGGGCTATATACTCCATGGGCAGGTTGACAGCGCGGAAATACATGGCCAGAAGGGTGAGTCGCATCATTCCCTGCATGGGCAGAAACTCGCGGCTGAATAAAAATGGAAGTACGATGGGCAGGGAAACCATGAAGAACACAAGCATGGGCGAAATGATCAGCACCGACACCTCGATCTGCCGGTTTACGGTTAGGTTGAGTTCTCCTCCCAACTGCCTGATGCCCGACAGGCGGGGGAAATAATCGGCCTCCATGGACGAGAACACCATACTTGTGTATGTCATGGTCAGTACGAAACCAGAATTGTAGAGTCCCACAATGTCAAGGCCGGCCACATTATTTAGATAGGAACGCAGCACAAACTCGGCGCCACTACCAAAAATTCCGGCCAAGACAAAGGCCAATCCCAATCTGATCATGCCCTCGCCCTCCTGGAAATGCTGCCGGGAGAAGGAAAAGGAAGGTCGGTAGAGTCTGTAGGAATAGGCTATGGTCAGTACACACTGCATCAGCGCCATCAGGAATATCGAGGGCACGATGCCCGCCTGACCAAAGAAGTAGAACAGCGGCACGGAGCACAGCAATGCGAAAATCATGTTGTAAACGCTCACCACGGCCAAGGCTTTCAGATGTCGCCCACCTTTGAGGATGGCAGCCTCTCCGCCCGTGACAGCCAGCAGGGCTATAACCGGAGAGAGCAAAACAAAGTGAAGCGTGTGGTTGCCCCATGAAAACGTCCAGTCGCTGAGCCATGGACTCAATGCCATGCAAAGCAGCATGCCCAGCAGGGCAGTAAGAAGACTCCAGGTTCTCACCGTTCCGATGACATGGTGCAAACGCTCTTCGTCGCCCGACTCGATGGATTCGGATATATTCTTGACCGCACTCATGGCGATGCCGAAGTTGGTCGAGTCGGAAACTACCTTGATGGTGGAGTTGAAAAGCGACACCAACCCCATGCCCTCAGGCCCCAGAATCAGGGCCACAAGTTTGTTGCGCACAAGCCCGATAAGGATGTTCAACCCCTGAACACCACCGAACAGACCTGTATATTTTAATATGTGGGAATAGGAATTATCGCTTGCTTGTTTTTCCATCGTAATGTTAACGTAAATGCAAAACATTTATTATCTTTGCATTATGAAATTAAGTATAGTTATCCCCATATATCAGGCGGAGAGCACGCTGACCCGCTGCCTCGACAGCATTGCCAACCAGTCGTTCAGAGACTGGCAGGGCATACTCGTCGATGATGCTTCGACGGATGGCAGTAGTGCCATCTGCGATGAATACGTCAAGCGCGACAGGCGGTTCCAAGTTGTGCATCTCAAGCAAAACGGCGGCCTGAGCAATGCTCGCAACACGGGTATCAGCAAGGCCCGCGGCGAATATATCACATTTGTTGACAGCGACGACTACATCGCTGACGAGAGCTTCAAGACGCTCTTCGAAATCATTAACACTCGTCCGGATTACGACATGCTGGAATATCCGGTCTATGAACACTATGGCTCCAAGAAGCGTAACCGACTGCAATTCCAGCGCAAGGATTACACCGATATGATGGCCTACTGGCTGGAGGGCGAGGCCTACAAGCACGCGTATGCTTGGAACAAGATATACAAGCGCGAGGTATTCAAGGGCGTGAGATACCCTAAAAATAAAGTGTTTGAGGATGTCTTTACCCTACCCGAGATTCTTAAAAACTGCAAGCGGGTGGCCACCACCGATGTGGGGCTGTACTATTACTGTCACAACCCTAAGGGCATCACGGAAACGGCTAATGGCAAGGACCTGTCCAACCTGCTTGAAGCCCATACTCGAACACTGGCCGACATACGCAAAGCCATGAGGAAGCGCAAAGATAAAGAGGAGATAAACCGCTATCTGAAAGACTATTATGCCCATGTGTTAAATATTCAGTTGGATGTTTATCGGGAGCGCGGTATGATATCTAAATATTTCCCCACCCTGCCCTTTAAACACACTTTCAAGCTGAGATTATTACATCTTATCGGACTGAAACGCTTATGCCAACTTCACAAAATATTCCATCGAATCCGCTGATCAGCTTCATCGTCACCACATTTGACCTGCCAGCCGAGATGATACGCGAGTGCATCGAGAGCATCCTGCGGTTGTCGCTGGCCAGAGATGAGCGTGAAATTATTATTGTGGACGATGGTTCCGACATCCCAGCTCTCAACAATCTGACTGACCTTCAGGACCAGATCACCTATATACGTCAGCCTAACCAGGGACCTTCGGCTGCCCGAAATCGGGGGCTGCAATGTGCAACGGGCAAATTTATACAGTTCGTGGATGGCGACGACTACATCATTCAGGCTCCCTACGAGCACTGTCTCGACATCATAAGATTCCGTGAGGCTGACGTCGTGCTGTTTCACGAAACCACCAAGACGCAACCCGAGGTGCCCTTTATATACGATGGGCCGGTGTCGGGCGTGTCCTTCATGCGACACAACAACCTGCGGGCTTCGGCCTGCGGATACCTTTTCAAGCGAAGCATCTTGGGTTCGCTGCGATTCACACCCGGTATCCTGCACGAGGACGAGGAGTTCACTCCCCAGCTCATGCTGCGGGCAGAGCAGGTGTATTCCACCAAGTCGGAGGCATATTTCTATCGTAAACGCGGAGGGTCGAGATTAAACAAGATAGGCAGGAGACACACCGTCAAAAGGCAAAGCGACACGATACATGTCATCCTGAAGTTGCGCGACATTGCTGAAACGCTACCCGAGACAGACCAGATGGCTGTGAATCGGCGCATTGCACAACTTTCGATGGACTACCTATACAACACCATCAAGCTTACACACAGCCACAAGCAGCTGAACAAGGCTATGAACAGACTCCGGCGATATGGTTTGTATCCGCTTCCGGACAAGAATTATACGAAGAAATACAGGGTGTTCAAAAAGCTCGTCGACAGTTCTATTGGGCGATGGATTCTCCTGTTAACGATAAGATGAAACGTCAAACCTGCCCCCGAACTCTCTGATAGCATCAGGTCATGAATATACTTTTACTGGGCGAATACAGCAATGTGCATGCTACATTGGCCGAGGGGCTAAGGCGGCTGGGGCATGATGTGACCGTGGCCAGCAACGGCGACTTCTGGAAAAACTATCCCCGGGACGTCGACCTCGAGAGGAAGCCGGGAAAGATAGGAGGCATGAGGCTGATAGGGAAAATCATCATGAACCTGCCGCGCATGAGCGGATATGATGTGGTGCAGGTCATCAACCCTATGTTTGTGGAACTCAAGGCTGAACGCGTGATGATGCTCTACCAATGGCTTCGCCGTCACAACACGAAAGTAATCATGGGAGCCTTTGGGATGGATTACTATTGGGTGCACGAGAATGTTACCCGGAAGATGTTGAGATACAGTGATTTTAATATAGGAGAAGACCTCCGACAAACGCCGATTGCCGTTCAGGAGCGACAGGACTGGCTGGGGACGGCCAAGGAAAGACTCAACAAACACATGGCCCAGGACTGTGACGGTATAGTCTGCGGACTCTATGAGTATTGGGCGTGCTATCATCCGCTGTTCCAAGAAAAGACGACGTTCATCCCCTTCCCCATCAAACCCAAGCCCAACATTAAGATAGCATCGAAGCGACAGAATGATCCGGTGGATATTTTCATAGGAATAAGCAAGGGCAGGAGCGTCTATAAAGGTACCGACGTGATGCTGGCTGCGGCGCAGGCCGTTAGCAGGAAATACCCGGGAAGGCTGAATCTAAAAATCGCCGAGGGAGTTCCGTTTGCCCAATACGTGGAGATGATGAACAGTTCGGATGCAATTCTCGATCAACTCTATAGCTATACCCCGGCCATGAATGCACTGGAGGCTATGAGTCGCGGGATTGTCTGCATAGGCGGAGGCGAACCCGAGAACTACGATATCATTGGGGAGAAAGAGCTAAGACCGATTGTGAACGTGGAGCCTAACTATGAGAGCGTGTTCCGAGAAATAGAGCGTTTGGTGCTGAATCCACAACATCTTCTCGAACTCAAGCGCCAAAGCATTGAATATATACGGCGTCATCATGATTACATGAAGATTGCCAAGCGGTTTGTTTCCTATTATTCTGGAGATGGGCAGAATTGTTAAATACAGGTGCCGACAGTGCGGATATACGGCCGATGTGTATGAGGGGCGTGGTTTCATGGGGCAACACATCATCATGATGAACTGTCCGGATTGCCACACCATTCAGCCATTGGTGGTAGGCGGAGTTATCGGCGACTCCGCCCCCTCGTTCAGCGGCATTGTCGGACGGCTGTGCTTGCACTGCGGAAGCAGCAAGATTACAGAATGGGACAAGCACACTTGTCCCAAATGCAACGCGGAGATGGAACCCGGAAGTGAGTCGGAGTTTTGGACGTAAGCCTATCCGAGGGGTGTCTTGTCAGTCCCGAGGAACGAATTTAAGTTCGCAACCTTTGAGCAAAGGTGAAGAGAAGCGAACGCCGGATCCATTGCTGATATAGACCATCATGCGTCCGCCATACACACGTTCACGATTGTCGCGCTTATTGGTGATATCCCGGTTGTTGCTGTTCTCCATGCCCAACAAACTGCCTTGGCCTAGTACCGTGCATGTAATTTCGTTATCTGCCAACTTGACCACGACTCCATGCTCGTCGATTACACAAAGTTCTATCTGATAAAAAGCGTCTTGCGCATCCAATATTTTGGCTTGCAAAGCATAAGGACGACCACTGGTTTTTATTTCATAGCTTGATTCGTCAAGCCCCTCTCCTATCAAGGTGCCCGACTGATATGGAATATCCCAATAAACAATGCCCGACTCGACCTCCGGAGCCTTGGCTTCGCCCACAATGTTTCCATTTAAACGTAACTGTGCTTTCGCCTGATTGGTATAACACACGACACGCACGGCCTGTCCCTCGTCGAAATTCCACACATCTTGTGCGTAGATCGACGGAGCGTCGCCACCTCTCCGCCTACTTCCGCGCTGCCCATCTCTTGTGCGAAAGGGATAAGCCCCGATGTAAGTGGACGGCTTGTCGCTCCACAAAGCAGCACGCCACCAACCTAACGGCTTTCTGAACCCGCCAAGATTGAGCAGTCCTGGCTCTGAGCCGCGCGAAGGCCAACGTCCGCTTTCGCCCAGATAGTCAATGCCAGTCCAAAGGAATTGACCAAAAATGAAGTCATGATCCCTCACGGCCTTCCAAGCGGGGAAGTCGTGCCGGTTTTCCGATCCATAAATCACACGGTTAGGATATTTATTGTGATCTTCCGCGTAACGGCTTTCGGTGTAGTTATATCCCACCACATCCACCGCTTCCGGATATGCCGTTTCGTTGCTCATCACCACACCGGCCAGGGCTCCTGTCACGGCACGCGTGCGATCTTCACCTCTGACCACTGCGGCCAATCGCTTGGCAATCCGCCCTATGCGCTCTGCGTGAGGGGCATGTTCGTCATATCCACCATACATGGGTTGGGTAATGCTGTTGCCATTGAGCACTGGGTGCGAGTACGGGTCGTTAGGATAATCCACCTCGTTGCCAATGCTCCACATAAAGATGCTGGGATGACGGCGGTTGCAACGAACCATGTCTCGCACGTCGCGGTCGATCCATTCCTCGAAATAGTCGAACGTTCCCTGAAATCCCGGCGTACCAACATTCCACCCCTCTAACCATTTACGCTTGGGAAATTCCCACTCGTCGGAGGCCTCATCCATCACCAACAGTCCAAGGCGGTCGCACAAATCATAGATCATCGGCGCATGAGGGTTGTGGCTCATACGTATGGCATTGACACCAATGGATTTCAATTCTTTCAGCCGACGCTCCCAGACCGGAGCCGGAACAGCATTGCCCAACACGCCGGCATCTTCGTGCAGGCACACTCCCTTGACCTTCATCCACTGACCATTCAATGCAAATCCCTTGTTGGGATCCCATCGAAGTGTGCGAATACCCACGGGCATGCGGTCAGAATCGATGTCCCGTCCATTGCGCAAGAGTCTGATGTGAGCCGTATATAAATAAGGTGAAGTTGGCGACCAGCGCTTAGGATTTCTCACGACAAGTTCGGCATGAGTCTTTCCCGAGCTGCCAATCTTCACACGACGGCGCGCAACTTCAGAACCTTCAGCGTCTTTCAGGCTCACCTCAGCTGTCAAGACACCATTGGGGTTCTCCACATCCAAGTCGAAATTAATCGTGGCCCGAGACCGAGAGATGTTCTTCAGACTCCACGTGTTGCCCCATAACGAAAAGTGAGTGGCCGCCGACCTGACCAAATAAACATTGCGATAGATGCCCGACCCGGTGTACCAGCGGCTGTCTGCAGAGCGACTGTGATCCACGCGTATGGCCAAAACGTTGTCGCCATCGGTATTGAGGTAAGGGGTCATGTCGTAGCAGAGTGCAGCGAAACCACTTGGTCGATAACCCAAGAGGTGACCATTGAGATAAACGTGCGAGCGATTATAGATGCCCTCAAAATAAATATACTTCTTGGCATCCTCCCCTAAGCTGCTGCCATTAAAATGTTTGCGATACCAGGCCACACCTCCCGGAAGGTATCCTGTGCACGAGGCCAGATGGGGTGACATGGGATGTTCCACCGACCAGTCGTGTGGCAAGTCGACCGACCGCCATTTGGAATCATCGTAATTCGGGGCTATTGAAATGGAATCGTCGGCCAGATTAAAAAGCCATCTCTCATTCCATAATTCCGCATTGCCGAAACCTGACTGTGCCGGAAGTAATGATGGGAATAAGCTACAGAATAAAAGCACGACAAACCTGTTGAATATCGTCTTGTAGGTCATCATAAAAGGGTTTGGGTAGAATTTCATGATGCGAAGTTAATCAAAATATAGCCATTTTTCATGCCTTCCTTCCTGTATTTTAGAAACGAACGAAAAAAAATCGTGAAATGTTTGTGGATTATAAATTTATACCTATTTTTGCAACCAATATGACGTGCAAAAATGAAAGATAAGAAAGCCATTACATTTAAGACATTGACCAAGAGCAACGTTTGGGATATTCAGGAGAGCGATGTGTTTCGTATGTGGGAAGCTGCTGAACGCGATGCAGATTTGAAAGAAAACATGCGACGCTATACTGACATCATCCGCAGTGCGTTTGACCTTGAAGAAGTGAAAATTGACAAACCGGAGGTTATCAAGAAATACGAAGCACGTGGCTTCAAAATCGGTTTGATTCGTACCAGTGAAAGTGCCAAGCAAAAATTTGCTGTCAAAAAGCGGCCGATACAGCGGGTTACCGACCTGACCTACGAGAACATCCGCCACATCTCCGCCCCGAAACTTATCGAGGTGCTTGAGCGAAACTTCGGTGGAGGATGGGGATCGCTGTCACAGAGCGTGCAGGATATTATTGAATCGGGATTTGACATTTCAACCACCACCCTACCCAAGGACCGACTTCACAAAGAAGGCGGGCTCTATAAGAAAAAGCTTGCCGACGGTTTTGAGGTGCTCGAAATCCCCAAAGGACTATGGGTAGAAGCCATTTTTGCCAAGGAAAAACCAGAAAAGGAAATGTACAAGGCCAAAGCAGGTGGCAAGGGCAAAGCTGATGACGATATCGAAGACTTTGAAGATGATGAAGAACTGCCTGAAGACAACTTCAAGCAAGACGACGAAGACGATGGTTTCGATGAGGACAAGCTCACTGAAGAAAGCTATCGCACGACCTACGACGCTGATCCTGAAGACCTGAACTACGAGGCAGAGGAACTCAGCGATGACAGCGACTTCTAAAACAAAATACTTTTTCCAAACAACAAAACAAAATATTCTCCCCATCATTCAACAAGAACGATGGGGAGAATTTTGTTGATGACCATTTGATTTTGCATGTAACATCGACGACGAAAGTCCGTCGACTAAGCTACAAAGGAATCGCATGGCTGTCTATAGCTTTACCTTTTTCTTCTTGGCTTTGCTCTCATTCGACATTCTATCCAAAGCCGTCACCACGTAGGTGTAGCGGACATTACCCTTGTCGTAGGGCAGATTGACAAACGTTCGCTGCGTAATGGCAAAAATCTTAGACGGATCATCCGTGTTGATACGCTCACCGTTGTTGAATCTGTAAACCACATACTTGACAGCCTTATCGTCCCACTTCTTCCCTCTGGGCGCCTTCCAGAACAGCACATAACCGTCACTGGTCCACACAGCCTTCAGTTTACGTGGCTTTTTAGGATTTTTTGAATCAATAAAACTCATCCGAGGCTGCAAGGCAGGATACTTCCAATAGGAATGGCGGAGCACCGAAGCATAATTCCCCACGTTGTCGACCGCTGCCTTGGCATACCATAACACCACCCCGTTGACATGATGCATCTGCTGATGCAGGCGGTGTTTGGCCGGCAGCTGATGGCTGGCAGGATTCTGTGGATCAGGATATTTAGTGGTGCGTTCCACGTCTTCCCCGATGAACAAGGGGCGGTTGGAAGCGTGCTTGTCCCACCATTTGATCAGCGTAGCATAGTCGGCTGCAGGATGCCCTATTTGCCAATACACCTGCGGCACACAATAATCTATCCATCCATTGTTCACCCATAGCAAGACGTCGGCATAAAGATCATCATAGTTTTGAAGACCATGGGTTGCAGAACCATTCTTGGGGTCGGAAGATTGGTTACGGTAAATGCCAAATGGAGACACGCCAAACTTCACCCATGGCTTGCGTCGATGAATGGTCTCGCCAAGTTGTTTCACAAAAAGATTGACATTGTTGCGGCGCCAGTCACCGATTGTCGCAAATCCACCTCGGCTGGTTTGATAATATTGTTGGTCGGGAATGAGCTGCCCCGGAGCCGGATAAGGATAGAAATAATCGTCGATATGGAATCCGTCGATGTCGTAACGAGACACAATATCATCGGCAACCCTGCAAATATAATCACGGTTTTCTTTCAGCGCAGGATTAAGAATGTACTGA
This sequence comes from Hallella bergensis DSM 17361, assembly GCF_000160535.1. Classification (GTDB taxonomy): domain Bacteria; phylum Bacteroidota; class Bacteroidia; order Bacteroidales; family Bacteroidaceae; genus Prevotella; species Prevotella bergensis. The sequence goes on along the minus strand of NZ_GG704780.1, from coordinate 333,712 downwards.
TTGTCGTACACGAAATAGCTGTTGGGGCGCATCATGGAAATGTGGGTATTGGCCAGTTGGATAGTGCCTTTGGTCTTGGCACGATACGGATTGATCCACGCGTGAATTTCCATTCCCCGTTTGTGACACTCGTCCACCATCCATGCCAAGGGGTCCCAATAAGGTTGGGGAGCACGTCCTTGCACACCGGTGAGAAACCTGCTCCATGGTTCAAGCTGACTGGCATAAAGGGCGTCGCACTCCGGACGCACTTGAAATATAATGGCATTCACGCCAATTTGTTGCAAAGTGTTGAGCTGTTCAACAAGGGTTTGCTGCATCAAGTCACGCGACATTCCCTGGAACTGTCCGTTCACTGCTTGTATCCAAGCTCCCCTGAACTGTCGTTTTTGTGCATGAATCGAGCATGTAGCTGTCAGCAGGAGGGCAAAGAGGAAAAATCGTTTCATCATTATTTAGAAATCGCTTTTAATATTATACAAACGCAAATTTACATAAAAATCGCGACATATGAGCCTGTTGAGAACAAAAAAACGGGAGACTGATTCCGAAATCTACGATGAAAAAACAAGACAAACACCCTTCTATAATTGGCGTCTACGAAAAAAGAAATCTTGTGGCTTGAAATACGCTCGTATTTCAAGTTTTCTCACAACATGCTGTCATTCAGAGTTGTACGACCTTATTAAAAATTATTCGACCATTATATTTTTCCAAAGGTCCTGCCGTTCGGGTCTAACCGCACCATGATGAAGGCTTTCTCGCGGTGCGCTCAAGGCTTAGAGGCATTGTCGTTAGGCTGTAATCGCAATGCCGATAGGCCTTCAACGCAACACTTTCACGATTTCAACACCGAAAAAATGCGATTTCAGGGCTTCATCGCCCTGCTTTATTTTCTATTTCACTCGTTTTCATCGACGTCCTAACAGGCAATAGATTCTTACAAAACATGGGCAAAATGACAATTGCCGAGTACTCTTTACTTGTTGAAAAATGTGAAAAATTAATGAAAAACAAAAGAAAGAAATACGAACTCATCGATTATTCTGAAATTTTTGATTAATTTTGTGGAAACCGTCAGGACAATGTCCGGACATCAACACGGTCATCACATAAAAACTCCACAATATGAAACTCGCAGAAGCATTAGCCATTCGTAAAGACACGCAAAGGAAAATCGAGCAGCTCAGAAGTCGCTTGCTCAACAACGTAAGAATCCAAGAAGGTGAGGCTCCTTCAGAGGATCCCTCCGAACTGATGAAGGAACTGGATAGCTGTCTGAACCGATTGCAGACCTTGATCTTCCGAATCAACAAAACCAACATGCATACCCAGGACGGGGGTAAGACTTTAACGGAGCTGATGGCCGAGAAAGATGTGCTCGCGTTGCGCATTTCATCTTTGCGCGATGTGTTCAACAAGTCCTCCGAATCGCAAGAACGCTACAGCCGGTCGGAAATCAAAGTTGTCACCACGATAGATATCAAGGCACTCGGACGCCAAATCGATCAGTATTCGAAACAGCTGCGCGAGTTGGATATCCGGATTCAGGGGTTGAACTTTTCAACCGACTTGGAAGAATAAAACGATAGTTTTTTAGATGGTAGTCTTCTCTGTTATAGGTGCGAACTAAAAAGATCATGGTTATCGGAGCGGGGATCCGATGGCGTTCGAATCGCCATTTCTGCATGTAGCACATCCCAGCATAACCACGCATGTTGCATTTCGCATATTGCATTTAGCACGACCATTAGTTGACTATAACGAGAAGATGAGGGTGGGATCGGGGAATTTTGAGTATCTGTTCTATCGACAGACCCTCTCGTAGATGTTTCTCAAGAAAACGGGCAAGTCAAGTTTACCGCTTCTTGCCCTTCATGGTCACGAGGGGAATCAGCATTTCCTCCATGGAGATACCTCCATGCTGGAAGGTGTCTTTGTAATAAGAGACATAATAATTGTAGTTGTTGGGATAGGCAAAAAAGTTGTCGCCAGAGACCAGGACATAGCTTGTGCTGACATTTGGCGCGGGGAGTTGTGCTTTGTGTGGCTCCTTGATGACAAACACTTCCTTGGCATTATAGCTGAGATTTTTGCCAAGTTTGTAGCGCAGGTTGGTATTGGTGTTTCGGTCGCCGATAATTTTTATGGGGTTCGAAACACGTATAGAGCCGTGATCGGTGGTCAGAATAATCTTGTAGTCGCTCTGTGCCAGGCGTCTGAACAAGTCTGACATGACAGAATGGCGAAACCAACTCAGCGTGATGCTGCGGTAGGCACTCTCGTTATTGGCAAGCTCGCGCACCATCTTCGACTCCGTTCGGGCATGCGAAAGCATATCGATGAAATTAATAACGACAACATTCAGGTCGTTATCTTTCAGCGTGTTGTATTGCTGAAGAAGTTGGTCGCCAGCGGCTGAGTCGTTGATCTTGTAATAGCTAAACTTGTCGTGCCTGCGAAAACGTTCTATTTGTGTCTGGATGAGGGGTGCCTCGTTGAGATTCTTGCCCTCTTCCTCATCTTCATCAACCCATAGTTCCGGGTACATCTTGGCTATCTTGGTGGGCATCAGTCCGCTAAAAATGGCATTGCGGGCATACTGCGTCGCCGTGGGCAAGATGCTCATATACATATCTTCCTCAATATCAAACTGGTCGCCGATTTCCTGAGCCAGCAACTTCCATTGATCCCATCGGAAATTGTCGATAACGATCAGGAACACTTTCTCGCCGGCGTTGAGGGCCGGAAAGATTTTCTCTTTGAAAAGTCCGGGACTCATCAGGGGCTGTCCTTCCGGACGGCGATTGGTAATGGGGGCATTCGGGTCCACCCAGTCCATATAGTTTTTCTTGATGTATTTGGCAAAGCCAAGGTCGGCCTCTTCCTTTTGCATTTGGAGCATTTCCGTCATCTGACTCTCCGTGGAGCTGAGTTCCACCTCCCAATGCACCAACTTTTTGTAAACATTCATCCAGTCGGAATAGTCCTTGCAATCGCTGATTTGCATGCCGAGTTGCTGGTATTGCTGCTGGTATCCACTTTGTGTCACCTCGGTTACAATTTCCTTGCGGTGGATGTTCTTCTTCAGCGTCAGAAGGATTTGACTGGGGTTGACCGGTTTGATCAGATAGTCAGCTATCTTTGAACCTATGGCCTGATCCATGATATTTTCCTCTTCGCTCTTGGTCACCATCACCACGGGTGTTTGTGGCTGTATCTCCTTGATGCTCTGCAGGGTTTCAAGTCCGGAAAGTCCGGGCATCATCTCGTCGAGCAAGATGATGTCGAACGATTGCTGCGAACATAACTCGATCGCGTCGGTTCCGTTGCTCACGGTGCTGACGTCGTAACCTTTCTTTTCTAAAAATAGGATATGGGCTTTGAGAAGTTCTATCTCATCGTCGACCCACAGTATAATTCCGTTGCTCATAGTTAAAATCCCTCTAATTCATAGTACTCGTCCTCAAGGTCGAAAGTGTTTTTTTTGTTTTCGGCCTTCTTGGGTGGGTTTGTCTTGTTTTGACCATTGGTGGTCTTGTTGCCTGTCGTTTTGGAGGCGTTGGTTTTGGTTCCGGTGCGCTTGGTTGCACTTCTGGGGCGTGCCTTGCTTGGTGGAATGCTATCTACGTTGTCCAAGATAATCTCTGCTCCATTGATAATGTTTGGTCGGGGACGGCGAGGCGGTGTTTCGGTCTTGACAGGGTTTGTCGGCCGAATCGGAGTGGTGCGTTTGGACTCGGTTGGTTTTTGCACCGGCAGATTGTCAGTGGGGATTACCGTGGTGCCAGCTGGTGGTGGAGTCGATACGGGCTTCTCGACGGGAATTGTCGTGGTTCCGAGTTGCTCCGTTGGCGTGGTTTCAGCAGGCACTACCGTTGTTCCTGTCGGAGTTTCTGCAGGTTTTTCCTCCATGGGAATGACGGTTTCGGCCGGCGGCGCTGTTTCCTCGGGTATAATAATGGTGTTGTTGAGGAAGTCGTCGATATCGCTTTCCGAAACAGGAGTATCTGATTTTTCGGTGGGTCTAACCGTAACACTGGCCGGCTCGGTGAGCAGATGGAACGTGGAAATCTTGAGCGGGGCAAAGTGTTTGGTGTAGAATTTGCTGTACTCGTCGTAACTGAAGTTCGTGCCGAGCAACGGCAGGTTCTCCTCACTGATGATCACAGGTCGTGCCTTGCCCATGTGGAGTGCCACTTCTTGCTGTTTGAGCAGTTGTCGACCATATTGTAATGCTTCATCATAATTGCGGAATCCGCTGATCATCATACGGTTCACGCCCTTCCCCTCTTCCACGTTGATATTGAAATCGCGGACCAGATAGCTTGTGAAGTTATACCTCGCGAGTTCGAAGAGCAACTTGTTCTGGTTCACAGAGTCGGGTTGATAAACAAGCATGAACACGAAGTTGGTGTTGCGCTCGTTACTCAGTTTGCGCGCATGGATGGAGTCGCTGTCGCTCAGCACGACACTGCGGCGAGCCCACACGTCGCCAAGGTCGAATTTGCCACCGCGCAGACGGCGCCCCTCCTTCACGCCGTTGATAATCATTCCGGCCATCTCGGCCAGTCTGCTCTGCGGATATTTCTCCACCACGATCCTCATATCAGCAAGGCATCCGTCTCCATCGCCACTGTTCAGCTTGCTCAATCCTCCGATAAACAAGAACTTGTCTCGGTTGGCTCCCAGCGGGAAACGTTTCTCAGAAATCCGGGTGTTGCCCTGCACCTCTGCAAGTCGATCGGCCTTGAAAGCCTCGTAGGTGGCAGCATAGAGCGAGTCTTCAAGATGTACGCCTTGTCGTGCGTTTTGTGTAAAGTAGGGGTCGGTGAGCACTTGGGTCCACTGGCTCTTGGGATATTCGCTTTTCAGTCTGCTGATATAGCTTTCGGCCAACTGGGGTTCTCCTTTCCTGGAGTAAAGCAGGAAGAGGTGATAATAAACCTCGTCCATTTTCTCAAAGGTGGAGTATTGTTGAACGATGCGTGTGAGCGCCTTCTCGCTGAGAGGCAGGTTGTCGAGTTTGTCTTTGAAAATCACACCGCTGTTATAGAGTCCGTCGACAATCAGCAGGTTGCTGGCCTTGACCTGATCTTCGGTAAACGGAATCTGTGCCATGTAGTATTCGCGCTTGTGCGGGTCGTTTTGTGCGCTGTCGGCTATTTGCTGCAGCGAGTCGGCCACGGCTTCTGCCCGGGCTATCGAGTCGCGTTGCACGTCTGTCAGGCCGATACTCTCGTCGACGGCACCCAATCCATCCACCACGGTGGTGTTCACACGCTGCCAGTTGTCCACGTTGTCTCGCTTGCCCCACATGCGTTGGAACTGCTGTTTACCTTGCTGGACGGCCATGGGGTTGTAAAAATACCATGCGCCATTTTGCTGCTGCATACCGGCGACAGGGCGCGGCGGAGTTGGAGAAGTGGTGCCCATGGAACTGTTTTTCTGTATCACCTGCTGGGCATTTTGTTCGGCCAGCTGCTTTTTTTCTTCCTTTTCTTTCTTTTTCAGTGCCTCGATCACCCGGTCGATAGCTGCATTGCGATCATTCTCGCTCATCACGGCCAGTGCCTGCAAGGAATCCTGCAGTTGTACGGCATCGGTGAACGGTACCAACTCGTCGAGTACCTTCGACCGTTTGGAAAGCGTTTCATAGTCTTTGCGGTCTTTGTCGAGCAATCCGATAGCCTCGCCATAGCAACGCTGCGCATCATTATATTTTTCCTTATCCCAGTACAGATTGCCTAACTTGAGGAGCAAGACGCCCTTCTCAATACCATTTCGCGTGGCTTTGGTGTTGCCGCGCTCATAGTTGGCTATGGCTTGCATGGTGTCGCGGCGGCTTAAATAAATATTACCAATGGCATAGTACACCTGGTCAAGATAATCCTTATTTTTGTCTGATCTGGCCATGCGTTTCAGTTTGGTAATCATTTTCTTGTACTGTGCATCGGCCATCACCTCCGTTTGGGCTATGCGAGCATTAAACTCCAGCTCATAAGGTGGGTTTTGCCGAATGACCTTTTGATAGGCTTTGTAGGCTTCCTGATGATTTCCCAAGGCCGCCTGCAACTGTCCCAGCAGGAAGTATTCGCGTGCCTTCTGCTTCTTGCGCATCTCATGTTTGATAACCTTTTTAAGGTATGGGATGGCTTGTTCGTATTGTTGGATGTGAATATAGTAGTCGGCCAGGGTGTAGTCCCATTCCTTTTGCGCACGCCAATGAATGGAATCTCGCTGCATGTTCCTGATTACATCCTCGGCATCATAGAGAAAGTTGTTTTCGATATAACTCTTGGCGAGCCATGCTTTTGCACGACCGTAGATGGCCGGTTGTGTCTCGTAGAGGCGGGCCATGTAGCTGAACGTGGAAGAGGCGGCATCGAAATCGCCTTGATAAAATTGGGCACGCCCCATCAGCATCCAGGCTTTCCACAGGAAGGGATTATACTCTTTGCGCCCCAACCACTCGATGTCGCGCTCGGTTTTCCGGCCACGCTTGTTCCACACGGGACGACGTTTGATGCTATGCAACTTGATGGCTTTTTCGGCTTTCTCAATCGCCCGGTCAAAATTGCCCTTGCCGAGTGAAATACTGTTTTTGTTGCCAACAGTATAGAGGGGAATAAGTTCTGTGAAGTTGTCCTTGTTGCCATTCTCTTTCTCGAGAGACCCTTCTATATAAGCTACTTTTCCATTATAATAAGTGTTGTATCGGGCATTAAACGAGTGCCACCACCGGGACTTTGCAGTGTTCTTCTCGGTGGAACATCCGGCGATGAACAACGAGAGGCAGGCCATGACCGGAAAAATAATATGGGGTTTAATTTTCAATATGAGATTGACTTCTCAACACTTATATAACCAGTTAATCGTCGATTTATTGCCTTGGAAAGTAGTGCTGATCGGCATTTTATCCGGCTAATTCTATATATTCGTCCTTAATGCCATCGGGCATATTGATGCCCCGAAGGACAAGACTTCGGCTCCATGCCTTCACCTCTTCAGACCTCAGCGTCTCAAGGATTTCGGCAAACTGTTCGGTCTCGTCATCTGTGTATGCATCCGATGGGCGGCCCTTGTAAGCATCAAGTTCTTCGTCATCGAAATACTCGATGGGCTTGACGGCTGCTTTCATCATGCATATTTGCTCACAGGAGGCGGTTGGGTCGCTGCAGGTGGAGCAGTCGGACGAGGTGGGTGTAATGACAGGAGTCTCACCATGTCGCCTGTAAGAAATAATGCCAATGATGCCAGTGAATAAAGCCAAGGCAACGAGGGATAATGCGAGAATGAGCATGATGGTGCGTTGTTTGCCCCGAAAGGTGTGGGTGATGGTTTAAAGGGATTCGATCTTGAACCCGGCGAGTTTCAGGTCGTCCCAGAATTTGGGATAAGACTTGGACACGACCTGTGGATTGTTGATTTGAAGTCCGGGAAACCTGATGGCCAGCGGTGCGAAAGCCATCGCCATGCGATGGTCTTCGTAGGTGTCGATGGGTTCGAAGGATGGGTCACATCGCCCATGTTCCCATATGAGTTCGGAATCGTTTTCGCTCCTGATAAGATAGCCCAGCTTGCGCAATTCTGTCTTAAGAGCCTCGATTCGGTCGGTTTCCTTGATTTTAAGACTGCTCAATCCCGTGAAATGAAATGGAATATCGAGGGCACAGCATGATGTAACAACCGTTTGTGCCAAGTCCGGACAGTTCACAAAGTCAAAGTCGAGCCGCTGTACCCGTCCCATGCGGTGAGCAAGGGTGACGGCAGTGGGATGCTCGCTCTCCACGTTTTCAAAAGCGGTTTTGATGCCGAGCAGGGAATATATATATTTCACCGCAGAGTCGCCTTGTTTTGAACCATCGGCCAGTCCGTTGAGAACAAGTGTGTCCTCATGATTGTCGTAGAGTGCCATCATCTCGTACCAATAGCTTGCCGAGGTCCAATCGTTCTCAATCACATAGGGTCTGGAGGTATAGTTTTGTGGTCGAATGGTTATGGTATCACCCCCTGTCCAATCAGCATCGGCACCATATTGCTTCATCATATAGAGCGTAAGGTCGATATATGGACGCGAGACGATGTTTCCGGCAAGGTGAAGTTCCAGTCCATTTTGCAAGACAGGCCCAATCATCATCAGTGCAGACGTATACTGTGAACTCACGTCTCCGGGAATGACGAGGCGACCGCCGGGAAGAGCCTTGCCCTTGATTCGCAGGGGTGGGAAGCCCTGTTTGCCTTCGTAGTCGATGTCTGCTCCCAATTTTCGGAGTGCATCGACCAACACACCAATAGGTCTGTGCTGCATACGCTTGGTGCCCGTGATGACATGTTCGCCTTGGGTGACAGCAAGATATGCTGTCATAAAGCGCATGGCTGTGCCTGCGGCCTTGACATCTATCACCGGTGGACGGTTGGTCAGTGCTTTGACAACCACTTCGGTATCATCGCAGTCGGAGAGGTTTTCGGGCATGAATCGAGCACCCGCCAATGCATTAATGATTAGTGCCCGGTTACTGATGCTTTTGGATGAGGGTAATGCAATGCTAGCATTCAGCATGCTTGGCGGCATTATTTTATACGTTGTTTTGGTCATTCGTTGTTGTTTTCAGAGGAATGAAATATGTTACCTGATGAGTCTCGGATGGGAATAGATGATGTCTTGTGAACCATTCGTAGCACGTGTCTTCTTGTTGATTCCATTCTTTTTGGGACCGGGAATGAGCGGACTGTAATAGAGTACATGCCGCATGCGTGCCTTTTGTTCTTTCGATATTTTATAACCCAGTGTAAAAGCGTAGTCCATGATATTGGCACTATGGAATTGCGACGCATCACAGGCAGAACGCTTCAGGACATCCCACACATCCAGCATTTCCGGCTGGGTGGTTGCAAGATAATGGTCGAGATAGGCGTTGTATTCACTTCGGTTATACGAGGGTGTGTCATTACAGTAATCCGTATCGGCACAAGAGTCTGCAAAATTGAAGATGTCGGCATCATGGGTGTTGCGAATATTTTCCGTAAATATGTGAAACAACCCCAGGTAATGCCCCAATTCGTGAGCGAGCGTCACGACAACGTCGGATGCAACAATCGATTTGGTTTGATGACCGATGGCTGTGTAGCGGTTGGACTGATAGTATTCTCCGGAGGGGGACTGTCCTGCGTAAATGCTGTTGATGGAAGAACACAATGGAAAGCCCAACTGTTTTTTGCTAATGTATCGATCTTCTATTTCCTCTAAGCCTTCAAGTTTCTTGTCCCCCTTCACCGTAAAAGGCATGTGTGAGATGCCCAACACCTCACCGCTATCCTTTTTCTTAAAGGGATAAAACATCACATTAATGTATTTGTTGGGATCCCAGATGTACTTCGTATGGTCTTTTGAAGACATGAACGTGACCTCGTCGATAGGGTATTCACCGGAATAATAGACATAATCCACTCCGGGTACAGGCAGGGTCCGACCACTCTCATCCCTTTTTGCCAATTCAAAACGAATGTGCGTATTGGCACTTTCACCGTAGATTCCCCCTTGGTAAATCTGATTGACATAGCTCAGGAGATTCTTCAGGCGTGCAGCCGGTATATATTGACTGGCGTTGTCTTTGTCTTGATAGAACACATGGAAGATGATGGGAAGTTGATATTCGTATGTACTGTCTATGACTTCGGCCATCTCTTCTTGTCCTTGAGCGGTGGATGAGGCGTGCTTGGGGGAGTCAAGTCCGTCGTCACCACCGCATGATGCTAACAACAACGATGTCAAAAGCAATATATATATATAAGGTTTATTCATTCTCCTGTATTTATAAGGGATTGTGCCTACTTCTTATTCTCCCGTCTATCATTTCAGTGTTCATGGCAAAGTTAACGCTTTCGTTCAAGTAATCCAACATTTACCATAAGAATTAATCAATTTGATGGTCAGAACATCATCGTTTTACTTTTCCATCAAAGCAATTGAGCCCCAAAAGTCAGACAAAGACTTCCGGGGCTCATATCTCAACAATTCCTTTCCCTGAAATTAATATTCGCTCCAGGCTTTGATATCAATGTCTTCGGGTTTCAAAGTACAGAAGGCTGTGATAAAGGCACCGGCCAAGCGACTGTTGGTTATCAGTGGCACATTAAGGTCTATGGCTGCACGCCGAATCTTGTAACCGTTGGTCAATTCGTGAGTAGTCAAATCCTTCGGTATGTTAACTACCATGTCGATCTTCTTTTCGTGGAGCAGGGTCAGAGCCTGAGGTTCATTCCCTTCATCAGAAGGCCAATAAACCATGGTGTTGTCCACACCGTTGTCCTTGAGGTATTTGGACGTTCCACTTGTAGCATAGAGCTCGTAGCCATGTTGGATAAGCATCTTGGCTGCATCCAGCATTTCGGCTTTCTGCTTTGCACCGCCTGTTGAAAGCAACACGGTGTGCTTGGGGATACGCAGACCAACTGAGAGCATGCTCTTGAGCAAAGCTTGGTTAGTGTCATCACCCAAACATCCCACTTCTCCGGTAGAACTCATATCAACTCCAAGCACTGGGTCGGCTTTCTGCAAGCGGTTGAAAGAGAACTGGCTGGCCTTGATGCCCACATAGTCGAGGTCGAAAAGGTTCTTGCTGGGCTTTTCTACGGGCAAGCCAAGCATGACCTTGGTGGCCAGGTCGATCAGGTTAAGCTTGAGAACTTTAGACACAAACGGGAAGGAGCGGCTGGCCCGGAGGTTGCATTCAATGACAAGAATGTCGTTGTCACGAGCCATGAACTGAATGTTGAATGGGCCAGAGATATGCAGTTCCTTGGCAATCTGACGGCTCACGCGCTTGATTCGCCTAACGGTTTCAATATATATCTTCTGTGGCGGGAACTGAATGGTCGCATCGCCAGAGTGTACACCTGCAAACTCAATATGCTCTGAAATGGCATAGGCCAATATTTCTCCTTCCTTGGCCACGGCATCCATTTCTATTTCCTTGGCATTCTCTATAAACTTTGACACCACAACCGGATGATCCTCACTAACATTAGCGGCCAGTTTGAGGAAGCGCTCCAGCTCCTCCATGTTAGAGCAAACGTTCATGGCAGCGCCCGAAAGCACATAACTCGGACGAACAAGAACCGGGAAGCCCACACGGTCTACAAACTGATTGATGTCGTCCATGGAGGTCAGCGCACTCCACTCCGGCTGGTTGATGCCATTGCGGGTCAGCATGGCCGAGAACTTAGCGCGGTCTTCGGCATTGTCTATATCCTTGGCCGATGTTCCCAGGATGGGCACATGCTGCTCGGCAAGGTGAACTGCCAGGTTGTTGGGAATCTGGCCGCCTGTGGAAACGATCACTCCATGTGGATTCTCAGCTTCAATGATGTCCAAAACCCGTTCGAAAGTCAGTTCGTCAAAATAAAGCCGATCGCACATGTCATAGTCTGTCGATACCGTCTCAGGATTATAGTTAATCATAATACTGCGATAGCCTTGTGTGCGGATGGTGTTCAGGGCCTGAACACTGCACCAGTCGAACTCCACAGAACTACCGATGCGGTAGGCACCGGAGCCAAGCACGATGATGGAACGCTTGTCGTTGGAGAAAGTGATATCATTCGCCACGCCGGAATAAGTGACATAGAGATAATTGGTCTGTGCAGGATATTCGGCGGCAAGCGTGTCGATCTGTTTCACGACAGGGAGTATACCAAAGCTCTTGCGGAGTCCTCTCACGGCCAGCATGGCCTGATGCATGTGTGGCATCTCCTTTTCCAAGCCAATGGCTCGGGCGATCTGGAAGTCTGTAAAACCATACACCTTGGCTTCCCGCAGCAGTTTGGCATCCAACGTGTTAACATTTGTTCTTTTAAGTTCCTCATCAATATCGATGATGTGTTTCAACTTGGCCAAGAACCACTTGTCTATCTTGGTAAGGTCATGAATCTGGTCGATAGTATAGCCCTTGTGCATGGCCTTTGAGATGACAAACACACGTTTATCAGTGGGCTCGCGCAAGGCCGCATCAATATCTTCTATTTCCAACTCCTTGTTCTCGACAAAGCCATGCATGCCCTGACCGATCATGCGGAGTCCTTTCTGGATGGCTTCCTCAAAGTTGCGGCCAATGGCCATCACCTCGCCCACACTCTTCATGCTCGAGCCGAGTTCTCGGTCGACGCCCCGGAACTTGGAAAGATCCCAACGCGGGATTTTACAAACCACATAGTCGAGGGCGGGTTCGAAAAAGGCACTCGTTGTCTTGGTCACCGAGTTTTTAAGTTCAAACAGCCCGTAGCCCATACCCAATTTGGCTGCCACAAAGGCCAAGGGATAACCTGTTGCCTTGGAGGCTAAAGCAGAACTGCGACTCAAGCGGGCGTTCACTTCAATAACACGATAGTCCTCGCTGGATGGATCGAAAGCAAACTGCACATTGCATTCGCCCACAATACCAACATGACGCACAATCTTGATGCTCAGCGCACGGAGTTTATGATACTCGCTGTTGGTCAGAGTTTGCGAGGGAGCAATAACAATAGACTCGCCGGTGTGGATGCCCAGGGGGTCGAAGTTTTCCATGTTGCAGACCGTGATGCAGTTATCGTAGCGGTCGCGCACAACTTCATACTCAATCTCCTTCCATCCCTTCAGACTCTTTTCGACAAGTACCTGGGGCGAGAATGAAAAAGCCTTCTCACAGATGGCACTCAATTCCTCATCGTTGTCGGCAAAGCCGGAGCCAAGTCCACCAAGCGCGTATGCTGCACGCACAATCACCGGATAGCCCAAGTCGTGGGCTGCCTTCTGCGCTTCATCAAAGCTTTCGCAGGCTTCGCTTTTGATGGTTTTCACGTCTATCTCGTTGAGCTTTTCCACAAACAGCTCACGGTCTTCTGTATCCATGATGGCCCGTACGGGTGTACCCATCACCTTCACATGATATTTGTCGAGCACCCCACTCTCGTAAAGTTCCACTCCACAGTTTAATGCAGTCTGCCCGCCAAAACTGAGTAGAATACCGTCGGGGCGTTCCTTCTCAATGACTCGTTCTACAAAATAAGGCTGTACGGGGAGGTAGTAAATCTGGTCTGCCACGCCCTCGGATGTTTGAACCGTAGCAATATTCGGATTGATGAGGACGGTCTCCATGCCTTCTTCACGAAGAGCCTTGAGCGCTTGAGAACCGGAATAGTCGAACTCTCCGGCTTCGCCTATCTTCAGGGCTCCGGAGCCTAATAACAAAACTTTCTTGATGGTTGTATCTTTCATGACGTAATTACTTTAGAGTTTCGATGAATTTGTCGAACATGAACATGGTATCCACCGCCCCGGAACAAGCCTCGGGATGGAACTGGCTGGTGAACCATGGATTGGTTTTATGACGGATACCCTCGTTTGAGCCGTCGTTCATATTGACAAACAATTCTTCCCAGTCTTCTCCCAGCGTTTTTGCATCGACCGCATAGCCATGGTTTTGAGCCGTGATGTAGCACTTATCTGATCCGGCAAGGCGCACCGGCTGGTTGTGGCTGCGATGTCCGTATTTCAATTTGTATATGGTTGCCCCGGCGGCTTTGGCCAACAATTGATTGCCCATACAAATGCCACAGATGGGTTTGTTGCTCATACTCATCTGCTTACGGATAATGTCCACCGCATCTTGGCATGTGTCGGGGTTTCCGGGACCATTGGCTAAGAAAAGTCCATCGAAATCCATAGAGGTATAATCGTAGTTCCAAGGTACACGCACCACTTCTGCCCCACGCTTGACAAGACTACGAATGATGTTGGCCTTCACGCCGCAGTCCACAAGAACTACTTTTTTGCCAGCACCTTCATTATATCGGATGATTTCCTTGCAGGATACTTGGTCTACGAAGTTGACTCCCTCGTAGTTTGCCTCTGGAACATTGTCGGGCTCATCATCAAAGACCAAGGTTCCCATCATCACACCGTGCTTCCGCAGTATTTTGGTGAGCTGACGCGTGTCGACACCTGTTATGCCGGGGATGTGCTCTCGTTTCAGCCAGTCACCCAAGCTCTCAACAGCATTCCAATGGCTGTAATGAGCGCAGTAGTCGGATACAATGAGTGCTGAGGCATAGATGCGATCGCTCTCCATAAATGTGGGTAATCCGTTTTCCCCGATGGTAAAGGGTGGCACACCATAATTGCCAACCAAGGGAAAAGTTAGAGTTATCATCTGGCCTGCATACGATGGATCCGTCAGCGATTCGGGATAACCCATCATAGCGGTATTGAAAACAACTTCGCCGGCTGCAGGAGCATCATAGCCAAAAGACTGGCCATGAAATTCTGTTCCGTCAGATAATACTAAGGTTACATTCTTCATCTTATCATGTTTTTAAGAGTATTCTTGATGTTATGGCAACTGAATGAAATATCACACATCCGTTTGGGTCAGCTGCTTGAGACATTACCATAAAAAATGGAATATTAAAAATTACGCAAAGGTAAGATTTAATATTCCATTTTCGCATATTCTTGTTTTAATATATTTCAACTGTTGGCTTATCTCAATATGTTAAGTACTAATGAAGCGAGTGAGGTGACAATGCCGATAACCGAGAACCATATTGTCGTGCTACTGCCTATAGATGAGTTCTTCGACTTGGTCGAGTTCGGCTCGACATATACGATGTCATTTTGTTGCAGATAATAATAAGGAGAGTTAAACAGGTTGGCGTCGTTCAGATTGATGCGCACCGCATGTTTTTCGCCGGTGGCGTCTTCACGTATCAGAAGAACATTGCCGCGCTTACCATATATACTCAGGTCTCCGGCCGAAGCCAACGCCTCGATAATGCTCATTTTCTCTGTCGATACCGGGATAACACTTGGACTTCCAACCTCGCCAATCACGGTTACTCTGTAACTGGACATTCTGACCGTGACAATCGGATTCTCGCGAGCGTTCAGATAAGGCATCACCTTCTCCTTGATCATGGCCTCGCACTCGGTCTTTGTCTTGCCCGCAACATGAATTGTACCAATGATCGGAAAGTTGATGTTTCCATCATTATCCACAAGATAGCCTTGCAGCGACCCTGAGTTGGCAGCCAGCTGCCCACTTGTGCCTACGGTGTTGGATACCGACAAGTTGAAAGGAGCAGAAGCCTCGGGGTTGGTTGTCAGCACCGTAATGGTTAATTGATCCTTGGGCATGATGCGCGCATCGTATAATCCACGCGACGCAGCCAAGCTGATGGTGTCAATGTTTTGGAAATAGGCAACGTGTTTGCTGCTTGAACAACTACCCACAAGCATTATCATTGCAAACAGGATAAAGGGTACAAATAGTTTCTTCATGTTGGATGGAATTTCTACCTCTGTTTTGTCTGCAAAATTAATATATATTTTCCAAAGCGACAAATAAATAATGTGATAATTTAAGCGTAAAATAAAAATAATAAAACCTGTATGAAAACTAAAATTCGAATCACTTCTACCTGTTGAAATAAATAAAATAATTGAAAGACTTGGGATCTCATAAATTTTTGTATCTTTGCATGGTCATTATGACTTGAATATAACAATGAATAAAAAATACTTGTTGCTATTACTTTGCGGTATAATCTTGTATGGATGCAAAGACAAGCAGCCCCAATCTGCGAGTCAGCAGGAAGATGTCCAAGCCAAGCAGATGCTGCAAGGTATTTGGATCAATGAGGAGAACCAGAGTGTAGCTTTTCAAGTGAAGGGTGACACCATATTTTATCCTGACAGCACCATTCAGCCCGTTTATTTCCAGATTTTCAAGGACACTTTTGTCCTGCACGGACCGAATGACGTGAAGTATCCCATCTTGCGCCAAACAAGACACCTGTTGAAGTTCCGAAATCAGAATGATGAAGAAGTTACGCTCACACTGAGTTCTGATGCAGAAGACGTCACGCTGTTTCCGACAAAGCATCCTAAACCCTTAAATCAGAACCAACTGATTAAGCGTGACACGGTTGTCGTACACGAGGGGGAACGTTACCATTGTTATGTACAGGTAAATCCCACGACCTACAAGGTTGCCAAAACCAGCTATAATGATGAGGGGGTTGAGGTATACAACTTTTACTATGACAACATCGTCAACCTACACATTTTCCATGGCAACAGAAAACTGTTTTCCAAGGATTTTCACAAGAATGATTTTAGCTCATTTGTCCCTCGCGAATTCCTCGAGCAATCTGTGTTTAGCGATTTGATATTCAAAGCGGTAGACAACAATGGTTTCCACTATGTCGCTTCCCTTGTCATCCCGGACTCGATGAGCAGTTTTGAGGTGGAGATTATCGTGAGCTTCAGTGGTAAGTCAAGAATATCGATACGCTAAGTTCTGAAACATCAGGGAAGGTTATTTATATTGACAAAGGACCTTCTCATTTTCGCTGATTTTAAAATCAGTTTGCTTTCGCTCAAAATACGTGAAATATGCGGTTGTTTGCAAACGCCTGACCTTCAGTGCTTTTGAAAAAACGACGCTTTTTCTCCTCTTTTTTCACCCGCGATTGAGTATCGAACGGCGAGACGAAAAGGCTTTAGACGCCGCGCGATCGAGCTTCTTTCGCACAGCCACTAAGGCCTAACCATGCGATGAGAAGGCTTTTATCGCAGCAACTTTGCGGTTTTTGGTCATGCTCGTCTCAGTCGAGCCGAAAAAAGATGGCGCTTTTCTCTCTAATTGTCTAATAAAACAATGACTGAAAAACGGTAATTATATTTTACTGCTTTGGGACGCTCGTGTGCACAAGTCAGTGCCCTCACAACTTCATGTCAGGGGTATAATCCTATTATAATAAGAAAGTAACAGCGCCCTGGTCGATTGCAGCGTAGTTTCCGATGAGTTGACCAAGTGTTTTCAATAAAATTTTTGTTTCTTTTTTTTCTTGGGCAATCTTGTTTCATTCACATTATTTTATTATCTTTGCAATCCATGATAGAACTCGGTAGACACATAGAAATATTGCTCCTGAACAGCGATTGCGTCATTATCCCCAACTTCGGAGGATTCATGGCACATTATGTTGAGGCTCGCAAAGATGAGCGCGATTCTGCGTTCCTCCCCCCTATGCGTACGATCGGGTTTAATCCCAAGCTTACACTCAACGACTCGCTGCTGGCTCAGTCGTATGTCGAGGTTTATGACATGAGCTATCCGGATGCCCTTGCCCGGATAGAGGATGAGGTTCGTGAACTCAAGCAACACTTGAACAATGAGGGGCAATACGAAATCAGTAGCATCGGCACGTTGAAATTCAAAAGCAACGGTAGCTTTGAGTTTGAACCTTGCCGGGCAGGACTGTTGACTCCGTCGCTTTACGGCTTGAGCTATTATGAATTTAAGACTTTGACGCAACTCGACAAGGAGAGTGCCGGTCAAACGCAGGACGAGCAGCATATTGAGCCCAAGGTGGTGGTACATCCGGCAACGCAGGATATACAGCAGCAGGCTATAGATGAGGTTGAAGAGGATATCGAAGAGACCGGCAAGACCACTACACTCTGGCGCAATATTGCGGTGGCATGCATCGCCTTCATCATTTTCCTGCTTATTCCTGCGCCGTTAGCCAACAATCATTCTCATGTTACTCAAAGCAAAATCAACACGAACTTACTTGAATATATTATGCCCAAGGAAGTTACGATGGGCACAACCCGTGTTGAGAATGCGGTGAAAAGTACGAAAAAGGCTTCTCCTGACCCATCGTTGTCAAAGGAAAAAGCGATTGCGCAAGAGGAAAACAAATCAGGCTTTACTATCGTTTTGGCAAGTAGGGTGAGTAAGAAGAATGCTTCAGCTTATGTGAACTCCCTTCATCAGAAAGGGATTGCCGATGCAGAGGTCTACACAAACAACAAACATACTAAGGTTGTATACGGCCACTACACCACGCAGGCAGATGCTTACAATGACCTTAACAAACTGCATGGTCGTCAGGAGTTTGCAGATGCTTGGGTGATGAAATACTAAAGCGCAGATGAAACGAATACACTGCCCCAAGTGCAACAACAATATCACATTCGATGAGACGGGCTATCGGGCCGGTCAGGTACTGCAATTCACCTGCCCTAACTGCCAAAAGAAATTCGGGATTCGGCTGCCCGAGGTGAAAAAGAAGGAAGTAGCAGAACCTGATCCAGAAGAGACTGAACCAGAAATATGCGGATATCTGCATGTGATAGAGAACGTTTTTCATTACAAACAGATCGTTCCGTTGACCTTAGGTGACAACACCATCGGACGCTACATGAAAGATGCACGAATCAATTGTCCGATCATGACTGATGATCCGAGCATGGATATCACCCATTGTCACATCCATGTGAGTCGTGACAAGAATGGCCACATGAAATATGTTCTGCGCGACGGCCCCAGCAACACAGGAACTTTTGTTGACAATCAGATTCTCAACGACCGCGAACGCAGGGTTATCGAAGACGGCACCTTGTTCACGATTGGGGCTACATCGATTATATTCAACATCAACGAGGGGGAATAAGGCTGTCGAATTCTTCTGTCATTTGATGTCGGGATTGTAAATCAGATCCTAACATATTCTTCCTTCTGCACGCTGAACAACGACCTTTTTGCATCTAATTTGTAGGTTGCATTTTACAAATAGAAGACGAATGTTGCTTTTTTCTATCAATCTTGATTGATTATAAAAGAAAATATGTAAATTTGCA
The DNA here is from genome assembly GCF_000160535.1 of Hallella bergensis DSM 17361. Taxonomy (GTDB): domain Bacteria; phylum Bacteroidota; class Bacteroidia; order Bacteroidales; family Bacteroidaceae; genus Prevotella; species Prevotella bergensis. Next base: position 315,021 of record NZ_GG704780.1, on the reverse strand, counting down.
CTACCAACAAAACAAATTCAGATGAAGCCAACAGCCGTATTGCTTTTACACTGCCAAGATAAACCGGGAATCATTTCCGAAGTGACTAAGTTTATTACGGACAACAAGGGTAATATTGTCTACCTTGATCAATATGTTGATCATGAAGACGGCATGTTCTTTATGCGGATTGAGTGGGTTTTGGAAAATTTCATGATTCCCAAGGAAAAGATTCATGAATACATCGAAACGCTCTACTCCCAAAGATATCAAATGACTTTCAATCTTTATTTCAACGAGGACAAACCGCGTATGGCGATCTTCGTGAGCAAGATGAGTCATTGCCTCTATGACTTGCTGGCCCGCTACAAGGCAGGTGAATGGAATGTCGAGATTCCGTGCATTATCAGCAATCACGAGGACCTGAGATATGTTGCAGAGCAGTTTGATATTCCTTATTATGTATGGTCGATCAAGAAGGATCACAGCAACAAGGCTGAAGTGGAAGCCGCTGAAATGGAATTGCTGGAGCGCGAAAAGGTCACCTTTATTGTGCTGGCCAGATACATGCAAATTATCAGCGACGAGATGATTGCAAAATATCCCCACCACATTATTAATATACACCATTCTTTTCTTCCCGCTTTTATCGGGGCCAAACCCTATCACCAAGCATGGGAACGCGGTGTGAAAATTATTGGTGCCACAAGCCATTACGTGACCCAAGACCTCGATGCAGGGCCGATTATCGAGCAGGATGTGATGCGCGTGTCGCATAAGGACACACCGGAAACATTGGTATTAAAGGGCAGGGATTTGGAAAAAATCGTCTTGTCGCGTGCTGTTACCAAGCACATTCAGCGCAAAATATTGACGTATAACAACAAAACCATCATATTCAGTTAGCGCATGGAAGTGGCCATCATCAACTACAATGCCGGCAATATCTTCTCGGTGGTTCATGCCCTAAGACGTCTTGGTGTGGAACCGGAGATTACTGATGATCCCGAGAAGTTGCAAAAGTCTGACCGGGTGCTGTTTCCGGGTCAGGGGAATGCCCAGACCACCATGCACCACCTGCGAACCCACGGCTTGGACCAAGTGATTCGCGACCTCAGACAACCCGTGTTGGGCATTTGCGTTGGCCAACAGCTGATGTGCCGTCACTCCGAAGAAGGCGACGTGGACTGTATGGGAATCTTCCCGGTGGGTGTCAAACGGTTTCGGCCAACGCGTCATGAGGAAAAAGTGCCGGCCATGGGATGGAATGCCCTACGCAGCCCCAAGGGAGCATTGTTCAACGGTATTCAAGAATCTGATTATGTGTATTTTGTGCATAGTTTCTATGTGCCGATATGCGATTTCACTACTGCTGAAACCGATTACATACTCCCCTACTCTGCTGCGCTGCACAAGGACAACTTCTGGGCCACGCAGTTTCATCCGGAGAAAAGCGGGAAGGTCGGCGAGCAGATCATTGCCAACTTCCTCAATATGAAATAAGAAGGAGCTATGAATATAGAACTGATACCAGCCATAGACATCATCGAGGGCAAGTGTGTACGCCTGACCCAGGGCGACTATACCCGTAAGAAGGTGTACAACGAGGACCCGATTGCTCAGGCACAAGAGTTCGAGCAGTTGGGGTTCAAGCGTTTGCATTTGGTTGACTTGGATGGTGCTAAATCCAGACACATAGTCAACGATGCCGTGTTACGGGCCATCACGGCTCGCACCCGACTCGTCGTGGACTTTGGTGGAGGTATCAAAACCGATGATGATATAGCCAAAGCGTTTGATGCCGGAGCCTCGATGGTAACAGCAGGAAGCATTGCTGTCACCCAGCCGGAACTCTTCATGAAATGGGTTCAACGCTATGGAGCAGAACGTATGATTTTGGGCGCCGATGTCAGGAACGGCAACGTGAGCATTCATGGTTGGAAGGAGGACTCGTCGGAGAAGCTCATCCCATTTTTGAATAAATATGTTAAGGCGGGTGTCAAGAACGTGCTGTGTACTGAGATCTCAAGGGACGGCACCTTGGAGGGGCCGGCCACTGAACTTTACAAACAGATCTTGCAGCAATATCCCGAGTTGTACCTCATTGCCAGTGGTGGCATAAGTTGTAACCAAGATATCACAGAATTAGAGCAGGCCGGTGTTCCGGCAGTGGTGTTTGGCAAAGCTTGGTATGAGGGCAGAATAGACTTTAAAAAACGAAACGTATGAATACCCATGGTTTGGCCAAGCGCATCATCCCCTGTCTTGACGTGAGAAACGGAGAGACGGTGAAGGGTATCAACTTCGTGAACCTGCGTAGTGCCGGCGACCCCGTTGAACTTGGCAAGGCGTATAGTGATGCAGGAGCCGATGAACTCGTGTTTCTCGACATCACGGCAAGCTTTGAGGAACGCAAGACTTTTACAAACTTGGTTTCGCGTGTGGCTCAGGAGGTTAATATTCCCTTTACGGTTGGCGGTGGCATCAGTACGATCGACGACGTAGAACGCATGCTCTTAGCCGGGGCTGACAAAGTAAGTATCAACTCCGCTGCCATACGAAACCCACAGCTCATCAATCAGATAGCCAGTAAGTTTGGCTCTCAGGTCTGTGTCTGTGCTATCGATGCCCGCTTAGATGAAGATGGCTGGCACTGCTACGTCAAGGGAGGTCGCGAACGGACAGCATTGTCCTTGTTCGACTGGGCCAATGAGGTGGCCGACCGTGGAGCAGGCGAAGTGCTGTTCACCAGCATGGATCATGATGGTGTGAAACAAGGATATGCAAATGAAACCTTGGCTCAACTGGCTGAAAATATACCGATTCCGGTCATTGCCAGTGGTGGAGCGGGCAGGAAAGTGCATTTCAGGGATGCCTTTATTCAAGGACATGCCGATGCGGCACTGGCTGCCAGTGTTTTCCATTTTGGCGAGATCAAGATTCCTGAACTAAAGAAATATCTGAGTAAGGAGGGGGTCAATGTCAGGCTGCAAAACTGATTTAAAAATCCCCTAAAAACAGCTGGAGTACAGTTTTTTACTGTCAAAACAGCATGAATTGAAGTGCATCATGCAAATAGATTTCGATAAACAAGGCGGTCTTGTGCCAGCAGTGATACAAGACGACACAACAAAGAATGTTCTGATGCTGGGCTACATGAACGAGGAGGCGTATCAGAAGACCATTGAAACCCGAAAGGTGACCTTTTGGAGTCGCAGTCGCAACTGCTTATGGACCAAGGGAGAGACCTCTGGAAACTATCTTAGTCTGGTGAGCATCAAGAGCGATTGTGACAACGATACGCTTTTAGTCAAGGTTCATCCCCATGGTCCCACCTGTCATACGGGCACAGATACCTGCTGGGGAGAAACCAACCGGCTCAACCCTATCCTGTTCTTGTCAGAACTGCAAAACTTTATAGATGCCCGTCATGAAGAGATGCCGCAAGACAGTTATACCACATCTTTATTTAAAAAAGGTGTGGAAAAAATAGCCCAGAAGGTTGGCGAGGAGGCTGTAGAAACAATTATTGAGGCCGTAAAGGGTAACAACGACAGTCTCGTTTACGAAGCCTCCGACATGATTTACCACCTGATGGTGTTGCTCACCAGCAAAGGTCTCCATATAGAGGACTTGGCACGGGAGCTGGCTCGGCGTCACAATCCCGAATGGGACAAGGCCAGACGTGTGGAAAAAGCTAACGACGACACGAAATAAAATGATAACACAATAATCTTATTAAAGATAAAAGACATTAATCATGCTAATTGACTATCAAAAAGTTAACATATACCAACAAGAGAAACTGATACTGGAAGATGTAGACTTTCATGTTGATGAGGGTGAGTTTATCTATATTATCGGTAAGGTTGGCTCAGGCAAGAGTTCGCTTTTAAAGACGATTTACTGTGAACTCGACGTCAAAGAAGACGAAACAGAAAAAGCAGAGGTGCTCGGACGCGACCTGAAATCGATACGCAGGAAGGAGGTTCCGGCGCTGAGAAGGGAAATGGGCATTATCTTCCAAGATTTCCAACTGCTTCACGATCGCAGCGTTTATAAGAATCTTAACTTTGTTCTGAAGGCCACCGGGTGGAAGAACAAGGAGGAAATCAGGCAGCGCATCGATGAAGTGCTCAATGCGGTGGGCATGACAGAAAAGAAAGACAGCATGCCCCATGAACTGTCAGGAGGTGAACAGCAGCGTATTGCCATCGCACGATCCCTGCTGAATCATCCGAAAATTATTATTGCCGACGAGCCAACGGGCAACCTCGACCCTGAAACTGCAAACCGCATTGTCAAACTCCTGAAGGAGATTACATCGCAGGGTACGGCTGTCGTGATGTCCACACATAACATTCCGATGCTTGACCGTTTCCCCGGAATAGTATATTGCTGCAAGGACGGTCGCATGGACGATGTAACCAAAGACTACAATAAACTTGACCTGTCTGACGACCGGGAAGAAAGCTAACGTCCGACGATAACTCAATCACACATAGCATACAGTAATTTAAAACAGAAATAAAATGAAGGTATTAAAATTTGGAGGCACCTCTGTCGGGAGTCCGGAACGCATCAAGAATGTCGCCTCGTTGATTACAGAATCTGGAGAACCTACATTTATTGTGCTCTCAGCCATGAGCGGCACCACCAATTCATTAGTCGAAATTTGCGACTATCTCTATAAGAAGAATCCGGAAGGTGCCAATGAAGTAATCAATAATCTTGAAAAAATATACCTCAAACACGTCCAAGAGCTCTACTCCACTGATGAGTTTAAATCTAAGACGAGCGATTTTCTCACAGAGATGTTCAATTATCTCCGTACCTTCACCAAGGACATTTTTACCAGCTTCGAGGAAAAAAACATCGTGGCACAGGGTGAGATTATGTCTACCAACATGATGGTCAACTACCTGCAGGAAATCGGTATTCAAGCTGTATTACTGAATGCACTCGACTTCATGCGAACTGATAAAAACGCCGAACCCGACTTGCAGCATATCAAAGACAAGCTGCAGGCCATCATGAAGGATAATGAAGGGAATCAAATTTACATCACCCAGGGCTTCATATGTCGCAATGCATACGGTGAAATCGATAATTTGCAGCGTGGCGGATCGGATTATACCGCTTCGCTTATCGGGGCTTCTCTGCCTGCCGAAGAGATTCAGATATGGACTGATATCGACGGAATGCACAACAATGACCCACGTATTGTGGAGCATACAGATGCTATTCGCCAACTGAATTTTGAAGAAGCAGCCGAGCTGGCCTATTTTGGAGCAAAAATACTACACCCCACTTGTGTGCAGCCGGCTAAATATGCAGGCATTCCTGTACGGCTCAAGAATACCATAGATCCCAAGGCTGACGGTACGATTATAGATAATGTGTTGGTTCGTGGCAAAATCAAGGCCGTGGCTGCCAAAGACAACATCACCGCCATTAAGATTAAATCATCCCGCATGCTCTTGGCAACGGGATTTCTGAGAAAGATTTTCGAGATTTTCGAAACTTACCAGACACCTATCGATATGATTGCCACCTCAGAGGTGGGCGTGTCTATGAGCATTGACAACGATGCACATCTCAATCTGATAGTCGATGAACTCAAGAAATACGGCACGGTTACTGTAGACAGCAACATGTGTATTATATGTGTCGTTGGCGACCTCGATTGGAGCAATTTGGGATTTGAAACCTGGGCCACGGACGCCTTGAAGGACATCCCCGTACGCATGATTAGCTACGGAGGAAGTAACTATAACATCTCTTTCCTGATTAAGGAGACCGACAAGAAGCGTGCCCTGCAGAGTCTGAGCAACACACTTTTTAAGAAATAAACAGCTTGTCGAAAAGATTCCGTGCCGTCATGAAAGGAATGTTCCCATTACATCGCTTCCGGGATTTACCAACCCCGTTCTACTACTACGACACCGACCTGTTGCGCCAAACCACGGACACGGTGAGGCGCGAGGCCGGAAAGTATGAGGATTTTGTGGTGCATTATGCTGTAAAGGCTAATGCTAATCCCAAAATTTTGGGCATGATCTGTGCTTCCGGATTGGGTGCAGACTGTGTGAGCGGAGGCGAAATTCAGGCATGTCTTGATGCAGGCTTTTCTCCAAACAAGATTGTCTATGCCGGGGTTGGGAAGAGCGACTGGGAAATTAACCTGGCCCTCGAAGCCGGAATATTCTGTTTCAATGTGGAGAGCATGCCCGAATTGGAGATTATCAACGAACTTGCCGCAGCAAAAAATGTGACGGCTGGCATTTGCTTGAGAATCAATCCCGATGTGGATGCCCACACGCATGCCAACATCACTACGGGGTTGGCAGAAAACAAGTTTGGCATTGCCATGAATGAAATGGAGACAGCTGTCCTCAAGGCAACATCCCTGTCAAACATCAACTTCATGGGGCTTCACTTCCATATTGGTAGTCAGATACTTGAAATGAACGACTTCGAGAAGCTGTGCAACCGCATCAACGCGCTGCAAGACCTTTTAGAAGCGCGTGGCATAGTGGTAAAAGAACTGAATGTAGGGGGTGGACTCGGCGTTGATTATGAGGTTCCGGATCAGCATCCCATTCCCGATTTCGAAACTTATTTTGCCACCTACCACCATCATCTGAAGCGTCGCCCGGGTCAACGTGTCCACTTTGAGCTTGGTCGTGCCATCGTGGCGCAAATGGGAACACTCATATCACGCACGCTCTACGTCAAGCAGGGCACGCACAAGAAATTTGCAATCCTCGATGCCGGAATGACCGAACTCATCCGCCCCGCTCTTTATCAGGCTCTCCACAAAATAGAAAACCTGAGCAGCAAGGCTCCCCAGGAGAGATATGATGTGGTGGGACCCATCTGCGAGTCGAGCGATGTCTTTGCAAAAGATTATTTGTTAAACCAACTCCATCGGGGCGATCTGGTTGCCATTCGTTCATCCGGCGCCTATGGAGAAAGCATGGCAAGTCAATACAATTGTAGGAAACTGCCGAAGAGCTACACTCCGGAAGACCTGCAAGATTGTCAATGTCATAAAATATGAACACATTAATCCTTGATCATTTAACCCTTACAGCCAGTTTGGTGCTTGTCTTGTTGGGCATCCTCACACCGATGCTCAACCCTTTTTTCAGATTCAGAAAAAAACAACAATACAGCCAAGAAAGCCTTGAAGAACCAGCTGTCCAACCATCGGTCTCACTGATTCTTACCCCCTACGACGACGCTGACAAATTAGAAAAGAACTTACCTTACTTTCTCCAGCAGAATTTTTCATCGCATTATCAAGTCGTCATTGTCATCGAACAGGGTGATCATCAGGCCGAGGATATCATTAACCGCACGCTCAATGCCACCGATTTGTCCGAATCGCATGCCGAGGTTTACGTCACTTGCATTCCGAAAACATCCCGATATGTCAGCAAGAAGAAACTGGCCATCACCCTTGGTATCAAAGCCGCCAAATACGATTGGGTTCTGGTTACGGAGTCCTCGTGTCGCCCGGCCTCCCCACAATGGCTCAGTTTGATGGCACGTCACTGCAATGGGGATAACAATCTCGTGATCGGGTATGGAAGATATGACGACAGCACCCCGTCTTTTCGCAGGTTTGAACGACTGCACACCTCCTGCTATCTCATGCACGAATATACCCAAGGCGTGGCCTATCGCATGAACAGCTACAACCTTCTCATGCGCAAAAACGAATTTATGGATCAAGGCGGATTTCTTGGAAACCTGCACCTCGTGCGCGGAGAATACGACTTTCTCGTTAATAAATATGCCCCCAAAGGTACAACAGCTATCGAGACAGACGAAGACGCATGGCTCATTGAAGACCAGCCTTCTAACAAGAAATGGTTGAACAAACACTTGTACTACATGGAATCCCGGAAATTCCTCGAACGCGGAGCCAAACACCGACTGCTGTTCAACGTTGACCAAACGGCCATGCACCTCACCTATCTGCTTCTTCTCGCTAGCATAATCTACGCCATACTGACCCACAACTGGTTTCTTTTAGGTACCTCCGCAGGGGCGTTGCTTTGCAATTTGGCGTTCCGACTGATCCTCTGCCGCCGGGTCTTGAATGATTTTGACGAGCAAATCTCTGCTGTCAAAGCTCTTTTTTATGAAATGAGTCTGATATGGAGAAATGCCGGTTACATGATGCGCTACCGTTTTGCTGACAAATACGACTTCACCACCCATAAGTTGTAAACGCCATGGAACCACTCAAAATCCTGTTTTTCGTATCTCCCAAAGCCGATGCCGTAGCTGTTAACCACGAGCTGACCACGGGATTAGCACACATTTTGTCGCAGCGTGCAGAGGTGGATCTCCGCACATCGCTGCATGGCCTCGGCTCCGAAATGCTCAGCAACTACGATATCATTCATATCTTCGGCTGCTGGAACACTGCCGTCATACAGCTGCAGCACACTGCCTACAAACTGCACATTCCCACCGTCTATACACTCTTGGGCGGACTTCAGCCCTGGAACATCAAGAACCTCAAACCCACCTGCGGTTACAAGAGGCAGAAAAATGCCATCCAAAAAGCATCGGCCATACACCTCTGCAGCAAGCTGGAGTGTGACACGTTCAGCAGCTTGGGCTGGAACCAACGTTGGATGCTGGTCATGAATCCCGTGTTGACAAACCAGTTGACGTTTGCAGAGATGGGCGATAGTATGTCTGTGCTCTATCGCAAAGTTCTCGACACCCAGGCCCGACTGCTTCTCTCGTCCGATTCCAAGCAGGCAGTCGGCGACTTGCTCCAACTCGGTACAGACCGGGATGTGCTGCTCGACCAGCCTCGTTGCGCGTCGATCAAAGAACTCCTCAACAAACTGACCGGCACCGACTGGCGTAGAATCATGATATATGCCGACGATGAAAACATCATCGAACCCATAGAAACCGCATTCGAGCGAATCAACTTCACGCCGCCGGAAATCAACACGGAGGCTATCAATCGATTCACGATTCACCAATCCTATCCTGCATGCATACTGCAAGACGATGAACTTTGCTTTAAAAGCTCATCGCTCAACAGCAAATTGGAATCTTTGCTCAAGGAACACGAGGTAAACGAGCGCAAACTCTGCATCGAACTGCTGAACCTCAAGCACGAAACCGAGCATCACACTGCCCCACTCCTTCATTTGGCCAATATCTACACCACGTTGCGCTTCTGCGATATGGACGAAGACCGAATGAACGAAATTGTGAACGAATTGGGATTGGCAGACTTCGCCTCGCGACTCATGACCGTCATGCACGACCTATTGAATCTCACAGAGGGTTTCATGCCTTTCCGACCGAAGGATGATCGTGCGGCCCAGCAACTCAAAAGCAATATAACCAAGTTTAACACGTGGGCATAACTGCTTTGAAATTAAATAATTAATTGATACTGATTAAATCTTTAAATAATGGAACACAACTTTGACATCGAGAACGACATGCGCTACATACAGTTGCTCTCCAATTCGTTTCCGACGATAGCGGATGCCAGCACCGAAATCATCAACCTCCGAGCCATACTCAACCTGCCCAAAGCCACCGAGCATTTCTTGGCCGACCTCCATGGTGAGTATGAGGCCTTTCGGCATGTTCTGAAAAACGCCTCCGGAAACATCAAGCGCAAAGTGAACGACCTATTTGGCATCACGCTGCGCGAAGCTGAAAAGAGAGAACTGTGTACCCTGATCTACTATCCCGGACAGAAGCTTGAATTGGTGAAGGAGGAGGAACAGAATATCGAGGACTGGTATCGCATCACCATTCACAGGCTTGTGGCGGTTTGCCGGGATGTGTCAAGCAAGTACACTCGCTCGAAAGTGGGTAAGTCTTTGCCCAAAGATTATGCCTACATCATCCAGGAACTGCTCGATGAACGGACCGAGGATGTCAACAAGGCGGCTTACATCAATGTCATCATAGACACGATTATAGACACCGGTCGGGCCGACGACTTCATCATTGCCATATCCAATGTTATCCAGCGACTGGCCATAGACCAGTTACACATTCTTGGAGATGTCTACGACCGTGGGCCGGGGGCACACAAGATCATGGACCTGCTGGAGAACTATCATCATTGGGATATCACCTGGGGCAACCACGATATTCTTTGGATGGGGGCTGCGGCCGGCAACAACTCGTGCATCTGCACGGTCATCCGACTGTCGCTACGCTATGCCAACCTGATTACCTTGGAAGATGGCTACGGCATCAACCTCGTCCCCTTAGCCACATTTGCCATGGAGACTTACGGCGATGACCCGTGTCAGGAGTTCATGCCAAGACTGACGGGCAGGAGCGAGCATGCTGACGAGAAAACCGTGCGCCTCATTGCCCAGATGCACAAGGCTATCACGGTTTTGTCGTTCAAACTGGAAGCCCAGCTCTTTGACAAATACCCAGCCTGGCAGATGCAAAACCGCAAACTACTGGAACAGATCGACTACGAACGGGGCACCATCACACTGGATGGCAAGGAATATGAGCTGACCAGCTGCAATTTCCCCACCATTGACCCCAAGAACCCCAACGCCCTGACAGCCGATGAGCAAGAATTAATCAAAAAATTGCACCACAGCTTCTCCGTAAGCGAAAAACTGCAAAAGCACATGAGCGTGTTGCTGGCTCATGGTTGCATGTATGGCATCTACAATAACAATCTGCTCTTCCATGGTTCGGTGCCGCTCAACGACGACGGAACGCTGAAGGAAGTGGAGGTATATCCAGGCAAAAAAGCGTCCGGACTGCAACTCATGAAAGACATTGGGCATGTGATTCGCCTGGCCTTTCAAGAATACTTGAGCGATGAGGTCAGAGCGTATCCGATAGATTATTTCTACTACTTATGGTGCGGCCCCAACAGTCCTCTGTTTGATAAGCAGAAGATGGCTACGTTCGAGCGTTACTTTATCAAAGAAAAGGAGACCCACAACGAGTGTAAGGGAAACTATTTCAAGTGTCGTGACAACGAAGACGTGTGCGACTATATCCTCGATTCCTTTGGGGTAAAGGGTCCCAATCGACATATCATCAACGGCCATGTGCCCGTGCATGCGCGCGACGGGGAAAACCCCATCAAGGCCAATGGCAAGCTCATGGTTATCGACGGTGGTTTTTCGCAAGCCTATCACAAGGAGACCGGCATAGCCGGATACACCTTAGTGTACCACAGCCGAGGTCTCCAGCTGGTACAACACGAGCCGTTTACCAGTGCCAAGGATGCGATTGAAAAGGGAACCGACATCAAGTCGACCACTCAAATCGTGGAAATGTCGTCAAACAGAATGCTGGTGGCCGATACCGACATCGGCGTCGAGCTGCGCAAACAGATAGCCGATCTCGAAAAACTGCTTTACGCCTATCGGCATGGTTTGATTAGCCAGCATGAGCGAAGGAGGTAAAGATTGTCAGGAAAACTTCACCAAAAACATGACGCAAAAAACGATCGTTCCAGAAACGGAACGGTCGTTTTTGCGCTGTTATTATCCCATTTTTGATGCAAAACATTCGACCCGCTCCGCCAATAAGGTTTAATCAGGATGCGGATAGGCTTTAAACGTCGTGTGGATCGGGCTTTTTCGCCTGACCACTAAGCCTTAATCATCTTGCCGTTAAATATCAACCGCAACCCGTTTAAAAAACTTTTGTTCGGTGAAATGGCGTGTTCTTTATCACCGGTCTGGTAGACAGCGGATTGCAGAAAACTCATTTTTTTGACGAATTCAGAGACGTTGTGTTTTTGTTTTTAAATTCGCCAAGCATGCGATCTACTTTATTCGATTTTTTCGCAGGTTTTATTCAGGTATCTAAAACTTGAGGGCGGCACCTGCAACAATCTTGTTGCAAATGCCGCCCCCAGTTTAATGGTTCTTCGTATAAGTCTTAGAAGGGCAGGTCGTCCGATCCGTCGGATGAGGCAGCCAGCGGGTCAGACCCGGTTGTCGCTGCACCAGCCTCCTGTGTCGGAGCTGCTTCGCCCTGTGCCGGAGCCGGAGCTGCATTGGCGTCCACATGGTCTACGCGGAAAGCACTGATATCGTTAAAATAGCGATCCTGCCATGCGCGGGCGTTGATGTCTAACCACACGCGAATGTTATCACCCTGATGAATGTTGAATTGCTCGATCTTATCTGCTCCAAACACCCTGAAAAGACAGGTTCGGGGATACTGATCCTTGGTCTGAATAACAAATTCCTGAGATTTCCAAGGGTTGCCGGTCCTGTTGGACACCCCCTCTTTGGCAGGATATTCCTTGATGATGATTCCCTCTACTTCTATTCCTTGTAATGACATATTATGTGTGATTTTAATTGTTTTGCACGTTTAAACTGTATGCGAAATTAGGAAAAATATTTATAAAACGCAAACTTTTGGCTCTGAAAAAACAAAAAAGAAGAAAAAAAAACAATTGTGCATTTTCTTTAGATGAATTTTTAGTATCTTTGTGAGAAAATATAACAAATACCAGAACTTATGAGATTCACTTTATCCAGCACTGCCCTTAACAGTCGTTTGCAAACGCTTTCAAAGGTTATCAACAACAAGAATTCCCTGCCTATTCTTGAGAGTTTTCTCATGCAGGTGCACAACGGACAACTCACCATTACTGCATCAGACAATGAAAACATGATGCAAGCATCGCTGGCACTCGATAATTTTGACACCGATGGCGTTTTTGCCATCCCCAGTCATACCATCCTCGATGCTGTGAAGGAATTGCCCGAGCAGCCCCTGACTTTCGAAGTTAACCCCGACACCTACGAGGTGACCGTGGGATACCAGAATGGTCAATACCAGTTTGCGGCACAAAATGCCGATGATTATCCGCGCAACGAACCGCTGTCGGGTGATGTACACGTGATCACCATCGATGCAGAAATGTTGTGCAACAGTCTTTCGCGCACACTCTTTGCCACCGACAACAACGAGATTCGTCCGGTGATGAACGGTGTGTACTTCGATCTCACGCCCGACTGCCTGTCCTTTGTTGCCAGCGACGGCCACAAGCTGGTGCGTTGTCGCAACTACAGCATCAAGAGCGACATACCTGCTTCGCTCATCATGCCCAAGAAGCCAGCCACCCTGCTGAAAAACACCCTTGCCAAGGAACATGGCGACGTGGTGATCAAGTTTAACGACCAGTCGGCCGAAGTCAAATACTCCGAAGGCCTGTTGATTTGCCGTCTGATCGAGGGCGTGTTCCCCAATTATAATGCAGCTATTCCGACGGACAATCCCAACGAAGTGAACATCGATCGCAAGGTGTTGCTGTCGGCGATTCGCCGCGTTCTTCCGTTTGCCAGCATGAGCAGTCAATTGGTGCGCTTCCGTCTGAATACGGGCAGCCTTGAGGTGTCGTCAGAAGACCTCGACTTTGCCACCAGAGCCAAGGAAGAACTGGTTTGCGAATACAACGGGCAGCCGATGCAGATAGGTTTCCGTGGAGATTTCCTCATGGAAATACTCAATTCGCTCGACACCGACGAGATCAAAATACAGCTTGGCGATCCCAGTCGTGCAGGAGTCGTGATTCCGGCCACACAGTTGGAGAACGAAGACCTGCTGATGCTCATCATGCCCTTGCTACTCAACGATTAAAACAGACATGAAGTTAAACCTTACCAAACCTCTTATCATATTCGACTTGGAGACCACCGGCCTGGATTTGGCCACGGATCGGATCATCCAGATATCATATATCAAGGTAGACCCCCAGGGCAACGAAGAGCGCAAGAGCCTCTTCGTCAACCCGGAGAAGCCTATCCCGCCATTCGTTCAGGAGCTGACCCACATCACCGATGACATGGTGAAGGATGCCCCCACATTCAAGCAGATAGCGAAGTCGCTGCAGGAAACGTTTGCGGGATGCGACTTTGCCGGTTTCAACTCCAACCGTTTCGACGTTCCTATGCTGGCCGAAGAATTTCTGCGAGCCGGTGTCGACTTCGATTTTCAACGCTGCAGGCTCATTGATGCCCAGAACATCTTTCACAAAATGGAACCTCGAAATCTTGCTGCCGCCTATCGTTTCTACACGGGCAACAAGATGGAGGACGACTTCCAGGCTCACCGGGCAGACGAAGATACGGAGGCAACCTATCGGGTGCTGCAAGGACAGTTGGACAAATATAACCCTGAAAATCCTGCCGACCCGGAAAAGACGCTGGCCAACGACATGGATGTGCTGGCCGAGTTCTCGACCATGAGCAATAATGTTGACTTTGCCGGCCGTATCGTTTGGCAGGAGATGAAAGACGGGGATGGGAAAACCCTGCTCGACAGTCATGGGAAACCACGCCTGCACGAGGTGTTCAACTTCAGCAAATACAAAGGTTGGGCGGTAGCCGACGTGGTGCACCGCGACCCAGGTTTTTGCAACTGGATACTGTCGTCGGACTTCCCCCTCAACACCAAACAAGTGTTGACACGTATTCAACTGCGCGAGGCTAAGATGAATAGTAACTTTTAAACTATACCACAGCAAGTTATGCAGTTGCGTTCATGGATTGCTTGTTGTGTCGCTGGACTTTCGTCCATGATGGCTTCGGCACAAGAACTCGATGCCCGGATTGTGGTTAACCATAACCAGATACAGGGCACCGAAGCCACTGTGTTCGAGAATTTGCAACAGACGCTGGAGCAGTTTGTCAACGACCGGCAGTGGACCAACCTCAAGTTCCAAAAGAACGAACGTATCAGTTGCAGTTTCAATATAACCGTAACGAAATACGACCAGGCTACGGGTATGTTTACCTGCAAGGCCATGGTTCAGGCCAACCGCCCTGTCTACAACGCATCATACACCACGACCCTGTTTCAAATCACGGACAACGACTTCAATTTCCAGTTCAATCCGTTTGACCAGTTGGAGTGGAACGAGCAGTCGGTGGACAATCAGCTCACCGCCCTCTTTGCCTATTACGCCTATCTTTTCATCGGGATGAATCTCGATAGCTTTGCTCCGATGGGCGGCGAAGATGTGTTGCAACGCTGCATGAACCTAACCAACAATGCACAAAACCTCAATTTCACCGGGTGGAAATCGTTTGACAGCGACCGTAATCGCTTTGCCATCATTAACGATTATTTGGACGGTTCTATGCAGCCTTTTCGACAATTGCAATACGACTATTACCGCAAAGGACTCGATGAAATGGCCAATAATGTGGAGCGTGGGCGCACCGAGGTGAGCACGGCCATAGAAAACGACCTGAAAAAGTGTCACGAGGAAAGGCCGACAAGCATGCTCCCACAGATATGGACAGACTATAAACGCGACGAGTTAGCCAATATATATAAAGGAAAAGGAACTCAAAAGGAGAAGGAAACCGTTTACGACATCCTCTTTTCCATCAATGCTTCCCAAAACAATGCATGGGAAAAAATAAAGCAATAATAGTTCATGCTGAAACAACTTTACGTCAGGAACTTCACTCTTATTGACGAATTAAACATCATTTTATACCCTGGTTTTTCGGTTATCACCGGTGAGACGGGAGCCGGAAAGAGTATTATTCTGGGGGCAATCAATTTGTTGTTGGGACAAAGAGCCGACACCAAGCAGATCAAAGCCGGGCAAAGCAAGTGTGTTGTGGAAGCCCACTTCGATTTGTCCAAATACGAAATGAAGGACTTTTTTGATGAAAACAACATTGACTTCGAACCCGGCGACTGCATTATTCGGCGAGAAATAAACAGCAACGGCAAAAGCCGCGCATTTATCAACGACACTCCGGCCTCACTCAATGTCATGCGCGAACTTGGCGAGCGACTGATTGACATTCACAGTCAGCATCAGAGTCTGCTGCTGCAAAAGGAGGATTTCCAACTCAACGTGGTGGATATCATGGCCAAAAACGACAGGCAACGAACAGCCTACAAGGAGGCGTACCGAGCCTATCGCGATGCCCAGGAAGGATATATGGCCTTTGAGAAACACTTTAACGAAAACCGGGAGAATGAGGATTTCCTGCGGTTCCAATACACGGAACTTGACAATGCCAAACTCGAGGAGGGTGAACAAGACGAGGTGGAGCAACAACTCAGGACGCTGACACACGCCGAGGATATCAAGACTGCGCTTTACACAGCCACCAACTGTCTTTCGGCCGAATCGGTCGGAGGCATGGACCAAGTGAGGGAGGGCATCAATCAATTGGAGAGTATTCTCGATGTTTATCCCGAACTCTCTGAGATTGTGGAAAGACTGAATTCCACTTATATTGAACTCAAAGACGTGAGCCGTGAGGTTGAGGAACGCGCAGAGGACGTTAACTTCGACCCAGGATTGCTACAAAAGCTCTCCGACCGGCTCGACCTGATTTACTCGCTGGAGCGGAAATACCATGTCGACACGGTGGAAGCTCTTATAGAAAAGCGGGATGCCATCTACACGGAGCTTCAAAGCATTGAGAATGGCACCGAACAACTGCAGGAACTCAAGGCCATGGCAGACAAATGCTATGCCCAATGCATGAAGTTGGGCCAGGAACTGAGCGACATTCGCCGGAAAGCTGCAGCCAAGGTGGAGGCTGAAATGAAAAAGCGATTGGGACCATTGGGTATTCCGAACGTGAAGTTTGCCATAGAATTTAAGCAGAAAGAATGCTCATCAAACGGAATTGACAATATCTCTTTCCTCTTCACGGCCAACAGCAACACCCCTCTCCGACCGATCTCGGAGGTGGCTTCCGGCGGTGAAATCGCACGTATCATGCTATCGCTGAAGGCCATGATTAGTGGTGCCGTGAAGCTGCCTACGATTATTTTCGATGAAATCGATACGGGTGTAAGCGGTCGGATAGCAGAAAAAATGGCACATATCATGCGCGAAATGGCTGACAACAACCGGCAGGTTATTTCGATTACCCATCTCCCTCAGATAGCGGCATTGGGCGATGTACATTATAAGGTGAGCAAACAAGACACACCTGAAGGTACCGTGAGTCACATGCAGAAACTCTCCGATGAAGAAAGAATCAGGGAGTTGGCTCAGATGTTAAGCGGAAGCAATGTCTCAGAAGCAGCTATCGAGAATGCGCGAACGCTGTTGGGCAATGCGGCCAGAAATTCCAAATGACATGACTAAGAATTTAAATCGATGAGAAAATCAATCCTATTTATATTGTTTGCAGTTTTCCAGATACTCTCCGGAACGCCTTTGTACGCACAATCGTCAGCAGTAAAGAAAGCCGGGCAGAGTGTTTTCACACTCACCACATTCAAGGCAGACGGTTCCATCCATGGTTCCAGCTACGGTGTCTTTGTAGGTTCCGGCGGAGAAGGCATTGCCATGTGGCATCTCTTTGACGGGGCAGAGCAAGCTATTATCGTTGATGCGAAAGGCAAGAAGCATGATGTTGACGTGATGCTGGGTGTGTCGGAACTATACGATATCTGCCAATTCAGAGTAAAGGATATGAGCAGTACAGGACTCCCCCTGCCTACTTCAGACGCTGCTGCCAAAGAAACCTACTTGATAGGATATGACTTAAAGAAGTCGGTCGTTAAGAAACTGAAGCCACTGCGAAGTGAAAAGTTTATGACGACCAATAACTATTATGTGTTCAACGATGTGGATGTGTCGAACACCGACTTGGGAAGCCCGCTGCTGAACGAGCAGGGAGAATTGCTGGGTATTATGCAACGTCATAAGAACGGAGGTCAGGCCTATTCGGCAGATGCCCGCCTGATCAACACGTTTAAGCTGAACGGACTGTCCATCAACGACCGGACCATGCGGGCAACCGGTATTCGTCCGGCGCTTCCGACCGACGAACAGCAAGCTGTTCTCATGCTCATGGTGGCCGGACAGCAGACCGACAGTACAAAATATGAAGCCTATATCAATGATTTTATCTCGCAGTTTCCCACGGCTACCGATGGTTATAAAGCCTTGGCAGCTCGCTATGTGCTGAAGGGAGACCTCGGTATGGCAGACAAAACCTTGGAGCGTGAGGTGAAGAATGCAGCTCAGAAGGACTTGGCTTACAATGATTATGCGCAGGCGATGTACACGGCAGTGGCCTTTAAACGCGACACAACTTTCACCAAATGGAACTATCAGAAAGCCTTGGAACTGGCTCAGAATGCTTATCAAACCAATCCACTGCCGAGTTACAAACACCTGCAGGCAAAAATCATATATGCCCAAGGAGATTATCAGAAGGCGTTGGAAATGTTTACCGAACTGCAAAAAACAGATTTGGGAAAGAACGGTGAGGTGTTCTATGAGGCTGCACAGTGCAAGAAAATGCTCAACAGCCCGAGTGAGGAAGTGATTGCCTTGCTTGATGCCGCGGCCACAGCACAAAACGGTTTGGCTGCTGCGCCCTATATTTTGGCACGTGGACAATATTACGATCGTGCCGGAGAGTATAGAAAAGCCTTTGCAGACTACCTCGCATACGACACGCTGATTAACAATCGAGGAACCCATGATTTTTATTATACCAAGTTCCTGTGTGAGAAGAAAATACGCCAATACAAGCTGGCGCTGAACGATATTGCCCATGCCATCGTGCTCAACCGCACAGAACCCACCTATTATGCCGAGATGGCGAGCCTGCAGTTGCAGTTGAACCAAGTAGAAGACGCGATTATGACATGTGACATGGGGCTGAAGATTACTCAGGAATACTCCGATCTCTACATTATTAAAGGTATTGCTCAATGTGAAAACAAGGATAAAACCAACGGTTTGTCGACATTGCAGAAAGCTCACGAGCTGGGAGACACCCGTGCTCAAGGCCTGATAGAAAAGTATAGTAAAAACAAATAGTACAGCAGGCAGCACGCACGGAAACCCTCACATGTGTTTGATGATGAGCTGTGTGTTTAAAAAAAAGAAAGCAAGAGCATTAAGATTTTTTTTCGTAACTTTGCGAGCGAAACAACATAACGTGAACATGAATATGATTTTAAAACGATATCTGCTATGTGCAGCAATCATGTTGGCAAGCCTAAATATGTCGGCTGCCAACAAACCCCAGACAGTATATATGTATGGTTTTGCATCTTCTTTTAATGACTCCACAGTTTATTTTACAGAAATAATACGGGTGGATTCGGCTTATATAGACTCCAAAACCAAATTCCTCTATGGCCGCAACAACTATTCCTACCAGTTGCGTGACTATTTGGCCAAGAATGGATTTGACAATGCTACCTGCATCACATCGTTTGCTTTAAACCGAAAGAAAGCAGAGAAGAAATACCTCTCCATGCGTAAACGATATTTGGAAGGTGGTCATTACACCATCAAGTACCTCAAGAACGAAGACTTTGTATTCCTTCCTATCAAGGCAGAGAACGAAGCATCAGGTCGATAATGCAGGAAACTGGATATGGGAGAAAAGGATATTCATAATTTTCGTATTGCTGAATTTAATGTTCAAATTATTTTTAAGGGAAGCGAAAAGAACGGGATGCATCTGCTCCGCTCTTTCGAACCCTTCAGAGTTGACACGTTGAACGAAGAAGCTCCACTGTTTCAACTAACGGTAGACGACACGCTCAAAGCAAGACCGAAGGATACGAGAGAACGAATCAGAACCTTTGAGACCGGGAACGGTGATACCATTGTCGACCAGCTTGACGATGGCGGCTACCAATATATTATTAAGAATATTAATGGGGTTGAATGTTGCTTGCTTATTGCCAACAAAGATTTCGACAAGTGCTATTGTGCCCTTAATGGGAATTACAACATGCGGTGCTTTGGATTGAACAATGCACTCATGATGATATTCTCCTTTGCCGGCAGTCGAAGACAAGCTGTAATGATGCACGCTTCATTAGTTCGGCAAAACGGATATGGCTATGCTTTCATAGCCAAGAGCGGTACAGGCAAGTCCACTCAAGTAAGCATGTGGCTGCGTTACCTGCCGGGGTGTGACCTGATGAACGATGACAATCCCATCGTGAGGATTATAGACGACAAGGCATATATTTATGGTAGTCCGTGGAGTGGAAAGACTCCATGCTATCGCAACATCAAGGCACCACTGGGAGCTATTACTCGCATAGACAGGGCAAAGCACAATTCAGTGGACGTTCTCTCTCCCGTCGAGGCTTTTGCCTCTATCCTTCCCTCCTGTTCGACCATGAAATGGGACTTGGAAATTTTCAACAACATCTGTTATACCGTTACGAAACTAATAGAGACGACAGGGGTTTATACCCTGCACTGTCTACCCAACAAAGAGGCGGCAGAAGTTTGTAATCAAGCCATTAAGGTGAAATAATCCGGCCAACCCATGATATGTTTGTTATGAAACAGAATCAGGATGTGTCCGGTGCCAAGGATGTCAAGGAAGTTCAGATTCCAAATGCCATACTCATTCCGGAGATTATCAGTTTAATGGAAGAAGGCCATACGGTGACTTTGCGGTTGAAGGGCTTTTCCATGCGGCCTTTTTTAGAAAACAATCGGGACAAAGCCCTGATGTGTAAGGCCGTTAACCCCCAAGTGGGTGACCCCGTACTGGCCATGGTAAGTGACAAGCACTATGTGCTGCATCGCATTATTCGCATCGATGGAGAACAAGTAACGTTGCGTGGGGACGGTAATATTGGTACCGAAACCTGCCGACTACAGGATGTGAAGGGGGCGGTCATCGGTTTCTATCGCAAAGGGCGCACGACCCTTGACCGTACTGATGCCACCAAATGGAAAGTGTATTCATGGATATGGACACGCCTATTTCCCGTGCGACGATATCTTTTGGCTGCTTACAGAAGAATATGGATTCCACTATTCGGAACAATATAGAATCAATTCAATAAAGAAAATATGAAGGCAAAAAAAGGCTTTAACTTACGCAATGTGTGCGGTCAAAACTTAATTGTGGCCGAGGGCAAGGAGAATATGGACTTTAGCAACATCATCAGCATGAATGAAAGTTCTGCCCTGCTATGGGAAAGGATACAGGGAAAAGACTTTACTGTAGAAGACCTTGTGCAGATACTTCAGGATGAGTATCAGATAGACGACAACACGCCGCTTCCTCGGGAGCAGGCTATGCAAGATGCTGCTACCGTAGTTAACCAATGGAAAGAAGCCGGCATGTTAGAAGATTAAGTCACAAATGACTTTAGTAAATGAGGGTGTGTCAATCGACACGCCCTTATTTGATTTCAGGAACCAGAGGCTGTTCCAGTGCTTTCATGAAATGATTGATACGCAACTGCCACTCTTCCTGATTCCTCACATCATATTCACTCCAAGCACTACCGAAGTAATAGGTATAGCGCTCATTGTTTTTCAATCCCTTCTTCACACCAATGGCATGCCCTTCAATCCCGTTGAAAGGTTTGTCAAGCAATAACTTTTTGGTGTTGGCTCCGTATGGAAACAGGGTAGCAACATAAATCTGAAAGCCATATTTTTCAGGGTGTTCCGTGGGATCGGCATAGTGTACAAAGTTCTTTCCGATGACCACGCTTTCCGTGTCGGCAGAATGAATCACCACTCCTGCGGCCAAGTCACAAGGTTCACTCAGTCCCTCATACCATACGGTCATCTTATTAAAGTTCGATCCTTTGTCAAGACTGATTAGCCGATGTTCTACCACATGGTCATCGTTCTTGATCTTGGCGGGGTTGAAGATCAGCTCCACTGTAAAGCGTAACGGACCGTTATCCAGAATCTTATAAGTCTTAAAGCAATAAGGCATCTTCAGTTCACCGTTCACCATCAAGGCAGGAGTTCCGCAACCCAGCGTCGGTCCAACGCCATAGCAGTCAAGTCCATGACCATGGTTAAGGTGAAAAGAGGTGTGCAGATTGATGTCCCTTTTAATGCTGTCGTTGTCTGCAGCATTTATTCTGATACTTCCCTCGTATGTTGTATAATACCGTTGCGACATGTCCAATTCCTTGGAATTCTTAGTCCACACATCAATGCCATAACTTTTTTCGCCTGAACGCTGTAAGGCCGGGCCATAAACACGATACGCACCGCGGTCGTTTTCCCAGCCGAGGTCGTCTTTCCTCATAGGATACAACTTGCCTTGCACCCATGTACGCATCGGTTCCGGAGTTCCCTCAGACACCTTAAAGACTGTTTGTCCTTTTGGTTTTACGGCTGCATCGATCAGGAGTTTGCCATCGTGGGTTATTTGATAAGTTAATTGTTGTCCCATCAGGTTTTTCACAACAAATGGAGTTCCGCTTGCAATACCCATTCGCTGTCTCACCTGCTGAACATCCAATTCCACCAACTCCTGACGCTGTATGGCATCCTGATTATGCACGGTGATGGTCACATCGGCAGCTCTTAGAGCTGTCGGAATAAGCATTAAAGCTCCCAAACATACTTTACTTAATACTTTCATTGTCTATCAACTTTATTATTTCGACATCAAGTTTTCTTTAAACCATGTGGTAATCTGACGCAACAGATGATTGCGCGTGTTCCCACCAAAGATGCCATGATTACGGTTCGTATAGAATATCTGCTTAAAATCTTTATCAGCCTGCACCAATGCCTCTGCATACTCAAAGGTATTTTGCGGATGCACATTGTCATCGGCAGCACCATGGCACAGCAACAGGGCACCGTTCAGTTTCCCGGCACGTGTGATGGCATTATCGTTGTAGCCTTCCGGATTCTCTTTTGGCGTGCGCATATAACGCTCCGTATAAACCGTATCATAGAACCGATAGCTTGTGGGTGGTGCCACAGCTACACCGGCTTTGAACACTCCACGTCCTTCACTCATACTCATGAGCGTACAGAATCCACCGTATGACCAGCCCCAAATGCCAATATTATTTTGATCAACATACGACTGTTTGCTTAGATACAATGCGGTTTCCACCTGATCCTTAGCTTCGAGATTGCCCAAACGTTGATAGGTACACTTCTCGAACTCCGCACCACGTCCACCGGTGCCACGTCCGTCCACACAAACCACAACAAAACCCTGCTGTGCCAGATATTGGTCAAAAGCTCCTCCCTGCCCCATTGATCCAATGTTCCAGGAGTCCACCACCTGTTGGTTGCCGGGACCACTGTATTGGAACATAATTACCGGGTATTTCCGGTTAGCATCAAAATTGGCCGGCTTAATCATCCACCCATCTAATTTCACACCTTCTGAAGTGGTGAAAGAGAACATTTCCTTCGGCCTCCATCCGTATTGTTGGGTTTTCTGCAATAGCTCCTTGTTGTCTACATGCGTGGCAACCAACTTGCCCCTGTTGTCCCTCGTGGTATAGACGTATGGGGTGTTACGGTCACTCCACGTGTTGACAAAATATCTATAATCGGCTGAGAACACGGCCGTGTTCCAACCCTCGCGGTCTGTCAGTCGGTCCGTCTTGCCATTCTTGTGCGACACATAAATCTGCCTGTCATGCGGATTGAGCGCCGCAGCCTGATAATAAACATCGCCCGTCTTCTCATCATAGCCATAGACACCGGTTATATCATACTGACCATCACCCACTGTCCGCTGCAACTGCCCGTTGCCGTCGTACAGGTATAATTGCATATAGCCACTGCGATCCGAAGGCAGCAGCACGTAATCCTTGCCCACACGTATGGATGTCATGGCCGACTCCTGCACATACTTGGGTACACGCTCCTTGATCAGCAGTTTTGCCACCGTACTACGTGGATTGACCGTATAGAGATCCAGCTCGTCCTGGTGCCGGTTCATGGTATATACCATCACCCGGTTGGCATCCGGCGTAGGCAAAATGCGGGGGATGTAGTCTTCATCGCCAAGCGGAATATTAAGCTTTTGTGTACGTCGGCTTTGGGTATCAAAACTCCACACCGAAACCTTCGAGTTCTTCTCTCCGGCCTTGGGATACTTGTAGCTGTACATACTCGGGTAAACCTCGTTGTCCTTCATCTCCGGATTCGTCCCCTTGAACATCTGCAGACTGTATTCTTTCACGTCAGTCTCGTCATATCTTATCCAGCACAACATCGTCCCATCGGCATTGAAGGTCATGGCACTGCTGAAGGAAAACTCCTCCTCATTTACCCAATCGGGTATTCCATTGATCACTTGGTTGAACTGACCATCCTTGGTCACCTGACTCTCACTATTGTCATAGAGCAGCTTCACCAGAAAGATGTTGTTGTCTCGCACAAAGGCCACCTTGTTTCCGTCGGGCGACCAGACCGGAGTTTGCTGAGGACCACCCTCTGACAGCTTTTCCAACTTGCGGCTCTGTATCGTATAGATGTAGAACACGGCCTTATACGACCGGCGGTATATCGGCTCTGTCTTCGTACGAATGAGCATACGCTTTCCGTCCGGCGACATCACATAGCCGTCAAACGCCGTAAGGGTCTCGCCCTGAGTCTGGTTGACATCAAACAAGATACCTGTCTGTTTCCCGGTCTTGAAGGAATATTGCACAATTTGCGTCCCGTCCGGCGAAACCTGAGCATATTGGTCGGTTCCCTCTATGGGATCAATACCACTGATGCGTTGAGCGGCAAACTCGCCTTGAGCCAATGACTTCAGGTTGATCTTGTCGGATGCAGGCAGGGCAACGGTGAACATAAGCATGGCTGAACATGCCATTAAAAATTTCTTCATGACCTAATTTTTCTTTCTTTGCAACAAAGTTACCTATTTTTTCTTTAATTTTGTGTTCGGTTTTATAACATTTAACGACAAAATACACACACAAGGAGGATTTTTGGGAAATATGCGCTATTTAGACTTCGGTACATGGATAAGACAACAGTTTCCATTCAGGGTTCAGAAAATTTCCATCGATGCCGGGTTCACCTGTCCCAATCGTGATGGAAAAATTTCGAGCGGAGGATGTACATTTTGTGACAACCGCACGTTCAGCCCTTCTTTCTGCACGAAAGAAAAAACGATCACCCGGCAGTTGGAGGATGGCAAGGCTTTCTTTGCGCATAAATATCCCGATATGAAGTATTTGGCTTACTTCCAATCTTTTACCAACACATACGCCAAGACAGACCAGCTGAAGCAAATGTACGAGGAGGCACTGGCCGTAGACGATGTGGTGGGTGTGGTGATTGGCACCCGTCCCGACTGCATGAGCAACGAGCTTTTAGACTATTTAGAGGCTCTGAGTCATCAAACCTTTCTGATTGTCGAATACGGCATTGAGTCTGCCAACAACCAAACCCTACTTCGGATCAACCGCGGGCACACCTTCGAATGCAGTCGTGACACCATCGAGCGAACCCACGCCCGAGGCATCTTGACCGGCGGACACATCATTCTGGGCCTTCCCGGCGAAGACCAACAAGAGTCGCTTCGCCAGGCTCCCATCATTTCGAGTCTGCCACTCGACATCCTGAAAATACACCAACTGCAGATTATCCGTGGCACTCGGCTTGCCCGCGAATATGCCCGACAGCCTTTTCATCTCTACAGTGTGGAAGAATACATCGACCTCATTATCAGCTATGTGTCGCTACTCAGAGACGACTTAGTCTTGGAACGATTTGTCAGCCAAAGCCCGGCCGACCTGCTCATTGCCCCAAAATGGGGATTAAAAAACCATGAATTTACCAACCTGTTGAACAAAAGGATTCGCGAAAGAACAACGAGATGACCCGAAACTAAACGATTATGCCCTTTCCAAACATCAGCGCTTGAACCCGATCAACCCTCCACGTCGTTCAAGTCGACAATAAACCGGAACGGTATTTTGATCAGTCCGCCGCCCGTTGCCAACTCCATGCAGCGTTCATCTTCGTTCACACGGCACATCTCTCCGACAACCTGAAGATAGCGCCCGCCCGCCTTTTTGGTATCCGGCTCAAAATAAGTCACGCATACGCCCGGCCGTTCGGAGAGCTTTTCCCTGAGTACAGTCAGTTTCCTGTCGAGCTCTTCCCTTTGGTCGGCCGAGGGCTCCTCAAAATCCTGCGTGGTGCGTGCTGTTTCGCGCAACGTCTCCTTGTGTCCCGTCAGTGCGGCAAAAGAAGAGAATTGGGCCGCACGGTTGGCCATGGACATCGGCGGATGATGCTTGGAGACTGGATGTGGCAAATTGATGATGTCGTCGTAATCCGTACTCATAATCAGTCTGTTGTAGTGATTCGTTATAGCTTTGATGTTATATTCAAAATAGCAAACTACCGTTGTCATCTTGGTGCAGTCGGTCACGCCTTGTGTCCACCGATTTGACTGTTGCGGCTTCGCGTGGTGGCTCCTTCCTCAAAGTCAATGCCCTTGAGTATGGCATTCTTGCCAAATTTTCTTTTGATGCGCAGTAGTGTTTGCTGCATTCTGTGTTCCTTGTCCAAAGCCTCCTGCCGTTCCTGTTCCTCCTGGTGCAGGGCTTCATAGTCGGTGAACATATCCAGCTGTACCGGCTCCGAGGAATTTTTCTTAGCCTTTTGCTCATCTATCACGCGGTTGGCCACCAGCGTCAGCCGGCGTATCAGCAGGTTGGGGTTCACAATCTTGTCGAACAGGGCGGTCACCGCTTCGGTAATGAGTTTCGACGAGGAGTTATAAAAATCCAAATTGGCCGTGCCATGGGCATGCTTGGGCACCGGTCGCCCATAGTGGTCGGTTGTTATCGGTCCTTGGTAGGTTGCCCGTATGGTTGGGTTTTTCAGACTTTCCGTGTCGTAGCCGATGGAGAGCACCAGCTGGTCCGTCACCAACTGCTTGTCCACCAAGTCGAGTGCCATGATGTCTGCCATCTCCTTGGCGACCACCCGCGCCTTTTTACAGGTGTAAGGCTCATGCAACACCTGGCCGCTGCTCAGCGAGTTGACTTCCGGTTTGTATTGCTTCACCGCTTCTATGGTGCAGGGTTCCCATCCCCAGGCATGGTCTATGAGTAGTTCCGCATTGACACCAAACAGCTTATAGAGCAGTTCTTCCCGCTCGATGGAGCACCGTGCTATCTGTCCCATCGTTTGTATGCCGTAGGGTGCCAGCCTGTTGGCCGTCCCCCTCCCCACTCTCCAAAAGCTCGTCAGGGGTCGGTGGTCCCACAGCTTCTTGCGATACGTCATCTCGTCAAGTTCGGCTATCCTCACTCCGTCGCTGTCAGCGGGAATGTGTTTGGCCACGATGTCCATAGCCACTTTGGCCAAATAGAGGTTGGTTCCTATGCCTGCCGTCGCCGTGATGCCCGTCTCCTTCAGCACAGCCCTTATCATGGTCATCGCCAACTCATGGGCTGTCATCTTGTAGGTCTTAAGATAGTTGGTGACATCAAAGAACACCTCGTCTACAGAGTACACATGCATGTCCTCCGGTGCCACATATTTCATATACACCTGGTAGATGCGTGCACTGTAATCGATATAATAGGCCATCCTCGGCACAGCCACAATATAGTCCACCGCCAGCTGTGGGTTGGCTTTGAGTTCCGCGTCGAACACCGATGTTCCCGTCAGCACATAGCCCGGGGCATACAGCCTTCGCTCCTCGTTCACCTCGCGCACACGCTGCACCACCTCAAACAACCGCGCCCGACCACTGATGCCGTAGGCCTTGAGCGAGGGTGAAACGGCCAGACAGATGGTCTTTTCCGTCCGACTGTTATCGGCCACCACCAAGTTGGTGGTCAACGGATTAAGTCCTCGTTCCACACACTCCACAGAGGCGTAGAACGATTTCAGGTCGATAGCAAGATATGTGCGCTCCTTACTCATACATGTCATTCTCCTGATGCAAAGATAACAAATTAATCCGGAAAGCATATCGATACGCCATGTCAAAAGGATACACGCGCAACAGCATCGGGATACTGAAACCGGGCGTCATGCTGCTCCTCAAAAAGTTTACACGGAAACGCCAAAAAAAGGCGCTCAGGTATTCTATTGGAAAATTAAAATCCTATATTTGCCTACACGCTCATTTTGGTCTAAACGCGTAAAATTATGAAGAAGCATTTAAACCCGTTGGAGAAAGAGTTTCTCATTCGCCAGTATTTCAACAATCCGGATGTAAGCCTCAAGTCATTCTGTGAGGCGAACAATGTATCAACCAGTTCCTTCAGGAAGTGGCGGCGGCTTTATTCCCAATATGGGATAGAAGGCCTTAGCAAGGATGATAAAAAGCTCGCCCCGCTTCTCCCACCGGAAGTAAATCCTACCTTGGAAATGTACAAGAAAGAGGTCCTCCGTTTGCGGATAGAGGTCGAGCGATTTAAAAAAAACTATACTGAAATGCAAATAGTGATATAAGGTAATTGTTCATTCTTATACAATTTCAAAAAAATACGTATATTTGTCGTCATAAATTTAAAAATAGAAGTATGAAAAAAACATATGTAACTCTACTCGTTTTTGGTAGTTCTCTTTTACTATTGGGATGCACTGAGAATAAAATGAAATGTGTTCCACAGAAAGCAGCAACCTCTGATTCTTCTATGAAAAGTAATGATGACACTCTAAGACTTATTATAGGGCATGAGGTTGACGATGTTGATTATGAAGTGATTATTAAATGTGGAGACAAGACCATTCATCGCTTCGGATACAAATATCCTGAGGACGATGATTTTGTACTAAATGGAGAACGTATTGATAGTTGTCTATTGGCTGACTTGAACTTTGACGGAATAAAAGAAGACGTGTTGTTTTATTTGGGCAGTTTTGGAGCTTCAGGCACAGAATATTTTGATGCTTACGTGTGGAATCCTAAAACAGAACATTATGACAAAATAGAAGAATTCAGAGATATACCTAACCCCAAAATCAGCGAAAAATACAAGTGTATTCTTTCAAGGGGGCATGTTTCTGCCGCAGAGAATAAATATGCCAAATATGTATGCACCAATGGACGCCTCGTCAAGGTTGCTGAATTAAGGCAATATTGGCAAGGTAATATTTATCCTGAGCGGGACAGGGCTATTTATGAAGAGCATTTTATAAAAACTAATGTTTGGAAAAAGAACTTAAACCTCTATCAAATCAGCGATTTTTGGAAACCTGTCGTACAATTTTGAAAGTTTTTTATATTAGGGACTATTGATGTGCTACACTATCTAATCACCTTCCCACATATCGGCTTTGTCCTGCATCCAATGCAGGATAAGGGCTTTTCTTATTTGCAATACTCTGCTTTCTTTTCGGCTCAAAACGATAACGTCTTTTTATAACGAGTGCTTCCACAAAGCATAGCTATACTATTGTTGGAAACAAGTCTGAAGAAACAACAGCAATAAAATTGTCGCCTGCTGCTGACATCCAACAAAAACAGGTTAAGATATACATGAGATGATTTATACTTTAATGGCTTATAAGGATAAAAATATATAAATATGAAGACAAAAAATTAAGAATAAAGGACAATTATGTGTACTCTTGTGACGATAAAAAACACAAGAATAAAATCATTATGTAAACCTTTGGAAACAGAACTTAAAAAGAACCTTTTTTTTGTAAACTTTTGAGGGCTCTTACAAACATGCTGACAGTGATTCCTCTCAGGTTTTGCTGATGTCAAAATTATATCACAAAAAAGAGGTCGTCAGGACCTACCCTTTTAGACAAGAAATTCTAAGGATTTGTCAATTCTTCTTATTTCGCGGAATGAAAAAACAGAAACCACGGTGCGACGGAGGCCTGATCGTACTGCCTTAAAAGCTCTTTCATCATGCGACATGGCCTCATCCGAGATACGATTAGGCTTGAACCGCACCGCCATTACATATTGAATCGTAAACGATTGAAAAGTTATCTTTTCAGGATTTCAGCGTATAGGTTAGTAATTCCCTAACATACAACAGATTACAAAAATACGTTATTTTGGGCGTGTAGCTCGCCAGCGCTCTTTTATTTTGAAATACGCGAATTTTGAGCAACGTTTTGTCCGCATTATTCAATAACAATCTGAAAGGAAATTGCCATTAAAATGAACAAGGCGTAGTATTTTTAGCCCTTTTTCATTGGACATCAAAAAAATAATTGTTAATTTTGCAATTAAGTTTTGCCACAGCCCTGTTTGTCCCAGGGGTGGCACGACATGACTAAAATATCACATTTGATGAAAGTATTAAAGTTTGGCGGAACATCGGTAGGTTCCGTAAAAAGCATTTTGAGCTTAAAGCGTATTGTGGAAAATGAGGCACGCAAACAGCCGATTGTTGTTGTTGTCAGTGCCTTGGGTGGAATAACCGATAAACTCATTGCCACGTCAAAAATGGCGGTAGAGGGCGATGAAGGTTGGAAAGCGTCTTATCAAGACATGGTGAATCGGCATCACAAAATGATCGACACCATTATCACCGATCTCAACGACCGCGAATTATTATTTAATAAGGTAGACACCCTTTTCGAACAACTTCACTCCATTTATTTCGGGGTATATCTCATTCACGACCTGAGTCAAAAGACATTAGATACCATCGTGAGCTACGGTGAGCGTCTGAGTTCGACCATTGTGGCCACGCTGGTCCGCGGTTCCAAATGGTTTGACTCGCGCGAGCTGATCAAGACCGAGGCCGTGAACGGCAAGAACAATCTCGACAGCGAGCTGAGCACCAAACTGTTGAGGGATGCTTTTGAGGACTTGCCGCGCGTGTCGCTTGTGCCGGGTTTCATCTCCTCAGACCGCGATACCGGCGAGACAACCAACCTGGGTCGGGGAGGCTCCGACTATACGGCTTCGCTGATTGCGGCCTCGCTCAACGCGGAGTCGTTAGAGATATGGACCGACGTGGATGGGTTTATGACGGCCGACCCGAAAGTCATACGGTCGGCCTACACCATCGATGAGCTGAGCTATGTGGAGGCCATGGAGCTATGTAACTTCGGTGCCAAGGTCATCTACCCACCAACCATCTATCCGGTATGCATCAAGCACATCCCAATCCACGTTAAAAACACGTTTAACCCCAATACTCCCGGCACAATCATCAAGGACAAGGTGGAGAACGACCGCAAGGCCATCAAGGGTATATCGAGCATCAAGGGCACGACGCTCATCACGGTGTCGGGACTTTCGATGGTTGGTGTGATTGGAGTGAACCGACGCATCTTCACGGCGCTGGCCAACAATGGTATCAGCGTGTTCCTTGTGTCGCAGGCTTCATCGGAAAATTCTACCTCCATCGGTGTGCGCGATGAGGATGCTGACAATGCCGTGAAGGTGTTGAACCATGAGTTTCAGACCGAAATCGAAGATGGTGCGATGTTCCCCATGCATGCCGAGAGTAACTTGGCCACCATCGCTATCGTTGGTGAAAACATGAAGCACACGCCGGGCATCGCCGGCAAGCTGTTTGGCACCCTGGGGCGCAGTGGTATATCGGTCATTGCGTGTGCGCAGGGAGCTTCAGAGACCAACATCTCGTTTGTCGTCGACTCGAAATATCTGCGCAAGTCGCTGAACGTGCTCCACGACTCGTTCTTCCTTTCAGAATACAATGTCCTCAACGTGTTTATCTGTGGCATTGGCACCGTGGGCAGCAAACTCATCGAACAAATCCGGTCGCAATATGAAGAACTGAAGGAACATTCGCGCCTGAAGCTCAACGTAGTCGGCATAGCCAGTTCCAAGAACGCCATCCTCTCGCGCGACGGTGTAGACCTCGACAACTATCGGGAGCAACTGAAGTTGTCGGAGCCCAGCAGTCCGGAGAAACTACGTGACAGAATCCTGAAGATGAACATCTTCAATTCAGTCTTTGTAGACTGCACGGCGTCGCGTGAAATCGCAGCCCTCTATCAGTCGTTCCTGAGTCACAACATCAGTGTGGTGACGGCCAACAAGATTGCTGCCAGTTCGGCCTACGAGAACTACGAGAAACTGAAATCAACAGCATTGAAACGCGGTGTGAAATTTCTCTACGAGACGAATGTTGGAGCTGGACTGCCCATTATAGGAACCATTAATGACCTAAGAAACTCGGGTGACAGAATACTCAAGATAGAAGCAGTTCTGAGCGGTACGTTAAACTTTATCTTTAACGAGATATCGGCTCAGGTTCCCTTCTCCGAAACCGTGAAAAGAGCCAAGGAGCAGGGCTATTCGGAACCCGACCCACGCATCGACCTGAGTGGCGTAGACGTGATTCGCAAGTTAGTGATTCTGACGCGCGAGGCCGGGTATCGCGTGGAGCAAGACGATGTCGAGAAATCACTGTTTGTACCCGACGAATATTTTAAGGGTTCGGTAGACGATTTCTGGGAGAAACTGCCCGAACTCGATGCTGATTTCGAAGCGCGCAGGAGACAGCTTGATGCCGAGGACAAACGGTGGCGATTTGTGGCCACAATGGATGGCGGCAAGACAAGCGTGGCCCTGCGGGCCGTGGATCGCAACCATCCGTTTTATCGTTTGGAAGGGAGCAACAACATCGTGATGCTCACCACCGAACGCTACAAGGAATACCCCATGCAGATACAAGGCTATGGCGCCGGGGCAAGTGTGACGGCTGCCGGTGTGTTTGCCAACATTATGAGTATTGCCAACGTTTAAGCCATTTCCGTTTGATAGACAAGACATGAAACATATTATTATTTTGGGAGACGGCATGGCCGACCATGCTGTCGATAGACTCGGCGGTAAGACGCTGTTGCAAGCTGCCGACACGCCCTGGATGGACCGGCTGGCCCGCGAAGGGCGTTGCGGACGACTGATGACCATTCCCGAGGGTTTTCACCCCGGCTCAGAGGTGGCCAACACAGCCATCTTGGGCTACGACCTGAACAAGGTGTATGAAGGGCGCGGCCCACTCGAGGCTGCCAGCATCGGGTATGACTTGGCTCCGGAAGACCTGGCGATGAGGTGCAACCTCATCACGCTGGGCAACGGGAAGATTCTTACACACAACGGGGGAAATCTCTCGACGAAGAATGGGGATGTGCTGATCAACTATCTCAACAGTAAGTTAGGGACAGATCAAATACGATTTATAACCGGCATTCAATACCGCCACTTGCTGGTTATCAAGCGGGCAAGCAAGCACGTGGTGTGTGCCCCTCCCCACGACCATCCGAACGAGGAATGGCAGAGCCTGCTCGTGAAAAGCGAGAAGGGATGGGAGGATGTGCATGAGCCTATCATGGGGTCTGACGGAAAACCGACGGGCGAAACACGAATGTCGGGACAGGAAACGGCCGACCTGTTGAACGACTTGATTATGAAATCGCAAGAACTCTTGGCCAGTCACCCTTTTAACCGCGAAAAAGAGCGCAAGGGCGAGCGCCCGGCCAACAGCATCTGGCCTTGGGGCGGAGGCTACAGACCGAACATGCAGACGCTGATGCAACTCTATTCGCAGGTGCGGACCGGCTCGGTTATCTCGGCCGTCGACCTGATTCGGGGCATAGGCCACTATGCAGGGTTAGACATTATTAAGGTGCCGGGCGCCACGGGTATGGCCGACACCAACTATGAAGGTAAGGCAGAGGCCGCGCTCAAAGCCCTGAAGAAGCAGGATTTTGTTTACCTTCACTTGGAGGCGAGCGACGAGGCCGGCCACGATGGTGACCTGGAATTGAAGCTGCGTACCATCGAATATCTTGACAAGCGGATAGTAAAACCGATATATAATGAGGTGAAAACGTGGGACGAAACGGTGTATATCGCCGTATTGCCCGACCATCCCACGCCTGTGGAAGTGCGCACACATGTCAGCGAACCAGTGCCCTTCCTATTCTGGCATCGGGGTATAGAACCGGACGCCGTGCAGCAATACAACGAGGTGGCATGCGTGTCGGGGTCGTACGGTCTGCTCCGCCTCAACGAATTTATGGACTCCTTTATGAAAATAAACGTATCATGAAATATTTCTCCACCAACCATCAGGCTCCTGATGCCACGCTCCGTGAAGCTGTGGAACGCGGGCTGGCTCCCGATCGCGGACTCTATATGCCCGAGAAAATCAAGGCTTTGCCCCCAAGTTTTTATGAACATATCGACGAGATGACCTTTCAGGAGATGTCGTTCGAAGTGGCCAAAGCCTTCTTTGGCGATGACGTGGACGAGCAGTCGCTGAAGCAAATCGTTGACGAAACATTGGCCTTTGAAACTCCGGTCGTTCCTGTGGAACGCGGCATCTACGCCCTCGAACTCTTTCATGGGCCAACGCTGGCTTTCAAAGACGTGGGTGCGCGGTTCATGGCTCGTCTGCTCCAATATTTTATCAAGAAAGACAGGCGCAGCAACAACCGCGTCAACGTCTTGGTAGCAACTTCGGGCGACACGGGGTCGGCTGTGGCCAACGGTTTCCTCGGTGTGGACGGCATTCATGTCTATGTGTTGTATCCCAAGGGAAAGGTAAGCAAGATACAGGAAAGCCAGTTCACTACGCTGGGGCAGAACATCACGGCTTTGGAGGTAGACGGCGTGTTTGACGATTGCCAGGCCTTGGTGAAGAGTGCCTTTATGGATTCGGAGCTGAACCAACACATGGCATTGACATCGGCCAACTCTATCAACGTTGCACGCTTCCTGCCACAGGCTTTCTATTATTTCAATGCTTACGCACAACTCAAGAGATCCGGACAATTATGCTTTGCAAAGGATGGGAAGAGCAATCTCGTGGTTTGCGTGCCAAGTGGGAACTTCGGTAATATCACTGCCGGACTCTTTGCCGCAAGAATGGGACTACCCATTAAACATTTCATTGCATCGAACAATGCCAATGATGTGTTTTACAATTATTTACAAACCGGAGCGTATCAGCCAAAACCCAGTAAACAAACGCTGGCCAATGCCATGGACGTGGGTGACCCGAGCAATTTTGCCAGAATACTTTCGCTCTACAATAACAGCTGGGAAAGGATTAAGGCGGATATCAGTGGGGCAACCTATCCTGATTCGCGCATCCGGGAAACGATGAGGGCTTGCTACACCTCCACGGACTACGTGCTCGACCCCCATGGGGCATGTGGCTATCAAGCCCTGAAGGAACAACTCGGGAATGACGAGGTGGGTGTGTTTCTTGAAACCGCACATCCGGCCAAGTTCAAGGAAAAGGTGGACGATATTCTCGGCATAGATATAGTCATTCCGCAACGGCTCCAAAATTTTATGAAAGGCAAGAAGCAGAGTGTGGAAACGGACAGCAGTTTCGACTCGTTCAAGAGTTTCCTAATGCAAGAATAATCGGGCTTCAGCAAGCATTTTGCAAGCATTTTAATGCGTGTGTTAAAGGATATTGACCCCTGTGGCTTCTTTTGAAGGCAAAACGTCAGGACAATAGCTTTTGACACACGCATTTGCTGTGTTATTTTTAGTTTATCAAGCCTATATTTTTTGCATAATAAATCCATTAATTCAAAATAATTAGTTAAGTTTGCAGACGAAGAATGCCGATACATTCAAGAACTAACAACAATATAATATAGGCCGATGAACAAACGAACTTGCCTTTATGAGCGACACACCAAATTGGGTGCGCTCATTCAACCTTTTGGTGGCTTTGATATGCCCATACAATACACTTCCATTATTGAAGAGCACAATGCTGTTCGGCAGCATTGCGGTGTTTTCGATGTATCCCATATGGGTGAAGTCTTTGTCAGGGGAAAAGATGCAGAGAGGTATATCAACCATATTTTTACCAACGATGTGACTGGGGCGCCCATCCACCAGATATACTATGGTATGATGCTCTATCCCGATGGAGGCACGGTGGACGATTTGTTGGTCTACAAAATGGGCGACCAGGAGTTCTTTGTTGTCATTAACGCAGCCAATATTGATAAAGATGTGGAGTGGATGATGAGCAACAAGGAGGGATTCGACGTTGAGATAGACCATGCTTCGGAACGCTACGGACAACTGGCTGTACAAGGCCCAGAGTCGGAAAAGGTGCTGGCCGAGGTGCTTGGCTGGGATTGCAGTGACTTGAAGTTTTATACTGCAAAGACGATTGACACTGGCCAGGAGGAGATCATTATCAGCCGAACAGGCTATACGGGCGAGGACGGTTTTGAGATTTACGGCTCTCATGACTTTATCGTGGAACAATGGGACAAGCTCATGGCAAGCGGACAATGTGTGCCTTGTGGCTTGGGATGCCGCGACACGCTTCGCTTTGAGGTCGGGTTGCCACTTTATGGTGACGAGTTGTCGGACAAGATCTCACCCGTGATGGCTGGTCTAAGCATGTTTTGCAAGTTCGATAAACCTGAGTTTATTGGGAAAGAGGCTGTGGCCAAGCAAAAGGAAGAAGGACCTGCGATGCGGCTTCGCGGCATTGAAATGGAAGACCGTGCTGTGCCGCGCCATGGCTACAAGGTGCTGAAGGACGGCAAGGAAGTGGGCGAGGTAACCACCGGCTACCGACTCATCTCCGTGGACAAAAGCTGTGCGGTGGCTCTGGTTGATGCCAGCCTGAAGTTGGGCGACAAGGTGGAAGTGCAGATTCGAAAGAAATTGTTCCCCGGCACCATTGTCAAAAAGAAATTCTATGATAAACATTACAAAAAATAAAATTAAAGATTATGACTTATTATTGCGATTCCCATGAATATGTTCGCGTAGAAGGCGAATTTGGTTATATTGGTATTACAGATTATGCACAGAAGGCTTTGGGTAACATTGTATATGTAGACCTGCCTGATGTGGATGACGAAATAACGGCTGGCGAGGACTTCGGAGCCGTGGAGAGCGTGAAGGCTGCCAGTGACTTGATGAGCCCGGTGAGCGGCACTGTTGTTGAAGTGAATGAGGCTCTGGAAGATGAACCCGAGTTAATCAACAAAGATGCGAATGCAAACTGGATTATCAAAGTGAAGCTTTCAGATGCCTCTGAGTTAGATGACCTAATGAGCGAAGAAGAGTATCTGGCTTCTGTCAAGTAAGTAA
This sequence comes from Hallella bergensis DSM 17361, assembly GCF_000160535.1. Taxonomy (GTDB): domain Bacteria; phylum Bacteroidota; class Bacteroidia; order Bacteroidales; family Bacteroidaceae; genus Prevotella; species Prevotella bergensis. The sequence continues at coordinate 278,251 of NZ_GG704780.1, read as the reverse complement.
CACGCATGAGATAAACGACGCGGAACCATGTTTAAATATTTCCCACATACCACTGACGACATCCAGCACATGCTGGATGTTATCGGAATGAAGTCCTTGGACGATCTCTATGCAGATGTTCCAAAGGATGTGAGGCTAAAAGGAGACTACCATCTTCCTGAGGCAAAGAGCGAAATGGAGATACGGCACTATTTTGAGGAACTCGGCTCTGAGAATCAACAAAAAATATGTTTTGCCGGAGCAGGAGTGTACGACCATTATGTGCCGTCAGTGATTCCTCAAATCACAAGCCGTTCAGAATACTTGACAAGCTATACGCCCTATCAGGCAGAGGTGTCCCAAGGCACATTACACTATATCTTCGAGTACCAGACGATGATGGCACGCCTTACCGGTATGCAGGTTTCTAACGCCTCGATGTATGATGGTTCAACGGCCACGGCCGAAGCTGCAATGATGGCACATGCCAGTGTAAGGAAGTCTGACCGCGTGCTGATATCTGAGACGATAGACCCCAAGGTGTTGGAAGTGGTCAAAACATATGCTCATTTTCAGGGTGTGGGAATAGAGATGATTCCTCAAAACAACGGTGCAACCGACTTCTCCACATTGCCCGACATGCTCGCACAAGGCGGTGTGGCCGGCGTGATCGTGCAGCAACCCAACTATTATGGTATTATCGAAGACTTCTCGGGGGTTGCCGATATGTGTCACGACAAGAAGGCACTCTTCATCATTAACAGTATTGCAGCCGACCTCGCCTTGCTCAAATCACCTGGCGAATGGGGTGCCGACATCGCCGTTGGCGAAGCCCAAAGTCTTGGAATACCGATGGCTTGGGGTGGCCCTTATCTTGGATACATGTGTACATTAGAGAAACACATGCGCAAGATGCCTGGCAGGATTGTAGGTCAGACCACTGATCAGGACGGCCAGCGTGTGTTTGTTCTCACATTGCAAGCCCGCGAACAGCATATCCGACGCGAAAAAGCAACGTCTAACATCTGCTCCAACCAGGGGCTGATGACACTTTGGGTTACGCTCTATATGGCTCTTATGGGTAAGAAAGGCCTACGGCATGCTGCACAGATGGGATGCGACGGAGCACACTATTTGCACGACGCGCTGCTGGCTACGGGGAGGTTTCACGATGCTTTCCCAGGCAGAGCGTTCCTGAATGAATTTTGCGTGAAGTATGACGGAGACCTTGATGCCCTCCAACAGCTATGGCTTGAGAATGGCTTTTTTGGTGGAGTGAAAATATCCGACGACACTTTGATGTTGGCCATGACTGAGCAGCGAACGAAGGATGAAGCTGACAGACTGTTGAGTTTGATTAAATAAGAAAGGAGACCGTTATGAATAACAAATTTTATCACAATCTTATCTTTGAACTCAGCAAAGCCGGACGAGAGGGCTACAGTCTGCCCAAGAATGAGTTCCCACACCATGCTCTACCCCAATCAGTCTGCAGGGAGCATGAGGCCGAATTGCCCGAATGTGACGAGTTGACTGTGGTGCGCCATTATACCAATCACAGTGGCAACAACTTTGGCGTGGACAACGGCTTATATCCCTTAGGATCATGTACAATGAAATACAATCCTAAAATCAATGACGAGATAGCGGGGAGTCGTCACTTCCTAAATCTACACCCTCTGCAACCGGAAGAAACTACGTGCGGGGCGGTAGCTGTGAGCAAGACGTTGCGCAAAGTTCTGTCGGAAATTACGGGTATGGCAGACTTCACGTTGAAACCATGCGCCGGTGCTCATGGCGAATTAACGGGCCTGATGATTATCCGTGGTTATCATGAAAGCCGTGGAGACAGCAAACGAACAAAGGTTATCGTGCCCGACTCGGCACATGGCACCAACCCCGCCTCGGCAGCAGTATGCGGACTGGAGGTGGTCGAAGTGAAGAGCAAACCTGACGGGACGATAGACATAGACGACCTGTCCGCCAAACTCGACGACTCGGTTGCTGCCATGATGATGACTAATCCAAACACGCTTGGACTCTTTGAGCATGATATCACAGACATTGTAGAGCGGGTTCACAATTGCGGTGGCTTGATGTATTATGATGGAGCTAACCTGAACCCACTGCTTGGCGTATGCAGACCGGGCGACATGGGATTTGACGTGGTACATCTCAACTTGCATAAAACGTTCTCCACACCTCATGGCGGAGGAGGACCGGGCAGTGGTCCGGTAGGCGTGCGCGAGGGGTTGCAGCCTTTCTTCCCTACAGTGAATCCCTATCACGGCAACTTCCTGGTAGAGCTTCGGGCATTGAGCTATATTCTGTCCTTGGGCAAGGAGAATATCAAAAACGTCGGTCCATTGGCTACGCTCAATGCCACCTACATCAAAGAGCAACTCAAGGATCATTATGAACTGCCCATTAAGGGACTTTCCAAACATGAGTTTGTATTCAACGGACTACGTGATAAGTCCACCGGAGTAACCACGATGGACATTGCCAAGCGATTACTCGACTTTGGTTATCACGCCCCAACCATCTACTTCCCATTGCTGTTCCATGAGGCCATGATGATTGAACCCACCGAAAACGAGAGCTTGGAAAGTATAGACAAGTTTGTTGAGGTTATGCACCGGATTGCCCGCGAGGCAGCAGAGCAGCCTGAACTGGTGAAGTCAGCACCGCACAATACGCCTATTTCGAGAGTAGACGATGTGCAGGCTGCACGACATCCCATTCTCATATTCCCAGAAGAATCATGAAAACAGACCTTATTATTATCGGCAGCGGCCCCGGGGGCTACGAGACTGCCGTATATGCTGCACGTCAAGGGCTGCAGGTAGTTGTCATCGAAAAGAATGATGTCGGAGGAACGTGCCTGAACAGTGGGTGCATCCCTACCAAAGCCCTCGTGCACGATGCTGAGAATGCACTTGGAAAGGACAATGGTCAGGCCCTGTTCCAAGCAGCTGTTCAAAGAAAAGATGGCATCGTCAGTAATCTCAGGCAGGGCGTGGAAGCCTTGATGCACCAGCCGGGCATTACCTTGATTCAGGGAAAAGCCGCTTTCAGAAGCAAGCACTCCGTGGTCGTGGGAGATGAAGAAATCGAAGCCGACCATATCATCATTGCCACAGGCTCCACCGCCAAGCTACCTCCCATTCCCGGACTCGGAAGCGACGGCCAACCGATGAGCCAACACGTGGTAACCTCCGAAGAACTCCTTGCCTGCGAAACCTTGCCCTCGAGTCTTTGCATTGTGGGCGCAGGTGTCATCGGAATGGAGATGGCCTCCGTGTTCTCAAGTTTCGGATGCCAGGTCAGCGTTGTGGAATTCATGAAAGAATGTCTGCCCACGATGGATTCAGAAATTGCGCGTAGATTGCGCAAGATGATGGAGAAGCAGGGCATTCGATTCTATCTGGGAGCAGCCGTACAAAAGATTGAGGATCGCCTGGTTGTCTTTAAGGATGTCAAGAAAGGTGTGGAGACAAGCGTAGAGGCTGATGCCATACTTGTGGCCACCGGCAGAAAGCCGCACGTCGAAGGATTAAACTTAGAAGCAGTGGGTATAGAGCATGGCAAGATGGGAATTGTTACCAACGACAACATGCAGACCAATCTGGGCCATATCTATGCCATCGGCGACGTCAACGGACGCCAGATGCTGGCACATGCAGCCACATTCCAAGGATACCGTGCCGTAAATCACATCTTAGACAAACGTGATCGCATTCGCTTGGACATTATGCCGGCAGCCGTATTTACCCGTCCTGAAGCCGCATCGGTAGGGCCGACGGAGGAATATTGCAAGGCCAACGGCATTCCTTTCACCGCGAAGAAAGCCATCTATCGAGCCAACGGACGGGCACAAGCCATGGAGCAGACCGACGGTTTTGTCAAGTTACTTTTTGATGATAACGACAAAATTATAGCCTGTCATGTCCTTGGTGCAGACGCTGCCAGTATGGTTCAGGAGATATCAGCCCTGATGAATTTGGATGTCACGCGTGACCAATTGTCAGCCATCGTACACATCCACCCCACCCTCAGCGAGATTCTTCTTGACGCAGCAAGACGTTGAGCAAACCGACGAAGTAAACAAAGCCTGCTGAACCCATGTTGTTCAGCAGGCTTTTCTATGTCCAAATCATTCGTTTAGAATGGCATTCCCACGGCAAAATGGAAGCAGAAGTCGCGCTTCAAATCAGGATTGAGCACAGCCCAATGCTCCTTTCGGCTTTCATAGGCCGGGTTGATAGCTTTCATGCCCATGTCAAATCTCAGGATGAAATAATCAAAATTCAACCGCAACCCAATACCATACCCCATTGCAATCTGCTTGTAAAACTCGTCTATCTTGAATTGTCCACCGGGCTGTTCGGCATAATTGCGCAAAGTCCACACATTGCCTGCGTCCAAGAATGCCGCACCATGGAGTTTCCAAAAGAGAAACGTGCGATATTCCGCACTGAGATAAAGTTTCATGTCTCCCGTTTGGTTGATAAAGTCAATTCGACCATCGGTTCCGCGATACTTGCCCGGTCCCAACGACCGCACGCTCCATCCCCTCAGACTATTGGCGCCACCTGCGAAATAGCGCTTCTCAAACGGCAGTATCTTACTGTTGCCATAAGGCCAGGCAATGCCACAATCAGCGTGCAGGGCAAGTTCGTTATGCTGGTCGAAACGGAACAAATGAGTGTACTCGAAGTCGAATTTCACATATTGTGCATACGCGATATTGAAAAAAGTGTATTGCCCGCTTTCGTTTTTCTTGCTTCCGATGAGGTTTGAAAAGCAGTCCAAGATATTGCCTGCCGTCTCCACATTCGCCCTGATAACATCCACACCGTCGCTATAAGAGACACCTAATCCCGTCTTCATGATGAAGAGATTCTCATAATTATATCGCAGAATAGCATTACGGTTGGACACGCTGTCGAGATAATCATGCTTGAAAGTCTCGCTGATCCAAGGCATATAGACATAGTTCAGGTCGAGAAGATCCAAACGATAGGAGGTGTGGCGAGCAGGCGTTGCCCATCGGTAGCGCCACGCCGTTGAGAAAACCCTGCGATGAAATTCCGGTCGGTTTTGCAAGTCCCACGTCAGCGAGAGTTCAGATGTGGCAGTGCTTCTCCGACGGAAGGATCGTGAGAGGAACGGTGCAATGAACCGTGGGAACAGCAACTTGGCCTCGACGTTGTATTCCTCGTAATCCTCGTCGTTGTAGCCTTCAAGTCCTGTAATTGCCTCAAAGGCACTGCGCAGTTCCACACTAAAAGTTTCCGCACCACGGAATATATTCCTGTTTTCATAGGTCAGCGTGGCTGCCGCTCCAAGATTTCCCGCCGTATTGGTACCTTCAGGTCTGAAAGACACCGACCTCTGCTTGTCCATACTCACATTGATATCCACATCGAGCAATGTCGTGTCGGGTAGTTCCCTAAAACGTATGTCCGTGTATCTCACCGCCTTCATCCGACCAAAGTTGTTGTATGTCTTCTGCAAGTCAGAGGCGCAGAACGGCTTTCCGGCCCTGATGGCCGTACTGTTTTCCAACACTTTCTGTCTCAAGGGGATATATCCGTCTGCCCCACCCTGATAGCTAATGTTTCTTATCGTATAGCGGGGATGTGGCTTACCGGGGCCGGTGTTATCCGTTCGATACTTCAACAACTCCAGCGTCAGCCCCACACCTAAGCTGTTTGATGCGGAGTCTGCCTCATATTGAATGTAATCCTTATGGAAACGGTAAAAGCCCGAATCCATCAATATATTGGTAATGCGCTCCCGCTCTTCATCCAACAACTTCACCGTGAACAGATCGCCTGCACGAAGCCCCTGTCCCTTGTTACTCTTATGCGTATTTTTACTGTAATTTTTGAGGACAGTCTCGATATTCTTGTCCCTGATGTCATAATCAATGTTGTTGATAACATAGGGTAAACCGGGATGCAGCGTATAAATGGCCTTGAGTTTTTTACCCTTCACCTTGGTCTTCAAGTCCACCTGAGCATGCATATATCCCATGTTCTGCAATGCTCTCCGCAGGTCTTCTTTAGATAGTTCTGCCTGTATCGAATCATATATAACAGGCTCTTCGCCAATCTTCTGCAAAGTTCTGTTAATCCATTTTGTAGTATCCTTCCCGGAAAGCGTATAGGTTGCAAGCGGAATCTTGAACAAGGAAAACCATCTGGAATTGGCTTGCTGCCGAACATAGGGAGCCAGGGTGGCCGCATCAACATATTTCTCATCGGCCTTCACCTCCACGCTCTCCAAAAAATAGCTTTTGTCCGGAACAAACTTGGTAGAGCTGCATGCCGCTACGAGACATGCAACTACAGCAAAAAGAATGGTGTGTTTTGTTTTCAATGAATTTGCTGTTTTGGGTGCAAAGATAAAGCATTTAATTCACAGATAGCATACATTAACATGGAATTTTCGATGACTTACGAACTTATTAAGTATCTTTGCAATATGATTAGCAAAGCCACTGTTAAGCTTATCCACTCGCTTGGGCTTAAGAAAAACCGAGACAAGGAAGGACTTTTCGTTGCCGAAGGGCCAAAGGTCGTGGCCGACTTGTTGGCTGTGGCATCGCCGCTGCATCTCATTGCCACTTCCGAATGGTTTGCCGGTCATCGTATGGAAATGAACCAATGGGGCAAAGTTAAAATAAGTGAGGTCACCGAAGATGAGCTTCGCAAGGCCTCTTTCCAGAAAACCCCGCAACAGGTTATCGGCGTGTTTCCCATTCCCGAGACCGAGGCCCAAGACACCGCCACCGACATGCCCGGCCGTCAACTCTGCCTGGCCTTGGACGGTGTGCAGGATCCCGGCAACTTGGGAACCATTATTCGCATTGCCGATTGGTTTGGCATTGAGCATGTTTACTGTTCTGAAGACACGGCCGACGCCTACAATCCCAAGGTTGTGCAAGCCACGATGGGCAGCATAGCGCGGGTCAAGGTACACAGCATCAATCTCCCACAGTTTATTACCCACCTTCCCGAAGGTGTTCCGATCTATGGCACCCTGCTCGACGGGCAGAATATTTACACACAAGAACTTTCCGCCAATGGACTTATCGTTATGGGCAATGAGGGCAAGGGCATTTCGGAAGAGATACGAAAACTCGTCACCCACAAACTGTTCATACCCAGCTTTCCGCCGGACACAGACACTGCCGAAAGCTTAAACGTTGCCATTGCCACAGCCGTAACGTGTGCAGAATTCAGAAGAAGAATATCATAAATCATGGACAAAGATCTCTATAAGGTTCGAAGCTTGGCCAAATGTACACAAGCCGCTTACGATTTGTTAAGCACCAATCTCAAAAAAATCATCAGCCGCACATGGATGCCGGCCCTGATGTTCGCCGTCATTTCCGCACTAACCCATTTGCTTGTCGTGAGCTACCCGGCCATGACAGATATCGTCAACGGGCAGACCCAAGACCATGTTACAGGGTTGTTGGCCATTACCTGTTCCACACTCCTGAGCTTCTTCGTCATGACATGGGGCTTTGCCCGGGTGGTGAGCTTGCTCAATGGCCAGAGTTTCAAAACCAATTGGCCACGGATGGGCAGACTGTATCTCCTTTGCCTCGGCCTCACAGTTTTACTCTTGGCCATCATTGTTGCCTTGGGCTATCTCCCGATTCTCACGGCCGAAACTCCGCCCTCCCCCAACACGTTAGTGCTTGCGCTGGGCATCATGATGCTCGGAGCCGTCATCACCGCATTGTGCCTGATCCCAACCTATTATTCCGTCGTGAAATATTGCATGGAGCCTGAACAGAAGTTGGGCACCGTTTTGGGTAAGGCCTACTGCAGGGGCTGGCGTAGTTGGGGATTCCTTTTCTCATTGGCATTGCTCGTTGGCCTGATCACCTGCTTGCTCGCGACCGTCGTCCTGATGCCCGTTATGATTGTCCAGACGGCCTGCTATGCAAATATTTTGGGCATGAGCATGGGCGACCCGAGCGGAATGCCCGCCTATTACCCATGGTTGTCGTTTGCGGCAGCCCTGCTGTGCATGTTCGTTTGGTTTTATATCATGATATGGGAAATCCTGGTTTTCTACTACGCATACGGCACCATCGAGGCTAAATCGGCCATCAGAAAACAGGTGTCGGCTGTTACTACAAAACATGACGAAACAGATTTCCCGGAAATTTCATAGCATCAACTAATTTTTAGACACGCCCGGATCCACCCTGCGGGCGTGTGAACCCACTAACCGACAAACCATGCAAAAACTACTGTTTATTGATCGTGACGGCACCTTGATCGAGGAGCCACAGGACGAACAAATCGACGCTTTCGACAAACTGAAATTTACACGCGGCGTGTTCAGAAATTTAGGATTCATCCGTCAGCATCTCGACTTCAAGCTGGTCATGGTCAGCAACCAAGACGGTTTGGGCACCCCGTCCTTCCCTGAAGATACGTTTTGGCCGGTACACAACTTGATTCTGCAAACGCTGGAGGGCGAAGGCATCGTCTTTGACGACATCCTGATCGACCGCCACTTTCCTGAAGACCACTCGCCCATGCGCAAACCGGGCACCGGAATGCTGACAAACTATATTGGCAACGAGAAATACGACCTGGCCAACAGCTATGTCATAGGCGACCGGGGCACGGATAAAGAGTTGGCACAAAACTTAGGTTGCAAGGCCCTCATCCTTGGACGCGACGGCATGACATGGGACAAGATTGCTGAAATCCTGTTTGCCGGAGAGCGCACCGCGGAAGTAAGGCGCACCACAGCGGAGACGGACGTCTACATCAAGATTAATCTTGACGGGTCGGGCAAGAGCGACATCTCAACCGGACTGGGCTTCTTCGACCATATGCTGGAGCAAATTGGCAGGCATGGCATGATGGACATCACCATACACACCAAGGGAGATCTCGAGGTAGACGAGCACCACACCATAGAAGACACCGCCATTGCGCTTGGCGAATGCCTGCACAAGGCCTTGGGCGACAAGCGTGGCATCGAGCGCTACGGCTACTGCCTGCCCATGGACGACTGCCTCTGCCAAGTGGCACTCGACTTCGGTGGGCGGCCGTGGCTGGTGTGGGATGCGGAGTTCCGTCGTGAGAAGGTGGGCGAAATGCCCACGGAAATGTTCCTCCATTTCTTTAAAAGCTTGAGCGATTCCGCCAAAATGAACCTCAATATCAAGGCCGAGGGACAGAACGAGCACCACAAGATCGAAGGCATTTTCAAGGCGTTGGCTCGCAGCCTGAAGATGGCTGTGAAGAGAGATATCTATCATTTTGAACTGCCTTCGACCAAGGGAACGCTGTAAGGAAACATACGCCGAGCGCCGCATCGAGATCGCATACGACAGTGAAAATACATTCCCGGCTAAAAAAGTTACTGTTAAATTTTGGAATCTCGAAATAAATCATTACTTTTGCAGTCACTTAAAAGAAAGGGCATGGTACCTTGTCCGAACGGTTAGGTAATGGTCTGCAAAACCATGTAAGGCGGTTCGACTCCGCCAGGTACCTCAAATGGGAATCCAAATCTTGGGTTCCCATTTTTTTGCACCGCATACTTAAGCATGATGTATATTTATTTTCCCCCTCCGAAGTTTTCAAAAATGTCAGGAAAACTTCACTGTTAGAAGCCTGGGGGAAAAAGATGCTACAGAAAAAATTGCGCCATGTTTCTCCTGTTTACCTCTTAATTTTTGTGAGCACGACAAGCCAGACGTTGTGCGATTAGTATCTGATGACCATACGGATAAGCCCGCGCCAGCTCGCCATGGCTATTTGATGATGGTGCGACTCAAGCCCAATCGCGGTGTGAAAAGAGCCTAATCGCAGCTTAAGTGAAGTTTTAATGAAACATCGGGAAGCCCCTGTAAATATAAAACACTATTGATCAGAAAGTTAGAATAATAGCATAAATTTTGCCGTATTTGAAAACAAGTTGGATTCGTTTTCAAATACGGCAAATTTCAGGACTGGTTTGTCGTGATTATTTATCTTCTAAAATCAGGGGCACGTATGATGAATGGAGCGAGCCTTATTGCAATACTTCGTCATTGAGCTGCTCATGCCTTGCCATTCGACACGACTTATGCGGATGCCCAAGACTTATTGCTCGAACTTGCTGCCCGTTGTCTCGACTAACTTCCGGCGGTATGCCTGCGGGAATCCGGGACGTTCCACCCGTGCTCCCAAGCCCTCGGGGGTACGCTTGAAATGCCCGTTCTCCTCGGGTTTGATGGTCATGTCGTTGTATTTCACAATCAAATAGGTGGCCAGATCCTTCCAACACTCGAGCATGTGCTGTGCAGTTTCGTTGCTGTAATCGTTCAGGTATTTGATGGCCGCTTGTTGATCAGACTTGTACAAAGCCAACGCCTTGTCTTCCACGGTCTTCTGACGGGCGAAATAGCTCTGCTCCAATGAGTCGCGCACCTCTTTCAAACTTGGGAACAGCATTGCGTAACGCGGGTAAACCATATTGCTCACCCAGTTGCATACCCAAAAGGCATTTTTCATCGAGAACGTTACGGCGTCGGCTCCGGGCGTGTTGTAGCACTCCGGCTGTACGGTGTTGCCACAATATATTGGTGTGTAAGCCACCATGTTGCCATCGTCGTTGCCGAACCACAGCACTCCGCCAATCTGACGGGGCAACCAGCTGCGCATCTGGGCAACATAGCTGAATGCGGTCTGCTGTGTACTCGTCGGTCGCTCGTTGAAATATTTTTTTCCATCCACTTCAAAGAAGAGCGGAGTGGGACGATAGGGCATCTGCCAGATTCCCCCACCCATATCGGTGCTGTCCATAGCCATGGGGGTACCCTCATAATGATCGCGCATGGCCGCTTCCACGTCCTGAATGCTCAGCTTGCGGTCGGGGACAACCCATAGAGGCATGTCCTCAGCATGCTCGTCCTTACCCAAGGCCCATGGCAAATATCTATCCATGCCCTTGACAAAACGATTGAAGAAAGCCCAGACGCGTGCGTCACAGATGCGACGCCCAGAAAAGTCCGGCTTGGCATAAGTCATCTTCCAGTTGAAGTCGGCGTCTTTACCGCTGTACCACCCCATCTTGCGGGCAAACTTGACAACGTCTTTGGAATACATCACGTTGTCCTTATCTTTCATGTTGAACTTGCCAATACGACTTTGGTTGGCATGGCCGCAGATAGCGTTGTCGGGGATGCGCTGTGCCACCCAAACCACTCCTTTGGAACCCGGACCCTTGCCCATCATCTCCATAATCCAGGCTTCGTGGGGGTCGCAAATCGTAAAGGTTTCGCCCTCAGAGCAATAACCGTAGGTCTCGGCAAGCGTTGTCATCACCTTGATGGCTTCGCGTGCGGTCTTGGAACGCTGCAAGCCCAGATAGATGAGCGAGCCATAGTCGATGCCGCCCTTGGGATCCACCATTTCCTCGCGCCCACCATACGTTGTCTCGCCGATGGTCACCTGATATTCGTTGATATTGCCTATCACGTTATAGGTTTCGGGAGCTTCTGGAATCCGGCCAATAAACTTCCCATTGTCCCAATTCACAATGTCGCGCATTGTGCCTTGGGCATGTTTGCCGGCAGGATAATGGCAGAGTCCGGTGAACAACCCGTAGTCGTCAGCATTATAGGTACAGATGACCGATCCGTCGGCAGAGGCCTGTCTGCCCACAATAAAATTGGTACATGCTGGTGCAAGCGTTGCAGCCAAAAGAAAGGCTGCCATGAGGATATGTCTTTTCATTGCAAATAAATTTTTGAAATATCGGTTGTTGTTGACCCCACTCCTATTCCACCGGAATGTTCTCTCCGCGCGTATTCTGCAGCTCCTGCTGCTTCGACACACGCATGCGCTGTGGGTCTTTGCGCAGGCTGTCGTGCGGAATCCGGTCTCCTTCTTTCAGCTTCTCGGGCTTGTTCTTGGGCATCCGGCAGCGCAATAAATGGATATTGCTCAAGGCCATCAGGTGCAAAGTAGATGACGAGGCATCGTTGAAGTTGCTTTTATTGAGCATGAAAAAGCCCTTCACCTGTTTTACTCCAAGCCTGTTCGTATCTTCGAGCGTGAGATTATACGATGTGGAGGACGATAGATGTGCCACGTGTGAGGCTACGCTGTCGTTCTTAAAGACAAGCGCCAGCATGGCGATACCATCGCGCGCACCGTCTTGAAAGATAAAATCGCTATGCAGCGTGAGAATGAAAGAGTCCCCCTTGTGAAACGTGGAGTCGGGCGTATAAGAAAAAGAATACAAATTGTAGGGTCTGTTGGGCACTAAGGCAATCGTCCTGTCACCTTTCCAGATGTCAGCCGTGTCACCCGATGCACTGAACCGGGCCAAACCGGCCAACATGCCTTCTGACGAGCCATAGGAGCGCGCCTTGTCCTCCATACGTTCTGCAATGCGTTTGTAGATAGCGTGCAGACGCTCGGTATGACGCATATAATAAACCATGGAGGTGTCAAACTGAGCTTGGGTTATGCCGTGTTTTTTGAACACGGCAGTTCGATAGGTCAGAACGTTGGACTCATATTGGTCATAGTTCTGACGCGCCATGGCCTCTGACAAATGATAATCGTAAAGTATATCCTCCATGTCCTTCTCCTGAATAATATCAGAAGGAACGGTAGGCCGACATCCTGCAAGAAAAACAAACAGCCCGACGGCAATACCGATAAACAGGGTTATACTTCTGTGTTTCATCCGTTTTCTACTTGGGATTCTGTCTCGTCAGATGAGGATAGGGTTTGTTTTTTACTGTCGGAATGCTCGAAATCTTTTCGGCAAAACAGCAAAAGGCACACCACACCCACCGTGATACAGGCGTCGGCAAAATTGAATATCGGCGAGAAAAATATAAATTCGTTTCCGCCCCAAACCGGAACCCAATCGGGCCAGGTGGTTTGGATAATCGGGAAGTAGAACATATCGACAACCTTGCCCATGAGAAACGAGGAATAACCTGTTCCGAACGGTACAAAATAGGAGACGTAATAGGGAGTTGAGGCGGAAAAAATCAATCCATAAAACATCGAGTCGAAGATGTTGCCGGCTGCTCCCGCGACAATCAGGGAAAGAAAGAAAACATAGCGGGTGCGACCTTTTCTCTTCACCACACGCCATATATACCATCCGATAACCGATATGGCCACGATGCGAAGAATGCTCAGGAAAAGCTTGTTGATAAAAGTCATGCCGTATGCCATGCCGTTGTTCTCGATGAAATAGATATAGAACCAGTCCAACACCCGATACGACTGACCTAAGGTCATGGTGGTTTTTACCTCTATCTTGATGAGTTGGTCAATCACGAGGACAGCAATAATCAAGAGCCACGCCATACGGCCATCGGTCATAAATTCCCTTACACGCTTCATCCGCTTATTTTTTTCTGGCGTTTTTAGATGCTACACTCAGTGTTGCATGAGGCACAATACGTAAGCGATCCTTGGGAATCAGTTCCCCGGTTACACGGTCAATGCCGTATGTCTTGTTCTCAATTCTGATCAGGGCAGCCTCTAATCCCTGTATGAATTTTTGCTGACGCTGAGCCAGTTGAATCAGATTCTCGCGCTCCAGCGTCTGTGTTCCCTCCTCCAATATTTTGTATGTGGGAGACGTGTCTTCGTCAGAATTGCTGTCCGCATTCATGAGTCTGCGCATGGCATCACTATATATCTCACGCGCAGACTTCAACTTCTCATTGATTATTCCGCGGAACTCTTCGAGGTCTTCATCAGAATAACGTACCTTGATACCCATAATTCTTTTTGTAATAAGAACTTTTGCCCAAGCCTTACTTGCTATAGGGGCCGGGCAAAAATTCTTCGTTGTTTTATTTTTTTACTACTTTGATGTTCAGTTCGAAGTCGTCAAACGCGGTCTTCTCACCGTCGTTATCAGCTATGGTCAACTCATCGGCCAGAACCTGTGACTTGATATAGTCTTCGAAAGCATGGATTGCGGCGTCTGTTTGCTCGTGGGGAGCTATGGTCACCTGAATGCGATCGGTAATCTCCAAGCCTGTTTCCTTTCGAAGATTCTGAATTCTATTGATCAGCTCACGGGCCATTCCCTCCTGACGGAGAGCGTCCGTAAGTTCCACTTCCAGCGCAACTGTTAGGTTCCCCTCATTGCTAACCAACCATCCGGGAATATCCTCCGATATGATTTCGACATCGGCAGCCTCGACGGTAAGGTTTTGACCGTCCACCTCGAAACTGTAGTTTCCCTGACGTTCAAGCTGGGCTATTTCTTCCTGCGACAAGGCATTCATCCGCGAGGCAACAGCTTTCATGTGCTTGCCAAACTTCTTACCCATTACCCTGAAGTTACACTTCACCTTTTTAACGAGTACGCTTTGACCCTCAGCAAATTGAAGTTCCTTCACGTTCACCTCGGTAACGATCAGATCTTTCATAGCTTCGATATGGCTACGCTGGTCTTCATCGATAGCCGGTATCATGATTTGCTGCAGCGGTTGACGCACTTTGATATTCACCTTACGACGTAATGCAAGCACCATAGAAGTGATCTTCTGTGCCATGCTCATACGCATTTCAAGGTCAGTGTCTATCCAATTGTCATCGGCCACAGGGAATTGATCCAAGTGTACCGACAGCAACTTACCGCCTAAGTCATGATACAGTTCATCGGCATAGAAAGGAGCAAACGGTGCCAACAGCTTCGACACGGTCATGAGACAGGTGTAAAGCGTGTTGTATGCGGCTATCTTGTCCTCGCTCATCTCCTTTCCCCAGAAGCGTTTGCGATTCAATCGGACATACCAATTGCTCAAATCGTTGTTCACAAAGCTGTCGATCAGACGACCGGCACGCGTGGGATCGTAGTCCTCAAGCTCATGGGTAACATTCTTAACCAAGGTGTTGAGACAAGAAAGAATCCATCGGTCTATTTCCTTCAGATCCTCGCGACTGTCTCCCTGCAGCATCTTCAGATACTGTTCCGGATCGTAATTATCAACATTGGCATAGAGAGCGAAGAAGCTATAGGTATTATATAAAGTGCCAAAGAACTTCCGACGAACCTCGTCAATACCGTTAGGGTCAAACTTAAGATTGTCCCAGGGTTCACTATTGGTCATCATATAGAAGCGCACGGGGTCAGCCCCATACTTCTCTATCATCTCAAACGGATTGGTCACATTGCCCACATGCTTGCTCATCTTGTTGCCCTTGGCATCAAGAACAAGTCCCGACGAGATGACATTCTTAAACGATACCGAGTCGAATACCATCGTTGCAATCGCATGCAAGGTGAAGAACCAGCCACGTGTCTGGTCCACTCCCTCGTTGATAAAGTCGGCCGGGAAGAATGCGGGGGCAACCGGCGTACCCTCATACGTGCTGTTCACGAGCGATGCGCGATATTCAGCCTCGCTCATGCCGGTCTTCTTCAGACCCTCAGCATTGATGGCACCCTCAAACGGATAATGGAGTTGAGCGTATGGCATGGCACCACTGTCAAACCAAACATCGATCAAATCGCTTTCGCGATACATGGGTTTGCCCTCATCGTTTACCAAAACCACATAGTCGATATACGGGCGGTGAAGGTCGATTCTGTCATAGTTTTCCTGAGAATAGTCACCCGGCACAAAGCCTTTGTCTTTCAACGGGTTGTTCTTCATGACACCGGCAGCAACCGACTTCTCTATTTCGTTATACAGTTCCTCAACTGATCCGATGCACTTTTCGTTATGGTTTTCATCACGCCAGACAGGCAGCGGAGTTCCCCAGAAGCGAGAGCGCGAGAGATTCCAGTCGTTCAGGTTCTCCAGCCAATTGCCAAACCGACCCGTACCTGTCGATTCTGGTTGCCAGCGAATGGTTTTGTTCAGCTCCACCATGCGCTCTTTCATCGCTGTGTCACGAATAAACCAGCTGTCGAGGGGATAATATAGCACGGGCTTGTCGGTACGCCAGCAATGTGGATAGTTGTGCACATGCTTTTCTATTTTAAAGGCACTGCCCTCCTGCTTCATCTCCATCGACATGATTATATTCAGATCTTCAGCCTTCTCCGAGGCCTTGGCATCCCACACACCATTCGTGTTAAACTCCGGAGAATAGGCATTCTTCACGTAGTCGCCGGCATGATGTTCGTATGCCTTTGTGTCCACGCAACGCTCCACAAAGTTTTTATCAAGCTCGTCAAGGGTATAATATTTGCCCTGAAGGTCTACCATCGGACGGGTTTCCCCCTTCTTTGAAATCAGGTACAGTGCAGGCACCTTGGCATCCTTGGCCACCTTGGCATCATCAGCACCAAAAGTTGGGGCAATGTGCACGATACCGGTTCCGTCCTCCGTGGTAACATAGTCGCCAAGAATGATGCGAAACGCCTCTTCGTGCATTTCCACAAACTGATCGATTCCCTCGTTGCTTGCAAACACTTTTTCGGGATGTTTGCCGGCATATTCATTCACAAAGTCGGGTGCAAAGTCACCGATTTTCTCGCAGGGCTTCACCCAGGGCATCAGCTGCTCATAGCGCAGACCCTCCAACTCCGTGCCCTTCATGTGCTCGATAATTCTCCACGGGCACTGTTTTTTCTCCTTGTCGAAGGGCAGCAGTTCACCATCCTTGCATTCTTGATCCGCATTTAGATAGGCCGAAACGCGCGACTCGGCCATGATGGCCGTCATCGGCGCCCCATTATAGGGGTTATACGTCTCCACAGCCACATAGTCAATCTTGGGGCCTACACAAAGTGCCACATTCGATGGCAGTGTCCACGGTGTAGTGGTCCAAGCCAGGAACCAGGGCTCGCCGTGCTTGCACCACTCTGCTTTTGCATCTTTAATCAAGAATTGGGCAGTGACTGTCGTGTCCTTAACGTCACGATAGCAACCCGGTTGGTTTAGTTCGTGGCTCGACAGTCCCGTACCGGCAGCCGGCGAATAGGGCTGAATGGTATAACCCTTATAGAGCATCCCCTTGTTGTAGAGCTGCTTGAGCAACCACCAAAGGGTTTCGATGTATTTGTTGTCAAAGGTAATATAGGGGTGGTCAAGGTCAACAAAATACCCCATTTTTTCCGTGAGATTACGCCATTCTGCCGTAAACTTCATCACGTTCTCCCGGCAGCGGTGGTTGTATTCCTCCACAGAGATATATTTGTCCGACGCCTTGTTGTCAATGTCCTTCTTGGTAATGCCAAGCTCTTTCTCCACACTCAGCTCCACCGGCAGACCATGTGTGTCCCATCCGGCCTTGCGCTCCACCTTGAAACCCTGCATGGTCTTGTATCGGTTGAACGCGTCCTTGATGGCACGCGCCAGCACATGGTGAATCCCCGGATGACCATTGGCCGAGGGAGGACCCTCAAAAAATATGAATTGCGGGCATCCTTCACGCTCGTCTATGCTTTTGTGGAAGATGTCATTCTTCTCCCATTCCTTCAGTATTTCCTCATTTGTTTTGGTCAAATCAAGACCGGTGTGTTCGGCAAACTTTTTAGCCATAGTGTATCTTTCTTTTCCTTCAAGTGGGAACAATGATTCTCCACCCACAATGAACATTTAAAAAAGTGGGCGATGACTTTCTGATTCGTGATGCCCACCTTATTATAAATTTTGCGCAAAGGTAACAAAAATATATATATTCCACAAATTTTTAACTACCTTTGCATCAAAATCACATACCCATGGATATCAAGCAAGCCCAATTTGTCATTTCAGCTCCCACAGTAGAAAAATGCCCTCGCGACACCAAGCCCGAGTTTGCCTTCATCGGTCGGAGCAATGTTGGAAAATCAAGTCTTATCAACATGCTGTGCAACCACAAGGGACTGGCCAAGACATCGGCCACCCCGGGCAAGACATTACTCATCAACCATTTTATCATCGACAAGGAATGGTATCTGGTAGACCTGCCCGGTTACGGCTATGCCAAGCGTTCCAAGAGTGTCATCGAGAAGATTGACAAGATGATTCAAACCTATATCCTGCAGCGCAAACAACTGATCAACCTGTTTGTCTTAATCGACGTGAGACACGAACAGCAAAAGATAGACCGTGAATTTATCGATTGGCTGGGCATCAGCGGAATACCCTTCTCCATCATCTTCACCAAAGCTGACAAGCTGGGGCGTGTTAAAGCCAAGCAGAATGCCGATGCATGGATGAATGCTCTGCTGGATTCTTGGGAAGAACTTCCGCCTTATTTTATCACCAGTTCAGAAAAGAAAACAGGCCGCGACGAGGTGCTCGACTATATAGGAAAGGTGATGGCGGAGATTAACGAACAAAACCAGCAGGCATGACCCCATTCCTTGACGTACAAAACCTCACCAAGACGTTTGGTGCTCTGGTTCTTTTCCAAGACATCAACTTTTCGGTCGGAGAAGGCCAGAAGGTGGGACTCGTGGCCAAAAACGGCACGGGCAAATCAACCCTTTTGGAAATATTGGCCGGATACGAAGGCTACGACGACGGTTCCATCATCTTTCGCAATGGCATACGGCTGGGCTATCTCAACCAGACTCCCCGCTTCGACCCCGAGGAAAGTGTGATTGACGCTTGTTTCAATCACCAAGGCGACCCCGAACGAGTGCTCAAGGCCAAGCAAATACTCACACAGCTGCACATCGACGATCTCAACCAACCCATGAGGGAACTGAGCGGCGGTCAGCAGAAACGCGTGGCTCTGGCCAATGTGCTCATTACCGAACCCGACTTCCTGATTCTGGACGAACCTACCAACCATCTCGACCTCAACATGATCGAATGGCTCGAGAACTATCTCTCACGCTCCACCCTCACGTTGCTCATGGTGACCCACGACCGCTATTTCTTAGATCATGTTTGCAATGTGATTATCGAGTTGGACGACCAGACTATCTACACCTACCGAGGCAATTACGCCTACTACTTGGAGAAGAGACAGGAGCGTATAGACAACCGCAGAGCTGAAATACAGCGAGCCAACAACCTCTACCGCAAGGAGTTGGACTGGATGCGACGCATGCCACAGGCACGGGGGCACAAAGCCAGATATCGGGAGGAAGCCTTCTACGAGCTGCAATCACAGGCCAGTCAGCGCATCGAGGAGCGACAGTTACGACTGAAAGCCAGCAACGTATACATTGGTTCCAAAATCTTTGAATGCCAATATGTGTCCAAGAAGTTTTCCGATTCTGACGGAAACGAGAAGATTATCCTCAACGATTTCTATTACAACTTTGCCCGTTTCGAGAAGATGGGCATCGTGGGAAACAACGGCACGGGCAAGTCTACCTTTGTCAAGATGCTGCTTGGCGAGGTGCCACCCGACGATGGCAAGTTCGACATCGGACAGACCGTGCGCTTTGGCTATTTCTCGCAAGAGGGCTTGCAGTTCAACGACAACGACAAGGTAATTGACGCCGTGACGAGCATTGCCGACGTCATCGACTTGGGCGGAGGGCGCAAAATGACCGCTTCGCAGTTTCTCAACTATTTCATGTTCGAGCCCGAACAGCAACACAACTTCATTCATAAACTCAGCGGAGGGGAGCGACGCAAACTCTATCTGTGCACCGTTCTGATGCGCAACCCTAATTTTCTGGTTCTCGACGAACCCACCAACGACCTCGACATTCAGACACTTCAGGTGCTCGAAGAATATCTGCAGGACTTCCCGGGCTGTGTCATCGTGGTGAGCCACGACCGCTATTTCATGGATAAGGTGGTCGATCATCTCTTGGTGTTCGAGGGTGAGGGTGTTGTGAAGGATTTCCCCGGCAACTACACGCAGTATCGGGAGTGGAACTCCCTGAAACCGGCCGCGGAAAAAGAGGAGCCGAAGAAGACTGTTTCCAAGGCAGAGACAACGGCCAAAAAAAGCTACCGCAACGACAACCGCCGGAAGATGACCTACAAAGAAAAGCGGGAGTATGAACAACTTACCCACGACATAGAGGCGCTGGAGACCGAGCAAGCAGCGCTTGAACAAGCCCTGTGCAGCGGCACGTTATCCGTAGAAGAACTCACCGAAAAGAGCAAGCGGCTACCCCAGATCAAGGAGGAGCTTGACGAGAAAGGCATGCGCTGGCTGGAACTGGGCGAATTGGAATAGCGGCAGACTCACGTGAGAAGTGTGGCCGTGTCGGCACAACGCATCTTTTCTGCAAAAAATAAAGGCATGAAATAAACTGACAAACATGCCCTTATTTTTCGCATATTTGAAAATCAGAATGTCCTCGTTCAAAATACGGCCAAAATTCCAGTTTTTCGGCAACATCCTGTATATAAATACCTTATAAACTTGAAAACCAAAACGCAGCCTGATCGTTTTCCGAAGGGCTTGCGATTGGGGCTTTTTGGCCTTGTGGTTAGGGCTCAATCGTCTCGCAAACAAAGCTTAGCAGCGTTGCGTTTAAGTTCTTGTCGCAGTCCGATTGAATAGTAATCGCACCACTGAAAAAGCAGGCAGAATAAGAAAGCCAAGTTTTTTCGGACGAAAACAGCAGTTTTTCTTCTGGATGGTCAGAAAATCACGACCGTTTTACAGTGAAGTTTAATTGACACGATCCGACTTCACCGGGATGTTGGTCGGCACGAATTCCTGCTTGCCAATGGTGAGATGGACCAGGTCGTAGTACGAGCCGTTGTAGACGTTGAGGTCTACATTACCCTTGATGCCAGGCAGTCGTCCCGTGTCGGTGTGCTGCCAAAACCGCCAGTCGCCCTTGTATTCCATCTTGTCCACATAATAATGAGCGATCCAATAAGGGTAGTCGTCGAATACCGGAGCATTGAGATAGCTCTCCTTGAACTTATAATAGGTGTAGATAATAGGCTTCACATGGTATTTGTCCTCTACGATATGCAACCACGTGAGCACGTCCATCTGGAAATCCTCAATACTGACATCTTTCGGTTTGTGCTCAATATCGAGTACCGGCGGCAGGTCGCCGGGCAAAAGGTGCACATTGTTCAGGAAATGGTATGCCTGGGATCGTGCCGTCGACTTGTTGCTCCAAAAATGATACACCCCCCGTATGAATCCGTATTCGTAAGCCTGCGCAAAATTCTCTTCAAAATTAGGGTCAATTCGGGATGAGCCCTCGGTGCCCTTGACGAAGACAAACCGCAGGGGATAGCCATCAATTAGGGCATTCGATTTCAACTTGTTCCAATTGATGGTACCCTGATGGTGGGACACGTCTATACCGTGAATGGCATAGCCTTGGGGATATTTGGGGTCACCGTAGAGCGCACGCCACCGAAAGCCGGTGGGACCTACGAACACATAATAGAATATCCAAATATAAAGCGCCAGCACCCCGATTCCGCCAAGAAGGCATCCCGGGCGCGCCTTTTTCCCAAAAAAAGAAAAAAGCCGGAGCAAGGATATGCCCCCCATATATCGGTGGTAAAAACTCCTCGGGTGCGGGGCAGCAGAATGTCTGCGGCGACGTACCGTTTTCTTGCTGGTCATTTGGATAGGTTAACAAAAAGGGACACCCCGACGCGTGCAAACGGAGCCGGGGCATCCTTTAGGATTCATGATGAGATAGTTGTGAGAAACTATTTCCTGTTCGCATTTTCCAATGCGAGTGTCCTGGTCTCGCGGTCGCTTACCTCGGTGGGTCCCCAATACTGAATCGGGCCGGGATAAACGAAGCAAGTGTTACGTGCGAATTCATCACGCTTCTCCACAAACTTCTTGAAAGGTGCGCCTTCGAGTTCCACCAAAGCCTTGCGGATAACCGGTTTCATCTCACCGTTGCGGCGCTCCATGTTGAGCATCATGGTAATGGGCACTCCGCCGGCCTCCCACTCTTCTGCCGGAGCAGAGAGGTTCCGGACGATAGCCATGTAGCCTGTCTTGCCATTGGCAATGAGGTTGGCTGCACTCACACCCAGAGCATAGCAGTAGTCGGCATCAAAATTAGATGGAGCCGCACAGCGACCTTCGTAGCCAAAGAAATGATGCAGGGTGGCAAACGAACCGTTATACTTGCCTTCAGCCTTCCACTTCTCAAGCTTGTCGGCCACCATGTCAGACAGCAACTTCTCGGTTTCGATAAGCGATACCTGAACGTTGCCGTGGGGGTCGCGCTCGAGTGAGAGCTGATGAGCCACAGAGTTGGGCAGCGTCTCGAAGGTTGCTGCATTCTCCTTGGAGAGATGTTCAAGAATATAGGCACGCTGGGCATCCTCGTCCAAATCCCTGTAGTCGGCACCATGGGCGGCCAACAAGTCGTTCAACTCGTCGATCAGGCGACCGATGGCCGGAACAAACTCGATGAGTCCTTCCGGAACAAGCACCACACCATAGTTGTTACCATCCTCGGCACGCTTGGCCACAACTGCAGCAAGCTGTTCCACAACCTGGTTCAGCGTCATGTCTTTAGCCTCAATCTCCTCGGAAATCAGACAAACGTTAGGCTGGGTTTGCAAAGCACATTCCAATGCGATGTGCGAAGCTGAGCGACCCATCACCTTGATAAAGTGCCAGTATTTGCGCGCAGAATTGGCATCGCGCTCAATGTTACCAATCAGTTCCGAGTAGACTTTCGTAGCCGTATCGAAACCGAAGCTGGTCTCTATCTGTTCGTTCTTCAGGTCGCCGTCAATGGTCTTGGGACAGCCGATAACCTGTATTCCGTATTTCTTAGCAGCGTAATATTCTGCCAGCACACAGGCGTTGGTGTTGGAATCGTCACCACCGATGATAATCAAAGCCTTGATATTCAGTTTCTCCAAAATCTCGCGACCCTTCTCGAACTGATCCTCTTTCTCCAGCTTGGTACGGCCGGATCCGATCATGTCAAAGCCACCCGTGTTGCGGTAGCTTTCCACATATTCCTCTGTGAGTTCCTTGTAATCGTGTTCAATCAGTCCACTGGGGCCCATGAGGAACCCATACACCTTGTTCTCAGGATTCTGAGCCTTGACAGCATCAAAAATACCGCATATCACATTGTGACCACCGGGAGCCTGTCCGCCGGACAAGATAACTCCCACGTTCATCTTCATGCCGATACGTTCCTCGCCCGGAACAAAATGAATAACGGGCAAACCGTATGTGTGGGGAAACAATTTCTTGATTTCATCCTGATCTCCCACACTCTGTGTTGTTTCACCCTCTCTTACCTTGACCGCTCCTACAAGAGCCTTGGGCAGCTTTGGCTGATAATGCGCACGCGCTTTCTGCAAAAGACTTGCTTTCATTTTCTATTGATTTTAAACATTAAAAATTTGCTATTTGCAAAATTACACTATTTTTTTAACGAAATGAAGAAAAACAGGCAGAAAACCTTTTTATGATTATTTTTTTAATATTATTGTTGCATTTATCTTTTTTTTTATAACTTTGAACGAAATATCCAGTGTGGAGCTATGATGCTTTGAAAAGAGAAAGACTTCAAGGCAACAAGGCGCAAATCACACGATATATCGAATGAGAATAGGGAGGGTTTTCGGGAACCCCGTCAAGTCAAATTAAATTACAGTAGCTCTATGGCTAAGAAAAGAGATCTGAAACAGAAAATTAACTACATCTGCGGCGAATTGTTTGCCGAAGTTATTGCTGCGTCGCTATACGGAACGGCAAACAACCCGGAAAACACGGAGTCGCTCCTGTCTACAATTATCCTAACGCGCAATGACTTTATCAAGCGCATCTCACATCCGGAACCTGGCATGTCGGCCAAGGAATACTACAAGCAGCTTATCAAGGATTTCGACGACAGGGTGTCTGAGATCATCGACCAGATAGTGAGCTTGGAATGATCAAACAATTCTGCAATTGGCTTTTATACAAGCAGTTGGGGTGGACGAAACACATTACAGTAAACCATCCCGACAAGTTCATTATTTGTCTGGCCCCCCACACCAGCAACTGGGACTTTCTCATTGGTCAGCTTTACATACGGGCTGAGGGACTGAAAATCAATTTCCTGATGAAGAAAGAGTGGTTTTTCTGGCCACTGGGACCAATTCTCAGATCCATGGGGGGCATACCTGTGTATCGGGCAAAGCACACCAGTATGACAGATACTCTGGCCGAGGCGGCAGCACAACGCAAGAGTTTTAAGCTGTGCATCACGCCGGAAGGTACCCGGTCGTTCAACCCGGAATGGAAAAAAGGATTCTATTTCATTGCGCTCAAGGCTCAAATTCCCATTTTGCTCTACGGCGTAGACTATGAAAAGAAGCTCATCGAATGTACCAGAAGTTTTGTTCCGACAGGCGATTTTGAAAAGGAAATGCGCGACACGAAATTGTATTTTAAGGATTTCAAGGGCAAGTACCCTGATAAATTTACGATTGGAGAGATATAGACAGCATGCGAAGAATAATACTGGCTTCTTGCTTTTTGGCTTGCACAACAGGTATGACAGCCCAGCTCCCCACCTTGAATCATAAGGCGGAGAAAGCGGTTGACCACTATCTGCAAACCTATTCTGCCAAGAATACAGAATTTGTGCAGCAACCAAGACTGCAAAAACTCATCATCAACAACCGAACACGGACAGTGGTTGTGAATACCACGGAATATTTTGCACAGCAGGAGTTTACCAACAAACGTGTTGGCAAGATATATAAAAAGGTTAAGAAGGCGCTACCCAAGCCTTATAATCACTACACCATTCAAATTGTGACCAACGGCATGCCCATTGAGCACTATGTACCCGGCTACATGAGACATCCTGCCGACGGACGTGCGCTCTGGGGCAAGACGGAATACAAGGGGAAACCATGGGTGAGCAACGTGTCGAGTCCGGCACGTATTACCAACGGACTGTACAACCGACACCTCACCGTATGGAATTCGCACGGTCGCTACTACGACAACAAGAAAGGCTTTTGGAAATGGCAACGCCCCAACCTCTTTGGTACAAATGAAGATTTGTTCACCCAGACTATCGTTGTGCCCTATCTCATTCCGATGCTTGAGCATGCGGGAGCCGTGGTGTTCACACCACGCGAAAGAGATTTGCAAACCGATGAATACATCATTGATGCCGACGGTTCGCTGGGCAACAACAAGCGGGGCTATGACGAGTATGCCGAAGGAAGACAGTGGAGCTCCACGGGCATACCGGGATTTGCACCGCACTACGGACATTACGTGGACAACGAGAATCCATTTACGGCCGGTTCGGCTCGCATGATCAAGAGCACGAAGAAGGCCGGCAAGGCCTACGTGAAATGGCAACCCAACTTCAGGAAAGAGGGGCGCTATGCTGTATATGTGAGTTATCAGACACTGAACAAGAGCATAGAGGACGCTCAATACACCGTGTTCCACAAAGGGCAGGCAACGGAGTTCCGGGTGAACCAACAGATGGGAGGTGGTACTTGGGTATATCTCGGTACATTCGAATTTGACCGGGGCGACAATATATATAACTGCGTGATGCTTACCAACCAGAGTAAGCACAGGGGTGTTGTAACCGCGGATGCCGTTCGCTTTGGCGGAGGCATGGGCAACATAGAACGAGGCGGATTCGTCAGTGGCTACCCGCGTGCGCTGGAGGGCTCACGCTATTATGCACAATGGTCGGGTGCTCCCTACACGGTATATGGTGGCAGGGGAGGCATGGACGACTATGCCGACGACATCAACACGCGTTCGCGCATGCTCAACTGGTTGGCCGGTGGCTCGACCTACGTTCCCAACCTTGGCGGTAAAAAAGTGCCCATGGAGCTGTCATTGGCCCTGCACAGCGATGCCGGATTTGCAACGAACGGACAAGACTTGGTAGGGTCGCTTGCCATTTGCACAACAGACTTCAACGATGGGCGCCTCGATGCGGGCATCTCACGCATGGCCTCCAAGAATTTTGCGGAGCAGCTGTTGTCCGGCGTGACACGCGATATCACCTTTGAATATGGAAAATGGGCAAGACGGTACCTGTGGGATCGAAACTATTCGGAGACGCGGCTGCCGGAAGTTCCTTCGGCCATACTTGAAACCATGTCACACCAAAACTTCCCGGATATGGTCATGGGACAGGACCCCAACTTCAAATTCTCGTTTGCGCGTTCTGTCTACAAAACCATCGTGCGGTATGTGAACGACATGCACGGGAGAGCTGCCGTTATCCAACCCCTTCCCCCCGAAAACATGAGGGTGGAACTGACAGGGAGCGATGAGGCCAAGGTGTCGTGGACCATGCAGGAAGACAAGCAAGAGCCGACGGCTCGTCCCACCTATTATATATTATATACGGCAACGGGAACCAGTGGATTTGACAATGGACGAAAGGTTAACGGAACATCAGCAACTGTAAAGCTGGAACCAGGGGTGCAATACAATTTCAAGGTCACGGCAGGCAACCGGGGCGGAGAAAGTTTTGCGTCGGAAGTGGTTTCTGTCGTGTCACAGCCCGGAGCGACAAAGAC
Organism: Hallella bergensis DSM 17361; assembly: GCF_000160535.1. Taxonomy (GTDB): domain Bacteria; phylum Bacteroidota; class Bacteroidia; order Bacteroidales; family Bacteroidaceae; genus Prevotella; species Prevotella bergensis. The sequence continues at coordinate 251,883 of NZ_GG704780.1, read as the reverse complement.
AGTTCTCGTGATCAATGGGTTTCACAGATTGTCGGCACCGGCTGTCATCAACAACAGTCTCCAGCAGGGCTTTGACTTAGACGCAGACCTTGGGGTGTCAAGAGGAGTTACGGCGGGCTGGTGCGGCAGGCAACTCAACTTCAACCGCTCGAAAATGGGGATAGAAAACGAGACCGGACTGGGCTATTCTGGTAACGAATTGGCCGGAACTGTCATTGCCGGCAACGACTTCAACTATATCAAGACACATACTGAAGCCATTGCATCGGCCGGGAAATACAATGTGGCCAGCTGTTCATCCAAAGCAGTGGAGACAGAAATGGTACAATTGGAAAAATATGCAGCCATAGACGTGATACTCGGACTGGAGCGTTACAGTCCGCAAAGTCTGAAATTCTACAAGGCTTTTCCATCGACTTTCAAGACCAAACTTAGTGCCTATGCACAAGGCGGTGGGCGCATCGTGGCCAGCGGAGCCTATATCGGAACCGACATGATGGTAGGTGATGATGCTGCGTGGCTGGCCCGGACGCTGAAAACAAACTATGCCGCAGCGGTGAAAACCGACACCATCAACGGCATTAGCGGACTGGGCATGAACTTCGACATTCATCGGAGACTCAATGCCGACCATTATGCTGCAACACATACCGATGTGCTGCAACCCGCGCCCGAAGCCATCTGCACTATGCAATACAGCAACGGTTATTCCGCAGCCACAGCCTACAACGGCAGTGATTACAAGACGTTCGTGATGGGATTCCCATTTGAATGTATCACAGACCGCGGAACACGCAACAGGCTCATGCAGGGAATCATGAACTATATTCTGAAATAAGAACACCAAATCAAGAAACCAATATGAAAATACAAGCCAATCCATCAGGTACAAGAAGTATTGAAGTAAGCGAGGAACATCTGCGCACAATTGACAAATATTCACTCCTGCGCAACCTCATCGACAGCAACGGCATTATTGACGAGTCTGTGCTCGACAAGCTGAAGTTTAATGTGCGCTCGATGCTCGGGTCGGAGACAGGCAAGGACAAGGCCTTGCTCGATCTTTGTCTTGATGTCATTTATCACAGCAACATGAAAGCTTTCGGACTTCATCAACTCGTGTTGCTTTACATTGAGTGGAAAAGCAAACAAGTAGCCGGTCAGGATGAAAGCCGGCAGGAGGTGAACAACTAACAGATGCCGCAATATCAACTGACCGATTTCCTACCCACCACACGCAAGGAATGCAAGCTGCGCGGATGGGACGAGCTTGATGTCATCATCTTCTCAGGCGATGCATACGTAGACCACCCCTCGTTCGGGGCTGCCGTTATCGGACGCATGCTTGAGCATCAGGGCTATCGTGTAGCGATTGTTCCACAACCCGACTGGCATGGTGACTTCCGCGACTTCAAGAAGCTGGGGCGGCCGCGACTATTCTTCGGGGTCTCCCCCGGGGCCATGGACTCTATGGTCAACCACTACACGGCCAACCGCCGTCTGAGACACGATGACGCCTACAGTCCCGATGCACGACACGACTTGCGTCCCGACTATCCATCCATCACTTACACCAAGATACTGAAACAACTCTTCCCCGATGTGCCCGTGGCATTGGGGGGCATCGAGGCTTCGCTACGTCGGCTTACCCATTATGACTATTGGAAAGACGAGTTGCGAAAGTGTATACTCTGCGACAGTGGAGCAGACATGATTCTATATGGCATGGGCGAAAAGAACACGCTGCAGTTGTGCCATGAATTAGAGGCGGGGAAATCGATGAAAGACATTCGCGACATTCCACAAACTGTTTATCTGTGTAAGGAGAGAGAGATACCCGATGGTATCAGTGACAGCGACATCGTGCTTCATTCGCATGAGGAATGCTTGCGGAACAAAAAGGCCGAGGCAGAGAATTTCAGGCATATTGAGGAAGAATCCAACAAGATTCATGCCCAAAGGCTGCTTCAAGCCGTGGACAATGTATATGCAGTGGTCAATCCGCCCTATCCACCCATGACCACGGAAGAGCTTGATGCTGCCTTCGACCTGCCCTATACACGTCTACCCCACCCCAAGTACAAGGATAAAACCATTCCGGCATACGAGATGATCAAGTTCTCCATCAACATGCACCGAGGCTGTTTTGGGGGCTGCTCATTCTGCACCATATCAGCCCATCAGGGGAAGTTTGTCTCCTGTCGCTCCAAGCAGAGTATTCTGAGGGAGGCTCGGCAGATTATCGACATGCCCGGTTTCAAGGGGTATATCTCCGACCTTGGCGGTCCCTCGGCCAACATGTATGGTATGCGGGGAAAGAACTTGAAAATCTGCGAGAAATGCAAACGTCCGTCGTGCATCAATCCGGCTATCTGTCCCAACCTCAACACCGATCACTCCGACTTGCTCGAGATATACCGGGCTGTGGATGCCTTGCCCGGCGTGAAGAAGAGTTTCATCGGGAGCGGAGTAAGATATGACCTTATCCTGCATAAGAGCAAGGATGAGAAGGTGAATCAGGCAGCCGGTAAGTATGCTCACGAACTGATCAAAAACCATGTGAGTGGACGACTCAAGGTGGCTCCGGAGCACACATCACAGCATGTGCTCGCATATATGCGCAAACCTGCATTCGACCAGTTCTACGAGTTCAAGCGTATATTTGACAAGGTAAACAAAGAAGAAGGGCTCAACCAGCAGATTATCCCCTACTTCATCAGCAGTCATCCCGGGTGCCGGGAAGAGGATATGGCAGAGCTGGCCGTGATCACCAAGAACCTGAACTTCCATTTGGAGCAGGTGCAAGACTTCACACCCACCCCGATGACCGTAAGCACGGAAACATGGTACAGCGGACACGACCCATACACGATGGAGCCGGTGTTCTGTGCCAAAACGCCACGTGAGAAATTGGCACAGCGGCAATATTTCTTCTGGTATAAGCCCGAGGAACGACGTAACATCGAGCAAAGCCTGAAAAAAATCGGGCGGCCAGACCTTATCAAAAAATTATACGATGGACAGCGGTTCCGAGGGAAGGTGAACTATGATGATAAGGCCATAGGTAGCACGCCCAAGCCAGAAAGGCAAGCAGGCGGGCGAAGAAACAGGAGACAGGAGCAACCCAAAGGCCGGCAAGACAAATACGATTCAGCCAAAGGGCAAAAATCATTTAATCCTAATTTTCAAAGCAGGGGACGCGGAAAACGGAGAAAGTAGTATGGAACTCATCATCCAATACAAATGAAAATCATCGAACAACAGCTTAGGGGAAAGCATTCGCAAGAGAAATGTGAGGATGGAATCGTTGTAACGCCCGACTTCGTTGCGGTGATAGACGGGAGCACAAGCAAAACCCGACACCGCATCAATCCGGATATGGAAAACGGTCGATATGGCATGATGCTTATCGCGGAGTTTATTCGAAAAGTAAGCCCTGAGGTTTCGTTGGACGAGTTTTGCCGGGGAGTAACTGCACATATCTTTAATAAGTATCCAACAGATAGTCAGGGGAGCCCGACCACTATCCCACCCCAAGATCGCCTTTGCGCCAGCGCCATTGTCTACAGTCGTCACCTTCATCAAATATGGATGATTGGCGATTGCCAATGTTTGATAAACGGCAGGCTGTATGAAAACCACAAACCCTATGAGGAACAATTGGCAACCGTGCGCGCGCAAGTTTTCGAGCGTTGTTGTCACGAGCACCAGGACATGATCGACGGCAGGACCATTGTCCACGACTACGCACGCGATATGATCTTGCCCGACCTTATTGAAGCCATGCAAAATCAAAACAAGACATATGCCGTGATTGACGGCTACCCCATCTTTAGGGATGGCATAAAAAAGATAGAAATTGAAGATGCCGATTGCGAAGTCGTACAGGCATCTGATGGCTATCCGTTTCTCATGCCAACCTTAGATGAGAGTGAGGAGGCTTTGCGTCTGCAACTGACCACGGATCCTTTTAATATCAAGACATTCAAGGCCACCAAGGGCTTGATGAAGGGAAACTGTTCTTTTGACGATAGGGCATATATTCGTTTTCGCTGTTGAGAGACGGCCTGTTTAATAAGTTTTGTTTTAAAATCAGAGGGATAGAATATGCGATATTTTGTTTGGATAAGTTTTGATGGCACGGCCTATCATGGTTGGCAGATTCAGCCCAACGGCATGTCGGTACAAGAAAAACTACAGCAAGGACTGACCACCCTGCTCCGGCAACCCATTGAGGTGACGGGGGCAGGACGAACAGATGCCGGCGTGCACGCACGACGAATGGCTGCACATTTTGACATAGACCGCGAGTTGAACTGTGAACAGTTGGCCTACAGACTCAATCGAATCCTGCCCAGAGACATCAGTTGTGAAAAGGTGGTGCGGGTGAACGATGAGATGCATGCAAGGTTTTCAGCCACCAAGCGTACATATCGGTATTTTATTCATACGCAACGCAATCCGTTTGAACGTTTTTTCTCGGTAGAGATGAATTGGCAACTCGACTTTGAACAGATGAATCAAGCTGCAGCAATCTTGCTCGAGACAGACGATTTCAAGGCCTTCTGCAAGGCTCATGCTGACAATAAAACCACCCTGTGCAAAGTCACAACGGCTCGTTGGGTGCAAACCGGCCCTGCAACGTATTACTTTGAAATATCAGCCAACAGATTCTTACGCAACATGGTCAGAGCTGTGGTTGGAACATTGATTGACGTCGGACGTCATAACATAACGCTTCAGCAATTTAGCGAAATCGTAGAAAAGGGAAGTCGTTCGGATGCCGGTCAGTCCATGCCACCACATGGACTGTTCTTATGGGATATAGAATATGAAGCGTAGCGTATAAAGAAAAACGATTCATCCGACATTTCGAGTGATACGACACTCATGTAGTGCATATTCTTCCCTTTTCATTCTTCATTCTTCATTCTACACTTTATAAAATATTATTACCGTTTCCGGCCAATTTCTTTCGTCGCATCTGGGCAGAAATGCGCCATGTTTTTGCGGATAACTTTATTCCTGAAAAATATCAAAAACACAAGACCGATGCGGTTACAGCCTTGTGGCACCGCGATTCGAGCTTTTCGATTGCGCGACCGAACCTTTGTCGTATCGTGATTAGAGTTTAACCGCAGTGGCGTTTGACATCTAATCGTAGACGACAAAAATCGAATCGTAAAATCATATTTGTTAAAACTCTGATTGTCAATACACTACAAATTATCTCAAATTTTTCGAATTTCAAACCGATGGATTGTTTTTTTTTAAATTCGCAAAATATAGAGAGATGATTGTAAGAAAAAATATTAGTATCTGTTGTCTCTGGACTCATCTTGGACATCTGTTGATGAGAACAAAACTGCATGAATGAACGACGAATCATTTTAGTTGATGTAATAGGACACAGGAGGCACCCTCGTCAGGAATAATCTTGCATCTGGTGTTAAATTAGGGTTATCACTCCTAATGTCGGATGAACCAGAATGAAGAGGGAAGAGGGAAGAATGAAGAATGAAGAGGGAAGAATGAAGAATTAAGAGGGAAGAATGAAGAATTAAGAGGGAAGAATATGCATTACATGATTGTCGTATCACTCGAAAAGTCGGATGAACAAAAAAAAATAACTCAAAATGATTCGGTTTTAAAATAAATATTGTAACTTTACCACCAATTAATTACTCGATTAACTAACAACTCTACTTTTGATATGAAGAAAATCAATAACCTATTGCTTGGAGCAGGACTGGGAGTCTTGGCTTTAGCATCTTGTAATGGCGGCAAAGAAGCCGCTTCCCTAACAGTATCCGGACTAAATCCTACAGCATTTGACACCACGCTCAATGGGAAGAGTGTGGAGCTGGTTACACTTAAAAATGCCAATGGCATGGAAGTGTGCCTCACGAACTATGGTGGTCGTGTGGTGTCTATCAGTGTGCCTGACAAAGAAGGAAAACTTACCGATGTGGTCTTAGGCTATGACAACATCAAGCAGTATGCAGACACCCTGAACTCTCCTTCCGACTACGGTTCAAGTGTTGGGCGCTATGCCAACCGCATCAAGGGTGCCAAGATTACTGTGGATGGCCAAGAATACAAACTCCGTGCAAATGATAATGAGAACTGTCTCCATGGAGGTGGGAATTCAGGATGGCTGAACAAAGTATATGATATCCAGGAAAAGACAGACAGCACCGTTATATTCGCCATAGAGGCTCCCGACGGCGAGAATGGTTTCCCCGGTAACGTTAAGGCCACTGCCACATATTGGGTAAAGGCTGACAACACGCTTGACATCTGCTTTAGTGCCATCACAGACAAGGAAACTGTAGTGAACATGACCAACCACAGCTATTTTAACTTGGGCGGTGACTTGTCCAAGACAGCTGATGACCAGGTGATGTATGTCAATGCTGACAAATTTACACCGTCTGATGCCCAGTATATCCCAACTGGTGAAATTAAAGATGTAACAGGCACCCCGATGGACTTCCGCAAGGAGCACGCATTGTCGGAAACCATTAATGATACAAGTTTCGATCAAATCAAAAATGCCACTGGCTATGATCACAATTGGTGCCTGAATACTTTCAAAGATGGTAAGGGCGACGACACGCAAGTAGCTGCAAGTCTTTACTCCCCCACCACCGGCATTTTCCTCGAAGTGTTTACCAATGAGCCAGGATTGCAGGTTTATACCGGCAACTTTCAGGGAACCGGCATCCCCGGCAAGCATGGAGTGCTCTATCCCAAGCATGCCAGTGTATGCTTCGAAAGCCAGAAGTATCCGGACAGCCCCACAAAGTTTGTGGCTAAAACTCCAGGATGGGAAATTTCCAACCCATTCCTGAAACCGGGAGAAACTTACTCGAGCCATTTGGTTTATAAATTCTCGGTGAAGTAAAGTTATCAGAAACAACTCAATCAACTACAATAAATTATATTTAGCAATGAACAGTATTTCTGAGGCTTTAGCCTCATCAGGCTTTAAAACAATCGACTTTGTAATCCTAATAGCCTATCTTATTCTGCTTGTAAGCTTGGGACTGTTCCTGAGTCGCAATAAAGATGGTAAGGAGAAAACAGCAAACGACTATTTCCTTGCCGGCAACACATTGACATGGTGGGCCGTGGGCGCTTCGCTCATTGCAGCCAACATCTCGGCAGAACAGTTTATCGGAATGTCCGGAACCGGATTCCGCGACGGCATCGCCATTGCAGCCTATGAAGTGATGGCAGCCATTACATTGGTTGTAATCGGAAAATTCCTCCTGCCTGTGATGCTCAATCGGAAGATCTTCACCATTCCACAGTTCCTTCGCGAACGATATAATGATGGTGTGGGCTTGGCCTTCTCTATTCTATGGCTGTTCCTCTATGTCTTTGTCAACCTCACTTCTGTGGCATGGCTCGGTGCCTTGGCCATTGAACAAATTCTTGGACTCCAAGGTCTTGCCGTCTCTGTTGGCCCCATGACCATCTCGATAAGAATGATTATTATTCTCTTCTTGTTTGTCGTTGCAGGAATTTATTCCATTTATGGTGGTTTGGCTTCCGTGGCCTGGACCGATGTCATGCAAGTCACATTCCTCATTGGAGGTGGTTTAATTACAGCATACGTAGCCCTCTCTGAGATGGGAGGCGTATTCGGAACAGACGCACTCGGAGCTTTGGGCAAAGTCTATACTGACTTGACAACGGGAACACATGCACAGGACGTACATTTCCACTTGGTGATTCAAGAGAGTCATAATGCCAGTGCCTTTGCCAATGTTCCAGGTATCGCTGCTGTCGTCGGTGGTGTTTGGCTCACCAACTTGGGCTACTGGGGATTCAACCAATATATTATCCAGAAGGGACTTGCTGCCAAGAGCGTGGACGAGGCACAGAAAGGTCTCGTTTTTGCGGGCTTCCTGAAAATCCTCATCCCTTTCATCGTGGTTCTTCCCGGTATATGTGCCTATTACATCTCTCAAGATCCTCAAGCATTTGAGAATATGAACTTGGCCGGAAAAATAAACGTTGCAGACGATGCCTACCCTTGGCTGATTCGCAACTTCACTCCTACCGGTATCAAGGGGTTGAGCTTTGCCGCACTTGCCGCAGCAATTATATCCTCTCTGGCTTCGATGTTCAATTCCACCTCCACACTGTTCACGATGGACATCTACAAGAAATATATTAACAAGAATGCCAAGGACAAGGCATTGGTTAATGTTGGTCGTATGGTGTCTGTATCGGCTTTGGTTATCGCACTGATTGCTGTTGAACCGTTGTTGGGCGGACTCGACCAAGCCTTCCAATACATTCAGGAATATAGTGGATTTATCTATCCGGGTATCATCACCGTATTTGGACTCGGATTGCTTTGGAAAAGAGCATCTTCCACGGCAGCAGTATGGACAGCTATACTCACCATCCCAATGGGCGTACTATTCAAAGTCACCATGCCGGATGTAGCCTTCCAGTTCCGTGCCGGATATATATTCATCATTCTGGTTACTTTCTTCATCATTGTTTCTTACTTCAGCAAGAAGACGGAAAGTGCAGAACTTCCTTCACAGGAAGACCGTGCCATGATGTTGCGTTGGGGCAAAATCCTGGGTATCTCGGGTATAGTGATGATTATTGCAGCTGCAATTGTTACCATTCTTGGCATGATGAACCCAGCGGCTAATCCGGACAGCAACTTGATTGCCTATCTCAATGATATCGGCTTCCAGGCCTTCTTCTTCTTTGGAGTACTTGTCGGCCACTGTGGTATCTGGCTTTACAGCAACTCCAAGGACAAAGTGAAGGATCCCAAGGCACTGCCTATCAATCTCAACCTTTTCTCCACAACTAAGGGTTACACATATGGCACGATTGGAATTGCTGTGATCACCATGCTGCTTTATGTTATTCTGTGGTAAACATAACAACCTGTGAAATTGAATTAACTATACATCGGGAGACGCCACAACGACCACAAATGTGGCACTCCCCATGTTCTTACACTAAAACATTTAAATAGAATATGACTGGATATTATGGTGAACACTCCAAGGTTTGGGTTTCAGTAGACTGCATAGTTTTCGGCTTTGAGGAGAATTGTTTAAAAGTTTTGATCGGAAGACGAGAGATGGATCCTGGTCGTGGTGAGTGGTCATTGTACGGCGGCTTTGTAGGTTCTGACGAAAGTCTGCACAATGCTGCCAACCGTGTACTCAAAAATCTAACCGGGTTGGATAATTTGTACATGAAGCAAGTAGGTGCTTTCGGCGAAATAGACCGCGACCCCGGTGAACGCGTGATCTCCATAGCCTACTGTGCGCTTATCAACGTAAAAGACTACGACGATGCCTTGCGTCAAAAGCATCATTTGGAATGGGTTGCTCTTGAAAATTTGCCCAAGCTCTACTCCGACCACAACAAAATGGTGACCGATGCCATTACTTTGCTTCGTCGGCGACTCAAGACAGAGCCCCTAAGCTTCAACCTCTTGCCCGAGTTGTTCACGCTGACTCAACTTCAACATGTGTACGAAGCTATCATTAACGAAGAAATAGACAAGCGCAACTTCCGCAAGCGCATCAAGCAAATTGAATATATTGAGAAAACAGAGTATATCGATAAACTCACCTCTAAGCGTGGTGCAGCTCTATACAGATTCAACCGGAAAGCCTACGAAGAGGATCCCTCCTTCAGGCTGTAATTCCAAGCCGGTGTGCTTTGAACCATGTTTATATAACCCATTAAAAAGTCCTTTTTAGGTTGTCGTCATCGAGAAGTCCATATGAAGATTAACGGACAGACTAAAAAAGGCATCATAACTATGTTAGAAGAATTAAAAGAAACAGTATTCCATGCCAACCTCGACTTGGTGAAGCATCATCTCGTTCTCTTTACTTGGGGAAACGTATCAGCTATTAACCGAGAAAAGGGACTTGTTGTCATCAAGCCTTCGGGTGTTGATTACGACACCATGAAAGCCAGCGACATGGTAGTGGTCGACTTGGAGACAGGAAAGGTTGTGGAAGGCGACCTGAATCCCTCGTCGGACACCCCCACCCACTTGGTACTCTACCGAAATTTCCCGGAAATAGGCGGTGTGGTACACACACACTCCACCTACGCAACGGCATGGGCTCAGGCAGGAATCGACATCCCCAATATCGGTACTACACATGCCGACTATTTCCACGATTCCATTCCATGCACGGATGCCATGACCAAGGAGCAAATGGGTGAATACGAACTCAATACCGGCATCGTCATTGTGGACAAGTTCAAGAAAGACGGACTCAACCCTGTGCACACTCCGGGCGTGTTGGTTAAAAACCACGGCCCATTCACATGGGGCAAGGATGCCAATGAGGCTGTATATCATGCCGTTGTTGCCGAACAGGTGGCCAAGATGGCATTCATATCCTTCTCCGTGAATCCCCGGACAACGATGAATCCCTTGCTCATAGAAAAACATTTCTCACGCAAACATGGCCCGAACGCTTACTATGGCCAAAAGAAAAAAGCATGAATCTCTCCCTGCAAGGAGATTTTCGAAACAGACATTTAAACATTAACCAATCTACCCCTAAGGCTGCTCACAACAGAGAGCCACGATGGGACAATAAACTTATTTAACTATGATTGAAGCATTCAAAGATTATGAAATTTGGTTTGTAACAGGTGCACAGCTCCTTTACGGAGGTGATGCAGTTGTGCAGGTAAACGGACATTCAAAGGAAATGGTGGAGGGTATGAACAACTCAGGGTCTCTCCCCATCAAAGTGGTATATGCAGGAACGGCCAACAGTTCTGTGGAAGTAGCCGACATCATGTCTCGCGCCAATAATGACAAGAAATGTGTTGGCGTCATCTGCTGGATGCATACATTCTCGCCGGCAAAGATGTGGATCAAGGGAATGCAAATACTCCGCAAGCCATTACTCCACTTCCATACACAGTATAATGAAAAGATTCCGTTCGAAACCATCGACATGGACTTCATGAACTTGAATCAAAGTGCACATGGCGACCGCGAATATGCCCATATCCTCACCCGTCTGCGCAAACCCCGCAAGACGGTTATCGGCTATTGGAAAGACAAGAAGACCTTGGAGCGCATTGCCGTCTGGTCTCGCGTTTGTGCCGGTGTTGCCGATGCACAAGACTGTCTCATCATTCGTTTCGGTGACCAAATGAACAACGTAGCCGTTACAGATGGCGACAAGGTTGCCTTCGAGCAGGTTCTTGGATACCATGTAGACTATGTGCAGTTCTCCACCGTCCTCACTTTCTTCAACAAGGTCAAGGATGAGGATGTTACCGCCCTCGTCAAGGATGTCTATTTCAAGGAATACAGCGTTACCGACGACTTGAAGGATGAAAATTCAGAAGGCTACAGAAAAATTTGGAATGCAGCCAAGACCGAACTCACTCTTCGTGCCGTACTGAAACATTATGGTGCCAAAGGCTTCACGACGAACTTTGACGACCTCGGCGACGAGAATGTAGAAGAAACCGGCCATGGTTTTGACCAGATACCCGGACTTGCCTCACAGCGTCTCATGAGCGAGGGCTACGGCTTTGGTGCCGAAGGCGACTGGAAAGACGCAGCCTTGCTCCGCACAACCTGGTTCATGAGTCAGGGTCTTGAAGGTGGAACCTCGTTCGTTGAGGACTATACGCTAAACTTTGATGGCGACAACACTTCCATCATGGAGTCACACATGCTGGAAATCAACCCCGACATCGCAGAAGAGAAACCGCGTCTGGAGGTGCACTTCCTCGGCATTGGCATTCGGAAGACCCCAACCGCACGCTTGGTGTTTACCGCTAAGCAGGGACATGGCATCGCTGCAACCATTGTCGATCTTGGAAACCGTTTCCGACTGATAACCAACGATGTCAACTTAATCAAGAGCAAGCCTCTGCCCAAGCTTCCCGTTGCCTCTGCCCTGTGGATTCCCGAGCCCACTTTCGAGGTTGGCGTGGGATGCTGGATGAATGCCGGCGGCACCCACCACTCCTGTCTCAGCATGTCGCTGACCAGCGAGTATTGGCGTGATTTTGCAGAGATTGCTGACATTGAGGCCTGCATCATCAACAAGGATACCGACTATGAGCAGTTCCGCAAGGAGCTTCGTTGGAACGAGATATACTACATGCTCAACAAGTCTTTAAGATAACATCATAGGTGCGGGGGAAAGCCGTTGGCTTTCTCCCACCCCTGTTTTTTCACACTACCTAAAATAATTAAGGATAAGACTATGGATGCAAAAACAACCATCGAGACTGGCAGAGCTGTGCTGGGCATTGAGTTTGGCTCCACCCGTATCAAGGCTGTCCTGATCGACCAGGAAAACAAACCCATTGCACAAGGAAACCATACTTGGGAAAACCAATTGGTGGACGGACTTTGGACCTATAGCATCGAGGCGATCTGGGCAGGACTTCAAGATTGCTATGCTGCCCTTCGTGCAGATGTCAGAAAACAATACAACACCGAACTCGAAAACCTTGCTGCCATCGGGGTCAGTGCCATGATGCACGGCTACATGGCTTTCAACAAGAAGCAGGAAATTCTCGTCCCCTTCCGCACTTGGCGCAACACCAACACCGGCAAGGCCGCCGAAGAACTCTCCGAACTCTTCGCGTTCAACATTCCGTTGCGTTGGAGCATATCACATTTATATCAGGCTATTCTGAATGGCGAGAATCATGTCAAAGACATCGATTACCTCACCACGCTTGCCGGTTATATTCACTGGCAGCTCACAGGAGAGAAGGTACTGGGCATTGGCGATGCTTCGGGTATGATTCCAATCGACCCCGAGACCAAAAACTATGATGCAACCATGGTCGAAAAGTTCGATAACCTCGTTGAACCCAAGGGATACGGGTGGAAGTTGAACGACATTCTTCCCAAGGTTTTGGTTGCCGGTGAAAATGCCGGAACATTAACCGAGGACGGAGCCAAACGTCTTGATGTTTCCGGACATCTCAAGGCCGGCACACCCGTCTGTCCACCCGAGGGCGATGCCGGTACAGGCATGACCGCTACCAATGCTGTGAAACAGCGCACCGGCAACGTCTCTGCCGGAACATCTTCATTCTCCATGATTGTACTGGAGAAAAACCTGTCCCGACCTTATCGTGTTATTGATGTCGTCACTACGCCCGACGGCAGTGCCGTGGCCATGGTACACTGCAACAATTGCACATCGGAAATCAACGACTGGGTAAATCTATTCAAGCAGTTTCAGGAACTGATGGGCTGCAAGGTCGACCTCAACAAGTTATACACCAACCTCTTCGAAGCAGCCCTGAACGGGGATGCCGACTGTGGAGGCTTGCTGTCCTACAACTATGTATCGGGAGAACCTGTTACAGATATGGACGAGGGACGCCCGCTCTTTATCCGCGCTGCCAACGACAAATTTAACTTGGCAAACTTCATGCGCAGCCAACTCTATGCTGCCATCGCCGTACTGAAGATCGGCAACGACGTGTTGTTCAAGGAAGAGAAAGTCAATGTCGACCGCATCACCGGCCACGGCGGCTACTTCAAGACTGCAGGAGTAGGTCAACGTTTCCTGGCCGCAGCCCTCAACTCTCCCATTTCGGTCATGGAGACTGCCGGCGAGGGCGGTGCATGGGGAATAGCCCTGCTCGCCTCCTACTTGGTCAACAAGGACGACGGACAATCCCTGCCCGACTTCCTCGACCATCATGTCTTTGAGGGTAACACGGGGGTGGAAGTTAAACCCACCGCCGAAGATGTTGCAGGGTTCAACAAATATATCGAAAGTTACACGAAAGGCCTTGCCATCGAAAAGGCAGCCGTTCGGTTTAAGAATGCCAATTAATATTTATGCAAATGAAGAATCTTATCACAACGTTCATCTTGTCCGCAGCAGCCTTTCTGCCGGCGAATGCCCAAGACGCTACTGCCACGATTCATGTCAACGAAGGAAAGAACAAGATCAACAAGGAAATCTACGGTCAGTTTGCCGAACACCTCGGTACGTGTATATACGGTGGACTGTGGGTTGGTCCACAGTCCAACATCCCCAACACCCAAGGCTATCGCAATGATGTTCTTCAGGCGCTCAAAGCCCTGAAGATACCCGTGCTGCGCTGGCCCGGTGGCTGCTTTGCCGACGAATATCACTGGATGGACGGTATCGGCCCTGCCGAGAAGCGACCCAAAATGCAAAACAACAACTGGGGAGGCACCATTGAGGACAATTCCTTTGGCACACATGAATTCCTAAACCTTTGCGAACTTCTTGGCACGCAGCCCTATATCAGCGGAAATATTGGCAGCGGTTCGGTTGAGGAATTGGCCAAATGGGTGGAATACATGACCAGCGACGGTGAAACGCCCATGGCCAAGCTGCGTCGGCAGAATGGACGCGAGAAAGCATGGAAAGTGAAATACCTCGGTGTGGGCAACGAGAGTTGGGGATGCGGTGGCAACATGCGCCCCGAATACTATGCCGACCTCTTCCGCCGCTACGCTGTGTATTGCCGGAATTACGACGGCAACCACCTCTACAAGATTGCGTCGGGCGCAAGCGACTACGACTACAACTGGACACAGGTCCTGATGGACAACGTGGGACACCACATGAACGGACTTTCCCTCCACTATTACACCGTGAAAAGCTGGAGTAGCAGCAAAGGCTCTGCCACCAATTTCAATGAAAAGGAATACTATTGGACCATCGGAAAATGTCTCCAAATAGAGGATGTCATCAAGAAACACAGCGACATCATGGACAAGAAAGACCCGGACAAACGTATTGGTCTGCTTGTTGACGAATGGGGAACATGGTGGGACGAGGAACCGGGAACCATCCGCGGGCATCTCTACCAGCAGAATACCATGCGCGATGCTATGGTGGCTGCACTCTCACTCAACGTTTTCCAAAGACACGCTGACCGCATCAAGATGGCCAACATCGCACAGATCGCCAACGTTCTGCAAAGCATGATTCTAACCGATACCAAGGGACAGGGCCACATGGTACTCACCCCCACCTACTATGTTTTCAAAATGTATCAGGACTTCCAGGAAGCCACCCATTTGCCAATGGATGTCAAGGTGGACTCGATGAGCGTAGAGGGTGGACACATGCACAACATGACTGACGGCAAGATACCCATGGTATCTATTTCGGCAGCGAAGAAAGCCGACGGCTCTGTCTTCGTGTCCTTGGCAAACACCAGTTTAGACAAAACCCAGGAAGTGGTGCTGAACCTTGATGGCGCTCAAGCAAAAACTGCCGTTGGCAACATATTGACAAGCAAGAAGGTTGACGATTACAACGACTTCGACAATCCGAACAAAATACAACTGGCCGATTTCAAGGGCGCCAAGGTGAAAAAGAACAAGGTAACCGTCAAACTTCCGGCCATGTCTATCGTCACCCTAAACATCAGGTAGTCGCCCTGCTTCACACGCAAAATGCGAGACAAACTCGCCGGAGAAGTCAGACTTCTGAACCTTGACATATCACATAATCAAAAACCAATTAACAGTATAAAAATGAACGATATTAAAATAATGAACCGTGCAGCCGACAACATTCGCATTCTGGCTGCTTCTATGGTTGAAAAAGCTAAATCAGGTCACCCCGGTGGTGCAATGGGAGGAGCCGACTTTATCAATGTGCTCTTCTCTGAATACCTTGTCTACGATCCCGAAGATCCCAAGTGGACCGGCCGCGACCGCTTCTTCCTCGACCCGGGACACATGAGCCCCATGCTCTATGCCGGTCTGACGCTTCGCGGCTTCTTCTCCATGGACGACCTGAAGCAGTTCCGCCAGTGGGATTCTATCACGCCCGGACACCCGGAGCTTGACATTATGCATGGCATCGAAAACTCGTCAGGCCCTCTCGGTCAGGGACATGCCATGGCCGCCGGTGCTGCGATTGCTGAGAAATTCTTAGAGGCACGCTTGGGCAAGACCATGATGCAGCATAAGATCTATGCCTATATCAGCGACGGTGGTGTTCAGGAGGAAATCTCCCAAGGTGTAGGCCGCATTGCCGGCAACCTTGGTTTGAACAACCTCATCATGTTCTATGACTCCAACGACATCCAGCTGTCTACAGAGACCAAGGTTGTCATGAACGAAAACACCAAGGCAAAATACGAAGCTTGGAACTGGCATGTCATTGAAATCAACGGCAACGACGTAGCCGAAATCCGCAAGGCTCTGGATGCCGCACTCAAGGAAGAATCGCGTCCTACCCTCATCATCGGCAAAACGATAATGGCCAAGGGTGCCCTGATGGCCGACGGCGCAAGCTACGAAGGCAACCTCAAGACTCATGGCGCACCGCTTGGTGGCGACGCCTATATCAAGACCGTCACAAGTCTTGGTGGCAATCATGAGGATGCCTTTGTCATTTTCGACGAAGTCGAGGATCTCTATTGTGCCCGTCGTGAAGAACTCAAAAAGATTGTTGCCGCCCGCAAGGCTGAAGAGGCAGAATGGCGCAAGAACAATGCCGAAAAGTCGGCACTGATGGACGAGTGGTTCTCGGGCAAGGCTCCCAAGATTGACTGGAGCAAAGTGACACAGAAGCCGAACGATGCCACACGTTCTGCAAGCGCTGCTTGTCTCGGCGTATTGGCTGAGCAGGTACCCAATATGATTTGTGCCTCTGCCGACCTTTCCAACTCCGACAAGACCGACGGATTCCTAAAGAAAACCCACAACCTGACAAGAGGAGACTTCAGCGGTGCATTCTTCCAAGCCGGCGTGAGCGAGCTGACCATGGCTGATATGTGTATCGGCATGATGCTCCATGGTGGAGTGATTGCTGCCTGCGGCACCTTCTTCGTGTTCTCCGACTATATGAAGCCTGCCGTTCGTCTGGCTGCCCTGATGCAGGTTCCCGTCAAGTTTATCTGGACCCATGATGCGTTCCGTGTAGGCGAGGATGGCCCGACCCATGAACCCGTTGAGCAGGAGGCACAAATCCGCCTGATGGAGAAGATGAAAAACCATGCCGGTCAAGACAGTGTACGCGTGTTCCGCCCTGCCGACGCAGAGGAAACAACGGTTTGCTGGAAGCTCGCCATGGAAAACACAGATACTCCTACAGCCCTGATCTTCTCACGCCAGGCTATTGCCAACCTTCCTGAAGGCAACGACTATGAGCAGGCCGCCAAGGGCGCCTACATCGTGGCTGGATCCGATGAAAATCCCGATGTCATCCTCGTGGCAAGCGGTTCAGAGGTGTCCACGCTGGAGTCCGGCACCGAGGCTTTGCGCAAGGACGGCATCAAGGTGCGCGTTGTCAGTGCCCCGTCAGAGGGATTGTTCCGTTCACAGAGCGAAGCCTACCAGGAGAGTGTACTGCCGTTTGCCGTTAAGAAGTTCGGCATGACGGCCGGCTTGCCCGTCACGTTAGAGGGCTTGGTGGGCATCGGCCCCAACAGCAAGATTTTCGGCATGCCAAGTTTTGGTTTCTCGGCTCCTTACAAGGTGCTTGACGAAAAACTTGGATATACCGGAGAGAATGTGTACAACCAAGTAAAAGATTTTTTGAAGAAATAAATTCATGTGGGCAGGAGCATACACACCCCATACTCCTGCCCGTAAACAATACCCAACCATGGAAGTCAAAACAATAGGATTGGCAAGCGATCATGCTGGCTTTGCCTTGAAACAATTTGTGAAAGACTATCTCGACGAGAAAGGCATACCCTACAAGGATTTTGGAGCTTACACCGACGAGAGTTGCGACTATGCTGACTTTGCCCATCCATTGGCGCGAGCCGTCGAGGCCAACGAAGTGTATCCGGGTATTGCCATTTGTGGCTCCGGCGAAGGAATCAGCATCACGCTTAACAAGCATCAGGGAATACGTGCGGCCTTGGCATGGATTCCAGACATTGCCCATCTCGCACGCCAACACAACAATGCCAACGTGCTTGTTATGCCCGGTCGTTTCATCGACAACGACACGGCACGCAAAGTGATGGACGAGTTCCTCTCCACCGATTTTGATGGTGGCCGTCATCAACGCCGCATCGATAAAATACCGATGGATTCTTGTCAGAAAAAGGATTGATTCTATCTATTCGGCATCAGGTGTGCCAAGTATGATTGATTGGAGACGGGCGCTTCACTCGTCTCCTTTTTTGTCATTGCAGATTTATATTTCCAGTTAAGACAAACTGTACTTATCGGTGATACACAAAACTTGAAGCGGGTGCCTTGTTGTGACTTGACGCGGTACCCCACGGAGATAATCACATCGAGGTTGTAGTACTTTAAAGACTTGTTTGAATTTGCAATGTGCAATTTTTGCACATTATTATTTTCATCGAGTTCTCCTTCCTCGAAAATGTTATTCCAACGAAGCCTAAACGCTGTTGGGTCAGGTTACATGTTTATTTACAAAAATACAACATTGTCATGTTGTATCCAAAACAACAAATGGATATTTTGGGCAAATCTGGTAAATTAGTTTCAACAAGCCATGTACATGATTCTTTTGTTTTTTTGCTAACTTTGCTCTCGTATCAGCCCAACCGACAAAACCCACTTAAAAAATGAACAAATATTCTGTCATCCTATGCCTTGGCTCTAATGTTGACCAAGCTGACCATATCGACTATGCCCGAAGAATTTTATCCGAAAGGTTCGACAACGTGCGTTTAACACGCAACCTGTGGACCGAACCTGTCGGGCCATCGCCGGCCCGATATCTCAACTGTTTGGCAGCTTTTGACACCAAACTTTCTTACTCAGACCTGAACAGCATGCTCAAAGGCATTGAACGGGAAATGGGGCGCAACGCGGAAGATAAGGCCGAGCATCTGGTGAAGATCGATATCGACATCCTGAAATATGACCACACCCCGTATCACTTGCAGGACTGGGAACGCAGCTATGTAAAACAACTCATGAAAGAGATAAGAGGGAACTATAATTCGTAATTCATAATTCAAAATTCACAATTTGGCTGCGCGTTGAGCAAGTTGATGCAAAGGAAACGGTGGATGGTTAATTGTGAAAAATGAAGAGTGAAAAGTGAAGAGATAAGAGTGAAGAATCACCGCGCAGCTAATTGTGAATTTTGAATTATGAATTTTGAATTGTAATTACATTTGTTGCTCCATATTTCGTTTATTTGGAAAACAATTCCCCCGTGCTCTGAAATTTGAGAAATTTGCGTAATTCGTAGTTTGCTATTAATCAGCCGTTTAGCAGAGTAATCTTTGAGAGCCTCATTTTTACTTCCATGGTTGCATATGGAATCGCAACGCGGTTAGGTCCCCGTTGCACGGCGACAAGGCCCGCGTCGCACCGCCACCAAGTTCTAATCGCATGGCCACGAGACTGCAATCGCAAAGCCTTCAGTATTTTTCGCTCATGCCGTCACTTTTTGGTCATGAAAACATGGCGCATTTCTCGCTGGATGATCAAAAAACAAACACTGAAATTTGGTAATTCTATTTTACATGATCAGCCCTTGAAAGAAGAACACTGCAAATGCTTGGCCCAATAAAAAAGCCCCTCAATCGAGGAGCTTTTCTTTTTATCGGCCATAGCCATGGCAAAACATAGTGTCCAAATTATTTCACCACAACCTTACGAACCGCTGTCTTGCCTTGGGCATCGACTGTCTTCACGATGTAGAGTCCCTTAGGCATGGTATCGAGTGACGTGCCGACCTGAATGCCGTCGAGCGTATAGACCGCAACTACCCGGGCATCGTTTCCGGCCACAGTGTTGATGCCAGTGGCAATCTGCATGGTCACAGGGGCCGACGGGGAAGACTCACCAAGCGAGCTGACCGCAGTCACAGTGTAGACATTGTCACCCTTGGCCGGAGCTTCATCAACGAAAGATGGAGTCTTTGTCGTGCCGAGCAACTTCCCGTTGCGGTAGACATTGTAGCCCGTGAGTTGCAGCGCACCGGCACCATAGATTTCGATGTTGTCGACCATCCAGTCGTAAGACAGACCCAACGGGTTTGCCGGATCGAGAGGCTTGTCGAACGCGTGGAAGCGAATCCTCATGCGGTCGGAAGCATATTCGGTCAGGTCGAACACCACCTCCATATATTTGTTTCTCACCTCACTGCCACCGAGACTGCGCACCTCGGCCAACACTTTCCATGTTGCACCGTCGTCCGAACTTACCTCCACATTATATTCCTGTGGGTTTTTCGCAGCGTAGAGCCCCATGCCCTTGTGACACGACTGGAACACGAGCGTGGTGGCATTGTTGAGCGTGGGCGACGTGAGTGTCTCGTCCTGATGCGCGTCATCCCATGCCGACCACAGTGCGGCACTGTAATTGCCCTCATAGGCCTTGTAAGCATTAGATTTCGGTTGCCAGTGCCAACCACGGGTACCTAAGTTTTTCAGTTCCCAGCCGTTGGGGTTGGCCGTGTTCTCGAAGTCCTCGGTGAGAATCTTTTTGCCCACCGGCACAGGACTCCAGGTAAGGCTGACGCCCTGACTGCTCTGCTCGGCCTTGAGTCCACTTGGTTCAGAGAGCACGCTCGACTTCTGAACAACGGAAAACTGTTTCGACAGTCCGCTGCCTCCCTTGTCTGAAATGGTGATGACGGCCGTGCGGCTCTGTGTGGCCGTATTGTTGCTGTTGGCCACAAGCGAGAGTGTTGCCGAACCGGCTGTCCCCTCTGTCATTGACGGCGTGATCCATTCGGGCACACCGCTCACCGTCCAGTCCACATCGGATGCCACCGTAATGCTGCCCGCACTGCCCTCTGCTCCGCCAAGCGTAATGGCCGTCTCGGACAAGACAATGCGGTTGCCGGTCTCTTCGAGGGTGAACGAGATTGTCTCGCCACAGGCCGACACATTGCTGATGGCAAAGTTAGCCTCCGTTCCATCGGAATAAAACGGCTTCAGTTCCGCAGTGCCGCCAAACTTGGTGCGGCCGCTCTCCTGGCTGAAAGCAGCCTTGTTGATATCGCCGTCGGCTGTCATGGTTCCGCCGGGACGGAACACATAGGTCTCGTCGAACACCGTCTTGCCGTTATAGTTCACGTTGCCGCCCGTGGCTTTCGGGTTAATGCGGTACACAATCAATCCGCTCTCGGGAATGGCAGTGTCGAACAGTCCCTTCTTTCTGTACTCCACCACAAAATACTCGTCGTTGCCGACAGGCTGAATCTTGTAGGCAATGTTCTCACGTGTCGGACCGTTCACAGGGTTCAGGGTGTAGGTGCCCGGCTTGGAGATTGTGGGAATTTCGTCCACCCACTTACAATATTTCATTTTGGTGAAGACAGTCATCTGCTGGGGCTCGTTGCCCTGGTTGGACATCAGGTCCCACGAACCCACGGGATTGTTATTGTCGTTGACATGATAGAGGTCGTAGGTTCCCAACGAATGGGAGCTTTCATGACAAATCAAACCCAGACTGAGAGGCAATGGCCGGAACCCGGAACCATAGCCATTGGCCTCGTCGAACACCATGAGATAGCCCACGAAGCGCTTGCCGCGGATATAAATCTCCTTGCCGGGGCCGGTGATCAGATCCATACGCTTGGGCCAGAACAGTTTTTTGGCACTGATGTCTGAGTTGCCGCTGAACACGATAGCGAGATTGTCGACAAACCCATCGCCGTCGGCATCGATCACCATGTCTTCCGGAATATTCTCGTCTAAGTAGCCTGCCACCTCCTTGGCCAAAGCCTGCAGGCGGGCGGCAGCCTCGATATCAGTCTTATAGCCGTAATCGTTGATGTTGGCAACATATGGCTCGTACCACTCACGTGGGAACTTCGAGCGATACGACATCACCTTGTCACCCTTCGGAGTCGGAAAGAACTGACTGCGCCAGGAGAGTTGTCCGTAGGACGACACCTTGAAATAGTTGAACATCGAGACAGCGCCCTCTCTATCATCGTTGAATATCTGCTGATATTCGGAGAAAGGCTTGTTGAACACATCGTCCGCGCTTTCATCATTAAAGCGAACAAAACACACCAAATTGGATAAATCGCCCTTGTTTGTCGTTCCTGCCGTCAACCTCGCAGAGGGCAGTAAAAACAGTAAGGCGAAAAAGAACAGAAAGTAAGTTTTCTTCATAAATAGTTGTTTAGAATATGATAAAATTTTCACTACACTTACATAATCGTGATAAAATTATCATTTATTTTTCAAAATCCGTACTTTATTTCGAAATATTTAATATATTTGCAGAAATCATTCAGTGATTATTCATTTATTACCTTTTTAAAAACATTGAATATGAGAAAACTATTACTTTCATTCGCAGCCATGGTATGTTGCATCAGCGCTTCGGCCCAAGACACACCCAGCATCACCCTCAAAGCGCCAGTAAACATCAAACCGCTCAAACTGGGCATTGCCACCAGTGTTGACGTAGACAACCTCATGATAGACTGGGGTGACGGCAACATGCAAAAAGCTCCCGCCATCGCCGCCGATGATGGCTGGCAGACGACCACTCCGGTTTACGGCTTCGCTGTGGGCACTGGCGAAGTGAAAATTTACTGCGACAAAATCACCGTATTCGATTGCGGCTACAGTAAGTACGTAAAACTGCCCACCGGTGAAACGGAGGGTGCTAAAATAACCGATCTGGATGTGTCCAACCTGCCCACCCTGCAATATCTTTATGCGCCTACCAACGAACTGACGACCATTGATCTCTCCAAGAACACAGAATTGGTGGAAGTGGAGTTGAGCAACAATATGTTTGAAAATATTGACCTTTCAGGCAATACCAAACTAAAAACCCTCACGTTAACCAACAACAAGATCTCCTCCATAGACCTGAGCAAGAACACAGAGCTTACCAAAATCAATATTAACCAGAATCCTATCCATGTTGTGGATTTCACAGCCAACAACAACTTGAAATCCATCTATGTGCTGAACTGTGGTTTGACTGACGTGAAGTTTGGCAACAACAGCACTCCGAGATTGTATCTCAGCCTGAACAACAACAAACTCGCCACATTGGATGTCTCCATGCTGACCGGACTCGAGACGCTGAATGTAAACAATAACCAGCTCACCAAAGTGATATTCAGCGCATCCACCGCCAGGCTTAAGACTTTCAACGTCATGAACAACCGGTTTACGCTCGCCACCCTTCCCGTGCCCGGCAACGTTTCCCGTTTCAACTACGCTCCGCAGCAACCCATAGAGGTGGAAAAGACGTATAAAACCGGTGACGTGCTCGACCTCTCGGCACAAAACAACATCAAGGGTATTCTCGATGCTCCCGTGCCTACCCAATACACGCTTAAACCCTTATCAGGGGATGATCTTGTAGAAGGAACTGACTACACTATCAATGAGGGTAAGATTACCTTCCTCACCACGTCGACCGACTCGGTGTATGTGAGTATGTCTACCGAGGCTTTCCCAAAGTTCAGTAGCGTCAAGGCCATGAAAACCACACCGTTTGTTATCACCACCACACAGGGCATCAAGACCCTGGGCGAGGATGCCGTGACGGTAACGGCCAACAATGGCGTGCTCTGCGTGAAGGGCATGAATGGCGCAACGGTGACCGTATTCGATGTTACCGGCAAGACTACAGCCACGCTGAAAGTCAATGGCAACGAGGCTTCTGTCCGGCTGCCACGTGGTCTCTACCTTGTTAAGACTGGAGACAAGACCGTGAAGGTGATGCTGTAAGGCATCGCCGGATGATCTTTAACATCGTATGATTCCCGTCAGGGAACGAACTGTTTTATAATTGAGTAGGAGATAAACACAAATTGTGGGTGTTCATCTCCTACTCGATTACGTTTGGTCGGGGCGTGCTTTCGATGTGAAAGTATAAAAATTTCATTCAGATACAAAAAATGCAAGAATATTTATTACCTTTGCAACAGATTATATAAAGTGGAGAAAGTATATGTTGATGACCGTTTCTACAGGCGGAAACTTGTTACCTTTTCTAATGATATGATGATTCAGAAAAAGTTAAATATAGTATGAAGTATTTTTTATCTGCAATGATATTGATGACCCTCACAATGGGTTATACACAACCGACGTTTGCAAAGAAAAAGAAGAAAGCGCTCAAGTCCCTGATGCAAAACAAAGACTCGCTGTCTAAGAACGACTATTCCAAGATTGTGAAAGACGGTGTGAAGAAAAAGGGACTGTTCACCGTTATCTATAAAGCCAAGGACAAAAAGCTCTACTTTGAGATTCCCGATTCGGCTTTCAGCAAGGTCTATATGCTCTCCAATCGCATTGCCTCGACGAGCAACACCAAAGACTATGTGGCCGGACAGATGGTGAACCGACCAATGGTGATCAAACTGAGCAAGGACGAACGCTCGGTGTATATGCATCTGGTACAGTCGAACAACATTGTTGACTCCGACGATCCCATATCGGCTTCGTTCGACCGCAACTTCGTAAACCCCATTCTCAAAGGCTTTAAGATTGTGGCCGAGAATGGAAAGAACGTGGTTATTGACGTAAGCGCCTTCTTCGGAACCAACGAGGCATCGCTCAGTCCCATCAAGAAAGATAGTCCCATAGCCAAACTTCTCGGCGGTGGCAACTCGCTCAAGGGCACCTACGTGGCTGATGCTTCGGGCCTGAACGAGGTAAAGGCTTTCGAGAAAAACATCGAAATCAAAACCACACTCTCGTTTACCCTCACAGGCGGATTGGTGTCGGAGCCTTATTCCGTACAGATGCACCGATCATTCTTCGTGCTGCCCGACGATCCGATGCCCAAGCGGTATCAGGACAACCGTGTTGGGTATTTCTCGGAACTGCAAAACATCTACAGCTCGAACAAGGATCGCGTGACCCAGCGCGAGTTTATTGACCGTTGGCGACTTGAGCCGAAAGATGAGGATCGCGCCAGCTACTTCAGTGGTAAATTGGTGGAGCCAAAGAAGAAAATCGTGTTCTACGTAGACTCAGCCTTTCCTGAGAAATGGCGTGAGACGATTAAGGAGGGTATCTTGGTATGGAATACAGCTTTCGAGGCTGCCGGGTTTAAAAATGCCGTGGAAGTGCGCGACTACCCCGCCAATGATTCTGTATTCGACCCCGACGACATGCGCTACAACTGTTTCAAATATGCCACCACGTCCGTTCCCAATGCTATGGGACCCAGCCACTGCGATCCCCGCACGGGCGAGATACTGTGTGCTGACGTGCTGTGGTATCACAATATCTTGTCACTGCTCCACAACTGGCGATTTATCCAGACAGGTGCCGTGGATCCCCGCGTGCGCAAGAGTGTGTTTGATGATGACGAGATGCGCGAGTCGATTAAGTATGCAGCCTCACACGAGATAGGCCACACGCTTGGACTGATGCACAACATGGGTGCCAGCTACGCTTTTCCCGTAGACTCCCTGCGCAGCCCGTCGTTCACGCAAAAATACGGCACGACACCAAGCATTATGGACTACGCGCGCAACAACTATGTGGCTCAGCCGGGCGACATGGAACGAGGCGTGCACTTGCTGCCGCCTGCCATCGGCGTATACGACATTTATGCCATCAACTGGGGCTATCGTCTGATCGAGGGCGCAAAGACTCCTAAGGACGAAAAGAAGATACTCGACCAATGGATTGCAGCCAAGGCAGGCGACCCGATGTATGAATTTGGCGCTCAGCAGTTCCTGGGTATCATCGACCCCACTGACCTCACCGAGGACCTCGGAGACGATCACGTGAAGGCTGGCAACTTGGGTATCAGCAATATGAAAATCGTGATGAAGAATCTCCTCGACTGGACGATGGAAAAGGGAGAGCGCTACGACCATACGGAGAGTGTATATAAAGAGGTAACCCGACAATACAGTCGTTACATTGGTCATGTTATCCCGCTCGTAGGAGGTATTGAATATAAAGAGGTAAGACAGGGAGACAACCAAGCGGCTGCTCGACGATTCATTCCCCGCAAACAACAGAAGGAAGCGATGCTATGGCTCCTCAACCAAGCCCGTACCTACGACTCATGGCTCACACCGGCCAACGTCATTAATAAGCTGGAGGTAGACATGAACGTCAATGACAAGATACGGAAAACCATCGTAGGCTCTTTGCTCAACGGAGCTACGCTCTATCGCATCAAAGACGGTGGACTTTACAACCCCTCCCTCAACTATCCCATTGATAACTATCTCAATGATTTAACCAATGCACTGTTCATCGCACCTAAGGGCGGACGACTGAGCATTGCCGAACAGAAACTACAGACAGCTGCCATTGAGCAAATGATTAAGGCTTCGGGATTGGAGAAAAGCTCAGCGAAGAGCTCTTCGTCTTCAAAGTTGGCCATCGACGAGTTCTGGAACGACGTTATGTCTCCTACCTCGGCATGTGGGCACAACCATGGGAATCAAAGTTTCTCACGCATTAACCTGGGCTCCGCCGCCCTCCCACAGAGTGAACTTGGAGCCATCATGTTTGGTCGTCTAAAGGTCGTGCTGGCCAAATACCGTGCCTACCGCGGCAGTGCCACTGGCAGCACACGCGATTTCTACAACTATCAGATATTCCTTATCGAACGACTGTTGTCTAACAAATAATTCATTCCAACATGAGAACCCATAAGATTGTAGCATCACTCCTCATCCTCCTGGCTCTTGCCATCAACGCCCTTGCACAGTCGGGCAACATGGTCAAGGGAACAGTGGTCGACAACGGCGGAGAACCGGTTATCGGCGCACAGGTAAGATGGAAAGATACGAAGATAATCACAGTGACGAATATTGATGGTGAGTTTTCCATCCCCCGCGATACCAAAGTCAAAACGTTGGTCATTTCCTACATTGGCTACAAGACGCAGGAACTGACCGTGAAGGGCTCCACCGTGCAGGTGACAATGGAAGACGATGCCCAAAGTCTCGACGAATTAGTGGTGGTGGGCTATGGCATACAGAAGAAGTCGTCTATCACCGGATCGGTTGAAACCGTGAAGGCCGAAGACCTGCTCATGGTGCCCACAACCAACCTCGACCAGTCTCTCCAAGGTCAGGTAGCCGGATTGCAGGTGATGCAGTCTACCGGAGACCCGAGTACGGCACGCGAGGCTGCCATGAGTATCCGTGGTATCAACAGTGCCCCATTGCTTGTTATCGATGGTGTGCCTCGTTTTGGCACCAATACCTCTGACGGTGAGACTCGCCTGTCGGATCTTAACCCCGACGACATTGAGAGCATCACAGTGCTCAAGGATGCCGCTGCAGCAGCCGTTTACGGTGCCCGTGCGGCAAATGGCGTAATTCTCGTGCAAACCAAGCGCGCCAAAGACAATGGCAAAATCAAGATAGACTATCGCGGACAGTACAACCTCCAGCAGGCTACGCGTCTGCCCGAGTTCCTCGATGCCTACGAGTTTGCCAAATTGCGCAATACAGCTGTCGCCAACTCCCCGGCCACAACGGTGGAACCCTATACTGACGAGCAGCTTGAGCAGATACGCACCCACTCCAACCCCAATGTTTACGGGAACGAGAGTATTCTCGACTATCTTGACAAGACCGGATTTTCTACCACACACAGTATGTCGGCATCAGGTGGTAATGAGTTTGTGAGGTATTATTTATCATTTGGCTATGCCGACAGCAAAGGACTCTACAGTGGGGTTAAGCGCGACCGACTGAACTACAGTGGGAAGCTTGACGCGACCCTCGCCAAGGGACTCACACTCTCGCTCGACTACATTGGCTCAAACTCTACGAGCAAAAACAGCAGCTACACCACCGTTGATGCGGCCTACGCCTTCTCCCCCGTGCAAGTACTGCGCTTTACCGATGGCAGCTTAGCCAGCGCCAACGGCAATAACCCGCTCATCAATATCTATGGATTAGGAGGCTATATCAAGGACAACAGCCGAAACTCTACCATTAATGCACGGCTTACCTACGAAGTGCCGTTCCTCAAAGGACTTTCCGTATACGCAAGCGGTACGTTCGACGACAACCACCGCATCGAAACGAAGTTCGACAAACCTGTAACGCTGTACTTGTATGACGAGAAGGCCAATACATTCTCCGCAGACCGTAACACGCTATACCCTTCAGCCAAGGTAACACAGGGACAGACCGATCGATTCTTCACAAGTCAGCTCTATGAATTAGGGCTCAACTTTAACAAGACCTTTGCAAAGAAACACGATGTCGGTGCTACGCTGGTCGCCAACTATCAGAGGCTGCACAACCAAGTAATGGAAGGTGTGAACCTTGATAAGAGTAGTTTCCCGGAGACCATTGGTGTGGCAAAAGATGCCAAACTCAACGGCGACGAAAGCATCAACGAGCGTGCGTCGCTCATTGGGCGTCTGAGTTACGGCTATGGCTACAAGTATTTTGCCGAGTTTAGTTTTCGCCTTGATGGCTCCACCAACTTTTCCCCCGACAACCGCTGGGGATTCTTCCCCTCACTGTCGGCCTCTTGGGTACTCTCCAATGAGGAATTCTTCAAGAAATGGAATCAGAAGGCTCTTTCCAACGTGAAGTTCCGTGCCTCTACCGGATGGCTCGGCAACGACGGATGGGTAGGTTCCTACTCTTATCTGACCAACTATATGGAGACGTCCAACTATGGCTACAGTTTCGGAGGCTCCTACCGTCCGGGGCTCGTACTCAACGGATTTCCCAACGCAGACCTAACATGGGGCAAGACCCACGATTACAACTTCGGCACCGACCTGGGGTTCTGGGATGGTCGCATTGGTCTGACCTTTGAATATTACATTCGCTATGAGACTGACAAGATAACCGCAGCCCCCGAATATCTCTTCCCGCCATCGACGGGTGCCAACGGCAGCGTGCCCAGCATGAACTTCAGCAAACTCAAAGCTTGGGGCTGGGATCTCACACTCTCACACCGTAACACGATCCGGAAGTTTAAGTACAACATTGCCGCCTCATTAGCCAAGAACAATGACGAATACCTTGACTTCGGAGACGAGAGTGCACAGCTGCCCAACCTCCGACGCAAGGGTATGAGCAGCATGGTGTGGACCAT
Source organism: Hallella bergensis DSM 17361 (assembly GCF_000160535.1). GTDB lineage: Bacteria > Bacteroidota > Bacteroidia > Bacteroidales > Bacteroidaceae > Prevotella > Prevotella bergensis. The sequence continues at coordinate 222,897 of NZ_GG704780.1, read as the reverse complement.
GTACCAGGCCGACGGACTCTTCCAATCGGAAGAAGAGATCAGAAATCACAAGCTCGACCAAGACGGTCAGGGCAACGTTACACTCGCTCCGGGCGATATCAGATACGTCGATCTGAATGACGATGGTAAGCTCGACAGTAACGACAAGACCTATGTGAAGAACTCGTCGCTGCCCGACTTCGACTTCAGCGTACGTCTCGGCGCCTCCTACAAGGGATTCTTCATCAATGCCATGTTCCAAGGTGAAAGCGGATACAAGCAAAACCTGCGCGACATGTACACCTTGGACAACGGTACACTGCAGAAGTTCCAACGCTATCACCTCACCGACTCGTGGACTCCTGAAAATCCCAACGCCAAGTATCCTCGTATCAAGTTTGCAACCACCAATGACAACAACCGATTGCCATCCACATTCTGGATACAGAACTGTAACTTCCTCCGCTTAAAAATGCTCAACATGGGCTACCAGTTCCCTGCATCTATGCTGAAAAAGCTCTCTGTCAGGTCGATGAGCATAGCTCTCCAAGGCAGCAACCTGTTCACTTGGTCTACACTCAAGAACATGGACCCCGAATCGCTGCGCGGATACCCCATCCAGCGAAGCTACGGTGTAACTCTGAATGTTGGATTTTAAATGATGAAAAATATGACACTCAACAATCTTAAGAAATATATCTTCGGTGGACTGATTGCCGTCTCGATGTCTGCCCTATTGTCTTGCGACAACATTTTTAAGGATGCACCGATCAACAAGATCTCCGAGACCGAAGTTTGGCAAAATCCCATGATGCTCGACGAATATGTCAACTCGTGGTATCGTGACATAGGCTCGGGCTTCAAAACCTTTGTGCCCAGCATAGGCTTGGTGAAAAGCGCATCCAAATACTATCTGCCCTGGTTTGGCGACCAGATTAGCGTAGGCAAAACAGACTGGTTCAATGCCGGCTACGGCGACCTGCTCAAAGGCAGCGAACTCGAAATAACCAATTGGGCAAGATACAACTGGAACTCGTATTTCACGCAGATACAAGCCATTAACAAGTTGTTTGAAAACAAAGCAAACATTGCAGACGGAGAACAAAAGACACGCATACTGGGTGAGGCTCATTTCCTCCGTGGATACTACTATTATATCCTCTGGCGTCTCCATGGTGGCGTGATGATCATTGACCACACCTACAACCCACTGATCAAAGCCGAGAAGTTCCCGCGCGCCTCCTATCAGCAGATGGTGGACTTCATCGTCAGCGAGGCTGATGAGGCCGCCCGATCACTGCCGGAGAAAAATGTGTCCGCCAATGCGGGAAGAGCCACCAAGGGAACTGCACTCATGCTCAAGGCCAAGGCTTACCTCTGGGCTTCGAGCGAAGTGTTCCAAAACAAGCCCGACTCACTCAACTACCTTGGATTCACCGGCGATAACTCTCGCGAAATGTTGGGTAAGGCCAAGGCCGCCTATGAAGAACTCATGGCTTTGGGAGTATATAAGCTCCTCCCCATTGCAGCTACTACACAGGACGGCATACGCGATGAGTACCGTCAAATCTTCCTTACGAAAAACAGCGACGAATCTATCTTCGAGATTCAACACTCTGATGACGGCGACTATGCCACAAAATATGGGCATACCCTCGACCGCGATGCTGCATCGCCGTTCTTCACCGGAATCACTGCCGCCTATACGCCCACGCAAAACCACGTCGACGAATATGGAATGCGCAACGGTGCTGTCTATAATCCCAAACAACCCTACGACAACCGCGACTACCGCTTCTATGCCAACGTACTCTATGACGGGTGCACCTATCGCAACCACGTCATGGACATCCACTATACCAACAATGTAGCAGGAGTTGACCTCACCAAATATGGCACCTCCACCAGTGCTTCCGTCACACGCACCGGCTATTACCTCGGAAAATTTGTCGACCCAACCCAGACGATTGACGACAACAAAACCAAAGCCAGCAATCAGAACTACATCATCTGGCGATATGCCGAAGTGCTGCTCGACTATGCTGAAGTGCTCTACCGTCTGGGCGACACCGCAGGAGCATTGAGTCAAGTGAACAAAATACGCAGCCGTGTACACATGGACGAGCTGGGAAGTCTCACGTGGGAACAATTGGTCAATGAGCGTCGCGTAGAGATGGCTTTCGAGGAGACTACCTACTGGGACTTCTTCCGCTGGGGCATCGCCGAGAAGAAACTCAACGGCAAAACCAATCCGCTCAAAGCCATGCGCGTGGATCTCAAGAGCAACGGCACCTACACCTACAAGGTGAGCAACCTTAATCGCTTCCCGGGGCGCATACGCAAGTTTGATGCCAAGCAGTATTACCTGCCCATCCCCTGGAACGAAGTGAAATATCATGGCGTAAAACAAAATCCAGATTGGACGGAAGTGTAATACTTTCGTCCGTCCATAGACATCAATAATAACACTATAAAAATAAAAGAATATGAAGCATATATTTACTTTAGCACTGATGGCCTTCTGCATGACAACAGGCCTGCACGCCCAAGAGTACAACATGTTCAATCCCTCCGACTGTGATGCCGAAGGTTGGTTGTGGTTCAACACCCAGGCCAAGGTAGACAAATACGTGGGACTCATCGATGAGGACGAGGCAGCCGTAAACACAGAGGGCGCACTCATACAGATGGTCTACTCCAACGTTTCACCCGAATTCCCACCTACAACTGTTGATGCTGATATCATGGGTTATGGCACCGATGGCGAACTCGGCACCGAAGGTGCCCTCAAAGGTGCCATCATTCTGCCACCCGCTACTGGCTTCATGAACTACAACGGTGGTGCTGTGTTGGTACGTATGCCGTCATGCTCCTCATTTGCCGTATGTGTGTCATCTCCGGGCCAAGTTTCCATGAAACTTTTCGCCTCCACCGATATCCAAATTGACAAGTTTGGTTTAGTCGTAGGCTACGCCGCCGGGTTTAATCCTTTCGCACGTGCCGGCGTGACCAAAGTAACAGGATTGGAAAACAAGGCCAATGCCGATACAGGCAACTCTTTTAAGAGCGACACACCGAAATACGCCTTGTTGCGCAACGGTACCAGCAAAACCATCTTCGTTCACGGCTTCAAGATTACCACTCCGAGACCTGAATCCACAGGCATCCAGGAGGTATCCACTAACAGTAACATGAAAGCTGATGTTTACACCGCAGATGGAACATTGGTAGCCACAAAGGTGTCGAACGCCCAACTCTCCACGCTGAAAAAAGGACTCTACGTGGTTAGACGTGGCAAAGACGTCAAGAAGATGATCGTAAAATAACAGATGGTTTAAAAACAATATCAATTCAGACAAAAGTCCGGGCAGCACTGCACGGACTTTTTTTTAATCTTAAGTCATGCTATCGCAACAATAGGCAGGTATCCAGCAGCCACGGTGTCACATTGTTCCATACCACTCGTAGGGTCATGATTGTTCGCGGTCCATCATGATGGATGTATGGGCGGAGCGTGATGAATCACGCCCCTACGGTTGCCGCCCCTATCCCCATCCCCGCTTCTTAAGCATGAAGATAAGATAAATATATTGACAAAACACCTTCTCATTTTCGATGATTTGAAAATCAGGTTGCGTTCGTTCAAAATACGTAAGATTAGCAGCGTTTTGTAAATGCCTGACCGTCAGTCTCTTTAAAAAACCAGCACTTCATCTCCTGTTTTTTCACTCGCGATTACATATCGAACGGCATGACGGAAAGGCCACAATCGCAGTGCGACTGAGGCTTTTCCACATTGCCACTAAGGCCTAATCGGACGATGAAAAGGCAGCCATCGCGACAGCCTTACACTTTTTTTTCAGAACAGGCTCTGTCGTGCCAAAAAAAGATGGCGCTTTTCTCTCTATATGACTAAAAAACAATGTTCCAAAATCAGTAATTATATTTTACGGTTTTGAATAGGACAAATACTCAAAGTCGTATCCTCACAACTTCCTGTCGTGATCGTCAGGATACTTGTCGGACGGTAGCATCGTCTTGGCCGATAGCTGAGAAGTTATTTTTTTTAGTATCCAAAGTTAAAGGCCAGGCAGTTGCATGTGAACACACCTCACTTGATTTTCTGCAGAAAGTCCACCTCCACGATTCTCAGTTCTGTTTTTCCTTTAGCAGTAATCATTCGGTCGAGCTCACCGGTGGCACCACCGGCCAACTCCTTCACCTCCCCAAATTTGTTGCTGTTCTGGCTTGGTCCGAGCATTTTGATGGTGATCCGGCCACTCTTAACCGCCTTGGGGATATCGATGTGCACATAGCCAAGCGTAGCATAGGTGATGCCTTCCCACACTTTTTGATGGTCTGCATAGATGGCCAAGGGATAAACCTTGTTTCTCCATCCCGTCAGTTTGATTGCGATTTCATCTACTCGTGCATTCTCCGTCAGGTTGAATGTGGCCCATGCATTTTCCTTGCTACCATCACTCTTCCACTCCGTACGCTCGTTGTCGTTAATGGCTTTTCCTGCATCGGCCTTGTTGGAACCCACCTGAACCGACTTCACTTGGATCGTGCGGCGGACGTCCTGGTACGACGGTGTGAGTGGTGTTTCGCCACGATCAAGATTAAGTGGGAGCCTCATACCCGGTGCGTAGGTGCTCAGTCCGTCTTTGCAATCGACGACAGCTGTCGTCAACTCCGTAACAACAGGGCGCAACCCATCTGCCACAGCTGTCAATGAGATAGTTCCCGGCGTTACGGTTGACCGCACCAAAACGCGGTTGACACCACATTCCACAGGCAGGCTCAACGCCCGAATGTAGTTGTCGAAATTGGATGTCGTGGCAGGACCATGTTTGTTAGTCGTAAACTGCACCCGATATTCAATTGCCGTCGGGTTTGATAATCTCGTAAACCGGGGCATCGTACCATTTGAAGGTTCTCCAGTCGTCGGGTTGTGCCGGGCTGTAATCCCTCCAGTCGCTGCGAAGGTTGTGAACCATCGGCAAACCAAGCTCCTTCATGCCCATCACAACCATCTTGCTGATCTCGTAGGCACCATAGGGATTAAAATGGGTGTTGTCGGCCAACGCCTTGTCCTGTCCCGGAAAAGTGTTGGCAGGATAGTGAACCAGTGCCCGCTTGCTGTCTTCACTGCCGAGTGTTTCAAAAAAAGTGCGGGTCATGTCGTGGAGTTCGATCAGCGGCACGCGCTCACGACGGGCAACCGTACGCATGGCATCGGGGTAATCGCCATGGGTTTCGACAATCTTGCCGTTCTCAAAACGGCGACGCTGGGTCGGGGTGACGAATACAATGTGTCCACCTCGGCGACGAACCTGGTCGATAAACTTCTTCAAGTTATACGAGAAGTTGTACCAAGCACCGGCGCCGGCGCTTTTTTCCTTTTGGTCATTATGGCCAAATTCACAAAACACATAGTCGCCCTCCTTCATCATGGCCAGCACCTTGTCCAAACGGTTGGAGGCCAGGAAAGAGCCTGCCGTGAGTCCACTTTCCGCATGATTGGATATAGCCACGCCGCTGTCAAACCACCGGGGAATCATCTGCCCCCAGCTGGCCCATGGCTCCCGATTCTGGTCCACAACCGTGGAGTTGCCACAGAGAAAGATCGTCAGTGCCTTGTCGTCCCGTTCTATTTTGATATTCCTTACGGCAGGAGCAGGTCCGTTAAACTCGAGTGTCAAGCGGTCGTCCCAATTCATGTAGTCCTTCTCACGCTCCTTGATTCTCACGTTTTGTTTCTCCGAAATATAGGGCGTACGCTTGTTCACAATAAAGGTGTAGGTCCTGTACTCTCCCTTCCGTGTGGGCGTGGCTTCAACAAAAAGTCTTCGGTTTTCCGCACGCACAACCGTGTTGGCTACTTTTCGCTTGCTGCCAAGGGTCACCGTCACCTTATAATTACCGTCGGGCACTTTGACAGAGAAAAATGCCGGACCCGCAAACACGGTCTTCAGTTCTTTGGCCGTAGGCGCTTTTGCATAGGCAAGCATGTCCCAACCATATCTTTTGCCCTCTTCGTATTTGGGTTGGGGCTGTGTCAAGTCGAAATCAAAGTCTTGAGCGTTGGCTGCAAGCAGACCCGTGATGAAGAATACAAATAATAGAAAACGTTTCATCGTTGATATATGAATAGGTATGATGACATGATAGTCCTGCGATGACTCCTTGCTGGAAGCAAGCGATCAATTTACTTTTTCTTTGGCGTGTTCTTCTGCTTCACTCCGTTGATCACAACATTCTTGACGGACGTGTTTTCAATCACTTCTGGATTAAACGCATTTTTCTTGTCTTGCACATCAATGTTCTCAAAAGTGAAATCCTTTAGGGCATATTTGTCCGATGTACCTACATCAAAGAAGTTGCGGCAAGTCATGTTGATATTCCTCATCACAATGTTATTGCCTTGCGACAGGGTCATATCCTCGCGCTCTTGCTTGTTATAAAACTGAGTCCATGGACGTATGACAAGGAAGGAGTTGGTCTTTCCCGTGATGTTTTCCACGGTGACATATTCATAGTGCTGGGGAGTGTCCGGTCGCATCTTGAGCCACAACACACGGTTGACATCGTCGCAAACAATGTCTCGAAGGATAATGTTGTGGTCTTTCAGACTTTCAGAACCCAAGGTGAGACAGCCGTGCACCCGACCATAATGACAATTCTGGATAATCACGTTAGCGTTGGGACCGTTGTTGGGATCCTTGTCAGCAAACGTTCCCTTGCCACCTTTCATGGCGATGGCGTCGTCGTTCACGTTCATATAGCAACCATGAATCAGCACGTCATGGCAGACGTCGATGTCTATGGCATCCGTGCTGGGGCCCTTCACACCCTCTGTAGACGAGTAAATGAAACAGTTGAGGTATTTCACCCGTTCGCTCTTGTAGAGATGGTTGGTCCAGAACGGACTGTTCATGAGTTTGACGTTTTGCACGGTCACATTCTTGGAGTTGGAAATATAGACCAGCCGGGGGCGCTGTTCATCCTTGTTGGTGCATGCCCTGTTCCACTCCCTTCTTATCCAGAACTGTCGCCAATAATGGTATCCATTGCCATCGATGGTGCCCGGTCCGGCGATCACGAAGCCATCAAAGTTGTCCACATTCACCAAGGCCGTAAAATATTTGCAAGTCTCACCTTCTATCCGCGTCTCCTTGATAGCAAAGTTCTCCACGCGGTCGGAGCCCTTCAGTTTGCCTCCTTCCTCGACGAGAAGGTTGGTTCCCTGTTTGAAAAACAAACTTCCGGAAAGAAAAGTGCCACGCGGAATGACAATCACGCCTCCACCCTCTTGCGCACATCTGTCAATAACAGCCTGCAAAGCTTTAGTCTGAACAATTGTGGAATCTGACTTGACTCCATATTCGGTCACTACGTATCGCTTACCCAACGAGGTCACATCGACATAACTTGTGTCAGCAAACCACGCATCGATCTGGGTGCCATCAGGCCACAACTGCTGCTTGGGTTTGGCTTCAATACTCAGGCATAGCATGAGCAACAGGGTTAGCGAAAACATTCGTCTCATTTTACTCCATAAGTTTTCATCAGTTGATAGGAGTGTCAACTGTTGTTTAGAATTAGGTTTCATAAGTATAAATTCATCATGATATGTGGCAAAATTACGGATAATATACCTATCAGGCCTTGTTAATTTTGATTTAAGGCCTGCGATTTTTGACCATTCACCCGTTTTTTTACCACCATCTCCAACTGACAACAATATTTAAAACATGTTGGGGATGTGTCGATGGGCTTCGTGTGCACGTATGCTACATGCCGTCCTTTGCGCCGGTCAGCCGCAGCCTTCGCCAAACAAAAGAGGGCAGCAACCGCCACAGCTTCACCACGATACGCCAGCGCCAATCGATGATTCTCACGTGCATACCATGAGTGATGGCTGCCATCATTTCGTCTGCCACCTCGTCTACAGAAAGTGTCATTGGAAAATGACTTCCCCGGATAAGGTCGGTATCCACAAAGCCCGGCCTTAGGTCGGTGAACCTGATGTTTAGTTTTCTGTTGTTGGACAGCTGTTCCAGGGCCTGAATATATGTGCCTTGAAACGATTTAGTTGCACTGTAGCTGGCTGCCGGCCCCAGTCCCTTGGTACCCGCAATGCTTGATATCACAGCGATGTGGCCTCCACCATGCGTGGCCATCCACCTGAACACCTCACCCACCATCCGTGCAAAGCCGAAGCCGTTGGTTTGGATGGTGTTTTGCTCGATGTCAGCATCGAGTTCAGGATTTTGCTTTCCGATGCCCGAGGCATGGAAATACAGGTCTACTCCACCAAGTTTTTCAATCAGGGCGCGCATCTTTTCTGCTGCGTCGTCAGCCGTTACGTCTATCCGGGCAACAACGGGTCGGTCGGCATGTGTCTCCCCGAGCGTCTCCAAAATCTCCACGCGGCGTGCAGCAAGTCCCACCTGCCAGCCATCCCTGATCAGGCGCTTGGCTACCTCCATACCCAAACCGGAACTGGCGCCCATCACAATTGCTTTCTGTTTCATAATACAAAAATAACAATTTGTAAAACAAAACAGTGTTAAATGCACGGAACTTTCAGAAAATTACAGTATATTTGCATCTATCATATCATTTCTCACATAAGCATTAACAACACAGATGAAAGACTTTTTAAAATACGTTGGAGCTACAATCGTTGGTTTGATTATTTTTGGTGTAGCCCTGTCTGTCCTTGGAGTGATGAGCATTGCAGGCATGATTGCCTCTTCTGAGGCGACACAGAAAATAAAGGAGAACAGCGTGCTGGTCATCGATCTCAACGGTGTGATGCAAGAACAGGCCGACGAGAGCATCAGTACCCAACTGAGCGGCAACACCAATCTTGGATTGCGCGAAATCCTTTTGGCCATAAAAAAAGCAAAAAACAACGAGAACATCAAGGGTATCTACCTCAATGCAGGAGCCTTGCAAGCTGACATGGCTCAGTTGGAGGAAATACGCAACGCCCTCGAGGGTTTCAGGAAAACGGGCAAGTGGATTGTGGCCTACGGCGAAACCTACTCACAGCCATGCTACTATCTGGCTTCCGCAGCCAACAAAATATACATGAATCCACAGGGTGCCATAGACTGGACCGGCATCGGAGGACAGGTGGTGTTCCTCAAAGACACCTACGCGAAGATCGGTATCAAGATGATTCCCTTCAAATGTGGCAAGTACAAGAGTGCAACCGAAATATACACCGAAGACCACATGAGCGAGCCCAGTCGGCAGCAAACTGAACGCTATATCGGTGGGTGGTGGCAGACGATATGTCAGGCCGTATCCAAGAGTCGCGGCATTAGCACAGACACGCTCAATGCATACGCCGACCGGGTGATTACATTGGAAGACCCGAAAAACATGGTGAAGTACAAGATGGTGGACGGTCTGCTGTACAACGACCAAGTGAAAAATACCGTCAAGAAGCTCCTGAAATTAGACGAGGATGACGCCATCAACCAAATTTCAGTCAACGGAATGGCCAATGTCCAGGAGGATACGGACGGTGATGCCATTGCCGTGTATTATGCATATGGCAACATTGTCAATGAGGATGTGCCTCAAAACTCGTTTCTGACCCCAAACCTCATTGTGGCCAAAGATGTTTGTAAAGACTTGGCCGAACTGGCCGACAACGATGATGTCAAAGCTGTGGTTCTCCGAGTGAACTCGGGTGGAGGGTCGGCCTACGCCTCCGAGCAGATATGGCGACAGGTGGAACTGCTCAAGGCCAAGAAGCCCGTCGTGGTGTCTATGGGCGGTGCGGCAGCTTCGGGTGGCTACTATATCAGTGCGGGTGCCAACTACATCTATGCCGAACCGACAACCATTACCGGCAGTATCGGCATCTTCGGCATAGCCAGAGACCGCTCCGACCTGATGACTCGAATGCTCGGCGTGAAATACGATGAGGTGAAAACCAATCGCAACTCGACCATGGGCTCAGAAGTAAAACCCATGACGGCAGAGCAATTCGGATATATTCAAAGCTCGATAGACCGCGGGTACATGCTTTTCAAAAACCGTGTGGCAAAAGGACGACGCATGTCTATGGACAAGGTGGAGGCTTATGCACAGGGGCACGTCTATCTGGGAAGCGATGCCCTGAAGTTGGGACTGGTGGATGGCTTGGGTGGTTTGGACAAGGCTGTGGCCAAAGCTGCCCAACTGGCCAAGGTTGAAACGTATTACACCACCAACTACCCGGCCCCTGCCAGTCTGTTCGATCAGATTATGAAGAGCACCGAGGGGCGCGAGGATGGCATTCTCGATGAAAAGCTGCGAATCGCACTCGGCAACTTCTACGAACCGTTCATGCTGATTCGAACCACCGAGGCACACACCGGATTGCAGGCCAGAATGCCCTTTATGATTCAACTAAGATAAACGAAAAGCTTTCCCCGCAAAACTGATGAAGGACGCATGCGAACAGAAGGAGATCTCATCAAAATAAACGAATGGCTGCTACCTCTCAGCTGGTTATATGGCATCGGAGTGGGCATACGGAATCAACTCTTTGAGCTTGGTGTGCTTGAACAGAGGCCGTTCGACATTCCTGTGATCTCCGTGGGAAACATCACGGTCGGCGGTTCGGGCAAAACCCCGCATGTGGAATATTTGGTTAGACTGCTGAAAGACAAGGTCAGGGTTGCTGTATTGTCACGGGGATATAAGCGCAAAAGCCGTGGCTATGTGCTGGCCAAGGACAATTCTGACATGCGCGACATCGGCGACGAACCCTGTCAAATGAAGCAAAAGTTCAAGGATATTTATGTGGCCGTCGATAAGAACAGACGCAACGGAATTGAACGCCTTACCTCTGACCCTGAAACCAACGACGTCGATGTTGTCCTGCTCGACGATGCATTCCAGCATCGCTACGTGAAACCGGGCATCAACATCCTGTTGGTGGATTATCACCGGCTCATTATCTACGACAAACTCCTGCCGGCAGGACATCTGCGCGAACCCATGAAAGGGAAAAACCGTGCCGATATCGTGATCGTCACCAAATGCCCCAAAGACTTGAAGCCCATGGAGTTCAGAGTTCTGACCAAAGCCATGGACCTGTTCCCCTATCAGGAATTGTTTTTCACCTGCGTTGACTACGACACGCCCCAGCCCGTGTTTCAGCAGGAAGCGCCAGTCTTGGGCACAGGCAGCAAGAAACCCCTGTCGGTTCTCTCCGGAAAGAATGTGCTGCTGCTCACAGGCATTGCCTCGCCCGAGCAGATGAAAAACGACCTGCGTTCGAAATGTAGGACCATCGAGTCACTGGCTTTTGCCGACCATCATCTGTTTAAAGCCAAGGACGCCGAAAAGATCAACCGAGCCTTTGCCAATCTTCCATCACCGAAGATTATGATTACCACAGAGAAAGATGCCACACGCCTCATCAAGCTCAACGGACTTTCGGAAGAGGTGCGGGCAAACCTATTCGCCCTGCCCATCAAGGTAAAATTCCTATTGGAACAAGAAGAAAAGTTTAAATCTAAAATCATTAGCTATGTACAAAAAAATTCAAGAAACAGCATCCTGGTTAAAAGAAAGGATGACGACAAGCCCAAAGACGGCCATCATTCTGGGAACAGGCCTGGGACAATTAGCTTCAGAGATAACTGATTCGTACGCTTTTTCATACAAGGATATCCCCAACTTCCCCGTTTCAACCGTTGAGGGACATGCCGGACGACTGATTTTCGGCAAGCTGGGAGGCAAAGACATCATGGCCATGGAAGGACGCTTCCATTATTACGAAGGCTATACCATGAAAGAGGTTACCTTTCCAGAGCGCGTGATGTACGAATTGGGCATCGAAACACTTTTCGTCAGCAACGCAGCCGGAGGAATGAACCCGGAGTTCGGCATCGGTGACCTGATGGTCATTACAGACCATATCAATTTCTTCCCCGAGCATCCACTGCATGGCCCTAACTTCCCAACAGGTCCCCGTTTCCCCGACATGCACCAGCCCTACGACTGCAAACTCATCGCCTTGGCTGATGAGCTGGCCAAGGAAAAGAATCTCAAACTCCAACACGGTGTATATGTTGGCGTTCAAGGACCTACCTTTGAGACGCCGGCAGAATACCGTATGTTTCGCACCATAGGCGGAGATGCCGTCGGCATGTCCACCGTTCCTGAGGTCATCGTGGCACGGCATTGTGGCATCAAGGTATTTGGCATGAGTATCATCACGGACCTGGGAGGATTCGACACCCCAGTACAGGTGAGCCATGAGGAAGTGCAGCAAGCGGCCAATGCAGCCCAACCGAAAATGACAGAAATCATGAGAGCCATGATACAACGGTCGTAACATGATTAATAGATTATAAAAACACAGGTGCTTATAGCCGACAACCAACAGCTATAAGCACTCCTTTAATTTCCCAACTCCCCATCATTCAATCCCATGGAAATTTCCAAGCTCGGAGAATTTGGTCTCATAGACCACATCACCAAAGACATCCAACTCAACAACGCTTCTTCCATTTTTGGCATCGGCGATGATTGTGCCGTGATGCACTACCCCAACACCGAAGTGCTCATCACAACCGACATGCTTATGGAGGGCATCCATTTTGACCTGACCTACGTCACCATGCAAGAACTTGGCTACAAGGCGGCTATGGAAAACATATCCGACATATTCGCCATGAACGGCACACCACGTCAAATGACTGTATCCATGGCCATCGGCAAAAGGTTCAAGGTCGAAGATATCGAAGCTTTCTACAAAGGGTTGCGCAGTGCATGCGACAAATGGAGCATTGATATTGTGGGAGGCGACACCACCTCCTCTTACACAGGACTGGCCATCAGTATCACCTGCATTGGGGAAGCGCGCAAGGAGGATATTGTTTATCGAAATGGCGCAAAGGAAACCGACCTGGTTTGTGTAACCGGAGACCTGGGGGCTGCCTATATGGGACTGCAACTCCTCGAGCGCGAAAAGGAGGTTTACTATCAGCAAATTGACGATATCAACCGGAAAATCAAGGAAGCCCAAAAGGCGGGTAACGAAGAGGCAGTCAAGCACTTCCAGGAGCAAGGCTCCCACATCGCCAATTTCCAACCCGACTTTGCCGGCAAGGAATATTTATTGGAACGACAGCTCAAACCCGAAGCACGCGGTGACATGATCCAACTCCTAAGAGAACACAACATCCGTCCCACAGCCATGATGGATATCTCTGATGGGTTGAGTTCCGAACTGCTTCACATTTGCAAAAGGAGCAATTGCGGTTGCCGGATATACGAAAAAAACATTCCAATCGACTACCAAACGGCAATTATGGCCGAAGAACTGAACATCAACGTAACCACCGCTGCCATGAATGGTGGCGAGGATTACGAACTCCTTTTCACCTGTCCGATTGGCGATCACGACAAATTACAAGACTTAGAAGAAGCCGGGGTTAAGCAGATTGGCTATATCACCAAGCCCGAACTCGGCGTACGTCTCATTTCTCGAGACCAACAGGAGTTTGATATCACCGCACAGGGCTGGAACCCGCTGCAATAAGAAGCCCAGCCCTTGGAATCATCGCCTGCAAAGACGAACTTAGGCGGAAGCCCCCTGATAAATCGGGGCTGTCCGCCATATTATTTTGCATTCTACCTCGAATGCCTATTCTTCCACCGCTACCTGCACCGCTCCTAACGATCAGCGAACGTCCGTATTTTCGTTTGTCATCAAATACGAGCAATATTTATGAAGCAGATTCGACAGAGGTAAGTCGCCCTTTTGATAACGCTCTGCATCGAGTGGCAATATTCTTTCACAAATTTTTCTTTGCCCTTTGAACAGGGCATTGAAATAGGGTTTGCCATTCTCTGAGGTAATATGTACATCGGTAAAGAACGGAGTGAGGTCTTCTGCATCAAAGACAATAGAATAGCTTGGGCGCTTGGCTCCGGGAATGTCTTCTATCAATACGTTCTTGCTGACAAGATCCTGTATGTCACGTATGGCTGTATCCTTCGAACACTTCGCCAACGATGCCCAGGTCTTGGATGTTATCTTTGCCTCATAGCCATCGAGGAAGCGATTAAGCACCTGTGTTTGTCGCTCGGTCATAGGCACGGCTGCTGCCTTTTGCCAGAAAAAACTCTTGTTCAAGATGGTTGTAACCAAGGCATCTGCCTCGTCCAGCGCATCAATCAATTTCTGCATATACCACACCAACCATTCCGTGATGTCACCCTCCCCACGTTGCATGCGCTCCAGTATGTCGTAATAGCGGTTTTTGTCTTTATTGATTTGAGACGAAACATTATAGAAACGCAGGTCTATCTTCTCTCCACGTGCCAGAAGCATGTCAGAAAGAATGCGAGCCAATCGTCCATTGCCATCTTCGAAAGGATGAATGCTGACAAACCAAAAATGAGCTATAGCCGAACGGATTACACTACCAACCGAGTCATCGCCATCAAACCAGGCTATAAACTTTTGCATCTCGCCTTCTATCAGGTCAGGAGATGGGGCTACATAATGAATCTTCTCACGACCAAACATCCCACTGACAATATGCTCCTCGCTTGTGCGATACTGTCCAATCTCGATTGGAGTGCCCTCGCTGAACCCGGTTGGAAAAAACGCTGATTGCCAAGCGCACAGCTTCTCTTTACTGAGAGGTTGGTCATAGTTCTTTACAGCTTCGAGCATCACACCCACCACAGAGTCAACATAGTGAGAAGGGGCAGTGTATTTCACATTCTCTATTCCTAATTTTCGGGCGATTGAAGAGCGTACCTGCTCCTCGTTCAGACGTATGCCCTCAATCTCAGAAGAATACACAACGTCATGTGTCAGGTTCTCTGCCATGGCTCTGAGTTTACTGTCAAAGCCAAGCGAACTTAATCGACCGTAAAGCAGACCTTGTTTACGGCAGACTGTCTCCTGAAGGACGGATACCTCGGAGGCATCCCAATGGAAGTTTGTCCAATCCTCTCTTTCGTGTATATACATCCGGTTCTCTTTCTATGTGCAACAAAGTTCGACGCTAAACGTCGCAGATTCTGCGACAAAAATAAAGAAAAGATGTCGAACCGTCAAATAAAACCCCAAAAAAAATCACATCGTTGGCATCTTGGGGATATTGCTTAGTGAAGAGTGCGGTAATGTCATAGTGATGTCGAAGTTTATTCGGTTGGTGACGTGTTCAGAAACATTGCCACTCAAAACCTTAATGTTGGCTCCTCCATCTTTTTGACCTTCTACCGATAGGTCGAAATGCACCGTGCATGAAAGTCCGACCTTGCCAGTTGTTGGACTGACCAAGTAATCTTTACCATCTGACTGGTCAATGGCGTTCTGCACGCCCTCTGCTATCTGAGTAAGGGTGTCATTGATAAACTCTTTCAATTCCATAGAGCTACTGCTTTTTTCTCTTGATCGTATGCTTGAGTTTCAGCACGGCAAAATTAAGTTCAATCTCTGTCTCAGTCTCATCAGTTTGAAAATCGTCACCAAAAAGATCATCCACAATCTCGCCACTGCGCTGCATGAGCGACTTCTGCTTGAACTCGTCCGGATTCTTAGCCATCTCGCCAATCGTACGCGACAGCTCGCGCAACTTGGCGTAGGCTTCAATAATCGTAATTGTCGTTTGCGTTGCCTTGTCACCCTTTAAGATCGTAGCGAGCATATACAGTCCTTTTTCTGTGAAAGCCTTCGGCATCACACGACTCTTGTTCAAGTTTGTGGCCAAAAATTTTGACCGCAAATGCGCAAGTTCTTCTTTGTCAACCTCGAAGACGTACCCCTCAGGGAATTTGTCTGGGTTGTTCCTCACGGGTTGGTTCACCTCCTTGGTCTGCACACCGTACAGTTCCGCCACCGCAAAATCGGGAATGACATCCTTCCCTCTGAGGCGAACAATCTTGTCGATCACCGTATCGTATCTTATCCTGCCAGAAGCCATCCTTTCTTGGTCTCCTTACTATAGTGCCATAATATATTTTTAATTCTGTTGGTAAACATTTGGTAAACACATTTGCTGCGAATGGTGTAAGAATTGGTAAACAAATCGCTTCAAAAGTACACGGAAAGTGTGTACAAATGCACATCTGCTCCTTTACCAAATTAGGCTGTAACCCCTGTTTTATCAAAGGGTTACAGCCTAATTGACTGTGTATTAGAGAAATGCGTTCTACTCCTCTACTGCTGCCTGCGCCGCGGCGAGGCGGGCGATTGGCACGCGGAATGGAGAGCAGCTCACGTAGTTGAGGCCGGCACGATGGCAGAATTTAACCGATGAAGGCTCACCGCCATGCTCGCCGCAGATGCCGCACTTCAAGTCCTTGCGAACCGAGCGACCCTTGTTCACGGCCATCTGCACCAGCTGACCCACACCGTTAACATCGAGCACCTGGAACGGGTCCACATCCAGAATTTTCTTTTCCAAATACGAGGGCAAGAAGCTGGCGATGTCGTCACGGCTGTAGCCGAAGGTCATCTGTGTCAGGTCGTTGGTACCGAAGCTGAAGTATTCTGCTCGCTCAGCAATCTTGTCGGCTGTCAGGGCGGCACGCGGAATCTCGATCATCGTTCCCACTTTGAACGGAATCTCCACACCCTCTTCCTCAAAGAGCTTCTGTGCGGTTTCGCGAATCACTTTTTCCTGAGCATCCAACTCATTGACCATACCCACCAAGGGCACCATAATCTCCGGACGGGGGTCGTAGCCCTCCTTCTTCAGCTGCACGGCCGCACCCAAGATGGCACGTGTCTGCATGGCCGTAATCTCGGGGAAGGTATTGCCCAAGCGACATCCGCGGAGTCCCAGCATCGGGTTACTCTCGCTCAGCGCCTGCACGCGGTTCTGTATTTTCTTCACATTCACACCCATATCCTCGGCCATGGCCTCCTGACCGGCAAGGTCGTGGGGCACAAATTCGTGCAAGGGGGGGTCGAGCAGACGAATGTTCACAGGCAGTCCGTCCATGCATTTCAGGATGCCATAAAAGTCCTGTTTCTGATAGGGCAACAACTTTTCAAGTGCTTTTTCACGACCCTCGGTGCTGTCTGCAAGTATCATTTCGTGCATGGCCTTGATCTTCTCGTTCTCAAAGAACATGTGCTCCGTACGGCAGAGTCCGATGCCCACGGCCCCAAACGTTCTAGCCACTTCGGCATCGCGCGGGGTGTCGGCATTCGTGCGAACCACCAACTTGCTGTATTTCTCACAGAGCTTCATCAGTTCAGCAAAATCGCCGGTCACCTCTGCAGGGCGCGTGTTGACTTCTCCGAAATACACCTCCCCGGTCGTACCATTCAGCGAGATGTAGTCGCCCTCTTTCAATACGGTACCGTCGATGTCCACTGTGCGTGTCTTATAGTCCACGATGATGGCTCCGGCTCCACTCACACAGCATTTGCCCATGCCTCGGGCCACCACGGCCGCATGCGAGGTCATTCCGCCACGTGCCGTGAGGATTCCCTCGGCCGCACTCATCCCGGCCAAGTCTTCGGGCGATGTCTCGATACGAACCATCACCACGCGCTTGCCGTCGGCATGCCAAGCCTCGGCGTCATCGGCAAAGAACACAATCTGACCACAGGCCGCACCGGGCGAAGCGGGCAATCCGCGAGTCAGCACACGAGCCAGTTTCCGAGCCGTCTTGTCAAACACGGGGTGCAGCAGTTCGTCGAGCTTGTTGGGCTCACAGCGCAGCAACGCCGTCTTCTCGTCTATCTGTCCCTCGTGCAACAAGTCCATGGCAATCTTCACCATTGCCGTTCCGGTGCGCTTGCCGCTGCGGGTTTGCAAGAACCACAGCTTGCCCTCCTGAACGGTAAACTCCATATCCTGCATGTCGTGGTAGTGCTCCTCCAACTTGGCCTGCAGGGCGTCCAGCTCCGCATAGATCTCGGGCATGGCCTCCTCCATCGACGGATATTCATTCGCACGCACATCCTCGTCGATGTTTTGCAGTTTGGCCCAGCGCAGCGAACCCTCCTTGGTGATCTGCTGCGGGGTACGTATGCCGGCCACAACGTCCTCACCCTGTGCATTGACCAAGTATTCGCCGTTGAAACGGTTCTCGCCCGTCGCAGCATCCCGGGTGAAGCACACGCCCGTGGCAGACGTGTCGCCCATGTTGCCAAACACCATGGCCATCACATTCACGGCCGTTCCCCACTCCTGGGGTATACCCTCCATCTTGCGGTAGAGAATGGCGCGGTCGTTCATCCAACTGTCAAACACGGCACAGATGGCTCCCCAGAGTTGCTCCATGGGATCGTCGGGGAAATCCTTTCCGGTTTGCTTCTTGATGGCCTCCTTGAACAGCACCACCAATTTTTTCAGCTCGTCCACCGTCATCTCGTTGTCCAACTGAATGCCGCGTTCGGCCTTCACTTGCTGGATAATGGCCTCAAACGGATCGATGTCTTCCTTGTTCACGGGTTTCATATCCAACACCACGTCGCCATACATCTGTACAAAGCGGCGGTAACTGTCATATGCAAAGCGCTCGTTGCCGGTCTTCTCAACCAGTCCTCTCACCACCTCATCGTTCAGTCCGAGGTTCAGAATGGTATCCATCATACCGGGCATCGAGGCGCGCGCACCCGAGCGCACACTCAGCAGCAGCGGATTAGTCACGTCACCAAACTTCAAGCCCATCAGTTCCTCGGTGTGCTTCACCCCGTTCTCCACATGCGCTTTCAACAGGGCGACCACTTTCTCCCGACCCTTTTCAAAATATTCATTACATACATCCGTGGTAATGGTAAAGCCCGGAGGCACCGGCACTCCAATCAGGTTCATCTCGGCCAAGTTGGCACCCTTGCCACCCAGCAGATTCTTCATATCTGCCTTGCCCTCGGCCTTTCCATTTCCAAAAAGGTAGACTCTTTTCTTATCCATAAGTTTTTGATTGATAAATAGTTACTTTTGTTATTTTAAAATCTATTGCAAAGATAACGATTTTAAATGATTTCCAACAAGTTTTTAGTCGAAAATGTAAGCCCAAGGTTACAATTCTTTCATCATCATGCCTGTGCTGTCCTCCAAGCAAACCGAAAGACATGGGTCACGGCGCGGCAAAGACGTCGTCCACACGTGCTGTCGACTATGGTATCGCCGCACTGAAATCATCATGAAAAGATCGAACAAAACCCTTCTGAATTTTCGCTTATTCTCGACCGGACGTCCCCTCGTGCGCCAATTCGTCCGTTTTTAGGTTTTTTCCATTTCTCGCTGTTTATCAGAACATTGTATCACTTCCCCTCTTGCGACACATCAATGTTCATCCTCCCGTCGTGCGATTCGGCTGTTTTGGCCGTGCGGTTAGGCCTTCGTCGCCCCGCGGGTAAGCCCGAACCCTCGTGCCGCTATTGTCCCACGGTAGCGCAAGTAGACCCTAACCGCAGGATGTCAGTGCCTTTTCGCCTCATTCTCCGCACTCCCATCCACCGAAAACATGGCGCTTTTCGCACTGGAATACCCTGTGCCCGAGCATCTGTTTTTTTGATAATTTTATTACAACTAAGCAATTCATAATTCACAATTCATAATTCATAATTATTCGCAAGCTCATCAACTCGTCAAAATTAGGCTGCGCGTTTGCAATTCACAATCTGTAGGGGCGTGATTTATCACGTTCCGCCAACACAACTATGCAGCACGGCGGAACGTGATAAATCACGCCCCTACGAAATTAAGGTTCAGGTTGATGAGGGTTGTAGGGATATTCTTATATGGTTTGCGCAGCAAACGTAATGATATTCTGCGATGAGCTTTGCGATTATGATAATATATTCTTCAGATATTCTAAGATTCGGCGAAGCCGAGAGGAGGAGTTTGCAATTCACAATTCATAATTCATAATTTATAATTAGCTGCGCGGTGACTCTTCACTCTTCACTCTTCACTCTTATCTCTTCACTCTTATCTCATGATTGGCGGAACGTGATAAATCACGCCCCTACGAATCCGCGCGTAAACATAACAGAAAATTAATAAAATATAATTTTTAATGTTTTTATTAACATTTTCTTGCGCGTTCTATATCATATGCGTACCTTTGCAGGGTAAATTGATATCAAATGCGAACAGGTAACGGACTTCTAAATTTTATTTTAGCCTATTTGCTCAAGGGTAAGTTTTTATTCCCTTTTATTCGTAAGTATAGGTTTATCATATATTTACTCATCATTATTTTGCAAAGATTAATAAGAAAGAAAGATGAAAAGAAAGTATCAAATCCCACACATTAGCGTCATCTCCATGAAGGTGGAGGACCAATTGCTCGCTATTAGTAATGTGACGACCACTGACCCCACAGATGGTGGAGACCCTACGGGTGGTAATGGCAATACTCCAAATCCGTTTAAAACATCTGGTGCCAAGGCTGTGCAGTTTGACGTAGAAGAAGACGTAGAAGAAGATTTTAAGGTGTGGTAATCACCACCCCCAGTATCAACCCTGAAAAAACAAAGCAATGAATACAAAAATGAAATGTTTTACGGCAGTCAGCTGCGCCATGGTAGCACTGTCCGTAGTCACATCATGCCAAAACGATGACCTCAGCCAACCGGCAGAGCTGGCAACCAACGGGCACACGTACCGTATTGAGGCTGGTGTTCAAGCCGCACCTGATGGAGAAGGCACACGCGCGTTGACGGAAGATGCATCAAGCGTCATTCACTCGGCTTGGCTGCAAAGCGACAAAATGATAGCCTATTGCCTCAATGACCAAGACCAAAGCAAAGAAAAACAGTACAACTTGCTGCAGAGTGCTAATGCAGGACAAGGAAGCAAGTTCGATGGTACGTTCAAAGCCGTGAACACCATCACCACCAATGATGAAATTTGTTTCTTCTATCCTGGGGCAGCATCGCAAGGCAAAGGTGCCACAATTAACTCGACTATGAGACAGACTGGCGATGGAAAGAAAGCTCCTTTGGTTTACTACGAACAACAGCCAACGATTAAGCAAACAGTTGAACTGAACCTCACAGAACAGGACGGTACTGCCGAAACTATCGGCAAGAAGTTCGACTATCAATGGGCGAAAGCCAAACCCACCACTGTCAACGGTACTGACGTCAAGGTTAAATCAGTCAAAATGCAACGGCAGATTGCTATTTGGGGACTTCGATTTGCCAGCGATGAAGGTAAGATATTGACCAGCATTGACTCGGTTTATATTTCAGGTGCGAAGTCGGTCGACGTGTTCGACCTTGGTACGGGTAAGTTCATAGAAGACAATGTTAACGACGAGAGCGACAACATTGTACTGAAGCCAGCTAATGGTAAGTTCACCTCTGCTAATGGTAAATATACCTACGCTGCCATACTGCCAGGCACTTACCCAAGAGTGCTGATTACAGCCTTTGTAGGCGACAAATGTTATGCGCTCGAATATAACAACATCAAATTAGAGGCCGACAAGGTGTACCGCACCGATGTAATCAATATGCCACAGACCGTAGCTAATCCATACGTTGAGGTGCAGGGTGTGAAATGGGCGACGGGTAACTTCATCCACTATGTTCAGGGCAGTACAGGCGAAGAGTATTGGGGCGTCGCACCCACACAATGGTGGATATCGCAACACTATATTCAAGATAAAACAACTAATCTATGGATAACCTCGCAGTTTGTGCATGATGGACTTGAGTCCGATATCAACGACCTTGACCTATTTAGATACGGTGATATAGACAAAGCTCTCGATCTGACAGTTGATAATAATAAAGTAGGAGCGCAGAATATTCTTAAAAAGTTTTATAAGCGTGAAGGACTTTTAGGCAATAAACAGGTAGAGATGACGGAAGATGAATTTAAAAACAATCCTAAACTTGCAGCTTGGGGTGATATTGTATGGTATTATACCCGGAATAACAACCAAAAGTATCGCATGCCGACTGATGCCGACATGAGCTCGCTCTACAACGATGCCAACGTGATACCTGCTTACTGCTACTCTAACCATAGTCGGCGGATATATGGTGCTTTCTTCTACACCAACACTGGCGGGCAACGCAAGAAGACATTCCCCACGCGCGTCAATGCCTTGTACAAATATACTAATGTGACAGCACTGGTACGTGCCAACAAAGGACTGTTCTTGCCTATCACAGGAAGGCGGACATCTAGTAATTCTAAAATAGGTTATAGGGACATGACCTACTCCGCTGGGGCATATGGGCAGTACATGACATCGGAAACAACAGCGAGCACAACAGTTCATGCTTTCCACTTTGGCCCAACTGAGTGGAACTACCCAGGCGCGAGCAGGACATTTCAAGCCCAGGCGATCCGCCCAGTATGGGATCCAACGAGTAGCACCACGCCGAATGAAGTTTTCCCTGCCTTCAAGGATATTCACTAAGCTGAAGGCAATACCCTAACAAAAAAGCTGAACCCCCTGCCGGAGGTTCAGCTTTTTTTGTTAGGGGCTGGGCTCATGGGCATGCGCGCAGCCTAAAAACCATATTTTATGACCGTGCGGCAGGCTATTGTCGGGATTATTCGTTACCTTTGCAGCCAAATTATTGTATAATGAGTAGGAAACGAAAGACGCTGCCGCTGCTCCAAGGCGTGACCATAGAGGCCGTGGCGGCTGAGGGCAAATGTATTTTTCATCATGAAGACCAAGTGGTGTTTGTACCGTTCTGCGTGCCCGGCGACGTAGTGGATGTGCAAATCATCAAGAAGAAGCATCGCTACTGCGAGGGTCGGGTGGAACGGTTTGTGAAGCTGAGCGAGGTGCGCGCCAAACCCGCATGCGAGCATTTCGGCATTTGTGGGGGCTGCAAATGGCAGAACCTGCCCTATGCAGAGCAACTCAAAGCCAAGCAACAGCAAGTGGAAGACCAGCTGAGGCGCATCGGCAAGGTGGAGCTGCCGCAACTGAATCCTATCATGGGGTCGGAGAAAATCTATGAATACCGCAACAAGTTGGAGTTCGGATGCTGTAGCAAACGATGGTTCACACGCGAGGAACTCGACAATGCCGAACTCAACTTGGACAGCGGAAACCATGCCGCCATCGGGTTCCACATCGCAGGCGCTTTTGACAAGATCTACCCCATCAGGAAGTGCTGGCTCATGGACGATGTGCACAACGAGATACGCAATGAGATTGAACGCTACGCCAAGGCTACGAACATGACCTTTTATGACGTGAGGGCGCAGCGGGGATTACTGCGCTCGCTGATGTTCCGCACATCGAACACGGGTGGGTGGATGGTGCTCGTGCAGTTTCATTATGACGAGCCTCAAGACGAGGAGAAAGCGCAAGCGCTGCTGCAACACATCGCCGACCGTTTCCCGCAGATCACCTCTTTAATCTATGTAGACAACCAAAAGGGCAACGACACCTTTGGCGATTTGGACCTCATCACCTATCAAGGCACCGACTGTATCTACGAGACGATGGAAGACCTGAAGTTCAAGGTGGGACCGAAGAGCTTCTACCAGACCAACACCGACCAGGCCTACCATCTGTATAGCGTGGTGCGCAACATGTGCTTCAAGGGTAGCGATTCGGGTGATGGAGACGAGTCGGGCACCGAGCGCCGCCCGCTGATCTACGACTTATACACCGGTACGGGCACCATTGCCAACTTTGTTGCCAAAAAGGCAAGCCAAGTGATTGGCATAGAGTTTGTACCAGAGGCTATTGAAGATGCCCAGGTGAACAGCCGCATCAATGGCATTGAGAACACCCAGTTCTTTGCGGGCGACATGAAAAATGTGCTGACCGATGATTTTATCAGCGAGCACGGATGTCCCGACATCATCATCACCGACCCACCGCGGGCCGGCATGCACGAGGATGTGGTGCGCGTCATTCTGAATGCCGCACCGGCCTGCATCGTCTACGTGAGCTGCAATCCGGCCACTCAGGCCCGCGATTTAGCACTGCTCGACCAGGACTACAGGGTGGAGGAAGTGCAACCGGTGGACATGTTCCCCCACACGCCACACGTGGAGAACGTGGTGAAATTGACCAGAAGGCGGAAGTAAAAGCCCAGATAACCC
>NZ_GG704780.1:172102-197978 GCF_000160535.1 Hallella bergensis DSM 17361 | reverse complement strand
GGTTTTTTGATGTTAAAAAAGACTTCAAGATACGGAGGTATTAAATGTTTTTCATAACTTTGCAGTCCATTTTAGCCAGTCAGATTGGGCATTCAGGAATCATATAGGTATTAGTAGTAGGTGGAGTCCGCCTTGCTTCATGACAAAAATTCGGCGTGTTGTCGAAAACAAACCGTAGGCCAACGCCCGCATGCAGCAACGAGCAAGAGATTCCACTCCGAACACAAGTAATTTAGAAAGAGGAAGATATGCGTCAGCTAAAGATTCAGAAGAGTATTACGAACCGTTCCAGTGAAGCGCTGGACAGATATTTGGTGGAGATTGGTCGCGTGCCGATGATCACCGTTGATGAGGAAATCGAATTGGCCCAGGCCATCCGCAAGGGTGGAAAGGAGGGCGAACGCGCCAAGGAGAAGTTGGTGAAGGCCAACCTCCGCTTCGTCGTATCCGTGGCCAAGCAATACCAGCATCAGGGATTGGGGCTCACCGACCTTATCGACGAGGGGAATATCGGATTGGTGAAAGCAGCCGAGAAATTTGACGAGACGCGTGGCTTTAAGTTTATCTCCTACGCCGTGTGGTGGATTCGCCAGAGCATTCTGCAGGCCATTGCCGAGCAGAGCCGCATTGTGCGCCTGCCCCTGAACCAAGTGGGGGCGCTTTCGAAAATCAACGCGGAGATTTCGAAGTTTGAGCAGGAAAACCATCGGCCACCCTCTGTGCAGGAGCTTGCCCGACTCACCAATATTGAGGAAGCGAAAATCGAGCAAACCATGAAGGCCGACAATCACCACATGAGCATCGACGCCCCGTTTCAGGAGGACGACGACAACAGCATGGCCGACGTGCTCTCGTCGGGCGACGACAGCCGCGCCGACCGACAGGTAGACTATGAGAGTATGTCGAAGGAATTGGACACCGTGCTGTGCAACGTTCTGAAAGAGAGAGAAAGAACAATTGTTCGCGAGTGCTTCGGCATAGGCTGCCACGAGAAAGGACTTGAGGAAATTGGTGATCAATTGGGTCTGACACGTGAGCGTGTGCGCCAAATACGCGAGAAGAGCATTGTGAAGCTGCGCGAGAGCGGCCACGCCCAACTGCTCATCAAATATCTCGGATAACAACGCCGCACAAGCACGATGCGACGGCAAGGGCTGAAGGACGTCAGCCCTCCGACACACGGAAAACTACAAAGCGCAAGTCCTGCCGACACATTTCGGCAGGACTTGCGCTTTGTAGGTTCTTGTAGGAAACGGTGGTTAACTGTGCTTGCGAGAGTAAATGCTCAGATTGTCGGAAGCATTGAAGGCCACCTTTTCGCGGGCCGCAATGGTGATGCGCTCGCCTGTAGCGGGGTTGACACCCTGTCGCTCGGCCAGTTGCTTGATGAAGAAGCGACCGAAATCGGGAATGGCCACCTCGCGGTCGCCCTCACACAGGTTGTCGGCGATAATACCGAGCAGGGTGTTGACATATGTTGCGGCATTGGCCTTTGAAATTTCTGTCTTTGACGCGAGCGCGGCAATGAGTTGCGTTTTGTTCATTTTGTGTTTGCTTTATTTTGTTAAGTTAGAATCATGTGAAAACTGACCACGGGGCGGCAACGAGCGCACCACGATGTCGCGATGGCGGGCACCCTCGATCACCTTGTTGGCCACGGCTGAAACCTGCTCGGGAGTGAGATGCTCGTAGACGCTTGCCTCCGAGTTGTCGGCGAGGTTGGGCACCTGCCCTTGCTCGGCATACACGTTGAGGGCTCCCATCCAGAGCATGGGATCGGAGGGCATGGAGCCGGCGCCGGACGGAGTCATGTCGTCGACAGCCAACGGCACCAGCGCGGCTTTGAACTCGTCGCGGCTAAATTCTCCCGCGGCAATGCGCTTGAGTTGAGCTAAGGTCTCCTCCTTCGTGGGCAGTGCTTTGTCGCGCGAGGTGGAGAAATGCACGCTCAGCGTCACGCCTGCGGCGGGTCGCTCGGTATAATCGGCCTTGACACCCACGCTGTACACGGCGTGGTCGCGCTCGCGAAGCACAGAGAAAAGACGGTTCTCCAATAGGCTGCGCAATGTCTCGAGGGCCGCACGCTCCGTCTTGGAAAGGCTCACAGCATTGAGCCAAGTGAGTTCCACCTCACCGGCATCACCCTCCATATCGATGTCGAACACGCGTCTGATAAGTGGCTGGGGCGACGAGAAATCCAAGCCGCGCAACTGACGTGGCTGGCTGCCGGGCTGTCCGGGCAGTGCGGCGATGTATTGTTCCACAAGCCTGCGGGCCTCGGCCTCAGGTACGTCGCCCACCAAACAGAACTTGAACAACCCCGCGTTGCCGAAGCTGCGGTTGAAAAGCGGTAGCAAATCATCATAGTGCATGCCGTCGTAGAAGGTCAAGTCGTGTGTGGGATTGTCCGCCGACACGGGATAGAGCAACGCTTGTATGGAGTCTTGTACAGCCGCCATGCCCGTGGTGGCACGCGTGTCGTAGATGTATTTGGAGCGCGCTACATACTTGTTAAAGACGTCGCGGTCGAACCTCTGGTGAGTGAGTACCATATAGAGGTAGCCGAAAAAGTCGTCGGCATGGGTCACGGCTGTATTGCCCCCGATACCATCGCTTTCGTCGGCAAGCGATAAGCTGAGGTCGAAATCCTTGTCCTTAACCCACTGGTAGAGTTGGTTGCGGTTGTATCGGTCCACCCCACTCTGCATGACCAAGGCCTTCATGGCCGTATAGGAGGAGAGGTCGGCGGCATCGACGGCAGCCCGTCCGCCTGCAGCAGAGCCGGCGAAGAACAACCGACCGGAGCCATCGGCAACGCGTTTGTAGTAAACGGTGGCGCCATTGCTGAGCGTCCACTCCTCGGCGTCGAGCTCGGCAATCTTCTTGGCGTGCGTGATTTTGCCCGGGGTGGGCTTGGCCGCCAACACATGGGTGGGTGCCGGCTGGTCGGTCGTGGTGCGCAGGCGTGACGGCGAGGCGGCAGCGAGGGCATCGGTCACCTGGTGAGCCGACACGTTCATCTCGTCGGCCGAGCGCGAGTAGGTCACGAAAGCAAGGTTATCTCCATTCATCCACGAGCGCATCCATGCGTTCATGTCCTTGGCTTCAAGTTCGACCAAGTGTTCCATGGACCTGGCGATCTGCTCCCTGAAGGGTATGATGGGGTCGCCATTCAGAAAGTTTCGGCGGAAGAGGTCCATGAGATTGTCGGGCGTGCCCAGGTCGGCATCGTCGGCAAGCACTTGTTTCATGCCCCTGTACATATCTGTGCAAGCAGCATCAAACTCCTCATCCTGGAAACCTTTTTCACGGAGATCCTCACGCACGTCGGCCAACTGCTGCAACGCCGCAAGCTGCTGACCCTCGTAAGGCACCATGTCCCAAGCCAACTGCGAATAGCCGCGCGCCAACGACGACAGACTCACCGAGGCGGCAATGAACTGCTCTTGGCCGGCGTTGCGCAGCGCTGCGAAACGGCGTGGGACCAAACGGTTGAAGATTTGAGTGAACAGATGTTCGTCCACAGCACCTCCTTGAGCCTTCAGTTGTTGGGCCGACTTGCGCTCGTACAAACCGAACGACGGCGAGACATTGTCGGCATCGATGAAACGAGTGTAGCGCATGTCAGCGTTGTCGGCGATAAGACGCGCGTCGGCGTGCTGCGGAACTTTCTTGGCCGGCAACTTGCCGAACAGTTTCGTGACATCTTTTTCCACGGCATCAGGGTCGATGTCGCCAATGATGGCAATGTATTGCAGCGACGGGCGATACCATGTGTCGTAAAAACGCTGCACGTCCTTGGCTTTGAACGAGCGCAACCGCTCTTCCCCACCAATCACGTTGCGGTGGGCATACTTGGCATCGTTGTAGATAGCGGATGCTATGAAGTCGCTCATGCGATGATTCACGTCATTGCGCTGGCGCCACTCTTCCATGATAATGGCGCGTTCCTTGTCCACGTCTTGGGGCGTAATGCGCACGCCGTGACACCAGTCATAGAGCAGTTGCAACATACGACGGTTGAGTTGCTCATCATTGGCGGGCACATCGCGCACGGCGTATCGGGTGTCGTCCAGACCCGTGTAGGCCGAGAACGCGTTGAGACCATTGCCACGAAGAAATGTCATCACGCCCTCCGGAAAATGCTCGGTGGTGTTGAAAGCGAGGTGCTCCAACACGTGTGCCAACCCATTTTGCGCGTCATCCTCAAGGATCGCGCCAACGTTTTGGTACATATAATAATGCACGGAGCCAGGCGTTCCACCCCCATTGACGATGTAATAAGTAAGTCCGTTGGGCAGTTTACCCTGCCTGAGATTCATTTCCCGGGCCATGCCAACGGCGACATGGGCAATCGCCAAGCCCACCACGAGGAGGGTCTTGGCGATGAAAGCGTGAGATAGTGTTGAGTGATGAGTCATCGTGTGTTTATATTTTTAAGAATGTGGGCAACCAAGGCGGTCGCCCTGGGGTGTAGGTCGACTATTTCTCCAACAGCTCGAGCGCCGAGAGTTTGCGCTGGATGGTCATTTGTATGAGTGCCTGCGTGTCTTCCATGTTGGCCATTTGCAACGACTCGGCGTAGCCCTGGTTGTAGTATTCGCGCGCCTTGGCATACTCCTTGAGTTCACGGTGCGAGTCGCCAAGCATCACAAGATAGTTCACGCGGCTCATCACCGCCTTCTCGGCGTTGAGTGCGAGCTCCACCCACTTGATGGCCTGACGGTGCTGCTCGGGTGTGAGCTTAGAGCCCGCAGCATAGTAGAGCTGCTGTGCGGCTTTGCCGTAATCAGCTGACTGAACGTTGGTGCCCAACCTTTGGAACAGCGTGGTCATGGCCGTGACGTATTGCGGCACGTCCTTGCTTTTGTAAAGGTGGTAGATAGCGTCCGCATAGAGCTTCGCCCGGTCGTATGGTGAGATAGCATCTGTGCCCACCATGTCGTAGGCCGCCTTGTAGTCGGTACGCACTTTCTCCACTCGCTCCGCATACTTGGCATCGCCATCCTTGGCCATTTGCTCCATGAGGTCGTCGTTTCCCTCCACCACGTAGTAAGCAGCGGGTTTACCCACGGCCTTGACCCACGCGTCGAGGTTGGCGCTGATGAAGTCGATAATCTGGAGTTTGTCCTCACGCGAGCCGCCACCGAGGTTGTACATAATGAGGTAGTCGTCCTTGTTGATGAGCGCCGGACCCATCTTCGCGGCGATATACTTGTTGTAAATCTTGGTGATGCGGGTTATCCATTTCTCGGCTTCCATGCCCTCTTGAGCCGCGAGGAAGGTGGGAGCCTTGAGCAATAAGCGTCGCTGCGTGTTGAGGTTCGTGTCGTCGGCCTTGTACTGGTCGTACAACTGCTCGAAGCCCTCGGCTTCGCCGGCTGCTATACGAGCCGCCTCCATGAGCGACGCAGCGTCCATGGCACCCACGGTGATGGATATAGCCTTACCATCGGACTTGAGGAAGCCAAGTGTCGGAAAAGCCTGTATGTTGTATTGTTTGGCCACATCATCAGCCTTTTCTGCGTCCACCTGCACCGACACGAAACGTTCGTTAAAGTAATCGCCCACCGAGTCGATGGTGAATACCTGCTTAGCCATGCGCTTGCACGGCACACACCACACGGCGTAAAAGTCTACAAAAACGGGCTTATTCTGTTTTTGTGCCTCGGCCAAAGCCTCCTTCAAGGTGCCATCGAAGAATTTAATACCCTTGCCGGCGGTCTGTGCCCTACCCGTTTGCGCCACGATCACCATGGCGAAAAGGAGTAAATATTTGATCGTTCTGTTCATTGTCTTGTCAATCTTAAGTTTACTAATCTGCTATTTCAAGCGTTCTCACTGTCACGAAACAACGCGAATTTTTGAATTTGTGAATTGTAAATTGTGAATTTTGAATTAAAACTCCGTTTCTGCCACCACGAAAGTGAAGACGTCTTGGAGTATGGCCTCGTGGTCTTCGTTGCTCACACGTATCGTGAGCGTGTACTTGCCATCAGGTAATTGAGCCGCACCTTTTTGGAACAGCTGTATCAATCCACCCTGAATAACTACCAGTCCATCTTTCGCGATGGCATTGAACGCCTCGGCACTACCGCCGTCTGAAGCCTTGACGCTGACATACGAATAGTTGATAGGAGCCGTACCCGACACGCCCTGAATGCGCGTGGAGGTCCATGGCGAACCGTTGATGGCACGCTCCGACATGGGGTCAATAGAGCGATAAACATAGACCGTATCGGGGCTGAACGAGGCGTCGGCCGTCTTGAGATAGCCCACGTCCATGCGGTGGCAGGCCGTCAGCGCGAGGGTTAAGGCGAGCAGAGCCACGCCAAGGAAAGTTTTGATATTCTTGTTGTTCATCTTTAAAAGTCTTTAAGCGTGAAGTTATAATCCAAGGAGTGTACCACCCCGGTGAGCGTCTTGATGTTGGACGAGGCCACCTGTGTGGTCTTCGTGGTCAACGGCGACACAATGAAGATGGCCACCGGGCCGGCCTCGGGTACACCATTATAAGAAGTCCTGAAGTTGTAAACCCACAATGACTTGCCCGATGCCATCTGGTACATTTTGCCACCGGTGCCTATCACCTTGTCAGCATCGGCCGACGGGCGTCCCGGCACGAAATCATCGAGCATGGTGCGCTGTGGCAACACGCAGTCCAGCAGCATCTCGCGACACTCGTCGACGGGTATATCGCTCACCCTCGTGAGTCCATTGGCCAAGAGATAACGCCTGATGCTGTGGTTGGTGGGGCCAAAAAAGGTGATGTTTTTGCCATATTCCGACGTGCCCTCGAACACTGCGCGCAGGTTCGCATGGTCTATCATCACCCGCGTGGAATCCCAGTTGTAAGGGTCGAGCTTGAGGTAATCCCACATGGTGGTTTGGTGGTCGCCGTTGGCAATGCCCGTGTCCACCAGGTTATAATCGGTGCAACCCACTCCCGTGAGGGTGAGCGCGGCCACCGCAATGGCTGTCCATATCTTTTTCATACGTTTACTTTTCATTTTGTGATTGCCGTTTTTTACATGTATTGCACCCAATAGGGCTTTTGCCTGATAACAGTGTTCGTCACCCTTCCGTTCGAATCTTTGTAGGCACCTTCGGGCACGGGTAGTGTCAAAGCGCCGCCACGGATGTCTTGCGGAGTAAGCGTGGTGAACTTGCCTTGCAGCTCAGACGCTACGTAATTGTTGCGCACGATATCGAAATAGCGTGCATCGGTCTCGTATATAAACTCTTTTTCGCGCTCATGAAATATGGACTTGCGCAAGTCCTCGGTATCTCTCGCAGCAGGATAAGCCTCAGCTCCGGCCCTGTGGCGTATGACGTTCAGGTCGGCTATGGCAGCCGCGTCGCGACCCATCTTGGCGTTGCACTCGGCACGTAGCAAATAGAAATCAGCCAATCGCCAGTATGTGTAGTTGCAATTAACCGACCGGAAGCTCTTGCCGCTTGGCGCATACTGGTCGGCAATGTACAAGGCTGTACGGTATTTGTGCATCAGCGCGTAGTCCACACCGTCCACCTCATGCAGCTCGTCGATATTGTAGAAGTAGGCCTCGCGCCGCATGTCACCCTTGTCGTACATCTCATCCACGGTGGATTTGTGCAGGCGATAGGTGGTATTGAAAGTCATGTCGCCCAAATTCTGCGTCTCGTCCAACGGCCAACTGCGGTAGTTCATGGCCACAAGGTTGGGCGTGCTGGAGAAATTGGAGCGTGTAGCGTCGAACGCACATGAAAAAATTTCCTCCGTATTGGGCTGCCCTGGGTTGGAGAGCGCCTCACACAACTCCTCCGGTGAAGAGCAGAGGGCGTAAGCTCCCACCTTGCCATCAATGAGCATGGTGGCGTATTCCACAGC
Organism: Hallella bergensis DSM 17361; assembly: GCF_000160535.1. Classification (GTDB taxonomy): domain Bacteria; phylum Bacteroidota; class Bacteroidia; order Bacteroidales; family Bacteroidaceae; genus Prevotella; species Prevotella bergensis. Next base: position 190,108 of record NZ_GG704780.1, on the reverse strand, counting down.
CTTGGCATAGTCGGCCTTGGCATCGCCCTTCAGGTTATACAGTTCGATCACACTGCCGCGCCACGCATACAGGTGAGCCAACAAGGCCGCGCAAGAGCCTTTTGAGGCAAACTGCCGGTTGGTGATGGGCTGCCCGTTGATGTCTGTGAGTTTGTCGTAAGTAGGCAAAAGTTCCAAACCCTTGCGTGCGTGGGCTATGGCTTGGTCGAGCACGTCTATCTGTGGTGTACATCCGTATGCCTTGATTGTTTTGGAATCAACGGTCAGCGGCACGTCGCCATAGCGTTGCACAAGCGTGAGATAGCATATTCCAAGTGCGAACTCAGCTTGCCCTTGGTGAAAGGCGCGCCGCCCTTCGGTCAGGCCTTGGGTGCGGCCAATGTTGTCGAGAAGTAAGTTAGCCTCAAAAATGGTGCTGTAAAGGTCGGCCCAGTCTTGGCCGGTCTTGACAGTGTTGGGATTCCATTGACGTGTCTGGTCGCCAAAACTCATCTCGTCAAGCTTGAGTCCAGCAGCGCAAAAGGCATTGTCATCGGATATAGCCTTGTTGAGAAAATAGTGTATAGACGAGGTGGTCGCGTTGAGCTCCCGCTCGGTGTCGAACGAGTTGGCATACGTGAGGCTGTTCTCGGGCTTGAGGTCCAAGTCGCAAGCCGACAGCGCGAGGGTGAGCGCCACAGAGTATATATATATAAGGTGTTTCATATTTGTTTAGAATTTGAGTTTTACGCCGAGTGTTACCTTGCGGTTCAAGGGGTATTGATCGCCCGTGTCCTTACCCGTATAGGGGTTCACGATCTCCGGATCCAGCCCCGAGTAGTTGGTCAGCAAGAACAGGTTCTCACCCGACACGTAGAGGTTCACGCCCTTGACGAAGAGCTTTTTAGTCCATTTTTCAGGAACATTATAGCCCAACACCACTTGCTTGAGCCGCAAGAAGCTCACGCGTTCGATATTCGAGTCGATGTTGCCATCATACTGTCCGAGGTAGCTGTCGTCGGCAAATTCCATGGAAGGATAGTCGGTCTTATCGCCGGGTTGCTTCCAGAAAGTGTACTTATGATAGTCGTTCATAATCACACCGAAGTTCTTATTCAGGGCAAAGGCGCTGCCCTTGACCATGTTCATCATCTTGCGGTCTATCATGTAGTTGAACAGCACGTCGAGCGTCAAGCCCTTCCATGTCAAGCGGCTGTTCACGCCTCCATAGGCGGCGGGCAACGTACTGCCGGCATAATACACGTCGTCGTTGTCTATACGGCCGTCCATATTCTGGTCCTTGATTTTGCGACCGCCCACCCGCAGGGGATTATTCTCCGAAATAAAGTAGAGCGGTGTGCGCTTGCCTTGCTGATTATAATAATAAGGTATCTGCTCCTCGCGCTGCACGATACCCTCATCCTTGAAGGTGTAGATGCCGTACACTGGTCGGCCGAGCACCTTATCGGAGAGATCTTCGCCATTGAACGACTTGCGGAAGAGGTTGTGGTTGCGGCTGAGATTGAAGCCCAACGTCCAGCGCAGGTCATCGCGACGAATGACATCGGCCGACACCTCAAGCTCTATACCCTCGTTGGAAATGGCCGAGGCATTGCTCCATATCTTATTGGCAAAGAAGAAATTGCCAGGCAACGAGGTCTGCATGAGCAGTGCGTCGGAGTATTTGTAATAGTAGTCGAGCTTGATGTTCAGCCTATAATCAAACAGTTGCAAGTCCAATCCCAAGTCGTACTGGTCGCTCTTTTCCCACGTGAGCTTGTTGTTGGCCAAGTATTCGGGCACAAGGCCGAGGTTTCCGAGGAAGGTGTTGGCCTCTGACATGATACCCAGTGCGAGATAGGCTTCTTGGAACTTCTGTCCCGACCGACCCCACGATGCACGCAACTTACCGAAGCTGAGCCACCAAAGCGGTTTCATGAATGGTTCCTCGCTGAAAGCCCATCCCAACCCCACGGAGGGGAAAGTGCCCCACCTGACATCACTGCCAAACACCGACGAGCCGTCGGTACGGATGGAGAATTCGCTGAGGTAGCGCTTCTTGTAGTTGTAGGCCACGCGTCCAAGGAAGCTACTCATAGCCTGCTCCTCCTTGTTGGTGAGCAGCCTTTGCAGTGCCTCTATGGTGCCATACTCGTTGGTGCGCAACTGCGGCCAGCCCTCACCGGCGTATTTGATACGGTTGGTGGGACCGCCCTTGGCCTCGCCGCCCAACGATTGCAGCAAGTCACGGTTATAAGTGAAACCGCCGAGTAGCTCCACGTTGTGTTGCTTGGCTATGTCAAACTTGTAAGTGAGCAGGTTCTCGGTTTGCAGGTTAGTCATCATCACGTTGTTGGCATTGACGTTGCTGAGCCGGTCATAGGTGAGATAGTCGGGGGTAAAGGTGTATGCCCGCGTGGCATAGTGGTCAATGGAGAACGACGTGGAGAAGCGCAAGCCCTTCACAATGTCATAGTTCAGGCCCACGGCGGCGCGGATGTTGTAGTTTGAGTTTTGCCTGTCCACATCGCGCAGGTTTCTCACGGCCTGTTCCTCGGCCACCGATCCCTTGCCCGGCATGAGCGTATTGGTATTCTTAGGGTCGAACGTCAGTCCCTGCACTCTACCCATGTCGGCAGCGTTTTGGTTGGCATAAGCCATGTTGAGCCTGACATAAGCATCTACCTTGGGCGTGAGCTTGGCATCAAGATTCGACAGCAAACTCAAACGTCTAAAACTGGAACTAATCATAATGCCCCGCTCGTCGTACACCCCGGCGTTTACCATATAACGCACGTTGTCGGTTCCACCGGTAATCTGTGCGTCGGCCTTGGTGATGCGTCCCACGCGGAAGGCATAATCCCACCAGTTGGTGCGGTTGTTGTAAAACGTGTTGAGCGAGTCCTGCACCACACCGGGCAGACGACTCTCGTTTTCCAACACTTTACCATTGCGCCAGAAATAATCGTATGCCCCATCGTTGTTCACGTCCCATCCCCACGTGTCGTTATAACCCTTGGGCATCACCGTGCGGCCTTCCATCCAATCATAATGACCGGTGCGCTGGCTCTTAGCCAAAAGCGCAGCAAAGTCGCGCTCGCCCTTTCCCATAATCTGCGTTGGCGTGGCGGGCAGCCACGAAAGCGTCTGCGAGACGTTCACATTGAACTCGGCTCGGCCACTCTTGCCTTTCTTGGTCGTAATCAGCACCACGCCATTGGAGGCTCGAGAGCCATATAGCGAGGCCGAGGCTGCGTCTTTGAGCACCTCCACCGACTCGATGCTCGAGGGGTCGAGACCTGCCAAGGTGTTGATACCACCAGTGTTCGTGCCCGACGTAGCCACCACGGGCACACCGTCGATGACAAACAGCGGTGTGCCGTCGTTCACGCCCTGCTGGTTGAGCGAGCTGAAACCACGTATGGTGATTTGTGACCCACCACCACCAGGCGTACCCGAGAGGTTGCTCACACCCACTCCAGCCATGCGACCTTGCAATAAGGTCTCAAGCGACGGGTTGGGCACGTTTTGTAATTGGTCGGCCTTCATGGACGACACAGCACCCACCATCTCGCGCGTGTTGCGCTTTCCATAGGCAATGACCTGCACCTCGCCGACGGCTTGCACCGACGTGTGCATAGCAATGTCGAGGGGTTGTCCCACCGTGAAAGGCACGGCCTTAGTTTCGTAGCCCACGCAGGTGGCCGTAATGGTACCGTTGTCGCGGTCTACCTTCAGCGTGAATTTGCCATCCACGTCGGTCACCACGCCAATATTAGTTCCCTTGATTTGCAGCGTGGCAAAGGGCACCGGCTCGCCGTTATTATCCTTGACCACACCCGTCAACTCTCGGGCATCGTCTTTTTTGACGTCCTCCATGCGGTAAACGCGCAGCACATTGTCCTCAACGCTATATGCGAAGGGTGTGTGACTGAGCAACTGTTGCGCCGCTTGCACGGCCGTCACGTTATCAAACGATACCGTGAGCGTGGTGGGATAGTTTTTCACCTCGTCGGTATAGCTCACCGTGTAGCCGCCCTGCTGACCGATAAAGTCGAGTATGGCGGGCACGCTCTTGTCCTTGAACGAGACCGAGAAATGATGGTCAGGAGTCTGAGCCGACGCTCCCGGCGAGCCAACGCACACCAACGCCACTATCATCAAAACCGTCAAGAGCACACTGCTCACGGTACGTCTTACCATGATCAAATTTTGCAAAAAGATGCTGAAACGAATGTTGTTCATGCGTAAAAAGATTCTTACAACGTTAAAATGTTCAATAAAGTTGCAAAATTAATACATTTTGTAACAAAATAATTATAAATCCTCAGTTTTAACATTTTAAAGTCGTGAAACATTCAAGATCCCTGTGCAAGCTTTAGTCAGCCTTGTCCCGGTATTCGGAGGGCATGCATCCAAACCGTTTCTTGAAACTTGTTGCAAAATAAGAGGGCGAACTGAACCCTACCCTATAGCTGATTTCAGATATACTGAGCTTTCCTTCCTTGATCAAGCTGCACGCCTTGTTGAATCTTATTCGTTTCACGAAGTCGTTGGCCGATTCGCCCGTGAGTGCTTTCAACTTGAGATGCAGGTTCGAACGACTCATGAGCATCTCGCGTGCAAACATCTCTGTGGAGAAGTCTGAATTTGATATATTCTTGTTCACCACGTTAACGGCCTGTGTGAGCAAGTCCTCATCCATCTTGTTATTGGCAATTTCCTTGGGAACGACCTGCTGCGTGTGTGTATAGTGGGCAATGGCTGCCTCGCGTATGCGCAAGGTATTGCGTATCTTGGCCTTCAGAATGGAGATGGAGAAAGGTTTGGTGATATAGTCATCGGCACCGATGAGCAGGCCGTCCAACTGTTCACGTGTCTCCACCTTGGCCGAAAGAATGATGACGGGGATGTGACAGGTCTGTATGTGTCGCTTGATGCGCTTGCAAAGCTCAAACCCATCCATCTCGGGCATCATCACATCGGTCAATACCAAGCTGATGGTTTCGGCGTCTAATTTCTCCATGGCTTCCTTGCCGTTGCTTGCTTCCACGACATGATATTGATCGCACAATGCATCCACAAGATAACGGCGGATGTCTGTGTTGTCTTCAACAATCAGCAGCGTGGCACTGCCCGCAGCAGGTGCCTCTTCGGAAAGCTCTGCATCTTCGGCGTCCGCCCCTGCCTCGAAGATATCAACATTTGGCGAACTGACAGCATAAGGTTTTACCTTGTTGTCTTCGGCGATTTCGCCCGGTTGATAGGCTCCTTGGTCGTCGGGCAACCAGACTGAGAACGTGGCACCCTTGCCCTGACTGCTGTCCAACGTGATTTCACCATGGTGCATGGTTACCAAGCGCTTGACAAGCGACAGTCCGATTCCACTACCCGTATGCATGGAATTCACTTGAAAGAAGCGCTCGAACACCTTGTCCTGCAAGTCTTCAGGTATTCCTTCACCGGTATCCGAAACCTGTAAAAAGGTTCGTCTCTTGCCAAACTTATCGTCTTCCTGTCCTATCCTAACATCGATGCGCTGACCGGCGTGCGTATATTTGAACGCATTGGACAACAAGTTGTTGAGTATCGTTTCAATGTAGGCAGGGTCGCACAGTACCTCCTTGCCCTGCAAGGTGGATGTGAGTTTGTAATCAATTTTATTCTTCACGGCCAACTTTTCGAAAAGAGAAAACACCCTTTCGACGATTTCGTGCAAGTTGACATGGGTCACCTGCAACTTAAAGACCCCAAGCTCGGCTCGCCTGTAATCCATCAACTGGTTGACTAAGTACAACAGTTTGTTCACATTGCGCCCGATAATGGTCAGCTGTTTCTGACTCCAAGAGTCGTCTGTGCGATCTTCGAGATCCTGAAGTGGCGAACAGATCAGCGTGAGCGGTGTGCGCAATTCATGAGAAACGTCGATGAAGAAACGCTGCTTCATCTCGTTCACCTCTTGTATGCGCTGCTTCTCCCGACGCTCTTGTGCCAGTTGCATCTTGTCGATTTTCCGACTCAACACATACCTGAACACCAGTAGGGCCAAGCCGACAATGAGAAGCAGGAACAGCGTGCGCGCCCACCAAGTCTTGTACCATACGGGCAACACCACAATCTCAAGTGTTGTGGGTGTCTTATCCCATTTGCCATCATTGTTGGCCGTCTTCACCTTAAATATATATTTGCCATGAGGCAACCGAGAGTAGCTCACCGTGCGGTTCTTGTTCGTCAAATGCCACTTGTCGTCGTAGCCCTCCAACATATAGGCAAAGGTATTGTGCTGGCCCGCAATGTAGTTGGGCACCACAAAGCTCAGTGAGAACATCGACTGACTGTGCGACAGCTCGATACGACGGGTATAGGCAATCTGTCGGCTGAGTATGCCGGTGTCGTCTTCAGGGTAGACAACGTTGTTGAACAGCCTTAGCTCCGTGATGATAGCCTTCGGCGTATAGGGATTGTCCGAGAGCAGATCCGGACTGAACACAGTGATGCCGTTCACACCCCCGAAAAGCATGCGCCCATCGCTGGTTTTGCAAAAGGCCTGTGGGGTGAAGCGGTTGTTCTGTATACCGTCCTCGTAGGTGTAGCTCCGGACTTCCTCGCTCCCAGCGTGCAGGCGACATAAGCCATAGCCGGTGCTGAACCATATGTTATCGGCATTGTCTTGCAGCATGCCATAAACTATATTGCTCGACAGACCGTTGGCCACCGTATAGCGATGGGTTGTCCATGTTTTGGGATTTACCTTGAACACGCCCTGGCGCGTACCTATCCATATATGTCCATCCTTGCTTGGTGCCATGCAGAGAATGAACGCGCGAGCCAATGCATGGGCTTTTTTTGAGGGAAAGAGTTGTCGCAGTTTCTTGCCCTGCCTACTGTAAATCAGCAGACCGCCTTCTGTTCCAACCCACAGACGATGACGGTCATCGCGATAGATCACGCGTGTTTTTTTCTGTTCTGCCGTCAGCCTGCCCGACAGCAGGGGAATCGAACTGATTTGGCGTGTCTGCTTATCGTAGTGTTTCAATCCGGTGAGGGTGCCCAACAATAATCCCCCACCCCGTCGATCGGGCAAAATGGCATAGATGCTGTTGGCATCGGCCACGTCGTCCGGCGAGAGAATGGTTTCAACCCGTTGGCTACCCGGGCGCATGATGCCAAGGCCACCCAGTTGCGAACCGATGTAGGCCACGCCGGTTGCCGGGTCTGTGTATATCGCCTTGATGTCGTTGGACAGTAAACCATTTTCCGTGGTGACATGCTCATAGCGTTTTCGTGTTGCCTGATAGATATTGATGCCCCCGTTGGTTCCAATCCACAAGTTGTGCCGGCTGTCTTCCACAATGCATCCGATGACATTGTTGTTCAGGGAATTTTGCCCGGGTATGGTTCGGATATTGCTAAACTTGTTCTTGACGGGATGATAATAATTAAGGCCCCCGAAATAGGTTCCAATCCACATTCCTCCCTGTCGGTCGGGATATATACACCGCACCGATGCCTGCGAAAGGCTACTCGGATCGAGCGTGTTGCTCTTGTGGGCCGTCATCGCGTCGTATCTGTCCATGATATTCAGTCCCTCGACGGTGCCAATCCACAGCTGACGGTTCGAATCGAAAGCCAATGAGCGCACATAGTCTGAGCACAACGGCGAGTTGGCCTTGGTGTAGCGTTTGAGCGATCTGGTCTTCAAGTCAAATAGATAAAGTCCTCCGCCTTCTGTCGCCACCCACAACCTGTCGCCGCGGGCAATCATGGTCTGAATCTTCCTGCCATGCAGTTCGTGGGTCATGACGGGTACAACCTTGCGACTTTTGATTGCATACAAGAAAATCCCCTCGCTGTTGCCCAGCACAACGTCGGATCCGTGCTTGCAGATTGCGGTGATGTTTTGATACGACGACAACCGGCTGCATTGTCCACTGTTAGTATCAAACATCCACAATCTACCCTCGGAACAGATCAACAAACGGCTCTTATCCAAGGGTAGGATATGATCCACGGGAGTCTTCTCACCAATATGAAAATTCTTGAAGCGGTCGTAGTCTGCATCGTAGTAGGTCAGCGTTTTGTCGGTTCCTATCCAGAGCCTACCCTGACGGTCGCAAACCACCATCTTGATCACGTCACTGCCAATGGAATGTTTGTCTGCGCTGTTGTTGCGGTAGATCTTGAACTCATAGCCATCAAAACGGTTCAGTCCGTCGTTGGTGGCTATCCACATGAACCCTTGTTTGTCTTGGGTAATGTCAAAAACGGTTGCCCGCGACATGCCCTCTTCCATACCGATGTGCGAGAACTCCAACCGCGGGTTGGCAGCCCCATGGACGGCAGAGAGCAATAGAAGCAACAACAAGATGCCAATTCTCCCAGCATGAGCCATATCGTGACCCTGGAGGGTTAGCGCGTTGATAAGAAGTTTATGGGATATCGAGTTTGACATGAACATAACGACCGGTGAATCGATTTGAGTATTATAGGCTTTCATCTCCTGTCCGAGCCTGACGGGCGTGTGCACGCACAGACATACAAGGACGGAAAGTTTTCCAATCACGATTGCAAAAATACAAATACTTGATTAACTAAACAATAAAATACACAGAAATAAGTGTTCGTCGAGAATGGCCTACCTCTTTTTATCTGTTTTTTCTGGATTGTGGAAAGGATAGAGATATCATCAAAGCAAAAAACACGAGTTATGACAAAATGGCACAATCTTTCCTATAACTGTCAAAGAAAACGGCATTATTTTTGACACAAATCAAAAACGACCGCCTTTTTACAAGATTGTGACCCCATTGTAACGTCCAAATCAAACTTTAGCCTTATCTTTGCAACAGCTTTAGAGAAAGCAAATAAATTTAGGATAACATGGGAGTACACACGACTCCTGATTTAAAAGAAAGAAAAATTATGGTAACATTAATGATTATGCTGGCTATCACAGTAGCCGTTGCTTCACAGTACGTGAACAGTGACAACAATTTGAGCATGGGCAAATAAGTGCCCATTTGCATGGAGAAAGAAGTTAACAAGAAGAATTTAAACGTGAAAGAGTTATGAAAGAAATTAAGAAAACAATTCAAAAAGTATTCAGGAAAATCATCAAGAATTATCAGGAATGCATGTCCCAATATGGTGAAGCCCTGCTCAGAGGCGGCTCATACGGATGCGCATAACATCACATAAATCATTCAAGCAACCTCCCCAAGATATCTTCGTAAGAGTATCTTGGGGAGGTTTTCGTTTATATCGGATTTCCTTCCATCGGTAAAGACGGATATAGGACGGCAACCCGATACACAATATTTCATCTCAATTCAGACAAGCAGGATATGCAGCGGCCTGCGACAGACCGCGCACACCTGCACATCTTAGACTTTACTTGATGGCATCCAGAGCCTGCCGGATGTCGTCGATGATATCCTCGGCGGCCTCGATGCCCACCGAGAACCTGATAAGATCCGGCGCGATACCGGCTTCCCGCAACTGCTCGTCCGAAAGCTGACGGTGCGTATGGCTTGCCGGATGAAGCACACAAGAGCGGGCATCGGCCACGTGGGTCACAATGTTCACCAATTTCAGGGCATCCATAAACTTAATGGCTGTATTGCGATCGCCCTTCAGTCCAAAGGCAAGCACCCCGCACGAACCGTTAGGCAGGTATTTAGTGGCCAATTCGTGGTTCTTGTTGTCCTCCAATCCACTGTAGTTCACCCATGCCACGCGGTCGTCATCGTGCAGAAACTCTGCCACGGCCTGGGCGTTCTTGCAATGCTGCGGCATGCGCAGATGAAGAGTCTCAAGCCCCAGGTTCAGCAAGAACGAGTTCTGCGGGGCAGGGATGGAACCCAGGTCGCGCATGAGCTGAGCCACCAATTTGGTTATATAGCACATCTTGCCAAAGGCCTTGGTGTAAGTCAGACCGTGGTAAGAATCGTCGGGCGTGCAGAGTCCGGGGAATTTATCGGCGTGCTTCTCCCAGTCAAAATGGCCACTATCCACAATCACGCCGCCCACCTGAGTGGCGTGCCCGTCCATATATTTGGTTGTGGAGTGAGTCACAATGTCGCATCCCCATTCGAACGGACGACAGTTGATCGGGGTGGCGAACGTGTTGTCAATGATCAGCGGAACGCCGTTGCGATGGGCCACGGCGGCAAACTTCTCGATATCCAGCACATTGCATCCCGGATTGCTGATGGTCTCACCAAACATCACCTTGGTGTTAGGGCGGAAGGCCTTTTGAAGTTCCTCTTCCGAAGCTTCGGGATTGACAAAGGTGCAGTCAATGCCCAGTTTTCTCATCGTAACGTTGAACAAGTTGTAGGTGCCACCATAGATTTCGGTCGAGGCAACCACATGCCCGCCAGCCTCACAGATGTTGAACACGGCATAGAAGTTGGCAGCCTGACCACTCGAAGTCAGCATGGCTCCCACTCCACCTTCCAAGGCACATATTTTTTTGGCCACCGCATCATTGGTTGGATTCTGCAAGCGCGAGTAGAAATAGCCCTCCTTCTTCAAATCGAAAAGCATGGCCATCTCCTCGCTGTTGTCGTATTTAAAAGTTGTACTCTGAATAATCGGCAATACGCGCGGTTCGCCATTCTTTGGCGCCCAGCCTCCCTGAACACATAATGTCTCTCTTTTCATAACTGTAATTTTATTAATTCGTTTATCGAAGGACAAAATAACTAAAAAAATCGTAGAAATACAAGAGATTGTACTGAAAATCCAACATATACTAACAAATAATCACAATGTGGGTAAGGTCTGTCAATAAAGCCTTGGAAGATTTTAGGCTCATTGACGAAGACAAGTTTCTTCATGTGTAACGTTTTAATGTTATAATAACGGTGCCTCGGGCATCGCCTTGACGGTATGCACAAAATCAATCAAAATTTTCCGATTTGTATATGGTTGATACTATTATATTCCTCTTTTTTACTATTTTTGTGCATTAATCAATATCAAATGGGAGTTGTATGAAACTGAAATACATGTTTTTGTCTTTGGCGATGATGCTTGGCTCGGTGTTGCATGCACAGAATTTTCATTTGCCATTGAAAGATACACTCACCGTTGAGGCACTCGAAGCCGAAAGCGGAATGACGCTCGACTCCGTGCGTTTCTATGCCAACGAAGGTTCACCTGATGCCCAGTTTTACATGGGCTACTATTACACGCTGAGCAAAGAGCGAAATGCGACACTGGCCCGTAAGTGGTATTCGATGGCTGCGGAGCAAGGACATCCCGAAGCTGCTTTTAATCTTGGTCTGATGTATCGGGACGGGGACGGTGTTATCCGAGACACCAAGAAGGCCTTTGCCTATTTTCATCAAAGTGCAGAGACTGGCTTACCGTTGGCCATGTGCAATGTGGCACTGGCATACAACAGCGGTATAGGAGTGGAGCAAAACAACGATTCGGCATTCTGTTGGGCAAGCCGTGGAGCGGATGCCGGCGACGCACAGTCGATGTATACAGTAGCCCTGCTGTATTACCAAGGTCTTGGGACAAAGGTCGACAAGGAGGAAGCCACTCGCTGGGCCTACCGTTCGGCCAAGGCGGGCTCGGCTGACGGCATGGCGCTCATGGCTACCTTGCTGATGGAAGGCGAAACTGTAGAACAGAATGTTGACAAGGCTTACGAATGGATTGTAAAAGCCGACAGCCTCGGATCAGCCGATGCAGGGGAAATGAAAGAAATGATTGAGAAATACATGAAGTTGGAACAGCCTTTCCGGAAATACGGGCTCACGCTGAAAAAATACATGGCACTCCCCGATGCAGAGTTTCTGAAAGTGACCGAACAGATGGCCAATGATGGCGTTGCCGAAGCACAATACAACTTGGCGAGCATATATTATGGTGGTCACCGGGGCATCAAGAAGGATTTCAAAAAGGCTCGTTACTGGTATCGGGAAGCTGCCAAGAACGGCTTTGAGCATGCCCAAGAGACGCTCAATGAGCTGGGCTGGTAAGCTTGTTGGAGCTCATATATACTCTATCTTCATTTCCTCGCTCACCCGAAACTCCTGTTCGCCGTACCCGTCGGGTCGGTAAACAATGTTCAGTCCCTGATAGTCGCACGGCACTTTCAGGCTGACATGATTCTCACACATATATTCCCACATGGGTGCCCCGAAATCATAGGAAGCCCCACTCAGCACAAGCTGTGTGCCGATGGGGTCGAAATGCCAGAATCCCCCACCCATACAACTGTCGCCACGCTGCAGCAAATCCTTGTGCATCATGACGTTGCCGATACGCATAATCCCCCTCCGGGTGATGATAAACTTCTGTGCCATTGGTCTAAAGCGGATTCTAATCCACTACGAGTTTGTCGCCACTCAAGTCAACTTTGAACAAATGTGGAATGCGAACATAACGCCCTTTAACCGACTTGTGGCTGTGCACACTCATCAACAACTGCCCGTCAAAATCGCGGAACAGCATGCCATGCCCGAAGTTGGGCGGTGTGATGGGCTGCAGTTCACCACTCTCGGGCTCCCAGCCTCCCTGAACACATAACGTCTCACTTTTCATAACTGTATTTTTAACAATGCGTTTATCGAAGGACAAAATAACCTTAATTCCGCAACACTATTATAAATTAAACTTCTTAAGTACCTGAGCAACAAAAAGTTGCTCAGGATTTTGCCATGTCAGAATTTTCACTTATCTTAGTGTTGCAAAAAAGAGAATCCGACGATAGACATGGCGAAGATACAAATTAAATCTGAGAGACTCACTCCTTTGGGGGGATTATTTTCGGGTCATGGAGCAATTTGACTTGCACAATTAAGTCTATATTTGTGGTGAACAAAATAGACGAACTATGGAAAGGAATGTTGATTTGAACAAGCTTGGCAGTGCACTTATCCTAGCTTTGGGAGTGATCATCTTAGGATTATGTATCAAGGCTGGTATAGACGGTTTTGCCAATAAAGATAGAAAGGTGGAGGTAAAAAGGACTGGCAGAACGAGAGATTCCTGCTGATAAAGTGACATGGTCCATTGTGTCGAAGGAGCTGGGAGATGATTTGGAATTGCTGTATGAAGCCAATGCGCTGAAGCAAAATAAGATCAAGCAGTTTTTGCTCAGTCAGGGCATACTGGCAAGTGAAATTACGGCCAATGAACCTAATGTCGTGGATTTAAAGGCAGAGCAATATAGTAAGCAAAAGGGTTATCGCTATAATATCACGTCTATAATTACCGTGACTTCCAAGCAGGTGGACAAAGTGAGAGCCTTTATTGCCCGACAAGGTGAACTGCTCAGGCGAGGTGTGGCTATCATAAATGGTGGTTACGAAAATCCGGTGACCTATGATCTGGAGGGCTTTGCATCACTAAAACCTAAGATCATGGAAGAGGCCATAGCCAATGCGGAGAAGACTGCTGCGCAGTTTGCTAAGAATAGTCATAGCACGCTTGACAAGATCATAACCGCGGATCAGGGACTGTTTAGCATTGATAATCGTGACACCAACACACCTTGTATTAAGAAGGTGCGTGTGGTGACAACGATCACATACTCGCTCAAAGATTAGAGAGAACAGCCTTTCTAGGTGTCTCTTTAGTCTTGTCGATACCTGTGTACAACTGGCGGAGCATCTCTTTGCCAACCTCAATGCGGTAGTGTGCGGGGTCGTAATAGTGGTGATAGTCGGTGTATTGCAGGTGGGCTGAATCTGAAAAATCGAGAACTTTTGTCTGCCCAAAGATCTTGTACAACATTGCAACGTCCGTGGGATTGATAGCCCTGCGTTGAAAATCGGGCCCGATCACCACTCGTACATCGGTGTGGTGACGGTCGCAGATGTCTTTGATTTTGCGTAGGCAATGGAGGTGCTTGGTGCCCATGGCAATATCTCGTGTGGTAAACTGGGGTTGGTTTTGACGAGCAGCAAGCCAGTCGGGTGTTTGCCAGAATTTCTCTTTTTGAGTTGCTATGATCTTTTCCGCCGGGAGAATAGCATCGTTTGATAGCCGTGTGCGCTGGCAGGAATCCTTGTTGATCACCCCATTCATGTTAGGCTGATATTGTTGTGTCCACTGGAATGTCAGATATTTGCTCAGGAAGTCGTAGCTTAAAAATCCCTGAAGAAACGACAGTTGATAGCTCATATAGCTTTTGCCACTCACTTCTGGAGGTACGATGTGGTTGAGCCCTTGCTCGTTTTCAGCATGTGCCAGTAGGCCGTAGTCGGCAACAATCAATAGGTGCTTAATGGTCTGATGGGGCTGCTTGTCCAGGGCTTCCAGTTTGAGCAACACGTCTCCGAGGCGTTCGTTATTGCCAAAAAAACGAAAGGGTGTACCGTTTATATATTGTTTCCAGTCGGTGGTGTTAAACGCTTTAGTGCATGATGATCCCATGATAAAGCTGTCATAATGGGCGTGTGCTCTCTGTTGTTTGTATTTGATCCAGCCCACAGCACCTTCGCTAAGACATATCTTGGAATGGTCATAGTCGGTATATGAGCGTATGACCATAAAGGGATCCTTGATGATATAATAGGCTATGAGCAATAGAAAAGGAAAGGATAACAAGATTACTTTCAGATAGAAAGTCTGTATATTTTTGTGTTTCATGCCGGTCTTTTAGAATTGAATGTATATAAAATTCTCTACTCCGAACGCGCCGAAGAAGAAGATCGTGATGACAAAGGTGACGTAACAAAGCCAGCGTAGAACGGTTGGCAATTCTTCCAGTCGGCTGATCAGTGATCGGCGGGCATGGATCCATTCTATGAAAAAGAGTGTGATGACTGCTATTCCGAATACGATCCAATAATGATCGGACATGCCCAACCGTAGCTCTTTGATGCTGATTTGGAATCCATCGAAGAGATGCGCATAGACATAACACACGTCGTAGATGTCTTCAAGACGGAAGAAAAGTAGTGAGAGCGCGAAAAGGAGATAGGTTCGTACCATCATAATCTTGTCGTAATATCTTTTGCCAATCAGTGTTTGTACGTACTCGTGTTGACGCTCTGTCATCTTCTCATAGATGATCACCAGACCCTGAAAAAGACCGTATGCAGCAAAGGCCCAGCCTGCTCCATGCCATACGCCAATGACGACAAAGGTGGTGATGAGCGAGAAATAGATACCCTTTTTGCCGTATCGACGCAAGGATGTGGATAGGGGCATGAAGACATAGTCACGTACCCAGAACGAAAGTGACTGATGCCACCGACGCCATAGTTGGCCTGTGGAGGTAGAACAAAAAGGACGGTCAAAGTTGGGTGACAGCTTAAATCCGAACATCCGCCCTAAACCTATAGCCATGAGCGTGTAGCCTGCGAAATCGGCATAGAGCTGGATGGGGTAAAGGAGGGTGGCGACAAGCAATTGGGCTCCGGTAGATTGGTGCACATCCGCAAAGACGATGTCTAATGACGGGGCGATACGATCTGCGATGACGAGCTTCATAAAGATACCTCCGCCCAGTGTCAGCAAGCCACGTACCACTTCTTCATACAGGAAAGGATGTGGTTTGTGTAGCTGTGGCAGTAGGTCATAGCCCCGCTCGATCGGGCCGGAGAGAAACTTCATGAAGAGCATCATATAGAGCAAGAAAGCCATGAGGTCGTCTTCTGGCTCTTCCTCCCAATAGATGTCGATGAGATAAGCCAGTGCCTGGAAGGTGTAAAAGGAGATGCCTAAAGGGAAGATCGGACTCCAATAACGTGCAGCCAGCCATATACCTACCAAGCCGACTATGCCTCCCCATAGGATATAGGTGGCACGTGGGGTGGAGAGATGTCGGTGGAGCAGGAGTCCCGTATAATAGGTCAACAACGTAATACCAATCGCAAAGAGCAGATAGACTATATGATAATAGCCTATGAAACAGATGCTGGCCACCAAGAGACAGACGCGTTGGTGTGTCCGGTTGGTGCGCAGATAATAGAGTAAAAAGGTTACTACGAGGCAAATAACGAAGGGAATAGATATAAATTCCATGTGAAATGAGACGAGTGCCCGTTAGGGATTTACCTTATTATATATGGTGTCGCAGAGGTCTCCGACGTTTTTCATCTTCATGATCTCACGCATTTTGAAGTGTATGCCAAAAGTCTTTTCCGATTGGTCCAGGAGTGATAGATTGGCCATGGAGTCCCATCCGTCAATGTTTTGTGCCGAACTGTCTTCCTGTAGTTGAATCCCTGGCTGTTTCAACACCTCTGCAAAAATGGTGTTGAGTGCTTGCATGATTTCTTCTTTGGTCATTTTTGAAAGTTTTTATTAATGTTATTTTATATCGTGTGGTATGACGGTTTAATCCGTATCGGTGTTAGAATGAGTATGGATTTTCTATCTGATTTTAAGCCTTTGTGAGCAGCTGTCTGATGGCTTTCCGATCTATTTTGTTATTGACATTGAGCGGAAATGTGGGTATGAAATGGATGCTTTGTGGCAGCATATAGCTTGGAAGCAGACGCTTGAGATGTTGTGTCAGCAGGTCGGCCGATCCGTCTTCTTCATGCTCTACTGCCAATATGATACTGTGATTTCCTCTGTCATCAGCGATGGGGATGGCGACCACGGAGCGTTGGTCTTCATATATCTGGCGTGCTACACATTCTATTTCGCTAAGTTCTATGCGATAACCTTGTATCTTGATCTGCGCATCCATTCGACCATAATAGCTGATATCGCCCTCTTCATCCATGCTGCACACGTCGCCTGTGTGGTAGTAGCGTGTGCCTTGGTGTATGAAAAAGGTAGATTTGTTTTTCTCTTCGTCGTTCCAATAGCCGGGCGTCAATTGATCTCCGGCCAGACACAGTTCGCCTTTTTCACCGGAAGGCACTGGTTGGAGCTGATCATTCACCACTATAATTTGTGTTCCCGGCATGGCGTGCCCAATGCATACGATACCATTGCTTTGCTTGTTGCCTCCATTGGTATTGACCATATAGTCGGTGCAATAGATGGTATTCTCGGTGGGGCCATACACATTGTGTATCTCTGCACGAGGTACACAATGGCTCCATGCCAGTGTATCGTCAAGCGGCAAGGCTTCACCACAGAAGAGAGAAAGACGCATTTCTGGTATATCGAGTTCATCCATATAGGGGCGCAGATAGTGAATCATGGATGGAACCATAAGGGTGAAGGTGAGATGATGGTCGTCAAGCAGTTGGAATACTGCCTGATATTTGATGCAATCGTTTCCTACGGTGTAGACACAGGCACCTCCTAACAGTGGCATGAGATATGATTGTACAGACAGGTCAAAGGTGAGATCAAACATCTGAAGGCACCGGTCATTCTGGTTGAGCGTAAATCCTAGTTGATGGAAAGCCGAAACGAAGGCTGCCAGATTGCCTCGTGATATGGTGACACCTTTAGGATGTCCTGTGCTGCCTGATGTAAAAAGGATGTATGCCAACTCTGCGTCACCGCATGATAGGGCCGGACGCTGCATAATGGATGTCAGATCAGAGGAGGGTATAACCTGTACGGAGGGGATCGCTGCGTAGCGTGATTGGGCTGATGAGTCGAGAATGGTGGTGATTCCAACCTGCTCTATGATGTTCAGGCAGCGTTCCATAGGCTGGTGTGGATGTAGGGGAACGTAGTATTTTCCCTCCGACCACAATGCTATGATGGCGGCATAGGTCTGTATGTCATCATGGGCCACAAGACCAATGCCCAGTGTCTGGATCTCTTTTAATGCTTCCCTGATGCCGTTAACGTGTCTGCCCAGTTCTGCATAAGTATAAAACTTATCATTGATAAAGAATGAATGACGGTCTGCATCTGTCTCAATGCGCTGGTTCAGTGTGTTGATAACGGTAGCTGTGAAGCTGTCATGCGTGTGCGTTGATGGTATGCAATTCATTGTATATGGTTTCAAATGGTATAGCCTCGATGCCCTTTTGTTTCTTGCAGCGAAGGCTATGTTATCTGACAGTAACGTTCCTTAAATCCGCAACACTATTATAAATTAAACTTTTTAAGTACCTGAGCAATAAAAAGTTCTTGCTTTGG
>NZ_GG704780.1:166088-170722 GCF_000160535.1 Hallella bergensis DSM 17361 | reverse complement strand
AAGATTATATTACAGTATAGAAAAATATTATCCATGTTGAACTACAATAAAAAACAAAAAAGACTTTTCCCCAAAATAGACGCTTAGGACTTTTCTCCTGATATTCATCAACAAGATGGGATATTCTTGACTTCCTGAAATAGCATCTATACATGTATGTTACTATTGGCATGATTATTATGACAGACCATACCCATGAAAGTAAATCATTTCTGCTTTTTATGGGTAGATGTTGTAATATATTTAATCCTATATGCTGTTCTGCGATATAAACTATAGTAAGTATATTTACAAATAATAAGACAGAAACAATTAAGGCTGAGTCTATACGAGTATCTGCAGATTTTCCGTAACTCTTATTTTTTGATAAAAAATAATATGTCCAATATGCAATCTCTTTTAATAGCATAATCTTATCTCCTTGATTTTGATGCAGGACCAATGAAAGTTTGTCTGGGGCTAAAACGTTTTTTGATAATTGATGGTGGGAAAGAATGAATAGGTAGGACAACTCTTAGATTATCTACAGGTTGAATATATGGATCTTTTCGTATATTGGGGGCAAGCGTTGGAGAGTAAAATGCTCCTAATAAAAAGAATAGCATACATCTCAAGAATCAATTCTCTCGACTGAGATGTATATACCAACCATTTTTTATAGGACGATATAACTCTATATTTGCAGAATATCTTTGAGCAACTTGATCCAAATCTTCCTCCGTAATTCTTTCTACGATATACATTTCAGTGCTGGGATCTAAGGCAACCTCTTTATCGTAGTTCTTTATATGATCCTCAAGATTTGGAGTATAGACATACTCCTTGTACCCTCCGCTGATAGAAACACCCCATGTATGAAAGAGTAAGCATACTTCTGATATCCCATCATACTGTATACTAATAATATCCAGTCTCTTGATTAAAGAGTCCAATTCCTTTTTATCTTTAGATGAAATAACATAGGCTGTACTATCTGTTTCGTCATAAGGAGGATAATGGAATCCATCGTACTTAACAGAAATTTTTCTCAATCTCTCAAATTCAGACTCGTAGAGATTGAAATGCTCTAACATTTGATGATCTGACGACACATTATTTCTTGTACACCCAAAAAGCAAAAAAATGAATGTAATTAAAAAGAATATTAATGATTTAGACATTTCTTAATATTTACAGGTTTGTTATCTTGATAAGATTTATAGATTTCTTCTATCTCTCCCTGCTCATTGCGCCTCTGACTTGGTGTCCACTCGTGCAGGGGCACGTTGCCGTTCCACAGCCAGCAGGTGATGCCAATGGCATCCTTGCTCAGTCTTCTTCCGAGTGCGTCATAGGTGAACAGGGCATCAAAGGCAAAATCTCCCCCTCCGGGAGGTCTGACCTCCTTCAGCGTTCCGTTTTGGTTCCAAATGTATTTCCATCGTTTTTGCTTGCTGTCCCACCATTTGCCTTATTTACCTTAGGATGCAACAAACTCCTATATCTGAGAAAAGTGCCTACTTATAAGCCTTTTCCGTATGGTAATTTTTTATTGGCTTGCATCTGTCAATCTCCTATTTATCCTTTTACGGTAAGGGAGGGATAATGCTCAAAGCCTTCTTATCATATTGATTATTCAAAACATATGGAAAATCTGATAATTTGTATATTTGTGGCGAATACAGATTTTCTATTATCCAGTTTTTCGCTACCGAATTAAGAATAAGTACCTCTCTGTAATTAAACTCCCTAAGTGTATAAATGTTTTGCTTCTCGTTAGTTTCTTTTAACTCCATATCGGGATATAAATAATAGTTCTTGATTCCTGCAGTTCTTTTCTTGCTTTCTACATGAAAATCAAAAAGTTTATCATTAAATGCATGAACTCTCATAGCATAGTATACACGTTGTGCTTCTTCTCTGTTCTTGTTGTATACTTTCAGAGGGACGGCTTCTATTTGTGATCCTATATTTTCTCTTAAATACTTCAAAAAGAATTCAGAAATAGCCCAAATACCATCTTGTATATACAGATAATCAAATGTAGGTTCTTTGCGTTTGGTATTTATAAATAAATATAAGACTTGTGGCATTGTCCGAAAGATATTCTCTTCGTTGGCAGGAAGATTTGGAGACCATTTAAACTCATGCAACCATCCTGAGTTAATATGTATAGGTAATTTTTCGGTATATTCCTCTGATAGCGTTAATTGCTGAGAGTTAGGAATACTACTGGGGATCCTGCTAAATGGATAAAATAAGACATATAAGTTTGCCATGATGTGAGTTTATATTTTCTTATAACCAACTCTTCGAGGTTCATTTGTCTTTGAATCTCTATCTAATACTTTTCTGAGTCTATTTTGCAATTTTCTAATCTCTTGTCGTGCTTCTTGTCGTGCTTCTTCAGGAGACAGTATTCCTGCTTGTAAATCAGAATGATACTGATTCTCTATTGCCGATATGCGACGATTAATCGCATGACTATACGAATCATGTCTTCCTCGATGATAATACGCTTTCCCATTGGCTATTGCAAGTTCTTTGGAATTGTACATATGTAACCCATTAGAACTTACATCACACTGACCAGAGAGTCCAATTTGATTTAGGAATTGTTCATTCTGACTCCAGACCTTTTCAGGAATAAGATGATGGGCTTGCATTCCCTTTTTACTACCACCTAATGCTTTATTAAGTTTTGCAGAACTTAGCCCTAGAGGGTCACACCATAGAATAGTATTTTCGACATATCTATACAGATTGCTTCCGCCTAGTAGCCTTACAGGATCTTCTGATATATACCTTCCAAGTTCCGGGTCATAGTATCTAAACCTGTTGTATGCCAGTTTGACTTCCTCGTCATAGTATTGCCCTTGGAAAAGGAACGGTATCTTGACGTAGTCCTTGTAGGAAGTATAGTTCATCGACCTCTCCTCGATGACCTTCCCGTTCATGTCAAGCCTGCGGTACCATACTTCCTCGCCCTGCTCGTTGTACGCCTCCATGGGCGTACCCAGATGGTCGGTCACGATGGAGTATGCCTTGCCGTCCTGGAACAGAGCCAAGGGCACGAAACTCTCCTCCGTTCTGATTCCAGATATACCGCCAGCGTTCGGACTTGCTGTCCATTCATCTTTCATTTATATATAATTTTAATCTTAATATACTGCAAAGTCGTAACTTGGCTATCTTCAAAAAGTTGCTTAAGTTTTTCCGAAATAATGATAAAGTTCATATTCCTTGGACTAAATATGTCATACTTAGGGGACTCCATTAAGGCTATATCTGTATAGCCGATATTGTCTATCTGCTGCGATACTTTACAAATAGTATGTTCTTGAATCATATCAAGTTCCCATAATTCAGGAGTACTATTAATAAGACTAAAGTCATTTTTCTTTTTCAAGATATAATTTTCTGGTTCTCCTGATTCTGGATAATACTTGGGCTCTTTAGCGTCCAAATCCCATGTATGCCAATCTATATCTACTATTTTCTTTTTGAGAACTTTCTTAAATTTCTTTATTCCTAAAATTTCAGCTTTCTCTATACCCTTCTTTATGTCATCTTTTAAAATAAGATTCCGAGAATTTGCTATAAAGATTTCTGGAATATAAGGACCAGTCCTTTGCAATTCAGGAAAATCCAATTCTTCGTAATCTTTGTTAAGGATCTTTAGAAGTCCGGAAAACAAAGTGTTGCCATAATCCCCCCAAGGCATTCTTTTATTCTTTATTATGTAATATTCCATTTGCATATTTTTATCGGTATCCAATTGTTTTACGTGATTTTTTTACGTGGTTTCCTTCCATATTTTCGGGAAAAATTTCGTGAAGATGAAGGTATATTATAGTTCCTCAGTATATGTCCTGCCTTGTCATAGGTGCGCCTGATAACATGTTCATTACTTCGCTCCTCCACGGGAAGGCCCATGTTGTCGTAGCGGAAACTGACTATAGCGTGTTCATTTCTGGCTTCCGCCAGTGCCATGCCCGCCTTCATGCCCGTATCCACGGCGCTCACGCCCGCAGAGATGCCCTGTGAGGCGTTGGCGGAGGAATTGCCGGCAACACCCTCAAACGAGGAGCCCACACTCAGGGACAACTGGGTGCTGACGCTTTCAAAGTAACCGTGGGAGGTGGAAGACGAAGACATAGGCGAATTATTTATAATGGTAGTACAGGTAAACTAAGGTAAGAATCAGGAGGACGGCGAGGACACCCTTCACGAACCGGACGGCATTCCTGCCAAACAGGTCAATCCACATTTGCGTAAAGTCGCTGTTCCCGCTCGGCAGCAGCGTCCATTTCCAGTCAAAAATCAACCCTATGAGATACAGGATTACAAGGAGGATTGCCACGAGAAGCCCGTATTGCGGATGTTCCCGGAGGTAGGCAAACAACTTGCCGAAAAAATCATTCAATTGTTCCATAATCTGACGGGATTTGTGGAGGGTTTTTCATTTGTTGCTGGTACATTGTCGTTCCCTGAAAATGGTTGACTTATTTTTTTGCTGAAACTGATTTCGGTTGACATCGTTTTCGTCGTCATACTAGAATGAGTTGTCTTGACTTTTCAAAGATACTGATTTTAGTTGACTCTGGCAATGTGGGGTAGTTTGTCGTGGTATACCCCGGGCTTGTTTTTTCTTT
>NZ_GG704780.1:55630-165337 GCF_000160535.1 Hallella bergensis DSM 17361 | reverse complement strand
AATAACAAAAAATTCACAGAAATGCAAGGTTTTGTTCCAAAACGGATTGAAGAATCGGGGGGTCGAGGTGATAAATTGTTATTTAAAAAAACGAACGTGAGTGGTAGATGTGTCTGATTTACACACGCATTCGTGCAATCGTTTGGGTAAATCCAGCTGCCGCCACAGCGCTTAACGGCCGCGATACACGTGTATGACGGACGATAGACACATGGATGACAGACGATAGACACATGGATGACGGACGATAGACACGTGGATGACGGACGCAAAGCGCCGACGTTCAAACCTGATCAACACGACAAAGGCTGATGCGGCACGGGGAAATCGAATTAAATTTATCAGAATTCATAAACGAAAAAGGGATTTTTCAACTCGATTTCACGAAAAATATTTATCTTTGCGGATACAAGAATCAAACGATATACAGATGAGGCTCTCGCAGGTTCAAGTTGCTGTTAGACTGGGCCGACGAGAACCCTATATATGAAATAAGTAATGGAAACGACACAAGATTTTGACCAGGTGGTGATGCACCTTAAAAGCAAATGCATCAAGCGTCGGGTGGCTGTGGTGTGCCCACGCGACAAGTCGACCCAGGAAGCCGTGGAGCGCGCGACCCGAGATGGTTTCATAGAGGCTGTCATGCTCGACGGTGACGACCTGACGAGTGTAGCCGAACAAGCCGTCGCAATGGTTCAGCAGGGTGAGGCAGACATGATCATGAAAGGCTTGATTCCTTCAGAAATTCTGCTGAAGGCTATCCTCCGCTATAACGGCGGACTCCTGTCCGAGGGGCATCTGCTCACGCACACGGCTTGCGCTAACATTCCGCAATACCCCAAGTTGCTATTCTATTCCGACGCCGCTGTCATCCCTTTTCCCACCCATGAGCAGCGCATCCAACAAGTGAGCTATGTGGCTGACCTCTGCCGTGCCATGGGCGTTGAAGAACCCAAAATAGCACTGATTCATTGCAGCGAGGAGGTGGACGAACGTCACTTTCCCTACACGGCAGGCTATGCCGAGATTGCAGAGCGGGCCAAGCGTGGGGAGTTTGGCCGATGCGTGGTAGACGGGCCCCTGGACCTGAAGACATCGTGCTCGGCGGAAAGCCTGAAGGTGAAGGGCATAGCCTCACCTATCGCCGGAGATGCCGACGCCCTGATATTCCCAAACATCGAGGCAGGGAACGTTTTTCACAAGAGCATTACGCTGTTCAACAATGCCAAGTTAGCCAGCATCCTTCTGGGAGCGAGCGTGCCCGTGGTTCTCACCTCGCGTGCCGACACTGCCGACACCAAATACTACAGCCTGGCGGCTGCAGCCGCACGGGGTAGGAGAGAAAGTCAACGGGCGTGAGGTGCCCGGTGTGTTTTAACTATCAGTAAAAACAAAGATGAAGATATTAGTCATCAATCCCGGATCCACCTCTACCAAAATGGCTGTCTATGAAGATCTCAAGCCACAATATACAACCAACATTCACCATCAGGCCGAGCAGCTGGCCAACTTTGCCGACGTGCACGACCAGTACGACTTTCGCCGGGAACTGGTGCTCGATGAACTCAAAACCCAAGGCATAGCCTTAGACTTTGATGCCGTGGTAGGACGGGGCGGAATCGGCAAACCGGTATTGGGGGGAGTGTACGTCATCAACGAGCAGATGATCAGCGACAACCTGCATGCCACGTATCGGCATGCCTGCAACTTGGGGTGCAAAATTGCCTACGACATTGCAGCCATGATTCCCGGATGCAAGGCATTCATTGCAGAACCTGGTGTCGTGGACGAACTGACGCCGATGACTCGCCTGACAGGGCGACCGGAAATGATGCGGTCGTGTGTGTGGCATGCCCTCAACCAGCGCGCCGTGGCCAAGCAGTTTGCTAAGGAATGCGGTCGCCGTTACGAAGATCTGAAACTCATTGTATGCCACTTGGGTGGCGGAATATCGATTGCGGCCCACGATCATGGGCGAGCTGTGGATGTGAACAATGCCATCAACGGCGAGGGACCTTTCAGCACAGAGCGCTCGGGATCGTTTCCCAGTTCAGACATGGTGCGATTGTGTTTCAGTGGCAAGCACACCGAGGAGGAACTGCTGAAAATGATTACCGGACAAGGGGGTGTCATTGCCCATCTTGGCACCAACGACATGCGTGAGGTGATGCGACGGATAGATGAGGGTGATGCGTATGCAAAGCTTGTCGTAGAAGCCATGGTATACAATGTGGCCAAATGGGTGTGCGCCCTCGGGGCTACCTTTTGCGGAGACGTTGATGCCATACTGATAACCGGCGGAGTGGCTCACTCCACAAGAATTACGGACATGCTGCGCAAGCGCATAGCATTCCTGGCTCCCGTGCACTGCTATCCCGGCGAAAATGAGCAGGGTGCACTGGCTGAGGCCGCATTGGCTGTGCTGAAAGGAGACACGGAAGCCCAGGAATATAAATAATGATCTATCTACATGCGGCCACGCAGCAATCTGAGATAATAAAAGCCGGGGCACAGGGTAGCTGACGATGCCGTGAGCCGCACGACAAACTTGTTTTTGGCCTTGCCCCGAGCATCCACAACTAAGTGTGCCGGTATAGGGAATTCCACGTTGTAGAATCCATTGACCGACCCTTTCATCGTGGCCGGTATCTCGATATCGGCCAACTTCACACCGTCTACGGTGAGCGTGGCTTTGCGTCCCTTGTCGGCCGTGGTGAAACGGCAGAGGATGGAAAGGCTGTCTTTCAGCTTGTCAGGATTGAAAAGGGAATATTGGATAAAACCTCCGGCTTTGGCATCGCGATAGGTTTCATCGCGATAACTCCCCGATGAGGAGTCGTCGCTATACTGATATTCATGTCCAGCCTCGCTCTGTTGTTCTCCGGTGGCCACAAAATCTATGGTACGTTCGGCCAGTTTCTTATTGGCAAGTTCGCTGGCTACCATGTCGCTATGTTCAAAATTCTCCTGTGTTTGCTGGTACCAGTAGCACATATAGCGAGCATGGTGAATCTCGTGGAAGGGGCGCAACGTCAGTTCTGACCACGCGTATCCGGGAGTATCACCGCGACTGGCGTCCACCACAAATTGCAATTTGGCCAAATCTTTCACCTTGACCCTGTTCAGCACATCGGCACGATTGCCGATAAGCAGGGGTGCCGAGACAAGCGATTTGCTGGATGCCATGGCACCGGGCGCATGATCCATACGTCCTTCGCCGGCGTATTCGTTGCGCAAGGGTTCGTAGGTCAGTCCATTGGCTTTGGCATCGGATGCATCCGTGGCCGTGGTCTGGGCACCCAGCAACACGGGACCATACTCAAATGCAATATAATCGCTATAGTTGGGGCATTCTGCCACACGAAGTGACATGGGCAGATCGACAGTGATCACATCGCCCGCTTTCCATGCTCGCTTCAGCCGGCAATAGCTGGCTTGACCCTGAAGAACATCAAGAGGTTGCTTGGTTCCATTGACGCTGATCGAATAATCTGCCGTAGTCCACCAAGGGTGACGCACGGCAATGGTATAGGTTCCCGACTTGCCCACCGTGATTTTGGTGCGCTGCTCATAAGGATAAGCGGTTTCCTGGGTGAGCATGAAATGCTTATTATCCAACTTACTCGCCGTAAAAAGGTTGATATACACGGCAGTATCTGCATCGTGAGTGTAAACAAAATGACCATATTTGCTATGATTCTCCATACCGGTTCCCACACAACACCACATGCCCTCATTCACCTTGGAATAGATTCGGTAGCCTTGTGGGCGGAGGGTTGTGAAATAAACGTAGCCGCCTGTCGTGGGATCCTGGGTGGAGAGGATATGGTTGTACATGGCATACTCATAGAAATCAGCGTATCGGGCATCGTGAGTGCGGTCGGCCATCATCTCCGACAATTTCATCATATTATTGGTGTTGCAGCTCTCGGGACCATCGAGATGGTCGATATACCGATTGCTGTTGCCGACGGACAGGAAATGCTCGCCCACACTATTGCCCCCGATGCACACGGTTCGGTTTTGTGCCACGTCATCCCAGAAGTTGCTCGCAGCAGTGGCATAGGTTGTCGCAGTGGGATCCTCCTCGGCCACACGCTCAAAACCAATATACTTGGGCACCTGCGTGTTGGCATGTCTGTTGTCGAGGAATGTGGGGTTGGGCGTCTGCATTCCGTTTAGCATCGTCTGGTGGCTGTATTTGCGGGCAGCAGCCAGATATTTGCTGTCGCCAAAAAGAGTGTAGGCATCGGCCAAGGTTTCGTTCATGCCACCATGCTCGGTGTCGAGTACGGTCTGCATCGTGGCATCCGAAAGGTTGGATACCAGATTGACACTCCAGTCGGCAAGTTTACGAAAGAGATCTCGCGCCGTGGTGTTGCCGGTATAAAGATAAGCATCGCGCAGACCGGCCAGCACCTTATGCTGACAATAGAACGGCACCCATCCACGGTGTTGCCGGAAAGAACTGATGTCGCCGGCATACATTTTCTTCCACATGTCGTTGATGGGCTGACCGCCAATAAATCCATAGAGCCCCTCGGTATTGGTGTCGTAGGCATCCTGGCAATCCTTCAATACGTCAATCATATAGTCCAAACGCTCTTTGATGCGAGCCTTTGTGGCGGTGTCGTGACACGCTGCGTATGCCATGGCCAAGGCCGACACATAGTGCCCGCCGACATGTCCGGAGAGGTCAAAATTGTTTCCACCCCAATTCATGAAGTTCGGGTGTCGGGATTGCCAGTCAGCATATCGTCCGGTATGCAGGCCAGCCTGACGGATGAAGGGAGTGAGCAGGCGGTCGACATCATACTGCATCAGCATCTTGATGTTGAGATCCATGGCTGTCTTGAGTGGACTGTCGAGCAAGGTAACCTCATCCAAGTTGAAATGATGAGGGTAAAGCAAACGCTGCGCATGTGTCGGCATCCAGCTCCAAAAAGCCACGACTGCGGAAAGAAGAACAAATCTGAGTTGATTCATAATGATAGAATGTATAGTTAGTTAGGCTTGAGTGTTTCGGGAATTGATTGTGGCAAAGATACTCATTTAAAAATTTAACACCACGACAAAACACAAAAAATTAGATAAAAACGCCCAAATCACAGGATGTTTTCTTGGAATAGTACAATAAATTAGGTAACTTTGCCAGGGACAGTTAACAGAAGTCACGACATGCTGACAAGGAATGATATCCAGAAAACTGTTCTAAAACCATAACCCAGGCATGGAGAAGATATAGCATGCACATTGTAATCGCAGGAAATATAGGTAGCGGAAAGACTACGCTCACCAACATGCTCGTACGCCATTACGGGTGGGAGCCGCGCTTGGAAAGCGTGCTCCAAAACCCCTATTTGGAGGAATACTATCAGGACATGCAGCGATGGTCGCTCAATTTGGAGGTGTACTTCCTGAAGGAAAGGTTTCGTGACCTCTTGGACATAGCCAAGGCCGACAACACCATCATACAAGATCGTTCCATCTTTGAGGGCGTGTATATATTCACGGCCAACAACCACGATATGGGTAACATGAGTGACCGTGACTTTGACACCTACATGGGACTGTTCGAATCGATGATGATGGTTGCCAAACAACCCGACCTCATGGTCTATCTTCGCTCGTCAGTGCCCCACCTCGTTGACCATATCCATAAACGGGGACGGGATTACGAACAGAATATTCAACTCGACTATCTGAATAATCTCAACGTCAGATACGAAGACTTTATCAATAACAAATACAAGGGACGTGTACTGACCATCGAAGCCGACAACCTCGACTTCCTACATTCCAGAGAAGATTTCGCATCGGTTATCAAACGAATAGATGCTCAGTTGGCTGAAATCCAAAACACTGACCATACGCTGTTCAGTACAACTCCTTTCATCAAACCATAAAAATCATGCACATTGCAATAGCAGGAAACATCGGAAGTGGCAAGACCACCCTTACGAAGATGCTGGCCAATCGCTATGGCTGGACTCCAAGATTTGAACCTGTAGAAAACAATCCATACTTAGATGATTTCTATAAGGACATGAACCGATGGTCTTTCAACCTTCAGGTGTACTTCCTGAACAAGCGCTTCAAGGAGGTGGTGGAAATTGCCAACAGCTCGGACACCATCATACAAGACCGCACAATCTTCGAAGACGCACGAATCTTCGCCCCTAACTTGCACGAGCAAGGGTACATGAGCGACCGGGACTTCAAGAATTACTCCGATCTCTTTGACCTGATGATGTCGTTGGTCAAGCTGCCGCAACTTATGATTTATATCCGGTCCTCCATACCAACGCTTGTAAAGCATATTGAGAAACGTGGGCGATCATTTGAACAAAGCATACGCATCGACTATCTTACGGGGTTGCAAAAGCGATACGAAGACTGGATTGCTGGCTACAAAGGCGACCTCATTATCATCGACGGAGACAACCTCAGCTTTGAGGATACGCCCGAAGATTTTCGAAAGGTGACCGAAATGATTGACACCAACCTCTATGGACTGTTTCCCGTGGAAGGTAAGTAGAGTTCCCCAAAACGAATATTCCCAGAGCCTCCGCGTTTGCCGAAGTTCGGCAAAAACATCAAAACCATACATTATGACAGAAATAAACGAAATAAAGAATTCCAGCATCAACTTCTTGGTGACAGGAAAAGACGGCACCCGTGAGGTCATGCTCATCGGCCTGAAGCCTGGCTTTGAAGACAGACCGCAGTATCAACGCGGATTGAAACGCGAATACGAACAGTGCCAGAAGATAGACCATCCCAATATCTTGAAATATCTTGAAATGAAGGAAGTTGCCGGTTACGGACAGTGTATTGTGATGGAATGGGAGCCATCTCGCACCTTGGCCGACTATATGGAGGAAAATCACAGTGCTGAGGAACAGAAAGACATAATCCTGCAGATTGCCAACGCGCTCAACTTCCTGCATCAACAAGGCAAGGTGCACGGGGCATTGGATCCCTCGTGCATATTCATCACTCAGCAGGGCGACCGCGTGAAGTTGTTGAACTTTAGGTTACGCTATGCCGACCGACTCAGTGAACCAACAGAATCCATGAAATTCCGCGCTCCGGAAGCCAAGGACGGCACCGTCTCACTCGATGCCCGAACTGATGTATTCTCCTTGGGTATGATTCTCAAGGAGATGGATTTGGGGGAAAGATACGAGAACGTTGTTTTCGGTAGCAGCGCCATAGCCCGCAACAACAGATTCCCGGACATTGACGCCTTCCTCGAGGCATTCGAGCACCATCGCCATACACGCCGGAAAACCACAGGCATGGGCAAAGGCGGTGCCAATAGTAAGCGCATAGTTGCTGTTGTTGCCGCTATTGCAGCACTGGCTGTTGTAGTCGCCTTGGCTTTCTTCAATCGCGATGTTATCGATACAGAAAAAAGCCAACCGACAAGCGAAATAGTCGATTCAACAGAGAGGACAGAGATTCCGACGAAACAATCCGACAGACCACTCCCTGCACAAGAAACGGCAGAACCTACCCAGAGCGCCGCTCCTGCAAACCAGACTTACACCGGCGACCTCGCCTTCCTCAACGAACTGGTACCCCAAATGCACATTGACATGGACAAGATCTATGCATCCAGCAAGGAGAAATCTGTCATACAAACTAAGCTTTCAAGCTATTACAAAGGACTACGCAAGGCATTAGGCAATAAAACAGAGGAGCAGTTTGCCGCCTACGATAAGGCATTTATGGATTATAGAGCGAAGAAGGATGCCGAACAATAAGAAGAGGACGCGCTCTTTCAACTGACCGTAATACCGAAATGTGTATAACACTGCAATATATCATCACCGGCATCATCGTTCTGGCATGTGTAGTGCTGGCGGGTGTCCGCATTTGGCGCACGCTGACCAATCCCAAGTCAGCATGCGACGGCTGCCAACTCAAGGACGCCTGCACCCGGTATGACTGCACCAAGAAGAATCACCCAAATACCAAGCTCCCCACATGAGCACACGCTGAAATTCTACTTCTCAAATCATAGTCTATGAAACGAAAACTGTTATTTATCCTTGTCCTTATCCTGTGTTTGTCGGCCATTGCCAAGGATAAACACATCTCAAACATTGAGAGCAGCAAGAACTGGGTGTATCTTTATGACGAGCGCGGCAACAAAATCAAGATACTCAGCAAGTCGGACATCGGGCAAGTCGTGGGATGGTCTGCCTATTTTTTTATCAGCAAGAAAGGTTCCTGGTATTATTTCTTCGACGTGATGGGGAAGAAATACAAAACCATGAGCGCCAATGATGTGGGATCCATTATCGCCGTAGCGGGGGAAACTTTTACCTCACGCAACGGCAACTGGATATACACATGGGATAAAAACGGCAAAAAACTTAAGACGAGATCCGCGTTATAGGGGTTTCGTGATGTTTGCGCCGATGGAGATGAAACCCCCGCACGCCCTGATTGGACAGATAAACGCCAAGCAAGATTAAACCAGAGCCCACGTATGCGAGCCATGTCATCGGCTCATCGAGTACCAAGGCTGAAAACACAACCGTGGAAACGGGATTCAGGTAGATATAATTACTTGCCTTAAGCGCACCCAACCGTTTGCTCACCCAACTCCAAAACACAAAACAGCCAAAGCTCGCCACAAATCCAAGGAACAGCAGATTAGTCCATACGGCTGGTTTCAGAAAGCCCTCCAATGGGAACTGCCAAGGATGAACCAAGAACATAGGCAGCACCGTAACCAGTCCGTAGAAAAACACTTTGCGCGTGACAAACACCACATTATATCCTGCCATCCTGCGCAGCAACAGGCTATACACGGCCCAACTCAGTGCAGCACTCAGCGCCAACATGTCGCCCAGAGGGTTGAGGTTGAGCATAAACTGACCGTTAAACACAACCAGCGCAACGCCCAACACAGCTGCAGCCGATCCCAAAACCAATCCCTTGTTGGCCGTTACACCCTTCAAAAACAGCAGCGCAAGCAACGTTGTGAGCAAGGGAGCCGTGCAAACAATAAACGAAACATTGTTCACATAATCTATCATCACCGCCTCGTTCTCCGTCACAAAATACAACGAGCCTCCGGTTATGCCCAGCAACACAAACAACAGCTCATCTTTCACGCTGTCTGCCCAAAGCCGATGTGGCGATATTGTCCAGATGCAAATGTATGAGAAAAAGAAGCGCAGAACAAATATTTCGTGCGCAGTAAGCCCATTCATCAGCAGAACTTTGGAGTTGACAAAGGTGCAACCCCAAATCAAGACCACCACTGCTGCCAGCAGATGATAGCCAATCATACCTTTCTTCTTATCCATTCTTTCGCTCTACCTTATCCCCATTTACAATCTTCTACCTCTCACCACGCTAAGCCATGATGGTGGCTACAATGCGCCGCGGTCCTCCATGCTCCCTGAATTCGCATAGATATATTCCCTGCCAGATGCCCAAAGCCAAATGTCCATTGATAATAGGGATATTGAGCGAGGCCCCCACGAGCGAACTCTTGGCATGCGCACTCATATCCGTTGGCCCCTCATCCCGGTGACGGTAGGCTGGGTCGCCGTCAGGAGCAAGCCGATTCATAATAGTCTTCAGATCATGACGAACGTCAGGATCACAGTTTTCATTAATCGTCAGCCCACAGCTCGTATGTTGTACAAAAAGGTTGAGCATACCCACCGTGGGAAACTCCGGCAGTTGCCTCATCACCTCTCCTGTCACCAAATGAAACCCTCTTGGAAAAGGGCCAAGCTCAAAAGTCACCTGTTTTATCATCTTAGCATATTGTTGTCCAAACCGTGTGGTTTTATTTCCCGAATCATTGAGCAAACTCCCTGCATGCTCAATCTTCAATCAAGGCTCCTGCTCCTCCTTTGCTTTGGGCAGCAGCAAGTTGAGCAACACGCCCACTAAGGCACTCAGGCCAATGCCGCTGATGGCAAAACTTCCCCATGACAGAATGGCACCACCAATACCCATGGTCAGCGTTACGGATATTATGATGGTGTTTCGGGTCACATTCATGTTCACCTTATTGTGCACAAGATTTTGAATGCCCACACTCGCAATCGTACCAAAGAGCAGCAACATGATACCCCCAAGAACCGCAGTAGGAATGCTCTGCAGCAGCGCGGAGAGCTTACCAATAACTGAGAACACCATGGCTGTTGCTGCCGAAATGCGTATCACCTGCGGATTAGTCACCTTCGTGATACTCATCGCACCCGTCACCTCGGAATAAGTCGTCACCGGAGGACCACCCAGGAAACTGGCCGCCAGACAAGCCAATCCGTCCCCGAGCATGGTGCGGTGAAGTCCTGGTTCTTCCATAAAATCCTTATCGGCCACTGCCCCTACTACATACACATCACCAATATGCTCAATCACCGGCGCGATGGCCACTGGAATCATATAAAGGAAGGGTTCCCATGCAAAGGCTGGCCAACGAAAGTTCACCACAGACGGTGGCAGGGCAAACCATGGTGCAGCCTCCACAGCCGTGAAATCAACCTCATGCATGGCCAGCGCAACCACATAGCCCACAATAATGCCGCAAACAATAGGCACCAACTTAATGAGTCCTCGACCGAACGACAGCACCACAATGGCCGTGGCGAGGGCAACAAAGGCCAGAGTCCAGTTGCTCTTGGCCATGTCGACAGCCGATGTGGAGAGCGACAAGCCGATGAGAATAATCACCGGGCCAATGACCACAGGTGGAAAAAGTCTGTCTAAAAGTTTCTTGCCCCGCCATTTGATCAGGGCAGACATCAGGAAATAAACCAGTGCCACCCCGATGATTCCGGCCAATGTCCCGGGCATTCCCCACTGTTTGCTGGCCGCAATAATCGGTGCGATGAAAGCAAAACTACTGCCCAGAAAGATAGGTACCTTACCCTTGGTGACGAAATGAAAAATAAAGGTGCCGATGCCGGCCGTCATCAGTGCCGTGGCCGGGTCGAGCCCCACTAACAAAGGGACAAGCACCGTGGAACCAAAGGCGATAAAGAGAAACTGTACGCCCAGTATAGTCTTCTTGAATGGAGAGAGAGTTGCGTTGTTCATAACAAGTTGGTCATACATGCATCAGGGCGTGACCTCAAGACACGTGCCGTCCCGATTCACACAAATTATCAACGTGCAAAGGTAATACAAAACTTCATCATTCCTGCTCAACACATCGCATTTTTTGCATCGATGTCATGCGTTGCTGCGCACAGGAAATCGCTGCTTGAGCAATTTCCAAAATCCTTTGCGCTCGAGATTGGCTGCTTCAAAGTTTTAAAAAAAGAATTGAAGCCCTGTTTTCTTATCATTGTTGGTCATCAAAAGTGAATAGCATGTAGGGCTAATAGAAGATGCAGGCCTGAAAGGTAAGTGTGTTGCTGTAGGTGTAATAGTACAGCGAACTGAGATAGACGGTGGCCTGCGATATGTTGAAGGTCCAGTAAGGCTTCTTTTGCGACTGCATAGCGCGCAGTTGCTTCACGGAGAACGACAGGGGCAGGGTGCGTTCGTGCCCGTTTTCGCTCAGTGTGATGGTACACGAGAGTGTATCGCCTGCGAGACGGACCTCTTCGCCCGTGAAAAAGGTGCTGGCACAGTGGCGCTTGCCGGGAGGCACGGGGAAGCTCTGCTCGGACGTGCTCGAGCTGCGAACTGTCAGGTCTCCATCGTTTTCAGCACTCTCCTTATCATAACTTTTGATGATATGAGCAATGGCAGCAGAGTCGGCCAGCTGGGAGAGTTCATGCTTTTCGTAGGTTTGGGCGAGATAGAGGAGCTGGTCTGAAACTTGTCGATGCTGTTCGGTGGTATCGCGTTTCCATGTTTTAACGGCTTCTACGTTCATCGGAAAGCGGTAAATATCGTTAGCCGCCATAGCCATCTTGATTTTGGTTGAGAGCAAATGCAACGTGATGTTGGCAAAACTTTGCGGTCCTACTGAGCTTGCCACAAGAAGGAAAACAAACGAGGCGGGAATCCACGCCAAGCGCTTGGGTTGGCGCACGATGAGCCAAAGACACACTCCGTAGCACCAGAGATTGAACAGGGCGAGGTAAAGTCGAGGCACCGTGATGCCGTAGTCGCTGAAACGGCGCACGATGCCGATTGTCATGAGCAGTAGGAGTGGCAACACCAGCATGGGCAGCAGGCGGGTGAAAGTGCGGTCAAACTTCCGCGTGTCGTCAAACCGGGAGGGATAAAGCAAGACCGTGAGGCTCACCATCAACAGCATGAGCACCGAGACGAGCCACGACACCCATCCGTCGGGCAGTTGCCAGGTGATGAGTATCTTGGCGGCGTAGGCATAAAGCGTAACGAGATAAGCCACCGTGAGCGGCACAAACAGATAGTGTACCACGGCGTTGGCCCATCGGGGCATGCCTTGAATGGACCGGTCGTGCTTGCGTTGGCCACCGGGCAGAAGCTGCAAGAAGAGGACAGGCGTGATGCATCCCAGACACACAATGGCGATGTCGAACTCCGCATTGTTCCATAGCTGTAGCGAGAACAACTCTTTAAAAGAGGTGAACAACAGGCTAATACCACCCCAAAAAATGTTGCTCACGACAATGGCAACAACGGCGGCAAGCAGTGTGCGGAATGTGAAATGCCACAGTGGAAGGTCGGTTTTCTCTTTCGTAAACGACACCAGAAAGCCGGCGATGACCATAGCCACCATGAGGGAGACGAGGGCTGTCACATGGATGATGCCCAGCTCCCATTCCGAAACAAGGTAGATCATGAATCCCAACCACGCGAGTTGAGTCGCCAGCTGTACGCCCCAACTGAGCCGTCGGTTGTCGGTCTCCTCGTCCCAGAGACGCAACACGGCCGATAGCAAAGCCGCCGAAGCGGTGTAGAATGTGGCGAAGAAACAGTATTTCTCCTCAGTAATGACGTCATGGGTGACGCAAATGGCGCATACAGTGAAGGCAAGGATAAACGCTAAGGCAATGGGGAAGCGTGTGCACATCGCCACGAATTGGTTTCGGATAGCGGAAAAAGATATTTTTTTCATCATCAATGTGTTTACAGTCAAACAAAAAGACTTTCGACAAAGATAGATAAAATTTCCAAATCATTAGCCCGTTCTTCTCATAAAAAAATGGAATTTTATTTATCTCACACCTTTATCAATCTCAGAATTTTGTGTATATTTGCAACACATGATTAGTCTAAAAGAACTGTGGAACCTGTTCCTGAAGCATCACAAGGCTTCTAAGGATGTCGCACTCGTGTTGAGCGGAGGCGGTGCAAAGGGATGGGCTCATATCGGAGCCATCGAATCGCTCATTGCCCATGGCTACCGCATCACGTCGGTAGCTGGCACTTCGATGGGTGCACTCGTGGGCGGATTTTATGCCGCAGGCAAAATGGGCGAACTGAAGCAAATAGCTGAGGGCATGACGCGCATGCGCATGTACCGCATCTTGGGCTTCGCACCCCACACCGACCATATTGCCAGTGACAGCCGGGTGATGGAAATACTCGACAGACTCATCGGCGACACCGCCATCGAGGATCTCCCCATACCCTATTGCTGCTCGGCATCCGACTTGGTAAGCGGCAAGGAGGTGGTGTTCCGGCAGGGCAGCCTCAAGATGGCCATTCGTGCATCGATTTCTATCCCCTTGTTTTTCAAACCAATTCGCATGAGCAACCATGCATACGTGGACGGGAGTATACACAACGCTCTGCCCCTCGACCGGGTGGAACGTAAAAAGGGTGACCTGCTTGTCGCGGTCAACGTGAGCGCGCCGGACGAGGAACCTGACACCACATTCGTGGGGAATGGCCAAACCCGAGGAAAAGAAGGCAACAATGACTTATGGATCAAGAGTGTCTTTCGCAAAGCTGAACCCACGTCAAACTATATGAACCTCACCACACGCATCACCAAGTTGACCATCCAGAACAACACGGAAATGGCGCTGCGCCTCACCCCACCCGACA
The DNA here is from genome assembly GCF_000160535.1 of Hallella bergensis DSM 17361. Taxonomy (GTDB): domain Bacteria; phylum Bacteroidota; class Bacteroidia; order Bacteroidales; family Bacteroidaceae; genus Prevotella; species Prevotella bergensis. Next base: position 151,363 of record NZ_GG704780.1, on the reverse strand, counting down.
TTTATGTGAACCTTCCGATGGACGGCTTTGGCCTTTTCGACTTTGAAAAGGCTGCAGAACTGATTAGCTACGGTCGCCGAAAAATGGACGAGATTTTACAACATCGGGCATAGCCTCCTATCCCTCTTCGTCTCCTCAAACACGGGGTGGCATGCTCGCCACCCGCGCATCACGCTGTCTTTTGACTCGTTTCGTCAGCGTCCGGCGGCCGAAAAGCAAGTGTACGGCGGCCGCCGTACACGTGGATGACGGCCGAAGTACGCGTGTATCGCGGACGATGTACGCTGGCGACAAGGCTCTGATGAGCGCTCGCTCACCTGTAATCTGTGGCCAGCCGACGTCTCATCCGGGAGTTAGAACTACAACTTGTAAGTTTGGCTGTATTGTTCGCCAAACCTGTTGGTAAACACAATTTTTATCTGCTTTGTACCCACCGAAGGTTTAAAACGAAACAGATGGCCGGTCAGTGCATTGGCTTTCTTACCCAATGTAATCTGTTGCACCAGATAGGCATCGTCAATGTCTGTGAATTTCTCCATGGCACCCTTGTGCTGACCGTCCTCGTAATACTCCACCTTGCAGCGGTTGTCGTAGTCCCACACGTTGGCAACCACCGTTGCAGGCTGGCTGCGGAATTGGCCGGGCAGATAAGTGCGGAACTGGTCGGCAAAGCTGCCCTTGGTAGGTTTGAAATGCCAGCGCACGTCATTGCCATCGACGTCTACCACGAGATACCCATTGGGAGCTCCGCACACACTGTAGTCGCCGGCCCACCATGTGCCACAAGCGGCACCGATGTTGTGCTGATAGAAGGTGGGAGTCACCTCTATATTCTGATAAAAATGTGTGTGGCCACAGAAAAAGTGGACGTCATAGTCTTTCAATAGCCTCTCTACATCTTTGGCCTCACGAAAGTTGCCATCATTGCCTATCTTGTTCCAACCTGCAGCATGCATATTGACAAACACCACACTACCTTTGGGCACAAATCTGAGGTCGTTTTCCAACCATTCCAATTGTTGGTCTGTGACAGCCTCGATGTATTTTTTATATCCCACATAGTTGATATTCTTCATGGTGATGACATGCACGTTGCCGATATTAAATGAATAGTCGGTGGGACCAAAGTAGCTGTTGTAGACATGCTCGCCATACACTGGTGAGCCGACACGCATGTTGTGCAAATCCTGATATCGCTTGTCAAGGTCGTGGTTGCCAATGGTCTGAAACATGGTGATACCCAACGTGCTACAGGACTCTGCATAGGGATCATACAAGTTCATTTTGTCGAACACCAAGTCGCCGAGGGTCATACCTATCACTTCTCTGTGTTTTTTCAAGGAATCGACCACATGACGCATATCATTGACCGTCTCACGACGCCACCTGTTCATTTCTTCCTCGTTGCGCACCTGTGGATCAGAAATGGCTAAATAACTGAACGTTGTACATGGCTTTTTTCGCTTGGTCAGTACAAAGTTGTTGTCTTTGTTCGTCACCACCTCACGCATCGGCTTGTAAAACAAGGCCAGACCATTGCGATGTGGCAACTCATAGGCGGACGGGGTTGAGATGCTCACAAACTTGCAGAAGGCAGTGTCTGTGGTGAAGTGCCAAGTGCCAGTGTTGTCAGTTTTCACGAAGTGGCAACCATCGTTGACCACCACATTACTTATCCCATTGCCCTTTTCGTCGACCACCCTACCGGTTATGGTAAAGCTTGAGTTTTGTGCAAAGCCAGAAATGGCCAAGTGCATCAATGCTACGAATACTGAAGTTCTAATCATCTTTTTTTGTTATTTTGATTACTAATATCCGGGATTGTTCTCTTGGATGAGCTTGTTGGTGTTGAGTTCTGTCTGGGGCAAGGGCCACAACTCGTTCTTGTTTTCCCTGAATGCACCATTTATCCTGTAATTGCCCATATGATATTATAGTTTACTGCTTGTTATACCGCATGACTATTTTGATGGTTGCAAAATTACAAACTGAATGTTTCTACAGTATTAATCAGCTGTTACATTGGAATAACAATTAAGTTTCATTACGGTTATACCTTGACATGGCAACGTTCAAAGTAAATCGCATGAATATGAGACCTATCTACGAATTTAGCCTGACATGTCGCGCTACTTGAACAGTAGGCGCGACATATCAGGCTAAGTCTGTAAATACAAAATTTTCTTAGAACGTCATCCTCAGCATGAACCGTACACTGTTTCGGGTGCAAGTTGGCAGGTAGGTGTAGTTGCAGCGATGTACAAATTCAACGTGGAGAAGCTTAAAGATATTGTGCACTCCGGCTATCAACTCCACGTAGGGGCGCTTGGGATCCATCACGTAGCAGCCTTCCGGGAACTGCATCAGATTGGCATTGCCTGCATTTTCGGGCAGCAACGGGTTGTTCTTGTCGGTGAGTTGTCCCCACAGGCACTTCACGCCAAAATATTCTCTCCACTTCAGTTTCTTAAGCAGTGGGATGCGGTTGAAAATTTTACCGTTCATGTCCCATCCTACATCAAGACTTGCAAACCGATCGTTGAGGAACTCCATGTTGTTGATCAAGTTGAACGCCTCATCCTGAACAATGTAACTCAAGTTTGCCGCAGGCATGATAAGCAACGGATAGGGAACGCGGTTCCACTGGGCACCCGCCTTGATATGCGCGTCGATCTTGCCCCAGCTTTTCATCCAGAAACGTTTGAAGAGCGTTGCTTCCGTGTAGTTATACCTATATTCTCCTCCCAGGACATTCTTCAATCCTATGGTATGACCGATCATCAACTCGGGAGCATCAAGATTGATGGGCGTCCTACGCTGCTTGGTATTGATATAGGTACGTCCCGGAGCCAGCGTGAGTCTGAAACTCAGCTCCGTTGTTCGTATCTTGCCATTATGCAACTGGTCGCCCGCCACGATGTTATCGGGGAAGGAAAATGTGGTGCCGCTGCTCAGCTTGTTGAAAAACAGACGTCCGGCCGCCTCGTTCTGCTCCGTCTTGAAGCCCACAGATGTTTTTATGCCCCACTCATGCTCATACTCGAAGAGCAACTGCTGCCGGTTGTAGAACATCATCTTGTCCACGGTGGCCCACTTAAAGGCCGTGAACACGTTGTCCTTGTCGGTATGTATGAATTTGTCGGACGGCGAGCTGATGTCGTAGGTCGAAGTGAAGGTCAATGTGCGCTTTGGAAACTCACGGGGCAGATAGTCCTTCTTGTTGAAAGAATAGGTAAGCTCACCTTTATAATAGGTCTTCTTCGAGTGCCATCCATGGGCAAGGTATCCCGAAAGAAACCAGTGCTTGCTCAGGTTGGCTGTGGTCTGTGCACTGACACGCGTACGGAACCCGTCGATAAAGTTCTTGGTTATCATGGTGTTCACGGGACCGATGTCAACCTTACTCGGTTTGTTTTGGTCGCCCGTTTCGACATAGTTCTCGATCAAAGCCTTGGCGCCAAAGATGATGTACTTAAATCCTTTGATTTGCTCTATACGATGAACAAAGGCGTCCATGGTACTCTCGCTCTTGGTGAGTTCCACGCCCCGGTATTTGTTCCAAAAAGCCTCATCGCGCATCTGGGCATTGGCTTCGCGGCGTTCCTTGGTCCTGCCCTTGAACAACTGCTTGGGAAGTTCGTCGAAAGCATAGTCGCTGAGTCGGGTTGTGCGCACAACCAGCACCTTGGACAACAGATTGGATATCTTCAATTCTATGAACAGATCGTCAACACTCAATGCCCATTCGCCATTGGGCAACTTGCTGTATTCCTGTTTAATCTGCATGTTTTCCACAAAGTTCACACCGCTGTTTTTCGGAATGGTCAGGTTGCACCGCTTCACGTGAAGCGACGAATCAGCCAAGATAAAAAGCTCGCCCCGAAATCCGAAGTCCTGCTGGTTGTTAGGAATAAACTGCAAGTGGTAGCAAAGGTCCCGGTCCACATAGACGGTGTCCTCAATATAAAATCGGTAGAACGATATGGCATCCTTGCCGATGGGCGAGGTGAACGGGTATTGGAGCAGCCGGATCTGATCATCGTATATATCAATGTCAGTAAATACATCCTTCATACCCACATTGAGTATGTCGCCGGTCTGGATGAGTTGGTTGATGCCCGTAGCACTTTCTCCCTTTATAATTTGCTTCTCGCTCCTGGGGTTCTTGCGGTAGATGTGCTGCGTCACCGTCTCGTTGACGCTGATGGGAAGAATCAGTTTGTCGTTGTACGGACAGGTTTCTATCTGGTCGAGCAACCAACGGCGCTTACTGATAAACCCAGAATCAATATCCCCGGTGTTAATGTCATTAATGGCACACGTGAGTTTCTGATACTTGGTGTATTGCAGATAGTCATGGTTTTGCAAGTCGGTGTGCTTCTTGGCAGCAATGACACGCTTCATCAGTTCCACGGCGGGGTTGTTCTTCCGACTGTAGCGCCCACGTTTGGACTTGACCACTATCTCGTTGAGCTGCTTGGTGTCCGGGCGGAGCTTCACATTGAGCACAGATGGCGTGCCGGATGTAATCTTAACGGTCTTGGACTTATAGCCAACTGCCGAAAACGTGAGCTGCCATCCCTCATGCCGGGCTATGGAATATTCACCTAGGGCATTACCGCTCACCGCCACATGATGACCCTTGTACGATGCACTGGGATAAAGCAGGGTGTCGCCGGTCGCAGCATCGGTAATCACACCATGTATCTGAGCACTGATACTTGTCGTCAGCACCAGCAGTATCCATGTAAGAAATATCCTGAATCTTTTCATTCGTTTGCTTTTAATGTCCGCAGACTATATCTCCAACAACTGTGCCAGATCAGTAATGATATGGTCGGGCACCGTCTCGTCAAACTTTCTATTGGTCCATCCCTTACCCTTGAACCACACCGTATGGCATCCCAGCTTGCGGGCAGGCTCTATGTCTTTATAAAAGCTGTCGCCCACAACGACCGTTTCCTCCGGTTTCAGGCCAAGACTCTCCACACCCAACCTGAAGATGCGTGCATCGGGCTTGCGAATACCAACAGCGGCAGACTCGATAACGTCTTCGAAGTATGTGCTGAGTCCAAATTCCTGCAACACAGTATTGATGTTTCCATAGAAGTTGCTCACAAGCACCAAAGGGTAGCGTGCCTGCAACTTGGCCAGCACTTTCCCGCTGTAGTTAGTGGTGGCTTTCACTCGTGTATAAAGGTCTTCGAGCACAGCCTTGTGCTTGCTCTTGAATTCCGACTCGTCAGCATTCCACGCTCCCGACATGCAGAGGCACTCCATTTCCAGACGAATCTTAACGGCAAGCGTCTTGTAAAAAGTGAAGTCGGGACGAATCAGTGACTCGTTGCCCAATTTGCGCTCGCCATAGACGTAGGCATCGCGAAAATCCTGTTCGCCTACCGGCACATGCTGGCGCTGATAGGCTGCCCATAACATTTGTCCCCAGTGGCAACCTGCTGTATCGAGGGTTCCACCATAGTCAAATAAATATCCTTTAATCATGGCTCGGGAGTTTGGAGAGTTCAACAGTCATGTCGCGACACAGGTTCTCGTGGCTTTTGTGCATATAGCCGTAAAGGAAGTTGAACGCTGTGATTTCGAAGAGAAAATATATCCACGGACAGTTAAGCAGACACGTGATGTATAGAATGATGGCACGAGCGTTGAATGACAGGATGTTGGCATAGGTCATCATCGGGCGACTCCCGTCAAGAAATGCCTGACGCACCGGCTCGAGCACGGCGCTGTGATGCGACGAAAGCTTTTCTTTCCAGGCAGCAAAGAATTTTTGAAACTTGGGCGTGCGCTTTTCCTGTTTTCTACAATACCCTGCATAGTTGTTGTAAAAGAGCCGCGCCAACACCTGTTCCTTCGGCGTGGACTCATAAACCGCACGTTGTTGGGCATAACTGTCGAGTTCAGATCCCGCCTTGCCTTTGAGAAAGAAAAGGTGAATCTGCCGATAGTAGTCAGCCAGCATGGCCTGAGGCGCATGGCTCAGAAAACCGGCCAAGATTCCCAACACCCATATCCAGATACCCCAACGCATCTGCGTTCCGGGAATAAACTGTCCCTGCATCCGCAGACAGAGCGCTACGTAGATCGCAAGAAACCACATATCGCCCGAGGCTCCGTCCAAAACCCGGCCCACCAGGGTCTTCTTGCCCGTGAGGCGGGCCATCTGACCATCTGTGGAGTCACAGAAATTGGCCAGCATCAGCAGCACTACGCCCATGATGTTGTGGGTGAGATCGGTATAATAAAACATCCATCCGGCTCCGACACCGAAGAAAATAGATAGAATGGTAATGGTGTTGGGATGTATGCCCAACTTGTTCCACAATAGGGCAAAGACCAGTCCTATCGGACGGGTAAAATGCACATCCAACCATTCTTCCGTGTCTTTCGACTTGAGAGATGACTGTAACAGTTCCTTAAATGTAGCCATTTCGCTTTTTTGTAATTTGTTTCCTCCACCAAGGAGGTCTGTTTTATAAATATTATAATAGCTTGGAGACAATCTCGCCAGCTATGGCCTTGGCCGCCTCCTCCCTGCATCGCGAGAAACTTGGCCAGTCGTTGAAATCAATGATATAATATCGGCCGTCCTCCCTGATAATGGCATCGCCGCCATATATATCGATTCCGGCGAGTTCGGCGAGCCTTGATACATCTGCACGCAACGCATCGTCATCAAAGGAATAATGGTGTGCCTTGCCGTTTCGAACTTCATTGTCAAACTTGAACATGCCATCATCGCTGGGGTAGAAATATTTGAAGAAACGGGTTCCGACACCATAAAACTTCACCAAGTCGCCGGGAACATGCGCACTGACCACCATATCGCTGATGCCCCGCGCCAGGAAAGCATCCTTGGCATGCTCCAAGGACTTTTTGTCGGGACAGAACACCACATCCTTGCTGGACTGTGCAGCCGCATCGCCACGCTTCAGCCAGTAGCTTCCGCTGCTTTTCTCCCCCGGCATTGGAATCTGGTTTTCATGCATGAGGTGATTGAGCCGCGAGCGCTGGCAGTGCTTCACCGCACCCGGCGTGTTGACCACGATACTGCCTTTGGATTCTTGTTCCGCCAGCACTTGCAATGCCTCGTCCGACCGAGCCATTGAGATGTAGCAGTCAACTGCGTCCGGGAAATTCGGCAACTCCGCCTCGTCCATCATGCGAATGTCCTCCTCAATCCCCAGCAAGCCTGCGATTTCATGGCATGCGGCCTGCAATATCAGGCGATCATTCTCCACCGAATTAGGCGAGAAACGGTCATCGCGACGTATGGCAAGAAACTTCTTCACATCCATGTTTCCTATGCGTTGCTGCTCGGTTGACCTTCCGTTGCCAGAAATGCCTCTGCCTTGGCAAGGTCTGAAGCATGGTCTATGTCGAACACGGTGGAAAACCGAAACGCCTTTAAACGTCTACCGTCACGAATCAGTCCACGCTGAAAGTTGCGCATGCGGCTTTCGCCCCGCTGCATACAGTTGTCCAGAGTCTCGAGAGCCGACGGCGCAAGTCCGTAGATTCCACCGGAGATATAACGATTGGCAAGCCTGTTGTCATCATAAAATCCGGTAATGTTCATCTGCTCGTCCGTCCCCACGTACAAGGGTTTCTCATCGTCTATGAAGTCGGTAACGCCCATCAGTCCGTCTCCGCCCTCGTCCAACACTGTCTCAAAAGCCTTGACATAGGCGGAGAATTCCTGTTCGCGAAAAATAGAATCGACCGTGGTCAACACAAAAGGTGCATCACCAAGCAAGCCGCTCAGCTCATGGAAGGAATGCATTGAACTCGGCGTACTCTTGACAACGAAGCGCAAGGGCACAGGTCTTCCGTTCAGACCCTTCTCAGAGATATGGCGAAGATGACTGCTCACCAGCGAGGTCAAGTCGTTGCAAATGACGACCACTTCCTCTGCATCGTTCTCAACAAAAATACGCATCAAACGGTCTATGAGATACTCGCCACACACTTTTACGAGCGGCTTGGGTTCCTGCACGCCTTCTGCTGCTAAGCGAGAGCCCTCTCCCGCTGCTATAATTGCGAATTTCATCTTTTATCGACGTTCATGTTTTGTGCAAATTTAGTCATATTAGATGACATTGGAAAACTTTTTAGTATATTTTTGTTTTTCTTGGAAAAACACATTATATTTGCACGAGGAATATATCAATCACCTCAGAAATCTACGTTGCAGCATGAAAAATAGAGTCTTCAAACCTATCGCCCTCTTCTTATTTTTCGCGTTTTCTGTACATATTTTTGCCCAGTCGGAACACGACTTCTCGGACAAACGTTCTGCCACCCCCACTCCTTCCCAATCTGCTCCAGTCAAGCCCGGGAATAGAACCAAAAAAGTGGCCTTGGTTCTCGCCGGCGGAGGGGCCAAGGGCATGGCACACATTGGCGTGATCAAGGTGATTGAGCGTGCTGGAATCCCCATAGACATCATCACCGGAACGTCCATGGGAAGCATCGTAGGTGGACTCTACAGTTGTGGATGGAACGGCTATGCAATGGACACACTTGTGCGAAAACAGAACTGGAAGTTTCTGCTCAGCGACCGCGCTGATTACTATTCCCAGGATCTTCTGAACCGCAAAAGACAAAACACCTATCTGCTTTCCAAAAACTTCACCTCCAAGCAAAACAACATTTCGGAGACAAGCGGACTGATCGAAGGCAAAAACCTCATGCGACTCTTCAACAGACTGACGGCGGGATACACCGACTCCATGGACTTCAGCCAACTTCCCATACCCTTCGCCTGTGTGGCCACCAATATTATGGACAACACGGAGTATGTCTTTACAAGTGGTATTTTGGCCAATGCCATGCGAACCAGCATGGCCATTCCGGCTGTCTTCACACCAATCAGAAAGGACGACATGATTCTCGTCGATGGCGGACTGCGCAACAACTTTCCCGCCGACATCGCCCAGAAGATGGGTGCCGACTACATCATAGGCTCCACGGTGCAGGGCAAACCCAAAACGGCAGACGACCTTGCCAACGGAGCATCCGTCATCGGACAGCTTGTCGATGTGTACTGCATGAACAAATATGAAGATAACCTCTCGATCACAGACATTCCCATCCGGGTGAACACCGAGGGATACAGCGCGGCCAGCTTTTCCAAAGCCGCCATCGACACACTCATAAGGCGTGGCGAGGAGGAAGCCATGAAGCACTGGGACGAGCTCATGGCACTCAAGCGCAAATTGGGATTGCCCGAAAACTTCACCCCACCACCCCACGAACCCAACACCGCAGCCCAGGAAGCACCTGCCCCGACAAAAGAAAAAAACAAGGAGCGCCTTCCCTACGATCGCATTCAGGGGAACCTGGGAGTGAGATTCGACTCCGAAGAAATGGTTGTGCTGCAACTCAACGGCATCTACACGCCGGCCTACAGTCCCTTCGATCTGGAAGGAACCATCAGGCTCGGACAGGATATCAAGGGGGAAGCACTGGCCAAATGGAAACCGGAACATTTTACCGATGTGTCATTGGGCTACACCTTCCGTCACAACACTTTTGACATCTATGAAAAAGGCGACAGCAAATACAACGTGACCTATAATCACCACAAGGCAGAATTCAGCCTGCTCAATATCAATATCAAAAACATTGCCATGGATGTCAGCGCCCGGTGGGATTACTACAATTATAATAAGGTGTTGGTGTCAAGTCAGATGACAAACGAGGGTTTCAAGCTGAAAGACGACCATTATTTCAGTTACCATGCCAATTTTCACTACAACTCCGAAAACGACTGGATATTCCCTCAGCGTGGAGCAAAGTTCCGGGCTGAGTATGCCTATTTCACCGACAATTTTACGAACTACAAGGATCACGCCGGCTTCAGCGAGGTCAGTGCCTCCTGGCGCATGTCATTCAGACTGACCAAGAGCCTGGTCCTTCAGCCACTGCTCTATGGTCGTCTGCTTTTTGGATCTGAAATCCCCCTCATCAGGCAGAACGCCATCGGCGGACAATGGTTCGGCCATTACGTCGAACAGCAACTGCCATTTGTCGGCATTCACCATTTCGAGTTCACCGACCCCCACTTCGTTGCCTGCCAAATCAAACTCCAAGAGCAACTCACCACCAACAACTACATCTTGCTCCGGATTGCCGGTGCCCAGCATGCCGACAAACTACACAACCTCTTAGACCACAGTCCCATCTTAGGTTGTCAAGCGGCTTATTATTATCGTTCGATGTTCGGCCCTGTCGGTGGCTCCCTCAGCTACTCCAATCGGACAAAGAAGCCAAACTTCTTTATCAACTTAGGATTCGAGTTCTGAGAAGATACCAGGACAAACTGATCAAGCAGCTATAAGTAAACTCACCAACACAAAAACCATGTCACGACAACAAACAAGCCTCAAAACAATTCTGCTACTTTTTCTCATATCTCTGGCACTCACCCCTGCCCAAGCCAAAACGGGGCTGAAACAGAAACCTCGTAGCGAAAAGCAGATGGGGGCATACCTCTTTACCTATTTCAACGACCCCACACACAGCCTGTTTATGGCCATCAGCTATGACGGCTACACCTTCACGGCTGTGAACAACGGAGAACCCATCATATCGGGCGACTCCATTGCCGAGCAGAGAGGCATACGCGACCCACACCTCTACCGCGCTCCCAACGGGTCGTTCTATATCGCCATGACCGACCTCCACGTATTCGGAAAGCAGATGGGGCTTCGCACCACGCAATGGCAGCGCCCTGACCGTTATGGCTGGGGAAACAACCGAGGGTTGGTTCTGATGAAATCCGACGACTTGATTCACTGGACGCACACCAACGTCAGGATAGACAAGCTGTTTCCACAGAAGTTTGGCGACATAGGATGCGCATGGGCACCGCAAACCATCTGGGACCCCAAAGTGGGGAAACCCATGGTCTATTTCACCATCAGACAAACGGGAGGTGGGCGAACCAAACTCTACTACAGCTATGCCAACGAGGAGTTTACGACGCTCGAAACCGAACCACAGCTGCTTTTCGAATATCCTGACGAGAAAATTCAAGTGCTCGATGCTGACATCTGCCCCATGCCCGACGGACGGTATTTCATGACCTACGTGGCACAAGAATCGCCCGGTGGCATTAAATATATGATTTCGGACAAAATTAACCACTACAACGACTACCATGCCCAGCAGATCGACAGCGAGAACCGTGGCTGCGAGGCGCCGAACGTATGGAAACGCATCGGAGAAAAGAAGTGGGTGTTGATGTACGACATATACAGCGTGAACCCACACAACTTTGGTTTTGTAGAGACATCCGACTTTAAAACCTTCAAGCCTCTCGGACGCTTCAACGAGGGGGTGATGAAGGCCACCAACTTCAGCTCGCCCAAGCACGGGGCAGTGATCCAAATCACCAAAGCCGAGGCCGAGCGCCTCGAAAACTATTGGAACGCGCGGCAGGCCAAACCCAAAATGATACGGTCGGGAAAACTTTGGCCCGATGCAGGCGGTGCACATATCAATGCACACGGCGGTGGGGTGTTGGAACACAACGGCACGTACTATTGGTTTGGCGAGCACAAGGCCGACCACACTTCGGCAGCCCTGCACGGCGTGATGTGCTATTCATCAAAAGACTTGCTGCATTGGAAGAACCATGGCATTGCCCTCGCCGTTACCGACAACAAGGGAGACGACATCGAGCGTGGCTGCACGCTGGAGCGGCCAAAGGTGATTTACAACAAGAAGACCAATAAATTTGTCATGTGGTTCCATCTCGAGCTGAAGGGTCAGGGCTACGATGCCGCACGTTATGGTGTGGCCGTAAGCGACAAGCCCGAAGGCCCCTACAAGTTTCTATACTCCCAGCGTGCCAACGCCGGCATTTATCCCATAGAGTTTGGAGAGGTGGAAAAGGCAACCGCCGACACGCTCAACGAGCGTCATTACCGCGAGTGGTGGACGCCCACCTGGTACGATGCCGTGAAAAAAGGCCTGATATGGAAACGGGATTTCAAAGGGGGGCAAATGTCGCGCGACATGACGCTCTATGTCGACGACAACGGTAAGGCCTACCATATCTATTCGTCTGAGGAAAACCTGACCTTGCACATCGCCGAACTCAACGACGACTTTACCCATCATTCCGGAAAATACACCCGCTTGGCTCCCGGGGGACATAATGAAGCCCCGGCCATTTTCAAGAAAGACGGAACCTACTGGATGATTACCTCCGGGTGCACGGGATGGGCTCCAAACGAAGCACGGATGTTCTCTGCACCCAGCATCTGGGGGCCATGGACCCAGCACAAGAACCCATGCGTAGGCCCCAACGCCGACAAAACTTTCGGAGGACAGTCTACCTACATCTTGAAGAAAGGAAACTCCTTTATCTTCATGGCCGATGTCTGGCGCCCCAAACACCCAAGCGATGCACGCTACATCTGGCTACCCATCGAGTTTGAAAACGGCAAGCCCGTGATAAGGTGGCAAGATGAATGGTCACCCGAGAGTCTAAGATAAAGCTCTTGGGAATCTTGGCAAAAGGGAATCACCCGCTTGACAAATACCCGTATTTTTCTTAACAAACACCCCTCCATATTTCGCGCATTTAAAAATCGAAGTCCCTCGGGGCTGAAATTCAAGAAATTCGCGTCATTCGTAGTCGCCTAACAATCAGCCGTTTAATAAAACAGGCCTTGGAAGTCTCATTTTTTCATCTGCGATTGCATATCGATTGGCCATGCGGTTAAGCCTTAATCGCGGTGCGACAAGGGTTTCCTTGCACCGCCACGAAGCTCAAACCGCACCACCAAAAGGCTGCAATCGCAAAACGTTCAGTATTTTTTACGCATTCTGCCAGATTTTGTCCGTAAAAACATGGCGCATTTTTCTCTGGATGATTCATCAAAAATCATCCAGATTTTATCAATTCATTTGACATTTCTACACCCGTTGTCCACCATCCGAACAAAACAGGAGGTGAAGCTGGAGTTGCGGAACAATGCGCCCACCATATTCCAGACCTATTCGCCAAATGCCGACAGACAAGCAAGATACAAGCAAACAAAAAGAGCCGGAAGCATTTTGCTCCCGGCCCCATGATTACTGATCATATATGATGTTATCTTGTACAGTTAGCTGTCCAAGTGTTACCATCCTTCGTTACCAACATCGTCAGCTTGTCCTTAGTGATTGTGATGCCCTTGAGCGCTGAACCGATGCTTACCAAGGTGTGGTCATCCTTCTTTTCGAAGTTCACATTCTTCAGATCAGGAATTTTGTGATCGAAGTGGAACGAGTAGGAAGAACCAATCTTGGTAACAATTACCTTACCGTCGGTAGCGCTGATGTGATTGGCAGGCTTGAGGCTCGTGTAAGAAATATCACCCTTATAAGTACCTACGAACACGTCCGTGTCAGCTGGATCGGTGTCACTGCTGCATGCAGAAAAGCTCAGGGTTAACAACAGTGAGAAACATAAAATTGTTAAAGTTTTAATTGTTGCTTTCATTTTATTGAATTTTAAATTACAATCCAAAGGTAAAGGTTTTTCCGCTCCTTTGTATCTTTTGTTATGTTTTTTTTATAATTAATACGTTGAATCGCTTGCCGAGTGGTAATTTTTAACTAACTTTGACGCATCAATTATCCAAATCGATAAGTTATGAAACAGAATAAACGTTTGATGTGGTTTTCACTCCTAACCCTGCTGTTTTTGCTGACATCACCCCATGTCGGTGCGCAAAACCAGGAACAACCCGATGGCATCATACCCGTGGTTCAAGGCAAGGTGACGCTGGAAGATGATGGTACCCCGGTTATGGGAGCTACAATTCTGATTGAGGGAACGGGCAAGGGCACGACCAGTGATATAGACGGGAAGTTCACGTTGCAGAGCGTGCCCAAGGAGTCTTTCCTGAAAATATCGTATATCGGCACAACACCTGTGAGGCAGAAAGTTGCTGCCAAGATGAACATTCTCTTGAAAAGTGATGAGTTGTCATTGAAAAATGTGGTGGTTACGGGCTATTACACTCAGCGCAAACAGACTTTTACCGGTGCGGTTTCGAATTACAGCGGCTCTGAATTGCGCTCGGTGTCCGACCAAAACGTGCTGAGCACGGTGGCCGCGCTGGACCCATCTTTTAATCTGAATGAGAATCTGGCCATGGGATCTGACCCGAACAACATTCCCGACATTCAGGTACGTGGTGTCAATTCTCTACCCAATACGGATGCCAATCTGCTCAACGAACAATATAAAGGTAGGGCCAACCTGCCCACGTTTATCCTTGACGGCTTTGAGGTGAGCGTGGAAAAGATCTACGACTTGGACCCAAACCGCGTGTCCAACATTTCCATCCTGAAAGACGCTTCGGCCACGGCCATCTATGGTTCGAGGGCATCTAACGGCGTAGTCATCATCGACACCAAGGCACCTAAGCCTGGGCAACTGAAACTGAACTATACCGGGAGCCTCGATTTCGAAATCGCCGACCTCTCCGACTACAACCTCCTGCATGCCCCGGAAAAACTTAAGTATGAGGAGATGGCCGGGCTGTACAATGGAAGCAGGTATATATATGTCAAGGAAGACTACTTGGACACATACAACGAACGGCTGAAGCTCGTCTCCAAGGGCTATGACACCGACTGGCTCTCAAAACCACTCCGATCGGTAGGCATCACCAACAGGCACAGTGTGCTGCTCGAAGGTGGAAGTGATAACTTCAGATACGGCGTAAACCTGACATACAACAACACGTCGGGTGTGATGAAAGGGTCGGGCAGAACGCGCATCGGCACGGGTATCAAACTGCAATACAACTACAAGAACCTGCGTTTCAGGGACGAGATTACCTATGACAAGGTTTCGTCAGACCAATCGCCCTACGGCTCATTCAGAACATACACCAACCTGAACCCATACTATTATCCGTATGACGAAAGCGGACATGTGAAGAAAATACTGTTTGTCAACAATACTTCGACAGGCTCCTCACAAATCGCCAACCCGATTTACAACACCACACTCAACACATACGATAAGTCGGTATACGATGACTTTGTGAACAATTTCAGCGTGGAGTGGGATATTATACGAGGTCTGAAACTCAAGGGAAACTTCTCCATCGAACGCATCAACCGCACAATGGATGTCTTTAAGTCGGCAGACCACACCGACTTCGTAGATGACACGAAGAACAAAGGCAGCTATACCAAGGGGAAGAGATTATCCAATAATTATGACGGCAACATCATCCTGTCTTACTTCACCACGCTGAACGAAAAGCATGCGCTAAGTTTCAATGGCGGATGGAACATTCAGGAAACCAACGACGACTACGATGCATACACGGTCTACGGCTTTGCCAACCAAGCCTTGGATCACCCTGCCCTTGGCACGGGCTTCAAAGAAGGCGCACACGTGAACGGATACGCCACCAAGACCCGCCTCATGGGTTTCTTGCTCAACATGAACTACAGTTATGATGACCGATATTTTGTCGATGCATCCATGCGTACGGACGGATCGTCCATTTTTGGTAGCAACAAACGATGGGGCACTTTCTGGAGTTCAGGAATCGGTTGGAACATACACAATGAGCACTTCATGGAGGGCAACAAGCTCATCAACCAGTTGCGACTGAAATTGAGTACTGGTTTCACCGGCAACCAGAACTTCTACCCCTACCAGTCGATGATGATGTATCAATACATGAGCAAGCTGGCCTATCAAGACTATATCGGTGCTGTCATCAAGGCATACGGCAACGATAACCTAAAATGGCAACGCACGCAAAAGAACAATTTTGGCGTTGACTTTGAACTTTTCGACCACTGTGTGAGTGGGTATTTCAACTATTTTGTTGAAAACTCCAAGGACTTGCTCGTTGATGTGACCATGGCAAACTACTTAGGGTTTGACTCCTATAAGGAGAATCTTGGGGAGACTCAGAACAAAGGCTTTGAGTTTAACGTTAAGGCTGCCGTTATCAGGACAAAGGATCTTAAACTCAATCTGTTCCTCAATGGCATGCATTTCAAGAACAAATTAAGAAAGATCTCATCAGGCCTGAGTTCCTACAACTCGCATGCCGACGCCAATGCATCATCAAAACCCTATGTGAGATATATGGAAGGAGCATCTATCAATTCGATATGGGTTGTACCGTCAGCCGGCATTGACCCGGCCACAGGTAACGAAGTCTTTATTAAAAAGAATGGTTCATACACCAACACATGGAGCGAAACCGACTATGTTCCCTACAAATCCACCGACCCGAAGATGACCGGGACATTCGGACTGAATGCCTATTATAAAGGTTGGGAGCTCAACTCCATCTTCTACTACCGTTTTGGCGGCTACGCCTACAACCAGACTTTGGTGGACAAAGTGGAGAATGCAAACCCGTATCAGAATGTCGACCGCAGGGCACTATACGACAGATGGTCCACGCCCGGCACACCCGCAAAGTTCAAGCGAATCACTGACCTGTCGACAACCAAGCCCACTTCACGCTTCGTAGAAAAGGACAACCTGTTGAGGGGAACCTCACTGAGTGTGGCATACACGTTTGACAGAAACCTGATCAAATCATTTGGGGCACAATATTTGAAGCTGATGCTTACGGCTAACGACTTCCTTCACAAGTCAACCATCCACAGGGAAATGGGTACTGCATATCCATACGCCCATCATTATTCATTGTCAGCCCAGTTGACTTTCTAAACCATGGAGCATGAAAAAGCCCAACTTACATTCTAAACCAAGGAATATGAAAAAGATAATAATAACCTGTCTGTCGGCGCTCCTCATAACGCTAACCTTCTCCTCATGTGAGAATTGGTTTGACATCTCGCCCAAATCAGAGCTGAAAGCAGACGACTTGCTCAATAATGAACAAGGATTCAGAGATGCCCTCATCGGCTGTTATGCCTCCATGAGGGATGGCAAATTGTATGGAGCACAGCTGACCATGACCTACATGGACTGTCTCGGACAATATTACTCAACGGCGAAGACAACGCAAAACAGCTTTTATTACGCTGCCAATTACAACTACACCAAGACGGAAGAAGAGCAGAGGAAAGACCAGATCTGGAAGAATCTGTATAATGTGGTATCGAATGCGAACGGCATCGTTAACCGAATTGATGGCAAGAAGGGTGTTTTCCCCACAGGAGTCTATGAACTTCTGAAGGGTGAAGCACTGGGGTTGAGAGCCTATCTGCACTTTGACATCCTGCGGCTATTCGCACCTGCCCCGAGCATGGCAGACGGATTGCAGGCCAAGGCCATTCCATACGTGGATCAATTCACCAACACACTGTTCGAGCAACTTACCGTTGGACAGGTGCTTGACAGAGTAGTGGCGGATCTTACAGAGGCCAGAGAACTGCTTGCAGGCGTGGATCCCTATGGCCCCAAGCACGCCAACTTCGACCTCAAGGCCCTTGAGGGGGTGTGGAAAGGACGCGAGTATCGCATGAACTACTATGCGACAACAGCCCTGTTGGCAAGAGTGCTGCTCTACAGAGGACTTCCGGAAGACAAAACCAAGGCCTATCAATATGCCAAAGAGGTAATCGACAGCAATCTATTCCCCCTGATTACAAGCAGCGACCTTAAAAGTTCAGATGATAACGGCTTTACAAAGGAAAACATATTCTCATTGGAATATCCGGGTATCAAGGACGATATGGTGAACAAATACTTTGTAGTGGACGAGCGTGGGTACGAATTTCTCGGAATCAACAACTCCACACTCAAGCGCATCTTCCCGCCAACGCTTGACATGGATTACCGTCGGCAGTGGTGGCTTGGCGCAGCTGGCCCTTATTTCACAATTGCCAAATACAACGCGTCCAAGCGAGTGCCGTTGATCAAAGTTTCAGAACTCTACCTCATTGCGGCGGAAACAGCACCCAACTTGAGCCTGACCAACGAATATTTCAACACACTTCAATATCACCGAGGCTTGCCCAAGGAGGAAATTACGGCAGAAAACCTGCAAAAAACCATCTTGGCAGAGTATGCCAAAGAGTTTATTGGCGAGGGTCAGCTCTTCTATGCCTACAAGCGCTTGAATAACAAGGTGAAGCCAATACTAAAGTCTGCCCTCTCGGATCCGGAAAGCGTTTATGTGTTACCCTTGCCCAAGGAGAATACCTTTTTTAAATAATCATGTCGATTAAACAACTGTGCTTTATGAATAGAAAAATCTTCAGCGGTTTATATATACTAATATTCCTGTTATCGGTCACCGGTTGTCAGGAAAACGAACAGATGATATTCAGCGAGAAACCGAGTGTCTATTTCAGCAGTATCACTGCATCTGACAGCATTTCCTATTCGTTTGCTTCAGGCAAAATGAAGCAAGACACGGTGATTGTACCTATTAAAATTATTGGCGAATCAACCGACTACGACCGCGAAATAGCCTTCAGCATCGATGCTTCCTCCACCGCAAAGGCAGGCGTTCAGTACAAAGCCTTAGACAACAAGGTTGTCTTGCCCGCAGGAAAAGTAGAGACACAAATCAAAGTTGTGGTTTTTGACAAGGAGCTGGACAAAAGCGACGTCTCGTTGTTATTCGCCCTCGTGCCCAACGATAACTTCAATCTGGGTTATGGGGACAGGCTCACGGCCAAAGTCATCATCACCAACCAATTGGTCAAGCCTACCTACTGGGACATCCCCCTGTCGTTCTACTACGGAGAATACTCCAAGGCCAAGCATCGCCTATGCATCCAACTGCAGGGAGAAGACTTCCCACCCACATGGAACAGAACCAAGGTACAAACCTATATGTCCTACGGACGAATGGTCTATAACTATTTGCTGAAAACTCCCGTATGGGATGAAGATACACAAACATGGATTACAGCGGACTGGTCTCCACTCTAAAAGATAAATAAAAATGAAGAAACTTATCATATTATTTTCGGTTACACTCCTTGCGCTGACTGCTTGTGTCCACGATGATACAAACGAAGACTTCCTGCAACTCAACGAGGCTGCGATCAGCGGTATCGAGGATGTGTATGACAATGTCTAC
The DNA here is from genome assembly GCF_000160535.1 of Hallella bergensis DSM 17361. Taxonomy (GTDB): domain Bacteria; phylum Bacteroidota; class Bacteroidia; order Bacteroidales; family Bacteroidaceae; genus Prevotella; species Prevotella bergensis. Next base: position 132,296 of record NZ_GG704780.1, on the reverse strand, counting down.
GTGGACGACTTCCTCAAGATATCGCCTGTCATCAACGCCAGCAAGAACGATCTCTCCCAGTTCAGCTATTCCTGGTATACCTACAACACCAACACCATCTACAGTGCTGACACACTCTCGCACGACAAGGATCTCAACGTGAAAATCAAGCTCATCCCCGGCAAGCACACCATGGTGTTCAAGGCTGTAGACAACAGTACCGGCATCTTCTACAAAAAGCAGTTTACCATCAACGTGATCAACGAATTTACCAATGGTATCATGCTACTCTACGAGAAAGATGGCCATGCTGAACTTGGCTTCTGGAGCTATGACCGCGACAAACTCATCAGCGACATCTATAGCAAACTAAACCATGGCGACATCATCGGCCAACATCCTCAAAGGGTGTACTTCAACAAATACTCCAGTGAGAGTGCCAACGAGATATTGGTGCTGTGCCAAGACCGGAAAGGCGGAATCTTCATGGATGCCACAACCATGCTGAAAACACGCGATTACAAGGACTTTTTCTTCGCCGAGCCCGATGAGTTCAAGCCTCAGGCCTATTTCAAATCGAACATGCGCGAATACCTCATCGACAACGGTTTGGCCTACGACAGAGCCACCAACACCATGGTGCCCAATCCAACTGTAAAGCCCAACCTCAGCGTACAAGGTAAAACATACGCCATTGCAGACAAGGCCGACTTCGGTGATACCGAGGTTGATCCCGAATATTACCCTGCCCGCATGATTCTGTACGATAACAAGAACATGTGCTTCTACAATGTTTACAACATAGCCTCAGCCTTTATGGAATTGGTGGGAGGCTCGGAGGACGTGGTATACACCCCCGGAGGCTTCTTCGATCCCAACCATGTGGGCATGACCTGCCTCTATGCCCACATCTCCGCACGCAGCGCCACCGGTGCACGCGAATACATGGGCGTGTTCGAAACTCCGGAAGGCGAGCGTCACCTGTTGAAAATGGCTATTGGTTTTTGGGTCGAAAATGCTGATCCCGACACCTATTTCAAAGACTTAGGCAACGATGTCATCCAATCCGAGAATATCAACAATGCAACCACATTCGCCTGCTCGCCAATGGTTCCGGGCTATATGTTCTATGCTTCGGGCAACGCGCTGTACCTCTACAACGCAACCAACAAGACCGGACAGAAGATTTTTGAGCTTGCAGCCAACCAAAAAATCAACCACATCGAAATAGAACGGAGCCACGGCTACATGCTTGTGGCCTATCAGGACGAGTCAAAACAATCGTCCGGAGCCGGCTTTGCCGTTCTGGAAATCAGCACCGACGGAGGCTTCAAACTGACTACCAAACACCAGTTTAACGAGGTGGGCAACAAAATTGTTGATTTTGAGAACAAGTATTAAAATGAAGATAAAAGTTCTATTTGTATTCCTGCTGGCCCTGTATGGTTACACCTCACACGGGCAGCAGGTCATTTTCCAAAAACTGTCCTGGCAAGAGGCCAAGGCCAAGGCAAAAAAAGAAGGCAAAGATATTTTTGTAGACATCTACACGACCTGGTGCGGTCCCTGCAAGAAAATGGCCAAAGAAGTGTTCAGTCAGAAAAAAGTGGGAGATTTTGTCAACCATCATTTCATCGCCTTGAGCTTAGATGCGGAGAAAGAATCGCAGCACGGCTTCTTCAAATCGTTCAAGGCCAATGCTTATCCCACCTATTATTGGCTCGATGCCGATGGCAACTTGTACGACACGCAGTCTGGCTATTATCCTGCCGATGAGTTTATCAAACTGTCAAAACAGGCAATCCTGTCCAAGTTGCCAGGCCAATATGCCGATGCCCGCACCAAGTGGCAACAGGGAGATCGGTCGGTGGAGTTTGTCGAGCACTTCCTTTATGACGTGATGAGCAAAGTCTATCCAGACTCCGTTCGACCCTATCTCAACCATTTTCTCGGCAGTCTCAGCAGTGAACAACTGGCCAGCGCGAAAATCGGGCGACTTCTGCATGACTTCACCTATACCATCAGGCGCGACAGCGTGTGGCAAACCTTGGTGACCTACAATGATGTCTATCAGAAACAACTGGGCAATAGCTTCGGCAAGAAAATGTATATGAACCTCGTGCGCGTTCCCTTGGTCACCAGCAGGGAAAATGCCGGGGAATATGATAAGCAGCGGATTATCCTCAGCGAAACCGAGTTTCCCAATAAGAAGATGTATCATGATATCTTCGCAATGGAACAGACACTACGCCAAAAGAACTATTCCTCGGCGCTGAAGAAAGCACTTGAAATTGGGCAAGCCAACGAGGATCACTTCCCCAACCTGTATTCAGAAATCATCTATTCGTTTATTCTTGCCGATTTCTTTGCAGACAACTACACACCCGACGCAACACAAATGGCAGACATGCAGCGACTGGCCGACAGGGCCTTTGAACTCGACCCGTCACAGTGCACCCTGCTCTACAAGGCCGCATCGATGGCGCGGGCTGACAAATTCCAGCAGGCCTACGAACTGCTCGCAAGCCTACCCTTCTATGGCGAACCCACACTCAGCTCCGCCGTCTATGCCAAACTGAACCTCAAGCGCATACGCACCAACAACAAGTAGGGACAGCGGTGGTGACACAAAACAGGATTGAAATAAACGGACAAAAGGCTTCTCAGGGTTCGCGTATTTGAAAACTCAGGACCAAAGTCTTCAAATACGCGAATTTTCGGCACTTTTTTCAATTCTCTGATTCACAGTCACTTGCACAAAATTTCATCAAAACACGTCCACCACAGTCGCAGAATGACCCTCCCGTTACTATCTAATCGCAGTGCGTTTCAAGCTCATTCGCACTGCCGATAAAGTCTTGTCGCATGGCGGTTAAGCTATATCCGCACTACCAAAAATCCTTATCCGCATCAAGGCTGCGCCCAAAACTTAGAAAAGCAAAGGTTTTACTGAATGAAAACCCGATTTCAATCTCCAGAACAAGAAAAAAAAAGGCACCTTTCACAGTGAAGAAAACTTGACACGAAAAACATTCGTTGCATCGTTCAAAGTCTTACTTGTGACAGTTCAAAACTAACTTTTTCTGTAGCAAATAATGCATCAAACTCCATACAAATTTCAGCAGTAGAGATACGGCTGTTGAGCTGTTGACAGCCGAAACTGGCAGTATGGGAATTAAAAAATAAAACAAAAAAAAACAAGAATCGTTTGGATGTTTTAAAAAAAACACGTACTTTTGCAAACGTTTTGAAAAGGATGTGTCTTTCATAGGCACGCTTCCCAACGCATGAGACCATGCACCCTTAGCTCAGTTGGTAGAGCAACTGACTCTTAATCAGTGGGTCTAGGGTTCGAATCCCTAAGGGTGTACTCATCGTTCAAGGTCGCTTTTCATGCACCCTTAGCTCAGTTGGTAGAGCAACTGACTCTTAATCAGTGGGTCTAGGGTTCGAATCCCTAAGGGTGTACTTACGCAAGCCGGGCAACGAATTTTCGTTGCCCGGCTTGGTTTTGCTGTATATCTACCTTCAAAAACACTACTCGCGAAGCCTGTCACGGAAGTGGTTGCTCTTGCCAAGATAGCTCATCAAGGCCAGCACACTGATGAAGGCTATGGCCAAGGAACCAATATAGATGGCCGACGCAAACGAGTCGTACAAGCCATGAAGCACGGCAGGTACGGCCAGCGCAAGCACATAGAGCGACTTGCGGTATCGGGGATAGAGATTGGCAAAGCCTACAAAATAGCCGCATATGCCACCCCAAAGGGCATGAAGGAAAGGCAAGGAGGTGAGACGGGCTATGTTAAGGAGAAAGGCCGTGGTGTAGTCGGCCTGAACATTGATGGTGATCTGATACTGCACGCCCTCAAATACTCCGAAGGCGATGCCCGACATCAAACCATAATATACTAACGTCTGAGGTAGCAGGGGTTCGCGTGAACGATGCACCAGATAGAGCAGCGGAAGCATCTTGACAAACTCCTCGGTCAGTCCAACACCCAATATGAAGCCAATGGCATTGACGGGGAAAGCGGCATTGGTAAAGGCATAGAACAGGTTGAGCCGGTTGAGTCCGGAAAAGATAACGAAGACAGCAATCTGGGTGAGGAAGAACACGGAAACAGTGGTCTTGATGTTGACTTGGCGCGTGCGGAAAAGATAATAGAAAAACAGGCCCCAGATAACGGCAAAATATAGGGACACGGCATAAAACACAAGATATCCGCCAAGCGGAAGCATCATGAGCACCGAGAGGGAGAGTCCCACGACAGCCAACACGAGCAGCTGACTGTCGTGCGCCCTCCAGTGCCTGGCGATGTCTTCCTTGGGAAATATAAACTCAGAACCAATGGCGCGGAGCTGTTCACGCAGCGTACCTTTGTCCCGAACCTTGGGGTCGAACCCTTTCCGCTCGAGAAAATCGGCCACGGTTCCCTCTTCGCCCGTCAAGGCATCGCGCGCCCTGTCGTTTTTCAACAACTTGCCTCCCTCCACATACCAGGCCACCATGGCCTCATCGTAAGGACCGTATTCGTGGCCGTTTCGTATGACGTATATCATCTTTTTACTGGTTTAGAAATCTTCCTTTGTATTACAACAAGCAGCGGGCTGTGCGCCGCACCGCTTGCCTGACGGCAAAATTAGGCATTATTCTTGAGAAAAAGAGTGGTCTGTTTCAATTTTTGGAAAGAAGAGTCCGATAATCAGAAACAAATGCTTACTTTTGCATATACATTCAATTTTTCTAAATACCCATCATGATGAAAGCTATCAACACAGACAAGGCACCGGCAGCCATCGGCCCATACAGCCAGGCCATCCATGCCGGAAATTTGGTATTTGTGAGCGGGCAGCTCCCCGTGGATCCCGCAACGGGCAACTTTGCCGAAGGCGGCATCAAGGAACTGACGCGCCAGAGCCTGACCAACATGAAGAATATACTCGAGGCCGAGGGTCTCAAGATGAGTCAGGTGGTGAAGACCACGGTCTTTCTGGCCGACATGGCCGACTTTGCAGAGATGAACGAGGTGTATGCCGAGTTCTTCGAAAAGCCCTTCCCGGCTCGCTCGGCCATCGCCATCAAGACACTGCCCAAGAATGCACGCGTGGAAATCGAGTGCATAGCATCTGAAATATAAAGGAACTACCCACCCTGTCGCTCCGCTTGTTCCCGGGCAGCTTCCAGCGCCTCGCTGCGCTCAATGACAGGTTCATATCCCCATGTGGCCGACTGTCGCCACAGGGATATGGCACGCCCGGCATCTTCGTGGACACCACGTCCGTGCCAATAACACCGTGTCAGCAGGTACATGGCCTCGGCATGTTCCTGCTTTTCGGCATAGCGCATAATGCGACATGCGTCCTCATAGTTGCCTTCGCTCAACAACTTCTTGGCACGTCCTACGGCCTCGCCATAACTTTCGTTGGAGTTGTCGTCGAAGTAACCAAAAAATGACCTCCACAGCTTGCTCATGATTTCTTTTGGTCTTTTAAGAAAATAATTGCGGACTGGTTGTGAACTCATTTTTTTATCTGTTTTTTATGCTTAAAATATTTATATTATCACTGATTTTCCATATATTTGCAAGCAGATAATATTTATTTTTTCAATGTTATGAGCAAATACGTTCGAGCCAAAATGGCACTGCTCAGTTTTTTGGTAGCATGTGTTGCCAGTCCAATGTGGGCGCAGCAGCCTGCTTTCGAGACAACGGAACCTGACACAACTATCAACATCGTGGCTTTCTTCTGCAACCACGACACGACAACCTATAATTACGAATCGCGAAAGTGGAAGGTGAATGCCGGTGATACGACGGAGGTGCATCGCCTGACGGAGAAGTTCCAACTTGTTGTTACCGACTCCACACCCGATGGGTATAAATTGGTGTATATTCCTTTGAGTTTTGAATATAATGACACCGCCAAGAGCAGTGACAAGCTGATGTATGAGGCGCTATGGAACCTAACCCGAAACCTGCGTCCGGAGTTTCTGATGGACGAAATGGGGCAGCTGACACATCTCACCAATTGGCGGGAGATACGCGACGCGATGAAGAAAGGCAACAAAATGATGCTCGACTCGCTCTATGCCAAGAGTCCGGAGCTCGACAGCGTGATGCCCCGGCAGCGAATGGAGTCGGTATTGGCCTTGAAATTTATAAACGAGGCCGGAGTGATGGATGCCTATGAAGAAGTGAAGATGCTGTTCGACCTGCATGGCGGACAGGTGAAAATAGGCACGACGGAAGTCGACGACTCCACATCTTTCCCGTCGCACACCAAGTTTTGGGCCAGCTATGAAGCCGTTGAAGACCCTGACGAGGATTACGAAGGCGATTATGCGATACAGTCAAACACTGTCACCACGCTGTCCGGGGAAGAGGCGGCAGCTTTGATTGGCAATGTTTTCAACGTGTTGGCTACGGGCGAAGTGGCCGGGAAACTTCAGCAACTGATGGTTGACAGCCTTAACACCCAAATGACCGTTACCAATTTAGAGGACTATCACTATTTCTTCAACGGTTGGCCGAAGTTGATGCGAAAGCAGAAAATAATTGAAATCAAAGACCATAAAAATGTGGACGAAACCTCTATAGAATGGGCAAACTATATATGGGGCACATACGGTGGCGAGGCTGAGGAACCCAAAAACAGTTTCTGAAAAGATATTTTCGGTGATTGTTGATGCTTTTTCAAAACGAAATGAGTATATTTGCAGAAGCAGTCAAATGTAACGAACGCGGTGCGGACACAAAGCCTGCACCGCGCGGTTTTACTTGTAGATGCTACTGTCTCTGCAGTCGTTGATGCAATGGAGCAATAGTGGCATGACAAATTAGAAATCATAATAATACAAACGATACATGGCAACAGTAGACGACAAGAAGATTATCTTCTCGATGGTGGGAGTGTCAAAGATTATCCCCCAGAACCAAAAACAGATTCTGAAGGACATATACCTCTCGTTCTTCTATGGTGCAAAAATAGGAATTATCGGCCTGAACGGTGCGGGTAAGTCCACGCTGATGAAAATCATCGCGGGCATTGAGCAGCCCACATCGGGTGAGGTGGTGTGGAGTCCGGGCTACAGCGTGGGTTATCTGCCGCAGGATCCTCCCTTGAACGAGGAAAAAACGGTCAAGGAGAACATTATGGAGGGTGTTCAGCAGGTGTACGACGCACTGGCCGAGTACGATGAAATCAATCGGAAGTTTGGCGAGGAAGAATACTACAGCGACCAAGACAAGATGGACGCACTGATGAAACGACAGGCCGAGGTGCAGGACATTATCGATGCCACCGATGCCTGGAACATGGACTCCAAGCTCGAGCGCGCCATGGCCGCACTGCGCTGCCCCTCTGGCGACCAGGCCATCACCCACCTTTCGGGTGGAGAACGCCGCCGCGTGGCACTCTGCCGACTGCTCCTGCAAAAGCCAGACGTACTGTTGCTCGATGAGCCTACCAACCACCTCGACGCCGAAAGCATCGACTGGCTGGAGCAGCATTTGCAGCAATACGAAGGCACGGTGATTGCTGTGACCCACGACCGCTACTTCCTCGATGATGTGAGCGGGTGGATATTGGAACTCGACCGCGGCGAGGGCATCCCATGGAAGGGCAACTATTCCTCGTGGCTCGAACAGAAAACCCAGCGCATGGCGCAAGAGGAGAAGACGGCTTCGAAGCGCCGCAAGACTCTGGAACGAGAGTTGGAGTGGGTGCGCATGGCTCCCAAGGCACGACAGGCCAAGGGTAAGGCTCGTCTGAAATCGTACGACCAAATGCTTAACCAAGAACAGAAGGAGCGCGAAGAGAAGCTCGAAATCTTTATCCCCAACGGTCCGCGTCTGGGCAACAAGGTGATTGAGGCCCAGCATGTGCAGAAGGCTTTTGGCGAGAAGGTGCTCTTCAAAGACCTCAACTTCATGCTTCCCCCCAATGGTATCGTGGGTGTTATCGGCCCCAATGGTGCGGGCAAAACCACGCTGTTCCGCCTGATTATGGGCTTGGAAACGGTCGATGGCGGCACCTTCGAGGTGGGCGAGACTGTGAAACTGGCCTACGTGGACCAGCAACATAAGGACATCGACCCCAACAAGTCGGTCTATGACGTGATATCGCAGGGCAACGAGACCTTTCGCATGGGTGGCCGCGACATTAACGCGCGGGCTTATCTGTCGCGCTTCAACTTCTCGGGCGTCGACCAAAACAAACTCTGCGGCGTGCTCTCGGGTGGTGAGCGAAACCGTCTGCAACTGGCACTGGCCCTGAAACAAGAAGGAAACGTGCTGTTGCTCGACGAGCCGACCAACGACATCGACGTGAATACGCTGCGCGCGCTCGAAGAAGGCTTGGAGTCGTTTGCGGGCTGTGCCGTGGTCATCAGTCACGACCGCTGGTTCCTCGACCGCATCTGTACACATATTCTTGCCTTTGAGGGCGATGGCGAAGTGGTGTATTTCGAAGGCAGCTATTCTGAATACGAAATCGATAAGGCACGCCGGTCGGGCAACGAAGAAATCAAAAAGGGTCGCTATCGCAAGCTGATGGAAGACTGATTTGACTCAATTCCATGGTCCAAAGCTATAAAACGCTATAAGAAATGAAGAGAATTTTGCTTGCAGGGATCGTGATATCACTCTGCTTTTTAAATTGTACAATGTTACAAGCCAAGGGAAAAACCGTAACCATAAAGATAGTAGGGACAACCGACGTGCACGGCTCGTTCTTCCCCTACGACTTTATCAACCGCAAGCCCAAGGCCGGCTCGCTGGCTCGTGTGAGCAGTTATGTCAACCGATTGAGGGCAGAATATGGCGAAAATGTTATCCTGCTCGAAAACGGAGACATACTGCAGGGACAGCCCGTGACCTATTATTCCAATTATATTGACACGTTGGGCCATAATATTGCCGCCGACCTGATCAACTATATGCGCTATGATGCACAAACCATTGGCAATCATGACGTGGAAACCGGACACAAGGTTTACGACAAATGGATATCGGAACTGGACTGCCCTGTGCTGGGAGCGAACATTATCGACACAGCCACGGGAAAACCATACGTAGAGCCTTACACGATCCTGAAACGCAGTGGGGTGAAGATTGCGGTGCTCGGCATGATTACACCAGCCATTCCCAACTGGTTGCCCAAGGAGCTATGGACGGGGCTGCACTTTGAGGAGATGGTGGCTTCGGCACGCCGGTGGGTCAAGATTCTGAAAGAGAAAGAGAAGCCCGACGTGATTGTCGGACTGTTTCACTCGGGTCGCGAGGGTGGCATCACCACGCCCGACTACACAGAAGATGCCTCACTCACGATAGCACGCGAGGTGCCGGGCTTCAATGTCATCATGTTTGGACACGACCACACACGATTCCTGGAAACCATTAAAAACAATGCCGGCAGATACGTGCTGTGTATGAACCCGGCCAACAATGCCATGGCCGTGGGCGAAGCAACGCTCACACTTGAAAGGAACAAGGGCAAATGGCAACTCGTCAGCGCAGGGTGCAAGTTGCCAAGCATGGTAGACGAGCCTGTTGATCAGGATTTTACAAACCACTTTAAATTCTTCACTGCGAAAGTAAGCAGCTATGCCGACGAGGTGATCGGGGAGTTTGGGCAGACCATTTACACCCGCGACAGCTACTTCGGAAACTCGGCTTTCAACGACCTTATACTCAACTTGCAGTTGCAAGTCACCGGAGCCGACATCTCATTCAACGCCCCTCTGTCGTTTGATGAACATATCAGTCAGGGGCCAGTACGCGTGAGCGACATGTTCAATCTTTATAAATACGAGAACCAACTCTATGTCATCCGGATGACGGGAGAGGAGATTCGCCGCCATTTGGAGATGAGCTACGACCAATGGGTCAACACGATGACCTCGCCCAACGACCACCTCCTGCTGCTCGACAGCACCAGCCGTGGCGATGCCCAGCGTTATGGCTTCAAGAATTTCACCTTCAATTTCGACTCCGCCGCAGGCATAGACTACGAAGTGGACGTGACCAAGCCCAACGGACAAAAGGTGAAAATACTGCAAATGAGCAATGGCAGGCCGTTCGACGAGAAAGCATGGTACAAGGTAGCCGTCAACAGTTATCGCGCCAATGGGGGCGGAGAACTTCTCACCCGAGGTGCCGGCATTGCGAAAGAAGACCTTGAGCGTCGCATCGTGTGGCGTTCGGACAAAGACCAACGCCACTATCTCATGGAGGAAATCAGAAAGGCTCGCGTCCTGAATCCCAAGCCAAACCACAACTGGCGATTCGTGCCCGAGGCATGGGTAAAGCCTGCCGCCGAGAGAGACAGACAGTTGTTGTTCGGCCATCGTCAGCAACGGGCGGCACAGCAACGTGCGAATGATTAAGTTTGAGAGGCTTGGGCAGTTATTATTTCATATTCAGCAAGACCGACCTGATGCTCCAAAGGCAGTACGACGGCTCATTGACGGTACCGCGATGCGATGATGTGCCCGTCAGAATCCACCCGTGGACTCACATCCTGAACATCTCGCCCATGGACGATGGAAGCCCGGTAAAGGCCTTCAACATGGACAATCCGCACGATCTGGAGGTCACCAACACCGAGCTTGCCAGCAACGGTTACGAGTTCGTAGGCCTGCGAGAGTCGTACTATCACCTCCCCCACGAGTTCTATGTCAAGGCCGGTAAATGCCGCGAACTGCTCTATTGGGACAGCAACACCAAGTTTTGCGGGGTATGCGGAGCACCCATGCGCATGCATACCGATATCTCCAAACGTTGCACGGAGTGTGGCAAGGAGGTGTGGCCACAGCTTGCCACAGCCGTCATCGTGCTGATACATCGTGGCGACGAAGTTCTTTTGGTGCATGCCAAAAACTTCAAATCAGACTTTTACGGACTCGTGGCAGGATTCGTGGAGACCGGCGAGACGCTGGAAGAAGCCGTCCGCCGCGAGGTGATGGAGGAAACAGGGATCAGCATCGACAACATCACCTACTTCGGATCACAGCCTTGGCCCTACCCCTGTGGGCTGATGGTGGGCTTCAATGCCGACTTTGTTTCCGGCGAACTACACTTGCAGCGATCCGAACTTTCGAGGGGAAACTGGTTCAGATACGACAATCTGCCGCGCATTCCCCAAAAACTTTCCATCGCCCGAAAGCTGATAGACGCATGGCTCAGACAATACAACATCGTGTCCGAGCAAGACTAAACTCACGAGAAGCAGAAACAAAACCATCAAAAAAACAGTATTTATGAAATTCTTAGAGAAAGCTTTAGGGTTCCGCCCCACGGTCAACCCATGGCGTACAGAGCTTATTGCCGGTGCCACGACATTCCTCACCATGAGCTACATTCTTGCCGTCAACCCAGCCGTCCTCGCCACCACGGGTATGGACAAGGGTGCGCTATTCACGGCCACCGCACTGGCATCGGCCATCGCCACCCTCCTATTGGCCTTCATGGCCAAGCTGCCCTTTGCCCAAGCCCCCAGCATGGGGCTCAACGCTTTCTTTGCCTTCACCCTCTGCCAAGCCATGAACTATACCTGGCAACAGTCGCTGGCCATCATGCTCATTGAGGGAATCATCTTCCTACTCATCACCTTCTTCAACATTCGCGAGATGATTCTCGATGCCATACCGCAGAATCTACGGTATGCCATATCGGGTGGAATTGGCATGTTCATTGCCTTCATTGGTCTGAAAAATGCCGAAATCATCGTGCCCAAGGAGGGAACTTTCGTAGGGTTGGGCGAGTTTACGCCCATATCCATCCTTGGCATCATAGCCATAATGCTCAGCGGAATACTCATGGCCAAGCAGATCAAGGGAGCACTGTTCTACGGCATCATCATCGCGACAGCGGTGGGCATCCCCATGGGGGTTACCATCATACCCGACGGTTGGATTCCCGTGTCGGCCCCTCACAGCCTTGCACCCACATTCTGCCAGTTCGATTTCAACGGTCTAATCAACTACAACACCCTCTTAGTGGTCATTTCGCTACTCATTGTCAACATCTTCGACACTGTGGGCACCCTCGTGGGACTGGCACAGAAAACCGGAATCGTGCGCCCTGACGGCAGCATTCCGAGAGTGAAGGAGGCCATGATGAGCGACGCCGTCGGTACCACCTGCGGGGCATTCCTCGGTTCGAGCACCATCACCACATACATCGAGAGCGCTTCGGGCATTGCCGAGGGCGGTCGAACCGGCATGACGAGCTTCGTGGTCGGCGTGCTCTTCCTCTTCGCCCTACTCCTCTCCCCCATCTTCCTACTCATTCCTGCCGCTGCCACATCGGGTGCATTAGTCTTGGTTGGTGTGCTGATGCTTGATTCTGTGAAAAAAATAGACTTAGGCAATGTCGCCGAAGCTTTCCCCGCCTTCATCACCATGATCACCATGGTGCTGTGCTACAGCATTGCCGACGGAATCTGCCTTGGTATCCTGAGCTATGTTATTCTCAAACTATGTCTCGGCAAATGGAAGGAACTGAACTGGACACTCATCGTGCTTTCCGTCATCTTTATCCTCAACTTCATTTATGCATAGTGCAAATATTACACCAAATACTTTGCCATTAGCATGAAATGATGTAATTTTGCACTTATCATCATTAACATAATAAAATGGACTGGTTAATCAATCTCTTTACCGCCCAGGATTCTGTTGCGCACATAGCCCTGCTGTTTGCCATCGTTATTTCCGTGGGTGTACTTTTAGGCAAAGTGAAAGTCGGAGGCATTTCGCTCGGTGTCACTTTCGTTCTGTTTGCCGGCATCGTTGCTGGGCACGTCGGCTTCACGGCTCCCACCCCAATTCTTACATTCGTGCAAGACTTCGGTCTTATCCTGTTTGTTTTCTGTATAGGCCTTCAGGTGGGACCCGGTTTCTTCGAAAGTTTCCGCAAGGGCGGTGTAACGCTCAACCTCTTGGCCGCTACGGCCATTCTGCTGAACGTCCTGGTGATGTTTGCCTGTTATTATCTGTTCTTCGATACAGACAATCCCAACAACCTGCCCATGATGGTCGGCACACTCTATGGAGCCGTGACCAACACCCCGGGACTTGGTGCGGCCAATGAGGCTTTGGCCGCTGTGTTCACCAATGGCAACATCCCGCAGATAGCCAACGGCTATGCCTGTGCCTATCCTCTGGGTGTATTGGGCATCATTGGGGCAACCATTGCCGTGAGATACATCACCAAGACCAAGTTAGAGGAGGAGGAATCGAAGCTCGACGAAGCCGAAGCCGAGAATCCACATGTCAAGCCACATGCCATGACGCTCAAGGTAAGCAATGCCCCCATAGCCGGACGCAACCTCATGGAGATAGCTGAATTTCTGAACCGCGACTATGTTTGCACCCGCATTTTCCACAACGGGGAAGTGCACACACCCAAGCGCGACACCGTGCTCCATATTGGCGACGAGGTGCTCATCGTATGTGCAGAGTCTGAAGCCGAAGCCATCAAGGCCTTCATAGGCCCCGAAGTGGAACCCGAATGGGACGCCTACCAGGAGTCTGACAAGCGGCAGATGATATCCAAGCGCATTGTAGTGACCAATCCCAAGATGAACGGCAGGGTGCTGAGCAAGATGCAGTTCAATGGGCTCTACAAAGTAAATGTCACCCGAATCTCACGTCAGGGCATGGATCTCTTTGCCAGCCGCAACCACCACTTCCAAGTGGGCGACAAGATTATGGTCGTAGGGCGCGAAGACAACGTTGAGCGCGTGGCCGACCTGATGGGCAACTCCACAAGACGACTGAACGTTCCGAACATTGCCACCATCTTTATTGGCATCATGATTGGTATTATCTTCGGAAGCATTCCTTTCGCCATTCCCGGTATTCCTGTGCCCTTGAAGTTAGGTATTGCAGGCGGTCCGCTGATCATTGCCATCCTTATCGGGCGCTTCGGCTATCATTTCAAATTAGTGACCTACACCACCACTTCAGCCAACATGATGCTGCGCGAAATTGGTTTGGTGCTGTTCCTCGCCGGCGTGGGCATCAAGGCCGGAGCCGGATTCTGGGATACGGTTGTCTCGGGCGACGGTCTGAAGTATGTCTATACCGGTTTCCTCATCACCGTCATCCCCATTCTCATTATAGGCACAATTGCACGCCTGAAGTATAAGTTCAACTACTTCACCATCATGGGTATGCTGGCCGGAACCTATACCGACCCACCAGCCTTGGCCTATGCCAACTCCAGCTGCTCAAAGGAAGCACCTGCCGTAGGCTACTCCACGGTTTATCCGTTCAGCATGTTCCTCAGAATCCTGTCGGCGCAGATTATAGTTCTCTTCTTCTGTGCTCCGTAATAAGAAAGAGAGAAGAGGGAACTATAATTCAAAATTCATAATTCATAATTCATAATTTGGCTGCGCGTTGAGCAAGTTGATGCAAAAGAAACGGTGGAAGGTAAAAAGTGAAGAACGAAGAGTGAAGAATCGACGCGCCAGCCAATTGTACATTATACATTGTAAATTATAAATTATTATTTGTGAATTGTCTTAACAAAAGTACTTCCATATTTCGTTTATTTGAAACTCAATCCCCCTCCGTTCTAAATTTCGTGAAATTCGCGTCATTCGTAGTAGGTTAACAATCAGCCGTTTAGCAAATCACACGTTGGTAGTCGCATTTTTTCATCCGCGATTACATATCGAATCGCAGTGCGGTTAGAGCCTCGTCGCACGGCGACAAGACCCGAGTCGCATGGTCACGAAGCCCTAATCGCACCGCCAAAAGGCTCCAATCGCAAAGCCCTCATTATTTTTCGAACTTTCCGTCGCGTTTTGTCCACAAAAACATGGCGCATTTTTCGCTGGATGATCAAAAAATAATGACCGGAAAATAGTCATACTATTTGACATTGTCGACCCCTGAAGAGGCAACGGGACAACAGATGCATTTAGAAGTTGAAACAACGCAAGAATGTTTTGCAACAATTATTTGGAGGTTCAAAAAAAAAACAATATCTTTGCACTCGCAAAATGCCGATATGGCTCAGTTGGTAGAGCAACGCATTCGTAATGCGTAGGTCCCCGGTTCGAGTCCGGGTATCGGCTCTCTGTTCCGAGCAGGAACGAAAGATGCAGAAAGCCTTTGTAAAACGCGACACCAATTTCTCGTGACAAAGCATGCGGAATTAGCACATCGGTAGTGCACGGGCTTCCCAAGCCTGGGAGGCGGGTTCGATTCCCGTATTCCGCTCTTCCCCTTTCCTTTTTATCCCATATTTCTTCATGCCGTAAAGTTTTGCAGACAGGTCTCCCTGTCGCACGGCTCAACCTCCAACCGCCCCATCGCGGTCGGACCGTTGTGGACACCCATGCCCATTGATTCGGCGCGGCTCTGAAAAAACACGCGATGATAGCGATGGTTTCTGTCAAAAAACACTATCTTTGTACTACCCTATCCCCATGAATCTCAACAGCCCATGACACCAAACAACAAACCGCTTACCGTGTACAAAGCCAGCGCAGGCAGTGGCAAGACCTTCACGTTGGCCGTGGAATACATCAAGTTGCTCGTGCAGGAGCCGCAAAACTACAGGTATATCCTTGCCGTGACCTTTACCAACAAGGCCACCGAGGAGATGAAGCGGCGCATCTTGGGTCAGCTCTATGGCATTGCCAATGCGCTGCCCGACTCTGAATCGTATATGGACGCCCTGCACAAAGCCTTTCCCGCCATGGCCGACAGAGCCATCCGCGAGAGGGTCAAGGAAGCGCTCGGCCTCATCCTGCACCATTACCACGAGTTCCGGGTGGAGACCATCGACAGTTTTTTCCAGCGCATCCTGCACAATCTCTCGCGCGAGCTCGGACTGACGGCCAACCTGCAAGTGGGTCTCAACGACTTCGAAGTGGAGTCGCAGGCAGTGGACAATATCATCGACAACATTCAGCAGGACAACGACCCACTACTCGCGTGGCTCATGGACTTTATCAAGGAAAAAGTAAACGACGAGAAAAACTGGAATGTCATTGGCCCGATCAAGGAGTTTGGCAAAAACATTTTCAAAGAATTCTACAAGGATCACCAGAAGGAACTCAGGCGCATTATGAACGATCCGGGATTCTTTAAGGCGTACAATGCAAAACTCCGATCCATGAAAACGGAGGCCTATCAAGTGATGGCCGACTTTGCCAAAGCGTACCAAGACCTGGCCGGGAAACACGGATTGGAGGATGCCCATTTCAACAGGGGAAGCCAGAATGCACCCGGATATTTTGCCAAATTGGCATCGGGAGATTTCCTGGACGACAAGTTTCCCTCGAAAACCATGCTCAAGGCCATTGAGGATCACACCTCGATGGTGAAAAAATCTGATTTGAACACCCCAGAGGGACAAATCATCGTCAGCGAGGTGGGGGTTCTGCTCGACCGCGCGGAAAAGGAGCGCAAGAAGCAGTGCGCGGTCATCAATTCGGTGGATCTGACACTGCGCAACCTCTATGAACTTCGTCTGCTCGGGCGCATCGAACAGGAAGTGAGCACCATCAACACTGCCAACAACAACTATCTGCTGAGCAACACCCAGAAACTGCTCAACGACCTGATAGACAAACAGGACTCGCCGTTTATCTATGAGAAGACCGGCGCACAGCTGCGGTATATCATGATCGATGAGTTTCAGGACACCAGCACCGTGCAGTGGAACAACTTCAAGGTGCTGCTGGATGACTGCATGGCCCACAACAATGGGTCGCTCATCGTGGGAGATGTGAAGCAGAGCATCTACCGATGGCGAAACGGAGACTGGAGACTGCTGCAAAACCTGACTCCCGAAAACGATAACCGCATACTGATTAAACCGCTCGACACCAACTATCGGTCGAAACAAAACATCATACGGTTTAACAATGCCTTCTTCAAGATTGCTGCCCAAACGACCTCCGATGACGCTTTGGCTGCGCTGCAGGCGCTTGACGCACCGCCGCAATTGCTGCGCGAGGCCCTCGACATTCGCCAGGCCTACGACGACGTGGTGCAAAAGGTATCACCCAAGCACCAGACGGAAGACGCGAGCCGTGCCGGGTCGGTGACCATCAAATTGCTGCCGAGGGATAACTACGAGGCGCAAGTGATAGAAGAGGTGAGTCGGATTCTGGAACATCTGCTTGAAGCTGGCATACCGCCCAAGAAGATTGCCATCTTGGTCAGGAAGAACAATCATATACAACTGTTGGCCAACTATTTCCAACAAAATCCCATCACGGTGAACGGCGAGGCTCAAATGGTGAGGATGGTGTCTGACGAGGCATTCCGACTCGATGCCTCGCTGGCGGTGTGTACGCTTGTAAGGGCCATGCATCTGCTCACGCATCCCGACGACAAACTGGCTGCTGCCGCTCTGGTCAAGGCATACCACAAGATAGGTCATGATGGCGAGGAGACTGATGACAGCCAGTTGTTTGTGGGAAACGACAACCTATTGACCCTTCTACCTGAAGAGATGACCGAACATTGGGACGAGTTGCTCTCTACCCCACTCATCGACATGGCAGAGCAACTCTACCGCATCTTCAGGCTCGACAGGCTCGATGGACAGAGTGCCTACGTCTGTGCATTCTTCGACCACCTCTCCCTCTTCATGCGAAACCACGTGGCCAGTGTGGAGGAATTTATCGAAGAATGGGAGAACAGCATCTCCGGGAAGGCCATACACAGCGATGAGGTGAATGGCATCAGGCTGCTGACTGTACACAAAAGCAAAGGTCTGGAGTTTGACAATGTCATCATCCCCTATTGCGACTGGGATTTGGAGATGCAGGGCGAGGTGCTTTGGATGATGCCGCCAAGCGAACCCTTCAGCCAGCTTCCCGTGGTGCCGGTCAATCTGTATGCCAAGCGATTGCAACGCTCGATCTACAACATCGACTACCAGAGCGAGCATCTGAAAAACTATGTGGACAATCTCAACATGCTCTATGTGGCCTTCACGCGTGCGGGCAGCAATCTCTTTGTCATCGGAAGGAATCAAGCACCCCAATTCCCTTCACTGCTGATTAGGCAGGTTATAGACCATTGTCAAGCCGAATCCGACGGCAAAGCCGAAGACAAAACGCAGGATCCGGAGGTGGAGCCGGCCCTCATGATGCCCAAACACACGGTGGAAGACGACGAAGACGACATCACCACCTTTCGGATTGGGCGTCTGTGTGTGGACGAAGAGACGCACAAGGAGCAAACGCGAAACGTGTTTGAGCAAACGGAAGAAGGCATCAGGACGGCCATCAGGAACTATGAAGCCAAGGCCTGTTTCCGTCAAAGCAACGACAGTGCCGACTTTGTCACCCCCGATGAAGAGATGGAAAGGCTGGAGAAACGGCAGAGCTACATACAGACCGGCAACATTCTGCACACGCTTCTCGCATCGATCCGGAACGTCGACGACATCGACAGGGCCATAGACCAGCTGGAATTTGACGGGGTGTTGTATGACAAACCCATGAACCGCGAGGAGCTGCGCCGCATGATTACCGAGCGAATGCAAACCCAACAGGTGGCCGACTGGTTTGCCCCGACAGGACAGGTCTTTAACGAATGCACCATTCTCTCCTATGATTCTCATTTGGACCGGGTGAGGGAAAATCGCCCCGACCGTGTCATTTGGAACGGAAAGGAGATGGTTGTCATCGACTTCAAGACCGGTAGGGAGCACGAAGAACATCATGTCCAAGTGAGAAACTACATGGATTTGCTGCGTGGAATGGGCTATGCCAGCGTGTCTGGTTATCTGTGGTATATACGCACCAACCGTGTTGTCAGTGTAAAATAGAACAATGAGGTCTGTAAAATAAAGGAAAAAAGAATGACGAAATCATTTCTGCAACATGTGGCCAAGGATATTTTGGCTAAACATCCCGAGGGGTTGAGCGACGTGGCGATCGTGTTTCCGAACAAACGCGCCTCGCTGTTCCTCAACCAAGCGCTCTACGAAGAGGCCGGACGACCGCTGTGGAGCCCTGCCTACATCACCATCAGCGACCTCTTTCGCCAGCACTCCGAATGGAGCGTGCCCGACCAAATACTCCTTGTCTTCAAGCTCTACAACACCTTCTGCCACGTTACCGGAAGCGACGAGCCGCTTGATCACTTCTATTCGTGGGGGCAATTGCTGCTGGCCGACTTCGACGATTTAGACAAAAATATGGCCGATGCCGACAAACTGTTCATCAATTTAGAGGCTTGGCAGGAGATGAAAGACTTCTCCTTCCTGAGTGAAGCGCAACGCGAAAGCTTGGAAAACTTCTTTGGCAAGATGTTCGACAATACCGAGATGCAGCGCCGTTTCAACGACACTTGGAGACATCTGGCCGAGATTTACCACTGCTTCAGGCAGGAACTCCAAACCGAGAAAATGGCCTACGAGGGGATGTTATACCGGCAAGTGGCTGAAACCAAGCATATAGAGTTCCGCTACAAACATTATATTTTCATCGGTTTCAACCTGTTGCAAAAGGTCGAGCAGCAGTTGTTCCGCCGCCTCAAGGCTGAGGGGCGCGCCGAATTCTATTGGGATTACGACAAATATTATATCCACAACAACAGCGAAGCCGGCAAGTATATATCAGGCTATCTTGATAAATTCCCCAACGAACTGTCGCCAACCCGCATCTCCGGAGACCTGTCACACGATGCGGTTTACGACAATATGTCAGCCCCGAAAGACGTGACCTATATCTCTGCACCCACGGAAAACATCCAAGCGAGATACGTTAGCGAATGGCTGAAGCAGGGTGACCGCATCAAAGACGGCAGTCGCACGGCTATCGTGCTGGGCAACGAAAGCCTGTTGGAGACCGTGATTCACTGCCTGCCCGAGGAGGTGGACAATGTAAACATCACCACCGGCTATCCCTTAGCATCATCACCGGTCAGCACCCTGGTTAACGTGCTGCTGAACTTACAACTGCGGGGGAGGGTGGAAAACACCGACAAATACAGGCTGAAATACATCAACCAAGTGTTGAGACACCCCTATGCAAAATATATTTCGGATGACTGCGCCTTGCTTTTGAACGAACTGAACACCCACAAGCACTACTTTCCCACCCGCACACTGCTGACCGGAGAGTACGACGAGGCCATGGCCGACCTGTTTGCCGATGTGAAAGAAGATAACGGCAAGCTGCCTGTGCTGTCGTGGATCGCGGGCATTCTGAAGCGCATTGGCGTGGGCTCGAGGGAGGAGAAAAACCCTTTGATGCACGAGTCGGTATTTAGAATGTACACGCTCATCAACCGTTTGGACGACATCATGATTGCAACCACGGAGAATGCAGGGCTGTCTTATGGGAATATTGATGAGGAGAGCGGAAGGCAGATCGTATCGGTCGCCATCTTGCAACGGCTCCTGACCCAAGTGATACAAAGCACCACAATTCCCTTTCATGGCGAGCCGCTGCTGGGAATCCAGGTGATGGGCGTGCTCGAGACGCGCAACTTGGACTTCGACCATGTGCTGCTGCTGTCGTGCAACGAGGGCAATCTGCCCAAGAGCGTGAACGACGCATCGTTTATTCCCCATTCCCTCCGCGCAGGATACGAACTCACCACCGTGGAAAACAAGGTGGCCATCTATGCCTATTACTTCTATTCGCTGTTGCAACGCGCCGAAGACATTACCCTCACCTACAACAATTCCACCGATGAGGGACAGCGAGGAGAGATGAGTCGCTTTATGTTACAGTTCATGGTGGAGAACGCAGACAGGCAGCATATCAGCTTCAAGACCTTGCAGTCGGGGCAGAGTGTCACCCTAATCCGGCGTCGCCCCATCGAGAAGAATGCCATCATCAGGCAGCAACTCGACTCGATCGACCGTCTTTCACCATCAGCAATCAATCGCTATCTGCGCTGTCAGCTTCAGTTTTATTACAACACCGTGTGCCATCTGCGGGAGGAATCCAACGACGACGAAGATGAAATAGACAACGTGACCTTTGGCAATATCTTTCACCGATCGGCCGAATTGACTTATCTTGACCTGTCCGCCCACTACACCAAGCCCGTCACCTCGGGGGGCATCGACACCTTTCTGAAAGACAAATCCATACTCGACAGGCACATAGACCAAGCCTTTCGGGAAATCCTATTCAAGGTAAACGACAGTAGGTTCTCACCCCAATACAACGGCTTGCAGCGACTCAACAAGAAGGTGGTAAGGCTGTATTTGGAACGCCTCCTGACCTTGGACAAACAGCTTACACCCTTTGACATCCTGACATTAGAGGGAAGTTTTTATGACAACCTGACATTTGAGGTACAGGGTAAACAGCGCACGCTCCGTGTGGGTGGACAGATCGACCGTTTGGACAGAATACAGATGGACGGACAACCGGTGATTCGGGTGGTGGACTACAAGACCGGCCGACCCTTGTCCTCCTTGCCCTCGACGGTCGAAGACATCTTCGAGCCCCAGTATATCGACACCAAGCACACGGCCTATTACCTGCAGGCCTTTCTCTATGCCGGCATCATCCGCCACGGAAAAGAGGCTCGAAAGTCGGTCAACCCGGAACAACTGCCCGTGTCGCCGGCCCTGTTCTTTATCCGGCAAACGGCTTCCGACAACTACAATCCCACCCTTTCGTTCAGCGTGGGGAGGGGCAAACGCGAAATGATCCATGACATCGACACCCGCTACGACGAGTTCATTCAGGCCCTGCAAAACCTCATGGGCAGCATTTTCGATCCCGATCAGAGCTTTCTACCCACCGAGGACGGCACGCGATGCATCAGTTGTCCCTACAAGAATATCTGCGGACTGTAACCCCACCCACGCCCAAGGACATGGGCCGTTATGACCACACACGCCGATGTTTGGCACGGTAGTTGCTGGTTATATAGCACATTCAATAGGATAAAACCCAGAAAGGATAAAACATGACCAGTCAATTTTCACCCAAAGTATCAGAAATACTTGCTTTCAGCAGAGAGGAGGCAACTCGTCTGGCCAGCAGTTTTGTTGGGCCGGAGCATCTCCTGCTCGGTATCCTCAGGGAGAAAGGCGGCCCGGTGACAGACCTCCTCAACCGTTTGGAACTCGATATTTCACATATTAAATACGCATTGGAAGAGCGCGTGCGCACCGACCAGGGTGCCACACCGATACATCCAAGCGAAGTCGTCCTCAACGACAAAGCCAACAATATCTTGAAGTTGGCCGTTCTCGAGGCGCGCATTCAGCACACCCAAATCGTAGATGTACAGCACTTGTTGCTCGCCATCCTCCACGACCAAGTGAGCAACGGCGCCAAGGAGGTGTTGGAGGACAACAACTTGGACTACGCGAAAGCCATTCAGCATTTACAGAAAAAGCCCATGACCGACGGTCTGGGACTGCCCGATGAGGACGAGGAAGAGCTTGAAGAACACACGCCGTTCAGCGGCAAAGGTGGGAACGTGCGACTCGCCCGCACCTCCGCACAGCCACAAGGCAAGAGCGACACCCCCTTCCTCGACAACTTCTCGACCGACCTCACACGTGCGGCGACCGAAGGAAAACTCGATCCGGTCGTGGGTCGCGAAAAGGAAATCCAGCGCGTAACCGAAATTCTATGCCGACGCAAGAAGAACAACCCTATATTAATAGGTGAACCCGGAGTCGGCAAAAGTGCCATCGTGGAGGGACTGGCACAGCTCATCTCGAAACGCCTCACATCCCCCGTGCTCTTCAATCGCCGCGTGGTGAGCCTCGACATGACCGCCATTGTGGCAGGAACCAAGTACAGAGGCCAGTTTGAGGAGCGCATTCGGGCGCTGCTGAAAGAGTTAGAGCAAAACCCCGACATCATTGTCTTTATCGACGAGATACACACACTGATCGGCGCAGGCTCCACTCCGGGCAGCATGGATGCAGCCAACATCATGAAGCCGGCCTTGGCCCGCGGCACCATCCAGTGCATCGGAGCCACCACCCTGGATGAGTTTCGCAACTCCATCGAGAAAGACGGCGCACTGGAACGGCGCTTCCAAAAGGTGCTGGTAGAGCCCACGACAAGCGAGCAAACCCTTCGTATTCTGCAGAATATCAAGGAGCGATACGAAGAACATCACCACGTAGACTATACCGACGAGGCCCTCAAGGCCTGCGTCAAGCTCACCGAACGATATATCACCGACCGGTTCTTCCCCGACAAAGCCATCGATGCGCTCGACGAGGTGGGGTCTCGCGTGCACCTGCAACACGCAGAAGTGCCACAGGAAATCACCGACATGGAGAAGCAAATCGAGGAAGTGAAGGTGAAAAAACAGCAGGCCGTGAGCAACCAGAACTTTGAACTGGCTGCAGGGTTCCGCGACAAGCAAACCAAGCTGGAGCAGGAACTTGACGACATGCAGCGCCGATGGCAGCAGGGCGATGCCGAGTCGAGACAGACCGTGACCGACAAAGAAGTGGCCGATGTGGTCTCCATGATGACGGGTGTGCCCGTACAGCGCATGGCCGAGGCCGAGGGAGAGCGACTTAGAAACATGGGAAGCACACTCAAGGAGAGCGTGATCGGACAAGACCAGGCCATCGACAAGATGGTCAAGGCCATCCAGCGCAACCGCATCGGACTGAAAGCGCCCAACCGCCCCATCGGTGCATTCATGTTGCTTGGCCCGACCGGTGTGGGAAAAACATACCTCACCAAAAAACTTGCAGAAGTCATGTTCGGATCAGAAGATGCCTTGATACGCATCGACATGAGCGAATACACCGAAGGCTTCAACGCCTCGCGACTCATTGGAGCCCCTCCGGGATACGTGGGCTACGAGGAGGGCGGACAGCTCACCGAGCAGGTGCGCCGACACCCCTACTCCATCGTGCTGCTCGATGAGATTGAGAAGGCACACGGCAACATTTTCAACCTGTTGCTCCAGGCGCTCGACGAAGGTAGGCTGACCGACGGCAATGGCCGCACCGTGGACTTCCGCAACACCGTTATCGTTATGACTTCGAATGCCGGAACACGCCAACTCAAGGAGTTCAGCCGAGGCGTGGGATTCAATGCCGGCGGCATATCCAATGCCACCAACATGGACGAAAAGGACAAGGAATATGCACGCTCGATTATCCAAAAGAGTCTGAGCAAGCAGTTCTCGCCCGAGTTCCTCAACCGCTTGGACGAGATCATCACCTTCGACCAGCTCGGACTGGATGCCATCAAGAAGATCATCGACATCGAACTCCGCGGACTCTACAAGCGCATCGGCGATTTGGGCTACACGGT
Source organism: Hallella bergensis DSM 17361 (assembly GCF_000160535.1). Lineage (GTDB taxonomy): Bacteria > Bacteroidota > Bacteroidia > Bacteroidales > Bacteroidaceae > Prevotella > Prevotella bergensis. Next base: position 108,062 of record NZ_GG704780.1, on the reverse strand, counting down.
TCAGCTCACAGACAAGGCCAAAGAGTTTGTGGCCACCAAGGGCTACGATATTCAGTTTGGTGCCCGCCCGTTGAAACGAGCCATCCAAACCTATATTGAGGACGGCATTTGCGAGCGCATCCTCTCCGGAAAGGTTAAACCGGGAGACACCATCTCGATTGGAAAGGTTCCGGGAAAAGACGAGCTAAGCTTTAAAACCGGAACCCAGCAACCAGCTTAAGGAGAGGTTCAGGCGCACTCGCCGACACCACGGCCATGAGCCGTAACACCAACACGGTCTGCACACAACCCCGTCAGGGAATGTGTACAGACCGTTTTTTCATACCGCTGCGGACTGTCCCCGTCGTCTGCCTCATTCGTTTGAAACATCCTGACAAAACCTTCTCCAAATTTCGCGTATTTCAAAACAAATGATCGGTCGAGCCAAATACGCGAAATTTGACGCTATTTTATATCCGTCTGTTTTTCAGAAACTTATACTCGCCACCGCTTTTCCGTCTCTCAGCCAACGCTTTTTTGCCCTGCCATCAAGGCCTGATCGCCAGGTGAAAGAGCCCCAATCGCAACCCGACTAAAGCTTTGTCGCCCCGCCACGAGGCCGTTCTCGCATGGCCATTAGGGTTCAACGGCGGCACCTTGTGGCTTATATCGTTTTAAAACCGAGTTTTTCCCAAGAAAACATGGCGCATTATTTTCTGGAGCAAAGAAAATTCGACATCCCGAAAAAGTGAAGTTTTTTTGACACTTCGCAAACCTTACACCCCATTCGACAGGGTTGCTCCATGCAAAAAACACGGCAAAGATTTTGGAGGAATCGAAAGAATGATTATCTTTGCGTATATTTAGTAAAGAGATGACACGGGAAGAAGATATTAAAAATGCCGTCGAAGTATTGAAGCAAGGCGGCGTTATTCTGTACCCCACCGACACCGTATGGGGCATTGGCTGTGATGCCACGAATACAGAGGCAGTGGCAAAAGTATATAGGATTAAGAAGCGCGACGATTCCAAGGCACTCATATGCTTGGTCGATTCGGATGCACGCCTGCAGCGCTATGTGCGCAACGTGCCGGCCATAGCGTGGGACCTGCTGGACGTTGCCGACAAGCCCACCACCGTGATTCTCGACGGAGCCGTGAACCTGGCTCCCAACCTCATTGCAGAAGACGGAAGCATTGCCCTACGCATCACGAGTGAGCCTTTTTCCAAGGAGTTGTGCTACCGTTTCCAGAAAGCCTTGGTGAGCACCAGCGCAAACATCAGCGGCGAGCCGCCCGCACAAAACTACAAGGATATCTCGGAGGAGTTGCTCAACAGTGTGGACTATGTTTGCTATTCGCGCCGCAACGAGCACAAGCCCCATACCCCAAGCTCCATCATCAAGCTTGGCCCGTCGGGCGAAGTTACCGTCATCCGGTAACCCCACGTAGCGACTTTAGACCAACAACGACAACGTGATTAGAAAACTTATAGTCTGGACCAACCGGAATCTGACCGACAAGCAGATGACCTGCATCCTCGCCTTTATCATTGGCATATTGGCGGCGGTGGCGGCATATTTGCTTCACGCACTGATACACCTCATCCAGCGCCTCATCACCCACGGAGCCTTCGTCGAGCAAGTCAACTGGCTCTATCTTGTCGTTCCGGTTGTGGGCATCTATCTCACATCGCTCTTTATCAAATATGTCGTGCGCGACAACATTTCGCACGGCATCACACGCGTGCTCTACGCCATATCCACCAAGAACTCGCTCATCCGCGTTCACAACACGTGGACTTCGCTGGTGGCATCGGCCATTACCATTGGTTGCGGAGGGTCGGTGGGAGCCGAGGCTCCGATCGTGCTCACCGGGTCGGCCATCGGTTCCAACCTGGGTCGGCTCTTTAAGCTGAATCGCCGCACGGTCATGGTGCTCGTGGGCTGCGGCGCAGCGGCAGCCATTGCCGGAATATTCCAGGCTCCCATCGCCGGGTTGGTGTTCACGCTCGAGGTGCTCATGATCGACCTCACCATGGGTTCGCTCGTCCCGATACTCATTGCCAGCATCACGGCGCACATTTTCTCATACCTATTCAACGGCTCCTCCGCCCTGTTCTCCTTTCAGTTGGACAGTGCCTGGAGCGTGGATCGCGTGCCCGGCACCATACTCCTGGGCGTTTTCTGCGGACTGATGAGCCTATACTTCATACGCATGATGACCTTCTGCGAGGACAAGTTTGCCCAGATGAAGAAGCGCCCGTACAACAAGCTGTTCATCGGCGGACTGGTGCTGAGTTCGCTCATCTTCCTCTTCCCCTCGCTCTATGGCGAGGGCTACAACTCGATCTCCATCTTCATGGAAGGAAAAACCGAGGCCGACTGGAGCCAGGTGATGAACGGATCGCTGTTCTACGGCCACCCGGAGTTGCTGCTTGTCTATATTGCCTTGGTGATGCTCACCAAGATTATTGCCACCTCGTCGACCAACGGAGCCGGCGGTTGCGGCGGTACATTTGCCCCCTCGCTGTTTGTTGGCAGTTTTGCCGGCTTCCTGTTTGCCCGCCTATGGAACCAGGAGCAGTTTGGCGTCTACCTGCCCGAAAAGAACTTCACACTGCTGGGCATGGCCGGCGTGATGTCGGGGGTGATGCATGCCCCGCTCACCGGCATATTCCTCATTGCCGAAATCACCGGTGGGTATGCCCTCTTTGTACCCCTGATCATCGTCTCGGTGGTCAGCGTCATGGTGATCAGCATCTTCGAACCCCACGGCATCTATGCCATGCGACTTGCACGACAGGGGCGGCTGCTCACCCACCACACCGACCGGAGCGTGCTCACGCTGATGAGCATGGACTCGGTTATCGAGAAGGAAGTGACCTGCGTGCCGCCTGACATGACCATGGGCCGGCTCATCAACGTACTCTCCAGCAGCAGCAATATGCTCATTCCTGTGGTCGACGATGACAAGCGGCTGCTCGGAATGATAGACATTAACAAAATCAGGCACCTCGTTTTCCGACCCGAACTCTACCACCGATTCCACGTCAACCAGCTCATGTCACCCGTGCCGACGATTCTCTTCGACAACGAACCCATGGACGAGGTGATGACAAAATTTGACAAGACCAACGCAGAAATTCTGCCCGTGGTCGACATCAACAACCGCCTGAAAGGCTATATCACCAAAAACCGACTCTACAGAACCTACAGGCAGATGGTGGCCGACTTCTCGGCCGAATAGCGTTATTTACTCCTGTTCTCCCCCATTGCATGATAAAGAACTCAACATACCTGTTCCTTACCGTGGCCGTTTGGCTTGCCACCTTGTCAACGCGTGCCCTGCCTCGCCAAGGTCACGACACCATTCCGGCCATGACGCTGGTGCCGGCAACGGCAATCCATGGCAATCCGACCGAAGTCGACCTGCCCAGTCCCACCGAAGGCACGGTGACCGGCGAGTTCGTGGGCGAAGATGCTATGAAAGCCGACCTGCTACAGATGCTGGCCAACTTCATGACCTATGTGAAAAACAACTTCCTGCCCGACGCAGGCACAAACCGTGTAGGTGAAGCCTGCGGTGCGTTTCGCAGCGAGAACACCATGGGCAGCGGCGAACGCGGCGTGCGTCCCATTGCCGACTTGTCAATGGTCTGCGCGTTTCTGGCCAAGCACGGACCGGGTAAGGTGACGCTGCCTGCGGGCGTGACCTGGGCCGACGTGGAGTCGATGGCCATGAAATCGCTCGTCTATTCCTACTCCACCCACAAAGCCAACAAGCTCAAGGCGTGCGGCGACAACAAGTATTGGGGGTCGGTCTCCGTTGCCGACCACGTCTGGGAAAGTTCGCTCTGGGCAATGTCGGTGGCCTATTCAGCCTTCTTCCAATGGCACAAGTTGAGTGCAGCACAGAAGGGATACATCAGGACTATGCTGAAGGCGGAGTGCAACTACGAGTTGGAGCGAACCATTCCCACCGGTTTCGAAGGCGACACCAAGGCCGAGGAAAACGGCTGGGAAGCTTGTGTGCTGGCTGCCACACTCGGTCTTTTTCCCGACGACACGCTGGCACCGCAGTGGTTCGACCGCCTGCGCGCATTCGCCATCAACAGCCATTCGCAGAAAGACGATGCCAACGACAGCACTGTGATCGACCCCGACTACGACACAAAAACCATTGCCGACTACTATGTGGGGCAAAACCTGTACGACGACTTCACGCTCCGCAACCACGACTTCTTCCACACCAGCTACCAGAATGTGGTGATTCAGGAACTCGGCGAGGCCGCACTGGCACTCAGACTCTTCCAGCAGGGCATTCACGGCGCGGAGCGATGGAAGACCAATGCCCTAATGCACAACAACGATCGCGTGATGAACGACGTGCTGAAGTGGCTCGCCCTGGCCGACGGCGAACTGGCCATGCCCAACGGCAACGACTGGAGTTTGTTTCTGTATGACCAGATAACCTCGTACACCACCAATGCCTGCTTCCTGCGAGATGCCGATGCGCTGATGCTGGAAAACATGGCCTACAAGATGATTAAGGCTCGCCAGACCACCACGTCAGACGGCTCGTGGCTGCTCCGGCCCGACGTGGGAGCACGTCGTATGGGTGTGCAGGCTCATCGGGTGATGATGACATGGCTCATGCACGAGGCCATGCCTACCGACAAACTCAACCCCACTGCATGGGAGGACTTCAACAAGCGGTATGCCGAAGCCAAGCTGTTTCGCTCGCAGAATGTGGTGCGCGCGGCGACAAAAGACCGCTTCACCTGCTTCTCATGGAGCAAGGGCAAGCACAGCTACACGGGATATATCGCAGCCAATAGTCCGGATCGCAACAAGATTATCGTGCCCTATCGCGAAGGCAACACCGGGAATTTTATCGGAAGCTATGAGGTGAAAGGCAGGAAAACCAACGCCGTGCCTGTGGTGAGCGGACTCTACGACCTGCGCGGCAACAGTTACACCATGAACGGGGAACTCAACACCAACGACTCTGCGCTCAACAACCGCTTTGCCATCTACTCCACCACGGGCAATGCCGTGGTGTATCTCGACTATGTGAGGGCCAACATCGACGCCGAGATTGTGAAAGAAAAAGGTGGATTGATGGCCATCAGCACGGACGAACTGACCAAAACCAAGCGCACCTTATATTATAATGGTACGCATACGCAGCTCGATGGCAGCAGGTTTGTCAAGCTAAAGGGCAACTATGTGAACATTGACAACGCCATGGGCATCGTTGTTGGCGATGCCAAGCAGATTGGCTTTGGCGACAAAGCGAACAACAACTCTGTGATGACGTCGAAAGTTTATCCGTCCTATAGTGACCAAAGCCGGAATTATGAAAGCGGCGAGGTAGTGGACAGGCGTAGCATCGTCTACTACAGCAACATCGATGCGCTCACCACGCAAGCCATGGCGCGACAACTCATCGTGCTGGGGCATGCCGTGCCCGAGGGCTGGAACGGCGTCATTGCGCCCGATCCCGACGGCACACATCACCTGCTCCTGTCCAACTTTGCGGGTGTTGGATCGTGCACGCTGCACGACGTGGCCTGTCCGGCAGGCGCTCCGGTGTTCACCGTTCCGACCCAAATCAGCAACGGCAAGGCCACCGCAACCTTCGCCATGGAGCAGAACCACTCGGTGGGCAACACCCTGAAATTCTTCCTCACGGGCGACAACATCGTGGCCGTGCAGGATAAAGCCGACCCGACCACGATCTGCATCACGGCCATCAAGAAAACCAAAGCAGTCATCAAGGCCATAACCAACCACGGCACGATGGCCCGAAAGGCCAAGATTGCAGCCAGAAAAACCATCAAGGTAACGCTTCGAGGGACAAAGATTCGCATTTCCAAATGCCCGGGAACAACGTTGAATTCGTAGCGGCATAAGCATATTTTATTCTTATAAAGATGCAAGTTACAAAGGTTTTTTGTAACTTTGCAAGCAATATTATGCCGTTTCCGATTCAAATAGACATCATGGAACTCATCCTCAAGGGGATGCTCATTGGGATTATTGCATCTGCCCCGATGGGACCCGTGGGCGTGCTGTGCATCCGGCGCACCTTGAACAAAGGGCGGTGGTATGGCTTTGTAACCGGTGTGGGAGCCAGCGTGAGCGACATTATCTATGCCATGATTACGGGCTTGGGCATGAGTTTTGTCATGGACCTCATCACCAACCCCACCAATAAGTTCTGGTTGCAGATCAGTGGCAGCGTGGTTCTGTTGGTCTTTGGCCTGTATTGCTGGAAAAGCAAGCCCAAAAGCAACATACATCCAAGCAGCAAAAATGGCAAGGGGTCGCTTATTCACAATGGCATCACAGCCTTCTTGGTGACGTTTTCAAACCCCCTGATCATCTTTTTGTTTATGGCATCGTTCGCCCAGTTTGCCTTTGTTATCCCCAATCATCCCGTGGAGATGACCTTGGGATATGCCAGTATCGTGGCCGGCGCATTGGTTTGGTGGTATGGACTGACATGGCTGGTGGACAAAGTGCATAATAAATTTGATGAGAATGGTATCCAAATGATCAACAAGATTATTGGTTCGGTCGTGATATTATTCTCTTTGGTTGTGCTCATCGGTACGGTGTTCAACCTCTATACCATTCAATATTAGCACTCCAAAACAAAACAGGCTGGTGTCAGCCAGAATAAACAACAGAGGAAGCACGGGTATAAAACACTACCAGAATTATGTTTGTAGCAAAAGAATTACGCAAGACATCCATCGCAGAATACCTGCTCTACATGTGGCAGATGGAGGATTTGATCCGCGCATACGGCCTTTCGCTGTCAAAGATTCGCAATGAGTATATCAGCAAGTTTGAATATACCGACGAACAAAAGGAAGAAGAGACCGACTGGTTTGGCAGCCTCATCCGCATGATGAACGAAGAAGGGCGCAGGGAGAACGGGCATTTGCAAATCAATAAGATTGTTTTGCAGGACCTGGCCGACCTTCACAACCAGCTGCTGGCCTCTTCCAAGTTCCCGTTTTATCATGCCGAATACTACAAGGTTCTGCCGTTTATCGTGGAATTGCGCAACAAAGGCGACAAGGATATCAACGAGATCGAGACCTGTTTCAACGCCCTCTACGGTGTCATTCTGCTCAAACTGCAGCAAAAGGACATTTCGGACGACACCAGTCGGGCCGTGAAAGAAATAACAACCTTGATTGGAATGTTAAGCGATTATTATGTCAAGAACCGAGACGAAGGGCTGGACTTCGGTGATTAACGATTCTTGAGGAATACTTCTTAAATAAAAATGAACGAAACAAACCGCAGGCGAACATTCGCCATTATATCGCACCCGGACGCCGGAAAAACCACACTGACGGAGAAATTCCTACTCTTTGGTGGGCAAATTCAAGTGGCCGGAGCTGTGAAAAGCAATAAAATCAGGAAAACAGCAACATCAGACTGGATGGACATCGAGAAGCAACGTGGCATCTCGGTAACCACATCGGTCATGGAATTCGACTATCTGCCGGAGGGCCACGAAGGCAAACCGTATAAAATTAACATCCTCGACACCCCCGGACACCAGGACTTTGCAGAAGACACTTACCGCACATTGACAGCCGTAGACTCCGTTATCATCGTGGTAGACTCGGCCAAAGGCGTGGAGATGCAAACACGAAAGCTCATGGAGGTGTGTCGGATGAGGAATACGCCCGTTATTATTTTCATTAACAAGATGGACCGTGAGGGACGCGACCCCTTTGACGTTCTTGACGAATTGGAGCAGGAACTGCAAATCCATGTACGCCCACTCTCGTGGCCAATCGGGCAAGGACAGAAGTTCAAGGGTGTCTATAACATCTACGAGCAACAACTCAACCTCTTCACGCCCAACAAGCAACGTGTTTCGGAAAAGGTGGAAACGGACATCAATTCGAACGACCTGCCCAAACATGTAGGCGAGAGTGGAGCCTCCCAGTTGCGTGAAGATCTTGAGCTAATAGACGGGGTGTACCCTGAATTTGACGTGAAAGAGTATCTCGCTGGCACCACAGCACCTGTGTTTTTCGGTTCGGCGCTCAACAATTTTGGTGTCCAGGAACTACTCGACTGCTTCGTTGAGATAGCCCCCAGTCCCCAACCCACTCAGGCTGAAGAGCGTATGGTGGAGCCGTCAGAGCCGAAGTTCACCGGCTTTGTCTTCAAGATTACGGCCAATATCGACCCCAACCACCGCAGTTGCATCGCCTTTTGCAAGGTGTGTTCGGGCAAATTTGTACGCAACCAGCCTTACAGACACATCCGCTTGGACAAGACTGTGCGCTTCTCTTCGCCCACGCAATTCATGGCTCAACGCAAGAGCACAGTGGACACAGCTTATCCCGGGGACATCATAGGACTGCCCGACACCGGTATTTTTAAAATTGGAGACACGCTCACCGAAGGCGAAGATCTGCACTTCCGCGGCCTTCCTTCGTTTTCACCGGAGCTTTTCAAATACATCGAGAACGAGGATCCCATGAAGTCCAAGCAGTTTTTCAAGGGATTGGAGCAGCTCATGAACGAGGGCGTGGCACAGTTGTTTGTCAACCAGTTCAACGGACGCCGCATCGTTGGCACGGTGGGACAACTGCAATTCGAAGTTATTCAATACAGGCTGGAGCATGAATACAATGCGAAATGCCGCTGGGAACCGGTGCATCTCTACAAGGCTTGCTGGATCGAAGCTGACTCTGCGGAGGATCTTGAGAACTTCAAGAAGCGCAAATATCAGTACATTGCCAAGGACATTGAAGACCGCGACGTGTTCCTGGCCGACTCCGGATATATGCTGAGCATGGCTCAACAAGATTTTAAAGGAATCAAGTTCCACTTCACCAGTGAGTTTTAGGACTCCACCAACCCTACATTTTTAACAGCAATCCCCTGACGAAACCATGCATTTCGTCAGGGGATTGCCTGTTCAGACAAGCCCGTAGGAAGATGTCCAACCTACAGAGCCGGAGCTATCGGAAACATATAGAAGCGGCGGTTCTTGTCATAATCGATCATCCATTGATCCACGACGATATGCGCATCGAGCGCCTTGATCTCCAGCGTATGCGTTCCAGACGACAAGTTGACCTCCTCACAGCGTATGGTTTGACCACGCAACACGTTAAGTTTCCATCTTTCGGAACGGAACTTTTCCTTCAGAGAATAGACAACTGGCGTACCTCCGTCAATGCTGATCGAATAGCGAATATCACCCTTATCGTTGGCCTGGGTGGGTATTAAAGCCGTGTAAAGGTTGGCCTCACCACCCTTGGCATAGAATTGATAGGTCAGGCTGCCACCTTTGGGAAGCGCAACGGCCTTCATGGAGTGACCGAGCATTTCCACGGTATAGGCCCCCTGACTGGCCCTGCTGTAGTCACACGCATTTCTTACGACACATTCCCCGCTCTCCATCTTGGAAGGCACAGGCCTTGCACCACCGTATTTCTCGATTTCCGAAGCAGTCAGTTTTCCCGGAAGAAACGGGGGACCGAAGACATATAAGTCGCGGGGAGCCATGTGCATATTGCCGTCCCACTTGCCATGAGCCATCCTCTTGTTGTAATGTTCGGTCAGTTCCTTGATTTCGGTGTAGGCTTTCCAACTCCTCACAGCCGACTCCAAAGCCTCATCATCATTGTGAAAACTCGAGGGTTTACCGATATGACGAGCCTCCTGGGCTTGTAAATGTTTGGTGGCCATGGCCGCTGCTCCATACACCGGATACTTGATAGCCGCGAAGAAAGCATCTTTCAGTTCCGGGCGAATCAGCTTCTCCACCTGATCGATTTGCCGCTTCACCTCCGCATAGTCTGCCAGATAACGCTCCAATTCGTTGCCAAACTCCTCCGCATTAAACTCGGTGTCTTGTATAGGCGACCATCCCCGCTTGTATTTTTTATGTTCAAGTTCCACCTGGTTCCAACCCATAAACTCCGGGCGTCGGACAGCGCATAGTTGGTAAAAACGCGTCATCGGCTTGGTCAGTTGTTTACCCGCAACCTCGCCAAACTGCTGTATGAGCCAGTCTTGCAAATGTTTCTGCAGGGTATTGGGACCCACACTATTGATATTCCATGCCATATCCATAAAGAGACTGAGGTCGTAGGCGGCCACCTTCGGGTCGTGAACATTGGCGATCCACAGCCTCCGTGCATGATGGTCATAGGCCTGCTTCATCTCGTTATAGATCAAACCCGGTTGTGTGGTCGTAAGCCACAGGTAATCATGTGGCCTACCCCAATAGCTCAGGTGATAGTAAACGCCGGCCCCTCCCCTACGCTGCTGCTGAATCTCATCCGACAAACGCGTCATGTAACCATAGTTGTCGTCACACCACATCAGGCAGACATCGTCCGGCACACGGAGTCCTGCCTCATAGATTTCGAGCACTTCCTTATAGGGAACAAACACCTGGGGCACCTTTGTGATGTCCTTGTTCACCTCCTGAGCCAGGAGTTTGCGCTGGAAATCAATAACAGCCTGAAGTCCGGCCACTTTTTCCTCCATGGTCTTCACCCCCTCCATCGACCCATCATGAATACCACGCATACCAATAGTGTACAGGGCGTCCATCCCTGCCGTTTCCTTGGCGCGCTCACGCCAATAATCCTCTACCGACTTGCGGTTGCTGATAAAGTTGTACGCTCCACGCTTTTTAGAGTCCCATTCGTCCACATTGTTGCGAAGAATAGGCTCACAATGCGACGACCCTATACAGATGTCAAAGGAGTCGGCCACCTCCTTGTTGCCCCTAACCTTGAAGAAAGCTGTCGTACCGGCGTGCATGGCCGGCCACAAAGCGTTGCCTCGAAGGCGTAGCAACAACTCGAAGACCTTACGATAATACCGAGGTCCCATCGTCCCCGACCTGTGATGCGTGTCCAATTTCCTGGCCGCCCAGACACGGTTCGTCCAGTCTTCATCGTTGATAAACACGCCTCGGTATTCCACCGAGGGGCTCTGCAGGGTTTCAAAATTACTGTCGATGCTCAGGCTTTTCCTGCGAACAGGCTGCACATCCCCCCAATAGATCCACGGAGACACACCAGCCTGTCGCGACAATTCCAAAATACCGTATGCCGTTCCCCGACCATTACTACCAACAACGATAATCTTTCCCTTGCGGATTCCGATCCAAAACGCATCGCTTTTGGTAATAAACCGATGGTAAGGCACATGATATTGGTCGAGCACCTTCATCTCTTTGTTGTTTGCCAGGTCGAGCTGATACACCTCGATGGCCGCCTTGTCTCTCTGTTGGGCTTTCTTACCCGTCACGGCGTGCATGTCCGATTCGAACATATCCAACGCCTTGTCCACCACCGTACCGTAATTTTTTTGTACGGAATAGGTGACATGTCCGCCGGAATACCATATAATCTCCTTGGCCTGTCCCATCAACGGGAGAGCCAAAAGAGCCGCAAAAATCAATTTATATTTCTTCATGAATTGTTCTTTTTTCAGTTCAACATCTATGATGGGACAACCGGATGGGCTTCAGTCCGTGTGTCTACAGTTTACTTTAAAGGTGTATAACCCTTTCAGACTGTGCACACAGTCGTCACGTTCCATCATTTTCTGCCTATGCCCAGTGCCTTGACAATACCCCTGCCCCAATATTCGGCCAAGACTTTCGACCCTTCCTCATTGGGATGCAGCCAAAAGTCGCAGTTCTGATAGCCGCGCTCGTGCACGAGCTGGGTACGATAGTTCTTCTTGAAGTAGTTGTAAGCCTCCTTATCTCCGGCATGCACCTGCCCCGGATACCTGTCTTCGAAATGGGAGATAATAGATTTGACCTGTTTGAAATAGACCGTAAGCATTTTCTGTCCCACCTTACTTTGCAGGCTCCCGTTCTTCGTTATAAAGGGTGCAGAGAAAAATATGGGACGATGAATCACTACGTGGGCCTTAGGGTACAAAGCCAGAAGCGAGTCGACGATCAACTCCATGTTGTGCTTATACATATAAGGTGTAGTCCTGCTGTTCGCCGGTCGTTCAGCAGCATCGTTGGTTCCCAGCATAATCGAGAACACCAACTGCGCCCTCGGAAACCTGTTCACAAGATCTGCGGTCTTGCTTTTCAGTTCGTTCCAATGGTTTTTAATCCCTGTTTTAACGGGCACAAAATTGAACGTCGTGCGCCCACTCTTGCCCATATTCACATGGTTACATTCTCCTACCCCATCCTGCTGAGCTAACCATTGCGAGCAAACCACCGGTGGTGACGTGCGTTCGGGATGCTTGTGCAAGGCTCCATACGTGATGCTGTTGCCCACATACACCACATTGTAGTCTTGTTGAGCAAACATGCCAAGCACAGCGAACAGCAGCATCAAACTGCAAACTGTTCGTTTCATTCCATTCTCTCTTCTTTGAAATTGCATAAGGATAAAGTTGTTCAGAGATTTACAAAGTTAATAAATTCTGACCGTTACATGAAATTATCAACGCTTTTATTCGTTCATTCCGCATTTATTGGGTATTTTTGCCAATTATCAAAGTTACACAAAAGAATATGGCATTATATCCAAAATTAATAGAAGAAGCACTGGCAACCGTGATCTATGCAGGTACCAAAAAGAACCTCATCGAGAGCGGCATGCTGGCCGACACACCCAGCATAAACGGCATGAAAGTCTCGTTTACGCTGATATTCCCTCGCAACACCGACCCCTTTCTCAAATCCACACTCAAGGCTGCCGAAGCCGCCATACACTATCGGGTGAGCAAGGACGTCGAGGTGAGCATCAATACTGAATTTAAATCCCAACCCCGACCGGAGGTGGAAAAGTTGCTTCCACAAGTGAAAAACATCATCGCCGTGAGTTCCGGCAAGGGTGGTGTGGGCAAAAGCACCATATCGGTCAACCTCGCCATAGCCCTGGCCAAGCTGGGATACAAGGTGGGGCTGCTTGACACGGACATCTTCGGACCCTCCATACCCAAAATGTTTGGCGTGGAGGAAGAGCGCCCCTACGCCGTGAACGTGGACAACCGCCAACTGATCGAACCCATCGAGAAATACGGTGTAAAACTGTTGAGTATCGGGTTCTTCGTCAATCCCGACACGGCCACCGTATGGAGGGGCGGCATGGCCACATCGGCACTGAAGCAACTCATCGCCGATGCCCACTGGGGCGAACTCGACTATTTCATTCTCGACACCCCTCCCGGCACCTCCGACATTCATCTCACACTCCTGCAAACCCTGGCCATCACGGGGGCAGTCATTGTCTCCACCCCGCAAAAGGTGGCACTGGCCGATGCACGCAAGGGCATCGACATGTATACCAACGAGAAAATCAATGTACCCATACTCGGACTTGTGGAGAATATGGCATGGTTCACGCCAAAAGAATTGCCCGACAACAAATATTACATCTTCGGCCAGGACGGCTGCAAGAACTTAGCCAAAGAGATGGGGTGCCCGTTGCTGGCTCAAATACCCATCGTTCAGAGCATCCGCGAGAATGGCGATGAGGGAACGCCCGCTGCCCTCCACACCGACACCATGACCGGACAGGCCTTCATCAACCTAGCCCAGGCCGTGGTAACCGTGACCAACTTGCGGAACAAGAAACAACCCAAAACAAAGATTGTGAAAACAAACAATGACTGACAAGTCATTGGTTTGCAGGCTTTGCCAAACTTCATGCAAAGCCTGCGAGATGGGCAGCCGCGGTCATGATCCCCGGCTGCCCATCTGTAATCTGTCTACCTGATACTTAGGAACGAATCGCAAATCTGGTCGGCGCCAGCCGCTTGCAGCTCTTCCACCGTGCCATTGCCATAGGTCACCCCGCAGGTGTGGCAGCCGGCACGCTTGCCCATCAGGATGTCGAAACTCATATCCCCCACCACCAAGGTGTCTTCCGGGGCGATGCCGAAATGCCGCATCGTCTTCAACACTGGGTAAGGATGGGGCTTGGCAATCTCCACATCATCGGCACCGAGGATATACGACACATACTGGTCGAGTCCCATTTGACTTACAAACGCAGCGAGTGACGCGTGCCCGCGACTACTGGCCAACGTGATGATTGCACCATCGGCATGCCACTGCTCGATCTTCTCCATCACCCCGGGAAAAACATCGACCTTCATCGTCCGGTTGTATTCGTCGAAAATTCGCCTGTAGGTGTCGGCACAGCTGTCCAACTGACTGTCGGACATGGGCATCAGAGCCTCAAAACATCCCTTGAGGGGCAGTCCGATGGTTTTGCGGCACTCCTCGGCCGAACGCATCGGCAGTCCCAATTCCCGGAGAGTGGACTGCATGGTAGTGGTTATAATTTTGTTGGTGTCACCTATCGTGCCGTCAAAATCAAGAATAATCAGTTTGTACATACCAGTTCCTTTAAAAGATTCTCACAACCATCCTCGATCAAGTCGAGCGCCAACTCAAAGTCTTGCTCTCCCCCGTAATATGGGTCGGGCACACTGGTGGCATCCGGATGCGCTTTCAGGTAGTCGCTCATGCGAACCACCTTCTTGCGGTCGTCATCACCGGCAGCCATGCGCGTGATGTCGCGATGGTTTTGCTCGTCCATAGTAACAATCAGGTCAAACTCGTCAAAATCGGTTGCGGCGTCAAACTGCCGTGCACGGTGGGAAAAATCATAGCCACGCATCTTGCCGTGTCGTCGCATGCGCACATCGGGCAGGTTGCCTGTGTGCCACCCTCCGATTCCCGCCGAATCGATAGAGAAGCGATGAGCCAGTCCCCGGTCGTCAACCATCTGCTGCATAACACCTTGAGCCGCAGGCGATCGGCATATATTTCCTAAACATATAAAAAGTATCCTGACCTTACCTTTTTTGATCATAAAATGAGAGTTAAAACGCTGAATACAAGTTTACAAAGGTGCAAAGATAACAAAAAATAATGATAAATCGGTCTGCTTTTATATATAGGTGGAGCGATGCTCAAAATTATTGACAATCACCCTTCCATATTTCGCTGATTTGAAAATCAAACCCTCCCCGCCCTGAATTTCGTGAAATTCGCGTAATTCGTAGTAGCCTAACCATCAAAGGTTTATAAAAACAGACCTTAGCAGTCTTATTTTATCGTTCGCGATTACATATTGAATCGCAACGCGGTTAGAGCCCCATCGCACGACGAGAAGACTTTCGTCGCATCACCACAAAGCCCGAACCGTACCGCCGTTAAGCCCCAATCGCTGTACCCCGTCAGAATCTTCGGCGTACCGAACCGAAATTCCCGTCCGAAACATGGCGCTTTTATCTCTATTTGATCCTCCAAAACACCCTCCGATTTTGGTTATTCTTTTTGACATCGCCCGAAGTGATCAGAAAAATTTGAGCAAGCACTGGCGTTCACATCCATATAATATAAGGTGATGAACAAAATGTTAGTTAATTGCGTGAAAATATATGAAAAACATTTGGAAGCTATGGAATAAACCCCTATATTTGCGTTAAGAAATAGACAAGTTGAAACAACACTGATTGGAATTGTCTAAATCATATTGACCTATAAAACTAAATCGTATTACCACTATGGAAGTAGAACAAGTAATGAAAGGCCTGATGTGGAAACATTCAGGCGAACCTGAATTTCTTCAGGCTGTAAAAGAAGTTCTGGAATCTATTAAAGATGTGTACAACCAGCACCCGGAGTTTGAAAAAGTATCACTCATCGAACGACTTGTAGAGCCGGAGCGGGTTTATATGTTCCGTGTGCCTTGGACCGACGACAAGGGTGAAGTGCACGTCAATACGGGCTACCGCGTACAGTTTAACAGTGCCATCGGCCCATACAAGGGTGGCCTGCGCTTCCATCCATCGGTCAACCTGAGCATCATGAAGTTCCTGGGCTTTGAGCAGACTTTCAAGAATGCGCTCACCACACTGCCTATGGGTGGTGGCAAGGGAGGTGCAGACTTCTCTCCCAAGGGACGGTCGGACGCCGAAATCATGCGATTCTGCCAGGCATTCATGCAGGAATTATACCACCACATCGGCCCTGACGAGGACGTTCCCGCAGGCGATATCGGCGTGGGTGGTCGCGAAATAGGTTATCTCTTCGGTCAATATAAAAAACTGACCCACCAGTTCCAAGGTGTCATGACAGGCAAGGGAATGGAATGGGGCGGCTCGATCCTTCGTCCGGAAGCAACAGGCTTCGGAGCGCTCTATTTTGTGAATCAAATGCTGAAGACTCACGACATCGACATCAAGGGCAAAACTGTGGCCATCTCCGGCTTTGGAAACGTGGCATGGGGAGCTGCCAAAAAGGTTGCCGAACTTGGCGGCAAGGTCATCACTATCAGTGGACCCGACGGCTACATTTACGACCCGGATGGCATTTGTGGCGAGAAGAATGACTATATGCTCGACTTGCGCAACAGCGGCGAGGACATCTGTGCCCCATACGCCAAGGAATTTTCCGGTGCTAAGTTCTTTGAGGGCAAAAAGCCTTGGGAACAGAAGGCAGACATTTACCTGACGTGTGCCACACAAAACGAACTCAACGGCGATGATGCCGAGAAGATATTGGCCAACAAGCCGCTCTGCGTTGCCGAGGTGAGCAACATGGGTTGCACCGCCGAGGCCATCAGCAAATTCATAGAAGCCAAGCAGTTGTTTGCTCCGGGCAAGGCTGTGAATGCCGGTGGCGTAGCTACATCTGGACTGGAGATGACTCAAAACTCTATTCACTTGCACTGGAGTGCCAAGGAGGTAGACGAGAAACTCCACTACATCATGCACTCGATTCACGAGCAATGCGTGAAATATGGCAAGCAGTCTGATGGCTACATCAACTATGTGAAGGGTGCCAACATCGCCGGATTCATGAAGGTGGCACACGCCATGATGGCGCAAGGTATCGTATAAACTAATATTGTGGATTATAGAAGAAAATTCGTATTAGCAATTCTATTGATAGCAGGCTTTACCCCTATAATAGCTCAAAAAAATAGGGGTAAGGCTTCTTATTATTCTAAAAGAGCCACCGGGGCAAGAACGGCCAGCGGTGAACGTGTGCATCATGACAGCCTGACGTGCGCCCACCGCACGTATCCATTCGGCACACTGCTCAAGGTCACCAACCTGTACAACGACCGTCAAGTGGTGGTCAAAGTAACCGACCGTGGGCCTTTTGTACGTGGGCGCATCATCGACTTGAGCTATGCGGCGGCTGAAGAATTAGGTATGCTGGCCCAAGGCATAGGGATGGTGGAGGTGGAGAGAGTGGAAGAACTGAGGCCCCCATATCGCATAGGGAACACCGAACGCGGACTACCCAACATCAGTTTTGATATCGCAAGTTTCGGCAAGGGAACCATGGAGATGGAACGAGTGCCTGACGACGAATCCGGACAAACTTTTCCAACCACTAACACCCCAATCTTAGTGACCAAAGCAAATGTCAGGAACCACAGCACAAAAACAGGCAGAGACCGCAAAACAGTTGCACAACAAAAAGAAAAACACAACACAAAACAAACTCACAGCAGGGTTAGGGCAGCTGTGAAAAAGTAAGCAGGTGAACGCGTTTCAACCTGCAACAGGTGGGTTTTATGGGATAACTGTGTATCAATATTATTAAAGCAAACCGAGAAAGCCGATCATGGAACGCTATAACGGCTGATTGTCACTGTGAAAACCTATTTTCACAGACAGATATTCACAGGACATGGCGTCGAAAATATGAATTTTTAGCCTCACGTGAAGATTTAGTTTGCACTTTCATAGTTTTTTTGTACTTTTGCCTAATAAATTGACAAAAAAATAAAATCATAGCATTATGCTCACACTTAAACTCATCGGTGAGGAAACAGAACGCGTGATCAAGGGGCTGGAGAAGAAGCATTTCGAAGGCGCACGCGAAGCCATTGACAAGGTATTGGAACACGACAGGGTGCGCCGTGAGTCCCAGCAGAAATTAGACTCGAACAAGCAGCAGCAGAATTTGCTGTCCAAGAAGATTGGAAGCTTGATGAAAGAGGGAAAGAAAGACGAAGCCAACGAAATCAAAAACGAAGTTGCTGAGCTGAAAGCCCTGGACAAAAGCCTGCAGGAGATCATGAACAAGGCTCAGGAAGACATGAACAACGAGCTGCTCCAAATTCCCAATATTCCACTCGAAAAAGTGCCGGAAGGCAAGGATGCAGCCGACAATGTCGTGGTGAAGGAAGGTGGAACGGTGCCCGACTTGGGTGAGAACGCCCTGTGCCATTGGGATTTGCTGAAGAAATATAACCTCGTGGACTTCGACCTTGGCGTCAAGGTGACCGGCGCAGGCTTCCCTATCTATATGGGCAAGATGGCTCGCTTCCAGCGTGCCCTCGAAGCATTCTTCCTTGACGAAGCCCGAAAATCGGGCTATCTTGAAGTGCAGCCACCATACGTGGTGAACGAAGCCTCAGGCTACGGAACAGGTCAGCTGCCCGACAAAGAGGGTCAGATGTATCACGTTAACCTCGACGAGCTCTACCTAATACCAACAGCAGAGGTTCCGGTAACCAATATTTTCCGTGATGAAATCCTCGATGAGAAGGAGCTACCCATCAAGCGTTGCGCCTATTCGGCTTGCTTCCGTCGTGAGGCCGGGTCATACGGCAAGGATGTTCGTGGTCTGAACCGCCTGCATCAATTTGATAAAGTAGAGATTGTGCGCATTGACACGCCCGACCATTCAAACGATAGCCTGTCCGAAATGCTCAATCATGTGGAGGGCTTGCTCAAGAAATTGGAACTTCCTTACCACATACTGCTGCTCTGTGGCGGCGACATGAGCTTCACGTCTGCCATTTGCTACGACTTCGAAGTGTGGAGCGCTGCACAGAAGCGATGGCTGGAAGTATCGTCGGTGTCAAACTTCGGAAACTATCAGGCCAACCGTCTGCACTGCCGATATCGCCGTGAAGACACCAAGAAGACGGAATTGTGCCACACGCTCAACGGTTCGGCTCTGGCATTGCCACGCATTGTTGCGGCCATCATCGAAAACAATCAGACTCCTGAAGGCATACGCGTGCCCAAGGTTTTGGTGCCCTATTGTGGCTTTGAGATGCTTAACGACAAGAACTTTGATTAGGCTCCCGCGATAATCAAGGTATGCCTTCTTCCCGCTGAGGAATATAAATATATGTTGCGCTATACAAAAACATGAAGATTAACACCATAAAAACATGAACAAGATTGTTAAGAAGGAGCAGTTTTCGGAGAAGGTATATTGCTTTGAGGTGGAAGCACCCCTCATTGCCAAGAGCTGCCGCCCCGGGAACTTTGTTATCGTAAGAGTAGACAAAAGAAGCGAGCGAGTGCCTTACACCATTGCTAAAGCCGACGTCAAAAAAGGCACATTGACCATGGTTATCCAAGAGGTGGGACTGTCGTCAACCAAATTTTGTCGGCTCAATGTAGGCGATAGCGTGAACGATATTGTAGGACCATTGGGAAGTCCGTCCAAGATACAGAAGTATGGCACGGTGGTTTGTGCCGGCGGTGGCATTGGAATCGCAGCCATACTCCCCATCCTTACTGCTTTGAAAAAAGCCGGAAACCGTGTGATTTCGGTATTGGCCGGACGCACGAAAGAGCTGGTTATCATGGTGGATGACGTGAAAGCGTACAGCGACGAGGTCATCATCATGACCGATGACGGAAGCTATGGCCAGAAAGGTGTGGTGACTGTGGGTGTGGAACAAGTTATCAAGCGCGAACATGTAGACAAGGTTTTGGCCATCGGACCGCCCATGATGATGAAATTCACATCGCTTTTGGCCAAGAAATACGGCATTCCCAACGATGTTTCATTAAACACCATCATGGTGGATGGGACGGGCATGTGCGGTGCATGCCGCCTGACCATCGGTGGAAAAACCAAGTTTGTATGCATCGATGGACCCGAATTTGACGGCGACCTGGTGGATTGGGATGAGATGATGAAGCGTATGGGCACCTTCAGGAACATGGAGAAAATCGACATGGATAATTATAACATCATGCCAAAAGCAACCGCCTGCTCCATCACTTGCCCCGATAAGCAGGAAAATCAAACGACCGAGACATGCTCCGCAGGTGCCAAAACATCTCCCACCGCTACGAAATGCGGGGACGAAAATAAAGAAACCGCGGGCGAAAACAAAGGAAACCGGGACGAAGAATCCCTCACCGACCGCAATGCACAATGGCGAAAGGACCTGCGTGCCTCCATGAAGGGGAGGGAAAGAACAAGTATTCAGCGAGTGAAAATGCCGGAACTCGACCCCGCCTATCGAGCCACGACTCGTTTGGAAGAAGTGAACCAAGGCTTAACATCCGAGTTAGCCGTTATGGAAGCGCGTCGTTGCTTGGACTGTCCCAAGCCGACTTGCGTGGAAGGATGCCCGGTTAACATCAACATTCCCTCGTTTATCAAGAATATTGAACGCGGCGAATTTCTGGCCGCAGCCAAGGTATTGAAGATGACTTCGGCACTCCCGGCCGTGTGTGGTCGCGTTTGTCCTCAAGAGAAACAGTGCGAAAGTCGGTGTGTGCATCTCAGGATGAACGAGCCGGCCGTTGCCATCGGACACTTGGAACGATTTGCAGCGGACTATGAACGCGAAAGCGGACAGGCCTCGATACCCGCCGTTGCACCGAGCAATGGCATGAAAGTAGCTGTGGTTGGCTCAGGGCCGGCCGGACTGAGCTTTGCCGGAGACATGGTGAAGAAAGGGTTTGAGGTATATGTGTTCGAGGCTCTGCATGAGGTAGGAGGCGTTCTTAAATATGGAATTCCGGAATTTCGCCTACCCAACCACATTGTCGAAGCAGAGATAGAGAATCTTAGAAAGCTCGGCGTTCACTTCCAAACAGACACTATTATTGGAAAAACCATCAGCATTGAAGAGCTCGATGAAAAGGGTTTCAAGGGCATCTTTGTAGCCTCTGGAGCCGGTCTGCCCAACTTTATGGGCATACCTGGAGAGAATCTTATCAATGTCATGTCGAGCAATGAGTATCTGACCCGTGTCAACCTCATGGATGCTGCCAGTTCCGATAGCGACACACCCATTCTCCTTGGCAAGAAAGTGATGGTCGTTGGAGGTGGTAACACTGCCATGGACTCGTGCCGAACAGCGAAGCGCCTCGGTGCAGACGTGACATTGGTATACCGCAGATCGGAGGCCGAAATGCCCGCTCGTTTGGAAGAGGTGAAGCATGCAAAAGAAGAAGGCATCAAGTTCATGACCCTACACAATCCCAAAGAATACGTGGGTGACGAGAACGGGCGGATAGCCGCAGCCGTACTGGATGTGATGCAACTCGGCGAACCCGATGCCTCCGGACGCAAGCGCCCCGTTGCCACGGGAGAAACCGTAACACTGGAATGCGACCAAGTTGTGGTGGCCGTGGGAGTTTCGCCCAACCCATTGGTTCCAACATCAATTCCAGGATTGGAGCTGGGCCGCAAGAACACAATCGTAGTCAACGAACAGATGCAGTCTTCGCGTGAAAACATATACGCCGGTGGTGACATCGTTCGTGGCGGAGCAACAGTAATTCTGGCCATGGGCGACGGACGACGAGCAGCAAAAGGCATGGCAGAAAAGCTGCTGGGAGCGTCCAAATAGAAAAGATAAGAAGGCAAAACCAGTTTGCTAACCTGCAAATTAAATTGCCCCCACCAAGCATTTCTTTCACGATGATGCTTGGTGAGGGCAATTTTCTTGACCTGTTGAACGGCAGGATTACCTCCCTCGTTTCATAACAGCCTTAACCTTCTCAAAATAGCGTTGTGTGCTACGTATACTGTAGTTGTTACCTCCATTCCAGGATCGAATGGCCTTCTCAACGTTGTTTTTGGGATTATACTTCGATTGAAATAACAAAAACATTTCCTTTGATTTCTTCACACTAAAGCGATCCGATAAAGTAAAACGTCGTTTGCTCTTTCTACTCCTTAAAATTCGATTGCATTCCGCAACCATAATGGGTGTAATTTGCATTGCTCCAACCGAATTGCCACTTCTCGCTTTCGGGTTACCCTTACTCTCAACCATGATAATGGCATGGATTACCTGACTCCAATCGAAATTTGAAACATTACTTGTCTCTGCTATTTTTGAAGCACTCACTGCTTGAGCAGAGCATACTGTAAAAAACATGACCATTGTAAACAATGCTCTTTTTATTTTCTCCATAATGATTTTTTTATGGAACCTGAAAGACAATTGTCATTCGCGGCTTTGCTTATGAGAAAAAGTTTAGCAAAAACCTCAGCTCCGTTAAGATACCTTAGCGAATAGCACCACCAAAACAAAAAGCAGATGTTATCCTTATTCTTATCGGCTGCAAAGGTACATAGAAATTTTGATATACAAGACGAAAGGAATCATAAAAAACGTGAACAAAACCCATAACTCCCTGTCCTATTGGCGTAAACACCAAGTAGAGCCTATATAATCACAAACAAATATCCCTTAAGAAAATTTAAAAAATATACAAATTATATTGATTTACAAACTAATATTGTATCTTTGTATCGTGTTTTTCATGGTATTAGATTATTAAGGTTAATTTTGAAATCGGCATGCTCGTGAGAGTATGCCGATTTTCTATCATTCAAACATTGATTAAAATGAACAAGTCTGAACTGTATATTCTCATCGCTGTGTTTGGCCTACTCACCATTTCCTTGGTGTGGTTTGGTGTCAAATTCCTGCTGGACATCCGCAAACGGAAAAATTCTCAAAAACAACACCGGCAGCCCAAGCACTTCGACGCGTGACATTCTTGCACGTCAACCCAAATACTGCCTCAGTGTGGATGCATATTTGCTGAAACGGATTTTCCGAAGCGCCTTTTCGCGCACCTGGCGAATTCGTTCCCGCGTCATGCCCATACTGTCGGCTATCTCCTCCAGACTCTTCTCCATAACTCCAATACCAAACGACTCCTTGATGATTCGTTGTTCGCGGGCACTGAGCACCTCGCGCAGCAAGTCATTGATAAACTGATTCATCGATTCCTTGTCCAGCGAACTGTCGGACTTCATCCCGCTATCATCAGAGGCGAGCATGTCAGCCATTGACCCATCTTCGTCGTTACCCAAGGGGGCGTCTATACTTGTGGCCCGTGCACCGGCGCTCATGGCCGCCGTAATTTGTGCCTCCTCCACTTGGAGTATCTCCGCCAGCTCATGGTTGGAGGGTACACGCCCATGTTCCTGCAAAAAAGACTCAGTCGTTCTGATCACCTTGCCGTAGATGCCCACTTGATTCAGCGGCATGCGCACAATGCGACTCTTCACCGCCAAGGCTTCCATAATGCTCTGCCGAATCCACCACACCGCATACGAGATAAACTTGAAACCCCTCGTTTCGTCAAACTTCTCTGCCGCCTTTACCAAACCCATGTTGCCCTCGTTGATCAGATCAATGAGCGATATGCCCTGGTGCTGGTATTGCTTGGCCACCGAAACCACAAACCGGAGATTACCACTCACCAACCGGTCGCGCGCACGGTCACCCTCCGGACCACCCTTATGAATGGCCTGTGCAAGCATAGCTTCTTCGTCGGGAGAGAGCATGGGTTCACGTGCTATCTCGCTGAGATACCGGTCGAGGGCCTCGCTGTTGCGGCTGGTAATGTTCTTCGTGATTTTAAGTTGTCTCATCTCTCTTGGAAGTTATGTTAAAGTTAGGTGCTGTAGATTATACCACAAATGTACAAAGAAATATTAAATCTCACAAAGAATCCTCCGAAAAATGCCGCAACTCCGTTTCATGGCAAAGTCAGGTAGCAAGTGTACGCTGGGCTGAATCGTTCATCAAAGATGCGTTTGCCCATCTTAAATTTTATGCCTCCCAATCATCATATCTTCAAACGTCAAGGATACAGAAAGGATAGGCATGTAGGCTGTGAGAGCCGGCTCCGAACTGCAGCTGTATCAATCCGGGTAGCGTGATCTCCTGATTCAGAATAGCGAAAATCACACGAAATTGACTGCTGTCCTGACCCAACAAACATTTCTGCATGTCAAAAAGATTAACCAAAAATCAGTAGTTCTCAATCAACCCATCCAGAGAAAAATGCGCCATGTTCTGACCGTCAAAACCCTTCAGAACATGCGAAAAATATTGGCGGAGCTGCGGTTAAGCTTCAACGGCACCGCGATACGAGCCTCGTCAGGATGCGAAAGAAGCCTTGTCGCACTGCGATCAGGCCTTAGTCGCACGGCCATTCGATATGCAATCGCAGGTGATTCAATTGACGCCAAAACAACATTTTATTTATTTCCCTGTCTGTCAAACTGTTATAAACTCGTGAAATTTTCTCGTATTTCCAGCTTCCATTCTTTTTATTTTTCAATACGCGAAGCATTGAGCGGCTAATGTAAAGAAAAATAGCAATCCTCCAAAAACAGGTTGAGCATGCGCAATGGCAGCTTGATGGGCGGTCAGCGGGCAGATATCGTTGTTCCCACGGTGAACGACTCGGGACGGCGATTCTGCTCAACCTGCTCCAGTACACTTTCCAGACGCGAAACAACCATCATCTCGGCCTTGTTTACCCACATCCTGAACTCCACGTCTTCCTCATATTCGTGTCTGAAAGCCAGCAGTCGACTCAGGTCGAACGTCTCGCCCACCACGCCAGCCCCATACTTACTGGCTTCGTAGGCATTACACTCCTGCTCGACATGCGCCGGAACCATCATCACGGGTTTGCCCATATACATGGCCTCACACACCGACTCAAAACCGCCCGTCGTGGCGTAGGCTTTGCAATTTGCCAGATAATACAGGAACATGAGGTCGTCAATGCGGTGGAAACTCAGCGTCTCGTCGATGCACGTGGTTGCGTCGACGCCCTGCTTGTCCCAGAAAAAGTGCATGCGGTATCCAGGGTTCTGTCTGTGCCATTCCATCACCGACTCGCTGAACCCTGCATTAAGAATGTATCCCGTGATGTAGTCGCCGTGATGGCGGGGCATATCAAGAGCCTCCTGCCTGAGCAGTGGCGGAACCACCGAGATGCCCTGTGCATCGTCATCAGCCAGATGCCTGAAGGAAAGTGCCAGCAACCTGCGTGCCCCGAGACACGTGGCACGGGTGAAGGCCAGCATCATTTTCTGGCTCGCCTTATGTTTCCCTGGAAACTCGTATTCAGGATGCAGAAACAAATATTGATGACCTATGCATACCATCGGCACTTGGGGACGAAGAAAATAATTGGTGAGACCGGTAAGAATTTCATAAAAATTGATCACGAGGTCGGCACCGCTCTTCTTGATTTGGCGATAGAGAAAATGCATAGCCGCCATATACTGTGGCACTTTCATAATGTTATAGACCACCGACATACCGATGCCCACTCGCTGATTTTCCTTCGACGGCAGGAAATTGGGACTGGGGAATCCTTGCACGGGTGCACTCGCCTGATCCATAAAAAACCGGGGCACCTGGCGCGCCTTGCTGCGGCCCACAAGTATTCCAACCACCTCGTGACCACTATCTCTCAACATTTTCTCCAAGGCCAAAGCCTGGGTGAGATGCCCCCTGCCTTCTCCCTGCACTACAAATAATACTTTCATCACTGTCTGTGTTTTAAGTGGTCATGGACTGACCCAAACCTTTGTATGCAGCAAAATTACCGACTTGGTGTTTCAATCTCATTGAGATGAAAATAAGAAACCAAAACCATTGTGTGTCAAAACGATGATTCCACCTGCCATCATGGTGACACATGCCGGCCAACAGGCTGTTTAACGGAAATTTAGTGCGAACCGTTTGGTCATTCCAAATGAAATGGTTATATTTGCAATAAGCTGAAATATGCAGCAAGTCGCTGTGTCGACACACACGCAGCTGCATGACACGGCAAACACAAGTAAGGAATAACGAGTCAAACCATTATTTAAATTCATGAGAGAATACGCAAGGATCCAAAACCGGAACACCGTGTTGAACAAAAAGGAAGAAACCAAAAAGAAAACGGTGGAAAGAGAAGTCGGCTTTGACATCAACCAGCACGACATCACAGATGAGTTCACCTTATTATAATATAGAAGTGAACCACACATCAAAACACATACTGTAAACCGCAGGCTCCGGCCTGCGGTTTTTGTTAGATCAGCTGTTGCAGCTCTTGGTAGATGCGCTGCACGGGCAGCCCCATCACGTTGAAGTAACTGCCGTGGATATCCGTCACACCGATATACCCAATCCACTCCTGAATGCCGTAAGCACCGGCCTTGTCGTAAGGACGGAAGGTGGAGATGTAATGGTCTATCTCGTCATCGGTGAGTTGTTTGAACGTCACCTCGGTAACGACCGAGAACCTGCGCTGCGCGCCTGCGGTGGTGAGACATACTCCCGTGATGACACGGTGTGTACGCCCGCTCAATGCATGGAGCATGCGACTTGCATCGGCGGCATCCCGGGGTTTGCCCAGCACCTCACTACCCAGCACCACCACCGTGTCGGCCGTGAGCAACACCTCGTCAGCGCCCACGGTGTAGGCCTCGGATTTCTCTCGCGCAATGTACTGTGGAACCTCCTCCACCGCCAGATCTTCCGGGTAGCTCTCGTCTATGCCCGGCACAACCCGTACCTCGAACTCGAAGCCTAATCCCGCAAGCAACGCCTTTCGACGGGGGGAATTACTGGCTAATATAATTTTCTTCATGATGTATGATAATGTCAAAAACAGTATGAAAGGCTGCAGGGCGGAGCGTGATAACTCGCGCAACACAATGAAGAATGAAGAGTGAAGAACGAAGAATCAACGCGCAGCCAATTGTGAATTGTAAATTTTGAATTGTGAATTGCAAAGCGCGTCAGCCTAATTTTGAATTGTAAATTGTGAATTGTGAATTACAAAATTACCATCCAAACGCCTTCGCCGATTTAAGCCAAAGCCCTTGTGCCCGCATCACCTGCTCCAGCACGTCGCGTGCACAACCGTGGCCTCCCCGCTTTTGGGACACATAGACCGACACTTCCTTCACCTCGCTGCAAGCATCCGATGGGCAGCAGGCACAGCCCACACGCTGCATAATCTCGTAATCGGGAATGTCATCACCCATGAAGATAACCTCGTCATCCTGCAGACCGTATTGCTTCAGGAACGTCTCATAGGTCTGAATCTTAACCGAACAGTTCATATAAATGTCGCTGACCCCCAAATAGGCGTAGCGGTTGCGAATCGATTCACAGTTGCCACCCGTCATGATGGCCACGCGAAGTCCCATCTTGACAGCCAGCTGAATGGCATAGCCGTCCTTGATATTCATGGTGCGCACGGGCATTCCATCTGTCCCCATGCCGACGGTTTCGGCAGAAAGAACGCCGTCTACATCAAAAATAACGGCCTTGATCTTTTTTAAATCGTAGTTAATCATCCGACTTAATTCTAACATTCTCCCACTTCAGACTGCCCTCTTCCCGTGGTTTGCGGTCTTCTGCCGGATAGCCAATGGCCAACACACACAGCACTTCCAGCTTCTCGGGCAGGCCCAATATGCCGTGAATCACCTCGTTGGCGGTATGCCCGTCGCTCAGTCCGCGCCCCCTCATCTGGACCCAGCAACTGCCCAGCCCCAGGTCTTCGGCCTGATACTGCATCGAGATGGCCGCTATGCTACAGTCCTCCACCCAGCAGTCGTTTTCCGCAGGGTTACACATCACCACAATGGCAAGCGGTGCATCCTTTATAAACTTGGCTCCCGTGTCCTTGGCATCGGCCAATTTCTCGAGGTCTTGCTTGTTGTCCACAACGGCAAACTGCCAGTTGCGCCGCGCCATCGAGGTGGGCGCCATGAGTGCGGCGCGCAATATCAGCTGCACATCTTCGCCCGGGACCTGTCGGTCGCTGAACTTGCGGTGACTGCGCCGCTGCTGTACTAAAGTCTTGAAATTCTCCATATCGTCTTCTGGTTTATTATTGCAAAGTTACGAAATTTATAACAGCAAAACGTTGGATATTAGAGTTTTTTGCTATCTTTGTTGCATGGAAAGGTATGAGGTAAGACTATATACCACCGGGGAGGAATTGCCTGACATGACTTGTCACAACTTCTTCCACAGCACCGAACTCTTCCGGATGATAGAGAAAACACCCGGGCAAAAGCCCTACATGGCCGTGGCAACCGATGGCAACGGTCAGGTGGTAGGACATGTTCTGGCCACTGTCCGCCGCAGGGGCAGTTGGTTGCCTCCTATGCTCTATACGCAGGGGCGTGCCTATGGCGAGGGAGAATATGCTGACGGGGTGGATCGCGAGGAGGTCTTCGGTCAACTTCTTGCCGTGCTGACCCGCAAACTGCGCCGCAAGCTGTGTTTCTACATCGAGTTCAGCAACCTTTCCCGCAAGATGTTCGGCTATCGCTTTTTCCGCCGCAACACCTATTTCCCCGTGAATTGGCAGGAGGTGCGCAACTCGCTTCACTCCAAGACGCCGGCCGAACGCATCGAGCCCAAGGTGCTGGAACGCATTGAGCATGTCTATAACCTGGGGGTGGTGACACGCGAGGCAGCGTCGGAGGAAGAGGTGAAAACCTTCCACCACCTGCTCCGCAACTTCTATCGCTTCAAGCTACGCAGGCTCATTCCTCCCGAAAAAATGTTTCTCGAGCTGTACAACAGCAAGCGGGCACGCGTTTTCGTGACCCTATACAAAGACAAGATTATAGGCGGGTGTGTCTGTGTCTACTCCGAAGGCAATGCTTTTCTGTGGTATTTCGCCTCGCGCAGGAAACGTTACCCGCACCTTTACCCCAACACCATGACCATTTGGCATGCCCTGAACTGGGCGTGGGAACACGACTATGCCCACCTGAGCTTCCTCGATGCAGGGTTGCCCTTCCCGCACAACCCTCTCCGCGAGTTTCTCCTGCGCTTCGGCGGAAAGCCCACGGCCAACTATCGGTGGTTCCGATTCTCCATAAGTTTGGTCAATCGGATGCTCTCGTGGCTTTACAAGGAATGACGATGTACAGCCTTTGAGCACATGGATTTACTCTTAAATAAACACGCCATCAGGACATAAAACCACGATGCCCATTGGCGGAACAGATTGAATGTATACCCTGTTCCGCCAATGGGCTTGTTGTCAACATCTGTCAAGATGAGGGATTAGCCAATGACCATCTTGACTAGATAGAGCGCTACGGGAATGGTGACAATAGCTATCCCGATAAAGTCGATGAAGATCCCACTCTTGATCATCTTAGTGATGGGAACATAGCCACTGGCATAGACAATGGCATTGGGGGGTGTGGAAACAGGAAGCATGAATCCAAGCGATGCCGAGAGAGCCACGCCGACGGCCACGGGAACGGGATTGAACCCAGCCGAGAGGGCTGCGCCAATGGCCAACGGGCCAATCATGTTGGTGGCTGCGGTATGCGAGGTAAGCTCGGAGAGAAGCAGCGACATGACGCAGAAGACAGCAATGAGGAGCAGTTCGGTGGGATTACCACCCATAAAGTTGATGATCTGATCTCCGATCCATTTGGACAAACCAGTGGCATACATCATTCCGCCCATCGCGAGTCCGCCGCCGAAGAGCAACAGTGTGCCCCACTCCACGCCGGCCACAGCATCCTTCCACTCAAGCGTCATCTTGTGATTCTTGAGATCCACGGGAAGGAAGAACAGTAACAGGGCACCCACCATAGCTGCTATAGCTTCGGGAAAGAGGGCATTATATTGGTTGAGCACCGGACTCTGCGTGCCGAGAAAGATACTGAGAATGCCCGGGGTAACCCAGAGTATGACAGCCACGAGGAAAGCAATCATCGTGTTTTTCTGTGCGCGAGTCCATCTGCCAAGCCCTTTCACCTTGCCAGCAATGAACTCCGAAGCTCCCTCAATGTGCTTCACGTCAGAGGGGAACATGCGGGCGAGCACGATATAAGCAATGACGAAATAGGCCACCATGGCCACAAAACCCCACACCATCCACTGGAAGAACGACACGTGGAGGTCGCACATCTCGTTGAGAAATCCCAGCATGATGATATTGGGGGGCGTGCCGATGGGCGTGAGCACACCTCCGATGGAGCAGGCGTAGGCCGTCATGAGCATCAGTCCGGTGGCATATTTATAAGAATTGAGTGCTATTATTTTTCCCTGTGCAGCCATCATCTCGCGTATGGCCTCAAGAAGTCCGAGTGCAATGGGGAACATCATGGCCGCTGTGGCAGTGTTGCTGATCCACCCCGAGCAGAGCATACAGGCCAAACCAATGGCGAGGAAGATGCGCCTGGGATCGTCTCCCACCCATCGCATCGACATGATACCGTAGGCGATGCGCTTGTCTACACCATTGACCATCATGGCCTTGGCAATCATAAATCCACCCATGAAGAGGAAGATCATTGGGTTGGCAAAGGCGGCGAAAGCCTCTTTCATCTTCACCACACCAAATACTACACACAGTGTTGGGCCGATAAGTGAGGTCACAGGGATGGGCACAGGCTCTGTGATCCATCACAAAGCTACAAGCGTCATGATGGCCAGCAGTTTGTGTGCCTCCGGCGAGAGACCAGCAATGGGCGTGATCCATACTAAAATGGCACAGATGGGGCCAAAGATGGCACCAATAATTCTTCGTTTTCGGTCGAACGACGATTCCGAGTTCGACTGTTCCTGCCCCGATGGTTTGGGATTGTTTTTAGCATCATTCATAAGGTAAGTATAAGTAGTAGTAAATTATATCCGCAAATGTAAGGGTTTAATCGATTCATGTTGGTAAAAAATCGGAAAAATATAAGTTGCGGAATACTTTTTCTTTAAAATGACGATGATTTCTCCATAAAAGCCCTATATCTGCAGAAAAGCAGCTGTCTGGCATGACATGGACACCGCTGCCGTTGTAGGGAATACCCGTTCTCTCTTGTCCGCACGTTGTGGTCAGAAAAAGTCCGGAATCCCCACAAGGCTGAATGTCAGGATTTACCTTAAACGTTTATCGTATGAATAAAGTAGTTGTTATTGTTATTGTAGTAGTGCTTGCGTTGGCACTTGTTTATCTGAACTATCGCAACCGTCGTCGTTTCAGCTTTAACGAAAACCAGCTTCGCGCCGCCATCGATCGCGTATTCAGCGAGAGCGGTGCTTCCGTGCTGTCGCAACATGATTTTGTTCACAAACTCAGGCAAGCGCTGAATTGCACACAGAAAGAAGCGCTCTATCTCTATGGGATAGCTCGCAAAAGAAACATGGTCATCGCTGAAAACAAGGAAGTCAGGCCCATGGCATAGCGATATGCACACGGTCGTGCCCGATTGCTTGGGAGAGAACGATACAATAATCGGCTGTGACTTTCGTTATTGTATCGTATGAAGCAGAGAATCCTATTTCTAACGCTACTCATTGCCTGCGCGATTGGCGCATCGGCACAAAGCTTCACCCTCAGGGGACGCGTGAGCGATAGCGACAACAACCCGGTGGAGCTTGCCAGCGTGTCTTGCCCGTCCCAGGGCAAAGCCACAGTGACCTCGCTCAAGGGCGAGTTCAAGCTCTCGTTGCACTCTGCCGACTCCGTTGTGGTGAGATTCTCAATGCTCGGTTACAAGACCAAGACGCGAGTGCTGCGCAACCCCAAGGGCACCCAAACCCTGCAGATTGTGCTCTATGAAGAGACCGGCACACTGGGCGAAGTGAATGTCACAGGGCAAAAGATTCAGTCGGGGCAGACCCAAGAACTTTCCACCGAAGAACTCAAGTCGATGCCTTCGACCACAGGCAATGCCGTGGAAGAACTTATCCAGAGTCAGGCCGGCGTATCTACCCACTCCGAACTTTCCTCCCAATACAATGTGCGAGGCGGTTCGTTCGATGAGAATTTCGTCTATATTAATAATGTAGAAATATTCCGCCCGTTCCTCGTGCGCAGTGGTCAGCAGGAGGGATTGTCAGTTATCAATCCCGACATGGTGGGCAAAATTGGTTTCTCTACGGGAGGTTTTGAGGCCAAATACGGCGACAGGATGTCGTCGGCACTCGACATTACCTACCGCCTGCCCAAAAGATTCGAGGCCAACGTCACCGCTTCGCTACTCGGCGCCAGTGCCTATCTGGGCTTTTCGAACAAGAAATTGGCTTGGTCGAACGGTCTGAGATACAAAACCAACAAGTATCTTCTGGGGTCACTGGAAACCAGTGGAGAGTACAAACCAGACTTTCTGGATTATCAAACTTACCTGAGCTATAAGCCCAACAAGCGTTGGAGCATAGCCTTTTTAGGCAACATCTCTGACAACCACTACAACTTTAACCCCAAGGATCGTGAGACAAAGTTCGGCACATTGGAGAACGTGAAGGCCTTCAAGGTGTATTTTGACGGACAGGAGAAAGACCTCTTCCGCACCTACTTCGGCACGCTCGGCATCACCCGACACTTCGGCGACTCGACGTCGGTGACCCTCTTGGGGTCGGCTTACAACACGAGGGAGTCGGAACGCTACGACATCCAGAGCCAATACTGGCTCACACAAACCGAGACATCGGAAAACCTCGGTGTGGGAACTTATTTCGAACATGCCCGAAACTACATCAAGGCACACATGGAAAGCGTCAAACTCATGCTCCGACACACCGCCAAACAACACAACATCGAGGGAGCCTTGACCTACAAGCGGGAGCATATCGAGGAGAAATCCACGGAGTATGAAATGCGCGATTCGGCCGGATACAGCGTGCCCCATACGGGCAAAGACCTCTATATGATCTACTCCCTGCGTGCCCGAAACCAGCTCAGCAGCAACCGTCTCGAGGTATACTTGCAAGACACTTGGCGTTTCCGTTCACGCGGAGAGCACACGCTCTTCACGCTCAACTACGGTCTCCGGTTCGCCCATTGGAACTACAACAAAGAGTCCATCCTCTCCCCCCGCATATCATTGGGCGTCATACCGCCTTTCAACCATAACATCACCATGCGCTTTGCAGCCGGTTTGTACTATCAGTCCCCATTCTTCAAGGAACTGCGCGACACGTCTACAGTGAACGGCCTGACATCCGCCCGCCTCAACAACAAAATCAGAAGCCAGCGCTCCATACACTTCATCACGGGCATGGACTACCGGTTCACAATGATGAACCGCCCCTTCAAGTTCACCGCAGAGGCCTACTACAAACTGCTCGGCAACCTCGTACCCTACTCGGTCAACAATGTCAAGGTAGTGTATTACGGCAACAACTTAGCCAACGGCCATGCTGCGGGCGTAGATCTCAAGATTTTTGGGGAGTTCGTTCCCGGCACCGACTCGTGGTTGTCGCTCTCGGTGATGGACACCAAGATGAAGCTCAACGGCGTGACCATCCCCATGCCAACCGACCAACGATACGCCATCAACCTGTTCTTCACCGATTATTTCCCGGGTACCTCACGTTGGAAAATGAGCCTGAAGCTGTCTCTGGCCGACGGCTTGCCCTTCTCTGCCCCACACCGAGAACTGGAGAGCAACAGCTTTCGCGCACCGGCCTACAAGCGTGCCGACATCGGCATGAGCTACCGGTTGCTCGACAATCAGGACCGCTCGCGCAAAAGCATCTTTCGCAACATCTGGCTCGGCGTTGACTGCCTCAACCTCTTTGGTATGAACAACGTGAACTCTTACTACTGGATTACCGACGTCACCAACCAACAGTATGCCGTGCCCAATTTCCTCACGGCGCGTAGGTTCAACGCCAGGGTTCAATTCGAATTTTAATACTCGTATTCTATTGTCAGAAAACGACTTATGAAAAAGATAGAACAAATCATGCTACTGCTCACTTGCCTTGCCATCATGGTGGTTTCTGCCATGCAGCGCGATGGCAAGATATGGGGGCACGACATGGCCAAGACAGCAAGCACCGACACCACGGCCTCCGACAGCATCAACCCCGTGACCACACTCAGCGATGGCACCACCGTTATCAACACCACCACGCTGGCCAAAGACATCCTGGGTTATGTCGGCACCGTACCTTTGGAAATCCACCTGAAAGACGGAAAGATTAGCCAAGTCAAGGCACTGAAGAACAACGAAACGCCCGAATTTTTCGATGAGGCCAAGAAACTGCTTACCTGGTGGGACGGCAAAACGCCGGAACAGGCGCTCGCCCATCGACCGGATGCCGTGAGCGGAGCCACCTTCTCCTCCAATGCCATCATCGGAAATGTGCATGCCGGACTGCGGTATGCGTCAGCTCATGCCAGCGATACGTCCGCCAGCATCGCACCCAGCCTCACCTCCAAGACCGTCGTCGGACTGATCGTGGTGCTCATGGCTGCCATCATTCCACTGTTCTTCCGCAACAAGACCTACCGCACCATCCAATTGGTGCTCAACGTTGTGGTACTCGGACTGTGGTGCGGCACATTCATCAACTGGTCGCTCCTCGTGGGCTACACGTCGAGCGGCATCAACTTCTGGGCGTCGCTCATCCCCATCATCATGCTCGTCACCGCATTTGTTTACCCGCTTTTTGGCCGGAAGGATTATTATTGCATCAACATTTGTCCCTTCGGCTCTATCCAGGACTTGGCCGGAAAAGCCAACCATAGGAAACGAAAGCTCAGCAACAAAGCCATAAAATATCTGAGATACTTCCGACAAGCCCTCTTCGCTGCCCTGATGATACTCATGCTCACGGGCGTGAGCTTCGAATGGATGGACTACGAGGTCTTCTCGGCGTTCATCTTCCGGTCGGCCGCCACGGTGGTCATCATCATGGCCGTAACGTTTGTGTTGCTGGCCATCTTCGTGCCACGCCCTTACTGCCGCTTCGTATGTCCCACCGGAACACTCCTCAAACTCGCCGAGGGCAACAGATAGTGGCAGACCTCGGCATGCCGCAGCGCATCGTGAGCACCACCCCGACAACCCGTAACAATCCAACAATCATAAAAAGATACAATGAAAGCAAGTTCACTGTTAAGTCTGATATTGGCCATAGCCCTTGTCATTGTTTGTGGCAAGATGGTGGCAGGTGGAAACAACAAGGAAGCAGTCGACACCGAAACGAAGACCGACTCCGTCACCAATCCGGCCATCGACAACCTGATGACACGCGTCAGTGTGCGTGCCTTTCAGGACAGAGCGGTGGAGGACAGCAAGATCGACACCTTGCTCCGAGCCGCCATGGCAGCCCCGACTGCCGGCGACAGGCGACCCTGGCGTTTTGTGGTGGTGACCGACAAGGACCAGTTGAAGGCCATCGCCGCAGCCAACCCGTATGCTGCCTTCACGGCCAAGGCTCCGCTGGCCATCGTGGTCTGCGGCGACATGCGCAAGACTTTCGACGGCGAAGGCAAGGACTACTGGGTGCAGGATGCCTCTGCCGCATCCGAGAACATTCTCCTGGCTG
Source organism: Hallella bergensis DSM 17361 (assembly GCF_000160535.1). Lineage (GTDB taxonomy): Bacteria > Bacteroidota > Bacteroidia > Bacteroidales > Bacteroidaceae > Prevotella > Prevotella bergensis. The sequence goes on along the minus strand of NZ_GG704780.1, from coordinate 72,716 downwards.
CTCACGCCATAGGACTTGGCGGGGTGTGGACAGGTTGCTATCCCGTCAGGGAACGTTGCAAGGCTCTGGCCAACGTGCTCGAACTGACAGACGAGGTGATTCCCTTGAACGTCATCGTGATTGGCTATCCCTCACAAATTCCCGCCGTGAAAAACAAGTGGGATGAGGATTTGGTGTCCTACGATGCCTACGACGAGTAGTGTAATCAACACCCTCCGCCCCGCACTTTTACCATACCAAATATATCAACAAACTGTTGCCCAAATTTCGTGTATTCTGCACCAAGGATTCTCCTTTCACCAATGCGCGAAATTTGAGCATATTTTGTAAACCTTTGTAAATCAACGCCTTGCCATTATTGTGGCAAAACGGTACTGTTTTTCGTTCCCATTACGCCCGCGACTACTATCTAATCATGGTGCGAAAGAGCCCTATTCATCGGACGTCTACGGCTCTTTCGCCTCACGACCAAAGCCTTATCGCACGGCCATGAAGGCCCAATCGCAAGGCCTTGAGATTTTTCAGGTCATCTCAAACGAAAATCTTGCTCAAAACATGGCGCATTTTTCTCTGAATGCGCCGAAAACAATCACCGATTTTCGGTATTTTAATCTTACAAAAAGGAAATCCTGTTTGGAAGACGCAGCACTATGAGAGAACAAGCACCGTAACCCCTCTTGCCGCCTGAGCGCCCAAGACAAGAGCCTGCTCGATGTCGGCCGTCTTGGATGGTCCGCTGATAAAGGTACCAAAATTATATCGCTCGTCCATCTTGATTTTGGCGTATGCCTCGTGCATGTTGTGCACAATGTTTTGCTTGTAAAGCACAATAACCAAATACTCCGAGATGAAGCACACCACCCGTTCCTTCATGGTCTGCGGAACCCAGATGCATCCATTCTCAGCCACGCCCACCGTGCCCTGCACAATACCCACGTCGGTGCCGTTGAGTTCGCCGGCTTCTGCCACGGTGTCCGGGTTCTTCTGGGCTATGGTAATAAAGGGCAAGTTGGAGGCAAAAGTCGTGACATCGGGGTAGAGATTGCGTATCATCTGGTTCAGGTCGTCGGTCATCCTGGCTCCAAGCACCCTTGCACCGGAGAGCTCGGTGGCCTCCACAAACTTTCGGTAAACATCGGGATAGGTTATTCCGTCGATGTTCATATCGGGCATGTCGTACTGCTTGTAGGTGTTTCGCCGAAGTTTTTCAAACAAATCTTCTTTCTTCATAGGGTATATTCCGGTTATTTCTTGTTTTGGCTTTTCCACCATTCATGGAACGATTGCCTGGCAAACTTGGGCATGGCATGGCCAATGCCCCATGGGTTGAGCTTGCGGGAGCGGGTGAGTGCTTCCGGCACGTAGTTAGCCAGCGGTGCAAACTTCAGAGCTGTGGTATAGAGTTCGGGGTTGTTGTATAGCAGGCTCATGCCTTTCGACATGACCTTTTTCATCTGATCCGACTTGCCGAGCGCATCAAGCTCCTGCCGCCAATAATAAATCTGCGACCCGGGCTCCAACTCTACGGGGCAAACCTTGTCGCAACTGAGACAGAGTGTGCAGGCCGAGACGTTGTCGCTGTATTTCACGGGGTCTGCCAGCATACCCAGGTTGATGCCGATAGGGCCGGGAATAAAATAGGTATAGCTTGGTCCGGTAGACCTGCGATATACGGGACAGGTATTCATACAGGCTCCACAACGAATACATTTCAGTGTTTGCCAATGCTGCTCGTTAGCCAGAATGTCGCTTCGCCCGTTATCCAAGAGCACGACGTGCATTTTGCCTCCAGGCCGTGCCTGACGGAAATGAGAGGTGAACGTGGTGGTGGGTTGTCCGGTGCCGCAGCGGCAAAGCAGACGTTGGAAAACGGCTAAGCTTTCGTAGTCGGGCACTAATTTTTCGATACCCATGGTCACAATGTGGAGTTTCGGTATCGAGGTTGCCATGTCAGCATTCCCCTCATTGGTGCAAACCACCATGTCACCCGTCTTGGCCACACCGAAATTGCAACCGGTAAGGCAAGCCTGGGCTTCGAGAAACTCGTTGCGCAGATTCTTTCGGGCACAATAGGTAAGGTAGGTAGGGTCGTAGTTGCCCACTTCCTTGGAGATGCCCTTGGCCTCGAACATCTTACCCACGTCTTCACGCTTGATGTGGACAGCCGGCACAACGATATGTGCTGGGGCCTTGCCCATGAGTTGAAGAATACGCTCGCCGAGGTCGGTTTCCACCACATCGATATCCCGTTTGCTCAGATAATCGTTCAGGCCGCATTCCTCGGTGAGCATGGACTTCGATTTCACCAACTTGTCTACCTGGTTGGTTACAAGTATGCCATAGACTATCTCGTTGAGTTCTTGGGCATTTTTCGCCCAATGAACCACCACCCCACGGCTTTCCAGCTGATTTGAAAATTCCTCCAAATAGTCGGCCAGGTGGGTAATGACGTGCCTCTTGATATCGGAGGCATGGTTTCTCAGCGACTCCCATTCAGGAAGCATCCCGGCCATGATATCGCGAAAAGTGCGTATCGACCAGAAGGTTTGGTCGTGTCGGCTTACATCGTCATAATCCTTGAGGACCTCCCGTGCTCTCTGTGAATGTATTGTACTCATATTCCTAATTCAAAGTGATTGGCAAGCTCAATGACTCATTAAATTCATCGTTGACCATGCGATACATGGCGAATAGCTAAATCCCAGCTGCCAATATCTGTGACACATGAATGAATTTAATATCTTTTTTCTGTTTCTTGGCGAGTCCGGCCATGTGCATCAGGCACGACGAGTCGGGTGCAGTAACATATTCCGCCCCCGTGGCCATGTGTCGTTCTATCTTGTCGCTACCCATACGGATCGACACGTCGGGCTCCTCGACGGCAAACATCCCGCCAAAACCACAGCACTCGTCCGGCCGCTCCGGCTCCTTGACGGTGATGCCCTGCTTAAGCTTCAGCAAGTCGACGATCTTGTTGAAAGGTGCGATGTGCTGCTCCGAGGGCGACGACAGTCCCAATTCCCTCACCCCATGACAGCTGTTGTGTACACTCACGATGTGGGGGAAGCTGCCCGGTAGTGACTTGATTTTGATCACATCGTGCAGAAATTCCACGATGTCCATGGTTTTTGCGGCGCTTACACAAGGGTGGTCTTCGCCTTTCAGCAAGTCGGGATGGAAGTAGCGCACGTAAGCGGCACACGATGCCGACGGGGCTACCACGTAGTCGAACTCCTTAAACATATCGTCGTATTTCCGGGCGAGTGGGCGGGCCATGTCCTCGAATCCGCCATTGGCCATAGGCTGTCCGCAGCAGGTTTGTTTCTCGGGATAGCTCACGTCGAGACCTAAATAACGAAGCAATTTAAGAGTTGCTATGCCGGTCTCGGGGTAGAGAGCGTCGACATAGCAAGGTATAAATAATCCGATTTTCATAACGTTTTTGTTCGAACTGTCAATCAAAATTACGTAAAAATTACGATTATACTATTGATTTGGCATTATTTAACTAAAGTTTTTAGTAACTTTGTGCCCCAAGATATGCTGAAATTATGATAGTTTGTATTGCGGAGAAACCCAGTGTGGCACGAGATATCGCGAGGATTCTTGGCGCGAATGTGTCCAAGGATGGCTATATGGAAGGCAATGGCTACCAAGTGACCTGGACTTTCGGTCACCTGTGTGAGCTGAAGGAGCCCAACGACTATATGACAAACTGGAAGTACTGGACACTGGCAGCCCTGCCCATGATACCGCAACGTTTCGGCATAAAACTCATTCCCGGGGAAAGTATTGAGCGCCAATTCAAAACCATTGAACGCCTGTATAGTCAGGCCGAGATGATTGTGAACTGCGGTGATGCTGGTCAGGAGGGTGAGTTGATCCAGCGATGGGTGATGCAGTTGGCCCAGGTGAAGTGCCCGGTGAAGCGACTTTGGATTTCGTCGATGACCGATGAGGCTATCAAGGAGGGCTTCAACAACCTGAAAGAACAGAACAATTACGAGAGCCTTTACCTGGCAGGACTGTGCCGGGCAATCGGCGACTGGGTGTTGGGCATGAATGCTACACGGCTCTACACGCTGATGTATGGTCGCAACCGCCAGGTACTGTCGGTGGGACGGGTGCAGACTCCGACGCTCGCCCTGATTGTGAACCGGCAGAAAGAGATAGACAATTTCAAGCCGGAACCCTATTGGGTGCTGTCCACCATTTATCGCGACACGCTTTTTACCGCCACATCGGGCAAGTATTTGTCCAAGGAAGAGGGTGAGAAAGACTTCGCCACCATCGATGGAAAACTCTTCATGGTGACAAGTGTGCAGAAAAAGCAGGGCAAGGAAATGCCCAAACAACTCTACGACCTCACTTCATTGCAGGTGGATTGCAACCGCAAGTTCGGGTTCTCGGCAGAGATGACGCTCAACCTGATACAGGGACTCTATGAGAAAAAACTCACCACCTATCCACGTGTGGACACGCAATATCTTTCTGACGACATCTATCCGCAATGTCCAAACATACTGAATGGTGTGAGCCAGATGACGACAGCGGGGAAAAAACCCTATCTCGACATCATCAAAACGCTGGCAGGCATGGCAGCCAAACTGCCCAAGCCCAAGCGCGTATTCGATACCTCGAAAGTGACTGATCACCATGCCATCATCCCCACGGGACAGGTGGCGACCGGGCTTACCAACTTCGAGCTCAAGGTTTATGACCTGATTGCCCGTCGCTTTATTGCGGCCTTCTATCCCGATTGCAAATTCTCCACGACAACTGTGCTGGGAAAGGTCGACCAGGTGGAGTTCAAAACAACAGGCAAAGAGATTCTGGACCCGGGGTGGCGGACCGTTTATTCGAAGGACGAGGAGCAAGATGAGGAAGATGCCAAGAAAGCCGACGAGGAGCGTACCCTGCCCACATTCGTGAAGGGAGAGTCGGGAGAACACCAGCCTACGCTGACCGAGAAACAAACAACTCCGCCTAAATACTACACCGAGGCTTCTTTGCTCAGGGCCATGGAGACGGCGGGGAAGTTTGTGGACGACGAGGAGCTCCGCTCTGCCATGAAAGAAAACGGCATCGGCCGCCCGTCATCGCGCGCGGGAATCATCGAAACGCTCTTCAAACGCCACTATATTCGGCGCGAGCGTAAGAACCTGGTGGCCACCCCAACGGGCATCCAACTTGTTGACACGATTCGCGAACGTCTGCTCACAAGCTGTGAACTGACGGGTATTTGGGAGAAGAAACTGCGCGACATTGAGGCACGCCAATACAGCCCCGAGCAGTTTATCAACGAACTCAAAGAGCAGGTCACAAGCATCGTTCAGGATGTATTGCACGACAACAGCAACCGGCAGATAGACGTTGTTGAGCAGAAACCTGCACCCAAACCGGCCGACTCAGCCAAGTCCTCAGCCCAACCGTCTGCCACCAAACGCAAACCGAAGTCCGGAAAACGCAAATCTGCGGCCACGGCAACCCCGGCGGTGAAAGAAGGAGACGCATGTCCCAAGTGTGGAAGGGGTCATGTTGTTAAGGGGAAAACAGCCTTCGGATGCTCCCGATGGCGCGAAGGTTGCGACTGGCGTATGCCTTTTAAAAAACTCTAATAGAACAGAAACCGGCAGCAAGAAGCCTTTGCATAACGCTGCACGGACACCAAAAAAGAACATAACAGATTGAAGTCAACTCATCAATTCTATATTTCCATTCTGACATTCCTTTGCCTGTTTCTGGCAACGGGATGTGGCAGTGACAAGAAAACCAACACCAGCTCTTTTAATTCATCCGCAGCACGCCCACCCGAAACAGTGGACACGGCCCTGCAAAACCGCCTCGATGCCTTTGGAAAAAAGCCAAGGGTGAAAGGGCAGTTTGCTTTCCACGTGTACGACCTCACTGTGGACAAACCCGTATATGGCCTCAACGAAAACCTGGCCATGTCGTCGGCATCATGCATGAAACTGCTCAGCGGTGTGGCCGGACTACATCTCCTCGGCACAGACTACATGTACGAAACGGGCGTATACACACGCGGGCAGGTGAACAACGGACTGCTTCAGGGCGACGTGGCCTTTCGCGCCGGCCTCGACCCACAGTTGCAGGCGCCTGACTTGGCCAAGTTCGCTGCAGCGGTGAGGCGTCGGGGCATCACCAAGATAGGCGGCAAACTGTATGTCGACCTCACCATCACCGAACCCGTGGAAAGCGAGGAACACTGGTTTCCATGGGATCTGAGCTTTTCGCGCTATGGCATTCTCTACAAAGGTCACGAACATGCCATCAGGGAACTCAAGTATGCCATGCGCGCCCAAGGCATAACCGTGGCCGACAGTCAGATGGTGCTGGGCGACATGCCCAAGGGAATGCACTGCGTTTACCGTCTCCTCAGACCGATAAACCATGTCACCCGCCGCATGTGGAAGAACAGTTCCAACACGCAAGCCACGGCCATGCTCTACACCATTGGGCATCGGGTAAACCCTCGAGCCAATCCCGTGCTGGCCGGCGTAGACTACCTTCGCGGCTTCATGCGCGACTCACTCGGACTGAAAGACTCCGCCCTCGTTGTTCACGACGGCTGCGGACTCTGCATTCACAACCACTTGTCGCCCCTCGCCCTGACCACCATTCTGCGCTTCGGTCATCGTCACAGCCCCATATACGAGCGATTGTACAACGACCTTTCCATTGCCGGAGTGGACGGAACCATACGGCGCGAGATGACGGGCAACAAGACGCGGGGGAAAATCCGCGCCAAGACGGGTACCCTGTCGCATCCTTACGGCATCAGCTCGTTGGCCGGATACTGCCGTGGCAGCAACGGCCATTTGCTGGCGTTTGCCATCATGGACACGCAGATGTCGGTGCTCGATGCGCGCGTATTGCAACGAAAGCTATGCGAAGCGTTGGTGGAATAACAACAAAGCAAGACTCCAACGAGCCTTGCTTCTATCTTTATTCTGTCATTTTCAGTTTGATGCTTGAGAGTAGGTTCCCGCCTCACGGCGTTCGCCAACTATCTCGCGTCAATGTGTTATCCTAATCTTTTATAAAACCTTAAATACTAATAACCTATGTTCTGAACAATCTTCTGTTCACTTTAATGAAAACTAAAAACCTAATTAAACTACTAACCTATAACCTAAATGATTCTTTACTTAATGATATTGCAAAGATAGGGCTTTTAGGCTTACACTCCAAATCCAACCCCTTATATTTAACCCATTTCAACATTTTTGTGTCCGCGCACAACATCTATTAACGTTTAAACTACACTTTTACCGTTAACGGCGCAGCGTGTCGGCCTTTTCGACTCAGGCTAAGACCACGTCAGGCTCAGCCTACAGCATCTTTGCAGCCTCATGGCCGCCTATCATGGCAAGAAAGCCAACCACCAAACTCGATACCACATAAAGGGCCAGATAGACAAAGTTGTCTTCTTTCATCAGCGTGGAACTCTCTTTCATAAAGGTGGAAAACGTGGTGAATCCACCACAAAAGCCCGTGGTCAGCAAGAGTTTAGTGGTTGCCGACACCCCTCTCCCACCCTCTCCGGAGGTAAGGGAAAGTCCTGAGACAAAACCAAATATCAGGCAGCCCAGCACATTGACAGCAAAAGTGCCGAGGGGGAACGGAACAATGGAGACAGCGCGGAGCGCCCCGGACACCAAAAAGCGCATGCCGCCACCGAAGAAACTACCTATACTTACGATAAAAAACTCTTTCAACATTCGATCAATTCATCCGTTTCAAAAGTTCGCTTTTGCAAAATCTGAATGGGCAAGACAAGTCGCGGAAATCAGTCATGTCCACCTCCCAGCTGGGTCATGTGGTAACCCATGCGCCTGAGCTGCATGGCTGCACCCATGAGATACATCTGGTGCAGAGCCGCCACAAAAGCACGGAAGGCACTTTCGGTGCCCGGTTCCAAGTTCAGCCGGCACATCAGGCCATACACCCTTGCCGAAGCCTCTCTCACCACGGCCTGCAATTTCTCAGCTCCGGCATCGTCAAGTCGCAGCACCTCACCGCGAACATAGTCGTCCAAATGGTCAAAACCGGACTTGTCGCGAAGGGTTGTATACAAATCCTCCTCCTTCTGATAGCGCTCCCAGTCCTCGTCCCAGAACTTGGCCACGGCCATACCGACATACATCACCCATCCCAGCGCAACCGTGGGATAGGTGTTAAACTCGCGAATGGCATCGGGCAAATAGCTCTCGCCTATCTTGCCCCAGAGCGCCTCAATGTCGGGTGCTTCGGGCAGACGCTCATCCACCTCACCCTTTCTTCCAAGATATTCGGACAGGTTGGTCCGAATCATGGTCTCGTAATCTGCTTTCAGTTCCATATCTGCTATCTATTTACGGTCACTTTCCTAATCGGCCATCAGTCGCCGGCGATATGTCGCCCCATCACATAGCCGGTGGTCCAGGCCGCCTGCAGGTTGAACCCTCCGGTAATGGCATCGATGTTGAGCACCTCGCCGGCGAAATAGAGGCCGCCGCACCGTTTGCTCTCCAACGTGTTGTAGTCCACATCGCGGAGCGACACGCCACCACACGTCACAAACTCGTCGCGGAAAGTTCCCTTCCCATTAATCCGATACGTGTCGTTGGTCAGCGTTTCTGCCAGGCGGTTCATACTCTTGGTTCCCAACTCTGCCCACCGCCGGTCTTCGCTCAGGCTCGTCTTTTGCAACAGGTATTGCCACAGGCGGGACGGCAACCCGAACGGGCGCACGGACAGCAGTTGTTTCTGCGGATGCATGTTAACCTGCTGTTGCAACTCCTGCCACACAGTGTCGCGATGGAGTTCGCCCAGCCAATTGACCGCCACAGCCGATTGGTAGTTGCACTCCTGCAGGTAGCGGGCCGCATACGATGACAACTTGAGGATAGCCGGACCACTCATGCCCCAGTGCGTGATCAGCAGAGGCCCCTCGCTGCGCATCTTGGTTCCGGGAATGGAGGCCAAGACAGGGCTGACCACCGTTCCCATCAGCGCAGAGAGTTCAGGGTCGTTGATGTGAAAGGTGAAGAGCGACGCAATGGGTTGTTCCACATCATGACCCAGTTGCCGAAGCATGAGAAAATCACCCGTCTTGGGCATGCCACCCGTGGTGACGGCCACTCTGTCGAAATGTTCCGAATCCGCATCATCAAAAAGCACAGTCCAGCCACCTCGGCTGTCCACCTTTGCCCCGACAACCTTGCGGCCGGTCAGCACACGCACGCCCTGCCTGTGGGCTTCGTCCACAAGACAACGCACCACACTCATCGCATCCTGCGACTGCGGAAACACACATTGGTCGTCCTGCGTGACAAGCTTCACGCCGTGATCCTCGAACCACCGGAACGCATCGCGATGGTCGAACTGGTTGAACAGTCTCTTCATCAGCCTGAACCCACGCGGATAGGCTTGCCTGAGATCGTGTATCTCCTCAAACGAGTTGGTCAGATTGCAGCGACCACCACCGGTGATGGCCACCTTGCCCAATACCTTGGCCGATTTCTCGAGAATCGTAACCTCGGCATTAGCATTCTGCTCCTTGGCTGCTATGGCCGCAAAAAATCCGGCTGCACCACCGCCAACTATCGCCACTTTCATCTTCCTCATACGCTATGCGGGTCAGTAGGTGTTCAAAAATCAGCGCAACAATATCGCTCCTCCTTTTCCCATTCCTTTCGCATTGAGCACGCATCTGAAACGCCACCTAACCTGCCTGCAAAGTTAGCCATAACTATCGAGAATCTGCAGTTTTGAGGGCAAGAATCAAACAAATCACTCTCTCGTGACATGGATGTCGTGGCATAGTCTCCTATCGTTTTCAGTTGCACACCCTAACCGGCATAGTACAACCTGCATACCTACCGGCTTATTCAACGTCATGGCGCATGACGAGAGGACTTGCACATTTGTATTCTACTTGAGTGACAACGATAGATGTAAAATCAATTGGTCAAAAACTGATGATTTTCTTTGTTCCTTTCAGAGAAAAAGACGCCATGTTTCGATCGGGAAATTCGGTTCGGCACACCGCAAATTCTGACGTAGCACGGCGATTGGGACTTCATGGTGGTGCGGTTAGGGCTTCGCGGTCATGCGACGAAAGTCTTGTCGTCATGCGACGAGGCTCTAACCGCACTGCGATTCGATATGTAATCGCGGATGACAAAATGAGACTCCTTACGTGTAATTTGCTAAACCGCTGATTATTAACGGACTACGAATAACGCGAATTTCTCCAATTTCAGAACGGAGAGGGTTGAGTTTTCAAATAAACGAAATTTTAAAGGACGAATGTCTTAATAATTCAAAATTCATAATTCATAATTAGGCTAACGCGCTGTGATTCAAAATTATTCGCAAGCTCTCAACTCGTCACAATTTACAATTCACAATTGGCTGGCGCGTTGACCCTTTCCTCTTTCCTCTTTCCTCATCCCTCTTCGTTCTTCACTCATAATTAGGCTGGCAAGGGTTGTGGAGATATTCTTAGATTGTTTGCGAAGCAAACGAATAGATTTTCTGCGATGAGCTTTATGTTCATGAAAAGATATTCTCTGGATATTCTAAGATTCGGCAAAGTCGAGCGGAGGGATTTTTTAATTCATAATTCATAATTCATAATTAGGCTGACGCGCTGTGATTCAAAATTATTCGCAAGCTCTCAACTCGTCAAAATTAAGCTGCGCGTTGACTCTTCATTCTTCACTCTTCACTCTTCTTTCTTCACTCTTCACTCTTCTTTCTTCACTCTTCTTTCTTCACTCTTCATTCTTCACTCTTCACTTTTCTTTCTTCACTCCGAAGTCGTTTATCGCCCTACAAACATCCTCTACTTGCGCATCCGTCATGGTCTGGTTGCACGGAATGCTCAATTCGCAGCGGTGGATGTGCTCGGTGATGGGCAACGACAGGGCGTTCCACTCCCAATAGCACGCCTGCTGATGTGGCGGAATGGGATAGTGGATCATCGTACCAATGCCCTGTTCTCCCAAATATCGCTGCAAGTCGTCGCGACGCTCGCACAGCACGGGAAAGATATGATACACACAATCCTCGTTGCGCCAACGACCGGAGACATCGGCCGGCACGGCCGCCCTCCACTCCGCCTTGCCGGGAAGCACTATCAAGGGATTGTCGATATGGGTGTAATAATAGTTGGCGATGGCCTTGCGTCGCGCATTTTCCTCATCGAGATACTTCAACTTGACACTCAGCACGGCCGCCTGTATTTCGTCCAAGCGACTGTTCCGACCCAGAAACGGGAACACATACTTCTTGCTCGACCCGTAATTGCCCAAAGCCCTGACCGTGTCCGCCAATGTCCTGTCGCTGGTCGTCACGGCTCCGGCATCCCCGAGCGCCCCCAAATTCTTGCCGGGATAAAACGAATGGGCAGCCGCATCACCCAAGGAACCAGTGCAGGGCAATTCACAATTCACAATTTTCAATTCACAATTAGGCGAAGCGGAGGGGGGTAATTCACAATTCACAATTTTCAATTCACAATTCGACCTACCCTTCGTTGCTCCTAATTGTGAATTGAAAATTGTGAATTGTGAATTGCCACACCCTTGCGCCTGCGCATTGTCTTCTATCAATTTCAGCTGGTGTTGCTCGCAGATACGTTGTATGGCGGGTGTCCAGGCATTTCGCCCATAGAGATGAACTAAGAGAATGGCGCGCGTACGAGACGTGATCGCCTGCTCTATCAGCGTGTCGTCGAGTTGCAGGTTATCCGCCCGAGGTTCTACCAAGACAGGGGTAAGCCCATTCTCCGTAATTGAAAGTATGGAGGCAATATACGTGTTGGCCGGCACGATGACCTCGTCGCCGTCGTGGAGAACGCCCAACTCCTTATAGGCACGGAAGATGAGTGTCAGGGCATCGAGGCCGTTGCCACAGCCCACACAATGCTGCGTACCGATGTAATCGGCATATTCCCTTTCGAACCGGGCGTTGGCCTCGCCCTGAAGATACCAGCCGGAGTCCACCACACGTGCCACAGCCTCTTGTATTTCGTCACGATGCAGGGCCGTGACAGCCTGTAGGGAAAGATAAGGAATCGTGTTCATCTATATAATAAGGTTGGTTGGTTTGGATTTATACGTCCCACTCATACCAGTCGTAGCACACGCCGCGCCCGCCAAAGCCCTCCTTCTGATAGACAAGACCCTCGTTGAGCACCCGTCCCCGTTGTTCATTGGAGGTACCGAAATCGAAATACGGGCAGTGGCGATAGTCTTGCGTGAGAATGGTTCGGAATATCGCGTCGACAACATGCGCACGCTTACCCTCTGGCGAGGCCGATATATACTGCGCGTGAACGACACGCGGCGTGACATAGAGCAGAGCCCCTCCCAGCACCTCGTTGCCGAGCCGGGCAGTGTAGAGTTTGATGTTGTCGGGAAAGGCGGCATACAGTCGTTGAATCTCCTCGAGCGTATGCACCGGTGTGGCCTGGTGGGTGGTTTTCAGGTTATCGGTGAGTATGTTCCAGAACAGTGCAAAGTCGGCATCTCGCTGCGCGACGACCACCCCATGCGTGTGCGCCTTGTTGGCACCATAGTGTCGGTCGCGACTCCATTTCGGAGCATTTGCCTGATTGACAACAGACGCGACATTCCTGACCGTCAGCCGCGCCCGGCAAACATTGAACACAGCATACAAATCTTCCTCGGCCGGCAACCGATGGTAGATCCAAGGCGTCGGCTTGTAGACAACACGATGGAAGTCGTGGGCACGAAGGTAGTTGTTGATGTGGCGGAAAATGTCGCAAACCTCTGCCGCCCCGGTCTTATCAAGCGTGAGCAACCCACCATAAGTCAGTCCTTGGTGCGACCACAACACGCCAGCTTCCTGATTGGCCGGAAGCACGGCGACGAGCGCATCGTTGCTCCAGACCATCAGCGAATGGTCGTGGAAACGATCGCTGTGATAGTCCATATAGTCGCGGCAAAACAAAAACGTACCTTGCCTGGACCGTGCAACGAAATCGTCCCAAGCCGTCTTCCGATCAGCAGTGTATCGTGTTATTTCAAACATGAGTTCACATAGTTTCTATATTCGTCATCATCACGAATATAGTCCTCCTCGTCGAAGGGAAGTTCTGCCAGCACAAGGCACACGGCTCCCGACGAGAAATCTTCCAGCGTACGCCACACTCCGGTCTCCACCAAAAGTCCTTGGTAGGGGTGGTTCAGCAGGAAAGAAGATTTGTGCTCGGTGTCGTCCAAAGTGACCGTGAACGACCCGCTCACGGCAACGATAAACTCGCGGCAGCGCTTGTGGGCATGCCCGCCCCGGTGTTCGCCCGACGGTACATCATAAACCCAATACACCCGGCTGATAGGAAAAGGCACATTCTTGAATTGCTCAACCACCGTGAGATTGCCCCGGGGATCCAATATCTTGGGGAGGTCTATGATTTCACCTAATTTCATACGCTTATTTTTTCATATATGGGTCTGTTCCCAACACCGTTTTCGCCAGCCGCTTGGCCTTGTCGCGCAGGCAGTTCATGTCGCTGCCCACCTCGTCGTAGCACAGCACCACGCCCATGCGACGGCCAACATGAGCCTGCGGTTTGCCAAAGATACGAACCCGCGCACGGTCTTCGGCACACACTTCTTCGAGCTGATAATCCAAGGGTGTGTCGGACTCGACGGGCGAGAGCACCACCGCCGACACACCGTGATGTTCCAAGTGGATAGCCGGGATAGGCAGACCCATGACTGCACGGAAATGCAGTTCAAACTCGCTGAGGTTGGTACAGTGGCTGAGGGTCACCATACCGGTGTCGTGAGGCCTCGGACTAAGCTCCGAGAAGATGACTTCTCCCTGCTTCGTCAGGAAAAACTCCACACCCCAGAGTCCGGCTCCGGTCAGTGCCTTGGTCACTTCGTCGGCCATGTGTTCGGCTGTTTTCAGGGCTTCATCAGGAATGTGGAAAGGCATCCAACTTTCTCGGTAATCGCCGCCTTTCTGGACGTGTCCAATCGGAGGGCAAAACAAAGTCGTTCCGTTCTGTTGTGTAATGGTGAGCAATGTGAACTCGGAATCGAAGTCGATGAACTCTTCGATGATCACCTCCTTCACATCGCCGCGGCCCTCTTCCATCGCCTCGCGGAAAGCTTCTTCCAACTCTTCCTCGTTATGCACATAACACTGACCGTGCCCGGAGGATGACATCAGAGGCTTGACCACACACGGATAACCGATTTGGTCGGCGGCATGCTTGAATTCCTCAAAGGTTTTGGCATAGAAATACTGGGCTGTGCGCAGCCCGAGCTCGCGTGAAGCCAAGTCGCGGATAGCCCTCCGGTTCATCGTGTAGTTCGCCGCGCGGGCCGAGGGGACAACCTGTATGCCCGCCTTTTCAAAATCGAAAAGGCGCTCGGTGCGAATGGCCTCAATCTCCGGCACAATGATGTCAGGCTGATGCCGTTCCACCACGGCAGTCAAGGCGTCGCCGTCGAGCATGGAGAACACCTCACATTCGTCGGCCACCTGCATGGCCGGTGCATGCTCGTAATGATCGCATGCCACTACATATTGTCCGGCCCGCTTGGCCGCTATGACAAATTCCCTGCCCAGTTCGCCTGAGCCTAATAATAGTATCTTCTTCATCGTGTTATCGTTTTCCCAATGTTATAACCTCACAATCCGTGAATTGATTGTCCTCGACGGTCAGCCTGACGAGTGTTCTATCCTTGTGCCACCCCGTCTTTCCCGCTGCACCGGGGTTGATGTGCAAGAGATTGAGGCGCTTGTCGGGCATGACCTTGAGAATGTGCGAGTGTCCGGAGATGAACAACCGGGGCGGATTGGCACGCAACTGCGCCGCTATCGAACGGTCGTATCTGCCGGGGTAGCCGCCAATGTGGGTCATTAGCACCTCGATGGAGCCGACCTTCAAACGGAGCACCTCGGGATAGCGCGCACGCAACTTGTCGTCGTCTATATTGCCATGCACGGCCCTGAAAGTAGGCCTCATCGCTTCGAAACGGTCGGCAACCTCGGTGCTACCGATATCGCCGGCATGCCACACTTCGTCACAATCGGCAAAGTAAGTCTCGAACCTGTCGTCCCAGCAGCTGTGGGTGTCGCTGATAATTCCTATTTTCATTTGCCTTGAGCTTGATTCGGCTGGTTGTGCTGCCCGTTCAGGTTAAATCTCCTGCGGATGAAATCGGCAATAAACGCCGATGTCCCCTCAACGCCCAGCAAACTCGAATTGATGCACAGGTCGTAGCTCTCAGAATGTCCCCACTGTTTGCCGGTATAGTAATTGTAATAAGATGCCCGGTCGTCTTCCTGATGAGTGATGTATTTGCGTGCAGTGGCTCTGTCCCAACCATGCCGCTTGCACACACGCTGAATGCGTTGGTCCATGTTGGCCGTGATGAAGATGTTGACCGTGTTCTTGTAGTTGCGCAGCACATAGTCGGCAGTTCTTCCCACGAACACACAGTTTCCCTGATCGGCAGCCTTGCGTATCGCGTTGCTCTGGAAGAGATAGAGATTCTCCTGGGAGAAATTGTTCTTATAGAAATTGTTGTCGCCCAACAAAGGCATGTGGACATGGAACAAAGATTTCAGGAAGCCCTTCTTCTCATCATTTTGTTCAAAGAACTTCTCACTGAACCCGCTCTCCTTGGCCGCAAGATTCAGCAACTCCTTGTCGTAGAAGGAACATTCGAACTCGTCGGCCAGTTGCTTGGCAATGATTCGCCCACCCGATCCGATTTGGCGGCCGATGTTAATAATCATTTTGGGTTTATCCATGATGTTGTGATGTTAATTGCTGATGGAATCTCTTCATGAATACAGCCAGAACAATGGCTGCGACAACAGCCGCGACGACGTCGGATGCCGGCAAGGAATACCATACGCCGTCCACTCCGAAGAATCTCGGAAGCGTTGCCAAGAGCGGCAATAAAAAGAGTAATTGTCTGGACAAAGATAGGAATATGCTGATCTTGACCTTTCCAATGCATTGGAAAAAGTTGGTAACAACCATCTGGAATCCAATCATAGGAAAGAACAGCATGTTGAGGCGGATACCCCTGACCGACAGGCGAATCAGTTCGCTGTCAGATGTAAACATCCGCGCACAGAAATGGGGAAGAAACATGGCTATAAACCAGCCGAAGGTCATGATGCACGTGGCAACGATAATGGAGAGTTTCAGCACGCGCATCAAACGGTCAAGCTGCTGACTGCCGTAGTTGTATCCCGCGATGGGTTGCATGCCCTGGTTGACACCGAAGACGAACATCACGAAAACCGTTCCAATGGAGTTGGCTATGCCGTATGAACCCACAGAGAGGTCGCCACCGTATTTCACAAACTGGTTGTTCATGAAAATAACAATGATACATGCACACACATTCATCATGAAAGGAGAGATGCCAATCTCTAAAATATTCTTGACCAAAACCTTTTTCAATCGGTATATTCCCGGTTTCAGATGCAAAAACTCACGTTTGTTGGTCAGCAAGCGCATCTGATAAATCAAGGCCAGCGACTGTGAAAGAATTGTGGCGAAGGCTGCCCCGCGTATTCCCCAGCCAAACCATAGAATGAAAATCGTAACGAAGATAATGTTCAACACCACAGTGACGATCGTTGCTCGCATGGCTTGGCGAGGCTTTCCAGCTGCTCTGAGTACAGCGTTCATGCCAAAGTACAGGTGTGTCACGGCATTACCCAGAAGAATGACTTGCATGAAACTCCGGGCGTAGGGGATCGTTTCGTCGCTGGCACCGAAGACGCGGAGAATGGGATCGAGAAATATAAAACAGACCAGACCAAAGCAAATACCCACAAGCAGCGAGAGCGTAACCGTATTGCCCAGCAGGTGCTCGGCCGTGCGGTAGTCGCGTTGTCCCAACTTCACGGAGATGGCCGTGGAGGCTCCAACGCCCACAGCTGCACCAAAGGCAGCAGAGAGGTTCATAAAAGGAAATGTGATGGCGAGTCCGGAAATGGCCATCGCCCCAACCACCTGACCAATAAAAATGCGGTCAATAATATTGTACAGGGACGATGCGGTCATCGCTAT
>NZ_GG704780.1:22757-55325 GCF_000160535.1 Hallella bergensis DSM 17361 | reverse complement strand
CAAGGCATACTGTAGCAGCAATTTGCCTACAGGCTTGGTGCCCAATTCTAACGTTGCTTGCTTATTGTCTTTATCCATAGAGCTCTTGCAAAAGTACGAAAAAGATTTGGAGTTCCGCCTTTTTCACACTACTTTTGCAATAAATAATAGGTAAATATTCTCATGAAAAAAATACTACTTCTTTCCCTGTTTGCAGCAGGCATCATGACAACGTCGGCTCAAGACAGAGCCAAAGTGCCCTATCCCGACGGCCAATTCAGTATATTCAGGGTAAGTCTGAAAGATAAAAAGGGCTCGGCATACTCGCTGAAACATCCGGAGAAATTCTTATCCGAGAAGTCGCTCCAGCGAAGGAGAAAGCAAAACCTGCCTCTCGACTCCACGGACTTACCATTATCCGAAAAATATATCAACAAACTGACCAAGGAAGGACTGCAGGTTATAGGCGGGAGCAAGTGGAATAACACGGTTCTCATCAAGTCGGAGAAAGAGAGTTTGTTACCCCAACTGGCTCAATTTCCATTTGTAACCCAATGCGTCAAGGTGTTTTCCACACCCGATTCTATCCACCTTGAGAAACCCGACTCGGTGGTAGCAGACTCGGCTGCCATGCGGGAAGTCAGCACACATCGCTATGGACGCGGCCGGCATCAAATCGAAATGCTGAACGGTCTGAAGTTGCACGAAGCGGGATTCCGGGGCGACGGCATGCTCATTGCCATCATCGACGGTGGCTATATGAATGTCAACCGCATCGATTACTTCAAGAATGTGAACATCATCGGGCAGCGCGACTTTGTCTATCCATACACCGCCAACCTGTACGACGAGCTTGACCATGGCACGATGGTGCTCTCGGATATTGGTGCCAACATCGAGGGGAAATTTGTTGGCACAGCACCCCACGCCTCGTTCCTGCTTCTCAGGAGTGAGGATGGTCGCACCGAGAGCCTGGCTGAGGAAGACTATTGGGCTCAGGCAGCTGAGTATGCCGACTCCGTTGGGGCAGACGTGGTGAACTCTTCGCTCGGTTACTTCAAGTTTGATGACGAATCAACCAACCATAAATACCGTGAGCAAGACGGCAAGACTACGCTCATTTCGCGAACGGCTTCCATGATGGCCGGCAAGGGTATGATACTGGTTAACAGTGCCGGGAACGCGGGACGGAGTACGTGGAAGCGCACCAACTGTCCGGCAGATGCCACGAATATCCTGGCCGTTGCTGCCCTGAGCGCCGACAGCGTGAACGCTACGTTCAGTTCGGTAGGCCCTTCGGCAGACGGGCGAGTGAAGCCGGACGTGGCCGCACAAGGTGTGCAGTCAACCGTTATCGATGGTTCCGGCGTCATCACCACGGCCAATGGCACTTCATTTGCTTCCCCCATCACCTGTGGTATGGTAACATGCCTGTGGCAGGCTCTGCCCCATAAAACTGCCATCGAGATTATGGACTTGGTGCGCAAATCTGCTGACCGCGCCGATTATCCCGACAACATCTACGGCTATGGCATACCTGACTATTGGAAAGCGTATGAAGAGGGAAAGAGGAAGTGAAGAGAGAAGAGAGGAGAATGAAGAATGAAGAGGGAAGAATGAAGAGAGGAGAGATAAGTGAAGAGGGAAGAGGGAAGAATGAAGAGGGAAGAATGAGGAATGGGAGTTTGCTATGAGTCAAACGAGACTAACACTTTTTGAACTCAACTCACTCGTGCGCGGTGTGCTGGAGACAACGCTTAGCTCTGCCTATTGGGTGGAAGCTGAACTGTCGGAGGCGCGTGAAGTTCGCGGCCACTGCTACATGGAGCTCATTCAGAAAGATCTTTTCTCGGCCACCCCCGTGGCACGGGCTTCGGCCAAGTGCTGGAAAACCCAATGGACACGGCTGAGACCCAAGTTTGAACAAATCACCGGACAACCGCTTCATGCCGGCATGAAGGTTTTGCTACTGGTCACGGTCAATTTCCACGAAGCATACGGCTTTTCGTGGATTGTACAAGATATCGACCCCACCTACACTATGGGCGACATGGCCCGCAAACGACTCGAGATTATCCGGCAACTCAAGGAACAGGGCATTTTCGACATGCAGAAAGAGCTCTCCATCCCGATGTTTGCCCAGCGCATCGCCGTTATCTCCAGCGAGCATGCAGCCGGCTACGGCGACTTCTGCAATCAACTTGAAACCAACGACTACGGCTTTGTCTTCTACCCCAAACTCTTCCCCGCCGTCATGCAAGGCGAGCAGGTGGAGCATAGCATTATTGCGGCACTCAACGACATCAACGCTCAGGCACAACAGTTTGATGCGGTGGTGATTATACGGGGAGGCGGTGCCACGGCCGACATGAGCGGCTTCGACACGCTCCTGTTGGCCGAAAACGTGGCCAATTTCCCATTGCCCGTCATTACCGGCATTGGGCATGAGCGTGACGAGAGCATCCTCGACATGGTGTCGAACACCCGCGTCAAGACCCCCACAGCGGCTGCGGCGTTTCTCATTGGCAACCTCGCCAACGTTTGGACACATATCGGCAACTGTCAAGACCGAATTGTCACATGCGTCGGGCAACGCATGGAGCGGCAGCGCAACAGGCTCAACCGCTGTGCCGACCGCATACCCATGCTCTTCTCCTTGGTCAAAACGCGGCAGGAAGCGCGACTCGACCGCCTCGCCGCACAAATGGTTTCGCTGATTGGCAACCGCCTGACCCAAAACCGACATCGCCTTCAACTCATCTGCACCAACATACGACCCGCAATAGCAAGACGCATCACCCGGGAAAACAATCACCTTGAACAATTGGACATCAGACTCAAAGCACTCGACCCACACACTCTGCTGAAAAGAGGCTACAGCATCACACTGCATAAGGGAAAAGCCGTGCGCGATGTCTCTGAAGTCAAGGCGGGCGATGAGATAGAAACCCAAGTGGAGAATGGAAGAATCATATCAATTGTCCGATAACTGCTCCCCATTTCACCCAATCATATAACAACAAACAAACCATGGCTACAGAAACCAAGTATGAAGAGGCTATCCGCCAATTGGAAGATATTGTGGAGAAGCTGGAAAACAACGAACTCGACATCGACGAAATGTCCAAGCAACTGAAAAAAGCACAGCAACTCATCAAGCTTTGCAAGGAACGGCTGACCAAAACCGATGCCGAGATACAGAAAATATTGTCAGAAGAATAGAAAACCCTTCTAAAAGTTGCAATACCTTATTATTATTCGTACTTTTGCATCATATCAGAAGTAAAAACTTTAAAATCACTGTCATTATGAAAGAACTGGACTGGGCTAATTTGTCTTTCGGCTACATGAAGACCGACTACAACGTACGTTGCAATTACCGCGATGGAAAATGGGGTGAGATAGAGGTGAGTTCAGACGAGTATCTCAATCTGCACATGGCCGCTACCTGCCTTCATTATGGTCAGGAAGCCTTTGAAGGGATGAAGGCATACCGATGCCCCGATGGCAAGGTGCGCGTATTCCGCATGGACGAAAATGCTGCACGCCTGCAAAGCACATGCCGTGGCATTATGATGCCGGAGGTTTCCACCGAACTGTTTGAGGAAATGGTGAAGAAGGTGGTGCGCCTGAACCAGGAGTACATCCCGACCTACGAAAGCGGCGCTACGCTGTATATCCGCCCGTTGCTCATCGGTACAAGTGCACAGGTGGGCGTGCACCCGGCTTCAGAATATTGTTTCCTTATCTTCGTAACACCTGTTGGTCCCTATTTCAAGGGCGGATTTGCCAGCAACCCCTACGTCATCGTTCGCGACTACGACCGTGCCGCTCCCCTCGGCACAGGCACATATAAGGTGGGTGGCAACTATGCGGCCTCCCTCAAGGCCAACGCCATTGCCCACGAGAAAGGATATGCCAGCGAGTTCTATCTCGACTCCAAGGAAAAGAAATATGTAGACGAATGTGGTGCGGCCAACTTCTTTGGTATCAAGAACAACACCTACGTCACCCCAAAATCCACTTCGATCCTACCCTCGATCACAAACAAGAGCCTTATGCAAATAGCCGAAGACCTGGGACTCAAGGTGGAACGACGACCCGTTCCCGAAGAAGAGCTCGACACCTTCGAGGAAGCCGGAGCCTGTGGCACGGCAGCCGTTATCTCGCCCATATCCTATCTCGACGACCTCGACACCGGCAAGCGATACAACTTCGGGGAGAAGCCGGGGCCATGGAGCAAGAAGCTCTACGACACCCTGCGTGGCATCCAATATGGTACCATTGAGGACAAACACGGGTGGACCACAGTGGTTATTGAATAAACATACATCATCGTATATAAGTTGTTTTACCTTGAGCTGGTAAGACAACTTTTTTATTAATCAAAATTTAAACAGAATGGGAACTACAAACGATTACAAAAACCGGGCGCTCGCATCGCTCAATTCCAGATGGACAACACCTGTTCTCTGTACACTGGTTTACTATCTGATATTCTTGGCCATTGGTGCTGTGACCAACAGTCTAAACGAAGATATCGCGGAAAGCACAATCTCAATTCTGTTCTATATCGCTGCTATACCGCTGGCATGGTCGTTAAGTGTGTTGTTTCTGGATTTGATACGCGGTGAGCAGGTTTCCGTCAGTTCTATATTTCGCGGATACAAAAAACCTTGGTGGAGCAAGAGTTTGCTTATTCCATTGCTTGTTGGCGTCTACACTTTCCTCTGGACGATGCTGTTCATCATCCCCGGTTTTATTAAAAGCTACTCTTATGCCATGACCCACTTTGTCTACAGAGACAACCAGGAAATGGGTTGTGATGCAGCCATAGAGGAAAGTATGAGGCTCATGGATGGCCACAAGATGGACTTGTTTATCCTCGACCTGAGCTTCCTCGGGTGGCTGTTGCTTTCCATTCTCTCACTGGGCATTGGCCTGATTTGGCTAGTTCCTTATATGCAGTCGGCTCATGCACATTTCTATGAAGATTTAGTTCGTGAACGGGGCACATCCGTTCAGCAGATATAATCCTTTCTTTGATTAAAAGATACCTGTGTTACGCTGTGGCTCACCGACCGGATTATCACAATATTCTGTCAGTGAGTTGCAGCGCTTTCGTGTAAATAAGTTGGTGTTTTTTCTTTCTCGGCTGCGTGAATTTGTGTGGTTAGAGATTATCACAATCCAGAAAAGTTACCTCCCCCATTTGTATGTTACAGAGGCAACAGGAACTTCGGGAGACAGATATACCGAGTACTGCTTGACCAATCCCTTTTCTATCGTATATTCATAAGTTGTAGACTGATTTGAACGTATAGAAGAAACGGTCTCACTATGGACCAAATGCTTCGGCAACTTGCCCAGATAACCCACCCGTTGCAACGGATAAAGGTTGGCATTGGGAGCAGGAATGGCAAATTGCGGAAATGCACTTAGTAAAGTATAGAAGTAATTTCTGTGCTCAAAAGTCTCTTGTTTACTGTTGCTTATAAAAGCCTTCAGGTCATCCTGTTCCCAAATATATTCATGCTCCTCGTTCAAAGTATTCCCATTACCCATAAACCTATTCTCGACATTAATTTTTACAAGCTGTCTGTCATGATTATACTGCATTTTGAAATGGTAAACAGTATGACCCTGTATAACGCCCGAAACACTGTCTATCAATCCGTCCCGTAAAAAAAGCGTGTCCCTGTAGATAAGCGGAGCATCAGGAAAGCGCATATAGTCTGTCATGTCAGAATATATACGATGCTGATGAACATCGTATTGGTAGCTGACCTCTCTCTCCACCACATGATCCTTGTAGGATACATAGGAAACAAGACGTCGTTTATTATCATATTTATAATCTGCATGCCCATCCTTCCACCGTTCCGTTCTAAGGAGCGAAGACGATTGCGGAGTGGGCAGGGGCGGTTCGGGAGAAGGTTCGTCCGACCCGCAAGAAACCGACCCAAGAAGAATGCCGGCCAACAACATACCGTTAAATATGTGACAAAAGAGTTTTGTTTTCAACATGTAATCAATAGTGGATGGAACATAAATCATGAGTACGGTTGTTTCTATAACGCAAGGCCATTTCTTTTATTACATTCTGAAACAACCTTTCAACCATTCCGTTCAGCGCAATACAAGTCCGCCTTTCGCGCAATCACATTTCCTCCTTCCACATTGGTAGTTTGGGGAAATCTTTTTACCTTTGCAATTCATTATAAATAAGCGTAGAAGGCTCATACAACAAGCCGTATCTCCTAAAATAAGAGCTCATGGGCAAAGGAAAATTAGTCAAGTTTGCAGAGATGAAGAAGATGAAGAACGTCTTCGAGTATCCCTATTCCGTTATCGACAACGTGCCATTCCCCATGAAGGGGCATTGGCGAGAACAGTATTTCCACAACCCCAACCCCATCGTTTTGGAATTGGGCTGTGGCAAGGGAGAATACACCGTGGGGCTGGCCAAATTGTTCCCCAATATTAATTTTATTGGCGTGGACATCAAGGGCGCACGCATGTGGACCGGCGCCAAGCAAGCCTTGGAACAAAACCTGCCCAATGTGGCCTTCCTGCGAACTCAAATCGAGTTGATAGACCGTTTCTTTGCGAAAGATGAGGTTCAGGAAATATGGCTCACCTTTTCAGACCCGCAGATGAAAAACCCGCGCAAACGTCTCTCTTCAACGTTTTTTATGGAGCGCTATCGCAAATTTTTAACCGATGGTGGCATCATTCATTTGAAAACCGATTCGAACTTTCTCTTTACCTATACCAAGTTCATGGTCGAGAAAAACAATCTTCCCGTGAACTTCTGCACGGAAGACCTGTATCACGATACACCCGAAACTCTGATTGGCTCGCCCTTGCTCACCATCCAGACCTATTACGAATCAATGTGGATGGAACGTGGGCTGAACATCCGTTACATGCAGTTCCACCTTCCCTACACTCCCCCATTGGTAGAACCCGAGGTAGAGATACCACTCGACGACTACCGAAGCTACCGCCGCAGCAAGCGCAGCAGCTTGGAGACTTCGAAGTAATTCAAAATTCATAATTCATAATTCACAATTAGGCTGGCGCGTTGATTCTTCGTTCTTCGTTATTCATTCATAATTTGGCTGGCGCGTAGTGACGATGCATTACACGGTAGTTATAAGTCGTGGAATGTCGTGGAATGTCGATGCCGGAAAAATCGATGCCGAAAAAGTCGATGCCGAAAAAAGTCGATGCCGAAAAAAGTCGATGTAGAAACCCGTTGCTTGAATTATTTCTTCAGCTTAAAAGAATTCTCTATGCTGCTCAGCTCTGCCCCGAAAGCCTTGTCGGCTTTCAGCCTTTTCTCCACTTGCGAACAGCTGTGGAGCACAGTCGAGTGATCTCTGTTGCCAACCAGTTTTCCGATGCGGCTGGCCGGCATCTTGGTATATTTCTGCGCAAGATACATCGACACTTGTCGTGCCCGCACAAAATCTTGCTTCCGACTCTTGGAATTGACCTGCGCCGCCGTGACATTATAGTGCACGCACACCTTGTCGAGTATATCGTCGATGGTGAGCGGCTCGTCGTCTATCTTCACCGCACGTTTGATGACGCGCTCCGCCAGCCTCATGTCTATATCACAGTTATAGACAATGGAATAGGCCATCAGCGAATTGATCACACCCTGCAAATCGCGCACACTCCCACTGGCGGTCTGCGCGATAAACTGCACCACATCGTGCGGTATATTCAGTCCGTCCCGACGAATCTTGCTCTCCAGAATGTCGATGCACAACTGCTCATTCGGCTTTTCAAGCTCAGCGATCAGACCGCACGAGAAACGCGTGAGCAGTCGGTCGGGCATGCCCTTGAGCTCGATGGGCGGGCGGTCGGAGGCCAGAATGATGCGCTTGCCGTTTCTAAAGAGGTGGTTGAAAATATGGAAAAAAGTTTCCTGCGTCTTGACAGCACTCACCCATTCCTGAATATCATCCACAATGAGCATGTCGATTGTCTGGTAAAAACCAATAAAGTCGTTCAGTTTGTTCTGCAACACCGCATTGGTGTACTGCACCTGGAAAAGGCGCGCACTGATATACAGCACCCGCTTTTGGGGATAGAGCTGCTTGGCCTTGACGCCTATGGCATTGACAAGATGGGTCTTCCCACAGCCCGACGGTCCGTAGATGAACATGGGGTTGAACTGCATCGTGTTGGGATGCTCGGCAATCGACATGCCCACCGAGCGGGGAAGCATGTTGCTGTTTCCCTCGATGTAATTAGAAAAAGTGAGATGTGGATTCAGCTGGGGATCAATCTGTTGTGGCTTGGCAGCATCGAGCACAGTGGGCGCCTGGTTAGCCCGAGTGCGTGGCAATGGCTTGTCGATTCCGCCGCCCGGTTCGCCCTCAATATCCTGCGAGAGGTTATGCTCCTTGTCCGTCACAACACGATAAGACAGTCCCACCCCGGCACCAAAACAGTGTTGCAGAACCTTGCCGAGCAAATCCACAAAGTTCTCTTCCAGATACTCATACACGAACGGGCTGGGTACCTGCACCAATATCATCTTGCGAGCTTCATCGAAGTTCTCAAAGACAATGGGCTTAAACCATGTGGTATATAT
Organism: Hallella bergensis DSM 17361; assembly: GCF_000160535.1. GTDB lineage: Bacteria > Bacteroidota > Bacteroidia > Bacteroidales > Bacteroidaceae > Prevotella > Prevotella bergensis. The sequence goes on along the minus strand of NZ_GG704780.1, from coordinate 46,735 downwards.
TTGATCGGTGACGTTCTTACGGATAAGCGCAAGCGCACTGTCCCAACAAGCATCAGGACTTTTTTTCATCTGCTATATGAATTGGGGCCTACGGCCGGAATGATCGATTCTTAGTCTTAAAGCAATGCAAATTTACTAAAGTTTTCCCTTATGGGCAAATCCGGGTCAACCCCGCCGTCGGGACCTATCTCGCGTAACTCGTTAAGGCTGCGCGCGTTATGACGGTTAAATCAAATTAGTTAAAAAAACTCAACTTGGCATTGTCCAAGATCCTGAAAATGAGGAGCCTATTGTGACCGTCGGGAACTTTCGGAAACACATGTGAAACATCTGTTCCAAATCAGGCAGTCTTGTCAATAGAAACGACTTATGGACGTTTCGGATGTCATGAAACATCAAATCGCACTATTTATACTATTTTTAAAATACGAAAGTGGTTATCATTTCTTGTCAACAACAATCCCTTGGCGAAGGGTAATAGATATTGACATGTCAAGAAAGAATACCAAATTTTAACATTTGCATATTCTTCTTTGAGCAGAAAAAGCGCCATGTTCACAGCGGATATTTTCGGTCGGCACAGCGAAAATTCTGACGAGGCACGACGATTGGGGCTTAACGGCTACGCGGTTCGGCTTTTGCGGTGGTGCGTCGACAGCGTAGTCATCATGCGAATAGGCCCTAACCGTCGTACCGTTTACGGTGCAACCGCGGACGATAAAACCATACCACTGAAGTTTACTCCGCTAAACGACTGATTATTAACAAACTACGAATTACGCGAATTTTACGAATTTCCAGCCGCAGAGGTTTTTTGTTTTCAAATCAGAGAAATATAGAAACAAAATGTAAAGATAATTCACAATTCACAATTTTCAATTCACAATTAGCTACGCGTTGCAATTCAATATTCAAAATTCACAATTGGCTGCGCGTTGTAATTCAAAAATTATTCGCAAGCTCATCAACTCGTCACAAATATCAATTCACATTTGGCTACGCAGTGAGGGTGAGCAGATATTCTAAGATTCGGCAAAGCCGAGAGTGTAAGATTTTCTGCGATGAGCTTTATGTTCATAAAAAGATATTCTCCAGATATTCTAAGATTCGGCAAAGCCGAGAGTGTAAGATTTTCTGCGATGAGCTTTATGTTCATAAAAAGATATTCTCCAGATATTCTAAGATTCGGCAAAGCCGAGAGGAGGTTGCAATTCAGAATTCATAATTCATAATTCATAATTGGCTGCGCGGTGATTCTTCACTCTTCACTCTTATCTCTTAACTCCTCACTCTTCACTCTTATTTCTTATTATTTGGCTTCCCATCAAAAAACCGCAGATTTATTTGTCTATTTGAAATTAAAATCATAAGTTTGCAGATAGATATAACCCTATTAACGCAAACGAAATAAACCTTTATAATATATTATGTGTATGAAGAAGTATAACTTTAATGCAGGTCCTTCTATGTTGCCCCGCGAAGTGATCGAAAACACTGCAAAGCAAATCTTAGACTTCAACGGTTCAGGTTTGTCGATTATGGAAATCAGCCACCGCGCAAAGGATTTCCAACCCGTAGTAGACGAGGCTGTTTCCTTAGTTAAAGAATTGCTGAATATTCCGGAGGGCTACTCCGTTATCTTCCTCGGAGGCGGTGCCTCATTGCAATTCACCCAGATTCCTGCAAACTTCCTGATCAAGAAGGCCGGATATCTCAACACCGGCGCTTGGGCCAAGAAAGCCTTGAAAGAGGCTAAGTTCTATGGCGAGGTGGTCGAGGTTGCTTCTTCTGCCGACAAGAACTATACATACATGCCACGGGATTTTGAAATTCCCACTGACTTGGACTATCTGCACATCACCACCAACAATACCATCTACGGCACAGAGACCCGCGAGGACATGGATTGTCCGGTGCCCCTGATTGGCGACATGTCTTCTGACATCATGAGTCGGCCGGTCGATGTTTCGAAATACACCGCCATCTATGCTGGTGCGCAGAAAAACATGGCCATGGCAGGTGTGACCATGATTATTGTGAAAGATGACATGCTGGGCAAGATGAATCGCGAGGTGCCCACCATGCTCAATTATTCCACCCACGTGGAAAAGGGTTCGATGTTCAACACCCCACCCGTTGTGCCTATATACTCACTCTTGGAAACCATGCGCTGGGTGAAAGCTCAGGGCGGTGTGACCGAAATGGATCGCCGCGCCAAGGAGCGTGCTGAGATTCTCTATGGCGAGATAGACCGCAACAAACTGTTCCATGGCACGGTGGAAGAAGACAGCCGATCGCTGATGAACATCTGCTTCGTGATGAACGAGGAATACAAAGACCTCGAGAAGCCCTTCCTCGACTTTGCCACAGAGCGCGGCATGGTGGGTATCAAGGGCCACCGCTCGGTGGGCGGATTCCGCGCCAGCTGCTATAACGCACAGACCATTGAAGGCGTTAACGAGCTTGTGAAAGCCATGAAGGATTTTGAAGCTCAACACTAAACCGTACGATCCCTTCCTGCTATGGGAAGGGATTGTCTGTTCATGATAACATCAAACCATTAAACATCAGAACTATGAAAATACTCGTTGCTACAGAGAAACCCTTTGCAGCTGTTGCTGTTGAAGGAATCAAGGAGGAGGCACAGGCCGCCGGACATGAGGTTGTGCTGCTGGAAAGATATACCGACAAACAGCAATTATTGGACGCCGTGGCCGACGCCGACGCCATGATCGTGCGCTCAGACAAGATTACGCCCGATGTGCTGGACGCAGCAAAAAACATGAAAATTATCGTCCGCGCAGGTGCCGGATATGATTCTATCGACACGGCACACGCCAAGGAAAAAAATATTGTGGTGGAAAACACACCGGGACAAAACTCCAACGCGGTGGCCGAATTGGTATTCGGACTCCTGGTTTATGCCATGCGCAACTTCTACAATGGCAAACCCGGCAGGGAACTCAAGACCAAGAAGCTTGGCATTCTGGCCTTCGGAAACGTAGGGCGCAATGTTGCACGCGTGGCCATGGGCTTTGGCATGCAGGTCTATGCATACGACGAGTATTGTCCAAAAGACGTTATCGAGAGTGCCGGTGTGCACGCCGTGGCCAGCCGGGACAGCCTGTTCAAATCGTGCGACATCGTCACGCTGCATATCCCGGCAAACGCTGAGACCAAGCAGAGCATTGGCTATGACGTGGTCAACCAGATGGGCAAGGGTGCTGTCCTGATCAACACAGCCCGCAAGGAAGTGATCGACGAACCCGGACTGCTCAAGCTCATGTCTGAACGCGATGACCTCAAATACATTACCGACATCATGCCGGATGCAGACGCAGAGTTTCGGAAGTTTGAGGGACGCTACTTCTCCACGCCCAAGAAGATCGGTGCACAAACCGCCGAGGCCAACATCAATGCCGGCATTGCAGCTGTTAAGCAAATCAATGCCTACTTCAAGGACGGGGACACTCGCTTCCAGGTGAACAAATAAACAGTATGTTCCCTCGTCCCCGTTGCGGCAGTTGTCCATGGGGATGAGGGCGTGACAACATCATGGCAGGACAACCTCTGGGTCTTGGGGTCTAAACCCCAAGCGTTGCATGGTGCATTGAGGTCATTCGCTGTGATATAAACAAAAAAATGATATGGCTACAATAAAACCTTTCAAGGGTGTTCGTCCACCCCAAAAGTATGTCGAGCAAGTGGCAGCCCGTCCGTATGACGTGCTGAATTCTGAAGAAGCACGGGCAGAAGCCGCCGGCAATGAGAAATCGCTATACCACATCACTAAACCTGAAATCAACTTTGAACCGGGCACTTCTGAATATGACACAAGGGTGTATCAGAGTGCGGCCGAGAACTTCAAAATGTTTCAGGAAAAGGGATGGCTGGTACAAGACAACGACGACCACTATTATATCTATGCCCAAACCATGAACGGGAAGACACAATACGGACTCGTGGTGGGTGCATACGTGCAGGACTACCTGACTGGTGTTATCAAAAAGCATGAGCTGACACTCCACGAGAAGGAGGAGGACCGGATGAAACATGTACGGGTGTGCAACGCCAATATTGAACCGGTATTCTTTGCCTATCCTGACAACGACGTGCTCGACAAACTCATCGTGCGCTACGCTGACACAGAACCCGAGTATGACTTCACGGCTGATGATGACGGAATTCGTCACCAGTTCTGGGTTATCACAGCCAGCGATGACCTGAAGACCATCACCAACGAGTTTGCCAAAATGCCAAGCTTGTATATTGCCGACGGTCACCATCGGTCGGCAGCCGCTGCCCTCGTGGGAGCAGAGATGGCACGCCAGAACCCCAAGCACAACGGCAAGGAGGAATACAACTATTTCATGGCCGTATGCTTCCAGGCTTCACAGCTCACGATTCTCGACTACAACCGTGTGGTGAAAGATCTCAACGGCATGAGTGCTGAGGAGTTTCTCAAGGCATTGGAGCAGGACTTCACGGTTGAGAAGAAAGGCGAGGACGAGTATAAGCCTCAACATCTTCATGAGTTTTCGCTTTATTTAGACAACTGCTGGTACAGCCTTGTGGCCAAACCAGGCACCTATGATGACAATGATCCCATCGGCGTGCTCGACGTTGACATTTCAAGTCGCCTGATTCTCGACAAACTCATGGGGATTACCGACCTGCGCTCAGACAACCGAATCGACTTCGTGGGTGGACTTCGCGGACTCAAGGAACTGAAGCGGAGGGTGGACAGCGGAGAAATGCGCTGGGCCTTGGCACTCTATCCGGTCTCGATGAAACAGATTATGAGCATTGCCGATTCCGGTAAAATCATGCCTCCCAAGGCTACATGGTTTGAGCCGAAGTTGCGCTCAGGGTTGATTATTCACAAACTTAACGATTGAGAAATTGGGGAAGGACGTTTCCCCAATCGTATGAATGAACGATAGTTACAAGACGATACAAGGCACAGGCGAGGGATATTACACCGAGAAACGGAGTAAGTTCCTCGCCTTTGCTCATCATGTGGAAAGTGCCGAAGAGGTGAAGAAAATCGTTGACGGCTATCGAAAGAAATATTACGACGCACGCCATTGCTGCTATGCCTATATGCTGGGAGCCGACCGCTCGGCGTATCGAGCTAACGACGATGGAGAACCCTCGTCGACAGCAGGCAAGCCTATACTCGGACAGATTAACTCCAAGGAACTGACCAACATCTTGATTTGCGTCATTCGCTATTATGGTGGAGTCAACCTGGGTACGGGAGGACTGATTGTAGCCTACCGAACGGCAGCCGCAGATGCCATAGCGCATTGCGAAATCGTAGAGCGTCTGGTGGAGGAGGAAGTTACTTTCTCATTCTCCTACCCCATGATGAACGGGGTGATGAGAGTGGTAAAGGATATGGACGCACGCATTGTGGCGCAGAAGTTTGAACTGTCTTGCGAAGTGGTTCTGTCTATACGCAAAAGCCTTGCGGGCGAATTGCGGGCAAGGCTCAAGCAGCTAAACTTCGGATAAATAACTCTTTATTTCTTCATCAGTTTGTCTATTTCGTCAAACTGTTTACCCATATTCAGGTTCAAATAGATGGTATAGAGGGGTAATCCCCATGTATCCACTTTGTCCTCGCGCATCTTGCGGTATGTCTCTAAGTAGGGCATGGCCTCACGATAGTAGTTGCGGATTACTTTTTTGCGGCTTGCACTCTGATGCACTGCTTTGTCCATGGTGACGCCTTTGTTAAACTTGGCAAGACCAGCATTCAGGTAGGCTTCGGGCAAACTATCATTCACCTGCAGCAACGAATCGCTGATGGCAAAACTTTTGTCGTATTCTCCCAAGTTCAAGAGCAGCGAACTCTTCGTAACATGATACACCACATTACTGTTGTCTACCTTCATTGCCCTGTTCGTTAGGTCCAAAGCCTTGTCCCAACGCTTTTCATGTGAATAATAATCCACCAAATGTGAATAGAAGAACGACGTAGCAGGATAAAGCTCGAAACCATCTTTCAGCGTCTTGATATACATGGCTGTATCCTTCATCTGCAAATAATTCTCCGACAGATATTGCAGCACCATCTCATGATGAGTCATGTCTTTCAAAGCCAGAGGTGCATGACGCATCACCTTGGCGGTGTCCTTCATCTTATAACCACAATAGGTTGCCCAATAAGAGACGGTGGGCAGCATCCTATCTTTCTCAGCGTAGCGATAGGACTGAAACAGCGGTTGGTCAACGGTGTTGAGGTATTGGCAAAGCATGTTGTATGCTTCCGGATATTTCTGTTTGCGTATCAAGAACACGCCCCCATTATAAAGGTTCGGGCGCAAGGTGTTGAGAAGTTCGGCATTGGTCTTGCGGTATTCCAGCTTGACACGTCCCTTCTTGTCCGGCAAGGCGTCGATAGAATCGTAAGCAACCATGACGGTGAACAGGCGGGACGCAATATTAAACAGAGAAACGGTGTCATACTTCTGGTTCAAATAGAGTTTTTCGTTACCCTGCTCATATTGTTTGCGCAAGCTTTCGAACAGAACGTCCCATATTTTTGTATTATGCCGGTTGGCCGAATCCTTCAAAAGAATCTGCATCGACTGCTCGGCTTTCTCCAAGTTTTTACCCTTCTTGACCCAATCACGGGCTGTAGAGATTTCTCTTTTCTGCGAGAAAACTCCACTGCAAACCATTAAAAGTACGAGTATGTGAATTATCCTTCTCTTCATTTTATCCCAATCCTTATTTCCTATCCTGAGTACAGAAGTCGGCATTCGAGACACAACACAATGGTAAATCCGAAGATTTACTCGGCCTGAAATGCTCGACGAATGTGAATTTAGCAAACAGCCCCATTCAATCTTGGGTTGAAAATGGGGCTGTTCTATACTGATTCATTATTGCTTGAGCAACTTCTCCATCTCCAACGTGCGGGGATCATCGGCTGCATAAACCAGATAGTAGCACTGGTACAAGGGGTAAGCCCAGTTGGCTTTCTCGCGGTTGGGATCTAAAGACTTGGCTTTTTCCAGGATGCCCATAGACTCTTGGTACAGGGTTTTCTGAGCCGCGCGGTCCTCGTTAATGAGCGAAGCCTTGGCGTTGATACAGAAACCGAGGTAGGTTAAAACCACAGGGTTCGTGTCGTCAATCTGGACTGCCTTCTTGAAAGCATCGATGCACTCGTCCCAATTGGGTTTCTCGGCCGTGGAATTACGGTTCATCAGGGTCTGTCCTTTCAATGCCCAAGCCGTGAAGTTATTGGGATCCTTAGCCAACTTATCAGCGATAACAGCATCCAATTCTGCCGTCATGCCGAGTCCGCTGTACATGTTACACAAGGTCCCGAAGGCCATCTCGTTGGATGGATCCTGATCATACAGAGCTTTAATCTGACCTACATAGTTCACAGAATCTGCATGAGTCTTCAAGTTGCGCTGTGCAATGGCATACTTGAGTGTTTCGGCCTGCTTGCGCATCTCTGCATCCTGCATGGCAATATCGGCATACTTGAGAGCGCGTTCATACTGTCCTGCCTGGTTGGCATACTGTGCAGTGTAGTAAGCTACCTGCCCCAAGAACTGAGCTTCTTGCTCTTTGGCGCCCTTAAAAACAGGATTATCGTCGGAGTCGAGGAACAGTCCCCAGTACTTCAAAACGTTTTCACTGTTTCCGCTCTGCGCATAATAGTTACCGGCAGTAACCAGCTGCATGCGTGCATTTGAAACCAAAGGAACAAGGCCGTCCGTATACTTGGGCTTCACTTTGCCTTTGGCGTCCGGCATGGCATCATACTTGATGCACTCCAATCCATTGACGGTGGCATCGTAAGCAGCTTGGTAGAATCCCAGCGTGTCATACGGTTGCTCTTTGGTCTTGGTCAGCTTGGCCTGCATGTTAGCCGCCTGAACAGCATTTTCCTTGTCGAATTTTCCCAAGGCGAGTTTAGTAACGTGCTCGTATGCCTTGGCTTTCTCCTTGTTGTCAGCAAGCTGAGAAAGGTTACTCTTGAGCAGTTGCATAGCCTCTGCATATTCCTTTGACTTGGTGATAGCCTTCAGGGCATCACTGTCTCCTGCAAAGACAGCCGACGTGCTGAGCATCATCAAAGCTGCCATCATTAACTTTTTCATTGTCTTATAATTTTAATGTGTATATTCTTTTTTACAACTCTCCCATAGTCAAGACGTGCGACGGGGAGCTGTTGTTACTTCTCGAAGTCGAGAATTTCATCATCTCCTGCAGAAGAATCGGCATCGCGGCTCTCGCTTGAAGCTTCAGAAGCATTGTCCGACAAGTCAACCTGCGCACCGTCAGACTCTGCTTCCTGCTTTTCTTCCTCTTCAGCAGCAGCCAATTCTGACGACATCACCTTGCACACACTGGCTATCGTGTCGTTCTTCCGGGCAAGGTTGATCAGCCGTACACCTTGTGTGGCACGTCCCATGACGCGAACTTCGGCCACGGCCAGACGTATAACGATGCCGCTCTTATTGATAATCATGAGGTCGTTCTCGTCGGTAACATTCTTGATGGCAACCAATCGGCCGGTCTTTTCGGTAATAGACATGGTCTTCACGCCCTTTCCACCGCGATTGGTTTTGCGGTAATCGGCCACATCCGAACGCTTGCCATAGCCTTCCTCGCTCACAACCATCACCGTCTCGGTCTCCGCATTGTTCACGACAATCATACCAACCACGGCATCACCTTCGTCGTCGATGCGCATGCCTCGAACGCCCGTAGACACTCGACCCATTGAACGGATGGCTTGCTCGTCGAAACGAACGGCACGCCCGTTGCGGTTGGCTAAGATCAATTCGTTGTTTCCGTTGGTCAGTCGAACATCCACAACCTCATCGCCCTCAACAATATTGATAGCAATCACACCGTTGGCACGCGGGCGGGAATACTCCTTCAGATTGGTCTTCTTCACCGTACCATTCTTGGTTGCAAACACAACGTAGTGACTGTTCACAAACTCCTCGTCCTCAAATCCGCGACCGCGCAAACGCAGGAAAGCATTCACAGAGTCGTCCGGATCGATGTTGAGCAGGTTCTGTATAGCTCGTCCCTTCGAGGTCTTGTCGCCTTCCGGGATATCGTAGCAGTGCAACCAGTAGCAGCGTCCCTTCTTGGTGAAGAACATCATCGTCTGATGCATCGTTGCCGGATAAATGTATTCAGTAAAGTCTTTGTCACGCGTATGCGCGCCCTTGGACCCTACTCCACCCCTCGCCTGTTCGCGGAAATCGCTCAATGGCGTACGCTTGATGTAGCCCAAATGGCTCACCGTAATGACCACTGGGTCATTGGGATAGAAGTCCTCCGCATTGAACTCATGCTCATCAAGTATGATTCTGGTGCGGCGCTCATCACCGTATTTGGCCTTCACTGCCTGAAGTTCCGTCTTCATCACCTCCTTGCATTTCTCAGGATCATCGAGAACAGACTGCAATTCGTCGATCAGCTTCATTAAATCCTCGTATTCGGCATGCAGCTGATCCATGCGGAGCCCCGTGAGCTGCGACAGGCGCATGTCGACAATGGCCTTCGACTGGAGATTGTCCAACTCGAAACGCTTTTCCAAATTGGCCTGTGCTTCCGCGGGAGTCTTGCTGCCACGGATAATATGCACCACCTCGTCAATGTTGTCGCAGGCAATAATCAGACCCTTCAAGATGTGTGCGCGCTCCTGCGCCTTCCTGAGGTCGAACTTTGTGCGACGAATCGTCACCTCGTGGCGATGATCGATAAAGTAGCTGATGCACTCGCGCAGCGACAACAATTTCGGTCGGAGCTGTGCGTGGTTGCTCTTGTTCGGAATCAGCGCAATATTGTTCACCGAGAACGAACTCTGCAGCGCCGTCATCTTGAAAAGTTTGTTCAGGATCACGCGCGCATTGGCATCGCGCTTCACGTCAACCACAATACGCATGCCCTGACGACCGGTCTCATCGTTCACATTGGAGATGCCCTCAATCTTTCCCTCCTTCACGAGTTCAGCAATATATTCGATCAACTGCTGCTTGTTCACGCCGTAGGGAATCTCTGTCACCACAATGCGATCATGACTCTCGTCACTTTCTATTTCGGCCTTGGCGCGCATCACCACACGTCCGCGTCCGGTCTCGTAGGCATCTTTCACGCCCTGTATACCATATATATACGCACCGGTCGGGAAGTCGGGTGCCGGGATATACTGCATCAGGCCCTCAGTGTCAATCTCCGGATTGTCGATAAAGGCACAGCAACCATCAATCACCTCGCCCAAGTTGTGCGTGGGAATATTGGTAGCCATACCCACGGCGATACCATTACCACCGTTCACCAGCAGGTTAGGCACCCGCGTCGGCATCACGGCCGGTTCGGTCAACGTGTCATCGAAGTTGTTGACCATGTCCACCGTATCCTTGTCGATGTCGTCCATGATGTGTTCGCCCATCTTCGAGAGGCGACACTCCGTGTAACGCATGGCAGCCGGCGAGTCACCGTCCACACTTCCGAAGTTTCCCTGACCGTCTACGAGCTTGTAGCGCATGTTCCACTCCTGACCCATACGTACCAGTGCACCATACACCGAACTGTCGCCGTGGGGGTGATACTTACCCAGCACCTCGCCGACCACGCGCGCACATTTCTTATAAGGTTTGTCACTGGTATTGCCCAAACCCAGCATTCCGTAGAGAATACGGCGGTGCACAGGCTTGAATCCGTCTCGCACATCGGGCAACGCACGAGATACTATCACCGACATAGAGTAATCGATGTAGGAAGACTTCATCTCTTCCTCGATGTTAATCTTCATGATCCTGTCGTGATCAATCGTCTGATTTTCGTCCATTTAAGAGTTATATTATTTTACTTGAAATTCGATTTAAAGCCGTTTATTTGCGTTCTGACGCGTTTCGAGGGCTGTTCACGGTGTAAAAGTACAAAGTTTTTTTGGATGTCACAAGCTTTCAAATCGAAAATATCAGCCCGATAGGTGTTTAGGTTTCTTAATTAAACCTACGGACAATGAAAATCAAGCCGCATGTTTAACCCGTTTGCAAAAAGTGCTTAACCCATGCCTCATCCCCCTATACCCAACAAGGGCGCGGGGGTTACCACCGTCGCTTGGCTGCATTTATCGCACAAACTATGCTGCATAAAATATGAAGTCACCCATAAAAGTCACCATTTGCTTGCCCCCCTACATTTTATTGTTTATCTTTGCACTGTAATTCAGGGACATCGATGGATTATTGGCAACGTTCAACCCGACCCTCCGCCATAGTCGCATCGCATCCCACTTGTTAACTTTTAAGCTAAATCGTTATTCATCTGCAATGAGAAAAGCAATTCTGGGACTTTGTTTCATGTGTGCCACAGCGGTCAGCGCACGAGGTATCGAATCTATCAAGTTTGGAACAACTTATCAAGAGGCCGTCACCAACATCAAAGCCTCTCTGGGCGAACCCACATCCTCCGACACGAATGTGCTCACCTATAAGGATGTATCTTTTAAAGGATTTACATGGAACGAGATCACGTTCAGATTCAAGAACGGCAAGTTGGTCGAGGCGCGATGCTACATGAACCAGAAAAACAAGAGAATGGCCACAGCCAAGATGAGTGCCATCGCCAAGATTATGGAAAAGGATTATTCCATGTCGATGGACTACGAAGACGACGGCAACCTTTTTTATGCCGGCGGAACGTCTCCTTTGGGCTACGGCCGACTGTTTACCATTTTCATTTCGCCCCGTAACGGCGTGTGGACCACGCAAATGCGTTTCGGCCCTTTCAGCATATAATTTCCCCGCAAACTATCGAATTCGGAGCAGGCAGATAGCCCAAGCCGGCACCACGCGTATGGCCAGCTGCATGGACTTAAGGTCTTTCCCCATATCATGATACCCTATCAAAATGAAGAAACTTTTCTTGTTGATACTGATTCTTGCAACCTCCATGGACCTGTCTTCGAAATCCATGACAGAATTGTGGCAGTCGATACCCGACTCCATCATCCCGTATATCGAGCGCAGCCAACGTCAGGAAATGACGGATTTTATTGCCATGGGGGCGGAAGCAAAAGTACGCCACGCCTTACAGGGGGAAAGCAAAATGGACACCATTACCTCCGACTATATCCACCTCACCCTCAATGAGTCCATGCAGATGGAGCTGAAACGACTACCCCATGAAGGCGGCGACTCCATACTCTGCTTGGTGAAGACCTGGGGCGGACCATGCCAGGAAAGCGAAGTTTATTTCTACAGCCAGGACTGGCAACCCCTTGCGATTGCCAACCCCCTCGCCAAATATAGGGAAAATCCACTTTTGTCACGCCCCGACACCATGTCACCGGAGAAATTCGAGGAACTCTCTCACAAGGTGGGCTTTGTGCTGGCGGCAGCCTCGTTGTCACCAACAGACAACAGCCTCAGCGTGTATCAGTCCGTGCCCCTGCTTTCCGCCGAGGACAATCAAAAAATAAAGACCATGCTTACCCCCGTTTCCCTGAAGTGGAACGGGCAGGGCTTTAAACTTACCAATACATAAAAAGTCAGGCGTCCGACGATTTTTTAGTCGGGCCTATCAACAACGAAAGAGGATTTTGTTTCCAAAATCCTCTTTCGTTGTCATGGTGATTCCGTTGGGATTCGAACCCAAGACCCACAGCTTAGAAGGCTGTTGCTCTAATCCAACTGAGCTACGGAACCCCGATGGTAAGCATACGCTCGTACCGTTGAGTCCTGCAACCGCATGACAAGCATGCGCGAACGGCCTTTCCGACCGTCCTGTTGAAAACTCGGCGCAAAGGTATATAAAATTGTTCTAAATTCCAAATCTTCGCACCACAAATCTTCGCGCGGCGCATCATGTGCCAAAAATAAATTCGAACTTTATCGGGGTTGCAACTTGCTGCTCTTCTGGCGTTATGGCTTTTTGATGACTGCCAGCACCTGCCGGGCAATGGCCTTCATCCCGCTGATGTTGGGATGCCCGTTCTGCTTGCTGATATCGTGCAACTGGATGACCGGCACGCCGTAGTGCTTGCAAATGGTGTGGATGGAGTTGGTGTAGTTTTTGTCGAGGTCGCTGTTCGAAATGAAATACAGGCTTGCATTGGGATAGCGATCCTGCATGCGGGCAAGCAGGCTGGCCAGGGCCGGACGGAAACAGAACTTGTCGGCAAATCGGATGTTGTCGTATTTGAATTCGCCCAGCGGAACTTTGGCCCACGCGTCGTTGGTACCTCCGAAGACGAGGATGATGTCGGGCGTGCCCAGCGCGTCGACACGGGTCAGGAACGACCTATAGGTGGCATCGCTGTCGCCATAGCCGGTGTTACAGATGCAGGCGCCCGACCAGGAATTGTTGATGCCGAGCTTGTAGCCACCCTCGCTGACAACCTGCCACCACCACGTTTGTCGGACATGGGATACGTCTGTGCGCTTGAGGTCGGGGGTTTGGTAATACCAGGTCTCCATGGTGTCCGGCGTGAGGAAACCCTCATAAGTGGAATAGGAGTCGCCGAAAATCGCCACGGTCTCTCTGGCCTGTGCGTGGCCGGCCAGCGAACAAAGAAACAAGGCAAGCGATAAAACGAATGATTTCATATCAGTTTCTGTTGGTTATTGTCAGGTTTGTTGAGCGGGCGTTCAATCCTTCCGGGGCTTGCAGAACACCCATGCAAACTTACGGATTTTTCGCGAAATAGTGCCCAAAGACCTAAACTTTATTTCTCGCTTAACCGTCCGATGGTATTCGTTGTGGCTATTTTTCTTGACAAAAGTGCTTTTCTGTTTCGCGTATTCTGAAATGAATCTCTGGACGCCCGAAATTCGTGAATTTTGCAAGTTTTTGCAGTGCGCTGACAGTCAGCCTGTTACAAACAACCCACTTTCGGATTCGTTTGAATCAGTCGCGATTGGATAGTCAACGGCAGGGCGATGAAGGCCTTATGGCCAGATGACTCGGGCTCAGTCGCAGGACGATGAAGCCTTAAACGGACTGCCATGAGATTCTAATCATGGCATGGCAGATAAATTTTGCTCATCCAGAGGAATGATTATCGCGAAAACATGGCGCAATTTTCGCTGGATGCTGCAAAAGAGAATGCCCGATTTTTAGTTAAACTATTTTACAATGAACAATGTATAATGTATAATGAACAATGTACAATGTATAATTGGCTGCACGTTGACTCTTCACTCTTCACTTTTCATTCTTCACAATTAACCTTCCACAGTTTCTGTTGCATCAACTTGCTCAACGCGCAGCCAAATTGTGAATTATGAATTATGAATTATGAATTATAGTTCACTCATCATTGCCTTCTCTATGCAATTCTTATCCATATCTTTGGCTGGAAAGAAAAACTGACGTATATTTGCAATTCGTAAAGGTGGGACGCGGCACACAGGAATTTGCGGGGCTTGAGAGGCACGCGGTTGCCAATGGGTATGCACAACGTGCTGCCGGCCGGAGAACCTTGATTTTGAATAACGAGCAACTTATTAATTTTGAATATATCATGAGTAAAGAAGGATTATTAACTGGAAAGACAGCCCTCATTACGGGTGCTGCCCGTGGTATTGGCAAATCCATTGCCCTGAAGTTTGCACAAGAGGGGGCAAACATTGCGTTCACCGACCTTGCCATTGACGAGGAACATGGTGGGCTGGCCACAGAACGCGAGATTGCAGCACTGGGCGTGAAGGTCAAGGGCTATGCCAGCAACGCAGCTGACTTTGCAGAGTCTGAGCAGGTGGTGAAGCAGGTGAAGGAGGAATTTGGCTCCATAGACATATTGGTGAACAACGCCGGAATAACCAAGGATGGCCTGATGCTCCGTATGACCGAACAGCAGTGGGATGCCGTGATTGCCGTCAACTTGAAGAGTGCGTTCAACTTTATCCATGCCTGCATACCCGTCATGATGCGTCAGCGCGGTGGTAGTATTATCAACATGGCCAGTGTTGTGGGTGTGCATGGCAACGCTGGACAGTCCAACTATGCTGCATCCAAGGCGGGGCTGATCGCCCTGGCCAAGAGCATCGGGCAGGAGATGGGACCCAAGGGCATCCGGGCCAATGCCATTGCGCCGGGCTTTATCGATACGGCCATGACGCAGGCGCTGCCCGATGAAATACGCAAAGACTGGATTTCCAAAATACCACTTCGGCGAGGCGGTACCGTCGAAGACATTGCCAACACAGCCGTTTACCTGGCTTCGGATCTTTCGAGCTATGTTTCCGGCCAGGTGATTCAGGTGGACGGCGGCATGAACATGTAATCATCACTCAAGCCATCAAGAAGAGAACAGAATGAGGGTTGTTTATGAAGACAATCACCTGATCATTGTTTACAAAGAGAGTGGAGAAATCGTGCAGGGCGACAAGACCGGCGACCTCCCACTCTCTGAAATAGTGAAGGGGTATATCAAGGAGAAGTATCACAAGCCGGGGGCTGTGTTCCTTGGCGTGGTGCACCGGCTCGACAGACCCGTCTCCGGCTTGGTGATTTTCGCCCGCACCAGCAAGGCTCTTGCACGCCTCAACGACATGTTTCGCCGAGGAGATGTGCATAAAACCTACTGGGCAATTACGAAGAATGCACCTCCCAACCCAATGGGCACGCTGACCAACTGGCTGGTTCGCAACACGAAACAGAACAAGAGTTATGCCTACGACAAGGAGATGCCGGATTCCAAGAAAGCCATCCTGAACTATCGGCTCATCGCTCATTCGGAAAACTATAACCTGTTGGAAATACATCTGCTCACGGGGCGGCACCACCAAATCAGGTGTCAGCTATCCCACATGGGGTGCCCAGTCAAGGGGGATTTGAAATATGGAGCCAAGCGCAGCAATCCCGATGGGAGTATCTCCCTGTTGTCGCGCAGGGTTGAGTTTACCCATCCGGTTTCCAAAAAGCAAATCGCACTGAACTCCCCGTTGCCTGATGATGTGTTGTGGCACGACATTACGGAAAATGTGGAAAATCATCATTCCGATTGATTTTTTTTGTTATAAAGGGGTAGTTTCTGCCCTTTTTTTATTTACTTTGCACATCACGCATGCGCCTGTGATATGAAAAAATATGTAAAGTGGGTAGGAATAGGCATTTTGATTCCTGTCCTTCTCATGATAGTATTGTGCCTTTTGTTTTACTTCCCTCCATTTCAGAAGTGGGCGGTAAAGCAGGTCACAGCGTATGCCTCGCAAGAAATGGGCTTGCAGATCAGCGTGGGTCATGTCAGTCTGGCATTCCCGCTCGACCTGGCTTTGGAAGACGTGAAAGTGCTGCAGCCCAACGATTCACTTGAGCATGTCACAGATACAGTCGCCGACATCGGCAGGGTTGTGGCCGATGTGCAACTGAGACCGCTCTTCGACAAACAGGTGATGATCGACAAGCTGGCCTTCGACCATATGAAGGTGAACACCTCGAACTTCATCCCCACAGCCCGCATCAGGGGCACCGTGGGGCATCTTGACCTCAAAGCCCACGGCATCGACCTGAACGATGAACGGGTGAATATCAACCATGCATCCCTCAGAGACGCGGTGTTGGACATTGCACTGACCGACACGGTGATCCCTGACACCATGCCGAGTGAGAACTTTTGGAAAATCAAACTGGCACAATTAAAAGTCGAAGATACCGATTTCATCCTGCACATGCCGGGCGACACGCTGTCCGTCAAAGCCTATCTGGGCCGAACCTTAGCCAGGAATACGTATATGGATTTGTACCAGGGGCTATACTCCGTCGGGCATTTGGACTGGAACAACGGACGGTTGCAATACGACAAGAACTATGAGCCGAAGGTTGAGGGATTGGACTACAGTCACCTGTCGCTTGATGCAATTAAGCTGAAAGCCGACTCCTTCCGCTACTGCAACTCCAAATTGGACATGAAAATACTTGCCGCCACCTTTCGCGAGAAGAGTGGACTGGCGGTGGAAAACCTGCAGGGCAAGTTGGCCATGGACAGCACTCGGTTTGCGCTTCCCGACCTGAACCTCAAGACCGAAGCAGGTACTGAGTTGAGCCTTGCCTACGACATGGATCTCCAAGCCTTTGACGACACGCAGCCGGGTAAGCTCGGCATGCAACTCAAGGGGCAGATCGGCAAGCAGGATCTCATCACGATAGCGGGCAACAGCCTGCCCAGGGAGTTGGCGCGTCGATGGCCGGCCAAACCGCTGATTGCCGTCGCGGATATTCAAGGTAACCTCAAGGATGCCGCAATCAAGAATCTAAATTTGGTTTTGCCCGGTGCATTCAAGCTGAAAACTCGCGGTTCTGCCAAAAACATTACCGCCCCCAAACAGTTGATGGCCGACTTGGACATCAACGCCCACACATATGACCTTGGCTTTGTGAAGGCCTTGATGGACAAGGAAATGCAGAAAACCATCAGGTTGCCCTACGGAATTGGACTGAACGGCCGACTGAAGATAGCAGGCAGCAAGTATGCCAGCACGTTCTCTGCCACACAAGGTGGTGGCTCGGTGAAAGGACATGTCGGGCTGGATATCGACCGCATGGCTTACACAGCCAAGCTGAACGCCAAGGCCTTGCCCCTGCAAAACTTCCTGCCCCACATGAACCTGCATGCCTTTACAGGTACTATTGATGCGCAGGGAAAGGGCACAGACTTCATGTCTCCTGCCACACATATGGCTGCAAACATCCGCATTCAGGATTTTCAATACGACACCTATTGCCTCGACAACTCCGATATCGAGATGACTGCCCGCAATGGGCGCGTCCTGGCTCACGTCAGGAGCGACAACCCGCAGGTCAAGGGCAACTTTACTGTCGACGCTCTTACACGCGGCAAAGTACTCCGGGGCACCGTTTCCGGGGAGTTTGACCAAATCGATATGCGTAGCCTGAACATCACGGAAGACACGTTGCTGTTGTCTGCATGTGCCCATATCGACCTGGCATCCAACCTTAAGGATATGTATCGCGTGCGCGGCACGATGAGCGACATCACCTTGAAAAACCCAACCAACGTGTATCGTCCCGGAACGTTGGAACTTGACGTGTGCACCTCCCGGGACACCACGTGGGCTATTGTCGAGCAAGGCGACTTCACGATGAACCTGTCGTCGCCTGACGGATACGAACAGTTTATTAAACACAACCAAGGTTTTGTAACCGAGTTGCAGACCCAGCTTAAAAACAAGCGGGTCGACAAGGAGAGTCTACGCAACCACCTGCCCGCAGCGCGCTTATATCTTGTTTCCGGAAAAGACAACATCGTGAGCCGATTCCTGAACTATTACGGCTATGGCCTGAGCAGTTTGTTCGTCGACCTGACTTCCTCTCCCCATACCGGACTAAATGGAGATGCGTATGCAGACTCATTGATGGTAAACGGATTCCAGATAGACACCGTCAGGTTCCGCTTTATATCTGACGCCTCAAACATGACCTATTCCGCACAGGTGCGCAATGGCAAGAACAATCCCGACTATGTTTTCAATGCGTTGCTCGATGGTTCCATTAACGAGCGGGGAACCTATGCCAAAGCAAGAATATACGACTGGAAGGACTCGCTCGGCATTCGTCTTGCCCTGCAAGCCGCTATGGAGCAACATGGAGTCAGCCTGCACTTAGTGGGCGACAAGCCTATTCTGGGCTACAAGGAATTCTCCGTGAACGACAGCAATTATATCTTCATGGGCGACAACGGCCGAGTCAGTGCCAACATGGCAATGCGGGCGGATGATGGCATGGGCATCCAGATCTTCAGCAACGACAATAACCGAGACGTGCTGCAAGACATTACGGTGAGCACCCGCCGCTTCGACATAGGCGATGTAATAGGCATGATACCGTTCACTCCGGACATCAGGGGCGTGATGAACGGCGACTTCCACATGCTGCAAACACCCAACGAACTGACCGTCTCATCGTCTGTGAACATCGCCAAGCTAACCTACGAAGGCAACGAGATGGGCGATGTGGGTTCCGAATTTACTTACATGCCACGTCCTGACGGCGGACAATATGTAGATGGAATCCTGATTCACAATGGCTCTGAGGTCGGCGTGCTCACGGGAACCTATTTCCCGAAGGGTGCAGGTACCCTTGATGCAACGGTCGACTTGGAACGTTTCCCCCTGGATTTGGCCAATGGGTTCATTCCGGATAAGATTATCGGCTTCAAAGGATACGCCGAAGGCTTGCTGTCCATCAAGGGTTCCCTATCCAGTCCGAATGTCAACGGTGAGGTATACCTTGACTCCACATACATGTTCAGCGACCCTTACGGTGTGGAAATGCGCTTTGCCAACGATCCCGTCACGATCAAAAACAGCCGTCTGCTCTTTGAAAACTTCGAGATGTTTGCCCACAACGAAAGTGCGCTCAACGTTCAAGGCTACTTCGACTTTGCCAATACCGACCGCATGAACATGAATATCCGCATGCGGGCAAACAACTATCTGCTTATCGATTCGAAAGAAAACACACGGTCGGACACGTACGGACAGGCCTACGTCAACTTCTATGGTACCATGCAGGGACTGCTCGACAACCTGCGTATGCGCGGACGACTGGAAGTCTTGGGCACCACAGACCTCAAATACAACCTAAAGGACTCACCCCTCTCCACCGACAATCAGTTGGACGGATTGGTAGAGTTCGTAAGCTTTGAAGACACCACCAAGCAAGTCATCAACCGTCCGCCGCTCACCGGTCTCAACATGGACATGTCGATAAACATTGATGAGGGCGCGCGCGTTGTGTGCTATCTTAACGCTGATCACTCCAACTACATCGATATTGTAGGCGGTGGAGACATGCGCTTGCGCTACAACCCGGTGGACGAAATGCATCTCACCGGCCGATACACCATTGGTAGTGGCGAGATGAAATACGCCATGCCCGTCATCCCACTCAAGACCTTCACCATCCAGGAAAACAGCTACATACAGTTCCGTGGCGACCCAATGAACCCCACTCTCAACCTCACAGCCACGGAGGAAACGAAGTCTACCGTGGGCGGTAGCTCCGGTGACGGGCGCGTTGTGAAGTTCAAAAGCGGTGTGGTTGTCACCAAAACCCTCAACGACATGGGCTTGGAATTCATTATCGATGCACCGGAGGACATGTCCATCCACAACCAACTGCAAGTCATGTCCAAGGAGGAGCGGGGCAAAATCGCAGTCACCATGCTCACCACAGGCATGTATCTGTCCGACGGCAACACCTCCGGATTTACCATGAACTCGGCTCTCAGCGCCTTCCTCAACAGTCAGATCAACCAGATTTCAAACAAGGCGCTGCGCACGTTGGACGTGAGCTTAGGCGTTGACAACTCCTTCGACAACAGCGGCATGCTTCACACCGACTATTCCTTTAAGTTTGCCAAGCGATTCTGGAACAACCGACTGCGCATCGTTGTTGGCGGCAAGCTCTCGTCAGGGGCCGACGTCAACTACGAGGAAGAAACCTTCTTCGACAACGTCACGTTCGAATACCGACTCAGTCCCACGTCCAACAAGTATCTCAACCTGTTTTACATGCGCGACGACTACGACTGGTTGGAGGGAGATGTCAGTAAGTTCGGTGCAGGATTTATGTGGAAACGCAAGTTGAGTCACTTCAAGGACATATTCCGGTTCGACAAGGGCGACAAGCTGTTGCAACCGATTCTGACCGACTCCGTCAGGCAAGATACGATCAAGAAATGAGAAAACAACACATCATCATCTGTCTCATCGCCACGGTGCTGCTGTCAGCATGCTCCACCACCAAGAGCATACCCGATGGCGACCAGCTCTTCACGGGGCTGTCGGGCATAAAATACGACGCACCCGAGAAAGGCAAGCACTTCATCACCACCCAAGAAGAGATTGAGGCTGCCCTGGCCACCGCCCCCAACGGGGCACTCTTTGGGAGCAGCAAAATCCGCTCACCTTTTCTCTTTGGCCTATGGATATGGAACGAATATGTAGGCAGCGAGGACGGCTTTGAGAAATGGATGCTCAATTCGTTCGGCTCCAAGCCGGTGCTGATGAGCTGGGTCAATCCCGCGTTGCGCGCCTCGGTAGCCAAGGAAGTGCTGCGCGCCCACGGATACTTCCGGGGCAATGTGGACTACAAGGTTATCACCCAGCGTAACCCCAAGAAAGCCAAGATCGAATACAAGGTCAACATGGACCATCTGTTCACTGTGGACACCTTGAGCTACAAGCATTTCCAGAAGAATGCCAACCACTTGATAGACAGTACGATGTCGGAGGCTCTGATCAAAAAGGGCGACGCCTTCGATGTGTCCACGCTTGAGGGTGAACGCATGCGCATCGTCAAGTTGTTCCGCAACAACGGCTTCTATTTTTACCAACCCGCCTATGCTTCCTATCTTGCCGACACCCTGACGGTTCCCGGCAAGGTGCTCCTGAAGTTTCAACAGGCGGCCAACATTCCCGAGATGGCCAAGCGAAAATGGTATATTGGAAACGTAGCCGTAGAACTGCGCAAGGAGTTTGCAGAGCAACTCCGCGACTCCGCCAAGCGGCGTTTTCTCACTGTCCGATACAACGGTCGCCGCGCGCCGCTGCGCACCTCCGTGATTCTCAACTCCATGAAGCTGCGCCCCCGCCAGCTCTACAGGCGCGCCGACCACGAGGAGAGCTTCGCCCGACTCACCAGTTCAGGCATCTTCAGCATCGTAGACTTTAGCTTTACACCCCGCGACACCACCGGATTGAGCGACACACTCGACCTCAAGCTGAACTGCGTGTTCGACAGGCCATACGACTTTTATATCGAGGGGAACATGACCGGGAAGACCAACAACCGCCTCGGCCCCGGTGTAGTGATCGGATTTGCCAAGCGCAACGCCTTCCGCGGCGGCGAACTGCTCAACATCAACCTCCGCGGCAGCTATGAATGGCAGACAGGGCACCGCACCGAAGGCACATCCTCACGATTCAACAGCTACGAGTACGGCTTCGACGCATCGTTGCAATTCCCGCGACTCATCATCCCCTTTGTCGACATGTTCCGCCAGCGACTGCACCGCCGATTCCGCCGCAACAACTTTTTCTCCACGCCGACCACCTTGCTCAAGGTTTCCTCCGACATTATTAGTCGTGCCAACTATTTCAAACGGCACGTCGTGTCCGGAGAGTGGAGCTACAACATCCAACCATCGGCAACCACCCGCCATCAGTTCAGCCCCCTCATCTTCTCATTCGAATACATGAGAAGCTCCACCCAATCCTTCGACTCCATCATGGATGCAAATCCCTATTTGTATTACACCATGCGCAACAGGTTTGTGCCCAAACTGCAATACACCTTCACCTATACCAGCCCCAGCACTTACCGCAACCCCATCTGGTGGCAGACCACGATAAGCGAAGCCGGCAACCTGCTCTCGCTGGGCTATATGGCAGCGGGCAGCAAATGGGGCAACAAGGACAAGCGGCTCTTTGGCAACCCCTATGCTCAGTTTGTGAAATTAGAAACAGATTTTTCAAAGACCTGGCGACTCACCGAGCACAGCAGCTTGGTAGCCCATTTCAATGCCGGCGCCATCTGGACCTACGGCAACTCGTCGGGCGCTCCCTACAGCGAGCAATTCTATGTGGGCGGAGCCAACAGCATCCGTGCCTACACCGTGAGGTTCATCGGTCCGGGAAGCTATCACAACAACGACGGAACCTATATTTCTTATCTCGACCAAGTGGGCGACATACGCTTGCTGGCCAACCTTGAATACCGGCCTCGCCTTTTCGGCAATCTCTATGGTGCACTGTTCCTCGATGCCGGCAACGTATGGGAGATGCACACCACCTACCGCCAAGGAGGCAAGTTCAACCTCAAGAACCTGCCTCGGGAGACTGCACTTGGCACCGGCGTGGGACTGCGCTACGACCTCGACTTCCTTGTCATACGTGTGGATTGGGGTGTTGGACTGCACGTGCCCTACAAGAGCGGCTTCTACAATGTCGGCTCGTTCAAAGACAACCAGAGCCTCCATTTTGCCATAGGCTATCCGTTCTGATTTGCCCAAGCCTATGGCCACCCACTCCAACCATCTTATTTTCTGGCATTTTTCCTGACAAATGCCCTTCCAAATTTCAAGATTTTGAAAACATAAACTCATTGATGCGAAATTCCCGAAAATAAACATGATTTGCAGTTGGCTGACAACCAACCACTTAACAATATTGATCGTTCGAACCCTGTTTTGTCGCCTGCCGTTGGGTATCGAACCATCATGCGGATAAGGCCTAACCATACGACGAAAAGAACTCAGTCGAGTGATGAATGAGTTCAAATCGCATGGCCAAAAGATAGTAATCGCAGAATCTCCGCTGTATTCCGCTCATTTCGTCAAATTCCACCGGCCAAAACATGGCGTCTTTTTCTCTGGATGCTCCGGAAAAAATCACCGAATTTTGGTAAACGAATTGAACAGAATTTTCACAAGTAAGAAATTATGTGCAACTGTACAGAATCAACAAATTAAATGCCGCCTGATAATTGAAAAATCACTTGCGAAAGTTCAGTTTATAGAGACAAGGTACAAAAAAATGTAGTTGTCAATTTACGAACTAAAAATAATGTATAGTATGAAATTTAAATGCCGTTTTTTATTTCTTTGTAGTTTGTTTATAGTATTACCACTTAGCAGTCTACGTGCTCAAAACCAATTAGCGTTCAATGACCATATGATCTACACAAACGTTAAATTGTCCAACAATGGAGTTTCTCGGAAGGTTTCAGCCCTAATAGATACAGGCGCATCTGTTTGTATGATTGATTCTACTTTTGCAGTTGATTCGTGTCATATTTTATTAAAAGAAAGTAATGCAATAATTGAAAGTGCATCAGGAAAATCGCTAAAGTCTATTAGTTTGAATTTAGATAGTCTTTCAATTGGTGGTGTTTCGTATCCCACGACAAGATGCTTTGTTGTGGATTTGGTAAATAAATTCAAACATCATGCTCCT
>NZ_GG704780.1:0-21892 GCF_000160535.1 Hallella bergensis DSM 17361 | reverse complement strand
TTATTGGAGGGGATATTCTAAAAAAAGAACTTTGGTGTTTTAATTTAAAAGAAATGATTATGACTCGGTGCGAAACTTCTATAAAGAATATACAAGGCATGCTTAAATGGAAAACCCACGATGACTATTCCGATGCGTTTTTGAATTGTATCTTTTTGAAGGGAAAAGTTGCAGGAAAAAATACCCGTATACTATTTGATTCAGGTAGTAGAAGAAATTTTTTACCAAAACATTTTGGAGTTTCTCCAACCAAAACAATCGAATTAGAACGTGGAGATATTGCTCAAGCCTTGGTTCGTGAAAAGACAAATGTATGCGAGGATATTAAGCTTAAAATCGGCAAAAATAACTTCAAACTGAATTTTATAATAAGTGAAGAGAAGTATCCTACCATAAATACAGAATTTCTATGGGGAAAATCTTTCGTTTTGGATTACAAAAAGAAGTGTATATATATTCTGTAAAAGATTATTATAAACAAAGTGCTATCTTCAAAAACAATAGTTCGTTAAAATTTGAGATAGTGGCTATGCAGCTGCCAGCCATAGAGTTCTTTGAAAGTATGACCCATTAACTTTCCGTTCGGTACGTTCCAACACCTGTCGAAATTAACCAAATCTTATTAGTTATATATAGTTAATGAACTCTCTCATTTTAAACGGTTAAATGAGAAGTAACGAAGTATAGATATTAGATACAAAAAAACCTTTGCTAAAAGGGCAGCATTGGAAATATATAACCAGCCCTATAAACATATTTATATGAGTAACACATTTGATAAAAAATTAGTTGAATCTTTGGAACTAAAAGAACTTTCAGAGAGAGAAGAAATTGTTGCAATAGTTGCAGAACAGCAACAGATGGAACAAGAGGGTTTCACTCCTTTTGACTGGACAATCATAATTTAATTATCTAATGACAGGCAACTTAATAACGCTGCATGTCGTTGTTATATAATAATAGATATAAGTTACATCAAATCACTTTAGCGTCTGACATTTTTCTCTCGTTGAGATCTCGTAAGGTCTCCATGGATAATTGTATATTCTATTTGTAAATAAAGTAAAATGCAAAATGAATAAAATAACTTGTTTATATTTCTTTGTTTTTATTAGTCTTTGTAGTGCTAATGCTCAAATAAAGATCAAAGGTATTGTAAGAAATCAAAATAACATCGGTGTGAAATATGTAACAGTATGCGTGGACAGCATCTATACATTAACAGATAGAAATGGACAATTCACCCTTGAACTTCCTATCGACATCAAGGGTGATATGACTTGTACACATATTGGTTATAAAAAGAAGGTAATACCATATTCTATATACAAAGGCGGAGCCGTTGCCATATCATTAGAAGACAAAATTTATGAACTTGATGAAGCTTTGGTTGTAAACCGAAAAACCAGACCCACTGTGATTCTTCGGAAAGGAATGAAATTGCCGGGAGATGTTGCTTTCGGTAATGCCCCTTCAGGTAAATATGAAATAGGGACTAAATTTACTGTGCATGATAATTTTATTATTGATAATTTTAACTTGAAGATAGAGGAATGTACATATAAACATTGCACACTTCGACTTGTAGTCTATGAATTTGTAAAAGGACAGTTTTTTCCTATTATTTCTAATCCTATCTATTTCAACCTATCTCCTTTGAATAAGGATTCTGAGATTAATATTAAAACAACCTCATCAATAGCATTACATAAAGGGAAAGATTACTTTGTTGGACTAACTATAGTCTCGGGCTCAAAGGGAACAATTCACTTCCCTGCCACCCTTCGCAGCGGATTTGTGAGAAATCTAATTAAGGGCACTGCAAAAAAGCTACCAGCAACAGTTAGAATTGGTATAATTGGGAGAAAACAAACTGTCTTTCCCTAAAAAAAGTTGACGTTCAAGGTCAACAATGATGTGGAAGTACAATTGCAAGAAAAGAAATCAGTATTATGATGCAGCAATCCGCCTCTATATCCATGAAAAGATGGGCGCGCGGAAGATCTCGAAAATTATTCCGGTATCAGAGTCGACAATTTCAAGATGGATTCGTAACTTTACGGCAGAAACCAAGGGACAAGTCGTTATGAAAAGTAAATCGTCCATCAAGTCAGCATCCTCCGCGACAGGAACCAAGGATTCTGAGGTTAAGGCCTTGCAGGCAGAGATTAGACGCCTGAAGAAGGATCTTGCGCACGAATCACTCCGTGCCGATGCATTCAATGAGCTGATCAACGTAGCCGAGAAACAATTCAACATCTCCATCCGAAAAAAGCTGGCGATAAGGAGTAAAGAACCTGCATGCAGAAGACTCAAGACATTACCGGGTGTCGAGTCTTTGCACACTATTTGGCGTGACGAAGCAATCCTATTGCATATGTGATGAGTCCCGTTTTCTTGAAACGAAAGCAACCGTAGGCTATTCGGTTTATTATATCAGGGAATGAGTATTGACATGATGACACCAAGGGAAGCCGCGCTCCGTGTGGGGGAATTGAGTCAACTTTTTCCAAGGATAAGCCTCTAAGGTAGTCAACCTAAATCAGGAAACTACAGTACATAAATTTAGCATGTATCATTCCTATTGAAATATCTTAAAAATGTCAATTCCCTTCATTCCCGAAGTTGTATTAATAAACCAAATCTGTCCGGAGTTCCTTATAAAAGACTCAGGTTGTATTTCTCCATAAAATTTCATGTCTAAACGAGCTAGACCTTTGTACTTTTGACATTTTAAATCATAGTCGTTGTAATCTGCAAATAGGGTCTTGCCATGGCTATATTCCTCTTTGTAGAAATTCATTATTTCTCGAATAGTATACTGTGTAGGTTTAATGCCAATATTCTTAGCGTAGGTACTTTCTACGGTTGTAAGCTCCCCGTTCACACAATCCCCAATACTTAGTAAAATATAGTACTGGTTAATTTTAGAAAGTTCAGGCTTTAGTAAATATAAAATAGGAATACCTTCTGAATTAATAGGAGTTGGACTTTCTTTTACAACCTTGGTTTTATCTATCTCATTTAAATTGGTAAAATTATGGTACTCTTTTAAATCCGTAGGGTTATGGAACACAAGAGGCTGGTTACCGATTACGGCATACTCAAGGACAGTCGAAGACAAGTTCTTGATTGAAAGGAAATCTGCTCCGTTTTCTTGATAGTCTCTTTTCAAGGTAAGTTGGCTAAAAACGCTTTCCCCCGAATGTGTACCAACAATACTGTCATAGGCGACCAAGACGTTCTCTCCACCAATTATGCAAGGGGTAGAAAGTCTCTCTGTCTTGACTTCATTTTGACCATTATTGCCCAATATACTATAATGCACTTCCACTTCTCCGGGAATATCATCTTTTGTGGTTATTGCAATATAATTATGCCGAAGAATAGTTGTTTTGCGTACTCCTTCCTCTAAATCAACCTTTGTACATTGGGAAAACAATATTGTAAGAAAAAGCCAAACATACAATTGTAAAGAGATGATCTTCTTCATATTGTTACGTCTCTATATTAATTCCAAACCATTAACCGAGGATTCTACCATTCAACTTGTAACACCCCGCAAAATAGGAATGAGGTGCAACCCTTGGTTGCCACCTCATCTGCTGTTTATTCCTCAATCTCCTGGAGGGAGCGTGCAAAATTGTGGAAGAAGTTGCTCACGGTTTCTATCGGAGCATAGGTAATGTATCGCAAGCTACGCCGGAGGTTTCTGCGCAGCAGGGTTGAGTTGTTCTGCACAAACCCGGAACGGCTCTGTCGGAAGTGCCATTCCTCTGCGGTGTCGTTTGCCGTGTGGGAGACCGACCTCAGCACCAGCTTGTAGGCTGCCGGCTCGTCGCGCTGAACAAAAGGAATCTCATCTTGCTCAAAGTTGAAGACAGCCATGAGCATACAGCCTTGCAACTGGGCCATGCGGCGGATGTGCAACTTGGAGAGCCACGCCTCAAGTTTCACAAAGTCCACCTTGTCGCCCTTGTTCCTAAGATAACTGCCCAACTGGATGAGTCCGCTGAGCATCATGCCCGTGTTGAGCATGCCCGATATGTTAGCCACAATAATCTTGAGTACGTCTATCGAGCCTACATTGGTGTCTATGGCGTGGCGTTCCTTCTCCTCAATCTTTCTAAGGCGATGGTTTAACAACCGGTTACTCAGTCGCGGATGACCGATTCCGGGAGCATCTGCTATGCTCTCAGTGATCAGCCGTTTGGGAATATTCATCAACTCGTCGTACTGGTGGTTCCTCACGCCCTTTTGTGCCGCAGCCTCAACGTGTTGTGCGCGTACCATCTGGTTGAGTCGATCCCATTTGAAGGCCGACATGGGTTCCAGTGCCTCATACTCGTTGAGCGCACCGGAACGCAGCAGGCGGAAGAAGTTTCGCGTGATAACATCCATGGTTATGAATATTTTTTAAAACATCGCCGAAGAGACATCTGACTGCACACTCAGCCCATAATGGGAAGACTCGGAGAGTTGACTTTTTAAAGTGTTACGCCGTTCTTGAAAATGGCAATCTCACGGTAGCCATTGATTTCGTTGCGTGTTTGCTCACCATTAGCCACCGCAATGACCTTGTCAACGAACTTGCGGGTGAGCTTCTGCATGGTAGTGCCCTTCAGTAGTTCTCCGGCATTGAAGTCCATCCAGTTGGGTTTGTGTGCAAAGATGTCGTTATTGGTAGCAATTTTCATCGTTGGGACAAAGGTGCCGAAAGGCGTTCCGCGCCCTGTGGTGAAGAGCACGATTTGGCATCCGGCTGAAGCCAGGGCGGTGGAGGCCACGAGGTCGTTGCCCGGTGCAGAGAGCAGGTTGAGGCCGTGCTCCTTCAGACGGTCGCCATATTCCAGCACCCCACTGACAAGCGCACGTCCACATTTCTGCGTGCATCCGAGGGCTTTATCCTCCAGCGTAGAGATGCCACCGGCTTTGTTTCCCGGCGATGGATTCTCGCCAACCGGCTCGCCATGTGAGAGGAAATATTCCTTGAAATTATTGATCATATCCACTGTTTGCTGAAACAGTTCGGGAGTCTTACAGCGGTTCATCAAAATGGTTTCCGCACCGAACATCTCCGGCACTTCCGTCAGGATGGTCGTGCCGCCCTGAGATACCAGGAAGTCGGAGAACTCGCCCACCAATGGATTGGCTGTGATACCGCTGAATCCATCGCTGCCGCCGCATTTCAAGCCCACGCGCAGTTTGCTCAACGACACATCTTCCCGCTTGTCTTGTCTGACCACCGCATAGATTTCGCGCAGCAGCTTCATGCCCTCTTCTATCTCGTCGCCCTCGACTTTCTGAGTGACGAGCAGCTTCACGCGCTCCTGGTCGTAGTCACCAAGCATCTTCATGAACTCATCGGGCTGGTTGTTCTCACACCCCAGTGAAAGCACCAACACACCTCCTGCGTTGGGGTGTAGGCACAGGTCTCGCAAAATCTTGCGCGTGTTTTCATGATCCTCACTCAGCTGTGAACATCCATAGTTGTGATTCCACGCGTGCACAGCATCGATACCCTCAAGGTTGGTTTCGTTGGTAAGCTCCCTGACCAAGCGGTCGGCAACACCATTGACACAGCCCACCGTCGGCACGATCCAGATCTCGTTACGCACACCCACTTCGCCACTGGCACGCTGATAACCTTTGAAAGTGAGATTCTCGAGCGGATTTTCCACATCTTCGCCGACCGGCCTGTACTCGTATTCTGAAGTTCCGGAGAGGTTGGTCTGCAGGTTTTTCTCGTTGACCCATTGTCCGGCTTTCAAGTCTTCCCTGACATGGCCAATGGGATAGCCGTATTTGATGATGTCGGTTCCCTGAGTCACATCCTCGAGCAGCACCTTGTGTCCGGCAGGAGTATCCTGCAAGAGTGTAATTTCCTTACCGTCCACCTGGAGGGTGATGCCCTGCGACAAAGCTTTCAAGCATACCAGGACATTGTCTGCAGGGTTGATTTTAATAAATTCTGATTCTTTCATTGTTTTTGTATCTTAGTTTAATTTCGTTTGGTTTTTACATTCTCCGGGATTACAGTTGGGTGCGGCGATAGAAGTCCACATTCTCCTTAGAAAGCAGTTCTATGGGCATGTAGTTGACGGGATGAACTTTCTTCTTCAGCACGATGGCCTTGAACAGGGCATCGATGCAGCAGTAGCCCTGTTGATAAGCATGCTGGGCAATGAGAAAGGAGATGCTGCCCTGACGCAGGCATTCCGCATTTTTGCCCACCATGTCGTACCCCATGATCTGTACATTTCTGCGGTTGGTCCTCAGCAGGAAGTCGCCCATGACGTGCGCCTTGGAGCCGAAAGTGATGCCATGGTGAATGTTGGGATTCTCCGCGAAAAACGTCTCGAGCATGCTGTCGTTGAGCTGTCGTGACTGCCCGATGGGCAGTTCGAGATTTAATATGCGCACATGCGGGAAATGGTCGTGCATGTAGTGACGGAACCCCACTTCGCGGTTGTCCTGCTGCTTGCTGAGCACGCGCCCGTTCTTGGTAATCCTCAACAACACGATTTCCGTCTCATTACCGGCGATGAGCATCAGCATGCGAGCGGCAAAATAGCCACTCGAAAAGGAATCCTGTCCGAAGAATGCAAGGGGTTTCAGGTCGGGCATGTAGGAGTCGAGCATCACAAAGGGTATGCCCAGGTCGTGCATCCGATCGGTAAACTGCCGCGTGATATCGAGGTCGGCAGGTACAATAACCACGCCGTCGGGCTTGGAATCGAGACATTTCCGCGCCGCCTCCCTAAAAGACTCGTCGTCGAAACGCTCGTAATAGATGATGTTGGCCTTGATGTGGAAGTCACGACAGGCCTCCTGTGCCATTTTCACTCCCTCCTCAATTTCTTCCCAATAAGCCACCTGTTCGTGCGCCGGAATAAGAACTTGAAACATGTATGAACGGTTGTAGGCCAAAGCAGAAGCATACATGTTGGGTTGATAATTCATTTCCTCCAAGGCTTTCTCCACCTTCACCCTGGCCTTGGGGGAAACATTTGGGCGATCGTGCAACACCCGGTCAACCGTGCCGACAGAGACTCCGGCACGCAAGGCAATATCCTTGATTCTAATCTTGTCTGCCATTGTTAATACATAATAATTATGCAAAAATAACAATAATTGTCGAAAAGGTGGAACACGTCACCTATTTATTTACTAAAAAATGTGATTTTATGATTTTATGTGTCTCGTTTGATTTTTTTTATTTATTTTTGCCATGAACTATAAGAAGATTTAATCTATTAATAACAATAACAAATTTAAATTAAAAAGAAATGGCTAAAATTGTAACATTAGGTGAGATTATGCTCCGCCTGTCTCCGGAAGGCAACGACCGCTTTATCCAGAGCGATCATTTCCGTATTATCCCCGGTGGTGGCGAAGCCAACGTAGCTGTCAGTGCGGCCAACTATGGTCACGAGGCTTATTTTGTAAGCAAATTGCCCGATCACGAGATTGGACAGATCGCAGTCAATGCCCTGCGCCGTTACGGAGTACATACGGAGTTTATCGCCCGTGGAGGCGACCGCGTAGGACTCTATTATGCAGAGACCGGTGCATCGATGCGCCCTTCAAAAGTGATCTATGACCGTGCCAACAGCTCGATTGCCGAGGCCGATGCATCCGACTTCGATTTCGATGCCATCATGGAAGGTGCACAGTGGTTCCACTGGAGTGGCATCACTCCCGCTATTTCCGACAAGGCTGCAGAACTGACCAAGTTGGCCTGTCAGGCCGCCAAGCGTCACGGTGTCACGGTGTCTGTAGACCTGAACTTCCGCAAGAAGCTCTGGACTTCTGAAAAGGCAATCTCTGTGATGCGCCCACTGATGGAATATGTCGACGTATGCATTGGCAATGAGGAAGATGCACATCTCTGCTTAGGCTTTGAGCCCGATGCCGACGTCGAGGGCGGGAAGACCGATGCCAGCGGTTACTACAACATCTTTAAGGGCATGATGAAGGAATTTGGCTTCAAGTATGTGGCCTCCACGCTGCGCGAATCGTTCTCTGCCACGCATAATGGCTGGAAGGCACTTATCTATGATGGTAAGAACTTCTATGAGAGCAAGCACTACGACGTTAATCCGATCATTGACCGTGTAGGTGGTGGAGACTCTTTCTCAGCCGGACTAATTCACGGTCTGCTCACCAAACCGACACAGGGCGAGGCTCTTGAGTTTGCCGTGGCAGCATCAGCCTTGAAGCATACAATCCCCGGCGACTTCAACCTTGTGAGCCCTGCTGAAGTGGAAAGCTTAGCCGGCGGAAATGTCAGCGGACGTGTTCAGCGCTAATTTAAAATACAGAAAACTACAATAATGGCAAAGTTTAACAAGTTTGAAGTGATTGAGGCCATGAGGGAGACGGGTATGGTGCCCGTGTTCTTCAACAAAGACCTTGAGATTTGCAAGAATGTGATCAAGGCATGCTACCAAGGGGGCGTGCGCGTGTTTGAGTTTACCAATCGCGGTGATTTCGCCCACGAGATATTCGGGGAGTTGGTAAAATGGGCCGACAAGGAATGCCCGGAACTGATTCTTGGTGCAGGAACGGTGGTCGATGCGGCCACGGCAGCACTCTACATACAGTTGGGTTCCAACTTTATCGTAGGTCCTAACTTCGTGCCGGAGATCGCCCCGGTGTGCAACCGGCGCCTCGTGCCCTACTCTCCCGGTTGTGGCAGTGTGACCGAAATCAGCAATGCCCAGGCTTTGGGGTGTGACGTGACCAAGGTGTTCCCGGCCGGAAATGTCGGAGGACCTTCGTTTGTCAAGAACGTTCTTGGCCCGCTGCGATGGTCCAACATCATGGTTACCGGTGCGGTGTCGCCCGACAAGGAGAACCTCACGGAATGGATCAAGGCTGGTGTGCTCTGTGTGGGCATGGGGTCGAAGCTCTTCCCCAAGGACGTCATTGCAAACGGGAATTGGAAAGCCATCACCGACAAGTGTGTGGAAGCCTTAGGCTATATCAAGGCGGCACGCGCTTAACCGTTGGATGGTATTTTGTTCACGAATTAAAGAGGGGAGTGAATATGGCATTCGCCCTTCTTTAATTCGTGTTTTCACTTAAAAGGTTACAGCAAGAGTTGCGAAGCAGAAAGTATATGATTTATGGGGTGACAGCCCTGCTTGTTATCTTGATGTCAGCCTGCGAAAACCACCATGTGGCTTCCGTCGACAGGTTGAATGAGCTGGCTTATGCCTTTCATTACCGCAACTTAGACTCTACCCAATATTACGCAAAACAAGCTCTCGAGCTATCAGACAGCTGCGGTGTTGACGGTGCAGAAGCCGTTAATCACCTGGCCTTTGTGAGTCTTGCCAAAATGCAGTATAATCAGGCATCTAGGCTGTTGTCGGATGTGCGCAGCAGAACCAACAACCAGGTCGAGCTTCTCATTGCCGATGTACAGATGATGAGACTCTGTCAGCGGCAGTCGAGAAACAAGGATTTCTATAATTACCGCGAGAGTGCCGAACGCCGCTTGCAAAGGATAACGGATGAAGCAGACAAGTTATCCACTCATCAGAAAAGACGATTCATTTATGCCCAAACAGAGATGTGTATCGTTTCGTCTGCTTATTTTTACTACGTGGGTCTCTATCAGGAATCAGTGGAGGCTATCGGAAGGATAGACCCTCATGGAAATATCCAGCAGGACATGTCTCAGCAACTGTCCTACTGGTATAATATTGGTGCGGGAGGAATCCTTACTGACGGTACACCAGAAGAAATTGCCCAAGATGAGTTCGAGTATCTCATGCGGTGCTATCTGATGTCGATCGAATACGATTACCCTTATTGGAAAGCCCAGGCTTTGCAAGGCATGAGCGAGCATCTGCAAAAGCCAGCACAAAGAGACCGACTGATTCGCAACAATCTTCCCGCCATGAAATATATCAATGCAGACCAAATGCCGGACAGTCTGCTGGCGGGAAATCTGGCACAGCGGTCCCTGAACATACTGACGGCATACGGCGATGTTTATCAGATTGCAGGAGCAAACCGCACCTTGGCCGAATGTTTTTGGCATATCAGGGACTATCCGTCTGCATTGGCTTGTCTGCAACGCGCTCTGAACTCCAACAAGGCCATTAACCAAGCTCCTGATTTGGTGGCATCGATTTGCGAACAACTCAGTTTGGTGTATTCTGCCGTGGACGATAAGGTGAACAGCGACCAGAACCGGAATATTTATCTTGATCTTCAGGAGCAAACGCGCCAGGACAGGCAGCTGGAAGCGCGTGCGGGTCAACTCACGCAATCGTCAAACCAGCTGAACCTGATGCTTGCGGCTGTTATTATCATGATTTTGCTGGTCGTGACCCTGCTGTTTGTCTTTGACTTTTTGCGTCGCAGGAACGATGCACGCTTCTCGCTCAACACGCTGTTAGAACCCCTGAAACAATGGCGCAGGAAGAATGAGGAACGAACGTCGAGGCAAGAACGTGAATATGACGATATACGGGAGCAAACCAATATGGTGATGCTGCATCTTGCGCAAAACAAGCGAAAGAATATAGAACAGCGCGCTAAAATCCAGTTGGTGAGCAATGTCATGCCGTTCATAGACCGGATGAAAAACGAGGTGAAGCGGTTGCAAACCAAAGATGACTCCGCTGATGTGAAACAGCAGAGATACCAATATATAGCTGAACTCTCGGACACCATCAACGACTACAACAAGGTGCTGACACAGTGGATACAAATGCGGCAGGGCGAGATAGGCCTCAAAATAGAAAGTTTCCCCTTGCAACCGCTGTTTGATATCGTTGCACGCGGCAGCATGAACTATAAGATGAGGGGCATTCACCTTGAAGTGGTGCCCACCACGAGTGTGGTGAAGGCGGACCGGACCCTTACCCTATTCATGATCAACACCATAGCAGACAATGCACGCAAATTCACACCAGAGGGTGGCACGGTGAAAATCAGCGCACACGAGGCTGACAGTTATGTGGAAATCGGCGTGAAGGACAACGGTTGCGGAATGAACGAGGAACAGCTGGCTCATGTTTTTGACCGAACCTATACGGGCGGACACGGCTTTGGCTTGAAAAACTGCAATGGCATTATCGAGAAATACAAGAAAATTAGCAGGATATTCAACGTGTGCACCATTCAGGCCAAAAGTGAGGTGGGCAAGGGAACGCACCTGTTCTTCCGACTGCCCAAGGGGGTGGCACGTGCTATCTTGCTGCTGTTGGTCATGATTTCAGCAAACGTTTCTCAACCCATTGAGGCTGCTCGCCTGTTCGACGCTTCGCCTCCGCCCGCAAATCCTGCACCTCTGACCAACAAGGTGGGGATGAGGAGGGACACGGCAAGTTTGGCATCGCACTATGCAGATAGTGCCTATTTCGCAAATATCAATGGCACCTATCATGAAACCCTGAGATTTGCGGACAGTTGCCATCATTACCTCACGCCCGCAGACACGGCCATACTGCTTGACATCAGCAACGAGACTGCGGTTGCGGCATTGGCCCTGCATCTATGGGACGTATACGAAAAGAACAATAGGATTTACACGCAACTCTTCCGCGAGGCCAGTGCCGACAAATCACTGCCCGAATATGTGAGAACCATGCAGAAGAGCAAAACCAACAAGAATGTCGCAATTGTGCTCTTGGTGTTGTTGTTGGCCATCATCTTCCCAGCCTACTATTTCCTGTATTATCGCTATCGTCTGGATTATCAATTCTGTATTGACCGCATCAACTCGATGAACAAACTACTCCTGGGACGTCTGTCGGACAAGGAAAAACTGAGGGGTATAGACCGTTTGAACGACTTCCACAAGTTTAACATTTCAAGCGAGGAACAGGAGAAGCTACAAGTCATTGTGTGCCAAATCCGGTCGGCGCTGCTTTCTTCCATCAATATGGCTTCGGCACAGCAAACCTCCACAGAACTTGCCGGGGACGAACTGCGGAAATTGGAAATGGACAATTACCAGCTGCATGTGTCGAACAGCATTCTGGACAACTGCCTGTCGGCTCTCAAGCATGAGACCATGTATTATCCTTCTCGAATACACCAGTTGGTGAATGGAGAAACGCCTGACCTTGACGCTGTTGACGAATTGGTGAGCTATTACAGGGAGTTGTATCAGATGCTGACTTTACAGGCTGTACGACAGATCTCACCATACCACTTGGATCCAGAATTGTCCAACTACTTGTTCGAAATACTGAAAACGATGAACAAGGGCGTGGCTCCGCAAATGGAAACCATAGAAACCAAGGGAAGTTATGCTGTGATCAAGGTGATCATGACACAATACCTTATCAGTGATGAGGACTGCCGTAAACTGTTCACGCCCTACACCGGGAATCTGGGATTCCTCATCTGCCGGCAGATAACGAGGGAAATGGGTGAGATCACCAATCTGAGGGTATGTGGAATGACGGCAAGCAGGACACCCGACGGAAAGATCTGTATCACAACAACCATGCCGGCACGTTGTGTGACGGAACAAATAAGGAACATGCAATGTCTTGAACGGAATTAGCTTATCATATTTTAGGTTCATCCGACTTTTCGAGTGATACGACAGTCATGTAGTGCATATTCCTCCCTCTTCCCTCTTCCCAATTAACCTTCCACCGTTTTTGTTGCATCAACTTGCTCAGCGCGCAGCCTAATTGTGAATTATGAATTGTGAATTATGAATTGTGAATTATATTACCCTCTTCACTTTTCACTTTATAAAATATTATTACCTCTTTCAGTCAATTCCTTTCGTCGCATCTAGACAGATATGCGCCATGTTTTTGCGAATAATTCCAATCCCGAAGAGTATCAAAAACACAAGGCCGATGCGGTTACAGCCTTGTGGTACTGCGATTCGAGCTTATCGATTGCGCGACTGCACCATTGTCGCATCGTGATTAGAATTTAACCGCAGTGGCGTTTGATATCTAATCGTAGACGACAAAAACCGTATAGTAAAATCATATTTATTAAAATCCTGATTGTCAACCCACTACGAATTATCTCAAATTTCTCGAATTTCTAACCGATGGATTCTAATTTTTGAATTCGCGAAATATAGAGAGATGTTTGTCAGAAAAAATATTAGTATCTGTTGTCTCTGGATTCACCCTATACATCTGTTGATGGGAACAAAACTGCATGAATGAACGACGATCCATTTTAGTTGATGTAATAGAACACAGGAGGCATCCGCGTCGGGAATTATCTTGCATCTCGTGTTCAATAAGGGTTATCACTCCATATGTCGGATGAAACATAATTTATGGAAGAAAAAGTAACTTACCGTTGCAGAAAAGTAAAAGATATATTATCTTTGGCGTGCCGGAAACAAGGCGCGCTCTGGTATTATCCATCTCTTTGATGAGCATGACAAGTTATTTAGTACAGAGTGAGTCGATGTGTCAAGTCATTCAGAACGTTTGATTTTATGATGACAAGTAAAGCAGAAAACCACAACAAAAACTGACAAGTGATTTCAGGAAAAGGCAAAGCACATGATCGTCAAACTCATTAGATAGAAATACAAGCATTATTGATATGAAAGATTTTAATATTATCGTTGTCGAGGATGTGCCTCTGGAGTTAAAAGGCACGGTGGGAATCATAGAGAATGACATCCCCGAAGCCCATATCATAGGTACGGCCGATACGGAAGAAAGCTACTTGAAGCTGATGAAAAAACAGTTGCCCGACCTGGTCTTGCTCGACTTGGGGCTGGGGGGCTCCACGATGGTTGGCATAGAAATTTGCCGCTACACCAAGGAGACTTACCCCCAAGTGAAAGTATTGATTTTCACGGGTGAAATTCTGAACGAGCAGTTGTGGAAAGATGCCCTGGATGCCGGATGCGATGGTATCATACTGAAAATGGGCGAGTTGCTGACCCGCCGCGATGTGATGAGTGTGATGGATGGCAAACAATTGGTCTTCAACCAACCCATACTTAAAAAGATTGTCGAGCGCTTCAAACACAGTGTCGACAAGGATATGATGCGTCAGGAGGCTTTGGTCAGTTATGAGATCGATGAATATGATGAGCGATTCCTGCGCCACCTGGCATTGGGCTACACCAAGGAGCAAATAACAAATCTCAGGGGAATGCCCTTTGGGGTGAAGAGTTTGGAGAAAAGACAGAACGAACTCGGCCAAAAACTTTTTCAGGATGGAAAAGAAAAGGGCGGAATCAATGCCACGCGACTGGTGGTTCGTGCCTTGGAACTGCGCATTCTCGACCTTGATAATCTTTATGCAGATGAAGATTAGCCAAGCGGAGCTTGCATAACACGTAATAACACGGTCTCAACATGACGGATAAACCATACGAAGATAAGTGAAAGATCATCATAAAAACCCGCCGTCGCAAGGTGTTTTCTTGCGGATATGGATTTACAGAGCCACCTTGTTGTTTGCCATAGCCCAAATCATACTGTTTCTGGCGTCATGGTTGCTCACGGCAGCCATGCCCGACATAGCCCTGCGATCGTTGTTGAGTGCAAAGGGAATACGGTGGTTCTTCGGCAACTTTGCAAACAACCTGGCCTCGCCTACCCTTGTCTATCTCATCGTCGTGGTCATTGCAGGGGGGTGCGTAGTTGCCAGTGGCTTATGGGATGCTCTGCGCAAAGTGGCTACGGGCAAACGAGCCATGCTCACTTTCCGACAAATCTTTGCCTTAAGGGGAGCTCTTCTTATGTTTGTAGCGGAAGTTGCCGTGGTTCTCTTACTCACCTTACTCCCTCATGCCATCTTGTTGAGCGTTACGGGAGAGTTATTCCCCAGCAGTTTCTCCGTCAGCATCATTCCCATTCTGGCTTTTATGGGTGTGTCGGTCTCCGTGTTTTACGGATTGACAAGCAGAAAGTTGCATAGCGTATATCAAGTGGGGCAAGCCATGAGTTGTGGAGGGCACTGGCTCATGCCCCTGCTGTTGCTGTATATCTTTGCTTCAGTTTTTACACATTCTTTCTACTGGCTGGTTCTATAAATTAGCTTTGTTAGATTTTGAGCTTATTTTTGAGGTCAAAATGCAAGAGAATGAAGGAGTGTAGCGAGCTACACGACTGAACGAACTTACATTTTGAGCCAAAAAGAAGCCAAAAGATAACAAAACGTATTTCATAAAAATTTAATGACTATATGCGGTGGTAATTTATAGAACCAGCCTACTATGTGTTTGTCATTCCGTGAGCCAGTGCATTCCTGAGTTGCATGCTTTTGCCCCTCTATGAGGTGCTAAAGCAATGCGTCAAATTTCTCCTTATACTTATCCTTGGCCGCAGCACCCACAAATTTGTCCACCAGCTGTCCGTTCTTGAAGAATAACACCGTGGGGATGTTGCGCACACCAAACTCGCTGGCAATGTCGTCATTGTCTTCTACATTGCATTTGCCAACCACCAGCTTGCCGTCATACTCTTTGGCCAATTCAGACATGATGGGCCCCACCATGCGGCAAGGACCACACCAGGTAGCCCACAGGTCTACAACCAATGGCAGTTCACCATTCTTATAACTCTCGAAATTCTCAGATGTAATTTCAACTTCCATTTTTCTTTTCTTTAAATTATGATTAATTCAATAAGGACATTCATGATCAGTGGTGATGGGCAAAACCCACACTGATTGCTATTCGATACAAAGGTATGTATTTATTATCAGCCCTACAAGCAATATTCCAAAAACCTCAGAACTCGACTACACGACTTCCATCTTCCATCTCGTTGATGTTCACCTTCACGGTGTCTCCTGGTAAGATCTCTTCTATTAACTCCGGCCACTCCAAAAAGCACAAGGCGCCGCTGTAGAAATAATCTTCGTAGCCCATGTCGTAAACTTCTTCAAGTTTTTTGATACGATAGAAATCGAAATGATAGATCAATTCATCGGTCATGCTCGATCGATACTCATTGACAATGGCAAAGGTGGGTGACGTAATGACATCTTCCACTCCAAGTTCTTCACAAATGGCCTTGATTAGGGTCGTCTTGCCCACGCCCATCTTGCCATAAAAGGCAAAAACCTTGTTGTCGCCTACATTCTTGACAAACTCCCGTGCTGCTTCACGGATTTGTTCCAATGACTGAATTTTTATTTGCATATCGTTAATTATTGCGGAATTTATATGAATTAAGTATTGGGGCGTTAATTCAGAGAATAACTCATGCTTTCGTGCTCCTTGACGTATTGCACAAGATGTTGCTTCACCTCAATTCGACCAACCTTTGCAAGTAGGAGCACATTCGCATTGTTTTCTTCGTCTTTGATATTAAAGTATAATTCCGTGCGTCCCGGTGTATTAGTCACCATCGATGTGATATCGTTCACCACCTCATCATCAATATCCTTGCTTTTCATGTTAATGGTAAACCGCTCGATGCGCTTGTCCTTTACTGTTTGCAGATACTCTATATTCTGGATGGTCATGCTGTAGTATTGGCTCGACTCGTATCGTTTGGTATATTTTGCGGTCACGCAAACCGAGCTCCCTTCTGTCAGCCTGGCACCCCAGCGCCCCCATTCCTCGCCAAAAAGAGCAATTTCTCCCGGGCCTCCGAAATCTTCTATCGTCACAATGCCAAAAGGTTCTCCACGCTTATTGAACCGCTGGGTCACTTTAGTCACAATACCACCAAACGTCACTTCCTGACGCATGGAGAGTTCAGCATAGTTCTCACGATTACCGGCCTCGGTACATGAGGTATTGCATAAGTTATCAAGCACCAATATATAATCGTCCAAAGGATGGGCAGAGAGATAAATGCCCACCAATTCTTTTTCCTTTCCTAATTTTTCGATGGCACTCCATTCCTCGGCCTTAGGTGCCGGTGGAGTGGCTATAGCTATTTCCGATACCATACCACCAAACAGGGAGTTAGCCGATTCCATCTTGTCCTGCTGATATTGTTGACCAAAGCGCACCAAGCTGTCAAGGAACACATCGCCCTTGGCATTCACTTGCATATATTGCTCTCGCATCAGTCCAAAACAATCGAATCCACCACTGAGCGCTAAACTTTCCATAGCCTTGCGGTTGATATCCCGCAGGCTCACACGTCCCACAAAATCGTAGATGTCCTTATACGGTCCGTTCTTCTGCCGTTCTTTAACAATGGCATCAGCCGCACCAGATCCCATCCCCTTGATGGCGGAGAGTCCAAAACGAATCTCACCTTTCTTGTTCACACCAAACTCCACATAACTTTCGTTCACATCAGGACCCAGTGTGGGAATATCCATGGCCTTGCATTCTTCCATGAGCTTGGTGATCTCGCCAATGTCGGCAAAGCGTCGTGTCATCAGCGCTGCCATATATTCGGCCGGGTAGTGAGCTTTGAGATAGGCGGTCTGATAGGCTACCCACGAGTAGCATGTGGCATGGGATTTATTGAATGCATACGATGCGAACTTCTCCCAGTCGTTCCATATTTTTTCAAGAACATTTTTGTCATGACCATTAGCC
The DNA here is from genome assembly GCF_000160535.1 of Hallella bergensis DSM 17361. Classification (GTDB taxonomy): domain Bacteria; phylum Bacteroidota; class Bacteroidia; order Bacteroidales; family Bacteroidaceae; genus Prevotella; species Prevotella bergensis. The sequence continues at coordinate 4,413 of NZ_GG704780.1, read as the reverse complement.
ATGCCTTGCTTCAGGAATTTAGGCTTCATTTGGTCTACGATGGCTTTCTTCTTCTTGCCCATAGCCTTACGCAGGGCGTCACTCTCTCCACGCGTGAAGTTGGCCAACTGACGCGAAAGCAACATCACCTGCTCCTGATAGACCGTTATGCCATACGTGTCTTTCAGGTATTGCTCCATACAAGGTATATCGTAGGTCACCAGCGATGGGTCGTTCTTGCGCTTGATGAAGTCCGGAATATAATCCATTGGTCCCGGGCGATAGAGTGCATTCATGGCTATAAGATCCTCGAACACTGTCGGATGGAGTTCGCGAAGATATTTCTGCATGCCCGGCGACTCAAACTGGAATGTACCAATGGTGCGCCCTTGCTGATATAACTTATAGGTCAGTTCATCATCTATGGGAATTTTGTCTATGTCAACCTTGACTCCTCTCGTGCGCTCCACTACCTTGCACGCCTCCTTCAGCTCTGACAATGTCTTGAGTCCGAGGAAGTCCATCTTGATCAGTCCCGTATCTTCAATCACGTGACCGTCATACTGTGTCACCGCACATTTCAGCTCCGGGAAATCGGGGTCATCGGCCGTCGATACTGGCACCCATTCGTCAATAGGATCACGACAGATAATGAATCCGCATGCATGAATACCCGTTCCACGCACAGTTCCCTCCAACTGTTTGGCGTATTTAATGGTGTTTCGCTCACGCGGGTCGGTCGATGCCTCGGCCTCGCGCAGTTCGGGCGTATACTCGATGGCATTTCTCAAATTCATCTTCTTTCCATCGGGCAGACGGTCGGGAATGGCCTTTTTGAGCATGTTGGCTCGCTCCAAGGGCAGCCGCTCCACACGAGCCACGTCGGCGATGGAATTCTTGGTGGCCATACTACTATATGTAATAATGTGGGCGCAGTTTTCCTCTCCATACTTATCCATCACCCACCTGAGCACCTTACCTCGTCCGTCATCATCAAAATCTGTATCGATATCGGGCAGGTTGACACGGTCGGGGTTAAGGAAACGCTCAAACAGCAAGTCATATTTCAGCGGATCAATCCTCGTGATACCCAAGCAATAAGCCACTACCGAACCGGCTGCCGACCCACGTCCGGGCCCCACCCACACACCAAGTTCGTTTCGCGCTGCTGCAATGAAGTCCTGTACGATGAGGAAGTATCCGGGGAAACCCATGGTCTTCATCACATGCAACTCAAAGTTGATGTGTTCTCTCACATTATCGGGCACAGGGTCCCCATAATTCTTCTTTGCCCCGTCAAAGGCGAGTTTGCCCAAATAGTCAGCCTCGAGCTTGATGCGATAAATCTTGTCGTATCCTCCCAAGCGATCAATCACCTTGTGGGCTTCTTCCTCCGGCAGGGGATTTTGCCCGTTTTCATCAGTTGTAAATTCCCTGAACAGGTCTTCCTCTGTATATTTTTTTCGCAACTCCTCTTCTGTTCCAAACTCCTTTGGAATCGGGAAATAAGGCATGATCGGAGAGCTGTTTATACTATAAAGCTCTACCTTGTCGAGTATTTCGACCGTGTTGCGCAGTGCTTCGGGAATGTCGCTGAAGATTTCATTCATCTCCTCACGCGACTTAAACCACTCCTGCTTGGTATACATCAGTCGGAATGGGTCGTCAAGATCCTTGCTTGTAGATAGACACAGCAAATGGTCATGAGCTTCTGCCGTGTCTTGATCTTCGAAGTGGCAGTCATTGGTGCACACGACCTTGATGCCATACTCCTTGGCAAACTCCATCATCACCTGGTTGGCCTTCTGTTGCAACGGGAACACTTCGCGGTTGGCTCGGATGCTCGGATCCTTCACCTCATGACGCTGCAACTCCAGATAGAAATCGTCGCCAAACAAGCGATGATACCACTCGCAAGCCTCCCGTGCACCTTCGATGTCGCCCTTGAGAATTTTAGACGGCACCTCTCCGGCTATACATGCCGAGCATATAATCAGTCCCTCATGATATTTCTCGAGGTCAGTACGGTCGGTGCGTGGCTTATAATAGTAGCCGTGCACCCAAGCCCTGCTCACTAATTTGATCAGGTTCTTATAGCCTTTATAATTTTTTGCCAAGACGATGAGGTGATAGCCCGACGCATCACCATCTTCCCTGACCTTGTCTTCTTTGTTATGATGTGCTACATACATCTCACAACCCAAAATCGGCTTAAAGGGATCCAACCCCTCGCTTGCCCGTTTCTTGTTGATTGTCGCACAATAATCAAACAGTTCCTTTATACCATACATCACACCATGGTCGGTGATGGCCATTCCCTTCATACCATCGCTAATGGCTTTGTCTACCAATTTGCGAACCTTAGACTGACCGTCTAATACCGAGTAATGCGTGTGGACGTGTAAATGAACAAAATCTTCCATTCAGTTTATATTTATAGTGGTAAAGTTACAGCTAAATTACGATATGGCAAAAGAATATTATAAAAAGGTTGTCGTTTAAATAAAAAATATTACCTTTGCAACCGATCGAGTACACCCTTTTCGAACATGGGCAAGAGAATAAAAAAAATAAAAAAGATCCGCATACACCGTGAGGGAACCAATACACTTCTCTTCGGATTTATCTCTATAGTCATCATTGCAGCAGCCTTATGGTTTTCTTTCGATACAAAGTGGCCATTTTGGATTTTTGTACTGATCTTCGGTACAGTTTATGCCATCGCTGTCAATTTTTATCAATGTCCTATACGGTATCTCAAAGTGGATGATACCGACAAAATTGTAGTTGCACCGGCCGATGGCAAGATCGTAGTCATCGAGGAAGTTGATGAAAACGAATATTTCCACGACAGGCGTATCCTGGTAAGCATTTTCATGAGTCTCACCAATGTCCATGCCAACTGGTTTCCGGTAGATGGGCGAGTGAAGTTCGTGCGTCATCGAAATGGGAATTTCCATAAAGCCTGGTTACCCAAGGCCAGCGAGGAAAACGAGCGCGCCGACACCATGATTACCACCGAACACGGCGTGGACGTGCTTTGCAGACAGGTTGCCGGAGCTGTTGCCCGCCGTATTGTAACCTATGCCAAGGAGGGTGAAGACTGCTATATTGATGAGCATCTCGGATTTATCAAGCTTGGCTCACGCGTAGACGTATTCTTGCCCTTGGGAACTGAGGTGTATGTCAAGATGGGACAGAAGACCGTCGGCGACCAGACCATCATCGCTCGGCTCAAGTAAGTCTCGTCCTCCATCATGAAAGATGGAATCGGTAACAAACTTCAAGACGATGAACTTCAAGAAACACATCCCCAATACCATTACTTGCTGCAATCTCATCTCTGGTTGCATTGCCATTTGTTTCGCTTTTTTCCATGAACCAAGAACGGCTTTGATGTTTATCATTCTTGGTGCTGTTTTCGATTTTTTTGATGGTATGACGGCTCGTTTGCTTCATGTGTCAGCACCCATCGGCAAGGAACTTGACTCTCTGGCAGATGTAGTCACTTTTGGCGTGGCACCCTCGACCATTGTTTTTTCTCAACTATTGGTCATGGATTACCCCGCATTTCTACAACCCATATCCGACTATATACCTTTCCTGGCCTATGTCATGGCAGCCTTTTCTGCCCTTCGCTTGGCCAAGTTCAACCTCGACGAGCGTCAGAGCTTAGGATTCATCGGCTTGCCCACACCTGCCAACGCGCTGTTCTGGGGGTCGCTCATTCTGGGAGGGCATCAGTTTTTCGAAACATCGTCAGCCATGACGATAGTCCTTCTCCTCATGGTCCTTACAAGCTGTTACCTGCTCATCGCTGAGATTCCAATGTTTGCCCTAAAATTCAAGCAATGGGGATGGAAAGGTAACGAGGTGAAATACATCTTCTTATTGTCATGTATTCCGCTGCTCATCATTTTTAAGATATCGGCTTTTGCGATCATTATCGCATGGTACACCATCCTCTCCGTAGTAATTAACGTCTATAAAAAACGCGCATAACCCCTCAGCGCGCTATAAAGATAACAATCCAACAATGTTTATGAAAATCCTCCTTCTTATTTTTTTATCAGTCATTGTCGTGTTTTCATTGGGTGCAGTCATCCTGCGCCGCTTATTTTACCATTTAGGATTGAATTGGATTGTCGATTTATTTGGAGGTCAGTTGGGAAACCGCGGGTTCTCCCGTCAAACTACATCGGAGGATCAAACAAGAAAACACAAACGGCAAACCAAAACGCCTTCCGGCGATATCATCATCGATCATCGCACTGCTGACAAAGTTAATCAAAAGATTTTTCACAAGAACGAAGGGGAGTACGTACATTTCGAAGAGAAATAGACAACCGCAAAACAGCATGGGCATTCCCCAGCTCATTAGCATTGCCGAACCTTATTTACACAAAACCAAGTAGTTATCCCCTACTTTCGTAT
>NZ_GG704781.1:1035157-1108685 GCF_000160535.1 Hallella bergensis DSM 17361 | reverse complement strand
ACTCGAAAGTAGGGGGGACAACTACTTATTTTTGTGCGAAGAGAGTTTGATCATGCAAATAGTAGGAGATAAATCCCTTTTATGAATAACATTTATCTCCTACCCAATTTTAATGCGCGCAGTAAACGTCGCTTTTGTGTGATGTTATTTATAGGTATGCATGGATGTTGACAATCCTTAATCTCGTGGATATTATTTCACGGTCGTTTCTGTGACAGTGTTTTTGCTCTCCGCAGGAGCTTTCATTTCCATGTATGACTTACCTTGTGTAATCCATTTCGGAGGCGTTTGATGCTTAAGATAAGCGTTGAAGAACTGCATATAGCGTAATGCCTGGTCTTCTTCATTTTTGGGAATGCTTATGGTATGTCCCTCATCGGGGTATGCCAACATGATGCAGGGCTTTCCCAGACGTCGCATCGTTAGATATAATTCCAATCCTTGTGCCCAGTTCACGGCCTTGTCTTCCTTTCCAAAAGAAAGAAGCAGGGGAATCTTGATGTCGTTTGCGAAATAGAGTGGAGAGTTGTCTCTGTAGGCATCGGGAATAACCCACCAAGGGTGACGCAATCGCGCTTGTCCGGTCTCGAAAAGCTCCTGATTGGTTTTTCCATTCTCCCAGTAGATGCTGTTATACATACTTTGCATATTGACGAGCGGTGCCCCGGCGATGGATGCAGCAAACAAGGAGGTGCGCGCGGCAAAGAATACACTCTGGTAGGCACCCCAGCTGTGTCCCAGCACTCCCACACGAAGGCTGTCTATGTCAGCGTATGAACGATAGACGGCACGAAGCGCATGGCGAATACAGGTCACTGCCGATTCTCCGGGATGGTTGCGCACATAGCTGATGTCAGGCTGAAACACGAAATAGCCCTGCAATACATAGTTCATGGCGTTATAAGCCTCGCGTGGTGAGGGGTAAACGAAATGATTCAGCTCCTTAGACAGTCGCTCATAAAGATGCACCACCATCGGGTAGGATTTGCCTTCCTGATAGTCTGCCGGGAAAAACAGTGCTCCTTGCAGCAACTCGCCGTTGCTGCCTTTGTATTTCACGAGTCTGCTTTTGGAGAGGCGTGGAATGCTGTCGCTCTTATGAGTGGAGGCTAACAGTCGGCTTTCTTTTCCTTGTCCGTCCATATAATAAAGTGCCGGCGAGACATTGTTTTCTTCTCTGGAAAAGAGACAACGAGTCTGTGCCTTGTTCCATATCAGTCGTGAATAGCTATACTGTCCGCCCACCAACAGTTTGGGGTTGTCATTGGTGGCAAAACGATAAAAGCCGGTTTCGCCCGTGTCGTTCTTTCCGTAGAGAATCTGTTTTGAAGAAAGCTCGAACTTTCCCCGTCCTGCTTTTCGGAAGCGTATACCCCTTTCCCTTCCATTGGTGAGTCGCTTGTATTTCAACTCCGGCAGAGATACGCTCCAAATGTCGTATTCGTCATAGAAAAGGAACGTCTTGTCGTGATTGGTAAAACCGATAAAACCCCATGAGGGTTGTATTTCTACGCCACCGTCATAGGTGTTGTCGATAAGGGAATATTTCTCACCGGGAGAGACCTCAAACTGCTTTCCGGAACGGAAGTTTTTCAGCACCCATTTCCCACTATCAAAATAGAACACATACTTTCCCTCGTCAGAGAAGCGTGGAAAGAGTGCCGTTGCTTTTAGGAGAGTCTGGCTTTGCCCCGATCGGGTGTCTTTCAGAATAATATCCCTTATAGGTTCCCGAAACTGTGGACGGTATGGCTTGTCGTTGATACACAGGAGCCAGTCGCTATCGGCAGAAGCACCTATGACACTCGTAACGGTAGAGTCCTCCAAAATGCGCCATGAATTCTGCTCCAGTCTCCATATGCACAGTTTACTCTTTGATATATCTTCATAATACCGGTCTTGCTGGCGCGAAAACACCTGCTCGTCTTTCCAGTGCCATATTTCGACGCTGTTTTCGGCATCACCTCCCTGCTTGCGTTTGTTCGACAGGCCGAAAAACAAAGCCTTGCCCTGCTCATCCCATACGGGAGTATATCGAAGGCTTACTTCCATGCCTTGAGGAAGAGCAGTGCCTATGACCTCGCTCAAGCACTTGACGCTGCCCTTAAACGGCTGAAGCACAACGACATCCTTTTCCGGCTCAGACTTCACCAATATGATTCCATGAGCTGTCCATCTCATTTTGGCATACTTGCCTTGAGGTATTTTGGAGAAAAGGAAGTGGTTTGTTCTTAGATCGAGCACTTCCATCTGTGAGGACACTTCACTCTCCGGTGTGCTCATAAGATAAGCCAAATATCTGCCGTCGGGGCTGAAACAATAATCGTTCACACCGTTGAGGAGTTTGCTTGTCAGGGTCTCCAGATGATAGAGTGTGACATCAGAGGTGCGACCCTTGCTCGAAAGGAGTAGAAAAAACTTTGTGTTCTCTACAAATGAGAATCGCTCCACACCTGAGAATGTTTTCTTTATGCCGGAACGGAGATTTAAAAGGGTTATTTGGTAGGAGGCCTGCCCCTTGTCGGCACCGTCCGGCGTAGGCTCGGAAAATGCAATCCATTGGCCGTCTTTGGAAAATTCCGGCATGGAGGCAGATGCAAACTTGTAGTGACGGTTATTCTCCGTATGTTGCACAAAGAGCGAGTCGGTGTTGCTGTCGTACTGCATACGCCAGTAGGCCCATTGCCCATCGGAGGAAAGGTCAAAGCCCAGTAGCTTGTTCCAGTATTTGAAGGCTGCGAAATCTATTTTTGTCGAATCGGTAGCTGCATGGGCTCCCAGCACGATATACAAACTGACAATCAGCAGAAAAATTTGTCTCATCTTTTTTCCAGTAAACTTTCCAGTAATTTATCCAGCTCAGGGTTGGAGGGTCTGTCGGCGTTGGAACTCACCCAATTGCCTTGAGGGTCTATCAGCAGGAAACGGGGTATGGAGCCAACGTTCATCTCCTTGGGAAGCATATCCCAGTTTCCCGCCCAAAGCTGCAACCCTGTCAGCTTATTCTCCTTGAGATATTGTAACCATTTTGCTTTGTTCTTGTCGATGGAAATGCTGACAAACGAGATGTTATGCCCCTTGTATTTCTGTTCTGTCTTTTGCAGATGAGGAATCTCTGCCTTGCATGGTGCACACCATGTGGCCCATAAATCCACATAGACATAATTGCCGCGAAATTCGGAAAGGGCGTGCAGGTTACCATTGGCGTCGGAATACATGAGATTGGGAGCTTTCTCGCCTGCATCCATTTTGAAGATGGGGCGGGGCAGGTCGTTGCGCATCATCTGTCTTCCCTTCTCAGACAGCAAGGGAAGATATTTGAGTTCATAAGCGAGATATTTGTCATATCCCTCTGTAGGAACATTCCCAAGAATGTATGCTTCTGCTAATTCGGGAACGCGCAATTCTTTCAACTGCTCGTCCATCTCATAATTGCGTCCTCTGAAAATGTAAGTCTGTTTGTAACTGAAATATGCTTTCATCAAACTAAGACCATAGGGTTGATGGAGAAGTCGGACAGTTGATTCGGGAAATGTCTGCATGATATCTTTGTAATAGGCAGACGTTTGTTCTTCCGAATCATAAGTTTGCTGGTTTTTCTGTAGATACATGATAAAACGGTACAGCAAATCGGTTTGTATCAGATCGTTTGCCTCTGCTGCAAAGCTCTGATCCGTGATTTGTTGCAATAAGTGACCGGCCTGTGTCCTTACCGAATCGAATCGTGTGAAGAAGGCTCCATAGGGCTCGCCTTTCCTTTTTACCAGTAAGGTGTTCAGATTGTTCCACCGCTGCAGAAAATCATTTATGGTGTTGCCGGCATGAACAAAGGAAAATCCCTCTTCGGTCCAGTTTACAGTTATGGGTGTCGCTCCCGACAGTGCTACCCGGAAGTATCGATTGCCATCACTAAGGTAATAGAAATCCTTGTCGGTTGCAGGTTCGAGTATAAACCCGAAACTCTTTTCTTGTGAAACCGCAGTGGAGGCATATTCTACAGGTTGCCCGTTTTTGACGCTTACAAGGGAAATTCTCTCCGGATGTTCCGCACCCGATACCGTTCCCCTTACCTGAACATAGCTTTCTGCCGCAGCAGGATAGATGACTGAAGCTAAGAGCAATAAAGTTATCAATAAGTGTTTCATCATTAATCGTGTTTCTTTAGTAACATACATCTACATCCGATAAATACGGACTCATATAGAAAATCTGCTGTGGTTTTCCTTTCCCTTCATGGATTTCAGGGTTATCCTTTACCTTGTTTGCAAGCGTTTCGAAAAGATAAAGTTTGTATGACGTGCCATTGGAGGTTACCACACAGAGCCGATCGACGTATTCTTTCACGTTAGGATCCATATAGTCCTTGTAGTTGAAGACGACTTGTTTCATCATGACAATATGTTCACCTGCCGGAACTGCCGGTTGTCCGTTCTCACGCTTCACCTCATATTCTACCGTATTAGCAAGATCATAACAATAGAGTTTGTCATTCACCGCAAAGTACATCATTTCAAACTTTCTGTTCTGTGCAAAGCATGTAGCCTTGTTGAACAGTTGGTCTTTGGCAATGGTTTGTATTTTTGTAATTCGATTCTTCAGGAAGGATTCATCATAATATACAAGGTTATTGGAGTCCACATAGACGATGACAAACGTATGGTCTGTCTTGTTTTTCAAGACGGCATACATCTTGCCCCCTTCCCACATTCCTTGATCCAAGAAACCAAAGTATACGGGGCTGTAGTCGACAAAGTCGTTCTTGAATTTTGACTGTCCGTCGTCCTCCAGAAATACTATTTTATTCGGCGTGGTGTATGACGTGCAGAACTTGCCTGAGTTCAGATCGAACATCAGGGGCGACATTGTAGCATTCTTGGTGAATACCGAGCTGAGTTTATAGTTACCCTCTTTTGGGTATGCAAATTTGGACAGCCCTAATTCGCCATTGCGCTCGGTATAAGCATAGAGCAATCCGTCATTGACGAAGCCATTCTCCTCGGATCCGGAAAACCACAAAGTAGGCTTGCATGGTGGAACATCTTCAAAAAAGAGATCTTTGAAAGAAGCGAGCTGTTTCATGTCGGCAACCCTCACGACCTTCATCTCCTTGTCGGTCAGTACTATAAAACTCTTGTTTCCGTTTTCCAGTTTGCCGGTAGATTCGTCAACCCAAGTGTATTTGGCAAAACCGAGATGCTGTGGAAGTCCTGTTATTGGTTTTCCAAAAGATGTCGAGAAGATATTTTCGTGTTGTTTGTTCCCGGCAAACAGGTCAAGTTCAGTGCCTCCATCAAACTCCTTGAGCATGTACCATCCACGAGAGTAACCCGATTGAACTGTCAGACTGGAATAGACATACTTAGTCACTTTGGTGTTTTTGTTTTGATAAGCAAATATCAGCTGATAGGAAGACAGCGGCAAATTCATTTTATAGGAAAGATGCTTAGCTGTGGAAAGGGTGTCTATTTTCTTTTTCAGGTCTTTCTTGTCATAACACATCCACATATAGTCATATTCGTCTTTCGACGTGTTTTGGGACAACTGTGGCTTGATTTCAAGCGTTTCGGAGAGGTTGCAGACATAGATACTGTCTATCCCTGTAACATCTATCTTCTGCACGTCCAAATAGTCATAATTGCCCTTGTCTTCATAACAGGACGCAAGCCCCAGGAGCAATACAAAAAAATAAAATATCTTTTTCATGTTTATTATCATTATGGGAATACTACTATGTTGCCGTTCTCATCTTTGAGCGGAGGATTGTTCTTGGGATTTGCGTTGTATTCTTCGAGTGCTTTCTTGATTTTCTGTAAGTAGAAGTCTCGTAGCGGCTTGTCATTCGACTCCCTAATGTAGTAATTGATAAACTCATCATCCCATTTCCTGCCCGTGACATTGATCATGAACCGATGCTTCACCTCAGACCATTCGCCAAGATACAGATTGCAAAAATAGTTCTTGGTAGACCATCTGCTTGGTTTTTCCAACTTATCAGAAATAAGTATCTTTTTCAATTCGAATGTTGGCGATGCAACTCCGAAGTCTGCTGTGGGCAGTAGCTTGAGATGCAATTGGCGTGCATGTTTCTGCAAATCCTTGTCATCGCGTTTTACAAGTACCTTGAGCACCACCCTGTTTTCTTTTTCCGGAACAACCGCTTCGTTGTTGGTTGCATTCAAAATTTCGAAGTGTGTGCCCGGTTCGGCAGGATATTCCATATCGGTGTAGGTGGAATCGATAATTTTGTTCGCATCATCATCAGCATACTTATATTTCCATGCCTGACGCACCTGCTCTATCCGCACTTTTCTGGGATGGTCCACCACGTCTCCAACTGTCATTACGACAACTTTGACAGTGTCTGTGGTTTTTGCTTTTGAATAGTAAGCAAAAGAATACACATCTTCTGTGTTGTCGGTAAACCGCACCCAGTTTTCACCACTATATGATTTCAAGTCTGCCGTACAACCGCACAGCATCGTGAACAGCCAACTTGCCAAGACTGATGTCAGTAACTTTTTCATGTCCGTTCTCTTTTATTCTTTGTATTTAACTTCGGTTTTTGGTATGGGGAGTTCATACACACTCTTTGTTCCTTCGACATTAGACCACAAGATGTTTTTCTCGCCACGCCGTTTATATTGGAAAAAGAGCTGCCCTTCACCGTAGAACTCCTTGTTGTATTCCAGGTTCAGGAATTTCTCCTTGCTCTTCGGGGTGTCTGCGTTGATTTGCAAGGACACATTCCTCGCTTTCATCAGCTCATCTACCAAGGGCATGTATTCTGCGGCACTCTCACTGCATTCTATCATGATAAGATACATTTCATACAAACGAATAAGTGGAATTTGTTCAGCGGCATAATTCGGAGTATTATCGCTTTGCTTGTATTTCATAAGCACAAAGCGCGTCCGCGATGTTTCTGTCACTTGTTTCCAGAGCGTGTTCAGTCGAACATCTGTGATATCCGATTCGAACAGTTTTTTCCTGATATAACTTTCCGGCATGTAAACTCCTCCCGGCCGATAGATGAGCCGCTCTGTCATTTCCTTCAAGTCATAGACATGGAGCGAGAACAGATGTTCTTTGCTGGCTACGTAGTCGTTTTGCTGCGCAATATCGTCTTTCTGACAAAGGCTGCGCCATCCTCCCTTGATAACCTTCTCTGCATATTCCTTAGCTTTCGCCTTGTTTTGTATCCATAGATAAAAACGCGCCTTAAGAGCTTGTACAGCCCAGTAGTTCATTCTGTTGTGCCGATATGAGAAGAAAGGGTCCTTGTTTTTTTGCATATCAATATTCTTGAGCAACGCCTCTGCCTCATTCAGATCTTTTTCCAAAAGGGCTGTGTACTCATCCCAAGTCTGGATTGGCATCGGCTTTCTGGTCACCTCTGTAGCATAAGCCAGCATCTTTGTGTTGTCTTGAGTGCCCGGTATTGGGCCGAACAGCCGTAAGAGGTCGAATTGTAGAAAAGCGCGCAACCCCAGTGCCTCGCCCTTTATCAGGTCATGCTTGGCTCCACGCAGCACACCGTTATCCACATATCTGAGCAGATTATTGACGTTGGCTATTACATTATATAACCCAGCATATACTCCCTTGATAGAAGATTCCACCTGTACATTTTCATAATCATAGTCGCTATAATGGCCTTCCACGTCAGCACTATTTGCCACCCAATGTTGTGCCATGTACTCCAGCATGCCCATGGTTAGGTTTTCTCCGTAGAGTTGGCTGGATTTCATCCCGATATATGCGCCGGTCAGCGAACTTTCAAAGCCGGTCTCAGTGCTAAACAGTTCTCTTTCCTCCTCGTTGTTTGAGGGTTTCACGTCAAGCCACTTGTCGCAGGAGGTCAATGAGAACACACAAAGTGCAACGATACAATATATTAATTTATTCATAGTTGTTATACGACATTAAAATACTACGGAAAGAGAAAATGAATACCTGTGAGAGAACGGATAATAGAGTCCGCGCTCTTGCTTAATCGAAGATAGGCGGAAAAGATTGTCTGTACTGAATGCTACTGACACACTCTCTGTACCGAGTCTTGTTATCCATGACTTCGGCAAGGTATATCTTATTTGCAGGTTCTGACATTCCAAAACATTCTCACGCTGCACAAATCTGGAAGACATCTGTGTTGTCTGCCTGTCGCGTATGTCTTTGAAGAATGTGTGGTTTCCTGGTTTTCTCCAACGCTCTTCATATACCCTTCGGTCAACGTTGTAACGTGGATCTGCATTCTCTATGCGGTCCACGAGCGTAGAGTTGTAGATGTCGCCACCCAAACGATAGCCAAATGACATTGTCAGTGTCACGTCCTTGTAATTGAACATGGTGTTGATGTTGCCGCGCATCTTCGGGTCTTCCACTCCGCATGCCATTCTGTCGGCAGCATCCCACTTGTAGGTGGTATGCCCCATCCGGTTTCTGTAGAGTTCCCTTCCCGTACTGGGGTCAATACCATAAGAGGGCACTACATAAATCGTCCGTAGCGCTTCGCCCTCACGATAAAGGAAGTTGGGATTTGAGCCACCCTTCTTCTCCAATTCCTTGTTTGCTTCTTTTAACGCATCAGATATCTTTACAATCTTGTTCTGCTCGTGTATCATGCTGAGCGAAACACTCCAGTTCACATCTTTCGAACGGAGCAAGTAAGCCATAACAGATAGCTCCACACCTTTATTCCTCACCTTGCCCACATTGGCTGTATAGCTTGGGAATCCGTTTGCTAAAGGAATGTTCATTTCAGACAGAAGGTTGTCTGTGGTGTTGTGATAGAAGTCGGTGGTGAACATCAATCGGTTTTCCAGCAGCCCCAATTCAACTCCAATATTCCATTTGTAGGTGCGTTGCCATTCCAGTTCTTCATTGGCAAGCCCCATGAGGTGTGTGCCAAACCAGTACCGGTACCTGTCGTTCATGTAATAATCGTAGGTTGCCAGTGCTTGATAGGGGTTGAAGTTCACGGCACCCGTAACAGCGTATGAGCCGCGAATCTTTAGTCTGTCCAGCCATTCAAGACTGTGCATGAATTTTTCCTTATGTATATTCCAACCTGCTCCTAATGAATAGAACGGAGCAAACCGCTTGTTCTTGCCAAACTGCGAGGCGCCATCCAGACGGTAGGCCACGTCGGCAAAATACTTGTCGTCGTAAATATAATTCAGGTTCCCCGTCAGACCAATCCTCCTGTTGAGCATCTCTGTTCCTCCGGGTTTGCCTTTCTCTTCATACTGCAATGCCATGGAAAGCATCTTGTGATTAGGCTGGGGAAAACCCTCCATCACAAAGCTGTAGGCTTCTGAAGACTGTTCCGCTATGTTGTAGTTTAAACCGGCGAATATCGAGTGCTTTTCATTAAACTGATGCGAATAATTTAACGTCACACTGAGATCATAGCCCCAGTTGTTTCCCGTGCCATACTGATACTTTCCCTTTCTAAAAATCTGATCGTCTGTATAGTCTTTGAAATCCGTGTGCTGGGCGGGCTTGAAGAGGTCGTGGCGATTAATTTGCTTGGACACGCCAAACCTTGCTCTGGCGATAAAATCACGGAGCGGGCGCCATTCCATATTGAAGTTGTTGAAAACCACAAAGCTCTTTTGCTTGTTCACCACATCCAATGCTGCATTGTATAAGGGATTTTCAGGAGCCGGATTGAAGAATTGTTCATTCCTCGGCTCCAACTCTTGTACCAACTGGCCATTTTCATCGCGACCTGTCCAATAGGGGTTTAAGTTTACATAATCGCTGAACGAGCCATACGGCGATTCGTTTGAAACGGTATTGCTGATGTTCAGATTGTTGGTAAACATCAGGTTCTTATGCTCATACATCAGGTCAATGCCTCCTGTGAAGTTTTGTCGCTTGGAACCTTTCATCACACCTCTGACATCGTTGCTTTGCAAAGACACTGCATATCGGAATCCGTCCTCGCTTCCCCCTTCGAGCCTGACATTGTGACGACTTCCCACACCGGTATGCAACGGTTTGGATAGCCAATAGGTGTCAACGCCACGTTCCACATTTTCCAACACCTTATTATATCGTTCTCGCAGTGCCATCTCAGCATTGGAAAAGATGTTGTTATAGAGACCGGCATCTTTTTCCAACTGCAGCTTTTCACGTGCATTGAGCACGTCATATCCTGTTAGGTCGGGTGCCTCAATGTTGAGACCGCCGCGATAAGATAAACGCAGCTTGCCCACTTCGGGTCTTCTTGATTCTATCACGACCACCCCGTTTGCACCCCTTGAACCATAAATGGCTGTGGCCGAGCCATCTTTGAGAATGGTCACAGAATTGACATCCTCATCGTTCAGGTCGCGCATCCGCGACAGCGAGATTTCCACACCGTCCAAGATGATCAGCGGCGTGTTCAAGTCCACGCGCGATTCATTTTTCAGATCTTCCACTGTGGGCAAACTTGACGTACCCCTTATTTGTACTGTCGCCAGGTGGTTGGGGTCGCCTCCGAAATTATTGTTCTCCAACACATTGAACGTCGGGTCGATATTCTTGAGGGTCGAGATGATATCCCTGCCTTTGAAATCTTTCAACTGTTTTTGGTCGATTACCGAAACGGCACCTGTAAAACTTTCCCTATTTTTGCGGAATATACCGGTAACGACCACATTGTCGAGCGCTTTGCTTGTTGGCGTCAGGTATATGTCTCCGCCGGCAGATGCACTTACAATTTCCGGTTTCATGCCCAGATAGGTTATCCTTAGCCGTACTCCTTCCGGCGACTGTTCCAGCTGAAAATGCCCATTAACATCGGTAATGGTACCCAGTTTTGTCCCCACGATCATCACGGTAGCCCCCACAACCGGCTCGCCGTCATCTCTGGCAATAACCCGTCCGCTGATAGACTTCTGCGCCTGCTTGTTTTGCGAAGTTTTTTTCAGGAAAATATTGACCATCTTGCCTTCCACCGTGTAGGTCAGTGGCGTGTTCTTCAGGATGTAATCCATGACCTGTTTGAAGGAAGCATCGCGGAGCTTTCCTTCCACTTTGTAGCCCGACACGTCGTCGTAGGCAAAGAGGAACATGTAAGAGGTCTGCTTTTCAAGTCGTTTGAAAACAGAAGACAGCTCCTCATTCTTAAAAGTAATTGTTAGCGGCTCACTTGACGCGGCGTAAGCCATTTGCGTCAAAACACCCAATAACACAACAAAAACCAAGCGATATATTTTCATAAAATACCACAGTTAAATTATGATTAGAAATTACAACATATGTCATATATTACTATTAATACACATTTGTTAAGAAAAAGTTACGGAAAGATAAGAAAAACTTTGTTTTTCATGCATATTATCCCAAAACGTAGGTTTTATGGCGTTGCGTTGCCTTTTTTTCCCTATCTTTGTGAGCGAATCATACACGATGAATCATGGACAAACCGTCAGAGTTCGAACATATTTTCAAGGCATACTATACACAGTTGTTTTGTTTTGCGAGGCAAATGATAAATGATGAGGAAGAATGTCACGATATTGTGAGCGAGGCATACGAGAATATGTGGCGCAACAGGGAGAATATCCATATGGAAACGGCAAGGGCTTATCTTTATGCCTGCGTGAGAAACAAATGCATTAACAATTTAAGACGTAGCCTGATTCGTCGGCAATATATCGAATACTATATTAAGGTGACCGAGCCTTATGCCAACAATGAAGAACTGGCAGAAATGATAGAGAAAGAAAGAATCATACGCGAGGTAATCGAGGAGATGCAACCGCTCGTCAGGGATATTGTAAAGGCGTGCCTCATCGATGGAAAGAAATACAGAGAGGTGGCAGACGACATGGGAATAAGCCTGAGTTTGGTCAAGAAACACATGGTTAAGGCGATGGCGATTATCAAGGAAAGTGTACTAAAAAAGTTTAAAACCGGAACTTTCATTCTGACACAATTGTAGTATTATACAGATTGGTATGACAGAAAAACGTAAAAAAGTCTCCAAGGAGGAGTGTACAGAAAGGGCATTACAAATAGCCGACAGCATTGCAAACATCAACGATAGGGATTTGGATGAAATCACATCAGACCCCGATTTGCTTGCTGCCTGCCAGGATGTCTTTGCTACTAAGAAAGTGATTAACGAACAGGAATGTCACATCAATGAGGAAGAACAGTATCGTAAATTCCTCAAAAGATTTAACCCTCAAACAAGCAAGGATTATACCCAAAGTCTCAAATGGATTGCTGTGGCCGCGATGATAGCATGCGTCTTGCTTTTGACATACCAAAGAAAATCCACACCCCCAAAAGCGGACCGCACAGAATTAACCTACAAGGGCGATGATGTCAAGAAACCCATCACGATGTCGGGAGTGAAAAGTAAGTATTACGAGAAATATGTGTCAAACCCTCAGCGGGTGCTCGATGTGACAGAGATGGCTGATATGGCCACCGATGTTATTACAGTCACCATACCCAAGGGAGAAACCTATTCGTTTATTCTCGCAGATGGGTCAAAAGTTTACCTACATCCTGACAGCAAACTCATCTTCCCAACTAAATTCACCGGAAAGGAACGCATTGTGGGGCTTGAGGGAGAGGCTTACTTTGAAGTGGCTCGTGACACAAACCACCCGTTTAAAATAAAAACCCCCGATGTTACCACAACGGTGCTGGGCACACAGTTCAACGTGAGTGCACACAACGACAAGACGGTTGTTACTTTGGTGGAAGGAAGTGTGGAAGTGAGTGCGAAGAAAACGGATGTGAGAATCAAGCCGGGGGAACAGATCGAAATGTCGAACAAGGGCGCTGCTACAATAGCTCAGGTCGACACCGATGTATATACCTATTGGCGTGACGGATACTTCTATTTCGACAATCTTGTTTTGGAAGAAATTCTGACTACATTGGGACAACATTACAACATGTCCGTCAGTTTTCAAAATGCTGAAATGAAAGATTACAGGATTCATTTCATTGCGGAGCGGAAGCTCGATATAGATGAAATCATAGCACAGCTTAACAAGATTACGCGTATCAGCGTAAGCAGAAAAGGTAACATGCTGGTTGTGGAATAACTGTTGACTTTCCACTATCGGTGCAGGATTCTGAATCTTTATCGTCAGGCAAGAAAAGCAAAACGAGGGGGTGTCATCATAGACACCCCCTCGTTTTATAAGGATTGTTTATTTGATCAAGGACGGCGTGGTCAATTGCCGCCGCCCCTTAATCTTTAAAGGTTGGCATTGTCTTTCTTCCAATCTGCTACGGCAGGTACAATGTCAAGGCTGACAATCTCGTCACGCATCTTGCAGAGATGCTCGTAGGAAGCCTTCAGCGAAGCCATTTCTTCGTCTGTGCCCTTTGGCTCGGTGTAGTGAACGCCAGTGGTGTCGATCGTTGTCGGCATGGCCATCATCACGTTCTTGAAGCCCAGTTTTTCATCGTTTACATAGCAACCTGCGGGCAGGGTGAACTTCTCACCACCCATAGCAGCTTCGATCATCTTCACAGCATTGTAGGCAGGGCTCTGGAAAGAGCTGCGGCCACGTAGCTTGATGATGTTTGAGCCACCCTGAACGGTGTGGTGCTTAATTTCTGCCCAGCGCTCGTCGGAGAGTCCCATTTCTGACAGCGGCTTGCCGTCTACCTTAACCTGCGATGCGAAAACAGCCATCTGTTCGCCGTGACCACCATAGGTGTGTGCACCGGTCACCTTGTCCTGCTGTACGCCGAACTCCAAAGCGAGAGCCTGCTGCAAACGGGTAGAGTCGAGGGCAGCCAGCGAGGTGAGCTGGTTGGGTTTCAGACCGGAGTGAATCAGAGCGGTCAGAGCGGTAACGTCGGCCGGGTTGAAGATAACAACCACAAACTTCACATCGGGGCAATACTTCTTGATGTTTTCACCAAACTCAGCGGCAATCTTGCAGTTGCCCTTGAGCAGATCCTCACGGGTCATGCCTTCCTTACGGGGAGCACCGCCTGAAGAGATGATGTATTTGGCACCGGTGAAAGCCTCTTTGGGGTCTACGGTGTAAGTGATGTTTGCACCGGGGAATGCACACTGCTGCATTTCGTCGTACACGCCGTGTACGCCCGGCTCGTAGATATCATACAAGCAGATGTTAGGAGTGAGCTTGAGCATCAATGCGCTCTGCACCATGTTAGAGCCGATCATACCGCCGGCACCGACGATAACAAGTTTTTCGTTTGTTAAAAAGTTCATAACTATAATGATTTAATATGTTAAAATGTCAAAGGGTTTGGTGTGTCTTTTCAGGGAATCACGTGTATGCTATCCCAGCTGACCGAATGCAAAGTTAGCAAAAAATAAAGGCAAACAGGCATTTATTTGCTTTTTAATTTGTTGTTTATTCTTAAAAAAGCTATCTTTGTCATGTCTGTTTTACAAATTGATAGTGCTGTGAAAATTCAAGAACGATTATCCGAATTAAGAGAGGTGATGCGGCGCGAGAAGCTCGATGCCTTTATCTTCCCGAGTACCGATCCCCATAACAGTGAATATGTGCCCGAACGATGGAAAGGACGCCAATGGATCAGCGGCTTTTCCGGTTCGGCAGGCACTGCTGTTGTAACGCTGAATTCAGCGGCGCTGTGGACGGATAGTCGCTATTTCCTGTCGGCAGCCGAGCA
This sequence comes from Hallella bergensis DSM 17361, assembly GCF_000160535.1. Lineage (GTDB taxonomy): Bacteria > Bacteroidota > Bacteroidia > Bacteroidales > Bacteroidaceae > Prevotella > Prevotella bergensis. Next base: position 1,094,051 of record NZ_GG704781.1, on the reverse strand, counting down.
GCTGGCTGGTACGGAGTTTCAGCTGATGAAGCTTAAGATGCCAGGCACACCCACCATCACGCAATGGATAGGGGAGGAGTTGCGGAAGTTGACGGTACGGCAGTGGGCGTGGACGGTATGGTGACTGCCGTGGGCGACACGGAGATGCTCATAGCTGCCCTACGGCGCGAGGGAGGCATCACTGTGCGTACCAACTTTGATATTCTCGACACAATATGGACAGATCGCCCGGCCATTCCTGACAACAAGGTAACGATACATCCCATGATATATGCGGGCGAGACAGCTCAAAGTAAATTGACACGCATCAGACAGGCTTTGCGCCAGGTACATGCTGATGGCATGTTGGTGTCGGCATTGGACGACGTGGCCTGGACGCTCAATTTGCGTGGCACTGACGTGCGGTGCAATCCTGTGTTTGTGGCCTATCTTCTCATTGACAGTCAGCATGCCACGCTATATTGCAATCAGGAGAAACTCTCAGTTGATGTGACGGCGTACCTTGAGGAACAAGGAGTGACAACGGCAGAATATGCCGAGGTTGGAAAAGGACTGAAAGACTATTTCGAATACAACATTCTCTTGGACCCCAAGGAAACAAGCTATACCCTGGCTAAGCTGTCTGGCGCCAAGGAGATAGTGAGGCAAACGTCGCCCATTCCGGCCATGAAAGCGGTGAAAAACCAAACGGAGATAGACGGCTTTCGCAACGCTATGATTAAAGATGGCATTGCCATAGTAAAATTTCTGCATTGGCTTAGACCTGCCGTCGAAGCCGGTGGACAGACCGAGATGTCTATAGACCGAAAACTCACTGCACTGCGCGCCGAGCAACCTTTGTTTCGCGACATCAGCTTCGACACCATAGCTGGTTACGGCCCGCATGGAGCCATCGTGCACTATGAGGCCACGCCCGATACTGACGTGCCACTGCAGCCACGGGGCTTCCTGCTCCTGGATAGCGGCGCGCAATATCAGGACGGTACGACTGACATTACGCGAACCATTGCCCTTGGCGAGCTGACTGAGGAGGAGAGGCGTGTGTACACTTTGGTGCTGAAGGGGCATATACAACTGGAACTCTGCAAGTTTCCACAGGGAGCGAGCGGCACGCAACTCGACGCGCTGGCTCGCCAGGCCATGTGGCGCGAGGGCATGAACTATATGCATGGCACAGGACATGGTGTGGGCTCCTATCTTAACGTGCACGAAGGACCCCATCAGATTCGGATGGAATATGTGCCAGCGCCATTGGTAGCCGGTATGACGGTGACCGACGAGCCGGGTCTTTATCTTCCCGACCGCTTCGGCGTGCGCATAGAAAATACACTACTCATCACTCCATATCAGGAAACCGAGTTCGGAAAGTTCCTGCAATTCGAATCGCTTACGCTCTGTCCCATAGACACTGCGCCCATCATCCGCGACGAAATGCTGCAGGAGGAAATTGATTGGCTCAATGCGTATCACCAAAAGGTATATGCAGCACTCGCTTCCCATCTCGACGAGGATGAGAAAGAATGGTTAAGAGAGCATACGAAAGCCATTTGATCGTTTTTTAACCATTTTATGTTTACCTTGTAACTATACAGCAGTTGCCAAAACCTTGTTGCATGCGGTTGGGGTACTAAGCTTTTGCTCCGCTCGCCTAAGACGAAGCGGGGCGTAGAAAACATGTAAAAGAGAATGACTATTTTCGCGACTGTGGTTTTCGTGTCTTTTAGAGAAAAATGCGCCATGTTTCGGTCATCGTTTTCGGTCCAAATGACTTAAAAATTCAATCGACGATGCCGTTGCAATCCAATCGTCCTGCGGTTTGGCCTTAGTGGACAGGCGAAAGCGCCCCAATCATGTGGCGGTTGAGACTTAGTTGCACTGCCGTTAGATATGCAAGCGCAGACGGTTGAATTTGCCTCACGACAATGGTTGTTTGCAATAGGCTGATAAACAAAGGATTGCAAATTTTCGTATATTTCTCAAATTCCGGGAGAGAACAACTTTGTTTTAAAATAAGCCAAGCATGCGGGCGGCTTTGTCAAGAAAAATTGCATTTTTCATAGACCAAGTGACATGATGAAAGCTCCTTGTAAGTTTTTTTTGGCTAATTGTTTGGCCATTAGAAAAATAAGCTGTAATTTTGCACCCGCATTTCGTGGCACTATGCCCAATTTTTGCTATGTTACATATTATAATAATAAAATAAAAACCAGACAAAATGATTATTGTACCCGTTAAAGATGGTGAGAACATCGAAAGAGCTCTCAAGAGGTTCAAGAGAAAGTTTGAAAGAACAGGCGTGCTGAAGGAGCTTCGCACTCGTCAGCAGTTTGATAAGCCGTCTGTTTTGAAGCGTCTCAAGATGCAGCGTGCGACTTATATACAGAAATTGCGCGACGCAGAAGAGTAAAAATTCTTCGTTTTTTTGGTAGTTTAAATTAATTTCTGTATATTCGTTGCCGAATACATTGTGGAATTGATATAGAAGCAACGTCAGGTGATGATCGAGAAGTTTTTAAACTATCTACAATTCGAACTATGTCGCTCCCCATTAACTGTAGAGAGCTATCGGCGGGATCTCCAGGCTTTTGAGGTCTTCTTCAGGAATCTGAACGGCCAGCTCTCATGGGAGTCGGTAGACTCCGACGTGATTCGCGACTGGATGGAGGGTATGATGGATAGAGGAAACAATGCAGCAAGTGTTAATAGAAGACTTTCCGCGTTGCGTTCCCTATACCGTTTTGCCCTCTCTCATCAGTTGGTTGCACGTGACCCTGCTCGTTGTATAGATGGCCCCAAGAAACAGAAGCCGCTGCCCCAGTTCTTGAAAGAGAATGAGATGGACAGGCTGCTTGATGACATGGAATGGGGCAGTGGATACAAGGATGTTCGAGCGAAAACCATCATAACGACGTTTTACGAAACGGGCATACGACTGTCGGAACTCGTGGGGCTCGATGATGAATCCGCGGATTTTCACAATCACCAACTCAAAGTCACGGGTAAGGGCAACAAACAACGCATCATTCCGTTTGGCGATGAGCTTGAGAAGACGTTGAGATGGTTTGTTGAGACGAGAAATCGGGAGGTGGAACGAACTGGCAATGCCTTGTTTGTGACTGAGGAGGGAGTGCGGATGACAAGCCAACAGGTGCGTCAGGAGGTAAAGGCCCGTCTCGCACAAGTTTGCACCTTGAAAAAGTTGACCCCTCATGTGCTCCGTCATACGTTTGCCACGACCATGCTGAACCACGGTGCCGGACTGGAAAGTGTGAAGCGATTGTTGGGGCATGAAAGTGTTTCTACGACAGAAATCTATACTCATACCACATTTGAACAATTAAAACAAGCATACAAAGATGCCCATCCGCGGGCATGAGTATAACCTAAAAATGGAGGTAACCATGGAAGTAATGATTCAGTCGAGACATTTCGACACTACTGAGAAGCTACAGGCGTTCATTGAAAAGAAAGTCGCCAAGTTAGAAAAATCTTTTGAGGATATCAAGAAGGTTGACGTGATGCTCAAGGTTGTAAAACCAGCAACAGCATTGAATAAGGAAACCAGCATGACGGTGACAGTTCCGGGCGGGGGGCCTTTGTATGTGGAAAAGACCTGCGACACCTTTGAGGAGGGTGTAGATCAATGTGTCGACGCCCTGAGGGTGAAGCTTGAAAAATTCAAGGAAAAAATGAGAAATCATTGAAAAATCCTCCGAAAAGTTTTGGGGATTAAAAAATAAACGTTATCTTTGCAGCCGTTTTACAACGAATCCTATATCGGCGTCTTGTGGCGGCTGTGGGGAATGCCTCTTTAGCTCAGTTGGCCAGAGCACGTGATTTGTAATCTCGGGGTCGTTGGTTCGAATCCGACAAGAGGCTCTTCTGAAAAGAAGATTAAGGATTTTCATGCCAGCTCGAATAAAGAGGGGTTGAATAGTAATTAGGGTGGTTACCAGAGTGGCCAAATGGGGCAGACTGTAAATCTGCTGGCTCTTGCCTACGGTGGTTCGAATCCATCACCACCCACACTTTCAGTCGATGACTGTTTTTGCGGAAATAGCTCAGTTGATAGAGCACTAGCCTTCCAAGCTGGGGGTCGCGGGTTTGAGCCCCGTTTTCCGCTCAAAAGGTTTGCTGTAATAGCTCAGTGGTAGAGCACTTCCTTGGTAAGGAAGAGGTCCTGAGTTCAACTCTCAGTTACAGCTCATCCTTGGATTGAATAGAATGGAAGAAGGTTACTGTTCAAATTAAAATTTAATTTATTATAATAAAAAAGTAAAGCTATGGCTAAAGAAACGTACGTGCGCACCAAACCGCATGTTAACATTGGTACAATTGGTCACGTTGACCACGGTAAGACCACTTTGACGGCTGCTATCTCCAAGACTCTTCACGAGAAGGGTTTCGGTAGCGAGGAAGCAAGGTCTTTCGATCAGATTGACAATGCTCCTGAGGAGAAAGAGCGTGGTATCACCATCAACTCTTCACACATTGAGTATGAAACTGCAAACCGTCACTATGCACACGTTGACTGTCCGGGTCACGCCGACTATGTGAAGAACATGGTTACTGGTGCTGCTCAGATGGACGGTGCTATCCTCGTTTGTGCTGCAACCGACGGTCCTATGCCTCAGACTCGTGAGCACGTATTGCTCGCCCGTCAGGTAAACGTTCCCCGCTTGGTGGTTTTCCTGAACAAGTGCGACGACCCTGAAGTTGACGAAGAGATGCTTGAGCTCGTTACAATGGACGTTCAGGATCTGCTGACTTCTTACGGCTATGAGGAGGATACTCCTATCATCCGCGGTTCTGCTCTTGGCGCATTGAACGGTGTTGAGAAATGGCAGGATTCTGTTATGGAGCTGATGGATGCTGTTGATACATGGATCCAGGAGCCCGAGCGTGAGGTAGACAAGCCTTTCTTGATGCCTGTTGAGGACGTGTTCTCTATTACTGGTCGTGGTACAGTAGCCACTGGTCGTATTGAGACTGGTCGTTGCAAGATCGGTGATGAGGTTCAGCTGCTTGGTCTTGGTGAGGATAAGAAGTCTACCATTACCGGTGTTGAGATGTTCCGCAAGATTCTTGAGGAAGGTGAAGCTGGTGACAACGTAGGTTTGCTGCTCCGTGGTATTGAGAAGTCAGAGATTAAGCGTGGTATGGTTGTTGTGCACCCCGGTGCCATCACTCCTCACGATCACTTCAAGGCTTCTGTATACGTGCTGAAGAAGGAAGAAGGCGGTCGTCACACTCCATTCGGCAACAAGTATCGTCCTCAGTTCTATCTTCGCACGATGGACTGCACCGGTGAGATTACTCTCCCTGAAGGTGTAGACATGGTGATGCCTGGTGACAACGTTGAAATCGAGGTAACTCTGATTTATCGTGTTGCTTTGAACGAGGGTCTTCGTTTCGCTATCCGCGAGGGTGGTCGTACGGTAGGTTCCGGTCAGATCACTGCTATCCTTCCTGATGTTAAGGAGGCATAATTAGGCAAAAGCTTAAAATAAATATTAAGTCTCCGCAACTGCGGTTACGGAGACTTTACTTACGGGTTTAGCTCAGTTGGTAGAGCACTGGTCTCCAAAACCAGGTGTCGAGAGTTCGAGTCTTTCAACCCGTGCAAAACAGAAGATAATATGTTTCATAAGATTGTAAATTATTGCAAGGCTTGTTACGATGAACTTGCGCATAAAACGACTTGGCCCACACGTGCCGAACTTACACACAGTGCAGTGATTGTATTATCTGCTTCCCTTGTCATTGCATTGGTGGTGTTCGCCATGGACTTTGTGTTCAAGAACCTTATGGGCGTAATTTATCCGGGTTAATCATTCAAGAAGATGGCAGTAACAGGAAAGAATTGGTATGTGCTACGTGTTGTCAGCGGAAAAGAAGCTAAGGTAAAAGAATATATCGAGGCTGAAATGAAGCATAGCACGCAGCTTGCTGATCATGTTTCTCAGGTATTGATTCCGATGGAGAAGCATGTTGCTATCCGTAATGGCAAAAGGGTTGAAAAAGATAAGACCTCTATGCCGGGATACATCTTCGTGGAAGCCGAGCTGAACGGTGATGTGGCTGCAGCACTGCGCTTCATGCCTAACTGCTTGGGTTTCATTGGTGGCTTGGATAACCCCAGTCCGGTTCCGCAATCACAAATCAACCGCATGCTTGGTGCTGCAGAAGAGAGCGACATGGATAATGAAGTATCAATACCATACGTTCTTGATGAGACAGTAAAAGTTGTGGATGGTCCGTTCTCAGGCTTTGAGGGGATTATCGAAGAGGTAAATACCGAGAAGCGTAAACTGAAGGTAATGGTCAAGATTTTCGGACGTAAGACTCCGTTGGAACTAAGTTTTATGCAAGTTGAGAAGGTCACGGAATAGTTGTTACGGACTACAAGTGACTTTATATATTTCATTATTTTAATAAGAAAAAGAAATGGCTAAAGAAGTTGCTGGATTAATCAAATTACAGATTAAAGGTGGCGCTGCAAATCCTTCCCCTCCCGTAGGACCTGCTTTGGGTTCGAAGGGTATCAATATCATGGGATTCTGTAAGGAGTTCAACGCCCGTACCCAGGATAAGGCTGGTAAGATTTTGCCAGTTGTTATCACATACTATAAAGACAAGTCATTCAGTTTCGTTATCAAGACTCCCCCTGCAGCAGTACAGTTGAAGGAGGCCGCCAAGGTAAAGACTGCATCAAGTCAGCCTAACCGAAGCAAAGTGGGCAGCGTGACCTGGGATCAGGTAAGGGCGATTGCCGAAGACAAGATGTCTGACTTAAATTGCTTCACGGTTGAGAGTGCTATGAAACTCGTTGCTGGCACTGCACGTAGTATGGGTATCACTGTTAAGGGAGACTTCCCTGGATAATATTAAACTTCAATTAAGTAAAATGAGTAAACTGACAAAAAATCAGAAATCAGTAGCTGAGAAGGTTGAAGCAGGGAAGGCATACACATTGGAAGAGGCTTCTAAGTTGGTCAAGGAGATTACCACGACCAAGTTTGATGCATCGATCGATATGGATGTACGCCTGAACGTAGACCCGCGCAAGGCAAGCCAGATGGTTCGTGGCGTGGTTACGTTGCCAAACGGAACGGGAAAGACTGTCCGTGTTCTCTGCCTGTGTACACCTGACCAGGAGGAGGCTGCTAAGGCTGCCGGTGCTGATTATGCTGGTCTCGATGAGTATATCGAAAAGATCAAGGGTGGTTGGCTGGACGTTGACGTTATTATTACGATGCCGTCCTGCATGGGTAAGGTAGGTCCCTTGGGTCGTTTCCTCGGCCCTCGCGGTTTGATGCCAAACCCCAAGAGCGGAACGGTGACTATGGACGTTGCCAAGGCTGTAGCCGAGGTTAAGCAGGGTAAGATTGACTTTAAGGTGGATAAGTCTGGTATCATCCACACTTCCATTGGTAAAACCACGATGACTCCAGAACAGATTTGTGGCAATGCCAAGGAGTTCCTGAAGACAATCATTCGTTTGAAACCCGCTGCTACCAAGGGTACATACATTAAGAGTATCTTTATTTCAAGCACAATGAGTCAGGGTATCAAGATTGATCCTAAATCAGTTGAATAATCCTAAAAGTTTTGTAAAATGAAGAAAGAAGTAAAAGATACGATTATAGTAGAGCTTGGCGAGAAGTTGAAGCAGTATCCTCATTTCTACCTGGTGGATGTTTCCGGGTTGAATGCAGAGCGTACAAGCTCGCTTCGTCGCAAGTGCTTTGAGCAGAAGATTAAAATGGTTGTTGTGAAGAACACGCTTCTCAACAAGGCTTTTGAAGCTTCTGATGTAGATTTTTCTGAGCTTTATGGTGCTTTGAAAGGCACAACGGCCGTCTTCTTCACAGAGACAGCTAATGTACCCGCAAAGCTCCTGAAGAGTAAGGATGTAGTAAAAGACGGAATTCCTGCCTTAAAGGCTGCATACGCTGAAGAGGGCTTCTATGTAGGAGCTGATAAACTTGACGAGCTGGCAGCATTGAAGAGCAAGAACGAAGTTATTGCAGAAATTGTATCCCTGTTGCAGTCTCCTGCAAAGAACGTTGTTTCTGCACTCCAATCAGGTGCAAACACTATTCATGGTGTGCTTAAGACTTTAGGCGAGCGTCCTGAATAAATTATAGTATAGTCAAAATAAATTAACGAAAACAATAAATTTTAGAATAAAATGGCAGACGTAAAAGCTATTGCAGAAGAGTTAGTAAATCTTACTGTTAAGGAAGTTAATGAGTTGGCAACTGTCCTGAAGGACGAGTATGGTATTGAGCCTGCTGCTGCAGCTGTTGCAGTTGCTGGCCCTGCAGCCGGTGGTGCAGCTGATGCTGCAGCTGAGGAGAAGAGTTCTTTCGATGTAGTTCTGACTGACATCGGTGCAACGAAGCTCCAGGTTGTAAAGGCTGTTAAGGAAGCTTGCGGTCTTGGTTTGAAGGAAGCTAAGGCTCTCGTAGAAGGTGCTCCCGCCGCTATCAAGGAAGGTCTTTCTAAGGACGAGGCTGAAAACCTGAAGAAGGCTATCGAAGAAGCCGGTGCCAAGGTTGAGTTGAAGTAAACTCAATGATTATAAACACACTGTTCCGATGAGTCGGAAACAGCGTGTTTTATCATACGTACTAAATATGGTTAGGATTTGCCCAGTCGGTAAGTCCTAACCTTTTTGTGTCTCTCACGACACATTCTCTTCTAAGCCCGCTGGGCTTTAGGTATTAGATCAATATAATATTTATGACAAACGTTATTAATAACAGAGTAAACTTTGCCAAAGTTCAGAATCCGTTCCCATATCCGGATTTCCTCGACGTTCAGTTGAAATCGTTTAAAGATTTCCTGCAGTTGGACACTCCTCCTGAGGAGAGAAAGAATGATGGCCTGTATAAGGTGTTTGCAGAGAATTTCCCTATCACCGACACCCGTAATAATTTTGTCCTTGAGTTTTTGGACTATTTCATCGATCCGCCCCGCTACTCTATTAGCGAGTGCTTGGAACGCGGATTGACGTATAGTGTCCCTTTGAAGGCCAAGATGAAACTGTACTGTACAGACCCTGATCATGAGGATTTTGGTACGTTCATTCAGGATGTTTTCTTGGGTACCATACCTTACATGACGGACAACGGTACGTTTATTATCAATGGAGCAGAGCGGGTTGTTGTTTCCCAGCTGCACCGTTCACCCGGTGTTTTCTTTGGTCAGGGTGTGCACGCCAATGGTACGGTTCTTTACAGTGCTCGTATTATTCCGTTCAAGGGTTCTTGGATTGAATTTGCTACCGATATTAATAACGTGATGTATGCTTACATCGATCGTAAGAAGAAATTACCTGTAACCACGCTTCTGCGTGCCATTGGCTACGAGAGTGACAAGGACATCCTCCAGATTTTTGATCTGGCAGAGGAAGTGAAGGTGAACAAGCGCAATCGTAAGCAGTTGCTTGGTCGCAAGCTCGCAGCCCGTGTGCTGAGGAGCTGGAATGAAGATTTCGTAGACGAGGATACTGGCGAGGTGGTAACCGTGGAACGCAATGAGGTTATTTTGGAGCGTGAGACGGAAATCACGAAAGATAATTATGATGACATTCTGGAGAGTGGTGCATCTACGGTGTTGATTCACAAAGATGCAGAAGCGGCAAGCAAATATGCCATTATATTCGAAACGCTCAAAAAGGATACCAGCAACTCAGAAAAGGAGGCCGTTAATTACATATATCGCCAGCTGCGAAATGCAGAGCCGGTCGATGAAGCCAGTGCACGTGAAGTTTTCCAAAACCTGTTCTTCTCTGACAAGAGATATGATTTGGGTGAGGTAGGACGTTACCGTATTAACAAGAAGCTGGGCGAGGATATCAGCATGGATACTCGGGTGTTGACGAAAGAAGACATTATCGAGATTATCAGGTATATGATTAAGCTGATTCATTCCAACGCCGTGGTCGACGATATTGACCACTTGTCTAACCGTCGTGTGCGTACGGTAGGCGAGCAGTTGTCCAATCAGTTTTCCATAGGCTTGGCACGCATGAGCCGCACCATCCGCGAGCGTATGAACGTCCGCGATAACGAGGTGTTCACTCCGACCGACCTGATCAATGCCAAGACTATATCAAGTGTTATCAATTCATTCTTCGGCACGAATCCCTTGAGCCAGTTTATGGACCAAACCAACCCGCTTGCAGAGGTTACACACAAGCGTCGTTTGTCGGCTCTGGGACCTGGTGGACTTTCACGTGAGCGTGCCGGCTTCGAGGTTCGCGACGTTCACTACACTCACTATGGTCGTCTGTGCCCTATTGAGTCTCCTGAAGGACCAAACATTGGTCTGATCTCCTCACTTTGTGTCTACGCAACGATAAATGAACTCGGGTTCATTGAGACACCTTATCGTAAGGTGACGGACAAGAAGGTAGATTTGGACAATCATGATGTAGAATATTTAACAGCCGAGGAAGAAGAGGGCTTGATGGTAGCTCAGGGCAACGCGCCTTTGAATCCTGACGGAACCTTTATTCGTGACTTTGTTCACTGTCGCTATGCAGCCGACTTCCCCGTTGTTGACCCCGATGATGTTACATTAATGGACGTGTCTCCTCAGCAGATTGCATCTGTGAGTGCAGCTTTGATTCCATTCTTGGAACACGATGACGGTCACCGTGCGCTGATGGGCTGTAACATGATGCGTCAGGCTGTTCCGTTGCTTCACAACGATGCACCGATTGTAGGTACCGGTTTGGAGAAGCAGGTATGTGAAGACAGTCGTACGATGATAACGGCTGAAGGTGAGGGCGTGATAGAATATGTTGATGCAACCACGATCCGCATTCTCTACGACCGCACAGAGGACGAAGAATTTGTAAGCTTCGAACCTGCTATCAAGGAATACTGTATTCCCAAATTCCGTCGTACCAACCAAAACATGATTATCGACCTGCGTCCTATCTGCGTGAAGGGACAGCGTGTGAAGAAGGGTGACATCCTTACCGAGGGATACGCCACGGAGAATGGCGAGTTGGCTCTGGGTCGTAACCTTTTGGTGGCTTATATGCCCTGGAAAGGCTACAACTATGAGGATGCTGTGGTGATTTCAGAGCGCATGGTGCGTGAAGACGTGCTCACCTCTGTTCACGTAGATGAGTATTCTCTTGACGTGCGCGAAACCAAGCGTGGTGTGGAAGTCTTTACGAACGACATTCCCAATGTTAGTGAGGAAGCCACGAAGGATTTGGACGAGAATGGAGTGATCCGCGTCGGTGCTCGTGTGGAGCCAGGCGATATCATGATTGGTAAAATCTCGCCAAAGGGTGAGAGTGACCCGTCTCCGGAAGAGAAGTTGCTTCGTGCCATCTTTGGTGACAAGGCCGGTGATGTGAAGGATTCCTCACTCAAGGCTAATCCATCTTTGAGTGGTGTTGTCATTGACAAGAAATTGTTCTCCCGTGCGGAGAAAACCCGTGAGTCGAGAAAGCAGGATAAGATTCTGCTTCAGAAGATAGATGGGGAGTATGAGGCAAAGTGTGATGACCTTAAGAACATGCTTGTAGACAAGCTGATGACGCTCACTGAGAATAAAACATCTCAGGGTGTGAAAGACTTTACAGGTGCAGAAATCATCACCAAGGGCAGTAAGTTCTCTGTTGCAGTCTTGAAGAATATGGAATACGATGGTATTCAAAGCAATGACTGGACGGATGACGAGCACATCAATGGTATGATTCAGAAACTCATCATGAATTATATCCGTAAAGCCAAGCAACTCATGGCCGAGCAGAATCGTCGCAAGTTTGCTATTTCTATCGGCGATGAGCTTCCCTCTGGTGTGATCAAGATGGCTAAGGTTTACGTAGCGAAGAAACGTAAGATTCAAGTGGGCGACAAGCTGGCAGGCCGACATGGAAACAAGGGTATTGTTTCCAAGATTGTGCGCGCCGAGGATATGCCGTTCCTTGAGGACGGCCGTCCTGTGGATTTGGTACTCAACCCAATGGGTGTGCCGTCTCGTATGAACTTGGGACAGATTTTTGAGGCCATTCTTGGTGCTGCCGGTAGGAAGCTGGGTAAGAAGTTTGCCACCCCTATTTTCGATGGTGCCAAACTTGATGACCTTCGCGAATGGACTGAGAAGGCAGGTCTTCCTAACCTCTGCTCGACAACCGTATATGATGGTGAGACGGGAGAGCCATTCGACCAGAAGGCAACCGTGGGTATCACCTACTTCCTGAAGTTGGGCCACATGGTTGAGGACAAGATGCATGCCCGTTCTATCGGTCCGTACTCGCTTATCACTCAGCAACCTCTGGGAGGTAAGGCGCAGTTTGGAGGACAGCGTTTTGGAGAGATGGAGGTCTGGGCCCTTGAGGGCTTCGGAGCCAGCCATGTACTTCAGGAGATGCTGACCATCAAGAGTGATGATGTTGTCGGACGCTCAAAGGCATACGAGGCCATTGTGAAGGGAGATCCCATGCCTAATCCAGGCATTCCCGAGTCTTTGAATGTGCTCCTCCATGAGCTTCGCGGCCTTGGACTGAGCGTGAAGATGGATTAATAAGAATATTGATTAGTTAGAAATATGGCTTTCAAAAAAGATACAAAGGTAAAGACTAATTTCACGAAGATAACCATTAGTCTCGCTTCTCCCGAAGAGATCAAGGAAAATTCGTACGGTGAGGTTACCAAGCCTGAAACCATTAATTATCGCACATACAAACCGGAACGCGACGGCCTTTTCTGTGAAAAGATTTTTGGCCCAACCAAGGACTATGAATGTGCCTGCGGTAAATACAAGCGTATCCGTTATAAGGGTATAGTCTGTGATCGATGCGGGGTAGAGGTAACCGAAAAGAAAGTACGCCGTGAGCGTAGTGGACATATCGAACTTGTTGTACCGGTGGCTCACATCTGGTATTTCAGATCATTGCCCAACAAGATGGGTTACCTTCTTGGACTACCCACCAAGAAACTTGATTCGGTCATCTATTATGAGAAGTATATTGTCATTCAGCCGGGTGTATTAGCCGGTGCCAAGGATGCAGAAGGTGTTGAAGAACTCAACGGATCCCACGAGATGGATCTTCTCTCTGAGGAGGAATACCTCGATATTATTGACAATAAACTCGACCCCAACAATGATCTGCTGGAAGATTCTGATCCCAACAAGTTCATTGCTAAGATGGGGGCAGAGGCTGTGCTCGATTTGTTGCGCAACCTCGACCTTGACAAACTCAGCTACGAGCTTCGCGACCGTGCTAACAATGACACGAGTCAGATGCGCAAAACGGAGGCTTTGAAGCGGTTGCAGGTTGTGGAAGCTTTCCGCAGCTCTTCCGTTATCAATCGTCCCGAGTGGATGATCCTGAAGATTGTTCCTGTGATTCCACCGGAGCTTCGTCCGCTTGTGCCGTTGGATGGTGGACGTTTTGCCACATCCGACCTGAACGACCTCTATCGTCGTGTCATCATTCGTAACAATCGTTTGAAGCGCTTGATGGAAATTAAGGCACCAGAGGTGATTTTACGCAACGAGAAGCGAATGTTGCAGGAGGCCGTTGATTCCCTCTTCGACAACAGCCGCAAGGCCAGTGCAGTGAAGAGTGAGTCCAATCGCCCGTTGAAGTCGTTGTCCGACTCACTCAAGGGTAAGCAGGGACGTTTCCGCCAGAATCTTCTTGGTAAGCGTGTCGACTATTCCGCACGTTCAGTAATTGTCGTTGGCCCAGAGTTGAAGATGGGCGAATGCGGTCTGCCCAAGCTGATGGCAGCCGAGCTCTACAAGCCGTTCATCATCCGCAAGCTCATCGAGCGCGGTATCGTGAAGACCGTCAAGAGTGCCAAGAAGATAGTAGACCGTCGTGAGCCAGTGATCTGGGACATCCTTGAGAACGTGATGAAGGGTCATCCCGTACTCCTGAACCGTGCGCCTACGCTGCACCGTCTTTCGGTCATGGCATTCCAACCCAAACTTATCGAGGGTAAGGCTATTCAGCTGCACCCATTGGCTTGTACGCCGTTTAATGCTGACTTCGATGGTGACCAAATGGCAGTCCACCTCCCCTTGAGCAACGAAGCAATCCTCGAGACACAGATCTTGATGCTTCAGAGCCACAACATCCTTAACCCTGCCAACGGTGCACCGGTTACCGTTCCTTCACAGGACATGGTGCTCGGTTTGTACTACATCACCAAGGCGCGTCCGGGAGCCAAGGGCGAGGGCTTTACATTCTATGATACAGAGGAGGCAATCATCGCCCACAACGAAGGATGCTGCGACGAGCACGCCCTCGTCAAATGTTATGTAGATGATGTGGTGGATGGCAAACCTGTGCGCCGAATGGTGGAAACCACAGTAGGTCGCGTGATTGTCAATGAGATTATCCCCAAGGAAATCGGATTTTTCAATGGCATTATTTCCAAGAAATCTCTCCGCGAACTCATATCCAAGGTTATTACCACGGTGGGTATGGCACGCGCCTGCGTGTTCCTCGACGGAGTGAAGAACTTGGGTTACCACATGTCGTATACGGCCGGACTCTCTTTTAACCTCGACGACATCATCGTACCAGCCGAAAAGGCTGATATCGTGAAGAAAGGACAGGACGAAGTAACAGAGGTGACCTCACACTTCGACATGGGTCTTATCACCGACAAGGAGCGTTACAACCAGGTCATCGATGCTTGGACACACGTGAACGACAACCTGAAGAAGGCGGTGATGAAACACATGACAGAAGATGACCAGGGCTTCAATGCCGTGTATATGATGCTCGACTCCGGAGCGCGTGGTTCTGCCGACCAGATTGCCCAGCTTGCCGGTATGCGTGGCTTGATGGCCAAACCCCAGAAAGCAGGTGCCGAAGGCAACTCTATTATCGAGAATCCTATCCTGAACAACTTGAAGGAGGGAATGTCCGTTCAGGAATACTTTATCGCTTCTCACGGTGCGCGTAAGGGTCTTGCCGATACGGCCATGAAGACGGCCGATGCCGGATACCTCACCCGTCGTTTGGTCGACGTCTCACACGATGTGATCGTCAACGAAGACGACTGCGGAACGCTCCGTGGTCTTGAGTGTCGGGCTCTGAAGGATGGCGACGAGGTGATTTCTTCCTTGTCCGAACGCATCTTGGGTCGCGTTTCCGTTCACGATGTCATCAATCCTCATACAAACGAGGTGATTGTCGAGGCCGGTGAAGAGATTACCGAAGATAAGGCCAAGGCTATCGAAGACGCACAGGTCGAAATGGTAGAGATTCGCTCGGTGCTCACCTGCGAGAGCAAGAAGGGCGTATGCCGCAAGTGCTACGGACGCAACTTGGCTTCTTCCCGCATGGTTCAAAAAGGCGAGGCAGTCGGTGTGATTGCCGCTCAGGCCATTGGTGAGCCGGGTACGCAGCTCACGCTTCGTACGTTCCACTCTGGTGGTGTGGCCGAGAACGTTGCCGCCAACGCCAGCATAAAGGCTAAGTATGATGCCAAATTGAAGTTTGACGGACTTCGTACAGTCCCCTTTGTTGATAAGACTGGCGACGCTGAGAGAGAATGCCAGATGGTGGTTAGCCGTCTTGCTGAGGTACAGTTCATCGACCCAAATACCGACATCGTGTTGGTAACCTTGAATGTACCATACGGAAGCTCGCTTTTCTTCAAAGATGGAGACACCGTGAAGAAGGGTGATGTCATTTGTAAGTGGGACCCCTTCAATGCTGTTATCGTCAGTGAATTTGCCGGTACAATTCGTTTCCGCAATGTGACAGAGGGCTTGACCTATAAGGCCGAGACCGATGAAACTTCGGGTATAACCGAGCGTATCATTACCGACTCACGTGACCACAGCACCGTTCCTATGGTCGACATTGTCGACGCCAAGGGTGAAGTGTTGGGTACATATACCTTCCCTGTAGGCGGACACATTGCCAATATCGAGGACGGACAAACCATATCCACGGGTGTGACCCTTGTCCGTATGTCGCGTTCGGTGTTTAGCGCCGGAGGTATTACCGGTGGTCTCCCACGTGTGACCGAGCTTTTCGAGGCTCGCAACCCGTCTAATCCGGCTGTCGTTTCAGAAATCGATGGCGAGGTAACCATGGGTAAGCTCAAGCGTGGCAACCGTGAGGTCATCATCACTTCCAAGACAGGCGAGCAACGCAAATACCTTGTGCCTCTGTCACGTCAGATTCTTGTTCAGGAGCACGATGCTGTTCGAGCAGGAACAGCACTGTCCGACGGAGAGATTACACCGAGCGACATTCTGGCCATCAAGGGTCCGACTGCCGTACAGGAATATATTGTGAACGAAGTTCAGAATGTATATCGTCTGCAGGGTGTGAAGATCAACGACAAGCACTTTGAGATCATCGTTCGTCAGATGATGCGTAAGGTTCGTATCGAAGACCCGGGAGACACGACATTCCTCGAGCAGGAATTGGTCGACAAACTCGACTTTGCCGAGGAGAACGACCGTATTTGGGGCAAGAAGGTTGTTATCGATGCCGGCGATTCTGACAACATGCAGAAGGGCCAGATCGTTTCAGCCCGCAAGTTGCGCGATGAAAATTCAAGTCTCAAGCGGCGCGATCTTCGTCCTGTTCAGGTTCGCGAGGCAGTACCGGCCACGTCAGTCCAGGTGCTGCAGGGCATCACCCGTGCTGCTCTTGGCACGAAGAGCTTCATGAGTGCGGCCTCGTTCCAGGAAACCACCAAGGTGCTCAACGAAGCTGCTATCCGTGGCAAGGTTGACGAGCTGGAGGGAATGAAAGAAAACGTGATCTGTGGTCACCTCATTCCTGCAGGTACTGGTCTCCGTGATTGGAGCAAAATGATCGTAGGTTCCAAGGAAGAATACGAACGTATGGAAGCTAACAAGAAAAATGTTCTCGACTTCGCCGATCCGGTAGCAGCTGAGTAAAACATTTCTTTCAGGTACATACAGAGAAGGGGGAGCGAACCGCAATGGTTCGCTCCCCCGTTTTCGAATGGTTACGCTGGCAACATACTATGCCTTGCCCGTTCCGAACGGTGCGATGGTGTCGCCATTGCTTGGCATGGGTGCCTGTGGCAACTTAATTTCGCCAAACTCCTTTTCATAGCGAGCAATGTTCTCTTGCAGGGCAAAGAGCAGGCGCTTGGTGTGCTCTGGTGCCATGATGACACGACTGAAAATCTGTGGTGGAGCAATCGGGAGCATGTGAGCAAAATCAATAACAAACTCACTGGAGGAGTGATTGATCATAGCTAAATTGGAATACTCACCTGAAGCCACCTCCGGATTCAGTTCTATTTTCACTTGTTGGTTGTTGTCTTCCATTGTTCAATACGTTTTTTTGTGTTCTAAAATGTTTAAGCGTTCTTTCGTGTTGCTGCAAAGGTATGGAAATAATTCACAATTCACAATTTTCAATTCACAATTTTGCTGGCGCGATGATTCTTCGTTCTTCACTCTTCTTTCTTCATTTATCATTTTGCTTCGCAATGATTCTTCTTTCTTCACTCTTCTTTCTTCATTTATCATTTTGCTTCGCAATGATTCTTCTTTCTTCCCTCTTCCCTCTTCCCTCTTCTTTCTTCCCTCTCCTTTCTTCATTTATCATTTTGCTGCGCGCGGTGTTAGGTGATATTCTGAGATTAATCTTGCGAAGCAAGAATGTGAGATATTCTGCGATGAGCCTTTTGCCCATGAAAGATATTCTTCGGATATTCTAAGATTCGGCGAAGCCGAGCGGAGGAGTTTTTTCAATTCAAAATTCAAAATTCAAAATTCACAATTTACAATTAGGCTGCGCGTTTGTAATTCACAATTATTCGCAAGCTAAATTTAGAAAAGGTAAAATATGTGAACAAACACCCCTCTCAAATTCGCTTATTTAAAAATAAGTTTGTCTTCGTCTGAAATACGCAAAAATTGCGACGGCTTGTAAATGCCTGACAGTCAGCTTCTTTTCAAAAACTCCCTTTGTTTCCCCATTTTGCCACCTGCGATTGAGTATCAAACGGTGTGACGACAAGGCTTTAACCACAGTGTGACTAATGCTCTTTTGCGTTGCTGATAAGTCCTAACCATACCGTGAGAAGGTCTCAATCGCGGCAGCCTTACGATTTTTGGCATTGCACGGGCCGTTTTAGACGAAAAAAGATGGCTCTTTTTGCGCTGGATGACTCGAAAACAATGATCAAAAAACGGTAAAAATATAAGAAACTGAAGAAAGAAAAGTGAAGAAAGGAGAGTGAAGAGTGAAAAATGAAGAGGGAAGAGTGAAGAATGAAGAGGGAAGAGTGAAGAACAAAGAAGCATCGCGCAGCCTAATTTTGAATTATGAATTGTGACGAGTTGATGAGCTTGCGAATAATTTTGAATTACTAAGCGCCAGCCCAATTATGAATTATGAATTGTGAATTTTGAATTGCAAAGGATTATGAATTTCTAACCTGCGCCGGCGTCTGCCCGCATCTGGACTTGCAGAAAACCCGCATGTTCTGCACCGTAGAGAATTTTAGTTCGTCGGCAATCTCCTGTTCCGTGTGTGCCGTGTTGCGCAACATGTCTGTGAGTTGTTTCATGCGATGTTTCGACTGCCACTCCAACGGCGTCTCTTTGAATACCTTGCGGAAACGCCTGATAAACGTGGGATAGCTCATGTTCAGCAGCGAAGCCATCTCTTTCACGGGCAGATAATCGTTGGCCAGTCTCATCACATCGTTGTAGAATCCTGCGTTGGGGTCGTAGATAGGCGCGATAAACGGCAACAAATCCGATGGGCTGTAATAGGCTTGCAGCACAGCAGCCAACTCTTGCTGCTTCATGGCATGCACTTCGCAGCACATCAGACCATCGGTGATATATCCCGTCATCTGTCGTATGATGGCTTGTATCTCGGGGATCATGGGTAACGTCCTGCCGTGCTCTCTGGATTGTTCGCTTCGCTTCACCAACAAATCCGAGTTCACAATGCGGTGACAAAAGTCCAGTCCGTCGCCCTGCAGGTAGAGCCGCATACATACACTGTCTTCCATTGTCGTGACATACGAGTCCTTTGCGAACACGGCAGTCACCATTTCACCGGCATTGACCACAATTTCCACGTTCTTTGGATAGCATAGCTTGAGTTTGCCACTGATCACAAATAGCATCACAGGTACGGGTAGAATATCGTCTATACGCTCACCATGAATGCCGGTGAACAAGGCAAAGCCCATGGGCTTGGACCCAATGAAATTGGGACACTGGCGGTGTTTGTTCAAATTGTAAAATTTCATGGTCTAAAAGTTTACAAGTCTATAGCACAGCAGCTTTAATTTTTGTAAAAATATTAAAAATAAAGTATGCACAAGGCTTGCTTATACAAATATTAACCCTAAAGCGTTTTAATTAATAAGTGTTAACAAATTAGAGGGGGGTAAGATAGAAGTATTTATCGTTTTGATATTTAATCGTTCATTTACGCCATTCGTAATGCGTAATTTTGCATTGTTCGTCATACGGGCTTTTTGACGACGTGGTGATGGTATGCGTATATCATTCCATTTTGCTATATATATAACCCGTAAACCTTTGAAATAGCGACAGCGCTATACGCAACATGGTGAGGGGTTATGCAAGCTGGATAGACCAGTGTGTTGTTGAGCCCTTGGATAATGTTCATCTACAGCGATTCATAAAAAGATATATACTACAATAATTTATAAAACAAAAATTTAACATGGCAAAAAAAACGTATGTAAGTCCAAGCATGATGTTATTGGCAGCAAATGGTGGCGACCCAGGAGCAGCTACAAGTCCTTATGATCCAAACAACGATCCCTCCTTAGGTGCCAAGCGTGGAGAATTTGATGATTTTGAGGACTTTGAATATTCTGATTCTCCTTGGGGAGATAGATAAAGTCTACTGAAACATAACGCATCTGCCTGCAAAACATGGCTGTCGATGCGTAGTATGGAAGAGAGAGAAGTTAAAAGTAAAACAAAAAATACAACAAACAACATGAAACATTTATTACCAGCAAGGTATATGCTGACGATGCTGCTCGCGTGCTTCATGGCACTTGGGGCACAAGCACAGCAGAAAACAGAGCCGCCGTTGGAGCTTTTCGTGTCTGCCAAGACAGGTAACGACTAGCGTAATGGCTCTTCGTGGAACGATGCATACAAAACCCTCAAGCAAGCATTGAATACAGCTGAGAACAATGCAAACACACAGGTCAAAATTTATTTGGCAGAGGGTGAGTATGACGTGAGTGAGACAGATGCGATTAAGTATTCCGATGGCAACAAAAGAAACAAAGGCTTTTACGTCTTGTCAAAAGAAGGACAGACGTTGTGGCTCATGGGTGGATATCCCACGCCAGGCTCACAAACGCTGCCTCAAGATACATGTAACAGCAACCCTCAGCGGCATGTGACTAAATTTGTATCGAAAGATGTGATCAAAACATCTGTATTCCGAACCAACAACCACAATCAGGGGTTGATTATGCACGGTATTACGTTCGACTCTAAAAACTTTGTGGGTGGCTCTGGTGATGGCGCATTGATTACCTTTGATAACAATGGGTATGACAATCCTTATTTGGAGATGATCGACTGTTCCATTAAATATTACAAGTCGTCTCTGTGCGGAGCTATTTATTTCTTCGGTAATATGAAAAATCCCAAGATTAAGATAGAACGTGTAGAGGTGTTACAAGGCGATCGCGTAGGTGCAACAGGTGGTGGCTTCTTGGTGTTCAACGAGAATACTATATATAAGCCGACGAACATACAGATTGACATGAAATATGTTACGTTTCATGACATCAACCACTTGGGACCAGACCAGAAATATGCGGTGATTGGTGCGAGAAACTACAAACCATCCGATGGAGAAGACAATTCCTATGTCAATCTCGACCATGTGCAGGTGAACCGCAACCTTGGTGGTACGGCTGGACAGCAAATCACAACCATCTCTTTGCAAAGCTTTAAGAAAGTAAGTGTCACCAATTCTATCTTCCGCAATACCACATCAGGAATTGGTGGAGCTTTCAGAGTTCAGTCATGTCATGAGGTAGTGTTCAAGAACAACCAGTTCCACAAATGTATATCAGGTGACGCCGGTGGTGCTGTTACTGTTCAGAGCGGAGGAAAAGCTGCCTACATCCCAACAGGAACTGGTCGCCGCACAATTACCTTCATCAACAATGAGTTCGAGGGCAATATTGCGACCAATGCTGGTGGTGCGCTTCAGATTCAAGATGAAGATGCATCAGCTCCGGTGGATGTAACAATAGACAACTGTAACTTCAAAGGCAATAAATCGAAGAATCAAGGTGGTGCACTCTATATCGCAAACCAAGACGGCAATGTCAAGGTTACCAACACTGTGTTCTGTAACAACAGTGGCTCTAAATACGGCGGTGCCTTCCGTATAGCGAACAATGCAAAAAGCCTGTTGGTGGAAGGCTGTTATTTCGAGAACAACAGTTGCGATGCACAAGCCAATGCCTTGTCAATCGGTATACAGCAGGGCAAGTTCGACGTGAAGAACTGTATGTTCATCCACAATCATACCACAAGTTCCGTTGGTAGCGACAACGGTGGTGCCGTGAATGTGGAGAGCGGCTATGGTGACTTCACCAACTGTAAGTTTGTGAGCAACACAAGTACAAAGCAAGGTGGTGCAGTATTCCTTGCTGGCTCTGGTTACAGTGTAAAAGATGGTAAATTTAATTTCACCAACTGTCTGTTCGAAAGCAATAAAGCTGAAAACGGTGGTGCCATCGCACAGGTTGGCGCTAACTTCCCGGTATTTATCAACAATTGTATCTTCAAGGAAAACTCAGCCTCTGGATGGTCTGGCGGTGGTGCCATTTTTGTAGACAATGCTTGCATTGGTACCGATGTGAAGAATAGTATTTTCAATGGCAACACTGCCAATGGTATGGGTGGAGCCATCTACAGTTTTAATAACGCTTATGTGAAGTCAGCCAACAATAAATATTATGGCAACAAAGCTGTAGAAGGTGGTGCCATTCGTCTCAAGGACGACTCAGGTTCCGACTGGTCAAGTGGTTTCTGGTCTACGAATGATGTATTCTACCAAAACCAAGCCACACTTGAGCTGAATGGTGGAAAGCAAGGTAACAACAATGGTCAAGGAGGTGCTTTACACCTTTATATAGCACAGGAAAGAAATTGTGAGATTGTCAATGCTAAGTTTGTGAATAACATTGCTGATGGTGATTATGGAGCAGACGGAAGCGGTGGTGCCATTTATGTTTATACACGTAGTGGTCTTGGTGGAGTATTTGCAAAAGATGTCATCGACAAGTTGGATGGCTGTGTGTTCTATGGCAACCAAGGAATGAGTACCAGCAAAAAGCTGAGTGCTGCTGTTTGGGGTGCAGACATCGCTGTTCCCTCAGGTAAGAAGGGCTTTAATCCTATCACGATATCCAACACCAAGTTGCAATTAGTCTATAATTCCTATACTACCAATTTAAGGCTGAATGATAAGGGTGACAATGAAGGTTACGCTACCGACCCTAAGGTTCCTACCGAGCCAAACGTAGCGGCTGATCAGGGTTACACCTCCCCCACCGACGCTGAGATAGGCGACAAAGGGCAAGGTGTGAAGGTAGACTGTAAGCCAATTGAACTTCGTCCAGAGGTTGACGTGCTGAAACCACATGCCGACATCATCACCAACGACAGTGACAAGCCAGGCGTGAGCAGAACGTACGCATCCTACTGTGCCGGCAATACAGAATATTGGGCTAAGTTCCAAAGTATTGGTGGAGAGGGTCCGTTCACCTTTACCTACGATGTATGGAAACAGAAAGGACACAGCACCGAAAGAATTGTAGAAGGCGCCGTAGCGGAAACGCTAAAAGAAAGAGTTCCTATTGAAAAAGAAATTCCCAACTTGGAACCTGTTTACGATAAAGACGGAAATATCACCGGCTATGTACAGAACGGCACCAAGAAGGTAACGGTCGAGGAATTCCCAGACAATGTTATCATCAAGGGCGACAAACTCTTCCCATCTAACAAGGTTGAAGAGGGTTATCTCTACACCATCATCGTGAAGAGCATGACCGATGGCGACAAGACTGAGTATACATACGATTGCGTGGGTGCCTATGACGAGACACGCCAGTACGCACAGAGCACCGGTGCGCAGATATTCTTCAAGCCATGCGTTGTGGCTCCTGGTGATCTTGACTGGGACGATGACGGTATATTGAATACTGTGGAGTGTGCAGACATTGCAGAATCCAACCTCACACCGACGGTTGACAAAAGCGGCTTAGGTGAAAGCAAGTGGATACGTTATAGAGACGATGTGAAGACTCAGCAACTCTTCGCTAATATTGTGAAGGATGAGAACTATCTCAATCCTAATCCTAAGACTGGTAGGGTGCTTACCTTGTTGCCTACTGTGATTGGTGCAAAAGCAGCAACGGGTGACGAGGCTTATACTGTAGACCTCTCCGATAAGTTTGGATACGAAGCTGGCACGGGTAGAGTAGTCGTAACGGTTCAAAACTATTCTGTGGATAGAGATCGCTTTAGAACCAATAACGACAGAACTGTAACCACTTGGGAAATTGGAGGAACCATGCATCCGTACGTGTTGATGCAAAGCACACCAGTTTCATCGTTCCACCAGGACAACCAGTTTGGTATCAACGTTCTCACCAATGAGCATGCGTTGTCGCAGACCGCGTTGTATACCAAAATGGACGATGACCGTTACACCGTCTATGAGAATCAAGGCACCAAGAAAGTGCTGATAAATAACAAGGACGTAAATCTTACTAATGATGTAGCATTGTCGTACTTGAACACTGAACCCGGCAAGAAGTACTTTGCGTTTACACAGTCTCCTGACCAAACGGGTATGGTGAACACTGTGGTAACGATTATGCTGCCATGCGATGATGATATGGACGGTATTCCTAACTTCTTTGATGCCGACAGTGACGGCGACGGCTGTCCTGATGCAGTTGAAGGTGATAACAAAGACATCACTGAGGACATGGTTGAGGACGGTGTCATCAAGGGTGAAGTAGATGAAAACGGTGTACCAAAGGCTGCCAAGGGTGGACAAGGTGCTGGTTCTGCTTACGACCCCGAAGTGAATGCCTGCGGCTATAACTATTGGATTGGTGGCGTGGACAACGACTTCAATAACAAAGAGAACTGGACCAAAGATGTTCCTAAGGATGGACAGGACATCATCTTTGCCAATAACCAGCCCGACATAAAGGGTGAGAAGAAGGAGGCAGAGCGCGACCTGCACTTGCCTGCTGGTAAGTTTATCTCTGCAAACAAGTTGGTGAATAACGCGCCGGACAAGAAGTTTGTGGAAGGTGCTACTGAAAAGACACCTGGTCACCCAGCTGTAGTTGTTCCCGCTGATGGTGGCTTGACCGTGAAGAGCGTGGAAGGCTTCGGCACAGACGCTGACAAGGACAAACTTGTGATGAAGACATCTACCGACGGCAAGAAGGTGGGTACGTTCATCTTGAACAATGAAAATGCATGCAACACTAAAGTGTTTGCCTCTGTAGAGTTCAAGCCATTAGGCAAGTATCGCCCGGACAACAAGACAACGGACGATAAGGACGCCACCTCACCGGACCATGGAAAGGATATATGGGCTGAGTTTGACTGGCAGTACATTGGTATTCCTGTGAAGGAAGTAAAGAAGAGTCCTGTGTTCAAGGGTGTGAAGGTTCGTCTCTACGATGAGAAGAAGAACGATCCCAATCACTACTATCAGAAGTGGATCGATGTGATGCCTACAGACGACATGACCGCCTTCAAGGGCTACGAAATTGCTCCTGTATTGGATGGCAGTAATGGTGTTCGTCAGATACAAGGTGAGCTGAACCTCTGTAATCAGGAAATCACCCTGACACGACAAGCAGACATCGTTACTAAATCAACTGCTGCAGATGATAATGCCAAGCGTTACGGACTGGGTTACAACATCGTTGGTAACTCGTTCATGGCTGGCGTGGACATCAAGAGCATTAAGTTAGCATCTGGTGAAGATGGTGTTAAGATGGACAACACGGTTTACATCTACACCACAGGTAGCTGGGATGAATGGAAGAACCAGAATGGACAGTCTGTAAAAGTAAAGGGTGGCTATGAAGCTGTGAACATTGACAAGGCTGGTGAGAATGGTGTTACCAGTACACTGGCACCTATGCAAGGGTTCATGGTGAAATACAACAACCCTGTGTACAGTACGAATACAGGTACACTCACCATTCCTTACAAGGGATTGAAGTCTGAGGCTGCACCACTACGCGCCAAGTCATTTGTCATGGAAGATGACTTTAACCGTGGTAGTATCATGGTGGCAATGGATAATGGCAAGGTGGTTGACAAGTTCTGGACATACCAGGAAGAGGACGCCACACCAGCCTACGACTCGCAATTGGAGAGTGAGAAGCTGAACATGGGCGAACCTTCTGTATTTGCTACAACCTCTGACGGTAAGAATGTACAGATTTCCAGTTTGCCTTCGTTGATAGGAAGCACGTTCAGTGTTGAAACCACCAAGGGTGACACCTATAACATGGAGCTGAACGCATGGAGTCTGGACTATCAGAATCTGAAGTTGGTTGACTTGAAGAACGAGACGGTTACTCCGTTTGTTGACAACAAGGCCAAGTACTTCTTCACCGGAGAGGTGGATGGCGTACAGGCAAACCGCTTCGTATTCGTGGACACTCCTGAGACGGATTACGCTAAGATTCTTGGTTCTGTAACCGGTATCGAGGGATTGACCACCACGCTGACCAAGGGTCAAGCTGAGGTTTACGATCTCTCTGGCATCAAGATGGGCACCTTTAGCCTGCCGCTCGACGCAGAGAAGCTGAAGGGACGTGTTCCCGCAGGTGTTTACCTCATCAAGGCCACTGACGGCACCAACGTTCAGACCTCTAAGATTGTCATCGACTAAACTCGATTGAATAATCAACAATAACAATGCTCCCGCAGGTTTTCGAGAAGAAGGCCTGCGGTTTTTTAATTCAAAATTCACAATTCACAATTCAAAATTAGGCTGCGCGTTTGCAATTCACAATTCACAATTCATAATTGGGCTGCGCGTATCAATTCACAATTATTCGCAAGCTCATCAACTCGTCAAAATTTATAATTCACAATTAGGCTGTGCGCGATGCTTCTTCTTTCTTCACTCTTCTTTCTTCACTTATTATTTTGCTGCGCGTGGGTTTAGGAGATATTCTGAGATTAATCTTGCGAAGCAAGAATGTGAGATTTTTTGCGATGAGCCTTTTGTCCATGAAATATATTCTTCGGATATTCTAAGATACCGCAGAGCGGTGCGGAGGAGTTTTTTATGGGGGTGGAGGTACTTAAATGCAAATAAATGATTATCTTTGTGACACGAAACAATAATATCGAATCATGAAGCTTCTTAAACGTATTTCTACCTTATTATTCTTCCTGTTATTGACTTTGTGTCCCATAACGGGTAAAACAACTGCTGCCCCCGGCGATTTCACCGTGGGCAAGGGCACGTTCTTGCTCAACAACAGGCCGTTTGTGGTCAAAGCTGCTGAGTTGCACTACCCGCGCATACCGCGTGCCTACTGGGATCACCGCATCAAGATGTGCAAGGCACTCGGTATGAACACGATATGCCTGTATGTGTTTTGGAATATCCACGAGCAACGAGAAGGCGAGTTCGATTTCAGTGGCAACAGCGACGTGGCTGCATTCTGCCGCCTGACGCAGAAGAACGGCATGTATATCATTGTGCGCCCCGGGCCATACGTGTGTGCCGAGTGGGAAATGGGCGGACTGCCTTGGTGGCTGCTGAAGAAGAAGGACATCAGACTGCGCGAGTCGGATCCCTATTTTATGGAACGTGTGGAAATCTTTGAGCAGAAGGTTGCTGAACAGCTGGCACCGCTGACCATACAGAACGGAGGGCCTATTATCATGGTTCAGGTGGAGAATGAGTATGGCTCTTACGGGGAGGATAAGAAATATGTTGGGCAGATTCGTGATGTGCTCAGAAAATACTGGTACACCAACGGCAGGGGGCCGGCATTGTTCCAATGTGACTGGGCTTCCAATTTTGAGAAAAATGGGCTGGAAGACCTTATCTGGACGATGAATTTTGGCACCGGAGCGAATATTGATGCCCAGTTCATGCGTCTGGGAGAACTCCGTCCCGACGCGCCGAAAATGTGTTCGGAGTTTTGGAGCGGATGGTTTGACAAGTGGGGTGCGCGCCATGAAACGCGACCTGCCAAGGACATGGTGGCCGGTATCGACGAGATGCTGTCCAAGGGCATATCGTTTTCGCTCTATATGACCCACGGTGGTACCTCGTTTGGCCATTGGGCAGGCGCCAATTCGCCCGGATTTGCCCCGGACGTCACCTCTTATGACTACGACGCACCTATCAATGAGTACGGACAGGTGACGCCGAAATTCTGGGAGCTGCGCAAAATGATGGAGAAATACAACGACGGCAAGCGCATGCCTGCTGTGCCCAAGGCTCCGATGCCTCTCGTGAGCTTCTCCAAGGTGACGCTCACCCAGGCCAAGACGATGCGGCAGCTGGCCACTCGCCAGGTGAAGAGTCGCGACGTGAAGACTTTTGAGGAAATGGATATGGGGTGGGGCTCGGCATTCTACACCACGACTCTTCCGGAGATTTCCCAGCCCAGTCTGCTCACGCTGAACGATGCCCACGACTATGCACAGATTTTTATCAACAGCGAATATATCGGTAAGATAGACCGTGTGAGAAATGAGAAAACACTTATGCTGCCCGCTGTGAAGGTCGGTTCGCAGCTTACGATTCTCGTGGAGGCCATGGGGCGCATCAATTTCGGCAGAGCTATCAAGGATTTTAAGGGCATTACGCGAAACGTGACGATCAGCACACAGTCCGGAGGTCATGAGCTGACCTACGACCTCAAAGACTGGACCATTGACCTCGTGCCCGACGAGGCAGACACCATTCTCTCACGTCTCAAGTTGCCTCACAACGATATAGCCTTTGCTACCGACGTGAAGAACGGGTCGCGCTATCCCGGCGCATACGTCGGCACGTTCAACCTCAGGAAAGTGGGCGACACCTTTATTAATATGGAGAACTTCGGCAAGGGCCAGGTTTATGTCAATGGTCATGCCCTCGGCCGTTTTTGGCGCATCGGCCCGCAGCAGACACTTTACTGCCCCGGCGCATGGCTGAAGAAGGGTAAGAATGAGATTGTGGTGCTCGATGTTGTGGGCACCGATAACCCCACGCTTTGGGGGCAGGATCGTCCAGAGCTCGATAAGTTGCAGTTGGAGAAGAGCAACAAGCACAACAACATCGGCGACAAACCCGACCTCAACTCCATGACGCCTGTGTTTGCAGGTGCCATGAAAGGTGGCAACGGATGGCAGACGGTCAAGTTTGACATGTCCGCGCGGGGTCGTTATTTCGCCATCGAGATTACGAGTAACCAGGACGGCAAGGATGTTTCTGCCGTTGCCGAGCTTTATTTGCAGAACACTGACGGCCAACGCATCAGCCGTGAGCCATGGACGACGAAGTATGCTGACAGTGAGAGCGATATGGGCAACCACACGGGAGACAAAGTGTTTGACTTGCAGGAGTCGACCTACTGGCAGACCATTCCGGGTAGCGGCTTCCCCCATTTGCTCGTTATCGATCTTGGCAGTCAGCAAACCGTCTCGGCCCTCGACTATTTGCCACGTGCTGAACAGGGTGCCCCGGGTAGCATCAAGGATGTGCGGATTTTCATGTATTAAACAACTCGGATTCATTACCGAACTTCAAGGGGCCATCGATACATTACCGACGGCCCCTTAAATCTTTTTAAACGAAAGTTAAATAAGTGTAAAATAAAAAACTGCTTGTTGTTTTATTTTCTTTTAAGTAGGTGTTTTCGTGGAATATTTGTACCTTTGCACCCCGAAACGGGTGTATTGTATGCATACCTATGAAGTGGGTATGGTGTCTCTTTGCCCGTAATGCATTGATTTCGAATAAAATAATATATAAAATTAAAATTTAAAATTATGCCTACAATTCAACAGTTGGTACGTAAGGGCAGAAGTGTTCTGAAGGAAAAGAGCAAGTCGCCTGCCCTGGACGGATGTCCGCAGCGACGTGGTGTTTGTGTACGTGTGTACACCACTACGCCCAAGAAGCCTAATTCGGCAATGCGTAAGGTTGCCCGTGTGCGCTTGACAAATCAGAAGGAAGTGAACTCCTACATTCCCGGAGAGGGACATAATCTTCAGGAGCACTCAATTGTCTTGGTACGTGGTGGCCGTGTGAAAGATCTTCCCGGTGTGCGCTATCACATCGTTCGCGGTTCTTTGGATACAGCCGGTGTGGCTAACCGCACCCAGCGTCGTTCCAAGTATGGAGCCAAACGTCCGAAGGCGAAGAAGTAAAAACATCTCTGCCGAGAGCCGAGGGTCGCAAGCAAATGCTTCAGGCCAGGGGCTCAAGGCTTTTTAAAATTATTTTTATTTTAGTTTTGCTGGAGAAGTTAGTTCCGGTTGAGTAAATACTCAGGAGTGAGTGTTGAAGATCATGCAATGACAGCCCCAGACAGAATTTATTTGATTACAAAATGAGAAAAGCAAAACCAAAAAAGCACGTGGTCCTTCCGGATCCAGTGTTCGGCGACCAGAAGGTTTCCAAGTTCGTTAATCACTTGATGTACGATGGTAAAAAGAATGTATCGTACAGCATTTTCTACCAAGCTCTTGATATCGTCAAGACCAAGATGGAGAAGGAAGAGAAGACTCCCTTGGAGATATGGAAGCAGGCTCTTGATAACATCACACCTATGGTGGAGGTGAAGAGTCGTCGTATCGGCGGTGCTACATTCCAGGTTCCTACGGAAATCCGTTCGAGCCGTAAAGAGAGTGTTTCAATGAAGAACATGATTGCCTTTGCCCGTAAGCGTGGTGGCAAGAGCATGGCCGAGAAGTTGGCCGCAGAGATTATGGATGCCTACAACAATCAGGGTGGCGCATACAAACGTAAGGAGGACATGCACCGTATGGCTGAGGCCAACCGTGCGTTTGCTCACTTCAGATTCTAATTTCAGACATTTCAAAAAAGGATAATAAGACAATGGCAATTCGCGATTTACATTTGACTCGCAACATCGGTATTATGGCTCACATCGATGCCGGTAAGACAACGACATCAGAGCGTATTCTGTTCTATACAGGAAAGACTCATAAAATAGGTGAGGTACATGATGGTGCAGCCACAATGGACTGGATGGCGCAGGAGCAAGAGCGTGGTATCACCATTACTTCTGCTGCTACGACATGTAACTGGAACTGGAATGGTAAGGCTTTCAAAATCAACCTGATTGACACTCCGGGACACGTTGACTTCACCGCTGAGGTGGAGCGTTCACTGCGTGTACTCGATGGTGCCGTAGCTACATACTCGGCCGCTGATGGTGTTCAGCCACAGAGTGAGACGGTGTGGCGTCAGGCAGACAAGTATAATGTTCCCCGTATAGGATATGTGAACAAGATGGACCGCTCAGGAGCTGATTTCTTCGAGACGGTTCAGCAGATGAAGGATGTATTGGGTGCTAATCCGATTCCCGTGCAGATTCCTATCGGCGCAGAAGAGAACTTCAGGGGTGTAGTAGACCTGATCAAGATGAAGGCTATTCTGTGGCACGATGAAACAATGGGTGCAGCGTATGACGAGGAGGATATTCCTGCTGAGCTCGTTGACGAAGCCGAGGAATGGCGCGACAAGATGCTCGAGAGTGCTGCCAGCTATGACGACGACTTGATGGAGAAGTATCTTGAGGATCCTTCTACCATTACAGAGGAAGAAGTGCTGAAGACACTGCGCAAGGGATGTTTGACGATGGAGTGCACGCCTGTGTTGCTCGGTTCTTCTTATAAGAACAAGGGTGTACAGCCACTGCTCGACTATATCTGCGCTTTCCTGCCTTCTCCAGCTGATACAGACAACATTGTGGGAACAAACCCCGACAGCGGTGAAGAAGAAGATCGCAAGCCGAGCGAGGACGCTCCTACGTCGGCACTGGCCTTCAAGATTGCCACAGACCCCTTCATGGGACGCTTGGTATACTTCCGCGTTTATTCCGGTAAGGTAGTTGCCGGTTCGTATGTCTACAACCCCCGCACCGGCAAGCGCGAGCGCATCAGCCGTCTGTTCCAGATGAACTCTCATGAGGAGATTTCCATGGAGAGCATTGACGCCGGCGATATTGGTGCAGGTGTAGGATTCAAGGATATCCGTACGGGTGACACCCTGTGTGACGAGGCCAATCCAATTGTACTCGAGTCCATGACATTCCCGGACACCGTGATTTCCATTGCCGTAGAGCCCAAGAGCCAGGCTGACATTGCCAAACTCGACAACGGGTTGGCCAAGCTCTCTGAGGAAGACCCGACATTCACCGTTCATACTGACGAGCAGAGTGGACAGACCATTATCTCGGGTATGGGTGAGCTTCACTTAGACATTATCGTTGACCGTCTGAAGCGTGAATTTAAGGTAGAATGTAACCAGGGCAAGCCCCAGGTGAACTACAAGGAGGCTATTACCAAGAATGTTGATGGCTGGCGTGAAGTTTACAAGAAGCAGAGTGGTGGTCGTGGTAAGTTCGCCGATATTATCGTAAACATCGGCCCGAAGGATCCCGATTACACAGAGGGCGACTTGCAGTTTGTGAACGAGGTGAAGGGTGGAAATGTGCCTAAGGAGTTTATTCCTTCAGTAGAAAAAGGTTTCAAGGACTGCATGAAGGCCGGTGTGCTTGGCGGATTCCCAATGACCGATATGAAGGTAACCCTCGTGGACGGTAGCTTCCACCCGGTTGACTCAGACCAAATTTCATTCGAACTCGCTGCTCATGCTGCATTCAGGAACTGCTGTCAGAAGGCAGGCCCCGTTTTGATGGAGCCAATCATGAAGGTAGAGGTTGTTACGCCTGAAGAGAACATGGGTGATGTGATTGGTGACTTGAACAAGCGTCGCGGTATGGTACAAGGTATGGACGAGGGACGTAGCGGTGCACGCATCGTGAAGGCCATGGTTCCACTTTCGGAAATGTTTGGCTACGTAACCGCGTTGCGTACGATTACTTCTGGTCGTGCTACCAGTTCTATGGAATATGATCACCACGCTCCGCTGTCTCAGTCGCTGGCAGATGCTGTGTTGGAGGAAATGAAGAAATAAGATGAGGTTGAAAAGGTGCTGCTTAGCGAACGACTCTTAAGCAGCATACCTTTCAGCTGTATACTATAACATTTTAATTAAAGTACATAATATGAGTCAGAAAATTCGTATCAAGCTGAAGAGCTATGATCATCAATTGGTTGACAAGTCGGCTGAGCAAATCGTCAAGGCTGTCAAGGCTACCGGCGCTATCGTCAGCGGTCCTATTCCATTGCCAACACGCAAACGCATTTACACTGTTAACCGCTCTACCTTTGTTAACAAAAAGGCCCGTGAGCAGTTTCAGCTGTCAGACTTCAAGCGTCTGATCGACATCTACAGTGCAACGGGCAAGACCGTGGACTCTTTGATGAAGTTGGAATTGCCTTCAGGAGTAGAAGTTGAAATCAAGGTATAGTAATTAGAATTACGAGTTACCAATATTAATAATTTATATTTCATTATAAACATTTATTGAAATGCCAGGATTAATTGGAAGAAAAATCGGAATGACATCCGTTTTCAGTGCCGACGGTAAGAATGTACCGTGCACTGTTATCGAAGCTGGCCCTTGTGTTGTTACTCAGGTAAAAACCGTTGAGAATGATGGTTATGAAGCCGTGCAGATAGGTTTTGGTGAAGCTAAGAAAAGCCGTACCACAAAGCCTATGGCTGGAATTTTCAAGAAAGCCGGTACAACACCAAAGAAGCACTTGGCCGAGTTCAAGTTTGAAGAGGATTACAACCTCGGTGATGCCATCACGGTAGAACTGTTTGCTGATGCAGACTTCGTGAACGTGGTAGGTACATCGAAAGGAAAAGGTTTTCAGGGCGTTGTTAAACGTCACGGTTTTGCCGGTGTAGGTCAGAGGACCCACGGACAGGATGACCGTGCCCGCAAGCCGGGATCTATTGGTGCCTGTTCTTACCCTGCCAAAGTGTTCAAAGGTATGCGCATGGGTGGCCAAATGGGAGGTGACCGTGTAAAGACACGGAATCTCAAGGTGTTAAAGGTAATTCCGGAGCAGAATCTCCTTATTGTTAAGGGTTCTTTCGCCGGTTGCAAAGGTTCAACTGTTTTAATTGAGAAGTAATGGAAGTTAGTGTTTTAAATATCAACGGTCAGGAGACCGGAAGAAAGGCAACCTTGAATGATGCTATCTTTGGAATAGAGCCTAACGATCATGTAATTTACTTGGATGTAAAGCACTATCTTGCAGCTCAACGCCAGGGAACTGCCAAAACAAAAGAGAGAAGTGAGCGTGCCGGCTCTACCCGCAAGCTGATTCGTCAGAAGGGAAGTGGCGGTGCACGTCGTGGTGATATCAACTCACCGGTGCTCGTAGGTGGTGGTCGCGTATTTGGCCCTCAGCCCCACGACTATAGTTTCAAGCTCAACAAGAAGGTAAAAGCTCTTGCCCGCAAATCAGCATTGTCTTATAAGGCTAAGGATAACGCAATTATCATTGTAGAAGATATCGATATTGAGGCTCCGAAGACAAAAGATTTCGTAAATATTACTAAAAATCTTAAAGTTGATGGCAAGAAGACACTTGTTGTTTTGCCAGAAGTAAATAAAAATGTATATTTGTCAGCTCGTAATATTCAGAAAGCTGAAGTTATGACAGCAAATGCAATCAATACCTACAAGGTTTTGAATGCAGATGTTCTTGTTATAACAGAGGGCTCCTTGAAGACCATCGACGACATCTTAAACAAATAATAAGAGGAGATTAGAATTATGGCATTTATCATCAAGCCCCTGGTCACTGAGAAGATGACCAAGATTACAGAGAAGCAACCCAACCGTTATGGCTTCGTTGTTCGCCCGGAGGCTAATAAACTCGAGATTAAGAAAGAGGTCGAAGATCTGTATCATGTTACTGTAGTAGACGTGAACACTGCGAGCTATGCAGGAAAGCGCTCGAGCCGCTATACGAAGGCCGGTCTTGTGAAAGGCCAGAAGAGTGCGTTCAAAAAAGCTATCGTCACCCTGAAAGAAGGTGAGACAATTGATTTTTACAGCAATATATAAATAAGAAATGGCAGTACGTAAATTTAAACCGGTTACACCGGGACAAAGACACAAAGTTATTGGCACGTTCGAAGAAATTACTGCATCCGTGCCAGAAAAGTCTCTCGTTTACGGCAAACGTAAGTCCGGTGGTCGAAACAATACAGGCAAGATGACCGTTCGCTACATTGGTGGTGGTCACAAGCAAAAGTTTCGTTTCATCGACTTCAAACGAGAGAAAGATGGTGTTCCTGCTGTAGTCAAGACAATCGAGTATGACCCTAACCGGTCTGCCCGCATTGCTCTGTTGTACTATGCAGATGGTGAGAAACGTTACATCATTGCTCCTAACGGACTTCAGGTGGGTATGACCGTGATGTCGGGTGCTGAGGCAGCC
Organism: Hallella bergensis DSM 17361; assembly: GCF_000160535.1. GTDB lineage: Bacteria > Bacteroidota > Bacteroidia > Bacteroidales > Bacteroidaceae > Prevotella > Prevotella bergensis. Next base: position 1,059,410 of record NZ_GG704781.1, on the reverse strand, counting down.
CCCGAGGTTGGTAATTCCCTCCCCTTGTCTAACATTCCTGTAGGTACTGTAATTCACAACATTGAATTACGTCCGGGTCAGGGTGCTTTGCTCGTTCGTTCGGCTGGTAACTTTGCTCAGTTAACTTCGCGTGATGGCGCTTACTGCGTTATCAAGCTTCCTTCCGGAGAGACTCGTCTGATACTCTCTGCTTGTAAGGCTACTATAGGTAGTGTAGGCAACTCAGACCATGGATTGGAGCGTTCGGGTAAGGCCGGTCGTTCACGTTGGTTGGGTCGTCGTCCACACAACCGTGGTGTGTCTATGAACCCTGTTGATCACCCAATGGGTGGTGGTGAAGGTCGCCAGTCTGGTGGACACCCACGCTCACGCAAGGGCTTGTATTCAAAGGGTCTCAAGACTCGCAGGCCTAAGAAGCTTTCAAACAAGTATATCATTGAGAGAGCTAATAAGAAGTAATTAAGTTAATCAGAGTAAATTATGAGTCGTTCACTTAAAAAAGGTCCATATATCAACGTATCGCTCGAGAAGAAAATTCTTGCCATGAACGAAAGTGGAAAGAAGAGTGTTGTTAAAACTTGGGCCAGGGCATCGGTGATATCCCCAGATTTTGTGGGTCACACTGTTGCAGTTCATAACGGAAATAAATTTATCCCTGTTTACATTACCGAGAACATGGTGGGGCACAAACTTGGAGAATTTTCTCCAACACGTCGCTTCGGTGGTCACTCCGGTAACAATAAATAAGTAACAGGGGAGAATCCATTTAAAACAAGCAAATTCAATAATGGGAGCAAGAAAACATATCGCGGCTGAAAAGTTAAAGGAAGCCCGCAAAAATCAATACTTTGCCAAGCTGAAAGGCGTTCCCTCCTCCCCACGCAAGATGCGCTACGTTGTAGACATGATTCGTGGAATGGAGGTTAACCGTGCGCTTGGAGTGTTGAGATTCTCCAAGAAGCATGCTGCTGCTGACGTAGAGAAGCTGCTGCGCTCGGCCATTGCAAACTGGGAAACCAAGAACGAACGCAAGGCAGAAGATGGAGAACTCTTTATAAGTAAGGTCTTCGTAGATGAAGGCGTAACGATGAAACGCATGAGGCCGGCACCTCAGGGACGTGGTTACAGAATCCGCAAGCGTTCTAACCATGTGACGCTGTTTGTTGATGCCAAAACTAATGACGTAAAAGATTAAATAGAATGGGACAGAAAGTTAATCCAATAAGCAACCGTCTCGGAATTATTCGTGGATGGGATTCAAATTGGTTTGGTGGCAAGGACTTCGGAGATAACCTCGTGGAGGACAAGAAAATCCGCAAGTATCTGAACAAACGCTTGGAGAAAGCCAGCGTTTCTCGTATTGTCATCGAACGCACCTTGAAACTGGTAACCATCACTATTTGCACTGCCCGTCCGGGTATCGTCATTGGTAAAGGTGGCCAAGATGTAGACAGGCTCAAGGAAGAGTTGAAGAACCTTTTTAAGAAGGATATTCAAATCAACATCTTCGAGGTGAAAAAGCCGGAGCTTGACGCTACAATCGTAGCTAAAAACATTGCCAGTCAAATTGAGCACATGATGGCTTATCGCCGTGCAATCAAGATGGCCGTTCAGAACACCATGCGTGCTGGTGCCGAGGGTATTAAAGTGCAGATTTCCGGTCGTCTGAACGGTGCCGAGATGGCCCGTACGGAGATGTTCAAGGAAGGACGTACACCTCTGCATACATTCCGCGCAGACATCGACTATTGTCAGACAGAGGCTCTGACTAAGGTAGGTCTTCTGGGCATCAAGGTGTGGATTTGCCGTGGTGAGGTTTACGGAAAGCGTGATTTGTCACCAAACTTCACACAGGAGAACAAGGGTGGCAACCGTAGCAGCGGCCGTCAGGGACGCGGTGGTCGTAGAAGAAGTAATAACCGTTAAAAGAAGAAGCTACAATGTTACAGCCAAAAAGAGTAAAATACAGAAGGCCTCAGGATGGGCGTGGCAAGAAGGGCAACGCTCATAGAGGTACACAACTGGTCTTCGGATCATTTGGCATCAAGACTCTTGAAGCCAAATGGCTCGACAGCCGCCAGATAGAGGCAGCTCGTGTTGCTGTCAATCGTTACATGAACCGTGAGGGACAGGTGTGGATTCGCATTTTCCCTGACAAACCAATCACTCGCAAGCCTGCAGATGTCCGTATGGGTAAAGGAAAGGGAGATCCTGCAGGATGGGTAGCACCGGTTACACCGGGTCGCATCCTCTTTGAAGTAGAAGGAGTTAGCTTTGATGTTGCTAAAGAGGCACTTCGCCTTGCAGCACAGAAGCTTCCTGTTAAAACAAAGTTTATTGTAAGACGTGATTACGATAAAAACGCTTAAGTAGTATGAAGATTAATGAAATTAAACAACTCGCCGACAAGGACTTGCGCGAGAAGCTGGAGCAGACAGAGGCAGCTTTGCACAATATGAAGCTTAACCATCAGGTCACTCCGCTTGAGAATCCGATGCAGATTAAAGCTGTTCGTCGTGATATCGCACGCATGAAGACAGAACTTCGTCAGAGAGAACTTGTTAAGTAATGACCCAGATGGAAACAAGAAATTTAAGAAAAGTAAGACAGGGTGTTGTGATCAGTGACAAGATGGATAAAACCATTGTAGTTGCATCGAAGTTTAAGGAAAAACACCCTATTTATGGTAAATTTGTCCAGAAGACAAAGAAATACCATGCACATGACGAGAAGAATGAAGCTCATGTAGGTGATACCGTGCAGATTATGGAGACCCGTCCTTTGTCACGCACCAAGAGATGGAGATTAGTACAAATTGTAGAAAAAGCTAAGTAATTATGATACAGGCATTAACAAAACTTACAGTATGTGATAACAGCGGCGCACGTGAGGTAATGTGCATCCGTGTACTTGGAGGTACCGGCCGCCGTTATGCAAGTATCGGTGACGTTATTGTGGTTTCTGTCAAGAGCGTTATTCCGACGAGTGACTTGAAGAAGGGTGCAGTATCTAAAGCTTTGGTTGTTCGTACCAAAAAGGAGATTCGCCGCCAGGATGGCTCTTACATCCGCTTTGACGACAACGCTTGTGTGTTGCTGAACAATGCAGGTGAACTCCGTGGAAGTCGTATCTTCGGCCCGGTAGCACGTGAACTGCGTGCTATCAACATGAAGGTCGTTTCCTTGGCACCTGAGGTTCTTTAATTCAATTAAATTTAAGGTAATGAGTAAATTACATATTAAGAAAAACGATACCGTAATTGTTCTTGCCGGTGCAGACAAGGGCAAAAGCGGTAAAGTGCTCAAGGTGATTGTAGACGACAACCGTGCCATTGTTGAAGGAATCAACATGGTGTCCAAGAGCACAAAGCCTTCAGCTAAGTTCCCTCAGGGAGGTATCGTGAAGCAGGAGGCCCCAATTCACATCTCGAATTTGAGTCTGATTGATCCTAAAAGTGGAAAACCTACCCGTGTGGCTACAAAGCGTGATGGGAAAAATGTTATCCGCGTTTCTAAAAAGTCAGGGGAGGAGATTAAATAATGGATACAGCACAGTTAAAGAAACAGTATAAAGAAGTGATTGCGCCTGCATTGCAGAAGCAGTTTAACTATTCTTCACCAATGCAAACTCCTGTCCTGAAGAAGATTGTTATCAATCAGGGACTTGGAGATGCTACCCAAGACAAGAAGATTATTGATGTGGCAGTTAATGAAGTTAGTGCTATCACAGGACAGAAAGCGGTGACGACCTATTCTAAAAAGGATATTGCCAACTTCAAGCTTCGTAAGAAAATGCCTATTGGCGTGATGGTAACATTGCGTGGTGAGCGTATGTACGAGTTCTTGGAGAAGCTGGTTCGTGTGGCTCTGCCTCGTATCCGTGACTTCAAGGGTGTGAACAGCAAGCTTGATGGCCGTGGTAACTATACGCTTGGCATTGCTGAACAAATTATTTTCCCGGAAATAAATATTGACCAAATCGACCGCATTCAGGGAATGAACATTACTTTCGTTACTACCGCTAAGACAGACGAAGAAGGTTATGCCCTGCTCAAGGCTTTTGGTCTTCCATTTAAGAACGCAAAAAACGATAAATAAATATGGCAAAAGAATCAATGAAGGCTCGTGAGGTTAAGCGTGCAAAACTTGTTGCTCGTTACGCCGATAAACGTGCTGCGCTGAAAAAGATCGTCGCTACGTCTGAGGATCCTGCTGAGGTGTACGAGGCTGCCCGCAAACTTCAAGCCATCCCAAAGAATGCTAATCCCATTCGCTTGCACAATCGTTGCAAGATTACCGGACGTCCAAGAGGTTATATGCGCCAGTTTGGAATCTCGCGTATCCAATTCCGCGAAATGGCTTCGAAGGGTTTGATACCCGGAGTGAAGAAGGCAAGTTGGTAACGACGTTCCTGATGTGGAATCGAATGAGTTGGCATGTGGGACGGCTGACAGATTCGACTCTCATTCAAAGACATTTTTAATATTGTCGGGATAGTCCCGATTAATTAAACATTTATATTTTATGACAGATCCAATAGCAGATTATCTGACAAGACTCAGAAACGCAATCATGGCTCATCACCGTGTTGTGGAGGTGCCTGCATCAAACTTGAAGAAGTCAATCACAAAGATTCTCTTCGAGAAGGGTTACATCCTGAACTACAAATTTATTGAGGATGGCCCCCAGGGTACTATCAAGGTTGCCTTGAAGTATGACCCTGTAACCAAACAAAACGCGATCAAGAAATTGAAGCGAGTGTCAACACCAGGACTTCGTATGTATACTGGTTATAAAGACATGCCGAGAGTAATTAACGGACTGGGTATCGCGATTTTATCTACGTCTCAAGGTGTAATGACTAACAAAGAGGCTTCAGACCTGAAAATTGGTGGTGAAGTTCTTTGCTACATATATTAATTGGAGGATTTTATATGTCAAGAATAGGAAAAATGCCAATTAGCATTCCATCGGGAGTTACTGTAAATTACGATGAGAAATCACATGTTGTTACTGTAAAAGGTCCCAAGGGGGAACTTACTCAGAAAGTAGATCCTTCTATCAAATTCGTCAACAAAGATGGCGAGATAACCATGGAGGTAGACGAAGCCAGCCCTGTAGATTACAAGCAGAAGCAGGCATACCATGGTTTGTACCGCTCTTTGGTTAATAATATGGTTGTTGGTGTGAGCGAAGGCTTTACCAAGGTGCTTGAACTTATTGGCGTGGGTTTCCGCGTTTCCAACCAAGGCAACCTAATTGAGTTCTCACTTGGCTATACACACCCCATCTTCATGGAGTTGCCGAAGGAAGTTAAGGTAGAGACAAAGTCTGAAAGAAACCAGGCTCCTGTCATTACGCTTGAAAGTGCTGACAAGCAGTTGCTGGGACTCATTTGTGCTAAAATTCGTTCTTTCCGCAAGCCTGAACCTTACAAGGGTAAGGGTATCCTGTTTAAGGGCGAGGTCATCCGCAGAAAGTCTGGTAAGACTGCTGCAGCTAAGTAATTTTAATTAGGATTTACGATTATGACAACAAAGAAAGAACAAAGACGAATTAAGATAAAGTTTCGCATTCGTAAGAATGTAACAGGAACGGCTGAACGTCCCCGTCTCAGCGTTTTCCGCTCTAACAAGCAGATATATGCTCAGATTATCAACGACTTGGAAGGAAAAACCTTGGCTTCTGCTTCTTCTTTAGGACTTGAAAAGCTTCCTAAAATTCAGCAGGCAGAAAAAGTTGGTGAATTAGTAGCAGAGAAAGCAAAGGCTGCAGGAGTAGAGGCTGTGGTATTCGACCGCAATGGTTATCTTTACCATGGTCGTGTGCAGGCTTTGGCTGATGCAGCTCGTAAGGGTGGTCTTAAATTTTAAACGATTATGGCAATGAATAAAGTAAATATCAATAGTGACGCTGAACTGAAGGATCGCTTGGTTGCTATCAACCGTGTAACTAAGGTGACAAAGGGTGGCCGCACATTCACATTCGCTGCCATCGTTGTAGTTGGTGATGGCAAAGGTGTCATCGGATACGGTCTGGGCAAGGCAGGCGAAGTTGCTGCAGCCATTGCAAAGGGTACCGAGACAGCAAAGAAGAATCTGGTTAAGGTTCCCGTTCTCAAGGGTACTGTACCTCACGAAGTTGAAGTTAAATATGGTGGTGCCAAAGTTTTACTGAAGCCAGCTGCTGCAGGTACTGGTCTGAAGGCCGGTGGTGCTATGCGTGCTGTGCTGGTGAGTGCCGGCATTACTGATGTGATAGCAAAGTCACAAGGCTCTACCAATGCACACAACTTGGTGAAAGCTACAATCAAGGCACTTTCTGAGATGCGCGATGCCTATCAGGTTGCTGGTGATCGTGGCATAGCTATGGAAAGAGTATTTAACGGTTAATTAGGAGATATACAACAATGGCAACAATTAAAGTAAAACAAGTAAGGAGCTCTATCGGTTCTCCTAAAGATCAGAAGAGAACACTTCTTTCTCTGGGACTCCGTAAGATTTCTCAGGTTGTTGAGATTGAAGACACTCCTGGCAACATGGGTATGGTACGTAAGGTACATCACCTTGTTGAGATAGTTAAGTAGTAACTTTTAAACTCAGACGTAACATGAAATTAAATAATTTGAAGCCCGCACAAGGCTCAACACATTCTCGTCGTCGCATTGGTCGTGGTTCAGGCTCTGGCTTGGGCGGAACTTCCACTCGCGGCCACAAAGGAGCAAAGTCTCGTTCCGGCTATAAAAGAAAAATCGGTTTTGAAGGAGGTCAGATGCCTTTGCAGCGTCGCGTTCCTAAATTCGGTTTTAAGAACATTAACCGCAAGGAATATTATGCAGTTAACCTTTCTGATCTTCAGAAGCTGGCTGATGAGAAGTCTCTCACAAAGATTGCGATTTCCGACCTTGTTGCAGCTGGTTATACCAATGGCAAGAAACTTGTGAAGATTCTTGGCAATGGTGAGCTGAAGGCTAAGCTTGAGGTTGAAGCGAATGCATTTTCAAAAACAGCAGAAGAGGCTATCAAGGCCGTTGGTGGTAACACAACGATAATCTAACAATGAAAAAGTTAATAGAGACACTAAAGAACTGTTGGAGAGTGGAGGATTTGCGTCAGCGACTCCTCGTCACTCTTCTGTTTACGGCTATTTACCGTTTTGGATCATTTGTAGTATTGCCAGGTATAGACCCGGCCAAACTTGACCAACTTCAGTCGCAAACTGCGGGTGGCTTGATGTCACTGCTTGACATGTTCTCTGGTGGAGCATTTTCCAATGCATCGATCTTTGCGCTTGGAATCATGCCTTATATCTCTGCTTCCATTGTTATGCAACTTCTTGCTGTGGCTGTACCTTATTTTCAGAAGATGCAGCGTGAAGGCGAGAGTGGTCGTAAGAAAATACAATGGTATACTCGAATCCTTACAGTAGCTATCTTATTGTTCCAGGCTCCGAGTTACTTGATTAACCTGAAGATGCAGGCAAGCTCTGCGCTTGCCAGTGGCATCTCCTGGAGTGTATTTATGATTCCGGCTACAATCATTCTGGCAGCAGGAAGTATGTTTATCCTTTGGTTGGGTGAACGCATTACGGACAAAGGAGTGGGGAATGGTATCTCGCTCATCATTATGCTTGGTATCATCGCTCGCTTGCCTCAGGCATTCGTGCAGGAGATGACTTCAAGATTCACTGCTATCTCTGGCGGTGGATTGGTGATGTTCATTATAGAGATTCTCATTCTCTATGCAGTGGTATGCGCAGCAATTCTTCTGGTTCAAGGAACTCGAAAGGTGCCCGTGCAATATGCGAAGCGTGTGGTAGGCAACAAGCAGTATGGTGGTGCTCGCCAGTATATTCCGCTCAAGCTGTTTGCAGCCAACGTGATGCCTATCATCTTTGCACAGGCATTGATGTTCATACCTTTGGCAATTGTACAATACCAGAGTGAAGGTGCATCGTGGTGGGTACAGGATATGATGAACAACCGTAGCCTGCTCTATAACGTGGTTTATGTTATCCTGATTATCGCGTTTACCTATTTTTATACTGCTATTACGTTGAATCCAACACAGATGGCAGAAGATATGAAGCGCAATAATGGTTTCATTCCAGGCGTTAAGCCAGGTCGTGACACTGCCGAATACATCGACACCGTTATGTCCCGTATTACTCTTCCAGGTTCACTGTTTATTGCATTTATTGCAGTAATGCCTGCACTGGCAGGTCTCTTGGACGTTCAAAGCGCATTCTCTCAATTCTTTGGTGGCACCTCGCTGCTGATTACCGTAGGAGTGGTTATTGATACCCTTCAGCAGATTGAGAGCTATCTGCTCATGCGTCATTACGATGGCTTGTTAAATTCCGGCCGTACCCGTGGCAATGGCGCTGTAAGCGCATACTAATTGGGCCTTTTGGGATGAAGGTATTTCTGAAGACGGAAGATGAAATTGAACTCATGCGCAGAGCCAACCAACTTGTTGGTGCAACTCTCGCAGAAATAGGCAGGCGTATCAAGCCAGGTGTAACAACCCTTTCGCTGGATAGGATCGCAGAGGAATTTATCCGAGACAATGGTGCCGTTCCGACGTTTAAGAACTTTCCTAATCCATACGGAGACCCTTTCACAGGGTCCATCTGTACCTCGGTGAACGAAGTTGTAGCACATGGAATACCCAGTGACCGGACAATCTTAAAAGAAGGTGATATCATCTCTGTCGACTGTGGCGTTTTGCTTGATGGATTCAATGGAGACAGCTGTTATACCTTTTGTATAGGTGAGGTGAGTGATGAAGTGAGAAAACTTCTGAAGACAACCAAGGAAAGCCTGTACAAAGGTATCGAACAAGCCCAAATGGGAAAACATGTGGGTGATATTGGTGCAGCTGTTCAGGATTATTGCGAGGCAGAGGGCTATGGAGTCGTCAGAGAACTAACCGGGCATGGTATAGGACGCGAGATGCACGAAGATCCGCCAATCCCCAACTATGGTTCTCGAGGTAATGGCTTAATGCTCAAATCAGGAATGTGTATAGCCATCGAGCCGATGATTACCATGGGAAACCGTAGCATTTGGATGTTACAGGACAAGTGGGGCATCGTTACACGTGATGGAAAGCCTGCGGCACATTTTGAACATACCATAGCTATCCGAAGAGGTAAGGCTGATATTTTATCAACGTTTGAAGAAATAGAACAACAAGAAAAGGATTTAAATTAATTATGTCAAAACAGTCTGCAATAGAACAAGATGGAACAGTGATAGAGAATCTTTCTAACGCCATGTTCCGTGTTGAACTCGAAAATGGAGTACAGATCATAGCAAACATCTCAGGTAAGATGCGTATGCACTACATCAAGATCCTTCCGGGTGATAAAGTCAAGGTGGCCATGAGTCCATACGACCTCACCAAAGGCAGGATTGAATTCAGATACAAATAATAATCATATAAGACATCTTAGGATATGAAGACAAGGACATCAATAAAGAAACGTTCAGCCGACTGTAAGATCGTACGTCGCAAAGGTCGTCTGTTTGTTATCAACAAGAAGAACCCTAAGTTTAAACAACGTCAGGGTTAATGTTAAAAATCTGCAATTGACACAAATTACATATTATAATTAGTATCTTTGCATGAATTTTGACAAAAGAAACGTTTAATTTTTTATTAAAATTATTTATTTAATCAACAAATGGCAATAAGAATTGTTGGAGTAGATTTGCCCCAGAATAAGCGTGGCGAAATCGCATTGACTTATATCTATGGTATAGGTCGAAGTAGTTCAGCAAAGATATTGGATAAGGCCGGCGTGAGCCGTGATCTGAAGGTCAACGAATGGTCAGACGACCAGGCAGCTAAAATCCGCGAAATTATCGGCGCTGAATTCAAAGTAGAAGGTGATCTCCGTTCGGAGGTTCAGATGAGTATCAAGCGTCTGATGGACATAGGCTGCTATCGTGGTGTTCGTCATCGTAATGGTCTTCCAGTTCGCGGTCAAAGCACTAAGAACAATGCTCGTACCCGCAAGGGTAGAAAGAAGACTGTTGCTAACAAGAAAAAGGCTACTAAGTAATTTATAGGGGGAAATTAATTATGGCAAAAACAAAAGCAACATCTAAGAAAAGAAATGTAAGAGTGGACGCTATGGGACAGCTTCATGTTCATAGCTCGTTCAACAATATTATTGTATCGCTTGCAAACAGCGAGGGTCAGGTCATTTCTTGGTCTTCAGCTGGTAAGATGGGATTCCGCGGTTCTAAAAAGAGCACTCCTTATGCTGCCCAGGTGGCTGCAGAGGATTGTGCAAAAGTAGCATTCGGCCTTGGCCTTCGTAAGGTAAAGGCGTATGTCAAAGGACCGGGTAATGGTCGTGAAAGTGCTATCCGCGCCATTCATGGTGCAGGGATTGAGGTTACCGAGATTGTTGACGTTACACCACTTCCACACAATGGCTGTCGCCCTCCAAAGCGTCGTCGTGTGTAATTAGTGAGTTTGAATATACAATAGATTAAAAGCATTTAAAAAATTATGGCAAGATATATAGGTCCTAAATCTCGAATTTCACGCCGTTTCGGTGAACCCATTTTTGGTGCAGATAAGGTTCTGGCAAAGCGTAATTTTCCTCCAGGGCAGCATGGCAATAACCGCCGTCGCAAGCAGTCGGAGTACGGCATACAGCTCGCTGAGAAGCAGAAGGCCAAGTACACGTATGGTGTTTTAGAGCGCCAGTTCCGCAATCTGTTCGTGAAGGCAGCCAAGAGCGGAGGTATTACCGGTGAGGTATTGCTCCAGTTGCTCGAATGCCGTTTGGACAATGTGGTTTACCGCTTGGGTATTGCTCCCACGCGTGCAGCTGCACGTCAGTTGGTAAGTCACAAGCATATTACTGTAGATGGACAAGTAGTTAACATTCCTTCTTATTCCGTAAAGGCCGGTCAGATTGTTGGTGTACGCGAGCGTTCAAAGTCTCTCGAGGCAATTGATGCAGCGCTTGCTGGATTCAATCACAGCAAGTATCCTTGGCTGGAATGGGACGAGCACACAAAGAGTGGCAAGTTCTTGCACACTCCTGAACGCGAGGACATCCCCGAGAATATTAAGGAACAGTTAATCGTTGAGTTGTACTCTAAATAAATCATTAAATTAATGGCGATATTAGCATTTCAAAAACCTGATAAAGTTGTGATGCTGGAGGCATCTGAGAGTTTCGGAAAATTTGAATTTTCCCCTCTCGAGCCTGGCTTTGGCGTTACCATTGGTAATGCCTTGCGACGCATCCTCCTTTCATCGCTGGAGGGCTATGCCATCAACACTGTCCGCATTGATGGTGTTGAGCATGAATTCTCTTCAGTTCCAGGTGTAAGGGAAGATGTAACCAACATCATCTTGAATCTCAAGCAAGTTCGATTCAAGCAAGTAGTAGAAGAATTCGAGAATGAGAAAGTTAGTATCACCGTAGAGAATTCCACCGAATTCAAAGCAGGTGATATTGGTAAGTACCTGACTGGATTTGAAGTGTTAAATCCTGATTTGGTGATTTGTCATTTGGACTCCAAGGCATCCATGCAAATAGACCTTACTGTTAATAAGGGTAGGGGATATGTTCCTGCTGACGAAAACCGTCAGTTCTGCACCGATGTCAACGTGCTTCCCATCGATTCTATCTATACCCCTATCCGTAATGTAAAGTACAGCGTCGAGCCTACTCGTGTCGAGCAGAAGACCGACTACGATAAGCTCTGTATCGAAATCACTACGGATGGCTCCATTCATCCAAAGGATGCGCTGAACGAAGCAGCTAAAATCCTCATTTACCACTTCATGCTGTTCTCTGACGAAAAGATCACACTCGAGGATCCTAACAAGGACGGCAACCAGGAGTTTGATGAGGAAGTGCTCCGCATGCGTCAGCTGCTCAAGACCAAGTTGCTTGATCTCAACCTCAGTGTTCGCGCACTCAACTGCTTGAAAGCTGCTGATGTGGAGACCCTGGGCGACCTTGTACAGTACAACAAGACCGACCTCTTGAAGTTCCGCAACTTTGGTAAGAAATCGCTCTCAGAGCTTGATGATTTGCTAGAGAGTCTGAATCTTTCGTTTGGAACCGACATTTCAAAGTATAAACTGGATAAGGAGTAAAAAGTCAGCAATAGGTTACAACGATAAACCTATCGCAAAATATAAACCCTTGTTCACAACAAGTAAAAATTAAAATGAGACATAATAAAAAATTCAACCATCTGGGTCGTACTGCATCTCATCGTGCCAGCATGTTATCCAACATGTCTGTCAGCTTGATTATGCACAAAAGAATCACTACGACTCTCGCAAAGGCAAAGGCTCTTAAGAAATATGTTGAGCCCCTGATTACACGTTCCAAGAATGATACGACAACAAACCGCCGTGTGGTTTTCCGTTACTTGCAGGACAAGTATGCAGTGAAGGAACTTTTCGGAGAGGTTGCAAACAAGGTTGCTGACCGTCCCGGAGGTTATACTCGTGTTATCAAATTGGGTACACGTTTAGGTGACGCTGCAGAGATGGCTTTCATAGAATTGGTAGACTTCGATGAGAACATGGCCAAAACACCAAAGGCTGAGAAAAAGACTCGTCGTAGCCGTCGCTCACGTTCCAAGCAGAACGATGTAGAGCAAGCTACTTCTACAGATACCGAAAAGGCTGTTGAAGAAGTTGCAGAGAAAACTTCTACTGAGGCAAAAACTCCAAAAAAGACTCAAGCCAAGCCTAAAAAGGAAGCCAAGGAAGCTGCAGCAGCCGAAACTACAGATGGAAAAGATAAGGCTGAAAAGGCAGAATAAGTTATTTTTAGCTAACAATCAAGAGTGCGTCGACAAAACAGTCGGCGCATTTTTGTTACGTATGATTACATCCTCATACTTACAATTCATAACAAAGATTAAAGTTTTTAATCGTTTTTCTTTTGATTGTTATTGATTTTACCTATTTTTGCAAGTAGATAAGCGACTTAGCCTGATCATTCCGAATCAGCAGGTAAGAGTTGTAAAAGCAGGCAAAACATAAGATCCTTTGTTTCTGCAACGCTATTCACGTTTGATAACCTAACTCATGATGAAAGCAACAGATCATGACATGAAATCACCCACGACCTCTTTTTCTAACAAAAACATAATCTCGGAGAGGTTAAAATGGCGAGTTGTATCTTTCTTGTTGCTGTTTTCTGTCATCATTGTCTCCTGTCGGAAAGCGCCGAAAGTCTCCTACACACAAGCGCAGAAAGATAAGATAGAAAATGAGATGAAATCATTAGAAGCTATCAGTGACCGGGAGAAAAGATTCCAACAATACAAGCTGCAAGACAACAAACTGGGTATGATGATAGGCTACCGCTATTTGGGTCTGGCATATCGTAATTCAACCCAATTTGACGAGGCGATACAAGCACATAGGGAAGAGTACAATCTGGCGGTGGAACTGAAAGATACCGTCGAGTTGGTCATAGCTCTGAACAACATCGGAACAAATTTCAGGCGCGTGGGTGCCTTGGACGAAGCCTCTACCTACCATTATAAAGCACTGATGCTCAGTGATCAGTACCAGGGTGACTCCAGCTTTGTTGCCCGTAAGAACAGGGTTATTTCATTAAACGGACTCGGCAATGTGCACCTCACTTTGGGCAACACAGAAGTGGCCGACAGTGCTTTCCGACTGGCTTTAAAGGGAGAAGAGCAGTTGGGCAGCAAATTGGGGCAAGCCATTAACTATGCCAATTTAGGCTCATTGCTGGAAAAAGAGAACAAGATAGATTCCGCACGACTGTATTTTAAAAAATCTCTGAAGCTGAACCGCGAGGCTGGTTCTGAACTCGGAGAGGCTTTATGCCAGCTTGACTTGGGAGAGCTGGAAGAAAAAGACCAGGCATGGGACCAGGCCGTCCGGCGATATGAGAAGGCCTATCAGATCTTGAAAAACATTGACGACAGTTGGCATTGGCTTAATGCCGTATTCGCCTTAATCGATTTTTACATTTCCCAAGACAATTATGCCCAAGCCGGACAATATATTGCCGAAGCCAAACCAGTTGTGAAACAACTGGGGTCGTTTGAATATCTGACAAGACTCTATCACGCAGAATACATGCTCAGCCAAAAGCAGGGAGACAGTCGCCGGGCGTTGGAAAGCTATGTCAAGAGCCAGATGTATAAGGACAGTCTGATGGGCGAGACCAAAACGCGACGTATTCAGAATTTACGCCTGGAATACGAACGTAAGAACAAACAGCGCGAAATGATGGCCGTCAGACAGAAGATGAAACAGGAAAAGACCTTCGGGACCCTCGTGCTGATCAGTAGTATCTGCATTCTCCTGTTCTGCATCGCAGTTATTGGCTTCTTATGGTATGTCATACGGATACGCTCGAAAAACCACAAGATGATGGTTCAGATAGAGCGAATTAAAGATAGTTTCTATACCAACCTTACTCATGAATTCCGCACACCATTAACCATTATCCTTGGTTTCAGCAAGCAGATAGCCGACGGTAGCCTCGTCGACCGAGACGAACTCAAAAAAGCTGGAGAACTCATGCACAGGCAAGGCAGCGGACTGCTCGATCTGATTAACCAACTGCTTGAGATTGCCAAACTGAAATCAGGTACCGTCCAACTCGACTATCACCATCAAGACATCATCGCCTACATCCGGATGATAACGGAAAGTCATCAGGCGTTGGCCAAAGCCAAGCATGTAGAACTCATGTATATGCCGGATCAGACAACGCTGATGATGGATTTCGTACCTAACTATGTCATCAAGGTCGTGCGAAATCTGATATCCAATGCCATTAAGTTCACACCGAAAAATGGCCGCATCAAAGTTATCACCCAGGTTGAACACAACTTCTTTCAATTACAGGTTGTCGACAATGGCAAAGGAATACCGGCGGAAGACTTGCCGTATATCTTCGATTTGTTTTATCAGGCAGGTCGTTCCTCCGCTGAGGTTGGCAATGGGGTAGGGCTGGCCATGATCAAACAATTGGTGGACATGATGGACGGAACCCTCACCGTAGAAAGCGAGGTCGGCAAAGGTTCTACCTTTACCGTCAGGTTGCCATTAAAAACAGTGAAGCAGGTATCGCCCACCAATGCTCCGGAAGAGCACAACCCAGCTCTGCCTTGTACAGAGCCGGTCGAGGAAAACGTCGACACAGAGGTGAATGAAGAACGTGCCTCGGTTTTGATCGTCGAGGACAATACGGATGTGGCCCATTATATCGGCATGCAGCTCAACCGCGACTACAACCTGTTCTTTGCCCACGATGGGGCTGAGGGTCTGGACAAGGCAAAAGACCTCATGCCGGATATTATCCTGACCGACATGATGATGCCAGTCAAAGACGGGTTGGCGCTGTGCCGGGATATCAAATCGTCCGATGTGCTGAACCATATTCCTGTCATCATGATTACCGCCCGCTGCAACGATGCAGACAAGTTGAGCGGACTGGAGGCCGGAGCAGATGCTTACTTAGAAAAACCTTTCAGTGCAGACGAGCTGAAGGTGAGAATCAAAAACCTGATAGAGCGAAATGAGAACTTGTCTCGAAAATACGCCCTGTCATCACAGACCGACATTAATAACATGTCCGACCTCTCAACCGTAAATCAAGCCTTCCTCCACAAATTTATAGATGTGGTTTATGCTCACATGGCCGACCGCACTACCGATGCCGAAAGTATTGCCTCCGACCTGTGCATGACTTCCAAGCAACTGAGAACGAAAATCTATGCCATTACAGGAGATAACACATCGGTTTATATTCAGAAAATAAGAATGGAGAAGGCCAAGCGCTTGTTGAAGTCCGAACAGAACTCCTCTATCGGGGATATAGCCATGAAATGCGGCTTCGAGGATGTGTCCTACTTCTCACGCGCATTCAAAAAATTGTATGGCATCACACCCTCACAACATCGCAGACAACCCCTATAACCGCTGCCCGTATATTGCAGACACACCCCGTCAAACGCATCTCGTCAGGAGATGCGTTTTTAGTTGATTAGGATTTTTATTTTCCTGAATAACAGGAGGTTAAACTTTTGATTTGTCATAAAAGTCCTATTCTCTCCTTTCATTTTGTCGTGTAAATCCTATTTTTAGGACGAAATGTCCTGACCCTGTGTTCGTATTCAATTTAATTTTGCAACAGAGAATTTTCTGCGCAACAACACATCAATCTTATATAATAACATTGAATAACGCACAGTCGTCAGGCTGTAAAACAACTAAAAATTATGAGGAGAATTTTATTAAACATGATTGGCATTCTGATATGTCAATTATTCGTAACGGGAGTGGTTGCCCAGAATGTAACCATCAGTCCGCAATCGGGCAAGTTGGTTGCCGGACTCACCGGAGAAAATGAGGTGGGTTATGAGCGAGGTTGGAGTTCACTGTGGCGACACAACCAACTGCCCCTGTCTCTGGTCGTTTCAGATTATGCTGATCTGACCAACGGTGGTATGTTAAAAGAGCCTGCAGGTAACATTATTTTGGATGAAACGCCCAACCGTTATGTTATTTGTGGAGGAAGCTCAGTTACAACACGCCTGAACATCTCATTGCCCAAGGGTTATCGCTTTACCGGTTACCGCATGGTTTTGCTGAACAACAAAAACAGCATGACTTTCCACGGTATGGAGATTAAAAGCAACCCCAAACAGCTGTATGAAACAGACCGTAATTTTAATTACAGTTCCCCGAAGGCAAAAACGGACTTGATGCCCGGAACAGATGACACTAAAGAATATGTCATTGGGCGCACCAGTAAAAATGCGACAGACATGGGCAACAATCTATACTTCTATTTCTATCGTAAAAACGACGGTTATTATGCCGCCACCATCAAGTCGTGTGAGCTCTACTTCACGGCTGAGGGCGATTTTAATGCACAGGTCGCACCGAATGCTTCCATTACAAGTCCCGTGAATATGGTGGGTTCAAGTTTTGCAACCAGCCGACTCGATTTGGGTCCCATCCAGCCCAATCCGAAAAATGGGAAAACCTATTATAGCTACGACTACAATAATGTAAAGGATCTGACCGCCATGAACTATTTGTATCAGGAAGATGCTGTCACAGACGGCAAACTACCTGAAACCGCCGGTGCGGGTTCTATTCGGGCTTCACAAAATCAATATATCTTGGGAAACAACACCTATTATGTAGAAACACCTACATCTGCAACAACGCAAAACGGAAAGGTAATTCCATTGGGATACAGAATTGTTGGAGCAAAATTGAAATACAGCACTGGGGTCTCAATCGGCAATGATGGTTATACCTTAAAGGTTTATAGCACGGATAAGAACACCGTATACAAGACAGTAAACGTTGCCGATGGCGGAAGAGGAGAAGTTGTGTTGGAAAATCTGAACAACGATGCCATCAAATTCACAGTTGAGGGATTGGAAGGCAATGCGAGAGCACGCGTTACGTTCGAGTTGACACTCGAATGTCTAAACCCCTATATCAACACGATGGATATCATCTGTCATTCTCTCATCGATAATGGTCCCACCCTGATGCAGCAATTCACCAGCAACGACTTCCAGGTATCGGGAGGAGCATTCACCTTCTATGTTCCAAGAGACTTCTTTGGCGGAGGTGAGGAGAAATGTCGGTTTACGTTTGAAGGACTTTATAGCAAGTATGGGGATAACGGCTACACCAACGGCGATGGTAACGCACGCTACTTCTTCGTGAAGTCTCCGTATAATCTCAGTTTTGGGGATGGCAAACAATATCAAACTATCGGAAATGAGCTTGAAAGCGATAAGAACCATACGGCCCACTGTGGCAAACAAGCCTTCAGATTCAGCAACATCGACCAGCTGAGCAACACCAACACAAGCGCTGCACCCACCACCCTGGAAGAATATCCTTATTCCGATGCATTATATGATTCGCAGGGCGGTACTTTCACAGACAACATCGTACTTGCAGTTAACGAATCGAAACCTTGCTACCTGTTCACCGGCGATGAGACACGATGGAACGTAGCGCCCACCACGGCCATGGAACACCGTTACTTTGCCTATTATCTGATGCATCTGACCTTGGTCATGAAAGACTATGTCGCCAAGTGTGATCTGACCAAGCTCTACGATGCCACCTGCTACGAAAAAGACGGACAGGATGCCGAACTACCCATGTATGGTGGTGTGTTCAAAGCCTTGGATGCAGAAACCCAAGAGGAAATTCCGAGTGGCAACGCTTATCTCACCGTACCGATGATGAAGCAGGCACTCATAGATGAACTGTATGGAAACGCAGAGAAAGGAATTGCCGGAGTTGGTGCCACAGGGCAACAAGTGCTCTGGCTCGACTACACCAATCTCTATTCCATCCACATTCCAAATAAGAACGAGATCAACGAGATGAAGGCTTTGCTCAACCCCAACTGTCTGATCTATTTCCCCGAGCGTACTACCTACTGCGAAGATAACTATATTCAAAAGACTGCCAGCGGCGACTACCGCGCATGCAAGAATATCGTGATCACCGACAAGCAACCGTTCTACGCACCCTACAAGATCACCGTGTCGGCAGAGAACTATGCGACGTACACCCGTAAGATCACAGTTCCAAAGAACGGAAAGGTGGCTCACGCCACAGTGGTTCTGCCATTTACCTTGACAGTCGATGCTCAAGGCATCCATACCAACAAAGACGGTAAATGTGCTTTCAAAGTGGCCCAAATGACAGCTGGCAACTGCTTGGAACTGGACGACGAATACAATTCGCCGGAGGATTATCGGGGCAAGGCCTACTTCACTCCGCTGACCGAAGGCAGCACCACGGCTAATGTTCCCTATATGGTCGAGGTGACCCAAGCGCCTGAAGACGGAGAAGTTTCGTTCGTCGCAACCCAATATGGTTCCGATATCATGGCTACCAAGGGTAGTGCGATGGATGCTGCATCCTATGAGTTTGAGGGAGAAACGGCATCGGGAAAGATTCTCGGCACAAGCTACACCTTCACCAACCATGGTTCATATTCCGGCAGGAAACTGAATAAGAACCTGAAGAACTTCTACTTCGCCCGTAATATGTTCTTGAATTCCAAGAATCTTCGTCCTGAACATGAATATCTCTATGTTTATCCGTTCCGCTCTTATTACAGCTTTAACGGCGGAGCCGGTGCCAAGACAATGACAGCGTTCGATGTCTGCTTTGGCGAGAAGGACAACAGCATTACCGGCATTAGGGAAGTGGAAGCCGGCGATCGGGTCATGACGCTGAACGCTCTTCGTGGAGCCCTTCAAGTCAGAGCCAACGAGAGCACGGTAGTGGAAATCGTTGCCATAAACGGCATGACCCTGAACCGCTTGCAGATGAATGCCGGCGAAACAGCGACGGTTCCCCTGGCAGCAGGTGTATATGTAGTGAACGGAAAGAAAATTATCGTCAAATAACAGTGGAGGATTGAGTCATGAAAAAACAATATATAATTCCAAATACGGAAATCATCAAGGCTGATTGCGGAGACCTTATGATAGGATCAGACCTGGATCATGCAGACAGCAAAAAGTATGACTTTGAAGTGGAAAACGAAGATTTATTCGAAGAACAACTCTATAGACCCCAACACAATGTTTGGGATGAAGAATACTAATCTCTCCTCACTGTTTTAGAGTTAGGTAAGGATGATTCGGGCGGGACGTGAGGTCTCACCCGAATCTGTTTGTACGCTCGGCATGAGCAAAATGTATGTCATTGAGTTTCTTTGTGTGATGAAGCTATTTGATATCACCCCATACCCTTACATCAATAGTTTGTTAAAATTTGAGATAATGGCTACGCAGCTTTCCTCTGCCAGCCAAAGAGTTCTTTGATGGTATGACTAATAAACTTTCGGTTCGGTATGCTCCGACACCTGTCGAAAATTAATTTTGCAATGTATGTGTTCGCCATGAGCTCCTTGAAAGAAGCCATGGAATACGGTAGCCCATTTTCCTTCATCATCACCTTTGCCACATTCTGTGATGCGAATGATGCGTTGTAGGAGAAGTCCAGCTGATTCTTGTGCCTTGCCTAACAATGCGCGAGTCCGGTATACTGCTTCGTTCTGTAGGTCTGCTCGCAATGGGTTCTGTAACGCTACTTCTGAGTGAAATTTATCTTTCATTGTATCGCCATGTACAATAAGCGTCTTTCCAGGAGTAGATTCTCAAAAGTTTTGCCTAATTTTGCAGATGAGCTTTTGATGGCATCTCTGCAGATTTCCGTATATTGGTCGAGTGGTTCTGATGTCATTTACTTGATGTTTACTCTACTATAAAGTTACTGACAATCAGCCACTTGACTAAATTTTATTAGTTATAGACAGTCAACTAACTCTCTCATATTCAAGCGATTATATTAGAATTAACGGAGTATTGATAGAGCTAAAATATAAAAAATACTTATCTTTGCTGTCAATAATTTCAATCAACTTAATCATACAACCAATGATTCACATCAAAAAACTATTTGGGATAGTGCTGATGAGCCTGATAGCACTACACAGCTATGCCCAGAATGATGTCTACACCATCTACCCGGTGCCTCATAATCAACATTCATTAGCAGGCAAGGCTACCTTTACCCATACGGTAAACATTGTGGCTGATGCAGGTATCGATGAGGTAACCATTGCACGTGCCAAGCAAATCATAGATCAGAAAGGTGGCTCGACACAGGTTAGCAGACGTGCCGACAAACGTTGCTCTAATATCTACCTCGGCGTGAACGGGCAAAAGGGGATAGCCAGCAACAAACTGAAACAATGGAAGATTAGGCATCATGCCTTTGACAAGAAAGATAAGTTTGACAAGCATCTGCTATGTCTGTCTGTCGAGGCAGGTAAGGCGCAGGTAGTGATCTTGGGCGAGAACACCGATGCCACCTTTTACGGTCTTGCTTCGCTGGAGCAGATCTTCGACCGTGGCACCCGGAATTTGCCTTGCGTGTGCATAGAAGACTATGCCGACGTGCAGTATCGTGGTGTGATCGAAGGCTATTATGGCGTGCCTTATTCGGCTAAGGCCACCAAGGATCTCTTCGCTTTTATGGCACGCTACAAAATGAACAGTTATATGTACGGAGCTAAGAGCGATCCTTACCATTCGCAAAAATGGCAGGAAGCCTACCCCGATTCGATCACGGCAGAGCAGGAAGCCATAGGCTTTCTCTCCTCTCCCATGCTCAGGGATATTACCCAGACTGCGCATCAGAATAAGGTGAACTTCATCTGGGCGATACATCCGGGAGGAGCGTTTACGGAGAACAAAGACAATCATGTGGTGGATAAGATCATGCAGAAATTTGAAAAGATGTATGATCTGGGCGTGCGCCAGTTTGGTATCTTTGTCGATGACGTAGGTGTTCCCGACGACAGTATCAGTCTGGCCCTCAATGCCAAACGACTGACAGAGGCGCAGCGAGCCGTGGAAGCACGATGGAACAAAAACTATAAGACAGCTGCCGATACCGTGAAGCCTATCAATTTTGTACCACAGCTTTATGCCTATTCATGGGTGAACGCTAAGGTGCGCCACAAATTCTTCAAGGCTTTAAGCCATATTCCTCATAATGTGGTGGTGTATATCACTGGAGCCAATGTGTGGAGCGTACCCAATTCGCACGATCTCCAGGTAGTAGCCCGGAGCTTCGGACGTCCGTTGGCATGGTGGTGGAACTATCCCTGCAATGACAATGACATCAGCAAACTCTTTGTGCGCGACACTTATACTAATTTTGCCGATGAGAAATGGATTGACAATGGTGCCAAGCTAGATGCGACATTGACCGGGGCCAGTGCCATCATCTCCAACCCCATGCAGCAAGGCACGGCCTCCAAGATAGCACTCTTCGGTGTGGCCGATCATGCCTGGAATCATGCCGCATTTGACAACGAGCCAAGCTATCAGGCTTCGTTGAAGGCTGTAGTGGGAGCTGATTATGCAAAGAGTTTTGACCATCTGTCCCATTACTTACGCTATTATGACGGCGAACCGATGAAAACGCTTATCGACAATTACAAGTATAATGGTGACCCTAAACCACTGATAGCTGAAATGGAGACAGTGATGCGTGAGTGTAACGAGATGATGGAACTGAAAGATCAGCAGCATCCCGAACTAGAGTTGTTTAGTACGGACATCATGCCTTGGGTAGAGAAGGTAAGCGATATGGCATATATCACTCATCAGTTGCTCCAAGCCATACATGGAGAGCGTGCACAGCAGGCGCATCCGGACGTCATCACATCCAAGATCATCTCAATGGAGCAAGGTCTGGATCACAATGGCAAGTACAAATTCAGCATACTGCAGGGTATGGGCGATGACATCAAACTAAGCTACATCGGTGCCGAACCATCTCAAACCGTCATGCGTCCCTTCCTTACTTACCTGAAAAAGAAACTTATGGCACACCATATAAAGCCATAAGAAGCTATAGATTCTGGGTCAGCGGATTTTTCCAGTTGGTAAGGTTATGTATTAAGCATAAAGTTTTGCCAGTCTATACATAAAGAACTTAATATCTCCAACTCCTCTAATATCTCAAGAAGATGGCCAAGGCCGTCTGAGAACGAAACGAAGTCGAATGCTCTTTCGGCACAGGCAAGAGAGTCTATCGAGCCAACAACATCAGAGCCAAGCTTCCAGAAACAGCAGGAATGCTGGACAGGAATGTGCTACTTTGTCAAGAACGTGATAAAGTTCCTCTGGGAACTTTGTCTTGCCCTTTTCGAAATTAAGCTCAATTTATGAGCAGATGCTATTGCAAAGTTTAGAGTCCGCTGCTTTGCAGTCATGGCAATTTATTAATTCAGCGAACACTATATTAGTTGTAAGCAATAGTCTCCATGATGTGCTGTGCGTGACTCTTAGCCAGACCTACATATCTGGCAATGCCACCATGAAACCGCCTGCGAATAGAGCCAAAGGTACGTTTCGTTTTGTATTTTGTCTTGCTGGTGGCTACATTGATACGCTGCTCTCTTTCAAGTCAGCTTGCATCCTCTTACTCCTTTGTGCATGATACGACTCTTGAACTTCACACGTTTAAGTACACCCTTGTTCCCCGCAGAGTCATGTCCCTTGTCGGCACAAACAGGTGTACCCTGCGGAAGTTTGGCTTTTGCTAACGGCCCTTCCAAATGTTTGATGTCACTTTGTTAGCCGATGTAGTTTCCTAGGCAATCACCAAACCCTTCTCGCCCGTAACCAAATGTCGCTTGTATCCGAAGTGTAACTTGCCCATCTTCTTTACCCAATATACTTCGCCGTCAACATTAGACTTGACAAGGCCTTTAAACATAGCCTTTCCTGCTATATCCATACCTGCCTCCTCATTGCGTTCCTCGACTACTTCGTATTCCTTACGCCCGCGGGGACGACGAGAGATGTCCATGATACTGGCGTCAACTATGGTGCCACGCTTAACCAAAACACCGGCCGACTCTAACTGGCGATTAATCTCTTCCAGCACATCGTCGTAAAGGTCGGTTTCAAGTAGAATGTTGCGGAAACGACACACCGTCGTACTATCTGGAGCGCAGTCGTCCAATCCTAAGTCGACAAATCAACTGAAAGACAAGCGGGCATTGACTTGCTCCTCGCCCCCGCCGTCACTCAGGCTGTACCATGTACGAAGGAGTTCGGTCTTGAATAACACAAGGCTGTCATAGCTCGGGCGACCGGTGGGACGGTCATCTTTGGTATAAGCAATCTCAAATAGTCCACAGATGGGATTCCAATCGATTGGCTGATCGAGTTGAGAGAAAAAGGTCTGTTTGATCTGACGATGACCAACAAACCTTAAACAAGGAGGATAGAGTTGGGGGCCTATCATGGCCGTTATCGTTGATTGATATCTATGATGGCATGTGGCCCCTGTTGTTCAAATTTTTCATATTGTAGCTTGAGCCGTTCTATGGAATCTTTATCTTCCTCAGACAGAGGGTCTTGTTTGATGTAGATATTTCCCATCCCCTTGTCGTGAGCCTCAGTTAGTCCATCTGGTGCGACACCTTCTTCTATGCTGGTGCATGACATGGCAGCCAAAATAAGGATGCTGGAAAAAGTGTAAATGCAATGTAAAAATCTCATGTTCGTTTCCTTTTTGAATGGTCTGTCAATTTTGATATACATATCCCGGATTTATTTCCAATTCAGGATTTATTAAATAGTCGCGTAGTTGGAACGGGAAGTTGTAAAGATACTTTCTGGTAAT
>NZ_GG704781.1:990760-1033565 GCF_000160535.1 Hallella bergensis DSM 17361 | reverse complement strand
TAATCTTTTTTGTTCTTCCGTCTGTCACCCAAAATTCTGGCATTCCATTGCGCTTGAGTTCATACCAGCGATCGTTTTCTAGCATCAGTTCCTTTCTGCGCTCATTCAGTATGGCTTGCATCAGTGGCGTCAGAGGCTTTCCCTCGGCATCAATCTTTATAAGGGCGGAATGGTCAACGGGTGGAAGAGTGGATACTATATAAGGTGAATAGTCGGTGATACGATGTGAGCGAAAGTCGTTAAGCATTTTTAGAGCCTCATCTATGCGTCCTAAATGAGATAGACATTCCATGCCCATTAGTGCGAACTCGGCACCTCGTACCCCTGTGAATGCAGCTTTTGTGGTTCTAAGTTTCTTGTCTATGTATTTGAATCTAATATCCTTTTCTTTTTCGGAAAACAACTTGTAAAAGCCGATGGAAAGTGGACGCTCCTTCAGTTTGTTCACGTCTCTGTCATACGTGTAAACAGAATAGCCTGTATTTGACATGATTAATATATTTCCCGAGCGTTGTAGTTTATTTTCAAGCATATTGGTGTATTCCTTGCCTTGTAGCAAAGGATATTTGTTGAGCAATTCTAAGCATATTGGCAAAGCTTTCTCCCATTTCTCACTCCAAAAGTAGGTCCGTGCCAAATAAGCTTTTGCTACATCGGTGGTAAAGTACATCTCTTCATTCTCTTGCTTGTCATTGATGGCGGTCTGTAATTCCTTGATGATAAATTCTGCCGTTTCTTGCAAGCTGCTTCGTCCGGGTCTTGATTCCATATTGAACTCGGTAACAAGAGGCAGTCCCATCTGTTTCTCCGGTGAATTTGCGTTCCATGGATCGCAATAATCGCGCATGAGGTTATAGTATGCGACTGCACGCATGATACGAGCTGTAACGCTGAGTGTACGTGAGATGGAGTCCGATGCATTCAGTGCGTCAAGAACAATGTTGTAATCCTTGATTTCCTTGTATCCTCTCATTAAAACATACATGTTTCCTATGGCTCCGTCGCCTACATAAAAGACTTTCAAACTTCTACCTTTATTCATGGAAGCGTTCAGATTGTCGGCATATAATTCCTTTTCGATGGCACGTTTGTAGGATTCCAGCGTAACGGACGAGGGGGTAGTCTCCAATGATGACAGTTGCGCATATATTAATGCGCCGTAATCCTCTGGTGTTTTAGGCAAAACGTTGTTGTAGTTGTTCTCTTTGAGATATTCGCTACATGAGGATACGATTAGCATGATCGCAATTAAGATCCCCGTGTGATAATAGTTCTTCATATATATATCTTTTTGAATGATGTTAGAAACCTATTTGCAAGCCGAAAGTTACTGATCTGGTAATTGGATAGGTAAGCCCCGGTTGTTCTGGGTCGATGCCTCGAAAATTAGTGAAAGTGAAGAAGTTCTGTGCCGAGCAGGTGATGCCAAGATTTGAAAGTCCCAATGTTTCTGTCACGTTTTTATTAAAATGGTAGCTTAACGAAATGTTTCTTATGCGCAGGAATGATATTTCCTGTAGATAAATTCCGTCCGTGATGTTTGAACCAGTAACCGTTTTGCCTTCAAGGTTTAGGGGTGCTCCGAACGCATCTACAATGCGAGGATATTTCGTTCCTTCGCGATTCTCTGTTGTCCATCTGTCCATCCTGTCTCGCGCCACGTTGAGGTGGTTGGTATAAATGTCGCTGAAAGATGTTTGGGGAGTGTTATTTCTGGAATATCCTACCATGGAATAGTTGACAGGAGAATTAATTTCGTTGAGTACCTTTCCCCCTATTGAATAGGCGGCTTGTGCACTGAACGTGAATCCTTCATAGGATACATTTATACTTCCGCCTCCTGAATAGGGAGCGTTACGGGTACCGAGATAGAACTTGTAGTTTGCCACGTTCTTCTTGTCGGCAATTGTTTCGAACTTTGCATTAGGAACAGTCTTCATGTTGTAATATCCTGTTTCCTTGTCTATTCCCGTTGTTATACCATTGAAAATGGCATCAAGCGGGTAACCTTGATATTTCCCATTGCTGATTCCAAAAAGAGGTGCTACAAATTCCACGAGTTCGTTTCTGTTCCATGATAGATTGACCGATGTCGATAAAGTTAGTTTCTTCGTCTTTACGGGAGTTCCATAGATGGATATTTCCAAGCCTCTGTTCCGTATTTTTGAAGTATTGAAACTCAATGTCGTGAATCCTGTGGTGGACACTGTTCCCACTTTGGTGATGATGTCGGAGCCGAGTTTTTCATAAATCTCGGTATTAATGTTCAATCTGTTGTTGAACATTCCCATGTCGATGCCCAGTTTCATGTCGCGTGTCCGTTCCCACCGCAAATGTGGATTTGGAGCGTTTTTCACCGTTCCTGTTATATGACCGTTCCATTTTTTTCGTCCTGTGTTTATGACTAAGCTTTTCAACATGCCTTGCACTACATTTCCTGTAAAGCCATAGGATACGCGCATGGTTAGTCGGTTGATTACAGGCTTTATGCTTCTCCAAAATCTTTCGTTGTCAATGTTCCATGCCGCGCCTACAGAATATGTTGGATTAAATTGTTCCTTGGTACCGAAGTTATTTGACCCATCGGTTCTCAAAGCTGCATTGAGGGTGTAAGTATTATTGAAGTCATAGTCCACGGTAGTGAAAAAAGAGGCATATTTTTGCTCGTCCCACTGCGAGGAGGAAAGATCATCGATCAACTTTTTCCACTCCGAGTAAGACATATTTCCCTTCTCAGGAGGTTCGGGCATACCTGTTATTTTTGTCTCCGGATCATATCCATATTGCATCATAAAAGACCTTTGGTTTTTAGCGGATCGGATTTCGCAGCCTCCGATCATGACTATGTGGTGCAATTTCCGAAAGTCTTGTGCGTAACGAAGCATGAGCCTTCCCATGAAATTATTCCCTTCGTTGAAGTTCTGCCTCAGAATTCCATAACCCTTCCATTCTCTATTTTGCATGTCCCATGGCAGCCGATTCATGAATGCAGCATAAGTATTCTTGCCCAATTCGTCAGTACCATTGGTGTTGTTTCGTCCGTATGCTGCTATTCCCGTAAATTTAAGATTATTGGTGAGAAAATAATCGAAGGTTCCTTGGATGTTGATGCCCAATTTGGTGTTGCAACTTGATGTTTCATTCATCTCCCTCAGTATGTTGAAACCATTTGTAGGGATGTAGGGGAGTGATGCGTCGCCTGCATTTATTTGGGTGAGATTGAAATAGGTCATATCTGCCCGATAGCTTCCGTCAGCGTTGTATGGCGTTTCGTAAGGATTGGCAAAATAGGCGTATCTAAACGGGTCGACGCTTGATACGAAATCGTCGCTTTTTTGAAAGGAAACCGTTGACTTGAACCCGAGCTTTAACTTTGAAGTGGGATTCACGTTGATTTTCATGTTAAAGGTATAACGTTGATAGTCATTTCTTTTGACCAATCCCATATTCTTTGTGTAGGATAGCGAGGTATAATAATCCATCTTGCCTGCTCCTCCTGACAACGATAGGTTGTGATTTTGCGATAGGGAATTCCTGAAGATCTCGTCATACCAGTTGACATTATTTCTTTTAAGTCCTTCTATATAAGCACTCTTTTCTTCCTCTGTCATTTTTTCGAAACCGTTTTCAGTCCATAATTTCCCATTTCTACCAATTTTGTCTGCATGGATCATCCCCACAATACCGATCACGGGGTACCAGCCATTGCCCGATTTGAAAGGTTTCGCTGAAAATTCGTTCCATAATTCCTGCTCCCATCGTATCTTTTCCTCCGCATTCATAATATTTTCCTGCCGTTGGGGGTATAATCCGATGGTAAACAGAGTGGAGTAGTTCACATGTGGCTTACCGACTTTTCCACGCTTGGTAGTGATAGAGATTACGCCACCTGCTGACCTTGAGCCATAGATAGCCGAGGCTACGGCGTCTTTCAAGATGGTTATACTTTCTATGTCGTTAGGATTGATATCTCCAATTCCGTTTCGAAAGATATCATTGAAATCACTTGCATTCATCATGTTAGTGCCCAATACTTTCGGCAAGTTGTCCTGCATGATGACTCCGTCAACCACCCACAGTGGTTCAGCCGAGCCATTGACGGTGTTAACTCCGCGTATCCTTACTTGAGCGCTTTCTCCGGGTTTCCCGTTTGGAACGCTTACGTGCACGCCAGCAATTTGTCCTTGCAGAATCTTGTCAATCGACGTAGGCACTTGATTTTCTATTTGCTCGTGTGTGACTACGGCAAAAGAACCGGCCGAACGTCTTTTTAAAAGTCTGTTGTATCCTGTGGAAACCACTTCGCCCAACACATTGATTTTGTCGTTTAGCCTAATCAAAAGATCGTGATATGGAGGTTGCAGCGTTATTTTTTTAGCTTCCATGCCCAAGTAAGTGACTTGTATGTAAGACGGGGCAGGTAATGAGATGGCATGAAAAAGGAATTTGCCATCAGCGTCGCTCGTTGCAACAGCTTTTTTGCCGTTGAGCGTGATACTGGCACCGATCACAGGTCTACCTTCATGATCAACGATTTTTCCAGAAATTAATATTTCCTTATTGTCTTCCTCTATCATGTTGTGCGTCTGGTCATTCGCCATCGCGTACGAAGTGATTGTTGCTGAGAGAAGAATAGCAGTAATAATTTTAAAAAACATATTTGAATATTTTTATTTTTTTACGAGTGCAAAGTTACCTAAAGGAAATTTTGCTTACAATACCTTAAAATAGGTAATTTATCACGACTTTGTCCTCGGTGCATCTCGAATGTGCTGTTGTTACTGCATGGTAAAAGCTGTATCCAGACACCGTGTGTAAGCAATATTCAGAAAAAACATGTTGTTCGATTGATTTATCAAGAAAATATGTAGTGCGTACAATTAAGTAGTGTTTACTGGATAAATTATATTCGTTTGATATACAATAAATTATATCGTTTTATCTTTGGTTGTTTAACATAAAACTTGTACCTTTAGACCTATAGCTCAATTTGCAGGATGGACCATGTCTCAAACACCGATTAACACAGGGGTTCTGAGCAATTCAAACGTTTCAGGGCTAAAATCGACGATCAAAAGCCGTCAATAGCTCATTTTGCAGGATACAGTATCGCTCTAATGCCGATGGCCACTAACTTTGCGGGCGATTCAAAAGCCATAAAAGCAGAGTTAGATGAACAAGAAAGAGTGCCCGGCGTGCCACAGTAAGCACACGGTAAAGAATGGCATCCGCAAGGGTGTTCAGTTGTATTTGTGCAAGGACTGCGGATACCAGTTCCGTGCTGGAACGGACTTGAGTGAGGATGGTCTATGGGATGCTTATCAACAGGAGAAACAGATGATCCAAGAGCTTTCCGTGCGCTTTGGTAAGAGCGTTTCGACTATCAAGCGAAGGCTGCGTAACGTTAAGCGTGAGTGGACGCAGCCAAGTCTTTGTGGAGGAGGCTTCGTTCACATGGATGTCACCTATTGGGGTCGTAGCTTCGGAGTTATCCTGGCAATGGATTCGTCTACTGGAGAGCCTTTGTACATGGAGTTTGTCAAGAGCGAGACTGCGAAGGATTACTCGGATGCTATTGATAGCATAAAGAAACGCGGCTATGAGGTGCGCGGCATTATCATTGATGGGAAGAAGAGTCTGTTCAAGCTGTTCTCTGACTATCCTATACAGATGTGCCAATTCCACATGAAGCAGATCGTCAGACGTTACCTTACTCTTAATCCCAAACTACTGGCAGCGATAGAGTTGAATGCCTTGATGAATAAGCTTACCAAAGCAAAGGAGGATGATTTCAAACGGGAATATGAAGCATGGAAGAGTGATTACCACGAG
Source organism: Hallella bergensis DSM 17361 (assembly GCF_000160535.1). Lineage (GTDB taxonomy): Bacteria > Bacteroidota > Bacteroidia > Bacteroidales > Bacteroidaceae > Prevotella > Prevotella bergensis. The sequence goes on along the minus strand of NZ_GG704781.1, from coordinate 1,027,733 downwards.
ACTATCAACAGACGTTCGGTCTACAAGAATGGTAGCAGTCACTACACTCACCAGTGACTCAGGACGGCTATGCGTAGTCTTGACTTCTATCTGCCGTATCTCTTCACATACCAGCGGGAGGATTGCAAGGGGATGCCAAACACTAACAACAAGATTGAAGGTACGTTCACTGATCTGAAGAAGAACCTGAACAACCACAGTGGCCTGACGATGGAAAACCGCAAGCGGTTCATTTCTGGGTTTTTCTTGGAATTGACAGAATCTCTAAGTATGAAAAAGCAGGAGCTGCATAAGTAGCAACTCCTGCCCATACTTGTCGATTCGTGCAGTCCTATTCCTCATGGAGTTGCTCCCCGGCAGAGCTCCATTATGCTTCAGACTGCGACGCAAAGGTACAACATTGTTTGCGAAATCGGCGGGAAAGCCATCCTGCAATTTGAGCTATTGAGAGATACTACCCCAAGTTCATCCTGCAAAATGAGCTATACGCCGATTTCGGCAAGTCTTTATATTTTCTAATGGTTCATTCTTTTTCAGCTTGCTGTTTCTGTTGACATGCGCCCGAGGAATTGCTCGTGCTGTCTGGCGTTCGACAGACAAGTGGATATCGGCCGACAGACAAATGGATGGCGGACGCCAGACGATCGGACAACGGCCGATAGACGACGTCCCGAACTTCCCCTTTACAACGGGTCGACGTCGTAGTATATCAGCAGCGACTTGTAATAGGGTTGCTGCATCATTTGTTGTTGCACCTGCCGCAGACTGTTGCGCACTTGTCGATGATTGATGCCGTTTTCGAACTTCAGTACAATTTTTCGAATGCTCATGGTCTTTACTCTTGCCACCGCGGGTTTGTCGGGGCCGAGTACGCGCTCGCCGAACATTTGGCGCAACTTGGCGCCCATTTCCTGTGCTGCTGCCTCCACCACCGGTTCTTGTCTGTGCTTCAGGAAGACATAGACAAGATGGTGGAATGGAGGATAATTGAACATTCGTCGTTCTTCGAGCAAGTCGTTATAAAAACCCGTGAAATCGTTGTGTACCACTTGTCGCACTACGGGGAGCTCGGGACTTTTGGTCTGGAGTATCACCAATCCCCGTTTGCCCTTCCGCCCCGAACGGCCACTGACCTGACTCATCATCATGAAGGCATGCTCGTAAGCCCGGAAGTCGGGATAGTTGAGCATGGAGTCGGCATCGAGGATTCCCACCACCTCCACATTGCCGAAGTCGAGTCCCTTGCTGACCATCTGTGTACCGATCAGCACGTTGGTCTTGCCCTGACTGAAGTCGCCTATGATTCGCTCGTAGGCGCGACGCGTGCGTGTGGTGTCAAGATCCATGCGCGCCACTTTGGCCTCGGGGAAGATGCTGGCCAGCAAGTCTTCTATCTTTTCGGTGCCATAACCCCTGCCACTGATGTTGGGGTTGCCACAGTTGGGGCACGCCGGGGGCACGGGAGAGACAAACCCGCAGTAGTGGCATGTGAGCATGTTGAGGCGTTTATGGTAGGTGAGCGACACGTCGCAGTTCTGGCATTTGGGCACCCATCCACACACCCGGCACTCCATCATGGGCGCAAAGCCCCGCCGATTCTGAAAGAGAATGACTTGCTTGCCGGTTGCCAGCGCCTCGCGCACTGCTGCCAACAGCATTGGCGAGAAAGGTCCCGACATCATTTTCCGCCGGCGCATATCCTTGATGTTGACCACTTGAATCTCGGGCAACTCGATGCCTTGGTAGCGTGTTTTCAATTCCACGAGTCCGTATTTGCCCACCTGTGCATTGTAATAACTTTCCATCGACGGTGTGGCCGTGCCGAGCACGGTCTTGGCTCCGTACATTTGTGCCATGACGATGGCTGCACTGCGCGCATGATACCGTGGTGAGGGCTCCTGCTGCTTGAAGCTGCTCTCATGTTCCTCGTCGATGATCACCAAGCCGAGGTTGCGGTAGGGTAGGAAGATGGATGATCGGGCACCCAGAATCACGTCGTAGGGATGGTTGGAGAGTTGTTTCTGCCAAATCTCCACGCGTTCTGCATCGCTGTATTTGCTGTGGTAGATGCCCAAGCGGTCGCCGAAAACATGTTGCAACCGGGTGGTTATCTGCACGGTCAGGGCAATTTCGGGCAGGAGGTAAAGCACCTGTTTGTGCTCGTCCAGCGTCTTTTGGATCAGGTGGATATACAACTCTGTCTTGCCACTGGAGGTGACGCCATGGAGCAGCACCACGTTTTTCGTCATCATCTGTAACAGCAATTGGTTGTAGGCATCTTGCTGTGGCACGCTCAAGGGTTTGATGCGTTCAGGGTGATAACCGCCGCCCCGGTTGAGGCGACCGACCTCACGCTCATAAGTATAGAGTATTCCGCGGTCGCACAGGGCTTTGACCACCGCCAATGTGCAGTGGCTCTCGTTGATGAGTTCCTCGCGTGTTATCTCTGTGATTCCGTCTGCGGGAGTTTTTTTGCAGTGGATGTCCCAATGGGTCATCGACAGAAAGCACGACAATACTTTCTGCTGTTTGGTCGCCCGGGCAAGCATATTGAAGGCGGCGTGGAGTGCGGTGGGGTTGCGAAAAGGCTCTGCCAGTCCGATGCAGGTTTCAGTCTTGGGTCGGAAGTCTTCCTCCCTTTTGAGTCCGGAGGGCAGGGCAGCCTTGAAAATGTCGCCCAGGGGAGCCATGTAATATTCGCTCATCCATTGCCACAGCCGCATTTGCTGTGTGAGCAAGATGGGTGCGGCGTCGAGCACGGCCAGCACATACTTCACCTTTTCGGGTGCCAACCCGTTGGCCGAGTCGTGTGCCGGCCCCACGCATAGTGCCGTGTAGGTCTTGCTCTTGCCCAACGGGACAAGCACGCGCACACCCATGGCAATGCCAGTGGCCATCTCGTCGGAGATCGCATAGGTGAAGGTTCCCTCTAAGGGAAGGGGTAAGATAACGTCTACATACTTCATGTCCGTGGGATACAAAGTAAGCGAAAAGTAATCAAGGCGCCAAGCGAATGGGGGAAAAACTCCTAAATCATATGGAATCTTTTCTTGTCTTCAAACATCATGGCTTTCTGCTCATCGGCCACCAAAGTGATGTATCGCTCGTATTCGCGCAACACATCGGCGATGAGTTCTTCCTTGCTTAGATACTGGATGTCGTTGCCCGACCGCCCATCGCTGTAATAGGTTACGGGCACATAATGTGTGGAGTTTTCCACATCGGGTGTGTTGTCATCGTCGATGAGATAATCTGAGATGGTTTGTTTTTCGATGCTCACCCCGTATCTGAAATTACGTATACGGTCGTGCGGGATGTGCAGTTCCATCGACTGCTTGCCCCGTGTTCCCTTCAGGATGTCGGCCTGGATACCATTCTTATCAAATTCCTGTTGCAACTCCTCGAAAGCCGGCTGTACTTTCTCGGCGAAGAACCGCATAACATCCGTCTTCTGCGAGAAGGTGATGATCTGCTCCAGTCGCTGTTGCCAATGTCTGCCATCCCAATGGCTACTGCCGTATGGAATTTTGATGCTGTAGTAGAGCACGTCGGTGTGTACGGCTCGCATGAGTCCAAAGCACAGCAGGAGCATGATCAATCCAAACGGCAGTGCCGATATGAGCGTCATGGTTTGCAGGGAACTCAGTCCGCCAGCATAGAGCAGGGCTATGGCAGTAAGCGCCAGCAGAACACCCCAGAAAGCATTTTGCCAAGCAGGTGTATTGGGCTTGTTGCCCGATGAGATGCTGTTCATCACGAGGATGCCCGAGTCGGCAGAAGTCACGAAGAAAATAGCAATCATCATCACTGACAGCACGCACAACGGTTTAGCCAGGGGGAACTGTTCCAAAAACGCAAACAACAGCACGTCGGGATTGCTGGCAAGAGCCGACAGTGCGCCGTTGGCCACGTGCATATCAAAATAGATGGCTCCGTTTCCAAAGACCGTCATCCATAGGAAGATGAACAGCGAGGGCACGAGGAGCACCGCCAGGATATACTCGCGGATGGTGCGCCCCTTGGATATGCGGGCGATGAAAAGTCCTACGAAGGGAGACCAGCTAATCCACCACGCCCAGTACATGACCGTCCAGTTGGTGAACCATCCGAGTCCATCGACCTCAAAGGCAAAGGTGTTGAAAGTGAGGTCGGCAAAGCGGTTGATGTAATGGCCAATTCCCTCGCTGAAAGCGCTCAGCAAGAATGTGGTGGGACCCAGCAGGAGCACAAAGATGAGCAGTAGGATGGCCATCGTGAGGTTGATCTCACTCAATCGCTTCACACCCTTGCTCACCCCGGCCACTGCCGAACCAATGGCCACCGAACTGACCAGGACGATGATGATACATTGGAACAAGAAGTTAGACTCGCTGAGAACGCCTAAATGCACTAATCCGGCATTCAGTTGCACCACACCGAAACCCAAGGAAGTGGCTACGCCAAAGAATGTACTCACTAAGGCAAACACATCTACCGTATGGCCGATGGGGCCGTTGATGCGATCCTTGATCAGAGGATACAGTCCGCTGCGAATGGACAGTGGCAGCTTATACCTGAAAGAGAAATAGGCCAGGATGAGTCCCAAGATAGCATAGACGCCCCATGCGTGCAGTCCCCAATGGAAGAAGGTGGCCATCTGAGCCTCCTTGGCGGGGTTGGCCACCGTGGGCAATGCCGGATCGACGTAGTGAGACATTGGCTCGGCTATTCCGAAATACATCAGGCCAATTCCCATGCCGGCTGCAAAGAGCATTGAAATCCAAGAGAAAAATCCATATTGGGGCGACGAGTTGTCGGCTCCAAGTCTGATATTTCCTATCTTACTGAAAGCCATGATCATGAGCAAGATGAAGAAAAAGGAAACCAAGAGAATGTAAAGCCAACTGAGATTGGTGTATACCCAGTTTTGGACAGCATTCAGCGCCGCTCCTAACTGAGCAGGGAAGATGGCACATAACAAAGTGAGTGAGAACAAAACGACAAGTCCCGGCAGGGCCACTTCTCGTGTAAGTGTTGTTTTAATCTTTGGAAAGAATATCATGAAATGAATTTTTGTTAGAAAGAATAACAACGCAAGAAATTAGCAAGTGATAATCTCTCATGCTGTAATTGGTGCAAAGGTATGTAAAAATTTTAACATATCCAAACAAATATCAAGACTTGATGAGAAAAAATTCTGTTTTTAATACATTCTCTTGTTGCCTATTAAAAAATGTGCTATCTTTGGACACAAAAAGTGAAATAATGGAACAACAGCAAGAGTCTCTTTGGAAAGCGGTGAAGGGATATTTCAACTCCTTGCCTGACAAAGAAGATGAAGAAAAGACCATTCGTGAGATAAGTGACGATATTGTGTTTCATGGCTCAAACCTGTGGGTGCTCATCTTTGCCATACTCATGGCTTCGCTGGGACTCAATGTTAACTCCACTGCGGTCGTCATCGGAGCCATGCTTATCTCGCCACTCATGGGGCCTATCACCGGTATTGGTTTGGGTGTGGGCATCAACGACCTTGACCTGCTGAAGCGTTCGTTCAAGAATTTTGCGATTTCCACGGCTATCAGTGTGCTCACGGCTACCTTTTACTTTGCCATCACGCCCATCACGGAAGCTCAATCTGAACTCTTGTCTCGCACCGCGCCCACGCTTTACGATGTGCTGATAGCCCTTTGCGGTGGGGCGGCTGGTATCATCGCGTTGTCGACCAAGGGTAAGGGCAATGTGATTCCGGGTGTAGCCATTGCCACGGCACTGATGCCTCCGTTGTGTACGGCAGGTTATGGGCTGGCCATGGGAGAGATGGGCTATTTCCTCGGAGCCATCTATTTGTATTTCATCAATACGGTGTTCATCTGTGTTTCCACTTTCGTCGGCGTGCGCATGTTGAAGTTCAGGCGTAAACATTTTGTTGACCCCCTGCGGCTCAAGCGCGTCAAGATTTATATTGTGGGCATTGTTGTGCTCACCATGATTCCGGCAACCTATATGACCGTAGGTATTATCAGGGGGAGTATTGTAGATACTAATGTGGCGAGATTTGTCAGGACGGAATTGGATTTCAAGGGCTCACAGATTATCTCATACGATATTGACCCCAAGGAAAAGGAGCTTCATGTGGTTGCTGTGGGAATGTCGATTCTTCCGATGCAGATTCAAGCAGCCACTGAGCAGATGAAAGACTATCACTTGGACGGTTACAAGCTCAATGTTATCCAAGGGACGCTGTCTGACAGTACACTGATCAGCAAGTTGAATTACACCTCATCGTCAATGGATGAATCCTCCGGAAAGAAACTTATAGAGCAGGTGGCACAAATGCAAAGCCTGGAAAGTAAGGTGAAAAAATATGAGATTTACGAAATCATGTCAGGCGATCTCCGGGAGGAAGTGAAGAGCCTTTGGCCCCAAGTGAGCAAGCTGAGTCTTTCGACGGTAGTGGAAAGCAGCATGGATTCTGTAGCAAGCCAGCGGTATGTTGTAGCTATAGCCGGATGCAGGCGAGCGTTAAGCGACAGAGATCAGGCGCAGCTGCAACAGTGGCTCAAGGCTCGGGTGCGTGCAGACAGCGTGCGGCTGATTACCACCCGATAGCATCGGCCCCTGCCCGAAAGGTCTGGCAGGGTTTTTCCTGTTTTTATCCTCTCTTGTTTGCGGTAGGATATTGAATGCGTGTATGGTAGATGGCTTTCAGGCGGTCTACCAAAACTTGTTTGGCTATGGCTATGTCGTAGAAGGTTATCCTGCATTCTTTAAAGCAACCGTCGGCCACCTGCTGATCAATGAGAGTGTCCACCAAGTTGGCAATCTTCTCCTCCGTATAGTCGTTGAGCGAATGGGAGGCCGCCTCGCACGTGTCGGCCATCATGAGGATGGCCTGCTCGAGGGTGTAGGGGTTGGGGCCGGGGTAGGTGAAAAGCTCCTTGTCCACAATCTCATCGGGATGTTCGTTTTGATACTTCACATAGAAATATTTTGTGACATTGCGCCCGTGGTGGGTCCGGATAAAGTCGACGATGACAACCGGAAGGTTGGCCTCCTCAGCAATTTTCACCCCATTGGGCACATGCTCAATGATGATTCGCGCGCTTTCCTTGTCCGTCAGGTTGTCGTGCGGGTTGATACCGCCTTGCTGGTTTTCGGTGAAAAATGCAGGGTTGATCATCTTACCGATGTCATGATACAAAGCTCCGGTACGCACCAAAGTACTGTTGGCTCCCACTCTGTTGGCAATCTCAGAAGCCAAATTGCCCACGGTGATGGAATGTTGGAATGTGCCGGGAGCCACCTCGCTGAGGTTTCGGAGCAATCCCTTGTTGGTGTTGGACAACTCGATAAGCGTAATGACAGAGATAAAACCGAAGGCTTTCTCCACAAGAAACATCAGGGGATAGGCCAGTAACACCAGTATTGCATTGATGAGGAAATGGTAATACATGCTGGTGTCGAGCGTAAAGTCGTCGCCGGCCTGCATGAGTTTGAGAGCCAGATAGGTGATGCCCATGGAGAGGAACACCAGTAAGGCTGTCCTGAAAATCTGTGATCGAGATGACATTTCACGCAGGGAAAAGATGGCAACCAATCCGGCTACCGTTTGCATAATGATGAATTCGTATTGGAACCTAACCGCCGCGGCACATATCAGTACGGTGATGATATGGGTGAAAAATGCCGTTCGCGAATCCATGAAAACCCGGACGAAGATGGGAATCAGGGCAAACGGAAGGATGTAAACACTGAAATTGAAGTAGCTGTGCTGCATCATCAAGGAAACCAAGATAGGGTAGATGGTGATGAACACATAGAGCATGGCGATGCTTCTCGGCTTAACGAAATAGTCTTTCCGGAACAATGAAAGGTAATAAGTGAACGCCAACACGAGTATGAAGACATACAGGATGTTGCCGATAAAGCTGCTTGTCATCTGCGATTCGGTGGCACTGCGCCGCTGCATCTCCTTTTCGAGAGAATTCAGCACACGGTAATTGTATTCGTCTACCATGTCGCCCACACTGATAATCTTCTGTCCGCTCATCACCATTCCACTGGCGGGGGAAACTCCACTAAGCAGGTCATTCTTCGCGGTTTCGGTGCGTTCCTTATCATATACGAGGTTAGGCTCGATATATTCATTCAGGTTGAGTCGTTGCAGTTCTGCCCGGCCGGCTGCCAACGCCTCGTCGTTGATAATCTGCTCATAGGCCACCATCGTGGAGTAAACGCAATTGATAACCAAGCTCTCCACATTCTTCCCGAAAATCACACGTATCAGTCCTGCGGTGTCGGCTTTGGCAATCTGATTATAGCCGGGCGTATCCATAATGCCCGCTTGATACAGTCTATGCAGCCGGTCGATGATAATATTGCGATAAGAGGCAGGCATGCCTGGAAGTCCTTCTGCGAAATCCTGTTTGAACTTATTGATATTCTTGCTCTCCGTGCGGTGATCGTAGGTGTAATAAGGCTGAAACTGTTTCAGCAGCGAGTCTTTTTCCATTTTCAAGGCCTCGTCGGTCTTGTAAATCGGGAAATCATATTTTGCGATCACCGTACCATAATGCCATGGCTGACCCACCTCATAGGCAAATTGTGTCCCCTTATTCCGGGGCAGGAACCACACGATGAGAAAGGTCGTCAGTATAACCAACAACACGCGTGTCAGCATGTTGCGCCAATAATGTTCTTCTATCTTGTTTATATTTTCAATGATACTCATATCTCGTCTGTTATTTGAATTACATGGCGAAAATACTAAATAAATACGTCAAACTCGAAAAAATATATTAATTTTGCAAAAAAATTAGAATTAATAGCATGTCAGAAAGAAAAGTACGGGTGCGCTTTGCACCCAGTCCCACGGGTCCCTTGCATATTGGTGGTGTGCGGACTGCTCTCTTCAATTATCTTTTTGCCCGTCAGCATAATGGCGACTTGGTTTTTCGCATCGAGGACACCGACTCCAACCGCTTTGTGCCTGGAGCTGAGGAATACATTCTCGAGGCTTTCCAATGGCTGGGTATCAAGTTTGATGAGGGAGTGAGCTTTGGTGGCGAACACGGCCCCTATCGTCAAAGCGAACGGCGTGATATCTACAAGAAATATGTAAAACAGCTCATCGATAACGGCAAGGCCTACTATGCTTTCGATACACCGGAGGAGCTGGCCAAGAAGCGCGAGGAGGTTTCCAACTTCCAATACGATGCCTCCACACGCATGCAGATGCGCAACTCGCTTGCTTTGGAACGGGCTGAATGGGAACATCTCATTACTGATGGCACACAATATACGGTTCGCTTTAAGGTGGAACCCGGCCAGGAAATCGTGGTCAACGACATGATTCGAGGGGATGTTCACGTGAAGAGCGACATCTTAGACGACAAGGTACTCTACAAGAGCGTCGACGATCTGCCCACCTATCATTTGGCCAACATCGTAGACGACCACCTCATGGAAATCAGCCACGTCATCCGTGGAGAGGAGTGGCTGCCCAGCGCTCCGTTGCACGTGTTGCTCTACAAGGCTTTCGGTTGGGAGGAAACCATGCCTGCTTTTGCCCACTTGCCACTGCTACTCAAGCCCGAAGGCAAGGGAAAACTGTCGAAACGCGACGGCGATCGCTTGGGCTTCCCGGTATTCCCATTGGAATGGCACGACCCCAAGACGAACGAAGTGAGTTCAGGCTATCGTGAGAGTGGCTATTTCCCGGAGGCCGTGGTGAACTTTTTGGCTCTGTTGGGATGGAATCCCGGCACCGAGCAGGAGCTTTTCAGCCTTGATGAACTGGTACAGGCCTTCGATATTCGGAAGTGCTCTAAGAGTGGGGCAAAGTTTGATTATCAGAAGGGAACCTGGTTCAACCATGAATATATGCTACGCAAGGACGACGACGAGATTGCCCGCGAGTTCGCTGCAGTCGTAGCCAACAATGGTGTTGACGAAAGCTATGAACGCGTGAAGCAAGTGGTTCACATGATGAAAGATCGTGTGAACTTCGTGAAAGAGCTATGGCCTTTGTGCTCGTTCTTTTTCATTGCGCCGACTGAATATGATGAAAAGACCACCAGAAAGCGCTGGAAAGACTACTCGCCACAGCAGATGACGGAACTCATGGAGGTGCTCAGTGGTGTTGAAGACTTCTCTATTGAAGGACAGGAAGCCGTTGTGGAGAAATGGATGGAAGACAAAGGTTATAAGCGTGGAGATATCATGAATGCCTTCCGCTTGACCCTTGTGGGCATCGGAAAGGGTCCCGGCATGTTTGATATTTCTGCTTTCCTCGGTAAGGAGGAAACCCTCAAACGCATGAAGCGAGCCATCGAAGTACTTCCTTCTGGAAAGTGATGTTGTTTTAATTAAAGTGTTAAAACACAGAGTCCGAACAGCAACATGTATCAACTTTTTATTTGCTTATATACTTTTGGTGTATGGGTTGTCAGCCTGTTCAGCAAAAAAGTAAGAATGATGTGGCAAGGCGAGCACCAAGCCTTCCGCATCTTGAAAGAGCGTGTGAATCCAAATGACAAGTACATTTGGTTTCATGCGGCTTCTCTTGGTGAGTTTGAGCAGGGGCGTCCGCTTATTGAACATATCCGCAAGGAGCATCCCGAATACAAAATTTTGCTAACCTTCTTCTCGCCTTCGGGTTATGAAGTGCGCAAGAACTACGAAGGAGCCGATATTTGCTGCTATCTCCCGCTGGACACCATACGCAATGCACGCCGATTCCTGCGGCTCATCCGACCTGCAATGGCTTTCTTCATCAAGTATGAATTTTGGTATAACTATCTTCACATCCTGAAGCACCGTGGCGTGCCTGCCTACAGCGTCTCGAGCATTTTCCGCCCCGATCAGGTGTTCTTCCAATGGTATGGTAGGGGGTACAGGAAAGTGCTGGATTGCTTTACCCATTTTTTTGTGCAGAACGAAGAGAGTCGTGAACTCCTGAGTCAGATTGGTATAGATCGTGCTACGGTGGTTGGCGACACGCGTTTTGACCGTGTACTTCAGATCAAAGAGGCCAGCAAGCAGCTCCCTTTGATAGAGGCTTTCGTCGGAACTGCTGAGCAACACCCGACCAAAGTGTTCGTGGCAGGCTCCTCATGGGAACCCGACGAAGACATCTTCATCAAGTATTTCAATGAGCATAAGGATTGGAAGCTCATCATCGCCCCCCATGTCATCGGCGAGAATCACTTGAAAGCAATCGTCTCCAAGCTTGATCGGAAGGTCACGCGCTATTCGGTTGCGACCGCCGAAAGTGCCCGACAGGCCGACTGTATCATCATCGACTGTTTCGGTTTGCTCTCAAGTATCTATCATTACGGCAGCGTTTCATACATTGGGGGAGGGTTTGGCAACGGCATTCACAACGTGCTTGAAGCTGCCGTTTGGAGTGTCCCCGTCGTATTCGGCCCCAACAACAAGCACTTTCAGGAAGCGCAAGGTTTGCTGAAGGTGCAGGGAGGTTATCAAATCGAGAACTATCAGGAGTTTGCTGAGTTGATGAATCGGTTTGACAACAATGCCGATTTCCTTGCGCAAAGTGGCAAACAGGCTGGCCTGTTCGTGAGCAGCCGTGCCGGGGCAACACAGAAAATCATCGACAACATCAAGGATTTTTAATATCATGCATTGTTATGACCAGCAACAAGGGCGACTCGTTTGGGTCGCCCTTGCTGCTGATGTTCACTCCATAATTGTGGTGTCCGGATAATACGGAGCCGTCTATGCTACTCAGCCAATACCCTGACCATTCGCTTGAGCCCCTCCTGCAAGGTTTCGCGGGGACAGGCAAGGTTCACACGCAGATAGCCCTCGCCCGACTCTTCGCCATAAAGGATACCGCTGCAGACATACACCTTGCCATCCTGCAGCAACCGGCGGGTGGCCTCCTTACTCGACATGTCGAGCGTTCTGATATCCAACCATGCCAGATAAGTGCCCTCAAGCCTGATTACCTCCACTTGGGGAAGATGCTCGGCAAAATATGTTTTCAGGGATTTGTAATTGTCATGGATATACAAGTTCAGTTCATCGAGCCAGTCCTCGCTTTCATTATACGCAGCTTTCAATGCCACGGGTCCAAACGGGTTGACATCGCACACCTCATAGATGTTGACCACCCGGTCGATGCGACGGCGCAACTCCTTGTCCTTGCAAATGATATTTGCAATCTGCAGACCGGCTATGTTGAAGCTCTTGGAGGGAGAGTTGAGTGTGACACAGTTGTTCTGATTCACCTCGTTCACCGCGGCAAAAGGCGTGAAGGTGTGCCCCGGCATCACCAGCTCACAATGAATTTCATCACTGACAACGCGCACATGGTGTTTCACACAAATCTCCCCCATGCGGGTCAGTTCCTCTCGAGTCCATACTCTCCCGGCCGGATTGTGAGGGTTGCAGAGCAGAAACACCGTGGTTTTCTCATCGGCACACTTGGCCTCAAAATCCTCCCAATCGATGGTATAGGTGTCGCCCGACCTCACCAGTCGGTTCTCCGTCACTCCACATCCTTGGTTGAGGACGGAAGAATAGAAGCAATTGTAGACCGGCGTCTGCAACAAAACCTTATCGCCCGGAAGCGTGAGGGCCTTGATCGCACAGCTTATGGCCGGCACCACTCCGGTGGTGTAGATCACCCAGTCGCGCTCAATCGTCCACTGATGGCGGCGCGAGAACCACGAAATAATGGCATCATAATAGCTATCGTCAATCTTGGTATAGCCAAAGACACCATGTTCTGCACGTTTGGTGACAGCCCGCTCAATGGCCGGTGCCACCCTGAAGTCCATATCGGCCACCCATAGCGGCAGGGTGTCTTCGGGAACAGCGTCCCACTTATACGAGCCGGTGTGGCGACGGCAGATGGGGTTGTCAAAATTATAGTTGGTCATAATACATAAAAATATAGGTTGTATAAAAGTTTATACCGTTGATGGACAGATTTTGCAGCGTATCCGCCCTGCATTTACACGCGCTCCATGATCACGCAGTCGCGCCCTTGGGCAAATTCGTCGTAGGTGACCGAACCGATCTTGTCGGCCACAATGCTGCCGGAGATGGGGTTCTTGATGTTGGAAATGGAGCCCTTGATTTGAGCCTGAATGTTGGTACAATCCTCAAAAGCGCGGTCACACGCAGCGTCAAACGTGCAGTCTTCCAGCACCACGTTGTCCATATAGCACAAGGGCTGCTCGCCACTGATGTGGCAACGAACGAGCCTGATGTTTTTGGAATGCCAGGCGAGATATTCGCCATTGAGTTCGGAGTCGTAAACGGTCACGTTTTCACATTCCCAAAAAGAGTCTTTGGTTGTAATTTTCGCATTGTGAATCTCCACATTCTCACAATATTGAAACACATATTTGGCGTCGCTCTCCAACCCATCTACATAGATATTCTTGGAAAACATGAAAGGGTAGGTGCCCTCGTGCAACTTCACGTTCTTCAGTTTCAGCCCGTCGACCTTCCAGAAGGTCTCGTCAGCATCGTTAATTTCCACGTTCTCCAGCTCGAGATTCTTCATTTCGCGGAAGAACTTGGGGCCGTCGATGACACAATCCTTCATCACCATATCATTGCTATACCAGATGGCCGAGCGGCTGGCCTCAGCAAAGTAACAGTTTGTAATCTTGCTGTGGTTCACATGCCACCAAGGGTATTTGCCATAAAATCGGGAGTTGTTGCATGTGATATGCTCACAACATTTGATACCCGACTCCCCGTCTACAATCTCAATATTCTCAAGGCAGGCATTCCTTGTCCCAAACAAGGGACGCTCACCGCCGAACTTCTTATCTTTAATGTTTTCCATATTCTATCTAAATTCTATGCCTCCCATGAATGTTCTGAGCATACATGTGGTTGTTTCATATATGAGCAAAGATAGTGCCAAAACATATTCTTTACAAACAAACGACGAGTTTAGGCTCCCGTATTGTCATACTGCATATTGCAGTCTGTTCCAACTCTTCAGCGTTGTGATTCATCGGCGTGCCCACATTTTTGCAAGAATCTCACATTTGGTGATGCTCCTTTGTGTCAACTTTAATGACCAAATCCTGGCGAATATTTTCGTGACAAATAGAGAAAAATGCGCCATGTTTCGACCGTCAAAATCGACGCCGACGAACTTTAAAACAGCGCGACAATGCGGTTAGCATCTCTTGGCACTGCGGTTCGGGCTTTGTGGTTGTGCGAAAGAAGTGTCGTCGCGTCATGGATCGACCTTAACCGCAGTGCCGTTAGCTATCCAATCGCAAGCCACAAAATGGACAAGAAAAGTGGTATAAAGTTTAACTCTCTGGTAACCAGACGATAACAGAATGTCGAAAATTTGTCGAATTTCGGACCAATGGTTCAAAAATTTTGAATAAGCGAAATATGAAGGGGTGTTTGTCAAGGAAAATTGATTGCTAATCGCCAACCTTTCGTCTCTCCAAAGCGCGAGGCTTGTTCGGATGAGAACCTTCAACTGGCTGCTTTCTCAATATAATCAGGATGACTGCCGCAACTATCAACGCAATACCCGAAGCCAGTCGCCAAGTGAACACTTCGCTAAAGACCAATGTGCTGATCATGACGGCTGTAACGGGTTCGAGCGCTCCAAGAATAGACGTGGGCGTGCTGCCGATGAGTTGGATGGACACATTGATGAAATAGAGTGACAGTAATGTGGGCAGCACGGCCAACTGAATCACGCAGAGCCACTCTTTGGGCGTGTTGAGTGTTTGTAGTGGGTCGCCCGCAAAAATCATATATCCGATGATGGTCAGCCAGCCAAACGCGATGACCCAGAAGGTGTATTTCACGACCGACATTTCTGTTTTGAACTGGTGAACATACACGATGTAGAGCGCATAAAACAAAGAGGAGGCCAAGACCAACATCACACCGGTGACGTTGAGTGGCTGGCCGCCATCACCACGATACAGCATTCCGATGCCCGTGATGGCCAGTGCCAACGCGAAAGTGGTACCCCACGTGATGCGCTCGTGATAGAACACCACCATGAGCATGGCTGTCATGATAGGATAGGAAAACAAGATGGTGGATGCTACACCTGCACTCATGAAGTGAAAACTCATGAAAAGTGTTGCCGACGACAGTCCGAAGAGTGACCCCAAAATGGCAAACTTGACGGCGTGACCCCATTTAATTTTGAAGTTTTCTTTCTTCATCAGCATCCACATAGCAAAGAGCAGCATGGTGATGCCGTAACGATAAAACAACACATTGCCCGAGGTGATACGCTCAGCATAGAGTGGAAGCGCCCCCAAAGGGTTGGTTCCGTAAAAAACAGCAGCAAGAACGCCTGCTATAAATCCTTTGACCCGTGAGTTCATTTTTATTGGCCTGCACTCCGCACATAGTGCAGAATGTATTGGCATTTTATGTCATCATTTATTATTCGGGGTGCAAAGGTATAACTAAAAAGAATAATGGCCAATGTTGTTGGCCATTATTTGAGTAATCTAAGCATTTTTAATGATTGTCGACTATTGCTCTTTGAAAAACTTTTTGGCTGTTATAAACTCCCATATTCTGTCCAAAAAAGTATAGCTGCCGGTTTGGGGCGATGCTGTTTTCTGAAAGCAGTGGCCTCTTGTGGCCAGCGTGTGCAGTTCGCACTGAATGCCCATCGCCCTCATTTTCTCCCATGCCTTGACTGAAGCCATCGAGGCATGCGAGTCGGCGTCGCCGTGAACAAAGAGCATTGGAGCTGTCAACTTGTCGAAAGAGAATTCGGGCGCCAGTATGGCCTTGTCGTCATTGCCCCCGGTTTTGTTGCCCCCATTCAGTCCGTCGGTCAGCGAATATGCCGGGTATATGCCAATTCCCCACTGCACATTACACGGGATTTTGTCGATATCGTCTATGGGCAAGTAAGCTTGGTGGGTGGATGATGTTGTTCCCATGAGGGTCAGGTGCCCACCTGCCGAACTTCCCATGATGCCTATGCGATTGGCATCCAGGCCATATCGG
Organism: Hallella bergensis DSM 17361; assembly: GCF_000160535.1. GTDB lineage: Bacteria > Bacteroidota > Bacteroidia > Bacteroidales > Bacteroidaceae > Prevotella > Prevotella bergensis. Next base: position 1,011,752 of record NZ_GG704781.1, on the reverse strand, counting down.
GATGCATTGCTCCTTACGATTCTTATGCAACGCTGCAAATCCTGCCAGGCAGTTGTAAACTTGGCCAGCCCGCTTTCCTTTGGTGGCCTCGGTGTGCGATATTTCAGGGTCACGACGGTCACGCCACGCTCATTGAGATATCGTCTTGCGGGTGCCACCTCGAAGCCGTCGGGGTTGTTGCCAGAATAAGCACCGCCGGAATAGATGATTTGTATGGCCTTTGTTTTAAGCACTTGAGGGAAGTGCCATTCTATATATGGCTTGCATTGTCCTTGCTGCACATCGGGCATCTTGCCTTCCGGCCACACGTCTTGTTCCACCTTTTTTGCGCGTGCCCCGTCACTGGGATATCTGTCCATCAGAGCCACTTCCTGACCAACTGGGCCTAAGAATCCCATCTGGTTCATAAACTCGATGGCTCGTTCAAAGCCCAATGCACTGTGCGGTTGGTCGGCATAGAGGTGCAGTTCGGCAGGAATGCCCATGCGTCTCAACTGGCGGTATGCCAATGTTGAACCGTTGGGTGAATAGATATCGTTGCCTCCGTGGTGAAAACTGATCGGACAGGTTTTGTCGTCAAACTTAAACACAGGGCTTAACTTCACATCCACGCCGTATCCCTGCCGGGTAGCCGGCGTGCCTGTTTCGCTGTCGGTGGTTACGTAGGCGGGTGCATGGAGTATGGCCCAATTGATATGACACGGCACCTCATCCAGTTTGTCTACCTTGTTATATGCGGGCGTTTGTGAACTTGTGGCCAGCAGTAATCCCAGGTGCGAGCCTGCCGACATGCCCACGATTCCTATTTTTTCAGGGTCGAACCCTCGCTTTTTAGCCTCGCTTCTCACCATTCTCACTGCCCGCTGTCCGTCTTCCCATGCCGTTTGGTAGATGGGCAGCCCTACCGGTCGTGGTGTGCGATAGACGAAGTTGACGCATTGCACACCAATGGCCGTGAGTTCTTCGTGCCATTTTTTGATGAGGCCGACGTCGCAGCAATTCATATACGACCCACCACTGATGAGAATCATGCACACGCCCTTGCGCACATTTTTGGCAGGCCTGTCAAACCACTCCAAGTAGGGTGTTCTATGTTTCTCGGCATCAAAGGTCTGTTTGCCGGCCTCGTCGGTCATGGCCGCAATCTGATGATTCTGTTGGTTGGGCATTTTTCCTGTAGGCCAAATGGCTTCGCGCTCCCAAGCCATGGCATGGATCGTACAGGATAGGAATAAAAGTACAAGTAGTCTTTTCATGTTTTTAGAATTTGAGCATGGCGGATTGTCGCCGTGCTAATAGCAAAACGATAAGTGCATGATAATATTGTTTTTTTCTTAGTCTCATGCAAGATTTTCCATTGATGCGTATTTCATGGTTACAAGTGGGAATCTTAGTGGCTGTTAGCCGCATTGCCCAACGATAAACAATTTAAATATTAAATCAAATGAAATTTTTAAAGCTTTTACCAATTTTGTGCGGCTGTGTAGCCGCTGTGTCGTTCACATCGTGCAATCCTGATGATGAGCCAAAGAACCTAACCCCCGAACAGAAAAAGACAGCCTTTATGGCTGTGAAAGGCAGTTACTCGGGCGATTTTATTTATTTAGATCCCAAGTCTGCTAACAAGCCGGACAAGACCGATACCGTTAGTGTGAGCTGGGAGATTGACACCGATTCTACGCTGACCATCAAGAATTTCCCGGCCGCACCGCTGGCTGCACACATTACCGATGCCAAGCTTGCCGAAGCTATGGCAGCCCAGCCTGCCCAACCGCTCAAGTGTCGCATAGGCTTTTACAGTGTCACTCCTGTCGGTTTTTTGATTAATCCGATATCGGCAGAGTACCAGGTGACTTATAATGGTGGATCGCATAAAGTACAAGTGGGCTTCTACGTGAATAATCCGTACTCATACGGCGCATACAATTCTATGTCCAAGCAGATGAAGATGCAAATCGTCGTGGGTGGAATCTTCTTGGATGGGAAGTTTCAAAAGACTCTTCTTAAGAAGGCTGTTCCATTTGGCATTGAAACGAAAAAGCCAACCGAAAAGAAGCCAAAGAAATAACGACATCGTCTCCGTGTAGCCTGTCAAAAGTCTATTGAGCACATGAGTGGCATCGTTTTTGCATGTAATTTCATGTAGAACAATAAAAATTAATAGGAACATGATTAAGATTTATGGTATGAAGAGTTGCCCCGACTGTGTGGCAGTAGACCGACAGGTGGAGGGCGATAGTCGTTACAAGGTAATAGATATCGGCGCACATGTAAGTTTACTCAAGGAGTTTTTGAGGCTCCGCGACAACAACCCAGTGTTCGATGAGGCCAAGCAGAAAGGTTATGCGGGCATTCCATGCTTTGTCTTGGAAGACGGCACTGTTACTTTGAACCCCGAGAATGCTGGCCTGCATGCTGATACGGACGAGGGCGCATCGTGCAATATTGATGGCACGGGTTGTTAAAGACGTGTCACCGTTCATTCTCAAAAACACAAGTATATAGTTATTATTCATCAAGCAGCAACCCATCTGTGTGTGGCTCGTGTCATCACAGATGGGTTGCTGTCTTTTTTTGACCTGAACGAGACTTAGGCTACCGGGCGTAATCGGCCTGCCAGCCACAGTCCCAGGAAGGTGATGGCTCCGTTGAGCATGAGCAGTTCGTAGCCAAACTTATAGCCGACAGTGGCAACGGTGGCCGTGTCGATGGCATAGCAGAGTAGGGGCGACGCTATGCAGATATAGGGCACGAGTCGGTCGTGGGTATGCTTATGGGTAAGAAGCCCGTAAGCAAAGAGACCCAGCAATGGCCCGTAGGTATAGGAACAGAGAATGTAGATGGCATCGATGACACTTGTGGAATTGATCAAGCGGAATAATAGAATGAATAAGGTAAATACCATGGCAATGCCGATATGAACCCGTCGACGCAGGCGAATGTCATCAGGGCTGTTGCAAATGTCTACGCAGAAACTTGTGGTGAGTGCGGTAAGAGCGGAGTCGGCAGACGAGAACGCAGCAGCCAGTACGCCGATAGTAAAGAAGATGACGGCCGAGTCGCCCAATCGGCCGGTGGCTGCAAACATAGGCAGCAGGTCGTCTCCTTGGGCGGGTAAGGCAATGCCCTGGTGGCGTGCAAGCATCATGAGCAGGATACCCAGTGCCAGAAACAGGGCGTTGGCAGGGAAAAAGGCGAAGCCGTAGGTACACATGTCTTTCTGTGCATCGCGGAGTGTCTTGCAGGTTAGGTTCTTCTGCATCATGTCTTGGTCAAGTCCTGTCATGACAATGGTGACAAACATTCCGCTCAATAGTTGTTTCCAGAAGTTCTGGCGCGACATCCAGTCATCAAAAACAAATATGCGACTATGGCTGTCAGCAGCAATAGCATTGACGGCCTCGCCCACGGTCATACCAAGTGCCGACAGCACGTGCACGATAATCAGGATGAGTGCGGTGAACATGCAGGTGGTTTGCAGGGTGTCGGTCCATACGAGTGTTTTGATTCCGCCATGCCGGGTGTAGAGCCAGATCAGGCATACCATAGCAATCACCGTGACGGGGAAGGGAAAGCCCATTTGTCGGAGTACGAACGTATGGAGGATAATACACACTACGTAAAACCTGACGGCTGCGCCTGTGATTTTGGAAAGCAGGAAAAATGAAGCTCCGGTTTTATATGATCTGTGTCCCAAGCGCTTGTCGAGCCAAGCATAAATGGTGGTCAGGCCGAGTCGGTAATACACCGGGAGCAGCACGAAGGCTACGGCAAAATATCCTAAGATGAAGCCCAGGCACATCTGGAGATAGGTCATGTCAATCTTCATGACCATCCCCGGCACCGACACAAATGTGATGCCCGATATGCTGGCGCCCACCATTCCGAATGCCACCATATACCAAGGCGACTTGCGGTTGCCTCGGAAGAAGGTGTCGTTGTTGGAATGGCGAGTTGTAGTAAACCGGCTAAACAGCAGTAGAGCTGTAAAGTAGGTCAGTACAGTGAGGATAATAAGCATGCTGACTGCAGGGAGAATCTTTTAGAACCTGAAGTCGAGCTGTATGTCTACCATGTCATAATTGTGGTCGGCGAGCGTACGGTCGTTTACTCTGGCATACTCTGCGTTGAGCTGAACGTTCTTGTTGAACACGTAGTTCGCACCCACTTCATAGAATGTTTTGCTGCTGCCCCATGTGCCCGATTGGCGATACATGTCGTAGCGTGCCTTGGCAAAGAGTTTCTGTTTGATAACTGGGGCAATGACAAGAGCATACACACCGTCGGCCTTGTTTCCGATAGCTTCGTTCACTTCAGCTTTGCTCAGGTCTGATGAACTGTTGTAAGTGGCTTTGAACGCCTTCCCGGTAGAATGGATATATTCCGAACGCACCGTCCATCCATCAACCTTATATTCTCCCGAAATGGCATAACGATGTTGGGGTAGGCGTCTGATGCCTGATACGGTGTTGCCTTGATCATTGGTCCATGATCCTTTCCGGCTGTACGATCCTTCCGAACCGAACATACCAATGCGCATGCCAGCTACGGGCATTACCCACACGCCGCCGATGATATCCTTCTGTTGTCCCACGTCTTTGGTGTTGATACCTTGTCCGTTGAACACGCCGACTTGATAATGAAGCAGGTTGCGCCCATTGCTGTTTTTGAGGAAATCTCCTTGCAATTGCAGTCCGATGTCACGCCCATTGCTTGAGTGCATGCCCACGCGATCAGTGAAATATACCAGTTTCATGATGTTCTGCGCATAGCTCATAAATCCTTGATCGATAGGGTTCATGGGGTTTTCGAATGCAAAGGGACGCTTAAACTGTCCCACTTTCACCTTGAAGAAATCATACTTCTGCCATTCTGCAAATGCGTCCACAAGTTTGGGCGACTTGCCTAATGTGGATGTGTTGCCGTTAAACTGCAACTGCACCTTCCAGTACCAGTCTTCTGCGGCACGTCCGTCGAGACTGATACGACCGAGACGGAGGTTGAAAGAGTTGGACTTGGCATCCGCCTGACCGGAATACTGATATTGCGTCATTGCATATCCCGATAGTTTCACATTGTTGATCCAAGCTCCGGACTTGGTTTGAGCATTTGCTGATGTCATGACCATCGAGGCCAGCAGAGCCATTATTATTCCCTTTTTCATTGTTAAGTTAGATTTTATTGAATTGTTATTTTACGATTTGTTGCGTATCCGTGTACGGTTTTTGTTGCCGGTCTGCCTTGAGTGTTTGTTTTATATGCTGCTCACGATGGATAATGTGCACCTCTATGCCGAACTTCGCATGGAGCCGCTCACCCAAGTGCTGGGCACTGTACACACTTCGATGCTGCCCCCCGGTACAGCCAAAGCAGAACATCAGGTGTGTAAAACCACGCCGCATGTAGCATGCAACATGTTTGTCGGCCAGGGCATAGACATGTTTCAGAAATTCTATAATCTCACCATCGTCTTCAAGAAACCGAATCACAGGCTCGTCCAGTCCCGTGAGCTGTTTGTATGGTTCGTAGCGGCCGGGGTTGTGTGTGCTACGGCAGTCGAACACATACCCACCTCCGTTGCCCGACGGATCCTCGGGTATACCTTTGTGGAATGAGAAGCTGTAAACGGTGACTTGAAGTGGTCCTTTGCCATCATATTTCGAGAAAGTGGCAGGGCCATCTTGCGGGTGCGACGTATAAATGTCATGATCCGTGATTCTGAATCCATCTGTCCGACTTACCTTAGGTTCCCCTGCAGGGGCAAACTGCGGCAACTGGATGAGCCGCATCAGTACATCGCGTAGATAGGGATATGGCAACACATCCTCGCGCAGAGCCAGTACGTCGCGTAGATTATTGATGGCCGGCGGAATGCTGTCAATGAAATGCTGCTTATGTTCGAAATAGCCGCGAAACCCGTATGCTCCCAGCACCTGCAGCGTGCGGAACAGCACAAAGAGACTGAGCCGGGCAACAAAATGCCTTACCGAAGGCACCTCGGTATATTGTTTCAACGAATCATAGTAGGCGGCAATGAGTTCGCGTCGCAGTTTAAAGGGATACTTGGCTGCAGCCTGCCACAGGAACGAAGCCAGATCGTAGTAAACAGGCCCCTTCCTTCCGCCTTGGAAGTCGATGAAGTGGGGGTAGCCTTCTGCGTCCAGCATCACGTTGCGAGCCTGAAAGTCGCGATACATAAAGCTGTCGGCCGGTTCGGACGTGAGGTCTTTGGCAAGCCTGCGAAAGTTCGCTTCGAGTTTCAGTTCATGAAAATCGAGGTTGGTGGGCTTCAGAAAACAATACTTGAAATAGTTTAAATCAAACAGAACACTGTCTTCATTAAATTCCGGTTGTGGGTAGCACACGGTCCAATCCAGTCCCCTTGCTCCTCTGATTTGTAGGTTGGGCAGTTCGCGGATGGTGCGGAACAGCAGTTTCTTCTCTGCCAAATTATATCTGCCCCCAGCCTCCCGACCGCCTTTGATGGCATCAAAGAGCGAGGTGTTGCCCAAGTCGGTTTGAAGATACCGCATCCCATCTTCGCTCACGGCCAGCACTTGGGGCACGGGCAGTTTGCGCTGTGTGAAGTGTTGGGCGAGAGCTACGAAAGCGTGATTCTCCTCCCTGCTCGTGCCCACCACGCCAATCACACTTTTCCCATCCTGAGCCGTGAGTCTGTAATATTCGCGGTTGCTTCCTGCTCCGGCCAGCTTGATGGTGCTGGCCGGTGGTGTCGTAGCCCACGATGTATAAAGTTGGATAAGTTTGTCCATATAGTTTAAGGCTGAGGTAAAAACAGTGTCCCTTCATGCTGATGCATCACAGGAATCTGCGGAAACCGTTGTTTACGGTTGTTTTTTCTTTTTCTTTTCCTCTTCCTCACGTGCTTTCCTCAGCTCGGTGAATGTTTTCTTGACCCGGCGCCGGTACTCCCAGTCTGCCAACAGGCTGTCGACTACAAACAGAAGCAGCACGATGCCTATTGACATCCATATCGATTTGGTGATGTAGATAAGGCCGGCTGAGACCACAAGGAATAGCAGAGCTTTCTTCCAGTCGAGGTGTAACTTTGGTTTCATGGTGCAAAGGTAATGTATTTTTTAATACGCACAAAAAAAAATCGGATGCCATCACGGCAACCGATTTCTAAAAACAAACTACTTAAAAACTAATCTACTAAAACAAATCAAAAAATATCTTCGAAAGTTCATCTTGTCAGAACTTGTCTTTTCCTTTAATTCGTTGCAAAATTAGTAACTTTTTGTATAGTCTCCAAACAAAAAAGGCAAAAAATGCAATTTTAACTTTTTTTCATATAAAATGAACAACACAGTTTGCTGCGAGAACGCTGGCAGAACCATGTCTCGACTTGGCATACATACCAACGGTCATAAGAAAAGGTGCACCCACGATGTGGCGCACCTTTTCTTATTCGGTCTGTAATGTCTAATCTTACATCATTCCGGGCTGTCCGGCCGGCATGGCAGGAACGTTCTCCTCGGGTTTATCAGTGATGATACACTCGGTTGTGAGGAACATTCCGGCGATGGAGGCAGCATTCTCCAATGCTACGCGAGCCACCTTGGCCGGGTCGATAACGCCAGCCGCACGCAGGTCTTCGTATTTTTCTGCACGGGCATTGTAACCGTAGTCACCCTTGCCTTCGCGCACGTTGTTCACCACAACGGCACCCTCGCCCCCTGCATTAGCAACAATCTGGCGAAGCGGCTCCTCGATGGCGCGGCACACAATATTGATACCGGTCTGCTCATCATTGTTCTCGCCCTTGAGGTTGGCGAGTGCCTCCTGGGCACGGATGTAGGTTGTACCGCCACCGACAACGACACCTTCCTCCATGGCGGCGCGTGTAGCACAGAGTGCATCGTCAACGCGGTCTTTCTTCTCCTTCATCTCTACCTCAGAGTTGGCACCCACGTAGAGCACGGCCACACCGCCCGACAACTTGGCCAGACGCTCCTGCAACTTCTCCTTGTCGTATGAGCTGGTGCTGTTGGCAATCTCATTCTTAATTTGTGCCACGCGATCCTTGATATTCTCCTTGGTGCCTGCACCGTCCACAATGGTGGTGTTGTCCTTCGACACGTTTACCTTCTTGGCAGTTCCGAGCATCTCCAAGGTAGCTTGGTCGAGCTTCAGACCCTTTTCCTCGCTGATAACAACGCCTCCGGTCAGAATGGCAATGTCTTCCAGCATGGCCTTGCGACGGTCGCCGAAGCCGGGAGCCTTCACGGCACAAATCTTCAATCCGCCACGCAAACGGTTGACTACGAGTGTGGTCAGTGCCTCAGAGTCTACGTCCTCGGCAATAACCAGCAATGGACGTCCGCTCTCGGCTGCAGGTTGCAGAATGGGCAAGAACTCCTTGAGGTTGCTGATCTTCTTGTCATAGATGAGAATGTAAGGATTTTCCATCACACACTCCATCTTGTCGGTATCGGTCACGAAGTAGCCCGAGAGGTAGCCGCGGTCAAACTGCATACCCTCCACGATGCCAATGCTGGTATCGCGGGTCTTGCTTTCCTCGATGGTGATGACACCGTCTTTCGACACCTTGCGCATGGCGTCGGCGAGCAGCTTGCCAATCTCCGGGTCGTTGTTGGCCGACACGGTGGCCACCTGCTCAATCTTGTCGTAGTTGTCGCCCACGATTTCTGCACCTTCCTTGATGAAGTCAACCACCTTGTTCACGGCCTTGTCAATGCCGCGCTTCAGATCCATGGGGTTTGCGCCGGCGGCAACATTCTTCATACCCTCGTTCACGATGGCCTGGGTCAGGATAGTTGCTGTCGTGGTACCGTCTCCGGCATCGTCTCCGGTCTTGCTGGCCACGCTCTTCACCAGCTGTGCGCCGGTGTTCTCGAACTTGTCTTCCAGCTCCACTTCCTTGGCCACGGTCACACCGTCCTTGGTAATCTGCGGTGCACCAAACTTTTTCTCAATAACCACGTTGCGGCCTTTGGGACCGAGTGTCACTTTCACAGCATTGCTCAACTGGTCAACGCCCTGCTTCAAGAGTTCGCGGGCTTCTGTATCGAATTTTATAATCTTAGACATGATATTTAATGTTGAATTACGAATTTTAAACGATTTCTAACTCCTATACTTGCTTAACCTTCCACGATTGCCAGTATGTCGCTTTGGCGCATCATGAGATATTTCTCGCCATCAGTTTCCAATTCTGTTCCGGCATATTTGCCATAAAGCACCTCGTCACCTTCCTTGAGAATCATCTCCTCGTCCTTGGTGCCTTGGCCTACAGCCACAATTTTGCCACGCTGTGGCTTTTCCTTTGCCGTGTCAGGAATAATAATTCCGCCTACTTTCTCTTCAGCCTGTGCCGGAAGCACCAGCACTCTGTCTGCTAATGGTTTTACTTTCATAATAGTTTATATTTTTGTTAAACGTTTTTCTGCGAATATTCGCTCGTGGCGAGTGTTCACCCTTGTTCATTACGAAAAGTGTGCCAATCGTGTGGCAGTGTCATTTCGTGCCATTCTTGTCATTCTCCGACTGACAGATTTGTCAGTTTTGCATTCCAAAAGATATTGTAAAAAAACGGACAAAAGCATTCAAATGCTTCGCTTTTTCTAAAATATAAAACAGTTTGGTGTGAAAACGCTGAAAAATCGCATATTTTTCCAACTGTCACATTATCAGATTGTTGTAGGCGTAAGGCGGTTTCCCCAGTTCCCTGGGTGTCGTTTTTGCTTGCAATTAGGGCTCGATGGTCGTGCGGTTAGAGCCTAACGGCTTTGCGCCTGAGGCTTCTTCGCAGGACGATGAGGCCTTCGGCGCAGTGCGATGAGATAGCTTTGGCAGGTCGGTTTTTTATTTTTTGGTTTTTCGTTGTCATATTCATGCCGAAAACATGGCGCTTTTTCGTCTGGAAGCACGAAATGAAACCACCTGTTGACGGTGAAGTTTTACTGACAAATCTCTCTTGTCCCTACTTTTCGGCGGTTGGTGTTTGGAGTGCAAACCTCATTTTGCTTATAGGTGACATCACGCCAAGAGAATAAAAAACAGGGTTTTATCGAAGATTCTGTATAATTTTCAGTAGCTTTGCAGTGATATCACGCGATGGTACCGACCAGCCGTAAATGGACGTGGCTGTGTGTACTCGGCGGAACGAAGACAAGACACCTGATAGGAGAAAAATGATGGGTTATACGCATAACTTAAGGTGCTCTTGGACATACTATAATATAAGGTATTCGCGTTATTAATAAAAAACAAGCATAAAAAATAGATCATGGAAAAGAAAAAAAATGTGGCCCTGATAACCGGTATCACGGGGCAGGACGGTAGTTATTTGGCAGAATTGCTGCTGGAAAAGGGATATGATGTGCATGGGGTGATTCGCCGTTCGTCGGTGGACTACCGTGAGCGAATAGTGCATCTTGAGGGTAAACCCCATTTTCATTTGCACTATGCTGATCTGAGCGATTCAATGAGTATTGTGGCATTGATTCGCAAGGTGGTTCCCACGGAGATTTACAACCTTGCCGCCCAGAGCCATGTGCAGGTGAGTTTCGATTCGCCGGAGTTTACGGCAGACGTAGATGCAGTCGGTGTGTTGCGCGTGCTCGAGGCCGTGCGTGTGTGTGGTCTGACAGAGACCTGCCGCATTTACCAGGCTTCTACCTCAGAACTCTACGGCAAAGTGGAGGAGGTGCCACAAAACGAGAACACCCCCTTCCATCCCTATAGTCCGTATGCCGTGGCTAAACTGTATGGTTTCTGGATCGTAAAGGAATACCGTGAAGCCTACAACATGTATGCCTGCAATGGTATCTTGTTTAATCACGAGAGCGAGCGTCGCGGCGAGACATTTGTCACCCGCAAGATAACGCTTGCTGCAGCCCGCATAGCCCAAGGCAAACAGGATAAGCTCTATCTGGGCAACCTGTCGTCGTTGCGCGACTGGGGATATGCCAAGGATTATGTGGAATGTATGTGGCTGATGTTGCAACAGGATGAGCCGGAAGACTTTGTGATAGCCACTGGCAAGCAACATAGTGTCCGCGATTTTTGCTATCTCGCGTTTAAGCATGTCGGTATTGAGCTGGAGTTCCAAGGAGAGGGGATGGACGAAAAGGGGGTTGACAAGGCTACGGGCAAAGTGCTTGTGGAAGTGAGTCCCGACTTCTATCGTCCTACCGACGTGGTGAATCTCTGGGGAGACCCCACCAAGGCGAGAGCCACACTGGGCTGGAATCCTAACCGCACCAGTTTTGAGGAGTTAGTCAAAATCATGGTAGACAGCGACATGAAGAAGGTGGCTGCCGATGATGCAGCTTCCAAGGTGCGCGTGAACCTGCAGGAATATTTGGAGAAAGGGATAGTCAAATAATGGAAAAGGATTCAAAAATATATGTGGCCGGACATCGCGGACTTGTGGGGTCGGCTATCTGGAATAATCTCAAGGCAAGGGGATATCATAATCTTGTTGGGAAAACCCACAGCGAACTGGACTTGACCAATCAGGCTGCCGTGAAGCAATTTTTCGATGAAGAGCAGCCCGATGCAGTGGTTTTGGCAGCCGCGTTTGTAGGCGGCATCATGGCCAACTCACTCTATCGTGCCGACTTCATCATGCAAAACATGAAGATGCAGTGTAACGTGATCGAGCAGTCATACCTGCATGGTGTGAAGAAACTATTGTTTCTGGGTTCCACCTGTATCTATCCCAAGAATGCGCCGCAGCCCATGAAAGAAGACTCGCTGCTGACATCGCCATTGGAATATACCAACGAGGAGTATGCCATTGCCAAGATTGCGGGACTGAAGATGTGCGAGAGCTATAACCTGCAGTATGGAACCAACTATATTGCCGTGATGCCGACCAACCTCTACGGCCCCAACGACAATTTCCATTTGGAAAACTCGCACGTGTTGCCGGCCATGATGCGCAAGGTGTATCTGGCCAAACTGATTCATGAAGGCGATTGGAATGCCATACGGGTGGATATGGACAAACGGCCAATCAACCCCCCAACGAAACTGGCTGCGCAGATAGGCGAAGATAATGTCGACGGGAGCTGTGATGAGGAGAGAATACTGAAAGCCCTGGCTTTCTATGGTATCGAAAATAATAAGGTGACGCTTTGGGGCGATGGCAGTCCGCTACGCGAATTTCTTTGGAGCGAGGATATGGCCGATGCCTCAGTCTATTTGCTGCTCAACGTGGACTTCAAGGATATCATTGGCATAGAGAAATATTCGTCTGTGTTCTACGGTGTGAAAACCGATGGGGCGGTGGATCGTAATAATTCAGAAGGCCGCGGCGGAGCCATACCGTCGCTTGGAGAAATACGCAACTGTCATATCAATGTAGGCACAGGTAAGGAGCTGACCATCGGCGAATTGGCTTCTCTCGTTGTGGATACCGTAGGATTCCGCGGGGAGGTGGCTTGGGACAGGTCAAAGCCAAACGGAACACCCCGCAAGCTCATCGATGTTTCTAAACTCCACCGTTTGGGCTGGAAACATCAGGTGGAGATAGACGAGGGGGTTCAAAAGCTGTACGAGTGGTATCGCGAGTCTTTGAGCAGTTGAAATGGTTTAAACGATCCTTTGAATCATGAAGAAATATAACATTGCAGTAGCCGGAACGGGCTATGTAGGATTGAGTATAGCAACCTTGCTGAGCCAGCATCAGCATGTAACGGCGGTGGATGTAGTGCCCGAGAAGGTGGACATGCTGCGTCGCAGACAGTCGCCCATTCAGGATGACTATATCGAAAAATATCTAACCGAGAAGGAATTGGATTTCACGGCTACGCTCGACGGCGCTTCGGCTTACAGGGATGCCGACTTTGTGGTGATAGCCACACCGACCAATTACGACCCGGTAAAAAACTATTTCGACACCACACATGTTGAGGAGGTGATAGAATTGGTGACCAAGGTAAACCCCAATGCGATCATGGTCATCAAATCGACCATTCCCGTGGGATATACCAAGAGTGTGAGAGAGAAGTATGGGTCGGACAATATCATTTTTGCTCCGGAGTTTCTGCGTGAGAGTAAGGCCCTGTACGACAACCTCTATCCCAGCAGGATTATCGTGGGAAGACCGGAGGGTGACGCCCGATTGGACAAAGCGGCGCATGAATTTGCTGATCTGCTGAAGCAGGGGGCAATCAAGCAGGATATTGACACCCTGTTTATGGGACTGACTGAGGCGGAGGCCGTGAAGCTCTTTGCCAATACATATCTTGCCCTTCGCGTGAGTTATTTTAACGAACTCGACACCTACGCCGAGGTGAAGGGACTCAGCACGCAAAGTATTATCCAAGGGGTAAGCTTGGATCCGCGTGTTGGCAATTTCTATAACAACCCCTCATTTGGCTATGGCGGCTACTGTCTGCCCAAGGACACCAAGCAGCTGCTGGCTAACTATGAGGATGTGCCTGAAAATCTTATACAGGCCATCGTGGAGAGCAATAGAACCCGCAAGGATTTCATAGCCGACCAAGTGCTGAACATGGCGGGATACTATGATTATGGAAACCGTGGAGACTATGATGCCACGGAGGAGCGCCGTTGTGTTATCGGGGTATATCGGTTGACGATGAAAAGCAATAGTGATAACTTCAGGCAGAGTAGCATTCAGGGTGTGATGAAACGCATCAAGGCTAAAGGCGCGGTGGTGATTATCTACGAGCCGACGCTTGAGGACGGCACAACCTTCTTTGGAAGTAGGGTGGTCAATGATCTTGATGCGTTTAAGCAACAGAGCCAAACGATTATTGCCAACCGTTATGATAAGGTTTTGGACGATGTGGCCGAGAAGGTTTACACGCGCGACATCTTCCAATGTGACTAAATGTAAAGCCAAACCAACAGAGAGAAGACAGGCTGTCTCTCTGTGGGTTTGGTCTTGTCTTTTTGAAATTCCCTACAGTTTACAGCTGAAGGTGAAGCAATCGCCAAACTCTTGATCCAGTTGCTGTGGGTCGGTTTGGAAAATACCAAACAGCGCGCTGCCGCTCCCACTCATTTGTGCATAGACGGCTCCGAGGTCGTAAAGCCGTTGCTTGATGCGGGACAGTTGCGGGTGGGCTATGAAGACTGAAGCTTCAAAGTCGTTTATCAATTCATCTTTCCATGTACTGATGGGCTGCCGCACAATGTCGCGGCAACTCTTTTCAGGTTGACGACAGGTAATGTGTGCAAAAGCCTCGCGCGTGGAAATGGCAATATCAGGCTTGACTATACCTATATAATATTCATGCAGATTGCCTTTGGGACCATCGGCCGGTTCAAGTATTTCGCCTCGCCCGGTGGCAAAGGAGGGTTCTGCAGTAATGAAAAAAGCACAGTCGGAGCCAAGTCGCGCAGCATAACGTTCCATCTCTGCAATGCCGAGATTGAGGCGAAAACGCTCATCGAGCAGTCGGATCATGAACGCCGCATCCGACGATCCGCCCCCCAGGCCGGCTTGGGAGGGAATGCGCTTGAACAGGTGTGTGTGGATGCGGGGTAGGGTAAAGTCAGCGGCTAACAATTGATAGGCCTTGACCACGAGGTTGGACTGCTCGTCGCCATCAATGCTGTTGCCTGTAATCTTCAGGTCGCAGGCGTATTCGGATGGGAAGTCTTCGTCCATGCGTTTTATCTCGAGCACGTCGGTTAATGGGATGGGATAGAATACAGTTTCGAGATTATGATAGCCGTCATCTCTCTTGGATGTGATGTTCAGTCCAAGGTTAATTTTGGCACAGGGGAATGTTAGCATGGCGTTTGTATTTGTTCCTTGCAAAAATACTGAATTTTTGGATATACAGAGGTGTTATTTTCTTTTTTTTGCTAAGGCAAGCCAATAATGAACTATTTTTTGTAAATTTGCCCATACAACAAAAAACAACCATGCCAGAACCAGTTAAAACAAATAATTCGGGCAAAACCCGCCGCAAGGCTTCTGCCCCTATAGACCCTACATATGCCCACATGCAGCCTCAGGCTGTGGATGTAGAGAAGGTAGTACTCGGTGCATTGATGATCGACAAGGATGCTTTCTCGGTGGTGGCCGAAATCCTTCGTCCCGAGACGTTCTATGAGCCCAGTCACCAGAAGATATTTACAGCCGTTCGATCGCTCAATATGAACGAGAGACCGGTGGACATCATGACGGTGACCAATGAACTGCAGAAGGAAGGAGCACTTGAGGATGTCGGTGGAGCCGCATACGTGGTGGACTTGGCCTCGCAAGTGGCTTCGTCGGCACATATAGAGTATCATGCCAAGATATTACAACAGAAGTTTCTTGCCCGGCAACTCATCTCGTTTGCCAGCGTTATCGAAACCAAGGCGTTCGATGCTACGGTTGATGTCGATGAGCTGATGCAGGAGGCAGAGGGTAGTCTTTTTGAGCTTTCGCAGAAGAATATGCGGCAGGACTATACCCAAATCGATCCGGTGATACGTCAAGCAGTCGATATCCTTCAGAAAGCTTCGGCAACGTCGGACGGTCTGACAGGCGTTGCTTCGGGATTTGGAAAGTTGGACGACATGACTTCCGGCTGGCAGAAGAGCGACTTGGTGATTATTGCCGGGCGACCTGCCATGGGTAAGACTTCGTTTGCACTTTCCATTGCTAAGAATATTGCGGTGGACCATCAGGAACCCATTGCATTCTTCTCTCTTGAGATGAATAATGTGCAACTTGTGAACCGCTTGATATCCAACGTTTGCGAGATTGAGGGTAAGAAAATCATGAACGGCCAACTTGCGCGTGATGAGTGGGAGAGGCTGGACAAGAATTTGGCCAAGCTCACCGGTGCACCGGTTTATATAGACGACACGCCGGGAATGTCTATATTTGAACTTCGCACCAAGGCTCGTCGCTTAGTGAGGGAAAAAGGTGTGAAGGTGATCATGATTGACTATTTACAGCTCATGAATGCCAATGGCATGCGCTTTGGCAACCGTCAGGAGGAGGTATCTACAATCTCACGGTCGCTCAAGGGGTTGGCCAAGGAGCTGGATATCCCTATCCTGGCACTGTCGCAGTTGAACCGAACCGTTGAAAACCGAGAAGGTCTTGAGGGCAAACGCCCGCAGTTGAGCGACCTCCGTGAGTCGGGAGCTATCGAGCAGGATGCTGACATGGTGATATTTGTGCACCGTCCGGAATACTATCATCTGTTGGAGGACGAGAAAGGCAATGACCTCAGGGGTAAGGCGCAGATTATTATTGCCAAGCACCGTAAGGGGGCAACCGGCGATGTGCTGCTGTCTTTCCAGGGACAATACACGCGTTTTGCAAATCCTGAGGATGCCATGCTGGCTCCGCTGCCTTCCAGTCTGGGAGGTGGGGAGATTATCGGCTCGCGTATGAACCAGGACGATGACGACCCCTTCGGAGGAATCCCCACAGGTGTTTCTTTTTAAGGAAGAACCCCATCTATTCTGTTGTTTTAAAAGAAAACCAGACAAAAAAGTTATAATTTGTTTGTTGTTTTTGTCTAAAAGTGTTATCTTTGCAACCAAATAGAAGATAGAACAAGATGTTTGCACTGAATTCCCTTATTATTTCCATTATTATTCGACTGCATCCGGTAGTCGGGAGTGTGAAGGTGTGTGCGAGTGTCTAACGTATAAATAAGAAACAGAGCCTTTCCACTTCCATTAGTGGGAAGGCTTTTTTGTTTTTGGTAGAATAAAAAATTGTATTATGAGCGAGAGACTTTACATTTTTGACACGACGCTCCGGGACGGCGAACAGGTGCCCGGGTGCCAACTGAACACAGTGGAGAAGATTCAAGTGGCCAAACAGTTGGAGCTACTGGGAGTGGACGTCATCGAGGCGGGGTTTCCGGTTTCCTCTCCGGGCGATTTCAATTCTGTGGTCGAGATATCCAAGGCTGTAACCTGGCCAACGATTTGTGCACTGACCCGCGCAGTGGAAAAAGATATTGACGTAGCCGCTGAGTCTCTGCAATATGCCAAGCATAAGCGTATACACACGGGAATCGGCACCAGTGAGTGGCACATTAAGTATAAGTTCAACTCTACACGCGAGGAAATTATCGAACGTGCGGTCAGAGCCGTGAAGTATGCTAAGAAGTATGTGGAGGATGTGGAGTTTTATGCTGAGGATGCCGGCCGCACTGACAATGCATACCTCGCTCAGGTGGTCGAGGCTGTGATCAAGGCTGGTGCCACGGTGGTTAATATTCCCGACACCACAGGCTACTGCCTGCCTCACGAATATGCGGCCAAGATAGAATATCTGAAAGAACATGTCGAAAACATCGACAAGGCTATTATTTCCACGCATAGTCACAACGACTTGGGCATGGCCACTGCCAACACGTTGAGTGGTGTGTTGGCCGGTGCCCGTCAGGTTGAGGTGACTGTCAATGGTATTGGCGAGCGAGCCGGCAACACTTCTCTGGAGGAGGTGGCCATGATTTTGAAGTGCCATAAGCATCTCAATATTGACACCAATATCAATACCAACAAGATATATCCGATGTCGCGTATGGTCTCGTCGCTGATGAATATGCCCGTACAGCCTAACAAGGCCATTGTGGGTCGTAATGCGTTCGCACATTCCAGTGGCATTCATCAGGATGGGGTGCTGAAGAACGTGCAGACCTATGAGATTATCGATCCCAAGGACATTGGACTTGATAACAACGAAATTGTGCTGACAGCCCGGTCTGGCCGAGCAGCATTGAAGTATCGTCTTCAGGTGAATGGAGTAGATGTGGAGGATGAGGCCAAGCTTGACAATGTCTATCAGGAGTTTCTGAAGCTGGCCGATAAGAAAAAGGAAATCACGGATGACGACGTGCTGATGCTGGCTGGTGCCGACACCGCCGCTAACCGTAGCGTCAGCCTCGACTATCTTCAGGTCACCACGGGCAAGGGTGTCCGCAGCGTGGCGAGCATCGGACTAGACATCGCCGGGCAGAAGTTTGAGGAGTCATCGACGGGCAATGGTCCTGTGGATGCGGCCATCACAGCCCTGAAGCGCATCGTGCGCAAGCAGATGACCCTGAAGGAATTCACCATTCAGGCCATTTCCAAGGGCTCCGACGATGTGGGCAAGGTACACATGCAGGTGGAGTATGATGGTAATGTGTATTATGGTTTTGGCGCCAATACCGACATTGTTACCGCTTCGGTCGAAGCTTATATCGATTGTATCAATAAATTCAGAACCAAGTAAGAGATCAAAAACATATTATGAACACATTATTCGACAAGATCTGGGACTGCCATGTGGTACAAGTTGTAGAAGACGGGCCGACCCAGCTTTACATTGACCGGCTTTACGGTCATGAGGTAACCACGCCCCAGGCATTCGATGGTATGCGCAGGAGAGGCCTGAAAGTGTTTCGCCCCCAACAAATGAATTTCATGCCCGACCATAATGTTCAGACCCACGACCAGCACAAGCCGGTAGAAGATGCCGTTGGTCGTAAACAGATAGATGTGCTGAGCAGAAACTGTGAGGAGTTTGGCTTGACTGAGTTCAAGATGAATACCAAGGAGAACGGCATCATTCATGTGGTAGGTCCCGAGACCGGACTGTCGCTCCCCGGAATGACTATCGTGTGCGGCGACTCGCACACGTCTACCCATGGTGCCATGGGAGCCATAGCCTTTGGTATCGGAACATCAGAGGTTGAAATGGTGCTTGCGTCGCAGTGCATTCTTCAGCAGAAACCCAAGTCGATGCGCATCAGCATCAATGGTAAGCTGCAGCTGGGTGTGACGGCTAAGGATGTGGCACTCTATCTGATGTCGAAACTCACCACTTCGGGTGCTACCGGCTACTTCGTGGAGTATGCTGGCGACGTGGTTCGCGACATGACCATGGAGGGACGGCTCACGCTTTGCAACCTTTCGATAGAGATGGGCGCGCGCGGTGGCTTTGTGGCACCGGACGAAAGGACATTCGAATATATCAAGGGTCGCAAGTATGCACCGCAAGGTGAGGCTTGGGACAAAGCTTTGGCCTATTGGAAAACATTGTATTCCGGCGATGACGCCGTGTTCGACAAGGAACTTGTGTTCGATGCAGCTGATATCGAACCGCGTATTACCTACGGCACCAACCCGGGCATGGGCATTGGTATCCGTGGTCGTGTGCCTGCTCTGGAAGAGATAGACGAGTCCGAGCAGGCTTCGTTTCTGAAAAGTCTTCGCTACATGGGCTTCGAGCCCGGACTGCAGTTGCTGGGTCATCCAATAGATTATGTGTTTCTTGGAGCATGCACCAATGGTCGCATCGAAGACTTCCGCGCCTTTGCTTCATTGGTGAAAGGACATAAGAAGGCCGACCATGTTGTGGCTTGGCTGGTGCCTGGATCATGGGCTGTTGCCAAGCAAATCAGTGACGAGGGACTCGACGTCATTCTGAAAGAAGCTGGTTTTGCCATTCGACAACCGGGTTGTTCGGCCTGCCTGGCCATGAACGACGACAAGGTTCCGGCAGGGCTTTATGCAGTTTCGACCTCCAATCGCAACTTCGAGGGGCGCCAGGGTCCTGGCTCGCGCACCATTCTGGCCAGTCCGCTGGTGGCTGCAGCGGCTGCCGTTACAGGCAAGATAACTGACCCACGGGAGTTGATGTCAAGCAAGTAGTCCAAGCAAACAATATTCAAAAAGATGAAACAGAAATTCGATATTATAACATCAAGCTGCATTCCCCTTCCATTGGAGAATGTTGATACAGACCAGATTATACCTGCCAGATTTCTCAAGGCCACCGATAAGGAAGGCTTTGGAGACAACCTTTTCCGCGATTGGCGATACGACAAGGATGGCAATCCCAATCCCGACTTTGTGCTCAACGACCCCAGTTATTCGGGCGTTATTCTTGTTGCCGGCAAGAATTTCGGCTCAGGCTCAAGCCGTGAGCATGCGGCATGGGCCATTGCTGGATATGGATTCCGTGTGGT
This sequence comes from Hallella bergensis DSM 17361, assembly GCF_000160535.1. Lineage (GTDB taxonomy): Bacteria > Bacteroidota > Bacteroidia > Bacteroidales > Bacteroidaceae > Prevotella > Prevotella bergensis. The sequence goes on along the minus strand of NZ_GG704781.1, from coordinate 991,809 downwards.
TATCAGCTCTTTCTTTGCCGATATCCATAAAAACAACGAACTCAATAATTTCGTGCTGCCTGTTGTTGTCAGCGAAGATTTCTTGCAAGAATTGTTCAGAACGATTGAGAAAGACCACCAATCGAAGGTTGAAGTAGATTTGCCCAATCAGACAGTCACCAACTTAGCCACTGGGCGCAGTGAGCATTTCGAGATCAACGGCTATAAGAAGCATTGCCTGATGAATGGTCTCGACGACGTGGATTTCCTTGTTCGAAATCTCGACAAGGTGGAAGAATATGAAAGGAAACGTGCTAATGAATGTTGAAGCGTCACGCCGAGCAAATAGTTTTGTGGAAATCATGGACTGCACACTCCGCGATGGTGAGCAAACCAGCGGGGTGAGCTTTCTGCCCCACGAGAAACTTATGATTGCCCGCATGCTGCTTAAGGAGGTCAACGTAGACCGTCTGGAAGTAGCCTCGGCCCGTGTTTCGGAGGGCGAAAAAGATGCCGTCGACAAGGTTTGCAGGTTTGCAGAAAGAGAGGGTTATCTTGACAGAATCGAGGTGTTGGGGTTTGTAGACCATCACCAGTCCATCGACTGGATACGCGAACGAGGCGGAATGGTTATTAATTTGCTCGCCAAAGGCTCATTGAAGCACTGCACACAGCAACTCCACAAAACAACCCAGCAGCACATCGACGATATTTTGGAAGAGGTAGACTACGCCGAAAAGCATGGCCTGAAGGTTAATCTCTACTTGGAAGATTGGAGCTCGGGCATGAGAGATTCCGAGGAATATGTCTATCAAATCATGGACGGACTCAAAGGGGCAGGGATTCAGCGCTTCATGCTGCCCGATACTCTGGGTCACATGAACCCCATGCAGTGCACCGACTATGTGCGCAAAATGGTGAGCCGCTACCCCGACAAGCATTTTGATTTCCATTCGCACAATGATTACGACTTGGCCGTTTCCAACACGTTAGCTGCCGTACTGTCGGGGTGTCGGGGTGTGCATGTCACGGTGAACGGGCTTGGCGAGCGTTGCGGCAATGCTCCCATG
>NZ_GG704781.1:988204-990313 GCF_000160535.1 Hallella bergensis DSM 17361 | reverse complement strand
TCAGTTGCATGTCAGGACCAATATCAACGAGAGTCAGCTTAACATGATCAGTCGTGTGGTGGAAGATCACAGCGGCATTGCCGTGGCTCCCAACCAACCGATTGTTGGCGAGAATGTCTTTACACAGGTGGCTGGAGTTCATGCTGATGGTGACAACAAGGACAATCTCTACTGCAACGAATTGAAACCCGAACGTTTCGGTCGGAAGCGTGCGTATGCCTTGGGAAAGAACTCCGGCAAGGCCAATATTGAGAAAAACCTTGAGGAACTGGGTATGGAACTCACCCCTGAGCAAACCCGAATGGTGACGCAGCGAATCACTGAACTTGGCGATCGCAAGGAGTTTGTGACCCAGGCCGATCTGCCGTTCATCGTTTCTGATGTGCTCAAGCATAACACGCAGGAGGATTGTGTGAAGCTCCTGAGCTATATGGTCTCCACTTCATATGGGCTAAAACCCATTGCCAGCATCAAGGTGGAAATCAACGGAAAGGACTATATGGGCGAGTCGACCGGAGACGGGCAGTACGACGCGTTTGTCAAGGCACTGCGCAAGATTTATAAGGAAAACCTGAACCGCACCTTCCCGAGATTGGCCAACTATACCGTGTCCATACCGCCGGGCGGCCATACCGATGCCCTTGTGCAGACCGTGATCACTTGGCACGAAGAGTCTGGACGCATGATTCGTACCCAAGGATTGGATGTCGATCAGACAGAATCGGCCATCAAGGCCACTTTTAAAATGCTGAACATTGTGGAAAATGAGGTTGCAGACAGGAAATTTCCTAACTGACAACGCCAGGACTGCTGATGCTTCACGGACTGTCTTGTTCGTTTGCACCATAACATCCGCAATCTCCAGAACAACAGAACAACAACCCAAAAAAATTATAGACTATGAAATTGAACATTGCAGTTCTTGCCGGCGACGGTATCGGGCCGGAGATTATGCCCCAAGCCATCGGAGTGCTCAACGCTGTGGGTAAGAAATTCAACCATGAATTTGTGTACAAGGAGGCTCTTTGCGGTGCTCATGCCATCGACGAGGTGGGCGACCCGTTCCCCGAAGAAACCTTCAAGGTGTGCATGGATGCCGATGCAGTACTCTTTGCTGCAGTGGGCGACCCGCGCTTCGACAATGATCCCACGCTGAAAGTGCGCCCCGAGACCGGCCTCCTGGCCATGCGCAAACAGCTCGGCCTCTTTGCCAATGTGCGCCCCGTGGCCACGTTCGACTGCTTGCTCCATAAGTCGCCGCTCAAGGAGGAGATCATCAAGGGAGCCGACTTTGTGGTGATACGTGAACTGACCGGCGGCATGTATTTCGGAGAAAAGTATCAGGACAACGACAAGGCCTACGATACCGATATATATCACCGTCATGAGATAGAGCGCATCCTGAAGGTGGCTTTCGAGTTTGCGATGAACCGCAACAAGCACCTTACGGTGGTCGACAAGGCCAACGTGCTGGCCAGTTCGCGCCTTTGGCGTCAAATTGCGCAGGAGATGGAACCGCAATATCCTGAGGTCAGCGTAGACTATATGTTCATCGACAATGCCTCCATGCGCGTGCTCACCGAACCTCGATTCTTCGATGTCATCGTTACCGAGAATACTTTTGGCGACATCCTGACTGACGAGACCAGTGCCATTACCGGTTCCATGGGGCTCCAGCCCTCGTCCTCGCTTGGTGAGCACACCCCGCTTTTCGAACCGGTGCATGGTTCCTGGCCCCAGGCAGCGGGCAAGAACATCGCCAACCCCATGGCCATGATTCTATCTGCCGCCATGATGCTCGAGCATTTTGGACTGAAAGAGGAGGGGGCAGCCATTCGCAAGGCATGTGACGACGCACTCGAGAACAACATTCGCACACCCGAAATTCAAGTAGAAGGTGTCCGAAGTTATGGCACCAAGGAAATAGGGGAGTGGATAGCCAACCGAATCTAAACACTTCTGCCGGCCGATGGCAATCGGTGAAAGAAGTTAAGCATAAATCGAAAAACCGCGCGGAACAACATATTCTGTGCGGTTTTTTCTTGGTCGTATTGCAGGCCTGCATCATATGTTGTCAGGCAACGCAAGTCGTTATGTATTGGCAATTCA
>NZ_GG704781.1:828581-987209 GCF_000160535.1 Hallella bergensis DSM 17361 | reverse complement strand
GCCGCAATTCATTCTAATTGTGGTATAGCGACTTACTTTTTGTGTTGTGGTGTGTCTATTTCTGACCCCTCTTAGTTTCAAAAATTTTGCAAAGTTGAATGGGGTCGCAGCAGAGACGATGTAAAAATATTTTATCTAACTCAGACCTTTCTCATTGTGACCAATTAGAAAGAAATGCGCCATGTTTTAAAACTCGTTTTCTGCCCGTGTGGGCTGAAAATAATCATCGTGTTATGATTGCTGTCTATTTGCAGTGCGATTAGAACCTAACGGGAGTGCGTCGAAGCCTTATCCAGCTGCCGGTTCGGGCTCCACCGCATGGCCATTCGATATTCAATCGCAAGGCATAAAACAAGGGAGTCTGGCGCCACTTTACGGAATGGGCTGACTACCAACAAACTAAAAGTCTATGTGAATTTCCTGAATTTCAGGCAATAACCAAATGTTTTTAAAATACGTGAAATATGGAGAGGAGTTTGTAAAAAAGAATGCTCAAGTTTAGTTGGCTGATTTCGAGTCGAGTAAAAGTTGAGAGATTATAACTTAACCATTTTTTAGAGACAACTATACGACGGACGGTGATGAGCAAACTGGACATTCTTCAGTTGCTTAGTTCGGAGAAAGCTGATCTGATGTATAAGTCGAATTAGGGAAATCCCTACGTTAAAGAGGGGAAATATCAAGGGGATATCATTTATTTCCCATATCTTTGTACGTAGTTCCAAAAATACGGTTTATGAAGAAAGGTTTGTTCATGCTCGTGCTGGCATCTGTAATTTTCAATGGATGTGGAAGTTACGCGGGCAGTGGTGCGTATGGTGGCAGCTCCTTGGGTGCCATTCTGGGGTCTGCGATAGGAGGAATAGCAGATGGTCCTCGCGGTTCTGACATTGGGACGATTGTTGGCATGGCCGGCGGCGCGGTTGTAGGTGGCGCCATAGGAAATGCTCAGGACAAACAGCGACGGCGCGATATCGAGGAATATCAGCACGACAAGGCAGAGCGGAGTGCTGCGCGTGCCAGGCGCAACCGGATGAAGCAAGAGCAAGGTGCGTCTCAGGCCAACACAGATCAGTCCTACGACAGCGGCTTCGACGAAACAAACAGCGGCGATGATCGCCTTTACGATTTCAACTCAACCGACTACACTGGAGATTACAGTGCCCGACAGCCAGAAGCGACTCTTCCCATGCAGTCAAGTGTAGAAAGTCTGGCTGAGGGGTTGACATACACACCGGCTATAGAGATACGCAACGCACGATTTATAGATGATAATCAAAACGGTAAAATAGAACGTGGAGAGTTGTGCAAAATTATTTTTGAAGTGATGAACAGGAGCAGCCAACCTCTCTATGATGTTCAGCCCATCGTTGTTGAGGCTACCAAAAACAAGCACATCCTGATTTCACCGAACATGCACGTCGAAAGCATCATGCCCGGCAGGGGCATCCGTTATACCGCACTTGTGAAGGCAGACAACCGCCTGAAAAACGGAATGGCAAAATTTTGTGTGAGTGTTATTCAGGGTTCGCAAGCGATTTCAAAGGTAATTGAATTTAATATTCCTACCCACAAAAAGAAACAGCGCAACTAAACAGCACCTTATATACATAGCTGCGGGAAGGCTCTTCATGGATAGCCTTCCCGCAGCTTTTGGTTATTATTCAATTGATATAGACAGTTATCCGGAACACAGGCCGATCCAAACTAATTTACTTGATAGTTTAAATGAATCAAAAAAACATGCTTTAAAATCAAAATTTCAGGTATTCTCTTGACAATTATTAATAATTTTGCACCGTAATTAAACCGAAAATTAAAGCTTAGACAAATCCAATTTGAAGTTTTGCTCATTCGTACTTCCTCCTACCGATATGGGAGGAGGAAATTGCAGAGCTATCTGTTTGATAATATAAACCTAAAACAAATGAATAAAAACAAGCTGTTTTCAAGAACTTCCATCTGTGTGGTGTTCTGTTCTGCTTTGACATTCAGTCCGTTTGGCGTAAGACCACTATATGCTGACACACAAGTTGTGCAGCGGAAACAGTCTGTTCACGGCACGGTTGTGGATGACATGGGCGAGCCTATTATCGGAGCAAGTGTTCTTATCGTTGGAGCAAAAGCCACTCAGGGAACGGTCACAGACTTGGACGGAAACTTTACGCTGAATGTTCGCCCCGGTACTAAAATCAAAATTACTTATCTGGGCATGGTAGATGTGGAAACTTCTGCCAAGGAGGGCATGAAGATACAAATGAAATCTGCTGGAGCCGTGGAACTTGGTGGAGTAGAGGTTGTGGCTTACGGTGTGCAAAAGAAGGTCACCGTTACCGGCGCTCTTTCATCCGTCAAGGGTGAGGATTTGGTTCGCACACCGGTTTCTTCGGTCAACAACGTGTTGGCAGGGCAGCTCTCTGGCGTGACCACGGTGCAGTATTCCGGTGAGCCTGGTTCAGATGCGGCAACCGTGTTTGTGCGTGGTAAGGCTACGTGGGGAGATTCTTCCCCACTCATTCAGGTGGATGGTGTTGAACGTTCAATGACAGACATTGACCCTAATGAAATAGAAAGCATCACGGTGTTAAAGGATGCGTCGGCCACAGCCGTATTTGGTGTTCGTGGTGCCAATGGTGTCGTGCTGATTACAACCAAACGAGGCAAAGAGGGTAAGGCAAAGATCTCTTTTTCGACCAATTGGTCAGCATTAACGCCCACAAAAATGGTAGAGCAAGCAACCTCTTATGACTATGGTGTTTTTTATAATCGGATGCGTGCCAATGATGGACAAGCTCCGATGTTTAGTGAGGAAGTGTTGCAAAAATTTAAGGATGGTTCTGACCCTATACGGTTTCCCAACACCCAATGGACCAACTATATCATGAAGGATGTAACCTTGCAGACCCAGCACAATATGAACATTTCGGGAGGTACTGATCGTGTCAGATACTTCATCTCTGCTGGTATGTACACACAAGGTGGACTGTTCAAGGAATTTGAAATGCCATATGATTATGGTTACCAATATCAACGCTTCAACTATCGCGCTAACCTTGATCTCAAGGCAACGAAAACCACGACATTGTCTTTCAATGTGGCAGGTAACGTGAACAATGCTGATAAACCATACACCGGCCAAGGGTCTTCAGGAATGATCAAGAACATCTATTACGCTACTCCGTTCTCAAGTCCGGGTATTGTAGACGGTAAAATGGTGTATACGACGACCGATTACACCGATGGACTTCAGCTTCCGTTTACAGGAGGCACGGGCATGGCCTATTATGGTAATGGGTTTATGCAAACGAATAACAATAAGCTTCAGATGGATCTTGTGCTCGAGCAGAAACTGGACATGCTGACCAAAGGTCTTGTTTTCAAGGCTAAGGGCTCTTATAATTCCGCATACGGTATCTATAAGGAAGGCAAATCTTCGGTTGCAGCCTATTATCCTATGATACAGCCAGATGGCTCGATTCTTTTTCGTAAGGATGGCGAGACTACCGTGCCAACCTACGGCTCTCGCCAAAGCAAAGGAAGGGATTGGTATTTTGAGGGTAGTTTTAACTACAACAGGGTGTTTGGCTCCCATACCGTATCTGGTCTTTTGCTGTATAACCAGAGCAAACAGTATTATTACTCCTCTGCTTACTCTGACACTCCCAGAAGTTATGTGGGAGTTGTTGGGCGAGCTACCTATGACTATAAGAACAGATATATGGCCGAATTCAACATCGGCTATAATGGCTCTGAGAACTTTGCTCCCGGCAAGCGCTTTGGTGTATTCCCTGCTGGTTCAGTAGGCTGGGTGATGAGCGATGAGAACTTCTTCCACCCCGTTAAGAAGCTTGTAAGCTTTTTGAAACTCCGTGCTTCCTGGGGGTTGGTCGGCAATGACAAGACAACGACTGGTCGTCGTTTCATGTATCTTTCTGATCCTTATTACATAGGCTCCGACGCATTGGCAAGCAATGCGTATGTCAGTGGGGACAACTATCATGGTTATGCATTTGGTATCTGGGCACCACAAATTAACCCGACTGCTACGAAAGGTGCCTATGAGCAATCAAAGAATAATCCCGATGTGGGTTGGGAGAAAGCTTTTAAGCAGGATTATGGTGTTGATATTAATTTCTTTAATGACCGTCTACGTACAACCTTTGATTATTATTTCGAGCACCGTACAGATATTCTGCTTATTGACGGAACCGTTCCAAGTCTGATTGGATTCACTGTTCCCTATGCAAACTTAGGTGAAGTGAATAGCCATGGATGGGAAATTTCGTTGAACTGGAATGATAAGATAGGAAACGATTTCCGTTATTGGGCTAAGGTAAATTTATCACACAACTGGAATGAAGTGTTAGAGATGAAGGAAGCCCCTAAAAACAACACCTATCAATATGCCAAGGGGCATCGTATTGGCGCTCGTTCGCAATATCAATTCTGGAAGTTCTATGAAGGTGAGCAGACCAAGGCTGAATATGAACAGAATTTCGGTATGCCATGGCCAGAACAAATGACCAGCGACCTTCAACCTGGAGACTGTGTCTTGGTGGATCTTGATGGAAATGGGAAAATTGATGAGAACGATATGTCGAGAGACTATGGCTATACAGATGATCCACATTATGTAGGCGGACTTACCTTGGGTTTCGAATGGAAGCGCCTCGCATTTAACGCACAATTTACAGGTGCATGGAATGTAAGTCGAATGTTGAGTGATGTTTTCCGGCGTCCGTTCTTCCGCTCGGCTGACAACATCTATGGAGGCTTGTTGCAATATCACGTGGATAACACGTGGTCTCCGGAAAATCATAACGCCGACTATCCCCGGGCTTCGTGGGCAAGCGAGAGCAATAACTATGCGGAGAGCACTCTTTATGAGAAGGATGCCAAATACTTGCGACTGAAAACACTCTCACTGGGCTATGACTTCAATAATCGTGCACTCAAAACCATTGGTATCACAAAATGCGAAGTGATGCTCAGTGGTTATAACCTCCTGACATTTACGCCATATAAGTGGGGAGATCCGGAGACACGTGCCTCCAATGCACCGTCATATCCATTGCAGCGTACCTATACCATAGGTTTGAACTTATCATTCTAAGCAAGCAGATTTGTCATAATGAACATAAAATTCTATAGAAACATGATTTTGAAGAATATATATAAAGCTACTATATCGCTCTTGTTGACAGGTTTTGCTTTTACAGCATGTACAGACAATATCTCGTTTGGCGATGCCGCATTGGATAAGCCCTCGGGAGCGGAAGCCACCAAAGACACGGTATTCAGCAATGCCGAATACACACGCCAGTTTTTGGTAGGTATCTATTCTATGCAGTATTATGGTTTACCTTATGTTAATAGTTCGAGGCTGGCACACTCTTCCAACCCTTACGCTGGTAAGTTTGATGCATTGACTGATTGTTGGCACATGGGCTGGAACGGAGCTGCAGTTTACGGACAGTATTATACCGGTAAGCTCACAGCTAATGTGACGCGTACTTCTGATGCACTTGACGGCCCCCTGTTCTCATTTGATAAAGAGCGGGTGTGGGAAGCTGTACGCGCGGCTAACATTTTTATAGAAAATGTCGACCAAGTTCCCGGTATGGACAATGTTGAAAAGGCTCGTCTTAAGGCTGAGGCTCGGTGTCTGAAAGTTGCTCGTATGTGGGACTGCTTCCAGCATTATGGTGGCATTCCAATCTTGGATCATGCTTTGGAGGTGAGTGAAACCACTGGGAAGTTTTCTCGTAATACGGTTGAGGAATGTGTTGATTATATGGTAGATCAGCTTGATTCAGCTATTGTTGACAAAAATTTTCCTTGGGTAGTGACCGATCCTCAAACGGAAACCGGACGTTGGACGCGTGCAGGTGCACGTGCCCTGAAAGCTAAGATCCTACAAATGGCAGCATCCCCAATTTTCAATCCCAAGGATGGTCAACCTTATTATCAAGGAGCTTCTGATGAAGTAAAACCTTATATAATGTATGTAGATGCCTCTAAGTATCAGGAACGTTGGGATCGTTTCTACAAGGCATGCCAGGAATTTTTCGACGATTTGAATGCCAATGGTTATTACGCCATATCACAGGCAGAAGGCAAAAAGCCTACACCGGAGCAATACCGTTTGGCTTATCGTAAAGGATATTATTTGCAGGATTCCAAAGAGATATTACATTCTGTCCGTGTAGGTAGCTATGACAATTTTATATCCGGTCGCTATTGCTGGCACAGTTGGTATTCTTTTTCTGTTCCGCGTAATCTTTATTGGCCAACAGAGGAATATGTAGAAATGTTTCCTTGGTCTAATGGTGACCCATTTGATTGGGACAAGGCCTATGGCTATGTTTACAATGATGACGGCACACTGAGGATGACGAGTTTGGGTACACCGAATGCAAGTGCCCGTGGACTAAACAGTATGTTCCTGCGTGGAAGGGAAACGTCGCTATCACAGCAACTCATCAATGTAACACTAACACGAGACCCCCGACTTTATGAGGAGGTGATTTGCAATGGAGTGAAGAAAAATCTCGATTGGACTACAGGATCCATGTCGGGAGATATCTGGGAACTCTGGGCTGGTGGTACGGATGCGCTGGCTGGAATTAAGACACAAACAGGTATGTTTGGTACAGGTTATGGCTTTAACAAGTATTATTTGGGTAACGGAACGAATAATTCCGGTGACAACATTCGCTATCAAACTCAGTGGGTTTATCTATCTCTCAATGAGATGCATCTGATGTATGCTGAAGCGTTGCTGATGAAGAGTAATCCAGATATAGAAAAAGCTTGCGAGAATGTTGATGTTGTCCGGTCTCGTGTGGGACTTGGTTCTCTGCGTCAACGTGTATTTAAAAATAAACCGTATACCAATACAGTTTATACAGAACCCGTTAATGCGGGCAGACTTTACGAGTCGAACGCATTGTTGGAGGAGATTCTTCGTGAGCGAGCATGCGAGCTCGGATTGCAGAATATCAGATGGTTTGACATGATACGATATCGCCGCACGGACTGGATGACCAAACAGCTCCATGCACTTGAGATGCACCGTCTGAAGCAAAATTCTACAGGAGAATGGGTGGAGAGCGACACACAGTGGTCGAATGGTGATAAACTTACCGATAAATCATCGCGTCAGCCGCACTATTTTACTTACAAGAAGGTAAAGATCGTTGCTAATGGTCGAGACCTTTGGGGAAGAGATCCAGAGAGTAACGATGTACGGCGCTGGTTACTGTCCCCATTCCCACAGGCAGAAATCAACAAGGGCTATGGCCTCGTACAGAATCCAGGATGGGAGTAATTCTAATAGTCAAAGTATTTGAAATATGAAAAGTAAAAATATTATCATGCTAACACTCATTGCAGGCACGTGCCTGCCTGCAATGGCGCAGTACGATATCATAGACTCTGTGGCTTACAAGGCGCAGAAAATTAATGTGGGAGCTAACCGGACGTTCTCCAGAGAGCAGTCTTCGGCGGCGGTGTCGATTATTACGAACAACGACGTAAACCACCGAGGAGCCAGCAATATAGGCAATAATATTATAGGACAGGGTAACGGATTGATTGCCTTGCAGGGAGCTGGGTTATACAATGTAGCTAATCCCACCTTTTACGTAAGAGGTTTACAGTCGCTTTCCACCAGCACTCCTTTAGTATTGGTTGATGGGGTAGAACGTTCTATCAGTAACGTTATAGCAGAAGATGTAGAGTGTGTGAGTGTCCTGAAAGATGCGGCTGCTACAGCTCTCTATGGATATAAGGGCATCAATGGTGCCATTATGGTTACTACGAAGCACGGCAAGTATAATAGTCACGCTATCAGATTTACTTACGACCATGACTTTAACTATCTCGCTCATAAGCCAAAGTTCGTTGATGCCTATACTTATGGTATGGCAATGAATGAAGCTCAGCGAAACATTGGAGCATCTTCCGTGACCTATAGCGACGCTGTGCTCCAAGCATATAAAAACGGAGACAATCCCTTGTATTTTCCTAATGTGAATTGGGTGGACGAAACGTTCCGTAATATTAGTCATACCAACAAGTTCAACCTTGAGTTTACCGGAGGTAGTAAAAATTTTAGGTATTTCACCAATGTAAATTTATTGACTAACAAGGGCTTTGTCAAGAATTTTGACCAGAATGATGGATATTCTACGCAAGACAAATACACGCGGGCAACTTTACGTAGCAATATGGATATAGATCTGACCGTAAAAACCAAGTTACATACTCACCTGTTTGGTCTTCTTGACGAACAACTGCAACCAGGTAGTCAGGCCGACTTGTGGAATATGGTTTATACAGTTCCTGCCAATGCGTTTCCGGTGAGAATATCACAGGGCGTGTGGGGTGGAAATGGTACATATTCTACCAAAAACCCTGTGGCTCAGAGTGCAGGTGCTGCCTACTACAAGAATCATGAACGTGCTCTCTATGCTGATATGGTACTTGAACAGGATTTGTCGGCCATTACAGACGGATTGGCCTTGCAGGCACAAATAGGATATGATACATGGAGTGAGGTTTATGAAGATCATTCCCGCACTTACCTGTATGGTAGCTATACAGTGCCTGGGTATACGGGTGGCATTGTGGACCCATCGTCCGCTATATTGACGACCGATGGTGCCGACTCTAACATGGGGTCAGCAGCTAATAATAAATCGTGGACGAGACGCTTTATATTCAATTCCTCTCTGAACTATGATAAAACCTTTGGCAAACATGCACTTTATAGCCAGTTGAAATGGGACTATGAGTATAGCGATTTAACAGGAGTAAACACTACGGTATATCGTCAGAACTTTTCTTCGTGGACCCATTACGGATACGACGACCGTTATATGGCCGACTTGACCCTTATGGTTTCGGGAAGTTCTCGTCTCGCACCAAGTACAAAGTGGGCATTCTCCCCAACGCTGGCTGCTTCCTGGAACATCCATAAGGAGAATTTCATGGTAAATGCTGATTGGGTGAATTTCCTGAAGTTGAGGACTTCGTTTGGAATTTTGCAAACTGACATTCTCCCCGGAGACAATATTTGGACATACTATGACCAATTCTATACAATGGCCGGAGTTACTTATCCGTTCTACTCCTACGGTTCCAGTTTTGGCAATACCTACATAGCGCAGGCAAAGACAGTCAATCCTGGTCGGGAGAAGGCTTCTAAGTTCAATGTGGGCATGGACGCAACACTTTTTGGTGGTCTGAATCTGTCTTTTGACTATTATTTCCAACATCGCTACGACAGTTGGGTGTCTACGGCCGGGAATTATACTTCTGTTTTTGGTCTGACTACTCCATACGAGAATCTCGGCGTTGTAGATAGTCATGGTTTTGAGGTTGCAGTAGACTATAGCAAAGTGGCTGGTAACTGGACTTTTAATATTGGTGCAACCATGAATCTCAACAAGAACACGATCAAGGAACAGGCTGAGGAACCACGCTTATATTCCAATCTCGTGCGTACAGGCTTACCCCTAAATCAACTTTTTGGTTACAAGGCTGTAGGCTTCTTCCAGAAATCAGATGATTTGGATAATGATGGCGTAATCTCTACAGCAGAACTTCTACAACTTGGATATCCTGATCATACATTCACTACAGTATATCCCGGAGATGTTCGTTATGAGGACGTCAATGGCGATAAGAAAATTGATGCCAACGATGTAACAGCAATTGGCCATAGCACAACTTGTCCTGAGCTTTATTATACTTTTCACGTTGGTGCTGAATGGAAAGGTTTAGGTTTCACTGCTCAGTTCCAAGGGGTAGGACGCTATTCTGGAGTGATGAATACCAATGGTATGTATCGCTCTGCCGTTGCAACAAACACGCTTTCGCAATATCTGTACGACAACAGTTGGTCGGCAGAACGAAATAACACGGAAAGTGCAATTTTCCCACGTTTAAGTGCTACGGCCAATGCCAATAACGATTTAACAAGTACGCTAAACCTTTTTGACCGTAGCTTCTTCAAGCTTCGTAGTGTCGAAGTATTCTACAATTTGCCGGAGTTGCTGTTTACAAATATGGGATTCATTCATCGAGCTAAAATATATCTCCGTGGTGTAGACCTGTTCACTACAGATCATCTCAAAGAAGGCATGGCCGAATCTTATGGAGCTGTAATGCCATTGACACGTAGCATACAGGTGGGAGCATCACTTACATTTTAAGCATTCTTAATACGACAGGATATGAAAATCAGACAATCAATATTTGGCGCAGCCATGGTCTCCCTTTCGTTGCTCTCTTGTGGCGACAAGATGGACTATCACGAATACACGGCTTTTGACCATTCATACATTGACCGAAACTTTGAATATGTAGGTGGATTTATGACCACTATCTACAATGATTTGGATGCTGACTTTGGCAATTTCAGTGGAGCAATGCTTTCTTCGGCCACGGACGAGTCAGAGTTCAGTACTTCTGGCAATGCCATTGAAGACTTTTACAACGGGGCGTGGAGCCCTGCAAATCCTCGCCCAACGATATGGAAAAATGCGTGGGAAGGCATTACCTATTGCAATGAATTCCTTGATAACTGGACGGGACTCGATTTTCCGGAATTTGCCATGAACAAGGATTATGAAAAAAAACTCTATCAATATAATAACTATAAGTACGAGTGTCGATGGGCACGTGCCTATTTTTATTTTACCTTGGTAAGACAATATGGTGCTGTACCCTTGAAGACACACAATCTTACCGGTGCAGAAGAGGCCGCTTTACCTCGTGTTTCATCAGATTCTATTTTTGCATTTATCGATGCAGAGTGTGAAGATATCCAAGACAGTATCATCAAGGACTACACCGATCTCGGTGATATGGCACTTGCTTCTCCGGAGACAGGTCGAGCCAATAAATATGCCGTGATGGCTCTTCGCGCCCAGGCAGCACTTTATCATGCCAGTCCTTTGTTCAATCCAACAAATGATGTCAAGCGTTGGTATAAGGCAGCCAAAGCTTGTCAGGCATTAATTGACAGTTGTCAAGCTGCTGGCAAGACATTGGCCAAGACTTATAGTAATTTGTGGGCAACTGATTTCTATTCAAATTCGGAAGCGTATGGAGAAATCTTGTTTGCACGTCGAGTGGGAGCTTCACGTACTTTCGAATCCTATAATTTCCCTGTAGGATATAGTAGTGGTCAAGGTGGCAACTGTCCAACCCAAGACCTTGTAGATGCCTATTGTATGACCAATGGAAAATCTATCAATGAACAGGGGAGTGGATATGATGCACAAAATCCTTACGCTAATCGTGATCCCCGTTTCAATATGACGATTGCTCACAACGGTGAAGTTTGGCCTAATGACTTAGTTAACACCACACATACCACACTTGAGACTTATGTAGGAGGATTTCATGGTCGTCCAACAACATCTTATGCTACACCAACAGGTTATTATCTTAAAAAATATTGCAATCCATCACAAATCCTGCGGACAGGTTACCAGACTACAAGTGCTCATGGGTGGCTTACTTTTCGGCTGGGAGCCGCTTACTTGGATTATGCAGAGGCTTTGTTTCAGTATTTCAAGGCTCAAGGAAAGGAAAACGCTGCTGATGAAACAAATGAAGAGTTTAAGCACTCTGCTCGTGAAATGGCCAGCAAGACTCGGCAACGTGCAGGAATACCTTCATTCAACATAGGGATCAGCAACGATGAGTTTTGGGAAAGCTATAAAAATGAACGTCGCGTGGAGTTGGCTTTCGAGGGTCATCGCTTCTATGATGTACGGCGTTGGAAAGAAGACGGTGAAAAGTTCATGAATATTCATCGTATGGAGATAATTCCAGTCTATGCAGAAGATGGAACAACTATATCATCATACACCTACACCACTGTATCCTATACACGTGGTAATGGTAAATGGCTTGATAAATGGAACCTGTTTCCAATTCCACAGACTGAAATCATGAAGTCGGGTGAAGTTCTTTCCCAAAATCCTGGTTGGTAACAAATATTTTTCAATCCGGCAGGCATCCATTGGTTGTCAGTCGGAATATAACTTAAACTTTTAAATCATACATTATGAACAAGTCTACTTTATTGACAGCGGCTTTAGCACTTTGCACATTAGTTGCAAATGCGGACGATAAGGTTATCTATCAGGATAACTTTACAGATGAGGCTACATCTTTGGCAAGCTGGACCAATAGTCGAGGTGACATTGCAACGAATGCAACGTCTGTAGTGAACACGAACGATGGAAACTACATTCAGTTTGGTAATGGAACTGCATCGTTTAACGGCACAAGGTTTTCTACTCTGTGGGGCAATGGGCCTTGGGATGGGGTGACACTACCGGAAGATGGCTATACCTTGAGCTTTTCTTTCAACTTTGCACAGTTTGGAAACAATTCCTCTAAAGATAGCCAACGCAACAATGAATTTGCTATAATAAATTCTACTGCAGCTCAGTCTGCAAAAGAAAGTTTCCCAGCATATTATGGTGATGCACAAACCGTATTTCCTAACTATTTGTTTAAATTGACCCAATGCAAGGGAAGTGGCGGCGTAGCAACGAGTCCTACAGGTACTTGCTACTTCCAGTTGAATAATAATACGGATTCTGTAAATATTGCAGCAGGCACATGGTATAACGTAACGTTGAGTGTTGTCGGACAGCAAGTATCCTACAATATTTCAAGTATTGATGGTACTCCGCTGACCAGTGGAGCTTACACTCTTCCTACCGATGCTGATAACCTTGCTGGTGGTATTATAATGTATCAGGCACGTTATCTTGGTATTACACAATTTATGAATATCAAGATGTATTACGCTACCGATGAAGATGTAGCTAACACTCCGACTGTTCTTTTAAAGCAGGTGCAAGGCAATGATCGAATTTTCAAGGCGACATTCCATGAAGATGAGGTGCTACACTATGTTCTTCCTGGTGGTGAAGAACAAACGTTAGAGTATTATGATGCTGAAGACGAAATAACTGGAGAACCTGGTACTGCAACATTAAGAATCACCCAGTCTGGTACAATGAAGGTTTGGACAACTAAGAATGATGCTGTATCAAAGGTTGTAGAGAAAAATGTGACGACTGGAGTTATCAAGCTGGTGGAACCTGTTGTATCAATTGCTTCTGTTTCTGAAGGATTTTCAAAAACATATAAAATATCTATTGACAATTCACAGGTGTTACTTAATCCCAACATTGCGTTGACATACGTAATTAACTATGAAGACGGTACTTCTGAAAACGGAGAAATAGAAAATGGTGGTAATTTGGAGGTTACTAAAAAGGGCTCACTTCAGGTTACGGCCAATACTATCCCAGTTAATGGAGTCGAATACTATGACCGCAGTTCCATTACCATAGAAAATGATGTAGAATATGAGATAGCTGAGGATGTACAGTATATTAATTGGACAGCAGAACAACTTGACGCTAAGCCGGATTACTTTGTAGCTGGAACTTTAGAAGATAAGAATACTTCTCATTGGATTGGACACTGGATGAACGAGCTAACCAGCGAGGGTGAGCCGCATAAGAATAAAGTGAAGACCATCGTTACTGATCCGGCCACCCCACTGCCTATATATACATTGAAACAGGACGAAACAACATACTCCAACGCTGTACTTCCGTTGATACCTAATGTTAATCGTGCAAATGTAGCAATTTTGCTTGAAGAGGGTTTGTTTGTAAATGGAACAAAATATAATAATCTGGAACTTTCTTTTGATCCGAAATATGTAACCGATGATGCTGCCAAGCCTAATTTCGTGGAGATTACAAAGACAGGTTCTTACGATCGTTATGACAAGCAGTCCACTTGTCATTCTGTAGATATCGTGAAAACCGATGCCACCGGCTATACTTTATATCGCTTTGACACAGCCATAAACCGCGTGCGTATTTTTGCATACAAGGGTTTTAATCCCGGTACTACAGGAATCAATGGTGTTATAGACAATAATT
This sequence comes from Hallella bergensis DSM 17361, assembly GCF_000160535.1. Classification (GTDB taxonomy): domain Bacteria; phylum Bacteroidota; class Bacteroidia; order Bacteroidales; family Bacteroidaceae; genus Prevotella; species Prevotella bergensis. Next base: position 973,215 of record NZ_GG704781.1, on the reverse strand, counting down.
CATCTATTAATGACGCTAATGCCCCTGTTTACTCCATCAGTGGTGTGCGTGTTAACAAGACTAACCTGCCTGCTGGTATATATATCCAGAACGGTAAGAAGTTCATTGTTAAATAAATCTTTGATTAATAATAAATTACTTATGAGAGAGCGTCAAAACAAAATAGAAGTATAAAACTGTAGTTTGTAAATCGTTATCTCTCAAAAAACTGAAAGAGCCATGTCTTTACTTATTATCATAGTTAGATGTGGCTCTTTTAAGTATAATACTTGTTATTAATAGTTATATTACAAAGTTTGGGTTATACATAAGCTTGTCCTGATTTGTTTTATTGCTATATTTGCAAATATAAAATTCTTAATACTGTAACTAAAAGTCTTCCAACGATGTTCAAAAAAATATTTTTGACAGGCTTGCTGTCTGTCGTAGTGATCCTCGGGTTGCAAGCACAACGTTTTATGGATACTTTAGATCGAGGTTTGATAGCTGTTTCGCAACCTTCGGGAGGAGTATACGTCAGTTGGCGTATTTATGGTACGGAATATTATGATGTCGGCTATAACATTTACCGCGATGGAGTAAAGCTTAATGTTGTTCCGTTAGAGATATCCAATTATATAGATGCCGATGGAAATTCAGCAAGCAAATATTCAGTATCTGCTGTTGTCAATGGCGTGGAGCAACCCAGAAGTGCTGCCGTTTCTGTTTGGGATAAAGACTATTTGGTTATTCCTAAAGCCACGCGGACTTCGAACGATGGCACAACAGATATAACTGAACATTTTGAACCTAACGATGCTACTTTTGGCGATGTAGATGGTGATGGTCAGATGGAAGTATTCATTAAGCAGTGGAATACAGTGGACCATAATGCTGGATTTCCAGCCAGTAGCGTCGATTTTGATCGCATAGAAGTATATAAGCTTGACGGAACCTTGCTGTGGTGGATTGACTGTGGGCCAAATCTCACAGATTTTCAACATAATGAAACTAATATCGCAGTTTACGACTGGGATATGGACGGAAAGGCGGAGGCCGTGATGCGTGCTGCTGATGGTACAATTATTCACATGGCGGATGGAACTACATACGAGATTGGCAATAAGAGCAAGAATTATCGCTCTGATGTTGTATCCGGACAGACTGAAAAGTTTATTCATTCTGGAAGCGAATTCTTGGTTTATATGAATGGCCGGACAGGAAAACCATACTATTGTGGAGAATATCCGCTGAAAAGACTGGAGCAAGGAGAAACCGATTTAAAAAAAGCGTGGGGTGATGGTTATGGACATCGCTCTACTAAACATTTCTTTGGTGCTCCATATTTGGATGGAAAGAAACCAAGTCTCTTTCTGGCTCGCGGAATCTATACACGTCATAAGATGATAGCATACGATATCGATCCGACAACTCATGCATTGACTGTTAGATGGAGATGGAACTGCAATGACGTTTCTTCTCCGTGGTATGGAAATGGATACCATAATTATTCGATAGCAGATGTAGACTGGGACGGTCGAGACGAGATTTGTTTTGGCAGTATGGTTATTGACGATAATGGGCAGGGACTCAGCACAACAGGACTTGGTCATGGAGATGCACAACACGTGGGTGACTTCAATCCTTATGTTCATGGTCAGGAAATATATGCATGTAATGAGGATTCACCATCAAATAATTATCGGGACGCTACGACCAGTAAAATTTACTATCGTTTGGCCGGAGGATCAGACGACGGCCGAGCCATGTGTGGTAATTTTACTGACGAGATTCCTGGGGCTATAGGTTTTAGCGGCCATGATTCGCCTATTAGCTGTGTAACCAATGGCCATGTAGATGGGATTTCTAACGATGGGATATCGCTTAATTTTCGCACTTATTGGGATGGAGATCTGTGTGAAGAAAGTTTTAATGGTGTGGCAGTTCGAAACAGCAACGGTGCGATCTACAAATATAGACAGGGAGCTATCAGAACGTTTGCTGATACCTATACTAATAATGACACGAAAGCAACGCCATGTTTCCAGGGAGATATCTTTGGTGACTGGCGAGAGGAAATTGCCATGCGCGATATTGATAATAATTTACGTATATATACGACTACTATTCCGACAAAGTGGCGTATATACACATTGCTTCACGACCACCAATATCGCAATGCCATGGTTTGGCAGATGAATGGTTACAACCAACCTCCACACATAAGTTATTATTTAGGAGAGATGGAAGGTATAACCATTGCCCCACCGCCAGTAACCAAGATGGGAAAGCAACTCGTTTCTCCCGGCGGAACCGTAAGCCTTGCTCACAATGGGAAACAAGTATTACTTGACGAGACTAATAACGCAACTTACCAAGTGGAAAGCGGGGCTTCACCTTCTGTGCTTTTCGACAACGCACCGACATGGGTGAAAGGTCACAACGATAATGATAACATTGAATATATTACCTATGCTCACACGTTGACAGGTGGAGGTTTTGCCGGAGCGATGCGATTGGTAAAGCAGGGCGACGGAATTCTTACACTACCCAATGCAATACACACCCACACTGGTGCAACTGATATCTGGGCTGGCACGTTGAACTTTGATGGCACAATGACTAAGAGTCGAGTATGGCTCAATCGTTTTTCGATACTTAATAGCGACGGCGGCAGGTTTCTTAACAGCATAGAGGCTGATTATGGAGCATCTATTAGACCAGGAGCGCAAAGAAGAATAGGAACATTGGAAACTGATTCTCTCTTATTGAACTTTGGATCAATCGTAGATTTTGATATTGATGGAGAGGGTCACAGCGACTACATTGTAGCTAAAGTCATCAAATTGGAAAGCAAAGATTGGACAGTTGGACCTGAACATCTTGCTCCCCGTTTTCATTTCACACGTTTAAGTACAACTGTAAAGCCAGGTGTTTATGTGTTGGCTAAGGTAGAAAATATACAAGGAAACCTTGATGCAGTTAATTTAACGGGCCTGCAGGGCATTAAGTCTAAGTTGATTTTTGAAAACAACGAGTTGAAACTTGTCGTTGATGATATGCGCGAGCCGAGTTCTGTGGTTTGGGCTCCATCAAGCGACAATCTCTGGGAACTTGACAAGCAGAAAAACTTCAAGGACAATAATACCGGTGATGCCACATCTTTTGTGAGTGGTGATCAAATCATTTTCACGGATAATGCATCCAACACATCAGTGGTCATCGGTGAGCCTATCTATCCGAGATCTATATTATTTAATAACAATGACAAGGAGTATCTGCTGACAGGTGATAGCATCGGAGGCAAGGTTGATATTGAACAAAATGGTATGGGCACCGTTCGTGTAGACAATATAAACAGTTTTGTTGGAACTTTGAATCTCAATGCAGGTGCACTTGTGGTAAGTAAACTTGGATTTGAGCATGGCGAGACCATTGGTGCCTTTGGTTCATACACAAATCAAATCAATTTTAATGGTGGTTCTTTAGTGCCAGCAAACTCTCTCACTACAAGTCATCCCATGAAAATGGAGACAAAAGGGGGTTCTATCCGTACAGATGATGGAGTAACACTGACCATGGCAGGCTCGCTCTCGGGTATGGGCTCGCTTGTTAAAGCTGGGTCAGGTATATTGGTGTTACCTTCTTCGGTTTCTATACCAAACCTTTATGTGAATGATGGTGTGGTACGTGCACAAGAAAGTAATAATAGGCACATATATCCATCTCAGATAGTCCTCAATGGTGGTTCAATCCAAGACCCAGATAATATCTATAGTTATTCCAGTAATTTTGCTAATGTAGTGGTGCCAGAAGGAGGAGAGGGATCTTGGTATATGGATCAGCGATGTGTCTATAATGGCAAACTTTCAGGCAAAGGTACACTTTCTGCCTATGCAACAGGACCGCGTATGGAGATAAAAGGTGACTGGAGTGCGTTCTCTGGTACGCTTAATGCTTATTTCAACAAGACTGGAACGTATAATCCTGAGTTTACTTTTAACAATTCAGGACTTCGCAATGGCAACTTGAATGTCAATAGTGGAGTGACGGTGAGTAATAGTGGCAGGACATTCTATCTGGGTGGACTTACTGGAAACGGCATGCTAACAGGTAGAGGACAATATGTTATTGGCTTCCGGAACGAAGATGTCACCTATGCTGGGACTTTCAGGGACTGTCGTTTTTCGAAGGTTGGCTCTGGCTTGTGGACAATGAGTCGAAATGCCAGTTCCAGTTTTAACGGAGCTATCAGTATCAAAGGTGGAACACTGAATCTGAACGATAAACAGGCAGTTCAACAGTTCTTTGGCACACAGAATGTAATCGTGGCTGACAGTGGACGTTTGTCAGGGTTGGGCTATGTTTATCGCGTGTACGCTCAGACTGGTGGAACAGTGGCTCCGGGAAATGCAACATTGTCTAATCCTTATGGGATGTTAAAGGCTGACTATGCTTATATACAGAATGGTAGTACACTCGAGTTTCATGTCAACACGGCTAAAGGACTAAATTCAGCTCGATCATATCTAATAGTCAATAGGATATTGGAAGTCAATGGAACAGTTAAAGTAACGCTTCGCGATGGATTTAAGCCTGTGGCAGGTGATAGTGTCGTAGTGTGGACATGCGAGACATTCCGTGGTACACCGACTTTCGATCTGCCTGACCTGTCATCTTTTACCTCTTCTGAATCCCCCTACGGTCTGAGGTGGGATACAAGTTCTATGGATAAGCAGGGTGTGTTGCATATCATTGCGCGTGATAAGGATGATGAGACAGCTGTCTCTGCGATAGATGCCGAAACAGTCGTTTCTGTCATGATATATACTATTGATGGACGAGTTGCAGGCAAGTCGAGTGGCCGTAAGGCAACTTTGGGTAATATGATAGGACGTCTTTCTCTAAGCCGAGGCATCTATATTCTGGATATGCGTGCAGGTAGTAAACGGGAAATTAGACGTGTGACTATCAGATAATTTAATCGGGTAGGAGGTAAATGCCTTTTACGAGTAACATTTACCTCCTACCCAATTAGAGCTTTTCATAAACCATTCATAAATTGACAGCAATTAACTGCAACTGCGGGTTATCCGGAACACCGGCCAACAATCCGATTGTTTTTTCCTTTTAATCTTGGGAGTATTCCTTGATCATTTGCTCGTGGTCGAGCGAGCAAATCAATAATCTGCCATTGCGCAGGGCCACGATATATCCGTCCAAGCCCTGAACAACCACTTGTTTGGCATCCTGGGCGTGGACTATGCAGTTCTTGCTGTCATAGAGCCGGATGTTGGGACCTACATGAGCGTTGCCGTCAGTATCCCTGTTGAGTAAGGTTTGCAACGAGCCCCAACTGCCCAAATCGCTCCAGCCAAACTCGGCGGGCAGGGTGTAGATGCTGTCCGATTTCTCCATCACCGCATAGTCTATACTTATCTTCTCACACGTTGGGAAAATTGCATCTAATGTAGCAGCCTCCCGCTCTGTATAGAAGTCTTGGCTCATCTTCTCCATCTTCTCAGCCAAATCCGGAGTGAACTTGCAAATGGCATTGGTTATGGTGTTGACGTTCCAGACAAAGATTCCTGCGTTCCAAAAATAGTTGCCTGCTGCCAAGTATCGCTCGGCTGTTTCCAGGTTGGGTTTTTCTTTGAACGAGTCCACACGATGAATTTCGCTGTTCTCCAACCGGTCTGCTGAGGCAATGTATCCATATCCCGTCTCCGGTCGGGAAGGCTTAATTCCTATTGTCACGATGTTGTCTCCCGTGGCTGTAAAGGCCAAGGCCTCGCGAATGACGCGCTGGTATTCGGCGGTGTTGATCACAAGTGCATCCGACGGTGTGACAACGATGTTGGCGCCAGGGAAATGCTTCTTGATCTTCCAGCAAGCGTATGCGATGCAGGGGGCCGTGTTGCGGGGCTCGGGCTCGGCCAAGATGTTCTGTTCGGATATGTCTGGAAGCTGTTCCCTGACGATATCCACATAACTGCGGCTTGTCACCACCCAGAAATTGTCCATGGGCGCAATGGGGGTAAATCGATCGACCGTGAGTTGAAGGAGCGACTTCCCCACACCCATCACATCAATAAACTGCTTGGGGTATTGCGGTGTGCTCATCGGCCAGAAACGGCTGCCAATGCCACCCGCCATGATTACAATATGATTGTTATTGTCTGCCATTTGATCGTCTTGTTTGCCTATCGGTTCTTGTACATGTCGTCATAATACTTCAGATAGTCACCGCTCGTAACGTTGTCCATCCAATCCTGATTGTCGAGATACCATTTCACCGTTCGTTCAACCCCCTCCTCAAACTGCAGACTTGGCTCCCAACCCAACTCACGTTGCAGCTTGCGGCTGTCGATAGCATAACGGGCATCATGCCCCAGACGGTCGGTCACGTAGGTGATCAAGTCGTCGTCAGCACCTTCAGGACGGCCAAGCAAGCGGTCGACGGTCTTGATGAGAACCTTGATGATATCAATATTCTTCCACTCGTTGAATCCACCTATATTATAGGTGTCGGCAATGTTACCTTTGTGAAAGATAAGGTCGATGGCACGGGCATGATCCTCCACATACAGCCAGTCACGCACATTCTCTCCCTTACCATATACGGGTAGCGGTTTGCGATGCCGTATATTGTTAATAAACAAAGGAATTAGTTTCTCGGGGAACTGATAGGGACCGTAGTTGTTTGAACAATTGGTCACTATCGTTGGCATGCCATACGTATCGTGGAAGGCTCGCACGAAATGGTCGCTGCTGGCTTTGGAAGCCGAATAAGGGCTGTGGGGCATGTATCTTTTATCTTCCGTAAAGAACTCGGTGCCGTAGGCATGATGATGATCCGACGAGGCCTTGGTGGTGAAAGGAGATTTCATTCCCTCTGGGTTGGAGAGTTCCAACGAACCGTAAACTTCGTCGGTGGATATGTGATAGAACCGCTTGCCTTCGTATTTCTCAGGCAAACTCTCCCAATAAAGTCTTGCAGCTTGTAACAAACTCAACGTTCCCATCACATTGGTTCGTGCAAATGTAAACGGATCCTTGATGCTACGGTCTACATGACTCTCGGCAGCAAGGTGTATGATTCCATCTACCTGGTAATCGCTTATCAGCTTACACATCTTGTCAAAATCGCAGATGTCAGCCTTTACAAAAACATAATTTGGCTCGGACTCCACATCTTTTAACGTGGCAAGGTTGCCCGCATAGGTTAGCTTGTCGACGTTGATAATACGATAGTCAGAATACTTGTTGACAAATAAACGCACCACGTGGCTCCCGATAAAACCAGCACCACCGGTGATCATAATGTTGTGTTTGTAATCCATAAGATGAATAGTTTTCTGCAAAGATAAAGAATTTTACAATATAAAAGGAGCAAAAGAGATGAAAAATGTATTTATTATTTGGGGGTGGAAACCAAAAGCAAAGCTCAAGAAGTACAGTAACATAGCATCGTGAAATTTTTACAAACATTCGTTTGGTTTGCTCTTATTTTTCTTGTAAATTTGTAACACAACTTCTATGGCAGTGAATATAGATTGCAGCTGGCCATATTAACATTTACACGTGGAATGTTCTGACATTCACAGGAAACACATTAAAAGTATTCATCATGGAAATAGGAGAAAGATTACCCGAGATTCTTGGCAAAGACCAGGACGGTAACGAAATTAAACTGAGCGATTTTAAAGGCAAGAAACTTGTACTCTATGTTTATCCCAAGGACATGACCTCGGGATGTACAAATCAAGCGTGCAACCTTCGCGACAACTATAACACATTTCTCGAAAAAGGTTATGCAGTTGTGGGCGTGAGCATTCAGGATGAAAAGTCGCATAAAAAATTCATAGAGAAGCACCAACTGCCCTTCCCACTCATTGCCGACACTGACCTCAAACTTGTTACGGCACTGGGCGTATATGGTGAAAAGAAAATGTATGGGCGCACGTATATGGGCACATTCCGCACCACCTTTGTTACCGATGAAAATGGGGTTATCGAGCAAATATTCAGGCCTAAGCAAATCAAGGTCAAGGAACATGCTGCCCAAATCCTTGGCGAATAAGGCCCAGGGCACATCTCTTGAACCAAAAAACATGTTTTTCTATTGGAAAGTCGAACTGAAATACAGATGTTTTTGCTTGGAAATGTTAAACCATAATGCCTTTGGTTAAGAAGGGTTATATAATATTATATTTTCCATTGGATATTTGTTTTATTGTTTCACATACCTTATCTTTGTATTAATTTCCAAAGGAAACAAAACGATTACACACAATGAGAACATTCAAAACCGTTTTTACTTTGGTTGCGGGAGCAATGATTGTGCTCTCGGGGTGTGCCGGACAGCAAGGTAAGAAAGACAAAGACAGCAATCGAGTAGAAACATCAACGGAAAAGGAGAATAAAAAGATGAAAACAACTGAGTTGACTAAAGAGACTTTCAAGCAAAAGGTGATGGATTATGAAGCCAATCCCACGGAGTGGAAATATGCAGGTACCAAGCCCGCCATCATTGACTTCTATGCCACATGGTGCGGACCATGCAAGCAGACTGCCCCTATTTTGGAAGAGTTGGCAAATGATTACGATGGAAAAATCGACGTATATAAAGTAGACGTAGACCAACAGCAGGAGCTCGCTTCTCTTTTTGGCGTACAATCTATTCCCACTCTGATCTTCGTCCCCATGCAGGGCGAGCCGCAAAAGGTTGTGGGTGCAATGGGCAAGCAACAGTTCGAGGAAATTATCAAGCAGGTGTTGCTGAAATAATAGACTGATGGACAATTCCTGCCTATGCAGAATAAGAGACATCTATCGGGCTGTCGTTAGCTTTGAAAACGAACTTCAACAAGCTGTTGGCCTCAACATAAACGAAGCCGCGTTGCTTTGTGTGCTGTCTGATGGCAAGACACGCTTTGCGGGAGAAATCGCTGAGGCTTTGGGAGTCACGCGCTCCAATGCCTCAAAAATAATAGCGTCGCTCGAAAAGCAAATGTACATTCACAGACAACCCTGTGAGGAGGACAGCCGATGCCAGAAGTTCCGTATCACTAAAAAGGGACGGGACAAGCTCAGTCAGATACATTGTGACGACATTAAGATGCCCGCTGGACTTGAGCGTTTAACCTCAAGAAGGTGAATGTCTGGAAACATGGAATGACCTGTTTTTGAGGATATCAGAGGCAGGTCATTTATATTCCGGACAGGTGCCCCACCGTTATTCAATCATTGTTTTTTCACGTGCAAGTACATGATGGAGATTGCAACGCACAAACTACTCATTGATTATGCCGACCGCTTTGAAACGGAGGCATTTATAGAAGGCGACCCCTCATGGTTCATGCATCAGGTAGAGGGGAGACTCAATCAGGAAACAATGGCCTTTATTGCCAGTTGCCTGAGTTATGGATCACGCCGACAATTCTTGCCCAAGATACATTCACTACTTACCAACAGCAGGAACAACCCCTACGAGTGGGTAAGGAGTGGAGCTTTCAAAGAGGACATTCCGGATAACAATCGATGCTTTTACCGATTATACAACAACCACACAATGTATGTGTTCTTGCTGTCATTGCAGCATCTGTTCATCACTTACGGCTCGCTTGGAGAGTTTGCAGCCTGTCATGCCCGCGTGGGTTGCACAGCCAACGGAGATGCCCTCAATGTACTTATGGCCATGTCCGACTATTTCAAAAACAAGGGAATCACAGGAATTGTATCTCGTCCCATCACCTCGCTATGCAAGCGACAGTGCATGTTCCTGCGTTGGATGGTTCGCGACCATTCACCCGTGGATTTGGGACTGTGGGCAGATGCCATCGACAAAGCGTCGTTATATGTTCCCATGGACACACACGTCTTGCAGACAGCCCGCCAGCTGAATCTCGTGACAACAAGGACAGCCTCGTGGCGTACTGCCGTTGCCCTTACGCAGCAAATGGCGCAAGTGTTTCCCGGAGATCCGGCACGGGGAGACTTTGCCCTATATGGTGCTCATGCTTTGGCAGGTCATCCAAACTTTGCCGAATCGTAATCGTTTCCCACTTCTAAGAATATTAGCTCTACCAAAGCGCCCAAGGCTCACTCGTCTCAATAACCCAGCTCTTGGTCTACTAAAATGACAATATGCCGGCCGGCCGGATGGGACATCCGTTGAATAGAAATGTAATTACAGATGCTGTCGGGCGAGAGGCAGTTGTGGCACACACCATCTTTCTGGCACAGTGTTTCAAAGTCAAAGCGCGACATATTGACAGGTGCAGCAGTAGACCGGGCACGCTTCAATGCCGCATCTGTGTCTTGGCATACTTTGTTGAGACCGATAATCAAAATCACATGCTTCGGCCCCCAGGTAATGGCTGCCACCCGATTTCCGTTGCCATCTATATTTACGATAACACCATCCTCGCTGATAGCATTTACACTCGAAAGGTAAAAGTCGCATTCAAAAGCCTTGCGGTAGACACGCAATTTATCTTCCGTAGTGGTCACATCATCACGGTCGTATACCTCATAATTGCCAGCCTTGAGCATATCGGTTACGCCAAGCGATCGAATAGTGTCCGACCCTCCCCATGTTACCGTCGAGTTTTCAGGAATCAACGCTTTAAGTTTATCCAGCACCTCTCCTGCATCGTGACAAAAATAAGCGTCGTAATGACGGCGTTTTAATCTTTTCACCAACAACTCAGCAAGCCTTTCATTGCGTATATTTTTTACCTTCTTGTTTTCCATATTAACATATAATTTGTACATTTGTTCCACCCAATCGTCTGCTTTTCATACTTTGCTGTTGTGGGTAAGGATTGATAGTCAAGAGTTGTTATCATCGCTTCATTAATCCAAAGGCACGCTTGGGAAGCACCCTTAGGAAGTAAGATGCATTTTCTCTGGGTGATAGCATGAACAGCATACCGTAATGTCTAAGCTTTGTACCGAATGCCTCCAGATTATATTTCCAACCTGATCGAACCGCATTCTTACGGCCAAACTTGCCGAAGTTTCCGCGTTTGAACACAATATCCATCACAAACGATTCATAGCAACTATCCTTCGTTGTTTCCATAGATAGCATTTTTTTGGTATCAAGACCAAGCTTTTTATGCAATAACGACTCAACCATATGGAATGGCTTGAGGAATCCCAGCTGTCTAAGAAGATTCGTCACCCTGTCTTTTTGTGCTTGATCCATCTTCATATGGTTCATTAATATTGCGACATCACAAAACTGTCGCAGACCAACTCCAAGCTCTATCAAATGGTGATATAAGTGCAAGAAGGTATAGACCAAGTTTAACTCATCCTCCAACACCGGTACTTGTACATTTCCTACAAGTCTATACGACAGCTCACTCTCTGCTATCAACCTGTCAAACACACGCTGATTACGTCTTGATGCAAATTTCATCAGACAGAAGTGCATCTCGAAACAAACATCATGATATGTAAAGCTAACATGCTGTTCCGCATCTTCATCATCTCCTTCGATTCTTACTCTCCATTCCGACTCTATAACTTCGCGCGCCTTGTCAAAGTAGTCCGGGTATACATAGAAATCTATGTCGCCGCATCTTCTGTAATTCGGATGAGGATAAAGGGCTGCCAACGTTTGCCCCTTAACAACAAGAAACTTAATTTGATGAGACGAGAGAAGATTGCATAAATCCTGCAGCCCCTTATTAACCAGATCATTTTCTGATATTACGTGAGATTTCGTTACCAAGGCTTCGGCTGCATTGAAATTACTGAGATGAATACGATTTGCGATGAGCGAATTAACCAGAAGCCCATCAACCGTTTGCTTTCTGGCCATCATGACACACTGTCGAAAGAGATTATCGTCCATTTTAATCTCACGTGGCAGTGGTTCTTGCCAGAGTTCAGACTTAATCAGTGAGAGAAAAATTTGGGTCGTGCTCATTTTGCCACACCGTTTGCCCCGTCTTCAATAACCGAATACACTGTATTATTGGGATGATATTCCGGCACCATTGCTTTCATCGCCCTAACTACTTCCATATCCTCAAAAGTATTGGCCACGGCGACGAGCTGCTCGATCTGCTGCACAACCGTGTTGTGGTCATATTCCCTGACTTTTGCCACGCGAATCTTCTTGTGGAAACTCGGCAGGGTATTTTCCTTGTTCGACAGCACCTCTTCGTAGAGTTTCTCTCCGGCACGCAACCCAGTATATTTGATTTTCACGCCCTGCATTCCGCTCAGCTTAATCATGCGTGTGGCCAAGTCGGCTATTTTCACAGGCTTACCCATGTCAAAGACAAACACTTGGCCTCCTTCTCCATGCGTGCCCGCCTCAAGCACAAGCTTGCAGGCTTCCGAGATAAGCATGAAGAACCGAATGATATCTGGATGGGTCACCGTTACGGGACCACCGGCTTTAATCTGCTTTTCAAACAAAGGAATAACAGACCCATTGGATCCCAATACGTTTCCAAAGCGAGTTGTTACAAACTGAGTGATGGCAGCACGTCCTTGAACGTCTGTTTTCTCTCCCGCACGAATGGCATTGTCCAAGCTCTGGCAGTAGATTTCGCATATGCGTTTGGAACACCCCATTACATTAGTAGGGTTCACGGCTTTGTCGGTCGAGATCATTACGAACTTCCTTACGCCATATTTCACACTGAGATCTGCAATAATCTTTGTGCCGTTCACATTATTATATATAGCCTCGCTGGGGTTGTCCTCCATCATCGGCACATGCTTGTATGCTGCCGCATGGAACAAGTAGTGCGGCCTATATTTGGCAAAGAGATCCTCCATGCGATTCTGCTGCGTGATGCTGACCACGATTGTCTCGCATTTGATGTCGGGAAAATTTTTGGCCACCATCATTCTGATTTCGTGCTGTGGTGTCTCAGCTTGGTCAATGAGAATCATGTTATCCGGATGATATGCAGCCACCTGTCGCACCATTTCCGAGCCGATGCTTCCTGCCGACCCAGTTATCATCACCCGTTTGCCGGTCAACATATTGCCGATAGCGTTCATATCGACCTCAATCTCGTCACGCGGCAGTAAATCCTCGATCTTGATTTCTTTCAGTTGGTTGGCTGACAGTTCTTCGTTTTCGCTCCACTCCTGCGACTCCATCATGTAGATGTGAATACCCGCGCTGATGAGCATATCCTGCAGTTTCTGGTCTTCTCTGAATCGTTCTGTCTGCAAGGGAGAAACCAACACCGCCTGAATGTTCATATCCTTCAGCATCTCCGACAAGTCATCATTGGGTTCATAGATTCTCACACCCATCAGCATCCTTCCTTTATAACTGCGATCATGCATTATAAAGCCCTTGAGCTGGAATTTGGCCGGCTTGGTGTTGCGTATCATCTTGGCCAGTGCCACTCCGCCCTCGTGAACGCCGTAAACCATAGCACGTTCGCCGTTTTCCATGCTGAATCCAATGTCATAAAGGGTTTTAACAAAGACGCGCATGGCCCACATCAGGATCGTGGCAATAAAATACATCAGGAAGATTTGCCTGCCCTGCAATCTCACAAAGTCAAGATCCAAATAATAAATGGCATAGTGAGCCACCTCAGCTATAAAACAGCTCAGAGCCATGGCGTAGGCCACACGCTGCAAGTCTACAAAGGATGAATATCTGATAATTCCACTATATGTGCGAAAAATGCGAAACCCAATGAGGTTGAAGCACATATAGACCAAAATTGTTTTAGACAACAAGACAATATTTCCTAAAGTTACTGCACTGCGGTAATATAACCAGAATACGAGTATCCCCGAGAAATAACAAATCAAACTGTCGAGTATCAACACGCACCAATACGGCAGTGCACCTTTGGTGAAATACCAATTTGCCAATTTGCCAAATATGTTCATGATTTCCTGATTAAGATGCTAACATAGTGTCTCCCCTCACACCAATTATTTTATATGTGAACTACTCTCCTGACGACATGTCTGCCATGGGCACCAATAGCAACACCATGAGTTGCTGTGGAACCGACACTCTTTGCAAAGGTGCAAATTTATTTGTCAACTAAATGATTTTCAAGTTTTTTTTGTTCTATAAAATTTCAGTAAAAATCAGATGGTACGCTCTCCGAATTGAGAATCGAAGAGAAATAGGACATAAAAAAAGCTATTTGATTAAGGTCGGAACTGTCATTGACAGGTAAGATGAACATGCACTCATTCTCTACTAAAACCGCTAATTATGTTGACAAACATCGCCTTATAATTAGCGTTTTCAAAAATATCAGTCCTTTGACTCGAAATTCTTAAATTTTAGCATAAAAACTAAATTGCTGATTTCCAGAGCTTTATCAAAAGTCCCTTGATGAAGTTGGCTTATACCCTCACGATTGCATATCAAACGGCAAGACGATGAAGCCGCAACAGCACTGCGGGAAGGCTTCCGTCGCACTGCCATAAGACCCTATCCGCATCACCAAAGGATAGGAACCGCAATGCACTTGATATTTTTCACAGCTCCGAACTGATTTTGCAAGTAAAAACATGGCGCAATCTGCTCTCATTGACCAGAAAATCATGACTGAAAATCGGTAATTATATTTTACACCCTGAACAATCATCCAAGGATGGTTACACACTAATAATATCCGGCATGGCTCACATCCGTCATCTCGCAGAGGAGTTTGACGGACTATTGGTGCGACAGTCTCTTCACGATTTCGAACGTCGTGTCTTTAAACGAACGAACTCCTTCCTCCCATCTTTGCCGATCCGGACAGTATAGTTTCTTTTTAATCTCTCGATTTCTATCCGCAAACGAAGAATCTCTTTTTGGTACATCTTTAAGATAGAATCCTCCTCCGGCGGGAGAAGCGGGGCGAGCTTTTTATTGTCCTTGGTAAGGCCTTCTATCCCAAATTGGGAATAAAGCCGCCGCCACTTCCTGAAGGAACTGGTTGATACATTGTTCGCCTCACAGAATGACTTGAGGCTTACATCCGGATTGTTGAAATACTGGCGAATGAGAAACTCTTTCTCCAATGGGTTTAAATGCTTCTTCATCATTTTACGCGTTTAGACCAGGGTGAGTGTGTGGGCAAATATAGGCCTTTTATTTTTCAAATAGAATATCTCAACGCTTTTTTTGCGTTTCCGTGCAAACTTTTTGAGTAGCAGCGCACAAAAGATGGAGCAGTAAATTAGCTGGAAAATATATTAAGATTCCTATAGGTTTATTTATAGGATAATATTCAAATAATTTACTTAATTTTGCAGCCGGAAGGTTGACGGAATGAATATCGATATTATCTTTAAAACATATTATCGCCCGCTCTGCATTTACGCTATGCACTATCTCTCTGGAAATATGGAGGAGGCTGAGGATGTTGTACAGGAATGCTTTGTCAAAATTTGGCAGCAAAAGGCCGACAGCAGCAAGGCCTACCTATATGCCACCGTTCGGAATATGTGTATAGACTGTCTTCGGCGGAAACAAATAGACACCGTGGAGATACGTCCACAGGATTTGGAGGGCTATATTACCGATTCTGACGCCCAGGAGCGATCGTTTCGGGAAGCTGAACTTTGGACTGCAATCGACAGTCTGCCTGAAAGATGCCGCCAGATTTTCCTGATGAGTAAGCGCGACGGTATGAAATATCACGAAATTGCTGAAGAGCTGAATCTATCAGAGAAAACTGTGGAGCACCAAATCAGTAAGGCTCTGAAACAACTCAAGAGACACAGAACTGATTTGGGTTACATCATTTTGTGCCTCGGATAGCTCCGCTTGATTTATCAACAACTCTCCCAAGCTGAATAACATGGTTTCGGTAACAAGCATAGGAGAACATCAATCACAATTAGAGATCATTGATACCATTCTTTCATTGTAGGAAGATAACAAAGCTTAACCCTATTACCGAGTAGATACATAGTTGTGACGATTCATATTGTCATACTTGATTTAAATTAAGGTGGTAGCTTTGGCTTGGGATATCATATTCTGAGTCGGCTAGCTTTCCTGGGTAGACGGCAAAAGCATTATGACATAGCCCATGTACGGTCTATGTCAATACAGGCAGCTGTTGTTCACAGAATCTGCCTGTAATAAGATGTTCAATTGGGTGTGCCCTTATTTCATAGCGAAGAAAACGCCATCGTTTACAGCCATGCGTACCTCGTACACCCCTGCCTCGTCGTTGGTTACGTTCATCTTCTTGCCATTGGGCAACGTTGCCTGGATAGTACCGTCTTGGTTAAACCGGAAAATCTCGGTTTTCCTGCCTTCCTGAATCTGGGACCACGAGTTGTTTTTCTTGTCATAAACAAAGGTAATAGTCTCACCGGTAGGCAGCAGAATGTCGTACCCATCAGCTTTAGTCGTGACAGCGTAATACTTTCCATCCTGACCCATGATCTGCTTGGTTTCTCCCACTTTCATGGCCATGGGGTTATTGCCGGTCCAGAACTCAATGGAGTTAAGCACCAGAGCATCGGCCATGGAGCAGAATGCATAGGCTGGGGAGATAACTAAGAAAATAATCTCGTTGAGGAACTTGTTGTCCGTGGCGTTCTTGTTCCATGATGCCAATTTGTTGAACATGGCGAAAGAACCCACACACGAGCTTGCGAAGAGTGCGCATGCCATGAGACATACAGCTACTGATAGATGTTTGATTTTCATGTTTTTTGTTTTAATGTCAATATTCATGTGTAAATTTACACAAAAAAAATTGTTATTAGCTCAATTTCCTTAAAATTAACATATCAGATTCGTACAGAATGTCTCCGATTGAAGGTTGGCAGTCTGTTTATCGTCTCAGTACTCCTTTGCCTAGTCCCAGCTCTTGCCTCTAATCTCTGCCAACGCTTTTGTCCAGTTGGTGTCGAGCGAGAACGGGGTAGCGAACTTGGTGCTGTTGTACCATCCCAACACCAGATCTTTGTCCATGTCGTTGAAGAGGCTGTTGTTGATGCTTGCATTCTTGAAGCGAGTAATCACAATGTCCTTCTTCGGTTTGCTTTTCGCTTCGCCCAAACGCTTGAAGTAAAGATTGATAAATTCGGTCATGGCGAGAGTCTGTTCGCCCAGCTGATACTCGGTGAAGGTGGCATCGTCGTTGGATTTGACAAGCATATATTCGATGGCATCCCATTTGAAAGAAGCCACACGGCGCTCGTCCATGCTTTTGGTTTCATCATATTTCACGGTATAGAAACCTTTCTGCATGTTCTTCACTTCGTTGTAAATTTGTTGTGCATGAATGTTTACCGTTAGGGCAAACAAAAGTGCAAAGGCTGTCAGTGTTTTTTTCATATTTTTTAATTTATCCGTATGGTTTAAATGCTGTTGTTGTCCATTGTTGGTGTCTGGTGTTTAACCAGCCTGAGCCGGTGGTCGATGCACCGCGGGAATTCTTCCTCGTAATGGGTGACCATGATGAGCGTCTTGTTTTTCCTGCGGCAGAA
The DNA here is from genome assembly GCF_000160535.1 of Hallella bergensis DSM 17361. Taxonomy (GTDB): domain Bacteria; phylum Bacteroidota; class Bacteroidia; order Bacteroidales; family Bacteroidaceae; genus Prevotella; species Prevotella bergensis. The sequence goes on along the minus strand of NZ_GG704781.1, from coordinate 955,779 downwards.
TATGTCGATAATGTCCTTCACCTTTTGTCGGTTTCTGTTGTCCAGCCCGTGCAGGGGCTCGTCGAGAATGAGCAGTTCCGGATCTTTCACAAATGCTCTGGCTAATAATACAAGACGTTGTTCTCCGCTGGATAGTTTCATGAAAGTTTGGTTTTCCAGTTCTTTTATGCCAAAAACTTCCATCCAGAAACGGCAGATGCCGTATTCCTCTTTTCTGGGTCTGACGTACAGTCCCACGCTGTCCTTGAGTCCGCTGGCCACGATTTGTATGGCTGGCAGGTCGCGCTTGTATGCCCGGTGCATTTCCGGTGAAACATATCCGATGTGCTTCTTGATGTCCCAGATACTCTCTCCCGACCCTCTGCGGTGATCAAACAGGGTGATGTCGCAGGCGTAGCTTTGTGGATTGTCGGCACAGACAAGGCTGAGCAGTGTCGATTTGCCAGCACCGTTATGCCCCTCAAGAGCCCAACGCTCACCGTTAAGTACCGTCCACGACAGTTCTTTCAGAATGGTGCGTTCACCATATTTAATGCTCACCTTGTTCATTTTCACCACCTCCTGCGTGTGGTATTCGTTCTCCTTGTAGGGCAAGTCGACGATGGCCTGCGCGATTTTTTCGTCTAACATGTGAGTTGTAGCCGGTTTCCGCTGTGCCAAATATTGTTCCCGCGTCAGCTTGGGGCGCACCCTACGGTCTTCCACTTCCACCACATGAGTGACAAACTGCGGTATGTCATCCGTCTTGGACAGCACAAGTATGATTTGCAAGGCGGTGTTATGCGACAGAGTTTCGAGCAAGTTGCGCAGCAAATCGCGCGTGGGGGCGTCAAGCCCTATGAATGGATTATCCATGATGAGCACCCTCGGGGCAGAGAGGAGCGTCTCGGTTATCTTGAACTTGCGCAGTTCGCCGCTCGAGAGCAATGTGGTATGCTTGTCGAGCAACAGCTCTATCCCGAACGTCTCATACAGCCTGCGCTGCAAACTCCGGCGTTCCGGCGTGTCTTCGCCGAGGCGATGGTAAGCCTCTTCGAGCTTTTCGCCGACGGTTGGCGTGTCGCTGTCTGTTTCGGTTCGGTTCCATCGCTGCTGCAAGAAGTACGTGCGGTCGCTGTCGCCCCCGTAGGCATCGAGAAAGGTGATGTACTTGATATTATCAGCTGCCAGGGGTTTGGTGCTTGGGCTGAAATTGTATTCAGGGTCACGCCTGAGCAGGGGATACCGCCCGGTCATGATGTTGACAAGTCTTGTCTTGCCACCTGCGTTAGGGCCGACGATGGCCAGATGCTCACCGTTGCAGCTCTCGAAGTTCACTGGCTCGGCCATGCGCCATTGCGGCATACGGCACACTCCGTCAACAATCCTGATGACGGGCCATGCCTCCTGCGGCCGATTTTGCGAAACACTGTCATGACATGATTTGCCCATATCCCATCTCCTCTTATCTTTTTACCTTTTTGTTTTTTATTTTCCCCGGGTTCCTTTTCACAAAATCAGCCCAACTCCCGTAGTGCGGGGCATCGGTGACCGGACGTGCCGATTGCAGAAAATGGCAGTAGGCTGCTCCCAAAGCATCGGTGGCATCCATAAAGCGGGGCATCTCGTCCTTGCTGATGTGCAACAGTTTCTGCAGCATGCTCGCCACTTGTTCTTTCGAAGCCTGTCCCTGGCCAGTGATGGCCATCTTGATTTTCAGCGGTGCATATTCGTGTATGAAAATGTCGCGGTGTATGGCTGCCGATATCGCCACTCCCTGTGCGCGTCCCAACTTGATGAGCGACTGCACGTTCTTGCTGTAGAAGGGTGCCTCGATAGCCATCTCATCGGGGTGGTATTCGTCAATGATTCCAATCACGCGCTCGAATATCTTGCCCAGCTTAAGATAGGTATCGTCCATTTTCCGCATGTCCACCACCCCTAAGGCCATCATCTCCGGCTTGTTGTCCAGCACGCGCAGAACCCCATAGCCCATGATGTTGGTGCCGGGGTCAATGCCAAGAATGATGCGTTCGGCGGGTTGTCTGCGTGTTTCTGCCATGATGTGTATGCCTGAATGCTACCCCGTTTTGCTTATCTGTCCATATAAGGATTACCAGCCACCTCGGCCCCGATGGTTGTCGACTCCCCATGTCCGGGATAAACACGAGTATCGTCGGGCAGTTGCGCAATCATGCGCAGGCTCTGGATAAGACTAAACATCGAGCCGCCGGGCAAGTCGCTCCGGCCAATGCTACCACGGAAAAGGGTATCGCCCGAGAAGGCGATCTGCTCTTCTTTGCAATAGAAAAACACGCCACCGGGAGTGTGTCCGGGAGTTTCGAGAATGGTGAACCGATGGTTGCCAAACGAAATGGTGTCCTCTCCACGGAAATATCGGCCTACCGGGGGAAAGCTGTCGTCTTCCATCTGCACACCACATATGGTTGCAGCCTGCATGGGGAGGGATTTAATCAGCTCCTCGTCGTCAGCGTGCACCTCCACTTTCACCCCCCAGGTGTCGTTCACAAACATGTTGCCGAAGTTGTGGTCAAAGTGCCCGTGCGTCGCAATCAGGTGCACAGGCTTCAGCTCGTTTTGTTCGATGTATTCCCGGATGGCTTTCTTTTCGCTGTCGTAGAAAGCACCACAATCGATGATGACAGCCTCGCGGGTCTCGTCGCTCACGACGTAGCAGTTCTCCTGAATCATGTTGCAAACAAAGCGTTGTATGTGTAGCATGTTTTCTGAGTTTTAGGTGTGTGAATGAAAAACCAAGGAGGTTTCCCGAACGGGGGGTGTCCCTGGTGTGTTATTTGTTGGGCGTAATGGGCAGATAGATCACCTGCTTGCCCTGAAACCATTCGTCGCTGAAGAAAGAACTGATGTCCGTGCGCTCCACGATCTTGGCATACGGTCTGAGTTCATCTTCCAAAGTACCCCCCTTCAACACGATAAGGCCGTTGGGCAGGGCGTTGTGCTGCGATTTAGAGATATTCTTGCGGACAATCTTCACCAGGTCGGGCATGGGCATCACGGCGCGCGACACCACAAAGTCGAACTTGTCTTTCTCCTCTTCGCCCCGACGGTGGAAAGCCTCTGTGTTGTCCAAACCTATGGCATGGGCCACCTCGGTGGCCACGCGAACCTTCTTCCCAATGCTGTCGATGAGCCGAAAACGGCATTCAGGAAACATGATGGCCAGCGGAATGCCGGGAAAACCTCCACCCGTGCCTATGTCGAGGATGGTGGTGCCGGGTCTGAAACTGACGACCTTGGCTATGGCCAATGAATGGAGCACATGGTGGAGATACAGATTGTCGATGTCCTTTCGGGAAATGACGTTAATCTTTGCATTCCACTCGTGGTAGAGAGCATCGAGTGCCCCAAACTGCTCCTTCTGTCGGGGAGTGAGGTCCGGAAAATAGTTGAAGATGTCCAATTTGTCCATTGTTGTCGGCAAAGTTACGGTTTTTTAGTGTAACTTTGTAACCAAACACATATAATAATGATTAAAGCAGCTTTATTTGATCTTGACGGAGTAGTTCTTGACACGGAGACACAATACACAAAATTCTGGGGAAAACAATTCCGGCGCTACTATCCTGATTCGCCAGGACTGGAGCATAAGATTAAGGGCATGACACTAACCCAGATTTTGGATGCCCATTATGCTGGTAAAAAAGATATTCAAGAAGTCATCATACACGAGCTCAACGAATATGAACAACAGATGAGTTACGAGTATATACCGGGGTTCGAGGCCTTTGTCAAGCAGCTTCGACAGCATCATATCAAGACCGCCGTGGTGACAAGCAGCAATCTTGCGAAGATGGAGAAAGTGTACCGAAGGCAGTCTGGGATGAAACTTTATTTCGATCGGATACTGACGAGCGAGGACTTCAGCAAGAGCAAACCCCATCCCGACAGCTATCTCAAGGGGGCAGCTGCGCTGGGTGTGCGGCCGGAAGAGTGTTTAGGGTTTGAGGACAGCATCAACGGACTGAAAGCCGCGCGTGCCGCAGGATTGTTCTCTGTGGGGTTGACAACCACAAATAGCCGTGAGGTTGTGGCGGAGTTATGCGATATGGTGATTGATGATTTCACCCAAATCAGCCCTGCCGACTTGCTCGTGTAGATCGTCCAACGATGATACGAATAAACAAACACGCAACGTTTACAACTCAATCCAAACGAAATATGAAGCATCTATTTATTATTCTTGTTATCCTTTTCACGCTTCCTATCTCCGGACAGCAACTCCGAGGCGTGCGTACGGTGCCACTTGGCGACATCCAGCTGAGCGACCCGTGCATTCTGGCTGATTCCGCCACACATCAATACTATATGACCGGCACCGGTGGCCGGTTGTGGAAGAGCAAAGATCTGAAAATGTGGACTGGTCCGTACAATGTGGTCGACGTCGACTCGGCCTCGTGGATGGGGCCAAACCCAATGATATGGGCTGCCGAGTTGCATTCCTACAAGGGCAAATACTATTATTTCGCAACGTTCACCAACCAGGCCGTGAAAATCGATACGGTGCGTGGGAATGTGATAGAACGCCGTGCCTCTCAGGTTCTTGTGAGCGACTATCCCGACGGCCCGTACCGGCTTTTCGGCAATGCCACCTATCTACCGGCCAACCGACCTACTCTTGATGGAACGTTCTGGGTGGACCTCGATGGCAAACCCTATATGGTTTACTGCGGTGAATGGTTGGCCAATTGGAATGGAACAATGGAGAAAATTGAACTCAAGTCTGACCTAAGCGGCACCATTGGCGAGGGTAAGGTGATGTTTCGTGCACTTGATTCCCCCTGGAGTCGGGAGCGTGTAAACGACAAAATCATTCCCAACAAGGTGACCGACGGCCCCTACCTCTTCAGAACCGGCACGGGAAGGCTGGGCATGATATGGACCTCGTGGGTCTATAATGTTTATACGCAGGGCGTGGCCTACTCCGAAAGCGGAACGCTCGATGGTCCTTGGGTACACGAGTCGAAACCCATTACTCCGCCCAACTTCGGGCATGGCATGTTGTTCCGTGATTTTGACGGGCGCATGCTGATGAGCGTGCATAGTCACAAGTCGGTCGGTGGACGCTACATCCGAATTCCTCATCTGTTCAGGGTGGATTGGAGCGACGACAAACTTGTGGTGGATCAAAATCCGCTCTGATCCAAGGAGCAAAAAAAAATCCAAGTGAACGATAGACTTGTTCACTTGGATTTTTTTTGGACAGTAGGGATAATCGGGCTCGAACCGATGACCTCTGCAATGTGACTGCAGCGCTCTAAACCAACTGGGCTATACCCCTATATATTGCCGTATTGGAATTACGACGATGCAAAGATATGGCTTTTTCAGTGAATAGACAAAAAATAGCTTGCTTTTTTTGAGGGACACAGGAAGTTTTCTACTAAACCAACAATCGTGCATGACCACCGCGACAGTTTATTTTGAATTTCGAATTTTGATTTCTGAATTGCGACATAAAACAAAGTAGGGGCTGTTACAATGTCCTCCGACAGGTGTCATGGAGATTGGTGAGTGTCAATAAAACTTCACTGCAATCGTGTCTTGTTTTTATGACGAAATAGAAATAAATTCGCCTTGATTTGTAAACTATTACTCATTGATAGGATTCCGAGGTGTCAAAGCAGGATCCGTTGCTGCTTTCTGACGATGCGTTTAGGCCTCGATCGACGGATGAAAACACTGTAATCGTATGGCGCTTAGGCTTTATATGTGGTGCGTCTAAGCCCTAACCGCACGGAAATTAAAAAACTATTTTACACGAATTTTTAGTTTGAGATGACAAGTCTGTGTGAATAAGATGATTGTAGAAAACCTGGTTTTTTGGTCATTTTCAGAATTTATGCACATCCGTTTTCAAATATCGAAAATATAGACATGGTGTTGTTCGTATTTTTCAACATTTTATATCAGAATTTGATAGTCTGTGAAGCTCGCTTGTTTCTCAAATTGGAAACGTTTGTATGCCGTGGAGTTTTTGCGTTTTCATTTGGTGATTGTTTTATATTTTACGCCTGTGATATGTTTGAATTTATTACTTATCTGACAGGTAGTGGACTTGGGTGACAGACAAAAATCCTTAGTAAAAAAACATTAAAAATGTTGGTTAATAAATTTAACTTTATTATCTTTGTGGTAAGTAATAATAATTGATTCAAAATTCTTGGTTATGGCAAAGTACAACATTACTCCGGTGAAGGAAAAGGAGGCTTCTTACAGGACTCTTGTCAGCCCCCAGATGATGGATGAACTCGAGGCAAAAATCAACGACATTATCATCATCCAAAAGAAATACCGAGACAAGCACTATTCTGCCAAGCGACTGGCGGAAGATTTGGGCACCAATACGCGATATATTTCGGCTGTGGTCAATGTCAGGTTTCACATGAACTATACCTCCTTGGTAAACTATCATCGAATTCGCGAGGCCATGTCGATTCTTGTTGACAGGCGCTATAGGGACCTGACGATGGAGGAAATTTCTGACATGGTAGGCTTTTCAAACAGGCAGTCGTTTTATGCTTCTTTCTACAGAATCAATGGCATGACTCCCCGGGATTACAAGATACAGCAGCTTGAGCGTCATCCCGTGCTCATGGAGGAACCCAAGAAGCGTGGCCGCAAGCCCGGGTCGAAGAATAAAAAGAAGTAAGTCTTTTGTACAGTAGCCACCTTATAAATCGTAACTTTAACCACCCGGTCTTTCCCATTTTGTGCAAGACGTTCCTGCACGATGCTCCTGATCGCAAACCCTTTTGGGATGTCGTTATGACGGTTGCTGTTTGGAGCAAGATATATCATGTGTTTCTTTTACAAATGCATGAAATAAATCTACACTTGGCTGCAGAACCTGATGCGTGGGTGGCGTGACATGTCGAGTCATATAATTTAGCAGGGAATTGAGTGCTAAAATCATCTGTATTTGATATTATTTTCATATTTATTTGTATATTTGGAGTCGAATAGAACAAATGTAGATGCGATATAGGTTATTTTTATTGTTTTTACTGTTGAGTTGGCGTCCACTTCTTGCCATCCAGTTCAGACATATGGACAGTAAGGACGGGCTGTCCCAGTTGTCTGTCATGTCCATCCACCAAGACAAGCTGGGACGCATGTGGTTCGGAACTGAAGAGGGTATCAATATCTTTGACGGAAACAGTATTATTTCGTACAAGACGATCGGCAGTGGAGCCGACAATATCATAACCGATGTACACGCTATAACCGACGACACAGATGGTAATGTGTATTTCATATCCAACCAATCGATTGTGCGTTACGACCTGGCGCAGCAGACCTTCAACTTCCTGATCAAAGACGGAGTCTATGCCCTGCGTGGTGCAGGAAATACATTGTATGTGGGCAGAAACAATTTGGTGTTGAGTATGAACACTGACGGCTCTTCGCAGAAAACCATGTGCAGGTTGCCAACTGGAAGAAATGTCACATTTGTTAAAATTGATTCCAAGGGTCGCATGTGGGTCGGTTCATCCCGTGGACTCTATTGCCGTAGCCAGCGGGGAGCACTGCAGGAGATTATAGCCGGGTGTGAGGTCTATGAGGTATTTGAGGATTCGAGACACAATATATGGGTCTCGACGCGCAACAATGGTTGCTTTCTGATTAAACCCGAAGGAGGAATCACCAATTTCCTTGCTCAGGATCGAGATGCCTGGCAGGCATTTTACAATTTTTCGGAGGCGGAAGCCATGACCAGCACAAACATTGCAGGCAACATGGTGCGTGGTATCAATGAGGACAAGCAGGGTAATCTTTGGCTGGGAACCTTTATGGGCCTTAACAAATACGATTACCGCACAGGTCTCTTCACGGTTTATGCTCACACCAACAACCCCTACAGCCTGAGTCATTCTTCGGTTTTCCCGATATACAGGGACAAGAACGGAACGATGTGGGTGGGAACCTATTTCGGCGGGGTGAACCATTTCAACCCCGATACCGATCTGTTTACCTTCTATTCTGCCGATGTGAACCGCAGCGACTGTCTGAGCTATCCGTTTGTGGGACACATGACCGAGGACAGCAAGGGAAATCTGTGGATATGCACCGAGGGTGGGGGACTGAATCGGCTCGACAGGAATACCGGCAAGATTACCCACTATATGCGCGGAAGAGGTGCCAACAAGATTGTACACAATAACCTGAAAACCATCGTCTACGACCCGCGCAGAAACAAGCTTTACATTGGTACGCACACGGGTGGTCTGACTTTTTTTGATATCGACAGTGAGCAGTTTCATAATGTTTGGACGCTACATCCGGAATATCGGGCCCGCTTTGGTGATCAGATTTTTGACATGCACCTCATGGGCAACACCCTTATCTTTACCACGCCTCAAGGTATTTGGAAAGTCAATGTGGAGACCGACAAGGTAGAACCTCTGTTTCCGTCGGGCAAAAGATACGGCAACTCGTCCTTTCACGTAGACCATCGGGGCTATATCTGGATTGTGGCCGATACGGGTGTGTACAGGATAAAACTCACCGATGAGCGTGACTTGCGTTTCTATAAGAATGGAACCAAGGGGCTTAGTCCATTTTATGTGACAGACATTAATCAAGACAGCCAAAACAACATCTATTTGGTGACTCGTGGAGGGGGCATGGCCAGATATGAGGCCGACCGCGACTCGTTCACCGTGATGAATGTGGAAAACAGCGGACTTGTCAGCAATTTCTGCTACGAGATATGCCCGGGGAAGGACTTCCTGCTCATCAATTCGGACAGGGGCATAAGCCTTTTCAACCCGACAAGCAAGACCATACGCAACATAGAATTGTCTCCCGATTTCCCGCTGACAGGTTTCCACCGTGGATGCGGCATGACGGTTTGTCGTGACGGCAAGGTGTTTGTAGGTGGAACAAATGGCCTTGTATCTTTCTACACAGACAACATTAAAGATATAAAGGCAGATTACAACTTGTATGTTTCGCGGCTTTTTGTCAACAACAAGGAGGTCTTTCCCGGTGACGACACTGGCGTGCTGAGCACGGCAGCCTATCACACTGAGCGCATAGACTTGGCGCACAACCAGAATGACCTTTCCATTACCTTTGCCTCCAGCGAATATGTAGGGAACTACCGCAGTCCTGTCTACGAATATATGTTGGAGGGGTATGACGACCGATGGGTGCAAACCACCGGGCATCGCATTTCCTATACGCAAATAGTGCCCGGAACCTACACCCTCATTATCCGTGAGAAAGTCCGGGATAACGAAGCTTCGCAACACGAGGTTCGCATGAAAGTAGTGGTTCATCCGCCCTTTTACAAAACGTGGTTTGCCTATTTCGTTTACCTGATGATTTTCCTCGGGATCCTATATTACATCTACCGCTTCAAGCGCTCACAGATTTTGCTGCGCACTTCCTTGGAGATGGAGAAAAAAGACAAGAAGAATATCGAGGAACTGAACAAGGCCAAGTTGAGATTCTTTACAAGTATCTCGCACGAATTCAGGACACCGCTGACGCTGCTCATCACCAAACTTGATGCCATCATCGAGGAAATTACGCCGGGATCTGTGCTCTACAAGCAGTTCAAGGGACTGAGACGGCATGCCAACCACCTAATGGAGCTGATCAACGAACTGCTTGATTTCAGAAAGATGGAGCAGGGCTATACCCAGCTCGAAGTGGCCGAACACGACATGGTGGCGTTTGCCGGCGCGATTGGTGAAGGATTCTCAAAGTATGCAGAAAGCTGTAATCAGAAATTTGTGTTCACATCTTCCGAACCGTCCGTCATGTGTTGGTTTGATGCCAGACAGATGGAGAAAGTGTTTTATAATCTCTTGTCCAACGCGTTCAAGTATGTTGAAAAAGATAAGGGCATCGTGGAGTTGCAGGTAACAAGCGATGAACAGCATGTACTGATTAAGGTGATGGACAACGGTATCGGCATTCATCAGGACGAATTGGAAAATATTTTTGACCGTTTCTATCAGGCCGGCGGAGCGAAGAGTGGCGTTAGTTCCATAACAGGCACTGGCATTGGCTTGGCATTGGTCAAGGAAATAGTGGAACGACATCATGGCTCTATCCGTGTAGAAAGTTCTCCCGGCTATGGTTCTGTGTTTATCGTGACGTTGCCGAAGAACAAGGAGGCCTTTGCCGAGGACGAGCTGGCCGACAGCCAGGAGAACTTGGAGATACCGCGCACGATGATTGCAGAGCCTTCAGAAGGGATAGAGGCAGATATTGATACCGATATTGACGAGGTCATCGACTCTCCCGAGGATGCACAATACACGATTCTGTTGGTCGAAGACAATGAAGACTTGTTGATGTCGCTTCGCAAACTTTTTGCCAAGACATGTCGCGTGTTGCTTGCCCGTGACGGACGCGAGGGGTTGGATTTGGTGAGGAAAGAACTGCCCGATTTGGTGGTGAGTGATGTGATGATGCCACGAATGAGCGGAACGGAGATGTGCAAACACATTAAGGATGACCTTGCCGTGTCTCATATTCCAGTGGTTTTACTCACGGCAATGGGGTCGGTGGAAAATACCATCGCAGGCTTAAAATGCGGTGCGGATGATTATATTCCCAAGCCGTTCGATTCTAAACTACTCGTCATTCGCTGCAACAATCTCATCAGGTCGCGTAATTTATTGCGCAAGAAAATCAGGGAAGAAGACCGGATGGAAACCGAATTGCTGGCAACAACTCCGCTCGATCGCAACTTCCTCAAGCGTTGCAACGAATATATCGAGAAGAATTTGGCTAACTCGGAGTTCTCTATAGACAGCATGGCCAAGGAGTTGGCTATGGGTCGTAGCAGTTTCTTCAACAAATTCAAGGGACTCACCGGAATGACGCCCAATGACTATGTACAGGGATATCGGCTGAAGCTTTCGGCAACATGGTTAAGGCAGAATTCCGACCTGCAGATATCCGACATTGCCTACAGACTCGGATTTAGTTCTCCGCGTTATTTCTCCCACTGCTTCAAGGCGAAGTATGGAGTAACGCCAAAAGCGTATAGAAAGGGGAGTTAACTCCCCTTTTCCTTGTTAAATCTTTTCGATAGGATTATATTGTACATTCTTTGTACAAAGATGGCATATGCCTGACGTTTTTCTTTCCTACTTTTGCAATAGTGAACCCTCCATTTCAGGAGGAGTGTTTAGTTACTAATTCTAATGTATGTCATCAATGAAGAGACCTTTTCAAATTCTTGCCGCTGGGTTGACAATGGTGCCACAGATGGGCCTTGCACAATCTGCGGATCAGCGTTCGAACTCCGCGCCGAACGTAGTTTATGTGTTTCCCGACCAGTTTCGTAATTTTGCCATGGGATTCTGGAGCCGTCCGGAATACCAGGGGATGCTGCGTACCGCAGGCGATCCCGTGCATACACCTAATATTGACCGCTTTGCCGAAGAATCGGTGGTGCTTACTTCGGCCATGAGTAACTGCCCACTGAGTAGCCCTCATCGTGGCTCGCTGATGACGGGTATGTATCCCAACAAGAGCGGTGTGCCCCTCAACTGTAACTCGAGTCGCCCGCTGAGCAGTCTGCGCGACGATGCCGAGTGTCTGAGCGACGTGATGAGCAAGGCGGGTTACGACTGCGCCTACATTGGCAAGTTGCATGCTCACACTCCGCTGCGCAACGACCCTGACCGTCCCGGACAATATGTGGAAGATCGTGTGCCGGCATGGGATGCCTATACCCCAGCTGAACAGCGGCACGGTTTCAACTATTGGTATTCTTACGGAACGTTCGACGTGCATAAAGATCCGCACTATTGGGATACTGACGGCAAGAAACATGAACCCAAGGAATGGTCGCCCATACACGAGGCTGAAAAGGCCGTGGATTATATTCAGAACAAAGACAATGTGCGCGATGCATCGAAGCCTTTCTTTATTATGGTGGGCATGAACCCTCCACACAGTCCGTACCGTTCGTTGGAAGATTGCATGGAAGAAGATTTTGTACTTTACAAGGACAAGTCTTTGGAAAGCCTTCTCGTCCGCCCCAATGCCAATCATAGGATGGATAAGGCGGAATCGGCCCGCTATTATTTCGCTTCTGTCAGTGGTGTGGACCGTGCTTTTGGCATGATATTGCAAGCGCTCAAAGATGCCGGGCTGGACAAGAACACTATTGTAGTGTTCACGTCGGACCACGGAGAAACAATGTGCAGCCAGAATACCGACGACCCTAAGAACTCGCCATACGCAGAGTCGATGAACGTACCTTTCATCGTTCGTTATCCTGGAAAGATGTCTCACCGCGTGGATAACCTGCTTTTGTCCTCTCCCGATATCATGCCCACACTCCTCGGAATGGTTGGTCTGCATCAGCAGATACCTTCGGAAGTGCAGGGTACCGACTATTCCGCATTGTTCTTTGACAAGAACGCTAAGATAAAAAGACCGGAAGGGGCACTCTATCTTCAGAATGTGGACGGAGAGAAGAATACAGATGGCAAGGTGATATCTTATTTTCCCAAGGCTCGGGGCATCAAGACGGCCGACTATACATTGGCACTTTATATTGACAAGAACCATAAGCTGAAGGAGGCAAAGTTGTTTGATGACAAGAACGATCCGTACCAAATGCGCAACCTTCCGCTGGAAAAGAACAAAAAAATTGTTGCAAAACTCTGCAAGCAAATGGGGCAACTTCTGAAAGAGATAGACGATCCGTGGTACACAGAGCGTATCTTGCCCAATCTTGTTCAATATTGATATAAGCGATTAGCATGGCAAGTGACAGTTTCTTGCCATGCTAAAAAGCTTTTTAATATGCTAAAATGACACTTGGATGATTTATGCTATACAAATGGACAAAAGTGGTATGTGTATAAATCTTATCGATACTATATTTGCAAAGAATAAGTAAACCATCAACCTGTTATACCTATAATATAAACAAAAACCTAACAATTAAACAATGGAAACTTTTAGCAGTAATCAACATTTCAAAAGGATGTTTATAGGGACAGCGATGTCTCTGACATCCATTGTGTTTTTTGCAGGAGTATCCGTGGGATACGCTGCTCCGCCTGCTGCGATTTCTGAAATTGCGCAGGAGTCCATTACCTTAACCGGGACGGTCTCTGATTCTCGTGAAGCTTTAATCGGTGTTACCGTTATCGAAGAGGGAACAAGCAATGGTGTTGTTACCGATTTGGACGGTAAATTCACAATTAAGGTATCTTCCCCTCAATCAGTACTTGTGTTTTCCAGTATTGGATACATAACACAAAAGATTAAAGTAGGCTCTCAGCGTAGTATTCATGTTACCATGCAAGAGAATAGCCGCTCGTTGAACGAAGTCGTTGTTGTGGGTTACGGTACTCAAAAGAAGGTCAATATGACCGGTTCGGTTTCTTCCATCGATGTTTCGGAACTGACAGAGAGCCGTCCTATCACCAATGTTTCGCAAGCTTTGGCAGGTATGGCCGCCGGAGTATCAGTAAAATCAAATAACAACCAGCCGGGTAATGACAATGCTTCTATCTTGGTTCGTGGTCAGGGCACGTTGAACTCTTCTGCCCCTTTGGTTATCATTGATGGTTCGGAGGCAGGTATCAACACAGTAAATCCACAGGATATCGAGTCTGTGTCTGTGCTGAAGGATGCTGCTTCTGCCGCCATTTACGGTTCGCGTGCTGCCAATGGTGTTATCTTGATTACGACCAAAAGCGGTAAGGCAGGCAAAATCAAGGTGGATTACAACGGCTATGTTTCTTTCGAGTCCATTCGTAAGACTCTGACTCCCGTTTCAAATTATGCTGACTACATGGAGCTTATCAACGAAGGCTATATCAACAGTGGCCAGAAAGCTCAGTTCACCGATGATGTTATCAAGGAGTGGAGAGACGATGCCGGTCGTAATCCTTTGAAGTATCCTAATACGGACTGGATAGACGAAACCTTCAAGAGTGCAGTGTCTACCAATCATGTAGCCTCTGTTTCCGGTGGTTCCGACAAGATACGCTTCTACGGTTCATTCGGTTATCTCAACAATCCTGGTGTTATGGCCAATGCCGGCTTCACCAAATACAACGGACGTTTGAATCTTGACGTCGACGTAGCCAAGTGGCTTAATCTGGGCATGCAAATCAGTGGATATGTTTCTGACATGGAGCCGGGAGCTCATGAGATAGACAATGTCTTTACATATACGTCTGCCACAACGCCGGGTATGGTTTTCAAAGCCCCCGATGGCAGATACGGTGCCATGAACAACGGCCAGGATGCTTCCCAGTCTGCCAACAATAACCCATATATCCGAGCTTACCAATGGGCTGGGGAAAATCGCAAGAACAATTTTCATCCACGCTTCCTGGCAACCATCAAGCCGATGAAGGGCTTGTCTTTGGCGCTCAGCTACTCATACGAGTTGTTGGATCAGACTATCAGTCGCAAGCCGGTATTCCTTGACGGATGGAACTTCCAGACAGAAATGCAGACCTATACCAATAAAAAAAGAACAACCTTCTATAATTATAATGGTAAAACCGAGCGTTATTTCAACGATGCGGTGCTGCGTTATGAGAACCGACTCTTTAAGGACAATCTGACCTATAACGTCATGTTAGGTGGTAGTCAGGAGTTGTATCGTTTCAAAGATTTCAATGTCAGCAAGCAGGATATGATAGACCTGAGCATGGATGCGCTCGACGGTGCTACCGGTCAGGCCAATGCAGGAGGCAGCAAGACAGAATGGGCCATGCGCTCCTACTTCGGCCGTCTCAACTTGAACTGGCAAGACAAATACCTCTTCGAGTTCAACCTTCGTGCTGATGGGTCTTCCCGTTTCAGTTCCAACAAGCGTTGGGGTTATTTCCCCTCTGCATCAGCTGCATGGCGTATAGATCAGGAACACTTTATGGAGGGAGCCTTCAACAATAATCTGAGCAATCTGAAGCTGCGTCTCTCATACGGTTCGTTGGGTAACAACGCCGTGGGCAACTACGATTCCCAGTCGTTGTACACCAGCAACAAGAACGCCTACAACTATGTTCTTGGTAACAGTATGGTTACCGGATTGGCACAGAAAGCCCTGGCCAACTCCTTGTTGACATGGGAGACCACCAAGGTGTTTGATATTGGTTTCGACTTCGGATTCTTCAACAACCGCTTCACCGGTACATTCGATTACTTCAACAAGCGCACGGTAGACATCTTGATTAATCTTCCTGCCCCAGCGGTTCATGGCATCACCTCATTGCCTAAGACCAACAGTGCCACAGTGACCAACAGTGGTTTCGAGTTCTCATTGGGCTGGCAAGACAAGATACAAGATTTCACTTACGGTGCAACCGCTAACTTTACCCATGTTACCAACAAGGTAAACAAATTCAAGGGTAAGGACAAGGGCGGCATGGCCATCAGCAATGCAAACCTCATTTGGGAGGGCCACAGCATCAATTCCCAATACCTGCTGCGTGTAGATCGTCTTTTGCAGACCGATGAAGATATGAAGCTTGTTCAGCAGATGATAGACAATGCTCCTCTGGATGAAAATGGCAAGAAGGTCAATCCGTTTGCAGCCTTTGGAACTCCCGAGAAGGGCGACCTGCTCTATAAGGACGTCAATAATGACGGTGTCATTGACAATACCGATAAGGAAATTGTAAGTGACGGTCCCAATCCCAAGTTCTTGATGGGTCTGAACCTCAATGCCGCATGGCGTGGTTTCGACTTCTCTGTATTGTTGCAGGGTTCCTTTGGTGCTAAAATGTTCTGGCGCAACATGGCCTACAACACTCCCACCGTGCGTATCGGTTATCAGATCAACAAGGAGGTTGCCGACGGCCGATGGTACGAGGGGCGCACTGATGCCACCTATCCACGCCTGTTGCAATATCAGGATAGCAGGAACACCAATCTGAGTGATTTCTACTTGGAAGACTTGAGTTTCGTCAAGATACGCAATATCCAGCTGGGCTACACCTTACCCAAATCCTTGACGGGCAAGGTCGGAATAGAGCGTGTCCGCTTCTACGGGAGCTTGGAAAACTTCTTTACCTTTACCGATTACAAGGGCTTCGATCCCGAGGTCAGCGGTATGGCTTACCCATCTATGAAGCAAGCGGTTCTCGGTATTAATGTATCATTCTAATAAAAGCAATCCAAATGAAAAAGAAATATATAATAGCATCGTTGGCTGTCATGACAATGTCCCTTACCGGGTGTTACGACCTTGATCGTGTGCCGGCAGATCAAATCAGCGATAGCAAGTTCTATAAGAACGAAGACCATGCCAAGGCAGCCCTGATGGCTGTTTACAGCAATATGAAATATGATGATGTGTTCGGCCTGCAGTTTGCAATGGACGGACTGGGCGGCATATCCATGGGTTATGACCCACCCTCGTACCAGATTTTCCAGCGTGGTAGGTATGATGTCAAAGATGGCAAGGTACTTAACAAGTGGCGCTATCTCTATGAAGGCATCGCGCGTGCCAACAACGTGCTGCAGAATATCGACAAATGTGATATGGCCGATGCACTGAAAGCGCAGTATAAGGGAGAAGCCAAGTTCTTGCGTGCGCTCTATTATTTCACCTTGATGGACTTCTTTGGCGGAGTTCCTATCTATGATGAGAGTGTGGTCGTGGCCGAAAGCTACAGCGAGATGAAGGCTCCGCGCAACACCGTTGATCAGGTCAGGGACTTTGTGCTCAAGGACTTGACAGAGGCTGTAAATGCCCTGCCCGAGTCGTGGGGAAAGACCGATTACGGGCGTGCCACCAAGTATGCTGCCATTGCCCTGCAAGGCAAGGTGTATCTCTACAACCGCCAATACGACAAGGCCGCCGAATGTTTCAAGACGATTGTGGACAGCAAGCAGTTTGCACTCTATGATGACTATGCCGACCTCTTCAAGCCGGGTGGTGACGAGAGTTCCGAGATGATATTTGCCATCCAGAACATGGGTGGGGTAGGGACCGACCAAGGCATGCCCATGTGTTTCTATATGGGTTCACGTGCATCTTTCGGAAGCTGTTGGAACAATGTCATGGTGTCTACCAGTTTCGTAGACGAATATGAATGTAAGGACGGGAAGCCCTTCGATTGGGAAGCCTGGTTCCCTGGCATTACCACTAACGACGAAAAGAAGGCCAATACGTTCCGTGCTACTTTGGATAAGAAGACAGGCTTGGTGAACAAATATCCCGCAGGAAAGGAAAAGCTGCTGGAAATGTACAAGCAGCGCGACCCGCGTATGGCTGCCAGCATTATCCTTCCTTATACCTCTTATATAGGCTGGTTTAAGAACCAAACCTCACCTTGCGAATATGTCATTGCGAAGGGTGTGGTAGACGGCAAGGGTTATATCCGTGTGAACCAAGGCTATGAAACCTATCTGTGGCGCAAGTTTGTTCCGGAGAGCAATATGGGTGGGGCTATCAACAACCGTGCCCACACGCCCATCAACTTCCCGTTGATTCGCTATGCCGATGTTTTGCTGATGTTGGCAGAGTGTGAGAACGAGCTTGGTCATCAGGCCGCTGCTGTGGAACTGATCAATCAGGTGCGTGCCCGCAAAAGCGTGAACATGCCCGGTATTAACAGTGGTCCCGAATGGCTGAAAGCCACGACCAAGGAAGAGGTGTTTGCACGCATACGCCACGAACGTGCCGTTGAGTTGGCCGGCGAGGGGCATAGCTTCAGCGACATGAAGCGGTGGAAACTTCTCGAAGAACTCAATGGAAGGGCAGAGAAAGACATGACGGGCAAGAAGCGCTACGAGCGTGTTGTCACCGCCCGCGATTACCTCTGGCCTATTCCTGCTGACGAAATTGAGAAGAATGCTGAGCTGAAACAGAATCCCGGGTGGGGATAATCTCTGTTTGATGTGAAGTAGGTTAATGCTCTTTGTTGGCGTATAACGTTCGGAGTACGGGCGTACTCCGAACGTTATACGAATGTATTGCGAACGTGGTACACCTGTACTGCGGGCGCAATACGCCGACAGAGAGACTTATTGATATGAAATGGGACATAAAAACGCTAAAACAATGAAAAGACATCTTGTTACAATCGGTCTGCTCCTTGCGACCCTCATACCCTTGCAGGCCTATGAGGCGCGCAATCTCTTGCAGAAGGCCGCCACAGAGAACGAAGTGCGCCAATCTTTGGTGATGGATCAAAAGTGGATTCCTTATCCTTCCTATACCGACAGGGCAGGGTGGGACAAGTTTTTTGGAGAATACAAAGATGCCATTATCAAGACGGGCGAAGGCTATTTGGATTACCATTGGCGTGTGGTTCGTGCTACAGACTATTTGGAATACGAGAAGTCGGGCAGCCGTGATATCATGCAGGTGCCTAACAACAAGAATGTGCAGGCATTCAGCTCCATGCTGGTTGCCGAGTTGGCAGAGGGCAAGGGGCGTTTTGTTAACGACCTGATGAATGGCATATTCTTTTTTAGCGAAATGTCTTCCTGGGCGGAGTCGGCTCATCTCATGGCTTATCAGAAGACCAAAAGAGCCCTTCCCGACCACCGAGAGCACATTTTGGAGCTGCATCAAGGTGGTATGGCGCAAATGCTCTCGTGGACCTATTATTTTCTTAAAGACCGATTCGATGCCATCGACCCTATCATTGCCAAGCGGTTGCGCCACGAACTTCAGGTAAGAGAGCTCGACCCTTATTTGCAACGCACCGACTTTTGGTGGATGGCCACCAACTATAAGCCGGGCATGATGATTAACAACTGGAATCCCTGGTGCAATGCCAATGCCTTGTTCTGCTTCATGCTTTTGGAGAACAATCGCGACACGCTGACACGGGCTGTATGCAAGTCGATGCAGTCGGTAGACCAGTTCCTAAACTTTGTCAAGAGTGACGGAGCCTGCGAGGAGGGACCGTCCTACTGGGGGCATGCCGCAGGAAAGCTCTACGACTATCTCTCGGCTCTGTCAATGATAACGGGTGGGAAGGTCAACCTCTTTCATCATCCGCAAGTCAAGGCCATGGGCGAGTATATCGCAAATTCGTATATCGGCGATGAGTGGGTGGTCAATTTCGCCGATGCTTCCGCCCGTGCAGGCGAGGTAAACACCGCACTGATTTATCGTTATGGAGCGGCCGTAAATTCTCAGCCCATGAAATCCATGGCGGTGATGCGTGAGAAGAAACATCCTTCCCGAATTCCCACCAACTGGATGGACCTCTATTTAAGGCTCGAAGACCTGCGTACCCGGTCGCAACTCACACAGGAACAACCGCCATTCACACCGCCGACTTTCGTTTGGTATCCCGAAACCGAATTTTGCTATATGCGCCAAGGCGATGCTTTCTTTGCGACCAAGGGCGGTTTCAACAACGAGAGCCACAACCACAACGACGTGGGAACCTTTATTCTCGCGTTCAACAACATACCCGTTATGATAGATGCTGGTGTGGGCACCTATACGCGCAAAACATTCAGCAGCGAACGTTACACCATCTGGACGATGCAGAGCGACTACCACAACCTGCCCATGATCAATGGTGTGCCCCAGCGTTTTGGTTCTCAATACAAGTCGTCTGACGCGAGGGCAGACCGCAGGAAGCAAACTTTCTCTGCCAATATCGCTACGGCATATCCGGCCGAGGCCGAAGTGGAGAAATGGGTGAGAGCCTACCGGCTTGGGAAAAACAAGCTCACGGTAACTGATGACTTTGTGCTGAAGGCAGCCAAGGCACCCAACAAGGTGAACTTCTTGACTTGGGGCGACGTAGATATTTCTGCCAAGGGACTGGTGAAAATTGATGTCAAGGGTGTGAAAGCACAACTCAACTATGATGCCGGGCTCTTCGAACCCTCCATTGAGGAGATCGAGCAGACGGATGTGCGGCTCTCGAAAGTGTGGGGCAAGAAGATTTACCGCATCACACTCACAGCTAAGAACACCGTTAAGAGTGGACGATACCAATACGACATCAAGGCTGTGAAGTAATCGGTACACGCAACGGTTATATGATATTTCATGAATTTATCCATATTATCAACATAGCAATTTTAAGATTATGAATATGAAGAAAAAGATTCTGACACTATTTTTCCTGTCTTCCATGACAGCTGTTATGGCTCAGCCTGCGTGCGACGGCCACCTGTTGGAAACCAAGAAGGCGATTGAAAATGCCAGCGTACAGCTTAAAAATGAGCTGAACGTCATTGAGCGTAGTGGCAAACTCCTGAACCCCGTTACCCTTACCAAGGATAACAAGGTGTTTTATTGCGATTATGAGGACTGGCGCAGTGGGTTCTTTCCCGGCAGCCTGTGGTATATGTATGAACTTACCGGCGACGATTTTTGGGCTAAGAAGGCGACAGTTTTCACCAAGTCTATTGAGCAGGCCAAGACCTTGACCTGGCACCACGACATTGGTTTTATCATCGACTGCAGCTACGGCAACCAGATGAGGCTTTATCCCGAGGGCTACACCGAGGGCAGGGAAGCCATGATAGAAGCTGCCAAGTCGCTCGCCACGAGGTTCCGTCCAACGGTGGGTATTATCCAGTCGTGGAATGTGGACAGAGGGTGGCAGTCGCAGCGAGGATGGGAGTGCCCGGTTATCATTGACAATATGATGAACCTTGAATTGCTTTTCAAGGCTACTGAGCTTACCCGCGACTCCTTATATTATAAGGTGGCCGTAAGTCATGCCGACCGCACGCTGAAAGAACAGTTTCGTCCCGATGGCAGTTGCTACCACGTGGTGGACTACAGTTTGAAAGACGGACATGTGCGTCATCGTCATACAGCACAGGGTTATGCCCACGAGTCGATTTGGAGTCGTGGTCAGGCATGGGCTATCTATGGTTATACCATGTGCTTTCGATACACGCGTGACCAGCGCTATTTGGATCAGGCCATCAAGACTTTCAAGATGATGAAGAATCATCCTGCCATGCCTGCCGACGCCATACCCTATTGGGATATGAGCACCCCGAAGATTCCTAATGAGCCGCGTGATGTGTCGTCTGCTTCGTGTATCGCCTCAGCCCTCTACGAGTTGTGTACTTACGATCTTCAGAACTCAAACGAGTACAAAGCTTATGCTGATAAAATCATGACCAGCCTCGCCTCTCCCGCATATACGGCAAAGCAGGGTGAGAATGGCAACTTCATTTTGATGCACTCTGTAGGAAGCATACCTCACAACAACGAGATAGACAAGCCCCTCAATTATGCCGATTATTATTATTTGGAGGCTTTGGTGAGAAAGGCAAATCTGGAACTCTATTTCCAGAAAATGTTGAACTGTGGAAAGAAGTGCGGACATTAGGACATACTCCATCTTTCTGCAAGGTATGAACCAGTTCATACCTTGCAGAAGGGAAAACAACAAAAATAATGGAAGCCAAAAGTATCGGATTTAAAGATATTTTTCATATATTTGTACCACGATAGAAGATAAGTGAGTTTCAAATCCTTGCACGTTAATTTCCTCATATTGAATCATTATTTTAAATCATAGATCCAATGAGTACAATAGCACCATTTTCACGTCCTTTGTATATCATGTTGAAGCCAGTTGGTGCACATTGCAACATGGCGTGTGACTATTGTTACTATTTGGAAAAATCAATGCTTTATGCTCAGGTTCCGCGTCATGTCATGTCGGAGGAACTGTTAGAACGATTCACGAAGGAATACATCGAGTCGCAAACCATGAATCAAGTGCTCTTCACGTGGCACGGCGGAGAGACCATGATGCGGCCAGTTTCTTTCTACCGGAAGGCTATTGAATTTCAAAAGCGTTATGCCAACGGCCGGCAGATCGACAATGTGATACAGACCAATGGCACCTTGCTGACCGACGAGTGGTGCGAGTTTCTGAAAGAAAACCGATGGCTCGTGGGCATTTCGATTGACGGACCCCAGGAGTTTCACGACGAATATAGAAGCACGCGGACGGGAAAGCCCACGTGGACGAAAGTGATGCAGGGCATCCGACTGCTGAAGAAACATGGCGTGGAATGGAACGCTATGGCCGTTGTGAATGATTTCAATGCTGACTACCCTCTGGAATTTTACAACTTCTTCAAAGAAAACGGATGTACTTATTTGCAATTTGCCCCGATTGTTGAGAGGTTGGTCGAGCATGCCGACGGCAGGCATTTGGCTCATATGAAAGACGGTGCCGATGCTCCTCTTGCCGATTTCTCGGTCACAGCCGAGCAATGGGGGACGTTTCTTTGTAGCATATTTGACGAATGGGTAAGGCACGATGTGGGAAAAACCTACGTACAACTTTTCGATGCCACATTGGCCAACTGGGTTGGAGTTGCGCCGGGGGTGTGTATTTTGGCAAAGGAGTGTGGGCATGCCGGTGTGATGGAATTTAACGGTGACATATATTCATGCGACCATTTTGTTTTCCCCGAATACAAGCTCGGCAATATCTATCAACAATCTATCATAGAAATGCTTTATGGAGAGCAGCAGTCGCGGTTCAGTATGCTGAAACACCAATCACTCCCCCGACAGTGCAAGGAGTGTGAGTTTGAATTTGCATGTCACGGCGAGTGCCCCAAGAATCGGTTTATCAACGACCGTTATGGGAATGCCGGCCTTAATTATCTGTGCAAAGGCTATCTGAAATACTTCAGGCATGTGGCTCCTTACATGGACTTTATGAAGAAGGAATATCAAAACCAACGTCCGCCGGCTAATGTGATGGATGCCGTCAGAAACGGTATGCTATAACTGTAATCAATGACGTGCAATGTTTTGAAGTTGCTTGTTTTAAGTAATGGTCTTTGTACAAAAATGGCATCAATTCGTACAATTTAGTCCATTTTTCCTAAAACTTTAAGTTACTTTTGCATTAACAACCTATCATTGCTGTAATTGCAGCAACCTAAAAGAAAATTTAATCCTAATAAATATGTGTAAATCAAATCTTGGAATATTAAACATGAGGAACGTTCTCGTGTTTTTGATGCTTTGGATTTTTTCAGTGACCGCATTCGCCCAATCTGTGGTGAAAGGTGTTGTAAAAGATGAAACCGGTGAACCTATGATTGGTGTTACTGTAACGGTGAAGAATACAACCACTGGAACAATTACAGGCTTGGACGGTTCGTTTTCGGTAGATGTTAAGACCAAAGAAGCAACCTTAACATTTACGTATGTTGGTTTTGAGGAATTAGAAAAAAAGGTAACGGCGGGTGAAAATGTCTCCGTTGTTATGAAAGAAGACAACAAACTACTCAACGAAGTAGTTGTGGTGGGTTACCAGGAGGTGCGCAAGCGCGACCTTACCGGGGCGGTTGCTAAGGCCGACATGAAAGAGTTGCTCAGCACGCCGGTAAGTTCTTTCGACCAGACTTTGGGTGGACGTATTGCCGGTGTGAATGTTAGTTCGGGCGAAGGTGTGCCGGGATCAAAGATGAATATTGTGATCCGTGGTAACAACTCCCTGACGCAAGACAACTCCCCGCTTTATGTGGTCGATGGTTTCCCCGTGGAAGATCCATCCATTGCAAGCAGTATCAACCCTTCGGACATTGCATCAGTGGACGTGCTCAAAGATGCGTCAGCATCGGCCATATACGGTGCACGTGGTGCCAATGGTGTGATTATCATCACGACCAAGAGTGGCCAGGCTGGCAAACCCAAGGTGCAATATGACGGTAGCATAGGCTGGCAGACTATCACACGCAAGATTCCGATGATGGACGCGTATCAGTTTGTGAGCCTCCAGAACGAGATGTACCCTGATAAAGCAGCCGACACTTACCTTGCAAACTACGAGAATAAACAATGGACGTTGGACGATTATCGCAACATCAAGCAGTACAACTGGCAGGATATGATCTTCCAGACGGCTCCCATACAGAGCCATAGCGTGAGCATTAATGGTGGCGACAAAGGCGTGAGATACAATGCTTCGCTGTCATACTTCGACCAAGATGGTATTGTGATCAACTCCAACTACAACCGTACGCAGGGGCGTTTGGGCACAACGATTGACAAAAACAAGCTCAAGGTGAGCCTGAATGTAAACTATTCACAGACCAACCAAATGGGTGCGTCGCCATCGCAAGCGTCTTATTCGGGTATGAACAACCTCTTTTACAGTGTGTGGGGCTATCGTCCTGTCACTCAACCGGGCCTGCCGCTGACATCACTGTTGGAGAATGCCACCGATGAGGATGTGAATAATTCTAATGACTACCGCTTCAACCCCTATATGTCGCTCAACAATGAGTATAACAAGCGAAACAACACATACATACAGTTCAACGGATTTCTGCAATATGAAATCATGAAAGGACTGAGACTGAAGGTTTCGGGCGGATATACGGACGCTCGTTGGAACTTGGACAACTTTAATAATTCCAAGACACGCTACGGCGGAAAGACATCCAACGATAAGGTGAACGCACAAGTGACACGCTACAAACGTGCCACATGGTTGAACGAAAACACCCTGACTTACCAGACAAACCTGAAGAAACAGCACTATTTCAATACGCTGTTGGGTTTCTCTCTTCAGAATTCTGACTACGAATACTACCAGTTCAAGACCATCAACATTCCCAATGAGAATCTTGGAATGGCTGGCATGAGCCAAGGTACACCCACCCGCACCAATTCTGCGGCATCGAGTTGGTCGATGATGTCCTTCTTTGGTACGTTCAACTACAACTACAAATCCAAATATTATGCTACGTTCACCATGCGTGCTGACGGAAGCTCCAAGTTTAGGGGCAAGAACCGTTTCGGCTATTTCCCATCGGGAGCGTTGGCATGGAGCTTCACTGAAGAAAAGTTTTGGAGTCCCCTCCGCAACGTGATGAGCAACGGTAAGCTGCGTTTGAGCTGGGGTTTGACGGGTAACAACCGCGTGGGCGAGTATGACACATACGGCATTTACGACCTGCTGAAAGATACAAGGGGTAACCTCAGTTCCATGGGTGCAATCCCAAGCGGTGTATATCCATACAACAATGATGACAAGAATGTGGGTATGGTGCCTGTCTCCATTCCCAACAAAGACCTCAAATGGGAGACTACGGAGCAGTGGAACTTGGGTCTTGACCTCAGCTTCCTGCACGAGCGTATCAACATGACGCTTGATTTGTACAGCAAATCCACTCGCGACCTGCTCCTCATGGCCAGCCTTGTACCGTCATCGGGATTCAGCAGCGCGATGAAAAACATTGGAAAGGTTAGAAACCAAGGTGTAGAGTTCTCGCTTAACACAGTGAACGTGAAGACCAAGAAGTTTGAGTGGACGAGCAATTTCAACATTGCCTTCAATAAGAACAAGGTGATGGGCTTGGCCGAAAACCAAAATGCTCTGCTCAGTTCAGCACAGTTCGACCAGAACTTCAACACCCAAACCAGCTACATTGCTAAGGTAGGCTACTCTATGGGAGCTATGTTTGGCTATATTTATGATGGCACCTATAAGTACGAAGACTTCAACAAGTCGGGTAATTCGTATACGCTGAAAGCCAATGTGCCGCACTTTGCCTCTGAGAGCAACACCCAACCGGGTATGCCTAAGTACCGTGACATCAACGGCGATGGTGTTGTTAACGACGAAGACCGTACCATGATCGGCAATGGTCTGCCTATCCACACAGGAGGATTTACCAACACTTTCACCTACGATGGATTTGACATGAGCTTCTTTTTCCAGTGGTCTTACGGCAACGACATCCTCAATGCCAACCGCCTTATGTTTGAAGGCTCGTGGAACAAGGCTCGCGAACTGAACCAATATGCCAGCTATGCTGACCGGTGGACGGAGGCTAATCCTACCAGCGACATTCCCCGGGCAACGACTTCAAGTTCCAATCGCGTGTTCTCCACGCGTGTTATTGAGGATGGATCATTCTTGAGACTTAAGACCTTGACATTGGGTTACACCCTGCCGAAGAGCTTGACAAACCGCTGGGGCATAGACAAACTACGTCTGTATCTTGCCGGACAAAACCTGCTCACATTCTCGGACTACTATGGCTACGACCCTGAGGTTTCCATACGGGACGGCGCTTTGACTCCCGGACTTGACTTCTCGGCCTATCCGCGTGCCCGCAGTTTCAGTTTTGGCGTAAATCTTTCATTCTAAATCATCCATTCAAATTGAACCAGATATGAAATACATTAAATCAATTATATTGGCCATGGCTATGGCAGTTGGGCTCGGCTCGTGCGATTTCCTCGACAAAGAGCCGACAAACACCACATCAGGCAATTATTTTAACGATGAAGCAGAGACCGAATCTTTCCTTCGGGGAGTCTATGCTATACTGACGCAGCCGTCGTTTTACGGTAATGAGTATTACTATCTTGTGGGTGGCGACGACCTCGAGGCATACGGTGGCGCAGGACGCGCACCCAGCAAGTCGGGATTAATTTGCAACAATGCCATCACCAGCGACCCGTCGGTATATTCCTTTTGGTACACACTCTATTCCGGTATCAACCGTGCCAATATCTTCTTGGAAGAGATAGGTAACGTGTCAAAGATGAATGAAACCAACCGCCAGACCTACACGGCAGAGGCGCGTTTCTTGCGTGCATTCTATTATTTCAACTTAGTACAGTGCTGGGGCGATGTGCCTTTCCGCACACATTCCACCCAATCCGTGGTTGGGCTTGACCAAGAACGCACACCGAAAGCTGAGATCTACGACTTCATTTGCAAGGAAATGGAAGAATCCTCGGCCAACCTTGTTAAGGCTTCTGATATTTCTTACAGACCCGGCAGGGTGACTCGGGAAACGGCTTGGGGCATTCTTGCGAGGGTGTATATGTTCCGGGCGGGCGAGCATTATCGTGACAAGACGTCGCCGGACGAGGCTAAAATCAAGGAGTACTTCAAGCAAGCCTCTCTCTTTGCGTCCAAAGTGAAAGATGAGGGTGGCTTTGGTCTTGCCCCCAACTATTGGGATTTCTTCATCGATCAGTGCGCCAACCGCTACAACTCCACAGCCAACGAGAGTATGTGGGAGGCTGAATTCACCGGAAACTACGCCACCGATACCCGTACGGAGGGACGCGTGGGCAACATTATAGGCATTCAGGCACCCGACCTTTCGAGCAAAACAGAACTTACCGGCAAGGCCGATCCGGGATTTGGCTACTGCTTCTTCTGGAGCACTCCAAAACTCTACGAGTTATACGTTGCTAACGGAGACACCAAGCGTATGAACTGGAGCATCGCACCATTCACCTACACCGAGTCTGCAAAGGGCAAGGGAGTGGACGGACGTCTCTTCGAAAAGGGTAAGTTAGCCGAGGTGAAGGGTCAATATTATGACCAGTCTTTCTCTTATGGCGACACCGACTCCAGGGCCAAAAAGGGCGACCGGGAGAAAACCAACGAGACCAAGGAATATGACCTGGCGTGCGGAAAGTGGCGTCGTGAGTACGAGGCTGATAAGAAGAGCAAGAACTTTACTTCTATCAACTTCCCGATCCTGCGCTATGCTGACGTGCTCCTGATGATTGCCGAATGTGAGAATGAGGTGAACAATGGACCCACGGCGAAGGCCTACGAATGTATCAACGCTGTGCGTAAGCGTGCTGGTATCGAGTTGTTGGAAGACGGAATGACCAAAGATGAGTTCCGCCAGGCTGTCAAAGACGAACGTGCCATGGAGTTATGCTTCGAAATGACGCGACGCTTTGACCTGATCAGATGGGGAGAATTGGTGAAGAACATGAATGAGCTGGCACCACGTGCACAAAATGGTACCAACTGGAAGTTTGGCCCCAGCAACGTGTACACCTACTACCAAATTTCCGATGCATACAACTATTTCCCCATCCCGGCTAATGAGATTGCTGTCAATGCACTCATCCATAAGAACAATCCGGGCTGGTAATAACGAACTGTCTAATCACAATCAACTTTAAACGTTATGAAAATAAACAAATATATATTGTTCTCTGCAGTGGCAACGATGTTCATCGCGTGCAACAACGAGCTTACCGAAGAGGTCGCACTGAGCGTTGATGTGACGCAAAATGAGAATGTCTCCAAAGCAAACGACACCTATGTCGTGAAGAAGGGACAACCGGTACAGTTCACCTTTGCGGGCGATCCGGATAACATAGCCTTCTTCAGTGGTGAGGCCGATCATGAGTTTCAATACAGAGACCGTGACCAGGTGTCGCCCGAAGACATCACTTCGTCCAAGCTGACCTTCTCGGTTTGGGCGCAATATGGCAATGGTGAGTGCACGAAAGATGTGCTGAAGATGATGATTTCGGAAGATTTTTCGGGGTTGAATAAAAAAGACTTCAATGCTGACTCCATGTTGGTGGAATCTCACAAGTGGAACGATTTGGTGCCACAGGCAGAGCTTCCACAGGCACCGGGCAACGCCAAGGGAGCGCTATCTTACGAGATCGACCTCAAACCCTATCTGGGAAAACGTTTTGCGTTGGCCATATCCTATACCGGACACAGCAACAAGGCTGCCCAACCTCGCATGAATTTCGTGGATATGAAGATAGAGAACAAGTTGAAAAACGGAACCACCTCTACCCTTTATGCGGGTAATTTCGGTTTCACGCCCCTCAATATGATGTGGCGACACAACTTGAACGATCAGAAAAACATGAAAGACAACAGGGCATACGGCACGGTTACCAACAACATGAGTGGCATCTGGAACCTGAAAGACGCAGGCAAAGGCAACTTCTTTATCCACAGTTCAGGTGGTGGAAAACCTCTCAAATATAGCTGGCTTGTGTCCGATCTCATCATGTCCAATGCTTGCTCGCCTGATCAGGGTGTAGCCATTAAAAACATCACGAAGGCTCTCAACAGTTATTATTACACCTATAACAAGACGGGAGAATACAAGGCCACGTTTGTAGCAACCAACAGCAACTACAAGCACGAGTCAAGAGTTATCCGCGAAATCAAGGTTAAGGTCGTGGATTGATAAAAACATCTTATTATCAATAAGCATGAAAAAAACAGTTTCTATCATACTTTTAGGTGTGCTCGGTTGGTTCTTTGCTCCTATGGGAGCAAAGGCTCAACTCTTCGACGACCCACGAATGCTCTCTTTTGAGGACGGGAAGGATTTGCAAGCTGCGCATACCGTCAAGTCGAGTGTGGAACTTTCGGCTGCCCATTACAAAAATGGCAAGAAGTCATTACAGTGGAATTATACGCCCGACGCGACGCTCAGCTTCAAGAGAGACCTGCAGTTTGAGCCTAAAATAAAGGGCGATAGGGACAACTACCTCTCGGCTTTTATCGTTTGGGTGTACAGCGAGAAGCCCCAACCGGGTAAGACCATTACCTTCCAATTTCTCAAGAACGGCAAACTTTGTACCTCATTCCCCTTTGGCATTGACTTCAAGGGGTGGCGGGGCGCATGGGTATGCTATGAGCGCGACATGCAGGGCAAAGCCGAAGTGGGCATGGACGAAGTCAAGATCGTGGCCCCCGACACCAAGGGCACGCTCTTTTTCGACCACCTCATCACCGCTATTAAGGTGGATCCCCGACAGCAAACGGCCGATTTGCAAGTGCCTTTCGTCAACAAGAAAACCAAGAATCACTGGTTGGTGGTGAACCAAAGCTATCGCATCAAGCCCGACATCGCCTTGCAACCTGTCACTGACGCACAACGTCGCGATATCAAAAAGCTGGAAGACAAGTTTCGCTCTATCATCTACACACCTGCCAAACTCTATCCCAAGCAGATGGATGAGATGCGGACGCAATTCGCCAAATACCGCATCAGCCGCAAAAAGGGAATCATTTCCGGCATGCCGATATGGTTTGTACGTCATGCCGAGGCCTACGAGCGAATGATTCCCAACTGGAACAAGGACATGTTGACACGCACCGGGTTTGAGATGGCCGACTATTTCAAACTCATGCAGCGCATGGCCATTGGCTACAACAATGCCACCGATGAGGCTGACAAGACCGCATTGAAGGACATGTTCATGCTCATGTTCGACCACATCACCGACCAAGGTGTTACTTTTGGATCTTGCTGGGGCAATATTCATCATTATGGTTATAGTCTTAGGGACATGTACATCGCCTACTTCCTGATGAAAGATGCGCTCAAAAAAGAGGGTAAATTAGACGAAGCCGTCAAGACTATGCTATGGTATGGGCAAACCAACAAGCTCTATCAGAAACCAGTTGGCAACGGCATCGACATGGATACGTTCAACACCTCGTCCGTAGGTTGCATGTCGAGCATTCTCCTCATGGACGATTCACCTGAGAAAGTGCAGTACCTGCGCTCGTGCAGTCGATGGCTCGACTGGGGTTGCCGACCTGCCCCCGGACTGTCCGATGCCTTCAAAATTGATGGATCAGGCTATCACCATTGCAACAATTACCCGGCTTATGCGGTCGGAGGACTCAACGGCGCGACGCAGATGATTTACATCTTGAGTGGCACGCAGTTTGCCGTTGGCGAGCTGGCACACCAAACCGTCAAGAACGCCTTGTTGGCCATGCGTTTTTATTGTAACAAGATTCATTTCCCACTTGCACTCTCCGGTCGTCATCCTGATGGCAAAGGTAGGCTCACCCCCATACACTATGCTTACATGGCCATGGCCGGCACACCCGACAAGCAGCAAGACTTCGACCGTGACATGGCTGCCGTCTACATGCGTTTGGGCAACAACCCACGCTCCACTTTGGAGAAGAAGACCTACCAGCGGTTCCAAATCCTGGGCTGTTTTGCCGAAGATGATCCGCAGGGAAACCTTTCACTTAGCTATGGATGCACCGCCGTGCACCGTCGCGCCAACTGGTCGGCCGTGGTTCGGGGTACCAGCCGCTATCTTTGGGGAGCCGAGCATTATGTGGGCGAGAACCTCTACGGACGCTACTTGGGTTATGGCAGCATGCAGATTATGACCGCCCCCAAGGGCACCGACGTTACGCCTAAAACCAGCGGTTGGGTTCAAGACGGGTTCGACTGGAACCGCATACCGGGTGTCACCTCCATACATTTGCCATTCGACGAGTTGGAGGCTAAGATCAGAAACGTGGACATCTCCTCCGGTGTGGAGGAAATGCTATACTCTGACGAGGCTTTCGCAGGCGGGTTGTCGCAGCTTGGCGTGAACGGGAACTTCGCCATGAAACTGCACGAGCACGACAAGTATAATGGTTCACACCGTGCCCGTAAGTCGTATCACTTCTTCGACGGACTTGTTGTTTGTCTTGGCAGCGACATCGAGAACATCGTGGACCGCTATCCCACCGAAACAACAATCTTTCAGTTAGAGGCCAACGATGATGCCGCCCGCAAGTATTGGAAGGACTTCAACAACAACGGCAAATGGTGGTTGGATAATCTTGGAACGGGCTATTACTCGCCGCAAAAGGCAGAGTTCACACCCTTGGTACTACAAAAGTCGCGCAATGAGGAGACTGGAACCGAAACCGAGGGCACATGGACATCGCTTGTCATCAACCACGGCAAGGCACCCAAGAATGCCGAATACGAGTATGCCGTGATGCCTCAGACCACTCCTGAGCAAATGGAGGCATTCGCTCAACATCCCTCATACACGGTGATTGCCAAAAACAGAGACGCGCACATCGTGTCGTCCAAGGCGGTAAACACAATTTCCTATGCCATTTTCGAGAAGCCACAGGGCTATCTTCCAGGCAGTCCTATCGCCAAAACCGATACTTCGTGCTTGGCCATGGTGCGCTATCTCACGCCCAAACGAATGATTCTTACCGTGGCACAGCCCGACCTCGCACTCTATCGCGGTCCCAGCGACGATGTCTATAAAGATGGCAAGCGCGTGGAGCGCAGCATCTATGGTCGGCCATGGAGAGACAATCCGAGTTTGGAGATACCTGTCACCGTAACGCTCATTGGCAAATGGAACGTTCGTGAAACCGACAACATTAAACTTGTAGCGCAAGACGACAAGACCACTACGCTCAAGTTCATTTGCAAGGACGGACTGAGCTACGACTTGGAACTTACACAACAATAACACAAATATAACCAATTTAAATTTAAGCGTATGAAAACTAAATCTTTACTCATTGCAGGGCTGTGTATGGCAGCGTCTGTAGCAAATGCACAAACCGAGGCAAAAACCTATGATTTCACCAAGTTCACACAAGAACAAATAGCCGAGTTTGAAGAGGCTGTTAGCGATGGCACATGGGGAAAACAGGAAAACATTTACAAAAATATGACGCGTATTGGCATAAATAGTCATACAGACAAGAAGAAGGTGCCTATTACCGTGCAAAACATTGTCAATTATGGTGGAAAACTTACTAATAAGGAAGGTAAGGAGTTTACATGTGTCAAGGGATTGTTGTTTGGGATTTATCTTGATGAGAAAAAGCAATTCAAGGCACATTATCCTAGCAAGAAAACCCACCTTGGAAATATTTGGTTTGTGTGCACTCCTAAAAAAACAAATGCTATCAGACTTAACGGTAATAACTTTGCCATCGTAATTCCAAATCTCAAAAAGGGAATGCAAGTCAGTGTGAGCTATCGTGCAGGCAATGGTAAGGACGAAGAGTTCCTCAGTGGGTATAACTTTGACAGTGGAAACACGTTCGTACAACATCCCGGTGAGGGCAAAAAGACACATGTTGCAGAAGGAAAGGTTGCTGAAGATGGTGCAGCGTGGATTGTTACCACCAACGGAGGAGCTTTCATTTACGACATTACCATCAAGGACAAGGATGGCAATGTCATTACCACGGGAATTAATAATATAACACAAGCCACGCAAGACAACAGGGTTTATGATCTCAATGGTCGCTATGTGGGCAATGATATAAACGCGTTGCAATCTGGCTTGTACATTCAGAATGGTAAAAAAATTATCAAATAATTGTTTTCTTTCGTGAAAATCACTACGTTATTTTTTTCTCTCTTATTCACCACCACCCTGCCCATCATGGCAGATGGTGGTGTTTCTAATACTGCCATTGCTTGGCAAGAGTTTGTGAGCAGCTCGCCCAACAACGTGCTCTTGGATTTCTCCTTTGCCGGATACAAGCACGGCGAAGAGGCTCCCGCCGATGTCAATACCTTGGGCTACACCGTCTATGACGTGACAAAATATGGGCTCGACGGCACTGATGACCGCTCTGACCGTGCCGCTTTTGATCGGTTGGTGGCCAAAATCAACGACAAGGCGAAAAAAAACCGCGGACAAGCCAACGCCATTATTTATTTCCCGGCAGGACGATATATTCTCCACACGAATGCGGACAATTTCACAAACAGCGCCGGGAAGCTTGCCTCCAAGACCATTAATATTGTTGCTGGCAACCTAATTATCAAAGGTGCGGGTCGTGACAAGACCCAATTAGTGATGCAAGATCCCAACTTGCCTAAAGACCCCAATAAGATGTGGACCTCTCCCACCATGATTTCTATTAGGAACAACGGTGAGAATCCAGTCCCCGTATGGGCCAACGTGACTGCTGACGCGCCAAAGG
Source organism: Hallella bergensis DSM 17361 (assembly GCF_000160535.1). Taxonomy (GTDB): domain Bacteria; phylum Bacteroidota; class Bacteroidia; order Bacteroidales; family Bacteroidaceae; genus Prevotella; species Prevotella bergensis. The sequence continues at coordinate 922,318 of NZ_GG704781.1, read as the reverse complement.
GGAGCTTCGAGGTGGCGGTTGACGATACCAGAAACATCCAAGTGGGCGACTGGGTGACGCTCCATCTCAAGAACAACGACCGCACGCTTATCGGCAAAGAGTTGTTAGGACAACCCTTGTACAACAACATGACAAACCTCATCAACGTGGGTGTGCAGGTTGTGGATTACCACCAAGTGGCAGCAGTAAGCAACGGCAAGGTGACGTTCAAGGAGCCGTTGATGCACGCTGTGGAAAGCCAATACGGCTGGACCATCCAAAACTACAAGTGCTTTGAGAACGCGGGTGTGGAAGATCTCACTTTTGTGGGCTATGCCAAACCCGACTTCAAGCATCACGGCTCGTGGGAAGACGACGGTGCATACAAACCCTTGGACATGGTTAGGCTGGCTAACTCGTGGGTGCGTCGCGTAGCGTTTCACAGCGTGAGCGAGGCTCTTACTTTCACTTGGTGCGCCAACTGTTCGGCCTACGACATTCTCATCACGGGCAACCGCGGGCACTCCGCCATTCGCTCGCAAGGCTCTTCGCGTGTGTTTATCGGCAAAGTGGGCGACTACTCTGACGGCATTTACAACGATACGCGCAATGCATGGGGCAAGTGCGTGGGGCAATATCATGCTTGTGGTGTGTCCAAACAGAGTATAGGCACTGTGGTCTGGAACTGCACATGGGGGGTGGACGCATGTTTTGAGGCGCACGCCACACAGCCGCGAGCCACACTCATAGACGCATGCCGTGGCGGACTGATGCAACTGCGGTGTGGTGGTGACAAATACCAGCTGCCTAACCACCTTGACGACCTCACGCTATGGAATCTATATGTGACCAACACGTCGACTCAAACGCTTAAGATGCTGCCCTACCGTTGGTGGGATAAAAATAATATCTGGATAAAGATTTTGCCACCGACCATCGTGGGCATACATGGAGATTACGATATGCAATTTGACGATGGGCAGACCAAACGTGACGAAAGCCACGGTAAGGCCGTGTTCCCCCGTTCGCTCTATGCGGCACAGTTAGAGCGCCGATTGGGCAAAGTTCCAGACTGGCTGGTGGAACTTGAAAAAGCAGACCATAGGAAGGCGCTCGGCAAGACATGGATTCTCAATATGCCGACAGAACAAGACAAGGAAGCGTTTGAGGAGGATAGCTACAACAATAGCCGGTGGAATAGGACGACAGATACTGCCAATAACCTTGTATTTGAGAACACCACGGCAATCGGAACATCGAGCAATGCGGCTGTCGAGGCCAAAGATGTTTCCCAATATGCGGGCAAACTAATAGCTGACGGCAAGGAAGCTGAATTTACACGTGGACTGCTGTTCTGCATATACGTTCCTGAAACCAACATGGTGAAACCGGTAAGCCCTGGCAAACTCCTTGTCTATACCGATCCGGAGAGACAATCTATCAGGCTCAATGCCAAGAATCTGTCCATTGTTGTACCCCATCTGAAAGCCGGACAAACGGTAGAAGTAGGATGTCGGTCGGTAACCAATGCGGGTATCCGCTTTCTCAATGCCTACAACCTTACTATAGAGCAAGGATTTGGAACGGCAGCAAGCTCAAATCTTGAGGAACAGCTCTGTATAGGCAAAGTTGAGCAAAATGGCGATGTTGTCATTGGTGCGAGCAACGGTATCTACGTCTACAGCATCACGGTGAAGGACGAAAATGGTAATGTTGTGGCAGGCGTTGGAAATCCTTCCGGAAAATTCAGGTCGGACGACCCCAAGATATACAACCTGCTTGGACAAAATGTAGGAACCCGTTTCGACTTGCTCCGCCGAGGCACATATATCTGTAATGGGCGGAAAGTGATGAGGTAGGGGAGTGTCGACCTCGTTTTGTGCCTGGCATGAAGACGGGTTCGCAACGACGTGATTTTTCTTTACATACACCTCTTTATATTTCGCGTATTCAAAAATAAATAGTCTTTGACTCGAAATTCGTAAAATTTGCGATGATTTGTAATTTATTGACAGACAGATATTTATCAAAATCCGGATTGCGTGGCAGTTTTGCTCGCTCGCGATTGGATATCAATTGGGATGATGGTTAGGGCTTGATCACGATGTGAAAGCGGTTTTTCCGCGCGTGCATGAAGTCCAAATCGAAGTGCCGTAAGATAGTAATCGCAAGGCCTCGGGAATTTTCTTTTTCACGAAATCGAAAACCGGAGTTGGAACATGGCGCTTTTTCTTCTGGATGTAGAAAAAAGATTTACCGAAAAATGAGTACTTTATTTTACACCTCGTGACCTTTCGACCGGTCTGCACTTTATTTTATAATCACCTTTTTTGCCGTATCAGTATTATTAATTATTTTTGTGACAGTAACGTTTTAAACCATCTCTGGTGCCGGATTTTTTCTTGCAAACAGCCGGTACAGAATCGAACCAAAACCTAAAATATGGAATATCAACAACTAAATGACGTGGTCTCTCATTTTAAAACAGAGGGAGTGACAGAATCAATCCTGCCGCTTGGCAACGGTCTGATTAACGATACCTACAAAGTGAAGACCAAGGGAGAGAATACTCCCGATTATGTTTTGCAACGCATCAACACTGACATCTTCACAGATGTGGAGATGCTGCAGCACAATATAGAAGTGGTAACCACCCACATTCGCCGAAAATTGGAAGAACAGGGAGAAGGGGATATAGGCAGGAAAGTGCTTCGATTCGTGAGTACCGATGAAGGTAAAACATATTTCAAAGATGCGGAAGGGAAGCATTGGCGGGTGTCCGTATTCATTCCCGACGCCAAGACTTTTGAGTCGGTTACCCCGGAACATTCCTACGATGCAGGGAAAGCCTTTGGGCAATTTCAGTCGATGCTGGTGGATGTGCCGGAGGAATTGGGCGAGACGATTCCGGATTTTCACAATATGGAGTTACGCTTGCGTCAGTTCCGTGAGGCCATACAAGCCAATCCCAAGGACAGATTAGTGGAGGTGCAGGATTGGGTCGACGAGTTGGAGAGTCATGCGCAGGAGATGTGCAAGGCGGAACAATTGCACCGTGAAGGGAAACTGAAAAAGCGTATCTGCCACTGTGACACCAAGGTGAACAACATGCTGTTTGACAGGGATGGGAAGGTGTTGTGTGTCATCGACTTGGACACGGTGATGCCGAGCTTCATTTTTTCTGACTATGGCGATTTTTTGCGCACGGCAGCCAACACGGTGGCAGAGGATTCATCTGCATTCGATCAGATTGATTTTCGCATGGATATCTTTGAGTCGTTCACGCGCGGCTATATAGCCTCTGCCCGGAGCTTTCTGGAGCCGGTGGAAATAGAGAATCTTGTGTATGCGGCCAAGCTCTTCCCGTACATGCAGAGTGTCAGGTTCCTGACCGATTACATCAACGGAGACACCTATTATAAGATTGCATATGAGAATCACAACCTGGTTCGCGCACAGAATCAACTTCACTTGTTCCGCAGTGTGTGCAGACACGAGAATGAAATGAAAGCATTTATTGAGGCCTGCATAGAAGACATATAATTGAACGATGAAACAATTAACAATAAAAAAAATAAGCCAACGACCGGCCTCGGCAGCCGATGTCCCTGCGGCATTGGATGCGCTGGGGGTAGACTATCAGGCTATATCAAATGCCAACTGGGCATCTGAGTATCCATATACGCCTCATGTAACCTTTCGGATGGCCTACGATGATGAGGCGATATACCTGCATTATGGTGTGGAAGAAGACAGTGTGCGTGCTGTTGCGCCCAACGATAACGGACACGTGTGGGAAGATTCGTGCTGTGAGTTTTTTTTGCAACCGGCCGATGATGATGTCTATTATAATATAGAGTGTAATTGTGCGGGAACCCTCCTGGTGGGCTATGGCCAAGGGCGGGAAGACCGTGTGCTGGCTCCGCAGGAAATCTTGAACGGCGTAGATCGTTGGTCTTCGTTGGGTCGCGAGACTTTCGAAGAGCAAATAGGAACCTGCAGATGGCAGTTGGCACTGATTGTTCCGCTGAAAACATTTTTTAGACACGCTATAGAATCCTTGGACGGACGAATTCTTCGCGCCAATTTCTACAAATGTGGAGATGCCCTGTCGAAACCCCACTTCCTGTCATGGAATCCCATCGAGATAGAAAAGCCAGATTTTCACCGTCCGGATTTTTTCGGAAGGCTGAAATTTGAACCCATGGAGCATGGTATATAACCAGCGGAGGTGCAATCTGCCCCTGTGTGAAAAAAAATAAAAAAAAATTAGCACAGCGAATATTTTTGTACCTTTGTCCATTATTTTTCAGAGTATTCATATAATAAATTTTTAGTATTATGAGGGTCATTATTAATTCGAATTACGAAGCAATGTCCAAATGGGCAGCCAATTATGTTATTGAAAAAATCAATTCGGCTCATCCGACAGCAGAGAAGCCTTTTGTGCTTGGATTGCCTACTGGTTCCACGCCGGAAGGAATGTATGCTGAACTCATAGAGGCTGTGCGCAGCGGACGGGTTTCTTTCAAGAATGTAAAGACATTCAACATGGACGAATATGTTGGTTTGCCGGAGTCTCATCCCCAGAGCTATCATTCTTTCATGCAAACAAATCTTTTCGACCACATTGACTGTCCGAAAGAAAACATTCACATACTCAATGGAAATGCTGACGACTTGGAAAAGGAATGCCGGGAGTATGAAGAGAAAATCAAGGCTTGTGGAGGCATCGACCTCTTTATCGGAGGTATTGGTCCTGACGGTCACATTGCCTTCAATGAACCCTTTTCTTCACTAACCTCACGCACAAGAATCAAGACGCTGACAACAGACACACTGATTGCCAATTCAAGATTCTTTAACAACAACCCCGCAGAAGTGCCCGGCAAGGCATTGACGGTAGGTGTGGGTACTGTGATGGATGCCAAGGAGGTGCTTATTCTCTGCAACGGCCATGCCAAATCGCTGGCTCTGAAAGCAGCTGTGGAGGGTCCGGTTACTCAGCAATGGACCATCAGTGCTTTGCAAATGCATCGTCACGGAATCATTGTGACGGAGGAAGGTGCCGTAGATGAACTGAAGGTTAGCACATACAAGTATTTCAAGGATATTGAACGTAGTGCTTTGTAAGCAGCCCCTAGTATTAAAGAATTTAATAAATAAAAGCGAAAGCATGGTAAGACTCAATTTAAGTTCTCAAATCGTTTTCAATAAAGTTCCCAGAAATCTGTATCAATTTAAAAACATTCTTGATCGGTCGCAGATTACCCGCATGGAGCGGGTACCGACCGATGTTTTCGCATCGATCAGTGAAGGGGCAAACTCCATAGCCGACGGGATAGAAAAAGTGATCCGCGCCAAGGAGCAGGAGAAAAAGCCTTGTGTTATGGCTTTGGGTACGGGTACCTCTTTGATACCTATCTATGAAGAATTGATACGCCGTCATCAGGCCGGCCTGAGCTTTAAAAACGTGGTTGTGTTTAACGGATATGAATATTATCCGCTCACATCAGAGAGTAGCAGCACCTGTATCTCCCAACTAAAAAAAGTGTTTCTTGACCGGATTGATGTTGAGAAAGAGAATGTATTCTCTTTAGACGGCAAGATAAGTCAGGATTCGGTTTCTGAACATTGCAGGCAATATGAAGAGCACATCGATAAATTAGGTGGGATAGACATTGCGCTTTTTGGCATAGGCCGGACAGGAAATATCGCAGCCAATGAGCCAGGGTCCAGTTCTGCCTCAATCTCGCGTGTCATTCTTACGGATGACCTGTTGAGAGCGGAGATGGCCAGGAGTTTTGGCAGCAACGACCAGGTTCCACCATGTTGTATCACCATGGGTATAGCTACCATTCTCAAAGCCAACAATATCTATATTGCCGCTTGGGGAGACGAGAAATCGATGATTATCCGGGATATAACCGAGGGCAAAATGACGGAGGCAGTACCAGCTTCGTTCTTGCAGTCTCACAATCATGTCAGATTGGTTGTCGACCTGCCGGGTGCTTCGCAACTCACCCGAATCAAATTGCCGTGGCTGGTTACATCGTGCAGCTGGACAGACAAGCTGGTTAGGTCGGCGCTTATATGGCTTTGTAGCATCACGCAAAAGCCTATCCTGAAGCTCACCAACAAAGACTATAATGAGAACGGGCTTAGTGAACTTCTCGCTCTTTATGGGTCGGCATACAATGCGAATATAAAGATATTCAACGACTTGCAGCACACCATTACGGGCTGGCCGGGTGGAAAACCCAATGCGGACGATACCTATCGCCCGGAGAGAGCCACTCCATATCCTAAGCGTGTTCTTGTTTTCTCCCCCCATCCAGATGACGACGTGATCTCCATGGGTGGAACGATTCAGCGCTTGGTGAACCAGAAACATGATGTGCACATTGCTTATGAAACCAGTGGCAATATTGCTGTCGGGGATGAGGAGGTGGTAAGATTCACACACTTTGTCAAGGGCTTCAACAAACTTTTCACGAACGCCAATGACAAGGCTGCCTCTGACAAGATTGAAGAAATCAGAGATTTCATCGCTTCGAAGAAAGAAGGAGAAACCGACAGCCGGGATGTACTGGCCGTGAAGGGACTCATTCGTCGCGGCGAGGCTCGCATAGCCTGCTTATACAACAAAATTCCGCTGGATCATGTTCACTTCCTCAACCTGCCCTTTTATGAAAGCGGCAAGATTGAAAAGCTGCCGATGACAGTGAAGGACGTGGAAATCGTAAGACAACTGTTGCAGACCATTAAGCCTCACCAGATTTATGTTGCTGGCGACTTGGCCGATCCTCACGGTACCCATAGGAAATGTACCGATGCGGTATTGGCTGCCATAAACTTGGAGAAAGATGACAAGGCTGAATGGCTCAAAGACTGCCGTATTTGGATGTACAGAGGCGCCTGGGCTGAATGGGAAATGGAAAACATAGAGATGTGTGTACCCATGAGTCCGGAAGAGCTGAGAAACAAGCGAAATTCCATTTTGAAGCATCAGTCGCAAATGGAAAGTGCACCGTTCTTGGGGAACGATGAGCGTCTTTTCTGGCAACGTGCTGAAGACCGCAACCGTGGAACGGCAGAACTTTACGACAAGCTGGGCTTGGCATGCTATGAGGCAATGGAGGCATTTGTGGAATACAAACCTCTGTAAAACTCATATAAGAAAACTCTAAATTCCGGGTGGGAGTGTGTATGCTCCCACCTATTATCAACACCTAAATCTTAATACAACCAATGAAGAAAAATTATCTTGCAATCATTGTAATGATGTTTCTGTTTGCTATGATTGCGTTTGTTACTAACCTTGCGGCTCCTATAGGTATCATTTGGAAGAATGCCTTTGCAGGGTCAGAGAATGCAAATACAATAGGAATACTGGGTAATGCCATGAACTTCCTGGCTTATCTGTTTATGGGTATCCCGGCGGGGAAACTGCTGGTGAAATTAGGCTACAAGAAAACAGCCTTAGTTGGAGTCACTGCAGGTTTCGTTGGTATTTTCATGCAGTATCTTTCGGGCTTCTTTAGTCTTGATATCAGTGGCTTTTCTGTTTATCTGATGGGTGCTTTTGTTTCGGGAGTTGCAGTATGTGTGCTCAACACGGTGGTCAACCCCATGCTCAATTTACTGGGTGGTGGAGGCAACCGGGGAAATCAGTTGATTCTCATCGGAGGAACATTGAACTCGTTATCCGGTACACTCACGCCGATGTTGGTTGGTTCTTTGATCGGAACCGTAACGGCACAGACACTTATTGTGGATGTTAATCCGGTATTGTTTATCGCCATGGGTGTGTTTGCAGTTGCGTTTGCTATACTGTTTTTTGTTCCCATTGAAGACCCACAGGCGGCTAAAGTCACCGACACGACCGTCTTTGAACATTCGCCATGGTCATTCCGTCATTTCAAGTTAGGCACCTTGGCCATTTTTGTTTATGTAGGCTGTGAGGTTGGTATTCCGAGTACACTGATATTCTATATCTCAGACACCACACTCAAGGGCGGCGGAGCTGGCTTGAGTCAGGCTGCGGCTGTTGCAGGCTGTGTTGCAGGAACTTATTGGTTCTTGATGTTGGTAGGACGATTTATAGCAGGATTCATTGCTAAAAAGGTATCAAGCAAGAGCATGATGACAGTCATGACCGCGATGGGAATTGTTCTCCTTACCTGTGCTATTTTTTTTGGTAACAGCTCGCGTATTGACATGTATGTGTTTGATGGAACCTCGTTCTTCACAGCATACGTGCCTATTGCTGTACCTTTCTTGGTATGCTGTGGCCTTTGCACCAGTGTGCTGTGGCCTTGCATTTTCAACCTTGCCACTGAGGGCTTGGGCAAATACAGCAATGCCGGGTCGGGAATTTTCATGATGATGGTGGTTGGCGGCGGTGTCTTGCCCTTGCTGCAAAACTATGTTGCTGACAGATCGTCTTATATGCTTAGCTATCTCATACCGTTGGTGGCTTTCATCTACATGTTTGTCTACGCAGTCTATGGCAGTAAGAACGTAAATACCGACATTCAAGTTTAAGCACATGTTGGTAACTCTCCGCAACCGTTCGACTTGTAAATGAAATACAGCTGCTCGCTAAAACATTTGAAGGTTTTAGCGGGCGGCAATAAAACAAAATAGAGCTGAATGGCTTTTTGAACTTTTTTTCGAGCAGATATGGTCCAAAAAACGGTAGTGGATTTTTTTGAATTGAAAAAAGTGAGAAAAGTTTGGCAATGTAAAAATAATACATTATCTTTGCAATCGCATTTGAAAAGAATGTCCTAAAGGTTTACAATCCCTGCAAAGGAAGTGTGGGTGAGTGGCTGAAACCACCAGTTTGCTAAACTGACGTGCGGGTTACCGTACCGGGGGTTCGAATCCCCCCGCTTCCGCAAGGATATAACTTTTCTTGGTCGGTTCATCTAGCGGTTAGGATTCAAGATTCTCATTCTTGCCACACGGGTTCGAGTCCCGTACCGACTACTTGTTTTAATCTAAAGCTTCAGACCAAGGTCTGAAGCTTTTTGTTTAACTATCATCTATGCCCTTTCAGTTCAGGCAGCCAAACAGCCACCGTCATAATACGCATTTGTCGCTATATTAATTCCTGACAAGCATTCTTTTTGATCCTTTTTCAACTGGTCCTGAGATATTTACAATGTTCTCATTCTTCACGTCGTCAAGAATCATCATGTGGCGACGGTCTGGAGACAAGGTGCGGAAATGGACATTGTTTACATATAGTCCGTCAACATGGCGTGCGTAAAGTCCATAAGCAGGTGTCGGATCCGCCCAGCGTGGCTCGGGGTAGTTTTTTGCTTGTTCGCGATACTCCTTATCACGAAGAGAGGGATTTCCGCCTCCGCGGTATTCTATCGAAATGTTTTGCAAACGATGTTACGAAATGGTTCATCCTTCATGCCGGTGATGAATTGTGAGCATCCTGTTTTCAAATATGTTCACTTTTTGAGAATTCAATATTATAAACTTAAACTTGTGAGAGCAACGTTCATTTACCCGCGAATAAATCCTTCAACGGGCATCAGCTAAACTATCTACACGTCGTATGTAAATGGAAAAAGGAACCTACTACGACGATTACGCAAATGATCAGGATTGGGCACTGTGTTACTATTTGACGATCAACGAACAGTCTGCCGGACTATAAGAGATCGATATACATTTCAGTTCCGGTGAGGAGTCCTATCTGTTTGTAAAAGACATTAACCAAATTCTGACGGCTTCCAACCGTGCCAACCAGAGCCAAACGCGCCACCTTTTGAAGGCTGCAAACAGGTGGGAAGGGTGGGACTGTCCGAGACTGCGGTGTCGTTAGGTTCTAACGGCACTGCGGTGCGGGCTTTGTGGTCATGCCGCGGAGCCTTCGTCGCAGGACGATTAAGCCTCAATCGTCATGCCATTCCATATGCGATCGCGGCCGATGAAACTGGAATCGCAGCACGATATTTTGTAATTCGCAGATTGACAGCCTGTTGATAAACAGGCGCAAATTTCTCGAATTTCGGGCCGAGACTAACTTTTTTGAAAATACTCAAAGCATTTCAGGGCGTTTGTCAATAAAAATACACAGGATATTTACCGAATAGATCTATCGAAAAATGCTCCGGTAGATTATGAAATTCCAAGCAGCTTATGGTGATCGCTTGGTTCCGGATTTGAGAGATTCAAGAAACAAGTTCGTATAGTGACAAGTGCGACTGATGCTGAACAATTGCAAGAACCATTGCAATTATTAAAAAGAACTAAACACAATGAGTTTACAGAAAAATATAGTAAATTAGCATCATAAATGTGCTGATATGAAACATGTGTTGGGAATACTGGTTGCTGCATGCTGCCTGATGGCATGTGCCACAACCAAGACAAAAGATCAGAGAGAGGCTGAAGAACAGCAGGCTTACAGGCAAATAACCGACTCGGTGCACAATCGTAGTTTCACCGTGGAGATTAATTATGTGACACCCAGGAAGTTGCAACCTCGCTTTCTCACCTCGGAGTACATCGTGCGGGTGCAGGGAGACACGATTGTGAGTTTCCTGCCATATTTTGGAGTGGCTTACCGTGCTGATATCGCCAATCAATCCCGTAGTCCGCTGGATTTCAAAAGTGCCATTACTGACTTTCGCGCAGGATGGACCAAGAAGAAGAAAATGCACATCAAACTGAAGACCAGGAACAATATGGACTACATAACCTACGGCTTGGACATCTTTACCAACGGCAATGTGAGCCTCGACGTTACGCCTACAGATCGGGAGTCTATAACGTTTACAGGCAGACTCATAACAGATCAATAGGCATGGACATGAGAAAGGCTTTGCTTGTACTCTTCCTCCTGCCGATCGCCCTGTTCGGACAGGTATTGGACAACACGTCACAGCAATATGCCATGAGGTATGTGAGGGACCATTGGTATTTGAAAAACGGAGACGACCTGAATGTGATCGACACGGACATAGAATGGCCGGAGGCTCTGAATTACGAGCGCCCCAAGTCGCTGCAAGCCTATATGGCGAAGTTTCTCTTTGGCGAAGACACTGCGAACTTTGACTCGGCATACCATGCGCTTAAAGTCAAGCACGGACAACCCGTGACAGAACAATTCAAAGAGTTGCCCGACGACCGCCGCTATTGCTACATCACGGCATCGGCACGCGTCAAGAACCACTGTCCCGGCAAGTGGATAGCTTATGTGGTCAGCTATGAGGCCAAGCCTGAAAAGCTGTCTCGGATAAAGCCGAGGAAGGAAACACGATATTTTGTATACGACATCGGGCGACAACAGGTGATGTCTCCGGACATGGTGATCAAACAGAAACGGATTCAGGACGGATACGTGGAGCAGGAGTTTTTTGATACCGTGTTTGCGCCTCTGGATGAGCAAGACTATGGCGATATCAGGTCGGCCAGTATCGAGGGTGCCTGGTTTGAGGAAGAGGGCAAGACTTTGGGCTTGCATATCTCCTGCAAAACCGATCAAACCACATTGGGCTACGATGTTTTCATGCCTTATGAAAACGTGCGTTATCTCATCACTAAAAGTGCGCGCAGGCTGGTTGAGAAACCCACGCTCAAGCCTAATCCGGAATACATTGCTCCGCTGGAAACATGGAGAGGTGAGCCAGTGTATAAAACCGTAGACACCATGCCGGTGTTCAGGGGAGGCAACGAGGGGTTGAAATCATACCTTGCCAACGTTGCACCTCCTGCTGAATCGGAAGGCGGAAAAGTCATGGTTTCGTTTGTTGTAGACCAGGACGGCGGAGTAGGGGATATCCGGGTGGTTGGTTCCTTGAACCCTGTCCTTGACCGACATGCTGCAAGTCTTGTGCGGGGAATGCCGAAATTTACCCCTGGTAAATTGAATGGGCAACCCGTCTGCGTAAGAATTTACACGCCCATACAATATAGATAGAAGTACAGCCAATGAACAGTCGGCAGAATACGAACACAGAAGACAGCAGGGATGAGCTCAAGTCAGGTCCTCCGACAAGTCCGGCGGAAGGGCACCCGCGCCACAGACATGAGGATGCTGAAGGCTACCGGCACCATCACAGGTACCGGCATAGCTATGAGGAACACTTGAAACGCAAGATCAGGGCGAAGAGACTTAAACGATGGAAAGCAGTTCGCAACACAGCATTGATACTCTTTCTGATTCTGGCTCTGTTGCTGATCATCACGGTGTTGATTGCCCCGAACCTGTTCTTAAAGTTTACACCCTATGGGACGGAGTTGGGAGGCGGCATTCGTTCCTTTCGGACTGACAACGCACACCTGAGGCTCGACTATGACGGTATTGATGTTTCGCACCACCAGGGTACTATCGACTGGAATCGGGTGGGGCAGGACTCGTGCGTAAGATTTGTATATATCAAAGCCACCGAGGGTCGCACGCTGGTCGACAAGAACTATCTACAAAACATGAAAGGGGCTCGGGAAGCTGGAATTCCCGTAGGGTCATACCATTACATGACGTCTCAAAGTAGTGTTGTCGAGCAGTTTAGAAACTTTTATGGCGTCGTGAATCGCAAGCATCAGGACATTATCCCGATGATCGATATTGAACAGGAAGGCGTAAACAGGTGGTCAAAGCAAGAAATACAAGACAGTCTGGCCAAGATGATTAGCTTGATAGAGCAGCACTATTATTGCAAGCCTGTTATATATGCATACGCAAGATTCTACAACGATAATCTTGCCCCGCGTTTCAACAACTACCATTTGTTCCTGGCCAGATACAACGTACATGAGCCTGTGGTGAGCGGAGCAGGAAACCATAATATATGGCAACATTCTGACCAGGGTATCATCGACGGTATAGAAACACCTGTAGACCTTGATGTATTTGCTCAAGGAACGACACTCAATGATATCAAAATGCCACGGAAAGAATAATCTGCGGTCATCCCTACGCTCATCTCCTCAGCTTAACACAGTTGATTCTGAATCGCAACCGTACGAATTTCGGCTGCAAACGTTGCTTTGTGTTCTGCAAAATAGATGTTTTCTGGCATTTTGATAACTATAAATGAGGTCATGATTCCATTTGTATAATATTTCTTTTATATTTACAAATAAACTCTAAGCTACCCTTGGTTTTGAGCAAAAAATCATGAGGTGATACTTATAGAAGTCAATTAAATGGTGTCATTTAGTCAATTTGTTTGAGGTATAATACGACGCATGGTGGTTTGTAGCTTACGTTTTGATAGATTTAGCCTGTTTTTTATTAATCTTTCAAATTATAAGCTATAGTTTAAAAACAGTAGATTTTCAGATGAAATATAATTATAAAATACTGTTAAATAATTGGTTTTGCCGATATATTATGTGTACCTTTGCAGCACAATTAATTTAAACAACTTATTACAAGAGGACATAAAAATGAAAAATATTGTTCTTATTTCAGTTATGCTGTTGCTGACCGTTTCAAGCTATGGTCGCAAACGTGTTAGTGAAAACGCAACAATCGTTGCTGATACCATCTATTATGCAGCCGACCAAACCTCGGTAACGAATGCGAAACAAGCTTCTTACTACCGCCTTTTACTTTCTCAAGGCAAGGGTATGGACAAGGAAGATGTCTTTACAGACTATTATATGGACGGCACATTGAAAGCAGAAGGCGGTTATAGTTTCATCGATTTGGGTAATGACAAGAATACGATTCTCGATGGAAAAGTAACGACCTACTATGTCAATGGGAAGGAAAAGCTCCATGGTAAATATGTAAACGGCAAGCGTGAAGGCTATTTCACCCTGCAACTTCGCAGCGGAGGCGTGGCAATCATTGCTTATCACGGTGGAAAGTCGAGATTCGACTACTTCATGGTGACCAATCAGGACGGCACGCAGGAAAAGCGACCGCTCTCGGAAATTAATTCTCTCTTACAATAACAATACAATTATTCGCTACTAAACAAAGAATAAAAGCCCGCATTCGTGAGAACGCGGGCTTTTGCTTGTCAGGCCAATGACCTGCCGGCCATGCACTGGAACATTACAGATTCAGTTCCAGTTCCACCGGGCAATGATCACTTCCATATATCTCTGTATGTATCCTTGCATCAACAATCTGGTTTCTCAACCGTTCTGACACGAGGAAATAGTCGATGCGCCACCCGGTATTTCTCTCGCGGGCACGAAAGCGGTAGCTCCACCAACTGTAGATTACTTGTTCAGGATACATCGTCCGGAAGGTATCGATAAATCCATTGTCAAGTAAAATGGTCATCTTTTCGCGTTCTTCATCAGTGAAGCCCGCATTGTTGCGATTGGTCTTGGCATTCTTGATATCGATTTCCTGATGGGCTACATTCAGGTCGCCACACACGATAACTGGCTTGGTTTCATTCAGCCTTTTGATATATGCCCTGAAATCCTCCTCCCATTTCATCCGATACCCCAAGCGCTTGGGTTTCACCTCACCGGGCAGGGATTCCTGCGAGTTCGGTGTATAGACGTTGACGAGATAGAACTCCGGGTATTCCAGTGTTATCACGCGTCCCTCGTTGTCGTGTTCTTCGATACCCATGCCACAGGCTACATTCATTGGCTCGTGCTTGGTATAAATAGCCGTTCCGCTATAGCCTTTTCGCTCCGCATAGTTCCAATACGACCGGTATCCATTAAATTGCAGGTCCAACTGTCCAGCCTGCATCTTGGTCTCCTGCAAGCAGAAGAAGTCGGCATCCAGTTCATTAAAGTATGCCTCAAAGCCTTTGCTGATCACATTTCCCTCAGCATCGACCTTGGGTTTCACACAAGCTCGAAGACCGTTAACGTTCCAAGAAACAAATTTCATAGACTTAATGCTTTGAGGTTGACACAAATTTAAAATAGGTACGGTTGAACAATCCGTTGTCCTGCAAGACGTCATCAAGGTAAAGTCCATACGTGTTCATCATGAATTCAAAGTGCTTGCTTGACTTCTGATAAATCGCAACAGATTTGTCATTATGACTTAGGAACAGCACCTTGCAGTTGCGGGCCTTGTCGCCTGTCCTTGCACTAAACTCCAATGCAAGTGGAACCACGTTCATGGTATGGCCTTTCTCCCCCACATCGTAGAAGCCCAAGTAGCACTTCAAATCCTTTTCGGACAGAGCTTTCACGTCTGCCTTAAAGGTGTCGTCAGCCGATGCAGATAGGCTTTTGGCCAAAACGCTTAGTGGGAAAGCCTTGATCGTCAGCACGGAGTCTATTGTCCATTGCATGTTTTTCACTGTGTCGGGTACGTCTATCAGGTTTGATGCATACACCATATAACCTTCATATGTACCACTTAACTCATTCATGGCCGCACGCATTTGCTCCTGCGTCAGCTCCTTTTCGTTGTCGTCACTGTTCAGGCATGAGCTCATGCCACACACTACTGCAACGAACAAAAAGATGGTTAGAATTCTCTTCATGTCTTATTTTTGATGTATTAGGTTCATAAATTCCGCGCGAGTCACGGCCTGTTTGAATGCTCCGCTGAAATCAGACGTAGTTGTTATGGAGTTTTGCTTTTCCACACCACGCATCTGCATGCACAAATGCTGCGCCTCGATCACCACCATCACCCCGAGGGGTTTTAGTGTTTCCTGTATGCAATCTTTGATTTGCTGGGTAAGCCGCTCCTGAACCTGCAGCCTATGGGTAAAGATGTCCACCACGCGGGCTATCTTGCTAAGCCCCGTAATATACCCATTGGGAATATAAGCCACATGCACTTTGCCATAAAATGGCAGCAGATGATGCTCGCACATAGAATAAAAACCGATGTCTTTCACAATCACCATCTGGTTGTAATCCTCCTTGAACAGTGCATCTGTCAGCACTTTGTGCGCATCCTGATGATAACCACGAGTCAGTGTTTGCATGGCTTTGGCCATGCGCAGCGGCGTTTTCACAAGCCCCTCGCGCTCCGGGTCTTCGCCCAAAAGTCTTAAAACCTCCTTGTAATGAACTGCCAGTTCGTCTAATCCTTCACGGAATTCTGTTTCAGGATTCATCTGCTATATGGTGATTGATGTATGATATATAATGTATTGTGTTGTCTGCCATTTGCTGTGGCATGTTAATACTGTACTGTGATCTGGCCCTTGACTATCGTCGCGGCACCATATCCCATTGCCTTCACCTGCTTCAAGAACTGCTGTGCCTCCTGATAGGCTCTGAAGTTTCCGACGCGGCATATCCACCTTGGCGAATAGAAATGCACATATACAGGCTGTTCGGGATACCTCATTTTAATGGCATTGCCCACCTGCTGAGCCCTCTGCTTGTCGTTGCGGGTGTTGCCTCCGGCAAATGCCTGTACCCGATAGCCCGGCACCTTTCGGCTACGGCGCATCACTTTCTTGCGCATGTCGGCCACGGGAGCCTCTATCTCAGTTTCGTTTCTTTCATTCTTTTCAGTCTCCCGCATCCGAGTTTCAGCCTCCTTGCGGGCTGCTTCGGCCTTAGCCGCCACCGAATGAGTGTTGGTCAGCTCTGCAGGGGTTTTACCGGCGGTCAGGGCATCCGTCCGGGATTTCTTCGTTTCATTTGTCCTGACATCAGGCTTTTTCGCAGCTGAACCGACGGGCGACAGACCCTTGCCATCCACAAGGTCATCAATGGCCTTGCTTTGCGTAACGGTTACACTCCCTTTCCCGGTTTTGTCCTGCCTCAGGTGATTCATATAGTTCTGTGCCCGGACACTGATCAGGGGGCACAGGACGATCATGGCAAATGCTGCTAATTTCTTTCTACTCATTGTATCTTGAACTCTGGTCATTGATTTTAAAGACGCAATGACATGTCATTTTCACCGCTATGTTTCCGAACTCGAACACCGAGCATTCACTCTCCCGCTTCCCGACATACGCATGTCATGTGACGGGAAGAGCGGGAGGGCGTCATGCTCCTTGTTCTATGTTCAACGCTATCACGAAGGGTTACTTCTTCCAGGCGTCGATGATACCCTTGAAGTCGGCAGCCTTCAGAGAGGCTCCGCCAATCAATCCTCCGTCAATATTGGGCTTGGCAAAAAGTTCGGGGGCATTGCTTGCCTTGCAGCTACCGCCATAGAGGATAGAAGTTTCCTCGGCAACATCCTTGCCATACTTCTCAGCTACAATCGAGCGGATATAGGCCAGCATCTCCTCGGCTTGATCCGAAGTGGCAGTCTTGCCTGTACCGATAGCCCAGATGGGTTCGTATGCCAGGATAATGTTCTTCCATTCGTCTTCAGAGAGATTAAACACAGAACCTTCCAACTCAGCCTTCACCACCTCGTTTTGCTTGTTGGCCTCACGCTCCTCCAGCGTCTCGCCACAGCAGAAGATTATTTTCAGACCATTGGCCAGAGCCATTTGCACCTTCTCCTTCAGGATTTCGGCTGTCTCACCATAATATTGGCGACGCTCTGAATGGCCGAGGATGACATACTGAGCACCGGTAGACTTCACCATGGCGGCAGAAACCTCGCCCGTATAGGCACCCTTTTCCTTATCGGCACAGTTTTCGGCACCCAGTCCCACCACGCTCTGATCAAGCTCATCGGCCACCTTGGCCAGATGGATAAACGGCGTGCAGACTACCACGTCGCAGTTTGGCTTGTCGGTTGCAAGCATGTCATTGATTTCCTTGGCCAGTGCCACACCTTCCTGCAGGTTCAGGTTCATTTTCCAGTTGCCTGCTACAATTTTCTTTCTCATCATCTATTTTTTAATTGTTAAACGTTATCTATCATTATTGACGAATCTCTTCCTCGTCTGCATCTTTTTTCTGCTTTCTCATACTTAGTAGCCGGGTCTTACGCCTCAGCCGCATACTCCAGTCCCACGTGCGGTCGGCCAGAGTGAGAAGAATGAGGGGCAGGAAGAACCACAGAAAAACCTTTGCAAGCGTCTTGCCCACCGTGTCGTCAGACATCTGCCCTATCTTCAGTGTGCCAAGCTGTGCTGTCAGCTCGCTGCTCTTGGGCAGCTCGTTGTGGCTCCACTTCCGAATGATAGTGCCGTCCTTGAGCAACAGCAGTCCCGGATTGCTCCTGATGATGGTTTTCAGCGTGGTCTCATCGGTCTGGCAGAAAGGATATTCTGCCCCGGTGAGGTTTTCCCAATGTTCTATTTCCTCTTTGCCCGATGCCGTGAGGCAGTAGAAGGCCACCTTTTCATCCTGTGCATACTCGTAAATTTGGTCGATGTCGCCGAAATTGGTATCGCTGGCTCTTCCCAGGTGGGGGGATATGAGCAGGAACAAATAACCCTTGCGCGCGAGCACCTCTTCGGTGATGTCGTCGCCATCGAGTGTCTGTATCGAAAAATCATGGATGGTCGGCACATATCCTTCCTTGGTCTGCACGGTCTTCGCGTCAACAAACTGCCATGTGGAGTCAGGATAGTTTTCCAGCGAAAACTCCCGGCGCTCGCCGTTTTTCTCCATCACAAATGTTGTCTCAAACTGTGGCTGCTCCGCATCCTCGGGAATCTCCATACTCTCGGGGATATTTGCCCCCACATGATAGGGGCGGAAATCGAATATCGGCAGCTTGTAGAGGCTGTAGACACTCGTCGCGATGATGAACAGCACCGTGAAGTTGAAGGCAATCCACTGGTTGGACCTTGATATGAACCGATACATGCTCAAGGGGTATTTCCACAGTACCACGGCACACGCCAAGAGCACCACGTTCTTGAGCAGCGTCTCTATGTTCGACAACACAATGAAGTCGCCAAAACATCCGCAGTCGCTCACGGGATTGGCCACGGCTATCCATATCGTGATCAGTGTCATCACCCCCATGAACAGCAGTGTCAGCTTGGAGACCAGTCGGCGGCGTATAGCAAACAGCATGAAGATGCCCAGCGAGAACTCTAATGCCGAGAGCAACACCGAAGTGCCCAGCGTTACAAAGTCGGGCACCATGCTGTTAAGGTCAAGTGCTGTCAGGTAATCTTGTATTTTATATTGAGTTCCCAGTGGGTCGACAGCTTTCACATAGCCCGAAAGCACAAAAACCACACCCAGGACAAATCGGCACACGTTCACGGCGAGCTTCGTGAGCCGCCGCCTGCCGTTGCTTGGCCTGCCATTGCGGCTATTCTGCCCGCCAACTGTTGCCTGCGATTCCTGTTGCTGTTCTGGGTTTTGTCTTTGTTGTGTATCCTTGTTGTCCATCTACAACCGGTCTTTCATTTTCTGTTGATTCCGTAGAGGCTATGGCTCATGGTCTACCTATTCTTTCAGCCTAATGCATCCGAACACCGCATAGTTGATGATGTCGAGGTAATTGGCATCCACCCCTTCCGACACCAAGGCGTCGCCACCGAGGTCTTCCAACTCCTTTATTCGTTCTATCTTGGTCAGTATCAGGTCGGTATAGCTGCTCACGCGCATTGATCGCCAAGCCTCGCCATAGTCGTGGTTCTTCTTGGTCATCAGTTCGTAGGCAGTCTTGGCATGACCGTCATACAGTGTCAGGGCCTGATCCACGGTCACATCCACCGTGTCGGCAAAGCCGCGTTCCAGCTGGATGAGTCCCACGATGCCATAATTGACCAGTGCCACAAACTCAGGTCGGATACCCTCGCCCACAAGCGACTTTCCCGTTATCTCGAGCGAGCGTATGCGCTTGGCCTTGATGAATAGCTGGTCGGTGAGCGACGATGGGCGCAGGATACGCCAAGAGGCTCCATAGTCATGAAGTTTCTTGGCAAAAAGCTCCCGGCATTCTGCCATCACGTCCTTGAACTGCTGATCTGTATTTGGTTTAGCCATAACATATGCAAAGTTAGCGAATTTTATTGTAAATCGCACATTGCATCATGAAAAAAATAAAGGTTCCGCCCTGGAACCCCTTTGCCATGTTTCGATTCTGGTCCTCACGGTTGTGCACAGGTTTACTGGGAAGACGAGCTGATTTTGTCAAAATTTCTATACCAAAAACGGTGCTTCCGAATTTCTTGTTCCAGAAGCCGTAAGTCCGTCGCCGGCTGTTAAAAAGGCCAACTTTTCGTCTTTTGTGAATAAGCCGGTTGCCTTAAAGCCCCTTTGACACTACGGTTAGGCCTTAGTCGCGACGCGTGGAAGGCTTAGTTGCCATATGTTTGAGTCTTGATCGTGATGCCATTCGATAGTAACCGCACCCAATTTTCGAGCCTGAAAATCATCCCATAAAGCCTTATTTTTCCAACCAACTGTGCATCAATTGGTTACGAAAATGCTGCTATTTTGGCGTATTTGAAAATCCAAAGCTGTTGGTTTCAAATTCGCCAAAATTACGAGGGTGTTTGTAAGAATATTTCAACGCTATGTTCGAAGGGCAATTGCTAAAGCTCCTTCTGCCGCCTGTGGATCACCCGCACCGTTCCGCACAGCGCGTCATAGCGCACTTGCAGCGAGTCGCGCCTAACGCCCAAGCGGTTGCGCTCCCCGATATTTGTGGCGGCATCAAACGTCTTGTTGGCGGCTTGCAGAGCCGAGTCGGTTCGGGCAATATCTTCCTGCGTCATCTTGAGTGAGGCCTCCTGCCACAATTTCAGGGCACGTTTGCGCGATTCCACCGCCTTGGGGTGGTTTTCGCGGAGTTCTCTGATGGCATTCAGGGTTTTCTGATACTCCCTGCGTTGGTACAGCGAGTCTATTGCCTGCATCGCGGGGGCGGCCTTCTCGTCGGCCGAAGGCTTGCAGGACACCAAGCCGGCTACTGCAAAAAACAGAATGAAAAACTTTTTCATGAACACAAAGATAATGAAAAATTTGAATCCGCCACCCCCTGTTATGCAATATTTTTCGTATCTTTGCAAATCTTTCAGGATGTATCCAAATGATTATGCGACAACTCAGCAACGACGATTTAGCAAGGCTTCTCGATAAAGATATATTTCACAAAATAGGCGATGCAGCCGACAGCCTCAGCATGGAATGCTATGTGGTTGGAGGCTACGTACGCGACCTGTTTCTCCAACGGCCCTCCGATGACATTGATGTCGTGGTGGTTGGGAGTGGCATTGAAGTGGCCACAAAACTCCGGCAACTCTTAGGCGGAAAGGCACACCTAACTGTTTTTCGCAACTTCGGCACAGCTCAGGTGAAGTTCCGCGGAATAGAGGTCGAATTTGTGGGCGCGCGCAAGGAGAGCTACAGCCACGACAGCCGCAAGCCTCATGTGGAAGACGGCACGCTCGAGGACGACCAAAACCGGCGCGATTTCACCATCAACGCCATGGCCGTATGCCTGAACAGGGAGCGGTTTGGCGAATTGGTGGACCCGTTCGACGGGCTTGCCGACATGGAAGACGGCATCATCCGCACACCGCTCGACCCCGATATCACGTTCTCAGACGACCCGCTACGCATGATGCGGTGTGTGCGTTTTGCCACCCAGCTGAAGTTTTATATTGAGGACGAGACTTTCGAAGCTTTGGAACGAAATGCTGAACGCATCAAGATTATCAGCGGCGAGCGCATCAACACAGAACTCAACAAAATCATGCTATCCGACCAGCCGAGCCGCGGTTTTGTAGACTTGCAGCGTTGTGGACTGCTTGCCCTCATCTTGCCGGAGCTGACTGCACTCGACGTTGTGGAGACCAAAAACGGACGTGCTCACAAAAACAACTTCTACCACACGCTTGAGGTGGTGGACAATCTGTGCCAGGCACAGCAACAACGCATGGAGCGAATCAACAAGGAGTTGGCACAACACGCCCCGGATAGCAAGGAGGCCCAAGACCTGCAGGCCGATTTGGAACATCTGCAAGCCAACCAACTGTGGCTGCGCTGGGGCACCTTGCTTCATGATGTCGGCAAGACCAAAACCAAACGTTGGGATCATGCGGCTGGATGGACTTTCCACAACCACAACTATGTGGGCTCCAAGATGGTGCCGGGCATTTTTCGACGTCTCAAATTGCCGATGGACGCGAAGATGAAATATGTGCAAAAACTCGTGGATCTGCACATGCGACCCATTGCCATTGCCGACGAGGATGTGACTGACAGCGCCGTGCGGCGATTGGTGAACGATGCCGGAAACGACGTGGACGACCTCATGATGCTCTGCGAAGCTGATATCACGAGCAAGAATCGGGTGAAGAAACAGCGGTTCCTCGAGAACTTCAGGCTTGTGCGGGAGAAGATAGCCGACCTCAGGAAGAAAGATTTTGTTCGGGAACTGCAACCCTGCATCGATGGTAATGAAATCATGCAGATGTTCAACCTCAAGCCTTCGCGCGAAGTGGGAATATTGAAACAAACCCTAAAAAACGCCGTACTCGACAATGTGGTGCCTAATGAACGGGAACCATTGATGCAGCTTTTGACGAAAAAAGCGAAAGATATGGGACTTTGCTAAAAACATACAATCTTTGTTAAAAAACCAAGGGGCGTCGGCGAGTTTTCAACGTTGTTTTGTATTTTTGCATCAAGATAAAACTAAAATCCAATTGTTAGTTTGGGAAAAACATACATGTCCAGGATAAGAATCAACTGAATATAAATATAAACTATAGAATAGGTATGAGAATTAAGAATTGTTTGTACGTTGCTGCAACAGTCGTTGCCCTTGCATCGTGTGGTGGAAAGGGTGGCAGTGGCATGCCAAAGTTTGGAGACAATGAGTTTCCCGTGCGTACGGTTGGTACCCGGAACGCAGATCTGCAAACCACTTATCCCGCTACCATTAAGGGTATTCAGGATGTGGACGTGCGCCCGAAAATATCTGGATTTATCACGAAGGTACTTGTCCACGAGGGTCAGACGGTAAAGGCCGGACAGGTGATGTTTGTGATAGACAGCGAGACTTATAAGGCCAGTGTGCGTCAGGCGCAGGCTGCGCTGAACACAGCCAAATCGAGAGCCAACACTGCTCAGATAACCTATGAGAACAACAAGAAACTCTTTGAGCAAAATATCATTGGTCAATATGAGTTGTCTTCCTCACAGAACAATTATGCCACGGCTCAGGCGGCCGTTGCACAGGCACAGGCCGGACTTGTTTCTGCTCGCGAAACCCTGGGCTGGTGTACGGTCAAAGCCCCAGCTGCGGGTATCGTGGGGAGTCTTCCTTTCAAGGTGGGAACGCTCGTGAGTGCATCCAATGCGCTGACGACGGTGTCGAATATATCGACCATGGAGGTGTTCTTCTCAATGAGTGAGGGCGAAATTCTCGCCATGTCGAAGAATGTAGGAAGTGCTGCCGCCGCCATCAATGAGATGCCTTCGGTGAAATTACAGATGGCTGACGGCACCATTTACAACCATCCGGGCAAGGTGGTCAAGATGAGTGGTGTGATCGATGCCGCCACGGGTTCTTACTCGCTCATAGCCCATTTCCCCAACCCTGAACGTTTACTCAAGAGCGGTGGAGCCGGACGGATTGTCGTTCCGCAGGTCAGCAGCAATGCCATTGTGGTGCCGCAGGAGTCTGCTGTGCCAGTACAGGATAAGATTTTCGTGTATATTGTGGATAAGGACAACAAGGTGAAATACACCGAAATAAAAGTCCACGACCAAAACGACGGCCAAAATTATATTGTGACCGAGGGACTGCATGCAGGAGACCGCATTGTGACCAACGGCATATCAAAGTTGGAAGACAACATGGAAATTAAGCCTATATCCGAGGCGCAGTACATGAACAAAATCAAGAAAGCCCAGGAAATGGGAGCTGCCCAAGGCGATGCCAGTGAGTTTGCCAAAGCCATGGGTGGAAAATAAGATGCATAGAACCGTCTCCGCGAGACGATTTCAAATCGATAAAACACAGAAAATATGTCATTTTCAAACTTTATAAAACGCCCGGTGCTGTCCACGGTGATATCCGTGTTCTTCGTGTTGCTGGGTTTAATTGGCTTGGTGTCGCTGCCCATCGAGCAGTATCCTGACATCGCACCGCCTACCATCACGGTGTATACAAGCTATCAGGGTGCGGATGCCAAGACGGTGATGAACTCCGTTATCACACCGTTGGAGGAAAGCATCAACGGTGTGGAGGGCATGACCTATATGACCTCCACGGCCACCAATTCAGGATCGGCCAACATTACCATATTTTTTAAACAGGGCATTAATCCCGATATGGCTGCCGTGAACGTGCAAAACCGTGTATCGCAGGCTCAGGCACTGTTGCCAGCCGAGGTGAATCGGGTGGGAGTGACGGTGCTGAAACGGCAAACTTCCAACGTTATCATATACTCACTGACCACGGAGGATGGACGCTACGACGGTAAGTTCCTAACCAACTACAATAACATCAACATTGTTCCGCTGCTGAAACGTGTTGGCGGAGTGGGTGACGTACAGAGCCCATCGGTAGCCGACTACTCCATGCGCATATGGCTTCGCCCGGACAAGATGAAGCAGTACGGGCTGGTTCCGACCGATATCATTGGTATTCTCTCTGAGCAGAACATAGAGGCAGCGCCGGGATCGCTCGGCGAGCAGAGCGATATGTCCTATGAGTACGCCCTACGCTATAAGGGAAGACTCTCTACGGTGCCTGAGTTCGAGAACATTATTATTACGAGCAAGCCCACCGGCGAGACGCTTTACCTCAAGGACGTGGCCAAAGTAGAGCTGGGTAGTCTGATGTATAGCGTGAATCTGAAGAGCAACGACAAACCTGCCGCGATGGGTATGGTGCAGCAAGTGGCCGGTTCAAATGCCACGCAGATTGCCACCGACGTGAAAGAGGCTCTCGATGAAGCACAGAAGAGTATGCCGCCTGGAATGATATATACTATCGAGCAAGACGTGACCGAATTCCTGTTCGCATCGATACAGGAGGTGGTCTTTACGCTTGTCATCACCCTGCTCTTGGTATTCCTCGTGGTTTACATATTCTTACAAGACATCCGCTCAACGCTGATACCGATGATTGCGGTACCGGTGGCACTGATGGGAACCTTTCTTTTCCTTTGGATGTTTGGTTTCTCCATCAACCTACTCACCCTCTCGGCCTTGCTTCTGGCCATCGCCATCGTGGTAGACGATGCCATCGTGGTGGTCGAGGCAGTACATGCCAAGTTAGACCAGGGCTACAAGAGTGCGCTAACGGCAGCGATCGACGCCATGAATGAGATTTCGGGTGCCATCATTTCCATCACATTGGTGATGTCGTCTGTGTTTGTTCCGGTATCGTTTATAGGCGGCACGTCGGGTACATTCTACCGTGAGTTCGGTATAACGATGGCGGTTTCGATCATCATCTCGGCCATCAACGCGCTGACTTTATCGCCCGCTTTGTGCGCCATATTCCTCAAACCCCACAAGGAAGAGGAGGATGAAACGAACGCTACGTTCATAGACCGGTTCCACAACGGCTTTAATCGTGTGTTCAACAGGGCTACCGAGAAATACAAGAAGGGTGTGAGCCGACTGATAGGGCACCGCATTGTCACTGCCATTATTGTTGTGGCAGGTATTGGTGTGCTCATTTTCAGTATGGCAACAACGAGTACTGGTCTTGTGCCTAACGAGGACACGGGCACACTGTTTGTTACCGTGTCTGCGGCACCGGGCACAAGTCAGAGCCGCACCCAGCAAATTGTGGATCAGGTGGACAAAATGCTGGCATCTAATCCGGCTATTAAGCGTCGTGAGGCCATAACGGGATTCAACTTCATTGCCGGTCAAGGTTCAAACCAAGCCACCTTTATTATCAAGCTGCAAGATTTCGATTACCGTGCGCCCAAGAACCTATTTGCCCGGCTATGGGGCGTGATTACCGGCAAGGGCGTAGAGCAACTGTTCATCAATCCGATGGATGCCAACATGGTACTCGGAATGATTTACAAGCAGACGGCTACCATTAAAGATGCCCAGATCCTTGCTTTCGGACCACCTATGATACCGGGATTCTCGGCCAACAACAGCGTTGCAATGACGCTGCAGGACAAGACCGGTGGAGACTTGAATAGGTTCTTTGGCATCGCACAAGGCTATCTGAAGGAGCTTAACAAGCGCCCTGAGATACAAAATGCCATGACCTCGTACAACCCTAACTATCCCCAGTACATGGTCGATGTCGATGTAGCCAAATGTAAACGGGCGGGTACATCGCCCACTGCGGTTCTTGCGACATTACAAGGCTACTACGGCGGCCTCTATGCATCGAACTTTAATGCCTATGGCAAGCTCTATCGCGTGATGGTGCAAGGCGAAGTGGCCAGTAGAATGCGACCTGAGGACATGAGCAACATCTATGTTCGCGTAGGTGCAGGCAACATGGCTCCGGTGTCGGAGTTTGTCACCCTGAAGCGGGTGTACGGGCCTTCTAACATTGGACGCTTCAATCTTTTCACCGCCATCAATCTTAACATCACTCCCAATGCAGACTACACCTCAGGCGATGTGCTGAAGGCCTGTGAGGAAGTGGCTGCCGAATACCTCCCCGAGGGCTATGGCTATGAGTATTCAGGACTGACTCGTTCGGAAGCCGAGTCGAGCAATTCAACGGCTCTTATCTTCCTGCTCTGCTTCGTATTCGTGTATCTCATCCTGAGTGCGCAATACGAGAGTTACCTACTGCCGTTATCGGTGTTGCTGTCGGTGCCCTTCGGACTTGCCGGAGCCTTCCTCTTTACCAACCTCTTCGGTCACTCCAACGACATCTACATGCAGATTTCTCTGATCATGCTGATTGGACTGCTGGCCAAGAACGCTATTCTGATCGTCCAATTTGCCCTGGAGCGTCGTCGTATGGGTATGGCCTTACGCTATGCCGCCATACTTGGTGCCGCAGCCCGTTTGCGCCCCATTCTGATGACCTCTCTGGCCTTGATTATCGGACTTCTGCCCTTGATGTTTGCCTCCGGCGTAGGCAAGAACGGCAACCAGACGCTTGGAGCAGCAGCCGTGGGTGGTATGCTCATCGGTACGCTTATACAGGTTTTTGTGGTGCCGGCACTATTTGTCATATTCCAGTGGTTACAAGAGAGGTTTACACCTATCGTCTTTGACGACGAAGTTAACCACGAGGCCAACGCCGAGCTGGAGCAGTACGCACAGCCGGGAATGCTTTCGGCCAACAACAATCAGCACGACAGATAACCCGCCTCCCTCTCCCCATCCATCAAGGTATGCATGGGGAGCGGGGCGATATACAATGAACAAGTTATGAAAATCATTAGAAATATCATATTAGGAACCCTAACGCTGCTGTCGATGTCGGGTTGTAAGAGTCTCTATGGTAAATACGAACGACCCGAGGTGAATACCCGCGGATTGATCCGCGACTCGCTTTCGCTAACCGACACGCTGGTATCGACCGACACGCTGAGCTTCGGCAACATGGCTTGGCGCGAGGTTTTCACCGACCCACAGCTGCAAAGGCTCATCCAGAAAGCCTTGGACAACAACCCCAATCTGCTCAATGCCGCCTTGAACATCGAGATGGCACAGGCACAACTCAAGGCGGCCAAGCTGGCCTTCCTGCCGCAGTTCGTCTTTACACCGCAGGGTAACATCACCCGTTTCAACGACAATACCACCAAGTCGTACGACCTCCCCGTGACAGCCAGTTGGAACGTTCCGCTCTTTGGCGGTCTGACAGCAGCCAAGCGCGCCGCACAGGTGTCGCTCATCCAGATGCAGGACTACCAGTTGAGTGTGAAAACATCGCTTGTCTCGGGCGTGGCCAACCTCTATTACACGCTCCTCATGCTCGACCGGCAGATGGAATTGGTGCAGGAGATGGAAACTCTGACCAAGAAAACGTGGACGCAAATGGAGGCGATGAAAAACAGTCGCATGGGCTATCGTTCCACCGCTGTGCAGGCGGCGGAGTCAAACTATTACTCGGTGCTCACCCGCAAGGCCGACCTCAAGCGCCAGGTGCGCGAGATGGAGAATAGTCTCAGCCTACTGTTGGGCGAACCTGCACAGACAATTACCCGCGGAAAGCTGGACGAACAAGACCTGCCTGCGAGATTCTCCACAGGCGTAGGCATACAGCTCCTGCGCAACAGGCCTGATGTACATGCCAACGAAATGGCACTGGCCGCATGCTTCTACGACGTGGAAAAAGCGCGTGCCAACTTCTATCCGAACATCAACATCAGCGGAACCGGTGGATTTAGCAATGGTAAGGGCATGATCAACCCGGGGCAATGGCTGCTCTCGGCTGTCGCATCGCTCACCCAGCCCATTTTTATGAATGGCAAAATCGTAGCTGGGCTGCGTGTGGCTGAAGCAAAATATAAGCAGGCATACAACACTTGGCAGAACAGCATACTCACCGCAGGAAACGAGGTGAGCAACGCCCTGGTGCTCTACAACAGTTCCCAGGAGAAGAGCTCCATTGAGGCCAAACAGATCGAAGTGCTCAAGAAAAATGTGGAACAAACCCATATCCTGCTCGACATGGCTGGAAGCACCTATCTTGAAGTGATCACTGCCGAGAGCAACTTGCTCAACGTGCAACTCTCCAAGGTGGCCGATGACTTCAGCAAGATGCAGGCCGTGGTCAACCTTTACCAGGCTCTTGGAGGCGGGACACGATAAGAACCACTCCGACCACCCCGCCCCAAGGGGTGCGGGCAAAAGTATAAATCAACAATCATAACCAGTCAATGACCCCACTGCAACACTGGGCAACCTCCTAAGCCGGGAGGGACGGGGCAGACAATTATGGCAAAAGAAATCAGTCCACAGGCCGTGGTTTCTCCAAAAGCGAAAATCGGAGACGGCTGCAAGATATACCCATTCGTCTATATCGAGGATAATGTGGAGATTGGTGACAACTGCACCATCTTCCCCTTTGTGAGTATTCTCAACGGAACCAAGATGGGCAACAATAACAGTGTACACCAGAGCACAGTGCTTGGTGCCCTACCACAAGACTTTAATTTTAAGGGTGAGGAGACCGAACTCATCATCGGCAACAACAACACCATACGCGAGAATGTGGTGATCAATCGGGCCACGCACGCCGGAGGACAAACCGTTATTGGCGACGACAACTTCCTGATGGAAGGTGCTCACGTGAGTCACGACACCAAGATAGGCAACCACAACGTGATGGGGTATGGCACAAAGATTGCCGGCGACTGCGTGATTGGCAATGGGGTGATCTTCTCCTCATCGGTCATCGAGAATGCTGGGACGCGTGTTGGCGACCTGGCTATGATTCAGGCAGGAACCACATTCTCCAAGGACATACCACCTTACATCGTTGCAGGCGGCAAGCCTGTGAAATACAGAGGCATCAACTCCAAGATGATGACTATGGCTGGAATAGAAGAACGTATACAGAAACACGTGGCCAATGCCCACCGATTAGTGTTCCATGGGCAGAACAGTGCATTTGATGCTGTGCTCCAGATAAACGATCAGGTGCCCGACAGTCCCGAAATCCGCAACATTATCGATTTCATCCAAGCATCCACAAAGGGGATTATTGGTAAGATGTAGACTATCTTTGTTCTGCAAACCATACGCAAGGGAGCCGGCCAAAAGGGTCGGCTCCCTTGCGTATGGGATGGCGGGACTGCATGCCGCGTTGCTGAAGTTTGTCAAATGAAATGACCAAATTCTGACGTTTATTTTCGGAGCATCTAAAGAAAAAGACGCCATGTTTTTGGCGGAATAATTAGTCGGAATGGACGAAAAATAAAGGAGGCTTTGCGGTTGATATCCTTTCGCAGTGCGATTCGGGCTTGACCATCGTGCGACGGAAGCCAATCCGCAGTGCGACTAAGCCTTAATCGCATGGCCGTTCGATACTCAACGGTGAGCGTCGAAACGGATGACGAAAGAGGGGTTTTACTAAATGGTTGATAATCAAAGTAGTGCGGATTGAAGAAGTTTTCGCGAATTTCGGCGTAAGATGTTTTTATTTTCAAATTATCGAAATATGAACGGGTGTTTGTCAAGAAAAATACGAGCCATTCGTGCTTCAGGGTTTTACCCGACACCAACGGGCTTCTTTCTGCTCTTGAACATCCTGAAGGCATTCCGCATGTGCATTCCAATGGTTGGTGTCAAGTTGATAGCTAACTATTTCCACTGCTTTTATTCGCTATAAACTTCTGAACTGCCGGGCGGACAGGCATCCATTGCCTGTACCGTGCCCGTGTAGTCATGATGCGGTTT
Organism: Hallella bergensis DSM 17361; assembly: GCF_000160535.1. Lineage (GTDB taxonomy): Bacteria > Bacteroidota > Bacteroidia > Bacteroidales > Bacteroidaceae > Prevotella > Prevotella bergensis. The sequence goes on along the minus strand of NZ_GG704781.1, from coordinate 892,237 downwards.
ATATACGTTGCACGTTTTTCACGCCTTTGACGGATTGCAGTTTCTTGATGATCTCTTGCAGTCTGTTGGTATCCTCAAGCTGCACAACAATGTTGCCCGAAAACAGTCCGTCGTTGGAGTCGATGTTGATCGAGCGCATCACCACCTTCTCATCTTTTGAAATGATGTTGGTAATGTTGGATACAACACCGATGTCGTCGTTGCCAATGACACGCAAGGTGATGGCATATTTCGAGGCGTTCTTGCCGCTCCAGCGTGCCTTGACGATGCGATAGCCAAACCGGCGACGCAGTTCGGGAGCGTTCGGACAGTTCTGGCGGTGAATCTTCACGGTGCCGTTCACGGTAACAAAGCCAAAGATACGGTCGCCGTAGATAGGTTTGCAGCATGGTGCAAGCTGGTGGTCAATGCCTTTCAGGTCTTTGTCAATGGTGAGGATGTCTTCGTTTTCCTCCACGATTTCCTTGTTCGGGTTCTCGAACTCGAAATTATCGGCCGACCGAGCCTCGTGGTCTCGTCCCGTGTTTTGCACATGATTGCGAACCTCAATATATCCTTCTATCACCTCGTTGGGGTCGAGTTTGCCATCCGCGATCTGTTTATAGAAGTCGGAAACCTCTTTGAAACCCAGTTTCTTGACGAGTTGCCCCATATAGGTTTCCTCCATCTCGATCTTCCGGTTTCTGAATCTTCGTTCCAGCAATTCTTTGGCATACAGGCCGTCCTTGATGGTGGTTTCTTTCAGCGCAAGTCTTATCTTTGACTTGGCTTTGGTGGTCTTGACAATGCTTATCCAGTCCCTTTTGGGCGTTTGGCTGTTCGAAGTGAGCACCTCCACGGTGTCTCCCGAGTGCAGTTGCTCGCGAATGGGGACTGCCTTGCCGTTGATTTTGCCTCCTACGCAGGTGTTGCCAACTTTGGAGTGGATGCGATAGGCAAAGTCGAGTACTGTTGCCCCGGCGGGAAATTTGATGAGGTCGCCTTTCGGTGTGAACACGTACACCTCTTCCGGAGCCAAGGACATTTTGAACTGATCCATCATCTGCAGGTTGTCGCCGGCTTCGAGTGCCGTCCTGATGTTGGCCAGCCACTCGTCCATCTGTCCGCCGCTCTTCACGCCTTTGTATCGCCAGTGTGCAGCCAGTCCGTGCTCTGCAATGTCGTCCATGCGCTCGGTGCGAATCTGAACCTCTACCCATTTCTTCTCCGGGCCAAGCACTGTGATGTGCAAGCTCTCGTAGCCGTTTGATTTGGGCACCGAGAGCCAGTCGCGCAGTCGCTTGGGGTTGGGCTGGTACATATCGGTCACGATGGAGTAAGCCTGCCAACATTGCTGCTTCTCTCTTTCTTTGGGCGAGTCGATGATAATGCGGATGGCAAAGAGATCGTATATCCCTTCGAAGCCACACTTCTGCTTTTTCATCTTCTGCCAAATGGAGTGAATCGACTTGGTGCGTCCTTTCATGTGGAATTTCAGGCCGGCTTCTTTTAATTTTTCTTCTATTGGGGCGATAAAGCGTTCAATGTATGCGTCGCGTGAACGTTTGGTGGCATTCAGTTTTTCACTGATCATGTAGTAAGCATCGTGCTCCAAATATTTAAGAGAAAGATCCTCCAATTCGCTCTTCAGCGTGTAAAGTCCTAATTTATGGGCTAATGGGGCATACAGATAGCTGGCTTCTTCAGCCACCCGATGCTTGGCTTCGGTGTTTTGGGTGTCTCTGATTTGGCGCATCACGTTCACCCGATCGGCAATCATGATAAGAATGACGCGCATGTCTTCGGCGAAACTCAGTAAGAGGTTGCGAAAGTTTTCGCTTTCGATAACTGGATTTTTTTCGTAGAGTTTTTGTATCTTCGAAAGTCCGTGGATGATGTGTGTTACATTCTTGCCAAACTTCCCGGTTATCAGTTTGGTGGTTTCTTCATCTTCCGGCAGGCTGCCGTAGAGTATTGTTGCCACAATACCATCGCGGCCCAATCCCATGTCTTCTGCGGCGATTTGGGCTGTTTGGAGAGAAGAGAGCACGGGGTTTAACCCAAAAACATCACGGTTGAACCTGCCGTTCATGATGCCCTGGTTTATGAAATCATGGAGCAAGGCCTCGTCGTCATCGTCCAAAGACTGTCCAATGGTTTCTTGGAGATGGGTTCGCAAAGTGATTATTTGCCGAAGCTCATCCGGTGTAATTGTCAACTTCCCTTCCATATATTCTTATCCGTTTGATGGTTTGATTATTCTTCCAGACAGTTGTCCAAAGCGGTTTCTATGTCTTTCCGATTCATGCCTTGGCCTATGAACACGATCTTCTGCATTCTGTCGCCATATTTTTCGTCCCAATCTCTTTGTAAACCTGGATTTTGCGCCATGAAATTGTCAAGTTCATCCTTGGCCATCGTGGCATACCATTGGCCGGCATTGGTGATGTTGAATTGGCGGCCGGCTTGTTCAAACAGGTAGCATGTGTCTCTCTCGTCACTGAAATAACATACGCCTTTCGCCCGGATCACGCTACGCGGCCATTTCCGGGCTACTAATTCGTCAAATCGTCCGAGGTTCATCGCCTTGCGCCTGCAATATACGAATGTCTCTATGCCGTATTCCAAAGCCTCGCCTGACTCTTCATTTTCCAATTCATGGTGATGGTGGTCGTGGTGGTGACCTTGTTCTTCGCCGTGCTCATGGTCGTGTCCCTCGATGGCATCAATCCATCGTGCAGAAGTGGCTACCTGCTCGAAGTCGAATGTCCGGGTGTTGAGCAGTTTGTCAAGTTCCACGTTGCCATAGTCGCACTCCATGATTTTGGCCTTGGGTTGAATCTCACGGATGATGGCTTTCAGGTGTCTTAGGTCATCCTCGCTTATCTCTGAAGCCTTGTTCAGCAATATGATATTGCAAAATTCTATTTGTTGTATCACCAAGCTTGCCAAGTCCTCCTCGTCCTTGTTCGCCTTTTTCAATTCGTCGCCTAATCCAAATTCATCGCGCATGCGCAGGGCATCCACCACTGTGACGATGGCATCCAATCGTGCAATGCCATTCTTCATCATCTCGGGTGCCATCATTTGAGGGTAGGAACAGATCGTTTGGGCAATGGGTGCTGGCTCGCAGATGCCACTGGCCTCGATGACAATGTAGTCGAACCGATTCATGTTGATGATATCGTGGAGTTGTTTCACCAAATCCATCTTCAGCGTACAGCATATACATCCGTTTTGCAAGGCCACAAGGCTGTCGTCTCCCTGTCCCACAACACCACCTTTTTCTATCAGGCTGGCATCAATGTTCACCTCGCCGATATCGTTCACGATGACTGCGAATTTCAAACCTTTCTCATTCGCTAAAATCTTATTTAATAATGTGGTTTTACCGCTTCCAAGATATCCTGTAAGAAGCAGCACCGGAGTTTCCTGAGTATTCATATGATTATTGTCTCCTTAATTATAATGGCTTTGTAAAACTGTAATGCAAAGTTACAAATTAAATGACAAAACGAGTCGGGCAACACATATTTTATATTACCTTTGCATAATAAACGCATTTTAGCATGGAAGGACTCAAAAATAAGGAGGAACAGATATTAATTAGCATTACCGGGCAGGATCGTTTGGGCATGACCTCGTCTATCATGGCCATTTTGGCTCGTTATGATGCAGAGATTTTAGATATTGGTCAGGCAGACATTCATTCCACATTGTCACTCGGCATACTTATCAGGACGGACGAAACCAATTCGGGACAGGTTATGAAAGAGTTACTTTTCATGGCCAACGACCTGGGCGTAAATATAGGTTTTTCGCCGATTACAGATGACGAGTATGAGGCTTGGGTGAACCAACAGGGAAAGAATCGTTATATATTAACGGTCATTGGCCGCACGCTTACGGCACACAACATAGAGCAAGCCACCAATATTATTGCTTCTCAGGGGCTCAATATCGACTCCATTCTCCGCCTTACGGGACGTCTGAGCATCAAGCATCCTGAGCGAAACGTCAGGGCGTGCATTGAATTCTCTTTACGAGGTACCCCTGCCGACCGGCAGTTGATGCAGGCGGAACTGATGAGAGTGTCGCAGGAGATGGGCATAGACTTTTCTTTTCAAAAAGACGATATGTACCGTCGCATGCGCCGTCTGATTTGTTTCGATATGGACTCTACACTCATTCAGACCGAATGTATTGACGAATTAGCCGAGCGTGCCGGTGTTGGTGAACAGGTCAAGGCCATTACGGAGCGAGCCATGAGGGGCGAAATTGACTTCAAGGAGAGCTTCCGGGAGCGAGTAGAACTGCTCAAAGGACTTGATGTGGGCGTGATGCAGGAGATTGCCGAGAGCCTGCCCATCACGGAAGGGGTGCCCCGACTGATGAAAGTTTTGAAAAGATGTGGCTATAAGATTGCGATTTTGAGTGGAGGGTTTACTTTCTTTGGCGAATACCTTCAGAGGCTCTTTGGTATTGACTATGTGTATGCCAATGAGCTTGAAATAGATGACGACGGTAAGCTTACGGGCAGGTATGTCGGCGAGATTGTAGATGGGAAGCGCAAAGCCGAGCTATTGAAACTCATTGCTCAGGTTGAGCGGGTCAATCTTGCCCAGACCATTGCCGTAGGAGACGGGGCGAATGATCTTCCCATGATTAGCGAAGCCGGACTGGGAATTGCTTTCCATGCCAAGCCTCGGGTGGTGGCTAATGCCCGCCAAAGTATCAACACGCTCGGACTTGATGGCGTTTTGTACTTCTTAGGGTTTAAAGACAGCTACTTGGGCGACCAAGGAAAACTATAGGTTCTAACAGCAAGGGCGGCTTGGGTAATCAAGGAAAACTGTAAAATCTAACAGCAAGGGCGGCTTGAGTAATCTTACCAACTCCGCCCTTGCTTTTCTTATCCTTACAGCATCATGTGATGTTGGCCGCCTTGTGCTTTATGCCTCTTCTATCCGTAGCATTTCCACAAGCCTTGCCATTTGGTTGGGAATACGAATCTGCTGAGGACATTTAGGCAGGCACGCTTCACAATCCACACACTGAATGGCTCGTCCTTCTTCTGGAATCGAAGCATTATATTTTTCATAGAAGGCCTTTTGCTTTGCAGCATAATCAGGGGCCGTCTTGTCTGTTGGAGCTGACTTGTTATTCACTGCTTCATTATACACAGTAAAGTTTGTTGGAATCGCAACTCCATATGGGCAGGGCAGACAGTAGTGGCAGTTGGTACAAGGGATGACGGGAATCCCCGCCATGTGGTCGGCAATCTTGGCAATAAAGTCATTTTCTTGTGTTGTACATGGGTCGAGAGGGGAGAAGGTTCTTACGTTTTCCTGTAACACAGCCATGGTTGTCATACCACTGAGTGTCACCAAGATATTAGGATGTGACCCAACCCAGCGAAATGCCCATGAAGCAGGGGAAGCATCGGGTCGTCGTTCTGCAAATTCCTTTCTGACATCCTCCGGTACTTTGGCCAGACGACCACCAAGCAAAGGCTCCATCACAACACATTGCAAGCCGGCCTTCTCACATTTGGCATAGAGATACTCGGCATCAGCGTCAACCTTGTGTCCTTGTTTGGCATGCCTCCAGTCAATATAGTTCATCTCGATCTGCACAAAGGTGAACCCAAACTCCTCGCTGTGATCAATCAACCAATCGAACACCTTGACATCCCCATGATAGGAGAACCCAAGGTTACGTATTCGCCCGGCATCGCGTTCCTTACACAGAAAGTCGAGCACCCCATTGTCCACAAATCGCTTGTTGAACAATCCCATGCCATCGCCGCCACCTACGGAGTGGAGGAGATAATAGTCAAAATAGTCGGTTTGCAGTCGTCTGAACGATTCCTCATACATGGCTTTGCTTGCCTCAAAGCTTGTATCACCGAAGTTAGACATCTTGGTGGCAAGGTGATATGACTTGCGTGGATGCCGGCTTAGAGCTATACCCGTAGCTATTTCCGACCCAGGATAGGCTGGTGCGGTGTCGAAATAGTTGATACCATGTGCAAGGGCGTAGTCAACCTCCTGATTCACCATGTCCTGATCTATTTTCCCATCCTTTTTGGGCAGACGCATCATGCCATAGCCCAACAGAGAAATCTTGTCTTGGGTATGGCGGTTTACGCGATAGGTCATGGCTGCTTTATCTTGGTTGTCATTTCCTTCGTAGAGACGTGCGGGTTTCTTTCTGAGGCCGGCAAGACTTGTCAAAGGTTCAATGCTGAGCAAGGCTGCAGAACCTACACCCATGCCAAGCTGTCTTAGGAACTTTCTACGTGACAGGTTCAGGTCGCTGTTGTTCTTTCCCATTTCTTCTTGTATAGATGTATCTATATTTATGGTTGACAGCACGGATTGTCAACGCTTCTGCGATTGCATAGCTATCGAACTCCCTCCACGGTGTATCCCAGCTTTTTAAGTCCCTCGAGCACTCCTTTTTCACCGGGCAGATGGCCTGCTCCCACAGCAAAGAAAGTAGGCTTGGCAGCCATAATGGCAGGCATTTTGGCAAGCCAGTCTGCATTGCGGCTGTTGATAAGCCGGTCGTCTTCCTCAGGTTTGTTGTCGCAACTGTTGTTCAGCTTTTTATCCATCGCCGCATTCAGGGCATCCAGATCTTGTGCATAGAAGGCCTTACTTATCTCTTCGTTCATCTGCTCAGTGAACTCCGTGTGGTCGAGGAAGCACATCAACAGCTCTACTTGGCGACTCATGGGGAAGCTTTTGAACAGGGTTTCCGTTTGAAAGGCCACTGTCTCCAGCCCGCCCACATACTCGTTGTTCTTCTTGGCCTGTGCTTGGAAATACTGGTCGAAAGTATTTGTGGGGTCAAATTCGCCCATGTGTTTCATCATGAATGAGAGCAAGGTGAGTTGATTGGTCATGGCCATGGGTGTCATCGAACCCATCTGCGCCGCCACCAATGGGTTGCTGAGGTCAACCTGCATGGCTTTTTTCAGATAGGAGTTGAGCTTCGCGTATTGCTCAGCAGTGAGCACGTCCTTCAGTTTTTTCCCCTCTGGCAAAACCATGGCAGCCTGCATGTATTTCAAACTGTCCGGATTCATTGCGTCATCCCACGACAGTTCGCCGTACACTTGATCCGTGTTGGTGAGTGCATCGGTAAGACCGGCGATCTTGTTGACAAACCCTGTATTGGCCAGATGGTGCGTTCCTATGATGTAAGAAGGCTTTTCCAGACCATTTCCAGAAATCTTATAAAGCAGTTGTGCATGAGCACCGAACGTGCATACGCCAATGAAAAGCGCGGTGGTAATCATTTTTTTCATGTGCTATATCTTGTTGATGGTTATGTGTTTTGTTCTTGCTTTGGCGCTTTGTCGTTCATGTTTCTTTCAAAGTTTTCAATAAACTTGGCCACATCTGCCTTGATGACCTGGAATTGTTCAGAACGCATGTATCCGTAGTTCTTCCTCAGCATGGGGATAACGTCTTCCACACTGTTGGTGTAGCACGTCAGTTCGTTGCGACGCTGGGTTCCGTGTACGCTCTGGCTTGTTATTTCTCTCTCGCGTTCCCTCATCAATCTCTCACATATCTTGACCAACATCGGCACCACGACTTTGTTAAACAGGTGATGCCCCTGAATGTAGAGATATGTTGTTTTCGGCGTTACGCCTAACCTCTTGATGTCCTCTTTTACCTGTGCATAACTTTCCCGGGCATTTGGATTCATCTGCTGCAGCTGTTCCACTTTCCTGCCAACCTTGCGCCTGACGTTTCTGATGATATTGCCTGCGTTGTTGAACGAAAAGTGACCGGTTTTTATAATATTAAGGAAATGCGTGATGGTGAACTGGTTGTAGTTGGGCGTTCGGTAATACCATATACTCCACACGAACAGTGGAAAGATAGCTTCTGAATAGTCGGCAAGATATTTTTCAATATCAAAGACGTGGTGGTCGTTCAGCGTTACCGCCACGCACACATTGTGAAGTGACTCTGCATAGCATTGCAGATTCTCAATAGCATAAGCGTAGGTGTGGAAGATATAGGGGTTTGTGTTGATTTCTTTCGATGTGGCGGTGGCCCCCTGTTCCAGGTAGTCGTAGTCTGCATCAACACAGGCAATCATGTTTTGCCCCACCTTGTTGAACAGCAATTGCATCAACACCGCCTTTTTACCACGCTCTAATCGCTTGATGCGTGAGGGCAGCATGACTTCAAAATAGAACTTGTCCGTTTCAAATTGACTCAGAATCTGTCTCCAGAAAAAAACATCATCATAGCTTTCTACATAAGCCACTATCTTCTGTCTGGAGCTTTTGGATTTGAGACGGTTGGCCGCTTCAAAATAGGATGAATTTAGATTGTCGTATAGTCGTTTACCCATGTTTTCTTCGATTGTTTGACTGCTGGCAGACAAGCGGTACGCAACAGTTTGTGGAAGAGCCACACACGCATGCCTGCTGTGGCAGGAACCAACTATTCCGAAACCGTGATGTCACTCACCTCGGTCACCTTGTCCATCCATCCGTTCATAATGACGGCAGGACTGTGCGTTGTCAGGATAATCTGTACGTTTGGATTAAGGTCGAGTATCAGGTCGATCAGCTGCTTTTGCCATTCAACGTGGAGGCTCACCTCCGGCTCATCCATAAATAGAACATAGTTTTGGTTGTCTTGCACAAGCACGGTGAGCAATATGGCAAGAATTTGCTTCTCCCCGCTCGAAAGCTGGTAGGGTACTAATTCTTCACCTATCTGGCTGAAGCGTATCTCGTTTTCTGTCCTGATGATTTTCTTACCGGTGTCGGCAAACAATGAGTCTACGATATCCTGAAATTTCTTTTTCGGCTCTGACAGTTGCTGTGCAGCATCAGAGTTGCCGCTTTGCAACACCTGTATGATGCGATTGCCAATGTTCACCTGATAGTCCAAATATCTACGCTGGAGTTGGAACAGCTGCCAGTCAAGTTCCGTAACGAGAGACAGGTTAATCTGGTTCAACGTCTTGGCATTGAGCAGGGGGCGGTCGAAGCTCCTGATAATATCGTAGCGTATGTGGGTTGTGTCCTCCGGCACACATTTCACGTGTATACCCTGAATCACGTTGTCACCCAGCCTTTTGCCTTCAGCAAGAGCTTTGGTTACCCTGTTGATTATCGTCGATTTGCCCACGCCGTTCACACCGCTCAGAATATTTACCTGTCGGTCGAGATTCCAAATAATGTGCTTGCGGTTTCCCCATAGCGAATCGATCTCTATTTGCTGGATATAATCTGCGTAAATTTCCATGTTGTCAGGTTTCTCGTTTTGTGGCAAATATAGTAAAAAAAACTTTATTCGCAAACCCTCAATCAGTTTTTATTCGTATCTTTGGGATGTTTTTTAGGATATGTAACAAAATGAACAATATTAAACCTTTTCGGGCTCATCTAAGCATGCTTACGGCCGCGGCAATATGGGGGCTGATGGCGCCACTGGGCAAGGATGCCATGAACAATGGCTTGGACGGCATCTCCATGGTGAGTTTCAGGGTCTTGGGAGCCGCTGTTTTATTTTGGACCGCCTCTTTTTTTGTCAAGTCGGAGCGTGTCCCCCGTCGTGACAGATTCCTCTTTGCCGGAGCTGCATTGCTCGGCATCGTGTTCAACCAATGCCTTTACACCGTGGGGCTGAGTTTCACATCGCCTGTCAACGCGAGCATCGTCACAACTTCGATGCCTATCTTTGCCATGATTCTCTCTTTTTTCATCCTGAAAGAACCCATCACGTGGAGGAAGGCCGGAGGCGTTTTTGCGGGATGCTGTGGGGCGGTCATGCTCGTTCTCACCAGTATGTCTGCAGCCGATGGCCGAGTGGGTGATGTCCGGGGTGATCTGATGTGCATGGGTGCGCAAATGTCGTTTGCGCTTTATCTTTCCGTGTTCAATCATCTTATCAAGAAATACAGCGTCGTCACAGTGAACAAGTGGATGTTTGCCTGGTCGGCAATCCTGATACTCCCTTTCTCCGCTGTCCATGTGGTGGGATTGTCGTGGGCCGACATTCCAGTCAAAACCTGGCTCGAAACAGGCTACGTGGTGGTTTTTGGCACATTTGTCAGCTATTTGCTTTCCATTGCCGGCCAGCGTGTGTTGCGCCCCACGGTGGTCAGCGTGTATAATTATGTGCAACCTATCGTGTCGGTTGTGATTACTGTTCTGATGGGCTTGGGCGTCTTTACATGGCCCCAGGCTGTGGCCATCATCCTTGTGTTCACAGGTGTGGGACTTGTGGTGAAGTCCAAGTCGCGAAAAGATCAGCTCGAGGCTGACTCGTCAAAGGGTAATGCACAGATGCGTGGGGTGGAATGATAGGCATTCGAACATGAAGGATTTGTCGTTTTTTCTTGACAAATCCTTCTTCACACTTCGAAAATTCAAAAACAATCTTCCTTTCGCTCGAAAAAATGCTAAAATAACGGATATTCATAGTGTGTTGATAATCAGAATTTTGTAAAATTTTGCCCCTTTAGCCTCGATGGTATCGGCTGCGATTGGATATCTTATGGCAGGGCGAATAGGCTCGAATCGCAGGGCGACAAGGCTGTTTTCGCACGACCGATGAGCCCCAAACGCACGACCAGGAAGCCCGAATCGCACGACCCCTAACATTTTAGTTCCGCTCCAACGGTTTCAGACCGCGCGAAACATGGCGCTTTTTTCTCTGGATGATCCTATACAAAATACCCTGTTTTTTGTCATACTATTTGACAAATTCGAAGCATCTCAGATGAGATTTTTTGTCAATTTTTTCTGAACTTTTGCTTGCTTTTTTCTACATTTTATGTTAGTTTTGTAACTAAACCCTTTAAAAGCAGACAAGATATGACAAAAGTATTTAGGAAAATCACGGATTTAATAGGTCGAACCCCTTTGGTTGAACTGCCTGGTTTTTCAGAGGCAGAGCATTTGAAGTCCCCTCTTGTTGCCAAGGTTGAGTTTTTTAATCCCGGCGGTAGTGTGAAGGATCGCATAGCCCTGGCCATGGTTGAGGCTGCCGAGAAAGACGGGCGCCTGAAACCCGGTGCCACGCTCATCGAGCCAACCAGTGGAAACACCGGTGTTGGCTTGGCTTTGGTGGCTGCTGCGAGAGGCTACAAGCTGATCCTGACCATGCCCGAAACCATGAGCGAGGAGCGTCGCAACTTAGTAAAGGCATACGGAGCGGATGTGCGCCTGACGAGTGGTGCAGAGGGAATGAAAGGTGCAATAAAAGCTGCGCAGGAACTCTGCGAAAGCATCCCCGGTTCAGTGATCCTCGGGCAGTTTGACAACCCGGCCAACCCGCAGAATCACTACGAGACCACGGGTGTAGAAATCTGGAATGACACCGATGGGAAGGTCGATGTTTTTGTCGCTGGCGTGGGCACTGGTGGTACCGTGTCGGGCGTGGGCAAGCTTTTGAAAGAGAAGAACCCTGACGTGAAAATCATTGCCGTGGAACCAGAAACGTCACCGGTGCTCAGTGGTGGGAAGCCCGGATCGCATAAAATACAGGGTATCGGCGCAGGCTTCGTCCCAGAGACATACGATGCCAGTGTGGTGGACGAAGTGGTGAAGGTGGGCAATGACGATGCCATTCGCACCGCTCGTATGCTGGCCGGCAAGGATGGATTGTTGGTGGGTATCTCTTCCGGAGCCGCCGCGTTCGCCGCCGCCAAAATCGCTAAACGCTCGGAAAATGAAGGTAAAACCGTGGTGGTTCTGCTGCCAGACACGGGCGAACGCTACCTTTCCACGGTGCTCTATGCTTTTGACGAATATCCGCTGTAAAATCTTGCGGTTTCGCGGTAACGGGTAGCCAGAATCCCCTTGGAGTAAGCGGCTCTCGTAACCACCGCGCTGCTGACTAATCATGCGACTCTCAGTAGACGGTCGCATGGTTAGTCAGATTTATACGAACTTGAAAAAAGGGCTGCAATCTTTTGGTTTTTCTCTCTTTTTGTCTATATTTGCCTGCTAATGAATAACTTTAAACCCCGACTCCTATGCAAAAAAGCAAATACATGGTTGCCAACTCGCACGACAGCTTATGGGGACTGACCGTGTCGACAGTGGGGTATGAGGAGATAGCTCCGGGGGAAGAATATCCCACCCACGGTCATGCGGACGGATATTATTTTAGGCCGGAAAAGGGACGTATACTCAATGAGTACCAATTGTTGTATATCACAGAAGGCGAGGGCGTTTTCAGTTCGTCATCGGTGAAAAAGGCCAAGCTCAGGGCTGGCGATCTTTTCATGTTGTTTCCGGGGGAATGGCATAGTTACCACCCAACACCCGATGTGGGCTGGAAGAGCCATTGGATCGGGTTCAGGGGCAAGAATGTGGACGACAGGGTGAATGCGGGTTTTCTGTCTCCCCGGAAACCAATATACCATGTTGGGTTCTCAGCACGCGTGGATGATACGTACCGTTTTGCTTTCGAAACCGCGCAAGAGGAGGGGGCATACGTGCAGCAAACACTTGCCGGAGCGGTGAACTTGCTGGTCGGGCTGATGTATTCGCTTGAGCGAAACCTACAGTTGAGATCCAATCACGACCATGTGGACATGGTGAATCACGGCCGTCATCGCATCCGAGAGTCGCTCGAGGCCGATCTCACCATTCAGCAGATTGCCGAGGAAATGAGCGTGAGCTACAGTAATTTCCGCAAACTGTTCAAGGAGTTTGCGGGGGTGTCTCCTTCGCTTTATCAGCAAGAGCTACGCTTGCAGAGAGCCAAGGAACTGCTGACAACAACCGATTTGAGCATCAAGCAAATTGCCTATCAGCTTCGATTTGAATCTCCTGACTACTTCTCTTCCAAGTTTAGAGCCAAGACGGGAATGAAGCCCAGCCAGTACAGGGAACAGACCCGATAGTGTCTCAGTCCGTCAGGTAGGGAAGCAATTCGGCATGGGGTCAGGCTGTCATTGGTTGTCCGGTATCGGATAGTTGTATTTATAGCGGTTGGCATAGCCGAGTTCCGGGGTGGGGTACCAGTTTTTCTCCACCGACAACTCTATCGACATCGTGGGATTGGGCGTCCAACGGATGGCCGCGCCGAGCTTGTCGCCAAAATCATTGTACATCATGGGCGAAAAGTTTCGCAATCCTGCCCCGTACGGGTAGCCGTAGGGATAAATCCCATGATTCGTCACCGACTTCTGACCGTATATATATCCTGCCCAATATTCATTGAACTGATAGCCCAATTCTCCGTATATGCCACCCGAAGTGTAGTTTTTCCCACTCCAGTTGATGTTGTTCAGATATCCCCCCATGGCTACCCATGCTTGTTTGCCAACGGGTTGGAGCCATGTGGCGGAAAGGTTTTGGGTGAATCCGGCACCGCGTGGGGCATGTTTGCCAAACATGGCAAATACTCCCAATCCGATATTGACGTTTAGCCCTTGGTGCAGGCCGCTGTAGGTGTTGTATGGCCAGAGCGGGGTGGGATAGGTTCGCGTTGCGCCGGTTTGCGCCAAGTGGCCTGGGGCGTCGAGACGTGTGGTGTCGGTTGGTTGGGTGGTCTGGGATTGTGCTGCGGCCTTATTTGTGGAAGCATGAGAGGAGGGGTGAGCCTTGAAAGCAGAGAGACTACCCTGTGCAAGGGGCTGCGTCTGCATGGTTTTGGGTGTGGCAAATGTAACGGCTGAAGAGCCGGGAATAACGAAGCCCGATGCTCCGTAGCCACGGGTCTTGTCGGCCTGTGCTTGGGCAGAAATGGTGATGCCAAGCGATAGGGCTGCGAATAAATAGCTGTAACTTCTCATTGTGTTTCCGTTCATTGCACGCGAATAGTGCAGTTCCAACTCTGCAAATATACAGAATGAAGTTGGTGGGCATGCCGTGTTTATACATTTTTATTATACTTTTTCATAAAAAAAGCTAACTTAGGACCCTAATTGTCCCGCATTCACTAACTTTGCTGTCAAACATACTGGCTCGCCAATGAGCCTGTTCATAGAGGAGAAGAACTGATGAAAAGGAAAATAACAACGGCATGCGCGCTGCTTCTAATGGCGCTTTCGATGCATGCACAGGTTTATAAGGAAGTGGACAAGACCCCGGGCGAACGTCTGGGCACTCTGCTGAAAGACTTCGAAAAAGGGATGAAGAAAACGGGTGAAAGTCTCTCAGGCCTGTTGGGGTTAGAGGGAAAAACCGATTCGACCTTGATAGAGATTGACGGTGTGAAATACATGCCGGTCTATACTGTCGACCGTTTCACGGCCGACTCATTGTCGATGTACGAGGCATGCCGTAAGGATTTTGCCAAGCGCTACAATGCTGCCACCATCGTATCAGTGGCCATTCCGCAGGAAAACTGGTTGGAGACCGTGGTCATGGAGAACAAAAAGGTGGCTATGTACAAGCGCAAAGCCTATTGCTATGTGCTGGGCAAGGACGGCAAGGACGGCTATATCAATGCCCGCTACGCTTTTATGCAATCTCGCAAGCCCGGCAAGAGATGGTTGTCTGCTGCAGGATATTGGCCTAAGTTTGAGCGCGCTGACGCCATTCCGATCATGCACTATAAACGTCTGAAGAAAAAATAACCATGATGAATTTTCTGAAAAAACTGTTTGGCAGTGAGGAGACAAGTCCTGAAGAAGTAAAACAAGAGCAGCAGGCCAAGGATTTCGACATCTTGAAATATGATGGCGTAACGGCACTGAAGCAGCATTTGTTTGACTATGCGGTCAAGTGTTTTACACATGCACTTGAGCTGAAGGACGACGGGGAGACCCGCGACTACTTGGCTCAGGCGTTGATCTATACCAACGATCTGCCCGCCGCCTACGCGCAGTTGAAGCATTTGTCACACCTTGAGCCTGACAACAAGCGCGTGTGGCTGCGCATGGCCGAAGTGGCCTATATGATGGCAGACTATGATGCCATGGCTGATGCGTGCGAGAAGGCCAATGGCCTTGACAGTGAGGATGTATATGTGAATTATACATACGCCAGGGCATGTATCGGGAGAGGCGATTTCGGCAACGGCATAGCCTTGCTTACCAAGGCCGTCAACCTTTCGGCCGATAATCCGCTCTGGGAAGCTCGCCTGCTGCGCGGTCAGACTCTGCTGAAGATGGGCGACATGGAACAGGCTGAAGCCGATGCGGACTATATGCTGGAACATATTGGCGACAACGAGGATGCATTGCTGCTTAAGGCACGATGCCGTAAGGCGCAGGGCGATAATGAGAATGCACTGGCGTATTATGGAAAAGTAATAGAGGTGAATCCGTTCTGTACAGATGCCTTCAGGGAAAGGGCGGAGATCCGCAGGGCGATGAGCGACACGCAGGGAGCGCAGGAGGATGAGGCCATGCTGGTGGAACTGGAGAGCCGCGGGCCACAGGTCAGCAAAACGACAGAGGCCGAGCAAAACATACAGCAGAAAACGGAACAGGCCTACAAGGATGTGAATCCTTTTGGCTGAAAAAACTTGTAGGAATATCCATACGAAAGAAAAATTCGCTTTTTTCTCCCAAAATGTTTGTGAGTTTCGGAATTTTATCTTACTTTTGCAAGCAAACAAGTAAATAGCTTGAGAAAATGAAGTTATACGCATCTTACCGATATTTTTATTTTTACTTTGCAAGAAATTGTGAAGCGGGAAGTTGCGTATAGATTTCAACTTAAGACTATGATATACAATTAGGAGGTATACGAAAAGGTCCCGCTTCATGAAAATGAGGCGGGATTTTATTTGTTCCTCCCGGGAAAAGGATCAGGAGATGAAGAGAATTGCGATACAAGGCATACCAGGCTCGTTTCACGACATAGCGGCTCGTCAGTATTTTCACGGCGAGCAGGTGCAGTTGGTCTGCTGCTCCACGTTCGAACAGGTGTTCGAAAACATCAAGCGCGACCCCACAATGATAGGCGTGCTGGCCATCGAGAATACCATTGCGGGCTCGTTGCTTCATAACTACGACCTGCTGAGGGCGAGCGATACGACCATTGTTGGCGAACACAAACTGCATATCTGTCACAGCATCTGTTGTTTGCCCGAGGATGATTGGGCAACCATTCGCGAGATACACTCGCATCCGGTGGCCCTGATGCAGTGTCGGGATTTTCTTGCCAACCACCCTGACATGAAAGCCGTGGAGAGTGAGGATACGGCTGGAAGTGCGGAATATATAGCCAAGCAAGGTTGCAGGGGGTGGGCTGCCATCTGCCATGCCGACGCGGCCAAGCTCTACGGGCTGAAGGTTTTGGAAAACCACATCGAGGACAATAAGCATAACTTCACGAGGTTTCTGGTGGTGAGCAATCCCCGCAAGGCTGACTTCCTGAGATCGTTAGACAGATCGGAGAAGGCAAGTCTTGTGTTTTCGCTGCCACATGCTGAAGGCTCGCTTTCCAAAGTGCTCACCATTCTGAGTTTCTACGACATCAACCTGACTAAGATACAATCACTGCCCGTCGTTGGGCACGAGTGGGAATATTTGTTTTATGTAGATGTTACGTTCGACGATTTAGTGAGATACAGGCAGTCGATAGATGCGATTACTCCCCTGACCAAGGGTATAAAAATCTTGGGAGAATATCGGGAGGCTCCCAATTCGCCTGCGACAGACCCAGAGTCAAGGTGTGGCGGACTGGCACAGGAAATGACGATGATTGAAAAATAACAATACGATGATACAACCAGCAGAGAGGATCAACTCCATTCAGGAATATTATTTCAGCAGAAAGCTGAAGGAAGTGGCTCGGCTTAATGCCAATGGGCAGGACATTATTTCGTTGGCAATCGGGTCGCCCGACATGCCGCCATCGGAACAGGCTGTCAACAAACTGTGTGAGGTGACGCGCATGTCGTCGGCTCACGGCTATCAGCCCACCGCCGGTCTGCCGGAGTTGCGTCGTGCCATGGCAGGCTTTTACAAGCGTGTCTACGATGTAGACCTGGATTGGGAAACAGAAGTCAGACCCATTATTGGATCCAAGGAGGGTATTATGTATGTGACGCTGGCATTTTGCAATCCTGGTGACGAGGTGCTCATTCCTGATCCCGGTTACCCGACCTATACGGCCGTTAACCGTATTTTCGGCACTAAGATTGTGAACTACGACCTCTGTGAGGATAGGGGCTGGCAGCCCGATTTTGAATCCTTAGAGCGCATGGATCTCTCCCGGGTGAAGGTGATGTGGACAAACTATCCCAATATGCCGACAGGAGGGAATGCCATGATGGAGACCTACGAAAAGCTTGTGGACTTTGCCCGCCGTCATGATATCGTGGTGGTGAACGACAATCCCTATTCGTTGATACTGAACGAGCATCCCCTTAGCATCATGCAAGTGCCCGGAGCCAAGGATTGCTGCATAGAACTCAATTCGATGTCGAAGAGTCACAATATGCCCGGATGGCGTGTGGCGATGATCATCAGCAATCGTGAGTACGTATCATGGATGTTTAGGATACAGAGTAATATTGAGAATGGAACGTTCAGAGGCATTCAACTTGCAGCAGCTGAGGCACTGGTGAATAACACCGAAGACTGGCACCGCACGAACAACAGGGAGACTTATCGCCGTCGTCGTGCCGTGGCAGAGCAAATCATGACGGAGCTTGGCTGTACATTCGATACCCGTCAGGTGGGAATGTTTCTATGGGGCCGGATACCCGATGGCTATGCTGATGCCGAGGCACTCACCGAACGGGTGCTTCACGAAGCGCGAGTATTTATCACTCCGGGATTTATCTTTGGACAAAACGGCAGACGATATGTTCGAATTTCCCTATGTGCCAAGGATGAAAAAATAGAAGAGGCATTAGCACGAATTAAAGAATGGAAAGAATCTGATCATCAAAACAAATAATTATAAGAATATGGAACTCGATTTGCAACCGTTGAATTTACCCAGCGACAATGAGCGCCCCTTTGTCATAGCAGGCCCATGCAGCGCAGAAACGGAGGAACAAGTGATGACAACAGCCCGCCAGCTGAAAGACAAAGGCTGTCATATCTTTCGTGCGGGAGTGTGGAAACCCCGCACCAAACCGGGAGGTTTCGAGGGACTTGGCGAGGTGGCCTTGCCCTGGTTGAAACAAGTTAAGGAGGAAACCGGTATGCTGGTTTCTACCGAAGTTGCCAAGCCTCAACATGTGGAGTTGTGTTTGAAATACGGTGTCGACATCCTTTGGATTGGTGCACGAACGGCTGCCAACCCATTTGCGATGCAGGATGTGGCCGACAGCCTGAAGGGGACGGACATCCCTGTATTCGTGAAAAACCCTGTTAATCCGGACTTGGAGCTATGGATTGGCGCAATGGAACGCATTAATCAAGCTGGTATCAAGCGGATGGCAGCCATTCATCGCGGATTCTCGAGCTATGACAGAAAAATCTATCGTAACCTCCCGATGTGGCAGATTCCGATGGAACTTCACCGTCGTTTCCCCAACCTGCCGCTTATCTGCGATCCCAGTCATATTGGCGGGTGCCGTGAACTGATAGCCCCGCTCTGCCAGCAAGCCATGGACATGGGTTTCGACGGACTTATTGTAGAAAGTCATTGCAACCCAGATAGTGCGTGGAGTGATGCCCGACAACAGCTCACGCCTGATGTGCTTGACTATGTGTTGAGCTTGCTTGTGGTGCGCGACGAGACTTGTACCACTGAGGGAATACAGCAACTTCGCAGGCAAATCGATGAATTTGATAATCAGTTATTGGAGCTATTGTCAAAGCGTATGCGTGTTTGTCGTGAGATAGGACAGTATAAGAAAGAACACAATATGACTGTTTTCCAGGCAGGTCGCTATAACGAAATATTGGAAAAGCGAGGTGCTCAGGCAAGCCTCTGTGGTTTAAGTGCTGAGAATGTAGCTCATATCTTCGAACTTATCCATGAGGAGAGCGTAAGGCAGCAGCTGGAAATCATTAACCAATAAATCAAGTTGGGGAGTGTGAACCGAGTGATTGATGGAATCACATAACAGGTCTACTCCCAGATTTTCCTAAAAGAACACAATGAAAATTCTTGTGATGGGAGCCGGGAAAATGGGCTCATTTTTTATAGATTTGTTGAGTTTTGAGCATGAAGTGGCTGTATATGAGAAAGATGCCAGGCGACTCCGCTTCACGTACAACTGTGAACGCTTCACCTCTTTGGACGAAATCAAGGTCTTTGCACCTCAATTGGTCATCAACGCTGTGACGGTGAAGTACACCATTTCGGCCTTTGAGGAAGTCATGCCCATACTTCCTAAGGACTGCATTATTTCGGATATTGCCTCTGTAAAGACCAATCTGAAAGAGTTTTATGAACAGTCCGGACATCCATACGTGTCTACTCACCCGATGTTTGGGCCGACATTTGCCAACCTCAGCAAATTGACAGAAGAGAATGCCATCATCATCAGCGAAGGCGATTACATGGGGCGAATCTTTTTCAAGGATTTGTACCGGAAATTAGGACTCAACATCTATGAGTACACATTTGAGGAACATGACAAGACAGTTGCCTATTCGTTGAGTATTCCTTTCGTCTCTACTTTTGTGTTTGCTGCTGTGATGCAACATCAAGATGCCCCTGGAACAACGTTCAAACGACACATGAATATAGCCAAAGGGGTGCTTTCGGAAGATGATTACCTGTTGCAGGAGGTGCTGTTCAATCCCTATACACACGACCAGGTGACTCAGATTCGCGTAGAACTGAAGCATCTGCTCGAAATAATCGACCATAAGGATGCGGAAGGAATGAAGAAATACCTTACTAAGGTGAGGAAGAACGTTAATTATGTTAAATAATACAAATCGCATATTAATCAATAGGTTATATGCTCAGTAATTGTGAAAAAAGATGTAATTTTGCACACCGATTGCAAGCATGGGTAAATCATGCCCATGCGCATGAGTATAAAGTCTAACTTTGTTAAATTAATTAATTATTTATGTCTAATTTAAAAAACATTCAACCCTTAGAGGATTTTGACTGGGATGAATTTGAAAATGGCACTTCTCAGTCAGCGAGTAGAGAAGCGCTTGAGAATGCTTATGATGAAACCCTGAATAAGATTCAGGAGCATGAGGTTGTCGAAGGTACCGTAATTTCCGTTGACAAAAAAGAAGTTGTTGTCAACATCGGCTACAAAAGCGATGGTATTATCCCGGCATCCGAGTTCCGCTACAACCCCGAATTGAAGGTTGGCGACAAGGTTGAAGTGTATGTAGAAGACCAAGAAGACAAGAAAGGACAGTTGGTTCTTTCTCACAAGAAGGCCCGTCTGACCAAGAGTTGGAACCTCATTAACGAGGCAATGGAAAAAGACGAGGTTATACAAGGTTACATCAAGTGCCGTACCAAGGGTGGTATGATTGTCGATCTCTTCGGCATTGAGGCTTTCCTCCCGGGTAGCCAGATTGATGTTCATCCTATCCGTGACTACGATGTGTTCGTAGGCAAGACCATGGAATTCAAGGTTGTCAAGATTAACCAGGAGTTCCGCAATGTGGTTGTATCTCATAAGGCTTTGATCGAGGCTGAGTTGGAAGCCCAGAAGAGGGAAATCATCTCTCACCTTGAAAAGGGTCAGGTACTTGAAGGCACAGTCAAGAACATCACTTCATATGGTGTATTCGTGGATCTTGGCGGTGTAGACGGACTGGTACATATCACCGATCTTTCTTGGGGACGTGTAAGCGATCCGCATGAGGTTGTGGAGCTTGACCAGAAGATTAAGGTTGTAATTCTTGACTTCGATGAGGAGAGAAAGCGTATTGCACTCGGTTTGAAGCAGCTCACGCCGCACCCATGGGATTCTCTTGATACAGAACTCAAGGTGGGTGACCATATCAAGGGTAAGGTAGTTGTTATTGCCGACTATGGTGCTTTTGTAGAGATTCAGCCTGGTGTTGAGGGCTTGATCCATGTTTCAGAGATGTCTTGGAGCCAGCACTTGCGTTCTGCACAGGAATTCCTGCATGTAGGCGATGAAGTGGAGGCCGTGATTCTGACCCTCGATCGTCAGGAGCGCAAGATTTCTCTTGGTATCAAGCAGCTCAAGGACGACCCATGGGAAAATATCGAGACCAAATATCCTGTTGATAGCAAGCATACCGCTAAGGTGCGCAACTTCACCAACTTCGGTATCTTCGTTGAGCTTGAAGAGGGTGTTGATGGCTTGATTCATATTTCTGATTTGTCATGGACCAAGAAGGTTAAGCATCCTTCTGACTTCACTACAGTAGGTGCCGACATCGATGTGGTGGTTCTTGAGATAGACAAGGAAAACCGTCGCTTGAGCCTTGGCCACAAGCAATTGGAGGAGAATCCTTGGGAAACATACGAATCTATCTATGTTCCAGGTTCTGTACACGAGGGTAAGATTACCGAGATGATGGACAGAGGCGCAGTCATTACTTTGAACGAAGGTGGTGAAGGCTTTGCCACTCCCAGACATCTCACTAAAGAAGACAAGTCTCAGGCTAAGCTTGGCGAGGAGTTGCCATTCAAGGTAATCGAGTTCAACAAGGACTCACGCCGCATCATTCTTTCTCATTCTCGTACATTCGAGGAGGGCAAAGACGATATCAAGCCACGTCATCACAGCGACAATGCCCGCAAGCAGAATGATACTCCGGTTATCAACAACGTTGCTGCCGGCACATCACTGGGCGACCTTGATGTATTGGCCAAGTTGAAGGCTGATTTGGATAAGAAATAAGTAGAAGAACTTATATAATTACATGTCAATCCCCTTGGAGTGTGGAGAAATCCCATTCCAAGGGGATTTGCTTTCCGTTGAAGTCTATGATGTCCGTCGCACGAGTATCCTGACAGAGCCAAAGAAGGATGAGAGCCTAATGATGCACAGTTGTCAATTGAAACAACAGCATACCAATGGAGTGGGAAGGTGGTCGTCGGTTTATTCGGCTGGCACCTTGTGCACTTACAAAGGACGCACCAAGCGGATGCCGGTATGCGATCGATGCTCTCTCATATAGGTCTCGAGTAGTTTGGGTTCTTCCACCACTTTCCGGTGGATGCTTGATGCATTGAGCAGGTGCAGTCCGTCGTCATGCCATATTGCGATACCGATATGGCTGGTGTCAAGACCATGCCGGGAAGTCAGGATAGCAATGATGTCGCCATCTTGAACGGTTTGGCGCAGTAGTTTGCTGTCTTTCAATTTGTTTTTGGGGATGTAAGCATACTTGCTTCCGGTTATCGCATCTTCCATTTTCCTTATTCCCGGAATCCATTCTTT
Organism: Hallella bergensis DSM 17361; assembly: GCF_000160535.1. Lineage (GTDB taxonomy): Bacteria > Bacteroidota > Bacteroidia > Bacteroidales > Bacteroidaceae > Prevotella > Prevotella bergensis. The sequence goes on along the minus strand of NZ_GG704781.1, from coordinate 870,005 downwards.
ATGTCTCATCAGCATGGGATAGCGGCTCACATGTTTTGTTATATAATCAGCTCTTACTGTTTGTGTTGCCGAGAAGAGATTCTGATTACCCTCGACGTGCCGCACAATTCCTTTTTTAACATTTTCGTTCATCCAATAGGTGAAGTAGTGTAGGCGGTTCACATAATGAATCTCCCCGTCTTTATAGCGCACTTGCTGTAAGTTCTGACAGAAGTCTTCAAAACTTGTCTCACCTTTCTTGGCACTCATGGTCAGTGCCAATACAGATTCAACATAGGTGGTGCAATCCAGTTGACGAAGGTTCACAACCAGTCTTTCCTCATCGTTTTTCTCCAAAGTTTTAGCCACATAGGGCAGTCCGCACAGCTGCCGGGCAAAGTAAATCATATATTCGGCACTACTATTCAGACGTCCAGCCTGTTTCAGTAGCTTTACTACTTTGATCGAATCGCTGCGCCAAAAGTCAGGCTTGGCTGCTCCGGCAACCTGGGGAGTCATGAGGGCGACCAATCCCAAAGCCAATAATTTGTATCTTTTCATGTGTTATCTTTTCCCGAAGTTAAAGCCAACATAGAAGTTTACATTCCCGAAAATGTTGTTTGTCGAGAATTGGCTCCTGTGATAGTTGTAGGCATGTAGAATCGTGTTGGCACCGGCAAACCATCGAGTGTTGTTCCAAACCACACCCAATCTCAGTATGCCATCTATATTAATGTTCTTTAAGTCAAAATTTCGCAGCAGCTTATTGGCCGATATGTTCGTGTCGCTTGTAGTGTGCTTGTAGCTCAGTCCGGTTTGCAAGGATATGTCGAAAAGCCAGTTGTAAGCAAACACCCAGTTGTAGGCATAGCCCCCGGAGAGTGAGTAATCACTATAATTCACATTGCTCGACATCATCGTTGAGTCAATCAGCTGAGTAGGATAGGATTGTTGCAAACGGTCCACCAACAATTGGTTGAACGCCTTCCAATCCACATCCAACTTATGCTTGGTATAGCCAACCCCGGCGATCACACTCCCGCATGAACGTCGTTGCACCGTTGTTTGGCTGTAAGCGGCGGGGTATGAGAACTTCTTGTGGTTGAAGATATAATAGATATTGAATCCCTTGACACTTGAGTTGAACCCACCGAAGTTGGCATTCTTCATGGGACTGGTGTCGCAACCGTCCCCCAGAGATACTCTTTTAACGCGATAGCTGTTTCCCGACTTTCGGTAAAACAGGTCCAGGCCAATCTGATTGCTGTACAAGCTCACGTTGAAATCCACTCTCCTGTCACTGTTTTTCAGATGTGTAAGGTCCACGGTATAGCCCAGGAAAATCCATCTCCAACCGAAATAGGGTCCCAGTCTATAAGCCGATCGGGGCGAAAAAACCACTTCCTGCCCCTTTTCATTGCTCATATGATACACCTCGTATGTATTCGTGTTTTGTAGCATGAAGGCGTAGTTATAATGTTGTGGTTCAATGTAATTGGTATCTACGCGCGAAAAATCTTTCACAAATTGATATATCTTATTCAGAAAGGGCGTACGCAACTGATGGTGGGAAGTGTAGGGTGTCTTTTGGGGCACGCTGTCGTTCTCCGAGGCATAGGCGCATCCACACCACAACATAAGAAGCAAGAACCAGCACCGTCTTTTCATTGTCTTGATTTAGAATTTACCCAGAATACGGTCCATCACCCAGTTCACCGGCGTGGCGCTCACGCTTGTGCAATCACAATGGCCGATGCCTTGCAGATGCTGAATAACCGATTCAATAATTGGCAGCTGGACGTAAGCCGGATTGGCCACTTCGATATTGGTGTTCTCTTCGCCGGTCATGAGGCGAATCGGGGTGTAGTTGAAAACCGAGAATACCACCGAACCTCTGTCGCCCACGACGGTGATGCTGTCTTCCTTGGCGCTTTCATGACCGACAAAGCACCACGAGGCACTCCCCGGAATGCCGTTCGCAAATATATATGCTGCGCTGATGGTATCTTCAGCCTCGTACAAATGTGCCCGGTTGGTGGAGTAGCCATGTGCGCGTATGATAACCCCAAACAAGTCCTGCAACAGGTCTAACTGGTGAGGTGCCAGGTCGTAGAAATAGCCACCACCCGAAATGTCAGGTTGCAATCGCCAAGGACGGTTAACTCCAGCCTTGTAGTCCAGGTCGCGGGGTGGCACCGAGAATTGTATCTGCACGTTGAGAATCTTACCCAAAGTCCCATCGTTGACAATCTCCTTGACCTTTTGAAAGTAGGGAAGATACCTCCGATAGTAGGCCACGAAGCAGGGTACGCCGGTCTCCTCGCTGATGCGGTTGATGCGCAGGCAGTCCTCATAACTGGCCGCCAGCGGTTTTTCGATATAGCAAGGCTTCCCTGCCCGCATCGACATAATGGCAAACGTGGCATGGCTCGACGGTGGCGTGGCAATGTATATGGCATTCACGGCGGGGTCGTTGATAAGCCTGTGTGGGTCGGTGTACCATTTGCGGATACCGTGCCGCTCGGCATACGAGCGAGTCTTCTCCTCGTTCCGAGCCATCACGGCTTCTACGTGTGACCCTGGAACCTCGTTGAATGCAGGCCCGGATTTTTTCTCCGTGACCTCCCCGCAACCGATGAACCCCCAACTGATTTCCTTCATCATAACATCCGTTTTATGCAAAAGTAATAAAAACTCTCGTAATGCAACCATTCAAAACATATTTTATGAAACAGACATCATGCCGCCTGTCGGTTGTCCATGTTGATTTCTGCACATTCGGCTTTCCATGCTCTCCACGCCTACACCTTTTCGACTCCGCCCGCATCCCCATTAGTAGGTATTTTTTGGATGTGTCTCCGCAAATATATACTTATTGTTTGCATTTCTTTGTATCTTTGTCATTCAGTAAGAATGAAGGCATGAAATTATCGGAACTACATACAGGCGAAAGTGGAATAATCGTGAAGGTGAACGGGCATGGTGGCTTTCGCAAACGTATTGTCGAGATGGGATTCATCAAGGGTAAGAAGGTTGAGGTATTGCTGAATGCACCCCTGAAAGACCCTGTGAAATACAAGATCATGGGTTATGAGGTCAGCCTGAGACATAGTGAGGCCGAACTGATAGAAGTGATGACCAAGGAGGAAGCCCTGAAACTGAAGGCTGCCGAGCAGCAATCCGCGGGTGGCGACACCAAGACACAGGCCCCTTCCGCACGGGTCGGCGAAACTGCGGCAGAGCTGGAATTGCAGTCTGCCTCCGAACTGAGCGACGCTCAGGTGAAAAGTGCCGCGCTGGCCAAGCGCCGTAGCATCAGCGTGGCCTTGGTGGGCAATCCCAATTGCGGCAAGACTTCGTTGTTCAATTTCGTGTCGGGAGCCCACGAAAGCGTGGGCAACTATTCGGGTGTGACCGTGGATGCCAAGGAAGGACATATCTCTTGGAAAGGCTATCACATCAATCTGGTGGATCTCCCCGGCACCTATTCGCTGTCGGCCTACTCCCCAGAGGAACTCTATGTGAGAAAACAATTGACGGAGCAGACACCCGACGTGGTGATCAACGTCATCGACTCGTCTAACCTTGAACGCAGCCTCTACCTCACCACACAACTCATCGATATGCACGTTCGCATGGTTGTGGCACTCAATATGTTCGACGAGACGCGCCGACGGGGCGACCATGTAGACTTCGAAAAACTTTCCCAACTCTTTGGTGTACCCATGATGCCTACGGTTTTTAAATCGGGCGAGGGGGTGAAGGCCTTGCTCGACATGGTGATCCGAATCTATGAAGACACTGAAGACCGGGAGCCACATTTCCGCCATATACACATCAACTACGGCCACGAGTTGGAAGACGGCATTACCTATATACAGGAACATCTGAAACAGGAAGAACACCTGCGCGAACGTTTCTCCACCCGCTATCTGGCCATCAAGTTGTTGGAAAACGACAAGGAGGTGGAAGACTATATACGTACCCTGCCCGATGCTGACAAGATTTTTCGTCATCGCAACAAAACCGCGTCACGCGTGCTGGAGGAAACCAATATGGATACCGAGACGCTCATTATGGATTCCAAATACGGATTCATCAACGGCGCGCTCAAAGAAGCCAATTACCATACCGGTACAAACGAAGACACCTATAGGCTCACCCACTTGCTCGACCGCATGTTGACCCACAAGGTGGTGGGCTATCCTATCTTCATTCTCGTGCTGTGCATCATGTTTTTCTCCACCTTCATGCTTGGTGCCTATCCCATGGAGTGGATCGAGGCGGGAGTGGCATGGCTGGGCGACGTTGCGACCACACATCTGCCCCCCAGTCCGCTGCGGGCGATGCTTGTCGATGGCATCCTTGGAGGCGTGGGTGCCGTCATCGTTTTCCTGCCACAAATTCTTATTCTCTATTTCTTCATCTCGTTCATGGAAGACTCCGGCTACATGTCGCGGGCAGCCTTTATCATGGATCGTCTGATGCACCGGATGGGCTTGCATGGCAAGTCTTTTATCCCGCTCATCATGGGATTTGGCTGTAACGTTCCGGCCATCATGGCCACGCGAACCATCGAGAGCCGGCGGTCGCGCTTGGTCACCATGCTCATTCTGCCAATGATGAGTTGCGAGGCGCGCATCCCCATCTATATCATGATTGTGGGGACATTCTTTGCCCTGAAGATGCAGTGGCTCGTCATGATGTCACTATATATAATAGGTATGCTGATGGCTGTTCTGATGAGCAAGTTGCTCACCACGGTGGTCATCAAGGGTGAGGACACTCCTTTCGTGATGGAGTTGCCGCCCTATAGGTTTCCCACGGCTAAGGCGTTGTTCCGCCATACCTGGGACAAGGGCAAGCACTATCTCAGGAAGATGGGTGGCATTATCCTCATTGCCAGCATCATTATCTGGGCACTGGGCTATTTTCCCCACAACGACACCCTGACCCGACAAGAACAGCAGGAGCAGAGTTTCATTGGTCGCATTGGCAAGGCGGTTGAACCCGTGTTCAGACCTCAGGGTTTCAACTGGAAACTCGATGTTGGGCTTTTGGCCGGTGTGGGCGCCAAGGAGGTCGTGGCCTCCACACTGGGCGTCATCTACTCCAACGACGACAGCTTTGCTGACGGTGATGCGAATCCCAACGATGGCAAATACGACAGGTTGCGCAGTCAGATCACAGCCGACGTGGCCGAGTTGCACGGGGTGAGTTTTGTCGAAGCCGAACCCATAGCTGTTCTCACGTCGTATAGTTTCCTGCTTTTCGTACTGCTCTATTTCCCTTGTGTGGCCACCATTGCCGCCATCAAGGAGGAGAGCGGGTCGTGGAAATGGGCACTCTTTGCAGCCGGATATACCACCATCTTGGCCTGGGTGGTGTCGGCCTTATTCTTCCGGGTGGGCATGCTGTTTCTCTGATTATGACGCGTCGACCGACGCTGACTGTCAAGATAAGGTCACAAAAAAGTGACCTTGCAAAGTTGGTGTTCTGGAAAATCAAATCTTCTTTTTTGTAAACAATTGTTCAAATCCGATGCATGGAAAGTGTGTCGGCTTTGCGATTACTGCCTTGTCACGGTGCCGATAAGCCTTTTCGGCACTGCGGATAGACGTTTGGCGCAGTGCGGTCAGGGCTTAATCGCAACGCCAAAAGATAGTAACCGCAACCTTGCAGACTGGGCAAGAACGACACAGTAGTCTTGTTTAGTTGTATATGTCTGGTAATCAGAAAATTACGAAGAACGCCGAAATTTTGCCTATTTCGAAACTTCTCTTTTCTTTTTTCAAATACGAGCAGCATTTGAAGGCTTTTGTCAAGTTATTTCGAAAAATAAGGCATGGTGGGTAGCAGATGTATCTTGGGACAGGTGCAGAATGACCAAGATGAAAGCAAAAACATGGAAATGTAAAACACTCGTTGTATTTTTTCGAAGTATTGCTTTCAATTCAGAAATAAAATTTATAACTTTGCTGATATGTTTATGGTGGGAAACTGTAACATTGACTCAAGCACAGTATAGAAAGTATAAAGCATAACACAATGGTGAAGATAACAAAAGAAGCTGCCCTCGAATATCATGAGCAGGGCAGGCCCGGTAAAATCGAAGTAAAACCAACCAAACCCTATAGAACGCAAGCTGACCTGAGCCTGGCCTATTCTCCGGGGGTGGCTTACCCCTGTCTTGAGATTCAGCAAGACCCGGACAGTGTATATAGATACACCAACAAGGGTAACCTGGTGGCTGTGATTTCCAATGGAACAGCTGTGCTCGGTCTGGGTAACATTGGAGCTATGAGTGGCAAACCCGTGATGGAGGGCAAGGGATTGTTGTTCAAGATCTATGGGGGTATCGATGTGTTTGACGTCGAGATAGACGAAAGCGATCCCGAGAAATTTTGCGAGACCGTGGAGCGCATTGCACCCTCGTTTGGCGGTATCAACCTTGAGGACATCAAGGCCCCGGAATGCTTCTATATAGAGGAACGTCTGAAAAAGAGCCTCGACATACCCGTGATGCACGATGACCAGCATGGCACGGCCATCATTTCGGCAGCCGGCCTGAAGAATGCGCTTGAGGTTGCCGGTAAGGATATCACCCAAGTGAAGGTTGTGGTCAACGGTGCCGGTGCGGCTGCCATTAGCTGTACCAAGTTGTATGTGGCGCTTGGTGTAAAGGTGGAAAATGTGGTGATGCTCGACTCCAAGGGCGTGATCACCACCGACCGACCAAACCTGACGGAACAGAAGAAACTGTTTGCCACCGATCGCCGCGATGTTCATACGCTTGAGGAGGCCATCAGGGGCGCCGATGTGTTTGTGGGACTTTCCAAGGGCAATATCCTCACGCAGGATATGATACGCTCTATGGCCGACAGCCCTATCGTGTTTGCCTTGGCCAACCCCATTCCCGAGATAAGCTATGAGGACGCGGTGGCCAGCCGCCCCGACGTGCTGATGGCAACGGGACGCTCTGACTATCCCAACCAAATCAACAATGTGATAGGCTTTCCGTTCATTTTCCGAGGAGCGTTGGACGTTCACGCCCGCGCCATCAATGAGGAGATGAAGATGGCTGCCGTGCATGCCATTGCAGAATTGGCCAAGCAGCGTATTCCTGACATTGTGAACGAGGTGTATCATGTGAACGACCTGACGTTTGGCCCCAACTATTTTATCCCGAAACCTGTGGACCCACGCCTTCTCACCGAGGTGTCGGCAGCTGTGGCCAAGGCCGCGATGGACAGTGGGGTGGCCCGCACACCCATTGGCGACTGGGAGGCCTATAAGAACCGTTTGCGCCAGATGCTTGGTCAGGAAACCAAACTGACACGGACGCTCCACGCCACTGCGGCCATGCATCCCCAACGCGTGGTGTTTGCCGAGGGTGGTCACCCCACGATGATGAAGGCAGCCGTCCAAGCCCGTCAGGAGGGATTTTGCAAGCCCATCTTATTGGGTAACCCCGACCGCCTGAACCGTATCGCCACCCGACTCAAGTTGGATCTTACGGGTGTTGAAATCATAGATATGCGTGCCGACAAGGAGCAGGGTCGTCGCGCTACGTATGCCAAGCACCTGGCAGAAAAACTGGCACGGCAAGGCTATACCTTCGAGGAAGCATACGACAAGATGTATGAACGCAACTATTTCGGTATGTCGATGGTGGAACACGATGATGCCGACGCCTTTATCACTGGACTGTACACCAAATACAGTAACACCATCAAGGTGGCCAAGGAGGTGATTGGTGTTCGCCCGGAATATGGCACGTTTGGTACCATGCACATTCTGAATACCAAGAAGGGTGTGTTCTTCCTGGCCGACACGTTGATCAATCGTCATCCCGATCAGGATGTGCTGTTCGATATAGCCCGCCTGTCGGCTCACACGGTGAGGTTCTTCAACACCGAACCGACCATTGCCATGATCAGCTATTCCAATTTTGGAACCGACAACACTGGTTCCCCGCTGGCCGTGCACCATGCCGTGGAGCGCATGCAGGAGAGATATCCCAACCTGGCGATAGACGGCGAAATGCAGGTGAACTTTGCGCTGGACAGAGAGTTGCGCGATGACAAGTTCCCCTTTACGCGGCTGAAAGGCAAAAACGTCAATACTTTGGTCTTCCCAAATATGAGTTCGGCCAACGGCAGTTACAAGTTGCTGCAAGGCCTCGATCCGGACGTGGAAATCATAGGTCCCATCCAAATGGGTCTGAAGAAGGCGATTCACTTTACGGATTTCGAAGCCAGCGTGCGTAGTGTGGTCAATGTAACGGCTGTGGCTGTGATTGATGCCTATGTGGAGAAGATGAAAAAGGCAAAGAAATGAAAGTGTCCTGCATCAATCTGCTGAAAGTGTATTACATCTTATGAAAACCAGTCGCACACCTCTTACCAACAGGAAATATCTGTTGCCGTTCGTTCTTGTCACATCGCTGTTCTTCCTTTGGGGCTTTGCCCGCGCCATTCTCGACGTGCTGAACAAGCATTTCCAAAATGCACTCGACATAACGATCACGCAGTCATCGCTCATTCAGGTAACCACTTACTTGGGATATTTCATCATGGCCATTCCGGCCGGATGGTTTATCAACCGACGTGGCTATCGCATGGGCGTGGTGTTCGGACTGACACTCTTTGGCATTGGGGCGTTGCTGTTCATACCTGGCGCCGAGGCCGGAACGTTCTATGCTTATCTCGGTGCATTGTTCATCATAGGTTGCGGATTGGTGTTCCTGGAGACGGCGGCCAATCCCTATGTCACGGAGTTGGGCGACCCGTCGAGCTCCACCAGCCGTCTAAACTTCTCGCAGTCGTTCAACGGTTTGGGCTCGCTCTCGGCCACATTTATTGTGGGACAGTTCCTGTTCAATGGCACGGAGAGTGGAGGAAATGTTGTGATTCCCTATACCGTGCTGGGTGTGTTGGTGCTGGGCATTGCCGTGGTGTTCTCCCGTGTGAATCTTCCTGAAATCCAACATCGGGAAACGGAGGAGGATCGCAGTCAGGGCACACGTATCATGAAACTGTTCCGCCATCACCCCATGTTTGTCTTTGGTCTTTTGGCGCTGTTGGCCTATGAGGTTGCGGAGATTTCCATCAACAGTTATTTCATCAACTATGTCACGGGAAAGGGCTGGATGAGCGACAACACGGCGTCGATTGTGCTGACCGTAGCCTTGGCGCTGTTTATGCTGGGTCGGTTTGTTGGCAGCTGGATCATGCGATGGGTGAAGGCCGAGCGCATGTTGTTTTATTGTGCCATTGGCAGCGTTGTGAGTGTTGGGTTGGTTATGCTCAACTTCGGTGTTATCTCCATGATAGCCCTGATTTGCAACTACGCCTTCGAGGCGATCATGTTTCCCACGATTTTTTCGCTGTCGCTTCATGGGCTGGGCAACCTCACCAAGAGTGCTTCCTCGCTGCTGATGATGACGCCTATCGGAGGGTGTGGCTTCCTGCTGATGGGGCTCATAGCTGATGCCACCCACATGATGAGTATGCCATTCATCATTCCGTTCCTTGGATTTTTTGTGGTGCTGCTGTTTGCTTCGGAGCTGACCAGAAAAGGCAAGGGTACTGTATTGACATTGTAGAATTGATAGTAAAAGTTTCATAGGTATTGTTTTTTCGTAGATTATTCTTTGTAATAGTATTGGTGGTAGGAGTGTGCAATATGTTGCAAGCCCGCCACCTGACCGGTCACGTGCTTGATGCGAAGACCAATGAGATGTTGCCCGGTGTTACGGTGGAGTTGCTTTCGGCTACCGACAGTAGTCTTGTGCGGGCTACGGTGACGGCAGAGCATAGTTTTTGGGGACAACAAATCGTCAAGTATGAAATCGATGTAGAGAACCATACGAGTTATATTCTGCGTTTCTCGATGCTGGGCTACAAAACGGTTTATAAGAATGTAGACGTGGAAATGGCCGACCGTGTGAACGAACAGTATGTTGAATTTGTGAAGATGGAGGAGGATTCCAAGCTTCTGGACGAAGTGGTGGTGAAGGCTACGAAGATAAAAATGGTGATGCGGGGCGACACGTTGGTCTATGATGCCACAGCGTTTAAGCTGAGCGAAGGTTCCATGCTCGATGCCCTGATTCGGCAGTTACCGGGTGCGACACTTGAGGATGGGGTGATTAAGGTGAATGGACGCGCAGTGAACTCGCTGCTTGTGGATGGTCGCGACTTTTTTAAGGGTGACGCCAAGAAGGCCTTGGAAAACCTTCCGGCCTACACGGTGGACAAAGTAAAGGTGTACGACAAGCGTGGCAAGGAAAGCCGATTGATGGGTCGCGATATGAATGACCGCGAATATGTGCTCGACGTGGGATTGAAAAAGCAATACCAGCACGGCATGATGAGCAACTTGGATCTTGCCATCGGTACGGATAGCCGATATAGTAGTCGACTGTTTGCGATGGGATATAGCAAACATTCGCGGCTGTCGCTTACCGGAGCGATGGACAATGTGAATGCGTATGGGATGCCTGGAGCCGGCCGAGGAATGAGAGCCATGCCTACGGCTGGTGGTGGACTCACTTCCACGAAGGAGGCTGGACTGAACTATCGCTATGACGGCAAGAGTGAAGACGACTATTTTGACACCCGTATGGACTTACGACATTCGGACAATGAGACGCAAACGCGTACTACGTCGCAAACGTTTCTGACGGGCGGCGACTATTACGGGCTAAGCAGAAACAGCAACAGAAGGAAGAATACGACGTGGTCTGGACGTGGCTCATTTGGCCTGCATCCCGGGAAACACATGCTCGATGGAAACCTGAGTGCCAACTATTCCAAGAGCGAGGGGTGGGGGAGCAACCTGTCGGGACGCTTCAATGCCAATCCCTCTGGCAGCAGGACGCTCGACAGTCTGTTTCTGCCTATGGCCGGGAAGAAGCTGTTGGCCATGACGATAAACCGCGTACGCAATGACAACAAAGACAATGGAGAGAATCTCGGGTATTCGCTTGATCTGAATGAACGTATGAGTTTTGGGACGGGCGAAAGCTGGCATAATATGCTTTCGGCCTCGGCCTCGTTCGACTATGGGCGTTCGAAAAACTACCGATATGCCCTCAATCAGATTGATTATCTTGCCAACAACCCCTCCTCGGATCACCGTAACCAATACTCCACCACGCCCAACCACGACTATACGATCAATGCCAATGTGGATTATACACGATTGTTTGAATGTGATTCGAACCAGGTGGCTACACTGTTCTTCCGTCCGGGTTATCAGTTCAGTCAGCGTTACAGCGACACGGACTATTCGCTCTACCGCCTCGACCAACTTGAAGACTATACCGATGAAGCTTACACCTTGGGTGTGTTGCCGTCCACACGCGATGCGCTGATGCGGGTGAGGGACGGCGACAACAGCTATCGTAACAGGGAACGCACAGTTTCGCACACGGGAACCATGAACGTGTCGTATACTCATGGAGACGGAACACGCATGCCAAGATATGCGATCGATATTACCCTTCCGCTCGAATCGCGTTATGAGAAGATAGACTATTATCGTACGAAAAGCTACACTAAAGACCGAACGACACTCTATTTCAATCCGTCATTGCGGGCCAACTATCAGTTCAACGACTCGACGGGCACCCGCATCGTGTCGTTTGGCTATAACACCAACCAGAGCCAACCCTCACTCACGTCTCTGCTCGATATACGCGATGATGCCGACCCGCTCGTCGTGACGCTGGGAAACCCTAATTTAAAGAGGTCAAGGAGTCATTTGGTCAATATCCTGGGTGGAGTGTTTCACATGGCCACGCAGCGTAATGTGATGGTCGGACTCAACTATCAGGTCATGCAAAATGCCATCGCCACATCAACATTGTACGACAAAGAGACGGGAAAGACAACGACGCAGCAAGTGAATGTGAATGGCAACTGGAGCATGGGAGGAAACGTGAGCTTGGACTGTCCGATTGACAAAAAGCGGCGGTGGACCTTTCAGGGAGGTCTCTTGGGTAATTACAGCGATAACGTGGACCTTACCACGGTGGAGGGTACGCAATCGGTACGCAGCAAGGTGCACAACTGGAACGTGACAAACCAAATGTCGCTGCAATATCAGTTGGGACAGAAACTGCGCAGCTATGTTAGGTCTAACGTCACTTATCAGCGTGCCACCAGTGACCGTAAGGGTTTTCAGACGGTGAGCGCATGGAACTATAATGTGACTCTTGGCGGAGAAGTTCAACTGCCCTGGGATTTCGAACTGTCTACAGACATCACTGACTACAACCGCAGTGGTTACAATGATGAACAGATGAACACCAGTGAAATGGTGTGGAACGCTCGTCTTTCCAAGAATTTCATGAAGAAGAAACTGGTTGTTTCGCTCGATGGTTTTGATATATTGGGTAACCTGAACAGTACCTCTTTTACGCTCGACACGCAGGGTCGCACTGAAACTTGGACCAACGGCCTCACCCGTTACCTCATGCTCCACGCAGCTTACAAGTTTACGTTGGGCATGAAAAGGCAGGGGTTGGGTGGCATGTGGTTTTAAAATAGAAAATGTAAAACCCATGTTACAAAATGATAGGGATAAAGCGATAGTAGTTTGCTAATTAACCTTTTTAACCACCATGTAACATTAAATAATGCATTTCACCTTTGAAGTAAAGAAATAAAATGCTATTTTTGCAAAAAGATAGTAATTAGGATTATTCATTTTTAAACATTATAAAATGGCAGTTAGTTATAAAGATTTAGGTCTCGTTAATACAAGAGACATGTTCAAGCGTGCTGTAAGTGGCGGTTATGCCATTCCAGCATTCAATTTCAACAACCTCGAACAGCTTCAGGCCATCATTACCGCTTCTTCAGAATTGAAGTCTCCGGTGATTCTCCAAGTGTCCAAGGGCGCTCGCAACTATGCTAACGCTACGTTGCTCCGCTATATGGCCGAGGGTGCTGTGGAATACGCCAAGGAGCTTGGCTGTAAGCATCCTGAGATTGTACTTCACCTTGACCATGGTGACACTTTCGAGCTGTGCAAGGACTGTGTGGATATGGGCTTTTCTTCAGTCATGATCGATGGTTCCTCTCTTCCCTATGAGGAGAATGTCGAATTAGCCAAGAAGGTTGTGGACTACGCTCACAAGTACGATGTGACGGTTGAGGCTGAACTTGGTGTACTCGCCGGCGTAGAAGACGACGTGGTAGCTGAGGAATCTCACTATACCAAGCCTGAAGAGGTTATCGACTTCTCCAAGCGCACAGGCTGTGACTCGCTGGCTATCTCGATTGGTACCAGCCACGGTGCCTACAAGTTTACACCGGAGCAGTGCACACGCGACCCGAAGACAGGACGTCTTGTTCCTCCACCATTGGCATTTGATATCTTGGCTGAGATAGAGAAGAAACTTCCTGGTTTCCCCATTGTGCTTCACGGTTCTTCTTCCGTACCACAGGAATATGTTGACATCATCAACAAGTTCGGTGGCCACTTGCCTAATGCTGTGGGAATCCCCGAGGAACAGCTTCGTCAGGCTGCCAAGAGCGCAGTTTGCAAGGTTAACATCGACTCAGACTCTCGCTTGGCCTACACAGCAGGTGTTCGTGAGACATTGTCAGAGCATCCCGAATACTTCGATCCTCGCCAGTATGGCAAGGTAGCACGTAACTACATGATCGACCTCTACAAGAGCAAGATTACCAACGTGCTTGGCAGTAACAACAAGTTGGCTCAGCTCGACTAATGAGTTGGTGCTTTGCGTGGCATAATGTTCACGCAAAGTTTATCATAATTAAAAAGAAAAAGGCAGGTTCGATGATGATTCGAACCTGCCTTTTTAAGATCTGGGTTGTGTCGCAGGATTAATCCACCGGTATGGCTTCTATGGTTCTTATGCTACCCGTGAGCGGATCGAGAATAATCCTGGAAGAGTTTTTCCTGCCAAACAAATCGCCACTAAGCGACTCCACTGTGCCAAACTGTGGGGCGGAAAGTTCGTATGTCCCTATGGTTTGATTGTCGCAGTGTACGGTCATGGTAATTTTTCCAGGCTGACTTACGCGTAGCCCGATATCGTTTTTATCTTCCTTTTTGTTCGCAGGAGCTGGTTGCTGGGTAGCTGCGGTGTGATGGTCTTCCACGTTGATATAATAGGGAACACCAGACAAGTCATCCTTGTCTACAAGTCCAAGATGTTTGGAAAGGCGAAAAAGTACCTCCTGTCCTTCTGTGGTGGGTAGGAAATCAATAGTTGTCCATGTGGTGTCTCGGGTCACAACACCTTCGAAGAGTTGCGAGAGCCCTTGCTCCTGCCTGTCGAGATTGGCGAGCATCATGCGAAGCTGGGCTCCATCTTTAGGCATGAAGTCAGCCTCGCCTCGGCTGAGCTGGTTACGGCTGTCGCGTATGTCGTAGATTTCACGTGCTGTCAGTTCAGCCATTTTGGCATTGCTACCGGCATTAAGAATCTCCTCCGACATTAAGTCTTTTGGGTTGATAGGCCGAGGACGTGGAGCTGGAGTGAAAGTGGGTGTGACCACTTCCATGGGCTGAGCATCTGCGTTGATGGCTAGCAACTGCCCGTTGTCACCACGAGTTACCTTATTGATACTACGCTTCTTCTCTATGATGAGTTGAAAATGCTTGGCTGTGTCGGGTACGGCAAGTTGCGTCATATCCATCCCGATAAGCCGGTAAGTTACAGTGGCCTCCTGTTGCACGTTCTTCTTAAGATAGCGAGGGGCATACGTTGCAAGCCTTCCGGGTGTGTATTGTGTCTTTTCCACCTTGATTGTGAAACGTGCCACAGCCTTTGGAAGATAGTAGGAGGTGCCCTCCACAGACTGTGCCGAGGCAAACAGGGGGATGAAAAGGAGAAGGAAGAGAACTCCCCACGCCTTTGCATGGAAGTGTTTGTTAAGATAATGTCGTGAGAAAATGTAGTTCTTTGTTGTCGTTGTGGTCATCATCATTTCTAATTACTGACTTATTATTTCCGAATTGAGAACGCTTAATACCCGGTCTCTGCGATCTTTTAATCTTCCATTTGCATAAAGGCCTTGGGCAGGAACCTAATAATGTCGCCGGCTACAAGACTCTCCTTGCCCACCTGTTTGGCAGCAATGTCTCCTGCCAAGCCATGCAGATACATGCCCAGCATGCAGGCTTCGGCTCGCTCATATCCACGTGCAAGCAGAGCCGCAAGTATTCCGGTGAGCACGTCGCCACTACCGGCAGTGGCCATTCCGCTGTTGCCCGACGAGTTGAATACCACGTGCCCATTGGGCATGCAAAGTGCCGAGTGGTGCCCTTTCAAAATGACATAGCCTTGCAAGCGTTCCGCAAGTTGCAGTGCGCGTGTCAGGCGATCGTAATCGTTATTGCTCACACTACCCACGAGTCGGTCGAATTCCTTGGGATGTGGGGTCAGGATAATGCCTTTGGGGAGTTGTTGCAACCAGGCCTGGTGGTTGGCAAGAATATTGATGGCATCGGCATCTACCACGACAGGGCACTGTGTGCGTCGTATCTGTCCGATAAGGGCGATGCTCGTGTTCTCGTTTCTGCCCAAGCCAGGTCCAATGGCTACTGCATCGAATCCGTCGGTGTCTACACTTTCAGAGAAGTATGTTTCCTCATGATCCATTTGCATGATGGCTTCGGGAACAGCCGTCTGCATAATGCTGTAGTTGCGCTTTGGGGTATGAGTGGTAACTTTACCGGCTCCGGCTCTCAGACATCCCCGGGTTGCCAGTATGGCTGCCCCGGCCATGCCATAACTTCCGGCAATGATAAGGGCATGCCCCATGGTTCCTTTGTGTGCAAAGTCATTGCGTTGACGGAGCCGTGGGCGAAGCTCATGCTCTTCTATAATTCGATATGCAGTTTCTGTGTTGCGTATATATTCGGGACTGAGCCGGATATCGAGCACACGCAATCGGCCAATGTATTGTTGGCAATCGGCAAACATCATCGACAGCTTGAGCTGCTGTAGGGTAAGTGTGAGGTTGGCTCGAATGATGTTAGGCCGAATGTTGTAGCTGTTGTCCTCACACATCAGTCCGGAGGGAATGTCAATGCTTACCACCTTCGCTGGACTTTGATTAATATATTTCACGAGGGATGCAAACCCTCCCATGAGGGGCTTATTGATGCCCGAGCCGAACAGACTGTCAATAATGAGCGTAGCCGGCGTAAGCTCGGGAGGGTCGAAGTCGAGGGTGACCTCCGTGAACTTGCTCACCTTTTTGCAGTTGATGATACGTTGGCGGTTTGTTGCACACTCCTCTGAAAGTTTGTTGTGAATGTTGAAAAGATAAACACTGACCTGATAATCGGCCTCGGCCAGTATGCGAGCAACGGCCAAACCATCGCCTCCATTGTTGCCCGGCCCTGCAAATACGATTACGGGAGTGTGCTCGATCCATTCCTCCATAATGGCATGGGCAATGGCCTTGGCGGCACGCTCCATGAGGTCGATGGCCTTGATGGGCTCGTGCTCTATCGTATATTTGTCAAGCTCCCGAATCTGAGCTGTATTGAGTATCTTCATAACCCTGCAAAGATAATCAAAAGATTGCAGAATGGTGGGTGGCATTTAAATAATTTTACAAAGAATCATAAATTCTTTTACAGGCGCCACCCTTTGTCATTACTTTTTAGTATTTTTGCATCAACTTATAAATGATATGCTATGAGTATAGTCAAAATTAAGGATAAGTCGTTCAGGACGTTTATCCCGGAGGAGGAAATCCAGAGGCGCGTGAAGGCTGTGGCAGACAGGATCAATAAGGATATGGACGGCAAGAACCCCCTGTTCCTTTCCGTGCTCAACGGCTCGTTTATGTTTGCGGCCGACCTGATGCGTTATGTCACCATACCCTGCGAAATCTCGTTTGTGAAATTGGCCTCATATCAGGGGACGGCATCTACCGGTGTGGTGAAGGAAATTTTTGGTATTAACGAAGATCTACAGGACCGTACTGTAATCATTGTAGAAGATATTGTTGATACGGGATTCACCATGAAACGCATGTTGGAATCGCTTGGCACACGTGGCCCGAAGTCTTTGCATGTTTGTACGCTGCTCCTCAAACCGGACAAGTTGCAGGTGCCCTTGAACATTGAATATGTCGCCATGGAAATTCCCAACGACTTTATTGTTGGCTATGGACTTGATTATGACCAGCAAGGACGCAACTTGAGAGATATCTATACGTTGGCGGAATGAACATCCCCTTAACATCCAGACATTAATTACATTTACAACAATGAAGAATATAGTGATTTTCGGTGCTCCCGGTTCAGGCAAGGGCACCCAGAGTGACAAGATGATTGCCAAGTACGGATTCGAACACATTTCTACCGGCGACGTACTGCGCAGCGAGATTAAAAACGGCACAGAGCTGGGCAAAACAGCCAAGAAATATATCGACAACGGGCAACTTATTCCCGATGATTTGATGATAGACATCCTGGCAAGCGTATATGATAGTTTTGGCAAAGAGCACAAGGGTGTGATTTTTGATGGATTTCCCCGTACCATTCCTCAAGCCGAGGCGCTGAAGAAGATGCTGGCTGAGCGCGGTCATAAGGTGGCATCGATGGTCGAACTTGATGTCCCCGAGGATGAGCTGATGAAGCGACTGTTGCAGCGTGGACAGCAGAGTGGGCGCAGTGACGATAACGAGGAAACCATCAAGAAGCGTCTGTCCGTGTATCATAACCAGACCTCCCCACTCATCGAATGGTATGAAAAAGAGGGAATTCACCATCATATCAATGGATTTGGCGAGCTCGACCGCATTTTTGCAGACATTAGTGCTGTTATCGACGCCTTGTAAACATTGAACCTTGACCTTTGAACAGTTCAATGTGTAAGCATCAAACATGAGATAAAATGGAAAGTAATTTTGTAGACTACGTCAAGATTATATGCCGCTCGGGTAAGGGCGGCCGTGGCTCCATGCACCTGTGCCGACTCAAATACCAGCCCAACGGTGGACCCGATGGCGGCGATGGCGGCAAGGGAGGGGATATAATCCTTCGCGGCAACCATAATTACTGGACATTGCTCCACTTGAGATATCAAAGGCATATATTTGCAGAGCACGGCGAAAACGGTGCCAGATCCAAGCGCAGCGGAGCCAACGGCAAGGACGTATATATAGATGTGCCTTGCGGTACGGTGGTCTACGATGCCGAGAACGGCAAGTATGTCTGTGATGTGTCTTATCATGGACAAGAAGTCGTGCTGCTGAAAGGTGGTCGCGGTGGATTGGGAAACTATCGGTTCCGCAGCGCCACACGTCAGGCTCCACGTTATGCTCAACCGGGTGAACCGTTGCAGGAGATGACCGTTATCCTTGAGTTGAAACTGCTTGCCGATGTTGGTTTGGTGGGCTTCCCCAATGCGGGCAAGTCAACATTGCTCACGGCCTTGTCGAGTGCAAGACCCAAAATAGCCAATTATCCCTTTACCACGCTCGAACCATCGCTCGGCATTGTGAGCTATCGCGACAACCAGTCGTTTGTGATGGCCGACATTCCCGGTATTATCGAAGGAGCAAGTGAGGGCAAAGGGCTTGGCCTGAGATTTCTCCGGCACATAGAGCGCAACTCGCTGTTGCTCTTTATGGTGCCTGGGGACAGTGAGGATTCCCAACACGACATTATGCGCGACTACGACATACTGCTTGATGAAATCAGGAAGTTCAATCCCGAATTGCTCGACAAGCAACGCGTCTTGGCCATTACCAAGAGCGATTTGCTCGATGAGGATTTGATTGAGATGCTCCGCGAGACACTGCCTACGGATTTGCCTGTGGTATTTATCTCGTCGGTGACGGGCTATGGTTTGGCCGAACTAAAGGATGTGTTGTGGAATAAGCTCAACAGCGAAAGTAATAAACTTCAGGATGTTGTTGGCGAAGACACAATTGTGCACCGAGATAAGGACTGGGCTTTGTTCCAAGCGGAAATGCGAGCCGAGGGAGCTGACGAAGTGATCGAAGTTCCCGAGGAGGACATCATTGATGTTGATGAGGACGATTTAGAGGATATAGACGAACTCGATGATTATGAGTACGTAGATCCCAATGAGCTTCCATGAAGCCAAGTCTAACCTATTATTCTATAGCCGATGGTGTGACGGCTTTCTCCACAACTCGTCATGGTGGGGCAAGCCAAGGCAATTACGCCAGCATGAATATCAATTCCCATTGTGGCGACAGCCTCGAGACAGTTGCTGCCAACCGAAGGATGCTGGCCGCGGAATTGAAGATCGAAGAGCAGCGCATCATGGTGCCGCATCAGGTACATGGCACGATCTGCAAGGGGATAACCGACGATTTTTTCAACCTCTCGCCGTCTGGACAGTGCGAATTCCTTGATGGAATAGATGCTGTCATGACACGATGCACAAACCTGTGCATAGGGGTTTCCACGGCCGACTGCATTCCGATTTTATTATATGACAGCCGAAATCATGCGGCGGCAGCAGTCCATGCTGGCTGGCGAGGTACTGTGAGTTACATAGCCCGCAAGGTTGTCGAGGCGATGGTCAGCACTTTCGGATCACGTCCGGAGGATATCTTGGCCGTGATTGGTCCGGGCATTTCGCTTAGGAATTTCGAGGTGGGTCAAGAAGTCTACGATGCCTTTGCTGCATCCGGACACGACATGACTGCCATTGCTGCAAAATATGCGAAATGGCACCTGGACCTCCCCTTGTCGAACAAGTTGCAGTTGGAAGCTGCCGGACTCAAACCGGCCAACATCACCACAACCGACATCTGTACATACGATGCGGTGGACGACTATTTCTCCGCCCGGAGGCTGGGTATTGCTTCCGGCAGAATTTACACGGGAATTGTTCTCCGATAATTATGCAGGGTGAACAGTCGTTGTGTATTCCTTAGTTGATTGAGATATGAACCCAACCATTAAAATATATTTATCAGTCTTGTTTTTGGCTGTGGCAGCATCGTTGTCTGCCCAGCAAATGGTGTTGTTCACTCCTGCCGAACAACAGCAAGTTAGCATCACCACTCCGGGAATCTTTGCCAAGGGCAGTAGTTTTACGATTGACTTCGAAGGACTGAGCGATGCCGACTATTCCTTTCCGCTGCCTGTTGGCAAGGCAGTGGTGACCAATGGGCGTGCCCTTGAAATTACGACAGTCAAGGGAGATGCGGTGAAAGCCATGTTTGATGGTGCCGTGCGCATGTCACGTAAAAGTCCTCAGTATGGCAATATCGTGATACTCCGCCACGACAACGGACTGGAAACGATATATGCCAACAATGCAGAGAATCTTGTCAAGGTGGGTCAGCGCGTTAAAGCTGGACAAACCGTAGCCATTGTAGGAGGTGAGAAGGGTAAGTATTCCTGTCTGTTTGCGTTCATGGTAAACGGTGGATGGATCAACCCCTCTATCATTGTTGATCCCGGAAGTCATCGCTTGCGCAACGCCGCTATTCAGTGCCGCAGGGTGGGCAGCCATGTCAATGTGTCGGCAGTGAAGGTTGGACATCCACGCGCAAACAGCTTGGATCCCGATGATTTCAAAAAGGATCCCTTTGCCGACAAGTTTTCCGTCAAACTCAATCTTGGGCATATCTCGAAGGCCCATTGGGCTTATCCGCTACCCGGGGGGCATGTCATCAGTCCCTATGGCGGCAGACGCAGACATTCGGGTGTGGACATCAAGACCAAGCCCAATGACAAAATTGTTGCGGCATTCGATGGCGTTGTGACCAAGTCATCACCGTTCTCCGGCTATGGCAACTGCATTGTCATACGCCACGCCTATGGCTTTGAGACGCTGTACAGCCATCAAAGCAAGAACTTGGTGCGCGTGGGGCAGAAGGTAAAGGCCGGTGAGGTGATTGGGCTAACCGGAAGAACGGGGCGTGCCACCACGGAGCATTTACACTTCGAGATGAAATTCCGTGGACGGCGACTTAATCCCGCTGTGCTCTTCGACCACGGCCGCCGTGCCCTGAAAAACATCACGCTCACGCTCACCAAGTCCGGAGGTGTCAAATAAGAATTGCCGAACAAGTCTTTGCAGCGTGTCAACCTGCTGGCGGTATTCCTTATTTTTTTTGTGACTTCCTGTTTGCGCGCTGTTTTCTGTACTTCGCTTTCTGCATGGCGGAACCCGAACCATGAGCACCGGTGATATATTTCTTTTTCCTGGCCTTGGTCTTCAGCTTGTTGTCTTTGGGAGCTTCCTTGGGCGCACCCTTGAAGGTGATGCCCTGCTCTAATATCTTGTCAAAATCGTCCATAATCAAAGGAGTAAAGGCGGATTAGTGGTGGAACAGTCTGACGCCCGTGAATGCCATCGCTATGCCGTATTTGTCGCAGGTTTCGATCACATGGTCGTCGCGGATGCTGCCCCCGGCCTGTGCGATGAACTCCACGCCGCTCTTGTGGGCGCGCTCAATATTATCGCCGAAGGGGAAGAATGCGTCCGATCCGAGAGCCACCTTGGTATTCTGTGCGATCCACTCTTTTTGCTCCTCGCGTGTGAAGGGTTCCGGTCTCTCGGTGAAGAACTGCTGCCATGCCCCGTCGCGCAGCACGTCGTCGGCCTCTTCTGACAGATAGATGTTGATGGTGTTGTCGCGGTCGGCACGCCGTATTTTTTCCTTGAAGGGCAGGTTCAGCACCTTCGGACTCTGGCGCATCCACCATTCGTCAGCCTTGCTGCCGGCCAGGCGGGTGCAATGTATGCGGCTCTGCTGTCCGGCTCCGATGCCAATGGCCTGACCGTCTTTCACATAGCACACGCTGTTGCTCTGTGTGTATTTCAGGGTGATGAGCGCTATCTTCAGGTCGCGCAACGCCTCGGGAGTGAAGTCCTTGTTCTGCGTGGGAATGTTTTCAAACAAGGAGGGATCGTTGAGGTTAACCTCGTTGCGCCCCTGTTCGAATGTCACGCCGAACACCTGCTTGTGCTCCAAGGGTTCCGGCACATAGTTGGGGTCGATCGTGATGACGCAGTAGTTGCCCTTGCGCTTCTCCTTGAGTATCTTGAGTGCCTCGGTGGTGTAGCCGGGTGCAATCACGCCATCGCTCACCTCGCGCTTGATGAGGCGTGCCGTGGCCTCGTCGCAGGTGTCACTCAGTGCGCAGAAGTCACCGTATGAGCACATTCGGTCGGCACCTCGGGCGCGGGCATACGCGTTGGCCAATGGGGTGAGCTCAAAGTCTACGTCGTCTACAAAGTATATTTTCTTCAGGGTGTCGCTCAGCGGCAGTCCCACGGCAGCTCCGGCAGGCGACACGTGCTTGAAGCTGGCTGCGGCAGGTAGTCCTGTTGCGGCCTTGAGTTCCCTGACTAATTGCCAACTGTTGAGGGCGTCGAGAAAGTTGATATAGCCGGCGCGGCCGTTAATCACTTCCACGGGTAACTCTCCCTGCTCCATGTAGATGCGGGCAGGCTTCTGATTCGGATTGCATCCGTACTTGAGTGCGTATTCTTTCATAACTTATGATTTTTTAACCTATGGCAAAGGTAGCGAAAAAAATGCAAAAACCGGAGTCTTTGCCACCCTTTTTGGCTAAAAGTTTGTCGTCGTATTCGTTTTCGGTTTGGTGGTGCTTGGTTGTGCCTGGTTGACGCTGCCCGAAACATCCGTGGAAGACGGTTTCTCCAGACTACTTGTTATTTGTTTGAAAATATACAACAAAGGGCCTCTTATGCTTCGCGAATTTGAAAACGAAAAACATCTACCCCGAAATACGCGAAAACTAACGTTGTTTTGCAACTTGCTGGCTTACATAGACTTATGCGGGTTTCATAATATTGGCTTCGAATTTTCTTTCGATTCGTGTTGCGTTTAGGCCTTGATGGCATCGCCGTTAGGCTGTTGTCGCCGTGCCAAAGAGGCCTTGCCGCATTGCCTCTACGCCCTAACCGTCGTGTCAATAACGTCTAACCGCAACGGTATTGGTTTGTTAAGATGGGTTGACAGAGTTTTTGTTTACAAAAATAAGGAATTGATGATCCAGATCGCTAAAAAATGATGACCCGTTCATGGTGAAGTTTTTCTGACAAAATCAGAATGTATTCGATAATTCTTTTTATGCTTCCAGCAGGGCGTCGGAAACATCATACTGGTCATGTTGTTATTGGGGTGTCGCAACGCGGCATGGTTGCGCCTTTTGCGGGCAACGAATTTGGACAAGGAACTCGGTTGATGCAGAATGACTCTCTCTATAGTTTTGATATCTTTAAAAAACGTAAAATACAAATTTTTTGCTATCTACAGTTTGCAATTTATAAAATAATATACTAACTTTGCATAAGTAATATAAGCGACTCAAATACGTAGCAGATGGAAGCTTTTTTTCGCACTCACTCATATCTTGTAGACCATACGGATGCCCCGGTTCGGCGCACCCTGATGGACGAGATTGACTGGAATGACCGATTGATTGGCATCAAGGGCACGCGTGGTGTGGGGAAAACTACATTTCTGTTGCAGTATGCCAAGGAAAAGTTTGACAAGGATGATCGGCAGTGCCTCTATGTCAACATGAACAACTTCTACTTCCAGGGTCGTGGCATTTGTGATTTTGCGCGCGACTTCGTCTCGCAGGGCGGGCGGACGCTGCTCATTGACCAGGTGTTCAAGCAACCCATGTGGAGCGCAGAACTTAAACGGTGCTACAATGAGTTGCCGGAGTTGAAGATTGTGTTCACCGGATCGAGCGTGATGCGGCTGAATGAGGAAAATCCTGAGCTGAAGGGCATTGTGAAAAGCTATAACCTCAGGGGTCTGTCGTTCAGGGAATTTCTGAACTACAAGACCGGATTAGACTTCCAGCCCTACACACTTGGCGAAATATTGAATGGTCATGAACACATTGTGAAGAAGATATTGCCCCATGTCAGTCCACTGAAATATTTTCAAGACTATCTACACCATGGATTTTACCCGTTGTTTATGGAACAGCGTAACTTCTCGGAGAACCTGCTCAAGACCATGAACATGACGATCGAGGTGGACATCCTACTCATCAAGCAGATAGACTTGAAATATCTTACAAAGATTAAGAAGTTGTTTTATTTGCTTGCCGTGGAGGGCACCCACACGCCTAACATCAGTCAGTTGGCTGAAGAAATCGACACCAGTCGTGCCACGGTGATGAAATACATTAAGTATTTGGCAGATGCACGCCTGATTAATATTATCTATGGCTATGGGAGGCGTTTCCCCAGAAAACCCTCGAAGGTTATGCTTCACAACCCCAATTTGATGTATGCCATCTATCCTATCCAGGTGGAATCGCAGGAGGTGATGGAGACGTTCTTTGTAAACAGTCTTTGGAAGGACCACAAGGTGAACGAGGGCAATGGTGCGCACACTTTCCTCATAGATGGAAGTCGCAAGTTTCGGATATGCGATGCTCATGAAGGAGTGAAGCAGCGGTTCAATAATGAAACGACCTACGCATTATACAATACGGAGATTGGACACGAAAATCATATTCCCTTGTGGCTATTTGGTTTCCTATATTAATATATTATACAAAAACAACAAGAACATTATAAACTTTATTATCTATTTAAAATGGCAAAAGAAAAAAAATTTACGACATGTGATGGTAATACCGCCGCAGCCCACATCAGCTATTTGTTCAGTGAGGTAGCCGCAATTTACCCCATCACACCGTCTTCCACCATGGCTGAGCACGTCGACGAGTGGTCTGCCAAAGGCCGTAAGAACTTGTTTGGCCAGGTTGTGTCTGTGCAGGAGATGCAGTCCGAAGCTGGCGCTGCCGGTGCTGTTCACGGCTCATTGCAGTCGGGTGCATTGACTACGACCTACACTGCTTCGCAAGGTTTGTTGCTCATGATTCCCAATATGTACAAGATTGCCGGTGAGTTGCTGCCCTGTGTATTCAATGTTTCTGCACGTACCTTAGCCACTCATGCACTGTCTATTTTCGGCGACCACCAGGATGTGATGGCTTGCCGCCAGACTGGCTTCGCCATGTTCTGCTCGGGCTCTGTACAGGAGGTGATGGATCTTTCGGCTGTTCCCTATCTGGCTACGCTGAAGACCTCGGTGCCTTTCATCAACTTCTTTGATGGATTCCGTACTTCACACGAGTATCATAAAATCGAGGCCATCGATGAAGAGGCTCTGAAGAATATGATTGATATGAACGATGTGAAGCGTTTCCGGGACCGTGCGCTCTCTCCACAGCGCCCTGTGACACGTGGTACGGCCGAGAATCCTGAAACATTCTTTACACACCGCGAAGCCAGCAACGAATACTATGACAAGGTGCCGGAAGTGGTGGAGCGCTATCTTGGTGAAATTTCTAAGCTCACCGGACGTGAGTATCACCTTTTCAACTATTATGGAGCTGACGATGCTGAGAACGTTATCGTGCTCATGGGTTCGGCTACAGAGGCTGCTCGCGAGGCCATCGACTACCTGATGAAGCAAGGCAAGAAGGTGGGTATGGTTGCCGTGCACCTTTACCGTCCGTTCTCTGTGGAGGCCATTCGCAAGGCTATCCCTGAGAGCGTGAAGCGCATTGCTGTGCTTGACCGTACCAAGGAACCGGGTGCAGAGGGCGAACCATTGTACCTCGACGTGAAATCGGCTCTTTATGATGATCCGCGCAAACCTCTTATCGTGGGTGGTCGCTATGGCTTGAGTTCGGCAGACACCACTCCCGCCATGATTATCTCTGTGTTCAACAACTTGGAGATGCCTATGCCCAAGAACCATTTCACCGTGGGTATTGTAGACGACGTAACCTTTACCTCGCTGCCTGAGGTTCCTGAGATTCCGATGGGCGACGACTCACTGTTCGAGGCCAAGTTCTATGGTTTGGGTTCCGACGGTACCGTTGGTGCCAACAAGAACTCGGTACAGATTATCGGTAACAACACCAACAAGTACTGCCAGGCATACTTCTCATACGACTCTAAGAAGTCTGGTGGGTTCACTTGTTCACACCTCCGCTTTGGCGACACACCGATTCGTTCAACTTATCAAGTAAATACGCCTAACTTTGTGGCATGTCATGTTCAGGCTTACCTCAACATGTATGATGTTACCCGCGGCTTGCGCGACAATGGCACGTTCCTGCTGAATACCATTTTTGAAGGCGAGGAGCTGGTGAACTTCATCCCCAACAAGGTGAAGCGTCACTTTGCCAAACACAATATCCGCGTGTATTATATCAACGCGACGAAGATTGGACTGGAAATTGGACTCGGTAACCGTACCAATACCATTCTTCAGTCGGCATTCTTCCGTATCACTAACGTGATTCCTATCGACCTCGCCATTGAGCAGATGAAGGCTTTCATCGTGAAGTCATACGGCAAGAAGGGTGAGGACATTGTGAAAAAGAACTATGCTGCCGTAGACCGCGGCGGTGAATACAAGGAACTCGAGGTTGATCCCGCATGGGCTAACTTGCCTGATGATGAGGTTGACAACGACGATGCT
Organism: Hallella bergensis DSM 17361; assembly: GCF_000160535.1. Lineage (GTDB taxonomy): Bacteria > Bacteroidota > Bacteroidia > Bacteroidales > Bacteroidaceae > Prevotella > Prevotella bergensis. The sequence goes on along the minus strand of NZ_GG704781.1, from coordinate 843,534 downwards.
CCTGAATTCATCAAGGAACTTGTTCGTCCGATCAATGCACAGGCCGGTGACTTGCTGAAGGTTTCCGATTTTGTGAAACATGGTACTGTGGACGGAACCTGGCAGAACGGAACCTCTGCTTACGAGAAGCGTGGTGTAGAGGCTTTTGTACCCCAGTGGAATCCGGAGAACTGTATTCAGTGTAACAAATGTGCATACTCTTGTCCTCATGCCACGATTCGCCCATTTGTGATGGATGACGAGGAGAACAAGGCTGTCAGCCTTGAGTCGCTTGAAATGAAGGCTCCCAAGGAAATGAAGGGTATGCACTTCCGTATTCAGGTTTCTGTTATGGACTGTCTGGGCTGTGGCAACTGTGCCGATGTCTGCCCCGGTAGGAAGGATCGTGAAACCGGTGAGGTGAGCAAAGCCTTGAAGATGGTTCCGTTTAACGTGGACAATCCTGAGATGCAACAGGAAGCTAAGAACTGGGACTTCATTGTCAAGAACGTAAGTTCTAAGCAACACTTGGTGAATATCAAGCAGTCTCCTAAGAACTCTCAGTTTGCCACACCATTGTTCGAGTTCTCCGGAGCTTGTGCAGGATGTGGTGAGACTCCCTACGTGAAGCTCATATCTCAGCTCTTTGGTGACCGCGAGATGATCGCCAATGCTACTGGATGTTCTTCAATCTATTCAGCATCACTTCCTTCGACTCCGTATACCACCAATCCGGACGGTCATGGACCAGCCTTCTGTAACTCCTTGTTTGAAGACTTCTGTGAGTTCGGACTCGGTATGGTTCTTGGCAACAAGAAGATGCGCGAGCGTATTACGCTTCTGCTCAATGAAGGCATGACCGGTGATCACACTTCAGATGGCTTCAAGGCCGCTGCAGAGAAATGGATTGCCTCTAAGGACGATGCCGATGCTTCCAAGGAAGCTGCTGCAGAGTTGAAGCCATGGATAGAGGATGGTGCCAAGGAAGGATGTCCCATCTGCACAGAGCTGAAGACACTTGAACATTATCTTGTGAAGCGCAGCCAGTGGATTATCGGTGGTGACGGTGCTTCTTATGACATCGGCTACGGTGGTCTCGACCATGTGCTTGCTTCGGGTCAGGACGTGAATATTCTCGTGCTCGACACTGAGGTTTACTCCAACACCGGTGGTCAGTCTTCTAAGGCTACACCGCTCGGAGCCATTGCTCAGTTTGCTGCTTCAGGCAAGCGCATGCGCAAGAAGGATCTGGGTTTGATGCAGACTACCTACGGCTATGTCTACGTGGCACAGATCGCAATGGGAGCCGACAATGCTCAGACACTGAAAGCTATTCGTGAAGCTGAAGCTTACCCAGGCCCATCGCTCATTATCGCATATGCTCCATGTATCAACCACGGTATCAAGGGTACCAAGAACATGAAACGCAACATGGGAACATCGCAGCGTGAGGAGGCCTTGGCAGTGGAGTGCGGATACTGGCACCTCTGGCGGTATAACCCACAGTTGGCCGATGAGGGTAAGACTCCGTTCATACTCGATAGCAAAGAACCTAAGTGGGAGAACTTCCGCGAATTCCTGATGGGTGAGGTGCGCTACTCTTCGGTAGCCAAAGCTTTCCCACATGAGGCTGAGGAGCTCTTTGCAGAGGCTGAAAGAATGGCGAAACTTCGTTATCGTTCCTATCTTCGCAAGAGCGAGGAGGATTGGAGCGAGGAGGCATAAGTCAATCGCTGTACTTTATTATACAAGAGAGTCCGGGGCGATTTGTCCCGGACTTTTTCATTTCTCCTTGAAGTTAAGTTGTACTTTCGGACTGTTGATAGGGCCGAAGTAGTGCTGTTTATTCACCACTTTTGTCATTCTCATTCCGCCTGTAGATACTTTTGCCTTTAACATTTTATACGTTAAAACTCATAAATAACAAGACTACTGTGTCTTTTTTTTCATTATCTTTGACAAAAGAACGCCGATGTGGCTTTAAGTTTACCATTAAATTTTCAAATTAATAGTAACATAAATCAGAGAATATGAAGAAATTATTATTTATTATTGCTGCCATCGCAGCACTCGTGTTTGTAGGTTGCGGAAGTAAGTCGAAAACCAAAACAGAAACTGCTGAACCCTTGGTGGATACTACAGAGCTTGCTCCCGACCTTAAGTTAGGTTTCGATGCATTGAGCACTCAGCTTACTAACGCATTGAAGAGCAATGATGCTGAGAGCGTTACGAAAGCTTTGGCTAATCTCACGGCTATGTACAAGACTTTGGCAAACTCCGGTCAGCTGGATGAATTGAAGAGATATGGCATGCTTGCGAAGAATCTTGTAGAAGAATATGCAGGAGAAATCAAGAACTTGGCTACCGAAATCCCAGCAATTTCCAAGTTGTATTCCAATATTGAAGCCCTCCCAGTGTCTGCCAATACTACTCTTGACGAAGCAAAGGCTGCCGTTTCTGATGAAGCGATAAGCATGGCCTCGGAGACGTTTCAGAAGGGTGCCCAGGCCGGTGCAACTGCAGAAGCTGCTGCTGAGGCATTGAAGAATGCTCCTGCGGCTGCCAAGGAGACGATGAGCGAAGCTCTTACTGACACGAAGGAAACTGCAAACGATGCTGCGAAGAGTGCCAAAAAGGAAATGACAGATGCTGTCAATAACACGAAGGCAGCAGCATCTGATGCGGCAAAAAATGCAAAGAACAAGTTCGGCTTGTAAACTAACTGACTATCATTTTCTGAAAATTCAGAGGAAATAAGACTTTGAAGAACGATTAAAAAGATAGATAACGACAAGCCCCGGAAAGGTAAATGGTTTACTTTCCGGGGCTTGTCTTACTCATATATTGGGTCAGAACCAGTGGCTGACCTACCTTATTCTATCCATAGATCTCACCAGTTTCTCGTCGGCAATGATGCCCCTGCGTGCCAAGATGAGCAAAACGAAGGCGACAAATGGCAAGCAAGCAGCAAAGGCCACATGGAATGTGTCACCCGTCTGGAACTCGTTGAGCGCGCAAAAGGCATAGTAGGCATACCATGCCAGGCAGAGAATCATGCTCGCGGTGCACAGTCTGGCCTGAAGCATGCGCTTCTTATACAGGAATATGGCGATGAAGGATAGCGTGCCGGCTATCACCAAGTCCACGAAAGGTACGGGTTGGGTATGAACGGCACCATCGGTGAATAACCCTAAGTTGTACCAGATGGTTGGCATCTCCATGCCCTTGGGTTCAATCCTTCCGATGGGCAGGCAGAGACAAACAATGAGTGCCGACACTGCCAATAATAAAAAAATAGTTTGCTTACGCTGAATCATGTGTGTCGTTCCTCCGTCTTAATCCTTGGAAGCATCTCTGAAATAGACATTTCCCTCGATGTATTCTTGTGTGGCGAGCATGGTTGGTTTTGGCAATTTTTCGTAATAACGGCTGATTTCAATCTGCTCACGGTTTTCAAAAACCTCTTCGAGAGAGTCGTTATACGAGGCAAATTCAGCAAGTTTCTTGTTCAGATCCTGCTTGATTTCAATTGCAATCTGATTAGCGCGCTTGCCAATAATTACCACACTCTCATAGATATTTCCGGTTTGTTCACACAGTTCCATGATGTTTCGCGTCACCGTGTTTACTGGAGCTTTTGACTTTTTGTAATCCATGTCTATATTATAAATTTAGTATTTGCAAATGTTCGTTATCAAACAGGGGTGCCCGTGCGGACTTAGTCAACGGCATTGGCTGTAAATTTCTTGCACTGTTTGATATAGCTTTCTGCGTTCTTCCGCTCTTTGGAGTCAGGATATTCGTTGATGAAGCCGTAGCATTCGTCCTCCGCATCCTGGTATCGCTCTATTTTTTTTGACTCCACGCTTTGCTGTGCAAGTTCGTATTTGCTTTTCATAATGAGCACGGCAAAGTCTTCCCGACGTGATGAATAGGGGTAGTCTTTCAGTGCATTCTGGGCCGTTACGATGCAGGCCTCGTAGTTGTTGCCGCCGCTGGAGCAGTTGCCGAAATATGCTCCGAGGTCATAATATAACTGAGCGGAGTACAATTCCTTCTCCACCAGCTTGTCCTGCAATTCAAAAAGCCGTTGTTGAGCCTGGTCTTTGAGTTTGGCACCGGGATAAAGGTCGAGATACTCCTGGTAGGAAGATATGGCCTGAACCGTGCTGCTTTGATCCAGCCGGGGTTCGGGCGTGCTCATATACAGGCTTTCACCTACATAATATGAGGCCATTTCTGAATACAATCCACGTGGATACGACTTCACATATTGCTTGAATGTCTCGGCTGCCGTTTCGTAATTTCGGTTGCAAAATTCTGACATGGCCAACATGTACAGGCTCTCTTGTGCCTCGGTGGTTCCCTTCTGCTGAATGATGAGTTCCTGAAGCAGGGTAGCGGCGCGGGTATATTTGCCATTGGCAAAGCATTCCTTGGCATACTCGTACTTATAACGGTAGTCGGGAGACTTGTATACTTGATTGAACTCCTTGGCACAACTGCCGAAAAGCAAGGCCGTGGAGAGGGCAATCAAAACCAATTTCTTCATATTCAATCTTTTGACTTGCAAAAATACACATAATTCTCTGATTCACAAAGAAGCGATAGTTATTTTTAGCAAAAAAGCTGACTTTGCGAATGGATTTTAGTAATTTTGCATATATGGAATTTAAACTGACATCGCAATACGAACCTACGGGCGACCAGCCGCAAGCCATTGCACGGCTCACCGAAGGTGTGCTCCACGGCGATCCGGCACAGGTACTGTTGGGCGTTACGGGTTCGGGTAAGACGTTTACTGTGGCCAATGTCATTGCCAATGTGGGTAAACCCACACTGGTCCTCAGTCACAACAAGACGTTGGCGGCCCAACTCTACGAGGAAATGAAGGGATTCTTTCCTGACAACGCCGTGGATTATTATGTGTCCTACTACGACTATTACCAGCCGGAGGCCTATTTGCCCACTACAGACCTCTACATCGAGAAGGATCTCTCCATCAACGACGAGATAGACAAGTTGCGTCTCAGAGCCGTAAGCGACCTGCTGTCGGGGCGGAAAGATGTGATCGTGGTTTCGTCGGTGTCGTGTATCTATGGCATGGGTGGTCCTGTGGGCATGCAGCAAAGCATTATCAGCATCAAGCGCGGCCAACGCCTCGACCGAAACGAGTTCCTCCGTCGTCTCGTCAACGCCCTCTACACCCGCAACGATGTAGATCTGCAGCGCGGTTTCTTTTCCGTGAAGGGCGACACGGTGAACATTGCCATGGCCTACAGCGACCATATATTGCGTGTCACATGGTGGGACGACGAAATAGATTCCATTGAGGAAGCCGATCCCGTCACCATGCGATCGCTACAGAGTTTCGCAGAATACCAGATTTATCCGGCCAACCTGTTTGTCACGAGTAAGGATCAAACCGAGATCGCCATACGTAATATTCAGGATGATCTGGTCGACCAAATTGAATTTTTCAAGGAGGCGGGTGACGATATCAAGGCGCAACGCATCAAGGAGCGTGTGGAGTACGACTTGGAGATGATCAAGGAACTGGGTCACTGTTCGGGCATTGAGAACTACTCTCGCTATTTCGACGGACGCCAGCCGGGGCAGCGTCCTTATTGCCTGCTTGATTTCTTTCCCGACGACTTTCTCATTGTCATCGACGAGAGCCATGTCAGCGTGCCACAGATCAGTGCGATGTATGGTGGTGATCGCGCCCGCAAGAGAAATCTCGTGGAGTATGGATTCCGTCTTCCGGCCGCTTTCGATAACCGTCCCCTGCGCTTTGAGGAATTTCATGAAATGGCCAAACAGGTGATCTACGTGTCGGCCACGCCGGCCAACTATGAATTGCAGGAGGCTGAGGGCGTGGTGGTGGAACAACTCATTCGCCCCACCGGACTACTCGATCCCGAAATTGTTGTCAGGCCTTCAGAGAATCAGATTGATGACCTGCTCCACGAAATCCAAATCCGTTGTGAGCGCGATGAGCGCATTCTGGTGACAACTTTGACCAAGCGCATGGCTGAGGAGCTGACCGAATACCTTTTGAACAACGACGTTCGGGCTAATTATATTCACAGCGATGTGGCCACGCTCGACCGTGTGCAGATCATGAACGACCTGCGTGCCGGACTCTATGATGTGCTGGTAGGTGTCAATCTGCTGCGCGAGGGATTGGACTTGCCCGAGGTGTCGCTCGTGGCCATCCTCGATGCTGATAAGGAGGGTTTCCTGCGCAGTCACCGGAGTCTGACCCAGACCGCCGGCCGCGCTGCAAGAAACGTGAATGGGAAGGTGATCATGTATGCAGACACCATAACCGAGAGCATGCAACGCACCATTGACGAGACGGCTCGCCGTCGCTCCATCCAGATGAAATATAATGCCGACAACGGCATCACTCCACGCCAAATTGTGAAGGATATCAAGGGCACGCTGCCCAATGCCCGGGGCGAGGAGTACAAGTCGGCGGGCGACATGGGCAAGCAACGAGTCTATCTGGAGCCCGACAGCGCTGCCTTTGCGGCTGATCCGATTGTGCTTCGCATGACAAGACCCGAACTCGAAAAGAGCATAGCGAACACCAAACAACTCATGGAACAGGCTGCCAAGGCGCTCGATTTCATTCAGGCGGCACAGTATCGCGATGAAATCCTACGGCTTCAGGCACAGCTGGAGCTGAAATAAGCCAGATAGTTGCCGCTTCTGATTGGGCGCGCTATTTTTCTTGACAAATACCCTTCTGTATTTCGCTTATTTAAAAATCAAATGTCTTTGGTTTGAAATAGGCGAAATATGCCACGTTTTGCAGGCTGCTCATTTACAGCCGTTTAGCGGTGTCGCTCTCATTAGGCCTATTTCATCGCTTGCGATTACATATCGATCGGCGTGACGGTTAGGCATAGATCGCCATGCGACTAAGCCTCTGACGTGTGCCCACTACGGTCAGATCGCACCGCCAAAAGGCTCTAACCGCCATTCCATTTAAATTTTTTAGTCCGTTCGCCCTGATTTTATCCGGCCAACATGGCGTCTTTTTCTCTGGATGCTCCGAGAACAGCCATCCGAAAAATGGTAATTATATTTTACATGATGCCTGAAGATGCGGCGCAGCTTCGCTTCTCTACTAAATTTTGCAAAAGTGAAAAAGAACCTGTAATCTGGTTTACCAGATGATGGTTTTACGGAGAATCGCGTTTTAAATCCCTTCTGTTTTTTGCGGGATATCTCCATGATGGGTGATGCTGCGAGCGTTCGCAGGACACCAATAAACGTTAAAAAAAAAGTTTCTCACCTGTTATACAACATTATTTATTAATTTTGTCTCCTATAAATGTATGATTTAATAGTGATGAAAAAAATAATTGTACTACTCCTTGCCTGTCTTCCCTTGGCAGGAATGGCTCAGAATACATGGGAGATTCCTCAGGAGGAAGCCCAGCAGAGCCAGCTTAAGCAGAAAAAAGCAGTTTTCGACACGAAGAAAAAAGAAAACGCCAAATACATGGTCGGTGCTGTGCCAGAGGTGGATGGCAAGGTGGTGTTCACGCTTGACAAGGCCGTGCCAGGCATGACAGCTGCTGATATCTACCAGAAAGTGTATGGCGTGATCAGCGCCATAACGAAGGAAGACAATCAGTTTCCGCAAAGTAAGATTGCCGTGGTCAACAAGAGTGAGCACACCATTGCTGCTCGCATGAAGGAATGGTTGGTGTTTCGGAACTCGTTTCTCTCTCTCGACCGCACCGTGTTCAACTACACTCTCATTGCCAGGGCTACCGACAACCATCTCGTGCTGACGATGGAGCGCATCAGTTATCAATATGAGCGCGACCGCACGGATGTGCAGGGTGGACTTGACGTGAAAGCCGAAGACTGGATTACCGACAAGGAGGCTCTGAACAAGAAGCAGACCAAACTCTTGAAGTACAGTGGTAAGTTTCGCCGTAAGACCATCGACCGCAAGGACAACATCTTCGGTAGGGTGTGCCGTGCCTTAGGCGTTGAATATTAAGTGGCACGCGGTTCCCGATTCATGGCAAAGGTGAATTCTGTAAATGAACACCACGGCATGGCATGTTAGAAATAAGGGTTACGACTCATTATACTCAAGGTTCATTCACATAACTTTTCAAAAATCATTTTACGCATACGTTCATGGACAATGACAATCTGCAACTCAATCGACGCCGGCGCGGCGACGACGAGGCTCCAAGAAAAAACTTCCTCAGGCTTCGCAACTGGCTCAACCTCGTATTCATGATAGGGGCGGTGGCTGGCGTGTTGCTCTACTTCTTTGCTGACCAAACGGCAGGCACGATAGTCATCTTGGTGGCAATGGTATTCAAGATCGTTGAGACGGCCCTGCGATTTCTGCATTAAATGAAAAAATACACACTTGGCTTTCTGTTCTGGTTTGTTTCCCTGTCCATCTTCGCACAAATGGGCGTGGAGGAAAATGGCTATAACCAGATAGACGAAAACGGAAACATCATGTCGCCCGAACAGCGCCGCAAACAAGGCGACTCGCTCGGCACCGACAAGGAGATTCCGAAGGGCATCTATGTGTGGACAATCGATTCGCGATTTGGCGACCGCCGAATGGTCGAACCGGACACGCTGTCGCACATGTATATGAACACTATCTTCACCACGGGCCTGCGAGGTGAATACAATACCACCGGAAACCTTGGTGCGCCACGGCAGGCTCGCATCTTTCTTGACCGAGACGAGCAGGGGGAGTTTATCTTTACCAATCCCTACGACTTTTTCATCATGCCCGTATCCGATTTTCATTTCACCAACACCCTCTCTCCGTTTACCAACCTCAGTTACAACAACTGCGGAAACCGCACGAACGGTGAAGACCACTTCACGGCCAAGTTTGGGGTGAATGCGGGCAAGAAGTTGGGTGTGGGCTTTAAGTTCGACTATATTTATGGGCGAGGATACTACAGCAATCAGTCGACCTCGCACTTCAACTATACGATGTACGGTTCTTACCTCGGCGACCGCTATGAGGCTCATCTGCTGGCCACAACCAACCACCAGAAAGTGGCTGAAAATGGAGGAATCACCAACGATAACTACATCACACATCCCGAGTCGTTCAATGAGGACTTTCAGACATCGGAAATACCGATGATGTTGTCAAAAAACTGGAACAGAAACGACAATCAGCACGTGTTTCTCACACATCGGTACAATGTGGGTTACAACCGCAAGGTACCTATGACCAAGGCCGAAATCGAGGCGAGGAAATTTGCCATTGCCTCTCAAAAAGAGGCAGCTCGAGAAAAAGCTAAGAAAAAAGCGCGTAAGGAGGGACGCGAGATAGACGAAGAAGAGACAACCTATGTCGGTCGGCCTGATGATGCCAAGGTGATCGATAAACCCGAAAACCGTGCCGACAGCACTGCGGCCGACTCGCTGGCACGCGCCGGGCGCATCACTGTGGACAGCAAGGCCATGGGCGATAGTCTGGCGGCGGCAACCGGGACGGCAGCTGAAGACACGTCTTGGCTGAAAAACGAATATGTGCCCGTGACGAGCTTTATCCATACACTTGACTTCAATAACTACAAACGCATATACCAAGCCTACGAAACGCCTGAGAACTTTTACCTCGACCACTTCACGGTGGCCGAGAAATTCGCGAACGACTCCATCTATGACAAGACCAACCACTGGTCTTTGCGCAACACGTTGGCCATCTCGTTGCTCGAGGGTTTTAACAAGTGGGCAAAGGCAGGACTCAAGGTTTTTGCTTCGCATGAGATGCGCCATTATACTCTGCCTGATGCCGAAACCGACCGGGCGTGGACCGAAAATGACGTGTTCGTAGGCGGACAAATCTCTAAAACCCAAGGACGAACCCTTCACTATAGTGCCGTGGGAGACTTTTATGTGCTTGGCGCTAATGCCGGAGATATACAGGTTGATGGCAGTGTAGACCTCAACTTCCCCTTGTTCAAGGATACCCTGACGCTGGCCGCATCCGGATTTTATCATCACATGAAGCCTGGATTCTATTATCGGCACTATCAAAGTCGGCATTTCTGGTGGGACAACGCCGACCTTTCGTTCATCGACCACATTCGGGTGCAGGGCTTGCTCAACTATCAGAAAACCCGCACACGCCTGCGCGTGGGCTACGATATTATCAAGAACCATACCTATTTTTCCTTGGGATATACTCCCGGCGAGTCAGGACGACTCTACAATGTGGTTGCGGTGAAGCAACATGGCGATCCTATCAGTTTGTTGACGGCAGAACTTTCGCAGGACTTCAGTTTCGGACCGGTCAATTGGGAGAGTGTTGTGACATTCCAAAAATCGAGCAGTGACAAGGCTTTGCCGTTGCCCATGCTTAACGTTTACAGTAATCTCTATCTGCGATTCAAGGTGGCCAAGGTGCTCAAGTGTGACCTTGGTGGGGATGTGCGCTACTTTACCAAATACAACGCATCCGAATATGTGCCGGCCATCGGACAGTATGCTGTGCAGGGCAACGATGAGAAGGTGTCAGTTGGCAATTATCCCGTGGTTAATGTCTATGCCAATTTTCATTTGAAGCACACGCGTTTTTTTGTGATGATGAGTCATGTGAACGCCGGAACTGGCAAGAAGAACTATTTTCTGGTACCTCATCATCCGCTCAACGGCCGGGTGTTCAGGATGGGACTGAGCTGGAATTTCTTTAATTGATCGGTTCTTCCTGGCGCATGCACCTGCAATGTGGGTGAGCCAGGGTATGGGAAAGGAGATAAACGAAACAAGCCATTACTGTCGGATTCGACAATAATGGCTTGTTTCGATCATAATCAATGTGGGTGGTGATGGATTCGAACCACCGTAGGCAAGAGCCAGCAGATTTACAGTCTGCCCCATTTGGCCACTCTGGTAACCACCCCTGAAGCTCTAAAGCGTGTGCAAAGGTATGACCTTTGGGTGAGAATAGAGAATAAGCAGGCCATGTTTTGTGTTTTTTTAACGGATAGTTTTGCCGTTGTCGCATTGTTGCATGGCTTCCAAATCCATGGTCATCCCTCGTTGGGAGGGAGGTTTAAGCTCGTTGGGATGTGCTCATGTTTTTCAGATCGTGTATGGTTTGGATGGGGTCTGCTGCGCCGAACACGTAGCTGCCGCTCACCAAGACGTCTGCTCCGGCTTGGATGAGCCGTGGTGCCGTGGTGCCGTTGACGCCGCCATCGACTTCTATCAGTGCGTGTGAGCCACTTTCCTCAATCATGCGGCGAAGCCGGCGAACACGCCCGATGGTGTTTTCGATGAACTTCTGGCCGCCAAAGCCTGGGTTCACGCTCATGATCAGCACGAGGTCGGCGTCTTCGATAACATCCTCGAGCATGCCAACGGGTGTCGATGGATTGAGTACCACGCCGGCCATCATGCCTTCCTCCTGAATCTCGTGAATGGTACGGTTCAGGTGAACACAGGCCTCATAGTGTACGCTCATCACTGCTGCACCAACCTTGGCTGTCTGCACGATGTATCGCTCCGGATTCACGATCATGTAATGCACATCGAGAGGTTTGGTACAAATCTTCTGCACGGCTCTCATCACCGGGAATCCAAAGGAGATGTTGGGCACAAAACTGCCATCCATCACATCACAGTGGAGCCAGTCGGCCTCACTGCGGTTGATCATGTCAACCTCATCTTTCAGATTGGCAAAGTCTGACGCCAACAGCGAAGGCGAAATCATTGTCTTCATAGAATTATGGGAAGTTAAGGATTTACAACTGTCAGTTCATGCAGCATGGTATGGGCTGACTTCCACCCTTGATGGTGCGGTAGGTGTGGGCTATCTGACGAATAATATTCAGCGTGGTCTCCGTGGGGTTCGGTTCTTCGTGGGTAAAATACTTCATAGGCAGTCATGAAATGTGTAAGTTATACGATGATAACGTTCCTACTCTGGCTTTTATTACATGTTGAAAGAAATATATTAATATTCATCGTTTTTTCATACCAATACTATTGCATTATTCCGGCAACTTTCATACATTTGCAATGTAACACATATGTTTAACTTTTAAATTCATTACTTATGAACAGAATTTTACGCTCAACATTACTTTTATCCTTCACCATGCTTTTCGGCTTGAGCTATGGACAGGGGACAACATTCGATTTTGATGCGAATGGCGGGCAGGGAGCCACTGAATTGTTTGGAATATCAGAAAGGTCATCCGGTGAATCTCAAGCTGGAGATATCACAACTCCCGTTTCGGCTACTGTTGGTGACATTACCATTACAGTGTCTCCATCTACAGGTAGGACGCCAAATCGTCTTTGGCAAACAAGGTACTGCGTGTTGCGTATGTATGGTGGCGATATGAAAATTTCCTCCAAGGGAAAAAACATCACAAAGATTGTTTTCTCGCTCAACAGCAGAGCTTCAAGTGCAAAATGGTCTGCAACAGTTGATAATGGTACTTTGACAGACTTTATTGAGGGTACTTCCACCGAGGTAACATGGACGGGTGATGCTAAAGATATTGTTCTTACAGTTACAAGGAATACACAGTTCTCAAAGATTACTGTATATACAAGTGGCAGTGAGAGCGGAGGCGAAGAACCAACTCCTACTCCTAAGGGAGAGGTTGCAAATATCAAAACCTTTACAGCTTTGGCTAATGGAACGGTGGCAAAGCTGACATTGAAAGATGCGGAGGTGTTGTATTCCTGGACAAGCAACAAAGGCAACACGCAGACTTTCGTGCGTGATGCTACGGGTGCATTGATGTTCTTTAATACAGGATTGGACCTGAAGGCCGGACAGAAGCTCAATGGTACGGTTACCTTAAAGCGTGGTGCTTACGGTGAAACGGCAGAGGCTATGAAGGCTACCGAGACCAATGCTGACGGTTATACCGCTGTTGACGGTACGGTAGAGCCTAAGACTATCGCTCTTACGGAGGTTAGCAACAACCTTTCGGATCTTGTCAAGCTTTCGAATGTGAATATTATTTCAGAGGTATCAGGTAAATGGACCAACTACTATATAGTATCTGGAAGCGATAAGGTTCAGCTGTTCAACGGATTCCATCTTGCTGGATACGAACCTGCTGAGGCTCAGAGTGTAGATATTGTTGGAATAGTGACGATGTTCAAGGGCAACTACCAAGTTCAGCCTATTACTGCTCCTGTTGCCACAGGTATTGATGCCGTAGGAGCTGTCGAGAGCGATAATGCTCCTGTCTACAATGTTTCCGGACAGCGAGTAGGAGCTGGTTACAAGGGACTTGTTATTAAAAACGGCAAGAAGTTTATCAGGAAGTAAGTAGAAAGGTAACAGCAAAGGGTTTTCCTCCTTGTTACAACATAAAAGCATCCACTGCAGCGCGCGGTGGATGCTTTTTAGGACTTAGGGGAAGTCTGTTTATGAAGTTGGTGTTCTGTTTGATCAGGCTAACCGCGACAGTGTTCGGCGGAAGAAATAATAGTAGAGCGTTCCGGAAACCGACAGTCCTATTGGGAAGGCAAACCATACGCCAACCAACCCGCCATTCATCGTGATGCCGAAGATATAGCTCAGTGGTATGGACACTACAAAATAGGCGATGAATGCCACAAGCATCAGCGGCTTGACGTTCGACAGACCGCGCAGCGAGTTGGAGAACACACATTGCAGGCCATCGGGAAGCTGGTAGATAATCAATGGCAAGATAGCTCCGGCCACAATGGTTGATATCTCTTCTGAATCGGCAAAGAGCCAACCGATGTCTTGACGGAAAGCCCACACGGGCACGGCCACCAGCATGGCCACAATGCAGCACAAGTGGAAGCCCGCCCACGCCGTGGGAGTAATCTTGCTAAACTCGCGCTGACCATGGAAAAGGCTTATCCTGATGGCTACTGCTGCCGACAGGGCATAGTAGATTTGGAAAAATAACTGGCTGATGGAGAGCATCACCTGATGCCCTGCCAGCGCAGTGGCACCAATCCATCCGACGATGATGCTGCAAAGCGACCAGGCTCCCGATTCCATACCCATCTGCATTCCCAGCGGCCATCCCATGCGATTGAGCAGCAACTGGTCGGCTCGCGTCACCTTGCTTTGCCAGAACGACTGGGCAAAGGGCTTGTAATGCTTGCTCCGGAAGAACACACAGGCAATGGTTACTGTCATGAGGATGCGCGAGAGGAGTGTGGCCAAACCGGCACCCAGAATGCCGAGTTCGGGCATGCCCAGTTTACCATAGATGAGAACCCAGTTGGCCAGAATGTTCACCAGATTGCCCGAAAGCAGTATCCACATCGGCGTCTTGGTATCGGTGGAGCCGTCGGCCGTCTGCTTGAATACATTAAACCAGCATACAAATGGGATTGACACGAGGTTTACAATATAATAAGGTCGCATGTAGGGCAAAAGCTCTTCGGGCTGCCCAAGTCTGTCTATAAAAAAATAGAGCACGCTGTAAACTGCAACCAACAACAGGGCCAGCATCGTGTTGGCAGCAAGTCCGTTGCGCACTAATGCACCGATTCGTCCTGTTTCCTCGCGCCCGTAGCTGTTGCCCACCAGTGGGGTGAGTCCGTATGCAAATCCCATGGCCACAAGAATACCAAGCATGAATATCTGCCCCACGAAAGCTGCAGCTGCCAGTTCGGGCGTGGAGTGGTGCCCAATCATGATGGTGTCGGCAAATGTGAGGATAATGGTGCCTATCTGGCCTATGACAATGGGGATGCCCAGCTTGATGATGGAGGTGTAAATATCTCTTGAATACATAGTGAATTTTCTGATCGAGATGCAAAGGTACACATTTCCTCCTACACAATGACCAATATCGATTGATAATCTGACAGCGCCCACCGTAAGTAGACGATTTATGAGATGATGTGGTTCTTTTGTCTTGTTCGGTCCTTTATTTTTATGGATTAGATGATGTTTCCAATATTATTAAGACATTCATAAAAATAAATTAGTACTGGT
>NZ_GG704781.1:740002-827445 GCF_000160535.1 Hallella bergensis DSM 17361 | reverse complement strand
TAAATGATAAATTATTTTGATTTGTTTTATATTTTGCCTACCTTTGACAGAGTGAGTGAATGCTTGCCTAACCAACATTTACCCTATCAGTTGAACGATCTATTTAATAAAATAACAGCCTTAATTACCTGCTATGAGTTATCTGAAATTTGAAGCAGCTACGATGACCAATTTGCAGGAGTCCCTGTCCAAGGAACTTCTTCGTACGAATCGGTCCGGGGCTTATTCATGCTCTACCATCGTGGACTGTAACACGAGAAAATATCATGGATTACTCGTGGTTCCAGTACCCGAACTGGACGATGAGAACCATGTACTTCTCTCATCGCTCGATTGCACCGTTATACAACATGGTGCAGCCTTCAACCTTGGTCTGCATAAGTACCAAGGCAACAATTTTAGCCCGAAAGGGCACAAATACATTCGCGCATTCAACTGCGACAAGGTGCCTACCACAGTATATCGCGTGGGAGGTGTGGTGATGAAAAAGGAGGTGGTGTTTCAACATTATGAAGATCGCATCCTGATTCGGTACACACTGGTCGATGCCCATTCGACGACGACCTTGCGCTTCAGGCCTTTCCTGGCATTCCGCAGCGCGCGACAATTCACACACGAGAATTCCATTGTTAACCGCGATTACCAGGAAGTAGACAATGGCATCAAGACATGTCTCTATGCCGGCTATCCCGAACTGTATATGCAGTTCTCCCGAAAGGCCGAGTTTGTATTTGAGCCTGACTGGTATCGGGGTATCGAATATCCGAAAGAGCAAGAGCGCGGCTATGCATCCAGCGAAGACTTGTATGTGCCCGGTTACTTTGAGTTGAGCATCCGCAAGGGTGAGAGTGTGGTGTTTGCCGCATCTACATCAGCCTCCAAACCTCGGGGATTGCATGCACTGTTCGACAAGGAGGTGGACGACAGGTCACCGCGTGACAACTTCTTCCATTGCTTGGTCAATGCTGCGCATCAGTTCCACGTGGAGGACAAGAGCGGTGACAAGTATATACTGGCCGGTTACCCTTGGTTTAAGGCACGTGCCCGCGACACATTTATTGCCTTGCCAGGCCTCACGCTTTCGATCGAGGAGAAAGGTTATTACGAGGCTGCCATGAAAACCGCCGGCAAGGGCCTGCGCGAATTTATGGACGGCAAGCCTCTGTCGGTGAAGCTCTATGAGATAGAGCAGCCAGATGTGTTGCTGTGGGCCGTGTGGTGCATACAGCAATATGCCAAGGAAGAAGGCGTTGAGGCCTGTCGGACAAAGTATGGAAAGCTGGTGCTTGACATTATTAACTATATCAAAAACCAGCGACACCCTAACCTTACGCTCGAAGCCAACGGACTTGTCAAGACTGATGGCAGAGACCGACCCGTGACTTGGATGAACTCCATGTCTAATGGTCGGCCTGTGGTGCCTCGCACGGGATATGTCGTTGAGTTCAATGCTCTGTGGTATCACGCATTGAAGTTTGCCGAGACCATGGCCGACAAAGAGAAAGGATCGGCTCAAGTCAGTAAGCTTCAAGCATTGGCCGAGAAATGCCGGGAATCGTTTGTTAAAACTTTTGTCAACGAGCATGGCTATCTTTTTGACTATGTAGATGGCCAGGAGCAAGACTGGAGCGTGCGACCGAATATGATTTTTGCAGCGGCTTTCGACTATTCACCATTGTCTCAGGACCAGAAAAAGAAGGTAATAGACATATGTACGCGTGAGCTACTCACGCCCAAAGGCCTGCGGTCGCTCTCGCCCAAGAGTGGTGGTTACACCCCGATGTACGTGGGTCCGCAGGTGCAACGTGACCTTGCCTATCACCAGGGCACGGCATGGCCTTGGCTCGGCGGCTTCTATATGGAGGCTTGCCTCAAGCTTTACAAGCGCACCAGGCTGAGCTTTATCGAGCGGCAGATGGTAGGCTATGAAGACGAAATGTTCTACCATTGCTTGGGAACATTGCCCGAACTTTTTGACGGCAATCCACCGTTCCATGGTCGGGGAGCTGTGTCGTTTGCCATGAACGTGGCTGAGATTCTGCGTTCGCTTGAACAAATGGAAAAATATAAATATTAAAGGGAGGACTGCAAATGAAAGTATTAATGTTTGGATGGGAGTATCCTCCCCATGTTTACGGTGGACTTGCTACTGCCAACTTCGGAATCTCCGAAGGCTTACACGCGCAGGGTGACATAGAAACCATACTGTGTTTGCCCAGACCTTGGGGTGACGAAGACCGCTCATACGCGCGTATCGTGCCTATGAACTGTGTGCCCATAGCCTATCGGGACGTGAACTATGATTATGTAAAGAGTCGCGTGGGCAACCTGATCGAACCCAACGAATATTACCGTTATCGCGACCATATCTATTCCGATTTCAACTATATGCATGTCAACGACTTGGGATGCATGGAGTTTGCCGGGGGATATCCAGGCAACTTGCACGAGGAAATCAACAACTATTCGATTATAGCCGGGGTGGTTGCACGCGCAGAACAATTCGATATTATCCATGCCCACGACTGGCTCACCTATCCTGCTGGCATTCATGCCAAGCATGTGAGCGGAAAACCATTATGCATCCATGTTCATGCCACCGATTATGACCGTAGCCGGGGCAAGGTGAATCCTACGGTCTACTCCATAGAGAAAGACGGTATGGACCATGCAGACTGCATCATGTGTGTGAGCAATCTTACCCGAAATACCGTCATTCATCAGTATCACCAGGATCCACGCAAGGTGTTTACCGTACACAATGCGGTGTATCCGCTGTGCGAGGAGAACGAAGCCATACCACGTTCCGACGGTGCTGCTAAGGACAAAGTGGTGACATTCCTCGGGCGTATCACCATGCAGAAAGGCCCTGAATATTTCGTTGAGGCTGCAAACATGGTGTTGCACCGCACACGAAATATACGCTTTGTGATGGCAGGCTCAGGCGACATGATGGAGCAAATGATTTATCTGGCTGCCGAGCGCGGCATCGCTGACAGGTTTCACTTCCCGGGATTCATGCGTGGCAAGCAGGTGTACGAATGCCTGAAGGCGTCAGACGTCTACGTCATGCCATCGGTGAGCGAGCCTTTCGGCATATCACCGCTGGAGGCCATGCAGTGTGGCACGCCCACAATCATCTCCAAGCAGAGTGGCTGTGCAGAGATTCTGACGAATTGTATCAAAGTGGACTACTGGGATATTCACGCGCTTGCCGATGCCATATATGGTATTTGCCACAACGATAGTCTCTTCCGCTATCTTCAGGAAGAAGGGCGCAACGAGGTGGCTCAGATCACATGGGATAAAGTTGGAGCGTGGATTCGCGAACTTTACCTGCGTACCCTGAATTGGTAACCACCAATAAAAATGTAAAACCTCAATGTTCAAAGTTAAATTCTAAACTATATGAAGACAATTTGTTTATATTTCGAGATACATCAGATCATACATCTGAAACGTTATCGCTTCTTCGATATCGGCACCGACCACTATTACTATGATGATTACGAAAACGAACGCAGTGTTACAGATGTGGTGGAGCGTTCGTACATGCCTGCACTGAACGCCCTGGAACAGATGATTCAGAAGGGTAAAGGTTATTTCAAAGTGGCATTCTCGCTGTCGGGAGTAGGCATTGAGCAGATGGAGATGCATGCTCCACAGGTGCTCGAAAAGTTGCAGGCTCTCAACAAAACGGGATGTGTGGAGTTTTTGGCAGAACCCTATTCTCATGGACTTTCCTCACTCATCGATGCCGACTGCTTTGCGCTTGACGTAAAGAAACAATGCGATAAAATCAAGGAATATTTTGGCAAGAAGCCCACCGTGTTGCGCAATTCCTCACTCATCTACAGCGACGATATTGGGTTGCAAGCCTCAAAGATGGGCTTCAAGGGCATGCTGACCGAGGGTGCCAAGCATGTGCTGGGATGGAAGTCGCCGCATTATGTTTACAATTGCGCATTGGCGCCGAACCTGAAACTGTTGTTGCGCGACATCAAGCGGAGTGATGACATCAGTCTTCGGTTCAATAATTCAGAGTGGGAGGGCTATCCCATGTTTGCTGACCAGTATATTAATGAAATAGACGCGCTGCCTGAAGGCTCCCAGATCGTCAATATCTTTATGGAACTGTCTGCACTTGGAATTGCCCAGCCGTTGTCGTCAAATATCCTGGACTTCTTACAGGCCTTGCCTGAATTTGCAAAACTGAAAGGCATCACTTTCTCCACGCCATCGGAGATTTGCGCCAATTTCAAGAGCGTTGGAGCACTCGAGGTGCCCGACACGCTCTCGTGGGTGGACGAAGAACGCGACGTGAGTTGTTGGCTTGGCAATCCCATGCAGCGTGAGGCGTTCGAAAAACTGTACAGTGTATCAGAGCGAGTGCGTATTGCCAACGACCCGCGCATCAACCAGGACTGGGATTATCTGCAGGCCAGCAATAACTTCAGGTTTATGACAACTAAACCTTCGAATGTAGGACTCGACCGTGGAATCTACAGCAGTGCTTTCGATGCATTTACCAATTATATGAATATTTTAGGCGACTTCATCACGCGCATCAACGACCGTTATCCTTTGGAAATTGATAATGAACAGCTGAACTCGTTGCTCACTGCCATTAAAAATCAGGGTGAGGAGATAGCCATGAAGGACAAGGAGATTGCTCGTTTGCAGGCTAAGATAGAAAAGATGGACGCTGCCGGAAAGAAGGTGACAACTGCACGCGGCACGTCTGCCCGGAAAACGCCTGCCAAAAAGAAAACTGCCAAGGTGACGAAACCGTCAACACCGACAGCGAAACCGAAGGGCAAAACCGCTGCTGATGTTTCACAGGCAGAGGAGAAGAATAAGAAATAAAAACTGAACGATATTTTAATACAACGTCGGGGCATCTCTCCATGACCAAGAGAGATGCCCCGATTTTGCATATTGTGGGCAGCATCAGATGTTTGATTCAACACGGAACGCGAAACGCTCGGATGAAACTGCTGCATGAGCATGATGGCTAATCAGCACATATCAAGCCTTTAGAAGATTCGATAAACTCTTTTTGTAGCCGTATTTCGAATGTTGTGCAAGCGTATAGCGGACGGAAGGCGTGTGGCTGTCGGCCGTCATCCGTTTGTATGTCGGCTGTGAGACAGTTGTCTGGCAACTGATAGACAACTTGTGGTCGGCTTGAGGACGACGGTTCCGGTAGGAAATGGTGATACGGCCGCTTCCCGGGGGTTATGCTCGCCCTGCTGCTGCCGCATCAGTGAAGACTTCTACTGTGTTGCGTGCGCGACGCCCTACATATGCGGCCGGGCCGGCATCGTTTTGGTCGATGATATCGGCCAACACCGAGGCCTTGCTCTTGCCTGTGAGCAAAAAGATGAGTCGCTGGGCATGGATGATGGGTTGGCCTGTGAGGGCAATGCGCTGCTGCTCGGTCTTGGGATGTGTAGCTACGGCATAGACCTGCGAGGTGGTAAGCAAATGCTCCTGCCCGGGAAAGATGGACGAGGTGTGACCGTCTTCGCCTGCTCCCAAAATGACCATGTCAAATTCGGGGAATCCGTCCTTGTCAGGCACCATGCTGCGCACCGCAGTCTCATAGCGCTGAGCCTCTTCTTCGGGATTTTCTTCACCTTTGATACGTATGATGTTCTCCTTGGGAATATTGATTTTGGAAATCAGGTTGTCGAACGTCATGCCATAGTTGCTCTCTTTATCGGTGGGTGGAACACATCGTTCATCCACCCAGAACAAACGGATGCGCCCCCAAGGTGTACGGGTGTTAAACTCCTCGGCCCACAGACGAAACATCAGTGCAGGTGTGCTGCCTCCGCTGAGCGCAATGTTGATTTTCCGGTCATCAGATTGTTCGCTTGCCATTTGCAGTATGCGTTCGATGAGTGCACGCGCTGCCTCTGCATCGGTATTGTGAATGTGGGTTATCATAGTTCGCAGTATAAGTCGGTGTTGGTAAGATTCTTGCACGGATTGGTCCATTCGGCCTCGTGTTCGTGCATCAATTTGTCGCTCTCTTGTGGTCCCCATGTGCCTGCGGGGTAGCCATAGAGTGGAATCTCGTTGTGGCTCTGCCAGTATTTAAGTATGGGGTCGAAGAATCGCCATGAAGCCTCCACTGCGTCGTTGCGTGTAAAGAGGGTTGGGTCGCCCTGAATGCAATCGTCGATGAGACGTGCATAAGCATCATTGATGACGATGTCGCCCAGTTGGTCGTAAGTGAAATCCATGGCTACACGCTTCACTTCGAAGCCGGCTCCCGGCACTTTCATGCCGATCTTCAGGCTGATGCCCTCGTTGGGCTGTATGCGGATGGTGAGCATGTTGGCTTGTGGACGCTCACCTCCGGCGACATTGCCGAACATTTGGTGGGGTGTTTCGCGGAAGTGGATCACAATCTCGGTAACTTTTGTCGGCATCTGTTTGCCTGTACGAATGTAAAACGGCACACCGCTCCATCGCCAGTTGTCGATGCTCAGACGCATGGCCACGAAGGTTTCCGTGCGCGATTTCGGACTCACACCTTTCTCCTCGCGGTAGCCTTTCCCAGATTGTCCGGCGGTGTATTGGCCGCGGACAATATGCTCTTTGAGGTCGGTTTCATTGAGGGGCTTTAGCGAGTTGTAAACCTTCACCACTTCATTCCGGAAGCTGTCGGCATTGAACACGGCAGGTGGCTCCATGGCGGTGAGAGCCACGAGTTGTATCAGGTGGTTCTGCACCATGTCGCGCAGGGCTCCTGTGTTGTCGTAGAAGCCGCCCCGATTCTCAATACCGAGGTTTTCGACGGCCGTAACTTCTACATAGTCAATATAGTTTCGGTTCCACACTGGCTCGAAAATGCCGTTGGCAAAACGGAATGCCAGGATATTCTGAGCTGTTTCCTTGCCGAGAAAATGGTCAATTCGGAATATCTGTCGCTCTTCGAACACGGATTCATAGACCTTGCCCAGTTCCAGCGCAGACTCAAGGTTGTAGCCAAAAGGTTTCTCGACGATGATTCGCGAACCGGGTGTGTTGAGGCGGACGCTCTTCAGATGCAACGGAACTACACCATACAGCGATGGTGGGGTGGCCAGGTAGAACAGCATGTTGTCGGGTTCTTCCTCGCTGGTCACCTCTTGAATTTTTTGCTTCAGTGCCACGTAGTCATCAGCTTTCGAGGGGTCTGTCGGTTGATAGTAGATGTGTGACACAAAGTCTTTGAAGCGTTTTTCGTCACGATCTTCTGGCTTCACAAATTCGTTCATTTGTTCCAGGATATACGCGCGGAACTCGTCGTCGGAGTAGGGGGTACGTGCAGCGCCGATGATGGAAAAGCTCTTTTCTAATCTGTCGTTGGTATAGAGCGAGTATAGAGCGGGCATCAGTTTGCGTTTGGTGAGGTCGCCCGAGGCCCCGAATATAATCATTGAAAAGTTGTTCATAAGGATTTTTTAATTCAAAATTCACAATTTACAATTCACAATTGGCTACGCAGTGCAATTCAAAATTCACAATTCAAAATTCACAATTGGCTTCGCGTAGTATCAGTTGTCGTGATTAAAAAGTGCTTTTGCTCACAATTTACAATTTAAAATTCACAATTGGCAGCTTAATAGTCTTGGTTTTATGCTATTATTTACAATGGTTTGCGCAGCCAATTGTGAATTTTAAATTGTGAATTGTGAATTAAAGCTATACATTATATGTTCCCGATTTGGTGCTACCTCCGTGTCCGGTCCAGTTCTCATGGAAGAATTCACCACGTGGTTGGTCCTTGCGTTCGAAGGTATGGGCACCAAAATAGTCGCGCTGAGCCTGTATCATGTTGGCCGGTAGGTTTTCAGACGTGAGCGAGTAGAAATAGTTGAGTGCCGATGAGAAGGCAGGAACGGGCAGTCCCTTGGTAGCAGCCAGGGCTACCAGTGTGCGCCATCCATCGCGCATCTGCTCTATTTCCTTGGCAAAATAGGGTGTTAGGAGCAGATGCCCAGGCTTGTCGGACTCTTCGTAGGCATGAGCAATGTCGTTGAGAAACGCGCTACGGATAATGCATCCCCCGCGCCACATACGTGCGATGGAAGCCATATTGAGGTTCCATTCAAACTCATCCGATGCTTTTTGCAAGACCGAAAATCCCTGGGCATAACTCACCAGTTTTGACGCATAGAGTGCTGCGAACAGGTTGTTGAGTAAGGTCTTGCGATCAACGTTGGTTTTGGTGAAGATGTGTGGGAAGCGCTTGGCCGCTGCCGTACGTATGTCCTTGTCTGATGACAGGCTGCGCTCGAACACGGCTGAACCGATGAGTCCGAGTGGCATTCCGAGGTTCATGGCATTGATAACCGACCATTTGCCGGTTCCTTTTTGGCCTGCGGTGTCGAGGATTACATCGATAAGCATCTCACCTTTGTCGTCTTGGTGACGCAGAATGTTGGCCGTAATCTCCACGAGAAAACTCTGAAGTTTACCCTTGTTCCATTCATCGAATTGGTCGGCCATTTCACTATTGGTCATGTTTCCAAGATTTTTCATCACCCAATAGGCTTCGGAAATGAGCTGCATATCACCATACTCGATGCCATTATGAATCATTTTCACGAAGTGACCCGAGCCTTGTGGTCCAATCCATTGGCAGCATGGAGTTCCATCATCGGCCATGGCGGCAATGCTTTGGAGCACGGGTTTGACGCTCTCCCAAGCCTCGGCAGATCCGCCTGGCATGATAGAGGCTCCGTTGAGCGCACCTTCTTCCCCGCCCGAAACACCGCTTCCCACAAATAGGAAGCCCTTTTCCTCGGCGGCTGCTACACGTCGGTTGGTGTCCTCAAAATTGGAATTTCCACCGTCGATCATGATATCGCCCGGCGACAGCAAGGGGAAAAGCTGCTCCATAACCATGTCGACGGGCTTTCCTGCCCGTACCATCATCATGATTTTGCGCGGGCGTGCGATAGATTCCACAAACTCCTTGATGTCGGTATAGCCCCTGATGGTTTTGCCCTTGGCACGTCCCTCGATGAAGCGTTCGACTACACCCTCTTCTATACCGGGTACGGTTCGGTTGTACACAGAAACATTCCAACCCTTATTGGCAATGTTTAATGCCAAGTTTTCACCCATCACAGCCAAACCAATGAGGCCGAAATCGCTTTTCTCTTGATTATTCATATTGTTTGTTTTTTGTCGTTTGTGTTTAAAGTTTTTGTTTTTCCTGTCCCGAACCTATGCAAATGTAACAAAAATCCTAAAGTCAACCAAGGAAATGTTGATAACATTTCAGTGGTGAGATTGATTTATATTTGTAGCTGATTATTTATGTTAAAAAACTTGGTTTCTTAAAAAAAACATTTATCTTTGCAGGTGAGCTGTGACTTATTATGTAAGCACCGCAACAGAAGAGCAATGAAGAACAAGCGATTTTCTGATTGCTTAAAAACAATTTCAACTAACAATAGATTTAAAACAAAAAGATTATGAAAAAGTACGTATGTGACGTTTGTGGATGGGTATATGACCCCGAAGTTGGTGACCCTGATGGTGGTATCGAACCAGGTACAGCATTTGAAGATCTCCCTGATGACTGGGTATGCCCTGAATGTGGTGTAGGTAAGGAAGACTTCAGCGTGGCTGAGGACTAACTTGGAGTTTAAATAATCTCATTCCCTTTTGGAGTTACGCTCCGAGAGGAATAGAAACAAAAAATGGTTTTACTCTTGGAGGATTGATATCCGGAGTAAAACCATTTCTTATAGTTGTTCTTTTCTTGCCTTTTTGGTGAGAATTGGCTTTCTGTTTTGTGATGAAAGCCAACAAGCAAAGAGTTGTTTATTCCGCAAGAAGCTTGGCAGCCATGGCCTGTCCCAGCGCCACACACTTGGCATGAGTTTCCTCGTTGAGCGACTGTTTCATCTCCACGGGTTCGCCAACGGGCTCAAATTTGAATTTTTCGTTATATTGACCGATGATGGACACCGCCTTGCTTGCCCAGCAGTAACTGCCAAACCAGCCCATCACACGATTCTTCATGCTGCGGTTTTCGATGGCTGATAGCAGCTGTTCCATCTTGGGGAATATGCTGTTGTTGTAGGTTGGCGCCCCCAGAATAAGTCCTTTGTAGCGGAAAATATCGCGCAGGGCATAGGAGTAATGAACTTTACTCAGGTCGATGAGGCTTATTTTTTCAATGCCGGCCTGCGATGCGGCTTCGGCTATCACCTCTGCCATTTGAGCTGTGTTACCATACATCGTACCATAGGCAATGACCAATCCATTCTCTCCCTCGTACTTGCTCATTTTGTCGTAAAGTGAAACTACCTTGGCAGCGTGCTCGTGCCACACCGGTCCATGAGTGGGACAGAGATAGTCGATGCGTACATCAGCCAGTTTTTTCAATGCATTTTGCACCGGGGTTCCGTATCGACCAACAATGTTAGCGTAATAGCGAATCATCTCGAGCCAGTATTTTTCGGTGTTGATTTCGCTGTCAATCACTCCGCCATTGAGTGCACCGAAGCATCCGAAAGCATCGCCTGTGAAGGCCACATGGGTGGTAACATCAACCGATAACATTGTTTCAGGCCAGTGCACCATCGGAATAAGATAGAAGTTGAGCGTGTGCTTGCCCAAGGAAAGAGAGTCGCCATTCTTCACTTCAACACAACCGTCGTCAATGCCATAGAATCCACCCATCATGTCGAAGGTCTTCTTGTTGCCTACAATTTTGATGTCAGGATAAAACTCGCGTAGCAACGAGAGTGAGCTGCTGTGGTCAGGTTCCATGTGGTGCACTACAACATAGTCGATGGGGCGGTCGCCGATAACCTCGCGGATATTGGCCAAGAACTGCGGGAAGAAGCCTGTTTCAACGGTGTCCATCAGACAAACCTTCTCGTCTACAACTAAATAGGAATTATAGGTCACGCCTTCCGGCAATGGCCAAAGTCCTTCAAAAAGCTGTTTGCTGTTGTCGTTTACGCCTACATAATATACTTGGTCAGAAATTTTTTTCATGTCTTGGATCTGTGTCTTGGATAAATAGTATGTGGGTTATGAAATGAATCTGAGAAAATCTTCGGCTTGTTGTCTCAACCTTTGAATTTGTTCGTCGGTGAGAATTAACTTGTTTTTGGCCCACGACTCTGCGCTCAGGGCTATGCCGGTCTGTTGTGTGGGCATTATTTCAGCACCAATAAACGTAAGTAATTCGGTCAATTTCTCACGACATTTAGCCGTTTGTCCGGCTCCGCCGGCTCCGCTCAGGGTTGTTTTCTTGCCCTTGATGACTGTTGGAGTCTTGGTATCGCTTGCTACCAACGGGCGTGAAAGCCAATCGAAAATGTTTTTCACATGCCCGGGATAACTGTAGTTGTATTCGGGTGTGAATACCCAAATGCCGTCGGCTTTATCCACTGCATTGCGCAATTTGGCTACAGCGGCCAGTGCGGGGAACTCGATGTCTTGGTTCATCAGCGGCACATCGCCGTAGTCGAGGTAGCTAATATCGGCTTGATTGCCAATAATTTCCTCAGCTTTTCTGGCTAAAGCAAGATTGAACGATTCTTTTCTTAAAGAGCCTATGATAAATAAAATATGTTTTTTCACTATTCTTTGTCATGATTTAAAATAGTTTGGCAAAAATAACGAAATTCCGCGACATGGGCAAACGCTTGGCGGATTATTTACAACGTCTTAATATGCTGTATGGTATTCTTTTCCTCGTTTGCCATCTCATAGTATCTTCTCGCATGCAATGCGCTCCGTACGTTTGCCCTCGCGGTCATAAAAGCACAGTCCGCAACGTGTGAACCCCAAGCTGTCGATGAGGTGAAGCATCTCCACATTGTCGTGGTTGGTATCGATGCGAATGCTTTTGTACTTGCGTTTTCGGCATTCACGACCACACTCGAGGAGGATCACGCGTGCCAATCCCTTGCCGTGATGTTCGCGAGCAAGGGCCGTGCGGTGAATGGTGGCGTATGGCATGTCCGATAGCCACTGTCCTTGCAACCGGTCATAGGAAGGTTCGCCGTCGAACGTGAGAGCCGTGTAACCCACGATTTCTCCGTCCAACTTCAGCACATATCCGTTTCCGTTATCAATGTCACGACTGATGCTTTCGCGCGGCGGATAGGTTTCGTCCCATTGGTGCCGCCCGTTGGCTGCCATGTCGAGTGCGGCTTGATGAACGATTTTCCATGCCGTGGGCTCGTCTTCAGGGCATGCCGGTTCAAAGGAGTAGGGCAGGAGCAAGGGCTCCAACTCGCGCATCATCTGCTGCGTGTTGCTGAACACAATACCATACATTCCCACGTTGCGTGCGCCCTTGATGTTTTCGGGTTTGTCGTCGATAAACACACATTCTTCGGGCTTGACCCCAAACTGGTTGATAAAACTATGGTAGATCTCTGCGTCAGGCTTCAGTTGATGCACGTCCTTGGATATAAGGTAGTCTTCGAGAATGTTGAAGATGTCAAATTTGTTCATCACGTCGTTGACCCGTTCCGACCAGTTGGACAGCCCCAACAACCTGTAGCCCCGTGCCTTGACATCGAGCATTGACTGACGCATGCCTTCCGTTTCGTGAGTAAAGATGTCGGCATAGTGCTTGTCGAATGTGTCGAGCGTTTCGCGATATTCGGGCCAGAGCCGTTTTTGCTGCTCAATGAAATGACTCGGCGGATACACCCCGCGGTCCATCTCAGCGTTAATCTCCGCTGTAAACGCATTGTGCAGGAAATGCCGGGCTTTCTCCTCGCTTCCCAGCAGTTTCTTGAAGAAGTTCATGAAATCATATTGAACCAGCACCCCGCCGAAGTCGTAGACGATATTTTTAATCATAGTGTTGTTTGTCTTTGGTTATATCACAAAGATACGAAATGTTGATGAGTTGGCCAAGATGTCTATATAAAAAAGGACGTTTCCATGATGTGGAAACGTCCTTTTAGTTGAATCGTCAATATTTTGAAACAATAGTTTACTTCAGTTTGGTATAACCGTACTTAGCCGAGCAGCAGAGTTCTTCCTCGATGCGGATAAGCTGGTTGTACTTGGCCATACGGTCGGTGCGGCTCATAGAACCGGTCTTGATCTGGCCAGAGTTGGTAGCCACGGCGATGTCGGCAATCGTGGTGTCCTCGGTCTCGCCGGAACGGTGAGAAGTAACAGTGGTATAGCCGTGACGGTGAGCCATTTCGATGGCCTCGAGTGTCTCGGTGAGCGAACCAATCTGGTTAACTTTGATCAGGATGGAGTTTGCGGCTCCCATCTTGATACCCTTTTCCAAGAACTTCACGTTGGTTACGAACAGGTCATCACCTACCAGCTGGCAGCGGTCGCCGATCTTAGCGGTAAGCTTAGCCCAGTTCTCCCAGTCGTTCTCGTCGAGACCATCCTCGATAGAGTCGATAGGATACTTGGTGATGAGTTCCTCGAGATAGGCAATCTGCTCGTCTGCAGTGAGTTTCTTTCCGTTAGGATCCTTGGGCATACCGTCTTTCAACTTGCTGTAGTCGTAGAACCACTGGCCGTTTTCCTGAACAGCAAACTCAGAAGCTGCACAGTCCATGGCAATCTTCACATCCTTGCCAGGCTCGTAGCCTGCATCCTTGATAGCCTGAATGATGGAGTCGAGAGCATCTTCAATGCCGTCGAACTTAGGAGCAAAACCACCCTCATCGCCCACAGCTGTGGAGAGACCACGCTTCTTCAAGTTCTTCTGAAGTGTGTGGAATACCTCTGCACCCATACGCAAGGCTTCGCGCATGCAAGGTGCGCCTACGGGGCGAATCATGAATTCCTGGAAAGCGATGGGAGCATCAGAGTGTGCACCACCGTTGATGATGTTCATCATCGGAACAGGCAATGTGTATGTGTTGCAACCGCCAATATAGCGATACAGTGGCATGCCGAGAGCCTTGGCAGCAGTTTGAGCTACAGCCAGGGATACGCCGAGGATGGCATTAGCACCGAGCTTGCTCTTGGTAGGTGTGCCGTCGAGCTCGAGCATCTTATAGTCAATCTTGCGCTGTTCCAGTACGCAGCAGCCTTTCAGGGCAGGAGCAATAATATTGTTTACGTTCTCCACTGCCTTCAGGACGCCCTTGCCACCGAAGCGGTTCTTGTCGCCGTCGCGCAGTTCGAGAGCCTCGTTCTCACCAGTAGAGGCACCTGAAGGAACAGAAGCACGACCCATTACGCCGTTTTCCAATGTTACTTCAACTTCTACTGTAGGATTACCACGTGAGTCGATAATCTCACGACCGTGTACTTTTTCAATTTTCATCGTTTTACCTTTTATATTTAATGAATAGTGTATAATTCTTTTTGCTGACACAAAGATACTATCAAATTTTGGAACTGCCAATTTTTCAATGCGTTTATTTTGATGATTTTATATTTTTTAGAATTGCTGTTGCACAAAAGTATTTGGGAAGATAACAAATTGCTTTTTAAGGAGTTGAGATTCTCAAGAATTAGTATTTCAGCTTTTTCCTTTCATAAAGGAAAGATGTTCAAGACTGGTTAGGCTGGCCTCGGCGAAAGGGATAGCCGAAGGGTACGACGCCTCGTTTTTCTTTACAAACACGCTTCTATGTTTCGCGTATTTGAAATTCAGGAAGCACTTGTCCGAAATTCGCGAATTTTACAGCAAATTATAGTTTGCTGTCAGTCAACCTATTACATGAGTCCGTCTTTCGGACTTGTTAGGATCGCTTACGATTGGATATGGAATGGCAGTGCGGTTAGAGCCTAACCGCATGGCGATCAAGCTTTCCTCGCCTGACCATCAGACGTTTGACGCAGTGCCGTTAGATGCTCATCGCATCGGTTTGGTTCAATTCGTGCTGTGCCGGATGGATATTTCAGATGAAAAAGTGGCGCTTTTCGCTCTGGATGTTTCGAAAACGAGACTTCGATTTTTGGTAATTCTATTTTACACAAAGTGGCAAAGGAGAATATTCCTTGACGAGGAGTCATCTTTGCATCATGCCTGCTGTCATGCGGATAAGCCAGGCCGAAAGTTGTGCTTTCATTTTTCTTTTGTAACTTTGTTGCTGTTTTTTGTATTCGTATGCGACTTCACGTTTTCAATCCTGACCATGACATTGCATTGGCGGTAAACCGAGATCGGTTTACTGCTCCGCGAGCTGCCCTGCAGCTCCGACGCGACCTCGGCTACTTGCCCATGCTGTGGGCTGCCCCCGGCGATCTGGTGCTGGTTGACGATGTGGCTGTGGCACGGGAAGGTTTGCAGCAGTTTGACGAAGAGAGTGGGGCGCGGTTGATTGGTCGCCATGAATTGGCAAATCATGACTACGGCAATGCTTTATCGGAGATATGTCCTTGGGGATGGGACGCTGCTTTGCGGCGCGAGTTGTCGGAGTGCGGTGTGCCGGAGCGCTTGCTTCCCTCTGCCGAGCGTTTGCAAGTCATACGTCGGATAAGCCACAGGGCTTGGGCTGCCACACGACTCCTGCCACCACTTCGCGCGTTTGCATCTACAGTGGGAGAATCGCAGGAGGTTTATGGCGCAGTCGAGGTGGAAACCTATTTGAAGAGTCACCGTCACATTGTGGTCAAGGAACCCTGGAGTAGCAGTGGGAGGGGTGTCCGCTATGTGTCAGAGATGTTCGGAGAGGAAAAATCGGGCGTGTGCTTGACACAGCAACTGACCAACTGGATAGAAAATGTTGTGGCAAGGCAGGGCAGCGTCATGGTGGAGCCATGGTATGACAAACTGTTGGATTTTGCCATGGAATTTGTGACCGACGGTCAGGGGACAGCAGAATATATCGGACTCTCGCTTTTCCATACGGAAAATGGAGCCTATACAGGAAATGTTCTGGAGGCTGAGGAACGCAAGATGGAGATGCTCTCGCGCTATGTTGATGAGTCGCTGATTGTGGGGTTGCAGTCGGCCGTTTCCACAGAGATGGGAACGTTGCTCAACGGGCATTATGCCGGTTGCTTCGGGGTGGATATGATGTTAGTGAGAAAGGATGGGCAGATCGTGGTACATCCCTGTGTGGAAGTGAACCTGCGACGCACGATGGGGCATGTGGCACTGGCTTTGTCGAGCCGTGAAGAAAACCTCGGGCACGTCATGCAGGTAAATTTTGAGAAAATGTTCAAGTTGAAACTTCAGTTCCTCTCCGGCCCTCTGCCATAAATGGAAAGGCAGTTTTTTCGCGTTTTCTGTCGTTAGGATTTTCCGGGCGCACCCCTTTCCAATGCAAGGATGGCCGGAGAGGAAACTTTGGTTATGCGCCGTGGAAGAGATATTCTTTCTGAATGTCGGCGGTCATGCGTGTAAATAGTTCATCTGCCAAATCGTCGGCCACCTGAAGTGCGTGGTTCAGAATTTGATCACTAAACTGCTGCAGCATATCCATGGCCTCCATAGGCCTGCTCTTGCAGATGCCAAGATAGCATTCTTCAAACTCCTTTTGGCGTTGGTCGTTCTCGGCTTCAAGACGTGCGTAGGTTTCCTTGATAACAGGGGCATAGGCATTGTAGTTGGTCATGCCCAGCGTCATAACTTTGCGGAAACGCCAATAGGCCGACCGTGAGTCGCAGTGGCTGTTGCCTATGGTGTAGGGTTCGGGAAAACTCCTGATGCCCTGATAGATGGGGAGAAACACGCCGAGATCGGCCATGCCGTTGGCCACGTAGGTGATGCAACCTATTTCCTTGGGCAGCCAGGGGCGCACTTGCAACAGGTGGGTTTGCGTGGTGCGGAAGATGGAAACGGGGCGCCAAGGCTCCTTGCCATTGTTGTGCAGGTAGGGATCGTGATCGGTGTTGTCGTAGTGGAAACGGAAAGCGTTGCGCAAAGCGTTGATGCCGATGGGCTTTTCGGCTTCGGCAAACACGGGGAAAGTGTTTCTCGTGACGTCGTTCTTCAGTTTGGGCGAGAACAATCCCTGCAATCCCCACACGCGCGGATAATTATAGGTGGTGTCGTTGATGTCGTCTTTGGCGTAGGCCTCGTGGAAATCGAACTCGCCTTTCGAGGGGTCGTAGAGTCCGTTGCGCTCGGCAAACTCAATGAGGTCGGCCGAAGCCATATAGTTTTCCTTGTCGTTGGGGTCGTAATGGCGGAAGCGGCTCTGGTTGCCCGTTACGAAATACTTGTCTTTGGGCATACGGCAGGCCATCCAGCGATGCCCGCAGGCATTTTCGAGATACCAGATTTCCTTGTCGTCGATGAATCCAATGCCGAAGCCTTCGGCCGATCCGTATTGTTCGATGAGTTTCCCCAGACGCTCCACTCCCTCGCGGGCGCTGTGGATATAGGGCAGCACGATGTTGTAGGTGCAGTTTTCCGACAGCCCGTTTTCCACGTAGGGGTCGAACTTGAGGGCTTTCTCACTGCTGAAAATGGTCTCCGTAGAACTCTCGCCCACGCCGGCGGAGTTGAATCCTGCGCTTCCCCATTCGTGATGGTATTGGTAGTCGGGCAGGGCGGTGTAGCCCATAGCCTTCTTGGGCAGTGGGCAGCGGAAGGGACTGTCTTCGGCTACAAATTCCTCAGGACCGTTGTCGGTGTCTTTGAATACCAGCCAATTCTTGCAGCGCATTGCGTCGTAGTCTTCCGAGCGGCCATAGATAAGCGAACCGTCGCCGGTCATCTCTTGACCAACAATAATCGTTGTACACTCTGATGGAAGTTTGTGGTTTTTCTCTTTATTTGTCTTCATACATTGTGGTTTATGTTAAACTGAGAACGAAATTAAGGTTTTTGGATGAAATATGCAAGCGCTTGGCGAAATATCAACAAAAAAAGGTCGTTTGTTTCCAAACGACCTATTATATAATGTGTAACGCCGGTTGATACGGCGTTGTTGTGAACTCGGAGTTAACCTTATGGGGGATTCCGTGTTATTTCTTGCCCAGCGACTTGAGCCATTTCAGCGGTTTCTTGATAATCGCCTTGAGTCCTGTGTCCTTGTTGCTGTTGGCAGCCGGTGCGTTGCGGCGGGCTTTGGTCTGACGTTTGCCCTTGCTCTGCTCGTCGTTGCGACGCTTGTCGGTGTCCCGGTTGTCGTTGCGGCGGTTACCCTTGCCATTGTTCTGACGACGGTTAGCATTGTTCTGACGACGGTTAGCATTGTTGCGGCGACGCTTGTTAGGCTGCTTTTCGCCCTGTGCCGACTGCTCCGCGTTGTTGTTGGTTGCGTTTTCGTCGCGCTTTTGGTCGCGGTTGTCGTTGCGTTTCCTGTTATTGTTACGTCGGCGGTTGCGTTTGTCCTTCTCCTCGCGCTGCTCTCCGTCGTTGTTGTCCGGGCGGTTGTCGCGCGGATTGTTGTTGTTGCGGCTACGGTTGCGCTGCTTGGTTTTCTTGTGTGCGGTTTCTTCGCGGTCGTTGCGACGGCGCTTCTTGGCCGGTGTGCGGCGGGGCTTGCGCGACGTGTCGTAGTCCGGCCCCTCTTTCATGCCTTCGGGCAGTGGATTTTTTTCGATTTCCTTGTCGAGGAATTGCTCTATTTTGTGGAACGCGAACATATCGTCCTCATTCACCAGTGTGATGGCCACGCCGTCGCGGTCGGCACGAGCCGTTCGACCAATGCGGTGCACATAGTCTTCGCTGTCACGTGGCACGTCGTAGTTGATGACCATCGCGATGTCGTCGATATCGATGCCACGAGCCACGATGTCGGTAGCTACGAGCACGTCGATTTGCCCGCTTTTGAATTTATACATGATGTCGTCGCGCTGTGATTGGTCAAGATCCGAGTGCATCTCACCACTGTTGATTTTGAGCTGAGCCAGCGCTTGGTTGATTTGTTTCACCTTTTGCTTGCTGCCCGAGAAGATGATAACGCGTTTCAAGTCGCCTGCCTTGAAGATATGTTTGATGATTTCTATCTTCTGCGTGGTGTAGCAGACGTAGGCGCTTTGCTTGATTTTCTCTGCGGGTTTGCTCACGGCGAGCTTCACCTCGGCAGGGTTTTTGAGTAGGTTCTGCGCCATTTTCTCAATATCATTCGGCATGGTGGCCGAGAACATGATGGTTTGGCAGTTCTTGGGCAGATACGATGCGATTTTCATAATATCGTCAGAAAATCCCATGTCGAGCATGCGATCGGCCTCGTCGAGCACAAAGAAATTCACCTTACCGAGGTCAATATTGCCCATCGTGATATGCGAAATGAGCCGTCCGGGGGTAGCAATGATCACGTCGGCACCCAGTCTCATGCTTTTCATTTCCTGATCATAGCGGTTGCCATCGTTTCCACCGTACACGGCAACGCTCGACACGGTGTCTAAATGATAGGCGAAGCCCTGCATGGCTTGGTCTATCTGCTGAGCCAATTCGCGTGTCGGCGACATGATGACACAATTCACCGAGTTCTTCGGATAGTTGCCCTCATCGATCATCGAAAGGATGGGCAACAGATAGGCAGCCGTCTTTCCGGTGCCCGTTTGAGCCACGCCCATGAGGTCGCGCCCCTTTAATATTTCGGGTATACATTTTTCTTGAACGGGTGTGCAGTCTTCGAAGTTCATGTCATAGAGTGCGTCGAGGATGTCGTTGCTTAAATTTAATTCTTCAAATTTCATAATTTCTTCAATTTTTTAATACTCCCTGACACAAGGGGTCTGCTTTTTCGTTTGTCAGAGAATGAATGCTTCGTTAATGGTTCTTGTCCATTTGACAATCCCCTTCCTGTCATATCGGGATGGGGGAGCCTCTTTAGCTTGGTGCGTGTCTGTAGCAGACAAAGGCGATAACAGCAAACACGATGTTCGGAATCCATGCTGCCAGCATCGGTGGGAAGTAGGCGTTGATGGCAAATGTGGCCGACACGGTTTGCATCATGATGTATGTAAAACTCAGGGCCAAGCCGATACCAAGATACATACCCATTCCACCCTTGCGCTTGCGGGAGGACAGTGATGCGCCGATGATGGTGAGAATGAACGATGCAAAAGATGATGCGATGCGTTTGTGATACTCCACTTGATACTGCACCACGTTGCCCGACCCCCGGTCTATCTGCTTGGAGATATAGTCCTTAAGCTCTGGCGAGGTGAACGTTTCCTGCTGCCCCTTGGAATAAACAAGGTCGGTAGGTTCCATCATGATGACCGAATCTTTTTCCGCCCCACTGGTGATATGCTCGCGGAGACCCTTGAGTCGGCGTATTTTCCAGTTGGTCAGCTTCCAATGATACTTTGAATCGGAGATGGTATCGTATTGCACTTCCATCGCCGTGAGGTGCGAAACGAGCTTCTTGTTTTCAAATTTGTCGAGGCAGAAACCGTACCCTTTCTTCATCGTGTTGTCGTAGTGCTGGATGTAGGCAATAACTCCGCGCCCCACTTGCAGCTGAACATTCTCTGCCGATGTGTTCTTGTGCTTGTTCTTGTACATGGTTTCGAAGTTCTGCCGAATCACTGTTCCATGCGGAATGACATAGGCTGAGAGGTAATAGGAGAGTCCGGCGAGTAGCACACACGTTATCATGTAGGGTCGCAGAAGCCGTTTGAAGGACATTCCGGTGGCCAGCATGGCAATGATTTCGGAGTTCCCTGCCAGTTTCGAGGTGAAGAAAATCACCGAGATAAACACAAACAACGCACTGAATAGGTTGGCGAAATAAGGTACGAAGTTGGCATAATAGTCAAACACAATAGCCTCCAACGGAGCATGATATTGTGAGAACTTTGCCAGGTTCTCGTTTACGTCAAACACGATCGAAATCGAGATGATGAGCAGAATCGAGAAGATGTATGTGCCGATAAACTTCTTGATGATGTACCAATCAATGCGTTTGATGTATCGGAAAGGGTTGAAAATCTTGAGGAAAGCCAGTTTTCTACCAATCCATCTCAACACTTTCTGCAGGCCTTGGGTGTGCCGAGCTGTCCACTTCAGCATATTACTGAACCATGCCAGATGCCTGCTGAGCCATCGTCTCATCCTATATTGCCTGATGTTCCTGCGGATTTTGCTGTAGTTACTCATTGCGAATCATTCGGAGATAAAGTTCATCGGCATTAGATGCGTTGTCCTAACTGATCGATGATGGATCGTTTCCACTGCACGAAGTCACCCTGTTCGATGTGTTGGCGGGCATCAGTGACCAAGCGTAGATAGAAGGCAAGGTTGTGGATGCTGGCTATTTGCATGGCTAACAGTTCCCCGGCCTTAAACAGATGGTGCAGATAAGCTTTGGTGTGGATGCGATCGATGTAGCATCCTTCGGCATCAATGGGCGAGAAATCGGCTTCCCATTTCTTGTTGCGCATATTCATAGTGCCGTTGTAAGTGAACAGCATCGCGTTGCGTCCGTTGCGGGTTGGCATCACGCAGTCGAACATATCCACGCCGCGTTCGATAGCTTCGAGGATATTTTGCGGTGTTCCTACGCCCATGAGATAGCGCGGCTTGTCCTTGGGCAGGATGTCGTTCACCACCTCAATCATCTCATACATCACTTCCGTCGGCTCGCCTACGGCCAGTCCGCCGATGGCATTGCCGTCGGCTCCCTTGTCTGCTACGAACTTCGCAGCT
This sequence comes from Hallella bergensis DSM 17361, assembly GCF_000160535.1. Taxonomy (GTDB): domain Bacteria; phylum Bacteroidota; class Bacteroidia; order Bacteroidales; family Bacteroidaceae; genus Prevotella; species Prevotella bergensis. The sequence continues at coordinate 805,919 of NZ_GG704781.1, read as the reverse complement.
TCCTGTCGCAGGTCTTTATAGGTACAGCCCTGCACGATGGGAAACAGAGATTGTTGATAGCCGTAGCGCGGTTCGGTCTCGTTGAAGCGCTTGATGCATCGGTTGAGCCACCGCTCGGTGAGCGCCAGGGAGTTCTTGGCGTAGCTGTAATCGCTCTGTCCCGGCGGACATTCATCGAATGCCATCATGATGTCTGCACCGATGACGCGCTGGGTGTCCATCACGTTTTCAGGTGTGAAAAAATGTTTTGAGCCGTCGATATGCGAACGAAACTCGCACCCTTCCTCCCTGAGCTTGCGGATTCCCGTCAGTGAGAATACTTGGAAGCCGCCGCTGTCGGTCAGGATGGGGCGCTCCCAGCCGTTGAAACCGTGCAGTCCTCCCGCCTTCTCAAGAATATCGAGACCCGGCCGCAAATACAAATGATAAGTGTTACCCAGTATGATTTGCGCATTGACCTGATGTCGAAGCTCCTCAAAATGCACCCCTTTCACGCTGGCGCAGGTTCCTACGGGCATGAAAATTGGGGTTTTGATCGGCCCGTGATCGGTCATAATCAGACCGGTACGGGCATTGCTGCAGGGGTCGGTATGTTGCAATTCGAATGTCATCGGTAATCCTCGCGTCTTCTTAATTCTTCTTTTCGGCATCGTCTTTATGAAGTGCCGTCTCATGAATGGTCAAGTCCATGGGGTGATCCACCAGCTCATCGGTGAGGGCAAAGTCCCACACGTCCTGCACGTTTTCCACATAATGGAACTCCACACCCTTGCGGTATTTCTCGGGAATCTCCTCGATATCCTTGCGGTTGTCCTTACACATCATGATATCGGTGATGCCTGCCCGTTTGGCGGCGAGAATTTTCTCCTTGATACCACCCACCGGAAGCACTTTGCCCCGAAGTGTTATCTCTCCCGTCATAGCCGTGTTCTTCCGCACCTTCCGCTGTGTAATGGCCGATGCAATCGACGTGGCAATGGTGATGCCCGCCGACGGACCGTCCTTCGGCGTGGCTCCTTCGGGCACGTGAATGTGTATGTTCCAATTGTCGAAGATGCGCGAGTCCACGTTCAGATACTCGCCGTGCGCCTTGACATATTGCAGGGCAATAATGGCACTTTCCTTCATCACGTCACCCAGATTACCCGTCAGTGTGAGCTTGCCGGCCTTGCCTTTGGAGAGCGATGTCTCGATAAAGAGAATCTCACCACCCACACTCGTCCATGCCAATCCCGTCACCACGCCGGCGTAATCATTGCCTTGGTAGATGTCACGATAGAATGGTGGCTTACCCAGCAGGCCTTCTATCTCGGACGGGGTGATGCTCGTGGTGACGAGTGTGCCGTCCATCGCTTTGCGGAAAGCCATTTTTCTCAATGCCTTGTTGATTTGTTTCTCCAATTGCCGCACACCACTCTCCCGGGTGTATTGCTCGATGATTTTTTCGAGTGCCGACTTGTTGAATCTTATCTTGGGGTCATTTTTGTCGAGTCCCGTGTTCTCCAATTCGCGCGGAATGAGGTGACGGCGGGCTATCTCAATCTTTTCCTCGGTGATATATCCCGACACCTCGATGATTTCCATACGGTCGAGTAGTGGGCGCGGAATGGTGTTCAGGTCGTTGGCCGTGGCGATGAAGAGCGTCTTCGAAAGGTCGAAGTCCACGTCGAGGAAGTTGTCGTGGAACGCATGGTTCTGCTCTGGGTCGAGCACTTCGAGCAGTGCCGACGACGGGTCGCCGTTAATGGTGTTCTGCGTCACCTTGTCTATCTCGTCAAGAATAAACACGGGATTTGACGAGCCGGCTTTCTGAATGTTCTTAATGATCCGTCCCGGCATGGCACCCACATAGGTTCGGCGGTGCCCGCGGATTTCGCTTTCGTCATGCAGTCCGCCCAGCGACATGCGCACATATTTGCGTTTCATGGCTGCGGCAATGCTTTTGCCGAGCGATGTCTTACCCACTCCCGGAGGGCCATATAGACAGATGATGGGCGACTTCAGGTCGCCACGCAGCTGCAGCACGGCCAAGTATTCCAAGATGCGCTCCTTTACTTTCTCCATGCCGTAGTGGTCTTGGTCAAGTTTTTTCTGTGCGCGTTTGAGGTCGAGATTGTCCTTGGTAAATATGCCCCAAGGCAGAGCCACCATCTGTTGCAGGTAGTTCAACTGCACGCTGTATTCCGGACTCTGCGGATTGAACATGTCAAGCTTGTCCAGTTCCTTGCGAAACGTCTTGTCCACCTCCTCTGGCCATTTCATGCCCTTGGCCTTCTCCTGCAACTCACGCTTTTCGGGCGAAGCTTCGGTGCCACCGAGCTCCTCCTTGATATTCTTCATTTGTTGCTGCAGGAAATACTCCTTTTGCTGCTCATCAAGGTCTTCACGTGTTTTCTGGTGAATCTCGTTTTTGAGTTGCTGGAGCTGTATCTCCCGGTTTTCTATTTTCAGAAGCTCAATAATCCGACTTTTCAGATTGTCATACTTCAGCAGTCTCATCTTGTCTTTCACCGAAAGTGGCAGGTTGGTGCACACAAAATTGGTGAACATGATGTCGTTGGTAAGGTTCTTGAGCGTCAGCAGAATGTCATCGGGAATTTCGTCGCTGCTCTTGATAAGTTCCTCGGTTGTGAGTCTCAGGTCGTCCACCAGGGTGTTGTATTCCTGGTCGTTGTCTGCTGGAAACTCTTCCGGCATTGACTTGACGATGCCCTTGTAATAAGGCCTGACACCTGTAATTTTCTCCAACTTGCATTTGCCCATGGCCTGGAAGATGGCCGTCACATTGTTGTTCGACGACATTTCTATAATCCGCACTAATCGTGCGTACACGCCATATTCATGCAAGTCCTTGCCCTCGGGCACGTCTACGTCAGCATTTTTCTGACAGAATATACCACAGATGTTGTCGTTTGGGTTCTTGCTTAGTTTCTTGGCTAGGTTCAAACTCGCCTTGCGTCCTATAAGGATGGGAACCAGTACGCCCGGAAAAAGCACCATGTTGCGCGTGGTAAGCACGGGAACCTCATCGGGTGCCGGGGTTTTCAGCAAGTCGGTTATATCGCCATCGAAATCAGCAAACATCTGAATTGAAGTGTTTTGTTTTTTACTCATTGTTATGTCCTGAACGTTTTTGAAAGTATAGTCAACTTTGTATGCGTTCTACTTTATATTAAAGTGCAAAGGTACAAATAATATCGCATAAACCCGTAACTGCCAACCATAAAATGTTGTACGCGGGTCGTATGAACACTAAATCATGTGTCTCTTACCAATAGTGTCCTAAATAATTTTTAAAAAAGTGAAGAAAGAAGTTTTTCATTAAGGCAAAAAACCGTACCTTAATATTTGTTCAGAGCCAAACTTTCCTTCACGGCAAAGATAACAATTTTCGTTCAGGTAATCCAATCAAAAGTCATTTACGTTGCCGCCGATAAAAAAGATGAGAAGTAGGGGGTGTACGCTATTTGCGATTAGAGTGACATACGTCAAGTCTTATGGTTTAATGTGTGTTTCTTGAGTTATCTAAAAAACATTTAGGACACTGTTGATCACTTATCATCTGTCCCAGCCTGTTGAACAGTCCACAGGCTCTAATTTGCAGATACTCCCACGAGTCGCGAGAAAACCTTCCCGCCGCCTGTTGTGACGGGGCAGTCGGGAAGGTCATACCATAGATTGTCGTATGTATAAGTTGTTTACAATCCTCCGTCCACAATCCAAATATGCTGTTCATTGTCATTACGAAGGGCAATGTGACGTTTTATCTGTTTGCCGTCGGTGGTGGTCAGTGTGTAGAAGACGTGGACGCCAGCATATGAAGGCTCCTCGCGGATTTGAAAATCTGTGGCTTTGCAGCCCCTCATTGCTGTTGACAGATTTTCGAAATCGGTCTTGTAGTAGATGAGAGCTTCATTGGCCTGACTTTCGTTGTCATTGATGAGGGCATTCAGGATGCGCTCGGCTGCTTGTTCGGCCGTCTCGTTTTGTAGTAGTTTGAGTCGATTGTCGGACGTAGGGTGCTGCTCAGTCACGTTTGTCCATTTGGCGGCTGGCAAAAGGGTAATGTCTCGCTTACTGAGTATTATGTTGTAACGAATGTTGTCGATGTGGAGCAGCAGGGTCTTCCGCCCGTCCTTGATGATCCATAGTTTCACGAAGCGTAGCAAGCCGTCGTTCTTGGTGAAGATGTTCTCGACGATGACGTGGCAGTCGTCCATCTCTCCTGTTTCAAAGAGCTGTTTCAGGTCACTGTATTTCTCTGTACCCTCAACGGTCAAAACAACGGTCGTATCGGTCTCTGTCTTTGTCACCTTGTTCTCTTTCGACAGTGCGACAGCCGATTTCTGCAAGGTCAACAGCCGTTCGGGGAACATCAGGTTGGCAAAACGCTCCAGAAAGTTAGTTTCTCGGTTTCCTTTGAGGTAGAGTTTTCCGGGAACCCACAGGAATTGAGTGGTCCCGTTCAATACGACGGCCCGCCCGTCCTTTTTTTCCACGCGGTAGAAAAGGGAGTCGTTTTGTCTTAGTAGTTGAATATCCGTTTTCACGAAAGGCATTGTAGGGTCAAAGTAAGCGAAATTTTCTTGCGGCGTAGTGCGAGCGTAAACCTCCATTTGGAAGCTGCCCACGTTCTGCACGCTTTGGATGCCTTGTTGCAGGAAGGTGATTCTGGCGTCCTCAGCCACGGCGGGCGTGGAGAACAGATGGCTCAAACCGATGAAGAAGCCGAAAAGGAAGATGGCTGCTGCGGCTGCATAGCGCCAAAGACGATGAGTTTTTTTAGCCTTAGTAGTATTGGCAACTTTTTGGGGCTGGAGCGTATTGAAGGCTTCTTGCAGTTCATCATAGTAGGCCTTGCATTCAGGGCAATTGCCCATGTGTTTGTTGCATTCTTGCTGCGTATCAATGTCTATATTCTTGTCGAAAAGGTCTGCCACCTTTTCCTTGAATTCATTGCAATTCATAATCTTGTTGATTTAATTGTTGTCGATTGTTTTTTCATGTTCTTGCGAAGCTTCTCCAGTCCATAGAGAAAGCGGGATTTTACCGTCGAGAGCGGTAGAGAGAGGATTTCTGCAACCTCTGCAAAGCTGTTGTCGCCATAGATTCGGAGCCGGATAACCTCGGCCTGTTCGTCCGGAATTTCCGTCAGTAAGCCGACGATACGTTTATAGTCGGACTCGTTTCCCGGATCGGAAGCCTCGGCCACATCTGTCTTCATATCTAATGGAATGGTCTTGATTCGATTAATGCCAGTTTGCCATTTGGCACAGACGTTAGTCAACGTACGGAAGAGATAGCTGCGTAAGTCGTTTATCTGCAGGTCATCAGCACCAGTAATTCGTGTGTATAACTTCAGAAAAGTATCTTGCAGCACATCCTTCGCATCGTCCTCGTTGCCGAGTCTGTAGCAAGCGTACTTCAGCAAACGCGACCTTTCGGCCTTGAACGTATTTGCGAGTTCATCTTGAGTGATGTCATTTGTTTTCTTCATTATTGTGGTTGTTTTTAAAGATGCATCTACTATAAAGACCCGAAAACGATGAAAAAGATTTAAGCGGATACAACTTTTTTATTTTCTTGTTATTTTTTCTTGGAAGAGAAAATCTGCGGACGTATGGATAAAATAAGTTGAACTTATTGCCGTTTAATTCTATGAAAAGACACTTCTCAACCCTTATGTAAGCAAAATAGATGCCAAACGGATTTACGTTCAAACAGTTTAGCGTGCGCCATGACCGTTGCGCCATGAAAGTGGGCACCGACGGAGTGCTCATCGGGGCGTGGGCTCGTGGAGGGCGCCGATTGCTCGACATCGGGGCCGGCACAGGACTCGTGTCGCTGATGCTTGCCCAACGTTTTCCCAGTGCCACGGTGGAGGGTTTGGAGATAGATGCCGAGGCGGCGGAACAGTGTCAGGAGAATATGGCCGCATCGCCTTTTGCCGACCGTGTCAGGGTCTATGTATCGGCGTTTCAGGATTTTGTGCCCGATGCCCCATACGATGCTATTGTGAGCAATCCTCCTTACTTCCTCAGCGGAATGAAAAATAATGACGAATCGCGTGCGACAGCACGTCACTCCGACGTGACATTCTTCAAGGATTTTTTCAGGTTTTCCAAGCAATGGCTCCGGCCGTCGGGCGAGGTGAGCTTGGTGTTGCCGGCAGACGGAGTGGAAGAAATATCGGCCGAAGCCTATCTCATGGGCATGATGCTTTGTCGCAGGGTATGGGTCAGAACCATGCCGGACAAGCCGATTGAGCGCTGTCTGCTGTCGTTTGCCAAGCAACGTTTTTCCCCACCCGAAATGGAAGAGGTGTGTCTGATAGATAGCGATGGTAGGCGGAGTTCTTGGTGCGAGAATCTAACATGTGATTTTTATTTACATTAAAAGGACTCTACTATATCATTTGATTGTTCGATTTGCACAATCAGGGACAATGCATAATGCATCTGATATGAAGCGGATCGTTGTGCAAGGCAAATGGAAGATTGTCAAAATTGATGACCAAATTTTAACTTTTGAGATTTCTTTGTTTAGAGAAAAATGCGCCATGTTTCCGGTGTGAGGGTCTCGAAGAAGGACGGACAATATTCCAAACCGTTTGCCGTTAGACCGTCATCGCACGGCGAATAAGCCCACTTCGCACCGCGGGGAAGGCTTCGTTGTCTGACGATCAAAGCTTAACCGCAATGCCGTTAGAGCTTAAGGGCATGATGTTCTTTTATCGGGGGAAACCGCTTTGAGTCTTTGTTTGCCTATCAGGCTGATTGGCAGACTGTTATGAAATAGTCGGAATTTTGACGTATTTCGTACAAATTTCCTCACGTTGACAAATAGACTCAAATTTGAATAGGTTTTGTCGGATATTTTCATCACATACAGTGCGTTTTTCTTACACGTCGACAGGAGCGATCCGAACTGCTTGGGGACGTGTAGGCAAAGATGGCATGGTGAGGTTGTGACTCGCCTTCAGAATAAGGGTTCCATGTCGAGTACATGAGACTGCGAATCCAAAAAAGATGTAATCTCCGTTACTTTTCATAAACGAAAGGAAATATCAGACAAAGTTTTTATACCTTTGCATATAGGTATCTATGAAATCAGGCTGTATATGAACAACAACACATCCCCCATATTTATTGCCGGTCCATGCGTCATCGAGTCAGCCGAGTTGCTCGATACGGTTGCCCGACAACTGGTCGACATCAACGAGCGTCTGGGCATTAATATTATTTTCAAGGCCTCTTTTGACAAGGCCAACCGCACATCTATCGGCTCTTTCAGGGGCCCGGGCATCGACAAAGGCCTGCAGATGTTGGCCGATGTGAAACGGAAATATGGTCTTCGCATAACCACCGACATTCATGAATCGTGGCAGGCCGCTCCCGTGGGCGAGGTGTGCGATGTGCTGCAGATACCGGCATTTCTTTGTCGCCAGACCGACCTCTTGGTGGCGGCTGCCAGGACGGGGCGTGTGGTCAATATCAAGAAAGCACAGTTTCTCTCGGGCGCTGACATGGTTTATCCTGTTCAGAAAGCCATGGAAAGCGGTGCCAATGAAGTGTGGCTCACCGAGCGTGGAAACTGTTTTGGTTACAACAACTTAGTGGTAGACTTTCGGAATATTGCTGATATGAAGGAAATCGTGCCCACGGTCATCATGGACTGCACCCACAGCGTGCAGCGACCATCGGCCGGAGATGGCAAGACCGTCGGCGACCGAAAGTTTGTTCCGTCCATGGCCTTGGCAGCGCGGGCTTTTGGGGCAACGGGCTATTTCTTTGAGGTTCATCCCAATCCCGACGAGGGGAAGTCGGATGCGGCCAACATGCTGGAACTCGATAAACTTGGCCATCTTATCCAAACCCTGTTATCATGAACACAACTCCAGAAGAACGCATACACCAATCCATTGACTATGCCAAACGATGCCTGACAGAAGAGGCGCAGGCCATCAGTGACCTTATGCTGCAACTTGACGACAGTTTTACACGCGCCGTGGAGCTGATGTATCATTGTCGGGGTAAAATCATTGTCACCGGCGTAGGCAAAAGCGGGAATATCGGAGCCAAGATAGCCGGCACGCTGTCTTCCACGGGTACGCCGGCGTTCTTTATCAATCCTCTCGATGCCTATCATGGCGATCTTGGCGTGATGACGTCAGATGACGTGGTGTTGGCGCTGAGCAACTCGGGACAGACCGATGAGCTGTTGCGTTTCATCCCCATTCTGCTCCACATGAATATCCCCATCGTGGGCATGAGCCGCAATCCCGAATCGTTGTTGGCCAAATACTCCACCGTTCATATCAAGGTCTGGGTAGACCATGAGGCATGTCCGCTGAACCTTGCGCCAACCTCATCCACCACAGCGGCACTTGTTATGGGCGATGCGTTGGCCATTGCGCTGATGCAAGTGCGCGACTTCCGGCCACACGACTTCGCTCACTTCCACCCCGGTGGCGAGCTTGGCAAGCGACTGCTTACCACTGCTGAAGACGTGATGCATACCGACGACTTGCCCATTATTCCTGAGGAAATGCATCTTGGCGATGCCATTATAGAGGTATCCAGAGGAAAGCTGGGACTGGGTGTGTCGTTGGACGACAGGCGACACGTGACGGGCATCATCACCGACGGAGACATCCGGCGCGCCATGGAGAGATGGCAGGCTGAGTTTTTCAACCATACCGTGGCCGACATCATGACGCGTGAGCCGAAGATGGTGAGATTGAATACTAAGATTACCGAAATACAGCGCATTATGCATAAGTACAAAATACACTCAGTGCTCGTGTGCGATGACCGGATGGAGTTCCGTGGCATTGTGGACAGCTATGCCACAACATTGTTAAACCAATAAAAATGCAGTTTATCCATAAGGCTCACCTCTTATTATTATTTATATCTTTCAGTGTCGGGGCAGTGGCCCAGACGAGCGACTCGCTCATTGTGGATCATCTTGAGGAGTGTGGTGTTACGTTCTCTCATGATAACAGTGTGACCTTGCTGATTGACGGGCAGGAGAAGTTTGACGATATGTTTGAGGCCATCCGACAAGCCAAGTCATCGGTGCATCTCGAATATTTCAATTTCCGCAACGACTCCATAGCCGGACTGCTGTTCGACATCTTGGCCGACAAGGTCAAGGAGGGGGTTGAGGTGCGCGCACTGTACGATGCCTTTGGCAACATGAGCAACAACAAACCGTTAAAGAAAAGACACCTCCGCGATATCAGGAGCAGGGGCATTGAAATCCACGAGTTCGACCCGCTGTGCTTTCCCTGGATAAACCATGTTTTCTCGCGCGACCATCGGAAGATTGTGGTCATCGATGGGAAGATAGCCTATACAGGAGGCATGAATGTGGCCGACTACTATATCACAGGTACGCCGCAAGTGGGCGAGTGGCACGATATACACTGCCGCATACAGGGTACGGAGGTGAACACGCTCCAGGGCATATTCATCGACACTTGGAACAAGGTGACCGGGCAGAATCTACATGGTGCAAAATATTTCCGGGGATTGGGCGACGACAGCTATTTCAACAACCTCAAGCCGGATACGTCGGCCACTGCCGGCCATAAGACCGTGGGTATTATCAACCGCGAACCCCGCAAAACCAACAAGGTGATTCGTGAGTTTTATACCAATGCCATACGTTTTGCCCAGGACAGTATTCGTATTATCAATCCATACTTTACGCTAAACCGACCCATCAAGAACGCTTTGAGACAGGCCGTGAAGCGTGGAGTGAAGGTGGACATTATGCTCAGTGTTCGCAGCGATATTCCGCTAACGCCCGACTGCGGCTTCTACAATGCTCATAAGTTGATGAAGCATGGCTGCAATATCTGGATGTACAAACCTGGATTTCATCACAGCAAGGTAATTATGGTAGACGGGAAATTTTGTACTGTCGGGTCGGCTAATCTCAATGCGCGTAGTCTTTCGTGGGATTATGAGGAAAACGCTGTGATTATCGACCCACACACCACGGCCGAACTCAACAATCTTTTTGACCATGAGAAGAAAGACTGCTTCCTGCTGACGAAGGAACGATGGAATAAATGGCGGAGTCCGTTCAAGAAGTTTGTTGGTTGGGTGGGGCATCTTATCTCGCCGTTCCTGTAAGACGAGGGCGCGTCCAGTTGTTAATATCAGCATTTCGTTCGGCTTTTTCAATGAATTTACGTAAGTTTGCAACATGTTATTTCTCATATTACAAACGCTATGAAGCTCATCTATTTTGTAGTGTCCCTTTTGCTGACACCCATGGTTTTAAATGCACAGACAAGGCAGGAATACAATCTGAAAGCTTGGTCGTTTTCGCGCGATAGCATTCACTGGCAGCAAGTGACGGTGCCTCACGATTGGGCTATAAGCGGGCCCTTTGACAAGAAATGGGACCTGCAAGTGGTGGCCATTGAGCAGAACGGTGAGAAAGAAAAGAGTGAGAAGTCGGGGCGGTCGGGAGCGCTGCCCTGGATAGGCAAGGGCTATTATTCCACGGTTGTCAATGTGGGTAAGGTCGGTGACAAACGTGCCATATTGGAGTTTGACGGTGCCATGGCGGAGCCGACGGTATATGTCAATGGGCGTCGTGCAGGATACTGGGCATACGGCTACACGCCATTTCGGTTGGATATCACGCCTTACCTCAAAAACGGCGATAACAAGATAGACGTGAGTCTGCAAAATGTGGAAGAAAGTAGTCGCTGGTATCCTGGTGCGGGGATATACAGACCAGTAAAACTGGTGATGACTCCTCCGGTAGCCATCGACCCATGGGGTACCTATTTCCGCACATTATCGGTCGGCAAAGAGGAAGCAAAGATAGCTGTCGATACCCGACTGAGAGGATATGAGGGTCAGAAAAACTTGGCAGTAGAGGTGAGGGTGTATCATCCAAAGGGATATGTGGAGCGCGCTTTCCATGCATCGGTGGGAGAGAATGGGTTGGTACACGATGAGATCACACTTCACAATCCGCGTCTATGGTCGCCCGAGACACCCCATATATATAAGGTGGAAACCTGCCTTTATCAAGACAATAAACTGATAGATAGGACTGTTTTGAAAACCGGTGTGCGTACGGTTACAGTAGATTCGATACATGGCTTCCGGCTGAACGGTGTGTCACGGAAGATCAAAGGTGTGTGCCTGCACCACGACCTCGGCCCCTTGGGGACTGCGGTCAATAAGGCTGCATTGATACGTCAGATGAAACAACTCAAGGATATGGGGGCCGACGCCATACGTACGGCTCACAACATGCCTTCACAAATGCAGATGGAGGTTTACGATTCGCTTGGCATGATGGTCATGCCCGAGAGCTTTGACATGTGGATTTATCCGAAATGCAAAAACGGATATGCTCGATTCTTCCAGGAATGGCACGAGCGGGACATCACCAATCTGGTGTTGGCCAATCGCAACCACCCTTCGGTGGTGATGTGGTCTATAGGCAATGAGATTCCCGAACAATGGAGTGAGCAGGGACGTGACATTTCCAAGCAGTTGCAGGAGCACTGCCATCGACTTGACCCTTCGGTGCCTGTAACGCAGGGTATGGATCGTGCTGAGGCTGCCTTGAAGTCTGGTTTTGCTCAAGTTATGGACGTTCCGGGATTTAATTACCGCGTCTATAAATATGATAGAAACATGAAGAGTCTTCCACAGGGGTTCTTGCTTGGTGCGGAAACGGCATCAACGGTGAGCTCGCGCGGTATATACAAATTTCCGGTGACGTTCCGAGTGACCAAGGCTGGGGCTGATGGACAGGTATCGAGTTATGATACGGAGTGGTGTTCATGGAGCAATCTGCCCGAGGAGGACTTTATAGCCGATGAGGATAAGTCTTACACCATTGGACAGTTTGTGTGGACTGGCTACGACTATCTGGGTGAACCAACTCCCTACGATGAATATTGGCCAAGCCGAAGTAGCTATTTTGGTATTATGGATTTGGCCGGATTGCCCAAGGATCGGTTTTATCTCTATCGGTCGGTATGGAACAAGGAGAAACATACTCTGCACATCTTGCCCCATTGGACGTGGCCCGAGCGTAAGGGAAAGGTGACTCCTGTGTTTGTATATACGGATTATCCCGAGGCCGAACTCTTCGTAAACGGCGAGTCACAGGGACGGATACGAAAGGCCTTTGGGTTGCGGGTTGACGATCAGAACCCCTCAACCGGAGTGCTTGCCAAGCAACGTGCACGCAGATACAGGCTCATGTGGGACAATGTGATTTATCAACCGGGAGAGCTAAAGGTGGTGGCATACGATGCACAAGGCATGCCGGCAGCAGAACAGAGAGTGGAAACAGCAGGAGAACCCGCAGCTATTAAGTTGGAAGCTGACCGACAAACGATCCATGCAAACGGCGAAGACTTGTGTTTTATCACGGTGAGTCTGGTGGATGATAAGGGTGTTGAGCTTCCCCGTGCCACCAACGACATTGTGGTGAATGTTACGGGAAACGCCACATTCAGGGCGATGTGTAATGGCGATGCCACCTCCTTGGAATCGTTTGTCAAGCCACAAATGAAACTATTCAGCGGCAAACTCGTTGTCGTGGTGCAGGCTGGCACACAACCAGGAAATGCAGATGTCGAGGTGAGTGCACCGCAGTTGGGACTGAAAAAGCGAATAACCATTGCAACACAATGATGGGATGTGGATTCGAAACCTTCATCATTTGTCAATGCTATGGCGCTTCTGCGTGTTTAGTTTCTTAGGCCATAATGGGCAAGGAGATCATGACGGCCTGTTTGTTAGGCCAGTCATGGAGTTTTATTTTTTTGTAATTGGATAAATAATCGATGAATCGGAACACCACACAATTTCCAGAACGCCGTGCAGAGTCTGCCGAAGCGCCTGTTGTTGGTAAGGAAACGACAGAAGAAACGACGCCTTGGTTTGCCCTCCGTCTCTTTTCCAGCCGCCAGGAGGAGATAGCCAAGATGCTGGAGAATGAGGGCCTTGAGGTGTTTATCCCCATGGAATATGTGGATGTTGAGGATCGAAGAAACCATGTGAAACGCGTGTTACGCCCCGTGGTGCGTAACCTTTTGTTTATCAAGAAAACGGTTTGTCAGAAGATAATGCGCGGTATCATTGCGGCATTGCCCTATCGGGTGAGCATAATAAGGAAGACACCGGGCAGCATTGATTATTATGAGATTCCCGCCCGGGAGATGTTTGAGTTCAGGGCGATGTGTAATCCCGAGATTCTTGCGAGAAAATTTCTTAGTGAAGCACAGGCGAAACTCAAGGCCGGAACCCCCGTTATGGTTACTCATGGTCCCTTGAAAGGGCTACAGGGTAAGCTCGTTCGTTCGAACAAACAGTACTACCTTTTGAAAGAAGTTCCAGGTATAGGAGTGATGCTCAAGGTTACGAAATGGTGCTGCAAGCCTTTGTTGTAAATTCGTACATGTTTTCCTGGGGTGGGGACATGTAAATATGAGCACATGTCCCCTCCTCGGGTTACCTCAACTTACTGATGAAATGACGTAGTTTTGAAACGTCTTTTATGCCTGGTTCTGTCTCAAAGCCGCTGTTCAAGTTGATTCCTGCAAACTGAGGATGACGGAGGTTAAGAATACGATCTGCATCTTCCGGTCCGATATGGCCGCTTAATAAAAAGGGCGTTGTTCCATCGTATTGCTCAAGCAACTGCCAATCGGTTTGCTCTCGGGAGTCGCCTGGCACTTCGTGTGACATGTCAAACATGAACATATCAACGCTTCCCTCGTAATTCTTATAGGAGGATAGATCAGACACGGAGGTAATGTGCAAGGTCTTGATGAATTTGATATCAGGTGAAATGTCAGGCACAAGCGTGCTCTTGAGGTTTTCTATCATCGTTCGATTCTCGCTGCCCTGAAGCTGAATATAGTCGAGAGCATAATTGTAAACACGGGTTACGATGGTTTGTGGCATTTCATCCACAAACACGCCAACGCGATTGAGCTGCGCGATCTGGTCTGCTGAAGACTGCGAATTGTCTTTCCCAGTGACCTTTTTCAAACGCTCTTTGCTGTAATCGGGAATGATCCCGGCCTGCGACGAAATCATGTAGACATAACGGGGGCTGTCTTTATGAAAGTCAAACCCCATCATGTCTATTCCCAGTTTTGTCACTTCGCGAATGTTGTCGGCATCGCGCATGCCACATACTTTGATAATCATTTTCTCTTGTTTTGGAACTATTCAATACGAAGAAGAGGCTGAGTTTACCTTTCCATTTCAAGACTTGCCCATATAAACGGGCCGACACCTTTGGCATCGTTGTCGCGGATAGGTTCGCTCATGTAATAGTCGAAGGAGCCGTCGCGTCTGAAGTTGGGCTTCTTCACGTATGGGCCGGGAGCCGGTCCCAATCCACTCACTGAACAACACTTGGTGAGTGAGATGGTTTTATCGGCATTCACCTTGATAAACTCTTTGATGATCCCGAGGTATGCCTTTATGCCGGCTTCCCTAAAACTCTGGTCGAGATAGCCCAGGCGTGACCCTTTGAGCAGACAATAGGCAAACATTGATGAACAGGTGGACTCCAAATAGTTGCGGTCGTCGGTAACATCGAGCACGTCATACCATACACCTGTTTCTTTGTCCTGATACTTTACAACCTGTGTCATTGCCTTTTGAAACAAATCGATAATCTCATGGCGACGGGCGTAATCTTGCGGCAGCGCATCAAGCACTTCTATCATGGCCATGGTGTACCATCCCAACGCGCGCCCCCAGGTGTGTTTGCTTTTGCCTGTGGCCTTGTCAGCCCAGAACGCAGTGTGGGTCTCATCCCATGCGTGTTTCCACAGTCCGGTCTTGTCATCAAATGTTCGGAAGTCAGTTTTGGTGATCTGATCGACAGCATCAGGCCAATATTTCCTTTCGGCTTTCTTTTGTCCTTTCAGGGCGGGGGCAGCCATTGTGTAGAAGGGTAGTCCCATGTAGATACCGTCAAGCCATACCTGGTTGGCATAGATGGCCTTGTGCCACCACACGCCTTCCTTGGTGCGTGGCTGCTTTTCCAATTGCTTGAACAAGGTTTTGAGAGCCTTCTGAAGATTTTTTTGAGGCTCCATCTGGTTCATGCGGTAGATGAAACGGGCCGTGCGAACGTTGTCGAGATTAAAGTCCTCATATTTATATCCGGTGATGTTACCCTTTTCGTCAATCATCTTGGCAGGATAAGTTTTCAGATAATCCAGGATCTTTTCGTTCTTGTAAGCCAAATAAGTGTCGAGCATGCTTTCCAGTTCGATGCCCATTACATAGCTCCATTTGGGTTTCTTGGAGAAGTCGAGCAAATAGCTTTCGGGCACACGCTTCATCTCTGAGGCCACCATCCATTCGGAGAAGTTTTTGTAGGGGCGATCGGCTTCGTTCAGAACAAGGGATCCGTTGATGAAAAGGTTGTCAAACTTGATGTCTCGGGTCTTGCCGCTGATACTTACCGGAGCCTTGGAAACGCCGTCGAACTTACAGTTCTTGACCGTGATATCATATACATTTTCGATATTGTTCAGTCCAATGATTTGTACACCATATTTGCTCTCCTTACTCGTTACGTTCTCCATATATACCTTGCGCACAGTCGGCTCGAAGCCTCTGTAGCATTCCTCACGGGGCTCGTAGTCGAGATTGATGCGCAACACGGCCTCGTTGCATTGACCTACAGTGACATTGCGCATGTTGATGTTCTCGATGAGTCCACCACGGCAATTGTTGGTCTTGATGCGCAACACGCGATCGAGATGGGGTGAGTCCATGTAGCAATCTTCAGCAAAGACATTCCGGCAGCCACCCGAAATCTCCGAACCAATGACCACACCGCCATGGCCATCGGCCATCTTGCAGTTTCGGATAATAATATTTTGGGAGGGCTTGTTCCATAAGCGCCCATCGTTGTTACGACCACTCTTAATGGCGATACAGTCGTCGCCCGTATCGAATGTGCAGTTCTGAATCAGCACGCCGTCACAAGCTTCTGGGTCGCAGCCGTCGCCATTAGGACCATCATTTTGCACAAACACACCGTCTACGGTGATGTTTTTAGACAGTAGAGGATGGATCACCCAGAAAGGCGAGTTCACCAAATGCAGGTCTTTGATGAGAATGCCATCGCTCTCCACAAAGTTGACCAGCTGCGAACGCAGTCCCTTACCCATGCCAAACTTGCGTTGGTCCCACGGCACATCATTCTCGGCATATTTCAAGAGCTGGGCACGTGAGCCGAGGTTTTGAGCCTCTTTGGTTTCGCCTTTTACAAACCCGTATCGGGGCGCCCCACACATCGGCCACCATGTCTGTTTGCTTCCGTTACCATCGATCGTTCCCTTGCCCGTCAGTGCAACGTCGGTTGCCTGATAGGCATAGATACATGGCGAATAGTTCCAGCATCCAATACCTTCCCATGATGTCTTGACCAATGGGTACAACTCGGGTTCGAAGGCGAACTTCAGGGTTGCGCCTTCTTCCACCACCAAGTTAACATGGCTCTGCATGCGTATGGCTCCGGTGAGCCATTCACCACGAGGCACCACGATGCGCCCCCCGCCTTTTTTGGAACACATGAGAATGGCACGGTTGATCGCTTTCTGGTTTTTGGCAGCCGATGCCTTTGGTGAAGCACCAAATTGTGTAATCGAGTATTCGCGATCGGCAAATTGCGGCATGCGGATGCTCTGTTCAATCTGTTTGTACATCGCCTCATCCCACGATTGAGCTAAAGCGAACAGTGGCAGAAACAGTGCCACCAGCAATGTCGATAATTGTTTCATACTAATTAAGATTCGTTTATTTGTTTGTTTTAATGGATGTTTTTAGAGAGAAAGGCAGGTCCATTATCTTCGCAGACAGAGCCTGCCAGTATTACTACTAAACAAAAAGGGGCTTACAGCCCTATATTGATGTGTACAAAGGTAAGGAACATTTTTTAGAAAAGAAGATTGAAAATGTTAAAAAACAATTCGTTCCTAAACAAGATGATGATAATCTTACTCCATTGAAACTCAACTGCCCCTGTCGCACTGTTGGCCAAGCTGGATTATGCGGCAAGATAGGCCGTAGCTGTTGACAATGCCCGATTTACACAAAAATGATAGGCCATTGGACAGATTTACAAGTTTTATTTAAATACAAGTACTATATTTGTACTGTAAAACCTTCACGAATAAAATAAACTAAAATGGTTAAGACAATGTACTTATTGGGCGGGGTTTCGCTGATCCCCACGGCTGCCATGTCACAGCGCCCTAACATCATCTACGTGATGACTGATCAGCAAACGGCAACAGCGATGAGTTGTGCTGGAAACAAAGAACTGGCCACTCCTACGATGGACAAACTGGCTGGTCATGGCGTACGTTTTGAGAATGCTTATTGTGTGCTCCCACTTAGTGGACCTTCTCGTTCGTCTATGTTCACAGGCTATATGCCGAGTGAGATAGGCATGCAGGAGAACGAGACGCCCCTGCCTGATTCTCTGCGCAACCGCACCTTGGGCAATATGATGAAAGATGCTGGGTATGACTGTGCGTATGCCGGAAAATGGCATGTCAACACAAATTCGCTGCCAGACAAGGAAGCTTTTGGATTCAAGAATCTTCACGGCCATGATGACAATGGGTTGGCAGAATCTGTAGTCAATTATATGCGGAACAGGGATCGAAAGAAACCGTTCTTTCTTGTGGCCTCGTTCAATTCTCCGCACGGAATATGTGAGTATGCCCGTCACCAGAATCCTCCTTTCGGTGAGATTACCGAGCTCGACATCAACAAATGTCCGCAACTGCCATCTAATTTCCATGTGAATCCGTATGACGCTACAGCCTTGGCCTATGAAAAGGTTCAGAACCACCGGCTGTATCCCTCATTGGATTATACGCCTGATGACTGGCGCCGATATCTCAATGCCTATTATAGGCTGACGGAACAGACAGATAGCGAGATAGGCAAAATAGTCGATGAGATAGATCGGCAGAAGCTTTGGGACAACACCGTCATTATCTTCACTTCCGACCATGGCGACGGCGCCGCTCAACACCAATGGAACCAAAAAACCGTGCTCTATGAGAGTGTGGTCAACATTCCCTACATCATATGTTTGCCAAAGGGTAAAAATGCCGGTCGGGTGATGCCACAACTCGTCAGCAACGGCATTGACCTGATGCCAACCGTGTGTGATTTTGCGGGTATCGAGATTCCTGCTCACTGCAAGGGGCAGAGTGTAAGGGCTTTGGCAGAGCAAGGTGAGGCCAAGGCTCCCGGACGTGACTATGTGGTTTCAGAGACGGTTTTTGCACAAACGGCCGGCACTATCGGTTGGATGGTACGCACGAAGAAGTTCAAGTATGTGCTCTATGATACCGGCAGATACCGTGAACAACTCTATGATATGGAGAATGATCGCGGGGAGATGCGCAATCTTGCTTTAGATGCACGATATCAGGAGGTTGTCAAGACCCATCGTAAGCTTCTTGCTGAATGGATGAAAGCTCATCCCTCAAGGCTCACCAGAATGAAAAATAAATATATACCGAAGGATTAAGGAGGCATCAGAGAGGGTTAATTATCTTGACAAAACGCCTTCTCATTTTCGTTTATTCGAAAACCAGTTAGTCTTCGCTCGAAATACGCAAAAAATGCGGCATACTGCAAATATCTGACTGTCAGTGGCTTTTAAAATAACGCTTCTTTTTTGCTATTTCTCCGCCTGCGATTGAATATCGAATGGCATCACGGAAAAGGCCCAACCGCACGGCGGTTGGGCCTTTTCCGCGCTGCCACTAAGGCTTAACCGCACAACGATCAAGCTCCTATCGCAGCAACCTGACGCATTTGGCGCATGCCAAGCTTGATTACGCCGAGAAAAGATGGCGTTTTTTTTCTCTATATGTCTCGAAAATCTTGACCCCAAAACGGTATTTATATTTAACTATTTTCGAAGGTGCAGATATTCACATCGTCACAACTTCATGCCATGTATAGCCTTCCTATGAGAGTGGGACGGTCACATAGCCTTGCTCGAATGCTGAGTCGTTACATTTTGGGCAACTATTGTTAAAAAACGCATTTTACTGCTAAAATATTTGTTTTATTCAAAAATAAAACTTATATTTGCTACAGTTTTTCGATGGTTTCGCAATGTTTTTTGTTAGCGAAATCTATCCCTCGAGGTTGGTAGCATCCTGCACCAACCTCTTTTGTTGCTCAGCTCTGAAAAATAATATGCCCTGAGACCTATTTATCAAAATTTTTAGCTAAGTTTGCATACAGAGTGATGATAGCTTTTGTAATCATATTGACCGTTTGGGCCATCATTTTAATTACGGCCTTTGTATTGATCTCATTGTGGAAGAAGAATCACAATGCAGAGCGAGGACTCTATGAACGTACCCAGGAAGATAACAAGGTGAGTGTGGACGATGCGTTGAGAGCGTTGAACTGTGATGTGAAATGGGAGCATAGCGAGGAGGATCTCGTCGCAAGCTATCGATACCAAAGCGGTCAATTCAATATCCGACTTGAGAAAAACTCGCCCTACGTACGCCTGCTTTATTTGTTCTTCTTTGATGCTGAACTGGACAGATTAGAATTGGTGCGCACTGTGTGTAATCAGTGTAACCTGAATACGGAGACCTGTCGTTTGGTTTATTCGGTGAACGAGGGCAATGGCACGGTGGATGTGCATATTGTGAACGCCTTGTTGATGGGTGACAACATGGCTAAGGATGTTTTGGTACGGGCTATGAGCAACATCTTTCACTGGCAACATGTGTTTGTGATGCGATACAACGCACTGAGCGATGCGAATAAGAATGCTTTCAATCATGATGTTGAAATGCGGGACGCAGCATGGAAGCGAGAGCTCTTTTTGATACGCGAGCAAGAGATTGTTCATCAGGAAGATGGTCCGGAGTGGCATGAGCAACGCGCTGAACCCTTGCGGTTACACCAATTGCTGACCTCTGCCATGGGACTTGCAGATATTGTTCCTGCTCGGTTTGTGTTGACGTGCAATGATCAGGTGACGGTGATTGAAAGTGTGGACGAAATTCTTGATTATAAAATATCATCGCCATTGATTGATGATGATAGGTTTGCGAATACGTCTGCGTCTGCCTTGCTGAGTTACTATGACCCGCGCAATCCGGTCATGTTGCGCCAACTCATGATTTGCTTTGAGCAACAGGAGAAAACGGACGAAACTTTATACTATCGTGTCACGTTAGCCCTGACTCCGCCACCCATAAGCAAAACGATTGGTTTCAACGACTTGCAACGGCAAAGGCTCTCCACCAGTATCTTGTTGGGACACGACCTGATTCCTGCTGACAAACGTCTGGCTAAATTCAGATATATTTGGAAAGAGGCTCTGGCCAAACAAAAGAGCGGCAGGGAGAATGAACTCACCGATGATGAAAGGCTGCTGTGCGAGTTGCAGAACACGGGTCATGGGCACGACTTACTGCGTGGCAAGGCATTATTTGAGCAGAAGCGTTTTTATGAAAGTGTGCTTATTTTGGAGAATATCTTCCGGCAGTTGCAGTCTTCGTTTGATGAAATGGGAACAGCAACCCGCGAGGCATTCATAGAAATATGTTATTTGGTGGGTGCTTGCTACACGCATCTGCACCAATATTACAGGGCGAACTATTACCTCCAACTCACCCTACCAGCTCGCCGGATTACATATATGCAGACATTCATCAATTGTCTGGTCAACGGTCATGACTTTCGGGCTATGACTTTCATCGATTCATTTCTGCATGAGTTATCCCCAGTGGTGGGCGAGGATGGCTTGGAAAATAGTATGGCTGAGATGCATGAGATAATATCGTTTGTGGGATTTCTGAAGCGACGGAAGGCATATTTGCTGGTCAGATCGGAACGATATGACGAGGCTGAAAAATTATTAAAACAGCTTCTCGACGACCCTGCCAACACTGATTTCGCATTGAAGGAGTTGGCCTATATTCAAAGGAAGAAAATGAAATAAGCAGAAAGTGCTCGTAATAGTTCATGTTCCTATGAGGTAAAGCTAAGTTGATATGACATACATGCATTGGGGATGGGGAGTCATCTATGGCCTGATAGTCGTAGGTGTCATGATAAAGGTGCTGCTCGACAACCGACAACCTGCCAAGACGATGGCATGGATATTGGTGTTGTGGTTTCTCCCTTTATTTGGCCTGATACTTTATATATTTTTCGGCCAGAACACAAGGAAGGAAAGGATGATCAGTCAGGGTTCACTCGACCAGTTAACCAAACGTTCAATGACCGGGTTTGTAGAGCAACAGAATCTTCGTCTGCCCAAGTCACATCAACCGCTGATGCATCTTTTTAAAAACCAGAACATGGCCTTGCCGTTTAAGAACAGCGAGGTGGAAATATTTACCGATGGCTATCAATTTTTCCCTGCACTACTGTATGAGATACTCAAGGCACAGCATCATATACATCTTCTATCCTATATTTTCAACGATGACGAATTAGGCAATCTTGTAGCCGATGCTCTGATTGACAAGGCGCGCGAGGGTGTCGAGGTTCGAGTGATTTATGATGATGTTGGGTGCTGGCGGGTGAGCGGGTCTTTTTTTGAACGTATGCGGAATGGCGGAGTAGATGTGCATGCCTTCATGCCAGTGAAGTTTCCGGCATTTACTTCGAAAGTAAACTATAGGAACCACCGCAAGTTGATTGTGATCGACGGTCAGGTAGGATTTATTGGAGGTTTCAACATTGCCACACGATATGTCAAGGGAACAAAGAAACAAAAGTGGCGTGATACCCATTTGCTGGTAAGGGGAGGGGCTGTGTATGGCATACAGCGGGCCTTCTTGGTGGACTGGTACTTTGTAGACCGCACGCTGATAACGTCAAGAGCATATTATCCGGAACAAGATTCGCGTATTAATAATAATTGCTTGGCACAAGTGGTGACGAGCAGTCCCATTTCTCCTTGGCCCGACATCATGCAGGGTTATGTTCGGGTGCTGTTCGAAGCCCGTCGATATGTTTATATGGAAAGCCCCTATTTTCTGCCCAAGGAGCCGGTTATGTTTGCGCTGCGAACAGCTGCTTTGACAGGAGTAGACGTCAGGCTGATGATTCCCAAGAGAGGAGACTCAAGGATTGTGGAGTGGGCAAGTACCTCCTACGTCATGGAGACCATTGGGGCTGGGGTTAAGGTTTATCTTTATAAAGATGGATTTAATCATTCCAAATTGCTTGTCAGCGACGACTGCATATCCACCTGTGGCAGCACCAACATCGATGCGCGGAGCTTTGAACATAATTTCGAATCGAATATTTTTTTCTACGACGAGGCGATGGCACTACGAATGAAGAAGGTTTTTCTTGACGACATGCAGCATTGTGTTCTTATCGACGAAATAAGAAAAGTAAAAAACCGTTCGTTTTTAAGGCGGTTGTGGGAAAGCGTGTTAAGAGTTGTCAGTCCGTTATTATAGTTCTTGAAAGTTTCCGGAGCTCATTTGGATATACAGTCATGTCACTCCTCTTCTCCAATGACCATGTTTTTCACTGCGGTGGGTCTGAAGATACTAAAGTTCACGCTGCCATATTTTCGGTGTTCCATGAAGTTAGGGTGGTTGCTGAAATCAAGTTGCTTGCCATGCTCAACAACAAGGAAACCGTTGTCTTTCAGCAGACCGTTTTCAATGATGAGGTCAGGGATCGTGGGCAACTGTTCCAGCGCATAGGGAGGATCGGCAAAAATGAAATCGAACAACCGGTGACATGATTTCAAAAATTTAAAGACATCACCTTTAACCAAAATGTTTTGGGCTGTTCCGAGTTTTTGCATACATTGACTGATAAAACGCACATGGTCTCTGTCAGCTTCCACGCTCACGACAGAGGAGCATCCGCGTGATAACAACTCGAGTGAAATACTGCCTGTTCCTGCAAACAGGTCGAGTGCTTCAATGCCTTCAAAGTCAATATATCCTTTCATCACATTGAAGATACTTTCCTTTGCGAAATCGGTCGTTGGGCGAGCCTTGAAGGTGCGAGGTATCTCGAAATGACGCCCTTTGTATTTTCCTGTAATGATTCTCATGTCTGTCTTACTTTGAAATCATTGGTTTTATTTAATTTATCTATATCGATCAACCAAGATATAATGTGAGCAAATCCATTGTGATGCCCTGTATTTTTGTCATTGGCGCACGGTTAAAGTCGGCAGAGGGGTTAATCACGGTTACTTTTCTCAGATGAGCCAACAGTTGTTCAACCAACGCCTCGCGGTCTATGATGTCGCCAGAAAGATAGAGCTCGTCTTTTTGTTGGTCGAGTGCCAGTTCTCTCCATACAAAGAGGATGAAATAAAGTGCATCTTTTGCATGTTTCACATCATATCGATTACTGAAAACAAAGCGGTTGCGCTCAAAACTAAACAGTTCCAGCTGGTGGTCATGAAAATGAGCATAGAGCTTTCTGCGGATGCCAATAAAGCTTCGTTGATGCATGTAGCGCCACACGGGTAGCATCAAAGTCGTGATTTTGATATCTGAATAGTGATCCTCGACTACAAGCTTCAGGTCTTTGTTGATTGCAAAAAGAGCCACCGCATTCAGGTCGGGCAAGACGTTACTCATCATACTGCATCCTTCCGTGTCTGGGAAACTGTGCATGTATAGAGTCTCGCAGTTTTTCTCGTCATATTCCTCAATTGGCAACAGCAGTACGGGAGCGTTCACCAATACCCTTGCACGGGTGGTCGGGTGTTGCAACAGGTCTTCTGTCTTGAATGCCTCACGTAAATTGGCAGAGATAGAAACACCACTTTTAATGGTGTAGGGTCTGAAAATCAACTGGTCTTCAGATTGCTTGTCAGCGATGGCAAAAGCCAACGAGCCTTTGCTTACGCGAATGGTCATACGCGGCAACTTACTGTAATTCATAATCTCCAATTCATATTTTATAACGGGTAAAGGGTCAAGGTTGAGAGCTATTCCCAGTTGCCTGCATTACTGTTTGGCTCGGCAATGTCACCAATCTTGAGTCCCGGAAATTGGCCGGAGGAATTGGCCTTCTCTATCAGTTCTGCTATGGCATTGGTATCAAGCCCATATAGATATTCTTCATAGCCGGCACTGCATTCCATCAGTGGAATGTTTTTTCCGCTTTTCCCAATGACCACAGATGTGGTGAGTGTGAACTCTTTGTTGTCTGAAAAAGGAATGTATCTTGCTGAATCAGGAAGCAGGCGAGCTTTGACCAGGGAGTCCATGCAATGTGTATATGTACCGCGAGAAGCCATGTATTTTTCCTCGGCGCCCCTGATCATCACCAACCGGCGTTTCACAGCTTCTTCTCTTCGAGTCTGTTCCGTTCTAAATTCCATTGGACTGTAGATGCTCAGAAAACAGAGTGCTACTAATACCAGTACACACGCTGCCAAAAGATATTTATTTCTGAGATTACACCTCATTTCTCGCGTTTTATTGTTAACTTTGTCTCATAGGCAAGACAGATCTGCGTTGCAAAGATACTAAAAACTCAATAGATAACCCCAGATGTAGCTGGTCTTTAACAAAACATAATTCATCTTCTTCCACTTCATTTCCAATGACACAAGCAGAGTTTATCAATTATATCAGAAAAGAATTTGATAGGATTCCCACGGCGGATCAACAGGAGGCCATGGAGACCTTTGCACGTTTCCTGGCCGACCGCAGCGATCGGGTGGTGATGATACTTCGGGGTTCTGCGGGAACTGGAAAGACTACTTTGGCTGGAGCTATGGTTCGCACGCTCCACCGCTTGGGACAGAAGCTCACACTGATGGCACCCACTGGTCGCGCTGCAAAGGTGTTCTCACTGACCAGTGGTCTGCCAGCTCATACCATTCATCGACGCATTTATCGGGAAAAGTCGTACCAGGGACTTGATGGCCAGTTCAACCTGAACAACAATCTATATCGGAACATGCTCTTCGTGGTAGATGAGGCTTCTATGGTGAGCAATATTCCCTCGTATGATAGCTCGTTTGGTTCAGGCAGCTTGCTCGACGACCTCATGCAATATGTCTACAGTGGCGACAATTGCCGCTTATTGCTGATTGGCGACTGTGCACAGCTTCCTCCGGTTGGTGAGAAGGAGGCTCCGGCACTTAGCGCAGGGATTATTGAGGGTTACGGCATGAGGGTGTATCAATGCGATTTGAACGAGGTGTTGCGTCAGGAGCGCGACTCCGGCATTCTCTATAATGCAACCTATATTCGGCAACTCATCACGCATGACATGGCTACTGAACTGCCAAAGATAAGATTTCGAGGATTTGACGATATTGAGATGATATCGGGCACTGAACTTATTGATAGCTTGGAGTCGAGTTATAGCCAAGCCGGACTTGACGAAACGATAGTGGTCACACGTTCAAACAAACATGCCAACGTTTATAATCAGGGCATTCGCAGTAGGGTTCTCGACCGTGAAGAGATGTTGTGCCCGGGTGATATGCTGATGATTGTGCGTAACAATTATTTCTGGACTGAGCAGATCAAGCATGAGGAGCACTCTTCTGTGCCTGGAGGACAGCAACTCGACAACACCCCATCCTTCCTTGCCAACGGTGACCGTGCTAAGGTGTTGCGTGTATGGAATGAGCGTGAGTTCTATGGTTTTCACTTTGCTGACGTGTGGCTTCAGTTCCCCGACTACGACAACTTTGAAATGCAAGCCACGATTATTCTTGACTCGCTTACCACTGATGCTCCGGCACTCACTCGGGAAGAGAACGAGAAGTTATTTATCAATGTGATGGAAGATTATGCAGACTTACCCACAAAGGCAGAGCGACTGAAAGCCTTGCGTAAGGACATCCATTTCAATGCCCTGCAGGTGAAGTTTGCTTACGCGGTGACATGCCACAAAGCGCAGGGCGGACAGTGGCAGTATGTGTATGTTGACCAAGGTTATATGACGGCCGACATGCTCACCCCCGACTATATTCATTGGCTCTACACGGCTTTTACACGTGCCACCGACAAACTTTTCCTGGTGAACTGGCCCGAAGTTCAGATTGCAGAAGGACAATCCTGATTCCGAAGGCAGCGGCGACACTTCTGCCAACAATATACAGATACAAGCATCCCATTGCTTTTCGGGCAATGGGATGCAATATTCGATAATCTTCCCTGGCTTTTCTATTTTCCCATGTTGCAGACGGGCTGAGGCTTTAATTCCTTAAAGAAGTCGTTACCCTTGTCGTCCACGAGGATGAAAGCTGGGAAATCCTCAACCTTTATCTTCCAAATAGCCTCCATGCCGAGCTCAGGATATTCCACGCATTCAATGCTTTTAATGCTGCTCTGCGATAGAACGGCAGCCACGCCACCAATGGTTCCTAAATAGAATCCACCGTGTTTGCGACAGGCATCGGTCACTGTTTGGGTGCGGTTGCCCTTGGCAATCATCACGAGCGAGCCGCCATGCTGCTGGAACTCGTCTACGTAGGGATCCATGCGGTTGGCCGTTGTGGGTCCCATGGAGCCGCAGGGGAATCCTTCAGGAGTTTTGGCAGGACCGGCGTAGAGCACAGGATGATCCTTGAAATACTGTGGTAATTCTTCGCCGGCATCAAGTCTGGCCTTAAGCTTGGCGTGAGCGATGTCGCGTGCCACGATGATTGTTCCCTTGAGGCTCACGCGAGTAGACACGGGATATTTGGTGAGCTCGGAGCGCACAGAGTCCATGCCCTTGTCGAGATCAATCTCAATTCCCTTGGTGCCTTCGCCCGGCTTGCGGTATTCTTCCGGTATCAGTTCTGTTGGGTTGCTGTCCATTTTTTCCAGCCAAATGCCGTCCTTGTTGATTTTCCCCTTAATGTTGCGGTCGGCCGAGCAGCTCACGCCCATGCCGATGGGGCAGCTGGCACCATGGCGTGGCAGGCGGATGACGCGGATGTCGTGGGCAAGATATTTGCCGCCGAACTGCGCACCAAGTCCGATTTTCTGTGCTTCGACAAGAAGTTTCTTCTCTAATTCTGTGTCGCGGAAAGCGCGCCCGGTCTCATCTCCGGTGGTGGGCAACTCGTCATAGTATTTTACGGAGCCGAGTTTCACGGTGAGGAGATTCTTTTCGGGTGATGTGCCACCAATGACAAAGCAGATGTGATAGGGTGGGCAGGCAGCTGTGCCGAGACTCTTCATCTTTTCTACGAGGAAAGGCAGGAGTGTTGCCTCGTTCTGAATGGTGGCTTTGGTCATGGGGTAGAAGTACGTCTTGTTGGCTGAACCGCCACCTTTGGCTACCATCACGAATCTGTATTCATCACCCTCGGTAGCTTCAATGTCAATTTGTGCAGGCAGATTGCAACGGGTGTTCACCTCGTCATACATGTTCAGGGGAGCATTCTGCGAATAGCGTAGGCTCTCTTGTGTGAATGTGTTAAACACGCCTAAGCTTAGAGCTTCCTCGTCATTGAAGTCTGTCCATACGCGTTGTCCCTTTTCACCATGGATGATAGCGGTTCCCGTGTCCTGGCAGAAAGGCAACACACCCTTGCAGGCTGTCTCTGCATTACGCAGGAACTGAAGGGCTACATACTTGTCGTTTTCGGAAGCCTCGGGGTCTTTCAGAATGGAGGCCACTTGCTCATTGTGCTCGCGACGGAGCATGAATTCCACGTCGTGGAAACCTTGCTGAGCAAGCAGTGTGAGTGCTTCGGGTGCGACTTTGAGGATGGTTTTACCCTCAAACGCTGTAGTGCTCACGCCTTCCTTGCTCAGTAGACGATACTCGGTTTTGTCCTTGCCCACCTGGAACATGGGCGCATACTTAAATTCTACTGGATTTGCCATAATATAATGTTTCTGTAATGATGTTGTCAGTTTTTTCTATGTTATAAACTTGGGGGTGTTGTCATTTGTTGATGGGCTTAGTAGCCGAAAATCTCCTTGGTCGATACGCGGCGGATCGGTGCTATTTTCTCCAAGGCTTTCATGTCGAGACTCTTTTCGTCGCCGAGAATCAAATACTTGTAAGGTTTGTTTGCGATTCGTTCGGATGCAAATTTTACAAGGTCGTCGATCGTCAGCGCAGGGAGTTGATCGTATATTCTCTGGGCAATGTCGTAGTTCAGCCCTAAATCTTGTGCTCTCATGTAATAGTTGAGTACGTTGAAACGCGTGGTCCGACTGGTCGACAGCGATTTCAGTAAGCTTTGCTTGGCAAGGTCAAAGCCTGCCTGTCGTTTGGGCATGTTGTTGATCAGGCTTTTAAATTCGCCTACGCAATCCATCATCTTGTCGCTTTGCGTGATAATAAAAGTGCGGAAATCCTCTGTATCCTTCAGTCGCTTGGGTTCGTTATACCTTGCAGCAGCCGAATAGGCAAGACCGCGTGCCTCACGCATTTCCTGGAATACGATCGCATTCATGCCACCTCCGAAATATTCGTTGAACAAAGCGTTGATGGCAGCATTTTGAGGCGACCATGTGCGGTTCTCGTTATGATATTGCACCATATAGATGTTCTTGGCATCGTATGGCGCTAACAGCACTTCCGTCTTGGGTGTGGTCTGCGCCTTGTACTCCACGCTGTTCGTCGGCTTGGAAGTCACGACGTTTTTCTTTCTTGGGTATGTCTTCCTGACGATCGATGCCAAATCTTTTTCTGCCGTCGGTCCATAATACATGATGGTCATGGGGTTGAGGTGCCGCACGTTTCTCAATACTCGAAGTAAGGCGTTGCCGTCAGTTTTATTCAGCTGTGCTGCTGTCATAAAATTGAGTGTGGGACTCGCTGCTCCATAAATGCCATAGTTTTGCAATGCGGAGAAGTTTTCCCTTTGGTTTTGCTTTTTGTCCTCGCGATCCTTCAATATAAGACTCACCACATTATTATATTCTGTCTTGCTAATCCTTGCATTCTCCATTAGGTTGGCAAACAACCTCAGTGCAGCAGGCATGTTCTCGTTGAGGCCGCTCAGGGCAAAGCGAGTGTGGTTTCTGTCCACCCTCACGCTGAAGTCACATGCCAGGCTATAGAAAGCTTCCTTCACATCCGAGGATTTCATCTTAGCCGTGCCTGCATAGTCGAGCAGGGTTTGAGCGACATCAAGGCGGTTGTCGTTTTCGTGTCCCACGGGGAAGTCAAACTCTAAGTTGAAAAGATCGTCGCTGGTGTTTTCCTTGTACAGCATCTGTGTGTTGACATCCAGACTGCTCTTGCTCATGTCCTTGCTGAAGTCTACAAAGCGAGGCTCAATAGGTGTGGGTTTGGTATTGACAATTTCTTTCAGGAAATCACTTTGCATGTCGTTGTTGGTAGGAATAGGCGTGATGGCCGGCTTGTCTATCTTCTTGATACTTGTGTCGGTGCCCTGCTTCTTGTACACCAATACATAGTTGTTACTCAAATGCCGGTTGGCAAAGGCCACCACCTGCTCCTTGGTCATTTTCGAGATACGGGCAAGGGCATGCACTTGGTCTTCCCATTTTTGGTCGTTGATAAAGGCATCAACAAACTTGTCTGCCCGCGATTTGTTGTTCTGTAGCGAACGATAATACGCCAGCTTCATGTTGTTTACCACGGATTGCAACAGATTGTCGCCAAAATCTCCTTTCCTGAATTTCTCAATTTCAGCAAGAAGCAAATTCTTCACAGCCTCGGTAGTCTGTCCCTGTTTGGGCATGCCCACCAAGACGAGTTGCCCATAGTCGTGCATTCCCTCATAGAAAGCTTCAGAACCCTGTATCTTCATGGGCATATTCAGGTTGACATCGAACAGTCCGGCCTTTCCGTTCTGCAGCATGTCGGCAATCACGCGGAGTGTGTCGGCCTGGTAGCTGGCGGCTCCCCGGGTTCTCCATCCCATCATCACGTATTCGGCCTCCTGACCTATGACTGTTGTGTCCACGGGCTGGGTGCTGTCGGCAATGGGTGCGTATTCTGGTCGGGAAAGACTATTGTCTTTCTTCCAATCCCCAAAATATTTATTGATAATATCCATCACCTTGTCCGGATCGAAATCGCCCGCCATGCAGATAGCGATGTTGTTGGGCACGTAGTAGCGGTTGTAGTAGTTCTTGATGTTAACAATCGAGGGATTTTTCAAATGTTCCTGCGTGCCAATGGTGGTTTGCGTGCCGTAGGGGTGTTTGGGGTAGAGTTTCTTGTTGAGGGCTGCCCACGATTTCCGTATGTCGTTGGTCAGTCCGATGTTATATTCTTCGTACACCGCTTCCAACTCTGTATGGAATCCGCGGATAACCATATTCTTGAAACGATCGCTTTGAATCTTAGCCCAGGTCTCTATCTCGTTGGACGGGATGTCCTCCACGTAGCAGGTCACATCGTTGGATGTATAGGCGTTGCTCCCTTCCGACCCGATAGACGACATCAGCTTGTCATATTCGTTCGGGATGTTGTATTGTGCGGCCAACTGCGATATGGAATCTATCTCATGGTAGGCTTTCTTCCTGGCTTGGGGGTCCGTGAGCAGGCGGTAACGTTCATATCGGTTTTGTATGGAGTCGAGCAGGGGTGCTTCTGCCTGAACGTTGCTCGATCCAAAATGTGTGGTGCCCTTAAACATGAGGTGCTCCAAATAGTGAGCTAGCCCTGTGGTTTCGGCCGGGTCGTTGCGCGAGCCTGTCCGCACGGCGATATAGGTTTGCAGACGTGGCTTCTCCTTGTTGACAGACAGATACACCTTCAGTCCGTTGTCCAAGGTATAGATTCGGGTTTGCATGGGGTCGCCCTCCACCGATTCATATTGATAAGCTTGCGCTGTTGTACTCGTTGCGAGCACCGTGGCCATGGCAGCCAAAAAGATTTTTATTTTCATTGTTGCTTGTAATGAATACCGTTTTTATTCTTAGTTCTAATCTTCGTAGTCCACTTCGTGGTCGAGACTGTTTACAAAATTATCGAACACGTCTTGTTCAACGTCTCCCATCTCAAATTCCCTCTCGGCATCTTTGCGAATCTCTGCTATCCATGATCGCCGGGCAGAGATATAGTCTTTCTTGATTCTGGCGGCATCTTCCTCGGTCAACTCGGTCAATCCATAATAGTCGAGAATCAACCTGTAGGTCCAAGCCCATTGGTAAGCACGATAGTTTTGGTCGATTTCCACAAATCGTTCGACAATCTTGTCCACCGTGTCGAGCGTGCCGTTCTTGATGTCCTGGATGATGCGCTGTTCCTCGGTGTCAGGCAGCAACAATCCCGACAGGTCGTTCCAGTCGCCCAATCCGATGTCGGTTGTTGGCGGTACGACGCTGTCATAGCGTTTGCGCACGCGCTTGAGCACTGCTCCCATGTAGATGCGCAGGGCAATGTCGTAGTATTTTATTCCTTTTTTCAGTGATGATCCTCTGATCACATATTCGTGGAAGTTATAGCTTGAAACGTCTTCACCCGATGCGGCACGAAGATCTTCGAGAATTTTCTTTCCCTTGATAATCTCGCCGACTGAGAATGGCGACAGCCAGTCCAGGTTCACGATGCTCTTTTGTGAAGTTTTCGGGCGCAGGTCGCGCTTGGGCCATTTCTGAATGTCGCGATACAGCCCCACTGTCGTTATGTTTCGTCCCGGCGAGAGGTACATCGTGTCTCCGTATGCAACGAGATAGGAGAAGGGCAGGCTGCGCGTGTTGGGGTGGTGCATCAGCTTACCAAAGCACACGCTGAACGTGCCGATGGTGGCCGGCATCAGCACGTAGGCCCCACTCGCGGTTTTGGTGCCCCGTTCCAGAGTTCCCCAATGCATGGGTCCCATTTTGTAGGCATGGTTGGAGAAGTTGGTGGCCGACCCCGCATTGTAGAAGCTGAACATGCAGCCAATGAGCAATGAACTCTTGTGGTGACTGGCTGAGAACGGGCCGCAGAAGGCAGCACATGCCTCGCCGTTGCTCATGTAGCTGTTGGCAAAGAACACACTGCCCGATGCCGTAAAGCCATTGCTGATGTGGCAAGCCTCGCCCACGAAGCAGTCTTGCATCTTCACCGAATTGACGATGGACGAGCCGTCGCAGATGATGGAGTTTTCACAGATGACTCCCGTGCCGATATATACGCTGGCGTCTGGAGAGCCTATAATGGTGGTGTCGCTCAGGCGGGCCGCACCGTTAACCTCGCAGTCATCGCTGATAACCGTGTTGGTTATCTCCTTGGTGTTTACAATCTTCACGCGGCTGCCTATGGTTCCCCTGTCCGGACTTGTGGTCGCAATTTCTTCGCGGATGATGCGGCGGATGGCCTTCTTGAGTTCCTTGTCGTGGAAATGTTTCACCATGAACGAGGCAAATTGGCTGTTCAATCCCTTGAACAGCACCACATTGCCATCGCCCACCTCGTTGAGCACCGACACGAGGTTGCCCTCTCCGAATGTAGCTCCCTCGGTGGTCTCGATAGTCGAAATGTTGGAGATGAGGCAATCGTCACCAATGGTGTAGTTGTTGATGTAGTTGCCTATGTTCTCGATGAGACAGTTGTCGCCAATGGTTACATTGCGCAGGGTGGCATTGTTGATGCCCGAGTGTTTGAAGAAGTCCTTGGTCACCTCAACGTTTTTCTCGAAGGCACCGATATTGACCTCGCCGTAGAGCATGACCCTGTGCATATAGTTGGGCTTGAAGTCTTCGGCCACATGGACGTTGCTCCAGTCTTCGGCCCAGCAGCTACGGTCTTCAAGCGTGATGATTTCCTTGTCAGTAAGATTTCTGTATTCCATTTTCATAAAGAGCTAACGTTTCTGTATTCTATTTTTTTATTAATCCACCATTGGATACAGAAAGTCGTTGTAGGGATATTTCTGTACATGCAGCATGCGCACCTGGCGATAGAGCGTATTGCGAAACTCGTCGATGTTATCTTTATTCTTGGCAGAGATGAACAGGCAGTTCTCATCGAGTTTGGCCATCCAGGTTTTCTGAAGGTCGTCAAGCGAGAGGTTTTCCTTGGTCTCAGGTGTAAGGTCGTCAGGCTCTTTCTCCACCCATTGATAGTTGTCCGTCTTGTTGAAGACCACGATCTGGGGTTTGTCAGAGCATCCGAGGTCTTTCAGCGTCTCGTTCACCACACTGATCTGCTCCTCGAAGTCGGGGTGCGAGATATCTACCACGTGCAGCAACAGGTCGGCCTCGCGCACCTCATCGAGCGTCGACTTGAATGAGTCTACCAGGTCGGTGGGCAGTTTCCGGATAAAGCCTACGGTGTCGGCCAGCAGGAACGGCAGGTTCCCGATGACCACCTTACGCACGGTGGTATCGAGCGTGGCAAAAAGCTTGTTCTCGGCAAACACGTCGCTCTTGGACAGCAGGTTCATGATGGTGGACTTGCCCACGTTGGTGTAGCCCACAAGAGCCACGCGAATGAGCCGTCCGCGGTTTTTTCGCTGCGTGGCCTTCTGCTTGTCAATGTCGACAAGGCGCTGCTTCAGCAACGTGATGCGTTGCAGGATAATACGGCGGTCCATCTCCAGCTGGGTTTCGCCCGGGCCGCGGAGTCCCACCGAACCGTTGCCCGATCCGCCACCCTGACGTTCGAGGTGAGTCCACAGGCGTTGCAGTCGGGGCAGCATGTATCGGTATTGCGCCAGTTCCACCTGCGTCTTGGCATTGGCTGTTTGTGCACGCATGGCAAAAATATCAAGGATGAGCGATGTGCGGTCGAGTATTTTCACCTTCAGTTCGGCTTCGATGTTGCGCAGCTGTCTGGCCGACAGTTCATCGTCGAAGATCACCATACCCACTTCGCGTTCATTGTCTTCCTCTTCTTGTATATATTGTTTGATTTCTGCAAGTTTCCCTTTACCCACATAGGTCGTCTGGTTTACCCCTCCTACTTTTTGCGTGAATCTTTTCACGGTAACGGCTCCTGCGGTGTCTGCCAGAAATTCCAGTTCGTCAAGATACTCCTTGGTTCTGGCCTCGTTTTGCTGGGGAGTAACGAGTCCCACGAGAACGGCGGTTTCGGCCTTGGCCTCGGAAATCACAAATTCCTTCATCTAATACGGTATTATATCTATAGTTGTGGTGATCATCTATGCACCTCACCATCAGTGCAAAGATACTGAAAAGATTGGAATATATGGGTTAGGGCATGCGCTTTTTTAATACAACTTTATTTTTTCATTCTTAATAGTATGGCGCCCATACTTTCTTTGAGTTGTTGATTCGTGTCTGGAAATCGTCATCGATTCAAGTTCACGGGTAAGCTGTCTTGGTATTTCGGAATCACGACTTTAGCGTGTTGCAGGTCGAATTAGAAATCTCTCGTAAACGTTTTCGTTGTTTTTCGTCGAAAAGCTATAACAATTTTTGACATGCACTGGTTTAATCCTTATCTTTGCAATATTATTAGAAATAATGAGCAAATGTGATTTCTAAAGATCATAACTACATAAAGACAAATTGCTAAAACATTCGAGAAGTGAAAAGGTCGCCTGGACGTGATGTCCGGGCGACTTTGCATATATAGGTGTTTGGGCAAGGCTTGCACTTGCCTTGCAGCGCTCGGCACTGTATGTGCAAGCCATTTTCCTTACACCTTTCAGCTTTCGCCGTGTCGTATCGCGTTCGGCGTACGCGCGTCTGTCGGTTGCCAGACGCTTGTCTTTCGGCCGTGAAGCACTTGTCCGTCGGCCGCGATACGCTAAACATGAACTCCTATGATGACATCTTTCCTTGCTTTATGCGCTCCGGGCCTTCCCCGCGACAGTGTGGGTTGCATGATGTTTGGGCGGAATCTTTCACAGCTTGAGTGCTGAAATGTGACTATGTGAGCATTTCAAAAAAGAAAACGTGGCTTTTAATTGTACCTTTGATACTTTTTTGTATATTTGCAAACGATATAACCAAATTTATCAGATCAACCGGATTAACCCCATTTCTCGAAAATACCTAATTTGTTCGTATTGAAAGAATTACGGAATGAAAACCTGTCATGAAGAAAACATTTATCCTATCACTCTCTATGATGGTTGCCTTGTCATCATGGGCAACAGAAAAGAATTTTGCCTCGCCCAACGGAAAATTGGTTGTTACCGTGTCTGACGACGGTGGAAGGGCAACTTACCAACTAACTTACGACGGCAAGCAAATGCTTGGTACATCATCGCTCGGCCTGAAGACCAATATCGGTGATTTCACGCAGGGGCTCACCATGACGGTGAAGACGGATGAAGAGTTCACCAATAAATACTCGATGACGCGAACCAAGACATCCCGAGTGGAGCAGCAGGCACGGCGGGTTACGCTGTCGTTTACCAATAAGAAGGAACGAACGATAGAGGTCGATTTCTATATTGCTAACAATGACGTGGCTTATCGCTACCGGCTCCTTCGCCCCAAGCAGAATAATCCCAAGTGTGCTGTGATCTATGGTGAGGTCAGCAGCTTTAACCTGCCCACTCATACCACCACATTTCTGTCTCCCCAGATACAACCGATGACGGGTTGGGAGCGCACCAAGCCCAGTTATGAGGAGGTGTTCAGCTCCGATGCTCCTATGGATAAGAAATCGCAATATGGGGTGGGCTACACTTTTCCGGCCTTGTTCCATGTGGGTACGGACGGATGGGTGCTTGTCTCGGAGACGGGCGTGTCCGGAGAATATGTGGGTGCCCGCCTGAGCGACTACCAGGCAGGCAAGGGTTATACCATTGCCTATCCGCAGGAGGGAGAGATGAACGGCAACGGCACACCGTGGGCAGCCATCTCCTTGCCCGGCGAAACGCCTTGGAGAACCATCACCGTGGGGGCGACGTTGGCTCCAATCGTAGAGACGACCATTCCCTATGATGTGGTGGAGGAACAGTATGCCTCTTCCGAAAACTACAAGCCGGGTCGCTACACGTGGAGCTGGCTGATATGGCAGGACGGGAGTATCAATTATGACGACCAGGTGAAGTTTGTCGACCTGGCAGCCAAGATGGGCTATGAATACAACCTTGTGGATAATTGGTGGGACACGCAGATAGGCCGTGAACGCATCGAACAGTTATCTAAATATGCGCAAAGCAAGGGCGTGAGTCTGATGCTCTGGTATAATTCAAACGGATTTGAGAACGACGCACCGCAGGGACCGCGAAACATCATGCATCGTGCCATCAACCGAAAGAAGGAAATGGCATGGCTGCAGAAAATTGGTGTAAAGGGTATCAAGGTGGACTTCTTTGCCGGCGACAAACAGCAAACCATGCAACTCTATGAAGA
This sequence comes from Hallella bergensis DSM 17361, assembly GCF_000160535.1. GTDB lineage: Bacteria > Bacteroidota > Bacteroidia > Bacteroidales > Bacteroidaceae > Prevotella > Prevotella bergensis. The sequence continues at coordinate 769,690 of NZ_GG704781.1, read as the reverse complement.
TATTCTCAGCGATGCCAACGATTTCGGTCTGCAAGTCATCTTCCATGGTTGCACGTTGCCACGTGGGTGGGAGCGCATGTATCCCAACTTCGTGGCCTCGGAAGCTGCTCTGGCATCCGAGAATGTGTTTTTTACCTCCGAGCATGCACAGCGCGAGGGCTACGACATGGCTCTGCATCCGTTTGGCCGAAACGCTGTGGCAAGTTTCGATTGGGGCGGCGTCATGATGAACCGCATGATGAGCAAGGACAACAAAAGCCGTCATCGGCGCTACACCTCCGACGTGTTCGAGATGGCGACCGGCATCACCAATCAGTGCAGCGTGAACTGTGTGGAAGTCACCCCCAACGTGGTGGACGAGCTTCCGCAGCATCAGATAGACTTCTTGAGGCAGTTGCCGACCACGTGGGACGAAACCAAGTTTATAGACGGATACCCCACCAAGTATGCCGTTGTGGCCCGCAAGTCGGGCGGCAAATGGTATGTCGGCGGAATTAATGGCACCAACGAAGCCAAACACCTCAACTTGAACCTGCCCATGTTGGCTGGCAAGACCGTACAATATTATCTTGACAAGAAAGCCAAAAAGGGGCAGATGTGGCCTGATTCGGAGTTGCGCACCCTCAAGGTAGACCGGAATGGAAAGGTCAAGGTGACGATACAGCCGATGGGCGGCATTGTTTTGGTAGGGGAATAGGAAATCTTATTCAGGCTATCCTCATAAAAAATGGGGCGAGAAACTCTCTGATTAAATACACAACAAGGGTATACTGTGACGGCATACCCTTGTTTGTAAACCTTTTGTCAGTTCAGCTATGTGTTAATTTATAATACTTCATCCAAGCGTAGCGCTTGCGCCGCTGCAGATAGTACTTATCGTACATGTGGTCGTAGGCTTCGCGCTCAAAACTAATGTTGTAATAAGCGTTGCCTTTCATGGGTAAGCGAATGAGCCACTCGATGAAATACCAGATATAAAAACCGATGAACAGCAACTCTATCATCTGACGGGTATGGATCTGTTCATGACGAACAATGGCGGGGGTAATCTCTGTGGACTTACGACAGAAGAGCATGCCCATGATGTTGATGGCATTGAAGTTTTTTGGGGGCAATAAGTTGTTGCGTATAATCTTCATCTTTGCAAAGATAAGATTTTATGATGAATTTTTGGTGTTGTCCTAACCATGTTTTGCAAAAAATGAGTATGTTTGTAAAAACTTTGGACCATGAAGCAAAATCGAAGTATGGGGTGGATACCCGATACCACGCAGCAGGAAATCATTGATATCAACGATGGATGCCACCTTGTTTTGGCTCCTCCGGGCTGTGGAAAGACTCAGATTCTGGCCGAGCGCATACGTCGGGCACATGCCCTTGGTGTGGCATACGAGGACATGCTTTGTCTTACGTTTACCAACCGAGCCGCCCGAGGCATGCGTGAGCGTATCTCCGAAAATATAGACGATCATGCCACCGGGGACGTTTTCGTGGGCAATGTGCACCGTTTCTGCTCACGATTTCTGTTCGAGAATGCTGTGGTTCCGGCCGACAGCGCGATTATAGACGACGACACGGTGATGAGCATACTTGCGATGTATCTTCAGGAAGACGAGGAACGAGCACTGGCCAATAACCAGCGCCGACGGTATTACAGCCAGATTATGTTTTTCTCTCACCTGATGTATGAGGTGCAACATGGCATTCCCAAGCCGCTGCGCCTGCATCCGGAGTGTGCCACCAAGGAAGACGTGACCGTGATGTGTGCTATTTGCAAGATGCAGGATCGTCCGTTCACGGCTGAAACCATGATTGACATCTACGAACATACGGATTTTTATCTTGACTTTATACGTTCGGAAGATTTCGACTTGGCCTTGCGACACGTGGCGGAGCAAACCATAATGAAGATGCGCTATGCACATGCCTACGAGGCGTATAAACTTCAAAACAACCTTCTCGACTTTGAAGACCTGTTGCAGAAAACCTACATTGCATTGAGAGAAGATGCTTCGTACAAACGCTATCCGTGGATTCAGGTGGACGAAGTGCAGGACTTGAACATGATGCAACTGGCTATTATCGATGCGCTTTCGACGTTCAAGTTTGATGATAGGGGTGGCAACGCTGCTGCCAACAAGGGCGCTGTTATGTATCTGGGCGACGAGATGCAGGCTATTTTTTCGTTTATGGGTGCCAAGTTGCAGATATTGGAGTTGCTGAAACATCGTTGCAAGGGCAGCCTACATCATCTGGGTATCAACCACCGCTCGCCCAAATATCTGGTCGATTTGCTCAACACCTATGCCGTTCGAGAATTGCATTTCGACCCCGAACTGCTGCCCGAAGCCAAGAAGGACAATACAGCGGTGGGCAACGAATTGCGTATTGTGGCGAGCGACAACATCGAGGCTGAGTTTGATGATGTAGTGCGTATGGCATCAGGCTTTTTTGATAACTATCCCAATGAAACCACAGCCGTCATCGTGAATGCCAACAACGATGCCGACATGATTAGCAAGAAACTGGCGGAGCGTGCGCAGACCCATTTCAAGGTGTCGGGCACCGACCTCTTTGCCACACCGGAAGTGAAGCTCATCATGGCTCATCTGAGCGTGTTGGCCAACGAGCACAACTTCTTGGCATGGTCGCGATTGCTCAAGGGACTGATGGTTTTCCAGAGCAATGCCTCCGCGCGGCAGTTCGTTCATCGGTTGGAAGTGCGCGGCATCACACCGTCCGACTTCTTCGATTACGAGGATTCGACCTATATACAGGAGTTTTTGCGCATCTATAATGAGCAAGAGATAGTGGTGTTCGACACCGAAACCACCGGACTCAACGTGTTTGATGATGATGTGATTCAGATTGCGGCCGAGCGCATCAGAAACGGCAAGACCGTGGACAAGTTCTCTGTTCATATCGAGACCGGGCGCGAAATTCCCAAGATGTTGGGCGATATCCCCAATCCAATCATCGGCGAGCGCGAGCACCAAACCATTCGTCCGCACGAGGAAGGCTTGCAAATGTTTCTCGACTTTGTGGGTAGCGATGTGCTGATAGGGCATAATGCAGAATATGATTATCGCATCATGGACTATAACCTGCGACGTTATTTGCCTCATGTTGATTGGCAAAAGGAACATCCCGTTTGCTTGGACTCCTTGAAAATCATTCGTTTGTTAAGACCCGAACTGAAAGCGTTCAAGCTGAAGTTACTGTTGCAGGAACTGCACTTGGAGGGTACAAACTCCCACTTGGCCGATGACGACGTGAATGCGACAGTGTCTCTTTTGAGGTATTGCAACACGCGGGCACAGGAGCTTCTCAACTCGCAAAAGGAGTTTCTGGGTCGCAAAACCACACGGGAACGCATCCGCCTGTTGCGCCAAAACTACCACGAGCTCTATGCCACGGGTCGTGAACGTCTATACTCTCGTGAGCAAAACACGGAAGAACCTGCTGTCGTGACGGAGGCAAAACGTTTCTATGCGCAGATGAGGAGCAACGGGTGGATGCGCGAGATACCTAAGATTGAATATATTTTCAGATTCCTGACCGATGACGTTATTGATGAGCGGCGCGACCCTTCTTTGAAAGAGCAGCTCAATCGCCATATCATGGAGATAAACACTTTCAAGGAAGCCGATCTCTGTGGGTCGTCAACCATTGATGATCGCATATTTGTCACCACCATTCACAAGGCTAAAGGGCTTGAGTTCGACAATGTCATTGTCTTCGATGTGGTGGACGGCCGCATTCCCAATTACTATAACGAGAACAATCCGAAAGGCTTGGCCGAGGACGCGCGGAAGCTCTATGTGGCCATGTCGAGAGCCAAGAAGCGGCTCGTTATCACTTACAGCAAGTCCAGACTGGTGGGTCGAGACACCAAGCCGCAACACCTCTCGCGATTCCTTAGCTCTGTTTTGCCGATGTTCAGGCAGCAGTAAGGCGTCCGATGCCGATGCTCTTTTCCATGTCTCAGCGTCACATTCCAGCGGTTTGGAAATGTTAAGCCCCTGATATTCACGTCGAACATCAGGGGCTTAACCGTCTCTTTAACAGTCTGGCAGCTGCCTTTTTATGCCTTGGTCTTCACCTTGGTGGCCCATATAAAGTAGCCAATCAGGCAGACGTAGGCCAGGAGCGAGCATATCTCCGACAGCGGGTTGGCCCACCAGCTTTCGGCGATGGAAAGCTCCAGTCCGCCGAATTTCAGCAGCGCGCTCACCACACCCATTAATGCGCCACCGGCAATGAACCCGCTGGCAACGAGTGTACCCTTCTCGCCACGAGCCTTGTTTACAGCCTCGTCCTTGCTGCGCGAGGTGACATACCAGTTCACACCACCGCCCACAATCAGCGGGATATTGAGTTCCAACGGAATGAACATACCCAGCGCGAAGGGTAGGGCAGGGATGTGCAGGCGGTCGAGCACAATGGCGATGACTGCACCGATGGCATAGAGCACCCATGGTGCACCCACACCGTTCATCAGAGGATCGATCACGGCGGCCATGGCGTTGGCCTGAGGAGCGGCGAGCTTGCCGCTGGCAAAGCCGTAGGTCTTGTTCAACACAATCATCACACCCACCACCGTAGCCGCGCTGACCAATGTGCCGAGAAACTTCCAGGTCTCCTGTTTCTTAGGCGTGGTGCCAAGCCAATAACCAATTTTGAGGTCGGTGATAAAACTTCCGGCCATCGATAGAGCCGTGCACACCACACCGCCCATGACCAATGCTGCCACCATGCCGGCCGTACCTTTCAGCCCGACAGCCACCATCACCACGCTGGCGAGTATCAAGGTCATAAGCGTCATGCCCGAAACGGGGTTGCTGCCCACAATGGCGATAGCATTGGCAGCCACGGTGGTAAAGAGAAAGGCAATGAACGTAACAAGCAGTATGCCCACAACGGCAAACAGCAGGTTGCCTTTCATCACGCCCAACCAGAAGAAAATAAACGTGAGCAGGATAACGAGAATGCTCCCGATGCCGATAATCTTAAACGAAATGTCGCGTTGGGTGCGTTTCACATCTTCTATACTGCCACCCTTGCCTTTGAGTTCTTTGGCAGCCAAACCCACGGCATCCTTGATGATTCCCCAGCTCTTCACAATACCGATAACACCGGCCATGGCAATGCCGCCAATGCCGATACTGCGGGCGTAGGCCTTAAAAATTTGTTCCGGACTCATGTCGCCCACGGCCGTTGTAATGGCCGGGTCCCACATATTGAGCACCTGGTCGTGGAAAACAATCGACATGCCCGGCACGATGAGCCACCATACGGCCAGCGAGCCGAGACAGATGTAAAGGGCATATTTCAGTCCGATGATATAGCCCAAGCCCAACACGGCGGCACCCGTGTTCACCTTGAATACGAGCTTGGCTTTGTCGGCAAGGTCTTGCCCAATGCCAATGAACCGGCTGGTGAAGTTCTCGTTCCACCACCCGAAGCTGGCAACGACGAAGTCGTAAAGTCCGCCCACCAGTCCTGCGAGCAGCAATGGTTTAGCCTGGTCGCCGCCCTTGGCTCCCGACACGAGCACCTGCGTGGTGGCCGTGGCCTCTGGGAAGGGGTACTTGCCGTGCATGTCGCTCACGAAATATTTGCGGAAGGGGATGAGAAACAAGATGCCCAACACGCCTCCCAAGGCCGAAGCCAAAAACATATTGAGAAACGAAGTGGTCATCTCGGGATATTTGTTTTGCAAAATATAGATAGCCGGCAGCGTGAAGATACATCCGGCCACCACAGCACCCGAACAGGCTCCGATGCTCTGGATAATGACATTCTCGCCCAATGCCTTATGACGCTTGGTGGCTGTGGATACGCCGACGGCGATAATGGCAATGGGTATGGCAGCCTCGAACACCTGTCCTACTTTCAGGCCTAAGTAGGCAGCGGCAGCCGAAAACAGCATGGCCATGAGTATGCCCCAGGTCACCGACCAGGCGTTGACCTCCGGATATGCCTGCGAGGGTTTCATGACGGGTTCGTATTCCTCGCCTTCTTTCAATTCTCTAAATGCGTTGTCGGGCAGCTGAATAGCCTCTCTTTCTTTTTCGTCCATGATTTAAGTTTTGTTATTCAATAGTTGCAAAGATAATGAAAAAGGTGTAATTATCGCGCAACAAAGCGGAGTTTTCAATTCACAATTATTCGCAAGCTCATCAACTCGTCACAATTTTCAATTCACAATTAGGCTACGCAGTGCAATTCAAAATTCATAATTCATAATTCACAATTAGCTGCGCGATGCAATTCAAAATTCATAATTCAAAATTGGCTGCGCGTTGCAATTCAAAAATTATTCGCAAGCACATCAACTCATCACAATTTTCATTTCACATTTGGCTACGCAGTGAGGGTGAGCAGATATTCTAAGATTATCTTGCGAAGCAAGAGTGTAAGATTTTCTGCGATAAGCTTTATATTTATGAAAAGATATTCTCTATATATTCTAAGATTCGGCATAGCCGAGCGGAGGATTTTTTCAATTCAAAATTCACAATTCATAATTCAAAATTAAGCTGCGCAGTTGATTTCTCGCAACGACTTTCACGACTTTTCACGACATGAGCAGGAAGTCGTGTGCAGTCGTGGGTGTCGATGCAGGACAGCAACAGGACAATCGATGCATAAGACCACAAACATGCCGATGCAAGTAACTGCAAACATGCTGATGCCCGCGTGAATACAAGAAAAGCTGCTTGGTGTAAAAAATATGTACCGTTTTTCGGGTCATTCTTTTCGGAACATATAGAGAAAAATGCGCTATGTTTTTGCCCAAATATTCTGTTGCGACAACAAGAAAAATTCAAAGACGTTGCGATGACAGTCTATTCGTCGTACGGTTAAGGCCTCATCACCGTGCGGTTGAAGCCTACACGCTGCGCGACTAAGCTTTAATCGTTGCGCCATTCGATATCCAATCGCAGGTGATAAAACCGTAGCCAAACGGGCTACATGGCTAAACGCCTGGTAATCAATATGCTACAAACACCCTCAAAATTCGCGAATTTCAGACTGCGGGATAATTATTTTCAAATACGCGAAGCATGGAGAGGTTTTTGTCAAGATAATCTACAAGAAATCATGGAAAACACCACACCGCTGCACATAGGTTCCAACCAACTGGGAAAAATATAAGGTGGCCACGTCTTTATACGCTATTATTTTGTAACTATCCCCTGAAACTTTTCAAGAATTAGGGCCGATAACACAACAAGGGGATATGCTATCGTGGCATATCCCCTTGCATAATCATTAGCTTTCAACCGTTAGTTGCGAAACACCAAGCCGTTGGCGTTGGCATCTACCACTATGGGTTTCTCGCGGTTCACTTCTTCTGCCAGAATCTTCTTGGACAGCTTGTTGAGCATATACTCCTGAATGGCTCGCTTCACGGGGCGTGCACCAAACTCCGGATTGTAGCCCACGCCGGCCAGCCAGTCGACGGCATCGGGTGTCCACTCTATCCGTATGCCCTGTGGTTCGAGCATGTTGCGCACATGTTGCAGCTGCAATGTCACCACTTGGCCAATCTCCTGCTTGGTGAGTGGCAGGAACATGATGATGTCGTCGATGCGGTTGAGAAACTCCGGACGTATGGTCTTCTTGAGCATCTCCATGACGTTGTGGCGCGTGTCGCTGATGACTTCCTCGCGGTTGTAGTCGTTGAGGTCGGCAAAGCGTTCCTGGATATACTGGCTGCCGAGGTTGGAGGTCATGATGATAATGGTGTTCTTGAAGTTCACCGTGCGCCCCTTGTTGTCGGTCAGGCGGCCGTCGTCGAGCACCTGCAACAAGATATTAAACACGTCGGGATGTGCCTTCTCGATTTCGTCGAACAGCACCACGCTGTAAGGCTTGCGCCGCACGGCCTCGGTGAGTTGTCCGCCCTCGTCATAGCCCACGTATCCCGGAGGTGCGCCGATGAGCCGCGATACGCTGAACTTCTCCTGATACTCGCTCATATCGATACGTGTCATCATGTTTTCATCGTTGAAGAGATATTCTGCCAAGGCCTTGGCCAGCTCGGTCTTACCCGTTCCGGTGGTGCCGAGGAAGATGAACGAGGCGATGGGTTTCTTCGGATCTTGCAGCCCGGCCCGGCTCCGGCGCACGGCGTCGGCAACGGCCTGTATGGCTTCGTCCTGACCTATCACACGGTTGTGCAGTTCCTTTTCGAGGTGCAGCAGCTTCTCGCGCTCGCTCTGCATCATTCGTGCCACGGGTATTCCGGTCCACCGGCTCACCACCTCGGCAATGTCGTCGGCCGTCACTTCCTCGCGAATCAGGCCCGCTCCGCCTTGTGTAGCCTTGAGCTGTAGCTGTATGTTGTCGATATCGTCTTGCAGTTGTTTCAACTTGCCGTAGCGTATCTCGGCCACCCGCTCGTAGTTGCCCTCGCGCTCAGCACGATCGGCTTCAAACCGCAGGTTCTCCATCTCCTGCTTGTCCTGCTGTATCTTGTTGACAAGTCCCTTCTCGGTTTCCCACTTCGCGCGGTACTGTCGCTCCTGCTCTTTCAGTTCGGCGATGTCCTTGTCGAGCTGTTGTATTTTGCCCTCGTCGTTCTCACGCTTAATGGCTTCGCGCTCAATCTCGAGCTGCATGAGCCGGCGGGTAATCTCGTCGAGTTCCTCGGGCACGGAGTCGCGCTCCATTCTCAGCTTGGCAGCAGCCTCGTCCATCAGGTCGATGGCCTTGTCGGGCAGGAACCGGTCGGATATATACCGCTCGGAAAGTCGCACGGCAGCAATGCAGGCATCGTCCTGAATACGCACCTTGTGGTGGTTCTCGTAGCGCTCTTTCAGTCCGCGGAGAATCGAGATGGCATCCATTTCGTCCGGCTCGTCCACCATAACGGTTTGGAAACGCCGCTCCAATGCCGCGTCCTTCTCAAAATATTTCTGATACTCGTTCAGCGTTGTTGCACCGATAGCACGCAGTTCGCCACGTGCCAAGGCGGGCTTCAAGATGTTGGCCGCGTCCATGGCTCCCTCGCCGCCGCCGGCTCCCACGAGCGTGTGTATCTCGTCGATGAAGAGAATGATGTTGCCTTCGGCGCCGGTAACCTCCTTGATAACGCTCTTCAGTCGCTCCTCAAACTCACCCTTATACTTCGCTCCGGCCACCAATGCGCCCATGTCGAGCGAGTAGAGTTGTTTGTTTTTCAGGTTCTCCGGCACGTCTCCCCGCACGATGCGTTGTGCCAAACCCTCGGCAATGGCAGTCTTGCCCGTGCCCGGTTCACCTATTAATATAGGATTGTTCTTGGTGCGGCGCGACAGAATTTGCAGCACACGGCGTATCTCCTCATCGCGCCCGATCACCGGGTCGAGCTTGCCCTTGCGGGCCTCGTCTACCAGATTTTTGGCATATTTCGATAGTGCCTGAAAATTCTCGTCGCCACTCTGGCTATGCACTTGCTGGCCTTGGCGCAGCTCCTGTATGGCTTTCTGCATCTCTTGCTCCGTGCATCCGGCATCTTTCAGAATGCGGCCGGCAGGAGAGTTGCTCTGCAAAATGGCCAGCAGCATAGGCTCTACGGACACGAACTCGTCGCCCATTTTCTGTGCATAATCCATGGCACGCTGCAACACTTGGTTGGTCTCGTTGGAAAAATAAGGCTGTCCGCCCTCCACGCGCGGCAGATGTTGCAACTCCTGCTGCACTAAATTCTCGATTTGCATGGCATTGATGGCCAACTTCTGAAACACGAAAGTGGTAACGTCCTTGCCTTTTTGCATGATGCCCTGCAGCAGATGTATCGGCTCGATAGCCTGCTGATTGGCCTGCCGGGCGATGTTCACCGCCTCTTGCACGGCCTCTTGGGCTTTGATAGTAAATTTGTCAAATGTCATGATTTGCTCCTTTCTTTATTTTTGTTTTTGCTTGTCAATATGATGGGTAGTTTTCTGCTACCATACCTTTCAACTCAAATCACATGCCTGATCGATGTTTATGACAAAATGGCAGATAAAAAACGGAGATGCTGTTGGTTAAGGAGCGCGATGTTTGTCGCGAGAGCAACCGACAATTCAGTTGATAAACACCTGTAGAGTTAAAGAAGAGACAGTTTCAAAAAATAAAAAAGGCAAGCAGAAATTTTTCTTGTTGAGATGATTAATGTTTGAGAATGGCATCCCGACATTCCTCCATCAGCCATTTTGGCGTACTCGTGGCTCCACAAATACCAATGGTTTTCACGCCTTCAAACCATTTGAAGTCAATCTCATCTGCACTCTCGATCTGGTAACTATTGGCGTTTACACGCTGGCATTCTTTGAAAAGCACCTTGCCGTTGGAGCTTTTCCGACCACTCACAAACAGAATCAGGTCGTGCTTGGAAGCAAACTCGGCAATGTTAGGCATGCGGTTGGCCACCTGCCGGCATATCGTGTCGAATCTTTTGAAGGTGGCCTTGGGCGAGATATGCTGTTGGATGTAGTTGATGATTCGGTGGAACTCATCGAGACTTTTGGTGGTCTGGGAGTAAAGGTAGATGCTGCGGTTGAAGTCAAGACGCTTTACATCTTCAATGTTTTCCACCACGATAGCATCCGACCGCGTTTGTCCCACCAGTCCGAGAACCTCCGCATGACCGCTCTTGCCAAAAATAACGATTTGGCTTTCGGGATTAGCATCATACTTTCGCTTGATTCTGCTCTGCAGGGCCAGTACCACGGGGCATGTTGCATCGATGATCTCGATGTTGTTTTTCCTGGCCAGTTCGTAGGTTTCGGGCGGTTCACCATGGGCGCGGAGCAGCACCTTCACGTTGTGAAGCTGTTTCATCTGCTCATGGTTAATGGTAATCAGGCCATGCTTATGGAGCCTGTTTACCTCCATACTGTTGTGCACGATGTCGCCTAAGCAATATAATGTCTTGCCGGAAGCAAGCTCTTCCTCGGCTTTCTTAATGGCTGTGGTCACTCCAAAACAGAAACCGCTACCACCGTCTATTTCAACTTGTACATTCATGTTCGTATGGGATGTTCGGTATTGCGGACAATGCTATTGGTCGACAAGAATATTGATGACCACCTTTGTGTTCTCCGGATCGTTGGTTATCATGAGCACACGTGGTTTGGAACGGGCTTTCTTCAATGCTGCAGCAACTGCCGTTACTTTCAGTTTAGCTTTCTCTCCCGGTTGGATTTTTGTCTTGTTGAGCGACACTTCCAGTCCGGTGGTAAACATTTGCAAACGGTTAATCTTCAGTGTCGAGCGACCTTCGTTGGTGATTTCAATCGTTCCTTTTTTCCTGGCCTTACCGTTAAAGCTGCCCAGTTCGAGGCTCCCGGCTGACAGACGCATCTTGGGTGCATACATTTTCACAGCGTCTGTCATGTTCTCAAAGCCGGGAAGTAATACCGTAGACACAGAAATTTCTTTCTCCGGAGTCACTTTGTCGCCGAGGAATGAACCTAAGTATACAGAAGTTTGGGTAAGTCCAAGGTCGCGCAGGCGGTATGAATCCAAAATGATTTTGATCGTGCCACTGTGTCCCGGAGCAATGCGGGAGGGCGAGATTTCAGCCTTGAGATAGTCGGGCAGATGCATAACAACGGGTTGAGCTGTTACCGAACCCACGTTCTTGATGTGTATTTTCTGAGTGGGTCGGTCGCCGCGGTTTACGTTATCAAACTCAATATCGTTGATATCGACCATTAATCCGCCTAAACGATAAGAATATTGGCCAGCGAAATCCACGACCTCTTTCACAACGACACCACGTATAGAAAGCATCATTGGTTTTGCCGAGCTATTGCTGTAGATACCTATTTGTTTGTTGAAATGTCCCATTTGCTTGGCATCGTAGGTGGCTTTGACCACAAACTTCTCACCAGGTGCGATTGAATTCTTTGGATAGTCCACAGTGGTGCATCCACAACTGGTGCGCACATCGCTGATGACAAGCGCTCGTCCGCCACTGTTTTTAACTTCAAATTCGGCAGTGACAGGATTCTTGAAAACAACCTGTCCACAGTCTATAATTTCATTTTCGGTGGTAATCTCCTGTGCCTGCGCAGTCCAAACGGAGAGTGCAAGCAAGAGGCCCGTGATATATTTCATATTCATAGTCCTATTCTTATATTCTTCAGTAGACGTTGACGCGTGATGCTATTTGCTGACGTTCAGTTTTTTTGCGGCTTCCCGGGCTGAAAATTCAGGACTGTATGCGCATTGTGCGGTACAGATACCGGTGGCATAATTGCCCTCTCGGTCTACGTAATATTGGGTTTCTACAACGTGCGTTCCTTTGCTCATACGGTCAAAATAGTAGGAAGTTACATTGTCTTGAGGACTGCAATAGTAGCTCCAATGATATCCGCTGATTTGTCCGACTGGCTCCAAGCAGGCGGCTCGCTTGTCCTGCACTTGCACGAAGTCATAGTCGCGATCGGCCTTGATGGTGATGCGTACCGTGATTTTGTCGCCCACTTGAAGTCTTGTGGCATTTTTCTTGCCGTTGGCAGATAGGATTTCGCGACGAACTGTCAGTCCTGACGATGCAGACTTTACTTCTGTATTTTCCTGCCAGAACTGTGCATAGAGTGCCCCCCAAGAAGTGCCTTCGCTCGTCTTTTCGGCCGTAAATGTAGCGTTGTTGCCGGCAAAAGCAGAGGTCTTGACATAGCCCAGTCCAGCTGTGGCCTGTGGCAACGCCAGCGGTTGACCGTCGATTTTGAGCGTGGTCTGTGCTCCGGAGGTGAACTTATCCTTATCCACTTTGCTGCGTTCATCGGTTAAGAATGCAAAGACAGCATCTGTGGCATTGATTGGCGTGTTCCAGCCGGTGGTGCGTTTCTCTTGCAACAGCCATCGAAGCATTTCTTCGATGGTCTTGCTATCGTTCGGCTTAATGAGTTTCATAGCCTCTATGGCTGCCACCTGCGTGGGTATTTTGTGGTCTGCCCAACTATATTGTGCACGTGGGGTGTCAAAGTACCGACCCATTGCTTCGGTGTAAACGGAATACTCGTTGATACTTTGCAAGTATTCCCCAGCGCGTTGTTTTCTGCCATATTGAGCAAGAATGACGGCTGATCCTGCTTTTCCGTAGATGGTGAGTTGGGTTGGCATCTTCTCCAACACTCCCACAAGATACGTCATGGTCTTGGTCTCTTTGCGATTAGCCAATGCGTTGCAATACAGATAATTGCAGGCCAATTCGCTGGGTATGAGATTCTTTTCTCCTTTTTTCTCCTGTTTTTTAAGTTCGATTACTTCTTCAGCAATGCGACGGTCGAGATATTCAAAGGCATTGTCGAGAATTGCCGATGTAGCTTGAACAGTGCCCATCATGGTGTTGAGACGGGTCAAAATCTTGGTCACGGCTATGGTTACATAGGCACTTCCATGCATACCCGGCCACCAACTGAATGACCCGTCAGCGTTTTGCAAGCTCCGGAGCTTTTGGATAAAATTATCCGTCCTGTAACCGATAGTTGATTCGTCGAGGAAGTTGACAAGCTGATGCTTCTGGTCGGTTTCCTTTTCGGCAGCGGCCAGCCAAGGTGTTTCAGAGAGTACCATCGTCTTGAGGCTTTCGTTTTTCTCAAGATTGCTCATCATAGAGGTCTCCTTGCCTTGCTCCTGTTGCCATAGCTTAATAGTCTGCTTAATTTTCGGCACAGACTTAACAATGCCGTATCCGATGCTGTTGGCATAGATGGCAGCGGCTAACGAAATGGCATCCTTTTCGTAAGGATTGGCTACCGATGGCAGGGCCTGTATCATGAGCCATACCGGATTGTTGGTATATTCTACGGTAAGCTTGTTTTGCGCACTGTTGGTTGGGAACAGTTTGCTCAGGTCTATGGTTTTAACGCCGGGACCGTTCTGTGTGAAAGGCACGGTGGTAGTGACGTATTCACGATTGGGCAGCAAAGGTAAGTAATGCTGCTCGCCATCACTATATCCGTCACCTTCTGCCGTGATGCGTGCAATATAAAGTTCCGCACCCTTGCCGAGATCGGCGAGTTTGTTACCATCCACATTAAAGTCCACATGACCGGTCTTGCCTTTTTCTATGGCGTAGGGTTTGCTCCATTCGCAGACAACGACTTCTGTTTCCGGATTAATAATTTGCAAACGTGCTGTTCCGGTTATGTTTTTGTCGGAGGTATTCACGATACGGCTGCTGATATTGGCCTTGTCTCCCATACGAATAAAGCGTGGAAGATTGGGCTGCACCATCACCGTTTTCTTGGCAACGACGTCGGCGCTGATCATGCCGTAGTCGACTTGCTCGTTGTGGGCAAGTCCCATGAAATGCCAAGTGGTTACACTTTCGGGTAAGGTAAACTTAATCTTGACATTGCCTTGTGAGTCAGCGAGGAGTGCGGGGAAGAAGAAGGCGGTCTCATTAAAGTTCACACGCAATTGCACAGGTCCATTTTGGCCATTCTTACCGTATTGCTGATCAGTGACTTCAGTATTCTCGCTTTTCTTCATCTCCGATGTCTGGTCATAACTTCCGTCCATCTCCGCATTGTCAACGGTAGTGTCTGCCAACATCTCCGCTTCTTGCGCCATAGCTACTTTGGCCAGTGATTTTGTACCCCGTATTCTGACATTGGCAGAACTTAGTTTCCCCAATGGCTGTGCCCGGGTATATAAGTTGATTAATGGCGAAGCAAACTCAAACATGGTTTTGTCGAAATGGCTGAATTTCAGCGGATGCTCGGCAAGGCTCTTGAAATTTTGGAAGCCGTAAAGCCCTAATGCTTCGTTGCTGCCGCCGTACCATCTTACGTAGGGGAGTTCAAGGTTAAAGTTCACCGTGAAGTCCCAATGATGCATGATAATATCATCCAAACTCTTGTCATACATGGTGGCAAGAAGCTGCGACCTTGACGGTTTTCCGTCCGGTCCGAGTATCTGCAAAGTCCATTCCTCTTTCTGGCCGGGGGTAAGCTTGTTGCGGAAAGTCTTCCAAGACAGTGTCAGTTCTTTTTTGGGTACAGGTCGTTCCAGCATGAAATTGTGAGTGTACAGTCGTCCTTGCTTCACCCACGCGATGTTCACAGTGATGCCATCGCCGTAGGCTTCTTGATAAGTCAGCTTTTCGGTCATCACACTGTTGCTCAAAACTTTCCTGCCTTGACTTAATATCTTGTCGCCAGTGAATACGGAATAATAGATATTCACATCTTCGTCGGAGCTACCCAGTTGTATATAGACCGGTTTGCCATCGTCGCTAAACCGGTTGTCGGATATATAAAACCAATCGTGAGTTTCCACGGCCGGTCTCTTGTCGTTGTAGGAGAAGATGATGAAGTCGTGCGTTACAGTATCATTTTCGCAGATGCCCACAATTCGGTGTTTGCCCGACGCGAGCTTCCGGTCGATGGTAATCTGCTGATTAGCCTTTGCTGTTTTCCATGCATTGTCGTCAATTTGGTAACGGATGGTGCCTGAAATATTTTGTCCTGCAATATTCTTCCGGGTGAAAGTGAAGGTCTTCAGACTGTTTCTGAGCGATTTCTCCGGTAAGTTACAAAGGAGTATTGCTGACTTGTTGCTCAGTGGGAGCGAGAATGAACCTTCGTGGGTCTCGCCGGCTCCATCGGTAACTTTGGCGTTTACCACTACATTATAATATAAGGGCATACCCGGCTCTATGTCGTCGGGGAACAGCATGGGCATCTTGGCCGTGAATGTTCCGTCGTCTGCGGTGATGGTGCTGTCGGTGATGAGAATGGGCGACGATTCGTCAATTCTCCAATGCCACCAGATGCTCCGATGACGCTCGACGGTATATTCCACTTTGGCTCCCTGCACTGGAACGCCTGCATAGCTTTCTACTCTGCCTTGCACTTTCACGGTGTCGCCGGGCGTATATTTCTCGTTGTAGGCGTCAAACCTTACTTGGAACGTTGGGCGTTTGTACTGCTCCACATTCAAGGATGTTCCGCCATACAAGCGTTCCCCCTTTGCATAGATGCTAAATCTTCCGGTAAGGCCGTTTTGAGGTAATGCGAATGTGGTCGCAGCCGTACCATAATCATCGGTCATCACATCCTTCGTGATAACCTCCTTGCCATTGGCATCGTGCAGAGAAAACGTGATTTTCCGACTGCCGATGGCTTTGGAGCGCAGCGTCTTGCTATTGGTTTCATAGGCGATGGCCGTGACATGGACCTGCTGACCAGGTCTGTAAATAGAGCGGTCGGTATATACATTCAGAATCTGCTGCACGGAGTTACCGTCCCAATGTGAATAGTAGCCGTTCATGTCGAAGTTGCCACAAGCATGGTCTTCGTTGGTATAGGCATATATTTGGTACGGAGTTCTATCATCGCAGCGATGGATAACCTCCCCGTATTTATCGCTGGTAAGGTTTATCTTCTTTGCTTTTTCATAACGATCTCCCCATTTTATGCTCAAAACGATATGTGCACCGGGTACCGGTTTGCCGGTGGTCGCATTCACCACAACGAAGCGTATGCGCTTGCCGGGTTGTCCTTCGTGCATCACGTAGAGGTTGCTCACGCGGAGCAGCGCTCGTTGCGGGGCAATGTCCTTGTTGTCGGTCGTGGCCTCCATGAGATACACGCCTATGGGTAGTCCTTTCAGCGTGATGGAGTCGGAGTTTTCTTTCCATGCCGGCTGACCGATATATTTCCTTGTGACGCTTTGCACAGTGCCGGGCAAAATGAGTTTTTGAAGTTTGGCGTAGTCTTCCTTTCTATCGGGATTCAGTTCGGTGTTACCCTTAACATTGAGCCTGTATAGGCTGACGTTCAACTCGTTGATATTGCGGACGGAGTTGATGCGCACTTCGCGTTCCATGTTGGGCAGCAGCATATAGTCGCCGATGTTGATGTTGAACGAGGGCTGCTCCAAGTCTCTCTGGGCATTGCGCAGAATGTTCATCCGTGCCCACGCCCCCCATCGGCTCAGGGCATAGTTGATGTAGTTGACACGATCTTCCGCCGTGACATCAACGCATTCGGACATATTTTGGTAGTACTCGATAGCCAATTCGCCAGCTTCCCTGAGATCACCGTAGGCTTTGATCAGTGAGTCTACGGACTGGAGGTATTTTGACTTGCTTCTTCTCGTGGCATCCATCCGGTGGTTTTGCCGCAGCTCGTACAGTGCCGTGATGCATTCCGCGGCCCGATTCCCGTGCTTAGCGTAATAGTTGCGTAGGGTTGCGTAGGCCTCAGCCTCAAAGCCAATGACGTGTAGCAGGTCGTCGTAGAAGATTTTGCTATCGATGCTACTGATGACAGCTGGCTCGTATTCTGTGCTTTTGTGCTCAGCCAGCAGAGCAGGTTTTTCCATCGATTGGGCAAACCACGCCTTGCTCTTGGCTTGAGCATCATCGTTGTCTTGTGCTTGATACACCTTGCCCAGAGCCGAGGCGTAGACCGCACGAAGCACATCGTCCTTGGCTGTCAGAGCCTTGTGCTCAAGTTGTCTGGTTACTGTCTCTAACGAATCCGGTGAAATCTGGGTTTGTACAGCCGCGTATCGGAGCTGCGCCTTGAGCAACTGCCCATATGTCTTTTCCTTTTCGGCTTTGCTGATAATGCTTTTCAGACATTCTATTTGTGTTTTGGGGAGGTCTTTGGCCTCTGCTTCGGCCACCTTTTTCCACAACGACGTGAAGCTGTCGGCAAACATTGGAACAGTCATAACCAGTAGCATAAGTAGGTTTATGATTTTTTTCATCTTGTTTTCTTATTGTATATGAGTATTGCAAATTTACATAAAAATCGTGATATATAAGCCGATCGAAATAAAAATCCGGAAATAAATTCCCAAAAGCTTTTTCCTTTTGGTGTAAAAAGGAGTCAGGGCTCTAAAGATTTCTTGTTCTGAATGTGTGCTCGTGCCAAATAGGTATGACCAACCTTGGATCATCTTTTTTATGGTTCATCCGACATTTCGAGTGATACGTCAGTCATGTAGTGCATATTCTTCATTCTTCACTTTATAAAATATTATTACCGTTTCCGGCCATTTCCTTTCGTCTCATCTGGACAGAAATGCGCCATGTTTTTGCGGATAACTTTGTTCTTGAAGAACATCAGAAACACAAGACCTATGCGGTTACAGCCTTGTGGCACCGCGATTTGAGCTTATTGATTGCACAACCGAGCTTTTGTCGCATCGTGATTAGAGTTTAACCGCAGTGGCATTTGATATCTAATCGTAGACGACAAAAATCGTATAGTAAAATCATATTAATTAAAATCCTGATTGTCAAACCTCTACAAATTCTCTCAAATTTTTCGAATTTCAAACCAATGGATTCTTATTTTTAAATTCGCGAAATATAGAGAGATGTTTGTCAGAAAAAATATCAGCATCTGTTGTCTCAGGATTCATCCCGGACAACTGTTGATGAGAACAAAACTGCATGGATGAACGATGATTCATTTTAGTTGATGTAATAGGACACTGGAGGCATCCTCGTCAGGAATAATCTTGCATCTCGTGTTAAATAAGAGTTATCACTCTAAATGTCGGATGAACCTTTTTTATTGCATTTAAGTTGTTAAAAATTTGGTCATACTATAGAAAAATTATATATTTGCAGTTGATAATAACAAAAAATAACCATTTATTGATAAGCCTATTGACTGACATTTACTTAATCAACAATAATTAAGAAAATGAAGAATCTTGCAAAAATGTCCGACGAGGAGTTGGCATTATGCTATATGGATGGTAACAATCGTGCATTCGATCTGTTATTATCACGTAATCAGACGAAACTATTTTCATATATTTTATTCGTAGTCCGAGACCAGGATAAGGCCAATGACTTGTTTCAGGAGACATTCGTGAAAATCATAGTCAAGTTGCAGGGACACAAATATGCACCGATCGGCAAGTTCAGTGCGTGGTGTATGCGTATTGCCCACAATGTGATCATGGACTGGTATCGTGAGCAAAAAGCTGAGCGGATAGTCGAACCTACTGAGGACAACGATCTTTCCAATATAAGCAACGACAGTCTGCTGGACTCGAATATCGAAAACCGATTTACCAGCGACCAGGTGCTCAGTGATGTCAAGAAGATGATGAACCATTTGCCCGCTGCCCAGCGCGAAGTGGTGTTCATGCGATTCTATCAAGTCATGTCATTTAAGGAAATTGCAGCAACGACCAATGTTAGCATCAACACTGCATTGGGTCGTATGCGGTATGCCCTACTGAACATGCGCAAGATGGCTCGTGAAAACAACATGCAACTGCAAATTGATTAGTCCAGCTGACTGACGCCATTCTTGGTTTACAAATCAAATACCATCTAACACAACGCCTTGCATTTCTTGGAGATGCAAGGCGTTGTGTAATCTTGACGTGACGTTGCTGCCAAGAAACGCTGACATTTACAAGGAAACCATCCAAAACAGGCTTTCTTGTACTTGGAAAAGTCTTCCTGTTTCGAATGGTTACCTTGTTCTTGAGACGTTACCGGTTATGGTCGGTTGTGTTTTTTGGCAGACGCCGATCCAAATTCAAGATGACATGCGTCGATGGTGAATGCAAAGTTGAGATCGTCTACGTCTACGGTGTTCAGTCCAAGATAATAGAGCCTGTAGTCCTTACCGTCTGAACCCTTGATTACTGCCTGAACATCAGCTGTGCCGTTGTTGCAGTTGGTGACATAGACGGTTATCTTGGCTCCGTTCATGGCTGCCAGCCAAGTTGCCCAATCACTTGGCGGCGTACTGGATCTTACCGCCGCATAACCGTTGCCCCATCCGTAATTGTCCGATCGCAATACTCCATATTCTGTGGCATTGTCGTGGGTACGCAATACTACAACAAAGTTGTTCCAGTTTTTGGCCATGCTGCTGTAATTGGTGAAGTTCACCGCGCGCGTCTTGCCTGCCGGAACGAAAATATTATCCGTATGGGCTGACCACCATGCACCACTGTTGTCTGTTGGTCCGAGAACTCCCGGGGTAGCCTCTACGGTCGTCACCTCGGATTCTGAAACCGTGATATTGACAGAGGCTTCCTTGCCGTTCTTGGTAGTGATTGTCATGCGATGTACACCCGCGGTGGCAGGGATGGGCGAGAACTTAAGTTTGGCATTGTTCATGACGCTTGTGCTACCATCGGCATAAGTGGCCGTGACCTCCAAGCCGGCGGGATCGAATGCCAGTGTGCGATCAGTAAGATCGTTGGTAGCAGCTGTCTTGCAGAAGTAGTAGTGAGTAAGGAAAGGTGACTGGGTGACGGCAATGGCAGAGATTTTGTCCACCACGTTGAAGTCGGCATGACTCACGACCGGCTTAGCAGCATTCTCGCCCTTGAAGGTCTTGTTGTAAATGGCCACCAATGTTTTCTTGCCAATGTTTTCCATGTCAGGAATGGCAGAGAAATAGAGTTCTGCCGCGGGAACGGTTTTGGTTACTTCTTCCTCGAAGGTAACAAGTGCTGACACGTTGGCCATGGCAGAGTCGAGCGGTGTACCACGATCTACCTCGTCGGGCACATTCTGCAACTCCATGGATATGGGAGCCTTGTCCATGGCTGATGTGGTTCCACCAATGGGGACAATGTTGGTTTGCATAAAATCGATATATGAACCATCCACACAAATGAAACAACGAATATTGTTGTTGTCTGCGTTGGTATTGAGATTGGGCAGTTTGTAGGGTTGTGTGTAGGTCTTGGTTGCTACACCGTTGGTTATTTTGATGAGAAAAGTGTCAGGCTTGGAACGGTCTACTGTGAGCGTGATCTTGCCGCCAAGTTTCTGCACGTTAGCATCAGTGTTGCTCTTGTCGGGCGACAGCAGTAGGGTGCTGTTGGTATATTTGAAGAAGAGGTGGTTGCCCCACTGCGAGTTATATTTTGCAGAGTCGCCGGTAGCATCAAATCTGTAAGCTCCATATTCCACATATCCGGCTTCGCCACGTGCAGCGTCACTGCAGACGATAAGGGCGAAATTCTTGTAGTACGTGTTGTCTCCGGGATTGATGTTGAGGTTGAATACTGCGTTCCATTTTTCCCCATCAGGGACAACATAATACTTGGAGAATGCCTGCCAGAATCCAGAGGAGAAGTCGGTTGCACCAAAGGTGTAGACGTCTTCCTGCATGCCCACCAGGGGTTCTTCCTCACCCGTGCTCTTGGCACTTTCTATCGAATCTATCTTCTGGGAAATCCAGTCGGGGGCGTTCACATCGTATAAGTCGCCTCCCTCACAGCCTGTCATAGACCATAGCCCAATGAGGGCAGTACAGCAGGCGATTGCTATTCTATTTAGATGTCTCATATTCTTGATATAAATAATTTTTGGCTCCCCATGATCATTGCAGCGTGTTCACGGGGAGTAATTTTTGTATTTCTATTTGTTCAAATTCACCACGGGACGGACTTTCCACCCATTCTGTCTGAAGTATTCAGCATTGTCAGTTCCCTCGTTGGCCGAATTGCCTTTGAGGTTGGGATTCTTGTTGGTAAGTGTCTGGACGATAGGCAGGAACTCATGTCCTGGCAAGTAGGTGTCGTAAGAACTCTTCAGCTGTGGATCGATGCCGACATCAGTATACTTCACTGGCTCTTTGGCCTTGTAGAGCGAGCGTCGGAATGTGCCATGCTCCTTGAGCTGCTGCAGACGATCAGCACTGTAGAAGAATCCCCAGCGTATGAGGTCAAAGCCTCGACCAAACTCGCATCCGAATTCCTTGGGCCGCTCCACATTGGCTATCTGTTCGAAGAGCTTGTCGGCCGTAGGGAAATCGGACAGCTTTAAGTTAGCCAAGCCGGCACGCGTGCGCACTTCGTTAATCCAATTGATAGCTTGCTGTGTGGGGCCGTTCACCTCATTCTCACATTCGGCAGCAAGAAGTAGCACGTCGGCATAGCGCATCATGCGCAGATTGATGCCATCGTGAAGTCCGGTCACGACTTTGTCATAAATGCCGGTGCGGAAATTGGTGTATTTGGCAATGGGCAAGCCTCCGTTGATGTTGTTCGTCACCACGGTATCCGTTGCAGTCAAGGGCCTGGTAAAGGCCACATTGCCATATTCGAATCCCTCCCAGTCAGCCTCGTATGTACCGATGGTCCAATAGAGACGTGGGTCGAGCTTCCCAGTCGTGGTGCGCTCTTGTTTAAAAAGGTGGTAGAGCCAGGGCGACGCGGAGATGTCGGCCCAGCCTCCAAATTCTCCAGGGGCGAAGTTGCTCTCGATGGCAGAACCTTGTGTAGCATTAGGACTTGTGTTGACTGGTGTCCACTCGTCGTCGGTGCCCTGAGATCCATAGTCGAGGAATTGCACCTCGAACAGGCTTTCGGCATTATTCTCAAACTCTGGTCCTTGGCGGAAGTTGTCACCATAGTTGGCGACAAGTTTATAAGTGCCATATTTTTTGTTGATAATATCCTTAAGAACAGACAGAGCCTCGGCATACTTGTGGCGTTGCATCAGCGTACGTGCGTAGTAGCCGGCTGCAGATCCATTCGTGGCACGTCCACCGGCCCACTCGCCTCCTTCATCGCGCGAGGGTAGAAGAGTCATAGCCTCCGTTAGGTCTCTTTCTACCTGGTCGAGTATCTCGTCATACGTGCTGTTGGTACCATAGAGTCCATCAAGTGTTGAATAACTGGCATAGTCTGTAATGAGCGGAGGATTTTGATAATATCCGGCGAGATTATAATAGGCGAGTGCCCGAAAGAACAGAACTTGACCCTTGATGCGGCGCATTTGTTCGGAGAGCTGGGTGTTGTCCTCGTCACAACGAGATATGGCGAAGTTGCACACATTGATGGTATAATACCACTCGCGCCATGGCCACCACGTGATGTCGCTGGTAGCCGAGGCATTTAGGTCGTCGAAGGGCAAATACCAGACTTGGGAGGAGTTCCAGGCTTCGTCCCCACGGCAGACATCGATAGTATAGCCTACACGGGCATACGAGCCTTCCATGCGAATATGGTTGTAGGCTGCTATGACGCTTTCCTCCAAATCATCGGCATTGAAGCCGAAGGTTCCTGTAGTCTGCTGGTTGGGGTTGACCAGCTCCAGCTTATCGTTGCAAGAGGTGAATGTGGCAAGCCCCAGGAAAAGGGCAAGGAAAAAATGATATAGTTTCATATTGAAATGATTCATGTTAAGTAATTAGGTGCAGGGTTAGAACGTGAAGTGCAGGCCACACATGAAGCTGCGTGTGCTGGGGAATGAACAGAAGTTATATCCTGGAGTGAAAGTTCCTCCGGCATAATCTACATTATACCCATGGTATCCTGTAAAGGTGTAAATGTTTTGGCCTGATACGTAGGCACGCACATTTGTTACAAGTCCGCCAAACCATTTGTCAGGGAAGTTGTAGCCCAGTTCCAGATTGGCGATTTTCCAATATGCAGCATTCTGTATCTTACGCGAGCTGAATAGGTCGTTCCATGGTAATGTTGCATTGTTTGTGGCATACGTGCGCGGCACACTGGAAAGATAAGTAAGTCCATCCTCTGAATACCTGTTGGCATCGAGCATGGCGACATCCCTGTTTCCCCATCCGTATGCAGAGTTCAGACTGTTGTAGATATCGTCGGACACATGGAAGTTGAGTGCGCCGTAGGTGGCAATACTCATATCGAATCCTTTATACTCCAAGTGTGCGTTGATGCCAAAGTTCACCTTGGGAAGGCCACTTCCGAGGACGACTTGGTCGTGCTCGTCGATCTTTCCGTCAGGAACTCCGTCTATGCCGCTCACATCCTTATACAGGCAGTCGCCAATATTGGCTCCTTGCTGGGTGGCGTGGTTGTCCAAGTCGTCCTGTGTTCGGGCTATTCCTTCGAACTCCCATCCATAGAACTGTCCAATCTCCTGTCCTACGTATGTGGCATATGCACCTGTGATGAAAGAAGTTGTGCCGAAGCCCAGGGATGTCACTTTGTTTTTCAGGGTGCTGAGGTTGGCACTGATCTCGTATTTCAGAGCATGGTCGCGATTGCGATAGAGTGCAGAAAATTCAAAGCCACTGTTGTCCATTGATGCTGCGTTCATGGTGACGCTTGTGTTGGACACACCAGCTTGTTCCGGAACGGGAACTCCATAGAGCAAGTCTTCGGAGCGGTTTTTATACCATTCGGCAGTAAACTCGAGACGATTGCTGAACATGGCTACATCAATACCAATATTGGTAGTTTTCTTCTTTTCCCAAGCAATATTTGTATTTACGAAAGTCGAAACCGCAGAACCGGTAACGGGGGAGTTGTTGAAGCTGTAGGTCATGTTGTTGCGAATCATTGTGGCCTGGTACTGGTATTCACCAATATTCTCGTTTCCAAGCACACCGTAGCTTCCGCGCAACTTGAACATGCTGACAATGTCATGGCTGATGGGGAAGAAGCTCTCCTTGTCGAAGCGCCATCCCAGTGAGACGGAAGGAAAGGTTCCCCAGCGTATGTCCTTGGAGAGACGAGAGCTTCCGTCTCGGCGAACGATGGCTGATAGGAGATATTTTTCGTCGTAGTTGTAGTTGACACGGGCTATGTATGAAGCCAGTGCATGCTTGTATTCGTAAGATTCTGCGTATGTATTGGCTGCGTTCTGGATCTGGAGGAAGTAAGGCTCGGGGAAGTTAATACCCCGTCCGGAAAGAATGCTGGTGTTTTCTTCCTCATAGGTCTGCCCAGCAACGAAGTTGATGTGGTGCTTGCCGATCTTACCATCGTATGTCAGCGTGTTCTCAATCAATGCGTCAGAATAGCTTCGTGCGCCTTTCGTGAGGCGTTCGTTAGTTTTATCAAGATAAACGCGGTTACTCTGTGCCCATGCCGAAATCCATGTGTGGTCTTTGGCGTGGGTTTTACTGTATGAGAGATTGAGATTGTAATGAAGGCTGTGGTCTTTGGTATTCAGCCCAGTCATTTTAAAAAGGTCTACGTCGGCTGAGGCACTACCCACGAAACGATCTACCAAGGTGTTACGTACCAAGAGGTTGTTGACCAGAAGTGGATTTGATGCCGAAATGTCACCATGGATATTATCATAATATACTCCATAACCGTATGCGTCATATCTATAGTTATTGGCCAAGCCCACTCGATCATCAAGCACCCATGTGGAGCGGTCGTAAGCCTTGATGGTGGGTTGCATCAGCAAAGTGCCACGCAAGACATTGGTCACGTCGCCGTAAAGCCCCTGAACATATTCAGAAGCGTTGGAAAGTCCCATGTTGTCTTGATCCGAGTGAGAATACACGAGACTGGTGCGGAATTTGATGAACTTGGTGTCCATCGTATTGTTTACACGTGCTGTATAGCGTTTATAGTTGGGGCCGGCACCCTCCAACGTGCCTCTTTGGTCGAAATAGTCAAGAGCGACATTATAAGTATTGTGTGCTCCGCCACCACTGAGGTTTACATTGTGATTCTGACGGATTCCGGTCTTAAAAACTTCATTGAACCAGTCAGTATTGGTGTCGTCCATGAAACGATAGTTACCCGTGCTGGCATCCTTGCTGTAGCCTCCGGGCAGGGGCGTACCTGAATTGGCAGTTGCCTGCCCAATATACTGGCTATATTGATCAGCATTCATAACATCGTAGACGCCACTGGAAACATTGTCTATACCCACATAGCCGGAATAGTCTACCTTTAATGGTTGCTCCTTCATACCACTTTTGGTGGTGATGATAATGACGCCATTGGCAGCACGCGATCCGTAGATGGCACCAGCGGCAGCATCCTTCAGCACTTGAATGGTAGCAATATCATTGGGCGAGAAATCACGTATGGTGGTTCCCATTGGAACACCGTCGATAACATACAAGGGTGCAGTGCTGCCAAATGAGCCAATACCACGGATGCGCACGGAGGGGTCGGCACCTGGCTGCCCGTCGGTGGTAATCTGTACACCAGGCACTTTACCCTCAAGCATGGTAGAAATATTAGAATTTGAAGTCTTTTTTAATTCATCTGCATTCACGACAGAGACCGAACCGGTCAGATCGGCTTTCTTTTGCGTACCATAGCCAACGACCACAACTTGCTCGAGGATATTATCATCGGCAGTAAGTTGGATTTGTTCGATAATGGCTCGGCCCCGCACGGCTATTTCACGGTCGGTAAATCCTACATAACTCACCACGAGTGTTGCATTGGAGGGAACTTCTAATTGGAAATTACCATCAAGGTCTGTCACCGAACCTCCTTTGGAGTCTTTCACCTTGACCGTTGCTCCTACGAGGGGCAGTCCGTCTTGGTCAACAACTTGGCCTTTGACCGTGATGGTCTGTGCTTGTGCTATGGAGGCCATGGCTGGCATCGGGCACATGGAAGCCCCGCCCATGATACCCAGACATAGCATCACAGTGAATAGTTGTTTTCTCATTTTACTTGTTTTTAGGTTATTATAATTCAGATACATTCTTATGAGTTATTAGTGATCTGTTTGACTGCTTAGGTATGCAGTTTTGATTTGATTTAATGCATGCAAATTTAAAGAAGCCAACTCTACACGAGGTGGACAAAACGTTTTATTAGGTGGATAAAACGTAAAGATGTGTGTTTACTTGGCCATGTAGGCAGACGGCGAAACGCCGTACAGCTTGGTAAAACACCGCGTGAAATACTTGGGATCATTGAAACCCACGCTGAATGCTATTTCGGTTATATTTCTTCCGCCTGGATTCTTCGTGATGAGCTTGCGTGCAACGTCAAGTCTGTAGTTTCGGATAAACTGATTGGTGGATAGTCCAACGGCAGCATTAACTTTTTTGCTGAGCACGGCTCTGCTTATGCCCATGGCCTCACAAAGCTCTGTCACTCCAAAATCTGCGTCAGTGTAGTTGCGCTCAGTAATTTCCATTAACCGATCCACGAATGGTTTTTGGGAGTGGTCGACAGTACGCTTATCAGCTTCTAAGCTTTTCTCTTGGCTCTCTTGATATTTCTTGTGATTGCCCAAGATGGACTCTATTCGCTTTTGTAGCAACTGTGGAGTGTCGCTCTCGTTCAGTGCCTTCTTGATAGGCATCAGAATGAGTTCGCGTTCATATCGCTTCATGCTTTCCATACGACGGCGGTATAACCATTGTATAACATATACAGCCGCAAGAAGGCACAAAAGTATAAACCACCAACTTTTCCAGAAATATGGCGAAACTTGTACATGGAGCGCAATTATTTGCGGTTTTCCATTGCCAACAGCTGGATTGTATCTGACCTCCAACAGATATTTGCCAGCGGGCAATGAGGTGTAGTGAGCGGAATGTAAGCCAGACTGAAGTGTTATCCAGTCTTCATTATATCCTTTTAGTCGATAACTGTAGCTTCCTTGGTGAGCCCCCATATAACTCAGCGTGGCAAAGTCGATATCGAGCGATTTATCACTCTCATGAAGTGATATTCGCTCAGCGCAACTGATATCTTTTTCGAGATATTTGCTCCCTGTTCTTACATCCTGGTTGTTGACTTTGACGTGCGTGAAGGTCAGCTTTCCAGGTACTTCGGCTTTCTTGTGGCGACTGTTGATAGCCGTCAGTCCCTTTTCCGATCCCAAAAGAATCCATCCCCCAGGGCCAGCCAGAGCCCCGTTCCAATAAAACTGTGAACATACAAGCCCATCCTCCTCACTGTAATTGGCAAAGGTTTCCCGCTTGGGGTTCATCTGTGAGAGACCGTTTGCCGTGGCAATCCACAGCGTACCGTCGGGTGCTTCGGCAATACCTTTGATGCAGTTGCTGGGCAATCCGTCATTTGCCGTATATACTTTAAAGGTTTCATGCCCTTTCCCATCAAGCTGGCGACGATATAAACCATAAACATTGCTGCCCAACCATAGGGTGCCATCTTGGGTTTGGCAGAAGCAACTGATTTTCTCTATAATCCCACTTTCCGGTTTATCCAGCTTGGTCGTCACCCACTTTGCGCGAAATTGCTTTTTAGCGCGGTTTTTCAACGACACCCTAACCACACCTGCGATACAGCCCATCCATAGCACGCCGTCACGGTCTATGATGGAACCTATACAGCCCCTTATCTCTCTGTTGCCGGGAAACGGGTCGGATATTGTTTTGTCCTTAATGTCATAATAGAATATTCCATCGTTACTCCCAATCCACAGTGCATCGTTATATGGGTCATAGGCCAAGGCTCCTATAAAGCGTAACGCTTCGGCATAGGGTCTGTCCACGTGCAGGGGACGCGGCCCAGACCTGCCGTTCATGTTCATTACGTTGACACCTCCGGCCCACGTTCCGATCCACAGATTGCCATGTGTGTCTGCAGTGAGTGCAGACACAGAGTTGTGGCTCAATGATGAGTTGGAGGTGGTGTAATGGGTAAAATGCCCAGTCCCCCATGCAGTACGGTTCAGCCCTCCCTCCACAGTACCCACCCAAACGGTGGCATTGGGCTCGATATACATGGCATTTACAGCATTGGGTGATATGGAATTGATATCGGTGCTGTGTAAGTAGTTAATAATGTCAAGATGGCGGGGTGACAATGCCGTTATGCCACCCGCTTCGGTTCCAACCCAAACCAATCCATTTTTACTCAAGATGCAGTTGACAAAATTGTTGCCAAGGGGAGTGGTGGGTGAACTGGTGTTCCAGTGCTCAAAGCCATGACCGTCATAGATATCAACCCCGGCAAGCGTACCCACCAGCAATTTCCCGTCAGGGGCTATGGAGAGGCAGCTTATAAACTCATGGCTTATGGAGCGTGGATCTGCAGAATGATGAAATTCCTTGATTTCCCGACCACAGAGCATGAGTCCCTGATTCGTGCCGAGCCAAATTTTTTGTCCTTGGCGTAGAATGGCTGTTATGTAGGTGTTTTTCGGAATGGCAACGTGAGACGGGGAAGCTTGCTCTTTGAGTTTGGCTATACCCCTGACTGCTCCATTCGGAACAACATACCTGTGCAAGGTGCCACCAAATGCTATCCAGACTCCGATGCCATCTATATATTCGATGGCAACGTCAGGGGTGCTCGGAATACAGTTGGCCTGTAGAATGCCACAAATTGATCCCTGTTCGTCGAACGAGAGCATATAAATATGTGCTGTGGTGATGATCCAGATATGTTGATGCCCGTCGTTGTACGTTCTGATGCAGTTTTCAGCAAGAATACCCTTTAGTTTATGGTTGATCACTTCCGACGTGCAGGGTGGTATACAACTACTCATCAGTCGCAAATCGAGTACGTCGGTGTATTCCTCAAAGGCCACCCACAGCCGTCGGAAATCGTCCTCGCAGATATTTCGGCACGAATTACTTTTCAGAGGATAATCAGAGTGCCCAATACCGTAATAGGAATACGCATAACCATCATATCTGACAAGACCTCCTCCTTGACTTGCTATCCATACAAAGCCGTTGCTGTCTTGGTAAATGTCGTCTATGAAATTATTGGGCATACCATTTCGTATCGTCAGATATGTTGCATTATATCGGTCTGTAAATGATGCGAGAACGTTTACCGGACAAGTCAACAATGCTACCGTCAAAAATACAAATATATACCTCATTTGAAAGATGATGTGTAAATGCTTTAGGATCGTGCTTGGTACACCTTTACAAAGATAAAGAAAAAAAGGAGGTTTACATCGGAAATTGTATTAAAAATGAGATTGTCCGACTATGGCGACTGTTCCTGTATCAATGCAAATTGGCTTTCAACTATCAATTTTTTGGTTCATCCGACATATGGAGTGATAACCCTTAT
>NZ_GG704781.1:698731-738866 GCF_000160535.1 Hallella bergensis DSM 17361 | reverse complement strand
AACCCTTATTGAACACGAGATGCAAGATAATTCCCGACGAGGATGCCTCCTGTGTCCTATTACATCAACTAAAATGGATCGTCGTTCATTCATGCAGTTTTGTTCTCATCAACAGATGTATAGGGTGAATCCAGAGACAACAGATACTGATATTTTTTCTGACAAACATCTCTTTAAATTTCGCGAATTCAAAAATAAGAATCCATCGGTTTGAAATTCAAGAAATTTGAGATAATTTGTAGTGGGTTGACAATCAGGATTTTAATAAATATGATTTTGCTATACGATTTTTGTCGTCTACGATTAGATGTCAAACGCCACTGCGGTTAAATTCTAATCACGATGCGACAACGGTGCAGTCGCGTAATCGATAAACTCGAATCGCAGTACCACAAGGCTGTAACCGCATCGGTTTTGTGTTTTTGATACTCTTTGGGATTGGAATTATTCGCAAAAGCATGGCGCATATCTGTCCAGATGCGACGAAAGGAATTGACTGGAAACGGTAATAATATTTTATAAAGTGAAAAGTGAAGAGGGTAATATAATTCATAGTTCACAATTCATAATTCACAATTAGGCTGCGCGCTGAGCAAGTTGATGCAACAAAAACGGTGGAAGGTTAATTGGGAAGAGGGAAGGGGGAAGAGGGAAGAGGGAAGAGGGAAGAGGGAGGAATATGCACTACGTGACAGTTGTATTACTCGTAATGTCGGATGAACCAACTTTTTGCCGTTACAGTAAAAGGTAAACAATGCTCTTATGGTTTAAGTTAAACACCATTTTCACAACGCCTTGCATCTCCAAGAAATGCAAGGTGTTGTGAATTTTGGTGTGATGTTACTGCCAAGAAGCTTTTCTGAAATTTACAGATGACGTTGTAGGAAATTTAAGACAAGTCGTTGATCTTCCAAATTGCATTCATGAGTCTGGTCAATGATATGTGTTTCGAGTTTTTGCGGTGCACCAGCGTCGCTCCACATTCTGCTCATGATACCATAAGCATCCTCTACACCGGGAATTTTAAATAGCTTATCTCTTGTACCGTTAATCATGAGCATGGCACGGGGTGCCGCGATTGAGGCAATATCAGGATAGTCCAAATAGTTTCGCAAATTCGGAATACAATTGGCAAACCCTCCATTCTCCTTCCGGCCGTATCGTGTGGTGAGTTGTGCAGCGGTGGTGGTCATCCAGCAAACAGATGCCGTTACCTTAATGCGATCGGTCAGTGCGGCCAGCATCCACGCCCGATAGGCACCCATTGAACATCCTGCTGCTGCTATACGCGTAGAGTCAACACAAGGTAGTGTAGCCAGGAAATCCGTTGCGGCCACGTCGTCATGATGCATAAAGGCACAGAGGTTCCGACCCAACATCATCATGTTACCGGCTATGATGTCGTATTTACTCCGGTCTGTTCCCTCACGCCTTCCCCGGTCGCCCCACAGGGGAGCATCCGTCGACATCACCACATATCCATGCTTTGCCAGGTAATCTCCCATATACTGTCCACCATACAACTGCTTTACCCAACGGTCAGCATCGTTTATCACAGCTGTGTCAGTGGCAAAGGGTCGTATCATCTTTTCCTTGCCGATATAGAGGTGTGCACCATGGTCGTGCAGCAAATTGACGGCTGGATGTTTGCCCTTACCATCAGGCACAAGTAGATATCCTTTGACTCTGTACCATTGTGTGAGCTGTATGGAAAACCGAATGGCCTGATAGCCATTGCGTTGCTCGCGAGCTTCAATTTGCATGTCATAATCAGCACTTCGAGGTGGCAACGGTCCCATACTTTCCCAGATTTGCCGGCGTGCAGCCTGCTTCCATGCTTTAAGGTCGCGAATGGGGAAGTTGCGCCAGGCTAAGGGATAAGTGAGCGACCGCTGAATAGAGTCCACATAAATTGGCATCTCCATATAGTATTCGTGTTCAGCTCGCTTCTGAGCCTGTATGCTGCCTGTCCATAGCAATAATAGTAGTAACAGGCTCAGTTTGTGTCTGCCATATTTTTTAACCATCATATCGATGCTATTTTTGATTTGCATATTTTCTCTTCCATTATTTCATCATGGGGGACAAGCCCTGAATGGTTATGAACCAAAAAGTGGATATGTCATTGCTGATATATCCACTTGATGTTATTCCACTGAAGCAGTGGCTATACTGTCTTTTCTTAGAAGAACAAGTAGCGATTATCTACAACCTTGGCCTTAATGAAGAGCTCATTCATGAAGTTTCCTGCATTTTGCATAGCTCTCTGGCGAAGTTTTTGTTCTTGCTGCTTGGCATCGAACTTAGCGGCGTTTTTAGTGCGCTTCATAACTAAGAATTGGTATACACCAGCCTGTCCCTTAACAGGACGAGCGCTGAATGCTCCTTGCTTGGTAGCGGCTACGGCTCCACTCAGTGCAGGTTCACTGGCACCGGTTGTCTGTATAAATACAGGGGCTGCAAATGTAACTTGATTGACCTCTGTTACTTGCGCACCCTTGGCCTTTGCGGCAGCAATGCTGTTGGCTGTCTTGGCTTTTGCAATCAACATGTCGGCCTTCTTGTCACGCATAACTTCCTGCTTAACAAGTTCTTTTACTTGTGCATCGTCAAGACCACGATAGCCTACAGGATGAATTTTGTCGCATATTACAATAAGCAAGTTATTGCCGTTATCACCGCATTCGTACATCTGGGAAACTTCACCTTCTTTAGCATCGAAGAGCCATTTCAATGCATCTCTGGTGGAGCGAATACCGGCCAAGTAGTGTTGTGCTGTTGTTACGTCTTTAGCCTCCTGCACGTTGTAACCATTCTTTGGAGCATTCTTTATGATGTCTTCCGGAGTCTGATTGGCGCTGGCAAATGAACTAAACTTGTTGAAAATGGTACCACGAGTCTCTTTGGAGTAGTCGATGGTTTTCTTAATAACAGCCGCAGTATATTTATTAATCATGTTCTTACGGTCTAAAACCTGAACAATAATATTGCCCTGTGGAAGGGAAATACTCTTCATTTGGTTTACACCCATGGTCATGAGGTCATAGAGATACTGCTTGGTATCTTTATCCATGGAGGGAGCAAACTCATACTGGCGTGTGGTCATCCATTGCTCTTGACCATCCTGTCCGTATTTTTTAGCAATAGCAGCGAAATCAGCACCTGCATTCAACGCATTGTAGATGGAGTCAGCACGCTTATGAGCCTCGTCGGGAGTGGTGCCGCCAACTTGGATGGCACGGAATTTCACAGAGTCGGGGAGTTGCTGCTTGGCAATGAGTTTAACAATGTTGAGTGTGTTGTCCTGTTTGTTTTCAACTGGACTTGAGGTTTGCCCTACCGACATCGAGTCGATTTTCTGTGCGATATCAGCGGGGAAAGCCTCTTTGCCAACAGGAATGCCCAGGTAGGGAATAGACGAAGTCGCCTTACGTACTACTTCCGATGGGTCTGCAGCCTCAGCAAGTTCTTTGGCATATCCTACGAACTGCTTTTGGAGTGCGGCCCGGTCGGCAGCAGAAGCATTGATCTGAACACTAACATACTTGATGTCTCTGCTCTCAACATACTGCTGGAAGCGCTTCTTTAACTCGCTGTACTTGTCTTTGAGTTCAGAATCTTTAATTTCAACTTTGGAATCTTCAATGCTGGAGTAGGGGTATGCTGCCAATTGAATCTGGCTTTCCTGATTCTCGTCCTCGAAGCTCTTCTTGGCCTCAATGGGATTAGAGAGGAAACAGTGGGCAAGCAGACCGTTGTATTTCTGAATCAGCAACTGCTGACGGAGCGATTTCTCTATAAACGTCCAATATTTGTAGATCGCCTGCATCTGTTCTGCAACCTGAGGGTTGGTGTTTTGCTGGGCTTTGTATTGTGCCAAGAATTGTTTGAGTTGGTTTGCATCGAAACGACCTGTCTGTTGATTGACAAACGGGGTGGACAAAAGCATCTGGTTGGTGCCCTCGTTAAGAACGTTTTGCATCTCCGCATCGGTAACGGTCAAGCCCAACTTGTCACATTCGTTCTCGATAATCTTGTATTGCACATAGCCTTGCCATACTTGGTCACGAAGCTGATTGAGTTGTGCATCGTTAAGGTTATCTTGCCCCATGAGTTTCATGGCTTCCTGAGATTCGTCTACAAGTTTTGCAAACTCTTCATAACTAATTTTGTCACCTAACACTTCACCGATTTGTTGGCGCTGGTTGTTGCGAGATGACTCACAAGAACGGAAGGCCTCCTCGGCAATGAAAGCAAAAAGGCCGATACCGATAATAACAATCAGTGTAATACCTCTGCTTCTGATTTTTCCTAATGCTGCCATTTGATTTAAATGATTATTTTATTTTTATTATTTCTATTTGAGATGCTTTTACATTACAAAAGGCGTACAAATTTACGAATTTATTAGCAAACATAGGCACAATTCGTAAAGAAATTGCAACAATGTCGACGTTATGGGATAATATGTAGTTTTACGAGCTCTATCTTGGTCATGGTGTTCTTGATAACCTTGAAATGATATTTGCCAATGGTAATTACTTCATTAAGTTTGGGAAAACTCTGATAGTGGTGCAAAATGAGTCCTCCCAAGGTCATGTAGTCATCGCTTTTTGGCAAGTCGAGGTCAAACATTTCGTTGATTTTGTCAATCTCCAATCGGGCTGAAAGGATATAGTTGCCGTCATCGGTTTTTTTTGCAACATAGTTGTCAATGTCGTGCTCGTCTTCTATATCACCAAATATCTCTTCGACAATATCTTCAAGAGAGATCAGGCCACTGGTTCCACCAAACTCGTCTACCACGATGCCAATACTCTTTTTTTGTTGCAGAAATATCCTCATGAGTTTTTGGGCTGCCATGGTTTCGGGCGCAAAGGGGAGTGTGCGGACATGATTTTGCCAATGTGTGGGTTTGTGGAACATTTCTTGTGTGTGAATATAACCCACGATATGGTCTATGTCTTCCTTGTAGACAATAATCTTGGATTTTCCGCTTTCTACAAATTTTTGGAGCAGTTCTTCGGAAGTGCAGTCCTCCATGTCGACCGCTTGTATTTCCGTACGCGGAATCATGCAGTCACGCACTCTGATATCGGGAAATTCCAATGCGTTTTGGAAAATTTTAACCTCGTCTTCAATGGATTTCTCATCGGAACTGTTATCCAAGGATGATTGTACCAGATAGTCGAGGTCTACTTTGGTAAATCCTTCCCCATCAGCATCCTGAGATAGATGTATACCGACGATTCGGAGGAGAATCTTGGACAGGAATGTAGCGAATTTGCTGATTGGCCAGAGTATGATGTAAAACATGTAGGCCAATGGGGCAAAGAAGGATAACAGAACATTTGGGTTGCTCTTGAAGAGTGTTTTGGGCAGAAACTCACCCGTGAACAGCACGACAAGGGTTGATAGAATGGTGTTGAGGGTAACCTGAACGCCCGGGTCGAATTCGGAGAACAGGGTGTTGTTAAAAAGGCGAGCAAAAAGAATACCGTACAGCACAAGCACAATGTTGTTGCCCACAAGCATGGTGGACACAAAACCGTTGGCATGCTTGTAAAAGAATGAGATGAGCTTTTGGGAAGTGTTGTTCTTGTCTTTTCCCATCTCAACAAGCATCCTGTTACTCGAGATGAAAGCGATTTCCATGCCTGAGAAAAAGGCACTGAAAATCATGGTGATGAGTATTCCGATGATAAGTGATGGTGAAATCTGTTCCACGATGAATACTTTTAATGGCTTGAACTGCGAACAGGAGTGGCCTGTTGTCGTTGTTGCTTTTGTATACTGTCTTGGGCGATGCGTGCAGAGTCCGTCAGGCTACTCTGTCCGTCCATGTCTGCTCGTTCGAAAGATCCTTTAGAATTGGACACATAATAGTGGGTCATCTTCTCGTCGGAACGGAAGTAGGTGCCTTGCAAAGTGCGATCTGGCGTGATCAGCGATGAGAAAACGTTGGAGTAGAGCTCATGTTTCACCTCATCCCAGAACAGCTGTTGGCTTCTGAACTTGAGCCCGTCCTTGGTGAGGATGCGCACTCGCGAACGCAATTCCCACAAGCGGAGCTGGTCGAAATAGTAGGCGGTGTCGCATTGGATATAGGCATGCACATGGAACTTTTCATCAAATTGAGTCAGAAAGAGTCCTTTGTCAAATATCCATCGCGAGGGATTCCTTGCTTGGTTAACTTCCCAGCGTTCGGTTACGATACGGTATTTGATGATGCCGGAGTCAGAAATCAGCGTATTGACACCCCAGGTGGTCATGATGGCCACAGAGTCTTGCTCCCGAATTGCCCCGGCAGTGTGCTCCACCTGTTCCTCGCAAGACAATAGGAGGATGGCAGAGAGCATCCCTATTATATAATGTGGAGGTTTCAATGGATTCGACAGATTATTGCAGTTTCCACTTGGCAAACCATCGCTCATTAAAGGTGAGACCTATATTGATTCGGAATGTGTTGTCGGTGATCAGGTTCTTGGCAGACTGCTGCACCCATTGAGCACTGATGTTCAGGATGGAACGGTTGTTGTAGCCATTGACGATGGGAATTCCAAATCCAAGAGTCGCACTGATTTCCTTGGGTCCATCCTGTCCATTAATATAGTAATAAGGTGTAGCATATGAGACACCCGCACGGTAAAGCATGCGGCCTGCAAAACTTCGGCCGTTCGGTCTCGGGCATGCTTCAGCACCTATGGTAACCTTATGGCGGTTTTTATACATACCTTTTTGCATGGTATAAGATGCCTTGCCGTCGGTTGTTTTGTTATAGGTGGGGCTTTCTATATCTGCCCATTTTTGCAAGTTGTAGTCTGCCCCCAACTTGAACGTGTTGTTGTGGTTAAACATGAGGCCTGCGCCCAAGGTGGTGGGAATCTCTAATTCGAGCTTGTTGCCGTCTGCACTTTTATAAGTGACGGTGTCAGCTACGTTGGTCTGCGCGTTGGTTGAGATTAATTCCAGTTCGGGCTTTCCCCCTATTTTATGCCCCATACCATAGGAAAGTCCCAGCGTCATCCTGTTTTTCTCAGACAGGCGGGCAGTGTATTGGACACCGAAGTCAATTTTATAACTACGTACATCTGCAGTATATCGCTTAGCCAGCGAGTTGGCATACACGTCGCTGTAGGTGTTTGTCATGGTTCGGTTGTAACTTCCGAATAGGTAGCTTCCGTTGACTCCCAATGCAAACCCACGGAACGGCTCCCATCCCACGCCGAGGTATGTTTGATGAAGCCCACCCTCTCCTTTGTACGAAGTGACAGCAAGAGTGTTGTTGGCGTCATTTACTTTCTGTGTCGTCGAGTAGGAGTAACCAATGTTGGTAAAGGGGATGACGCCAAAGCTTATGCCAACATGTTTGAAGGCACGGAATCCTGCAACCAAATATTCAAAGCTGGCGTTCTTGGCATTGAGCTTGTTCGACCCTTCTTCAAAATGAGTATATTGTCCGGATATGCCCGCATCGAATATAAAAGAGAGGCTGTCAATCGACGAGTACGAAGCCGGATTCTGGTAGTTAATCTGGTTACCATCATGAAATCCCATGGCCACTCCGCTCATTCCACGGTTGAAGCCGGCGCCCTGGTCAGACAAAAGTCCCAAACCAAACTGACTGTATGGTGAATTGGTGCCGCCTTGGGCAATAGCGTCCTGAGCTAATGCAACCAGTAAAAAAGCACCCACAATATTTCTATTCATTTTGAGAATATTTCGTTTAAATTCCGTATCCGACTTGCTTTTATAAAGTCAACTGCAAAAGTATTGAAAAAAAACGAAACAAAAGCACGATAAGTGGAAATAATAAGGTATTTTTGCATCGTGAAACGTTTCAGTCGTCTTTTAACAACACTATGCCTTGTTGTTTTTCTTTCCTTAACAGCGGGTGCTCATGCCAACAATGTTGTTTCTCAGCAGCAGGATTGGGATCGCGTGGAGATTAGCTTGCTGACGTGTTCTCCCGGAACAGAGGTCTGGAGTTTGTATGGACATACGGCTATCAGGGTTCAGGATAGGAGAACTCAGGAAGACTTTGTTGTTAATTACGGCATTTTTAACTTCAATCAGGAGTATTTTATTTTGCGTTTCGTCTTCGGCCTCACCGATTACGAGATGGGCATTGTTCCTTATCAAATATTTTTACAGGACTATGCCAGTCAAGGACGGAGCATTGTGCAACAGCGTCTGCATCTTATGCCCGAGGAGAAGGCTTCCGTCGTGCAAGCCCTGATAGAGAATTACAGACCGGAGAACCGTGTGTACAGATATAATTACTTCTACGACAACTGTACGACAAGAGCCCGGGATATGCTCGTGAATCATCTTATTGGAAAGGTGAAGTATGATGTTGATACCAAGGCAACGAGCTCCTACCGGGAGATGATTCATCAGTGGACAGAACAGCATCGGTGGGCACGTTTTGGCAATGACCTTTTGCTGGGTGTTGGCGCTGATCAAGACATCGACTTTGCCCAGCAGCAATTCTTGCCCAATAACCTGCAGACTGACTTTGGTTACGCCAGGGTGATTCAGACTAATGGCAGTTCATATGCCTTGGTCGACTCAACCTCTGAAATCTTACGTGCCAATCCCGCCAACGCCAAGTTGCAGGAGAGCTTGTGGGATCGCCTCTCGCCCCGTCTTCTTTTTTTTCTCGTGGCACTCCTTGTGCTGTTTGTCACGGCCTTTGAATTCATTCGCAGGAAAACGTTTTGGATGCTTGACGTTGCCTTACTTGTACTCGACGGTCTGGCAGGTGTCATCCTTTTGGCCATGATTTTTTCCCAACATCCTACAGTGAGCTTCAATTTACAGATTCTATTGCTGAATCCCCTGTCTCTCTGTTTTGTGTATCCTGTTGCTAGTCAGGCACAACGGGGTGGCTGTCATTGGTATTGGAATCTGTTGGGAATTTGTATTTTCTTGTTTTTTTTCGGTGGTTTCTTCCAGCATTACGCAGAGGGAATGACCATCCTGGGGTCAGTCTTGCTGATAAGGGTTCTGGCCAATGTGTTCATATATAAACAGTTGACAGCAACCAAATGAGGTATTTAGCATTTATATTAGCGGCAATCACATCAGCCGAGATGCAGGCCTATCAGCTTGCGCCTCGTCTTGTCGTTAATATCACAATCGACCAGCTCCGTACCGATTACATCGACGCTTTCACACCGCTGTACACTTCGGGTGGATTCCGTCGCATCATGCGTGACGGTTTGGTCTACGATGGAGCCGGATATCCATTTTCACCGGTCGATCGAGCCTCGGCTACCGCCACCCTGTCCACTGGAACCACTCCATATTATAATGGCATTATATCCAGCTGGTGGCTTGATCGCGAAACGTTGCAGTCCGTTTTTTGTGTGGACAGCAACAAGGATGCGGGTTCTCCTCGTCGACTGAAGACTTCGACCGTAGGTGATGAACTGAAAATTAGTACGGGTGGATCAGCGGTGGTCTATTCGTTTGCTGCCAGTCGCGAATGCGCTATTTTGGCTGCCGGCCATGCTGCCGATGGAGCGTTCTGGTTAGATAAAAAACAAGTCTGGCAAGGGTCTTCCTATTATTCAACATTCCCTGATTGGCTCAAGGCTCACAATCACTTGTATTCCGTGTCTGCCACTGAGGGAAATTCCAACAATGCAGTGGTCGACGCTTCTCTCCAAGCCGTATCGGCTGCTGCCATGGGCAAGGATGATATCTCAGACATGCTCTATGTCACACTCTCGGCAACCAAAGGCGACGGTACGCCGGTGAAGCATTGGCAGACCGAGATGGAAAGCGTGTACATGCAGCTTGACAACAGCTTGGAACGACTGATCAGTGGAATCGAACAGCGACTTAGCCTTGATAAGGTGCTGTTCGTGCTTACGTCGACGGGCTATACGGATGAAAGTGCTGTCGATTTAGACAAATACCGAATACCCACAGGCACATTCTTCATTAATCGGACAGCCAATCTGCTGAATATGTACCTCGGGGCTATCTACGGCCAAGGACGATATGTGGAACAGGTCTTTGACAACCAGATGTATCTCAACCACAAGTTGATCGAGCAGAAACGGGTTGCCATATCCGAAGTGCTGAGTCGTAGTCGCGAGTTTCTCATACAGAATGCCGGCGTGGCAGATGTGTACACCAGTGACCGACTCTTGGATGGCAATGACGACATTTTAAAAATTAGAAATGGTTTTAATCCCACCATCAGTGGTGACATTATTATTGAGGTAACCCCGGGATGGAAACTCCTCAACGAAGATACACAGCAAACCTACACAAGTCGTGCTGGCTTCATGCCTTTCCCCATCGTTTTCATGGGCACAGGCATCAAGCCCGGACGAGTGTCCACGAAGGTTACGGTCGATTGTATTGCTCCGACCATAGCCAAGTCTATTCGAATACGGGCTCCGAATGCCTGCAATGCCAGTCCTTTATTCTGACGACGGTTCGTACAGAATCAGGAAATGGCAGCCTTGTTTTTATTTAATTCTTCGCTTAGTTAATGAAAATGAGGCAATTCAATTCGTTTTAGCTTAATATATCGGAATCTTTTTCGTAATTTTGCATCCTATAATAGCGTAGCAACAAATAATAATAAATATGAATTTTAATAAAATACTTACATCACTGTTCGGCAACAAGTCCAGCCGAGACATGAAGCTGATTCAGCCGTTGGTTGAAAAAGTGAAAGAGGCTTATCCAGACATCGAGAAACTGAGTAACGACGAACTGCGCGCCAAGAGTCAGGAAATCCGTCAATATGTGCAGAATGCAGCCAAGCCCTATCTTGACAGGATAGAAGAGCTTAAAGCGCAAATTGAGGAAACGCCAATCGATGAGCGCGAGCCTATCTTTGCCGAAATCGACAAGCAAGACAAGGACATGCTTGAGGTACTTGAGAAGGCACTCAACGAGGTTACTCCCGTAGCCTATAGCATTGTCAAGGATACGGCCCGTCGTTTCGCGGAGAATGATGATATTGTTGTCACGGCAACTGATTTCGACCGTGAACTGGCAGGCAATCCTGCCAACGATTTCATCACGATCGATGGTGACCAGGCGATTTATCACAATGAATGGACTGCCGGGGGTAACAAGATCAAATGGGATATGGTGCACTACGATGTGCAGATTTTCGGTGGCATCGCCCTTCACCAGGGTAAAATTGCCGAGATGGCAACGGGTGAGGGTAAAACGCTTGTCGCCACATTGCCGGTATTCCTCAATGCCCTTACAGGCAACGGTGTGCACATGGTGACCGTGAATGACTATTTGGCCAAGCGTGACTCGGAATGGATGGGTCCCTTGTATGAGTTCCACGGACTCTCGGTCGATTGTATTGACAAGCATCAGCCCAACTCTGAAGAGCGCCGTAAGGCCTACCAGGCTGACATTACTTTTGGTACGAATAATGAGTTTGGTTTTGATTATTTGCGCGACAACATGGCACATTCTCCCAAGGATCTGGTGCAGCGCCGTCATAACTTTGCCATTGTCGATGAGGTCGACTCGGTGCTGATCGATGATGCCCGTACTCCGCTTATCATCTCTGGCCCCATCCCGAAGGGTGACGACCAGTTGTACGAGGACTATCAACCCTTGGTGGAGCGTCTCTATGAAGTTCAACGCAAACAGGCTACGGAACTCCTGGCTGATGCCCGACAGAAAATCGCGGAAGGTCGCGAGAAGAAAGACCAAAATATTCTTGACGAGGGTTTCCTCAGTCTTTACCGCTCCTACAAGGCTCTGCCCAAGAACAAGGCGCTCATTAAGTTTCTGTCCGAGGACGGCATCAAATCGGGGATGCAAAAGACCGAAGAGATCTACATGGAAAATAACAACCGTTTGATGCCCAAGGCCATCGAGCCGCTTTATTTCGTTGTCGACGAGAAGCTTAACAGTGCAGACCTCACCGACAAGGGTACCGACTGGTTGGCCAAGCAGGTGAACGACAAAAATCTCTTTGTGCTTCCTGATATAGCCGGACAGCTTTCGGCTCTCGAAAACGAGACTGAGCTCACCGACCAGGAACGGCTCGACAAGAAAGACGACTTGATGAACCACTATGCTGTGCAGAGTGATCGTGTACACACCCTTCAGCAGTTGCTCAAGGCCTACACCATGTTCAATAAAGATGATGAATATGTTGTGATCAACGGTGAGGTGAAAATTGTGGACGAACAAACCGGACGTATCATGGAGGGACGCCGTTGGAGCGACGGATTGCATCAGGCTGTTGAGGCCAAGGAACATGTTCGCGTCGAGGCGGCCACACAGACCTATGCCACCATCACGTTGCAGAACTATTTCCGCATGTACCACAAGCTTGCTGGTATGACAGGTACGGCCAGCACCGAAGCAGGCGAGTTTTGGGATATCTACAAACTTGATGTTGTGGAGATTCCGACCAACAAACCTATTTTGCGTCACGACCTTGAGG
Organism: Hallella bergensis DSM 17361; assembly: GCF_000160535.1. Classification (GTDB taxonomy): domain Bacteria; phylum Bacteroidota; class Bacteroidia; order Bacteroidales; family Bacteroidaceae; genus Prevotella; species Prevotella bergensis. Next base: position 726,418 of record NZ_GG704781.1, on the reverse strand, counting down.
ACCGCGTCTATAAAACCAATCGCGAGAAATATCGTGCCGTTATCGAGGAAATCGACGAAATGCGCAAACAGGGTCGTCCCTGCTTGGTTGGTACCACTTCTGTGGAGATATCAGAGCTTCTTTCCAAAATGCTTACCATGCGTAAGATCAACCACCAGGTGCTCAATGCCAAGTTGCACCAGAAAGAGGCACAGGTTGTGGCAGGAGCAGGTCAGTCAACCAATGGGCTGGGCGCGGTGACCATTGCAACCAACATGGCTGGTCGAGGTACCGACATCAAACTCAGTCCCGAAGTCAAAGAGGCCGGAGGACTGGCCATTATCGGTACAACGCGCCACGAGAGCCGACGAGTAGACCGGCAGTTGCGTGGACGTGCCGGGCGTCAGGGTGACCCTGGGTCATCCGTGTTCTACGTCTCGCTGGAAGACGACCTGATGCGTAAGTTTGGTAGCGAGCGCATTGCGAAAGTGATGGACCGCCTTGGCTTTGAGGACGGCGAGCGTATCGAGAGCTCGATGATTTCCAAGAGCATCGAAAGGGCTCAGAAGAAAGTCGAAGAGAACAACTTTGGTATTCGTAAGCACTTGCTGGAATACGACGACGTGATGAATAAGCAGCGCACCGTTATTTATGAGAAGCGCCGCCACGCATTGATGGGTGAACGCATCGGCATGGATATTTCCAACGTCATCTGGGATCGTGTGGTGAATATCATCGAATCCAACGATTACGAGCATGTGAAGGCTGGCTTCTTCGAAGTGTTGTCCATGGAGGTTCCGTTCAACCAAGACGAGTTCGAGAACGGCACCAAGGCAGAACTCGAAGAGCGCGCTTTTCAAAGTGCCATGGCTGCTTTCAAGCGCAAGACCGATCGCATTCAGAGCGATGCTTTCCCTGTGATCAAAGAGGTGTATGAGAATCAGGGTGACACGTATCAATATATCATCGTGCCTATCACAGACGGTCGTCAGGTGGCCCAGCTCCGTATCAATTTGAAAGAAGCATACGAGAGTGAGGGTAAGAATATCGTGAAGGAATTCGAAAAGTTTGTCATGCTCAATATCATTGACGACAACTGGAAAGAAAATCTGCGCCAGTTAGATGAGCTTCGCCACAGTGTTCAGAACGCCTCGTATGAACAGAAAGACCCACTGCTGATTTTCAAGCTTGAAAGTGCCAAGTTGTGGGACAGCATGATCGATGATATGAACAATCGCATGGCCAGCTTCCTGATGCGTGGACAGATCCCTGTTCAAGTACACGAGCAACCGGTACAGGAAGCAGCTCCTGAGGATCAACCTGCTCAGCGCTACCATGAACAGAAGGATGATTTCGATGAAATACAGGAGAACCAGCGTTCTGCAGCGAGCCATGACACCCGTGAAAATGCGCAGCAGCGACATCAGCCGATTATTCGTGAGAAGATGCCACGCCCTAACGACCCTTGTCCATGTGGCAGTGGCAAGAAGTTCAAGAATTGTCACGGCAAGGGACTTCGCTAAAATCTTGATCAGAATATCATAAAAAGGAGACACGGCAATCGAAACATGGCCGTGTCTCTTTTTATTTTGCACGCTAGGTATGAGCCATGTCTATGCCTACTTTATTATACACCGTTATCTTATTTCCAATGGGTGTCATTGTTTACGGAACTAATGATTTTGCGTATGTAAAATATATATAATAATTTGTAAAAGGAAAAGAATTGGTAAGTAAATTTCATAATTTTGCACAAAATAAAATGTTGTGAATATAACATCAATACAAAAACACAAATCAAAAGAATATGAATAAAAAACGGATAACAACGAAGTGTGAATACGTAAGTCCATCCATCGAGGTCATCAACGTAGTAGATATGAATACCCTGCTGGCCGGAAGTCCTTTTCTTGATAATGGACATGAACCTGGTGAACCCGATCTTAATCCTCTCGAAGAGGAATCGTTGTATGAGGACAACCCTGAAATGCTTTATTAGTAATAACCATTTTTCTTTATTGATTTTTATATAATTTAAATAGATGAAAGCAAAATTATTTATCTCATTTGCAGCTTGCGTGGCTGCATCTGTGCTGATGAGTAGCTGTTCTAATGAAGAGAGCACACCTACTAACGATCAGCTTACTGCCTTTACAGGTGGTATCTTAACAGAGGCTCCTATGGAGCGTGTACAGATTGGTACAACTGAAATTTCAACAGTAGTTCCTGGTTTCCTCACTCGTACTTCTATGGATCGAAGCAAAATCGGTGGTCAAGGAGCCTTCCTTTGGGAGCCTGGCGACAAGATCTTTGTAGAGGACGATAATAATAAGTTACAAAAGAGTCAGAATGATGTCGCTGCGTCAGCACCTCGTACAACATTCTTATTAGGTGGTTCTTACACCACTAAGGGTCAATACGATGTGTACTATTGTGGCACGAATACCAATGCTGGTGCAAAGAAAGTTGTTATCGCTGGCAATCAGACTCAAGAAGCCTTTAACAATACCAAGCATTTTGGTGCCGCTGGCGATTGCGGTACAGCAACGGCAACGAAGGTTACAGCTGCAGGTAAGAGCGGTTATAGTTTCAACTTGAAGCACAAGGCATCTTATCTTTGCTTCCTTCCCTTTATGTCTTCTCAGGAGGATCGCGCAAACTATAAGATCAAAAGTATAGAGATAACCTCTAAAGAAACCAATATCTCTGGTACTTATGATCTTAGTCAAGATGGTCTTTCCGGTACAGGTGATGCAAAAACTATTACACTGAAGGTAGGTACTGATGGCCTTGTGCTTGCCGATCAAACTGTAAACGCAGAAAGTATTACGAATTCACTTTATGTAGTGATAGCTCCTGGCACCCATAGGTTGAACGTGAAATTCACAGTCTTCGACACAAAGAATAAAAAGGAATTAACACTGATCAAACACTATAAAACACATGCCTTTGATGCCAATAAGATTTGTGATATTCCCGTTAGTCTTGGTTATGCAGATTTTAACGCTGGTCATGACGGTACCGATGGCTCTTATGAATTAGAAGATACCGACGTTGCTTTTTATTACACCGGTCACGAATATTATGCGTGGGATGCTGAAGAGAACTATTGGTCTGGTCACGAGTGGGACGCTACTGGGGACAAGATTGACGTTTGGCAGCCAACAATTGAATATGGATCTAACTCAAATTTTCCGGATAAAACTGGTCCTCGTTCTTGTCACGCTGGTAAGACTATTGAGCCAGCTACCGAAAACCCTCTCTTTGTCGATAAGCTTCCTAATGTTAATGAAATGACTTGGTACGTAATGAAGGGTGATGCGCATTGGGATGAAAGTACTCGGTGGTCAGTTTTCGGTAGGATTTACAGAGGTGGTATATGGTTGAAGAAGCTCAGCGTTATCGCTAAAGAAAACAATAAGAATCTTGCCGACTTCAAGGAGTCAGCTTCCGACGGTACCGATTGGCGTACAATTTCCAAAGAAGACGGCGTTACTGCTAAAAAAGGCAAGCCTAAGAATAGTGAGATTGATGATTACTTTTTCCTCCCTGCGTTGGGCTATTACGAACTTAGTACATTATTAGGGTTGGGTACCTTCACATACTATTGGACGTCCACTGGTGACGTAAAACACGGAATATACGCGCAGGCCTACAGCCTGGCATTCTATTTAGATGAAGAGACAAACGAGATAAAGGTGGACGTGGGCCCCATACAGCGTAAATACGGGTGTGTAGCGATGCCGTTCAAGTAGTCTCCTCCTCCCGATAGTTGTATTTTGAGCGGGCTCTTTCAAAGAGCCCGCTCATATTTTACCGCCTTTTGCGATCGATTTTTTAATTTTACTCAAGCAATAAGAACATGTTGTTTTCTTCTGTTTTCTCTCTGTAAGTGTCTGATGCAGTTGGCATCTATCTACATCGTGAAGGATGTTTTGAAAAGCTAATGAGCGCAGTGCGCCATTTATAGACGGGCTTACAGATGGATAGAACCGACGAAAAAAAGAAGACAAAAACAGCTGTCAGCTTCGAGAATTTGAAAATGGAAATTAGGTGAGGTTGAAAATGCAGAAAATGATGAGTTTTCTGTAACGGGCTTGAGGATAGTATGATAGGATGATTGAAAATTGTTTTCGGATTCAGAGTTTTTCAAACAGTGTGCGGTTACTATCTAACGACGGTGCGATTGGGCTTTCGTCGTCCTGCCGGTCGGCTCTTTACGTGTTGCGGTTAGACCTGAACCGTCATGCGAATCAGGCTTCTTGGGTCGTTTTTTGAGACTTTTTGACCGTTCGGACGTGAATTACTGGGAAAAACATGGCGCTTTTCATTCTGGAAGGATTCGTTTTCCGAGACGTTTTTTGGTGAAGTATTCTTGACAAACCGAGAGCTTACCAATGGCGGAACAACTCAAAACCGAACTTGCAACCGAATACACGGTTGCCCTTGCCGTTACTGACAAACATTCCGCATGAGAATAGTCGGGTGGTGAATCCGTAGCCCACTTCCACGTAAGGATGGATGTTCTTCACGTCGAGTATGGACAGATAGATGCGCTCCATCTCCATGAAATGGCCAAGTTTGGGAATCCAACTGAGCAAGAGTAGGGGACTCTCGTAGGTGACGTTGGAGCGAATGTAGTATTCAGAAGTGTTATAGGTGTCACTACGCAGCAGTTCGAACTCACCGCTCCAATCGTCGTTCCATCCACCGGGAAGATTGTTTTCCTGAAAGTTTTCATAGTTCAGGAAGTAGGCTCTTTTATCCTTCCAGGTGTAGAAACCAGTGCCGACACGCATCTGTACGGACTTGAGCTTGTGTAGTCGGTGAATGTATTCTGCGTTGAATTCTAATCGTTCATAGGCCGTGTTCGATTTAAAAACACTCCGGATGCTCCGGTCATAGTCGGCGGTAAACGTGGGACCGTTCCACCCCCACGGCCTGACTTGGATCTGGACGAGCGGAGCAAACGACCGATAAACCCATTGGTAGCCCAAGGCTTCGAAAGCCGCCTTGTTCACGGCTACGCGTTTTTGGTAGAGCGCACCGAATTGCAGACCCACATAATCGGACAGCTCGTAGTTGGTCATCAGGCGTATATCGGTTTGCTTGAACTCGTTGAGCAAGTCGAAGCTGGGCAGGTTCATGCCGGTGGTGTCGGGAATTTCCTTTTCCACGTCGCGTCTTACCGATAGGCTGCCAATGTGGTTGCCATTACCTATCTCTAACTTGATGAATCCGTTTCGACGCTTGTTATAATACAGAAAGACGGGTATGCGATAGTAGAACTGTTTTTGTTTGAACGCATAGCCGGCCTTCAAGCGTGACGACAACTCGCTGTTGCTGCTGAATTGGTAGGCAAACCGCAGGTCGAATTTATAGGTGAATCCGCGGCGGTGGTCGTAACCCATGTAGAGAGGGTTAAGAATGGGGTTGAGGCGGATGTATCCCTGGTTGTTCATGCCGAAATTGGTTTTCACGCGATTGAGCAGATTGTCGCCTATCATGTCCCACATCACCTTCTTCACCCAATTGTTCTTGCGCGTTTGTCCGTTGCTGGCGGCCCGTGCCGAGTCGCGGTCGCGCTGCTTGGCAAACATGGCCTTGTAGAGATTTTCAGAGTATTGGTCGAGAGTGTCCGGGCGCACGAAGCACATTTTCTCGTAGTCGTTTTCGTCTTCAATGCTGTCGGTCAGCATCTGCGGCAGGTTGTAATAGGCGACATAGCTGCCCGTCACCTTGCTACGAATGAATCGGAAGCGCGTGCGCAGGTTGCATTTTTCGGGCAAGAGTGTTTGGTAGCCTTTCCGACCCATGTAGAGCGTGAGCCAGAAGTTGACCATGTCATATTCACCTGCAAACGAGCACTTCAGGATTTGTCCGGTTACGGGGTCGGCCAGTGCATCGCCTGTAACAAGTTGCGTGTTGTTGCGTTTGGGCTTATAGGTGATGTGTATGGTTCCTTCCCGAAGCGTGTCGGCGGTGTAGTGGTAGAACTTCCGGTTCTTGCGGTTGAATGGTGAAAGGAGGTAGTCTTCGATGACCGTTTCGTTGTAGATATAGGGGGTTAGGTATTTGACGACGGCCTTCATGGTGTGCCAGCGGTGTGGGACGGTGGTGATGCGGAGCTGCTGTTTGGCTTCATAATCGCCAAAATGGCGTATGGTGATGCGGCTGTAGGTTTCGCCTACATATTCCCGCTGACCGCTGTGGGCAATGGCGTAGACCGATGGTACGAGCAGGAGCGTGGGGTTTTTGCGTTCTACGTTCAACTTGAAGCGTGTGTATGAATAGGTGGTATTACCGCTGGCCATGGAGGTGTCGACGGTGGAAGCGTATTGGTAGATGCGTTGAATAATGTCCGGGCGAGGCGATTCGTCTGCCGTGGCCGGCAGAAAAACACTTAAGGTCAGGCATGCTATGAAAAGGCTTCGCTTCATTGTATTACTCGACTCCAGATAGGGGTGCGTTGACAAATGCGATACAATATTCGTAAAATTTATTGATATATGCAAGAAAACAAACGGTAAAATGGTGGCGGGGCGGGAATGGGGATGGCAGAGATGACTTGTGGTGGGACTGCCGACAAATAAAAATCCACAAAACGCAGGAACGTTTTGTGGATTGGATGGGACGATGTCCGGCAGGTTGCCATCGTCAGAAAACAGGTTGACGCTACTACTACCGACTTAGTAGGCACGCGCAATGATGACGCGGTGTTTGGCAGGCTTTCCGCTCACCATGTCAACACCTTCGGTCTGGTCTATGCCGAAGGGCACACAGCGGATGGTGGCCTGAGTGTCTTCCTTGATTTTGGCCTCAGTCTCGGCTGTGCCGTCCCAATGGCAGAGGAAGAAGCCGCCGTCCTTGATACGTTCCTTGAACTCGTCGTAGTCTTCGCATTCGTAGATGTGTTCGTCGCGATATTTGCGTGCTTTCTCGAAGATGCCGTTCTGGATGTCGTCGAGCATGGTCTGCACACGTTCCACAATGCCATCGAAAGAAACATTTTCTTTTTCAAGCGTGTCGCGCCGCATGATTTCGATGGTGCCGTTTTCCAGATCGCGGGCACCCATCACTAATCGCACGGGTACGCCCTTCAGCTCGTAGTCGGCAAACTTGAAGCCGGGACGCTTGTTGTCGGAGTCGTCATATTTCACGCTGATGCCCAGTGAGGCAAACTTGTCAATGACGGGTTTGAGCTTGGCCGAAATGGCTTCGAGCTGCTCGTTGTTCCGGCTGATGGGAATGATGACCACCTGGATAGGGGCGAGCTTGGGGGGAAGCACCAAGCCGTTGTCATCGGAGTGAACCATAATGAGGGCACCCATCAGTCGGGTGGAAACACCCCAGCTTGTTGCCCAGACATATTCGGGTTTGTTATCTTTATTCAGGAAGGTTACGTCGAAACTCTTGGCAAAGTTTTGCCCTAAGAAATGGCTCGTACCGCTCTGCAGAGCTTTGCCATCCTGCATCATCGCCTCGATGGTATAGGTGTCGAGTGCGCCGGCAAAGCGCTCGGTCTCGCTCTTTACCCCCTGAACAACAGGTACGCCCATCCATTTTTCGGCAAAATCGGCATACACCTTGAGCATTTTCCGGGCTTCTTCCTGAGCCTCCTGTTCTGTGGCATGGGCGGTGTGCCCCTCTTGCCATAGGAACTCTGAGGTGCGTAGGAAGGGACGCGTGCGCATTTCCCAGCGCATGACGTTGCACCATTGGTTGCAGAGGATAGGGAGATCGCGGTACGACTGAATCCAATTCTTGTACGTGTTCCAAATCATCGTCTCGGAGGTTGGGCGGATAATGAGTTCTTCCTCAAGCTTGGCCTCGGGGTCTACCTCGATGCCCTTGCCGTCTTCAGTGCCCTTGAGGCGGTAGTGAGTTACCACGGCGCTCTCCTTGGCAAAGCCTGCAACGTGCTCGGCCTCTTTGGCAAAGAAGCTCTTGGGGATGAGCAAGGGGAAGTAAGCGTTTTGTACACCGGTAGCCTTGAACATGCCATCGAGGGCAGCCTGCATCTTTTCCCAGATGGCATAGCCGTAGGGTTTGATAATCATGCATCCGCGAACGGGTGAGGTTTCGGCAAGGTCTGCCTTCATGACCAAGTCGTTATACCACTGACTGTAGTTGTCAGCGCGCTTGGTTAAATCTTTCAATTCTTTAGCCATTTTATCTTTTTATCTTGATGTTTGATCTTGTTTGTAGGGAAAATCCTATCATCAAGTAGGAGTTTCCCGTTGCAACGACGTGACGTTTTGCTTAATTTTGTCGCAAAGTTACTAAAAAAAACGAGGATAATAAGGTTTCCTTACAAAAAAGAATTATCTTTGCAGATAGACAATTACATATATAAAGACGATTATGAAAAGTTTTAAAATTGCAACAATGGGGTTGTGTATGCTTGCTGTTTGCAGCTGCTCAACGAAGCAAGGTACCGGTACATTGATCGGTACGGGTGCAGGAACAGTGCTTGGTGGAATTATCGGTAAGATTTCAGGAAATACGGCTGTTGGTGCAGCTATTGGCGGTGCCGTTGGTGCCGGGACGGGTGCACTCATCGGTAAGCACATGGATAAGGTGGCCGCAGAGACTGCTGCCCAGGTGAAGAATGCCAAGGTGGAGGAAGTGACCGATGCCAACGGACTGAAGGCCGTGAAGGTGACGTTCGATTCCGGTATCCTGTTTGATCTCAACCAGGCGACTTTGAATTCTTCCAGCAAGAAGGAGCTGGCTAAGTTTTCGAATGTGTTGAAGGAAAATTCGAGCTGCCACGTAGACATTTATGGCTATACCGACCGTTCGGGCAACGATGCCATTAATGTGCCCCTGAGCCAGAAGCGCGCACAGAGCGTGGCCAACTATTTGTCTTCGTGCGGTGTGAGCAACACACAGATGCAGAACGTTGTAGGCAAGGGTAGCCAGGATGAAATCGAGAACAAGAGAGTATCTAAGGTGAACCGCCGCGTGGAGGTGTATCTCTATGCATCTCAGGCTATGATCGACGCTGCCAACGCCGGTACGCTGAATTAATCAAAACATACGATAAAAAAATCAACAGGGGATGTGGGTATAAGACCGACATCCCCCTTTTGGCATGAAAATACTGAGGAATTTCGTTAGGTGGACACTGTGCCTTTTCTTTGCTTCAACGATATTGGCGGTGGTAGCCTATCGGTTTGTTCCTGTTTACCTCACACCGTTGATGGTCATTCGGTGTGTGGAGAACGGCAACCTTACCCTGCATCACCGTTGGGTTCCGCTTGAAGAAATGACACCACACATGCCTGTGGCAGTGATGGCAGGTGAGGATTCGCGCTTCCTGTTGCACCATGGGTTTGATTTCGATGCGATTGGAACCGCCGCCAAGCGGAATTTGAAGAATGGGAGAGGAAAAAAATACGGAGCCAGCACCATCAGCCAGCAAACTGCAAAAAATGTGTTTCTCTGGCCAGGACGCTCGTGGGTGAGAAAGGGTTTTGAGGCATATTTCACGGCTTTGATAGAGTTAGCCTGGAGTAAGCAGCGCATCATGGAAGTTTATCTCAACTCCATAGAGATGGGCGACGGCATCTATGGGCTTGAGGCCTGTGCAACGTATAACTTTGGAAAATCGGCGCGTGACTTAACCCGGAAGGAATGTGCGCTGATTGCAGCCACGCTGCCTAACCCCAGACGATACTCGTCGAAGACTCCCAGTGCGTACATGCACTTGCGTCAACGGCAGATTATGGCTAACATGCGATTTATTCCTTCTTTCCCCAAGGAGGGCGAAGACTATGATCCTCGTACAGCTGTGGGGAATACTTATCAATAAAATGACAAGAAGGGAGATGTGAGGACGAGGAAGTCATGTCATGGAATCATGGTTTGGAAAAGATGTCCTCTATAACCAAAAATACGATATACAATGCAAACAGAACAGGAATTCCTTGCCCAACTCAATGACAGTCAGCGGGAAGCCGTGGAATATTGCGACGGACCACAGCTGGTCATCGCGGGGGCGGGAGCCGGGAAAACGCGTGTGCTTACCTATAAAATAGCCTGGCTCCTGGAACATCATGGCATGAAGCCATGGAATATACTGGCGCTGACATTTACCAATAAGGCGGCTAAGGAGATGAAACAGCGCATTGGACAGTTGGTGGGTATGGAGCGGGCGCGATACCTGCAGATGGGAACGTTTCACTCTGTCTTTGCAAAGATACTACGTATGGAGGCGCGGAACGTAGGTTATGGGTCTGACTTCACCATATACGATGAGATGGATTCACGGTCGCTCATCAAGAATATTGTTAAGGCGATGGGGTTAGACGATAAATGTTATAAACCTGCTGCTGTTCATTCTGCTATTTCGATGGCAAAGAATAGGCTTTGTATGCCGAGCCAATATGCTGAAGATGGAGACCAGAGAAGCCGTGACCGACATCGGAACATGCCCGAAACCTATAAAGTTTATGCAGAATATCAGCAGAGACTGCGACAGGCCAATGCGATGGATTTTGATGACTTGCTGACGGTTACCTACCGAATGTTGAAAAATGATGAGGCTATTCGGAAGAAGTATGTTGGGCAGTTCCAATATGTTTTGGTGGACGAGTATCAAGATACCAACTTTGCCCAACAGCAGATTGTGACGTTGCTGACCAAGGAGCAACAGCGAATTTGTGTTGTGGGAGATGATTATCAGAGTATTTATGCATTTCGCGGGGCGAAAATCGACAATATACTGAATTTTAATAAGATATATCCCGGAGCGAAGTTGTTTAAGCTGGAGCAGAATTATCGCTCCACACAGCTCATCGTGGCAGCTGCTAACTCATTGATGAAGCACAATTCGAGACAGATTCTCAAAGATGTGTACAGTAAGAATGAGAAGGGAGAAAAAGTGACCGTTTTTGAGACTGTTTCAGATAAGCGGGAGGCCGCAATGGTGTGTCAGGAAATCAAGCGCATCAAAAAAGAGGAAAGTTGCCGATGGAGTGACTTTGCTATCTTGTATCGTACCAATGCACAAAGTCGAACGTTTGAGGATGAAATGCGCAAGCCCGAAGTGGGAATGGGAAATTGCTACCGCATTCATGGGGGCTTGAGTTTCTATCAACGCAAGGAGATCAAGGACATCATTGCTTATTTTCGATTGGTTGTTAACCCCAGTGATGAGGAAGCTTTTCGCCGAATAATCAATTACCCTGCACGGGGAATCGGTAATACGACCTTGCAAAAGATTATAGCTGCCGCCCAGCAACATCAAGTAAGCTTATGGGAAGTAGTTTGTAATCCGCATGTTTATCAATTGGATGTGAACAAGGGTACGTTGAGCAAACTCTCGTCGTTTCAAGCACTGATAGAAGGATTTATAACGAAAAGTAAAACGTCTGACGCTCTTACATTGGGAAATGAGATCATTGAACAGTCGGGTATTAAGGCCGATTTGATTTCTGACAAAAGTCCGGAGGGAGACAGCCGGAGGGAGAATGTGGATGCGCTGGTGTCGGGAATTGCTGACTTTGTACAAGGACAGCGCGAGGATGACCAAGCAGAATATGCAGGACTTGCCGATTATCTTTCGACAGTTTCGCTGATGACCGATGTGGATTCTGATGATGGTAACGGTGATAAACTGACGCTGATGACGATTCATTCGGCCAAAGGGCTGGAGTTTCCAACCGTTTTTGTTGTCGGAATGGAGGAGAATATATTCCCGAGTATCATGTCATCGGGTACGCCAAGGGAGTTGGAGGAAGAACGCAGACTACTTTATGTGGCCATCACGCGAGCAGAAAAGCATTGCTATCTCACTTGGTCGCACTCGCGATGGCTTTATGGGAAGATGGATGCTTTTGTGAATCCAAGTCGCTTTCTCAATGATATAGACCCCAAGTATATGACGGTTCGAACTGAGGGTAGACGTATGTCTGGTCGTTGGTTTGACGATGATGATGAGGACATTTGTCGTCCGTGGGATGAGGATGTTGAGTTAAACCAGCCGTATGCCAGGTCAAGGCAGTGGGGTGGTGGATTCAGCCGAAGGAGTGATAGGCTACAAAATTCACGTCCAGTGGCGGGTCAGTTTATGGCCGATCCTAAGCCTAAAGAAACGGCTTCTCGCCGTCCCGAACAGGCTATTAATCCTTTTTCGCCAGCATTTGAGGAGAGATTGAAGCAGAGTGGGAGATGGAAACGCGTGTCAAAAGCCATGACTAACGGCGGTAGGACAGCGCCTACCGAGAATCGATCGTTGGGAAACTTGTCTTCACAGGGTATTCATACGTCTACCCAGACTCCTTCCGGACTGAAAGAAGGAAATATCATTGAACACCATCGCTTCGGCAGAGGCACGGTGATTAACGTTGAAGGGACGGGCGAGAATGCAAAGGCCACAGTAGAATTTGATGCTACAGGAAGGAAGCAACTGCTGTTGAAATTTGCCCGATTTGATATTGTGGAATAAATGCTGAACCCAATGCAAAGCCTCTCTGAAATTCATTTGTATGGAGATTTCAGAGAGGCATTGTGGTATTTGTAATTTTAAAGGCTTTCGTCAACGGGTCTTTCGAGTTGACGTTTTACTCTTGGCATCCGTTTTTTATTCTTTAGCCAAGCCGCCTTTCGTATTTCATAGTCTTGCCTATGCTTTTCCAGGAAATTGTCCGCCATTACTTAAACCTGCTGTATATGACGCTAATTTTAATAGGACTGTTTTTTTCGGTTCCTTTCATTAGGCGCGTGCTGGTCAGCGACATCTCGTTGCTCAACTTGGTAATGGTGGTTGTTGTCCCTGATCCAGTAGCCGATGAAGTCTTTGTGGTTGCAAGAGCCACAGGAACCAAGACTACTTTGTTCCAATTCTCGGACTTGCCCTTATTGTTGTTCATGGCTGCAATGAGCCCAGCAATATTATTAAATGTATAGCTGTTGTCTTTCGCATGCGTGGGATCCTTGTATGCCCACGTTGCGAGATATGATGTTTTGTTGTTATACAACTTGTTTTGCTCAAAGAAAGAATAGAGCGAATCCTTTGGCACCATCAGTATGTTCTGGGGCACATTCAAGGCATATTTGCTATCCACCTTGTTGTTCAGACGTGGTATGATTATTTTAGCTGATACGATGGAATCATTGGTGTGCTCCTGCATAATTTCGTTTACAGGAAGTGTCAGTTCTGTGAAAATACCAGCCGGCGTCTTCAGATAGGTGCAACTTTCATCGGCAACAAGCTTGTCAATGGTTTGAGGATCATTGATAATATTAGACGTTTGGAGCACTTCTTCCGTACCCCAGAATACGGCCACTTGCCGATATACCGTGTCTCGATACATCTTGATCGCCTTGCCACTTGTAGAGTCTACGTATGCATATTTGGTTTTGAACTTGAAATAAACATTCAGTTGCGAGGACGTGATGTCAGCCATATTGCCTAATCCGCTCTTTAACTTGAAGTAGAATCCCGGCACTACATGGTTTCTGAATGTCAGTGCATTCTTGAAGTATGAGGAGTTGTCATAGTACTTTTGAAGTATGTATGACCCATAGTTCGTGTACGATTTATTGTTTCTATCGGTGTATTTATCATTGAGCTTGAGCGTGATATACGTCTTGTATGCCATGCTGTCCCGCTCATTTTTCGATATGTTGTAGTCTGTAAGGTTGTACACTTTGTCAAGGTGGATGCCGTTGTCCCTGATATAACCCTTCTCTATGGGGTCAAAGTTGCTGTAGTACAATCGGTTCTCATTCATCGGCTTGTCCATCTCGTAAGCCGTGATCTTCATGTTTTGCTTATCGTCCCCGTAGTAATTCTTGACAAAAAGTCTAAGCTCGCAGGAGTCGGCCATGATTATTCCCTTGTTTCCATAGGTCGGTTTCCCATCGGAATCGTATGTAACTAAATGGTCGAGCGGAGGGAAGACATCAAAGCCTTCGACATTATTGAACTGCGCCATGAAGTTACCGGTGACGTATGCACCCGTCTCCGGATCTCTCACTTTACCGAGATGTCCGGTAACATTGCGAGACAATACCGAATCAGCTTTTATAGACTGGCTTACTACATCGAACGTAGCAGCCTGAACGGAAACGCCATCGTTGCTTTGGGTCAGTGATGCACCTATGTTGTCAGTTGTATCATCGCATGCCATAAAGGCGAAACAGACGAGAGCTATGCTCACAAGAAGCTTTGAGTTCATGTACGAGGATCGTGTAAAGTTAATTAGCAAAAATGTATATGATTACTTTTGATCAAGGATTTTATGATAGAACTCCTCATAGGCTTTGGCATAGTCATCCCCAGGGTTTGCCATGAAGGGCAGGTCTTTGGAAATTGCATAGTCCATGAGTTTCTTGTTTACATCCTGCCCGGCTTCCACTACGCCATCGCTGTAGTCGATAGCCAATTTGCCCAATTCCATGAAATCAAACTTTTCTGCGTAGGGTTTCAGGAGTTCGGCCTTAGCATTCCTGAACTCCACACATCGTTTGAAATTATCGCCTAACGATGTTTTCAGCTGATTGTGAAACAAGGATGTAACCACCTTGGTCTTTGCAAAGGAGGGGTCTTCACGGTAGGCTGTCTTGATATAGAGAGGTATCACTGCCGACATCCATCCCTGACATTGCACAATATCTGGACTCCAGCGAAGTTTCTTGACCGTCTCCAAGACACCACGTGCAAAGAATATGGCACGTTCTCCGTTGTCCGGGTATTCGGCTCCGGTCTCATCTTCAGTCATCGCCTGACGGTGGAGGAAATAATCCTCATTGTCGATGAAATATACCTGAAGTCTTGAAACGGGAATGCTTGCTACTTTTATAATCAGCGGATGGTCAGTATCATCAATCACCAAGTTCATGCCCGACAGGCGTATAACCTCGTGTAATTGTCCCCTTCTTTCGTTGATGGCTCCCCACTTGGGCATGAAAGTACGGATTTCAAATCCCCCTTCCTGCATCTTCTGAGGAAGGTCTCGCCCCATGGTAGACATTTCCGATTCTGGCACATAAGGAGCAATCTCCTGATTTATGAATAAAACCTTTTTCTTGACCATTGTATATTTATCCTTACATTAATATATTGCATACAAAGGTACTGATTTTTATTGAGAATATACTTGATTTTGCATGATTTCACACAAAACCAAGCATATTTGAAACTGATAGAAGTTAGAATGGAGCCTACACGGCCTACATGTGTCTAATGCTCCAACCCCAGTCTTTTCTTTTGTGTGGAGAGTCAAGATCCTTTCTCATTCCACGACAACCAAGGGCTCGTCTTCCATAACGCTCTGACCTACCTTGACACAAACGGCTGTTACCTTTCCATCCTTCTCTGCCTCAATGTTGTTGGCCATTTTCATAGCTTCGAGCACAAGGAGTGCATCCCCTGCTTTCACCTCGTCGCCTACGTTCACATTGATGGCTGTGATGGTGCCAGGCAGCGGAGCTTTAACAGCGTTGGCTGTGTTTACATTGGCTGTGGAGGTTTGGGAATTTTCTCCTTCGGCATCTTCGGCTACGAGCTTGCCCAGTTCCACTTTCTTTTTCTCGGGTTCGGCCGGCTTTTCCATCTCTACTTCAAATGCCTCGCCGTTCACTTGGACATTTGCCATGCAAGTCTCTTCGTTGATGTCACCGATCTCGACTTTGTACTCTTTCCCGTCAATTAAATATTTAAACTCTTTCATTATTCCTTATGGTTTAGCGGTAAATGAGAGGAACTTGGCATTCCACATGGTCTGCTTAGGCTTGATGGTGATGATGCCCGGTTCCCTGTCATGTACATTGTTGCCTTGATACTCGAAGAGTGCCATGGCAATGGCTGCATATATATTCTTATCCATGTTTGTTTATTCCTCATTCAAATTGATAACGCTCCATTACATGGGCATACATCCATGTTTCTTGGCGGGCAGTCCCTGACGTTTGTTGGCCAGCTGTGCCAAACCCCTGCAGATGCGGAAGCGGGTGTTCCGCGGCTCGATCACATCGTCGATATAGCCAAATTTCGCAGCTTGGTAGGGATTGGCGAATGCCTCCGTGTATTCGTCTTCCTTCTCTGCGAGGAAGGCCTTGACATCGCCGCCCTCTTCCTTAACCTGTTTGGCTTCCTTGCCACAAAGTACGGCAACGGCTCCCGATGCGCCCATTACGGCAATCTCGGCAGTTGGCCAGGCGAAGTTCAGGTCAGCACGGAGCTGCTTGCAACCCATCACGATGTGTGAGCCGCCATAGCTCTTACGCAGATTGATGGTAATCTTGGGCACGGTAGCCTCGCCGTAGGCATAGAGCAACTGCGCACCATGCAGGATAACGGCATTGTATTCTTGACCTGTTCCAGGTAAGAAGCCGGGCACGTCCACAAGGCTTACGATTGGGATGTTGAAAGCGTCGCAGAAGCGCACGAAGCGTGCACCCTTGCGGCTTGCATTCACGTCGAGCACGCCGGCATAGGCGGCGGGCTGATTGGCCACGATACCCACGCTCTGACCGTTGAAGCGGGCAAAGCCGGTGATGATGTTCTTGGTAAACTTCGGTTGCACTTCAAAGAACTCACCCTTATCGGTTATGGCGGTTATCACCTTGTACATATCGTATGCCTGGTTGGGGTCGTCGGGCAGAATGTCGTTCAGCAAGTCTTCCTTACGGTCTACCGGGTCGGTGCATTCCACACGCGGAGCTTCCTCGGTGTTGTTGGACGGAATGTAGCTCAGTAGCTTTCTGATCATCTCCATGGCCTCCTCTTCTGTCTTTGCCGTGAGGCTGGTCACGCCACTCTTGCTGGCATGCACGCTTGCACCTCCGAGATGTTCGGAGTCGATATCTTCGCCCGTAACGGTCTTCACAACCTTTGGTCCGGTGAGGAACATATAGCTTGTTCCTTCGGTCATGAGGATAAAGTCGGTCAGGGCCGGAGAGTAAACCGCACCGCCTGCACACGGGCCGAGAATGGCACTGATTTGCGGAATTACACCCGAGGCAAGAATATTGCGTTCGAAAATTTCCCCATAGCCTGCCAGAGCAGAGATTCCTTCCTGAATACGGGCACCACCGGAATCGTTCATGCAGATGATCGGGGCACCGTTTTGCATGGCCATATCCATTACCTTGCAAATTTTTTGAGCCATTGTCTCAGAAAGCGACCCACCATTTACGGTGAAGTCTTGGGCATATACATATACAAGCCGGCCTTCAATCGTGGCCGAGCCGGTCACAACACCATCGCCCAAGGTTTGCTTCTTTTCCATACCGAAATTATGGCAGCGGTGGAGTTTGAACATGTCATACTCCTCGAAACTGTCCTTGTCTACAAGCATCTCGATGCGCTCGCGAGCAGTATATTTGCCACGGGCATGCTGTTTTTCGATGGCCTTTTCGCCACCTCCGAGGCGAGCTTTCTCGCGCTTGGCAACAAGCTCTTTAATCTTTTCTGTTTGCTTACTCATAATTTATCTTGTTGTTCTTTTGTTAATCTATAGGTTGCAAAAGTACGAATAAAAATCGACAAAGATATGATAATAACTTAAAATATTGCTATTTATAAAACGTGTGACAAACAATCATTGTCTGTCACACGCCGTGTCTTATATCTTAATGTGCATCAGGGTGTTATTTATCCTTTTCTGTCATCTGACGGTCAAATTCGCTGATGCCCTTCAGTGTGCACATTCCGCGCAGGAACAGCATGATGACGTTGCAGAAAATGTCTTGTGGGTCGTATTGTTTGTACAGTTGATTTTCCATGATGTAGTTCAGGGTGCCATCGCTCACTTTACTTAGTATTTCGTAGTTGGCATCCGGACGGAAATACCCTTCCTCAACACCCTGCTTGAAAAATAACAGGGCGTTTTGTCGATGTTGATGGTGCTTTTGCTCTATCAGTTTCGTAATATCAGAATACCGGTGCAGTTCTGTATAATAGATGGGATTTACACCCGACAGGCTCTGCATCTTCAATTGATAAAATTCGAGTATGATATCTATCACGTGCCGCTTACCACTGTTGACGTAAGCCTGCATTTGACTTTCGAAGTTTCTATGATCTTCCTTGACGGCTTCCATCAACAGTTGTTCCTTGTTCTTGTATATCTCATACATGGTGCGTTTGGAAATGGACAGAATGTTGGCGATGTCGTCCATTTTTACGGCTTTCACTCCCTTGGCCTTGAATTCTATCGAGGCGGTTTTAAGTATTCTTTGACGCAGTTCCTGCCTGTATTCTGTCGGCGTGTTTGATTTATACATAGGCTTGTTTCTCCCAACTAAATGGACTACAAAGATACAAAAATAATATAAAAACTCATTTTTATTTAATAGTTTTTATATTTTGGAGGCGTTCTTACGTTTGCCCTCGCCAAGTGTTAGACAGCTGTCATCCAAGGCGTAATTCGTTTTTCTTACATTGAAAGTCTGTGCGGATGGCCTGACTTGGGACTTATTCTCCGTCTATAAACCGCTTCAGGATGTCTTTGTAGGCATCTATCCTGCGATCTCTGAGGAAGGGCCACCATCGGCGCACTTGTTCGCTGTGCTTCAAATTGATTTCCACAACCCTGCTTTCCTCATCGTTGCTGCATGCCCGATAGAGGAGTTCGCCCTGTGGCCCGGCAACGAAACTTGATCCCCAAAACTCGATGCCTTGGGTCTGTTTGCTTGGGTCGGGCTCGAATCCTACGCGGTTCACCGTTACGACGGGTATGCCGTTGGCTACGGCATGCCCCCTCTGCACTGTGGTCCAGGCCTCGCGTTGGCGTTCCTGTTCCTCGGCACTGTCGCTCGATTCGTATCCGATGGCTGTAGGGTAGATCAGAATTTCAGCTCCCTGCAGGGCCATGAGTCGGGCTGCCTCAGGATACCACTGATCCCAGCATACCATGACGCCAAGCCTGCCCACTGACGTGTCTATGGGATGGAAGCCAAGATCGCCCGGAGTGAAGTAGAATTTCTCGTAGTATGCCGGGTCGTCGGGAATATGCATCTTTCGGTATTTGCCGGCAATGGAACCGTCTTTTTCCATCACCACGGCTGTATTGTGATAGAGTCCGGGAGCTCGTTTCTCAAACAATGAGGTTACGATAACCACACCACACTCGCGGGCTATTTTGCCGAAGAAGTCGGTTGAAGGACCGGGGATGGGTTCGGCCAGATCGAAAAGGTCAACATTCTCGGTCTGGCAGAAGTATAGCGAGTTGTGCAACTCTTGCAAAACGATGAGTTGTGCGCCGCGCTTCGCCAAACTTCGGATTTCCGTGTCAAGCCTGTGTATATTTTCTTTCACGTCCGCCACGTTGTGCAGCTGGAGTAGGCCTATTTTGATTGTCATTTGTTTTGTTGTTTGCATGTTGATATTGGTAGTGAACTTTGCTATTAACAGATTTGGTACACCGTGATGTTAAAACACTCCGTGCGGGTATTGCATGGTGAGGCAATGGAGTGAGCCGTGTTGGCGCACTACGACAGAAGCATCTATCCCTATGATTTCCCGGTCGGGAAAGGCCTGCTTGATAACGCCTAAGGCCAGTCTGTCGTTTTCCGGTTGATTGTAGGTGGGTACGATAACCGCTCCGTTGAGAATTACAAAGTTGGCATAAGTGGCTGGCAACCGCTCCCCATCATAGTACATGGCATTGGGCATGGGTAGCTTCAACAGGCGATATGGACTGCCGTTGATCGTGGTCAGTGTCTCAAGCTGTTCTTCCAAAGCCATAAAGTCGGCATACTGTTCATCATCTTTGTTGTCACATCCCACATAGACGAGGGTGTCGCCCGGTGTCATACGTACAATGGTATCGATATGCCCATCAGTGTCGTCGCCTATCAGCGTTCCATGCTCAATCCATAGAATGCGTTTGGCATTGAAATAATTGAGTAGCCGATCCTCAATCTGTTTTTGGGAGAGCGGTTGGTTTCGTTGTGATGCCATCATGCATGATGTGGTGGTCATGATGGTGCCTTGCCCATCGCTCTCGACCGCTCCCCCCTCAAGTACGAAGTCGGTGTGGTTTTCCAATGCTCCCGCGAAATATCCGGCATAGTAGAGTTGAATGTTGATGGCATTGTCTTTTTGCCAACCGAATTTTTCGCCCCAACCGTTGAATTTGAAATCCAGCAGGTGGTTGGTTTTGAACCCGCCGTATGTTCTGTGTTCCGAGGTGATGGTCAGTGGGGCATGGTCGCGTGCCCAGGTATCGTTGGTGTCGCACTCGAAAAAAACGATGTTTGCCAGCAAATTCTTGCCCCACCGCTTTTCTATGGCAGTGCGGGTGCTGTCTTCTGCCGGTGTCACGATGACCAGTTTTTGTCTTGATGCAATTTCCTTGGTCAGTTGCAAGAAAGTTTCTGTTACTTCCGACAGATAGGGTTTCCAGTCCGTGTTGTCGTGTGGCCATGTCAGTTGCATGCTGCCCTGGTGTTCCCATTCGGCCGGCAGTCTGAAGTCGTTATAGTTGTTACGCCATGTCATAGTGATGGTCTTGGTGGGTTATATTCGTGCTGACTACTGAGTTGCAAAAATACTGAATTTCTCTGGAAGTAGGGACTCTATTTCTTTTTTTTCGCATTCACGATTGCTTTTGTAAAATATTGTTATCAAATTCCGGACATTATTTTTGAGTACATCTGGAAGAAAAGGCGCCATGATCAGACCGTCGGATGGTGAGGCGGGCGACGATAAAATTGAGAAATTCTGCGGTTGCAGCCTTCTGGCACTGCGACGAAACTCTAACCACAAGGTGATTAGAGTTTCGTCGTGGGCTCTCGAAGGCCGAATGGTGTTGCCATTAGATAGTAACCGCAGGCGGACAACCGGGAGCCGGTGTAGTTGTTTTTACTAATAGTTTGATTATTAAACAATTATGAAAGTTGCCAAATTTTGGGAATTTCGAACTGTGGCATCTTGGTTTTTAAATACGCGAAGCATTAAGAGGTGTTTGTCAAGAAAAATATAGGTTGGATGATTTTTATGAGATGGTTGCGGTTATTATATGACAAAAGCCGCTGAATTACAGCGGCTTTTGTCAAGATTTGATGAGACGTGTTGATACTTGAATATCATTATCCAAAGTCATCGAACATGATGCTCTCCTTTTCCACACCAAGTGAGTCGAGATATTCGGTAACGGTCTTGATCAGCATAGGTGGTCCACAGAGATAGTATTCACAGTCTTCGGGGGCTTCGTGGTTTTTCAGATAAGTGTCACGAATGCAATTCACAGCAAAGCCTGTGTAATAATCCACTCCGGCCGCGTCGGCCTTAGGATCCTGACGGTCGAGTGAAAGGTGGAAATGGAAATTGGGGAACTCTTTCTCCAATGCCCAGAAATCCTCCAGGAAAAAGGCTTCTGACAGTGCACGTGCACCATAGAAGAAGTGCATCTCACGGTCTGTGGTATGCAATGTCTTGGTCATATACATAATCTGGGCACGCAGCGGAGCCATCCCTGCGCCACCGCCGATCCATATCATCTCCTTTTTGGAGTCGAAGTGTGGATGGAAATCACCGTATGGGCCACTCATGAGAACCTTGTCTCCCGGTTTCAGGCTGAAGATATAAGACGACCCGATGCCTGACGGTACGTCCTGGAAGCCCACCTGCGGACGTGGCAGGAAGGGCGTGGTGGCAATGCGAACGGTCAGCGTGATGACATCGCCCTCGGCAGGATAGTTGGCCATGGAATAGGCACGGACGGTGTCCTCCGGATTGCTTGCCTTGAGAGAGAAGATGTTAAATTTCTTCCAAGCGTCTATGTATTCTTCGCCAATAAGCTCTTTGTCGAAGTCTTTGTCATAGTCGATACTGTCGTAGGCAGGAATCTTGATTTGTGCGTACGACCCCGGTATAAAGTCCATGTGCTCGCCTGGAGGAAGAGCCACCTTGAACACTTTGATGAAAGAAGATACGTTCTTGTTGGAAATCACGGTGCATTCCCACTCCTTAACGCCCAGTATCGATTCGTTAATTTTGATACGAAAATCTCCTTTTACCTTGGTCTGGCAGCCCAGACGCCAGTGTTCCTTGATTTGTTTGCGGGTGAAGTGCGACTTTTCTGAGTCCAGAATCTCACCACCGCCCTCGAGCACTTGGCATTTGCATTGGGCACAACTGCCCTTGCCTCCACAGGCAGAGGGTAGGAAGATACCGTTGGCATTGAGCGTGGACAGCAGACTGTCGCCCTGTGATACTTCTATGGTTTTTTTGTCATTGATGGTAATTTTAACTTTGCCGCTGGGGCTTAAGTAGTTTTTAGCCACAAGCAGGATGATGACCAGCAAAAGTATCACCACCAAAAATACTCCGACACTATTTAATATAAAACTCATGTTCTTATCGTATTTCTTATATGTTAAGACCGGAGAAGCACATCATGGCCATGGCCATGAGCCCCACCGTAATAAAGGTAATGCCAAGCCCCTGAAGCGGTTTGGGTACGTCGCTGTATTGCATCTTTTCACGGATTGCGCCCATCAGGACAATGGCCAGCAGCCAGCCCAGTCCGGAGCCAAGAGCATAGACCACGGCATCGAGAACCGATCCGATATACTGCGAGCTTGCAGGGTCCATGTTGATGCGCTGCTGCATAAAGAGCGATGCTCCCATGATGGCACAGTTTACGGCGATCAAAGGGAGGAAGATACCCAGCGAGGCATAAAGCGATGGCGAGTAGCGTTCCACCACCATCTCTACGATCTGTACGATACCGGCAATAACTGCAATGAAAAGAATGAAACTCAGATAGGATAGCCCCATTGGGTCGAGCACTTTGGTTTGCAGAATGTAGTCTACGGGGACTGTTACCAGCAACACAAATGTCACGGCCATTCCTAACCCGAATGAGGTCTTCACATTTTTGGAGACGGCAAGGAACGAACACATGCCGAGGAAGAAAGCGAAAATCATATTGTCCACAAAGATGGACCTGAAGAATAAGCTAATGAGATGTTCCATAATTATTTATTGTCCTCTTCTTTATAGAAATAAGCTCGATGAACCCAGATAACACATCCTACGAGAATCAGTGCCATGGCCGGCATGGTCATCATGCCGTTGTTGATATAGCCCAAGTCGTAGAAGCTTTGGGGTAGAACCTGAAAGCCGAAGAGTGTTCCACGGCCTAAAAGTTCGCGAAAAAAGCCCACGATGACCAAGATGAGGGCATAGCCCAATCCGTTGCCGATTCCGTCAAGGAAACTCGGCCACGGCTTGTTCATCATGGCAAACGCCTCGAGGCGACCCATCAGGATACAGTTGGTGATGATTAGGCCTACGTATACCGAAAGCTGCACGCTCACATCGTAGGCAAAGGCCTTGAGCACTTGGCTCACGATGGTAACTAAGGCAGCCACCACCACCAATTGTACGATGATGCGGATTCGCATGGGGATGGTCTTGCGAATGAGCGAAATAATCACATTGGCGAATGCCGTGATAACGGTTACGGCAAGTCCCATCACAACGGCTGGCTTAAGCTGCGATGTCACAGCCAGCGCAGAACAGATGCCAAGCACCTGGACGAGGACGGGATTGTCCAGGCTGAGCGGGGCGCCCAGTACCTCTTTATTTTGTTTTGAAAATAATGCCATAGTCTTTATTTTTCATTTAAGAATTTCATATACTTACCGAATCCCTCCTTAAACATATCGGTGACACCATTGGATGTGAGCGTGGCTCCGGTAACCATGTCCACCTGTGTTGCAGGGTCGTCAATCTTCTTGACGGCAGCCAACGCAATGTCAGTGTTGTTGCCTTCTTTAAAGAGTTTTTTGCCTTGGAACTGTTGTTGCCATTTCAGGTTGTCTTTGATTTCAGCTCCCAGACCAGCGGTCTCTCCCTCATGATTGAAATATGCACCATAAACGGTAGCTTTGTCTTCGTTTAATGCCACGAAAGCATTGATTGGCCCCCACAATCCCATACCGTAAACCGGTATAACATATTTGGTTTGGCCATCTACATTGCAGACAAATAGTGCCAGTCGGCCAGACTTATAGTCAGCAGAGTTAAGTTTGAATCCAGCAGACGTACCGCCTTGGGTTCCGGGCTCGACAATCGTTCCGTTCTCATCAATAATCCGATCTGCCACAACCACTTCCTTGTATTTGGCTGCTGCCGACGCATCGTCAAGATCGCGGATGTTCAAAGAATAGAGAATCTGCTTTTGCTTGTCGAGCGCCACATTAATGTCCTGCTGTGGCTTGAGGGCTTGGAATACCACGGCCAACAATAGGGCAACAATAACCACCAAGACAACAGAATAAATAATAGTATAAGAATTTGAATTTGTTTTCATACCTTGTCCTCTTTATTTGTTTGCAGCACGCTTGGCACGTTTGGAAATGTTGGAGTCTACCACGCAATAGTCAATGAGCGGTGCAAACATGTTACCGAAGAAGATGGCAAGCATCATACCCTCCGGATAACCGGGGTTCATAACACGAACGATAATGGCCATGGCACCGATAAAAAATCCGTAAATCCACTTGCCGACCTCAGTACGTGCTGATGTGACGGGGTCGGTGGCCATGAAGACGGCACCAAAGCAGAAACCTCCCAGCACGAGATGTTCATACCACGGTGTTGTGTTCGTTCCGGTTGCTGTGAATATCAAAGCCATGACAATGCCGCCAACGAAGACGCTGAGCATGGTTTTCCAGCTTGCGATGCCTGTCCACAACAACAAGATGGCACCCAAAGCAATGGCAATGACGGACGTCTCGCCAATGGAACCGGGGATGAAACCATACACCATGTCGGCCAGAGATGCTGCGGGAACATGGTTAACAGCCATCTCGCCCAATGGGGTGGCAGCCGTGAATGTATCGGGGAGTGTGTAGCCCAGACCGAAAATAGACTTCTGTGCCACCCAGACCGTGTCGCCAGTCATCTGACTGGGATAAGAAAAGAACAGGAACATGCGTGCGGCAATGGCCACATTGAAAATGTTCATACCCGTTCCGCCAAAGATTTCTTTACAGAATATAACTGAGAAAGCTACGGCCAGGACAAGTGTCCATAACGGGGTGTTGATAGGAATAATCATCGGTATGAGAATACCCGACACGAGAAAACCTTCTTGGATTTCCTCTTTTTTCCACTGTGCCCAAGCAAACTCAATGCCCAGACCTACAATGTAGCTGACAAGAATCTTTGGCAGCACAGCTAAAAATCCGTAGAAAAACAGAGCGAAGAATCCTGTTTCAGACAATCCGCCTGCTGCCAGGGCATTCTGGTAGCCCACATTATACATACCAAAGAGCAATGCCGGTATCAACGCGATAACCACCAAGCTCATGATACGTTTCGAATCGATGGCATCGTGGATGCTCACTCCTGACTTTGATGTCGCATTGGGCACAAACAGGAATGTGTCGAATCCATCATACATGCTTTGAAAAGCGTGGAACTTGCCACCTTCCTCAAAGTGAGGTCTGATGCCTTCAAAATATTTCTTTAATGAACTCATTGTTGCAAATTAATAATTTATATGCTTATAGAAAAAGAAAGATTACGCATTTTCCTTGCGGAGAATGTCTAACCCTTCTCGCACAATTTTTTGCAGGGGGAGTTTGGAGGAGTCGACGAACTCAGCCACGGCAAAATCTTCCGGGCTTACCTCGTAAATGCCAAGTTGCTCCTGCTTGTCAATGTCTCCTGCAATAATCGACTTGATAAGAAATTCACCGTAGATATTCATGGGCAGTACTTTATCGTACTCACCACTCATGATAATATGTCGCCTGCCACCCTTGATGCGGGCATCGAGGTCATATTCACGGTTCTTGTCCTGCAACCAAGTGAAATAGCTGCGTGAGGTCGAGAAGTCATTTGTGCGTGGCAAGATCCATCCCAACATCTCGTCCTTGTCGTCTCCTTCGGGAATAACCGTCACCTCAGATGTATGGGCGCCAAGATAGTCACCAAGCTCGGCGACGGAACCCGTGAGGGGGTTGCCGTTGATAATGCGAATATGATCAGACTGAATAAGCCTCCCGTTCAGGATGTCGGCAAGCGGCGTGCCCACAAGCACATCGGTGTAAGCTGCCTCGGTTATCTGACTCCCGGCTATCGCTATGGTGCGGCGCAAGTCTACTTTGCCAGTCAGGAACAGGCGCCCGAAGAAAATTACGGCCGAAGGATCAACGGTCCAAACAACTTCGCCTACATTGACCGGGGACAAATGGTTTATCTGGACGCCAACATTGCCGGCCGGACAGTCTCCATCAAAAACCGTTACTGTTGCATCCCGAATTTCAGTAAGTGCTTTTGCGTTTTGTTTTGCTCCAATGCCAAGAGATATCGGAGCAATTTTAGACAGTGCAGTGATTCCCACTTGGAAAGCCTGCTCATTGCCCTGAAGCTCAAATTCAAAATCCCCGGCCAAAGGCATGTCACGCAAAGCAGATACAAATATGCCTTTAGGAGTAGTGTCCGGAGTGGTAGAAACTGCGTATGGCAGCTGGTTGATATAACCAAAAAGACCGGCGTCGAGCAATGATTGCTTTACCTCATCAGCAGTTAGCGACGCAATATCCTTGATTCCAAAATCGTGATACTCCTGATGCTCGTCTGCTTTGATCTTCACGCAAAGTACTTTGCGACGCTCGCCCCGCAACACTTCGGTAACCGTTCCGCTTACAGGGGATGAGAATTTGACATCCGGACAAGCTTTGTTAACAAACAGGGGTTCGCCGGCAAGCACATGATCTGCTTGCTTAACAACTACTTTTGGAGTAATGCCAACAAAAAACTCGGGCATTAAACCATACTCCTGAGAGTCCTGTGTCGATAATTTCTTTTCTCTGGCTTTCCCCTTCAAGTTTAACTTCAAGCCTTTTCGCAACTTAATTACATTTGCCATAGAAAATCCATAATTGTAAATTGATAATATAATGTTTAATGTACTAACTTCGAGAAGCCTAATCCGCTTGTCGATGCAAATTTACTCAAAAATAACATAAATGAGATAAAAACCACGCTTTTATTTCCTATTTGAACTCAATTTTTTTAAATTTGCATGCCAATTGAAAACGATAAAACATAGCATTAACGTTCTTATATGGGCTATTGTGAGCCTGTGTTTGATCGCTTTGCTCCTTGTAAACTTGCCTGTGGTACAGTCGCATTTGGGGTCACAGATAGCCGATGTACTGTCTCAGAAGCTAAACACAAGGGTAGATATGGGGCGTGCGAGTTTAGGATTGTTTAACAGAATCATTATTGATGATGTTAATATCCAAGACATGAAGGGGCATGATATGTTGCAAGCCACACGCATCTCGGTCAAAGCAGACCTGATATCCCTGCTCCAAGGTCGTATCTCTATTACTTCTGCACAGCTTTTTGGCATGAAAGCCAATTTTTATAAGGAGACCGCTCAAAGCAAGCCCAACTTCCAATTTGCACTCGATTCACTTGCTTCTAAGGATACTTTAAATCATCAACCGTTGGATTTGGAGCTTAAGAGTTTGATTATCAGACGTGGGAATATCTGTTGGAATCAACTTGACAAGCCTCGCAAGCAATCGTTTGACACGCATCATCTCAATGTCAAGAATCTGAGTTCTCATATTATTTTGAATGCATTGCGGGATGATTCCATCAATCTCAAACTCAAAAGGATTTCATTTACAGAGGCTTCGGGCCTAAACATCAAGTCGCTTGCTTTTAAGTTGGTGGCTAACAGGCATCGGGCTTTGTTGAGTGGATTGAACCTATCC
>NZ_GG704781.1:654097-698418 GCF_000160535.1 Hallella bergensis DSM 17361 | reverse complement strand
CATGCCCTCCTCAGAGCTTCATATGGGTAATGTTATCGCTACATATAGATTTGACGGCAATCAGATTAATCCCGCTACTTTACAGTTAAATGGCAGCGTTAGGGAATCATATATAACGCCTAAAGACTTAAGGAGCCTTGATCCTAGGTTAGACAAATTTGCCAGTCCTGTTGTGCTAAGTTCTATTTTCTCGGGAACAAACAAAAGTCTGCATTGTCATAAACTTGACGTGGTTGTACCTCAGGAGGGAGTTGCACTTTCTTTAAATTCGCTCGCCAACATTAAACTTTCACTCTCAGGCTCTGTCCATTTCACAAAATACAAGCCCCAATGGAATGCCAATATTTCCTATTTGACCATGAATGAAGATGGACTGAAACTACTTGGAAGCAACATACCCGAAGCAATTGGGCGGATGAATAGCATCAACTATCGTGGACAGGCAAAAGGACTTGGCAAAAACTTTAGCACTCAGGGTGTTCTTCGCTCAGAGGCTGGCAATGCCAACATAACGGCAGAGGTGAGGGACGACGTGTTTACAGGACACGTAGACACCCAAGGTCTCAATTTGCGTCAGATACTCAATAACGATAAATTTGGGAAATTGGCCACTAACATTCATGTTGAGGGAAATATAAAGCGAATGCAATACAGGGCAAAAGGCAATGTCTCGCAAATAGTTTACAATCAATACGACTATCGCAACATCACAGTTGATGGCAGCTATAACAATGGCACGTTTGATGGACAGATCAGTATAGACGACCCCAATCTTATGGCCAATGCCAAGGGTAAGCTCTAACACAAACAACAAGAACATGTCGGCCAATCTCACTGCAAAGGTCAGGCGCTTTAATCCGACAGCACTACATTTGCATCATGACAAGTTGGGTAACGCTACCTATAGTGGTAATCTAATTGCATCGTTCACAGGAAATTGCCTGAACACAGCTACCGGAAATCTATATCTTACGGACTTCACCAAAACAACGGACAAAGACGAATACAGGCTCAACTCGTTCAGTTTGCAAGCTTGGAATAATAAGCAGGGACATTATCTCACATTGCGCAGTGACTTTGCCGATGCTGACTTGACCGGACGCTTTGACTATTCCACACTCATGCAAAGCGTAAAAAATGCTATTGTAAGTAGACTCCCAAGCATTCAACAGCTTACTCCTATACAGTTTAAGAAGACACAAGCCAACAATTTCAACCTGAAAGCAACCGTAAAACGTAGTGATTGGTTACATCAACTTTTGGAAACACCCATTGAAATCATCGAACCAATGCGCATTAACGGAAGTCTGAAAAGTGAGACTGACGATATAAGTGCGGATGTCTTTGTTCCGAATATCATATACAATAACATACCTTATAAAAATGTGTCGGTCGTCATTAAATCACCCGACAATAAACTGAATGCCGATATCAGTGCCATGAAAATGGATATTGACGGAGTTGGTATGGAATATAGAGTGGAGGCATCAGCAAGCAATGACCAGCTCGCCTCTGTTTTGACAGTAGACAATCATGCACGTAGGCACCGTCTGTCGGGAAGACTCAACTCCATCATCGGCTTTTCTAAAGGCGACGAGGGGCAGGCCGAAGCTCATATGGCGATACAAAGATCAAATATTAGTATTGGTGACAGCACCTTCACGATACATCCTTCTAACATTGTCTATAGCAAAAATCGATTGGTGGTTAACAACTTTGCTATCACAGGGAAAAATCAATATGTCAAGGTCAATGGTATTACAACCAAGAACACCAACGACTCGCTGATGGTGGATCTGAATGATGTAAATGTGAGCTATATCCTTAATTTGGTCAATTTTCACGCTGTTGAATTTAGTGGCAGTGCTTCTGGCAGGGGATACATTTCGAAAGTGTTTGATAATCCCGAAGTAAGAGGAATGCTTCATATCAACAATTTTCGTTTCGAAGGAGGACGAATGGGCAATCTTCAAGCGAATGTAAATTGGAATCGTGAATTGGAACAGGTTGATATCCACGCACAGGCCACAGACACTATGCAGACGATCACGGCTACACCACGACGGCGCATGACAAAAATTCAAGGCTATGTGTCGCCCAAACGAAACTATATGGATTTGGGTATAGAAGCCAATAACACCCGCGGAGAATTTGTAGGCACCTTTTGTGAGAGCTTCATGGATCATGTTGATCTCACGGTAAACGGTGCGGTACGCTTATGGGGTGACTTGGGAGACCTCAACCTGACCGGTGAGCTGTTAGCCAATGGCAAGTTAGGCATTACGCCATTGAACACCACGTACACGCTGCGTAACAGCATCATACGCTGTCTCATTAATGAAATTCAGTTTCCCAATGATACCATTTACGACCGCAATGGTAATGTGGGAGTCGTGTCAGGTAGCTTGTATCACGACCATTTGTCCAATATGAGTTATGACATCAACGTTCAAGCCAATCACCTGCTGGCATATGATCAGGGACCATCATACGGTAGCACGTTCTACGGCACGGTTTATGGTACGGGACAAGTGGATATCAAGGGTAAATCCGGAGACTTAATCATTGATGCCAATGTAACGCCTGAAGAACATTCACAAATTGTATACGACGTGTCGTCGCCCGATGCCATAGGCTCACAGGAATTCATACATTGGAGTTCGAGAGACTCTGCTAATATCATAACTCCAGGCACACGCTTGCCATCTGCCCACCCCGACAGTATCATTGAAGATGATGATATGGCAGACTCGCCGACGGATATACACATGAATTTCGTGATCAACGCCACGCCGGATGCCACGCTGAAAGTTCTCATGGACAAGACGACGGGTGATTATATCGCTCTCAATGGGTCGGGAGCACTACGTGTTGCTTACTACAACAAAGGTGATTTGGATATTTTTGGCAATTATTTGATTGACAAAGGTGTGTATAATCTGACGATACAAAATATACTCAAGAGGAAGTTCAACTTTGCACAAGGTAGTAGCATTATATTTGGAGGCGACCCGGCAGATGCTAATATAAACCTCAAGGCACTATACGCACTCAACTCCGTGAGTCTGTCCGACCTGCAAATCGGGCGCAGTTTCTCTGGCAATAATATCAAGGTAAACTGCATTATGAACATTTCCGGCACCCCAAACATGCCCAAGGTCGAGTTTGATTTGGATATGCCCACCATTGGCACCGATGTCAAACAGATGATATACAGCTTGATAAACAGCGAAGAAGAAATGAACCAGCAGGTGCTCTATTTGCTGGCCGTAGGACGTTTCTATGCTCAGGGGACTAACAATGCGGGCACTAACGATGCTGATAACCGCACGAGTTTAGCCATGCAAAGCATTCTAAGTGGACAGATTAGTCAACAACTCAATTCGGTATTGGGCTCTGTAGTAAAAGACACCAACTGGAACCTTGGAGCCAATATTTCTCCGGGCGACGAAGGATGGAACAATGCTGAATATGAGGGATTGCTGAGCGGCCGCATGCTCAATAATCGCCTGTTGTTTGATGGACAGTTTGGCTATCGCGACAACAAAAATACAACGGCTTCCTTTATAGGCGACTTTGACCTGCGCTACCATATTATCCCCAGTGGCAACCTTAGCATACATGTGTACAACAAAACCAACGACCGATATTTTACACGAAACTCTCTCAATACACAAGGCTTGGGATTCATCATTAAGAAGGACTTTGACAGTTGGCGGTCCCTTTTCAGATGGAAAAAGAAAAAATAAGGAGCGTTATGACTTCGCTGTTTCTCACAGGTCTGAGCCAAACTCTTGAATAGCAACATGCATCTTCATTTTACAGATTTTATAAAT
Organism: Hallella bergensis DSM 17361; assembly: GCF_000160535.1. GTDB lineage: Bacteria > Bacteroidota > Bacteroidia > Bacteroidales > Bacteroidaceae > Prevotella > Prevotella bergensis. Next base: position 694,582 of record NZ_GG704781.1, on the reverse strand, counting down.
TTATTCATAGTTTTCTGCTTAGTATTTTGCAAATTGAAACTAAAACATTAACTTTGTATTTGATTTGTAATTCAAGGACCATCAATATAATTTAGATTCAAAAAGCATGGCACATAACATTTTCAAAGGATTAGGCATTGCTTTGGTTACACCTTTTAGCAGTGACGGGGAGGTAGACTACAAAGCTTTGAAAAGGCTTGTTGAGTATCAGCTTGATAATGGTGCCGACTTCTTATGTATTTTGGCTACCACATCCGAGACTCCCTGCCTGACCAAAGAAGAGAAGGATCATATTACAAATCTTGTAAAAGAAGAGGTTCGCGGACGCGTGCCCATTCTGAAATATTGCGGCGGAAACAATACGTCTGCCGTCACTAAGGAAATACGGGACACAGATTGGAGTGGTATTGATGGAATATTAAGTATCTGCCCGTATTATAACAAGCCGTCTCAGGAAGGACTTTATCAGCATTTCAAGGCAATTTCAGCTGCAAGTCCCCTGCCTGTAGTTATGTACAATGTGCCAGGCCGTACCGGCGTAAATATGAGTTCGGCCACAACCGTGAGGATAGCCAGAGACTGCCCAAACATTGTAGCCATCAAGGAGGCTTCGGGTAGTTTGGAGCAAGTTGACGAAATTATCAAGAATAAGCCAGATAACTTTGATGTTATTAGCGGTGACGACGCACTTACCTTTTCCATGGTAGCCAGTGGTGCCGCGGGTGTCATATCGGTTATTGGCAACGCTCTACCCAAGCAGTTCTCCCGCATGATCCGTCTTGAATTTAATGGTGAGTATGAGCCTGCCCGCAAAATCCATCATATGTTTACTGAGTTATACAGTCTTTTGTTTGTGGATGGCAATCCAGCCGGAGTCAAAGCATTGCTCAACGATATGGGTTTCATAGAAAACATTCTTCGCCTTCCATTGGTTCCGACAAAGATTGAAACCAAACAGAAAATGGCAGAAATCCTAAAGAAGATGACCATCTGAGTCATCTTCTTTCAGCTCGCATAGGTCCTCCTGCATGCAGCCTCACACGCCTTTTGCGAAGTTTTGTCTACAGGTTTGAGCCATACCGGGAGGCCATATGCAGGTGCTAATCTTTATTTCAACGTACCGTTCTGATAGAACTTCAGCAAATCGATGTTCAGTATCGCAAGATATTTTGCCTGAAGTTCTGCCTGCTGTGCCTTCATCAGCGCATCCTTGCCATTCATTAGCTCGATGGTGTTCTTCAGGTTAAGCCGAAACTGCTCGCTCAGTAATTCATAGCTCACTTGAGCAGAATGCGCACTAATTTTTGCACTCCTGAACTTCTCCTGATTGTTCAGGGCTTGCAACCAATAGTTTTCTATCGTGGAATAAAGGGTGGTTTGTTGTTCCTTCAAGTCGAGTTCAAACTCCTGCTTGGATAGCAAGGCCTTGTTTACAGCTGTTTTTGTCTGTCGGTTGTCAAAAATAGGCACGCTCACCGACAAACCACCATTCACACCAAAATTGTTTTTCAACTGCGCGCCCCATGCGTTGTTGTTCATCGATGTGGTGTTGGTTCCCACGCCAACATTGGCTGCAACTGTTGGCAATTTTAGAGCCTTGGCTATCTTGATATTCAGGTCGCTGCTCTTGATACCGAGCATCGCATTTCTGATCTCGGGTCTGCTGTTCAGCGCATTCTCATATACCACAGTAACGCCGGGGATAGCTTGCAAAGCCATGTCATCGGTTGCAAGCGGAACGATCACGTCAAATTCTTCCTGGTCGGTAATCTGCAGCAGTTTTTTCAGTTGTCGCTTATAATCCCTTAAATTGCTCTCAGCCTGTACCAGTGCATACTCGTCCTGCGCACGTTGAGCCGTAAGCTGCGCCAAGTCAGCCTTGCTCATGCTCCCGACATTGACAAACTCCCGACCGCGTTCCTCGTTTTTCATTGATGTCTCAAGAGTTTGCTTATTGACGTTGACAGCCTCTTTCGAATACAATATCTGAACATAGAGCTGAGCTATCTGCTCCTGTATGCTGTTGGCCGTGATGGCACTGTCGAGAGCAGCCTGGTCGGCCACCAGTTTGTTCGCCTTGACCTGGTTGCGGTTGCGTCCGCCGTTCCATACCGTCCAACTGCCGCTCACCACATACGATCCATTGTAGTAAGCTTTGTCCACGCTGGCCTGCACTTTGTCGCCGGCAATCTTATAGCTACCGGTTTCAGGCCAGGGGCTGTAGGTTACGTTTTGTGAAGTAGACGCAGAAAGTGAAGGCAGCAAGGCCGCTTGGCTCAACTTCACGTCCTCCAGTGCACTCAGACGTTTGATGCTGGTTTTTCGAAGCGAGATATTGTTGCTCAAGGCATACTCAATGCATTGCTGCAACGTCCACTGCTTGGCTTCTGACACTACTGGGAGTCCAACCAGCATACAGGTAACGGCAGACACCACGAATGATCTATTCATACTCTATCAATTGATTATCATGTTCAGTTGTTTGACAGACAGAACAAGAAAAAAGTATATTCCAATTCTAAAATATTAACATTGATTAGCGGAACTGTTGCCTCACATCACCATTTGGAAAATTCACTTCGCACCATCTCCCTGGTTTGCTCCCTGTGCACAGTGTTTTTAGGAGAAGTCGTGAAGACGGGCTATATATTTGCCCAGAATATCAAACTCAAGGTTTACCACGCTTCCCACCTGTATATCGCAAAAGTTGGTGTTCTCAAACGTATAGGGGATAATGGCTACCTTGAAACTGTTGTCAGTTGGCTCGCATACAGTAAGCGAAACACCATTAACGGTTACAGACCCCTTGTCTACCGTGAAATATCCGCGACGAGCCATAACCTTGTCAAGAGGATACTCGAATTTAAAATAGGTAGAACCATCGGCATCTTCCATCGCCACACACTTTGCAGTTTGGTCCACATGTCCTTGCACAATGTGACCGTCGAGTCGGCCGTTCATCAGCATAGATCGCTCCACATTCACCTTATCGCCAACCTTCAGCAGTCCGAGATTCGAACGGTCGAGTGTCTCTTTCATCGCCGTTGTGGTATAAGTGTCGCCTTCCACACTTACCACCGTGAGGCAAACTCCATTATGAGCCACGCTCTGGTCGATCCGGAGTTCGTCAGCAAACGAGCATTTCAGCGTGAAGTCTATATTTTCCTGATACTTGTTGATGGCCACTACCGTTGCCATTTCTTCTACGATACCACTAAACATGTCTATTGTCTTTATAGTTATTGCTCCCTACCCACAAAGTTTTCGCCTCCATCAGGCAAGATACTGAATTAAAAAGGAGAACTGAGGCCGGCCATGCGCCCTTGTCCTCAATTCTCCATCGTATAAAAAGGGGATCATACCGATGATGTGATGAAAACTCCTACTATAAAAGTGGTGAGTGCTCTCCGTCTTTGTAATCCACCGGCATATAGCTTAGGCGCATTGCGCTTTATGTGGCCCGCCATCAACAAGAGAAGCTTTCTCGGTTTTCAATGTAATTTGATGAGTATCCCAATCGAACCGATACAACCCCCAAGTTTTTATTCTCTTTTGTTGATGCAAATATACAGCTTTACTTTTGTTTTGCCAAATTAAATATGTATTTTTTCAACGCAATATACGCCACACCGTGACGTTAAAAAATCATCATGAGAAAAATCATATATATTCTAATGCTGCTCCTTGTGACCATCAAGGGCTTTGCCCAATACCGCATCACCGAAAACAAGCAGCATGCTTTTCCCAAAAGCATTCCGCCCGGTAACTACAGTGGTATTGCCTGGCTTGGCAACAACCGCTATGCCGTGGCCAATGACAAGGGGGGAACAGATGGTTTTCATATTTTCGAGATTGATATCGATTCGGTGTCGGGAGAGATATGTTCAGCCCGAGCTGTTGACTTTCGTTCAAACGGCTTGCCCAATCGCGACAATGAGGGCATCGCCTATAACGCAAAGCGTAACACCTTGTTGATGAGTGGTGAAGCTGACAACCGCATTTTGGAATACAACATGGAGGGACTGCACACGTTTCGCGAGGCTGAGCTGCCCGATTTCTACAAACACCTGCCCGAAAATTTGGGATTAGAGGCGTTGTCATACAACAACCACACCCATACACTTTGGACCTGCAACGAGAGCGACACTATGATGATACAGTCTTTCGACAGTCTTTATCGTCCCCTCACATCATACGCCTATCATCTCGACAGTCCCGTCGCCCATAAGACGAAAGCTCGCTATTATGCTCACGGCGTCGGAACCCTCTGTGCGCTCGATGACGGCAGCCTGTTGTTGCTTGAGCGCGAACTCTACACACCCAAATCGAAATTGGGGGCATTTGTCAATTGCAAGCTGTATCGATTAGTGCCCGGAGCGGAAGACAAGCAATTGCTGACGGAATGGCGCACCAAACTAACCTTGTTTAGTAGAAGTTTGGCCAACTACGAGGGAATGTGTCTTGGACCGGTGCTTGCCGACGGTTCGCGCGTCATTATTCTGGTTGCCGATTCTCAGAATCAGTATGGAGGCGTCCTGAAAGATTGGCTGAAGTCCCTGAAATTGGAGTTGGTTGAGCCTTAGGGGCGGCAGGCGTGATGGGAAGAAGTCTCTCGTATTTGTCGAAATGATATTTGCGGCCCATCAGCAATGTGATGAAAAGCGACGCAACGATCACGGCTAAAACCATCACAAACAACAATATCTGCATGGCCATGGCCGTGAATATGTTCACACCGCTCATCACCAGAGCCAACATCAGTACGGGAGCATTGACAAATACCACGCCCGACATGAGCTTCATGACAGGATTGAACGCTGCCTGAAGAGATCGGCGCACAAAAAATTGAGTTGCCTCACGATGGGTACTTCCATTGCCTAAGAGGTAATCATAAAGTTGGTTGTGATGATATAGCCCCATATAATAGATGTGTAGTGCATGGGCATTGGCTCCGATGGTACAACCGGTGAGCAAACCGAAAACCGGCACAAAGAATCGAACTTCAAAGGGGTTCTTCAGCCCCAGGACCAGAAAGAGCGTGTACAGTCCAATAATAAACACGGAAACCAACATGCCCGATGCCACCGGAATGATGAGCGCAGGCATGCGGAGCCTGCTTTTGCGAATCACCAGCACGGCACTCAACACAGCCATAACCATTCCCGATAGAATTGTCAGGGCTGTGTTGTTCCATTTGACAACCACGTACAGGGCCGCTCCTGACGCTATCACGGATGCTGCCATTGTGCCAAAAGATGCAACAAGCCGTCGCATGGTGCGCGGGTCGAATACATAGAGTATGTAGAGGGGGAGGGCAAGGAGTAGCAACCCCAGTACAAAACCAAGCAAGGAGATTTCCATCATTCAGAATTTTATGAGTTTATCACAAGGTGTCCTGTTGTCTTTACATGTGTAGAGCACTTCTGCTCCGTCAGCGACAAGGCGTTGCAGGAGCCGATAGGTTTGCTCTGTTTGCAAAAGATTGTCAACCAGAACTATAGAACGTTTAAGCAAGGGTAGGAGAGATAGCAGCACAAGTTGTTGGATTTGTTGTTCCACCTCGCTCACCGGTAGGCCGTAGACCGATTCATCTATCCCGAGCAGGCGCCATTCCTCCATCAGTTTCTCTTTCGTTAGTCCGGCATCGTGATTGATACGCAGGTCGTAGACCGAGCGGCAGAGGTCGGAAACTTTCATCTGGACATCGGGCATCTGGCTGGGTACAAATGAAATTTTCTGCCTGAGATAGCCGGCAGAATCCGGCCCTACAAGCTCGCCATCCACGGTAATATATCCGGATGCCACAGGAGTCAATCCCATGACAGCTCTCAGCAGACGGCTTTTACCCGAACCGGCAGGTCCACACAGACAAGCAGTCTCGCCCCCTGACAACATCATCGAGAACGATGTAGATGCTTCACCACCAGGCAAGGACACGGTTACGTTCTTAAATTCCAGCATACGCTTGTTTTATCCACAAAATTAGACAAAAAAAATGAGAATCATCGGATAAGCCACAAAAAGAAAAGAACTTTTGTTTCCCGAATTCCAGGCTGTGGGTGAAAAAACATGACAAGACCTTTTCTATGCGTCGCTGATTTGAAAAATCAAAATCGCTTGTTCCAAATGAGCGAAAAATGACAAGTTTATTTAAACCACTGTTTATCAAACTGTTATCATGTTGTCTTATTTCACTTCGTTCCATTGGCTTTTCGGATTCACGCCACTAAGGCCTAATGGCAGTGCCGTTAGGCCTTAGTGGCCATGCGACTAAACCTTGAACTCGTTGTCACGGAGCCTCAATCGTGAGGCGAGAAGGCCGTAACGGCAAGTTGGAGGAGCAATTTTCGATTGGTATTCCTGTTTTTATGATGAAAAACATGGCGTGATTTCGTCTGGTTGATCAGAAAGTCATGATGCGATGACGGTGATGTTTTATTGACATCATCACCTCTGTGCCTTGAATGTGATCCTCCTGTTTGAAATTTATTGAAAAATTATATGCTAAAATATTTGTTCGTTCAAAAATTAGTTGTATCTTTGCAACCGCATTTGGAGAAATGCCTCTGTAAAGAGTTTTAGGCGGCAATAGCTCAGTTGGTAGAGCACGACCTTGCCAAGGTCGGGGTCGCGAGTTCGAGTCTCGTTTGCCGCTCTTTGTTTTGAATAAATCCATGTAGAAGCCGGTAGCTTCTGTTTTGCCCAGGTGGCGGAATTGGTAGACGCGCACGTTTCAGGTGCGTGTGTTTTTAACGTGCAGGTTCGAGTCCTGTTCTGGGCACAATTTATTCAAAACGATAACATGTTGGAGAGGTGGCGGAATCGGTAGACGCGCTACTTTGAGGGGGTAGTGTCAATTGCGACGTGGGAGTTCGAGTCTCCTCCTCTTCACTTGTTTTTCCGTGCGGCAATAGCTCAGTTGGTAGAGCACGACCTTGCCAAGGTCGGGGTCGCGAGTTCGAGTCTCGTTTGCCGCTCTTTATTATAAGAGAAACATCACCACTTAATGAATTTATATTTAAGATATTTCGATAATGAGACGCTTGTCTCTCATGTGGACGAGGCTTTAGACTTTCTGCGTTCTATTCAGGACATTAACGTTACTCCGGAGATGGAAGCTGATGTACGGGAATATGCAGCAAGTGATGTTTTTTACCCCAAGCGTTATAAGGTACGTTCTCACGTTTATTTTATTATTATCAAGACGGTGGCAGCAACAATGCTTGATTTTAAGCAAAAAAAAGGACTGCGTTCGCCGGTGAACAACGGCGCACAGGATCGCCGTGGTCAGTCAGATAATGCGATGATGCATTTGGCTGAGATTCGCGAAGGTTGGTATGAAGGAGAATTGGACTTTAAGCGCGTGGTGATGATACCAGCTACGGGCAAGTATGAATACCGCGACACCAAGTTTGTGGTGCGCTGCAAGGCAAACTCCGGACAGGATTGCTACAACCGCATAGTTGAGCACTTGAGAGATAGAGTGGACAGACGCAGTCAGTTCCCGTCGGCCAAGGGAAAGAATTATCACTTCAAGTATCTCGGAATGTGGAAATAGCCAATTTGGCGTTTTACTTTAAAGGTATGACAGTATGAACAAAGTGATGCTTATAGGCAATGTCGGCAAGGAGCCGGATGTGAGATATTATGATGCTGACCAGGCAGTGGCCAAGGTGGCATTGGCTACATCGGAGCGTGGCTATACATTGAAAAACGGCACGCAGGTTCCTGACCGGACAGACTGGCATAACTTGGTTTTTTACCGGAAGTTGGCCAAAATTGTTGAACAATTTGTTCATAAAGGTGACAAGTTGTACATTGAGGGCCGATTACGCTATAATACATACGATGACCAGCAAGGCAGACGACGTTATGTAACTGACATCTTAGTGGACAACATGGAGATGCTTACACCAAGACGTAAGACTGACAGTGAATCCGTTTCGGAGAGCGATCAGCAGACTGGGGGGCAGGATTTGCCACAACAGGAGGACGGTCCTCTTCCTTTTTAAAACGATATAGTTTTGGATACCAATAATATACAGCAACTCAGCGAGTTTGTGGTCTTTTATCCAGTGACCGCTGGAATAGTCATAGCAGCCATACTGGCTGCTTTTCTGCTTTTCTTATCGGGTTTTGCCAGTGGTTCGGAGGTGGCTTTTTTCAGTCTTTCACCACAGGATATTGACAAACTTAATCCGCAAAAGTCTTCTGCAGATGCCAGCATAGAGAAACTTCGTCTGGATTCGGAGCGTACTTTGGCAACCATATTGATAATGAATAACTTTATCAATGTCACCATTATCATGCTGTGCAATTATATTTTCAAGTCGTTGGTCAGATTCCAAGCTGTGTGGTTGGAGTTCCTGTGTATCACGGTCTTGCTCACGTTTTTGCTGCTTCTTTTCGGTGAAATCATGCCCAAGGTTTACACGCGCCAAGCACCTTTGAGCTTTTGTCGTAAGGTTGTGAAGGGCATTATGTTTGCCCGGAAATTGTTATGGCCGTTGGGCACAGTGCTGATTAAAAGTGGTACGATAGCAGAACGTGCTGTACCTAAGGAGAATAGAACGCTCAGTGTGGACGACTTGGAGCAGGCGCTCGATTTGACAGATAAGGAGGAAATCAAAGAGGAGCAGAGTATGTTGCGTGGTATCATCCGTTTTGGCGATGAGACCGCCAAGGAGATTATGACCAGTAGGCAGGATATCGTGAGGATCGATATACGCAGCAGCTATCAGGAGGTATTGGACTGTATTGTTGAAAGCAATTACAGTCGCATACCTGTATATCAGGACAACGACGACAATATCCGTGGCGTTTTATATATTAAGGACTTACTGCCACACTTATCTAAAAAGGCAGACTTCCGCTGGCAGAGTCTGATGCGGCCGCCTTATTTCGTGCCCGAAACAAAAAAGATTGATGATCTTTTGCATGAATTCCAGGACAACAAGGTGCATATTGCCATCGTTGTAGATGAATTTGGAGGAACGAGTGGTCTTGTGACGATGGAGGATATCTTGGAGGAGATCGTTGGAGAAATCAACGACGAATATGATGATGATGACAATGGCTATTCCAAGTTGAGCTACAACACCTATCTTTTTGAAGGCAAGACCTTGTTGAGTGACTTCTGCAAGGTGCTGCAAGTGGACTCGAATGAATTTGCAGAAGAGTATCCTGATGCGGATACGTTGGCTGGATTGTTGTTGGAAATAAAAGGCGACTTTCTTAGTGTGCGCGAGAAGCTGGAATATAAGAATTATAGATTCGAGGTGATGAACGTGGAGGGCCGACGCATCAGTCGTGTCAAGGTTACGATATTATAGTTTATGCGAACATGCCTTTGGTAAGAGACGAGTTTATAAAACCCGATGTTCGCTTGGCCGTTTGGCGTTTGACAGAAGCTGTCGAGGACTTTGTTGTTCCACGGCAGCTTGATTTGTCAATGATGCGTTCTGATTCCCGCAAATGCGAAGTTCTGGCAATTTATGCGTTGTTGGCTCACATGACGGGCAGGGATGGTTTGTTAATTGATCATGATGAGACAGGACGTCCCAGTGTTCCGGGGTGGAAACTTGGTATCAGTCATACGAAAGGGTGGGCTGCACTCATCATGTCGAAAATGCGGACGGTTGCCATAGATATTGAATACCAGTCGGAGAGGGTTGCACGTGTGTCTGATCGATTTTTGCGCCCTGATGAGAAAAGAGGAACCGTCTCTTGTCAGCTCATCAGTTGGAGTGCAAAAGAGACGGTATATAAGTTGTTGAGCGAAGAGAACCTTCAGTTTTCCGAAATGCGCCTCAAAACCTTTGAAGAATCGGATCAGGGCGTAGTGGAGGTGGAAGATTTGAAGAAACCAAAGTCCGTTATGGTGAACTTTGAACTCAATAAAGACTATGTTTTAACTTATGCAGTGGAGTAGTGTGAGGGGGCAGACAGACTTACTCCTTTCGAACGACCACCGGGTTTTCTTTTCTCTTTTTCCATTCTTTCAAGTAGCCATTCCATTCTTTTGCCGAATGATATCCAAACTCTTCGTTGGCACTTGTATATGTCAAGTTGTAGTGAATGGTGTTGCCAACAGGCTTGAGCACGGTGCAATAATTATCCTTGTCGGCTGGCATTTCTCTTACGCGGTAAACCTTAGGGATATATATGCCCAAACCTACGGTTTCACGTTTCCAGTTGATAGTGTCGGCAGAGGGCCAGTCAGTGCCCCAACAGCCTCTTATTCCATCACGATCGCTTAAATCGATCGAGTTCTTGACATTGATAATGCCTGTTGAGAACTGTTGATTAGACATGTCTCTGTTGAAAGCAACATCCACGTCAAAGTCACGATGGCCTGTATACAAAGTATATCTGAGGGTCATGTTTACTGGTTCTGTGCCGGGAGAAATGGTCCATGCCATGTCTTCAACCTCTACGATTGTGCGGACAGGCCCCTGGGCGAGTATTCTGTGTGTGCGGTGCTGGACGTCATCAAGCATGGTGGGCTCACTTCCGTTCCATCCACGCAGTGCACCCAGACCGAAAGAATTGCCCACCCACAGTACATCGTCGCCGTATCCTTGGGCTTTCTGCTCTTTGGAAGTGTAAAACTGTGTTTCCTTAAGCTCCAGTCCCTTATGGAATTTGCCATATAAATCGATCGTCTGACGATGGTCCATATATATGCGCATGGCTATCATCTCGTTCTCAAAAGCTACGCCGTGATGGTGTAACACGTTATAGGGCTTGACGGTTTGCTTGTCTATAGTAATGGCCGAAAGGTATATGTTTTGCTTGTTCTTTTCCTTGGCTCCACTTCTCAGTACAATTTCTGCATAAGTCATGGGCTTGTATTCACGTGGTTTGCCGTTGTTGGATAACGTTATGGTAGCCTTTGTGTTATTGTTTTTCGTCACATCAACTACAAAAGATAATTCATCCATCCGTCCATCTTTATTCAAATCGTCCAACTGGCACGGTATCTCCACGCCGTCTATGGTAACCAATGCAGATTTCACGACACCGTAATCGGCCAGCTTCATGACAATCGGGGCATTAGGATGCGTAACTTTAGAAGAAAGAGTGAGGTTGATAACTTGTTGAGCTGACATGGTGGCAAACCCCATACTGGCAGCGATGAGAAGGAGATTTCGTTTCATAAGTATTTGTTTTGTTTTACTGACAAGCAAATTTAATCATTCTTTTCATGAAATATAGGAGTTCAATCATTTTCCAATTAATGTTTTAAAGAAAATAAAAACAAATAAATATATTTTGTGATAATGTTAACTTTTTTAGCTTTTTTCTTGCTCGGCATTATAAATTTTAGTAATTTTGCATACATAATATGCTCTTTAAGGTGGTTCATAGGATATATTACATATTGATAGCTGTTCTTGTTCTGCTTAGTGCTTGTGATTTCAAGCTTAAGCCGAATGGAGACGAGCATGATGTTGCTCATATCAAAGTCGAACGATATGACCGGCTGCAGAGTCGGTATCTCATTACCGGCGACTTTTCCGCATTGCAGCAGATGAACACAGAATATCCTATTGAAACACGTACTTTGGTAGAGAAAATGCTTCAGATAGGCGAAGTGGCCGACCACGATATTAATGAAAAATTCCTGCGTTTCTATCAGGATTCCACTCTGCAGACAATTATTAATGATGCTGGATCGGAGTATGCCAATATGGATGATATTAATAAACAGTTGGAAAAAACCTTCGCCCAGTTGAAAGAGTGGCTTCCCGACATGCCGATTCCGCGTGTATATGCGCAGATTGGAGCATTGGATCAAAGCATTGTAGTAGGGGAGAAGATGATAGGAATATCACTTGACAAATATATGGGAGCTAAATATCCCATATACCAACGTTACGATTATACAGCTGAACAGCTTCGTACGATGGGTCGAAATTTTATTGTACCGGACTGTGCGAGCTTTTATTTATTGAGTCTTTATCCCATGGCAAACTACGACTCTCGCTCGCAGTTGGAGAAAGACCTCCACATGGGCAAGGTGATGTGGGTTGTCAATAAGGCCATGGGCAAGGCAGCTTTTAACACTGAATATGTCAAAACGGTAGGGAGATACATGAAGAAACATCCGGAGTTAACAGTCGCTGAGCTTCTGGAAAGCGATGACTATAGTCAGATCATATAGTCCTGCCGTTTATTTATTTCTACTCAAGAGAAAGGTCAAATACCCCTGATGGAGTCTTGCGTTTAAGCACATCCAGCTTGAAGTCGGCTCCTGAAATATCACCGGCAATAATTCCATGAGAGCGAAGGATTTGTTTTACGCTTTTCTCTGCAAGCTCGGGGTGGTTGTTCTCATCACTCAAATGACACAGCCAGACATGTTGAAGTTTCGACGTGGCATTTTCTGCAATGGCTGTAGCACATTCCACATTACTCATGTGACCGTATGGCCCGCGTATTCTTTTTTTCAGGTGGGTGGGATATGAACCGCGGTCAAGCATCTCGGATTCATAATCAGCTTCGATGACCAAGTAGTTGGCTTTGCCAATATATTCCTTGATTTCATCTGTTAGATGTCCCACGTCGGTCATCAGAACAAAGGTAATGTTTTGGTATTGAATACAATAACCCACATTGTCAGTACTGTCGTGAGGGATGTCGAATGGAGTAATGGTAAAGTCTGAAAGCTGAAATTGTGTGTTCTTATCGATGAATTTAATGCGCTCGGGCATAATTTTACAGCGCACACACCAATTATTGTCTATTCCTGCATGAACCTTTTGTGTCGAATATACGGGCAGGTTGAACTCTTTGCTCAAACTTCCCACTGACTTGACATGGTCTGCATGGTCGTGTGTGATGATCAAACTGTTTGCTTTGGACAGTTGGATGTTATAATCTTTAAAATGTTTTTTCAATGTCCTGATGCCCACTCCGGCATCTATCAGAAGTCCATAGTTCTCTGTAAACAAGTAGCTACAGTTACCACAACTGCCACTTCCGAATGATATATAATGTAGCATTTTGGCTCAAATTTTATACAAAGGTATAGAAAACAAAGCACAATGTGGTTTGATTAAGTGTAAATTTTCACAATAATCAATGCACCTTATATTCTCATCATAACATAAAAAGATAGGTTTGAAGTAAATCTATCATTCTTTATGATGCAAAATCATGCACGTCGGCTTGATATATTGGGGAAATATACTTACATTTGTACGGTAAAAGCAATGAATTCTAATGAGTAGAAAAATAAAGCGTGGATTGGTATATATGTTTTCTTTCTTGTTGCTGTTATCGTGCGGCAAAACAAAGGAAGAACAAGTAGAGGAAACAGTTGAAGCCTTTTCAAACACATATTTCAACTGGCAATTCCACCGATCGATTGCGCATTGTACTCCTGATTCCAAACGATGGCTGAACTATATGGCTTCGCAGGTGAGGCAGGACGATATCGATCTTCTCAGAGCACAAGAAGAAAGTGCTGAGGTAGAAATCACCCACGTAAATATATTAGATGGAGACAGCGTGGCAAAGGTAGAGGTGACGGTGCGTAATTATTTGCGGATGGATACTATAGGGACAAAGGGAAGAATAGAAGAGGAGAATCGGTTCATTATCTTTGCAAAGTCTGTAGGCAATCAATGGAAGGTTAGACTCACTTCGCCTTTACGTGCTGAGAGAGACTAAGGAAATAACCGAATTTGTACAGTTTAAATACGGTAAGTGATGGGGCCGGTCCAGTAAGATTCTTTCTCCATTTGTTTTTCAGAATATGAAAGAGCCATAAAAATACTCGTTTCAGGACAGGGTTGGTGTGTGCGACAGCATGCAACAGTTTGGAATAACCATTTAGTTCGTCTTTGAATTGAAAGAGGGTTTGCAGTCCTTCTTCGGTTTTAGATACGAAGTGCGCATTGTCTTCATAGTCAAAAAAGCCGATGGGAGCATGGATGTGCTTAACCTTGATGTTGGCGCGTTGCAGTTGTTTCCCTAACATCACATCCTCATAGCCGTAGTTTACAAACCTTTCGTCTAATGGATTGTTCAACATCAGATCCCGTTTGATGAGCAAATTTGAGATATTGAAGCTCTTGAATGGGTTTGCTTCCCTTTTTTCCACAGTGTGTCCCTTGGCTGATGCCTGCTCGTAGAGCCATCTCAGGTTACCTTCCGGACCCGGCATCATGCGATATCCTCCATAGCATACCTCAGCCGTTTTGGAGGCTTTTACAAAGTGTGCAAGATAGTCTGGAACTATCACTTGGCCATCTCCATCAATGTAAAGCAGCCATTCTCCCTGAGCTTCCCTTGCCAGAAAATTGCGTATACGAGCCCTTCCCATATTTTTGTTGCGGCGTATAAACCTGCAGTGGGGAATCTTGTCAATATTTCGGTTGGTGCTCACGATTTCCTCATTGCTTGAAGCATCATCAGCCACAACAATTTCCCACGCCAATCCATCGATGAGAGAGGCCTGTCTTGCAAGCTTGGTTACCAACTCCACGCAGGCAACATTATAGGTCGGAATGACAATGGAAATCATGGAAGTTTAGCTTTCAGGTATTTACCGGTTGCGCTTTCCTTACAAGCCGCAATGTCTTCGGGTGTTCCTGTACATACGACATCACCTCCGGCGTTGCCCCCACCGGGACCAAGGTCTATTACCCAGTCGGCTGCTTTAATCACATCCAAGTTGTGTTCGATGACCAAGATGCTGTGTCCACGGTCTATCAAGGCAGCGAAAGCATTGAGCAGACGGGTGATGTCATGGAAGTGTAAGCCTGTGGTAGGCTCATCAAAGATAAACATGCTTGGCTCCTGCTTTTCCTGTCCAATATAATAGGCCAGCTTCACGCGTTGGTTTTCACCTCCCGAAAGTGTGGCTGAACTTTGACCGAGTTTGATGTATCCAAGCCCAACGTCTTCAAGCGGTTTCAGACGATTGACAATAGTTTTTATTTTATGCTTGCCAAAGAAATCAAGTGCTTCCGACACGGTCATGTTCAACACATCATATATATTTTTTCCCTCAAATCTTACATCAAGCACGTCTTGTTTGAATCTCCGGCCATGGCATGCCTCACATTCCAACTCAAGGTCTGCCATAAATTGCATTTCCACCGTGATGACCCCTGCGCCCTTGCATTCCTCGCATCGTCCTCCTTCGGTATTGAACGAGAAGTACTGTGCACTGAAACCGAGTTGCTTGGCCAATGGCTGGTCGGCAAAAAGTTGGCGTATCGCATCGTAAGCCTTCAGGTATGTGGCCGGATTGGAACGCGTACTTTTGCCAATGGGGTTTTGGTCAACGTATTCGATGTGGTGAATTTGCCTCCAGTCTCCGTCGAGTGACAGAAACTCGCCCGGTGCATCGCAAACCTCGTTCAGGCGTCGCTTCACGGCAGGATAAAGTATGCCTTTTATCAAACTCGACTTTCCCGACCCCGACACTCCGGTGACAACGGTCATCACATTGAGCGGGATTTCAACATGAATGCCCCGTAGGTTATTCATTCGGCAGCCGTTCAGCTTGATCGATAGGTTCCAAGGGCGTCGCGATGTCGGCACGGGAATTGTTTCAGTCTTCGTCAGATATTTGATGGTATAGCTTTTCGGATATTTCTCCAACAAATCCTTGCTTCCTGCCGAGTCTCCCACTTTCAGGGCTTCGGGCATCTCTCCACCGTACACAATCTCTCCTCCATGACGGCCTGCATCGGGTCCGATATCGATCAACCAGTCGGCTTCGCGCATAATATCCTCGTCGTGTTCTACCACCACCACGGTATTGCCAAGCCCCTGGAGCTCGCGCAAGACATGAATCAGCCGCTCGGTATCACAGCTGTGTAGGCCAATGCTTGGTTCGTCGAGAATATAAAGACTGCCCACCAGCGACGATCCAAGAGAGGTGGTCAAGTTGATGCGTTGACTCTCTCCCCCCGACAACGAGTTACTCAGACGATCCAAGGTCAGATAGCCCAACCCCACATCACAGAGGAAACGCAGGCGTGAGGTAATCTCAGTGAGTAGTCTTTTGCTCACTTTTTGCTCGTGTTCCGTGAGTTCAAGTTGTCCGAACCACTGTGCCAGGTTGCGAACAGGCATCTGCGTCAGGTCAGTAATGCTTTTCCCACCAATCTTTACCCATTGCGTTTCTTTCTTGAGTCGGGTACCCTTACAGTCCGGGCAGACCGTCCTTCCACGATATCGGCTCATCATCACGCGATATTGGATTTTGTATTGATTTTCTTTTACCATTTGGAAAAACGAATCAATACAAACGCTGTCGGCTCGACGTTTCCCGTTTTTCTTCATCTCCGAAGGTAGCCCATGCCATAGCATATCTTTCTCCCGGGCCGTCAAATCCATGTATGGTTTGAAGATGGGGAAGTTGTCGGTCTGTGCCCGGCGACAAAATTCCTCCTGCCATTTCTTCATCTTGTCGCCATGCCAGCATTGCACGCATCCGTCATAGACAGAAAGTGTCGAGTTTGGAATAACTAACTTTTCGTCTATGCCTATCACACTGCCAAAACCCTCGCAGGTGGGACAGGCCCCCAGCGGAGAGTTAAACGAAAACATGTTGTCGTTGGGCTCTTCAAACCTAATGCCATCCGCCTCAAACCGAGATGAGAAATCATAGCAGATGTTGGAGGGAAGAAACAACAGCCTGCAGCTGCCGTCGCCTTCATACATGGCTGTCTCCACTGAGTCGACAAGCCGGGCTATGATGTCCTTCTCCTGAGACACACTCAGTCGGTCGATAATCAGAAACAGTGAATCTGGCGACTGTCCTTGGCCTGACAATTGCTTGGCATCGAGTACATCTTCTATACGCAACACTTCATCTTCCAGCATGATACGTGTGTATCCTTCCTGAAGATACATTTCGAGCTGTTTTTCTATTGGTCGGCCTTCTACCACATGAAAAGGCGACAGTACCATATATTTTGTGCCCTCGGAATATTGCATAACTTGAGTAAGGACGTCCTCTGTGGAGTGTTTTTTCACTTCCTGTCCGGAGATAGGAGAGAAGGTGCGACCTATGCGCGCATAGAGCAGACGTAGATATTCATATATTTCGGTCGAGGTTCCCACGGTGGAACGTGGGTTGCGAGCTGTAACTTTCTGCTCTATCGCAATAGCGGGAGGCAGCCCTTTGATAAAGTCACATTCCGGCTTGCTCATGCGTCCCAAAAACTGACGTGCGTAGCTCGACAGACTTTCCACATAACGCCGCTGTCCTTCGGCATATAGCGTGTCGAAAGCAAGCGAGGACTTGCCAGAACCCGACACGCCCGTTATGGTTACAAATTTGTTGCGTGGAATGCGCAGACTGATATTCTTCAGGTTGTTTACCCTTGCACCTTTTATCTCAATATATTTTTCTTCCATGTCTTGAAGCTCTATCAACGTACATCATACAAAAATACAAAGAATATTTCTAAATCTGCTTGAATCTCTAAACTTCTTATTTACTTGTTTTGTGAGAAGACATAAAAAAGAAATAGGAAGAAAACAGTCTGTTTTCTTCCTACTCAGTTTGTTTGGAATAAGTAGTTAATTTGTTAATCTCCTACTACTTTGGTTTTACCAGCGTAAGCTTCTGGTGAGAGCACTGAAACCGTGCTCTTGTTGCGTGCTCCCTTGTGGAAGTGAACAATACCATCGGCCAAAGCATACAGCGTGTCGTCTTTGCCCTGACCTACATTCTCACCGGGGAAGTGCTTGTTACCGCGCTGGCGAACAATGATGTTGCCGGCAATAATCTTCTGACCACCCCAAATCTTTACGCCTAATCTTTTTGATTCTGAATCACGTCCGTTCTTGGAACTACCTACACCTTTTTTATGTGCCATAATGAATACCTCCTGATTTAAGCGATTACTTGTTTAACTTCTACTTCAGTGAACTGGGCGCGATGACCTTTCTTTCTGCGATAGTCTTTGCGACGCTTCATCTTGAAAACGATGATCTTGTCACCTTTTACAAGCGGGTTCACGACTTCTACTACAACTTTTGCACCTTCTACCTGTGGTGCGCCGACTGTTACTGCGCCGTCATTGTCTACGAGCAGCACCTTGTCGAACTCAACAGTTTTGCCAGCTTCGGCATCTTTCATGTGGTGTACGAAAAGCTTTTTGCCCTCCTCAACCTTAAACTGCTGACCGTTAATTTCTACGATTGCGTACATTATTATTTATAAATATAAACGGTTTTTCCGCAAGGCGAGCAACATTTGCTGCTACTTCTATAGCCTCAACGGACTAAATCAGGTGCAAAGGTACTAAAAAAGAGTGATATAAAATACAGCGAAGTGCATATTTGTTCCTTTTATGAAGGATATTAATAGTTATTAACACAACAGTTCCAGCCGAACCAGCTGTTTGTTGAGGCAGGTGCGGGTGATGGACATGTCAAATTTTATAATCATTTATCAGACAATATTTTCAGACCATCCAGATCAAAAAGCGCCATGTTTGGGCAGTGAAAATCAGTTCAAATGGGAGGAAAAATTCAGTGCAGTTGCGACTGCTATTTGCTGACAGTACGATTTGGGCTTTGTCGTCGCGCGTATCGAGCTTAGTGGCTGTGCGGATAGGGCTTAACCGCAATGCCGAATACTATCTAATCGCAGACGATAAAATGAGGGCGAGAGGAGGGCGAATCGCAAAGGTTTGATTACCAGGCAGCTATAAAACAAAGCATATTTCGCGTATTTAGGACAAAGAGAGATTTGTTCTTGAATACGCGAAATATGGAAAGGGGTTTGTCAAGTTAAATACAAAATATTATAAGGTTTTGGGAGGGCACTCCTCCTCTTCTATCGTCTCTTCCTCCAGGGTTACATACCGTTTCCAATAGGCAATGATCAGGGTGGTGAGGGGCAGAGCAATGATAAGTCCGATAAAGCCGAAGATGGTTCCCCATACCGACAGGGAGAGCAGAAGAATGGCAGGATTCAGACCCATGACCTTGCCCATGATCTTCGGGGTTACCACCATGTCGCAAATAATCTGTACGACAATAAACAGTCCTACGGCGAGTCCGAACACCACCCAGAAGTTCTGGCCCGTGTCGGCTGATTTGAGCATGGCCAAAAAGGCTGTTGGTACGAGTGCCAATGTATGGAGATAGGGCACTAAGTCGAGAATGCCAATGAGTATGCCCAGACCGATCGCCATGGGGAAATCCATGATGGTGAAGCCAATGCAAAACATGATGCCCATGCACAGCGCAACAAGTCCTTGACCGCGTATATAGTTGTTAAGTTCCCGAGCCACATCGCCCATGAGCTCTTGCCAGAATGGACGGTTTTTCTTTGGAAATATCCTTATCCAGTTGGCGGCGAGATATTCATAATCCAAGAGGATAAAGAACATGTAGAGCAGTACGATGAGTGAAGCAACGACGCTGATGACAACGCTTGCAGTCTGTCCGACAATATTAAATACTTTTGGTACGGCTGACTTGACTGCATCTGTGAAATCGGGACTTTTGAGGACCCCTTCTATTTGTTTTTGATTTTCGGAAACCCATTCGGAAATCCATTCGGAGATGCCGTTTGAATGTGTGGTTTGATTTACCCAATTGTTGAGAATGTCATAAAGCTTTTGGAACTGCTCAATCATTGGAGGTATGATCAGGTAGGTGATAAGTCCGATGACAACAATAACCAGAAGGAGAGTGATAATAATGGAAAGCACTCTGAAACGAATTTTTGCCTTGGTTTCGATGAATCTGACAATTGGGTACAGCAGATAGGCAAAAAGCCAAGCTATGGCGAATGGCAGGAGTGCCCCGCTGAGGTAGTTGAACAAGTAGAATACTGCAATGACGAGCAGACCAGCGCCTACCCACCGTACAAGCTTGTCGAATGTTATTTCTTTTTTCATATTCGTTGTTGTATTAGTCCTACATGTTAGCTATTTGTGATGACGATATTCGTTATGACTGTTCTTCTATGTTGTCGAATAGGTTGCCGGACAAGGAATTGCGGTGATCTTCCTCTAAAGCTTTCTGAAAGCAGTCTCGGCAGAGGGGTTCATACTCTGTTTTTTCCCCGAGCATAACTTGTGATTCAACGTTCACCAATCTGTGACTTGCATATGCCAATGCACCGCATCTGACGCAAATGGCATGTACCTTTGTCACTTCATCGGCCACGGCACAAAGGGCAGGAATGGAGCCGAAAGGGTTGCCACGAAAGTCCATGTCGAGTCCTGCAACGATAACGCGCACGCCTTTATTGGACATGGTGTTGCACACGTCAACGAGTTTGCTGTCGAAAAACTGGGCTTCGTCAATACCAATGACGTCGTGACCGGCATATCGTGTCAAGATTTCCTCGGCATTTTCAACAGGAGTGGAATGGATCACATTGCGGTCGTGGCTGACAACGTTCACATCGGAATAGCGCGTATCCAGGGCAGGCTTGAATATTTCAACCTTTTGCCGGGCAAACTTAGCACGCTTCATGCGTCGGATGAGTTCTTCGGTCTTGCCGGAGAACATCGAACCACATACCACCTCTATTCTTCCGGGACGGCGGTTTTCCCCAGTACTGTTTTCCATCATAGTGATTGCAAAGATAATAAAAGATGAGTACTGACCAACGAATCGATATGAAATTTTTTTATCTTGTTTAAAAAATGCAAAGAATCGTCATATTATTTTGATGCAGAATTATATTTACCTATATTTGTTTCCTATTATGGGCATTCTGTATATTGTACCCACCCCAGTGGGCAACATGGAAGATATGACGTTGCGTGCCATCCGAGTTCTGAAAGAAGCTGATTTGGTGCTGGCAGAAGATACCCGTACATCGGGCATCCTGCTGAAGCATTTTGACATAAAAAAGCGATTGATGTCGCATCATAAGTTCAACGAACACGGAACATCGGCAGACGTAGTGGATCGCCTGAAGTCAGGGCAGACAATAGCCTTGGTCAGCGATGCCGGAACGCCGGGTATCAGCGACCCTGGATTCTACTTGGTTCGGGAGGCTTTGCGCGCTGGTGTCGAAGTGATTACACTGCCAGGCTCTACGGCATGTATTCCGGCAGTTGTGTCATCAGGATTGCCTTGTGATAGGTTCTGTTTCGAGGGGTTTCTGCCTCAGAAGAAAGGGAGGAAGACTCATCTTGAAAGTCTGAAAGAAGAGCCAAGGACCATGGTTTTTTACGAATCTCCATATCGGTTGCTCAAAACCCTGTCACAGTTTGCTGAAGTGTTTGGTGGTGACCGGCAGGTAAGTGTCTCGCGCGAGATTTCCAAAATACATGAGGAGCATGTCAGGGGGACACTGGACGAGGTCATAGCCCATTTTACCGAGATAGCCCCACGGGGTGAAATCGTGATAGTTTTGGCTGGAAAGCCTGTTGTAAAAAAGAAGAAAGATTAATTATATTAAATGTATAGAATATGAAAAAGTTTTTATTATTTTCCATGGCTATAGTACTCCTACTTACTGTAGGATGTAAGGAAAAGAGAGAAGGCTCGATAGACCTTCAGAGTATGGAACAAAACGACTCCCTGCAGAAAATCATTGCTCAGCGTGATAATGAGATCAATGACATGATGGGATTGATGAACGAAATCCAGGAAGGATTCCGCGAAATCAACGAGGCCGAGAACAGAGTTAACATTGCTAAAAGCGGTGAGGGTGTGAACAAGACTCAGCAAATCAGAGAGAACATCACTTTCATATCCACTCGCATGAAGCAAAACCGTGAGCTTATCAATAAGTTGCAGAAGCAGTTACGCCAAAGTAATTTCAAAGGAAAGGAAATGGCCAAGACCGTGGAATCCATGTTGCAGCAACTTGAAGAGAAAGATAAGCAGATGCAGCAGTTGCGCGCGGATCTGGATGCCAAGAGCATACACATTACTGAGCTTGACGAGACCATAAACAATCTGAACACGAATGTTAACAATCTCAAGGAGGAAAGTGCTCGGAAATCGCAGACCATCAGCGGTCAGGATGCTCAGCTCAATACAGCATGGTATGTGTTTGGTAATAAGAAGGAGCTTAGGGAACAACGTATCCTTGTAGATGGCAAGGTGTTGCAGTCAAGCTTCAACAAGAGTTACTTTACCAAGATTGACATTCGCTCATTCAAGAGTGTGAAGCTGTACTCTAAATCGGCCAAGTTGCTGACCATGCATCCGTCAAGTAGCTACAGCTTGACCCGCGATGCTAACAACCAGTATGTGCTGAACATTATTAATCCGCAGATATTCTGGAGCACCAGTAAATATTTGGTGATATTAGTAAAGTAATACGATAGGGTAACAGCGGTTTATCGCTTGTTTTTAAAGAACGAAATCATGAGTGCCTTGCACTCTTCCTGTAATACGCCTGATGTGACTGTAGTCTTCGGATGCAGCGCATCGGGCGCATAGCGTTTATACCCTCGCTTTTCTTCTCCGACACCATAGACTATCCGACCTATTTGAGACCAGCCTATGGCTCCAGCACACATCACGCACGGTTCAACAGTGACATAGAGTGTGCAGTCGGGCAAATACTTCCCTCCCATGGTATTGGCAGCAGCTGTGATGGCAAGCATTTCGGCGTGGGCGGTTACGTCATTGAGGGTTTCGGTCTGATTGTGCGCACGCGATATGATTCGGTCGCGACACACGACAATGGCACCAATGGGAATTTCTCCCTCCTCAAAGGCTGCTTCTGCCTCCTGGATTGCCATACGCATATAGCGTTCGTCTTTCTGCTCCTGGGTTTCTTTTTCGAACATTTTATCAAAATCTATGGAGTAGGGAGCATTGTCTTGCGCCCTCCCCCGCGTTTCTCATCTGCATACAAAAATACGACATTCCTTTTGAAGTATCGAATAAAATTGACTACTTTTGCAGTGAACACAATATACTCGTTATGGCAGAGCACAATGACCTTGGCAAATGGGGGGAGGAAAGGGCAGTTGACTTCCTGACGAAACAAGGGTATGTCCTTTTGGAACATGACTGGAGATATGGTCGGAGTAAGGTTGATATAGACATTATCTGCAAATCTCCCGACCGCCATACGGTTGTGTTTGTAGAGGTGAAGACGCGCGCTTATGAACAGTTGGTCGATCCGGAAGATGCAGTAGACATCCGGAAGATCAGACATATCGGGCGGGCTGCCGACAATTATGTTAAGATGAATGGTGTGGTGGAGGAACTCCGCTTTGACATTATTGCTATCGTGGGAACTCCGAATAGCACTGACATTAATATTAATCATATAGAAGATGCGTTTAATCCGCTACTTGTTTAGAAAGAAAAAAGAGGATGACGGCATCCGTTTTATACGATTGGATGAAACGGAGAGTACCAATCGTTACGGTCTGGATCATCTTGACGAGGCCATGTCGGATGAGAATTCTCATCCGCGTATGGTGGTAGTTAGTACCGACTACCAGACTGCCGGAAGAGGACAGGGGGACAACAGTTGGGAAAGTGAACGTGGACAAAATCTTCTGTTTTCCATCTTTTGTCACCCGGTGTGGATACCCGTGCGCATGCAGTTTGTTCTTTCTAAATGCATTGCTTTGGCAATTAGGGATACATTGAGTTCGCTTACGGAACATATCACAATCAAGTGGCCTAACGACATATATTACAAGGATTTGAAAATATGTGGCATTCTCATTGAAAACCGGATTAGTGCCGGTCGTCTTAAGGATTGTGTGATTGGTGTGGGACTTAATGTTAATCAGCGGGAGTTTCACAGCGATGCACCTAATCCGGTGTCGTTGTGTCAGATACTTGGCCATGAAGTTGATCGCGATCAGTTGCTTAACGAGATTGTGAAGCGTTTTGACGAACTACTGAAGGCCAGTCAAAGCGGAAACTACAGTGGAATCGCAGCTGCGTATGCGTCATGCCTTTATCGATCGCACGGTTTTCATCCATACAAGGATAAGGAAGGGAAATTTGAGGCAGCCATTGTTGAAGTGGAGGATGACGGGTGCCTCATTCTGCGCGATCGCTCAGGAATGATTCGGGAATACAGGTTTAAAGAAGTGGAACATGTGATCTGATGTACTTGTTTTCAAGATTGAAAATAACATAAAACAATAATAAAATGGCAAGATTTAAAAGAATATTATTGAAACTTTCGGGTGAGAGTCTTATGGGTAATCAAGGCTATGGCATAGATGCGGACAGATTAAATGATTATGCCTGCCAGATTAAGGAGGTTCATGACATGGGCGTTCAAATCAGTGTTGTGATTGGCGGCGGGAACATCTTTCGCGGATTGAGTGGAAGCCAAAAGGGTTTTGACCGTGTGAAGGGTGATCAAATGGGGATGTGTGCCACAGTAATCAATTCGTTGGCTCTTAGCTCTGCACTTGATGTTATTGGTGTGAAAAACAAGGTCATGACCGCTATACGTATGGAGCCTATTGGCGAGTACTACAACAAATGGAAAGCCATCGAGGCTATGGAGGAGGGCAGGGTTTGTATTTTCTCAGCCGGAACGGGCAGTCCATACTTCACCACTGATACGGGCAGTTCACTTCGCGGCATTGAGATTGAGGCTGATGTGATGCTCAAGGGAACTCGTGTGGATGGGGTGTATAGTGCTGACCCAGAAAAAGATCCTTCTGCAACTAAATTTTCCGAAATCACTTATAAGGAAGTGTTGGAACGTGGACTCAAAGTTATGGACCTAACAGCGATTTGCATGTGTCAGGATAATAACCTGCCCATCTATGTGTTCAACATGGATGTTGTTGGCAACCTTGGAAAGGTGATAGCCGGTGAGGAAATAGGAACGCTGGTACACAATTGAGGTAGGTAAAGTATAACTCATGATGGATAGCCTGATATTAACATTGATGATCCCCTTCTTGGGTACGATGCTGGGATCTGCTTTCGTCTTTTTTATGAAAGATGAAATGTCTCCCTTATTGCAGAAAGCCTTGCTGGGGTTTGCATCGGGTGTAATGGTGGCGGCCTCAGTTTGGTCACTCATCATTCCGTCGATGGAAATGTCTGCGGATATGGGCAAGATGATGGTAGTGCCTGCAGCAGTGGGATTACTTGCCGGAATGGGCTTCCTATTGATACTCGACACAGTAACGCCTCACCTTCACATGGGTAATACTACTCCTGAGGGGCCCAGAGCTCACTTGTCCAAGGTTACGATGTTATCGTTGGCTGTCACGATACACAACTTCCCTGAGGGTATGGCGGTGGGTGTTGTCATTGCCGGAGCATTGCAAGAGGGGCAGTGGATATCAGCTGCTGGTGCCATGTCGCTGGCGATAGGTATTGCGATACAGAACATTCCCGAGGGAGCTATTATCTCCATGCCAATGAAAGCTGCGGGTGGTAGCAAGATGAAGTCGTTTGTGATGGGTACGTTGAGTGGAGTCGTTGAACCTATTGGGGCTATCTTGGTGATTCTTCTGGCTTCTGTGATGACTCCTGTCTTACCTTATTTGCTGTCTTTTGCTGCAGGAGCTATGATTTATGTCGTGATAGAGGAGCTGATTCCCGAAGCATCAGAGGGTAAACATACCAACTGGTCGACCATTGGCTTTGCTATTGGTTTTGTATTGATGATGGTGCTTGATGTGGTGTTGGGCTAAGCATTAGCCAACACCACATCACCTGTGAAAAACTCCATGGACAAACAACAGTTTGTCCATGTTCATAGCATTACTTTTTATCGCTCTTCAATATTTGTCAGTTCGATTGCCATTTCTTGTTGAAGCTCCTTGGCTTTTTGGGCAGCAGCTTTTGCAAAGTCTTTGTCGTGCCCTGCATAGATGATGCCGCGACTTGAATTAACCAGCAATCCACAGTTTTTCGTCATTCCATATTTGCAGACTTCTTGCAGACTTCCCCCTTGTGCACCAACGCCAGGGACAAGCAGGAAGTGATTGGGCGCAATTTTCCTGATGTCTTTCAACATCTTTCCTTGAGTAGCACCTACTACATACATCATATTTTCCGTGGTTGCCCATTCTTGGCTTTTGCGCATCACTTTTTCGAACAGGCGTTCACCTTTGCAGTCTTCCGTCAGCTGGAAGTCGTGAGATCCTTTGTTGGATGTGAGGGCAAGTAACACTACCCACTTATCTGGGTACTCCAAAAAAGGGCTGACGCTGTCTTCCCCCATGTAAGGAGCGATGGTGAGGGCATCGACGTTGTATTCTTTGAAGAATGTGCGCGCATACATTGACGACGTGTTGCCGATATCCCCACGTTTGGCATCAGCGATGATAAAATGTTCGGGATAGTTTTTCTTGAGATAGGTGATGGTTCGCTCAAAAGCTATCATGCCTTTTACGCCAAGGCTTTCATAAAAGGCCAGGTTCGGTTTGTATGCCACACAATAGGGTGCAGTCGCATCAATAATTTGTTGGTTGAAGGCGAAGACAGGGTCTTCTTCTGTAAGCAGATGCTCCGGAATCTTTTCGATGTCGGTATCGAGTCCCACACAAAGAAAAGATTTCTTAACCCGTATTTGTTCTATTAATTGTTGCTTGTTCATCTTTACAATTCGTTTTCTTTAAGTTTCTCTGCATTTTCAGCTACGGTGAGGTGATCTATCATATCTTGAATATCACCACCCAGAAATCCCTGCAGATCATGCGTGGTGTATCCGATGCGGTGGTCAGTGATGCGCCCTTGGGGAAAGTTGTAGGTGCGTATCTTTGCACTGCGATCGCCAGTAGATACAAGGCTCTTGCGCCGGCTCGATATATCGTTAAGATATTTGGAACGTTCGTGGTCATAAATATAGGTGTAGAGACGGCTCAATGCACGTTCCTTGTTTTTGGGCTGATCCCGAGTTTCTGTACATTCGATCAGGATCTCTTCCACCTCACCCGTGTTCGGATTTTTCCATGGATAGCGCAAGCGCACTCCGGATTCCACCTTGTTGACATTCTGCCCCCCGGCACCGCTTGATCGGAACGTGTCCCATTTGATGTCTCCCTCGTTGATGTTAACCTCAAACTTGTCAGCTTCAGGCAGTACCGCTACGGTTGCAGCAGAGGTATGCATCCGACCTTGTGTTTCGGTAGCAGGCACACGTTGCACGCGATGCACACCGCTCTCGTATTTGAGAACGCCATACACATTGTCACCGCTCACGGCAAAGTCAATTTCCTTGTATCCACCTACGGAACCCTCTGACACGCTTGTCACGCTAACAGACCACCCCTTTGTGTCGCAGAATTTCTTGTACATGTTAAATAGATCTCCGGCAAAGAGTGCAGCCTCATCACCTCCGGCACCGGCACGGATTTCCATTTGTACATTCTTTGCATCCTCCGGATCCTTGGGCACGAGAGCCATTTTAATTTCCTCTTCGAGTTGAGGTTGCAGACTTTCGTTGATTGATAGCTCTTCGCGAGCCATCTCCTTCATGTCCGCATCGCTCTCGTTAGTCATTATATCCTTGGACTCCTTGATGGCATTCAGACAATCGATGTATCTCTTACGAGCATCCATGATGTCGCTCAAGTCTTTGTATTCTTTTGTGAGCTTGACGTATCGTTTCTGGTCGGCTATGACTGAAGGGTCGGTAATAAGAGTCTTTACTTCCTCAAAGCGAGACTCTAATCC
The DNA here is from genome assembly GCF_000160535.1 of Hallella bergensis DSM 17361. GTDB lineage: Bacteria > Bacteroidota > Bacteroidia > Bacteroidales > Bacteroidaceae > Prevotella > Prevotella bergensis. The sequence continues at coordinate 667,000 of NZ_GG704781.1, read as the reverse complement.
GTCAAGTTTTTCTAATATATTATTCTCTGCCATAAATACTATTTAAAAATCTATGTTATCTTCATTCGAATATGGTGTGCTGTTCTCCGTGTCCTATCTTTTTAACTCCTCTTTTGTTTTTCTATTTCGGAATTATCACATAATCCTTACTTGGAACAGCAGAAGAGCTTTTACTTAGTATTTAAATTCCCCATATTCTGATTGGATGGTCAGGGAGCGCTCTCCTTCCTCAATCCGTCCCACCACTTGGGCATCAATATTAAACCTCTTGCTGATGGATATTACTTGTTCTGCAACCTCGGGACGCACGTATATCTCCATGCGATGTCCCATGTTGAACACTTGGTACATTTCCTTCCAATCTGTGCCCGAACAGTCGTGGATGGTCTTAAACAATGGAGGCACAGGGAACATGTTATCTTTGATCACTTTGCAATTCTCATTCACGAAATGCAGTACTTTGGTCTGAGCTCCTCCCGTACAGTGCACCATGCCATGAATTTCAGGACGAAGCTCATCAAGCATACATTTAATAACAGGAGCATACGTGCGGGTGGGAGAGAGCACGAGTTGTCCGGCATCAAGCGTAACGCCATCAATCATGTCGCCAAGCTTGTACTGACCGCTGTAAACTAACTCCTCTGGCACGGCATGGTCATAGCTTTCAGGATATTTCTCTGCCAGATACTTGGCAAAAACATCATGACGGGCGCTGGTCAAGCCATTGCTACCCATACCCCCGTTATACTGTTTCTCGTAAGAGGCTTGTCCGGTGGAGCTTAGTCCTACAATCACATCGCCCGGGCGAATGTTGGCATTGTCGATCACATCCGATCGCTTCATCCGGCACGTAACAGTGGAGTCTACGATGATTGTTCGAACAAGGTCACCCATGTCGGCCGTCTCACCGCCGGTAGGCCATATCCCAATTCCCATTTCGCGCATTTGTGCAAGTAATTCATCAGTACCGTTGATAATCGCACTAATCACCTCGCCGGGAACCAGCATTTTGTTCCGGCCTATGGTGCTCGAAACGAGAATATTATCCACCGCACCCACGCACAGCAAGTCATCGGTGTTCATCACAATGGCATCTTGTGCGATACCTTTCCACACGCTTATATCGCCGGTTTCTTTCCAATACATATAGGCCAGCGAGGATTTGGTTCCGGCACCATCAGCATGCATGATGTTACAATAGTCTGGGTCGCCGCCCAGCACGTCGGGGATTATTTTACAAAATGCCTGGGGAAAAAGTCCCTTGTCAATGTTCTTGATGGCCTTGTGTACGTCCTCTTTGGCAGCACTCACGCCACGCATCATATATCTGTTGTTCATAATTGATGATATCTAAAATCAGTCTTCACTATTCCAAAACTCCCAGCTGACAAAGGCCTGCAGGAGCAGCATTTCCAGTCCGTTCTTCACCACAGCCCCATGTTCCATGCCTTTTTTCATAAACAGGGTTTCGTCTGGGTTGTATATCAGGTCGTATAATAGATTATTTGAATCCATGGCCTCATACGGCAGTTTAGGGTATTCGTCAGCGTTCGGATACATGCCACAGGGAGTGCAGTTCACGATCACATTGTATTCTTTCACAATGTCGGCTGTGATATTTTCGTATTGTATGGTGTCCGCATGCTCATAGCGGCTCACCTTCACGGTCTCCAAACCAAGCGATTTAAGTCCATAGTCAATAGCTTTGGACGCACCGCCGGTGCCGAGAATCAATGCCTTTTTATGGTAGGGTTTTATCAAGGGGTCAATACTTTTGGTAAATCCGATGACATCGCTGTTGTACCCCTTTAATTGAGTATCCTTGCCTTTATGACTCACTTTGATAACATTCACAGCTCCAATGGCACGTGCTTCCGGACTTAGGACGTCAAGATAGGCTATAACCCTTTCCTTATAGGGGAGAGTGACGTTCAGGCCTTTCAGATTCGGATTTGTGTCCACGACTTCCGGGAAATCTTCTATGGAGGGTATTTCAAAATTCTCGTAGATGGCATCTATTCCCTCACTCTTGAATTTCTCATTGAAAAATCCAATCGAGAAGGAATGCGTCAGCGGATAACCTATCAGTCCATATTTGTCCATTTTACTTTGTATTTAGTTTGTCATTCAACTACATAAAACGTAGTTAACAATTATTTTTGAGCTAAATATAGCGTACAAATTCCAAAAGTGAGTCGTTTGAAGGATACTTCCTGAAATCCAGCTTTCCTCAAAATATCCATCATTTGTTCGCCTTGTGGGAATGCCTCAATGGTGGCCGTCAGATATTCATAGGCACTCTTGTCTTTGGCAAAAAGACTTGCAAACAGTGGGAGGATGGTATGCGAGTATAATGCATATAGCTGTTTCATGGGAAATTTAACAGGCGTTGTAAGTTCCACCACGCTTAAGTGTCCTCCCGGCCTAAGCACCCGGTGCATTTCGCTGAGCCCTTTGTCAAGGTCTTGAAAATTGCGAATGCCGAAAGCCGCTGTTACGGCATCGAACGTGTTGTCAGCAAACGACATGTTGAGTGAGTCTTCCTTCTGAAAACTAATCATATCCCCCATGCCCATAGCTTCCACTTTCTTGCGTCCTATGGCCATCATTCCCTCAGATATGTCAGCCCCAATTACTTTCTGAGGTTTGAGCAATGATGCCGATTGTATGGCAAAGTCACCGGTTCCGGTAGCAATGTCGAGAATAACTTGAGGATGGAAACCCTCCAGCTGCCTGATAGCCTTGCGTCTCCATCCTTTGTCTATATTCCACGACAGGCGGTGGTTTAGGGTGTCGTAATTGTCGGCAATGTTGTCAAACATTTTTTCTACGAGCTTTCCCTTGTCACCACTGCTGCCGTATGGTTTAATCTTTTCTTGCTGGTACATATAGAATTTTACTTGCGTTTGGCAAGATAATCCTTAACGTTGCGCTCTATTCTCGCAGCGATATCTTCCTCTTCATCAGCCTTGTTAAACTTTTCTCCGGTGATGTGCTCGTAGAGTTCGATATATCTTTCAGAAACACTCTCTGCATACTCGTCGGTAATCTCGGGCATTGTTTGTCCGGGCTCGTTCATAAAGTTATGGTCAATGAGCCATTGGCGTACAAACTCCTTGGAGAGTTGCTTTTGTGGTTCGCCTTTTTCGAAACGATCTTCATAGCCGTCTGCATAAAAATACCGGCTTGAGTCGGGAGTGTGTATCTCGTCGATCAGATATATCTGGTCGCCACTCTTTCCGAATTCATATTTGGTATCTACGAGGATCAGACCATGTTTGGCAGCGATTTCCTGTCCGCGTTCAAACAGTTTACGGGTCCAGTCTTCTATGATGGCATAGTCTTCGGCAGATACAATTCCCTGCGAGATAATTTCCTCACGCGAGATGTTCAGGTCGTGCCCTTCGTCAGCCTTTGTTGTCGGAGTGATGATGGGCTCAGGAAAACGTTGGTTTTCGCGCATGCCCTCAGGCAGCTTTACGCCACAAAGCTCTCGGCATCCGTCCTTGTATGCTCTCCAAGCAGATCCCGTGAGAATGGACCGGATAATCATCTCAACACGAAATCCCTCGCATTTCACTCCCACGGTTACCATGGGGTCGGGAGTGGCAAGTTTCCAATTCGGACAAATATCCTTGGTGTCATCCAAAAATTTTGCTGCAATTTGGTTGAGCACTTGCCCTTTGAAAGGTATACCTTTAGGCAACACAACATCAAATGCTGAGATGCGGTCGGTGGCTACCATGACGATAAGGTCGTCGTCAATGTTGTAAACGTCGCGCACTTTACCGTGGTAAACACTCTTTTGTCCTTCGAAATGGAAATCCGTTTTTGTTAATGCTTTCATAAACACTTTTCCCCGTTCCTTATCCAAGGAATGCTCTACGCTTGGGGGGCTCCTATTATTAAATGGTTAAACTTTAAATTTCTGTACTGTCATTGGCTTCAAGGTGAGAATGCCGCCTTTCATGAGAAGATTTTCGATACTCTTTCTCTTCTTTCTGCCTCTGTCGGTCGTAGGCTTCGTAGGCATTGACAATGCTGGTGACGAGCTTGTGACGAACAATATCTTTTTGTGTGAGTTTGATAAAAGATATATCCTCGATTCCCGACAGAATATCTAAGGCTTCCTTCAGTCCGCTCTTCTGCTCGCGGGGAAGGTCAATCTGTGTCATGTCTCCGGTGATGACCATCTTCGAGTTCCACCCCATGCGGGTGAGAAACATTCTGATCTGTGCTGTAGTCGTGTTCTGTGCTTCATCAAGAATGATAATCGCATCGCTCAGGGTTCGCCCTCTCATAAATGCCAAGGGAGCTATTTGGATAATCCGTTTATCCATCATGTCCTGCAGTCGGGATGATGGAATCATGTCCTCCAAGGCGTCGTATAGTGGCTGCAGATAGGGGTCTATCTTCTCTTTCATGTCTCCAGGCAGGAATCCTAATTTCTCGCCGGCCTCTACAGCTGGTCGGCTCAGTATTATTTTTTTTGCACTTTTCTCTTTCAGGGCTTTTACTGCCAAGGCGATGCTGAGATAAGTCTTTCCGGTTCCGGCCGGCCCAACAGCAAATATCATGTCTTGTTTCGCAAAAGCGTCTACGAGGAGTTGTTGATTGGCCGAGCGTGCCTTGATAGGCTTGCCGGAGGTGCTGAAGACCACGACGTCTTTTACGGCATCAGCCTTGGTTTTGTGACCTTTGATAATATCCAGAATGTCTTCGTCCGAAATAGAATTGTATTTCAGAACATGCTTGCGCATGTTTTCAATGCAAGCCTCTATTTTCCTAATGTCCTCCTCGTCGCCTAAGATCCTAATGACATTATCGCGTGCCATGACGCGCAGCTGGGGGAACAAGGATTTGAGCATCTGGAGATGCACGTTGTTTATTCCATAGAAAACAACTGGGTCAATATCCTCTAAAATAATATGTTTCTCTATCAAAATACCTACTTATAATTAGATCAACACGAACAATGCAAAATTACAATAAATATATGAATTTGAGAAAATAATTTCAGGAAATGTATCGAGGTGTCTTGAATAAAATAAAATTACCGGATTCTCATGTTTTTTCGGTAGATATCCAGAGCAAAAAGCGCCATGTTTCGGTCGTTGAATTAAGGTTGGTCAAGTGCAAAAATAATGGTGGTTGCGTGGTTGGTACCTTTTGGCGATGCGGTTGGAGCTTTGTGAGCATACGTCGACAGCTTTGTCATCGTGCGGTTAGACTTTAACCGTCCGGCCGTTTGATATCTAAACAAGGAAGATAAAATTCGTTTCTTATAAGAAAATTTGATAAGTAGTTGAATTCCAACGATATAATAAGCATCCTTAAATTTTTAAAATCTCAGGCCGAAGACTATTTGTTATGAAATAAAAGAATTTTAGAAAGGGGATTGTCAGGAAAATTACATGAACTTATTAATCCGTGAGTCATTGATGTATAACAATTCTTTTGTTTCTATTAACCTGAGTTCGGGATAAGAATGTCCTGTTCTCGATAGCTTCCCCAAGGACATAAATATATCTCCTCTATCTTGAGACAGAGATTATCCATAAGTTTCCATCAAGCTCTGATATGACTGACTTTAGATCAGTGTGAGCTGCTGTCCTTGTCGGTCTATAGAGAAATCTACATTGATAGCCGGCTTCTTCTCAAAGAAACAGTAGGCTGCAAGTGCCGACAGTGCATTTATGACAAAATTAAAAACGCTCCTATGTCTGGAGTGTACCAGCTGTGCCACGTTTCTCAGTTCATCATTGATGATTTCTATGACCGACCTCTTTCTGAACAATATCTTGTCATACAAGGGTATTAGCTTGTTCTTCATGTTACTCCTCAGCCCCGTGACAAGGTCAATGCCATCATTGTATAATCTTTCGAAAAGCCCTTGGGATATATACCCCTTATCAGCAAACAACTTGCCGAAGAGGTTGTCACTGAGCCTGCTGAACACTCTTTCATCCCTATCATCCACATTCGCCTTGGTGAACATGAAGTTAATCAACTCCCTACGCTCGTTGCAAATCAAGTGCAGTTTGAAGCCGAAATATCATCCCATCGTGCTTTTCCCGATTAAGGCGTATCCCTTGAATACCTTATTGCGACGGATGCGCTTGTTGTGGCACACTGGTATGGGCGTGCTGTCTATGAAACTTATTCCGGTACAACGTCCCAGACAGCACACTTGAAGAAACTGCATCATCTCAACAGCAACTCTTGATTCCAGTTCTATGAAACGGTTATAGGAGAGTTGCTCGGAGAAACAAGTCCCTCAAGTGCTCCCTGACATAAAATAGATAGTAATGCTTGAAATTGCGGAAGTCATTGAAGTGGAAACAGATGAGAATAGTCATAATCTCCGCACGGCTCATTCGCCATTTACGCTTTCTATGCTTGATGCCGTCAGGCTCCTGCAGAGCCAGTTTTGCTATTTCAACATCAAATTCCTTGCAGAAGTCATCTGCAATACAAAAAATCTCTGTAATTTTGTCTTTGGTAATCATCGCTATAATATTTGTAACTTGTTGATAATCATATATAGAGGTACAAAATATAACGAGATTACCAACTTTTTCATCACTTTCTTATCCCGAACTCAGATTATAAATATGTTAAGATCGAAGAAAAAACCATAATTATGGTTATTATTCGCATTGTTGTCGTTAGAAGATTCTTGTTTCTATTGTTTTATGATTAACTTTGTAATAATTACAAATAACAAGTTATTCATTCATTGCATTACATTAAATAAAAAGATGGAAACAATTATCAATGCACAAATTCCTGAGTTTAAGGTTCAGGCATTCCAAAAGGGAGAGTTTAAGACAGTTTCAAACGAAGATATCAAGGGCAAATGGGCAATCTTCTTCTTCTACCCAGCCGACTTTACCTTTGTATGTCCTACAGAGTTAGTAGACTTAGCAGGCAAGTACGAAGAATTAAAGAAAATGGGTGTGGAGGTGTTCTCTGTTAGTTGCGATACCCACTTTGTACACAAAGCATGGTACGACACATCTGACAGTATCAAGAAGATTAACTACACCATGCTTGCCGACCCATTGGCAGTGTTGGCAAAGGGCTTTGGCGTTTACAAAGCAGACGAAGGTGTAGCTTATCGCGGTACTTTCTTGGTAGATCCAGAGGGCAAGATTAAGATTGCAGAGATTCAAGACAATAGCATTGGTCGCAACGCAGACGAGTTGGTACGTAAGGTATCAGCAGCACAGTTCGTAGAATCTCACCCCGGTGAAGTTTGTCCAGCAAAGTGGAAGCAGGGTGAAGAGACATTGAAACCAAGCATCGACTTAGTAGGAAAACTGTAAGAAGGATTAAAAACCCAACTTGAAAGGTAGCTGAGAGAAAACACCTACGAACTTAGTATCGTTGTTGCTTTCTCAAGCTGCCTTTTTTTATTCCTTTTTACATTCCTGTTAGAAACATAATGAAAAATTACTCAAATATAAACAATTTATAGCACAATGTTAGATACAACTATCTTACAACAGGTTAAAGATGTTTTTAAAGGCTTAACCCATCATTATACTTTCAAAGTAACGGCGCATCCGCAGCATGAAAAAGCCGCAGAACTAAAAGAATTTATCAACGACTTTGTTTCCACATCCCAGCTTTTTAAGGCACAATTTGTGGAGACCGATGACATGACTATTCAGTTCTCTCTACTGAAAGACAATGAAGAAACAGGCGTTATGTTTCGTGGCATACCCAACGGTCATGAGTTTACGTCACTTCTTTTGGCTGTTCTAAATGCCGATGGCAAGGGTAAGAACCTGCCTGATGATGCGATTTGCAAGCGCATCCAACGGCTCAAAGGAAACATCAAACTGCAAACATACGTATCGTTAACCTGCACCAACTGTCCCGACATCGTACAGGCGTTGAACGTCATGGCGCTGACCAGTTCAAAAATTACGCACGAAATGATAGATGGAGCCTTGTTTCAAGACGAGGTAGACAACTTGAATATTCAAGCTGTGCCAACGGTATATGCCAACGGAGAGTTATTGCACATAGGGCGGGGTAGCTTGGGAGAACTGCTGACTAAATTAGAAGACATGATTGGCAGCGAAGAGGATGAGAACCAAGAACCTGTGGAACGTCGTTACGATGTTGTAGTTGTGGGAGGTGGTCCTGCTGGAGCGTCGGCTGCTATTTATTCTGCACGCAAGGGTTTGCATGTAGCTATCATTGCAAATAATATCGGTGGCCAGATGAAAGATACGGTTGGCATAGAAAACTTTATATCTGTTCCCAAGACAACAGGAGCGAAGATGGCTGACAATCTCCTTACACACCTCAAGGAATACCCTATTGATGTGTTTGACAACAGAAAGGTTGACAAGGTGTTTTTCGACGAAAAACTAAAAAAAGTACATGTAAAAGGCGGTGAAATATTTATCTCACCTGCGGTCATCATTGCCACAGGTGCAAGTTGGAGAAAGCTCAACGTACAAGACGAGGCTAAGTATATGGGACATGGCGTACACTTCTGTCCCCACTGCGACGGTCCGTTCTATAGGAACAAGCATGTGGCAGTGGTCGGAGGAGGCAACTCTGGCGTAGAAGCGGCTATCGATTTGGCGGGTATCTGCAAACAGGTAACCGTACTTGAATTTGGCGAGACCTTGCGAGCTGACACCGTTTTACAAGAAAAAGCGAAAAGTTTAGATAATGTGGAAATATTCACCATGGCACAAACCACGGCTATTGTGGGCGACGGACAGAAAGTAACAGCCATTCGTGTGAAGAACCGCAACAACGATGAAGAACGTGACATAGCAGTAGACGGCATCTTTGTACAGATAGGATTGGCTGCCAATGCCGACCCTTTCCGTGAGACGCTTCCGTTAAATCAACGCCACGAGATAGAGGTAGACAACTATTGTAGGACTACCGTACCTGGCGTTTATGCTGCAGGAGACGTTACCAACGTACCCTATAAACAAATCATGATAGCCATGGGCGAAGGAGCCAAAGCAGCCCTTTCTGCCTTTGACGACAGGATTAGGGGCGTAATTTAGTTTGTCATTTGTTTCCTGAAGTTGCAACATCTTTAGACGAAATGTGATTACATTAAAAAGAACGTACGAATAAAGCAGCTTGTTTTGCTTTTCTTGTGCAGATAGGATAGCATTCCATGCGAGTGCCATCTTGTCTATAGGGTCGTTTCATGGATAACCTCTGTCTCAAGATAGAGGATATATATTTATGCCCTAAGGTGAGCTATTGAGAACAGGACATTCTTATCTCGAATTCTGGTTAATAGCTTTTTTGAAGTTTAAAGTCAGGCTTGAACAGCTGTTCCGCAATCCAATTTGGCAAAGCCTGTACGGAAATGCAAATATGATAATTTCTTAGGTGTAAAAGTGCCTTTTCCTGCATTTTGTTTTTGTGGATCTTTAGATTTGTGCTATTTTTGCATGAGAAATGAAAATAACGAAAACAAAATTTTTAAAGGGATTTTTGGCTGTCACGCTTGTCTTGGCTTTGATTCGTTGCATCTTTCCTTCTGTTGCAGAGGACAGAACGGTTAAAGTATCGCAGGAAGATACGGTGTCATCGACTGAATCTCAAGATAATATCGCGACAACCAGAAGTGTGACGCCGGGACGGGAAACGAAGGGAGAGTCTGAAACAAGGACGGGAGCTAAGTTTTTCAGGCCCGACGGCTCTGTAGCCAAAAACAGGATATTGAGCGTTCCCGGATACTCCAAGTCGTTCCCCGATGCTCAGGATGTGCAGTATACTGCAGCTCAAAAATGGGGCGTAAAGCCTGTGGCCAACAGGGATGAGGCTGAGACGAGAAAGTCTGAACTGGTGTATGTGGCCGGCAATCCTTATTTTCATGTAGACAAGCTCAATAACAGCATTCCGTATCTTGTGCCACGTGCTTCCCATTTGCTTCACGATATTGGAGTTGTGTTTTTTGACAGCCTCCAGCTGAAAGGCGTTCCTTTGCATAAACTGATAGTGACCAGCGTGATGCGGTCGAAGGATGATGTCGCCAAACTATATGGTCGAAACAGGAATGCCACGCTGAACAGTTGCCACATGTATGGCACTACTTTCGACATTTGCTACAACCGATACAAAACTGTGGAGGCACCCGGAGAAAATCGGCGACAGGTGCGCAACGACACCTTGAAATACATTTTGGCAGAGGTGTTGCGCGATATGAGGGAATCCGGCAGATGTTATGTGAAATATGAAGTGCATCAAGGATGTTTTCATATTACTACAAGGTAGGAATCAGGGGTGCTTGCCCACCTCGTACTCTTCTTTCGCCCAAATTACTTTTCCATACAAATCATAGTAATGATCTTGAGCCATCCAGCGCTGTTTGTCCGGAGAGGCGGCTGGATTGAGGCAACGGGTGCCCCGTTTGATAATAATACACCCTTTGCGTCGCTTGATGTTGAAACCCACACCAACCTTATAATAACGCTTGGTTCGGGAGTCGTATCGCCATAGTTCCTGACCTGCATCCATATATGAAGGCACAAGGTTGCCTTTGTCCACGGCTATGAAAATAAAGTTGCCGTCGGGGCTCAGCCATGTCAACAAAATCTTGTCATAGCTCGTGTTGGAAAACACGGCTTCTTCCCGTCGATTGGTGAGCACATCATAGCGGTAGAGTCTGTTGGTGTTTGTATAATAGAGGCTATGACGATGGTTGTCTGTGTATTTTGCAACGACAACAGACGTTTCCGGCAAGCTCTTAGCCATGGCTTTGACTCTATTGGCTACAGGAGTTTGCGAGTTTGCCATTGTTATCGAAAACAACGATATAAGTAGAATGCGAATTCGTTTTCTCAAAATTTGGATTTATAAAACAGGGACGTCTCCGGAAAAGAATTCCAATTCAACGTCCCTGTTGTTCCTTGATGATATGGGTATTGAATATCCCCGCGCTGTCTAATAAGCGAATAGGGGATATTCTTTCATTGTAGCATTCACTTTTTCACGAACGCTCTTGATTACCTGATCGTTCTCAGGATCGGCCAGCACGTTGTCGATCAGGTCGGCCACGAGATGCATGAGGTCTTCCTTTGCTCCACGTGTTGTCATGGCAGCTGTACCCAGGCGGATACCGGAGGTTTGGAATGCGCTGCGCTCGTCATAGGGCACCTTGTTCTTGTTGACAGTGATATCGGCTGCAACAAGTGCATTTTCGGCAATCTTACCGGTCAGATCGGGATACTTTTGCCGCAGATCCAGAAGCATGGAGTGATTGTCGGTGCCACCGCTGACAATGCTGAAGCCATGGTCTGTAAGGGCTTGTGCCAGTACTGTTGCATTTTTCTTGACCTGCTGTGCATATTCCTTCCAGGATGGGAGGAGGTTTTCGCCAAACCCTACGGCTTTGGCAGCTATAACATGTTCCAAGGGACCACCTTGATTTCCTGGGAACACGGCGGAATTCAGAATCATGGACATAGGCTTGACTATGCCCTTCTTGGTGGTATATCCCCATGGGTTATCAAAATCTTTGCCGAGAAGGATAACTCCACCACGAGGTCCGCGAAGAGTTTTGTGAGTTGTTGTGGTAACAATATGGGCATATTTGAGAGGATTGTCGAGCAGGCCTGCGGCAATAAGTCCTGCAGGATGTGCCATGTCGATCATGAGCAAGGCTCCTACCGCGTCGGCAATTTTACGCATGCGTGCATAATCCCATTCGCGGCTATAGGCAGATCCACCGCCGATAATCAGCTTGGGTTTGTGTTCCATGGCCAGGCGTTCCATCTCGTCATAGTCAACACGTCCACTTTCCCGATCCAAGGTATATCCAACGGGGTTGTAAAGAATACCGGATGTATTAACGGCACTACCATGGGAGAGGTGTCCGCCTTGGTCGAGGTCGAGACCCATAAACGTGTCTCCGGGCTTTAAAACAGCTAACAATACTGCTTGGTTAGCTTGCGCGCCGGAATGAGGCTGGACATTGGCATATTCCGCGCCAAAAAGTTTCTTGACACGCTCGATGGCCAGTGTCTCCACTTGGTCTACAACTTGGCAACCGCCATAATAGCGTTTCCCTGGATAGCCTTCAGCATATTTGTTGGTCAGGTAACTGCCCATGGCCTGCATGACCTCATCGCTGACAAAGTTTTCGGAAGCAATAAGCTCCATGCCCCTAAGCTGGCGCTGGTGCTCTTGTTCTATGAGATTAAAAATTTCCTGGTCTCTTTGCATCTTCTTGACGTTTGTTTATATATAAGTGATTTGTATTATAATTTGATTGCAAATATATAGAATTAATCTATCATTGGCAACCAAAACATGATTATTTGTATACAAGACGGTAGAAAAACAGTGACATGGTGTTAAACCAGCTCAACTTGGTCTATGTCTTGTTCCATGTCGCAATAATGGCATTTTAATATGCCTGCATTTTTATCGATTACAGTGAAGAATGTCTGCATGGGTTCATTGTTTGTAATGCACTTGGGATTGTTGCACTTGACAATTCCATGAAGCTCATCGGGCGTTATCACCTCCTTCTTCTCCACAACTTCGTAATCCTTAATCATATTAAGAATGATTTTGGGTGCAACGACAGACAGTTTGCTTATTTCCTCGTCTGTAAAAAATTTGTTGGAAATCTTGATGATTCCCTTTTTCCCAATTTTACTTGACGGAAGGTTGTAGCCAATGGTGACCTGCACGTCTAAAGCATGAAGGTTCAATAGTTTGACAACTTGGTATGTTCTATTGGCCGGGATATGGTCTATTACGGTACCATTTTCGATGGCAGCAACTTGTAATTCTTTTTTTCCCATAATATTGAATGATAATGTGAAGGATGGTCAAATGATCGTGACATCGCTTTTGATGTCTTCCAGCGATATGCCTAAGCAATGACAGAAAATGGCTTGG
>NZ_GG704781.1:589463-653782 GCF_000160535.1 Hallella bergensis DSM 17361 | reverse complement strand
ATGCCTAAGCAATGACAGAAAATGGCTTGGCGCGCATAGAGTCCGTTCTTGGCTTGCTGAATGTAATAGGCATGCGGGTTGTTGTCCACATCGTATGCTATTTCGCGAACACGGGGCAATGGATGCATGATTTTCATGTTAGGTTTGGCTTGGGAGAGCATGGCATTGCGCAGTATATATACGTTTTTCACCCGTTCGTATTCCATAAGGTCTGAAAAACGTTCCTTCTGAACACGTGTCATATAAAGAATGTCGGCATCGGCAATGACATCCTCGTCAAACTTGGTATGCTCATAATACTTGATTCCATGATTCTTACAGTAGAGTCTGTATTCCTGGGGCATGGCAAGTTCTTCCGGCGCAATGAAATGAAATGTCGGATTGTAATGTCTCATGGCCGTAATCAGAGAGTGTACGGTTCTGCCATATTTGAGATCACCAACCAGATAGATGTTGAGATTTTCCAGTGTTCCCTGTGTTTTGTATATAGAGTACAGGTCGAGCAGGCATTGGGAGGGGTGCATGTGAGCCCCGTCTCCTGCATTGACGATAGGAACCGGTGCCACCTCGCTTGCATATCGTGCAGCACCTTCGATGTAGTGCCTCATAACAATCAGATCAGCATAGTTGCTTACCATCAGTATGGTGTCTTTTAGCGTTTCTCCTTTCGTAGTGCTTGATGTTTTGGCATCAGAAAAGCCAATGACGCGTGCGCCTAAACGATTGGCTGCTGTTTGAAAACTTAGTTGTGTGCGGGTAGATGGTTCAAAAAAAAGTGTAGCAACAACTTTACCTTTTAGAATCTCGCGGTTGGGATGTTTTTCGAACTCTTGTGCCATTTCAAGAAGATACTGTATCTCCTCTTTGGATAGGTCGGCAATCGTTACAAAGTCATGCATTTCCATTTTGATATAATGATTGATTGTTACGAATTCACATGCGAAGTTACTGATTATTTTCAATTTATTGATGTTAATTTAAAAGAAAATGGTATTTTTGCATAAATTATATGTATAAAAAATGAGACGAACATTCATCATATTTTTGTGGGTAACTTTATTCTTGTCAGTAGGAGTAATTGTGGTGTTCTTTTTTCTCATCTGGTTTGGTATCATCGGATACTCTCCTGATATAGAGCACCTGCAGAACCCCATCAACAAGTCGGCGTCTTTGATTTATTCGTCTGACAACAAGGTGATCGGGACTTATAATGTTAATAAAGCGAATCGCATACCAATCTCATATTCAAAGCTTTCACCTCATTTGGTTCATGCTCTTGTTGCAACAGAGGATGAACGCTTCTATGATCATTCCGGAATCGATTTTATAGCATTGGCACGCGCCATAGTCAAGCGCGGAGTGATGAGGCAGGAGAGTGCAGGCGGAGGCAGTACGATTACACAGCAGTTGGCTAAGCAACTCTATTCTGCTCCTGCAAAATCCACCATTGAACGTTTGCTGCAAAAACCTATTGAATGGGTGATAGCCATTAAGCTGGAACGAAATTTCACCAAGGAAGAAATTATTGCACTCTATCTTAACTATTTCGACTTCCTGCACGGCGCGGTAGGAATCAAAACAGCGGCAAACACTTACTTCAACAAGGAACCCGGGGATCTGAACGTGAATGAGGCGGCCCTGTTAATTGGATTGTGCAAGAACCCGTCATTCTTCAATCCGGTGCGTTATCCTGATCGCAGCAAGGACAGAAGAAATATAGTACTTGGTCAGATGGTTAAGGCAGGATATTTGTCAAAAGCCGACTACGATGGATATTCACGTGAAGACGTGATGTTGCGTTTTCATCGTTCCGACCACAAAGATGGTTTGGCCGTTTACATGCGTGAGTTTCTGCGTCAATACATGATGATGGATCTGCCGGATAAAAAAGATTATCCGACATGGAATCAACGACAGTACGTTATTGATTCTATTGCATATGCATCAGACCCCCTCTGTGGATGGTGTAAGAAAAACATTAAGAAAGATGGCAGTTACTATAATGTTTATACGGATGGTCTGAAAATCTTCACGACGATAGACACGCGCATGCAGAAGTATGCAGAAGAATCTGTCTATGGACATGTTGCTCGATTCTTACAGCCTGCATTCAATAAAGAAAATAAACGAAAACGAAATGCTCCTTTTACAGAAGCTCTCACCCGTGAGCAAGTAAAACAGATTATGGGTAAGTCCGTAAGACAGAGCGAGCGATACAGGGTGATGAAGCAGGCCGGGGCTTCGGCTAAGGAGATAGAAAAGGCTTTTCGCACTCCGACCGACATGTCTGTATTTACCTATCATGGTGACATTGATACGGTGATGACTCCCCTTGATTCTATCCGATACTACAAAACCTTCTTGCGTGCCGGCTTTATGAGTATGGATGCCCGTACTGGGCATGTAAAAGCCTATGTGGGAGGATTGGATTTTGAACATTTCCAATACGATATGGTGATGGGAGGACGTCGACAAGTTGGTTCAGCCATTAAGCCTTTCCTGTATTCACTTGCAATGGAAAATGGAGCTTCTCCTTGTGATTTGGTTCCAAATGTTCAACGTACGTATATGGTGGGAGGAAAACCATGGACACCTCGTAATACAAGCCGTCGCCGATATGGACAAATGGTTTCACTTAAGTGGGGCTTGGCACAGTCTAACAACTGGATTTCAGCATATTTAATGAGCAGATTGAACCCACGTCAGTTTGTTAGTATTCTTCATAAATTTGGAATCGACAATCCCGATATTTACCCATCGATGTCACTCTGCCTTGGTCCTTGTGAGGTTTCGGTGGCCGAAATGGTCAGTGCCTATACCGTATTTGCCAACAACGGCATACGTATAGCCCCCCTCTTTGTTTCCAAGATTGAAGACAACGACGGGAATATAATCACCCAATTCCAACCCCGAATGAATGAGGTTATTAGTTCTTCAAGTGCATATAAGATGTTGGTGGAGTTAATGGCAGTCGTGGACGAAGGTACAGCCGGTCGTATTCGTCACCGTTATAATATAGAAGGTGAAATTGGTGGAAAAACCGGGACGACCAACAGGAATTCCGATGCATGGTTTATGGGGTTCACTCCTCAGCTTGTCAGCGGAGTTTGGGTAGGAGGTGAAGACCGCGACATACACTTCGACTCAATGCGCATGGGACAGGGAGCCACAATGGCTCTGCCAATTTGGGCCTACTATATGAAGAAAGTCTACAAAGATCCCAGTCTCCCCTATAATTCCATGTCGGTATTTGATATCCCGGAAGAGTTTGATCCATGTGCCAAAGACGAAGATCCAACTGGAGAGTTTGACATAGATGAAGTATATGAATAAAACTGTTCGGTAGTGCATGACAGACAATAGTCAGGGAGGATAAAACCGAACAAGAGGCTGTAGTGTATAATAAAGCGGCGGAATCCACGTTGATAATTTAATGATAAAGGCTAAGCATTTGTATTTGAAGGTGGTGACGGCATGCATGTTTATTGGAGCCATGAATTCTTGTGCTGACGATGACAGTTTCACGAGTTCGTCATCCAACTTGTTAAGTTTTTCCGCTGACACGGTGAAGCTTGACACTGTATTCAGCAATGTGCCGTCGGCTATGCGCTCGCTCTGGGTGTACAACAATTCTGGCGATGGGCTGCGATGTCGGTCGGTTAGGCTGGAGCGCGGCGCAGAATCGGGCTTTCGGGTGAATGTGGACGGCACCTACCTTGGTGAAGCTCAAGGTTATTCGACAACTGATGTGGAAGTGAGGAAGCAAGATAGTATACGAGTTTTTATAGAACTGACCTCTCCTTCTAACTTCATGGACACGCCAAGTCTGAATGAGGATCAGCTTGTCTTCACGTTGGAAAGTGGAGTGGAGCAACGCGTAAGTCTTCAGGCCTATTCGTGGGACGCGACGCTGCTGAGGAATGTAAGGATCGATCGCGACTCCACGTTGTCGACGGATGGAAGGCCTATGGTCATCTATGGAGGAATTAGAGTTGACAGTGCGGCAACTTTGAGTATAGCTGCCGGAACCACATTGTATTTTCATCATGATGCCGGAATCAATGTGTATGGCCGATTGAGAACATTGGGCACCGCTTCAAACAACGTGGTGTTACGTGGTGACAGGATAGACAGGATGTTTGATTATTTGCCCTATGATTTTGTGCCCGGTCAGTGGCAGGGAATACGATTTTTTAATTCATCGACAGAAAATGAGTTGAAATATACCGATATTCACAGCACTTACAACGGTGTTGTGATCGATTCTACTGATGTGTCAAGTCGGAAACTGACGATGGGAAATGTAACCATTCACAACTGTCAGGGCTATGGGTTACAGGCCTCTTATGCAAAAATGGTCATATATAACACGCAGATAACTAATACGCTTGGTGACTGTATGCGTGTGGATGGAGGAGATGTGGAGATGAACAACTGCACGTTGGCACAGTTTTATCCATTCGATTCCAAACGTGGTGTGGCTTTGCGCTTCTCCAACAAATATCCGCTCCTGAACCTGACTGTAGCCAATACGCTGGTGACCGGGTATGCCGACGATCAGTTGATGGGTGAGAGGAAAGACTCAACGACAAAGTTTAATTACAACTTTTCATATAGCATCATACGTACGCCCAGGGTGACAACAGCGGACAGCGTGAATTTTAACAAGGTGATCTATGAGGATGTCAAGGACACATTGAATAGTGGTGATAAACATTTTGTGCGTATCGATAACGATAGTTTGCGATATGACTTTCGACTTGACAGTGTATCGCTGGCTATAGATAAGGCCAACGCATTGTCAGCCTGCCCAAAGGATCGCCATGGAAAAATGAGAGACAGGCTTCCGGATATTGGAGCCTATGAATATGTAAAACCATAAAATTATAAAACAACACCCACATGTTATGCTTGTTTTAACAGCATTTGTTGAGGGATTATATGAATCAAAACACAGAGATTATGGAGCGTATCAAGATAGAAATAGACATGGAGCGCTGTTCTTTAGAAGAACTGAGCGAAGAGGAGCGTAATTTGGTGCAACGGGCTATCGATGCAACTCAAAACTCATATGCAAAATACAGTCGTTTCTATGTAGGGGCAGCTGTTTTGCTTAACAATGGTGAGGTGTTTATTGGAGCTAATCAGGAAAATGCAGCATTTCCATCGGGTTTGTGTGCAGAGCGAACTGCGCTGTTCTCAGCTCAAGCCAATCGTCCTGACCAGCCCGTAAGAATGTTAGCTGTGGCCGCAAGGAACAACACCGGTTTGCTTAGTGCTCCGATAACACCGTGTGGATCTTGCCGCCAAGTGATACTCGAAATAGAGAGCAGATATGGAAAGCCTATAGAAATCCTGCTCTATGGGAAGGAAGGGGTTTATAAAATTAAGAGTGTGAAAGATTTGCTTCCCTTGTCGTTTGAAGATACTGACATGGAAGTATGATGCTGTGATGAGACTAATTGGCATTAGAAATGTGTAGGGAGGTTTCTCTTGACTGTAAAGAAGCCAAGTCGATGTGTTACCCCTTTGCGCCCAAGTGATTTGAGGACATAAAAGCCATTGGGAATGTTTGAAACGTTAACAGATTTCTCCTGATAGGTTCGGGTTGCAATCACAGAACCTTGTAAAGTTTCAACAACCAAAAGCTTGGCATCCAAGCCTTTATCTTTGGGTGGAAGTGTGAGCCATGTTCCATTGCACTTGAGCAAAGGAACATCTATAGTTTTGACTTCAGGAATATTATGACTCTGTCGGGCACTGCTCTCTTTCCCATATCTATCCATTCCTGTTATGGCAAAGTAACGGTTTCCGGTCTGTATGGACAGGCTGGTCCCCTTGCGGCGGATGGCAATAAGATTCTCGGGATTGTCCGTGTCCACAGGCCATGTCCTACTACTGTATATATTATAATAAGGAGTACTGCCGTCCCATTTCATCCCGTCTTTATACAGGTCGATATGGCTCGGTGCTTGTGGCTCGGGCTGACCGCTCCATGTTATTGGCGGAACGAGTGCGGGAGAGCGATTGAATTGAGAAACGAAATCGTAGATGCCCTGATCGTTGTCAGTGAGGAATTTGCCCCTGAAATAGGCTTGTCCTAATCTGTATTGGCGCAAAACATGAAGTTCACGAGTGATGTCACTGAGTTTCCAGTTACCTTCCCTTGGATTGAGGAAATAAATGCCCAGCCCTGGAGCCACCGTCCTGCCATGGCTTTGTTCTGCCCAATCAATGGCAAAGGGGAAGAACTGGTCGTTGCGGAAATACATCATGGGGTAGAGCTGATCCATCAAACCGTTGCGCAACCAGCCTTGTGCGTCCTGACAAACCTTCGTATAGGCATTCCAGCCATGACTCCAGTATCGGCTCAGGTCGTTGAACTTGCCAATCGGTGAGCAACTGATTTTAACCCATGGCTTGCGAAGTTTCACCTTGTTGTGGATGGCACTGACAATGTTGGTGATATTTCTCCTGCCTTGATCACGCGATATCCTGATTTTCCAAGTCTCCGGATAACGGATGTAATCGAGATGAATGCCGTCTATATCGTAGTTTTGGGTTATTTCGTCACATATATCTGCAAGATACGATGCCGTGCGTGGGTCTTCGGGGTTCATATATCCGTCAGGACCAATTTTCTTGATGAGAGAAGGGTGTTTCCTTCTCAGCCGTTGGCATCCGAGTTTGTTCCATTTGCCCACAGGAATGGTGACGACCCACGCATGGAACTCCATTCCACGTTTGTGGCACTCGTCTATGGCAAACTGAAGGGCATCGTATCCCGGCGATTGCCCTGGATTGCCACTCAGGCAACCATCCCAAGGCTCAAGCCGAGAAGGGTAGATAGTTGTGCCTCTCACGCGTGTCTGCATAAGGATAGTATTAATGCCGGCTCGCTGATAAAGATCCAAAAGGGTGCGGAGTTCGCTTTTCTGTTTCTCAATCCCATATTGGTTTCTGGCGTAGTTGTGTGGCCAGTCCAACCCTCCGATAGTGGTTAGCCATACAGCACGAACTTCATGCTTGGGGGTAACGCCGGATTGGGCAAGAAGGGTAATCCATGAAAAAAATATATATAATGTGATGACAAAGCGTCTGTTCATTTGAATACAATTTGTTTACAAAGATAGTTATATTTTTTCGTTATTTCAAAAATAAACATTACTTTTGCAAATGATAGATAGGCTTTCTACCTGTTGCCTTGGCGATGAAATTGCGGGAGTGTGGCATGTAGCGAGATGTGTCAGGACTTTAGTGTTATATTAACATACAGTACAATTTTATGAAGAAATTTTTTATGCTTTTAACCGTACTGATGCTGACGGTTACAGCAAGTGCACAGTTTGAAGTGGACAAGAAGTATGTCGGTGCGTCGCTCACGGGTTTTGACTTGAGCTATAATGGATTGCAAGAGTTTCGTCTTGGAGTTTCTGCCCATGCAGGTTATTTTGTGGATGACAACCTGATGCTTCTTGGAGAGTTGGCTTACGATAATCCCGGAAAAGGTATTCCCGATGTTGTCTCGGTCGGAGTTGGAGGCCGATATTACATTGAACAAAACGGAATTTTCTTAGGTGCGAACTGTAAATATGAGCATGCTAAGAACTACAATGACTTCATGCCCGGCGTAGAGGTGGGGTATGCTTTCTTTCTCAGCCGTACGGTTACCGTTGAACCATCCTTGTATTATCAGCAGAGCTTTAAGCAACATTCTGACTATTCCACTATCGGTCTGAAGATAGGGGTTGGTATTTATCTTGAGTAGGATAGCAGGGCAGAGCTAATTTATAACATGGAGCAATATCCTTCGGCATTACTTGAAAAGGCAGTTTCGGAGTTTTGTAAACTGCCGGGCATTGGGCGCAAGACATCCTTGCGCCTTGTGCTGTATTTGCTGAGGCAACCTGTGAACCGTGTCAATGCTTTTTCTGACGCAATCTCATACGTGAGGAATAACATCAAATATTGCAAGATATGCCATAATATCAGTGACACCGAAGTGTGCTCAATATGTTCGGATACTCGTCGTGACAGCACAACGGTGTGCGTGGTTGAGAATATCCAGGACGTAATGGCCGTGGAAAGTACTCAGCAATATCACGGACTCTACCATGTGCTTGGTGGTGTGATTTCTCCAATGGATGGCATTTCCCCTGGTGATCTTCAGATCGATTCGTTGGTGGAACGCGTTGCACGCGGCGAAATCAAGGAGATAATCTTTGCGTTGAGTTCCACGATGGAGGGCGATACAACTAATTTCTACCTCTCTCGCCTGCTCAAGAAATACGACGTCAAGCTGAGCCTGATAGCCCGTGGTATCTCTGTAGGCAATGAATTAGAATATGCTGACGAGGTTACATTAGGACGGTCTATACTCAATCGTACGCCATTGGACTAAACTTCACCCCATTATGATGAAATCTGTTCGCAAAACATTAAGTATTCTGTTTGCGGTTCCAATCTTCCTTAGTCTCATTATAGTATTGCTCTATGAATGTGATTTGTTGATAAGTGGTGAAATGGAGAGAGATGCAGTGCTTGAATATCAATTAGTGGGCACCATGGAACTCATCACCATTTGTCTTATTCCATTGGCTTTAAGGCTCTTTAAGTTTAAGTTTGTGCATCGTCAGATCACAGACGAATCTGTCAAGGGCATGAAAAAATGGGGAATCCTGCGCATTGCCATGATAGCGATTCCCATGCTCGTCAATACTTTCCTATATTATCAATTTGTTAACGTAGCATTTGGATATATGGGGATTATAGGGTTGTTAAGCCTTGTGTTTGTCTATCCATCGGAGGAGAGATGTAGACGTGAAATGGGGGATGAGGCTTGAAACTTTCGATTATTATAGTAAGTTACAACGTCAAGTACTACCTTGAGCAATGTCTGTTGTCTGTTCGACGGGCGATTGAAGGCATTGATGCAGAGGTAATCGTGATTGATAATAATTCTCAAGACGGTTCAGTTGATTACCTTTCCAAGCGATTTCCTGATATTATCTTTCTTAAAAGCGACCAGAATTTAGGATTTGCTAGAGCCAACAACAAGGCTATAAAGCATAGTCGTGGAGAATATGTGTTGCTGCTTAACCCTGATACTGTTGTTGGTGAGGATGTGTTGCGAGAGAGTCTACGCTTTATGGAAACGCACCCGAAAGCCGGTGGAGCTGGAGTGCGAATGCTCAAGACCAATGGTGCCGATGCCAAGGAATCAAGACGTGGCATTCCCACTCCTATGACGTCATTTTACAAGATGATTGGACTCTGCAGCCGTTTTCCCAAGAACAAGGTGTTTGGAAAATATTACATGGGTTACCTGCCTTGGGATATCCCGTCTCAGATAGAGATTGTTAGCGGAGCATACTTCATGCTCCGTCGCAAAACCCTTGATGAGGTTGGCTTGCTCGATGAGGATTTCTTCATGTATGGCGAGGATATAGATTTAAGTTACCGTATCATCAAGGGCGGATGGGAAAATTGGTATTTGCCATTGAGGATTCTACATTATAAGGGAGAAAGCACAGAAAAAACCAATTTCCGTTATGTTCATGTTTTTTATGAAGCTATGTTTATCTTCCTTAGAAAACACTATGGACATCTAAGCTTTTTCTTTTCCTTGCCTATTCGTTTGGGCATATATAGTAAAGCGTTTCTGAGCATGTGCTCTATGTTTGTTGACAAGGTCAGGCGTCGTATCGTAAACGGAGGTCGTGAAACGACAGCCGGCGCAAGCTATTGCTTTGATGTGGAGGAGAGTCATCGCCATGCTTGTCAGGCTTTGATCCGGAGAAATGGTCTAAGTGCCCGATTTTACACGGATACTGACGGACAGAGTGAGACAGTTGGAGCCAGTGGATTGACTTATATGGTGTACGATATATCTAAAAACTCTTTCAAGGAAATATTGGAGAAAATCTCTTCAGGAGAGCATCCGGGAACCACAGTGGCTTTTTACAATCCAGACAACCAATCCGTCATCACAGAGTCAAACCTATTAGTATAAGCAACATGAAAGATCTTCCAGAAGTAACGCTTAGGGCTCTCGAGCCAGAGGATTTGGATATGTTATACCTCATAGAAAACGATCCGGAACTGTGGGATGTTGGCGTAACCAATGTTCCCTACTCGCGTTTTGCACTTCGTGAATATATTGCCAGCGCCTCAGGAAACATCTATGTTGATGGACAAGTGAGGCTGATGATATGTAATACACAGGGCGAGGCAGTAGGAGTGGTGGATTTAGTCAATTTCAATCCTCAGCACAACCGTGCCGAGGTGGGCATTGTTATTCAGACGCCCTATCGTAGCAAGGGTTATGGCATGGCAGCTTTACATCAGTTAATTTCTTATTCCCGAAAAACTCTTCACCTGCATCAATTGTATGCTTTGGTGAATGAAAATAATAATAGAAGCATTCAAGTTTTTGAACGGGTTGGCTTTCAGAGATCTGCAGAACTGAGAGATTGGCTTTATGATGGAAGCAGATACAATAATGTTGTAGTATTGAATTATATTTTATAAATTTCTTGTAGAAATGTTTGGTTGTGTGGAATAAAAATGCTACTTTTGCACCCGTAAAATTCAAACGGTGACCCATATAAAGTGGTTCTGGTGCGTTAGTTCAGTTGGTTAGAATGCCTGCCTGTCACGCAGGAGGTCACGAGTTCGAGTCTCGTACGCACCGCAGGGTTATATAAAGGGCATCATTTTGGTGTGTTAGTTCAGTTGGTTAGAATGCCTGCCTGTCACGCAGGAGGTCACGAGTTCGAGTCTCGTACACACCGCAGGACTTTCGAAACGCAATGTTTCGAAAGTCTTTTTATTTGTTTTTCATTGATTTACATCAAGAAATAAACCGTTTTTTGATTTAAAAGTCGTTTTGGCTCAATATTTTTTAATAATTCCAAGCCCTTTTAAAAAAAAACATTTAATTTTGCCAATGATGAGTTATAAAACAATAATTTGTTTTAATTCTAATATATTTTTTAGTTATGGTAGAAAAGAAAGAAGCAGTAAAGAAGGTTGCAAAAAAGACAACCGCAGCCAAAACCACTTCAACTCGCAGAAGCGCCGCCAAGAAGGCTGAGGTAACCGTAGACGCAGAGAATGCCGGATTCCGTGCAGGTGATGTTTATCAGGCTCTCTCAGCATCAGGTGCAGCACTGTCAGTGGCAGAGCTTGCCAAAGCCACAGAGAAGACCGAGGCTGAAGTTCTCCTCGGTATTGGATGGTTGCTCAAAGAAGGTAAGGTTAAGGGCGAAGGTGGCAAAGTTGTCTTAGCTTGATACTGAAAAACTGACAATAGAAAAGTCGGTTTAATAGCAATTCCTCTCTAAGATAGATAATAGAGGATTTCCTTCTCAATCACATGACGAACCATTGCTGGTCATTGCTCCCGTAGTAATGACAGTATGGTTCTGTTGTATATATACGGCTGAGAAACGAAAGAGAATTTGTTACGTTTACATTGGGATTATTTTTCGGTTCAGCACCAGATAGGGATGGTAATGTTTATTTGTTGAACATTACCATCCCTATATAAAGTAGTTGGATAAACCACATACCCACAGCATGATATCTCCAAGCTTGAAGGTCGAAGTAGGGTCAGCGTTTATCAATATTGGATGTCATTCCATTATGGTTACATGGCAAAGATATTGAATCCACCGTCTACAACTGCCACTGTGCCGGTTACAAATTTTGACGCATCGCTCATCAGATAGTGTATGGTGCCACACAACTCTTCTGGGTCACCCATACGGCCAAATGGTGTCTGTCGAATCACGTCCTGCCCACGCTGCGTGTAGCTTCCGTCAGGATTCGTGAGGAGTGACCGGTTTTGCTCCGTGATAAAGAAACCAGGTGCAATGGCATTCACGCGGATTGTTTCACCGAATTTCTTGGCAGTTTCGTGTGCCATGTAAGCTGTGAAATTTGAGACTCCGGCTTTGGCTGCAGCATAGCCGCAAACACGTGTCATAGGTCTGAAAGCTGCCATCGAACTGAAGTTAATGACGGTTCCTTTACCCTGCTTTACCATTGGTTCAAGAAAAACTTGGGTAGGGATGACCGTGCCCGTAAGGTTCAGATTAAGAACAGTTTGGAACTGTGCCGGATCGAGGTCAAAGAAGTTTTGGTCCGGGCCAATGGTGGCACCTTTCATGTTTCCACCTGCTGCATTGAGAAGGGTGTCAACGCGACCGAAGTCTCTGAGAATGTCCTCCCGATTCTTTTTTACAGTTTCTATATCCATGACATCAGTCTTGTAAAACTTGGCAACACCGCCAGCTTTCGTGATGTCGTCTACGATGGCTTGCCCGACGTTCTCCTTTCGGCCAAGAATGGCAACCTTTGCGCCATTCTGTGTGAGATACTTGGCGATGCAACGGCCGAGTATACCGGTTCCGCCTGTGATGACTACAACGTAGTCTTTAATGTTGAATAAGTCATTCATGTTTGTAGATGTTAAATTGGTAAGCTTGATTTAGTCAAAAAATCCCGGTTGCTTGTATTCAATTCCCAGTTCCCGGTCTATTGTGGCAAGAATCCCCTGAACCTGCCCCATAGCCAGCATCCGTCCCAGGAAACTATAGCCGGCGTTGTAACCACGACTTTCGTCACCCAGCATCGTCATACCATGGTCTACGCGCATCGGCAGATTTGGATTCTCCTTCTCGAAGATACGCACCAATTCAATGATGTCGGCGCGCCCGCCCAGGTGGCTTGCTTCAGTAAAGTCGCCATTGGGGAAGATGTGACAACTGCGCAGGTGGACAAACGAAGTTCGGTTGGCATATTTTCTGGCCAGGTCGGTCAGGTTGTTGTGTGCGCCTGCCGAGAGCGATCCTGCACAGAAGGTCAATCCGTTGTGTTTGTCGGGAACAGCATTAAGGAACCATTCTATATCCTCATCGCAAGTCACGATACGTGGCAGACCGAGTACCTGGAAGGGTGGGTCATCGGGATGAACACACATGTATATATCACATTCGTTGCAAGTTGGCATGATGGCTTCGAGGAAGTATTTCATGTTTTCCCGTAGTTGATCTCGGTCGATGCCTTGATATAATGCAAGCAGTTCGCGGAATAATTCGACGGGATGTTCGTCACCCTCCTTAAAGTTTCCGGATACAAATCCCTGTGTCTTGATCACAATATTCTCCACCAAGGCGTGATCCTTCTCGGGCGTCATCTTCTTTTTCAGCTCATCTACCTCTTTGAGGATATCCCGCCCGTTTGGTTCTCCGTCGGGTCCGAGCACCTTAAAGTTGCTCCAATCTTCACGGGCTCCCTCGCGTTTAAGGATATGAATGTCAAAGTAGGCAAATTCCGGTATACTAAAGTAGAGGTTGTATGCGCCATTGGGATTCTCGTGCATCAGGTCGGTTCGTGCCCAGTCCAACACCGGCATAAAGTTGTAGCAAATCGTATGTATGCCTTCTGCGGCTAAGTTGCGCATACTCTCTTTATACACTTCTATCTGCTTGTCGCGGTCAGGACCTCCATACTTGATGGTTTCTGTCACGGGCAGCGACTCCACCACACTCCAGCGCATGCCATAGCTTTCGATATATGACTTGAGGTCATGAATCTTTTCACGAGACCAAACTTGCCCAAGGGGCACGTCGTGCAAGGCGGTAACAACACCTTCAACACCAATTTGCTTCAGCATGGCAAGCGTTATTTTGTCATGCTTGCCAAACCATCTCCAAGTTCTTTCCATTCTTGATTTGTTTATTTAATGTATTATCTGACAATCCTATTTAAAATTAGCTCGCGCAGATCTGTAATCTGATGCGCCACTATCTTTTCTTATACAGAATCGTTTCAACGACCTCTGTATTTCCATCATTGGGTGCCGGTAATATACCCAAAACCTTGCATAGCAGCATATAAACATTCACATTTTCAAAATGAGGCAGTGAGACATGATCGAAGTCAGGTCCTATGGCACGGAAAACGGCATGCATATCTGACAGCGTTGGGTCATAGCCGTGCGTTCCACCCTGGGTGATGGGTTCATCGTAGACGACATATCCGATATCCGGACTGACCACCACGTCGCCTACCCGCTCATGCTTTCCATAATGCAGATAGGCTGGAATCTCTTGTTTTTTCCACACCTTCGCATGGTCTATGTGCTGCAGGGCCATATAAACCGAGTCCTGATATCCCTTTTGAGTATAGATGTTGCAGGGCACACTACCACTGATCATCAATGTCCATTCAGGTTTCAAGAGGTGTTTTATACCTATTGCATGGTGATTGTCCACCCAAGACATGCCGTGGTCGGATAATAGGATGAGATTAACGTCGTCGGCGTATGGCAGTGCTGCAATACTGTTGTACAGCGTTTGCAGCAGCGAGTCCGTGACGTGTACGGCCTGTCTTGTATTCTTGTGCTGTGGACCATACGTGTGTCCGTTGGCATCGGGTTGCTCCAGATAGGCCATGATCAGGTCCGGACGCTCACTTTCCGGGCGGCGCAACTCTTCTATCACGCCTTCAAGGCGGGCCTCCATGGACAGTCTGGGGGTCTTGTCGTATATGAGGAATTTATCAGGATATCGCCCATTGACTTTGACATCGGACCCTGGCCAATAAAACACGGCCACGCGTTTCCCCTGTCTTTGAGCCGTGTTCCATATAGGTTCACCGCCATAGAACCTTGGGTTCAATTTCTGTTCCTGACATTTCAGCGCGAAGTCAGTGTGTGTGACGGGATCGTAGAATTCATTGGCAACAATGCCGTGATGATCAGGGTATAGTCCTGTGGCGATGGTGTAGTGATTGGGAAATGTTTTCGAAGGGTAGGAGGGTATTAATCCCGACGAAACTCCTTTGTTGGCCATGAAGTCGATGAATGGGGTGTCATACCATTGCGGGTAGTCCCACCGAAAACCATCAAGTGACACCACAACTGTATAGTGCCTGGCCCGAACCGGCACCAACCACAACAAGCACACGGTGGCTAACACCAGATATTTTGTAGACTGCTTCATTGTTTCAATTTGTTACAAAGGTAGTGTTTTTGTTTGGACTGTGTATGTCAACACAAGTATTTCTTTCAAAAAAACATGCGATTTGATATCCAAACAGGAATAAAGTTGGTATCTTTGCAATTCCAGCTTTTAGTATTGAAAAGGATAACTATGGAAGAAAAGAATTTTAAATATACCGACGAACATTTTGCAGATATACAGATGTTGCGTTACCAACTGAATGGTTTTGACAAGCTGTCGTTGGGACAAAAGAAATACATTTACTATTTATCACAGGCCGCATTGGCCGGTAGGGACATCACGACCGATCAGTTTGGCAAATACAACCTTGTTATTCGCAAGGTGTTGGAAGTCTTATACACTGCGTATCAAGGCGACCGAACGTCTGATGATTACAAGGCCATGGTCGTGTATCTCAAGCGATTGTGGTTTTCCAACGGTATATATCATCATTATGGATGCGAGAAATTCGAGCCAGGCTTCAGCAAAGCATGGTTTTGCAAGGCGGTAGAATCCCTTAGTACCGAACAATTGCCGCTCGAATATGCTTCGTCCGATGATATGCTCGATGAAATATGTCCGGTGATTTTCGATCCCGACTTTTTGTCTAAGCGTGTCAACCAGAACGATGGCGATGACCTTGTGCTGACCTCGGCATGCAATTTTTACGAGGGCGTGACCCAGCAAGAGGCACAGCATTTCTATGCACAAAAGAAAGACCCCGAGCTTGGAGACAGGCAACCGTCATGGGGCCTCAACTCCAAGCTGGTTAGCAGAGACGGACGAATTTCCGAGGTGGTCTATTCTGCCAAAGGACTTTATGGTCGTGAGATTTCAGAGATTATATCTTGGTTGAAAATGGCTCGGGAAGAATGTGAGAATCCGCAGCAGGAGAAGGTGCTGGACTTACTGATAGAATATTATCAAACCGGAGACTTGAAAGTTTTCGATCGATATTCCATTGAGTGGTTGAAAGAGCAGGAGGGACAGGTGGATTTTATCAATGGATTCATTGAGGTCTACGGTGACCCGCTTGGACTCAAGGGCTCGTGGGAGGGCTTGGTGGAATACAAGGATCTTGTTGCCACGCGTCGCACACAGCTCGTTTCGCAAAATGCGCAGTGGTTCGAGGACCATTCGCCCGTCGACCCACGTTTCCGCAAGCCTCATGTAACCGGTGTCACAGCCACCGTGATTTGTGCGGCGATGCTTGGCGGTGATATGTACCCTGCCTCAGCCATTGGCGTCAATTTGCCTAATGCCGACTGGATACGAGCACAATATGGCTCCAAGAGCATCACGATAGGTAATCTTACTGAGGCCTACAAGAAAACTGCGCATGGCAATGGGTTTGACGAAGAGTTTGTCATCGATGAGGATACGCGGGCGCTGATCGACCGATATGGTGACTTGTGTGATGATCTCCACACCGACTTGCATGAATGCTTGGGACATGGCAGTGGCCAACTTTTGCCTGGCGTGGCGCCAGATGCACTGAAGTCGTATGCCAGTACCAATGAGGAAGCCCGTGCTGATCTGTTCGGTTTGTATTATCTCGCCGACCCAAAGCTGGTGGAATTAGGCCTCTTGCCCGATGCCGATGCTTACAAAAGCCAGTATTACCACTATATGATGAACGGTCTGATGACACAATTGGTGCGTATCAGACCAGGCCATCAAATTGAAGAGTCGCACATGCGCAACCGTGCACTGATTGCTCATTGGTGTCTTGAACAAGGTGACCATGTGGTGGAGTTGGTGAAGAGGGGAGACAAGACCTACGTTCAAATCAATGACTATGTTGCCCTACAGCAACTGTTCGGACAGCTGTTGAGCGAGGTTCAACGCATCAAGAGCGAGGGAGATCTTGAGGGTGCACGCCGATTGGTGGAACGTTATGCAGTGAGGGTGGATGCCGACTTGCATGCTGAGGTGCTTGCTCGATATGAAAAATTGAACATTGCACCCTACAAGGGCTTTATTAACCCATGGATGAAGCCTGTGGTCAATGCCTGTGGCGAGATTGTGGATGTCACTCTTGACTACACTGAAAGCTATGATCACCAGATGCTTCGCTATTCCAGGGAATTTGGCAGGTCATTCATTCATCATTCACAATCTTGAAGATATAGAGCCGTAGCAGCAAATGACAGAGGAAACAAGCACAAGAATAAGACAAATCAAGCAAGAGTTTCGCTTGATGATGAACGGTGAGGCATCTCGTTCCATGCGTGAAAAAGGCTTGGACTATCACCTCAACTGGGGTGTCTCGTTTATGGATTTGAAGAAGATGGCTGGTGAAATAGGACAGGACTATGAACTGGCCATTGAGTTGTGGAAAGAGAATATTCGAGAATGTAAGATTCTTGCCACGCTTCTCATGCCACCCGACGAGATGCCGATTGAGGTAGCACGGATATGGATGGAACAAACGCACTCGCAAGAGATGGCCGAAATGCAGGCTTTCAATCTCTACCAGCATGTGCCCTATGCCCCGGTCCTTGCCTATCAGTGGATGGCGCAGGAACGTGATGTTGAGCAGATTTGTGCCTATAACATTCTGAGTCGTCTTTTTATGAGAGGACAGGAGCCAAATGAGCGAGGAATCCACGAATTTATAGATCAGGCTGTTACGGCCATGCAGTCGGGTTCGGCCGGTGTTACCCATGCCGCCATGAATGCCGTGTCGCGTTTTGCCGAACTTGGCATCATGTATGAACGTATGGCCAAATCGGCACTTGCCCGACAGGGACTGAACTGGCTGTAGCATACCAATTGACCTTGGTGTTTCTCCAGATGTTTAAAATCTACGTCAGGCGAAAGCGACAATCTGGCTTGGTTGTTTCCCACGAATTCACAGTCTCAAGCACGAGAGGCTTTTCTCATCAAATGAACTATAATCACAAAATCAAGAAATGAATAAAAAACTTTTTTTAGCTGCTGGTATCGTAGGTATGCTGGCAACGGGCTGTGCAGGCATTGGAGGCGGAACCAAGGGTGGTTCCTCGTCTTCTTCGACACCTTCTCATACGGGTAATGTGTTGGGAGAAATCCTGGGAGCGGTAACCAATGGCGAGGCTTTGGGAAATGTGTTGAACAGTGTCATCGGAAGAGACAAACTGTCGCAGGAGGAACTCTGCGGTACGTGGAGGTATGATGGACCGGGTTGTGCTTTTACCTCGGAAAGTGCCTTGGCTAAGGCTGGTGGTGAGGTGGCGGCCACCCGGATCGAGGAAAAACTGGAACCGGAATATGCTAAACTCGGCCTAAACGCCAACAACACCTTTATCACCTTCAAACAGGACGGTACTTTTGTGTCCAAAATCGATGGCAAGAGATGGAGCGGAAACTACACCTATGACCCTCAAACCAGTGCTTTAACCCTGCGCGGATTACTCTTCAGCCTCAATGGGTTTGCTACTCGAAATGGGTTCGGAATCAGTGTACTGTTTGAGTCAAGAAAACTTCTGTCTCTCATACAGACCATTGCGGCCTTCAGTGGCAACACCACCTTGAATTCAATTGGAGAAATTAGCAAAAACTATGATGGAGTAAGGCTGGGTTTCGACATGAAGAAATAGCTGCAGAGGAGCTGCTTGTTGTCAAGAAAACTTCACTAAAAACAGACCATTTGATTTTCTCGTTTTAGAAACAAGATGTCACTGTTTGGATGGGAACAGTTTTGATTTTTATCCTGAAAGCTCAGATAGAAATGCGATTGCGGCTTAGTGACAGTGCGGTTAAGGCCTATCCGAACTGCCACGAAAGTCTAACCATGAAGCGATTAGGGCTTAGACGTGTTGCGATTAAGCCTTTGACGCATGGGCAAAATTAGGGCTTTATAATCCCATTTTTGTTCTTTGACTTGTAACTCTCAGTCAGAGAGAACGTTGTGAAACTATTGATTTTTTCACGAATTTTCGGTTCTGACTTGTTCGTTTTTAAATTCTTGCTGTATTTGAGGCCATTTGTCAATAAATTTAGAGGAATTTATTCTATTGTTGTTCGTATTTTCGTTCTGAATATTAATTCCAAGGTCAACTTTTCTGACAGTGTGAAAATAAGCTATTATAGGATGTTCTTGTTTTAAAAGTTTTTAAATCAACGAGATGCAGAGGCTTTTTAATATACTTTAGTAAGTATCTTTTTCTGCTCTTAAGATAAAATTGTATTTTTGCGCTTAAATTGAACATAAGTTAAAAAGCAAATATTATGGCAGAATCAGTAGATATTCGTGAATTAAACGCCAGAATAGAGCAGCAGAGCGGTTTTGTGACCCAATTGACGACCGGAATGAACCGTGTCATTGTGGGTCAAAAACATTTGATTGACATGTTGCTTATTTCTCTCCTCAGTGATGGACATATACTCCTGGAGGGTGTGCCTGGACTGGCTAAAACATTGGCAATCAAAACTTTGTCACAACTTGTCGATGCTGATTTCAGTCGTATACAGTTTACGCCCGACTTGCTTCCTGCAGATGTCATCGGAACGATGATTTATTCGCAGAAAGACGAGAAGTTCCAAGTTAAAAAGGGACCGGTGTTTGCAAACTTTGTATTGGCCGACGAAATCAACCGTGCCCCTGCGAAGGTGCAAAGCGCATTGCTCGAAGCCATGCAGGAGCATCAGGTGACCATCGGTGAGAGCACGTTTGTGCTGCCAGAACCTTTCTTGGTGATGGCGACGCAGAACCCTATCGAACAGGAGGGTACCTATCAGTTGCCCGAGGCTCAGGTTGACCGTTTCATGCTGAAGGTGGTTATCAACTATCCAACACTCGAAGAGGAAAAGCTCATCATTCGCGAAAACCTTGCAGGCAGCATGCCTGTCGTGACACCTGTAACTTCGGCCCAGGAAATATTGAAAGCGCGTGAGGTGGTGGGGCAGGTCTACATTGACGAGAAGATAGAGCGGTATATTGCCGACATTGTGTTTGCCTCACGATACCCTGACCGTTATGACTTGGCAGAGCTGAAGGATCTGATAACCTTTGGTGGCAGTCCGCGTGCCAGTATCAACCTGGCCAAGGCATCGCGCGCATACGCATTTATCAAGCATCGTGGTTATGTGGTTCCGGAGGATGTGCGTGCCATTGTACACGATGTACTGCGCCACCGCATCGGTTTGAGTTATGAAGCTGAGGCTGCCAACGTGACCAGTGAGGAAATTGTGAGCAAAATCGTGAACAAGATAGAGGTGCCTTAACCGAAAGACACCCCGATTGAGATAAAATGGAAACAAGCGAGATTTTAAAAAAAGTTAGGAAGATTGAGATCAAGACCCGTGGGTTGAGTCGCAATATCTTCGCCGGACAATACCACTCGGCTTTCAAAGGTCGGGGAATGGCCTTTTCGGAGGTCAGGGAATATCAGTTTGGCGACGATGTGCGCGATATCGACTGGAACGTGACGGCTCGTTTTCATCATCCCTACGTTAAGGTCTTCGAGGAGGAACGGGAACTCACCGTGATGCTCCTGATTGATGTTTCCGGCTCTTTAGATTTTGGCACGAACACACAGATGAAGCGTGATATGGCAGCGGAGATAGCAGCCACTATTGCCTTTTCGGCCATTCAGAACAACGACAAGATCGGTGTGATATTCTTTTCTGACCAAATCGAAAAATATATTCCACCCAAGAAGGGTCGCAAGCACATTCTCTACATCATTCGCGAGATGCTGCATTTTCGTCCGGTAAGCAATAAGACCGACGTTGGAATGGCTACGGCTTACCTCACAAGGGTGATGAAACGACGTTGCACATCGTTTGTTATCAGCGACTTCTACGACAGAAGGGATTTCTCCAGAGAGTTGGAAATAGCCAATCGCAAGCATGACCTGATGGCAATACAGGTATATGATCCGCGAGCCAGAATGCTGCCCGATGTGGGACTGATGAAGGTGCGTGACGCGGAGACGGGACATGAGATGGTGATCGACACATCGAGTGCGAAGTTACGTCGGGCGCATACGCGCCATTGGATGGAGCGTGAAGCCGAACTGAAACAGATGTTCTCCCGTAGCCAGGTGGACTGGACATCAATCGCCACGAACGAGGATTTCGTCAAGTCGCTGATGCTGCTATTCAAGCAGCGTACTTAGACTATCCTCTAAAATTCAAGATAAGCAAAATGAAAAAAAACATACGCAACGCATTGATGCTGCTTTTCCTTCTGAGCACAGCGACTGTCAGAGCACAGGTCGTGGTGGAGCAGACTGTCGATTCAGTGGGCATACTCATTGGCGAACAGGCACATCTGCGGCTCGGGGTGACCATGCCGAAGGGCGCAAGCCTGCAATGGCCTGAGCTAAAGGCGACTCAGTATGTTGTACCCGGAGTAGAGGTGGTGAGCATTGCCGATGGCGATACGGCAAAGGCCGATAATAACCAAGTGAAGATTGAAAGAACATACACCATTACTTCGTTTGATGAAAACCTCTATGCCATACCTGCCCTGACTGTGAAGGTGGACGGCAAGCCCTACAAAGGAGGTACGGCTGCGCTCAAGGTGATTACCATGGATGTGGACACGTTGCACCCCAATCAGTTCTTTCCGCCCAAAGACGTGCAGGCCAATCCATTCCTGTGGTCGGAGTGGAGCCCATGGTTCTGGTTGTCGTTGCTCGTGCTGTTATTGGCTTTGCTGGCATATTACCTCATTGTCCGACTTCGGGAGAATAAGCCCATCATCACCCGAATACGAATCGTGAAACATATTCCGCCCCATCAGCGTGCGTTGAATGCGATTGATAAAATCAAGGCTGAGCACTTGCAGACAAGCGAGGATCAGAAGACCTACTATACGCGGCTCACTGACACACTGCGCCAATATATTCGGGAACGATTCGGTTTCAATGCTTTGGAGATGACTTCTTCAGAGATAATCGAGCGCTTGCAAACGATGGGTGACCGCAGAATGCTTGACGAACTCACGGAACTGTTCAACACGGCAGACCTTGTGAAGTTTGCCAAATATTCCACGCTGGTCAATGAGAACGACTTGAACCTTGTAAATGCTGTCAACTTTATTGACAGCACGAAGGTTGAAGGTCAGCCCACGGAGGAGAAAATCGTACCGAAATTGTCGGATGATGACAAGCGCAAGCAACAGAGTCGTAAGACCATCAAGGGAATGCTTTGGGCGCTTGGCGTACTTATTCTCGGTCTGTTGGCATACATTGTATATAATGTGTACTTGCTGATGACCTAACGTACGGCGAATGGTTGCCGATGGATTAAAAGAAACAGATGTAAATGGAATTTGCAAATAAGGAATATTTCCTGTTACTCTTACTGCTCGTCCCTTACGTGTTGTGGTATTTCCTCTACCGTAAGCGCAGTGAGCCAACGATGCGCATGAGCGACACCTTTGCTTACCAAGCAGCGCCGAAAAGCTGGCGTGTTAGGCTGTTGTCGGTGCCGATGTTGCTCCGCTGCCTCACGTTTGTGCTGATCGTGTGCGCCTTGGCGCGTCCGCAGACACACAACTCGTGGGATAACAGGACTGTGGAGGGTATCGATATCATGCTGGCTATGGATGTGTCGACTTCAATGTTGGCCGAAGATTTGAAGCCCAACCGGCTGGAGGCTGCCAAGGATGTGGCCTCGGAGTTTGTTTCCGGACGTCCCAGTGACAATATCGGCCTGACTATTTTTGCTGGTGAATCGTTTACACAATGTCCCCTGACAATAGACCATGGCTCGTTGCTGAATCTGCTCAACAACGTGCGGACCGATATCGCTGCACGTGGACTTATTCAGGATGGAACGGCAGTGGGTATGGGACTGGCTAATGCCGTTTCGCGCCTGAAAGGGTCGAAGGCCAAGAGCAAGGTGGTGATTCTGCTGACTGATGGCAGCAACAACATGGGCGACATTTCACCGTTGACCGCTGCACAGATCGCACGTTCGCTCGGTATACGCGTTTATACTATAGGTGTGGGAACCAACAAGGTGGCTCCTTATCCTATGCCGGTGGCTGGTGGAGTCCAATATGTGAATATGCCGGTGGAGATAGATACCAAGACTTTGAGTGACATCGCTGCCATAACTGAGGGAAACTTCTATCGTGCAACGAACAATCGCGAATTGAAACAAATCTATCGAGACATCGATAAACTGGAGAAAACCAAGATGAATGTTACCAAGTTCTCCAAACGATATGAGGCATTCCAACCGTTTGCCATAGCTGCCGTGATTTGTTTGCTGTTGGAATTATTGCTTAGAAACACGATTCTGCGTCGTATTCCTTAGCGGGGAGATGATGCAAAATGAAGTGTAGCATGAGAAAAAGATATGGATATGCTGAGATTTGATGCTCCTATATATTTATGGCTGTTGCTGATCATACCGCTGTTGGCGTTGATTAGACTGCTCGTCGCCCGTCGTCAGAAAAGGAGACTGAGAAGGTTTGGAGATCCCGTATTACTGAAAGAGCTGATGCCTGACGTCTCAAGGTTCCGCCCATTGGTGAAGTTTGGACTACTCCTGACAGCCTTGGCCGTACTCACTCTGATGTTGGCGCGACCACAGATGGGTACGAAGATTTCTCACGAGAAGCGTGATGGGATCGAGGCTATCATCTGTATGGATGTCTCCAATTCGATGAAAGCTGAAGATGTGGCACCCAGTCGATTGGACAAGAGCAAAATGCTCGTGGAGAGTATGACGGAGCACTTTACCAACGACAAGTTGGGACTGGTGGTATTTGCAGGTGATGCCTTTGTGCAGCTCCCCATTACCAGTGACTATGTTTCGGCCAAAATGTTTTTACAAAATATTGACCCGTCACTTGTGTCGACGCAGGGAACTGATATTGCCAGAGCCATCACGGTAGGTATGCGCAGCTTCACTCAGCAGGAAAAAGTGGGGCGGGCCATTATTGTGATTACCGATGGAGAAGACCATGAGGGTGGAGCCATGGAGGCAGCAAAAGAGGCCAGAAAGCGTGGTATCAATGTCTTTATCCTTGGAGTGGGAAGCACGAAGGGTGCGCCGATACCCACGGGCAATGGCGGATATATGACTGATGCCACGGGACAAACCGTGATGTCGGCACTGAATGAGGAAATGTGTAAGGAGGTGGCCAAGGCCGGCAGTGGCACATACATCCATGTGGACAACACCTCGGATGCTCAAGAGCAGTTGAACGATGAGCTGACCAAGCTGCAGAAAGGCGAAACCAGTTCGGTTATCTACAGTGAATATAATGAGCAGTTTCAGGCTTTCGGCATTCTGGCCATACTCCTTCTGATAGCAGAAATATGTGTGATGGAGGCGCGGAATCCACTGTTGAGGAACGTACGACTGTTTAAAAAGAAGTAGAAATCGCAATGAAGATACGAAAATACATACTGACTGTACTTGTTCTGACGCTTTTCTCCCAGGTTGTGAATGCTCAGACCGACCGGCAATTCATTCGCAATGGCAATAAGCTGTACCATCAGCAGGAGTATGCGAAAGCTGAGACGGAATACCGAAAGGCCTTGGGACGGAACGGGAGTAATGCACAGGCCATGTACAACTTGGGCTGTGCGCTGATGTCGCAGCAGAAGGATTCGGCTGCCATCGTTCAGTTCGAACACGCCGGTAAGCGTGAGTCGGCGGCTAAACGCAAAGCTATGGCCTATCACAACATTGGCGTTATTTGTCAGAAACACAGAATGTACAATGAGGCCATCGAAGCTTATAAGGAGAGCCTTCGTAATCATCCGGAAGATCATGAGACCCGGTATAATCTCGCACTGTGTAAGCGTCTGGCTAAAAATCAGCCGGACAACAAGGATAAGAAGAACAACAAAAACGACAAAGACAAGAATAAAAAGGATAAGGAAAAACAGAAACAAAAACAGAATCCTGACCAAAACAAGCAGGATAAACAGAATCAGCAACCTGAAAAACAGATGAGTAAGGATAATGCAGAACAGTTGCTGAACTATGCAATTCAAGAAGAAAAGGCAACGCAGCGACGCATGAAGCAGCAACAGCAACAGCCACAGCGACGTCGACTGCAAAAGAATTGGTAAATCAAAATTAATGACACGTAACACGTTACATATATTTTTCTTATGGCTTTGCCTGTTTGGAGGAATACTTCCCTTGCAGGCACAGATTAAAGTATCCGTACCCTCACGCGTCGCCACTGGCGAAAACTTCCGCCTGTCGTACACAATCAATACGCAGGATGTGGACGATTTCCGAGCAGGCAACATCCCCAACGGCCTGGAAGTCATAGCCGGCCCCTACACCTCTCAGCAATCGAGCTACCAAATGGTGAACGGACACACGAGCAGTTCATCGTCTATTACGTTCACTTATACATTATATGCTGACAAGCCCGGCACCTATACCATTCCAGCTGCAAAGGCGAAAATCAATGGGAATAGCGTGTCATCTCGTTCTGTTAAGGTGACAGTCTCAGGAAAGGCACAGTCCAATGGCAGCGGAATGCCACAGATGCATCAGGACGACAACGAAGGAAGCCAGATGCGTGCAGCTGGTTCGAGGATATCCGGAAAAGACCTATTCATCAAAGTTTCAGCTAATAAGCGCCGTGTGCATGAGCAGGAACCGGTGTTGCTCACCTACAAGGTCTATACTCTTGTAGACCTTACTCAACTGGAAGGAAAAATGCCCGACTTGACGGGATTCCATACGCAGGAAGTGCCGTTGCCACAGCAGAAGAGTTTCAAGATTGAGCGAGTGAACGGCCAACCCTATCGAACCGTGACTTGGAGCCAATACGTGATGTATCCGCAAATGGCGGGAAATCTTAAAGTTCCTGCCATCACTTTTAAGGGTATTGTGGTGCAACAGAATCGTGCGGTAGACCCTTTCGAAGCATTTTTCAACGGTGGTTCGGGTTATGTTGAGGTTAAGCGCGAAATACAAGCACCGGGACTGACGATACAAGTAGACCCCCTGCCTACCAAACCTGCTAACTTTTCGGGCGGCGTGGGTAGGTTCAATATCTCGTCTCAACTGAGCAATACAGAAGTCAAGGCAGGCGAACCGATCACCATGCGCATTGTAATCGGAGGAACAGGAAACCTGAAGTTAGTGAAACTTCCGGAGATCAACCTTCCCAAAAACTTTGACAAGTATGATCCGAAAGTAACCGATAAGACAAAGCTTACGGCCAATGGCGTGGAGGGAAACATGGTTTATGACGTTCTCTTTGTGCCTCGCTCACAGGGAAAGTATACCATTCCTGCGGTAGAATTTGTGTATTTCGACGTGAAGAGTAATGGTTACAAGACCATTCGTACGAAACCGATAGATATTAAAGTAGACAAGGGTAGCGGTCGCAATTCAAGTTCGAATTACAACACACCTCGTGATAATGATATACGAAATATTAAGTTGGGTGCTGTCAGTCGCTATGGTACGAACATGCATTTTGTGGGCAGTGCCATATATTGGACGGCTCTATTGTTGCCGTTATTGGTTTTTGTCATCCTGCTGATAGTTTTCCGAAAACGTGCTAAACTCCATGCTGATGTCACCAATATGCGGCGAAAGAGAGCGGATAAGATAGCCCGCAAACGTCTAAGGAAGGCCAACCAACTGATGCAGCAAGGCAAGGGT
The DNA here is from genome assembly GCF_000160535.1 of Hallella bergensis DSM 17361. GTDB lineage: Bacteria > Bacteroidota > Bacteroidia > Bacteroidales > Bacteroidaceae > Prevotella > Prevotella bergensis. The sequence continues at coordinate 627,182 of NZ_GG704781.1, read as the reverse complement.
GAGGCATTCTACGATGAGGTTTTACATGCCCTTTGGGACTATGTTGGATATAAACTCAATATGCCGGTCGAAAAACTTTCGCGTGAAAACATTGCCGATGCGTTTACGTTGTACGGAGTTAATCAGGAAGTCATCGATAAGTTTCTGTCAGCTCTTGATACCTGCGAGTACGAACGTTATGCTCCGGGCGATCCAGCCGGCAACATGGAGAAGACCTATGACACGGCTGCAGAAGTGATCAGTGAAATTGAAGGCGTAATGAAAAGGAGTCGTAAGCTATGATAGGATACCATTTTAATATAAACAGAGATTCGGCGACAAGCATTCTCCTACTGATATTTATGTTGCTTTGTACACCCGGATCCTCCATGGCTGTAACAAAACGAGATGCTGATATGGCCTACAGAAGGGGCGATTACCAGCATGCAATAGCAAGTTATCAAAATCTGTTGAAGCAGCGAAAATCTGCCGACATCTATTATAACCTTGGGAACGCCTACTATCGTTCAGACAGTATTACAATGGCTATACTGGCTTACGAACGGGCTTCCTTGTTGTCGCCGGGTGATAAGGACATCAGGTACAACTTGCAGTTTGCCCGTTCAAAAACCATCGACAAACTCACGTCGGATAGTGAAGTGGTATTCACAACATGGTATCGAAGTTTGGTTAATTTTACGACGGCAGATATTTGGGCACTGATCAGTATTGTGTCCATCATTCTTGCTTTCATTCATTTGCTTGTTTACTTTTTCGTTCCTCAGCTTGTTTGGCGCAAGGTTGGGTTTTTCGGCGGAGTACTGTTCATTCTTGTCTTTGCCTTATCCACACTCTTCGCATGGAGCCAGCATAAGGCTTTGGCCGAGGGAAAAGGAGCAATCATTATGGCACCATCGGTGAATGTGAAGAGTACACCGGTGCAAAACAGTGAGGATTCATTTATCCTGCACGAGGGAACACGCGTTGATGTTACCGACAGTAGCATGAAAACCTGGCGAGGAATCCGCTTGCCGGACGGACGGGAAGGATGGATGCCAGCCTCGCAGTTGGAGATGATTTAACACTATTATTTTCGTGTAATGACATTAGAAAGTCTGATAGACCTTGACCAAGCTCTCTTGTTGTGGTTCAACGGCAGTGACTCTTTGTTTTTGGATCGCTTCGTTGAGATGCTCACCTGGGGATTCACATGGACACCTCTTTATGTGGCTCTGTTTTATCTCGTTGTTAAAAATAACGAGACCATGTTGCAGATAGGTCTTGTGATGGTGTGTGCCGGATTATGTATCCTGCTTGCCACTGGTATGGCCGAGGGCATCATCAAACCTTTGATAGCCCGACCGAGACCATCATTGGACCCATATCTTAAATACACGGTGAATGTAGTGGACAACCATCGGGAATCCGGCTTCAGTTTTTTCTCGGCTCATGCAGCTAACACCATGTCGCTGGCAGTCTTTGTCAGTCTCTTGGTGCGCAACAAGTTCTTTAGTGTGGTTATGGTCGTTTGGTCTTTGCTGAATTGCTGGACCCGACTGTATCTTGGAGTACACTATCCGATCGATATACTCTGTGGCATCGTATGGGGCATCATATCAGGTCTTGTCAGCTATTGGGCATTCTATAAATTCTATTTCAAAGTAAGTCCTAAAATCAATTATATCTCCTCACAATACACGCCAACCGGCTATTCTACAACAGATATTGACGTTGTGATGGCTGTCATTGCCTTGATATTGGCGGTGGCTATGCTGCTCTCGTTGTCAGTGTCTTGACTTTAGGAATGATACATTTTTTTCGATTATGAATACAAAAAACATTCACATCTCTGATTATAATTACGAACTTGCCGATGAGCGTATCGCCAAGTTCCCCTTGACCCAACGCGATCACAGTAAATTACTGCTTTATAACAAGGGCAAGGTATCTGATGACGTGTTCTACAACTTGCCCAACTATCTGCCTGAGGGAGCACTTTTGGTTTGCAACAATACCCGTGTCATCCAAGCGCGCATGCATTTCCGCAAGGAGACAGGTGCCCTTATCGAGGTATTTCTGATGGAACCGGCTCTACCTGCCGACTACGAACAGATGTTTCAAAGCACGGGGCGGTGCAGCTGGCTCTGTATGGTCGGGAATCTGAAAAAATGGAAAGAGGGGACGCTTGAACGTGATTTTCAGATCAAGGGACATCGCCTGACTCTCACTGCCTCGATGGATCGCGACAGAACCCAGGAACAAAGCGGTGGCACCAACTATTGGATAGACTTCGTTTGGGATAACAGTGAGGTTAATTTTGCCGACATACTGGAAACCGTTGGCGAACTGCCCATCCCCCCCTATCTGAACCGTGAGGCGCAGGAGAGTGACAAAACTACTTATCAAACGGTTTATTCCAAGATTAACGGCAGCGTTGCCGCCCCCACGGCCGGATTACATTTCACTGATGAGGTGCTTCAGGCCATTGATGCCAAGGGTATCACGCGTGACGAGGTAACGTTGCATGTGGGTGCGGGAACGTTTAGACCTGTCAAGTCGGAAACAATCGACGGACACAGCATGCACACCGAGTATGTGGTGATTCACCGTCATACGCTCCAACGACTGCTGGAACATGACTGCCAAGCCATAGCCGTAGGTACAACGAGCGTACGCACACTTGAAAGCCTGTATTACATGGGTGTGAAGCTCTCCCAATGTTCCGACCTGACCGAAGACCAGTTGCACGTGAATCAATGGGAGCCTTATGATTTGCCTCATGATGCTGAAGGGCTCGTACTTGTTGAGGACAAGGCTGTAACGGTAAGGAGTGCCATTCAGAATCTTTTGGATTATCTTGATCGTGACAACCTCGACACGCTACACTCCAGCACACAGATCATCATTGCGCCAGGCTACACCTACAAGATTGTCAAGATGCTGATCACCAACTTTCACCAGCCCCAAAGCACACTGTTGTTGCTGGTGAGTGCTTTTCTGAAAGGCGACTGGCGCAAAGTTTACGATTATGCTCTCGCCAATGATTTCCGCTTCTTGAGTTATGGGGACTCAAGTCTTTTGATACCGTAGGCATATGGGGGTCGGCAGAGTAGGGAGAGTGGGAGATGGCCACAAATCAGATTGGTTCCACGACAGGCAGTGAAAAAGCTACCTTCACTTGACAAGACACTGACCACTCCGACCCCTTGAATTTCTCATTTAACATATAGACAATGAAAATAGGAGACAAAGTAAAATTCCTCAATGAAATTGGCGGTGGTATCATAGCCGGGTTTCAAGGGAAAAATATTGTGTTGGTGGAAGACGAGGACGGCTTCCAGATACCGATAAGCATCAATGAAGTCGTCTTGGATCAAGCCAACAACTACAACACATCGCGTGTGGCAAAGACCAATATAAACAAGTTTGGATCAAAACCAAACAATGCTTTCGAGAATCCGGAGAGCCGTTCGGTCAAAGCATTGTTACGTGAAGGACAGGACGAGGACGTTGATATGTCGGTGGCAGATGTCATCGACGACACCAAAGAAGTTACTTTCAGGGCGAAGCCCCGGGAGCGTAAGGGTGGTAACCAGTTGTCTGCTTACCTGGCATTCGTGCCTGTTTCGGCGGGAGGGGATGACGTCTCACGCTACGAGATGTACTTTGTAAACGACAGTAACTACTACATGCGTTTCGCTTGTTCCAAACGTACTGACAATCGATGGGAGCTCCAATCTGATGGCGAAGCTGAACCCAATGCCAAGCAGTTTTTAGGAAAATTCACCCGGGAAGAGGCGGCAGGACTTGGAAAGCTGGCCGTACAGATGATGGCTTATAAGCGCGATGGAGCTTTTGATTTGAAGCCATCGGCAGATGTACTGTTGCGAATCGACCCCCAGAGATTTTACAAGGTTCACACATTCAAGACCAATCCGTTTTTTGAAACAGCATCAATCCTATTCACCATTGTCGAAAACGACAAGGTTGACCGCCCCCGTGACATTGATGCCGAAAAGCTTAAAAATAGCATGTTTAAGGCAGCCGAGGAAGAGAAGACTGACCGGCAGTCCCTCTCTAAGAATCAACGCGAGCAGCTTGTAAGACGTTATGCTGACGACCAGCGCAAAGGAGGTCGGCGGAAAGCCCCCTATATGCACCACAAGGATTCCGACGACACTGTGGTTGTAGACCTTCATGCCGGACAGATACTCGACACCACTATGGGAATGGAGGCTGGTGATATATTGGAATATCAGCTTCAAGTTTTTCGCGACACCCTCGAAAAGTTGTCAGGCAAGAAAGGACAGAGGGTCGTGTTCATCCATGGCAAGGGCGAGGGCGTTTTGCGACGCGCCATCATCAGCGAACTTACCTATAGGTACAAGCCGTACACCTATCAGGATGCCTCGTTCCAAGAATACGGGTATGGAGCCACGATGGTGACGATTAAATAACATTCAAAACAGTGCACAACTCTAATTTGTATCAATATGAACTACGGATTTATTAAGGTAGCCAGTGCCATTCCTACTGTCCAAGTGGCCGATTGCAGGCAGAATATTATAGGGATAGAGTCTCTCATAGCCCAAGCTGAGGGCAGGGGAGTGGAAATAATTGTGTTCCCGGAGCTGTGCATCACAGGCTATACTTGTCAGGACCTCTTCAGGCAGCAGCCGTTGCTTGATGCGGCAGAAAACAGTATGATGCACCTGCTCGACTTCTCCCGCCAGCTTGACATTATCTCTATTGTTGGACTGCCTATCGTCGCGGGCGACCTTCTGCTCAACTGTGCTGTGGTTCTCCAAAAGGGTCGCATCCTGGGCGTCGTTCCTAAGACTTATCTTCCCAACTACGGCGAATTTTATGAAAAGCGATGGTTTGCATCTTCGCAGGATCTGCGGCCCACAACGCTGCGTTTCGCCGGTTGTACGATTGAAGTATCCTCCCGTCCGCAGCTTTTCCGCACATGTGATGGAGCCGTATTCGGCGTGGAACTGTGCGAGGACGTATGGGCTCCGACGCCACCCAGCAACGGTCTGGCTTTGGCTGGAGCCGACCTTATCTTCAACCTCTCGGCCAGTGATGAGCTGACTGGCAAGCATGCCTACCTCAAGAAACTGATTGCTCAACAAAGTGCACGCACCATCACCGGATATGTGTACAGCAGTGCCGGATATGGTGAGAGCACACAGGATTTGGTCTATGGGGGCAATGCACTGATTTACGAGGACGGTGTATTGCTGGCGGAGAGCGATCGTTTTGCCATGACCAGTCAGATGCAAGTGGCTCAAATTGACATTGACCGGTTGCGCAGTGACAGACGTAACAATACGACGTTTATCAATGCCCAACGTGTCATGCTCGGTGAACAGGCAGAGTTTATTGACACAGAAATCATTCAGACACGAGACTTCAAGCTGGAGCGCGATGTAGACCCGCATCCGTTCATCCCGGCAGCGTCCAATATGCAGGAGACGTGCGACGAGATACTGAACATTCAGGTCATGGCGCTGGCCAAACGAATAACCCATACCCAAACGAAGACATTGATCATAGGGGTCAGTGGTGGGTTGGATTCCACGATGGCTCTCTTGGTGTGTGCAAGGACTTATGACAAACTGAAAAAAGACCGCAAAGATATCATTGGAGTCACCATGCCCGGGTTCGGTACGACAGACCGTACCTATACCAATGCCATTGCACTGATGAAAAGTTTAGGCATCACAATCCGTGAGATCAACATATCCCAAAGCATCATGCAGCATTTCGAAGATATTGGTCACGACCCCAATGTGCACGATGTGACCTACGAAAATGCACAGGCTCGCGAGCGAACACAGATACTCATGGATCTGGCTAACCAGCTTCATGGTATGGTAATCGGTACTGGCGACCTGTCTGAATTGGCCTTGGGCTGGGCCACCTATAATGGCGATCACATGTCGATGTATGCTGTGAATACCTCGATACCCAAAACGCTGATGCAGTTCTTGGTGAGGCATGTGGCAACGGAGATGGACGAGGCTGTGGCTGCAACCTTGCTCGACATTGTCGACACACCGATTTCGCCTGAACTTATACCAGCTGACGAGGAGGGAGCGATCAAGCAAAAGACCGAAGATTTAGTGGGGCCATACGAGTTGCACGACTTTTTCCTGTACTATTTTTTGCGTTATGGCTTTGGTCCCCGTAAGATTTTCATTCTGGCACAAAAAGCTTTTGCTAACACCTCTGCCGAACGTACTGTAGGAAACTATGACGACGAGACCATTATCCATTGGCTTCAAGTGTTCTGCCGACGATTCTTTAGTCAGCAGTTTAAGCGTTCTTGCTTGCCTGATGGCCCCAAAGTGGGGTCGGTGAGCCTTAGTCCGCGCGGCGATTGGCGCATGCCGTCAGATGCTGTTTCGTCGCTTTGGTTGCGCGAGGTCGAGTCTCTCGGCAGTTAGAATACTGTCCGATTTGATCGTGCAAACATTTTTTCTCTGGTGTATTACGCCCGTCATACAAGCGTATGTCGAATGTCATCCAAGTGTATTGCGGACGCCAAGCACCTGTATACCGGGCGTGATACGTCAAGAAATAAACAATCTGTTACGAGTTCACATGTCATTTGTAATGGACAGCGACGCTAATTCGCCCTTAAAATAAATTAAAAACAAGAATTAGGTTGACAAATGTTTTGCTGTTTTAGAAAATATTTGTAATTTTGCACACTGTTTGGAATAAGTATCAAAATTGAAATCAAAAACAAAGAATAGCAATGTCTAAGATTTGTCAGATCACAGGAAAGAGGGCACAGATAGGTTGTAATGTGTCTCACTCAAAGCGCCATACAAAGCGGAGCTTTGATGTTAACCTATTCAGCAAGAAGTTCTACTATGTAGAAGAGGGTTGCTGGATTTCGCTCAAGATCAGTGCTGCTGGTCTCCGTCTTATCAACAAGGTAGGTCTTGATGCTGCTTTAAAGCAGGCAGTTGCCAAAGGATATTGCGACTGGAAAGACATTAAAGTAATAGGAGAATAATCACCATGGCAAAATCTAAAGGTAATAGAGTGCAGGTTATATTGGAATGCACCGAGATGAAAAATTCCGGTCTTCCCGGCGAAAGCCGTTATGTAACCACAAAGAATCGCAAGAACACTCCGGGACGTCTTGAGCTGATGAAGTATAATCCACTCCTGAAGAAGATGACGCTCCACAAGGAGATCAAGTAATCTTGCATAATCATTAAACGAAGGTAAACAATGGCAAAGAAAGCGGTCGCTACCCTCCATGAAGGATCAATGGACGGACGTGCGTATACAAAGGTTATTAAAATGGTAAAGAGCCCCAAGACCGGTGCTTATGTTTTTGACGAGCACATGGTTCCCAATGAGGCAGTTAAGGATTTCTTCAAGAAATAAGATTATCTATTATAAAGAATAAAGTCGCAGGCTTATGCTTGCGACTTTTTTTATTTCATATTTTAAAGACATCATGCAAGAATGCTGTTCTTGCTCAGATCGTGATTTCTCCGGCAAGTGACTTGTTCATCATGTTCCGGATAACCTGTGGATCATTATAATTTGCAAAGAGAAACATGAGTTTAGTAACGGCTGCCTCTACTGTAGAGTCATAGCCAGACACAACACCTATTTGTTTAAGTTGGCAACCTGTGTCGTAACGTCCCATCTCCACAGACCCTGCCACGCATTGGCTGATGTTCACAATGACGATGCCGCGCATGGCAGCTTCCTTGAGCATGTGCATGAGCCATGGTGACTGTGGAGCATTTCCGCTGCCAAACGTTCTCATGATAATGCCGCGCATCTCTTTGGCTTGTAACACATTGTTTATAATATGTTCTTGCACGCCTGGAAATAAGCTGAAGATGACGACGTTGGGGTTCATGGTTAAATGAGGAACCATGGGTTTGTCAAAATCCGGTTTGAGGATATGGTGTTCGTTGAATATAAAATCAACACCAGCTTCGCAAAGATGCGGGTAGTTAAAGGATTCGAATGCATGAAAACCGTCAGCATTCATTTTAGTGGAGCGGTTCCCTCGAATTAACTGTCCGCTGAAATATATACACACTTCAGGTACTCGGGCAAACCCTCGCTTGTCTTTGAGCGAAGCCAACTCAATGCTTGTAATAAGATTCTCTTTTCCGTCAGTTCGAAGCAGGCCTATTGGGAGTTGTGAACCGGTTAAAATGACCGGTTTGGTCAGGTTTTCCAACATAAACGACAGCGCAGATGCAGTATAGGCCATGGTGTCGGTTCCGTGTAAAATCACAAAGCCGTCGTACTGTTCATAGTTGCGTGAAATGATGCGAACAAGCTGGGCCCATTTTTCAGGGGCCACATCACTTGAGTCTATAGGTGGGGTGAATTGATAGACATCAATGTCTGTCTTGATGAGTTTAAATTCGGGCATAGATGCCACCAAGTGATTGAAATCCAAAGGCTCAAGAGCATTTGTAAAGGGATTCTTACCCATTCCTATTGTGCCTCCAGTATAGATAAGTAGTACTTTGTTCATCCGTGCCTATATATTTTATGCAAATATAGTTAAAACTCTTGACGTTTCAAACATATTATGCTAAATTTGCAGTAACAATCTAAAAGATAAACAAAACAAATCAAGATTATGAAACAGTTCATGGACGAAAACTTCCTGCTTGATACACCAACTGCGCAGGACTTGTATCACAATCATGCTGCTAAAATGCCAATTATCGATTATCATTGTCATTTAATTCCGGAAATGGTTGCAAACGACCACCAATTCCGCAGCATCACTGAATTGTGGTTGGGTGGAGATCATTACAAATGGCGTGCTATGCGCACAAATGGTGTAGCAGAAAAGTATTGCACAGGTTCAGATACCAGTGATTGGGAGAAGTTTGAGAAATGGGCCGAGACGGTACCTTATACATATCGAAACCCACTGTATCACTGGACACACTTGGAGTTGAAGACGGCGTTTGGCATTGATAAATTATTATCTCCCAAAACAGCTCGTGAGATTTATGATGAATGCAACGAAAAGCTGAAGTTGCCGGAATATCGTGCACGTGGCCTGATGCGTAGGTATAATGTAGAATGTGTCTGTACAACAGACGATCCTATTGACGATCTACGCTGGCATAAATCTACCCGGGAGAGTGGCTTTGAAATCAAGATGATTCCTGCCTGGCGTCCCGATAAGGCCATGAACATAGAAAAGCCAGACTTTGCTGACTACATGAAGAAATTAGGAGAAGTCAGTGGGGTAGAGGTGGATAGCTACGAGAGTATGATGGATGCTTTGAAAAAGCGTCATGAGTTCTTCGCAGCCAATGGTTGCAAACTTTCTGACCACGGCGTAGAGGAGTTTTATGACGACCCCTATACCGACTCGCAGATTGAAACTCTATTCTCGAAGGCTCTGCGAGGCATGCGACTTTCTTTAGAGGAGATTCGCCAGTACAAGCATGCGTTCCTGAGAGACTGTGCGATTATGGATGCGGAAGCCGGGTGGACACAGCAATTCCATTATGGTGCTTTAAGGGATAACAACACGTTGATGTATAATCAACTGGGTGCAGACACCGGGTTCGACTCCATTGGCGAGTTTAACACAGCGCGTGCCATGAGCAATTTCCTCAACGAGCTGAATATGGAGAATAAATTAACCCGTACGATTATATACACGCTGAACCCTTGTGCCAATGAGGTGATTGCAACAATGCTTGGCAATTTTCAGGATGGCTCTGAACCAGGAAAAATTCAGTTTGGTTCAGGCTGGTGGTTCAACGACCAACTTGATGGCATGACTCGGCAGATGAATGCCTTGTCTGTGCTGGGTTTGCTGTCTCGGTTTGTAGGAATGCTGACAGACAGCCGGTCTTTCCTGAGCTATCCTCGTCATGAATATTTCCGTCGTCTGTTATGCAACCTTCTTGGTAACGATGTGGAAAATGGGCTGTTACCCAATGATAAGGAGAGTTTGGCTCGTATGGTAGAGGATATTTCCTACAACAATGCAAAGAGATATTTTAAATTCTATGAATAGTCGGTGACAGTTTTCATCGATAGTCATACATTTCAATATTCAAGCCCTGTCAAAGCAGGGCTTGAATCGTATAATATGGTATTTGTTTTTCTTGATTTCTACCATATCATATAATGCTCTCTAATTTCATAATGGCATTTTATCTTCGTAAGAGTAATTGGCATGTTATTTGCTTAACAGTGGGTATAATAACAGAATACAAATTATTTAAAATGAAGACAGGTAATATCGGGGTTACAACAGAGAACATTTTCCCCGTCATCAAAAAGTTTCTCTATTCCGACCACGAGATATTTTTGCGTGAGATGATATCGAACGCCGTAGATGCTACTCAGAAACTCAAAACGCTTGCCCAGAAAGGTGATTTCAAGGGCGATGTGGGTGATACCACCGTGCGCGTCACGCTTGATGCCAATGCCAAGACGCTCACGATTTCAGACCGAGGCATCGGTATGACGGCTGAGGAGATAGACAAGTATATTAATCAAATTGCCTTCTCGGGAGTAACTGATTTCCTTGACAAATACAAAGACGAAGCCAATGCTATCATCGGCCATTTCGGCTTGGGCTTCTATTCCAGCTTTATGGTTTCCGATCGTGTGGATATTATCACCAAAAGTTGCCAAGAGGGCTCTCAAGCCGTGAAGTGGAGTTGCGACGGATCGCCTTCATACACATTAGAAGAGGTGGAGAAAGCTGATCGCGGTACCGATATTGTACTTCACATCTCTGACGACTGTAAGGAATTTCTGGATAAGACCCGCATAGAGACTCTGCTCAACAAGTATTGCAAATTCATGTCAGTGCCAATAGCCTTTGGCAAAAAGACCGAGTGGAAGGACGGTAAGCAGGTAGAAACAGAAGAGGATAACATCATCAATAATGCGGAACCGCTGTGGACCAAAACTCCATCGAGCCTGAAGGATGAAGACTACAAGAACTTCTATCGCACACTCTATCCCATGCAGGATGAGCCATTATTCTGGATCCACCTCAACGTGGATTTCCCGTTCCATCTTACGGGTATACTTTATTTCCCGCGTATCCATAACAATATCGACCTGCAACGCAACAAGATACAACTTTATTGCAACCAGGTGTTTGTCACCGACCAGGTGGAGGGAATCGTGCCCGACTTCCTCACGCTGTTGCATGGTGTGATCGATTCTCCGGATATCCCGTTGAATGTGAGTCGTAGCTATCTGCAAAGCGATGCCAATGTAAAAAAGATATCCACTTATATCACCAAGAAGGTAGCCGATCGTCTGCAGCAGATCTTCAAGGCCGACCGTAAGGATTATGAACAAAAGTGGGACGATCTAAAGGTGTTCATCAACTACGGAATGCTCTCTCAGGAGGACTTCTACGATCGTGCTAAGGACTTTGCCCTGTTTAAAGATGTAGACGGGAATTACTCGACTTTTGAGGAGTACCGAACTTTGATTAAGAGCGAGCAGACTGATAAGAATGGTGACTTGATATATCTCTATGCCACCAACAAGGATGACCAGTATGCCTATATTTCAAGTGCGCAGAACAAGGGTTACAGTGTGCTATTATTCGATGGACAACTGGATGTTCCGATGGTGAACATGCTGGAGCAGAAATTGGAAAAGAGCCGTTTCATGCGTGTAGACGGCGATATTATAGATCGACTCATTGTAAAAGATGACGACAGAAAGTTAACCATAGAGGAAGCCGACCGTGACATTTTGACAGAGATATTTCGTTCTCAGATGCCTGTTGTTGATAAGGCAACTTTCAATGTCGACGTAGAGGCGTTGGGTGAGTCAGGCACTCCGGTGGTGATTACCCAAAGCGAATACATGCGACGGATGAAAGAAATGAGCCAGTTTCAGCCTGGTATGAATTTCTACGGACAGATGCCGGACAGCTATACCGTGGTGTTAAACGCTGATCATCCATTGGTTAAGAATGTCCTTGATGACAGCAACAAGTCTACTGCCGAGAGTCTAAAACCGGTGAATAGCGAGATGAAAGGCATACAAGCGCGGCTGTCCGCACTGCGCCAAGGTCAGGATAAGAAGAAGCCGGAGGAGGTAACACAAGAAGAGAAGGACGACTTGAAGAATACTGAAAAGGCTCTCAGTGAACAAAAGGACAAGCGAAATACCATATTGTCTGACTACGCCAAGGGTAACAGTATAGTACATCAACTGATAGATTTGGCTTTGTTACAAAACGGCATGCTGAAAGGCGAGGCACTCGATAATTTTCTGAAACGGAGTGTAGATTTGATTAAATAAGTATCGGCTTGCCTTGTAAACCGGTATGATAATAAGGAGGGACTGTTATTCTACTGTTCTTTTGACTGCTCCTGAACGGAGTGGGGCAGGACGGAATGCCAGTCCTTCTTTCTTATATCAGATTTCGTTTGACAGAAACATAGCTAAGTGCGGATGTTAATGTTTGAAAATCAGAATGACATAATGACAAGAAAAGAACGTTACAGATACATATTGGATTATTTCAGGACTCACAATCCCAATGTGGGAACAGAACTGGACTTTGGTTCTGCGTTCCAATTGCTTTGTGCCACGCTGCTTTCGGCTCAATGCACCGACAAGCGAATTAATGCGATAACGCCGGAATTGTTTCGCCGCTATCCTACGGCAACCGAGATGTCAAAAGCTGAACCGGCGGAGGTTTTCGAATATGTTCGATCGGTGAGCTATCCTAACTCAAAATCGAGACATTTGGTTGAGATGGCTCGGATGCTGGTTGAACATTATGACGGCGACGTGCCTGAAGATCCCAGGGAGATGATGAAATTGCCCGGGGTAGGGCGCAAGACGGCTAATGTGATACAGGCTGTGTGGTTTGGCAAGGCGGCCATGGCTGTGGACACGCATGTTTATCGTGTGTCTCATCGTTTGGGATTGGTACCTAAGACAGCCAACACTCCGCTGAAGGTGGAGGAATGGCTGATGCGTTCGATTCCGGAAGAGGATATTCCCGATGCGCATCATTGGTTGTTACTGCATGGTAGATATGTCTGCCGAAGCGTTCGCCCTCAATGCGAGAACTGCCCGTTTGATTCATTCTGCCCAAAATTGATAGATGGGAGTAAATTAAATTAGAAATTATGGAACTGAAAAAAATAATGTCTTTCCTAAAAGGTGTGACTGCAAACAATAACCGCATTTGGTTTCAGGAACACAAAGAAGAATTCCTTGCAGCAAAGGCTTCCTTTGATGACGGCGTAGAAAAAGCAATAGCTGCTATTGGCAAAATTGATCCGTCAGTATCTCACCTCACAGCCAAAGACTGTACCTATCGTTTTTACCGGGATATTCGTTTTTCTCCCGACAAATCACCTTACAAGACTCATTTTGGGGCATACATAGCTGCGCATGGCAAGAAGAAGCTTCATGCCGGCTATTATATACATGTGCAGCCCGGTCGATGTTTACTCGCAGTAGGTCCCTATTGGTTGCCTACTAACATCCTTACTTCGGTCCGTAATGAAATTATGGGTAACATAGACCAGTGGCGCAAATGTGTGGAGAATGGGGAGTTTATCAAGAATTTTGGGTATGCCAACGACTCGAAGTGGGGCAATGACCATGTTGACCCAAAGGGGTTTGGCATCGAGTGTTTGAAGCGTGCACCCAAGGATTTCCCAAGTGATTATGAGTTTATCAGATATTTGAAAATGAAAGACTATTGTGCCTGGCAGGTAGTGCCTGATGATTTTTTTGAAGGAAAGAACTGGACACAAGAAATGCTTAAAGTTTTCAAAGTTGCCAAACCCATGATGGACTTCACCAATTCTGTTATTGACGATTATGAATAATGGTTAGTGTGTAGCTTTCCACCACGCTGTCTTCTCTCTTCCTTTCAACACGACAGAGTTTCGGCTTGGGTCTGAAATGGTCAGGCCTGAGTAGCTTTTTACCTTTGTATATGGCCTGAACAGTGCGGAGTATAGCGTGTCTGTCGTTGCCGTAGCTGTTACAACTTCACTAAGTCTGGCATGGAAGTCGCTAAGCAAGATGGGTTGTGTGCACAGCTTATCAACATACTGCCCCATGTCATAGAAAATGGGAGTTTCAAAACCATCTAACACCTGAAGACTGTCTCTCATATTGTCGTCCAGAACGTTTTGCTTATTAATCTGGAGCATCACCTCGGCCAGTCTTTCTACTTTTCTGCAGTCAATGGCCGAGAGTGCGCCATACGGCGAAGTGTATGATTTATAATAGGCGTTGAAAGCATCAATCGTCTTTTTATAGGCAGGTGTGGGGGTAGCAAGAGTATGCCATACGGTCTGATACGGCACTCCGATGAGCATAACTTCAGACGTGGAGGCAATCAGAAAGTTGGTAGCACGGCGTAGTTCGTAGGCTGTCTCAACGTTGGCCATATAGCAGTCATCGAACAGAATAAATTGCATTTTAATGCCGGCTTCTTGTATGCCAGCAGCAAGGTCTTCAACATCAATGGCATTGGTCATATCGTTCAGATTGCCGAAGAATCGGGTAGGAGGTGTTGGTGTGTTGCTGCTGAAATTGGCAAACGGCGAACGCTTTCCCTGACTCCAGTTTGCGTTGCCTGGTTGTATGAAATTCATTTTAGCCTGATAGGGGTAATTTGTCCAGTCGTTTTTATATGTCCAACCACAACCGTGACATCCCACCATCATGGCATAGTTGAGTGCAAAGGCGTTGGTTTTAACTTCATTCAATATTTGAGCGATGCCAGCAGCAGTGGTGTAGTCTTTCCCGTTGTACGTCTTAATCGGACTGTGTTTGATTTTCCCGTTCTCGTATGTGACTTCGTATAAATCCGACGCAGTTTCCGATGTGCTGAGAAACACGAGCAATCTCCCGTCAAGCTTCCTGGCCTTGATGATGGCTCCCTCGATACTGTCAAGATTTTCCTTGAATATCACCTTAGAGAGGTTGTCTCCAGTCCAAGGCATAAAGACAAGAATTGTTTGTTTGTTGATTTCATTAATATCTACTGCCTCCTCGTTGTTGCACGACGAGAAACCGCATGCAACAACGATGAGCAGTACAAAGAAATGAAGATATCGCTTCATCTTATTTTTTCTTTAAGCTGGCCAGAGATTCTCTAAGTGCAGCTATTTTTTCCTCAGAATCGCTTTGTTTCTTTCGCTCGCGGGCAACAACAGCTTCCGGAGCATGAGCTACAAAGTTGTCGTTCGAAAGTTTTTTCTTGATTCCGGCAAGGAATCCTTCTAAATGTTGCAATTCCTTCTCTTGTTTTGCAATCTCTGCCTCAACATCAATCAGGTTGCCAACTGGAACAGCAAACTCGTCGGTGCCCACCATAAAGGCGCTGGCATCACCTGTCTTCTCAGTTACAACATTGATGGATCGCAGATTGGCCATCTTTGTAATAATACTGTTGTAAGCCTCAAGGTTGTTACCTCCAATGACTTGTAATTCGAGAGGCTCTTTTTGTGTAATGTTCTTTTGATTACGTACCATGCGCACTCCAGAAATCACTTGCTTCACCTTCTCAATGACATCACAAAGTTTGTGGTCTTCAGTTGTAGGTGCATTGATATTGAGTGTGGCTTTCATAATACTTTCCCCATCCTTTCGATTGTAAATATGCTGCCATAGTTCCTCTGTGATAAAAGGCATGAATGGGTGTAGCATCCTTAGCAATTCGTCGAAGAATCCGAGTGTCGCATCATAGGTTACTTGATCAATGGGGTTGCCATACTCGGGTTTGATCATCTCCAAATACCAACTGGAGAACTCGTCCCAGAACAGCCGGTACACAGTCATCAGCGCTTCAGAGATGCGATAACCCTTAAATTGCTCATTGATGTCTGCATTTACTTCCCTGAGTTTAGCAGCAAACCATGAGACAGCTAATTTGTTTTCGGTGGGCTGGGCAAGGTCGGCCGTTTCCCATCCCTGAACCAGACGGAATGCATTCCAAATCTTGTTGTTGAAGTTTCGTCCTTGCTCACAAAGACTCTCATCGAAGAGAATATCGTTACCAGCAGGTGCCGAGAGCATCATACCCATACGAACACCATCTGCACCAAATTTCTCGATTAACATCAATGGGTCTGGTGAATTACCCAAGCTCTTGCTCATCTTACGACCCAGTTTATCGCGAACTATACCTGTAAAATAAACATGCTTGAAAGGTAGTGTGTCACGGTATTCGTATCCTGCCATAATCATACGAGCCACCCAGAAGAAAATGATATCCGGTCCAGTAATTAAATCGGATGTAGGGTAATAGTATTTGATTTCTTCGTTGTCGGGATTGTTCACGCCATCAAAGACAGATATTGGCCACAACCAAGAAGAAAACCAGGTATCGAGGCAATCACTCTCTTGTTCCAAGTCTGCTGCTTGGAGTGACGGATTTTTCTTTTGGGCTTCAGCCAAGGCTTGTTCAACAGATTCTGCAACAACACAATCTCTTTTCCCATTTTCATCCTCAAAATAATAGGCTGGGATACGATGTCCCCACCAAAGTTGGCGTGAGATACACCAATCCTTGATATTCTCTAACCAGTGGCGGTAAGTGTTCTTGTATTTCTTGGGATAGAATTCGATATCATCATCCATCACAGGAGCCAATGCTATGTCGGCAAAGTGTTGCATCTTAAGGAACCACTGCGTGGAAAGTTTGGGTTCGATAGGCACCTTGGTACGCTCAGAAAATCCAACTTTATTGTCATAGTCTTCAATCTGTTCCATGAGACCTGACGACTGTAAATCTTTCGCAATCAGGTTCCTAACATCCATACGGTCTTGCCCTATATAGATGCCGGCTGCCTCAGAGATTGTACCGTTGTCATTGAAAATATCTATGGTTTGCAGTCCGTGTTTCAAGCCAAGTGCATGGTCATTGATATCGTGTGCCGGAGTAACTTTCAGACACCCTGTACCAAATTCTATATCAACATAAGTATCTTCGATGACAGGAATGGTACGATTGACCAAAGGCACGATGACACGTTTACCATGCAGCCAAGTGTTTTTGACATCCTCAGGATTAATACACATGGCCGTATCTCCCATGATCGTTTCGGGTCGTGTCGTAGCAACTACGGCATAGTATCCCTTGTCATCTTGGTGCATCACGTTGCCTTCATCCTGACGTGCTACACTTGCCTGATCTTCAGGACAGACATAATATTTGAGATAGTATAGTTTAGAATGTTCATCCTTATAGATCACTTCTTCATCGGAAAGCGCGGTCTGAGCTTGCGGATCCCAGTTTACCATACGGACACCACGGTAGATCAACCCCTTGTTGTATAGATCTACGAATACTTTTATAACGCTTTTTGAGCGAATTTCGTCCATCGTGAATGCCGTACGATCCCAGTCGCAGGAGCATCCTAATTTGCGGAGCTGCTTCAATATGATACCACCATGCTCGTGGGTCCAGTCCCATGCATGTTCTAAAAATTCTTCACGACTCAGGTCGGACTTTTTGATGCCTTGTTCGGCAAGCTTGTTGACAACCTTTGCCTCAGTTGCGATGGAGGCGTGGTCGGTGCCTGGCACCCAACAGGCATTCTTGCCTTCCATTCGTGCGCGTCGCACCAAGATGTCTTGTATGGTGTTGTTCAGCATGTGTCCCATGTGAAGTACGCCAGTAACGTTTGGTGGTGGGATGACGACTGTATATGGCTCGCGATTGTCTGGCTTAGAGCTAAACAACTTGTTATTCAACCAATACTCATACCATTTCGACTCCACCTCTTTGGGATCATACTTGCTTGCTAATTCCATTTAAATATATATTATTATACCTTATAAATGCTATAAAAACTTTGCAAATTTACTAATTTCCCATCTAAAATAAGTAACTTTGCATCAAAAAGATAGAAAAGTGCACACACGAGAAGAGATATTAGCAGCTTTCGGTCGATTGTTGGATGTGCAACATCGTCTACGAAAGGAATGTCCGTGGGACAGGAAACAGACCTTTGAAAGTCTCAGGGCAAACACTATTGAAGAAGTGTTTGAGCTTGCCGATGCCTTGATAAAGAAGGATTATCATGAGATAATGAAGGAATTGGGCGACGTGTTGGAGCACGTCATGTTCTATTCGATCATAGGCAAAGAAGACGGAAAATTTGATATCGCCGATGTGTGTAACCAAGAGGCAGACAAGTTAATGTTTCGACACCCTTTTATTAATTGGAGCATAGATGAGGGAGAGTGGGGTATTGAGAATGAGCCGTTCCATGTCGTCAACCCGGATATGAAACTGAATGCTAAAGGACAGGTGACCTACAAGACCGAAGAATCCTCACTTAATGATAATCCGGAATCGGATGTAGAAGTAGAGCAAACCTGGGAGCGCGTCAAGCAAAAGGAAAAAGATGGCAACAGCAGTGTGCTGAGTGGGGTGCCACAATCATTGCCTTCGATCATTAAAGCATATCGTATTCAGGATAAAGCCCGTAATGTGGGCTTTGACTGGGAGAAGAAAGAAGACGTATGGGACAAGGTATATGAAGAACTCCAAGAACTGAAAACGGAACTCTCAAGGAAAGACCGGAAGAATTCAGAGAAAGAATTTGGAGATTTTCTTTTCAGTCTTATCAATGCTGCGCGTCTCTATCATCTCAACCCTGACAACGCCTTGGAATATACCAATCGTAAATTCATCTCACGCTTTGAATATCTTGAAAGAAAAGCAAAAGCATGTGGAAAAGAGTTGGCTGATATGACCTTGGACGAAATGGATAAATTTTGGAACGAAGCGAAAGAATTAGAAACTCAAAACGAATAGATATGAAAAAGATGTGTTTTTTGACGAAAGCAGCGTGTGTTTCATCGTTGTTTTTAACACTGTTTGTCATCGCTGGATGTCATCCCAACTCAACAAAGTCGGAAAGTCATGGGACAGACTCAACTTCGGTAGATTCATCTACGGCAGACTCCACGGTATATGGTACGTGTGGAGAAGGTACGGCCATGCACTCTTTGGAACTTATCACAGATGCCGGAGACACTTTGCAATACATCATAGCTGAAAACAAAGAAGGTCGCCAAGATGTCCAAGGAGGCTTGTTGGTTGGTGATCGGCTTGCCGTTATTGAGGGTGAAAGTATGGACGGAGACCGGATGGCCAAGAAGGTGGTCAACCTTACCACTCTTTTGGGCAAATGGATGAGTCTTGACAAGAATTTTGAAATACTTGAAGGTGGAGTTGTCAAGTCACACCTCAAGGCCGAGACGAAGCCTTGGACCAAATGGAAAATTCTGAACGGGCAATTGCTTCTTAACACAGATACCTTTGAAATTAACGAGTTGAACAAGGACTCTTTGTATTTGGAAAACAAGCAAGGGATATTCACGTATAAGAGACCTCTGTGATTTTCAGCGTGAGTTAGAGACAATGGAGTCATTTAAAGTATATATTCTGGGATGTGGCAGCGCGCTTCCTACACTGAGGCATTCTGCCTCTTCCCAGGTTGTGGAGATTCGGGGGAAGTTTTTTATGATAGATTGCGGTGAAGGAACCCAAATGCAGTTGCGTCGTACGCATGTGGGTTTCACCAAGATACAAGCAATCCTTATATCGCATCTTCATGGTGACCATTGCTTTGGACTCATCGGTTTAATTTCCACTTTTGGCATGCTGGGCCGCACGGCACCGCTACATATATATGCTCCAAAGTCTCTGGAACCTATGCTTGACTCTATGGTTCAGATGTTTTGTCCCAATTTGGAATATTCCATAACGTTTCATGCTGTTGATACAAGTCAGCAGTCTGTCATATATGAAGACCGGAGCATGACGATAGAGGCCATTCCCCTGGAACACCGAATACCTTGTTGTGGATATTTATTCCGCGAAAAACCAACTCTACCACATATCCGTAGGGATATGATCGACTACTATCATATCCCCATAAGCCAGATAAATAATATCAAGCAGGGTGCAGACTGGACAACAGCGGAAGGTGAGAGAATTCCCCACGAAAAACTTACCAATCCCTCAGCCCCACCTCGTAGCTATGCATATTGTAGTGACACGCAATACATGCCAGAATTGCACAAAATGGTGAAGGGCGTGGATTTGCTATATCATGAATCTACCTATGATAGCTCCTTAGCCGACCGTGCCAGACTGTATCATCATTCGACATCTGTAGAGGCCGCAACCGTCGCACGGGAGGCTCATGCCGGCAAACTCTTACTGGGACACTACAGTGCGCGCTACCAAAACGAAGAGGGATTGTTGAAGGAGGCACAGGAGATTTTCCCTAACACCATTCTCTCTAACGAAGGATTAGTTATAGACGTATAGACAAAATTATTGCCATCACATTTTCTAAGATTTTTATATAGCTACCCAGCAATAACAAATTGTTTTCCTTAGGCAATTTTTGAGGAATACAAACTGAAACCATGTAGAAGCCAAGAACAAACAAGGCGTGAGTCCGCTTGAAGTTTGAAACCGTATATTCACTCACTTTAGGCTTTCTATTGACAAGGTTGTTCTTATTTCTGTCTTCATTTTTGAAAATTTAGAATAGGTTAATGATTTTGACAAAATGCTTTTTCATTCTCGCTTATTTGAAAATCAGTTTGCCTTCGCTCGAAATACGTAAAATATGCGGAGCTTTGCAAACGCTTGATCGTCAGCGGTTTCAAAATACCAGCCCTTTCCCTCCTATCTTTATGCCCGCGATAGAGTATCGAACGGTATGACGAAAAGGCCTCAATCGTCGTGCGATTGAACTTCTTCCGAGCAACCACTAAGGTCTAACCGCACGATGAAAAGACCTCCATCGCAACAACTCTACACATTTTTATCATGCTTGTCTCGATTATGCCGAAAAAAGATGGCGTTTTTCTCTCTAAATGGATCGAAAAAAAAGTATCGAAAACAAGTATTTATATTTTACAATTTTGAAAGGACGTATACTCAAGTCAATACCATCATAACAATAAGTCATGGGTATCATCCTATCATTATAGGAAAGAACCATAGCCTTGGCGAACGTTGTGTAGAAATATTTTTTAATAAAAACAGACAAAAAATCTTGTTTAAAACATTTTTCTGTTTAAATTTGCAAACAAAACAAATCAAAAGCTACAGAACCATAAATATTTCGTCTCTTTACAGTCCATTTGGAACACGAAGTGTCCCATTGGATTCTAATGGGAAAGCTATCTAATGGAATAGATAATACAGTAATCTACAAACAATTATAAACTAAAAACAACATTTATGTATCTAACAAGAAAAAGAGCCGCTACGGCTTTATGTGTGGTTTTGTTTTCTTCGCCTGTTTTCGCACAGCAAAAACAAATCACAGGCAATGTCAAGGATGCTACGGGCGAGCCTATGATAGGCGTCACAATCCTGGCTAATGGACAACCGGCAGCTGTGACCGACATCGACGGTAATTTCACGGTCAAGAATGCCAACCCATCCACTAAGCTTACAATCAGTTACATTGGCTTTCGGGAGCAAAGTGTAACCGTTGGTAACCGTTCCAGTTTTGATATCCAGATGATTGCCGATAATCAACAACTCGACGAAGTCGTCGTTGTGGGATATGGTACTATGAAAAAGAAAGATCTCACGGGCTCTGTTGCCAGCGTGAAATCTACTGATCTCGCACAGGTAGCTGCGCCCAATGCCCTTCAGGCCATGCAGGCCAAAATTCCTGGCATCGACCTTCAAGAGTCAGATGGCCAGGCTGGTGGAAATATCAAGATGAAACTTCGCGGCAACCGATCATTGCTTGCCAGCAATAACCCCCTGATTCTTGTAGATGGTGTGGAATATGGTTCAAAACTTGACATTCCGGCAACCGATATTGAATCTATAGACGTTTTGAAAGATGCTGCATCCACGGCCATATATGGTACGAAAGGAGCTAATGGTGTGATCATTGTTACAACCAAACGTGGTAGGGCAGGACAAACCAAGGTAAATTTCAATGCTTTTCTCTCTTTCAATAGTCCCACGGGAATTACAAAGCCTTTGTATGGGGATAAAGAGGTGCAACGCCTAATCGATGCCAAGGACTATAATAACATGTTGAAGACTGGCAATTGGACGGCTGAAGCCCGCACCACTACAGCCGAGAATGTTCTTGAAGGCGAAAAATTGGATGATGGAACGTCGACACTCGACATTTACAAGGACAAATCGTACACCGACTGGCTCGACCTCATCATGGATAACAGTGTCTCTCAAAACTACGAAGCCTCTGTGCAAGGTGGTGGTGAGAAGACCAATTTCAACTTATCTTTAGCCAGTATGACCGACAATGGCATGATGAAATATGACAAGTTCCATCGTTACACAGGCCGTACAAATATTGATCATCGCATTAATAAGATAGTCAAGGTGGGTACAAGTCTCACCTATACCTACCGAAACAACGACCGGCGAAGTGGAGGAGTGTACAGCCAAGCCCAGAAGATGACCTCGATTACACATGCTTACCTCAAGGATGGATCCATCAATAAGCAACCCAACCCATGGTATGCAGCCCACTGTTCGCCACTGCTCGACGAGGATGGTAATTTCCAGCGTAACACGGAGACTTCACGTTTCTTTGGTAGCGCTTACATAGAACTCACGCCGATCAAGTCACTTCTGTTCAAGTCTCAATTCACCCTCGACCGATCTACCTCGCGCGATGGTCTGTATCAGGACTATGAGAGTCAAGGACGCTATCAGTCACCGAGTACCACCTTCATTCGTAACGACCGATCAACCAATACCAAATATGTATGGCAAAATGTGGCAAGTTATTCGATGAATGTGGCTAAGAAAAACGATTTTACCTTCATGCTTGGTCATGAAATGACCCAGATGGTGGGTGAATCCTCTGGTATTTCAGGAGATGCGGGCAAGGAACACTACCGCAAGGGGTCGTTCTACGATGTCTCTAAGATTATCTCGCCAACCACGTCTTCATCTTATGTTAAAGATAACATGGTGTCATTCTTCGGTCGTGTCAACTATGCCTATGACTCAAGGTATCTGTTCCAGGCTTCACTTCGTGCCGATGGCTCTTCAGTTTTGGCCAAAGGTCACAAGTGGGGATACTTCCCCTCTGTCAGTGCGGGTTGGCGTATTTCTGATGAAGCATTCATGCAGGATGCTAAGTCGTGGCTCGACAACTTGAAATTCCGTGTGTCCTGGGGTGTTTCAGGCAACTCTGCCATCAGTGAATATATGACGCTTGCCACCATTTCGTCCATCGTTAAAGGCTCTACAGAGAAAGCTCCGATGACCATGGCCAATGAGGATCTGACTTGGGAAAAAACATCGTCGCTCGACTTCGGGCTTGACTACTCTATCCTCAATAGTCGTGTTTTTGGTAGCATCGATTACTACTCAAGCCATACAACAGACCTGCTTTACTACAAAACCGCACCGGCCTCCAATGTTTATGTGAGTCAAATAGCCAATGTTGGCAAGACCCGTGGGCACGGATTGGAACTTTCCCTCGGTGCAGTCCCCGTGTTGTACAAAGACTTCCGTTGGGAACTCAGTGCGTCTGCCACATTTGCCCGCGATTATGTTGATGAACTTTCGGAGGGCATTGAAAAGTATCTTAAGGACGACGGTCGTTCTATTCTTAAATTGGATGAACCAGTTTCTGCCATCTATGCATACGAAACCAACAAATGTTGGAATGTTGGAGAATTTGATAAGTATGTTGAAGACAACTATACGAAGCAGGGTAAAACATTCAGCAAGCCGTACGCAGACTATGGTAACCCTGGTACACCAAAGATAGTGGATCAAGATGGAGATGGCATGATCGATGAAAGTGATAAAATCATTTATAACCTTTCTCCAACATCTATTCTTGGTCTGAACACCACATTTTCATACAAGGATCTCTCGTTGACTGTACAAATGATGGCTCGTCTGGGAGGCTACATGTATTATGAGGGCTATGGCCTCTATACCTATGACGGTTCTAACTGGGGCGATCTCGACTATTGGACTCCTGAAAATACGGGTGCTGAAATGCCTACACCGGGTGGAAAGGGTACAAGTGCCATCAGCTACAAAGATGCTCTTTGTATGCAGAAAGCCGACTATTTCAAGATCAAGGATATTACTTTGGCTTATCAACTGCCCAAGACCCTGCTACGCAAGGCATTCATGAGCAATGCTCGCGTGTATTGCTCCATGAGAAATTATTTTACTTTCAGTCAATTCAACAACTATGACCCGGAACGTGGCGGTAGCGTTTCTTTCCCATTGCGCAAACAAGTTGTTGTTGGCATTAACTTAACATTCTAACCGAAAGACTATCATTATGAAAAAGATATTAAGCTTATCATTTGCTGTTTTGGCTTTTGGCCTGACAACAACCTCTTGTTCCGACTATTTGGAAGAAGATAACAAGACAGGCGAAACGGCCGATTTGGCTTACAATACCGTCACGGGTATCGATGGACTGGTATACTCAGCGTATTCATACACTCGTGGCTGGTGGGGTAAGGAGCCTGCCTTAGGACTCTCGGAAATGGGGTCTGACCTTTTCTATTATGGATATGATAACAAGCAGAAGTCGCTTTGTAGCTATGATATGACTGCTGAGAGTTTTGGTTTCGACTCCAAGTCGGGTACGGCGGCTGTGAACAATAACCCATGTTTAGATCAATATTGGGAATTATTCTATGCTGGTATCGATGTATGTAATAACACGTTGAAATATGTATCTCAATGTTCGGTCATTAATGATGCCAAGAAAACAGCCTACGAGGGTGATGCCCTTTTCCTCCGTGCGCTGTATTATTCTCAGATGGTTGCCTTGTGGGGACCTATCCCTTACAACGACAAACCCATCACCAACGAGAACTACGGTACTACTCCTGTTCGCCAACCTGAGCCAATTGTCTACAAGCATATATTAGATGACCTGAAGCTTGCCATGGAAAAATATAAGACTGCGGGCATTATGACACAGGCTGATGCCACAGGGGCAGGACGAGCCTATTACTATTCTGCTAAGGCCCTTTATGCTCGAGTGGCTCTCTATGCAGCATCATGGCTTGGGGAATCAAGCGTAGAAGGCTATGGAAACCTTTACACAGAGGCACTTAATGCAGCCAACGATGTTATCAACAGTTCAGGTGCTTCGTTCTATAGTCGGTATTCTGACACATGGAATATGAAGAATGAGGAGAACAACAAGGAAAGCCTGTTTAGTGTTCATTATAACAATGTACTTTCGGCTGGTTTTGATAACTGTGTTCCCTATCGTTTCAGTGTTGATGCCAATGGCAATCACAACCAGTTCAACTCCTTGCTTACGCGCAAGGGCTACAATTCTAATGGCGGCAATGCAGGGTTGCTGATGTTTGTTCCGATGTGGAATAACGGAGCAACGGACCTTGGCGGAAACGGCACGAAGAATACTCAAGTGTTTGTGCGCTGCACCAAGCCAAGCAATGCAAGCATTACCAGTGCCAAAACGGGTAAAGGGGTTGACATTGCCAAATACTACTCTCCATACGGGCGTGGTTTTACACGCTATTTGCCATCTTTGTATCTATGGACTATTCTTGATGAGGTGAAGGAAACCGACCAACGGTACAATGGTACCATAATTACAAGTTACCGCATACCTGAAGAGCTGTCAAAAAATGCCAAAAACTATCCGGACATGAGTGACCAGCCGTTTGTGGACTATGAAAAGGCTTACGCTGTTGATGGCAACTATTTCAATGGTGGTGGAGCAGCTATCCGCTTCAGCCTTCTTGACGGGAATTCTCCAGAGGGTAAGGCATTGCAAGCCGAGGCAAAAAACAAATACAGACTACAGTTTGCAAGTGGTGGCGATATCCCCGTTTACACATCCATGGATCCGGCAACTGCCAAACCTACGGAGTTAGCCAAACCCAAATCCGATGTGTATGGTGACACGCGCTACAACACCTATAAAATTGGTGGTTGGTGTTCATTCCCAGGAATCAAGAAGTTTCTTGACGACCAATATGATCCCGAATATCCCACATACGACATCTCATACCGTGACTTTATGGTATTGCGATTGGCTGAAATGTATCTTATCAAAGCTGAGGCAGAGATGAAAACCGGTGCTAACAGCGCGTCTTTGGCCACGCTCAACAAATTGCGCACCGCTCGTGCCATTGCCGGCAAGGACAACACGTTGAACGGCACTGTAACCATAGAGACGATTTTGAAGGAGCGTGCACTTGAACTGTGTGGTGAGTACCAGCGATGGTTTGATCTGAAGCGTACTCATAAACTCATCGATCACGTGAAGTCTTACAATGCACAATCTTCAGACAACATTGCACTCAAGCACTATTATCGACCAATTCCACTTTACGAATTGGAGGCCGTGACAAACCTCTCGGGCGAGTCGTATAAGCAAAATGCTGATGGGGTGTTACAATATAATAATGTCTCAGATAAAATGTGGCAGAATCCGGGCTATTAATCATGCGATCTAAATCAGAAACGTAATAACAAGGGGTGTCTTAGGAAGTCTAAGACACTCTTTTTGTAGGTCTCACATGCTTTCCTTACACGACATAAAAAGCGTCCTTCCCGTTATTGGGAAAGACGCTTCATATTTTTTCTCACGTTAGAAGTGAGAATTGTGATTGAATCGTAAAGCTTTAGCCTTTGATGGCTGCTACACCCGGAAGGGTTTTTCCTTCGATGGCCTCAAGCATCGCTCCACCACCGGTAGAGACGTATGAAACCTGATCAGCCAGGCCAAACTTGTTGACAGCAGCCACAGAGTCGCCACCACCTACAAGTGAGAATGCGCCGTTCTTCTGAGTTGCCTCGGCAACATACTTGGCAATCTCACCAGTGCCGTGGGCGAAGTTTTCCAACTCGAACACGCCAACTGGCCCGTTCCAAAGAATTGTTTTAGAGCTGAGAATAATCTTCTTCCATGCTTCCAAACTTTCTTCACTTGCATCCATGCCTTCCCACTCATCAGGAATCTGGTCGATTGGGAATACCTTGCGTTCTGTGTCGTTTGAGAAATCCTTTCCACAAAGCGTAGCCACAGAAAGTGAAAGGTTTACGCCTTTCTCTTTGGCAACAGCCATCACGTTGAGAGCTTCTGGCATCAACTCATCTTCGTGGAGTGACTTGCCGATCTTGCCACCCTGAGCTTTAATAAAGGTATAACCCATACCTCCACCAATAATCAGGTTGTCAACCTTGTCAAGCAAGTTCTTGATTACGCCAAGCTTAGAACTAACTTTGGAACCTCCAATGATAGCAGTGAAAGGGTGCTGGGCATTTTTCAATACATTGTCGATTGCCGTAACTTCTTTCTCCATCAAGAAACCAAGCATCTTGGAATCAGCATCAAAGAAATCAGCAATAACAGCAGTGGAAGCGTGCTTGCGATGAGCTGTGCCGAATGCATCGTTTACATAAACGTCTGCGTATGAGGCCAGCTTTTTAGCAAACTTCTTCTGTGACTCCTTCAAAGTCTTTTTGGCTTCTTCATATTCGGGAGTGCCCTTTTCAACTCCAGATGGTTTGCCCTCTTCCTCTGGATAGAATCGGAGATTCTCGAGCAGCAAAGCTTCTCCCATCTTCAGGTTAGCAGCTTCGGTCTCTGCATTGCCACAATCTTTAGCAAACTTAACTTCCACGCCAAGAGCTTTCGAAATGTTGTCAGTAATCTGGCTTAAGCTTAATTTCTCATTAACCTTACCTTTAGGCTTACCCATGTGACTCATCATAATAACGGCACCGCCATCAGCAAGTATTTTTTTCAGAGTGGGAAGGGCACCACGAATACGAGTGTCGTCTGTTACATGACCATTTTCGTCCAATGGCACATTGAAATCTACGCGAACGATAGCCTTCTTACCGGCAAAGTTAAATTGTTCGATTGTCATTTTTTCTTTATTTTAAAGTTATCAATTGATCCATGCTGTAATGATGCAAAGATAAGCAATTTATGGGACAACATGGAAAGCGCATTGTTGTTTTTTGTTATTTTCGCACAATAACTAACTATTTGTCATGCAGATGTAGCAAAATGTTTGAGTCAAACAATAAGCTATTCTTCTTCATATTCCGTGAGATCTTTGATGCCGGCATCCTTGAGTGCTGCAATACGTTCAAGGCAAGTGCCACATTTGCCGCAGTGCCTTTCACCGCCTTTATAACAACTCCAAGTTTCGGTATAATCCAGTCCCAGCGCTTTGCCACGACAGGCAATGTCACCTTTGGTGATATCGGTGTAAGGAGCAAGAATCTTTATCCCAGGAAAAGTCCCGGTTTGGGTTGCCTTTGACATGGCACGAATAAATTCTGGACGGCAATCGGGATATATGATGTGGTCGCCAGAATGATTAGCCATCATAATATATTTTAGATTTTGACTTTCGGCCATGCCGGCTGCAATGCTTAGCATAATACCATTGCGGAAGGGTACCACAGTAGACTTCATGCCAACCTCGTTGTAGTCTCCCTCTGGAATAGCATCCGCTCCTTCAAGCAGGCTTGACTTAAAATATCTGGACATAAAATCCAAAGGAATGATGATGTGGGGGATTCCGAGTCGTTTGCAATGCATCTCTGCATACGGAATTTCTCTTGCATTGTGATTGCTTCCATAATCGAACGAAAGCCCCAAGGCAATACGATCTTGAAACTCGTAGAGCATGGTAATTGAATCCATACCACCGCTTACGATAATTATAGCGTCACGTTTGTTTGCTGAAGAAGACACATCAAGTCCCTTGAGGGGAGTGGAGGACTTACATTGATTAGTATTGTCAATCATATAACTTTATTATATAGCAATATCAATATTGAATGTTTGATTTAGTACATCGGCATAATTTCGCTGAGGTGGATATTTGGGTATTTATCCGAAAAGATATCTCAATGCCCCTTCTACTTTTTTCACAGGATGAAGCTCTATGTTGTATTTCGTGGCATTGAGATTTTTCACATTGTGCGAAGGTAAGATGATATGGTTGAAGCCAAGTTTTTCGGCCTCGGCAATGCGTTGCTCTACACGGCTCACAGGGCGTACCTCGCCGCTCAGACCTACCTCGCCACACATACACCAGCCTGACTCCACAGGTGTGTCGACATTACTGGAAAGTACGGCGGCTATCACACTGAGATCCATGGCCATATCAGTTACCCGCAATCCGCCGGCTATGTTGAGGAAAACATCTTTTTGCATGAGTTTGAATCCAACGCGCTTCTCTAATACGGCAAGTAACATGTTCAGTCGTCGCTGGTCGAAACCTGTAGCCGAACGCTGGGGAGTGCCGTAAGCCGCCGATGATACAAGAGCCTGCGTTTCTACAAGGAAGGGCCGGACACCCTCTATAGCCGAACTGATAGCTACACCCGACAGTCCGTCGTGGTCTTCGGTGAGCAGCAATTCTGAAGGGTTAGAAACCTGTCGCAGTCCGTTTTGCCGCATTTCGTATATACCCAGTTCCGATGTGCTTCCAAAGCGATTCTTTATGCTACGTAGAATGCGATACATGTAATGCTGGTCTCCTTCAAACTGAATCACCGTATCTACAATATGTTCCAGAATTTTAGGACCGGCCAGTGTGCCTTCCTTGTTGATGTGACCAATGAGGACAACTGGAACGCCACTGGTTTTGGCAAAGCGGAGTAGGGCAGAGGCACATTCGCGCACCTGTGTCACGCTTCCCGGCGATGAGTCGACCGTTTCAGTGGAAATGGTCTGGACAGAGTCGATGATGAGTAGTTCGGGCATTACCTCCTGAATATGTCCAAAGATGTTTTCCAACGAGGTTTCGCACAATACAAAGATAGACTCGGGATTGACTGGGTTCAGGCGTTCGGCTCGCATTTTGATTTGATGTGCGCTTTCCTCTCCGCTCACATAGAGAATGCGCCGTTCAGTCATTGAGAGAATGGTCTGGAGGGTAAGCGTCGATTTGCCAATGCCTGGCTCTCCACCCAGTAGAATGATGCTTCCCGGCACGATACCACCACCCAGCACTCTGTTAAACTCGGCGTCATGGGTGTCAATTCGAGGTTCATCTTTGGAAGATATGTCATGTAGTCGAAGGGGCTTGTTTTGGGAGTCGAGGTGAAGATGTGGATGCTTGTCACCGTGTCGAATTGTCATGGCCGCACTCTTGGCTGCGCTTGTGCCCGAAGTGTTGGCAACTTTTATCTCCTTGAACGATGCCCATTCGCCACATGCGGGACACTTGCCCAGCCATTTAGACGAGTCATACCCACAATTACTGCAAACATACATCGTCTTGTCTTTTGCCATATTTGTTAGGATTAAAAATTTAAAGGAGTTCTCTATTGATTGACCCTACAATTCAGTTCGAGTTGTTTTCTTACCTGTAGTTTAAGGGATTCGGGAAGCAGGCATCGACCATTATCCTTCCCTGCATATCCGCAAGTTCGTAGAACTCCCTGCTGTTATTCTTTGCAAAAGTAATCTTTTTTTCCAGTATTTGCAAAATATAATTATTATCTTTGCAATCAAATGAACCGACTGTTGTTATATATAATGACGCTCGTAACGCTTCTTGTTTTTTTAGGCTGCGGACAATCATACGAGCAAAAACAGGCTCTCACGCGGAAACAACACCGCGAGACGGCACGGAGAGACTCGGCAGCGCTGAAGATTGCCACTACACCGACGATGGACTGCCTTCCACTGTTCATTGCCATGGAAGACAGTCTATTTCAGAAAGGAGGTGTCGACGTGCATCTTCGTACAAGAAAATCTCAATTAGACGGAGACACTCTAATAGCGGGCGCCCATGTTGAAGGATTTGTAACAGATCTTATTCGTGCCGAACGACTCAGGAAAGGTGGCATTGCGCTGCGCTACGTAGCAGCCACCAACAGCTATTGGCAATTTATATCTAACCGTCTGGCTCGTGTTAAAGAGCTTAAACAGATGTCAGACAAGATGGTTGCTATAACACGCTACTCAGCCACCGATTATTTGGCAGGCCTTGCTATAGACAGTGTCAAACCTAAGTTTGACGTTTATCGTGTACAGATAAATGATGTGGATATTCGCTTAAAAATGCTTCTGAACA
This sequence comes from Hallella bergensis DSM 17361, assembly GCF_000160535.1. Classification (GTDB taxonomy): domain Bacteria; phylum Bacteroidota; class Bacteroidia; order Bacteroidales; family Bacteroidaceae; genus Prevotella; species Prevotella bergensis. The sequence goes on along the minus strand of NZ_GG704781.1, from coordinate 596,111 downwards.
ACGAGATGGATGCATCATTATTAACTGAACCACAGGCAACTTCAGCACGTCTGTTCAAACACATAGTTTTGATGGATAGCCGAGACAAGGATATTCGTTTGGGAGTGTTGGCCTTTAGAGAAAAAGCTTTAAAGGACAAGAATCGTCAGGCACAGCTCGACTCTTTTGTCAAAGTTTACAATCAGATTTGTGATTCGATCAATAAGTACGGGGTAGTCCACTATCACGGCATTATCAAAAAATACATGCATGTCGATGACAGAACCATAAAAGCTTTGCCAAAACTGCAATTTCAACATGCAGTCCCACCGCGCAAAAAAGATGTGGCACGTGCGAAACGGTACTGGAACTAATTTTTAATCTGTTGCCGTTACTTTCTTCATCCTTATTATTCTCCATTATGAATAACTTTCAGCAACCGTCCGACTGGACATCCCAACTTCAACAACTCCGACAAATACAACAGAGCATCACAGGGTCTGGATATTTAGGTAAGGCCATAGCAGGCATACGGGCGTTTTTGACCAACTTTCAGTTTGATTCGTTGGGTAGCAGGCTTGAAGAAATAGAGAAGAACTACCTATTGATGTGCGAATTTCTGAAGAAAGGATACCAGGACGATAAGCGTGAGGAACTGTATAATAGTCTGTTAGGGAAACTCTATGTGCTCTTACGCGACATTGAACTGGACTACCGCAAAGCATACGACCCGTCAGTTATCAAATATACTCCTGCTAAATCTGCCGTGCAATTAGACGTTGAAGAAATTAGACATAAACTGGAGGCTTTCGTCTCTGACGTTGCTATGGCATCCCTCGAACCGGAGGATATCAGAAAAACGAAGTTAATCGACTTGTACTCTGCTCATCACCAATACATCCAAACAGTTTTTAACTCACTGCTTTTATCTCATCATTGGACACACGATATTGGTATGAATATGGCTCGGATGCTGGTATCCCCAACCATCGATTCCAAAGACGCACGGCTCTTGATTTCTGCAGTCATGTTGGGGGCAATGATTTCGGGCGATCCGGAACGTATGCTCACCATGATTTACATCCACCAACATGCACAGGACGTGTATCTCAAGCAACGTGCCTTGGTAGGATGGGTATTTGCGCTTGATAGTCTGAGTCTTTCCATGTTCCCACAGGTTTATGAGCACATTCAGGAGTTCTTGAACGATAAGTCTATAAAAAGAGAACTCTATGAGTTGCAAATACAAATGGTGTATTGCCGCAATGCCAAGCGTGATAACGAGAAGTTACAGAGAGATATTATGCCGACCTTGCTGCGAAATCAAAGTTTTGAAATCGATGGCTTTGAGATTAGGGAAAAAGAAGAAAATACGATCGAGGATATTCTGAATCCCGATGCCGCAGACCAGAAGATGGAGGAGATGGAGAAAAGCATTCGAAAGATGATGGATATGCGCGACCAAGGTGTAGATATTTATTTCGGAGGCTTCTCGCAGATGAAGCGATTTTCATTCTTCTACACGCTTCCCAACTGGTTCATACCCTTCTCGACGGATCATCCACACTTGCAGCATCTGGCTCCTGACTTCCTTCATTCCAATATGGTTGAGACCATTTTGAAGAGTGGGTCGTTTTGCGACTCCGACAAGTACAGTTTTGTGCTGGGTATGGCAAAAGTTTATAATAACATTCCTGCTAACATCAAGGAAATGCTCAATTCCGGCAATGTGGCCATGATGGGAATGGGAGAGGAGCAAATAAACACACAAGACTCAAGTTACATTCGTCGGATGTATCTCCAGGATCTCTATCGTTTCTTCTCACTATGCGATGCGCATGCCATGTTCGATAATCCTTTCGAGAGTCCAAGATTTCTGTTTATGACCAATGAAGTGTTCAGAAAGCAGATGGGCAAGGAAGCTCGAAATATCCAGAAGTTTTTGTTGAAGAAAAAAATGTATTCTTCTCTTTCACAGATGTTTTACTCATACAAAGAAGCTAACAACATCGAAGATATGCGTATGGAAGCTGGTCTCAAGATGCGTGCACATAAATACATCGAAGCGCAGGCCATCTATGCCCAACTGTGCGACGTTTCTCCCGATGACCAACGGGCAATAATGGGCTATGCCCAAGCCAGTTTCTATGTGGAAGATTACGCTGAGGCTGCTCGGCTCTACAAGCAGCTTTTATATCAGTATCCCGACAACCGAAGCATTGCGCTCAACTTGGCCATATCACAAATCAACTCCGACAATGCAGAAGAAGGCATGAAGTTACTTTTCCGGCTCGATTATGAAAATGAGAAGGATATAAACGTGAAACGGGCCTTGGCATGGGGACATCTTTGGTTAAAGAACATTGATCAGGCAGACGAACTTTACCAGAGCATTCTGGCCAATAAGATGTGCGATGCTTCTGATTTCCTCAATGCTGGCTATTGCAATTGGTTTGCGGGTAGGGTAGACATGGCCATCACACTAATTAAACAGTCCATCGCCACATCCGAAAACGTTGTGGAATCAACCGATGACCTGATGCGTCAATTTGAAAAAGACCTGCCGCTGTTAGTCAAATACGGTGTGAAAGACACCGATCGGAAGATGGTAGCAGAAATGGTTATGGGGTAACCAAGCTGGACTTGGGAACGTATAAGCCGACACGTTTCGGATAGTTACAAAATATTGGCCATGTTTATTTGGTTCTTGGACGAACTGTCTAATCTTGGTTAGAGTTGTCAAACAAATTGTTGGCTTCGTCAATTTCGTCCTCATCAAACCATTTGCTCAATTTGTTGTGTGCCTTGGCCTTGACTTCTTCAGACACCTCCCCCCATACCTTATGCAACACATAGATAAGCACGGCCAGGTCATCGCCCAGTCCGGCAATGGGAATAGCATCGGGTACCACATCGAGTGGACTGATGAGATAACCCAAGGCACCAATGATTATTGCCTTGTCTTTCACCGACACTTTGTCACTTTCCAGTGTGTAGAAAAGTATAAGAGCTGCATAAACAAATTTGGCACCGGCACGTTTAGCTATCCGAGAGATTTTCTCAACAAATCCGTTGGATGTAAATTTGTCTTTGTATTTCATGAAGTCCTGAAGTTCTATTTTACGCATGACATTCAAATATTTAATCTTGTTTGTTGTTATGATAATTTATCACGGCATCAACATATGCCACCACATCAGGGTTAGAGTCTTTGTGCCGCTGAAGGTTTCTTCTCTTCATGACAACCCTTATGCCTTTAATAATCAATGATAACGCAACTCCAACAACAATGCCCACCAACAGCGTAAGCGTTTCGTTTTTCCAAGGTAGGAGTTGTATAGGGAAAGCACTGAGAACAATAACAGGAACCAAGGCAATGATGCCATAGACAGTCTGTTGTGAGCGTTGTGAACCCTCACTGTCAAGAATGGCTTGGTAGTTAAACAGATAATCATCTAACAGCTCTCGGTTAACACCAAAACTCTCCATCTCTGGAAAGTCAGATTCCTCTCGGTGCAGTTCTATAAGCTTGTTCACCTGATGTTCATAGTCGTTTAATATGTTGGGGTGTAACTCTTTCATTATATATTTAATAACTTCCAAATGGATGATGTTCGGTAAAAAAGCAAGACAGTGTCCCTATAAGCCGGGTTCTGTATCCTCCCCGAAGAAAGGAGCCCATCATTTATCTAATTTGCAAGTCACCCTGCAACTCAAGCGTTCTACCCTCCGTCGTTGCGCGAGCATCGGGCGGGCAACCCTTATTACGACGGTATACATGAACTTGCAGCCCCCAGACGGCACGGCATGGCGGTCACCCGTCACCCGGTAGTCTCTTACACCACCTTCTCACCCTTACCACCCACAAGGAGTGGCGGTTATTTTCTTCTACCTTCACCTACTGTCACCAATAGCTTCTACTTTCAGAAGTGGGGCACCCTGTGCTGCCCGGACTTTCCTCTCGCATCTCCTTGGATGCCAGCGATGGTGCCGGGGCACTGTATTGCTGTCTGCAAAAATAATAATTATATCCATAATAAACAAAAAAGCAACCAATATTTTGTACTTCTTAATTGGAATTAGCGCTAAGCATCGCAATCCTCTCATTAAAAGTTTGTAAAATAAATCGCTTCACAACTTAAGAGCCGTTAAGTGTTAAAATCAAAGTGTTAAAATCGAATAAAAAGATACGACAAAATGACACAAAGAGGATTTTTGCGCCTATATTTGCAATGTTTATTTTGAACTGATGCTGACAGCTTTCATCAATTACTTTCATGAAGACAGGCAGCGTTGAGTAACAGCAAAATTGATAAACACTAAATTATAAAACAAACGTATGAAAAAGTTTTCCAGTTATCTGCTAGCAGGCATTTGTATTGTTGCCTTAGCATTTTCTGCCGGCTCGTTTATTAGAGTTAATGCCATGACCAACGAGGTGGCTCAGTCGGGTGTGCCGGTGGACTTGACCAATGCAGCCGATAAGGCGCTTCCCGCAGTTGTACATATTAAATATGTGCAGAATTCCAAAACACAGACTATTGAAGTGGAGAGCGACCCGTTCTCCGATTTCTTCTCCGACCCATTTGGGTTCTTTGGCAACCCGCAGGGCAACGGAGGCAAGCAGCGCCGACAGGTACGCACCCCCAAACGTGAGGCTACCGGTTCTGGCGTGCTCATCAGTTCGGACGGATATATTGTGACCAATAATCATGTAGTGAATGGTGCTGACGAACTTACCGTGACACTTGAGGACAACCGAGAGTTCAATGCCCGTATTATAGGTGTTGACCCCACTACTGACCTTGCTCTTATCAAGATAGATGGCAAGAACCTGCCAACCCTTCCTATCGGCGATTCTGATAAAATCAAAGTAGGAGAGTGGGTAATTGCCGTTGGCAATCCATTCGGACTGAATAATACAGTGACTGCTGGTATTGTAAGCGCCAAAGGACGTTCGCTCTATCAGAATGGTGTGGAGAGTTTTATACAGACCGACGCAGCCATCAACCGCGGCAATTCCGGTGGTGCCCTTGTTAACACCAAGGGAGAACTTATCGGTATCAATGCCATGCTCTATTCTGAGACGGGTTCTTACGCGGGTTATGGCTTTGCCATCCCCACCAGTATTATGAACAAGGTAGTGGCCGATATCAAGAAGTATGGCACGGTACAACGTGCGTTCTTGGGTATTAAGGGCAGCGACTTGTTGAAATATATTGATAATCAAAAGAGAAACGACAAGGATGTGCCCGACTTTGGAACGAATGAAGGCGTTTATGTCGCTGAGGTTGAAAACAATGGTGCCGGTGCTGAGGCTGGCCTTAAGGAAGGCGATGTTGTTACGACAGTCGATGGCAGAAGAGTTTCTAAGATGTCGGATCTCCAAGAGATTATGAATGGGAAACGTCCGGGTGACAAAGCTACTATTAACTGGTTACGCGACAAGAAGAAGATGAGTAAGACTGTGACGTTGAAGAATCAGCAGGGTAACACCAAGGTGATGAAGACAGCAGATCTCGACGTTCTTGGTGCAAAGGTGATGCCGGTAGACAACAACCTGAAGAAGCAGCTTGGTATCAACTACGGTCTTCAGGTGAAAGATGTGAAAAATGGAGCATTCAAGGATGGCGGTATTGGAAATGGATTTATCATTATCAGTGCTAACGATAGACCCATGAAAGAAATCTCTGATCTCCAGAATGCAGTGAAAGAGGCTTCTCTGAGTAAGAATCCTGTGCTCTTTATTACAGGTATGTGGCCGTCTGGCAAGACCGATTACAAGGCTATTAAAGTGGCTGAGTAACACAAATTTATCATGAGTATTCCAACAGAATAAAAGAGCTATATATCACAATATTTGAACATCCGTGTAAGGCCCAACATCTGCTGACAATTAGCACAGCCAATGTTCGGGAATGCCCTTTACATCAAGATAGAAACCGTTTCAGCATACAATCAAAATGCTGAAACGGTTTTTTTAACTAATATAGGATGTTATCTTTGCTTCCACCTTTACGAAGTAGTGCTCAGCTGATATTTAATGGGGGAGCTAAAGGCTTAGTAGGTATTTTCTTTTGGGGGATACTGTAGGTCCTTGCGATTGTGGTAACCATGTAATTGCAAATAGGAGTAAAAACAGGAAGATATGATGTAGGCATAAAAGTTCATACGTGTAAATTTCTACTGCACTCAGACAATTCCTGAATCCGGTGAAGTAGTCTTTATTTATTCGCTGCTCCTCCTTCATCACACCTCACACTTCCCTCTCCTTTCTTCACTCTTCACTCTTCCCTCTCCTTTCTTCACTCTTCACTCTTCCCTCCTCATTCTTTATTTTATAAAATATAATTACTGTTTTTTGATCATTATTTTCGAGTCATCCAGAGCAAAAAGGGCTAATTTTTTTTGTCAAAACCAAGTCGAGTATTCCCAAAAATCATAAGAAGGCTGCGATTGGTGCTTTCTCATAGCATGCTTAGGCCTTATCGGCAGCGCGGAAGAGCCTCACACACACTGCGATTGAAGCCTTATCATCATGCCGTTCGATACTCAATCGCAGGCCACAAAATAGGAGATCAAAGGCTGTTTTCTCAAAGACACTGACTGTCAGTCATTTACAAACTACCGCAGATTTTGCGTATTTTGGACGAAGGCAAACTTATTTTT
>NZ_GG704781.1:517329-588475 GCF_000160535.1 Hallella bergensis DSM 17361 | reverse complement strand
AAATAAGCGAATTTGAGAGGGTTATTTGTTCAAATAATTGACTATTTTTAATTTTTCAAAAACTACGTTCGGGATAAGCAGGTTTTTAAAGAAAAAACTGAAAATGCGTAAACAATCATTCGCTATCTTGAAGCGTACATACTCACCGTCCTCCCTCCATCTATGTTGTACATGGTGAGCATCTCTTCAAAAAATACGGGGATTTATTGTGCCAATGGGTTCATCTCAATAGCAAATTGAAACTCCATACTTTTTCTACTGAGCCCGAGGTAGACCTTGCGATTTATTTCATCTATAAATGAACATGTTTTGCTTGGTTACGTCTAAATATAAAAAATAAAACGAACTAAATAATTGAAATACAATTAGATAGTTCGTTTTATTTTTTGTCTGTGCGCCTGACAGGAATCGAACCTGCACGTCGTAAGACACTAGATCCTAAGTCTAGCGCGTCTGCCAATTCCGCCACAAGCGCTTCTGGAATGCAAAGGTACGCAATATTTTCTCAAACAGTGCAGAATCGGAGAAAAAGTTGTTAGAATTTCATCGTTAGTGCAATGCGGCGACGGCGACGGTCCACTTCGATAACCTTGACCCGGACGTGCTGATGAAGTTTCACCACGTCGTTAGGGTCTTTCACGAATCGGTTGGCCAGTTGAGAGATGTGTACCAGTCCATCCTGATGCACACCGATGTCTACGAATGCGCCGAAGTTGGTGATATTGGTCACGATGCCGGGCAACTCCATACCCGTTACGACGTCTTCCAGCGTCTTGACGCGTGGGTCAAATTCAAAGGTTTCTATCTTGTCACGTGGATCGAGACCGGGTTTTTCCAACTCCATGAGAATGTCGTGCAACGTTGGAAGTCCTACTTCGGGTGTGACATAGCGATGGATGTCTATCTTTTTTCTTAACTCCGGACTTTTCATTAGCTCTGCAACTGTGCACCCACAATCGGCGGCAATAGCCTCTACAAGAGCATAGCTTTCCGGGTGAACGCCACTGCTATCCAATGGATTTTTAGCATTAGGTATGCGCAGGAAACCAGCGCATTGTTGGAAGGCTACTGGTCCCAGACGGAGTACCTTCTTGAATTGATTCCGAGAGTCAAACGGACCATTCTCCTGTCGATAGTCAATAATGTTTTGTGCTAAAGATGATCCAAGTCCGCTTACATAAGTCAGGAGATTTTTACTGGCCGTATTGACATTGACACCAACCGAGTTGACACATAGTTCTACAGTTTGGTCGAGACTGTGCCTTAGCCTGCTTTGGTCAACATCGTGCTGATATTGTCCCACTCCAATGCTTTTCGGGTCAATCTTTACAAGTTCTGCTAAAGGATCCATGAGGCGTCGGCCAATGCTGACGGCTCCCCGTACAGTGATATCTTGGTCGGGAAACTCTTCTCGGGCCACTTCGGAAGCTGAATAAATGCTTGCTCCGTCTTCACTCACAACGTATGTGGGAATATCTTTAATCTGTCGCAGGATGTCTGCCGTTTCGCGCGAACCCGTACCGTTGCCTACAGCGATGGCCTCTGCCTTGAATTTTGTTGCTATTTCTTCAAAGCGCTGCAAAGGCGACTTGCTGTTCGGTTTAGGTTTGTCGGCCTGGTGTCCTACGGCAAACACTACATCATGATAAAGCAAGTTTCCCAGTGCATCGAGCATCGCCACTTTACAACCGGTTCGTATGCCGGGATCTACACCCATCACTCTTTTTTGTCCCAGTGGTGCCGCCAACAAAAGCTGTCGCAGGTTTGTCTTGAACACTGTTATAGCTTCATCGTCAGCCTTTTCCTTACTCAGGGCAGCAAATTCATTCTCAATTGATGGCCGTATGAGACGTTTATAGCTATCTTCTACAGCTTCCTCTACTAATCTTTGGCATGTTCCGGAGCCGTGTACATAATAACGCTTGAGCCTGTCCACACATTCCTCGTCATCGGCTGTGATAGAAACTTTGAGTATTCCTTCATTCTCCCCGCGTCTCATGGCTAACAGGCGGTGGGACGAACATCGTCTCAACTCCTCGCTAAAGAAGAAATAGTCAGAATACTTCTGTGCTGTTTCCTCATCCTTCATCTTGTTGATAACACGCGAGGAGATTGTGGCATCACGCCGGAACACACGTCGCACATTTTGTCGGGAGCCTTCACTTTCGCTGATGTTTTCAGCTATGATGTCTTGTGCGCCTTTCAGGGCAGACGCAACATCTTTGACATCTCCCTTGACAAAACGTTCAGCTATGTTTTCTGGCGTATGTTCGCGCTGTTGCATGATGATGTTGGCAAGGGGCTCGAGACCTTGTTCTCGTGCAACCTGAGCGCGTGTACGGCGACGCGGCTTAAAAGGCATGTAGATATCCTCCAGTTCCGTGACATTCCAACTATCATGGATGCGATGACTCAGTTCATCAGTGAGCTTGCCTTGTTCGGATATAGTTTTTAAAATGGTATCCTTGCGCTTTTGCAGTTCTTTGAGCTTATCGTTGAGATCACTGATTGCTGCAACCTGTACTTCGTTGAGGTTGCCCGTGGCTTCCTTTCGGTAACGGCTGATAAAGGGAATGGTGCAGCCGGCCTCAAGAAGGTCGAGCGTGGCATCCACCTGAGGCTCCTGAATGTTGAGTTTAGAGACAATGAATGGAGTGAATATGTTCATGTCATTTAAGTTAATCTGAAACTAAAGAAATAAAACAAAATAGCTGTATTCTCAAAACTGCTTGGTTAAGCATCGGAATTAGCTTGGCACATATCAGTTCAGGGCGAACAGGTCCCGATTGAGGATAATAAGGAACCTTTCATCATTCAATACTGATTTCTCCAACCTGAATGTTTCCTGATGGGCAGAGGATTCTTACATCGCTCACCCCGGATCGATTGACCTTCCATTTGAAAGTATCATCAGTAACTTTTCCCGAATAGACATCTAAGAATTGGCCGCCACCACTTGATAGTTGAAGTGTAAAGGGTGCGCCCTTCGACGTGCCGGGTCCCCAATGGATAACCACAACGTTGGTTCGTTCTTCGGCAGGAACTGAAACTGTTATGGATGATTTTTTAGTAGCTGACCAATAAGTGGAGATGTCATGATCGACAGCCTTGTAAGCGTCATCGGATGCAGGATCAGTTTCGACGACCAGTCGGGCAGTACCTGAGCCTGCAGGCTGAGTTTGCAGGGTGTCGATAACGCTGAATACTCCTTCCAGCCTGATATCTTCTGAAGAGGCGCCTATCATTATTTTGAACTCCCCGGGCTCAACTACCTTCTCGAAGTCTTTGTTGACCAGCTTAAGATGCTCCGGCTTGATAGTGAATGTCAGAGTTTTTGTTTCTCCTGGTTTCAGGTGTATTCTATCAAATCCCCGGAGATTTTTCTCATAGGTTGTTACTGAACTTATTACATCGCGGATGTATAGTTGCACAACCTCGTCTCCTTCCCTGTCACCTGTATTGGACACGTCACAACTGATGTTGATGGAATCGTTGAGGGTCATGGTCTCTTTCGACAGCCGAAGATTAGAATATTTGAAAGTGGTATAGCTCAGCCCATGGCCAAAGGAGTAGAGAGCGCCGTTAATACGTGAAGCATTGCCTTGCAATCCCAGCTTGTTTCCTCCATCAACTTGTGAGGCCGGCTTCGACGGGAAGTTGAACGGAATCTGTCCCACACTCTTAGGAAAAGTAACCGTGAGCTTTCCACCGGGATTGTAGTCACCAAACAGAACGTCTGCCACGGCCGTCCCACCCTGAGAGCCTGGGTACCATGCCTCCACGATGGCGGGAATGAACCGATCAGCCCAATTAACAGACAGTGGACGTCCGTTGATTAACACCAGGACAACGGGCTTGCCGGTAGCCTGGACAGCTTTCAGCAAATCCAACTGGCGCCCTGGCAGATCCAATGAAGACCTTGATTTGTTTTCTCCGCAGGTGCGACTGTTGCCACCCAAAACAACGATGGCTACGTCGCTCTCCTTGGCCAATGCGACGGCATGGTCTATATCTTGCTGTTCCTGGCTTGTCATGGGATAGCCGATGATTTCTGATTCTGGCCAGTGAGGGTCTACAACATCACAACCCTTGGCGTAAGAGACCTCAATGTTGTTTTCCACCTTGTCTCTAATACCTTCGAGGACGGTTGTCACGTCGACGGCGAGTGGACCATAGTGGGTGAGTGCGTAGGAGGCATCGTCGGCGTTGGGGCCGCACACCAGGATACGCCTGAGTTTGGAACGGTCCAGGGGAAGCAGCCTGTCTTGGTTCTTGAGCAATACGATAGATTGGCGCGAAGCTTGCAGTGCCACAGCCTGGTTGCGCTCACTGTTCACTTCCTGGTCCGCTGCTTTTAAGTTCATTTGGTAAGGATTGTCGAAGATGCCGGTAATGAATTTAACGCGAAGGATATCTCCAACCAACCGGTCGATGACAGACATTGGAATTCTTCCCTCGCGGATTAGCTCTCTCAATGGCAGGACAAAAGAGTCTGGCGAGCGGAATGTGCACCTCACATTAAGTCCGGCCATGACAGCCTGATAAACTGCCTCTTTCATGTCGGCAGCAGTATGGTGCTTGGAGAACAGATATTCGAGGGCATCACTGTCTGAGACGATATAACCCCTGAAGCCAAAACGATGGCGCAGAACTTCTGTTAGCCAATGATAGCTTCCTTGAATGGGGATGCCATCATAGTCGTTGTACGAGCTCATTGCACCAAGAAGTCCAGCTTCTTGCACCACTCTTTCCCAAGGATACAGGTGGATGTTCTCCACCTCGCGCGGTGGCATTTGCGGGTCTACGCGCGACATGCCTTCCCGTCCGCCTTTGTTGTTGCTGTATGCAGCAAAGTGCTTTGCCGTCGAGGCCACCTGAAAATCAGTTTGCAAGCCTCTTGTCATTTGAATACCCAGTTCGGCAACGAGGAACGGACTTTCACCATAAATCTCTTCGTAGCGTCCCCAGCGCTGATCCCTGCCTACGTCGAGAATAGGTGCATAGACGTTCGTGTATCCGAGCAACCGCGCCTCGCGTCCCGTGATATAGCCTACTTGGCGAATCAGTTGGCGGTTCCATGTCGTACCCAGTCCCAACTGCGTAGGAAAATTAGTTGCCTTATAACTTTCTATACCCCTGATGCCTTCATTGGTGAAGTCTACGGGTATGCCCAATCGGGTCTCCTCAACAAAGAATCTCTGCACCTCATTGATAGCCCATGCATGCTTTGAAGCCGGCCAAACCCAAGGGTTGTCCGATGGTGGCAACCCCCATTGGACAAAGCCATTCAGGTGTTCGTCAATGGCTCCAATGCCGTCCTTCCATAATTTTTGTTTCCAACCGGCATTGGGAAGATCATCCTCCAAGACCCGTTTGTATCCATATAAGGTCACCATTTGGTTGGTCTTTTCCTCTATGGTCATTTGTTCAAGAAGGTCATTGATGCGGTCGTTCAATGGTGCGGAAGCATCCTCGTAGGTGTCTTTCTTGCCGTTCTTGTTCAGGTCTATCCAACCTTGTCGATAGATTTTATTCTTGGGTAAGTTGTAAACCGATAGATTGGAACGATAACTGTTCGGACGTTGTGCAGAGACCTGGTTCCCCATGGCAAGGCACAACAGTGCTAAAGATAATAGGTAACGCTTTGTTTTATCCATATACTTTTGATGATTGAACCAAAGATTTTATTCACATTGACTTATGGGTTGCGGAGAAATGCTCGTGCAGCTTCAATAATCGTGTCTTGTCCACGCCAGAAATCCACAAGGCTGAGTGATACAGAAATGTCAGGCATGATACCGTCTTCGGTGCTTTGTTTGTCCTTGTCATACATGGGACATGCCGAGAAGCGTACACTCCAGCCGTTTGGTATTTCACTTGAAAAGGGCAGTCCGGCACCTCCGCCAGTCTTGTCTCCCATGATGGTTGCTTTGGGACAACATTTCATGTATTTTACAAATTCATTGGCAGCAGAAAACACTTGTCTGTTGGTCAGCACTACTACTTTCTTTTGCCATCTTACTCTCCTTGCCGGTTTCAGTGTTTGCTCTGTCATTTTTGAGAAGTCGTTGTGACCCTTCCCTGTCTTATGTCTCATATATCCCACAAGCAGAGGTTCGTTGGTGAATCGTGCTGCCAATTCCTCTGCCGAAGTTACAAGACCTCCGCCGTTTTGTCGCAGGTCGATGATGAGTCCGTTGCATGGAGCAAGATATAGGAGAATCTCGTCAAGGTTGCTTGCTCCAATGCTGTTTTGGAATGTGGAACATTGGATGTATCCCACGTTATCATCTAAGATTCGGTAGCGAAAACCGCCTGCGATTTTATAGTCAGTGCCCAGATATTTGTTAATCAGCGTGTCGCTGTAGTTACTTGGATATTTCTCGTGAAATCCCCAATACCGTCCAAGATCGAAGGGAGAGAACAGATTAACATGCCCGTCTTTTACCTCGGCCAGCATATTGCACATCACCTCAAACAGCTGGTTTTTCGTCATCTCCTCATTGATTTGCTTGCTGTATTTTGAGTACACCTCATTCCAGTCCACACCTTTCTCTTTAAAGAAGCAATAGTGTTCGTCCATAATCTTCCACAAGGCTTCGAAGTTGCCACGAGGGTTATCGGCAAATTCATCTTCAGTGACGCAAGCTGACAATGTCAGCAGGATAAGAGAAGTGATAGAGAGTAGGAACTTATTTTTCATAGCAGTCAAGCCTTGGTAAGTATAGGGTGGGGGTGATCAGTATTTCCAACCCAGTACAATAGCATGGGTATATTGGTGATATTTTAGGCTGTTGGCTTCCATTTGCCGCAGGTCGCCCATATAACCGAAACTCAGTGTTGTGCGCCAAAGTTTAAAGTCGAGAGTGAGTCTTTGATACAGTTGAGGTGCCTTGAAAGGAGTGATCACTACAATGTTGTGATCATAGTTTCCTTCTGAGAAAATTTCATAATAGGATTGCCCGTAATTAGGCGAGAAAGCTAAACCTATCAAGGGCGTCGACACTTCATAGTTTAATTTAAGAGGGTACTTCCATATACGGAATTTCCACATGGTTCGAATCGCCGGATTTACTGAGAGCGAGATGCGGGCTTGTGCAGGATTGTTAGAATTCCGGGTATTGTATGACCCACCCAGCGTGCCATCAGCCAGTCCCCCAATCCTGACATTGATGTCATAACCTTCTAACTCCCAGCCGTGATACCATCCTATCTTAAAGTTGTACATCGCAGTAAGCAGTGACTTGTTATTACCCCGTGTGCCTGCCGATGACAAAAGGAGATGATGCGATGATTCGCGCGAAATTTTGCTATTGGTTCGTTGTCGTAGCGATTGCGCTGTGTACCTTATTTCCGTACCTTGGAATGTTTCCTGTGACAGGTAAGTGTCGAGAATACTGGTATGTCCCACTGCGAGCATACCCGATCGCTCTGTTTGCACTGGATTTTTCGATGTTTTCACGTCGTCCTGTGCAATAACAGTCATGCTTATCGCAAGCCACAGAGTCGCGACAAGTATCTGCTTATATCTGTTGTTAGGCATGCTAATCATTGTCATTGAACAGGCTGAGCTGTCCGGTCATCTCGTCAATGATCTGTTGTTGCGACTTGCCCGCATCCGGATCAAGATTTTCCTGCTCATTGCCCTCTTCTTCTATGATTTCTGGTTCAGGCTTCCGCATTGGCTCCAGCTCCTCTATTCTGGCCACATTCCATGTCGACACACGCTTACCCTTCGCCTTGAAACCCTTGACCCCTATATATTCTTCTGCATCAATTTCCATGGCTGGACGTACCGCGTCATCGCCACCGAAAGTCACCTTGAAGCGTGGATAGGCAGTGTCGGTGAGCAGTATGAGCTTACTTTCCGGATTGTCACTGATATAATTTTGATGTCGTTTGGTTGCTTCCATACGGAATCGCTTGATATAGGGATAGTCTTGGTTGTCGGCATCATAAAGCAGAGCGGTCCAAATTTTATTGGCATCCCATTTCTCCAACACTTTGATATTTTTCTCATAGTGGTTGTTCGCATCAAAGTCAGAGATATAGAAATCGCCGTTGTCAAGCACTACCAAAATGCTGTCGCCATCGTTGAATTCTCCGAGTAAGCGACCGTGATCCTCGTAGTTAATGCGATTAACGTCCTGATCAAACCAAACCTTACGACCACCCAACGTGGAGCGTCCGTGGCTTTTTAAAGTGATGCGATGCACGCCTCGCTTCGTCAATATGTTGCCCTTAGCTGTTCGCCCTTTGATCTTGACATCCGAGAAATCCATTTCCAAGAATATGTTTTGTTTTTTCTTTTTGGGATCTGGGTCGAGTGTCACCTTGATAATTTCGGCTTCGCCATTGGGATTCGCTGTGAAATAAAGAACCCTTGAACCAGGCTTGCCTTGTGTGATGTCGTATTCGCGGTCTCGGGTCATGCTTGTCACATTGAACCGTTTAATATAGCTATACCCATTTTTACCGTCACGGTAGACAGCATTGTAAATGGTACGCTTGTCATTCTTGTTGAATACCTGCACCCATATAATATTTTTGCCTACAAATATCTTGTCGGCAACCTTCATAACTTTGTATTTTCCGTCACGGTAGAAGATAATGATGTCATCAAGGTCAGAGCAGTTACACACAAACTCATGTTTTTTCAACCCAGTTCCAACAAACCCGTCCTGACGGTTGATATATAGTTTCTCGTTAGCTTCGACTACTGTGGCCGCATCGATGGTGTCGAAGCTGCGAATCTCCGTGAGTCGCGGATAGTCTTTGCCATATGTGTTCTTCAAATGCTTGTACCAGGCAATGGTGACATCGGTCATGTGAGCCAGGTCGTGGTCGATGCCCTTGATCTCGGCCATCGTCTTTTTCATCAGTTGGTCGGCCTTGTCCTTATTGTATTTCAGGATTCGTTGCATCTTGATTTCAAGCAGCCGGAGGTAGTCATCCTCCCTGATTTCCCTGATGAGATCTTTCTTGAACGGTTCGAATTTGCTGTCCAGAAAAGCCAGCACAGCCTTCTGACTGGGTGCCTGTTCAAATTTTTTCTCCTTATACATCCGCTCTTCTATGAAGATTCGTTCTAAGGAAGCGAAAAACAACATTTCCTCCAATTCGCCCTTGCGAATGAGCAACTCCGTCCTGAGCAGTCCCATCGTGCGGTCAGCATTATGCTTGAGCACGTCGCTGATGGTAAGGAAAGCCGGCTTGTTTCCATCTATCACGCAGCAGTTGGGCGAAATATTGATTTCACAGTCGGTGAATGCATACAGAGCATCAATCGTTTTGTCCGATGATATCCCCGGGGAGAGCTGCACTTGGATTTCCACGTCTCGTGCGGTCATATCAATGACGCGGCGAGCTTTGATTTTCCCCTTTTCAATGGCTCTGGTGATCGATTCCTGAAGCGATGCTGCCGTCTTGGTGAAGGGCACTTCTCGGATAACGAGCGTTTTACTGTCGAGTTTTTCGATTTTAGCACGCACGCGCACCGTTCCTCCACGCTGTCCGTCATTGTATTTTGATATGTCAATAGCTCCGCCGGTGGGGAAGTCGGGATAGAGTTCAAATTCCTTACCCCGGAGATAGCTGATGGCGGCATCGCACAGTTCGTTGAAATTATGTGGCAACACCTTACTACTCAGTCCCACGGCAATACCTTCAGCTCCTTGAGCCAACAGCAAGGGAAACTTTACTGGCAATGTTACCGGCTCCTTGTTGCGACCGTCATAACTTTGCTGCCATTCCGTAGTCTTGGGGTTGAATACGGTTTCCAAGGCAAACTTCGAGAGTCTGGCTTCAATGTAGCGAGGGGCAGCAGCACGGTCACCAGTGAGAATGTTCCCCCAGTTTCCCTGCGTATCAATGAGCAGGTCTTTCTGTCCAAGCTGCACGAGGGCATCGCCAATGGACGCATCGCCGTGGGGGTGGAACTGCATGGTGTGACCCACGATGTTGGCCACCTTGTTATATCTGCCGTCGTCCATGCGTTTCATGGAGTGCAGAATGCGCCGCTGCACGGGCTTCAGTCCGTCCTCAATGTCGGGCACGGCACGTTCCAATATCACGTAGGATGCATAGTCGAGAAACCAGTTCTTGTACATGCCACTTAAGTGGTGCACCGCAGATGCATCAAATTGCCCTGCTACCTTGTAATCCGAATGCAATTCCTCACCACTATATTCGTCAGTACTTTCATCGGAATTCTCTTGGGGTGTTGAGTCCTGATGATGGTTTCCATGTAGGATGTTGTCGTTCTTATCTTTGTCTTTGCTTTTATCGTCGTCCATAGGTAATTTGACTATACTGTTTTAGACTTCAAAGATACTAAAAAAAATGGAAAAGCAAGAAAGTCAAATGTCAGATTAACTTTATCGACATTTTATATTTCGTATACTTTGTTGACGGTTGGGTGCCTTGTTTTCTGATTATAATTTTAAAAAATAGATTTGGCACCATCATATAGCCCTATTATTCCAGCACTTGGATACGAAAGTCAAGCCTTATGGTCGGCGACTTTGCTTTTTACGTTCTTCTGCTGAATATGTAATTCGTGTGGCGTTAGCCAGTCGCAGGGCTTGTTTCACTTCGGTAATAATTCCCATAGGGGTGTCCTTGTCTGCCTTGATCGATACAGTCATATGTCGACGGTCTTCAGGAGACATACGTGCTTGCTCTGCCGACACGTAATCGGCAATCTTATCAATAGAAACAAATTTGTCATTAATCTGCACACGAGTATTGTATTTGCCCGAGGTTTGCACCTTGGTAGAGGGATGTCCTATATATATATAGGTGACGGCTGTTTTCTTGGTGAGTCGTGTCAGCTCTGTACCTTGTGGTACATGGAATTTTACCTTCACGACATTCTTTTGCATGTGTGTAACGATCATGAAAAAAAAGAGAACCGTAAATATCAAGTCGGGCAATGAGGCCGTGTTGAGTCCGGGAACCTGATGCCGACGGTGAGAAAACATACTCATTCCTTGCCTCCTTCCGCCGAAACCTGATTTCCTTCTGTCGGTATTCCATTATATTGCTCTGCAATGCGCTGGGGACATTCCAACTTCACCCTGTCGCGCTGCTCTTGGGAAAGTGAAGCATAATCTTGATGAAAAAGGCGCCGTGAAGTTTCATTCCTAAGATTACGATAAGCTGAGACTAACTCATTTTGCATTTGAAAATAGATGTCGTATTTCGCCTCTGGTGCCGCATCTATTTTAATAAGGTGCTTTTTTCCGATTTTTCTTACAAACGCTTCCGTATGCCGGCGCAGCTGCTTCATCGCTATAGGTTTACCATCGGCTAACAGCTTGTTATCGGCTGTTAGCCGTAATGTCATCATGGTTCCTTTGGCTACGAACGACTCTTCCTGCTCCTGCACTTCGGCAGGAGGGAGCTGGCGCATCAATCCTTTGTCCACATCCATATTGGTTGTGACAAGGAAAAAGATCAACAGCATAAAGGATATGTCTGCCGTCGATGTGGTATTAAGTTCGGGTACTCGATGTCGTCGATGGTAGAATCTCATTTCCTACGAGTATATTTTGATGCGCCATAGATCACCGTTCCTATGGCAACCCCCATCAGGATAAGCGATGTGTAGATGAACATGTCCGACATTTTCAACCAGAATTGGTTGGTAAATGGTATGCCGTTAATAGTCATTTCAGCAGACGAACCAGCAATAAATGTCAACAAGAGTAGCCCCAATACCCCAATTGTAATACTGTAACTGATCTTCTTTACAGCAATATTGTTATCGTAGCTCTCACCTCGTCCCCTGATTTTCAAAGCCCGTACAACAGCCCACAGGGATATGCCAACGCCTGTCGCAGTGATCAAATAGCCTAACACGATAACGGCATCCGTAAAAAGCGGGGCGTTGAAGTTAGGATTATCAGTAAAAGGACGTTCGTAACCAGCAAGCCAAAACAACGCAAAAACGGCTATACACAACGCTGTCAACACGTAGAACACACGCATCGACATCTTCTCGGCAGACCATTTCTTCATGTTGTTCATAGCTGTTATTTAGAGTTTTTCAGCTTATACCTCATCACACTGTCGAGCAGACTAATGGCCGACTCTTCCATCTGTGAGGTTAAATGTTCGATTTTAGAGAGAATGTAATTGTAAAAAATTTGCAAGATTAATGCCACGATAATACCAAAAATCGTGGTAATTAAAGCCACTTTCATTCCAGATGCAACGATCGTTGGGCTAATATCGCCTGCGGTTTGTATCTGGTCGAAGGCCATCACCATACCAATAACCGTTCCCAAAAAACCTAAAGATGGTGCCATTACAATAAAAAGGGTAATCCAGGAGCATCCTTTTTCGAGGTTAGCACTTTGGACCGAACCGTAGCTTACAACAGACCGCTCAATATTGTCAATGGTTTCGTTTATGCGTTCCAATCCCTGATAGCAGATTGAAGCCACTGGTCCGCGAGTCTCACGACATTGTGATTTGGCACCGTCAATATCGCCGGATGCCAACTTCTTGTCGAGATCATTCATAAATTTTTTAGCGTTGATTTCCGACAAACTCAAATAGATCATGCGTTCAATACAGAAAGCCAAACCAAGAACCAGCGCAAGGGCTACCAATGACATGAAGCCGGCATTACCCTCGATAAATTTGGTCTTCAAGGCTTTGTGAAAACTGACACTTTCTATCGGTGTCATCTGGGCACTGTCTGTCTCGGTTAATACTTCGTCAAGAAAGTCGTCCGATGCCGCACTGTCAGCCCTCTCCTGCAAGTCGGCTGAATCAGCGTGTACTTCTGTGTTTTTATCCACTTTTTTGCCTTGCACATTGGGCGTGCTTTGTGCATGCAGGAAACAACAGCATAAGACTAAAATGAAGGGTAATATGAGACGTTTGACCAAGTTTTTCATCTCTATGGGGAATTAATTCAAAAATAAAAATGGTCAAACATTCTGCGGAGAGAGGGGGATTCGAACCCCCGAAACGCTTTTGGCGTTTACGCGCTTTCCAGGCGGGCCTCTTCAACCACTCGAGCATCTCTCCTTGATTGTGGCTTGACCTTGTAAAATTTTATTTACAGCTGCAAAAGTATTACATTTCGTGCAAATAAAAGAAATTTGGTGTTTAATTTTATGTTTCTTTAATGATTTTTTCCAGATAGCAGATTAGCGATGTACAACTCTATTCTGGGCCTCATGTGGTCGTCTGTCGAATGCGAGACGATTGTCTATCGGACGCGAAACGATCGTCTGTCAACCGCAATACGATCGTCTTTCGACCGCCAGACGCTGCCTAACTATCCTCATCTCGTTGAGAAAATATATAAAGGCATTAAAAGGTTGCTCACCTTGGTTTGGTTGGTGCCTATTCAATGCCTGTTTTTGACTGTTTCGAGTATTGCTGCATCCATGTTTCTTGTTTTTATAAAAGATATCAAATGACCTGCAACACCATGAATTAGGTTCCCATCTTGTTAATTTAATGCCTTTTCGTTGCTTTAATCACGGAAAAAGCAGTAACTTTGCACAAAGTATATTCAATAAAAATATGAAATATGGCACAAGATGATGTTTTCAAGAAGATAGTGAGCCATTGCAAGGAATACGGCTTTGTCTTCCCAAGTTCAGATATTTACGATGGACTCGCAGCTGTTTATGACTACGGTCAGAACGGAGTGGAGCTTAAGAATAATATCAAACAATACTGGTGGCAGTCCATGGTGCTGCTCCATGAGAATATTGTGGGCATCGATGCCAGTATCTTCATGCACCCCACGGTGTGGAAGGCCAGTGGCCACGTTGATGCATTCAATGACCCATTGATTGATAATCGAGACTCCAAGAAACGTTATCGTGCCGACGTACTGATCGAAGACCAGATGGCCAAGTACGATGAGAAGATAGAAAAGGAAATCAAGAAGGCAGCTAAGCGATTTGGCGAGAGTTTTGATGAGGCCAAGTTCCGCGAGACCAATCCCCGTGTGCTTGACAATCAGAAGAAGCGGGAGGCATTGCATGCCCGCTATGCTGAGGCCATGCAGGGGCCAGACCTCGAAGCCCTGAAACAAATCATCATTGATGAGGGTATTGTTGATCCCATCAGCGGCACAAAGAACTGGACCGATGTGCGTCAGTTTAACCTGATGTTTTCCACAGAGATGGGGTCGCTTTCAGATGCAACCAACAAAATATACCTGCGTCCGGAAACAGCTCAGGGCATCTTTGTGAACTACCTGAACGTGCAGAAGACTGGCCGTATGAAACTGCCATTCGGTATTGCTCAGATTGGTAAGGCTTTCCGTAATGAGATTGTTGCACGCCAGTTTGTGTTCCGCATGCGCGAATTTGAGCAGATGGAGATGCAGTTCTTCTGCCAGCCCGGCAGTGAGATGAAATGGTTTGAATACTGGAAGAAGGCTCGTCTGGCTTGGCATGAGGGACTTGGTATGGGGCATGAGAACTATCGTTACCACGACCACGACAAGTTGGCTCACTATGCTAATGCAGCCACTGATATTGAATTCAAGATGCCGTTTGGTTTTAAAGAAGTAGAAGGCATCCACAGCCGCACTGATTACGACCTCTCACAGCACGAAAAGTTTAGTGGCCGCGGTATCAAGTATTTTGATTCGGATACCGAACAGAGCTACGTGCCCTACGTGGTGGAAACCTCTATCGGCGTGGACCGTATGTTTCTCAGTGTGATGTGCCACGCCTACACCGAGGAACAGTTAGAGAATGGCGATACTCGCGTAGTGTTACGTCTGCCAGAGGCGTTGGCACCCGTGAAATGTGCAGTGTTCCCGCTTGACAAGAAGGATGGACTGCCTGAAATAGCACACAAGATTGTGGACGATTTGAAGTTCCACTTCAATACCCACTATGGTGACCCCAAAGATTCTATTGGCAAACGCTATCGCCGTCAGGACGCAGTAGGAACGCCATTCTGCGTGACAGTTGACCACGATACGCCCAATGATCACAAGGTAACTGTGCGTTTTCGTGATAGCATGGAGCAAGAGCGCGTTGATATCAGTGAACTGCGATCCATCATCGAGGACCGTGTGAGCATTACCTCGCTGCTGAAGAAACTTGGCAAACAAATTGAAGGTTGGGATCAATAAGACTTTAGAAGTAGAAAGATAAACAAGCAAAAATGCAGTAAATTTTATGAATTACATCTGTAGTATGAAGAAGTCGTCTATCAATATATTAAAGGGTATGGTAGTTTTTTTACCTTTTTGCCTTTTTACCTTTTTACTTTTCAGTTCCTGTTCAGAGTCGTCAGACGATGTTGAGGAGTTTGAAGATTGGCAAAACACCAATATCAAACGTTGGAACAGTATCTATGCCCAGGCTAAGGAAAGTGTGGCCAGAGGGGATACTAACTGGAAAATTTATAAAAACTGGAGCTACGAGGATTCAGTTCATGCCGATAATACCTCATATATTGTGGTGCACGTGCTGAATGAGGGCTCTGGAGTGGGGTGCCCCCTGTATACTGATTCTGTGCGAGTACATTACAGGGGCAGACTGACCGCTTCAGCCTCGTACCCCAATGGCTATGAGTTCGACTCCTCAATGGGTAGCAGTACAGCGACTTATGAGACTGCCGCCCCAGCACAGTTCCATGTTAGTAAACTTACCGACGGCTTTGCCACGGCTCTGCAGCACATGCACATTGGTGATGAGTGGGAGGTGTATGTGCCTTGGACATTGGGTTATGGAACGAAAGCCAATTCCTCAATACCGGCATACTCCGTGCTTGTATTTACCATCAAACTCGTTTCTTACTATTCTGCAGGACAATCGGTTCCCGATTTCAAAGCCAAGGGGAACTATAGCTGGCAGGTCGAGTAGGCGAGAAGAGATTGTCGGGAATCTCTCCCGAATCACTTTCTGTGTACGCGCACACTTTCTTGACACAGGTCAAGAATTATATCTTTTTGTATGAAAAAACAATCGAATGGTTGTTGAGTTTGATAATTCACTCTATCTTTGCATCGTCTTCAGAACAGAAGACAGTCCGATACATGAGAATGTGTCCTACGATTAGTCAAATGACATGAAAATTAGAGAGACATTATAGGAGGATTTGCTATAGCAGAGATCATGAGTCAGCACAGAAAATGCATGCCAACAAATAGAATAGTTCGATAGGTACAGAATGGCAATAGAAAAGATGTAAATTCAGGAAACAAGAAGATAGGCCAGAGAAGTAACCAACAAAAGGTAGCTGAGCAACCGTGATGGATGCGCCTGTCGCAAGCAGTAGCTTTGACGAGTCAGGATAACAGGAATGGAAGGAGAGGTAGAAAGATTGATGATGTCAGAGAGCAAATCATGTGAGCAGCAAAGGGCTGCCACATGTCGATGGTGGAGAGGCAATCCTGTGATGGGATTTCTATTTTAAAGAGAGTAGACTACTCCATATATGTGAGGCGATTCCGCAAGGAAAATCGCCTTTTATAATGCAGTTTCATTTTGCATTTTATGTAAAACTATGTACCTTTACACGCGCAAACCATATATATGTTAAGTAACAAACGAAGTGAGGCTTTGCTGGCTAAGATACGGGAGCAACTACCGTTGAGTGGCAGGGAGAAGTTCAACCTTATTGTAGAACTGAGTATTCCGTCCATGCTGGCACAGATCACCACGGTAATGATGTTTTTTATCGATGCATCTATGGTGGGACATCTGGGAGCAGAGGCCTCCGCAAGCATCGGCTTGGTGGAAACCACCACGTGGCTCATGGGCTCGGTGATGAGTGCAGCGAGTATCGGTTTTTCCGTACAGGTAGCTCATTTCATTGGAGCCAACGATTTCTTCAAGGCTCGGCAGGTGTTTCGTCATGCCATTGTTTGTGGTTTGATTTTTGCATTACTGATGAGTGCAATAGGAGTGACTATCCACAGTCCGTTGCCTTTTTGGCTGGGAGGGGGAGCAGATATTGCTTCCGATGCTTCTGTCTACTTTCTTATTTATTCGCTCACACTTCCCGTGGTGTTGCTCTATCACCTGATGAGTGCCATGCAGAAGAGTTCCGGCGATATGCACATCCCGAGTATACTGAGCATTATTCTATGTATACTTGATGTAGTTTTCAACTATTTTTATATCTATATACTTGAACTCGGCGTTATGGGAGCCGCTCTGGGTACAATGAGTGCCTATGTTTTGACAGTAATCCCCATGTCGTACATGGCCGTGCGTCGTAACAAGATTTTGGCGCTCCATCTTGACCATACGCCTTTTGTTTGGGTGTGGGATTATGTTCGCAATGCCCTGAAAATCAGCTTGCCCATTGCTATTCAGTCTGTGTTGATGAGTGGAGCGCAAGTGGTGAGTACGCTCATTGTGGCTCCGCTGGGCAACTTTGCCATAGCAGCCAATTCGTTTGCCATCACTGCGGAGAGTCTCTGCTATATGCCCGGTTACGGTATCGGCGAAGCGGCCACAACGCTGGTGGGGCAGACCCATGGTGCGGGGCGCAACGACCTGTGTCGGAGTTTCGCTCACATGACCATTGGTATCGGTATGCTGGTTATGGCGTTTATGGGTGTGTTGATGTATATTTTTGCACCGGAAATGATCGGATTCCTCTCTCCCGTGGACGAGATTCGCGAGCTTGGTGCCGCAGTATTGCGCATCGAGGCCTTTGCTGAGCCGTTCTTTGCCGCTTCCATCGTGAGCTATTCTGTGTGTGTGGGAGCTGGTGACACCCTCAAGCCCGCTGTCATGAATCTTATTTCAATGTGGTGTGTGCGTCTGTCTTTGGCTTATTATCTTGCCCAGCAGTACGGACTTAAGGGTGTATGGGTGGCAATGGCCAGTGAGTTGACGTTCCGTGGCATTATCTTCCTGGTACGTATATGGCGCGGTAGTTGGATGAAATCGCTGAAAGTTTCGGCCAAAGCTTGAACTATCATATTGTTGGTGAACTGCAAAAATAAAAGGACTCAAGCCTTAAAGTATGCCTCCAGTGTTTCTCTGGCACTGCCTTTTTCGTTAGAGAGATCTTCAACGATTTGCCCATGTTCGAGCAAAGTTATTCGGGTGCTGATGTCTACGGTGTGTTGCAAATTATGACTACTGATTAGTAGGGTTGCTCCCGTGTTGGCATGATAATCAGTTAAAAGTTTCTTGAGAATGTTTTGTCCTGACGGATCAAGAAAGTTAAAGGGCTCATCAAGAATGATTAATTCTGGTTGGGTGAATAAAATGGAGATGATCCCTACTTTTTGTTTATTACCTGCGCTGAGGTTTCGAATATATTTTTTCTGTCCGAAAATTTCGCCATTGGTAAAAGGAAGATATTGGCCTATAGGACTTGACTCAATGTTTTTCCAGTCTATGGTCTCTATTCCGTTTACCTTGGCTATGAAATCAATATACTCTTCCGGAGTAAGAAAGTCGATGAGAAATCCTTCGTCAATATATGCACCTGTTATTTTTTTCCACTCCTCTGACTGTGCCGGATCGATGGGATCTGGCTCTTGGTCGCCCTCCTCTTTCATGGGGGTGAGAAACACATTACCTTGACTGGCCTGGAGCAAATCGAGCATAAGACGGAACAGGGTGGTTTTGCCAGCACCGTTGTTACCTACCAGTCCTAAGATTTCTCCGTGATGTATGGTGAACTGTGGGATGTTTACAACGGTTTTCTCACCAAATGATTTAACCAGATTGCTGATATCTATTTGCATAAAATCTGTATATCGTTGTCAAAACAGGATACCCTTGGTGGTCGCAAAGGCAATTGCCCAACAGCCACCGTAGCGGCGTGGGCTAACTTATCCCAAATACTTCATCAAAATTTTAATATTCCCGCTTTCACGTAGTTTTGCAATGCTCTTTTCCCTTATCTGTCGAACCCGTTCGCGTGTCAGACCTAAACGATCGCCAATTTCCTCAAGTCCCAGTTCATGGCATCCTATGCCGAAACATTCTCTAATAATGGTTATTTCTCGTTCTTTTAGAACACTCTCAAGTACGGTATTCAGCTCTTGAGCCATGCTTTCGTGATCAGCCCTCTTGTCTGTTCTGGTGTCATCTCCACTGGCCATAATGTCTGCCATAGAGTTGCTTTCATCTTCCTGAAAAGGTGCATCTATGCTCACATGATGTCCGTCGGCCATCATGCTCATCCTTATCTTACCTGCTTCCACATCAATGGCTTCGGCTATTTCCTGAGTGCTTGGACGGCGCTCGTGCCTTTGCTCGAAATTGTTGATTTCCTTGTTGATTTTGCTCAGAGTTCCAACTTGGTTTAAGGGAAGCCTCACAATTCGACTTTGTTCGGCGATAGCTTGCAGTATGCTCTGGCGAATCCACCACACAGCATATGATATGAACTTAAATCCTCGTGTCTCATCAAACTTTTCAGTAGCCTTGATAAGTCCGATGTTCCCCTCGTTTATCAAGTCAGTTAATGATAATCCTTGGTGTTGATACTGTTTTGCGACAGATACAACAAAGCGAAGATTGGAAGTGATGAGTTTGTCTTTTGCCCTCTGACCTTCTCTGCCCCCTTTCCGAATCTTTTGGGAGAGCTCTATTTCCTCGTCAATCGATATGAGGGGTGCGCGTCCTATTTCAACAAGGTATCTGTCTAATGCTTCGCTGGAACGGTTTGTTATACTCTTCTGAATCTTAAGTTGTCTCATGCTTATAAAATGGTAATAAAAAGCTTTTAATAAAACGATTTATTTAAAAGCGAACTAAATATAGTAAAAATAAATAAGAGTAACAATTTCATTACCCTTATTTACAAAATTATAACATTCGTTTACAAGCAGAACTGAGGTATGAAACCCGGTAAAACTTAATTGCTACAACATAATATATCACATGTCAGTCGGGTGACTACGTAAGTATTGCTCAGCTTTTTCCAATTCCGCAGGTGTATCAATTCCAATTGTTTCAACATCAGTGAACCCAACTTTAATTTTATATCCATTTTGAAGCCATCGCAACTGCTCCAAACTTTCTGCTATTTCTAATGAAGACTGTGGCAATTGCGTGATTTTTTCTAATACATTTTTTCGATACGCATAGATGCCAATATGTTTGAGGAAAGGGAAATGATTAATCCATTCTTTTTTTTCAACCCCTCTTATAAATGGAATTGGAGAACGAGAAAAGTACATGGCAAACTGATGGTTGTCTATAATGACTTTGGGAGAATTGGGGTTCTCAACCGCTTCGATATCCGAGAACACTTTTCCGATGGTACCGATCTGGGTGTCAGGGTCTTCAAAAAGTTTGCACAGGGTGTTGATTTGAGAATGCTGTACGAAAGGTTCATCTCCTTGGATGTTGATGATTATTTCTGCATCGGTTTTTATGTGACTGACCGCCTCTTGTATCCTGTCAGTTCCACTTTGATGGTTTGCTCGCGTCATCACGGCTTTTCCGCCGAATTCCTTCACTTTGTTGAAAATTCGTTCATCGTCTGTGGCTACCCATGT
Organism: Hallella bergensis DSM 17361; assembly: GCF_000160535.1. Classification (GTDB taxonomy): domain Bacteria; phylum Bacteroidota; class Bacteroidia; order Bacteroidales; family Bacteroidaceae; genus Prevotella; species Prevotella bergensis. The sequence goes on along the minus strand of NZ_GG704781.1, from coordinate 568,005 downwards.
TTCGCTTATAATCTGTGATACTTTTTCATAAACATGTTGAATGACAGGTTTTGCTGCAAGTAGCGCCAAAGGTTTGCCTGGGAATCGGGTTGATGAGTATCGTGCAGGGATAATTGCAATTTTCTTCATGTTTTGGTCTTTGTTGATAGTGCAAAATTACGAAAATATAAACAACGGGGCTTATTTAATAATGTTAAAATCGTAATTTAAAGATTTAAATATCAATCGTACAAGGTTTATATTCGATTATTATTACTATCTTTGAAATTGAATATAACAAAAATTCTGAATGGTGAAAAAAAAGATATTGGCTTTATTATTTCTCTCAATTCCAATCTGCAATTATGCTCAGAAAATAACATTGGGCTCATGTACTGTGCAGGAGGTTGGTATTAGAGGGGTATATAAAGGACAAATGGCTGCTGGCAAACCACAGGGTAAGGGGAGTGTATTGTTTGACAACGGCAACACTTACGAAGGTGATTTCGTTAAGGGTAAACGGCACGGATATGGCATATACACTTTTTCTGATGGAGAAAAATACGAAGGACAATGGATTTTAAATCAGCAACATGGACACGGTACTTATTATTTTAACAACAATAATAAGTATGTAGGGTTATGGTTTAGAGATTATCAGCAAGGACATGGTATCATGTATTACTTTAACGGAGATAAGTACGACGGAGACTGGTATCACGACATGCGACAAGGGAAAGGCAAATATACATATGCCAATGGAGCCTACTATAAAGGACAGTGGAAAGATGACAAGAAGGAAGGAAAAGGGTTTTTCGACTGGGGAGACGGTACAACTTACGAGGGCGAATGGGTTAACAACCAGCGCTCGGGCTATGGTGTAAACAAGTATGCTGATGGCGACGTCTATAAAGGTCAGTGGAAAGACGATATTCAGCAGGGCAGGGGTATATATATATTTCAAAACGGTGACCGATACGAGGGTGATTATGATCAAGGAGAACGTACGGGAGAGGGCATCTTTAAATATGCCAATGGCGATCGGTATACAGGACGTTTCGCCGAAGGTAACCGTCATGGTTTTGGCACTTTTGTATGGGCACAAGGAGACAAATACGAGGGACTTTGGAAAAATGATCTTCAAAATGGTCGAGGCAAACTCACCAAGAAAAATGGGGATGTGTTTGATGGAGATTTTGTGAATGGCAAAATCGATGGTGAGGTGATTATTCATTACGCCGACGGCACACGTTTCAAGGGAACTTATAAAAATGGCATGCGTAATGGCAAAGCCATAGAGGAGCAGAAAAATGGCAAGCGCTTTGAAGGAACCTATGTCAATGATATACGAGACGGACGATTTGTGGAGAAGGATCGGAACGGTCAGGTCATCTCAACGGGGCATTACGACAGTGGGCGTCGTTTTAATGATAATTAAATTAATTCTTTATACTATAATTTATGATAATTGACACATTAGAGAATTTAAAGAAATACGTTTCCCTGAATCCGTTGTTTCAGGATGTCGTTAACTTTTTGGAGTCGAATAAGCTGGAGACATTAGAAGATGGCAAGCATCTTATAAGGAATAAAGACGTATTCGTAAATATTCAAACGCTCAAAGGTAAAACGCGGGAGGAGGCTGCCATGGAATATCATAAAAAGATGATAGACATTCAGGTACCTATCAGTACATCGGAGACCTATGGATATATCCCAGTGAAGGACCTACCTGCTGCTGAATACAATGAAGACAAGGATATGGCTAAGTTGCTCGGGGTGGGCTCCCAAACTTTCGTGACAGTGAAACCGGGACAGTTTGTTATCTTTATGCCACAAGATGGACATGCTCCTGGCATTTCGGCTCAGTCGTCATTCAGAAAGGCTATTTTCAAAGTTAGCGTCTAATATAACCATCAATCCAATAATGCTATGGCAACTAAAAGGAATGTAAAAGAGGATACTCGGAGGAAAGTTTCTAACTCGCAAAAAAGCTCTACTCCAAAACATATTGGAATCGTTGCTCACGACCCGTACCTTGAACCTTTTGAAGAGGCAATACGTGGCCGTCATGAACATGCCTTATGGAAGATAAGTCAGTTGACTCAGAATGGCAAGATGTCTCTTTCAGATTTTGCCAATGGTTATAATTACTTCAGCTTACATAAAACATCGGATGGTGGCTGGGTATTCCGAGAATGGGCACCCAATGCCACAGAAATCTATTTAGTAGGCGATTTCAACGATTGGACAGAGAACGACCTTTATCGTTGCAAGAGAATTACCAGTGATGGAAATTGGGAACTGAAACTCCCGGAAAAGTCCATAAAACATGGAGATTTGTATAAGATTCATGTGAAATGGGATGGTGGTGAAGGCGAACGTATTCCGGCGTGGACACAACGCGTTGTCCAAGACGAACACACAAAGATATTCTCTGCCCAGGTTTGGGATCCCCAAGAAACCTATAGCTGGAAAAAGAAGAACTTTCGTCCCAAGAAGGACCCGTTGCTTATATACGAATGCCACATAGGCATGGCTCAGGATGCAGAAAAAGTAGGTAGCTATACGGAGTTCAAGAATAATGTATTGCCACGAATAGCGAAAGCTGGATACAACTGCATACAGGTAATGGCTATTCAGGAGCATCCCTATTATGGAAGTTTTGGCTATCATGTCAGCTCATTCTTTGCTCCTTCAAGTCGCTTCGGTACTCCCGAGGAGCTGAAGGAACTCATTGACACTGCTCATGAAATGGGTATTGCTGTAATTATGGATATTGTCCATTCTCACGCCGTGAAAAATGAGGTCGAAGGACTTGGCAACTATGCTGGAGACCCTAACCAATTCTTTTATCCGGGCGAACGACGCGAGCATCCAGCCTGGGACAGCCTGTGCTTTGATTATGGCAAAGACGAGGTGATCCACTTCCTATTGAGCAATTGCAAGTATTGGCTTAGTGAGTTCCATTTTGATGGATTCCGCTTTGATGGGGTCACTTCCATGTTATATTATAGTCATGGACTGGGCGAGGCTTTTGTTTCATATGATGATTATTTTAATGGACATCAAGACGACAATGCCATTTGCTATCTTACACTGGCTAACAAGTTGATTCATGAATATAATCCACAAGCTATTACCATAGCCGAGGAAGTTAGTGGAATGCCCGGACTTGCTGCTCAATTTAAAGATGGCGGTTATGGTTTTGATTACCGCCTTGCCATGAACATACCAGACTATTGGATCAAGACAATCAAAGAACTCAAAGACGAAGACTGGAAACCCAGCAGCATCTTTTGGGAAATCAAGAACCGACGGTCGGACGAACAAACCATTTCATATTGTGAAAGCCATGACCAAGCCCTCGTTGGCGACAAGACGATTATATTCCGTTTGGTAGATGCCGACATGTATTGGCATTTCAAAAAGGGAGACGAAAATGATATTGTTCATCGCGGTATAGCCTTGCACAAGGTGATTCGATTGGCTACAGCCTCGGCCATGAATGGTGGCTATCTCAACTTTATGGGCAATGAGTTTGGACATCCAGAGTGGATAGACTTCCCTCGCGAAGGCAATGGGTGGAGTCATAAATATGCACGTCGCCAGTGGAATCTTGTTGACAACAAAGAATTGAACTATCATCATCTCGGCGATTTTGATGCAGCAATGCTCAAGGTAATTAAGAGTGAGAAGAAGTTCAATGAGCAACCAGTACAGGAGATATGGCATAATGACGGTGACCAAGTGTTGGCATTCATGCGTGGCAGCTTGATATTCGTATTTAATTTTTCGCCTAATCGATCGTTCACGGATTATGGTTTTCTCGTTCCTGAAGGTTCGTATAAGGTTGTACTCAATACAGACTCGCCTGACTTTGGAGGCAATGGTTTGGCCGATGATAGTATAACACACTTCACAAACCATGACAGCCTCTATGAACAAGAACATAAGGGATGGTTGAAACTCTATATACCCGCTCGTTCTGCAGTAGTGTTAAGACATCAATAATTTCAGAAGAAATCATTAATGACAAATCAATTTAAGAATGGCACAACAGTTATCAGGCTGGTTTGTTCCATTCTTTTCTTACTTTTTTCGTTTCTATATCTGTATGAATATCAGGCAGATATATTATCGTTTGCCCAGCACGTGTTGTCCAAGGGAGTTACCCATTACAATCGCATGGTTGGTGCTATAGTTATCACTTTGGTGTTGTGGCTCTTGCAAATAGCAATCCACACATCAACACGCATAAACGGGTTTTTTCATGCACTTACCTACTTTCCGCCATTCATATTGTTGGGCGTACTGACCGATGTCACTCCAAATCTTGAAAGTGAGGGTTATATTGGACATTGGTTTTGGCTTTTCCCACTATTGATGATTATATATGCGGGGGTGGTTTGGATGTGCAAACAAATGGAATCCGTACATCATCAGGTACAAAACAGAAGTGTGCTTTTCTCCCTGTGGGTAAATTTACTTGGCATGATCGCCATGTCTTTGCTAACATGTTTTATTGGATGCAACGATCGCTTGTTCCATCATCGCATGCACATTGAGAGGCTTTTGTCTTCAGGCCAGTATGCTGACGCCTCCAAAGTTGGTATTCTGGAAGAAGAGACCGACAGTAGTCTGACTTTCCTCCGGATTTGGGCTTTGTCAAAACAAAACAAACTTGGAGAATCGTTATTTGAGTATCCATTAGTTGGTGGTTCTGATGCCATGTTGCCGAATGGAACTTCTGTTCAGTTGGTGATGCCTTCTGAAAGTGTCTTATACAAGGAGCTGGGCGTCGTTTATAGGGAAAAGCTGCGTCCGATGGATTATTTGAAAGCATTGCATCAAACCAAAAAGGCCACCCGGGTTTCGCACGATTGGCTTTTGTGCGCCTACCTGTTGGATTGTGATATTGATGGCTTTACACGATCACTTCCACTATATTATCAATTGAATATAGATCTTCCCAAACATTATCAAGAAGCATTAACACTTTACACGCATCTAAGGAACAATCCCATGGTCGTCTTTAAAGACCCTGTGATGGAAGCAGACTATGAAGGATTTCAGGCTATAAGGCGCAAGAACAAGGACAAACGCGTGCGCTACACGAAACTTAAGGACAGTTATGGTAAGACTTATTGGCTCTATTACTATAAGAAGATGAACAAACTATAAGATTGCCTGCTTGATAGGTTGCACCCCTTTATCAAGCGAACATACCAAATAACGTATTGGTATCTGCTTTGAAAAGCTTATCTATACTGTCTTAACGCGCTTAGTAGTTCTGTATTTTCTCCCTTTGTTCCAATGGTCACCCGCAAACAGTTGTGGCAAAGTTGCACCCGTGTCCTGTTCCTTACGACAATACCTTTATCTATTAGATCATTGTAAATTCGTTGTGCATCAGTCATTCTTGCCAAGAAGAAGTTTGCGTCAGAAGGGTAAACCTGCTCACAAATAGGGAGCTCTCTGAAGGCATTCATCAGATGACCACGTTCCAGTAGTAGCAATTTTACCCATTTTTCCACATCCTCACGATGTTTTAATGCGTCGATTGCATGCTCCTGCGATAACAAGTTGATATTATATGGATATTTCACCTTATTCATTAAACTAATAATTTCTTTGCTTGCAAATGCCATTCCCAAGCGAATGGCTGCACATCCCCAAGCCTTACTCATGGTGTTGAGTACAATAATATTAGGATATTGGGCAATTTTGGTGCGAAAGACTTCTGCTGAGGAGAAGTCGCTATAGGCTTCATCAATAACAACAACTCCTTCAAAGCGTTCAAGTATTTTCGTGATTTTCTCCTGTTGAAGATTATTTCCTGTGGGGTTGTTAGGCGTACATAACCATATTACCTTCGTCTTGTCATCGCAGGCAGCCAGCATGGTTTCCGCATTGAGCTGGTAGCTACTGTCAAGCAAGACAGGACGGTATTCCACATCATTAATATCAGCACACACCTTATACATACCGTATGTAGGCTCTATAGCAACCACATTGTCAAATTGAGGGCGACAGAAAATTCGATAGACTAAATCAATGGCTTCGTCAGATCCATTACCCAGAAATATGTTTTCTGCCGGCACTTGCTTGACTCTTGACAGTTCTGTTTTCAGTTCTGTCTGCAGAGGATCTGGATAACGGTTAAAAGGCTTGTTGTAAGGATTTTCATTAGCATCAAGAAAAACTCGAGCCTCATGTCCTGAGTATTCGTTTCGTGCCGAGCTGTACGGTGCCAGACGCCAGATGTTTTCTCGGACTAATTCTTGCAATGTCTTCATTTTTATCCCTTTCTAACCTTATGATTCAATGGAGAAATGATTGATTCTTTTTTGTCATCTACCTTCTTCAACCGTATCCTCATGGCATGAGCATGAGCTTCGAGACCCTCATCCTCTGCCATTCTTACAACGGCATTGCCTATGCTGCTTACTCCGTTCTCCGACAGCTGCTGAAAGGTAATCTTGCGACAGTAGCTATCCAGATTGACTCCACTATAGGCCAAGGCATATTGATGGGTTGGCAAGGTGTGATTGGTTCCACTGGCATAATCGCCCGCGCTTTCGCAAGACCATTTTCCCATAAAGACACTGCCGGCATTGACAACCTTGTCAGCCATCTCCTCAAAATTCCCAGTTGACAATATGAGATGTTCCGGCGCATATTCATTGCTTAGTCGCATCGCCTCATCCATGTCGTGCACCAATACGAACTTAGAATTTTTCAAAGCATCAGAGGCTATTTCTCTGCGCGGTAAGTTTTCAAGTTGTCGTTCAACTTGGCTTCTAACCTCAGTAATCAGATTATCCGATGTAGATATAAGCATGACCTGGGAGTCAGATCCGTGCTCTGCCTGCGACAATAAATCGGCGGCAACAAATTCGGCGTTGCTGCCCTCGTCGGCTATAACGCAAACCTCACTTGGACCGGCAGGCATATCGATAGCCACATCGTGCAGGCTAACCTGCTGTTTGGCTGCCATCACATATTGGTTGCCCGGACCAAATATTTTATACACCTTGGGTATGGTCTGTGTACCGTATGCCATGGCTCCGATGGCTTGAACTCCTCCCGCTTTGAAAATTCGATCAACTCCGGCAATGTGTGCTGCAACCAATATAGCCGGATGAATCTTGCCATCATGATTAGGCGGAGTACAAAGTACGATGTCCTTGCATCCTGCAATTTTCGCTGGAGTAGCCAGCATAAGCACCGTGGAAAAGAGTGGGGCGGTTCCACCAGGAATATACAGACCTACCTTCTCTATGGCCACACTCTTCTGCCAGCATACCACTCCTTGTGCTGTTTCCACCATCTTCCCATGAAAAAGTTGTGACTCATGAAATTTGCTGATGTTGTGATAAGCCAGCTCCAATGCTTCTTTCAAGTCTGTTGATACCATTGACATGGCTTCATCAATTTCCTCATCACTTACTGTCAAGTCCCCCAAGTCTGCTTGGTCAAACAGCGCTTCATAGTGTCTTACCGCCTCGTCTCCTCGTGATTTGACATCACTTAGAATTTCATTCACGGTCTCATTGAGTTGTGAAACGTCTAAATGTGGACGTTTCAAAATTCTACTCCATTCGCTTTTTGGTGGGTATTTTATTATGTGCATGATGTCTGGTTTACAAAATCATTTTTTCAATGGGAGACACGAGAATACCTTGTGCGCCCAAATCCTTTAATTTACCAATAACGTCCCAGAATCTTTTTTCGGCAAGTACAGTATGGATGGCACACCATTCAGGATCGGAAAGGGGGATAACAGTAGGGCTTTTAATGCCAGGCAGCACCTTGATAATTTCTGCTATTTTGTCTTTGGGAGCATTCATCATGACATATTTCTTCGCTTTTGCTGCGTGTACCGCCTCAAAACGAAACAGCATCTCATTCAGCACAGCATGCTTTTCGTCATCCATCTTCCAGTTACCAATGAGCAGAGCTTCGCTCTTCATCACCACCTCAACCTCTTTCAGATTGTTGTGTACGAGAGTTGACCCCGAGCTAACAATATCGAAAATAGCGTCGGCCAAGCCTATGCCTGGACATATTTCTACAGATCCGGTGATTACATGGATATCCGACGTGATATTGTTTTTATTAAGAAATCGCTTGAGTATATTGGGATATGATGTGGCAATCTTGCGCCCATCAAACCATTGCAAGCCAGGATAGGTCAATGCTTTGGGAATGGCCAGCGAAAGCCGGCATTTTGAAAAGCCGAGGTGCGAGATAATCTGTACATTTTCCCGACGCTCTTCATACTCATTTTCGCCCACAACACCGATGTCGGCCACGCCACTGGCCACACTTTGTGGGATATCATCGTCTCGGAGAAAAAGCACTTCAAGGGGGAAGTTCGAACTTTGCACCAACAAGGATCTCTTGCTGGGATAGACGTTGATATCTGCTTCCGCAAGCAGACTCATGGTGTCATCGTAGAGACGACCTTTGGATTGGACTGCAATTCTTAACATGGAAAAGGACTTGTATGTTTTCTATTAATTATCTTAAAATTATATGCAAATGTACTGATTTTTAAGTATATGTGCAATAAAAGTTGTACTTTTGTGACCAAATCAAGTTATTATGCGATATTTATACCCCGTGGTGCCTTTGTTGTTTTTTTTGTCCGTCGTCTCGTGTGCGGAGCAGCAGCGTTCGGATGTCACACCGTGGGGTAGTGCCCTGGGACAAGACACGGTTCCATCAAACAGCGCCTTTGGTCTCAACGACATCATCAATAACGGAGAAATTATTATGCTCACCATTTCCGGGCCGGAAACCTATTATGACTACCATGGCAAAGGAATGGGGTTGCAATATTTGTTGTGCGAGCAGTTTGCACAAGCCTTAGGCGTATCGCTTCGCGTCGAATTGTGCAGGGATACTACAGAACTCATAACTCGAATTAAAAACGGCGATGGAGATATCGTGGCTTTTCAATTGCCCCAAACTCTCAAGGGAGTTTGTTTTGCAGGTGCAACGCAAAACTCTGGAAAAACAGGGTGGGCAGTGCAACCTGACAATAAGGAGCTGGCCGACACACTCAACAGATGGTTCAAGCCCGAGATGATAGCCGAAATCACGCAGCGGGAGCGCTTTCTGCTCTCTACACGCAGTGTCACTCGCAGGGTTTATTCACCCATGCTTAACCGTTCCCAAGGCATCATTTCGCGTTATGATCATTATTTCCAACGATATGCACCGATAGCCCGTTGGGACTGGCGATTGATGGCTGCCCAATGCTATCAGGAGTCAACTTTCGACCCTATGGCACAATCGTGGGCGGGAGCACGTGGACTCATGCAGATTATGCCGGCTACGGCCACCCATTTAGGATTACCACTCGGCAGTATTCATAATCCGGAGGACAATATCGCTGCTGCCGCCAAATATATCAAGGAGCTGAACGCTCGCTTTGCAGATGTACCTGCCTCAGAGCGCGTTTCATATGTTTTGGCCAGCTACAACGGTGGGCATTATCACATTAGGGATGCCATGGCTTTGGCTCGCAAAAATGGCAAGGACCCCAATCGCTGGGAAAATGTCAAGGAGTTTGTACTCAAGCTCAGCAGCCCGGCTTATTACAGGGACAAGGTTGTGAAGTATGGATATATGCGTGGCTCAGAAACCGTGGATTACGTCGAAAAAATAAATTCGCGATGGGCACAGTATCGTGGTGTTGCACGGGGGGGCTCGGGAGCATTCATGTCGCCGTCTGTTCCTGAACGGGCAAAGCGTGGCAACAGGTGGAGCATTTGACGGTTGCTGATCTATGCGTGGAACGACTCCATGTTTTTATACCTACGCCTCATCATTCGATTGTAGATATTGCGGAGCCATAACTGATGTGTCACAATAAATACCATTCCAATTGTCATCATGACAATCCATGCAACTGTCTTGTCGAGAAACAATTCCAAGACACTGATGACAAACATAGGTAAAATAAAGGCTGCTGTTGCTTCTATCATTTGTATGTAATTGTTGCTCACTCCGCCTTTACTTGTAAACTTCTCATTCAGTGGATAAGCCTTGTTGTTGTAGACGGCGAGCTGCATGAGCAGGAAATGCTGGAACCCGGCCGTAAATATTCCGTATGACACCAACATGAGTAAATCCCACTTTCCAACAATCACCATGGGTAACATCAGAACGAACGGGAGAATGAGCAACAGGCAGAAGAAATAATACTTGGATGTGAGCAGTCTCAAAATGTTCTCCTTATGAACCATCAGCACATCAATATAGTTGCCTTCGTATCCCATCACCCTAACCAGTAGCATAAGGGCATATATCACAAAATTATAGATGCACCAGAAATTGGTCATAAACTGCGTGTCGTATATTTCGGTGAATGATATGATAGCACTGATGAAAACAACAACAAGTGTTGCCGAGATAAAGCTCTTGCGTGGATTCTTGTTCCGGCTGAGGAGCTTCACCTCTAATTTAAGATATTCACCGAGTTCGCCTAACCTGTTCAAAACCGTAAAGTCAAACACCTTGGTCGGAGCCGTGTCGCTGATCTTGCCTAACTCCTGCATCACATTATTATATTGCAAACGCCGGTTGATGTACAGCAATGCCATTAACGTTGCCAAAGCTATGAGATGGGGGAGGATATTGCCCGATTCAATTCCAGAGCCCAAGACGGCGTAGAACTTCATCATATAATCGAAGTCGACAATCAGCCATGGGCTGATGATAGCCATGCTGACACCGACAGGTAGCAGCCACCATAATATATGATGCGATGTAAGCGTACGCACGATAGCATAACATTGACTATTTGCCAATATCATGATATAGAAAAGCAGCAAAAGGGACAGAGAAGCGAAAAAACCATAGCTGAACACCACCGACATGAGACAGTACGGAATAAGCATTGCAAACCAGAAGGTGTTGCCCCAGTTGAACAGCGAATTGATGATGAAACAATCAATACACGTGTATTTGGGAATCGGCAGAATGACGTATGGTTTGATGACCTGAGATGGCGTTTGCTGTACCAAGAACCGAACCCAGTGGTCGAGAAGAAAGATGATAGGCGACACACTCATGAACAACTCCGGCGATGTAAACCTTCTCGTTTCATTTGCCGAAAGGGCAAGCAAAATAGCTATCATGATGAGATAGACAACGAAAAATGCCATGGAGATGATGGCTACCCATTTCGCAGCCCTGTTGGCTTCGAAGATAGGATCTCGTTGCTCGGCCAAGTTTTGATGTTGGCGAAGAAGGACAAACAAACGGCGAAAGCTGAGCTTAGGTTTCATGCGAGCATTTTTAAAGAATCTGCCTGAAACAAGTCATAGGCCCTACCTCAAGTCGATGATCTCGGCTGATGGAAAATCTCCGGATTTGAAAAAGAACATACTGTTGGGCAAATTCTTGGTTTGAAATCCGGATAACGTTATGGTTATCCACTTGTTCCTCTCACGCATTTTAATGACGCTCGGTTTATAGGTGCCCTTGTTGATGGTGAGATAGACTTCCTGCACAGCGCGTTGTTTGTTTTGTGCCGTCATGTGCACTTGGTAGTTGGCACCCTTGGTTGTCATGCCTAAGGCATAGCCACTTTTATACATCGTGATAAAGGTGTATGGATTCATTCTCATGCGTTGGGCTTCGGTGGGCGTGGACACATTCACCTCATTGGTCGATTTAAGATAACTCCATTGCGTTTTGCCGTTATACCAGACCATGGCCTGTCCCGTACGGGCATGAAACCTGTTGCCCTTGATATAAATGCTACCGTTGGCAGCTCCCATCTTCGAACCGGATATTTTAAAATTGGCAGATGCACCGCCTGGATTGCCTACAATGGCAGCAGTCTTGTCTAAAACTCTACGTGCCTGAGTTGCGTTTTGTGCATGGATACACATGGTCATCATCACCATCAGGGTGACAAGCATTGTCTTCTTCATTTCACTTCAAATTTAATTCAACAACAAGAACGTAGTTAGTCGCAGTCGTGTTACTCCTGTTCATATTGTTTAACGCTTTTAACTACTGTGGATTTGTGTCAGCAGCATGTTCAGACTACTCTCATCCGTAATGAGCACTTCGCGAGGTTTTGATCCTTGTGCAGCTCCCACGATACCGGCCATTTCCAACTGATCCATCAATCGTCCGGCTCGGTTATATCCGATGGAGAACCGGCGCTGAATCATACTTGTAGAACCTTGTTGTGTGGTGACAATGGCATGTGCCGCCTCGTCGAAATATGGATCAAGGCTCTTGGAGTCACCACCGCCAAGACCACCTCCGAAGCCCCCGGTGTTGTCATCAGGCTCCGGCAGTTCCATGGGGTCGGTTGGTCCAGGCTGCGCGGCAATGTAGTTGCTGATAGATTCTATCTCCGGGGTGTCGATAAATGCACATTGCAAACGCACAGGTTCGCCACCCGAAAGGAAGAGCATGTCACCCCGGCCGATGAGTTGGTCGGCACCGGTGGTGTCAAGAATGGTGCGCGAGTCTATCTGCGCCGTCACCCGGAAAGCCATACGTCCGGGGAAGTTGGCCTTGATGTTACCCGTGATGACCTTGGTGGTAGGGCGCTGGGTTGCAATAATCATATGGATACCCACGGCACGTGCCAACTGGGCAATGCGCTGGATGGGCAGTTCTATTTCCTTGCCGGCAGTCATGATGAGGTCACCAAACTCATCGATAATCACAACAATATAAGGCATGTAGTCGTGTCCGTCGGTGAGTTTAAGTCTGTGGTTGACAAACTTATTGTTGTATTCATCTATTTTCTTGACCTGTGCCTTTTTCAGCAAGTCATAGCGATGGTCCATCAGTTTGCAAAGCGAATTGAGCGTGCGCACCACTTTTTGTACATCGGTGATGATAGGTTCATCCTCATTTTCCGGCAACGCAGCCATATAGTGGGGTGCAATCTTGTTGTAGATGCTGAATTCCACCTTCTTGGGGTCTACGAGGACCAATTTGAGTTCGTTGGGATGTTTCTTATAGAGCAGCGATGCAATGATGGCATTCAGTCCTACCGACTTTCCCTGGCCAGTGGCACCGGCAACAAGCAGGTGAGGCGTTTTTGCCAAGTCGGCCATAAACACTTCGTTGGTAATGGTTCTGCCCAAGGCCATTGGCAATGCCATCTTGGTATTTTGAAACTTCTTCGTGTTCAAAACGCTCTCCATCGATACGATCTGCGGCTTCTTGTTGGGGACCTCAATGCCAATCGTTCCTTTACCAGGAATGGGAGCAATGATTCGGATGCCTAAGGCGGCCAGGCTCAAAGCTATATCGGCTTCCAATCCCCTGATTTTTGAAATGCGAACACCTTCGGCAGGAGTGATCTCATAAAGTGTGACCGTAGGACCAACCGTGGCGTTAATCTTGCTGATTTTCACGCCAAAACTACTTAACACCTCAACGATGCGTGTGTTGTTGGCCTTGATTTCATCCATGTCAATTGTGGAATCGTTCTCATATTTTTTCAGTAGGTCAGATGTAGGGAATTTATAGCGGGTAAAAGGTTCCCATGGGTTGATGGGCACATCGAGACGAGACTTGTCGGCAAGGATTTTGCCTGAAGCCTTGTCCTCTTGCCTCACGTTATCAATCGTAAGGTTGTCTGCATCTGGTGTTGCTGCCTGCACATGAGGCATAACAGGTTCTGTAGTAGCCTCCTTGCGTCCTTTCTGATCGCCTTGACTCATGTCAGTAAGGTCTACAACAGTAGCCGCGGCATCGTCCGTTTCATCTTTTTCCTCGATGATCTCCACATCCATTTCATCGTCATCTACCACCTCCATATCTTCCTTGGGAACATGGCGTGTGACGGTGAACTTGACTTTGTCGGTAATGTATTTCACGGGATTCATGGCTTTTCTCACAATTTCGATGGTCTCGGCACTGAGATAAGTGAGGAAGGCCAACGCCACGATGAGTAATATGGCAGTGAGTCCAGGAGGACCTATCATGTTTTCCAGCTGACGAACACAAAACAAACCATGGTTGCCGCCGGGATTGAACACTTGGCTGCCCATCAGCGGCGTAAGGAATTTCGCAAAAGTGACAGAACTCCATATCATGAACAGGGCCATCCCCAAAAACCATTTCCAGAGGTTTACGGAGTAGGCCCGCATGAGCTTCAGGGAAACCAGAATCACGAAGGCGGGGATCAGAAATGCCGGCAGACCGAAATTGATCGTGATGAGATAATAGGAGAGGATAGCCCCGATCGATCCACAATAGTTAGTGAACTCCTGATGCTGATTGAGCCATTCTCCGGGTCGCATGTTTTCAAGAATACTTTGATCGGCTTGCCCTGTGGAGAAGTAGGAAACCATGGCAATCGTCATAAAAATCGCGACGGCCAATAAAATGAGTCCCAAAAAGAAATCTGTGGTTTCGTTTCCAAATATATATCGTATGCCTATTGCATCGCTAAAGCTTTTCTGCTTGCGGGAAGGTCTCTTTTTTGCCATTATATTTGTGCTTCTTATATTCTATGCAAATTTAATGGATTTAGATGGAATGGCAAAAGAAAAACAGGTGAACTTTCGTTTTTACTGCTGCCATCTAACCTTATAGTCGACGTGTTGCGAACGCGAAACGATTGACTGTCGGCCGCAGTACGATTGTCTTGCGACCGTCGGACGATTGTCTTGCGGCCGTCATACACCGTTAAAATCGTCTAAACGAGGACTGTTGAACCTCCTGCAGGTCTTTTCCGGCATATTGTTGCCAGCCAAAATAATTTTTCTTTTTCCTATTATATTAATCTTTTTTTATAATTTTGCAAATTGCAAATTAAGGTGATGAAAAAAAACATATATAGCAAGTTCGACAAAAAAGAGATGACAGCGTTGCCCCCAGTTGTTTTTCCGGGTCGGATAATTTCAATCATTACGGCTCGTGAGGCAGAAAAAGCCGTTGATTATCTCTTGTCGAGCGATATATTGGGTGTGGATACGGAAACCAGACCGTCATTTCACCGTGGCGAACAACATCAGGTGTGCTTGCTGCAGGTGTCTAATCGTGACACTTGTTTCCTGTTTCGTCTTCATCTGACCGGAATCACCCCAGCCATCAAGCGTCTGCTCGAAGATACAACCGTCAAGAAGATTGGTCTTTCGTGGCATGATGATATCCGGGGGTTGCAGGCACGTGAGAATTTCACTCCGGGACTGTTTGTTGATTTGCAGGACATCGTTCCGGAGTTGGGGGTGAAGGATTTGAGCTTGCAAAAGCTCTATGCCAACTTCTTTGGCAAGAAGATTTCCAAGCGCCAGCGACTTTCCAATTGGGAAGCTGCGGTGCTGAGCGACAAACAAAAACAATATGCTGCCATTGATGCGTGGAGTTGCATTCATCTCTATGAGGAAATCACGAGATTAAAACGCACACACGATTATGAGTTGATCGAAGTGGCAGAACCGTCAGAGCCGGCAAACAAAACGGCGGCGACGGGAAAACCAACGCCAAACAAACAGCCCAAGCGTGCCAAGCGCAAGACAAGCCAACAGAGAACTACACGAAGGAAGAAAAAGACGAAAACCCCGACCGAACAAAAGTTGTAACCAGATATGATGACCGAAACATACAAGAAAATATATTTGAAACGCGGCAAGGAAGAGTCGCTACTCCGCTTCCATCCTTGGATATTCAGTGGTGCGATTCATCATGCTGACGAGGGAATTGCAGAGGGAGAAACCGTCAGGGTGATGTCTTCGGAGGGAAAATTCATTGCTGTAGGGCATTACCAAATAGGAACCATCACCGTTCGTGTACTCTCATTCAGCGATGTCTTGATTAATGATGACTTCTGGAAACAACGTTTAAATGCAGCGTTGCAAATGCGACAAAGAATTGGTGTAGTGGACAATCCACAAAACGACACGTATCGGCTGGTGCATGGTGAGGGAGACGGTCTCCCTGGTCTCATTGTTGATTGTTACGGCCCTACAGCTGTGATGCAGGCTCACAGTGTGGGCATGCACGTGTGTAGGGAGCAAATCTGCAAGGCGCTTGTTGACGTGATGGGTGGCAGGATTGCCCAAATTTATTACAAGAGTGAGACCACGCTGCCATTCAAATCGGGACTTGGACAGGAAGATGGCTTCTTGTATGGGTCTACCGACAATAACCTGGCCATGGAGAATGGGTTGCAATTCAATATCGATTGGCTTCGCGGTCAGAAGACGGGATTTTTTGTTGACCAACGCGAAAACCGGTCACTGCTGGAACACTATGCCAAAGACAAGACCATACTCAATATGTTTTGTTATACAGGGGGCTTTTCTGTATATGCCATGCGAGGCGGTGCAAAGTTGGTGCACTCGGTGGACAGCAGCGCCAAGGCAGTCGAGCTGACCAATCGTAATGTTGAATTGAATTTCCCCGGAGACAGTCGGCATGAGGCTTTCTGTGACGATGCATTCAAATATTTGGATGCGAATGACAACAAATATGATCTTATTGTTCTCGACCCTCCGGCGTTTGCCAAGCACCGTGGAGTTCTGAGAAACGCTTTGAAAGGGTACACGCGATTGAATGCAAGAGGACTGGAGCGAATCAAGCATGGCGGCATCTTGTTTACGTTCAGTTGTTCGCAGGTGGTGACCAAAGACCAATTCCGCAATGCAGTGTTTACGGCTGCAGCTCAAACGGGGCGCAAGGTGCGAATCTTGCACCAGCTTCACCAGCCTGCTGACCATCCCATCAACATCTATCATCCCGAGGGTGAATATCTCAAGGGGTTGGTGCTGTATGTGGAATAAATAGAGGTCATGGACTTCGAGCAAACCATAGCGCAATACATCTGCCGTCATGGGCTTATGCGTCATGACGGTTTTTATTTAGTGGCACTGTCGGGTGGTGCCGACAGTGTTGCTCTGCTATGTGTACTAAAACGGCTCGGATACCACATCGAGGCTGTTCATTGTAATTTTCATCTGCGCGGAAAAGAAAGCATGAGGGATGAGGACTTCTGTGTAGCTTTGTGTGAAAAGATGAACATGACACTCCATCGCATTCATTTTGACACAACAACATACGCCACCTTGCATCAGATTTCAATAGAAATGGCTGCTCGAGAATTGCGTTATGGCTATTTCGAACAGTTGCGCAAGGATTTGAGTGCTGATGATATTTGTGTAGCTCATCATCGGGATGATCAAGTGGAGACGGTATTGCTCAATTTAGTCAGGGGTACGGGACTGGTTGGATTGCAGGGTATGAAACCCCGGAACGGAAACGTTGTAAGACCGATGTTAGCTGTGTCGAGAGATGAAGTGGAAAGCTATTTAAATAGCATCGAACAGGATTATGTGACTGACAGCTCCAATCTTATAAACGATGTGATGCGCAATAAATTAAGACTTGATATTATACCTTTGCTTGAAGAGTTAAACCCAAGCGTGAAAGCATCTGTGTTTCGCATGACAGAAAACCTTGGGGAGGCTAATAAACTTATGGATGAAGCTCTGCAGAACAACATAGCCTTGATACGCCGGGACAACATGAGCTATGACCTAAAGACCCTACGCAAGCTGGTTTCTCCCTCTTATGTGCTATGGTCTGTCTTGAACAAGTATGGATTCAACCGCTCCCAAATGTTTGAAATATTGTCGCACGAAGGTAGGGCAGGGCAGTGGGAAACCGGGGAGTATGTCGCAGTTGCGGATAGGGAAAGGCTGGATATATTTACCGCCAAGTCTTGGGCATTCAAGCCTTCGGTGCTTCGAATACCTGAAGAAGGGGTGTACAGTTATGCCACAGCACCCAAGGAAGAGTTTGACATGGATGCAGGAAAAAGCAGGTCAAAAATCCGAGTGTCGCTTCGAGCAATTGACAATGACTTTCAGATTGACAGGAATACCGCTGTTGCCAACCTTGATGCTGACAAGACAAGATTTCCCCTACTTGTCCGACCCGTTGAAAAAGGCGACCGTTTCGTGCCGTTTGGAATGAGTGGTAGCAAGTTGGTGAGTGACTTTCTCACCGACAACAAGATGTCGCCAATCGCTCGCCGCCGTCAGGTTGTTATGGAGGATGCTGATGGAAATATAGTATGGCTGGTTGGACAGCGTATAGATGATCGCTATGCAATAGACAGCAAGATGTCGCGAAAGGCATTGGTCATTTCTTTGGTATAGCTTTCTATTTTTTTATATTTTTTCAACCTTTTATAGCTTGTTCTCTTTCGGTTTTGGAAAATATTCCTTATTTTTGTTGTGTAATTTTTAATTTAACTGAAGCAAGCTATGTTTACAGACGCAGACAAGAGGCAAATAGAGAGCCGCGGCATGTCCGTGGCACGTGTGGAATATCAGCTCAGCCAAGTGAGACAGGGCTTTCCTTACCTTCGCTTGGAGGGAGCGGCATCTGTGGAGAAAGGAATCTTGGTGCTTGATGAAAAAGAGCAGAAAAGATTAGAACAGGTTTGGGAGGCATACAAGAAGGCAAAGGGGCACAAGGTTGTGAAGTTTGTGCCGGCTTCAGGAGCTGCCAGCCGGATGTTTAAAAACATGTTTGCTTTTCTTGCAGCCGACTATGACGTGCCAACAACAGACTTTGAAAAGAAGTTTTTTGATGAGGTCAAGCATTTTGCTTTCTACGATGAGTTGGACAATAAATGTTTAGAAAATCATGGCAAAACCATAGCACAGCTCCTGTCTGAGGGCAACTACAAAGCTGTTGTAGCCAATATGCTGAATGTCGAGGGCTTGAATTATGGACAGTTGCCTAAGGGCTTGCTTCTGTTCCACAGCTATCCCGATGGTGCCCGCACCCCAATGGAAGAACACTTGGCAGAAGGAGCGCTTTATGCAGAATCCAACGGGGAGGTTCATGTTCACTTCACGGTATCGCATGACCATCTTAAACTCTTTGAAAAACGTGTCAAGGAGAAGAAAGGTTATTACGAAAAGAAATATAACATACATTATAACATCTCGTTCTCGGAGCAGAAACCAAGTACGGATACAATAGCCACCAACCCAGACAACACGCCATTCAGGAACGACGATGGGAGTCTGTTGTTCCGGCCGGGAGGACACGGGGCATTAATTGAAAACCTGAACGACATCGATGGTGATATTGTGTTCATTAAGAATATCGATAACGTTGTACCAGATCGCTTGAAAGCTGACACGGTGCAATGGAAGAAGATTATTGCCGGTGTATTGGTCGATATGCAGGAAAAAGCCTTTGCATATATGCAAACACTCGACAGTGGTGTTTACAATCATGAGAAGGTTCAGGAAATCATTCGTTTTGTTCAGCGAGATCTGTGTTGCCGATATTTAGAACTCAAGGAGATGGAAGATGCTGAACTTGTGGAATATCTTAAGAAGAAGCTGAACCGCCCGATGCGCGTCTGTGGAGTGGTGAAGAACGTTGGAGAGCCCGGGGGCGGTCCTTTCTTGGCCTATAATGCTGATGGAAGCGTGAGTTTGCAAATTCTTGAAAGTAGCCAGATAGACACAGGCCATGCCGAGTATATGAAGATGTTTACTGGCGGAACACATTTCAATCCCGTTGACATCGTTTGTGCCATTAAGGATTACAAAAGCAACGCTTTCAACTTGCCTGACTATGTAGATGAGTCCACGGGCTTCATCAGTCTGAAGAGCAAGAATGGCAAGGAACTCAAAGCGTTGGAACTGCCGGGGCTTTGGAATGGGGCGATGAGCGACTGGAACACCCTTTTTGTTGAAGTACCTCTCTCCACCTTTAATCCCGTTAAGACGGTAAATGATCTTTTACGTGACAGCCATCAGTAGATATCATCGTCTACTAAACATAGAAGGAAACGAGAGCATACAGCATGCTTAGCCTTTCTGTCTGAATTTTGACATATTTGGATAGGATAGGGCTTAAATGTTTTGCCATTTTGCCATTTAGATGTACCTTTGCACCGATTTTTAACGAACATGTAAAATGAAAAAAAATGTAAACGCAAGGTATCTGGTTCCGGCACTGATTTGCTTGCTGCTTCTTGCCGCCTTGGGTTATTATTGTCTTTTTGCCTCCTTCTCTGGTGGTAAGGAAACTACGTATATTTATATCGACAGGGATGACAACTACGACTCCTTGATGGCCAAACTAAAGCCCATTGCTGTAAAACATTGTTACCATGCATTCAGCACGTTGTCGCGGCACAGCAGCTTGGTTGACAAAGTGCATGCAGGACGATATGAGATTGGGTCGTCTACGGGAACTTTTACGCTGTTCCGTCGTATCAAGAATGGGATGCAAACTTCGATGAACCTCACGATTCCCAGTGTTCGTACGATGGAAGATCTGGCTGGAAGACTTGGAGACAAGCTGATGCTGGACAGTCTTGAAATGGTGAAAGCGTTTAAGGATGAAGCCATGTGCAAGAAATATGGCTATGACACACTGACCATTCCCTCACTCTTTATTCCCAACACGTATGATGTTTATTGGACCGTTTCCCTGGATCGTTTCATGGATTATATGCAGAAGGAGAATAAGAAATTCTGGAACGAAGATCGAACAGCGAAGGCTGAAATGCTGAAGCTAAGTCCCGTAGAAGTTACGACACTTGCCAGTATTGTTGACGAGGAAACTGCCAACAACGAAGAAAAGCCCATGGTGGCAGGTATGTATTATAACCGCTTAATGCTTCGCAATGCGGAATATCCCAAGGGAATGCCCCTGCAGGCTGACCCTACTATTAAGTTTGCATGGAAGCAATTTGGACTGAAACGGATATATAACAAACTGCTGTATATCAACAGTCCGTATAACACTTACCGCTACCCCGGATTACCTCCTGGACCTATTCGTATCCCCTCGGTGGCAGGCATCGATGCTGTGTTGAATATGGTACATCATGATTATATATATATGTGCGCCAAAGAAGATTTTAGCGGCACACATAACTTTGCCCGAACCTATCAGGAACACTTGGGCAATGCTCACAGATATGCTGTGGCTCTGAATCAGCGTGGTATAAAATAGCAAAGGTATAAAATGGAAAAATGGCACTCGCTTCGCAGCGTGTACCATTCATTCTCAATAGGTATTAGCCTTTTCATTAAGGTAAAAAGATTGTATTCAGGATAACACTGCAAAGTTAACACATTTTGTTGAGAACTACAAGTGTTTTTGTAAATCTTTTGTAACCTTTCTGAGATAAATTATCAGAAAATGATTAACTTTGCATCTATATAATAGAAAGACAACGAATTTATGGATATTAACGAAGATATCAACGAAAAAAAACGGAGTGTAAGTTTTGTAGAGCAGTTCATTGAAGAAGATCTTGCTGAAGGTAAAAACGGTGGTCGACTTCAAACCCGATTCCCCCCAGAACCCAATGGCTACCTTCATATTGGGCATGCTAAGGCCATATGCATGGACTTTGGGGCTGCTGAGAAATACAACGGAGTGTGTAACCTACGCTTTGACGACACCAATCCCACCAAGGAAAACAATGAATATGTAGAGAATATTCTACATGATATCTCGTGGTTGGGTTTCAAATGGAATAAAATATTCTATGCTTCTGATTATTTCCAGAAGTTATGGGATTTTGCCATTTGGATGATTCGTAACGGACATGCATATGTGGACGAACAAACTTCGGAACAGATTGCCGAACAGAAAGGTACGCCCACCACGCCGGGTATAGCAAGCCCTTACCGCGATCGCCCGGTGGAGGAGAGTTTGCGTTTGTTCGAATTCATGAACACCGCAGAGGCCGTCGAGGGATCAATGGTGCTTCGTGCTAAAATGGATATGGCCAATCCTAACATGCATTTCCGCGATCCGGTAATTTATCGCATTATTCACACACCACACCATCGAACCGGCACTCAATGGCATTGCTACCCCATGTACGACTTTGCACATGGCCAGAGCGACTATTTTGAAGGAGTGACCCACTCTATATGCACGTTGGAATTTGTACCTCACCGTCCGCTCTATGATAAATTGGTTGATCTTCTGAAAGAATATGACGGAAGTGCAGCGAAAGGACTCAACGATTTTCGTCCACGACAAATTGAGTTCAATCGTTTGAACCTGACTTATACCGTGATGTCTAAGAGGAAACTTCATCAGTTGATAGAAGAGGGACTGGTAACTGGATGGGATGACCCACGTATGCCCACGCTGTGTGGTATGCGCCGCCGAGGATATTCTCCGGAATCAATACGAAACTTCATTAAGTCTATTGGATACACCAAGTTTGATGCACTCAATGATATTGAATTGCTGGAGGCTGCTGTTCGTGAGGATCTCAACAAGAAGGCAACACGTGTCTCTGCTGTGCTTAATCCGGTTAAATTGGTGATCACCAACTATCCTGAAGGACAAAGCGAAGAGATGATAGCCGAGAATAATCCGGAGCAGGAAAACAGTGGAACACATCAGATTACTTTTTCGCGCACGCTGTGGATAGAACGTGACGATTTTATGGAGGATGCACCGAAGAAGTTTTTCCGTATGACTCCAGGCAAGGAAGTGAGACTCAAGAATGCCTATATCGTCATGTGTACCGGTTGCACCAAAGATGCTGATGGTAACATTACAGAGATTCAGGCAGAATATGATCCAGAATCCAAGAGTGGTATGGCAGGAGCGAACCGCAAGGTAAAAGGAACGTTGCATTGGGTGAGCACTGATCATTGCGTACAGGCGGAGATTCGTGAATACGACAGATTGTTCTATGTTGAGAATCCAGCTGCTGACGGACGCGACTTCCACGAGCTACTTAATCCAGATTCACTGCGCATTAAGAACAATTGCTATGTGGAGCAATACGCTGCAGGTTGCAAACCAGGAGAGTATTTGCAATTCATCAGACTGGGTTATTTTATGTGTGATGTAGACTCAGACGACAACCGATTGGTATTCAACAAAACCGTAGGGCTCAGAGATACATGGGCTAAAAAGAACAAACAATAATATTCCCTGACGGATTATTATTTGATTTTTTCTCCAAGGTGTTTATTCATTTAGTCAATAAATACCTTGGAGAATATTAAATTCTCAAGAACAATACACTTATGAACTGGCTATCTGTACTTTTGGAGAACCTGAACTATTATACAGTTTTTATTCTCATGTTTATTGAAGGTTCTGTCATTCCCGCACCATCAGAGCTTATCGTTCCCCCGGCAGCTTATTGTGCAGCTGCAGGTGAGCTCAATGTATTTCTGGTGGTCATCTCGGCTACTGCGGGAGCCTTGCTCGGTTCTTCTGCAAATTATGCTGCAGCCTATTATCTTGGTCGCCCCATTATTTATCGTTTTGCAAACAGCAAATGGGGACACCTGTGCCTTCTCAATCAGGAGAAAGTTGAGAAAAGTGAAAAATACTTCAATGATCATGGTGTGATAGCCACGCTGACTGGCAGACTTTTGCCTGGTATTAGACAGATTATTTCAATTCCTGCGGGTCTATCCAAAATGCCGTTTTGGAAGTTTGCTTTTTATACAACAGTAGGAGCAGGTTTGTGGAACTGTGTATTGGCTTCTCTCGGATGGTGGTTGCATTCTTTTGTACCGATGCATCAACTCTACGGCAAGATAGAAGAATACAACAAGTATATTCAGGTTGCGGTGATCGGCATTGTGGCTTTGGTCATTGTTGTGGTTGTGTTGAAATGGCAACTCTCGAAGCGCAAGGCTAAAGGTAATGCTGATGGATAAAAGTATAAGGATATAACCGTTATAACGTCAACGATCCCCGAGTTGCTTATGGTATCAAACCCGTTATCATTTATTCTTAAAAAACATTAACATCTTTAGGTTATATCTCGTTAAGTAGCAGAAACTGAACTAAAATGAGTAACTTTGCACACGCTTCCACGAGATGGGAGCATAATTCAAACCTCATTTTTAAGTTTTTAAAACAAAATGGCAACAAAAATTAGATTACAGCGCGGCGGTCGCAAGAACTATGCATTCTATAGCATCGTCATCGCTGATGTAAGAGCTCCACGTGATGGTAAAATTACAGAGAAGATTGGTACTTACAACCCAAATACCAATCCTGCAACCGTAGATTTGAATTTCGACCGTGCGCTCTATTGGCTGGAAGTAGGTGCTCAACCTACTGACACAGTTCGCAACATCCTCAAGCGCGAAGGCGTTTACATGATGAAACACCTCAAGGGTGGTGTAAAGAAGGGTGCATTCGATGAAGAAGCATGCCAGCAGAAGTTCGATGCTTGGAAAACAAGCAAGGAGCAGAAGCTGACAGAAGTTCATCAAGCTGCAGTTAAGAGCCGAGAAGACTTGGCTGCCAAGGCATTGGAACAAGAAAAGAGCAAGAGCGAGGCAATGGCTAAGAAGTTGGCAGAAAAGAAAGCTGCCGAAGCTGCTGCCAAAGCAGAAGCCGAGGCCGCTGCAAAAGCTGCTGAGGAGCCCGTGGCAGAAGAATCTGCAACAGAGGAACCAGCATCTGCAGAGCCTGAAGCATCTTCTGCCGAATAAGAATCAGTTGGATGAGGCATTCGGATTTATCATCCAGTCTTATCGCCTGATTTTCAAGAAGACAATTAACATAACAGCACAACAAGGTTTAGCCTTTGTTGTGCTGTTATGTTTTAGTCCATTCGACTTTTGTAGTCTTCATAGCTATACTCTCGCAGTAACTCAAGTTCGCCATTTTCACGAGCCAAAAAGATGGATGGATGGGATACTCCGTTGAACATATTGGTTTTCACCGTGGTATAGTGTATCATGTCTTCTAAGATAACATTCTGTCCTACGTGTAATTCATGGTCAAATTCCCAATATCCCATGAAGTCACCACTCAGGCAAGAGTTTCCCCCAAGGCGATATACGTTTTTCGTCCCCGCTGTTTTTACCATGCTTCCATCCGGACTTTCGTAGGTTTTTGCACCTCTTACCGAAGGCCAATAGGGACCTTCAAGACAATCAGGCATGTGACAGGCGAAGCTCACATTGAGAATGGCTGTACGAATGCTTTTGTCTTCCACAATGTCTACGACTTGACTTACCAAAGGTCCTGTTTCCCAAAGGAAAGCACTTCCTGGCTCCAGTATGACATGCAAATGAGGATAGCGCTTATGAAAGTTGTTAAGAAGCCTGATAAGCAGTTCTGTATCATATCCCTTCTTGGTCATCAGATGACCACCGCCAAAATTAATCCATTTGATTTGAGTGAACCATTTTGAAAACTTTTGTTCAATATGTTCGAGGGTGCGTTGGAAAACATCCGCATTATTTTCACAATGACAGTGGCAGTGAAAACCATCAATCCCATCAGTCAAACGATCTGGAAGTTTTTCAGCTCGTACGCCAAAACGTGACCCTGGTGCGCAGGGATCATAAAGTATGTTGTCGATTTCGCTATATTCCGGATTAATACGAAGACCCAAACTGATCGTAGGGTTTATCTGTTTTACTCTTGGCATATAGCGGGTCATCTGCGAGAGAGAGTTGAATGTGAGATGACTCGAACATCTGGCTATGGTGTCTATTTCATAATCGGTGTATGCCGGAGAGTATGCGTGCACCGGTGTTCCAAACTCCTCGCGACCCAACCTTGCCTCACTCAGAGAACTGGCTGTAACGGAATGAATGTATTCACGGAAAATAGGAAACGTCTTCCACAATGCAAAAGCCTTGAATGCCAATATAACCTCTATATTAGCCTCCTTTGCCACATGTGTGATAAGCTGTAAATTCTTACGAAGCTTAGCTTCCTCCAAAATGTATGCCGGACGGTTAAAGCCTTCGAAAGTCAAAACGTTTGTTTTCATATCTTTGATTTTGTGCAAAGTTAGGTTTTATTTCCAAATTAAATTGTCAAATCCAAGTATTTTTAATACTTTTGCACCGGATATGACAATGGAACACTTCCAAAGTTCATAACACGCATATTCCTTGCAGAATCAGAAGTCTACATCATATATAAAACACGCCGTACAACATGAGTGAAAAGAACTCTTATTTAGTATTTTCAGGCACACGCTCAAGGTATCTTGCTGAGAAAATCTGTTCAAGTTTGGGCTGTCCGCTGGGTAATTTGGTCGTAACAAGATTCTCCGATGGAGAATTTGCTGTTTCTTACGAGGAGTCTATCAGAGGTCGCGATGTCTTCTTGGTACAGAGTACATTCCCCAATTCTGACAACTTGATGGAATTGCTTTTGATGATTGATGCAGCCAAGCGTGCTTCCGCCCGGCAGATCATTGCTGTAATTCCTTATTTCGGTTGGGCACGTCAGGACCGAAAGGACAAGCCGAGGGTAAGCATCGGTGCCAAATTGGTGGCCGACTTACTGAGAGTGGCCGGTATCGACCGTCTGATCACCATGGATCTTCATGCCGATCAAATTCAGGGTTTCTTCAATGTTCCCGTAGACCATCTGTATGCTTCGGGAGTGATACTTCCTTATCTTCAGGGGCTTCATCTCAAGGATCTTGTGATCGCCTCGCCCGACGTGGGCGGCTCCAAGCGTGCCAACACCTACGCCAAATACTTAGGCTGTCCACTCGTGCTCTGTAACAAGACCCGTGCCCGCGCCAACGAGATTGAGAGCATGCAGATTATTGGAGATGTAAAAGGCAAAAATGTAGTGATCATTGATGACATGGTGGACACAGCCGGCACGATAACCAAAGCAGCTGACATTATGATGGAGGCCGGGGCATTAAGTGTTCGTGCATGTGCCTCACACTGCGTCATGAGCGGTCCTGCCAACGACCGTGTGGAGAAATCAGCCTTAGAGGAAATGGTTTTCACAGACTCCATTCCCTATACTCAGCGTTGCTCCAAGGTGGTGCAACTGAGCGTTGCCGGCATCATAGCTGAAACCATCAGACGCGTTGTGAACAACGAGAGCATCTCCTCTCAATATCTTATCTAAGCGATATATTCTGCGCTAACGTATCAACATAGCCGGTTTGCTCATTGCAGACCGGCTATATATTTACCTTCGCCTTTGCCGATAAAACTTGCCTCAAATCCTTACAATCGCTGTACATATCGGAAACTGTTCGTCTACAGCTGGGAATAATATCGCGATGCAGTACGGTTGTTTACATCATTTCTGTCACCCCTCATCATTTTCTTCGACTGCATTTATTTTGACAAAAGTACCATTATAATTCCCGTATTTCAAAACAAATGCCGTCACGTCTGAAATATGCTAAAATTGCGTCTTTTTATAGTATCTTGATACTCAGCTCGTTCTGGAATTTTGCTCCAAACGCTACTGTTTGATAAACTGCGATTACATATCAAACGGCTTTATCGTTCGAACTTGATCGCATGACGATCAAAGCTTTCCCGCACTACCGTTCCATTCTAATCGCATCGCGACAAGGCCGTAATCGCATCGTACTCGCATTTTTCAGCTTTTCAAGACAGATAATTCGCATCAGAACATGGCGCATTTTCCTCTGGATGTTTAAAAAATATTTGTAAAAAAAAGGTAACTTTATTTTTACACATCCGTACATCTGTTTTTGACGACCCGAAGAAAAAACTCATAGCAACGAAATAACATTGTGTCATGTTTTATGCAAAAATTTGACTGTCAGCGGACTGTCTTAAGCAGATTTTTACATTCTCAAATAGCAAAATTAGTTAAGACACGGTTAATTATTCCTCGTTTTTTTAACGTCCAACCTATAATTCAGGATTTTTTTTTAAATTTGCATGTAACATGCCCTATCTCCGTCACTTCAAACCAATTGATTGACGTAAGGCTTATAGTATTCTACAAATTCGCATCAAGAGCAATAAAACGTATGAAACGAAAGGTTATCATGTTTGTTTTATCGGTTGTCACTGTACAAAGTTTTGCACAGCTGACGCTGAACCAATGCCATGAGATGGCACGTGAAGAATATCCCATGATCAAACAGTATGAATTGATCAGGCAGAGTAAAGACTATACTGTGTCCAATGCTTCTAAGGTCTATCTGCCCGAAGTAAAATTCAGTTTCGGTGCCCATGCGTTCACGGATATGGTGTCGTCTTCGCCTTCAACTGCCGCCATGGGAATGGACGACATGAAGAATTATTTGCTCAACGGCAGTGTGCAAATCAACCAAGTTATTTATGACGGAGGTGGCATATCGGCTCAAAAAAAATTGGCAGAGGCACAGGCCAACGCGGATGAGCGTCAGTTAGACGTGCGTTTGTATGCTATCAACGAACGTGTTGACCAGTTGTATTTCAGCATCCTGATGCTGGATGAACAAATGAAACAGGTGAAAATATTGCAAAATGACTTGGAATTGAGTAATAAGACAGTCAATGCCATGATGAACGGAGGCATCGCCAACCAATCGGATCTTGACGCGGTGATGGTGGAACAAGTCCGGGCAGAGCAGCAAGAAGGTAGTTTGCGAGCCTCCAGAAAGGCTTTTGCTCAGATGTTGAGTTTGTTTATTGGTCAGAAAGTGGATGAAAACACACAACTGGCACGACCCGCTATGGTTGCTCCGAAGGCTGACAACGCCATGCTTCGTCCTGAACTTTCCTACTTCTCAGCTCAGCAGCGACTGCTCGACTCGCAACGAAAAGCACTCGACAGCCAGCTTATCCCTACTGTGAGTGCCTTTGCTATGGGATTGTATCACAACAAAGTGATGGAGATCATGAAACCTGCCATGGTAGCCGGGGGTGTGACATTGTCGTGGAAATTATCACCCTTCTATACACGTAAGAACGATTTAAGAAACCTTGAGACGAAAAAGCAAATGATTGAGAGCGAACGCGAGACATTTCTCTTCAACACCAGTTTGCAGAACCGACAATCCCAAGGTTCTATCGGCGACCTACAGAATAAAATCAATCAAGACGAGCGCATCATTCGTTTGCGCGAGAGTATACATGACAAGTCGGTGGCAAAAGTGCAGAATGGCATTGAGACTATCAACGAAATGCTGCGTGATGTTAATGCAGTAAATGAAGCGCGACAACAGAAAGTGATTCACGAGATTCAACTTTTGCAAGAAATATATCGTTTAAAAAATATCAACAACAACTGAATATGAAAACAACAACAATAGTAACCATAGGGCTTGTGGCACTATTTTCAGCTTGCTCATCCCAAGAGAACACCTACGATGCAACTGGAATGTTCGAGGGAACGGAGATTCTTGTTTCGGCTGAACAAAATGGACGGCTGATAGAATTTGATGTAACCGAAGGGTCCAAGGTAACAGAGAATCAGCAAGTTGGATTAATAGACACCGTTCAACTCGCTTTAAAAGCTCGACAGATAGGTGCCAGTTCGGCCTCGATTGCTTATCAGAAACCCAATGTCGACAAACAGATTGCTGTGCTCAGACAGCAACTCAAGCAGGCAGAGCAAGAGGAGAGGCGCTTCCAAGGGTTGGTCAATGACGGTGCTGCCAACCGCAAACAACTCGACGATGCCCAGTCTGCTGTACGAGTGTTAAAACGTCAGCTTGCAGCTCAACAATCAGCTTTGGGCAATAATACCCGTGCACTCAACTCGCAGATCAGTGCCAATGACATCCAGAAGTATCAGGTTTTGGATCAGCTGAAGAAATGCCATATTATGTCTCCTATCACGGGAACAGTGCTTGAGAAGTATGCCGAAAAAGGTGAGTTTGCGGCGATGGGCAAACCGCTGTTCAAAGTGGCTAACACCAAGAACCTCTTTTTGCGTGCCTATGTTACCAGTCAGCAGTTGACAAAGATAAAAGTTGGACAACAAGTTTCTGTCTTTAGTGATTACGGAGCCGGTGAGCGTAAGGAATATCGCGGGACTGTGACGTGGATATCTCCACGATCAGAGTTTACTCCCAAGACTATACTAACTGACGACGAACGTGCCGACCAAGTATATGCTGTGAAGGTTGCTGTACAGAACGACGGCAACATCAAGATAGGTATGTATGGTGGTATGAATCTGTAGTGAGGCATGAATGCTATTGAGGTAAAAGAAGTCAGCAAAAGATACGGCGATGTACAAGCCTTGGATGGTGTTTCCATCTCGGTCAAGCCAGGCGAAATATTTGGTTTGATAGGTCCTGACGGAGCGGGCAAAACCTCTCTTTTCCGCATTATGGCAACGCTCTTACTGCCTGATTCGGGCACGGCGGAGGTTGATGGATATGATGTTGTGAAACAATACAGGGACATCAGGCGCCGTGTAGGTTATATGCCCGGCAAGTTCTCGCTGTATCAGGATCTGACGGTGGAAGAAAACTTACGCTTCTTTGCCGATCTCTTTGGCACGACGGTTGAAGCAGGGTACGATGGTGTAAAGGCCATTTATTCGCAAATCGAACCGTTCAAAGACCGAAAGGCAGGTGCCCTGTCGGGTGGTATGAAACAGAAGCTGGCACTTTCCTGTGCACTGATTCATCAGCCAAGCGTGTTGTTCTTAGACGAGCCCACAACGGGCGTCGACCCTGTGTCACGTAAAGAGTTGTGGCAGATGCTTGGTTCTTTGAAGGACCGTAACATTACGATTGTCGCTGCCACGCCCTACTTAGACGAAATACGTTGTTGTGAACGCGTGGCATTCTTAGATCAAGGCCGGATCAGGGCAGTGGGTACACCGGACAGGATCTTGACTCAGTTTGCCGACATATTCAATCCAAAGGGATTGGAACATGCCGATGAAACCTTAAACGGGCAGAAAGATACAGTTGATGACGTGATACAGGTCGAACATTTGGTCAAGGCGTTTGGATCTTTTCGAGCGGTCGACGATATATCCTTCACCGTCCATCGTGGCGAGATTTTTGGTTTTCTTGGCGCCAATGGTGCAGGTAAAACCACTGCGATGCACATGTTGACCGGACTGAACAAGCCCACCAGCGGAACGGGAACAGTAGCAGGTTTTGATATTCGTAGACAGTCGGAGGAAATCAAGAAGCATATCGGCTACATGAGCCAACGATTCTCGCTGTATGAGGATA
This sequence comes from Hallella bergensis DSM 17361, assembly GCF_000160535.1. Classification (GTDB taxonomy): domain Bacteria; phylum Bacteroidota; class Bacteroidia; order Bacteroidales; family Bacteroidaceae; genus Prevotella; species Prevotella bergensis. Next base: position 537,107 of record NZ_GG704781.1, on the reverse strand, counting down.
TGACGGTTGCACAAAACATCAAACTTTTTGGAGGTATTTATGGCATGAGCCGAGAGGAAATCTCAAGCAAAACAGACAAAATGCTCAAACGGTTACACTTCGAGGACCATCGCCATTCACCCGTCAAGTCGTTGCCATTGGGTTGGAAACAGAAGTTGGCTTTCTCGGTCAGTATTTTCCACGAACCGGAGGTGGTGTTTCTTGACGAACCGACAGGCGGTGTGGACCCTGCTACCAGACGACAGTTTTGGGAGTTGATTTATGAAGCTGCATCGCGGGGCATCACCGTGTTTGTAACAACGCATTATATGGACGAAGCTGAATATTGTGACCGGATATCCATCATGGTTGATGGGAAAATCCGAGCCATGGGCACCCCTGATGAGTTGCGACGCACCTATAAACTGGGAAGTATGGACGAAGTCTTCACATTGCTGGCGCGTGAGGCTGTACGGGGAGAATAATTCATCATTCACCATTTCTATTGCATATTAATAATGAAACAATTCATATCATTCGTTATCAAGGAAGCCAAGCATATTGTACGTGACCGACGTACCATGCTCATCTTGTTTGGCATGCCCGTGGTGATGATGCTCATTTTTGGCTTTGCCATTACCACCGATGTCAAGAATGTTAAGGTAGCGATTGTAACTTCTTCGATGGACAACCGTACGCAACAGATTGTTCAGCGCATCGATGCATCCGAATATTTTACGGTGACACATACTGTCGGCACGACGGAAGCGGCAAAGCAGCTTTTGTCTGATCATCAGATAGACTTCGCCATTGCTTTTTCTAAACATTTTGCTAACAACCAGTACAGCGGTCAGGCCGGCGTGCAGTTCATAGCAGACTACACTGATCCGAATATGGCCGAGCAACAAGTGTCGTATGCCCAGCAAATTATCATGCAAGAGTTGACAAGGTTAACCCCGTCTGCCCAGACTCCAGTTGTCAACACCAAATTGCTTTACAATCCCCAGATGAAGAGTGCCTACAATTTTGTTCCAGGCATCATGGGCATGCTGCTGATGCTTATCTGTGCCATGATGACGTCGGTAAGCATTGTCAGGGAGAAAGAACGGGGAACCATGGAGGTGCTATTGGTGTCGCCTGTCAAACCATTGTACATCATGATTGCCAAGGCTGTACCTTATTTTGTATTGTCATTCCTGATCCTGATCAGCGTATTACTGATATCCAAATATATACTGCAAGTTCCTCTCGCCGGAAACATTTTGACAATCTTGGGGGTATCATTGATCTATATACTTTTGTCGCTCGCCTTGGGATTGCTCATCAGCGTGGCAGCTCAGACGCAGGTCGTGGCTCTGTTGATATCCGGCATGCTCCTCATCATGCCCAGCATGATGCTCTCGGGTATGATCTATCCCATTGAAAGCATGCCTGCTATCCTACAGTATATTTCGGCTATTGTACCCACCCTGTGGTATGTGTCGGCCATGAAGAAGTTGATGATCATGGGAGTTGGTGTGGAAATGGTTTACGAGGAGTTGTTGGTGCTGACGGCCATGACCATCTTGCTTTTGGGAATCGCTTTGAAAAAGTTTAAAATCAGATTGTCATGACATTACGTTTTCTCATCGAAAAAGAATTCATTCAGATTCGGAACAACCCGTTTATTCCGAAACTCATCTTGCTTTTTCCCATTGCCATCATGTTGATTTTCCCATGGATAACCACCATGGAAGTAAAAAACATCAACGTCTGTGTGGTAGACAATGACCATAGCAGTCTGTCTCAACGTCTGACACAACGCATTCAAGCATCACCTTATTTTCGTTTTGCGGGAACGAGTCCTACATACAATGAAGGGATGAAGGCTATTGAGCGAAATGATGCCGACGTCGTGCTGGAGATTCCCCGCCATTACGAGCGTGACATAGTAAATGGCAGGCAACCGCAGGCACTCATTGCCGCCAATGCCGTGAACGGAACAAAGGGTGGCATGGGATCAGCTTATCTGGCTAACATCGTCAGTCAGAATCTGTTGGAGGAGCAAGTTCAGCCGCAGGAGACTCCTTTTTCCACCATAGCCTTATTCAACCCTCACAGGAGCTATAAGTTGTTTATGATACCCGCCTTGATGACACAGGTGCTCATCATGCTATGCGGATTTCTGCTGGCTTTGAATATTGTGAGCGAGAAAGAGGCAGGTACAATTGAGCAAATGAATGTCACGCCTGTGAGCAAGATCGAGTTTATATTGTCAAAAATGATACCTTATTGGATCATCGCAATGGTGGTTCTCACAGAGTGTATCATCTTGGCGTGGCTGGTATTTGGTATCTTTCCGGCAGGAAGCCTGGCTCTGGTCTATCTCCTGTCCATAGTCCTGGCATTGATATTCAGCGGTATCGGACTGATAATCTCAAACTATAGCGATGCCATGCAGCAGGCCATGTTCGTAATGTTTTTCGTCATTATGTTTGTGATGCTTCTCAGTGGATTGTTCACTCCCTTGGCAAGCATGCCCGACTGGGCACGGAAGCTAACCATATTGAATCCTGTAACTTATTTCATCGATGGCATGCGGACCGTGTTTATCCGTGGTGGAGGATTGGCCAGCATTTCTCACAATCTGCTTATCCTCACCATCTTTGCTGTAGTTATAGACGTATGGGCTGTCGTGAGCTACCAAAAAACAAAGACCACGTAAGGGTGGGGACTTTGCTCTCTTAAAACGGAGTCTGGGAACCGTGCAAGGATAATCCATTACTACTAAGCCCATCAAATTTCCAAGGAATAAAGGTGTAATATGACTTGAGAAGTGCGTTTTGGGATATTCTTTCTCTTTATTTCATAATTCGGGAAAAATTATCTAATTTTGCAAGGTAAATCAAAATAAACACCGATGAATTTGAAACTGCGATTAGCCTTGATGAGTTTCCTGGAGTTTGCCGTTTGGGGTGCATACCTTACATGCATGGGCAACTATCTCGGAACTGCAGGATTGGGAACAGAAATAGCATGGTTTTATGCCATACAAGGCATAGTCTCTATTTTCATGCCAACTCTTATTGGTATTGTTGCGGACAAATACATACAGCCTCAGCGAATGCTTGGCATTTGCCATTTGTTGGCCGGTGGTTTTATGATGAGCTGTTGGTATATAGGAATGCAAGCCGGATTTGGCAATGAGATACAAAACAAGGGATTGTTCATTGCAATGTACGCATTGAGCGTCTCTTTCTACATGCCCACGATTGCCCTTTCGAACACGACGGCATTCGCAATCCTAAAGAACAACAACCTTGATACCGTTAAGGATTTCCCTCCCATACGTGTGCTGGGAACAGTTGGCTTCATTCTGACAATGTGGTTTGTCAACTGTGCAGTATGGGATGATGGTGGGTTCTCGTTCACCTTTGCAGAGAATGCACATAAATTCCAATATACCTATATGCAGTTTTTTGTATCAGGGGTATTAAGCTTCATACTGTTTATCTATTGTTTTACATTGCCGGAATGCCACCTTGCTACGAAACAGGAAAATAAATCGCTGGCCGAAACCTTTGGTCTTAATGCATTTAAGTTATTCAAACAAAAGCGAATGGCTTTATTTTTGATTTTTTCGTCATTGTTGGGAATGTCACTCCAGGTGACCAATAGTTTTGCAGGACCATTCATAACAAGTTTTAAAGGTAGTCTCGACCCTCTTATAGCAAGTTCCTTTGCTGCAAACAATGCTACGCTGTTGACATCAATTTCCCAAGTTAGTGAAGCTTTGTGCATCTTGCTAATTCCGTTCTTTCTAAGAAGGTATGGTATAAAAGGAGTCATGCTCATAGCTATGTTTGCATGGGTTTTCCGATTTGGTTTGTTTGGTATCGGTAGTCCAACCATGCCTGGAGTGTTGCTTTTCATTCTCTCGTGTATTATCTATGGGGTGGCATTCGACTTCTTTAATGTGACCGGTGGAATTTTCATAGACTCAGAGTGCGATAGCTCAATCAAAGCCTCAGCACAGGGGTTGTTTATGCTCATGACCAACGGAATAGGTGCAACCATTGGAACACTATCGGCCGGAGCTGTTGTAAATCACTATTGTTCGTGGGGTGACAATGGTTATCTCATGGGCGACTGGTCTACATGCTGGTTTATATTTGCAACCTTTTCATTGATAGTTGGTGTTTCTTTCGCCATTCTCTATCACCCGGAAAAACAAAAATCAGTTGCTGAATGATACCAAGGATAAGATTATTATTCAAGAGCGCTTCGGAAATAGTAGGCTCACCGGATATTGGTTTGTTGGTTCTTACCGACAGCGCAGAGTTGCGTCAGGTGGTCTTGCCATGTGACAAACATACGCTCAACGAATTTAGTTTACGCATAGACCGTACTCCCCTTGTAGAGAGATTGCTTCCCGAAGCACTATGGAATGTGCTGCAATGGCAGACCGATCTGCGTCTTGAAGTTCATATAGACTCCCTTAAAGATGGTAAATATCAAGCCGTACTGAGCAATGAGGACACTACCGACATGGTGCCGATCAGTGTCACACAAGGAATATTGCTGTCGTATGTAAGTCGTGGAGATATTCCCGTTATGATGGCAGAATCGTTGTTTAAGCGCCAAAGTACGGTCTACGACCGCAATTCTATCGGCGTGTCACTACCTGTCAACACCATTAGCGATGAGATGCTTCAAAGTGCCTTAGACAAAGCTATCAACAGTGAAAACTATGAGATGGCTTCACATCTACGTGACGAAATCAATCGCCGCAGGAAATCCTCATCAGACAGTTCCAATGCGACCAAAGAGCAGGAGGCACAGGAATGAAAGAGATAAGATATTTTTATTCACCCAATGCTTCTGACCTTACCGAACTCCCATCAGACGAAGCTCAACATGCCATACGAGTGTTACGATTGCAAGTTGGTGATGACATTTATCTCATGGATGGTCAAGGAATGTTCTATCATGCAGAAGTAACGCTATCCGTAGGGAAACATTGTAGTTATATCATCAAGGAGGAATTGCCTCAGACTAAAACCTGGTTGGGTCGAATCCATTTAGCGATAGCACCCACAAAGATGATGGATCGCATGGAATGGATGCTCGAAAAGGCGACAGAGATAGGAGTAGACGAGGTGACCATGCTACTTTGTCAATTCTCTGAGCGTAAGAAAATCCGTACAGATCGCCTTGATAAGATTATTGTTTCTGCAATGAAGCAGAGTCGAAAGGCGTGGAAACCGCGCCTGAACGACCTTACTCAATTCAAAGACTTTATTGTTCAATCACGTCGTGGCAGAAAATTTATAGCCCATTGTTATCATGATATAGAAAAGGTGGACTTGTTCGAAGAGCTTCAACAAGTTCCACAAGACGAAGAAATAACCGTACTTGTCGGTCCCGAAGGAGACTTCTCCATAGACGAGGTACATTTTGCACTGGAACATGGCTATGAGAGCATTGCTCTTGGAAGTAGCAGACTGCGTACAGAAACGGCAGGTTTGATGGCGGTGACAATGGGACAGTTATCAAAAAGGAAATTATGAAAAAGATTGTTTATTTTATCCTGACATGGTTTACCTTGTTGTGTGTATCGTGTTCCGATACCGACTATTTGAACACTATACCTTCTGAAAGTAAACTACTGATGGGCATTAATCCAACCAAGCTAAGCGGAACCGGCAACCAAGTATTACTCAAGACCATGCTTCAAGTGTCTAATTTGAACAATACCGGAATCGATCTGTCATCGAATATATACATATTTGAGGATGCCCAAAGCAACCTGGGGCTATGCGCCAAGGTTTCCGACGGCGACAAATTAGGCCAAACGCTCAATAAAGTTGCAAAAAAAATACCATCCAAAAAAGGGTTTGAGTTCTATGCTTTATCTAATAATTGGGTAGTGGGCTACTCTGACAAGGCTACTCTGATCATGGGGCCGGTGTTGCAGGAAGCTATGCTTGACCTGTCAACAACAATGGCAAAATACCTTGCAGCAGATGAAAAAGACGGGATTGTCTCAACTCCGATTTTTTCCAAACTCGATTCCATTGATGCACCCATGTCACTCGTCTGTGAGGCTGATGCTCTGCCAGAGCAACTTGTCACACCATTTACACTTGGCACTCCCAGGGGTACTGATGCCTCGGAAATCATGATTGCTGCAGAAATGGCAGTGGAGAAGGGGTGCCTGATAATAAAAGGGAAAACATTCTCCTTGAAACCGAAAATCAATGAGGCTTTACAGCATGCTGCAAAAATTTATCGTCCTATAGAGGGCAAATATGTAGCATCGATGGCCAACAGTGATGCTTTTGGCTTGTTCATGAATGTAGAAGGTGCAAAGCTGATAGAATTGATGCGCCAGAACAAGGGAATACGAATGATGCTTGCCGGTATCAATTCGGCAATCGATATGGATAACATCATCAAGAGTATTGATGGTGACATGGTCCTGATATCTCCGGCCTTAGCAACCCAAGGCCTTCGAATGTCGATGGCTGCCAAGCTGAAGCATGCCGACTGGTTGGCTGACGTGGATTACTGGAAGCAAAGTGTTCCGGCAGGAGGACATATTGGAGACTGGGGACGTGACTGCTATTATTATACAGGAAACAACACCACCTATTTTTTTGGTGTTACCAACGATTGGCAGTATATGAGTGGTGACAGCAAGAATGCAGCTCTACGAAGTGTTATGCCTGCCACTAATCCCATATCTTCTTTTCTGCAAAATAAGATTAAGGGAGAAAGATTGGCGATGGTTATCAACTTTTCTGCATTACAAGGGAGTAAAGCACAGACATTTGCTTCGTTGTTAAGACCCGTGTTTGGTGATCTTAACGCTATTGTTTACACCTTAAAGGTCGACTCGGTCAATAATGACTAAATTTGGTTTATGAACACAATTCGTCTGTTATCTCTATTGCCACAGAGTTTTTTCTTGCAAAAGAATCTGCAGTCCGAGGTGTGGCAGCAAGACATTACCTTTGAGAAAGGACAACTCTATTTGGTTGAAGCAGACTCCGGAAAAGGGAAGAGCACACTTTGCAGTTACATATTGGGATATCGACATGATTACAGTGGGCAATTATTGTTTGATGATGACGATGCCCGAGGTTTCAGCGTGAGCCACTGGGTAGATTTGCGTCGCACTCATATAAGCACCCTTTTTCAAGAACTACGCCTTTTCCCTGAGTTAACTGCCATGGAGAATGTTCAGATTAAGAATAAACTCACGGGGTTTAAATCAGATTCGCAGATACGAGAATGGTTCCAGATACTTGGTATTGACGATAAGATGGACGCCAGAATCGGACGTATGTCCTTTGGCCAACAACAGCGTGTAGCTATGATACGCGCTTTGGTTCAGCCCTTCGATTTCATTGTCGTCGACGAACCCATTTCCCACCTCGATGACGCCAATGCTCAAAGGATGGGGAACGTCATGATCGCCGAAGCCAAGGCACAGGGAGCTGGGATCATCGTGACAAGTATTGGCAAGCGCATGGATCTGAACTACGATAAAACATTTAAACTATGAGTTTGGTCTGGAAGTTATTAAAGCAACATGTCAGCGTGCCCCAGTTTGTTGGGTATGCCTTGGCCAACCTGTTTGGCATGTGCATCGTACTGTTGTCATTCCAATTTTACAAAGACGTGTCTCCAGTGTTTATCGGCGAAGATGCCATCATGAAGACCAATTATGTCATCCTGAGCAAGAAGATAGGAACAGGTAACACCATTTCCGGCCGCACGAATTCCTTTACCAATTCCGAAATAGAGGACCTGAAAGCCCAACCTTTTGCCACAAAGATCGGTAAATTCACTTCTGCCGCCTACAAGGCCAATGCTCACATGGGTATAAACGGAACCGAAGTCCTCAACACAGAATTGTTCTTCGAAAGTATTCCCGATGACTTTGTGGAGGTACAAGGAAATACTTGGAGATATACATCAGGAAACCAGGAAGTCCCGATCATCCTGCCCCGTACTTATATGACGATGTATAATTTCGGATTTGCACAAAGTCGTTCTCTTCCAAAACTCAGCGATGGCTTGCTGGGGATGATCGATCTTGATATATTGATTCAGGGGCATGGCCACCAAGGCAGGTTCAAGGGAAAGGTCGTGGGATTCTCAAATCGACTAAGCTCCATTCTTGTTCCACAAGCGTTCATGGATTGGAGCAATGCATATTTTGCTCCCGACGAACTTGCAGAGACCACTCGTCTGTTGATGCAATCAGAGAATCCTGCTGAAGCAACTATAACCAAATACCTTGACAAACATGGGTACGAGGTGGAAAACAACCAGTTGGAGACAGAAAAGACTACCTATTTCCTCAAGACCATGGTTAGTGTGGTGATGTTTGTGGGACTGGTGATCTCCCTGTTAAGTTTTTATATTCTCATGCTGAGCATATATCTGCTTGTACAGAAAAACAGCTCAAAGTTACAAAACCTCCTGCTCATAGGCTACAGCCCGGCCCAAGTTGCCCGACCATATCAGGTTCTGACCATTGTGCTCAATGTGTCGGTACTTTTGGTGGCATGGTGTATGCTGTTTTTCATCCGTCAATACTATATGGATATCATAGAAACACTTTTTCCCAATTTGGACAGTGGCACCATGATGCCTGCTATCCTGCTTGGTACAGTGGTCTTGGCAACTTTGAGTATCTGTAACTTTTTGGCAATCCGTCATAAAATCATGAGTATTTGGAAGAATAAAGAATAGAAACGCATGGCAAATAGGAATAAGAACAAAGGCAAACTATTCAATACAGCTGAGAATCGGAAAGAATCCTATGACAATTACGTGGTTCAGGAAGAATCAACGCTTCTGGACTGGTTGCTGGCAAACTTAAATGAAAGCCGCACCAAGATTAAAGCCACGCTGAAAGGTCGAGGTATAAAAGTTAACGGGAAACAGATAACTCGTCATGACTTTCCACTTGTTCCGGGTATGAAAATAGCCGTGAGCAAAACTAAACGCAACAATACCCTTAAAAGTCGTTATGTAAAAATTGTCTATGAGGATGCCTACATCATTGTTGTGGAGAAGAACGTTGGGATTTTGTCGATGCCTGCCGGGCACCATTCGCTCAATGTGAAAGCCGTACTTGACGAGTATTTCCATAAGACCAAACAGCCCTGCCAAGCCCATGTGGTTCATCGTCTTGATCGAGACACGAGTGGACTCATGATATATGCTAAAGACAAGAAAACAGAATTTTCGTTGCAGGCCGACTGGAAAGGAACAGTCTACGACCGTCGTTATGTTGCTGTCGTATCTGGGGTGATGGAACAAGATGAGGGCACTATCGACAGTTGGCTTAAAGACAACAAGTCGTATTTTTCCTACAGCAGTTCAACGGATAATGGGGGAAAATATGCGGTAACCCATTTTTACACATTGGATCGCTCACCACAGCACTCCTTAGTCGAATTCAAGCTCGATACCGGTCGGAAAAATCAGATACGCGTACATGCTGCCGACATGGGGCATCCGGTGTGCGGCGACCCCAAGTATGGTAATGGAGATGACCCGATAGGCCGACTGTGCCTTCATGCCTATGTGCTATGTTTCTATCATCCCGTAACCCATGAGCCCATGGAATTTCAGGCACGCATTCCGCAAAACTTTATTCAATTATTTCGATAGAAAGCATCATCTGTATGAACACTGGTTTTACATATTATCTTTTTATATTGGCAGCCATTGTTGTAGGTATTGTCATCCTCAAGAAAATAACAAGTTGTCTTTTCCGCATCATTTGCTTGGCCGTAATCGTGGCCGTATTGGCTTATATTTACTTTGTATATTTTCAATAGTAAACAATTACGCGTTTGTAAATGAGAACAATTTTCTTTACAAACAGTCCGCTAATTTTCCCAAATTTTAAAAACGGAATACCACGTTCAGAAATTCGGCAAAATTTGACCAGTTTCTAACAGACTTGTTATCAGAAACTTACTTATTTAAACTTATAGTAACGGTTTGATCATCTGCGGTTAGATATCGAATGACATTGCGACTAAGCCTTAACCGCATTACGTCTGGGCTTCCGTCATGTAACCAGCAAGCCCAAACCGCCACGTCATTGGATATTAACCGTAACACTTTTAAAATCTTTCAATCCATCCAAATTCATTTTGATGCCAAAAACATGGCGCTTTTCTTTCTATATGGTCAGGAATAAAATATTGAAAAAGGGTTAGGGATTTTTACAAAAACCGATGCAAATGATCCTATCTACACAAAAATCACGTGTTTTTTATTGTCCTTTAAAATAATGTTATTAAATTTGCAATTGTAATGTTGAGTTTACAATTTAGTGAATGAATAACACTATAACACATCCTGGAATCATAGAACAAATCGAAGATGGACATCTCATTGTTCGCATTGTTCAGGGCTCTGGTTGTGCATCATGCAAGATGGCCGGGCATTGCCATGCGTCAGAAAGCACAGAGAAACTGGTGGATATCTACAATGTCGACACCACCAAATACCATGTGGGCGAAAACATCGTGATTACAGCCGACATGAAAACGGGCTATCGTGCCGTGGCATGGGGCTTCGGTGTACCTTTGCTTATTCTGACAGCAACCATATTTGGCATTTGGGCGGTGACCGCCAACGAGGCTTGGGCAGCACTTGCAGGATTGGCAGCACTCATACCATACTATGCGTTTCTCTATTTGATTCGCAACAAATTTCGTGACGAATTCTCGTTCGGAGTAGAGTAGGGGGTGAAGACCCTTTGCCAGATGAAACTTTAAATCGACGACTAAAACATCAGACCAAATAATACAAATAGATTATGGACTTTATTTTCAATGCAGTCATGGTTCTTGGAGCAATTGCGCTGATAGCTGCTTTTGTACTTTTTTTTGTTTCCAAGAAGTTTGCTGTCATAGAAGATCCGCGCGTAGGGCAGGTTCAGGAAGCGCTTCCGGGAGCTAATTGTGGAGGCTGCGGTTACCCGGGATGCTCCGGCTTTGCTGAAGCCCTTGTGAAAGGTGCGGATAGTGGCTCTATCGACGGGCTGTTTTGCCCGGTAGGTGGAAGAGAAGTGATGACACGGGTGGCGAACCTCCTCGACATGGCCATCGCCAACAGCGAACCCATGGTGGCAGTTGTGCGATGCAACGGCACATGTGAGAATCGTCCGCGCATCGCTGTGTACGACGGACTCCGGACATGTGCCGCCATGCACTCCACAAGTACCGGTGAAACGGGATGTGGCTTTGGATGTTTAGGATGTGGCGATTGTGTCAGTGCATGTCAGTTCGATGCAATCCACATGAATCCTGAAACCGGATTGCCAGAGGTTGTCGATGACCTATGCACTTCCTGTGGCGCATGCGTCAAGGCATGCCCCCGTCATATTATCGAATTGCGAAAGAAGGGGCCGAAAAACCGTCGTATCTATGTGCAGTGCGTCAATATGGACAAAGGTGCCGTGGCCAGAAAAGCCTGCCAGGTTGCTTGCATAGGTTGTGGAAAATGTCTGAAAGCTTGCAGATTTGATGCCATCAATATAGAGAACAATCTTTCCTATATCGATTATAGCAAATGCAAGTTATGTACCAAGTGCGTGGACGAATGCCCCACAAATGCAATTGCTATGGTGAATTTCCCTGTAAGAAAGCCTAAGTCGACTAAACAGGTACCACATACAGAGAAAGCAGTGACGCCCCCGGCAGAACAATCTGCTCCAAAAGCTTATGTAGAAGAAAATAAAGAGAAGGTGAAGTCATGAAATTATATACTTTTTCAAAAGGAGGAATACATCCTGAGGAGAACAAGCTTTCCCACGAAGTGGAAACCGTTTTGGCCGATCTGCCGGAGTTGGCCGTTTTCCCACTGTGGCAGCATATCGGCGCACCGGCAAAGGCAGTGGTAAAACGTGGCGACAAGGTGAAAGTAGGAACGCTCATAGCCGAAGCCGGAGGTTTTGTGTCAGCCCCTATTTACTCATCTGTTTCGGGCACAGTAAGCAAGATAGACACGATCATTGATGCCACAGGATATCGCCAGCCTGCAATTTTTATAAAGACAGAGGGTGACGAATGGGAAGAGAGCATTGACCGATCTGAAAAACTCGAAACGCTGAATTCTCATCCTGAGCTCACGTCCGAGGATATTATCAACCGTCTGAAAGTAGCTGGTGTAACCGGAATGGGGGGTGCTGGGTTCCCCACATTTATCAAGCTTATGCCACCGCCTGGAGCTAAGGCTGAGTGTATTATTATTAATGGTGTGGAGTGCGAGCCTTATATTACATCCGATTATCGGCTCATGATGGAACATGCTGACGAAATTATAGTTGGCGTGCAGTTGCTCATGAAGTCTGTCCATGTGGACAAAGCCTATATCGGTATTGAGGAAAACAAACCCAAGGCTATTGCACTGATGACAGAGAAGGCTGCTTCTGATTCAAGAATCAAAGTTGTACCGTTAGCTCAGAAATATCCTCAGGGTGGTGAGAAGCAACTTGTGGCTGCCGTTATCGGCAGGGAGGTTCCTGCTCCTCCTGCAATTCCTGTGAATGTTGGAGCAATTCCTGTGAATGTTGGGACAACATTTGCCGTCTATCAGGCGGTAATGAAAAACAAACCCCTGTTTGAACGTTACACGTCGGTTTCCGGCAAGCAAATTAAGCATCCGGGCAACTTTCTGGTTCGTATGGGAACATCCTTCGGCCAACTCATTGAAGCTTGTGGCGGTATGCCCGACGGAGACAACAAGGTGCTTGCCGGTGGTCCAATGATGGGCAAGGCTGTGATGAACCTCGACGTTCCTGTATGCAAGGGAACCAACTCAGTAACGGTACTCACGGGCGACGATGCCCGCCGCAAAGTCATCCAACCTTGCATTCGCTGTGGTAAATGTGTCACGGTATGTCCAATGGGACTTGAACCTTATCTGATAGCTACCCTTTCGTCACTCCATAAGTACGACAGACTTGAAAAGGAAGACGTTACAAGCTGTATCTCTTGCGGTTCATGTCAGTACACCTGTCCTTCCCACCGTCCGTTGTTAGACAACATTATACAGGGCAAGGCTGCGGTTATGGGAATCATCAGATCCCGAAAACAAAAATAATCATTATTGATCAAAATATACAATGAGTAAACTAATCGTTTCGTTATCACCTCATGCTCATGGCACCGACAGCGTGGAGCGCAATATGAGAGGCGTCATCATAGCGCTTGTTCCCGCATTGCTCGTTTCGTTCTACTATTTCGGACTCGGTTCGGTGGTTGTATGCGTGACCAGCGTAGCTGCCTGCATGTTTTTTGAGTGGGCAATCACCAAATATATGATGAAGCAACCCACCTCACTCAGCGATTGTTCCGCCATTCTTACCGGTTTGCTTCTGGGCATGAATTTGCCGAGCAATTTTCCTGTTTGGATGATTCTTGTCGGTGCCCTTGTCGCCATTGGTGTGGGCAAAATGAGTTTTGGAGGATTGGGGTGCAACATTTTCAATCCGGCGTTGGTCGGTCGCTGCTTCCTGTTGGTGAGTTTCCCTGCTGAGATGACCTTATGGCCTATACCCGGGCAGATAACCTCCTATACCGATGCAACAACTGGTGCTACGCCCTTGAGTCTCATGAAAGAGGCAATCAAAAACGGCGATGCAAGTATTCTGGAAGGTCTGCCGGGGTCGCTTGATACCTTGCTGGGTATTACCCGTAACGGGCTTGGTGCAGGCTCCATCGGGGAGATATGTGCGTTGGCACTGATTATCGGATTGGCCTATATGCTTTGGAAGAAAATCATCACTTGGCATATCCCGGTGAGTATTATTGCCACCGTGTTTGTGTTCAGTGGACTCTTGCATTGGTCCAACCCTATTTATGCCAGTCCCCTGCAGGTGATTTTAAGTGGGGGCCTCATGTTGGGAGCCTTTTTCATGGCCACCGACTACGTAACTTCTCCCATGACCCATAAGGGTCAACTCATCTATGGTGTTGCCATTGGTTTTCTTACAGTGGTTATCCGCAACTGGGGAAGCTATCCGGAGGGGCTTTCGTTTGCCATTCTCATCATGAATGCCTTTACGCCACTCATCAACTTCTATGTTAAACCCAAACGTTTCGGCGAGGTGCCGGCAAGGAAATAAGGAGGAGAAAATATGAAGAAGATAAATTCATCACTATCCAACATGGTTCTTGTGCTCGTGAGCATTGCACTCGTTATTGGTGCATTGCTGGCATGGGTAAACCGCCTCACCGAAGCTCCTATAGCAGCAAAAGCTGAGAAAACTTTGGCGAATGGCATTAAGGAGGTTATGTGTACCAACGCATTGACGGTGACCGGCACTGATACAATCACGCAGACAGTCGAAGGGAAGGAGCAGCGTTTTGTTATTCACAGTACGGTTGATAAAGCGGGGAAAAACCTCGGAGCGGCAGTGGAGAGTACCACCTTGGGATTCAGTGGCGACCTGAAGGTGCTTGTAGGGTTCGATTCTGAAGGTACAATTCTGGGATATACCATCCTGCAACATTCAGAAACTCCGGGACTTGGAGCCAAGGCTCAGACTTGGTTTCAGCAAGGAGGCAAAGGCAACGTGATAGGGCAAAACCCTGCCAAGGACGACCTGAAGGTAAACAAGGATGGGGGAAAAGTAGATGCGATCACGGCATCCACCATTACAAGCAGGGCATTTCTCAAGGCTATCAATCAGGCATATTCGGCTTACGTTCATAGCAGTGAGGATGTACGGAAAATGGATGGAAAGCTCTAAAGAAAGGATTAGATCATGAATTACGTAAAGATAATAACCAACGGACTGATCAAGGAAAACCCGGTATTTGTGCTGACCCTTGGCATGTGTCCGACATTAGCCACAACGACCAGTGCTATTAATGGCATGTCAATGGGACTTGCCACCATGGCTGTACTCATCTGCACCAACACGGTTATCTCATGTATAAAGAACATCACCCCTGACAAGGTTCGTATTCCAGTATTCATCGTCGTGATTGCTGCTTTTGTGACAATCCTTCAGATGTTTATGGCAGCTTACGCACCCGACAGTATCAATAAGTCGCTTGGCATATTCATACCATTGATTGTTGTTAACTGTATCGTGTTGGGACGAGCTGAAAGTTTTGCTTGCAAAAAGACACCAATACAAAGTCTCTTCGATGGTCTCGGCATTGGGCTCGGCTTTACCATGGCCTTAACCGTGCTCGGAGCTGCACGCGAACTGCTCGGCGCCGGCAGCATTTTTGATATCGAGTTGCTGCCCGAAACAACCAACATTCTACTCTTCGTGCTTCCACCGGGAGCATTCATTACATTGGGTTACTTGGTAGCAATCTTCAATAAGATCAGACCCGAGTAATCAAGTAAGCATCTCGTTTAATTCATCAACGAAATCAAGAAAAATGGAATATCTGTTAATATTCATCAGTGCGATATTTGTTAACAACATTATCCTGAGTCAGTTTTTGGGCATTTGCCCGTTCTTGGGCGTGTCCAAGAAGATCGATACAGCACTTGGCATGGGGGCTGCCGTGGCTTTTGTCATGACACTGGCTACAGTTGTCACATGGCTAGTCCAGATCTATGTACTCAATCCCTTCAACCTGCAATATCTGCAGACGCTTGCCTTCATCCTTATCATTGCTGCGCTGGTACAGATGGTGGAGATCATTTTGAAAAAAGTGAGTCCTGCACTTTATCAGGCCTTGGGTATCTTTCTGCCTCTCATAACGACCAACTGTGCAGTTCTTGGTGTGGCGATTCTCGTGATACAGAAAGACTTTGACCTCATTCAGAGTGTCGTTTATGCTTTCTCCACTGCTATCGGTTTTTCCTTGGCGCTTGTGGTGTTTGCCGGCATCCGCGAACAGCTGGAACTGGTGCGTATCCCAAAAGGAATGCGAGGCATGGCCGTAGTTATGATCACGGCAGGTCTTCTTTCGTTGGCATTTATGGGTTTCTCCGGAGTGGACGGAGGGTTGCGAACATTGTTTGGGCTTGACTAAACAGCTCACAACAGATTGCCGACTAAGCCAGCAATGAGCGATGATGCGAACTTAGGAGTTTTCAATCAAGACAAAGAGTTTCTCCCGCTGCGATGCAAATAACCACAGGAGTTGTTCATGAAGTATTGCTCAAAAAGTGGAGTTTGACTCAGCTATTATTTGTAATTTTTTGGGGTTAACTCAACCTCATATAAAATTTCCTTCGTCTTCTCCGAGCGCAACACATATCTAAAATTATACCCCTGATCCTTATACACCTTGGTGGCGGTATTATTTTTCAGATCAGTAAGCAAAGCGTTTTTAATTTTGTCGCGAACCTTTGCCACGGCTTGTGCATTGTCTGCCGCGCCATTCAGGCGATAGTAATAAATGAAGGTATGGTTGCTGCGGTCAAAGACTACACTGTCTGTGCGCTGCATGTTTTGTACCGGGGTGGGGCAATAGCGTTCTGTAAAATTCTTGGCATCCTTCTCTGCGCGGTCTTCAAGTGACATGTGGTTACATGCAGACAGGGTAACCATGGATATTGCCAATAACGCAAAAAATAACAAACTATAATTCCTTCTCATTTTCAGATTCATGATTTAATGCAAATTTAATAAAAAATAAGTGTTCGCCGTACTGATGTCTTATCTTTTTTGTATCTTTGCAGAGAACAGCCACACAAATTCTTATGTTTATCATATCACCGTGTCGACGCTGTCATCAAAGAAGTTTAGGAAACATTCATGGAACATATACGAAATTTTTGCATCATAGCACATATTGACCACGGTAAATCGACCTTGGCCGACCGCATGCTGGAATACACCGGGACGGTTGCGATAACCGAGAATCAGGTGCTTGACAGCATGGACTTGGAGCGTGAGCGGGGCATCACCATCAAGAGTCATGCCATCCAAATGGAATATAAAAAAGACGGGCAAACCTATTTGCTCAACTTGATAGACACTCCGGGGCACGTGGACTTCAGTTATGAGGTATCGCGAAGTATCGCAGCCTGTGAAGGTGCTCTGCTCGTGGTAGACGCCACACAAGGAGTTCAGGCTCAAACGATTTCAAATCTTTACATGGCTATTGATCATGATCTGGAAATTATTCCTGTCATCAACAAGATAGACATGCCCAATGCCATGCCAGAGGAAGTGGAAGATGAAATAGTTGAACTAATCGGGTGTGACCGTGAGGAGATTATCCGTGCCAGCGGAAAGACCGGCGAGGGTGTGGACAAAATTTTAGAAGCTATTGTTAACCGCACACCTGCTCCAGTTGGTGATGCGTCCCAACCTCTGCAAGCCCTGATTTTCGACTCTATCTTCAATCCTTTTCGCGGTATTATCACAATATGTAAAATCGTGAATGGAACGATACATAAAGGCGACAAGGTGAAATTTGTGCAAACCGGAATGGAATATGATGCCGATGAGGTTGGCGTGCTCAGAATGCAGATGGAGCCTCAAAAGTCATTGTCTGCAGGCGAGGTGGGCTATATCATCTCGGGCATCAAAGAGGCTACGGAGGTTAAGGTTGGAGACACGGTGACCCACATGGATAACCCATGTGCCAAGGCCATATCGGGATTCCAGGAAGTCAAGCCAATGGTTTTTGCTGGTGTATACCCCATAGACCCAGCCGAATATGAGAACCTGAGAACCTCACTGGAGAAACTTCAACTCAACGATGCCGCCCTTACCTTTTCGCCAGAGTCATCCCAAGCACTTGGATTTGGATTCAGGTGTGGGTTTTTGGGGTTGCTTCACATGGAGATTGTACAGGAACGCTTGGGACGGGAGTTCAACACTGAGGTGATTACCACGGTGCCGAACGTGTCGTATATGGTGCATGACAAAATGGGTAACAAGATGGAAGTGCATAACCCAAGCGGCTTGCCGGATGCGACAGACATCGACTACATCGAGGAACCCTATATCAAAGCAAACATTATTACGGGAGCCGACTATTATGGCCCCATTGTAAGACTCTGTTTGGACAAGCGAGGTGAACTCCTTGGCCAGGATTATGTATCAGGTAACAGGATTGAGCTTCGGTTGCTGATTCCGCTTGGCGAGATCGTTATTGATTTCTACGACAAGCTGAAGTCGATTTCCAAAGGGTATGCCTCGTTTGACTATACAATTGATAGCTATAAACCATCCAAGCTTATCAAATTAGATATTCTGCTCAACGGAGATCCTGTTGATGCCCTGTCGACGTTGACTCATCAGGATAATGCAGTTGCCTTTGGTCGCCGCATGTGTGAGAAGCTGAAAGAACTCATACCACGCCAGCAGTTCGACATAGCTATTCAGGCAGCTATCGGTTCTAAAATCGTAGCCCGCGAAACGGTGAAACAGCTAAGAAAAGATGTGCTTGCCAAATGCTATGGCGGCGATGTGAGCCGGAAACGTAAACTCCTCGAAAAACAAAAGAAGGGAAAGAAACGCATGAAGCAGATTGGCAATGTGCAAGTGCCGCAAAAAGCCTTCCTTGCTGTCTTGAAGTTAGATTAGTGTTGATTTTAAATAAATGACTGAAACTATGGCAATGCTACAAAATACCACACGAGACATAGCGCGAGAATTGGCTCGCAAATACAGCACGATGACTCATGAGGAACTTGACACACTCGAGAGCATTCTCGTTCCGAGAAAATATGCCAAAGGTGAGATGATACTTTCCGAAGGAGAAGTGTGTGAGGAAATCAGTTATATAGATAAGGGGCTAATCCGTCAGTTTTATTATAAAAATGATAAAGAGCTGACGGAGCATATTGGTGCCGACGGTGAGATTTTCATGTGCATAGAAAGTTTGTTCAAAGAAGAAAAGACGTATCTACAGGTGGAAGCCCTGGAACCTACAACGGTATATGCATTACCCAAGCAGCGATTGGAGCAGGTGGCTCTACACAATGTTAATATACAGATATTGTATCGCAAAATCCTTGAAGAGAGCTTGATTATCTCGCAAATACATGCTGACTTGGTCAGGTTTGAGAGTGCACAAAACCGGTACCTCCGTCTATGTAAGATGAAGCCCCAAGTGGTGTTGCGCGCCCCGCTGCTGTTTATAGCAAGCTATTTGCAAATGACACCGGAAACACTGAGTCGGGTCAGGGCGGCAACTGTTATGAGCTAATTCCTTAGCCTTTTTTGCAAGTTTTGCCAAGAAAGTATCTCAGTTAAATCGTCTTGATGAAGCTTTATTTTGACTTCTCTTCTTAATAATATTTTGTGATTTATGTTCCCATTCCAAAATTATATCGTACTTTTGTAATGATATTAGGTGAGCTTCGCAAGCAAGACACACCTATTATATATATACTGGAGGTGGAGAGATATTGCCCCCCCATTAGATAAAACTAATTTGTAATATGATTAAAATCACATTCCCAGACAAGTCTGTTCGTGAGTATGAACCAGGCGTAACTGGATTTCAGATTGCACAGAGCATATCACCTGCTCTTGCCCGTGACGTTGTATCATGCGCTATTAATGGTGAAACGACGGAATTGAACCGTCCTATCAATGAGGATTCCTCTATTACGCTCTATAAATTTGATGACGATGAGGGTAAACATACATTTTGGCACACCTCTGCTCACCTTCTTGCGGAAGCGCTGAAAGAGCTCTATCCCGGTATACAATTTGGCTTTGGCCCTGCTATAGAAAACGGCTTCTTCTATGATGTAATGCCGGCAGAGGGGCAGACCATCTCAGAAAACGACTTCCCCAGAATAGAA
This sequence comes from Hallella bergensis DSM 17361, assembly GCF_000160535.1. Classification (GTDB taxonomy): domain Bacteria; phylum Bacteroidota; class Bacteroidia; order Bacteroidales; family Bacteroidaceae; genus Prevotella; species Prevotella bergensis. The sequence goes on along the minus strand of NZ_GG704781.1, from coordinate 517,367 downwards.
GCAAAGATGCGTGAACTGGCGAAGAAAGACGAGCCCGT
>NZ_GG704781.1:487292-517121 GCF_000160535.1 Hallella bergensis DSM 17361 | reverse complement strand
GGCGAAGAAAGACGAGCCCGTAGTTCGACGCGAGGTTGGCAAGGCTGATGCCATGAAAGAATTTAATGCTGATGGACAAACCTACAAGGTGGAGCATATTGACCAAGATCTGAAAGACGGCACGATATCTACCTATACACAAGGCAACTTCACAGACCTATGCCGTGGGCCTCACTTGGTGAGCACGGGTAGCATAAAGGCCATTAAGATTACAAGCGTAGCAGGTGCTTTCTGGCGTGGCGACGCTAATCGCGAGCAGATGACACGTATATATGGCATTACTTTTCCCAAGAAGAAGATGCTCGATGAGTATCTTTTGATGCTTGAAGAGGCCAAAAAGCGTGACCATCGTAAAATTGGCAAGGAGATGGAACTCTTTATGTTCTCCGAACGGGTTGGCAAGGGATTGCCCATCTGGCTACCCAAGGGTACACAACTCAGGCTCCGCTTGCAGGAATTGTTGCGCAAATTGCTGAAACCATACAATTATCAGGAGGTTATCGCTCCTGGTATTGGATCGAAAAATCTATATGTCACCTCCGGACATTATGCACATTATGGCAAGGATGCTTTCCAGCCAATCCGAACACCGGAAGAGGATGAGGAATATATGTTGAAACCGATGAACTGTCCTCACCACTGTGAAATTTATGCTCGCAAACCACGTTCGTACAAAGATTTACCACTTCGCATTGCCGAATTTGGAACAGTGATGCGTTATGAAAAGAGTGGTGAGTTGCATGGATTGACACGCGTGCGTAGCTTCACTCAAGACGATGCACATATCTTTGTGCGGCCTGAACAGGTGAAGGCAGAGTTCGAGAATGTAATCGATATTATCCAGAAAGTGTTTGCCATTTTCGGGTTCGATAATTACGAAGCACAGATATCCCTTCGTGATCCTAAGGATACCGACAAGTATATAGGTTCTGACGAAATTTGGGAAGAGAGTCAGAATGCCATCCGCGAAGCATGTCAGGAAAAGGGCATGAAAGCTCGTGAAGAAATTGGCGAGGCAGCCTTTTATGGTCCCAAACTCGATTTCATGGTGAAAGATGCTATTGGGCGCCGGTGGCAGTTGGGAACTATCCAAGTGGACTACAACCTCCCCGAACGTTTCAAGCTGGAATATACAGCCGAGGACAACTCGAAGCAGGTTCCTGTAATGATACACCGCGCACCTTTCGGATCACTTGAAAGATTTACTGCCGTGCTCATCGAACATACTGCGGGTCATTTCCCATTATGGTTAACACCTGACCAAGTGGCCATTCTGCCTATCTCAGAGAAATTTAACGATTACGCTCTCGAAGTAAAAAAGCATTTCGATGCAAACGATGTGCGTGCTTATATAGATGATCGCAACGAAAAAATCGGCCGCAAGATTCGTGACAACGAACTCAAGCGTGTACCTTATATGGTCATCGTAGGTGAGAAAGAGGCTAATGAAGGCTTGGTTTCTATGCGAAAGCAGGGTGGAGGCGAACAGGCTTCGATGAAAATTACTGATTTTATACAGCGCATTAAGGATGAAGTTGCCGACCAGCTGAAAGAGATTGAAAACTAAAAAGAATAATTTCACAAAAAAAATAAGGAGATAAGCCAAAGGCAGTAATGCTTTGGCTTATCTTTATTTCCGCATATAATATACAGGCCAAAAAAAGTACCAACTATAATGTCCTTGCTCAAACGTTCATAAAAGCGTTTTTAAGAATTTCTTGTAAAATAATTTGGCCTTTTAGTTTATTTTCAGTAATTTTGCACGCTGAATTGGGTTTGCTATGCCCAGTCATTAAATGTATGTCTTATTAAAATAGTTGAATGAAGAATGACAATCTGAAAAATCGGTATCGCGTGAATGGGCAAATAAGAGCCCGGGAAGTTCGCGTGGTCAGTGATGATGGTGCTGAAGTAATGCCTACCCGCCAAGCCTTGGACTTGGCTCGTCAGCAGGGGATGGATCTTGTAGAAATCTCCCCCAATGCACAACCACCGGTCTGTCGTATCATCGACTATAGCAAATTCCTATACCAGCAGAAAAAGCGTCAGAAAGAAATGAAGCAAAAGCAGGTGAAGGTAGATGTAAAGGAAATTAGATTTGGGCCCCAAACGGATGACCATGACTATAATTTCAAACTGAATCACGCCAAGCAATTCTTGAAAGAAGGCAACAAGGTTAGAGCTTATGTTTTCTTCCGTGGCCGTTCAATTTTGTTTAAGGAACAAGGTGAATTGCTGCTGTTGCGTTTTGCGAACGATTTGGAAGAATACGCCAAAGTTGAACAGTTGCCGAAGCTGGAGGGAAAGAGGATGTTTCTTTTCTTAGCTCCCAAAAAGGTAAGCGTTGTGAAGCAAAGTCAACAGAAACGAGACCGTTTGGCTGCTGAAAAGGCCGCCAAGGAGCAATCAAAGCTAAAGAGCGAAGAACAAGCTGAAAAAAACGGACTTCTTGCTAATGCCAAGGGCGGAGAGGCTTTGAAAGAGCTTGCAAGCGAGAAAGAAGAATAAATTACTGTGTGGTACCGCCAGGTATATGCGTTCCCACCTTTTATTAATAACAATAAAATTATAAAAAATGCCAAAGTTAAAGACAAACTCCAGTGCAAAGAAGAGATTTCGTTTCACTGGTACAGGTAAGATTAAACGTAAGCATGCTTACCACAGTCACATTCTGACTAAGAAGACAAAGAAACAGAAGAGAAATCTTTGTCAAACTACATTAGTTGACAAATCTAATCTGAAGCAGGTTCGCGACTTGCTCCGTCTTCGTTAATTATTAACTTTTTAGTCGAACTTTTATAGAAGAGAAATATGCCAAGATCAGTTAATCACGTTGCATCCAAAGCCAAGAGAAAAAGAATTCTTAAACTCACCAAGGGATATTATGGAGCACGTAAGAATGTTTGGACGGTAGCAAAGAATACTTGGGAAAAGGGACTTACATACGCATACCGTGACCGTAAGAATAAAAAGCGTAATTTCCGTGCACTATGGATACAGCGCATCAATGCCGCAGCACGCATCCACGATATGAGTTACAGCCAGCTGATGGGTGCACTGCGTAAGGCAGGTATTGAAATCAATCGCAAAGTTCTTGCTGACCTTGCAATGAATAACCCTGAAGCATTCAAGGCTATTGTTGACAAGGTGAAATAAAATTCAAAACGCGACCAATTTAAAGAGCGAATGACATCACTGTCATTCGCTCTTATATTTAGTTGGCTTTGGTAAGTAATTCGTATGATCTCAACATCTTGAATTGCTGGCTTTATTTCAGCCTTGTATTATCCAATGAAATATATTGCATAATAAAATTTTCAGCAACGGGAAGAAACCGGTCGTGACCTTTATTGTTTAAATGGGCGTGATCACTTTTCCCTCCTTGAAAATATATATCGCGGAACTGATCGCTGAGGGCAAATATATTACTGTTATGATAACTATCGAACACCGGTATCCCCATTGATCCACACACTTCCTTTGTTGTCCTTACAACCTTTTCAAAGCCAGGGCTGGTGTTAGCCCAAGGTGTAAACCAGAAGATATAGGATTGCGGATATTTCTCAATCAATCCCTTGCATAACTCTGTACATTTATCGCGATACAAATCAATGCTTATGGTGGAATCCATGCGTGTAGCATCGTTGTGGCCTGCTACAACGACCACAATATCAAGCGAGTCATTCATTTCTTTGTATCGATTAACCATTGAAGGCCCCCATGTCTTGAGGTCAATTGACACACAGTTTCCATTACGTCCGTAGTTATAATATTTCATTCCATGCTTTTTCGCAAACTTATAGTGCCAAGTATACTCTATAGGTTCGCGATGATTTTTAACATAGCTGTCACCTATCACGCCAATGCGATAAATGGATTTCGAATCGGATTGTGCATACATGGACAGAGTGGACGAGATAATCAATAAGATTAGAATAAATTTTCTCATATTATCAAATATTTCTTGAAAGCATTGCATTGCAAAAGTAATAAAATAGTAGCACACTGTGACATTATAAAGTAATTTTTGTAACTTTGTAAACTCAATAACAGCTATTTGTCGATGATTTCTATAGATAATTTGGCCGTAGAATTCGGGGTACGGCCACTTTTCCATCATGTAAATTTTGTGATCAATGATCGTGACCGCATAGCATTAGTGGGCAAAAACGGTGCAGGAAAATCTACAATGCTCAAGATAATATGCGGTTTGCAGAAACCAACATCTGGCAGCATCAACGTGTCTAACGACACGAGCATAGGCTATCTCCCTCAGGTGATGAAACTAACAGATGACACCACTGTACGCGAGGAAACACGTAAGGCATTTTCGTTTCATATGGAATTGAAAGCAAAGATACAAGACTTGCAACAGGAGATGGCTGAGCGAACTGACTATGAAAGTGATGATTATTTGGCTCTCGTAGAAAAGTTCACACAAGAACATGACCGTTTTATGATCATGGGCGGAGAAAACTATGAAGCAGAGATGGAACGCACACTGGTTGGACTCGGCTTTTCGTATGAAGACTTTGAACGACCCACGCGTGAATTCTCTGGAGGATGGCGAATGCGTATAGAATTAGCCAAGATATTATTGCAAAAGCCTGATGTTCTTCTTCTTGATGAACCCACCAATCACCTCGATATAGAGAGCATTCAGTGGTTGGAACGTTTTCTGGCTCAAAGTGCCAAGGCCGTAGTATTGGTTAGTCATGACCGTGCATTTATCAACAATGTAACTAACCGTACAATAGAAATCACCTGTGAACATATCGAAGACTACAAGGTTGGCTATGATCAATATGTAGTTTTGCGTAAGGAACGTCGCGAGCAACAACTCAGGGCGTATGAAAACCAACAAAAGGAAATTGCTGATACACAAGCTTTCATAGATCGATTCCGCTACAAAGCATCAAAAGCTATTCAAGTGCAGCAACGCATTCGTCAACTGGAGAAAATTGTACCCGTGCAAGTGGATGATGTGGATAATAAAAGAATGCGTCTAAAGTTTCCCCCTTGCTTGCGTTCGGGTGATTTTCCCGTCATCTGTGATGATGTGAGGAAAGACTACGGAAGTCATACGGTATTCAGTCATGTTTCGTTCACCATTCGAAGAGGAGAGAAAGTCGCTTTTGTAGGTAAGAACGGAGAGGGCAAGTCTACCTTAGTCAAGTGTATCATGGGATCAATTCCTTATACTGGTAAGCTCAAGATAGGACATAACGTACAGATAGGTTACTTTGCTCAAAATCAAGCACAACTTTTAAATGAGAGTATTTCAGTCTATGACACCATAGACCAAGTGGCTACAGGTGACATGCGATTAAAGATTAATGATCTTTTGGGGGCATTCATGTTTGGTGGTGAGGCGTCAGACAAACTGGTTAAGGTGTTATCTGGCGGTGAGCGTTCTCGGCTGGCAATCATTCGTCTTTTGCTTGAGCCAGTCAATCTATTGATACTTGATGAGCCAACCAATCATCTTGACATGCAGTCGAAAGACGTGCTCAAGGAAGCTATTAAAGCCTTTGACGGCACGGTCATCGTCGTTAGTCACGACCGTGATTTCCTTGATGGATTAGTGACCAAGGTCTATGAATTTGGCGGCGGAGAGGTTCGCGAACATCTTGGCGGCATCTATGATTACTTACGTGCACACGATGCAGAAACTGTGCATGAAGCCATTAGTTCATCCACAGCAAATCCCAAGCCACAGCCAGAGACTACCAAAAGTATGCCTGATTCAGCTAATAAAATCAGTTATCAAGAGCGTAAGGAGCAGCAAAAGAAGATTAAGAAAGCATCGCGTGCAGTTGAAGAATCGGAGAAGAGAATCTCGAAGATGGAAACTCGCCTCAAAGAACTCGATTCGCTACTGATGCTTCCGGAAAATGCTTCTGATATCGGGTTGGTTGAGGAATACACCTCTGTATCGGCTGCTCTTGATAAGGAAAATGAAACATGGATGGAACTTTCAGAAGCACTTGAATCTCTTCATGACTAACAAATGTATTTCCTTGATACTCAGCCGACCATTCCCAATCTATTTTGATTTTATCAATAATTATAAACAATATGAACGTGAAGCAATTTTTTCCAATGGTAATGATGTTTGCGCTTCCTGTGCTGGGTGTAAGTGCTCAGAGTAAATCAGGGTTAGATCTTTCTAATCTGGATAAATCGGTTAACCCGGCAGATAATTTCTACCAATTTGCTACCGGTGGATGGCAAGCCAGTCACCCGCTTCCTGCAGCCTATAGTCGATATGGAAGCTTTGATATGTTGCAGGAGAATGTAAACAAACAAGTCAACAGCATCTTATCAGACCTCTCCAAGAAGAAGTACAAAGAAGGTACGACCGAAAGAAAGTTGAGCGACTTTTACAAATTGGCTATGGATTTAGAACGTCGCAATCAAGAAGGTACATCTCCGGTGAAGCCCTTGCTCAACGAAATTGAATCTGCTGCAACCGTTGAAGCCTTGCGACAATTACAGGTCAAATATGCCAAAAGCGGCTATGGCATACCATACTCTTCCTACTTCGGAGCAGACGAAAAGAATGTCAAGATGAACATCTTCTGCCTTTATCAAGGAGGATTGACCTTGGGACAGAAGGATTGGTATGTTAACAACGACGAGGCCACTGTTGGCATTCGCGAGGCTTACAAAAAGCATATAGCCAGGATGTTCCGCCTATATGGTTTTTCTGACGACTTGGCAGAGCAGAAGAGCAAAGATGTTTTCCGTTTTGAGACCATGCTTGCCCTCATCTCCAAGAGTAATGTGGAACTGCGTGATCCTCAAGCGAATTACAACAAGATGACCTTAAAGGAATTTAAGGAAAACTACCCCAACATTCCTTTGGAGAATTTGTCTGTTGCCGAGGGTGTCAACACCGCTTATATTCAGGAAATGGTTGTAGGCCAGCCAACATTTTTCTCAGGTTATGATAAGCTTGCTGCACTCATGACCGCAGACGAATTAAAGGCCTTAATGGAGTGGGATGTAATCATGAGCTCCTGCTCTTATCTAAGTGATGAAATACGCGAAGCCAATTTCGACTTCTTTGGCAGAACTATGAAAGGGCGAAAAGAAGATTTTCCGCTTTGGAAACGAGCTACCGATCAGGTGGAGAGTGCCATGGGCGAAGCGCTCGGCAAAATATATTGCGAGCGTTACTTCCCTGCTTCGAGCAAAAAGATGATGGAAGAGTTGGTCCGTAACCTTCAAGTTAGCCTTGGACAGCGCATCGATGCCCAAACATGGATGGGCGATTCTACCAAAATCAACGCTCACCAAAAGCTTGATAAATTCTATATAAAGATAGGATACCCCAATAAATGGACCGACTATTCCAAACTCACCATTGACCCGTCCAAAAGCTTCTATGAGAATGTAATGGCCATACGACTGTTTGCTCACGACAAACACATCAGGGAGAAGGCCGGCAAGCCCGTAGACATTGACGAGTGGTACATGAATCCCCAGACCGTTAATGCCTATTATAACCCGACAACCAACGAAATATGTTTCCCAGCCGGAATCCTGCAACGGCCGTTCTTTGATCCTAAGGCCGATGCCGCATTCAACTATGGTGCTATAGGGGTTGTGATTGGTCATGAGATGACTCATGGTTTTGATGACCAAGGTCGCCAGTATGATGCAAACGGTAACCTGAATGATTGGTGGACGCCCAATGATGCCAAAGGATTTGAACAAAGAGCTAATATGTATGCAGCCTTTTTCGATGCTATCGAAGTTTTACCGGGCTTGAATGCCAATGGAAAATTTACGCTTGGAGAGAACCTTGCCGATCATGGAGGCCTCGAGGTGTCATTCAACGCCTTTAAAAATGCAACAAAAGAGAAACCTCTAAAGACTTTAGATGGGTTTACACCCGAGCAGCGTTTCTTTATTGCTTACGCCGGGGTATGGGGTCAAAACATCACCGAAGAAGAAATTCGCAACCGTGTGAAAACCGATCCTCACTCACTTGGCAAATGGCGTGTCAATGGTGCCTTACCACATATCAATGCTTGGTACGAAGCCTTTGGAGTAAAGAAAAACAACAAATTGTTTATTCCGGAATCCGAAAGATTACAGCTTTGGTAAATAAGAACAAGTAAGTTTATAGTCTAATCAAGGATGCATCATATAAATTTTGCATCCTTTTTTATTTGAATACGCCCTAATTTTTGTAACTTTGCCTAACCCATAAGTATATAGTAGAGATGCCATTACGATTGCCCGACAGATTGCCTGCCATTGAGATTCTTAAAAAAGAGAATATCTTTGTGATGAACGAGAGCCGTGCCCACATTCAGATGGTACGTCCATTGAAGATTGCGATACTCAATCTTATGCCTCTTAAAATCACAACAGAAACTGATTTGATCCGGTTGCTTTCCAATACACCCTTGCAGATGGAAGTCAACTTCATGAAACTTAAGAGTCACACACCCAAGAATACTCCTGTTGAGCACATGAAAATGTTCTACAAGGACTTTGATGTTTTAAAGCTGCAAAAGTGGGATGGTCTAATAGTGACCGGCGCACCCATTGAGCAATTGGATTTTGAAGATGTGGAATATTGGGACGAAATCAAGGAAATTTTTGATTGGGCACGCACACATGTCACCTCAACGCTTTATATCTGCTGGGCTGCTCAAGCTGGGCTCTACCACTTCTACGGAATTCCCAAATATCCACTAAGAAAAAAAATGTTTGGTATCTTCCGACAGACCCCCTTAATTCAGGACCTTCCAATTTTCCGTGGTTTCGATGATGTTTTCATGATGCCACACAGCCGCCACACGGAAATTAGGCGCAAGGATATTGAACGGGTTCCGGAATTAACCGTCATTGCCGAGTCTCCCGAAAGCGGTGTCAGCATCGTTATGGCACGTAATGGTCGCGAGTTCTTTTTCACAGGTCACCTCGAATATGCACCCGACACGCTCGACAAGGAATATAAACGAGATTTCGGCAAACGTAACGACGTTGAAATTCCGTTAAACTATTATCTCGACAACGACCCGAACAAGAGTCCGATAGTAACATGGCGCTCACACGCCAATCTGCTTTTCAGCAACTGGATCAACTATTATGTCTATCAGGAGACTCCTTATAATATTGATGAAATTGAGTAGTAACACTTGTATTTCAGAAAAGACAACCCGACAAGATGCGTAAGTTAGAACTCCTTGCGCCCGCTAAGGATTTGGAATGTGGGCTTGCGGCCATCAACCATGGTGCCGATGCTGTATATATTGGTGCCGAAAAATTTGGGGCTCGGGCTGCGGTAGGCAATTCTTTAGACGACATTGAGACCCTATGCAACTATGCTCATCAGTTTGGTGTGAGAGTCTATGTTACGGTTAACACCATTATCTACGAAGACGAGTTGAATGCAACCCAACAACTCATCATCAACCTTACGAAGATTGGTGTCGATGCCATACTTGTCCAAGACATGGCTACGTTGCAAATGCGCAAGATTGCTGTTGAGCAGACCAAACGCGCTCTGCTCCTTCATGCATCCACACAGTGCGACACACGTACACCCGAAAAAGTAAAGTGGTTACACGAACTTGGTTTCTCCCGAGCCGTTCTTGCCCGGGAATTGACGTTGCAAGAGATTCAGCAAATACACCACGCCGTACCCGACATGGAGTTGGAAGTCTTTGTTCACGGTGCACTCTGCGTGAGTTATTCGGGCGTTTGTTATGCCTCACAACAATGCTTCGGTCGCTCGGCCAACCGTGGCGAATGTGCTCAATTCTGCCGTATGAAGTTCGACTTACTTGATGCCAACGGCAAGACCATAGAGAAGGGCCGGCATTTTCTGTCCTTAAAAGACCTATGTCAGATCGATCATCTCGAAGCGCTGGCCAATGCAGGTGCCTGCTCTTTTAAAATAGAGGGCAGACTGAAAGATGTGGGATATGTTAAAAATGTAGTGTCTGCATTCAGTCAAGAACTCAACAGAATCATAGCCCAACAGCCCAAAAAGTATTGCAGAGCTTCTTACGGCAACGTCAACTACAACTTCGAGCCCAATCTGAAGAAAACATTTAATAGAGGCTTCACCACTTATTTTCTCAATGGACGACAGCCTCACATCGCATCCTTCGACACACCAAAGGCTCTGGGTGAGTATGTGGGAAAAGTGAAGGAAATCAGCAACAATTCTTTTAACGTTGCAGGGACAGCAGCATTCAGCAATGGCGATGGCCTGTGCTTCCTCAACAACAATCAAGAATTGGAGGGATTTCGGGTAAACAAGGCTGTTGGCAATCGACTCTTTCCGTTTAAAATGCCTCGTGGTTTGCAGCCAAACACAAGTCTCTATCGTAACAATGATGAAGCCTTTGGCAAGATTTTAGCTGGAATGACTGCCGAACGGAAAATTCCTGTTGAAATGAAATATGACTTGACAGCAGATGGATTTTCGTTTCGTCTTGCCTTTAAACCAAATGGGGAAGCACCCATAGTGACTGTCACTTCATCCATCGCCCTTGAGCACCAAATAGCAAAAAGTCAGCAAAGTAACAATCTTCACAAGCAATTATCCAAACTGGGAAACACACCTTTCGTTTGTAGCAGGTTGGATATCGCTACCAATGCAGCACAGTTTTTTGTTCCATCAAGCCTCCTCACCCGTCTTCGTCGTTCAGCCACCGAAGCCATGGTCAATGAACTATCGGCTCGCCACAGCCAGGTCGCACAAAATGAAATGACGCTTGCATCTGAGCCGAAAAGCTCTGCCCAGGCTAAGGCTTGGCATCCTGAATATCAACGTTTTTCCTATCTTCATAACATTTCCAATCATCAGGCTCGTGATTTCTACGCCAATCACGGTTTGACCAATTTGAAACCTGCATTAGAAGTGGAGCAGGGTAGAAATGAGAACCTCGTGATGCAGTGTCGGCATTGCCTGCGTTACAGCATGGGATTCTGTGTTCGTCACGGTGGCACGAAACCTACATGGCACGAACCTTTGTCGCTCCGTTTAGGCGATGGGCGCCGGTTTCGTCTGGAATTTAAATGTGATGAATGCCAAATGAATATTTACAGCGAAAAAGAATAATCATGAAAAAGACCTCATCACTGAAATACTCCTTCGCAATACTTGTTTCGTTGATACTTACCATGACCTTAGGATCATGTTATGAGCATCAGCGTCACAGCACTATTCCGTTCGAATTCAGTGAGCATCAGATCGATTCGTTGTCTTTTTTCTCTACCCACCACTACACCAACAACTACAACTTCGTTGTCAAGAGTGACAGCCTTGAACTCCTCCGACAGCTTCCTGAGGAGCTGATCAGTGGAATGCAAACGGATTCCTTCGCAGTCTATCAAGGAGCTCATCTGGTTGTTGCCGACATCCGTATGATTCCTACCGACTCCATAGACTCCGTGTGGGTTCAGCTTGCTAATGACACATCAGCCTTTGGATGGACACGTGAGAACAAGTTGCTGGAAAGCGTGATGCCCGATGATCCTATTTCCGAATTTATTTCCGACTTTTCCAACTCCCATGTTCTTATTTTTTTAGTTATCATTGTTGTAATCGCTGCCAGCTATTTACTGTGGAATATGTTCCGACGCAATGCTCGCATTGTGCACTTCAACGATATCAATTCTTTCTATCCCACCGCACTTTGCCTTATCGTAGGCACATCTGCCACGCTCTATGCCGCTATCCAGACGTTTTTCCCACAGATGTGGCAACATTTCTACTATCACCCTACGCTCAATCCTTTTTCCGTACCATTTGTCTTGGGCGTCTTCCTGTCTTCCGTATGGGTTATGCTCATCATGGCTTTAGCCGTAATCGACGATGTGCGCCATCAGTTGCCTTTCGGCGAAGCAGTTATCTATCTTGGCGGCCTGGCAGCCGTATGTGCGGTAAATTACATTGTCTTTAGCATTACAACATTATATTATGTGGGCTACATTCTTCTTGTCATCTATTACTATTACGCCATCCGGCAATATTACAAGCACAATCGGGCACACTATGTTTGCGGCAACTGTGGAGCCAAACTTCAACACAAAGGAACGTGCAAATATTGCGGCTCAGTAAATGAGTAAGTTATTCGACGAGATAATACACCCTACTTGAGGAATTGAATGTATATTTCCTAATAAATAAGGATTGTTAATTCCAATAACAATCCTTAATTTTGCATATGTATTATCTAAAAAAAGTTTGTTTCTAAATGAATAGAATGATTTGCATGGGCGTAGCCATGTTCGCAGGTTCTCTTTCCGTTTCTGCCAACACCGTCCCCTCTCTTCTCAGCGACAGTTCGCGTATTTACGATCTGGACGAAGTTACCGTAATCAGTCAGCCCAAGGAGCAATTCCGCCTGCGGCTACAGCCTGTTAGTTCATCGATGTTTTCTGGAATGGATGCTGCCAGGTTGTCAGCTCGAGATTTGCGCGAGTTGTCTGCCTATGTTCCCAATTTCACCATGCCTGTTTACGGTTCACGTTACACTTCTTCTGTCTACATGCGCGGCACAGGAGCACGTGTCAACTCCCCGGCCGTTGGAATCTATGTGGACGGCATGCCTTTGATGAGTAAGTCGGCTTTTAACACTCATATATACGAACTTTCGCGTGTCGATGTATTGCGTGGCCCACAAGCCACGCTATACGGCTTGAACAGTGAGGCCGGCCTTGTTCGGCTCTACACTAAAAATCCGATGGACTACCAGGGTACAGATTTGTCAATAGGTGGCGGAAGCCGATTCTATCGCAAGGCTGAAGTGGCACATTATAATAAGGTGAACGACAGGTTTGCCTTTTCCATTGCAGGATTCTACAATGGTCAGGATGGTTTCTTCAAGAATCAGGCAACGGGTGAGGATGCCGACAAGTATAACGAGGCGGGAGGCCGCCTCAGACTGATATTCCGACCGACCAATCGATGGAACATCAATTATTTGGCCGATTACCAATATACTCGTCAAAACGCATTCCCTTACGGCGTTTTAGACGACAAAGGCATAGCAACAGATCCCAACACCAATCGTCAAAACAACTACCGTAGAAACATATTTAATACGGCAATCGACTTTAAATATCATGGAATGGGTTACGATTTCAACTCGACATCCAGCTATCAGTATCTCAAAGACTACATGATGATGGACATAGACTACAGCCCGGCCGACTTCATGGAAATGGAGGAGCGTCAACTTCATAGTAGTTACACACAGGAGTTTACGCTGAAAAGCAACAAGCCCGTCGTCGGTTTCTGGAATTGGACAGTGGGTATGTTTGGTGGATTTTCCTGGTTGCGGACAAACAGCAATGTTGATTTCGGCCATGACATGGATGCATTTCTGGGAAACTCCATCCAAAAAAGCATGTATAATGCCATGGTAGGGTCGATGAGCAAACGCTTTATTGCTCAGGGAATGTCACCCGAAGCTGCAGCCAAGCAGGCAGCTAAAATGATAGAGCGGGCAGGAGGAGTCTCGATGACTACCGATATGAAAAACGTACCGGGCACTTATCATACACCAACTTACAACCTGGGATTCTATCACGAATCCAATTTCAACATCACCAATCAACTCACCGCAACGCTCGGCTTACGCTACGATTGGAACTATGTGCGTATTGTATATGATTCAGAAGCTGCTGTTTCTTCCACAGCCAAAGTCATGGGTCGTGAGGCCACGGTGAATGTTTCGTCTATGCTCAACGATCGTCGTCATAATTATTTTGAAGAACTCTTGCCCAAGTTTGGACTTACTTACAGATTGTCCGACAACGGTAGCAATATATATGCTATGGTGAGCAAGGGATATCGTGCAGGAGGTTACAACATTCAGATGTTCTCTGATATCCTGCAAACCGAAATTCAGAACAACAGTACTCAGCGCGCCAACTATGAGGTGCCCCATACCAAGGACGACTATGATAACATAGAACGTACTATCATGTACAAGCCGGAAGTCAGCTGGAACCATGAAGTAGGTACGCATCTCAACCTGTTCGATAACCAGCTTCAGTTTGACTTGGCTGCGTTTTACATGAAAATAAACAATCAACAACTTTCCCAAATGGCCGGCAACTACGGCTTCGGGCGCATGATGACCAATGCTGGCAAGAGTATGAGCTGCGGTATAGAGGCTTCGATGCGTGGTCAGGCCATCGATGATCACCTGGCATGGATGCTCTGCTATGGCTATACCCATGCTGTATTTGATGAATATACAGACACCATCATGGTGAACAGAACAAAGACTTTCGTGGACTACAAGAAAAACAAGGTGCCTTTTGTTCCGGAACACACCTTTGCTGCGAGCGTTGACTATCGCTTCGACCTGCCGGCAGGCTATATGCTTAGAAATATCACGGTGGGTGCAAACGTAAACGGACAAGGGAAAGTTTACTGGGACGAGGCCAACACGATGAACCAAAAAGTATACACAGTGCTTGGTGCTCATTTGGCATTCAATCTGGGCAAAGTAAAACTGAACGTGTGGGGACGAAACCTCACCGACAGTCGCTACAACGTATTTGCAGTGAACAGTGGAGCCACTGGGAAGTCCAATTGGTTTGCTCAGCGTGGCAACCCACTGCAAGTAGGAGCAGACCTGAACATTCACTTTTAGATTTTAGTAGAGGAGTACGGGAGGGATACAAAACTGTATTTCCTCCCAATACTTCAATGAAGACGCTACCGAACATCGGGCTGCAAAACTATTTTACAAAAGTGCGCTTATATTTCGCATATTTCAAAATCAACCTCTAATTAGACGGAATATGCAAAATATAAGCTTTTTTATATACTCCTTGTAATGAGGAACTTGCTTCCCAGCAAGTTCACCTGTTAAAATGTTGCCATGAAATTCTTTTGCGATTAAGCCTTCATGACACGATGATCTCAACTTAGTCGCCTTACCGATAGGTTCTATACACAACGCCATCGAGCCTTAACCGCAGTGCGGTTAAGGCTCGATGGTTCAAATTGTAGAAAGTTTCTTCTAAATATTAAACATTGTTTTAAAGAAACATGGCGTGTTTTCTTCTATTTCCCTCAAAAAAGAAGACTACTTTACAATGAAAATTTTCTGACACCGTTACTTGATGGTAAGTTTGTTGCTGCCGGCAGCCTTGAAACTCATATCCAGCCCTTTCACACTATGTGTCAGTGCGCCAAAGGATATGAAATCTACACCAGCCTTAGCGTATGGAATCATGGTGTCGAAGGTGATGCCACCGCTCGATTCCGTTTCGCATCGTCCGTCGACAATGGCCACCGCCTTGCGCGTGTCCTCAGGAGTGAAGTTGTCGAACATAATACGGTCGCAACCTTCGGCCAAGGCCTCGTCTAATTCTTTAAAGTCGCGCACCTCGCACTCTATCTTCAGGTTCTTATGATGCTCTTTGCAATATTGTTTGGCTCTTGATATCGCATTGTGCACACCACCGCAAAAATCAATATGGTTGTCTTTGAGCAAAATCATATCGAAAAGTCCGATGCGGTGATTCATTCCCCCGCCAATCTTCACAGCCTCTTTCTCAAGCATGCGCATACCGGGTGTGGTTTTGCGTGTGTCGAGCACGCGTGTAGACGTGCCTGCATCGATCAATGCCTGTTGGTATTTGTGCGTCATTGTAGCAATGCCGCTCATACGTTGGAGAATATTGAGCATGAGACGTTCGGTCTGCAACAGACTTTGCACCCGTCCGCAGACACTCATTACAATGTCACCGGGCTTTACTTGGGTTCCATCCTCTATATACACTTCCGTTTGCAATTCCGGGTCAAAGCGCTCAAACACTTTCTTGGCTATTTCCACTCCAGCAATGATACCCTCTTCCTTGATAAGGAGTTTGCTTTCACCCATCGCGTCGGCAGGAATACAGCACAGGGTGGTGTGGTCGCCGTCGCCTATATCCTCGCTCAAGGCGAGGTCTATCAGTTTGTCGTTCAGTTCTTCTACAGATAACATGCGAATATATATTTTGATATGATGATTCCCTATAGATTTACAAGCCTAATTGCTTTGATATTTCAAGCATTTTGTTGATGGGGCGTACTGCCTTTTCAGCAACATGGGGATCCACTTTGATCTCCGGCCATTCATATTTCAGGCAATTATATAGTTTTTTCATGCTGATGAGTTTCATGAAATTGCATTCGTTGCAGGCACACGTACTGTCATCGGGTGGGGCAGGAATAAAGGTTTTGTGAGGGGCTCCTTTCTGCATTTCGTGCAGGATACCACTCTCCGTAGCCACAATAAACTCTTGTGCTTCATCGGCGATGCTGTATTTGAGCAGGGCTGAGGTGCTACCTACCTTGTCAGCTAACTTCAACAGTGCTCCCTTGCACTCGGGATGGGCCAATATCTTGGCTTTGGGATGGTCTGCCTTCAGTTTCAGGATTTTCTCGACGGAGAACTTCTCATGCACATGGCAAGCACCTTCCCACAGCAACATATTACGACCTGTCAGGCTGTTGATATATTGTCCCAAATTCTGATCGGGCCCGAAGATGATAGGCGTATCCTTTGGAAACGACTCCACGATCTGACGCGCATTGCTGCTGGTCACCACCACGTCGGTAAGTGCTTTCACTGCTGCGGTGGTGTTGACATAGCTGATGACGGTATGATCCGGATGAGCCTTGACAAACTTTTCAAACTCATCGGCCGGGCAGCTCTCTGCCAGGGAACACGAGGCATTGAGATCAGGTACAAGCACTTTTTTGTTTGGACATAAGATTTTGTTGGTTTCACCCATGAAATGTACACCACACATCACAATGATATCAGCATCGGTTTTAGCAGCCTGTTGAGCCAGCGCCAAGCTGTCGCCCACAAAATCGGCCACATCTTGCACAGCTCCATCGGTATAGTAGTGTGCCATGACGATCGCATTTTTAGCCTTGCACAGCTTGCGTATTTCAGTTTTTAAGTCCAAACCTTCAGCTATAGGTTCATCAACATAACCTAATTCATGCCATTTTTTATTGATCTCTTCCATCTTATTTATTTTTTGATTCGTCATTATTTCTTGTTGTCGTATGCATGTTTGGGATAGTCAATGGTATAATGCAGTCCACGGCTCTCCTTACGTTCTATGGCTTGGCGCGTGATAAGGTATCCCACATTGATCATGTTGCGCAACTCGCAAATGTCGCGCGTGGGCTTAACACGCTTGAACAACTCCTCGGTTTCTTCATAGAGCAGGTCGAGACGTTTCCATGCACGAACTAAGCGCAGGTTGCTGCGCACAATACCCACGTAGTTCGACATGATTTGTCCCACTTCCCGTTCGTCTTGAGCTATGAGGACTTTTTCCTCATTGGTCATCGTGCCTTCATCGTTCCATTTGGGAATATCCGTATTGAAATCGTATTGGTCGATTACACTGATACTATGTTCGGCTGCCGACTTGGCATAGACCACGGCTTCGATCAGTGAATTGCTGGCCAACCGGTTGCCACCATGAAGTCCCGTCCGCGAACATTCGCCCACGGCATAAAGTCGGTGAATGGAGCTTTCGCCGTGGAGATCTACTGAAATTCCACCACACATATAGTGTGCACTGGGACAAACAGGAATATATTGTTTAGTTATATCTATCCCGATACTGAGGCACTTGGCGTAGATATGCGGGAAATGCGCCTTGGTTTCCTCTGCATCCTTATGCGTTACATCGAGGCAAACGTGATTCAGACCATACTTCTTCATCTCGTGGTCGATGGCTCTTGCCACAATATCGCGTGGAGCCAAAGAGAGACGTTTGTCGTATTTCTGCATAAATTCCTCGCCGTTGGGTAGGCGCAAAATGCCACCATAGCCACGCATGGCCTCGGTGATAAGAAAGGCCGGATGACTTTCTTCGGGGTTGTAGAGTACGGTGGGGTGAAACTGCACAAACTCCATATCTTTTACAGTGCCTTTGGCTCGGTAAACCATGGCAATACCGTCTCCAGTTGCAATGTTGGGGTTTGAGGTGGTGGCATATACTGAACCAACACCGCCGGTGGCCATTAGGGTAACTTTGCTAAGGAATGTGTCTATCTTGTGTGTCTCCGGATTAAGTATATATGCACCATAACATTCTATGTCCGGGGTTTTCCGGGTTACCTCTATGCCCAAATGGTGCTGCGTAATAATCTCTACGGCATAGTGGTTCTCCAGTACGGTTATATTGGGATTATTGCGCACGGCAGCCATTAGACCCCGCTGAATCTCGAAGCCGGTATCGTCGGCATGATGTAAAATGCGGAATTCGCTGTGGCCACCCTCGCGATGGAGGTCGTAGGAGCCATCAGTTTTCCGGTCGAAGTTAACACCCCATTTCACCAAATCGTTAATTGCTTGAGGAGCATTGTAAACCACATGCTCTACTGCCTTTCGATCGGAAATGTAGTCGCCGGCCACCATAGTGTCTTCAATATGCTTCTCGAAATTGTCTACTTTAAGATTTGTTACTGATGCAATCCCACCTTGAGCTTTGGCCGTATTAGCCTCATCCAAAGTGGTTTTGCACACCAAAGCGACCTTGCCCTTGCCGCTGTTTGCTACTTTGAGGGCGTAAGTCATACCAGCTACCCCACCACCAATAATAAGAAAATCGAATTTTTCTACCATAATATTACGATTAACCATCCTTTCACCGATACAAAAGTAAGTAAAAATAATCGTATTGTAAAAAATATTGGATAGAATCATTGATATTTGTATATCAATTGGTTGACGATTGGCATATAAACTCATTGAGGAGACCGGATTGCTCCTTTTTCCTCAATTAAAATATTATATCTCAGTTATTTTTCGTATTTTTGCAACATTATATTGGTAGATTACGTCTAAACGACAATGAAAAAGATTTTTTATACAGCGTTGTTTGCCCTTACGCTTGTGGCCACAGGCTGTGGAAACAGAGCAAAGAAAGAGTTCGATAAGACCCTGATTGAACTGGCAGGCACAGATCAGACCATAGACAGCAGAGACTGGAAACAAATAGTTGAGTATCTGGACCGTAACAAAGCTAACTTCAAGAGTTTTGTTAAGTCCGGCGAGGTCGATGTTCCAGCTGTTAAGGAATATATTACGGAGTTTTTCGAAAATCGACGCCCACCTAAAAAAGTGAAGTTTGTGGGTATCGGCGATGAGGAGCTTGTGTTTCATATCTATATGGAACGTAGCGAAAGTATGTTGCCTTACGATAGTCCTGACGGTGACGGGTCGTTCCGCTCGGCCATTATGGCTCTGCAGAACAATCTGCCCGGCGACACCCAGATTGATAGAATTGGAGAGAAGGGCTATACCGATTTCCGCCAGATATTCGATAATATACTGAACAAGACGGATGACAGTCAAGTCAGCATTCTGGTTACCGACATGATTTATTCGGTGAAGGATATGAGGGGCGTCAATCCGCAAAAGGTGTTCAATGAGGTGCGGGAGATGATCGGATCGGTGTTCAAGGACGAAGTAAAGAAGAAGGCAATGCTTGTTGTTCGCATGAACGGCTCATACAACGGCGCGTATTATGCCTATGATAACAGTGCACATCAGTTCTCCGGGCATCGCCCATACTACATCATCATCGTGGGATCCAATGACAACATGGTGCGCTTGACCAACGATGATTCGTTCCGCACATTCGCGAAAATGCAGGGCTTAGACGGCTATGACAATATGTGCCTTTTTGCTACCAATAACATCTATGAGCCATACTACTCATTCATGACGAACAACAAGGACATTCGCGGACGATTCCGCCCCGAGCCTAATCAGGGGTATGAGATAAGGAGTCTGGAAAAGATAGAACCCGACAAGAACTCCGGCGACATACAGCTTGTGCTGGCCGTAGACCTTGGACATACCTTTATCGACGACCGATATCTTGCGGACAAGGCTAACTACGTGGTCGAAGCTGATGACGATATTCAAATCAAGAAAATAAGAAAAATAGAGAAGGCTGACATGACGCCTGCACAGAAAAAATACCTGGGGACAGCGACTCACTTGTTCGTGCTTTCGACAACAAATATCACTCACAGTCAGGATGTGAAGCTGAAACTTCTCAATCGTATGCCAAGTTGGGTGGAGGCCTGCTCCACAGACAATGACCTGACTCCCGATAGTCATTCCACATTTGCACTTCGCTATCTGCTGGGCGGTATCTACGACAGCTATAAGCGAAATACAGAGGGAACGCCTTCTTATTTTGAACTTGATTTAAAACTTGATAAATGAAAAATTCAATATTGCTCATCGGAGGTGTAGTACTTACGCTTCTCTTTGTCGTTTTCGCATCTTCGATTTATGAATGCTTTGGCCTGCCCGTGGACTTTAGCTATGAAATGTATAATGACGGACACTATTTTGTGACCTCTGTTATTTCTTCTGTAGTTGCATGGGGAGTGGCAGGGCTGTTTTATTATGTAATAAACAGTGTAAGTTTCAGTCGCTGGTATCATTGGCTTATTTCCTTGCTTGCTGCATCAGCACTCTCCTCTGTAATCATCTTTGCCTATCTTGACAATACCCTTACAGAAGGTTTCTCAAGCTCTTTGTTCAGTTTCTGTGTCATCAATTTTGCAGCAACAGCTCTCCTTTATCTGGTTGCATCTTTTGCAATGAGATGGTGGAGTTCCAATTGCAGACATACGCCAATTCCGGAATAACAAACAATACCTGAGCCGTGAACTCTGACGCACATATATCAAGGTTGCCATCGGCAATGAGCGTATCATGGAGTTGTCATCACGTTTACGACTCGGATAGTAAAGTTTAAATAAAAACAATGAGATTATTTTTATTTCTCGTCGGTGGAACAGGGTCACGCGTTATGCGCCCTCTGATCATGCAGTTCGCAGCAGGCATACATCCTGTAGACGAATCCGGGCAACCCATGCCCGTGGAGGTGATTCCAATCATTGTGGATCCACACAAGGCTAACGAGGACTTGAAGCGCACGGAGAATTTACTACGCTGGTACCGCTCCATCCGCCGGACAATCTATGGAGATAACGCTGACGTAACCAAAGGATTCTTTTCGGTGAAAATATCTACACTGAGTGATATCCTTCCAGGGGGATCGAATCTCAGTGACACGTTTCTGTTCAACCTTGGAGCTGTGGAGTCTAAGCGGTTCCAAGATTTTATCTCATACAGCACACTTGACACGGCAAACCAGGCTTTGTGCTCAATGATGTTCTCAGACAACCAACTACAAACCAAGATGGATATTGGATTTGTGGGGTCTCCAAACATCGGTTCAGTGGCTTTGAATCAGTTCAAGGATTCGGAAGAATTCCGACAATTCTCGAATGTATTTCGCAAGGCCGACCGCATTTTCGTTGTATCGAGTATTTTTGGAGGAACGGGAGCAGCTGGCTATCCCATCATTGTGAAAAATATACGCAATGCTGGCAACAATTCTACAATTAACAACCGTGGCGATTTGCGTGATGCCAGGATTGGCGCACTGACCGTTTTGCCTTATTTCAACATCCAACAGGATGAAAACAGTCCGATCAGCCGTGCTGATTTTATTTCAAAAACCAAATCAGCACTGTTCTATTACCATGATAATCTTACAGGATTAACGCAGGGTGGGGTGGATCTCGGATTGTCGAAAGTCAACGCTTGTTACTATTTGGGCGACGAAGTGCCTTCTAATCCATATTATAATGACCCGGGAGGCAACGGTCAGCGGAATGATGCCCATGTGGTGGAATATGTTGGCGCGCTTTCCATTCTCGATTTTATGTCAATTCCGAATGACCAATTGGTAACGGAAGAAGGAAACGCTCGTAACCCCATCTATAAGGAATATGGTTTAGCCAACGACAAAATGTCTTTGTCTCTCAAGGATTTCGGAGTTCAAACACGACTATTGATTAACAAGAATTTGGCTAAATTCTACTTGGCCTATCAATACTTCACCCACCAGTTTAAAGAGGATATTGGGCGGGGGTATACTCAAGACAAGCCCGAGATACAGAACAGTTTTCTTGCTACCGGTTTCTACACGACACTGTCCAACGATTTCTTCGTAGCCTATCGCACGTGGCTCAAGGAACTTGCCGGGAACCAACGCTCTTTTGTTCCGTTCAATTTGGCCACAACACAACTTGCTGATGCCATCAACGAAGTGGCTCCCAAAAAAGGCTTTTTCAGTGGCGAGATAGGTTATAAAAGCCTACTGAGCGCGTTGAATAAAGCTTCGCAAACAGCAGTTAAAGAAGGGCGATTTGGGTCGGACAAGACAGCTTTACGTCTCATGACGCTTCTTGACGAAACACTTGACAGGCTCGTTGAAGAAAAATACAACGGCTTGGTTTAACATTAAAGAAAGAGAAATCAATGTCGAAGATATTATCATATAACAACAAGACCACAGGAGAGGGATGGATAGCATTGACCAACCAATACAGTGCAGACGAAATCAACATGATTAGCGATCCCAATGGTGGGTTATCAGCCGTTCCCAGGACGGCTATTCCATCACCATTTGCTCAAATGGACTTGGTGAAAAATGCCTTCCGAAGACTGGCGATGAATGCTCATCTTCATGGTGAGTTGATGGACGAACGACTTGTAGGCAATGCGCTGGACGTAGCCCAGTTGTTTTTTAATCTGCCGGAACTACGAACCAAACTACGTGTGGTAGAATGGAACAAGGCGGCTGCATTACAGCAACTTAGAACCGATCCTCAGCACAAGTTGCTGGGCGACACTTTGGAAATGTTTGTTAACCAAGACAAGGAGGCGTTCAACTTCGACCGGATGAATCGTATATATTTTCTGGTCTACGGCAATCAAGTTATTGGAAGCACCTCGCCCGTAACACTGTTTATGGCCTCTCCCAATGCGCGACCAAATCAATTTTCCATCCCGGTGGAGCAGAATGTGAATCTTTTTGATCTCACACGTCCGCTGTATATGCGTATGCCGAAATTTGTGAAATATATCTATGCACTCTTTACAGCATACCCCGACTTAAAAAAGCTATGCAGTGAACTCAATGCTTATCTCATTACATGTTTCGACTTACTTAGTCCTGAACTGCGTCAGGAGATCTTGACAGATATTGGCAACCCCGTTGCAATGGACTATGAAAACCAAGACCGTGCCCTGCAATACCTTAAAATGTGTTATGATCTCAGCGACGAAGGCATTCAGGCATTGGGCATTCCTTTCTATTGTGCACGACAAGCCGACATTCAAGCGGCTATACAAAACAGTGATTTTCGTATTGAGCCTTCGATCGTTCCACATGGTGAACGGTTGCCACTGGTGCTTCAAAATCATTTGAATGCACCGCAAACAGACGCTTTCCACTATATTACGAATGATTGGGACGAACTTACTGTAATCCGCCCTCAAGACTATGCTGTGGAACCGGAGAAGCGCATTCTGCCTGCCACCTCGCATCAATATCCATGGCTTACCGACGATGACTTCTTCCAACCATCACTCATCAAGCTTGATTATACGATGGATAGAGACTGTTTCTTCAACGGAAACCTGACGGTTGGAAGCCGCGAGACTGATAATGCGGACTTTCTTTTGCCTTTGAGCAAGACTTATTTTAAATATTTCACAATAAACGACCTTCAAGGTACTATTGCTGGAAGACCACGCTTTGAACTTATTCACACGCAGACCGGACAGCAGGAAACAGTGAAGGCTGTACTCCGTATACCCGTGCAGAAACAAGGTGCTTTCATCACTTTGGAGCGTACCTATGTGCAAGCAGCAGGAGTAGATATGCGTTATGATCGGGAAAACAACCGCGGATACTTTCTCACTATACCCTTTGCACTGTCTGTTTTCCCCTTTGTGAAATCTCCAGGGCTAAAACAATACAACGTACAACTTGTTGATCGCGCTTTAGGAGCGATTGAAAATTGTCATCTAAGCCTTGAATTTCATAAGTCAGTTTCGAATGGAGACGAAGTGTTACCCTCGCTGAAACGTTCTCGCAGCTTGAAGAGTGAGAAGAGAGTGGGGGCAGATTATTATCGTTTACCTGGAGCATTTGATTATATTAATGTTCAATTATACGATGAATGGGACAACCTCATGTCCGAAGGCGTAGTATGTCCGCGATGGGCACCCAATATTGCCGGTCACGAGTCGTTTACCTTTGCGGTAGACTTCGGAACAACCAACACACATATCGAATGCATGCGTCAAGGTCAAATGCCAGAACCTTTGACTGCCGGATCTGAAGCCAAAGAGCGTCTTTTAGCTACATTATACAATGGCGAGCATATCCTCTACGATGTCATCATGAAGCAGGAGTTCCTGCCCGACAACATCGGTCAGGACTATGGATTCCCCCAGCGTACCGTACTTTCGGAATCAGAGCGGCTTGATGTTGAGAATATAGACGAAATCGTGGCTCTTGGAGACGCTAATATTCCTTTTATTTATGAGAAGGAATCTGTGGGCTATGGCAACCGAATTGTGCCCAATCTTAAATGGTCGACGGAGATCGCAACGTCCAAACGAGTACGTGCCTACCTTACAGAGTTGGCTCTTCTCATGCGTACGAAGGTACTGTTGGAGAACGGCGACCTGAGCAAGACACGACTAATATGGTTCTATCCGTTATCGATGAAGGTAGGCAACATTCGTAAATTAGGCGAGATGTGGTCTAAGACTTTCGGAGATGTTTTCGGCGTTGAGGCTACAGCTCAGAACTTAATTCAGATGCCCGAGTCGGTAGCTCCATACTACTTCTATCGTGGTTCAAGCCAATTCCGGGGAGCAGCTGCCACCGTTGCCTCTATTGATATTGGTGGAGGATCCAGTGATGTCGTTGTTTTTGAGTCGAATGCCAAGCAACCCACTATCCTCACCTCTTTTCGTTTTGCTGCAAACGCTCTCTTTGGAGATGGATTCTCTGAGGTTCCCCACGGCGACTCCAATCCAATGTTGGTCAAGTACGTGGATTACTTCCGACGTTTGTTCGATGCCGATGATGATCGGTACGGAGAGCTAAATGGTATTCTCGAAGATATTTTGTCCAAGCGTAAAAGTGAGGATATCAATGCCTTCTTGTTTTCTGTAATTCAGAACAAAGTGGTCGGAGATAATGATGTGTTCTCCTATAATCAAAGACTGAACGAAGACGGACGTCTGAAAATTATCTTCATCTATTTCTATTCCACACTGATTTACTATGTGGCCCGCATGATGAAACACCGGGGATTAGACAAACCTCGCTCCGTCATGTTTTCCGGAACTGGTTCTAAAGTACTTGACATTGTGGGTTCTAAACGTGAGCTTGACCTGCTTTCCGAAGCTATTTTTGAACGGGTTTACGGCAATGAATATGATTCTGATGGTTTCTCTGTGGTTATGGAACGCAACGAACCCAAGCAGATTACATGCCGCGGTGCGCTGATGCAAGTGCGTGACAGTAGCGGATGTGCGAGCGTTGAGCAATTGAATCAACTGATGGATAGTTTCGATTCCAATCTGAAATACAACTATTCAGGTATCAACAAAGAACATCTAACGTATGCCGATATGGACAATGCCGAGATTCGTACCAGCATTGTCGAAGCGGTTAAGGAGTTCAACGATTTCTTCTGCCGTCTTTGTGACGATATTCATGTTGTGGACAGGTTCCTCGTAGACCATCAATCCCTGATGAAATTCAAGGAATTGGTGAACAAAGATCTTGACCATCACCTTCTTAACGGATGGAATTTTGTTAACAAGAATGAGTCCGAACATAATGCCAACGATGCGATAGAGGATACTGTATTTTTCTATCCAATCATAGGGAGCATACGAGACAATCTTATTGAAAATCTTTAAATGCCTGCCTATGTTTGGTAAAAATAAAAACACGATTACACAAGAAGAACTCAACGAATTGATATCTCCTCTGTTTGATCGCATCAACAAACTTGAAACAGTTGCAAAAAAGCAGGCTCGGCAGATTGCCATGCTGGAACAGAAGCTAAGCAATAAACCAAACGCAGATCAGGTTGACGCGCATGGAGTCGATAGCAGTGACGGAAGTTTTGAGCATTCGGATTCAAACGCAATTGGACCAACACAGGACAATTTGGCCACCGACGTTCAGAACATACCACCAACCCTGAACACTTTCTATCTCCCTGCCCCCAATTCTAACGGTCAGTTTTTAGAATGCAGCAATAGTATACAGGTGGGTAAAAGCATCTACCAGCTCAGCACAAAGGATGGAATCAATGGTCAGTTCATCATGCTGACCACGCCAGATGCCATTGCCACGGCCATGATCAGTATAAGTCAGTTTGTCAAGCCCGCCTGCAGAATAGAAGGCAACACACATCAGCAACCGCGTCAGATAGAGACATTGGAAGAGGGTACGGCTCAAAGGGATGGAGATGTTTGGCGTGTGATCAGCAAGGCCAAAGTCTTATTCCAATAAAACCCGGTGGAGAATTTCCACAACAAAAAGTTTTGCGGTGTATAGGATAGGATTGTTTTCCCGCAATCACAATTACAGACACATCCCATACCCGCACATGAAAGAAAATATCATCATGAATGTAAAATGTCCGAAATGTAGATATCGCTTTGACACACCTGCTTCTCCAGGAATGACAGAACTGCAGTGCAACTGTCCTCGATGTGGCATACCTTTTACATATACCGTGGACGACGAGCAAGCTGCAAATGATCATTTAACCGATCAGACAGAATCGGCAGAGCAGACAGGTTCAATGGAACAGTCTACACATAACCCGTCAAACACACCCTCCCAACCTGATCATGTGGGATCACCCAACCGTTCCTACACAAGAAAAGAGTCACCTGTCCATTCCGAAACCCTTCGATCCAACACGCCTTCCGGTTTTCCCAACAGAACAAGCCAGCATGGCACGCGGCCGCCCCTGCTTACACAGGGTGTGCAAACCGGTAAGGGATGTCTCAAGTTCACCTTGATTGCAGCCGTTGCGATTATTCTATTCATTGTATTTCTTGTTCGGCAATGCAGAGACAAGAGCTATACAGCAGAAGACATCACGATGAGTGAGATCAAGGATAGTGAAGGAGACATGGGAATAGCGGGCAGCCCCGCCCCTACATTAAACAAACATGTCCAACACGAGGAAGCTCCCGCGTGGATACAGGGCAATTGGCATGTGGACACCGACTACGGTGGCATATCCTTGAAGATCCATGGTAATCAAATAGCCGAGACAAGCGGTGGGGAGACCACATACGGCAGTTATACATACCAAAACCCCTATCTCTATTGTGACTTTGGCGACAACAATATATTCGTTTACCGTCTTGTGGAAGAAACCAAGCAGATTGATGCAGGTACTGGAATATTAATGAACAAACTGGATTAAACAGAAACGGTATAAAGCCGGTTTATTTCTTCACCACGCTGGCTAACCATTGTTTGAATTCGGTGTTATAGCCATTGAACACATTGATGTCAACCGCACCATGAATACCTGCCACACGTCCGTCCGGAGCCAATTGCCACACCCATAACTTGATATCAGGCTTGTACTCACCATACCGGGCAATCCACACGGGATAATTATGCTTAATATCCGGAGCAGCATCAAGATATTTGTTTACGAACATTTGACTTATATATAATATCGGTCGCATTCCGGTGCGGTTCTCAACTATTTGAAGCCAATTCCTAACCCGTTTCCACATGGCTACGGCTCCACCCATTTTTTTAACTTGACTGGGAAGAGGCTCAAGGTCGAGTACCGGTGGTAAATCTCCTTTCGTAAACTTGGTATTCCTTAAAAAGTAGGCGGCCTGTTGGGCTCCTGTTGTATGGTGGGAAAAGAAATGATAGGCCCCGACAGGGAAACCGTGGGCCCGTGCAGCAACATAATCTGCTTTGTAATACGGGTTTGTGATGGACGTCCCCTCGGTCGACTTGATAAAGATAAACGACACCCTATAGTCAACAACACCACTGACCTTCTTTTTTGACAGCGTACCTAAATGCGTGATTCGAAGCTTCTTCCAGTCTATGCTGTATTTTTTCCTTCCCTTGACATGCTGGTGTTTGGAAATGTCAATCCCGTAAATCCTATCCGAAGTGTAGTGTAGTCGTTCTCCTTTATAGATGTCTTCTTTCCATTCTCCAACTCTAAAGAAATGATGTTGGGACGAAAAGCCAAATCCATTGCGCTTGCCATTTTTCCACTGTCCTTCGAAATAGGTTCCCATCGAGTCTCGAAAACTTCCGTGACCGTGAGCCAATTGGCGTTGGTTAAAATCACCTGCATATAAACCGGAAGCGTCTTCGCATGTTCCGGAAACAATGGTGTCATGATCCCAAGTAGCCTTGATCCTACGGCCAAGAGAATCCTGTGAACATCCGGTACCATGTCGCATGCCTCGATCCCAAGTACCTGAATAGAGTAGGGTGTCACCATGATAAAGCACGCCCAGTCCATGCCTTTTCCCATCTTGCATCTGTCCTCTGTACAGCATCTCTCCTTGCCGTACCACCTCCACATCCTTGGTGTCAATGGTGCAACCCGACAAGATAATAACTGCCACCCATACCAAACTCAGGTGTCGTCGTATAAATCCGGTTCTATGATGCCTTTTCAACATCTCATTTTATCATTTTAAGTGCCAGTCGTCAATTATTCATGGCTGTCACAGTCTCAACTCTAACGTTCACAATTACTGACAGTTGTTTGCAGACACCATCCTTACATCTTGTTTGGAAATGATTCCGACAAAACATCCGTGTTTGGTAAACACCGGACTTCCATCCACAGCAAATAAGTTTGGAACATCATGTTTCATCCGGTTGTCTATCCTCCCCGTTGTCAAAATCGTTCGATATGGCATCGTGGAATCTCCGGGGGCGATGGTTGCCGTGACTACCTGCTTGCCCTCATGGCTTCCCCAGGGCATGTTTCTAACTGCATACACGCCCCATGACTTGAATAACGCATTGGTCTGTATGATGACAGGTCCTTCGGAATTTGACTGGAGAACTGTTTTCGGCTTACAATCAACGGATTGCTCCTGTCCCTTCGAGTCGAACCAGGTCACTCGTAGGTCATATTTTCTCAACAATACTGTTTCCTGATTCAATTTAAAAGAAGAAAGTCTTTGATAGAATTTGTCAAGAGAATCCGTCGCTTTCGATTGTAAATCCGCATAATGGGCTATCCTTGTGTAACCTTCGTCCTGAACGCTGTGCGTCCGCAAATAGTATTTCAATTCCTGCCTTTCCACATTTTTCCTTTTCAGCAAACCACTGATCGAATCAGTCAATTCGGATATTTCTCTTGCCACGAGTTTGTCGTCTGACCAGCTGCCCGTGTGAGCCGGTGTTCCACCTTTTTCTACAGTAAGCACACGCCCGTTACAACTTGGCCACCACCAATACTTGTTCACCCATACACCATGCTGACTGACCGAGTCTGATTGTATCTCAAGGGTATCCTGACCATTGACAAGACAGAGATGAACTCGACCCTTCACAAGGCATACAGACTGGCGTATATTCTTTTCACTGGCTGGTAGAATACGTATGATTGCAAGCAATAAAATGGTTGCAAACAAAATAATCATCAGGAGAAAAAGTCTTCTTTTGGCTATTTTCCTTATCAACGAATCTGAAGATCGTTTCATCCTTATCTAAATTGGTCTTGTCTACAATTAACACGTTACCTATCCGGCTGTCTGCATGAACTTGATCCGTCATCAATGCATTCGACTGGACTCATGTTATTTTCGGGTGCAAAATTACATAATTATCCTGAATAGAGTGCAAGCAAACTCAGAAACCACACTTGAAATTAAAGGATAAATC
>NZ_GG704781.1:477294-486449 GCF_000160535.1 Hallella bergensis DSM 17361 | reverse complement strand
CTAACTTTTTCAAGGTGGCAGACAGGCTTTGTCACGTTTTTTGGCTATATTTGTATTTCAAAATAATGTAATGACACAAGAAGACAAAGATATTCTCCAATTAGCTGTCCCCTCCATTGTCAGCAACATCACCGTTCCACTGCTTGGTCTTGTCGATTTGGCCATTGTGGGGCATATGGGTTCCGAACTTTATATTGCTGCCATCGCAGTGGGAACCATGATATTCAACATGATTTATTGGCTGTTTGGATTCCTGAGAATGGGTACCAGCGGAATGACCTCCCAGGCTTTGGGGCGTGAGGATTATTTTTCAGTAAGAGTGTTATTACGCCGGTCCCTCTATATTTCCACATTCATTGCCCTGTTTTTTATTGTTGTGCAAATACCCTTGCGATGGCTTGCACTTGAGATCATCTCACCTTCACAGCAGGTTCAACCCTTGGTCATCACCTATTTTAATATTGTGATCTGGGGCGCACCTGCCATGCTCGGACTTTATGGCTTGAACGGATGGTTTGTTGGCTTGCAGGATACCAAGACACCGATGACTATTGCCATTGCCCAAAACATTGTGAACATAGTCTGTTCCACGACCCTTGTCTTTGGGTTTGGAATGCATATAGAAGGTGTGGCATGGGGCACATTGATTGCGCAATGGAGTGGTTTTCTGGCAGGCATATGGTTTGCCAGGAAACGCCTGAGACCTGGTTCGCTACTGCTGACAGATGGCAGCGGGAAAGGGAGAGATAAAGTTGCCTGGTCGTCTCTATTTGTTGTCAATCGAGACATCTTCCTTCGAACTCTTTGCCTTGTAGCGGTCAATTTATTTTTCACGTCAGCCGGAGCACGACAAGGCAACATGATTCTGGCCGTCAACACACTGCTGCTCACGTTCTTCACCTTATTTAGCTATGTCATGGACGGTTTTGCCTTTGCTGGCGAAGCATTGAGTGGTAAACTTTTTGGTGCACAAGATTCTGAGGCTTTACATGTCATGAATCGCCGTCTCTTTGTATGGGGAGCATTGATGGTTGTTGGTTTTACGGCATTGTATTTGCTGGGGGGCGAAAGTTTTTTGGGGCTTCTGACCAACGATCAGGCCGTGATCGAAGCCTCAAAAGAATATTTTCCCTGGGCTTGCCTCATACCCATAGCCGGCGTTGCAGCCTTTGTGTATGATGGTATCTTTATCGGAATCACAGCCACCCGAGGCATGTTGTTCTCCAGTTTTGCTGCCACCGCGATTTTCTTTGCCTTCTTCTTCATCGGCATAAGGTTTTATCATCCCAACCACATTTTATGGTTGGCCTTTATCATATATCTGGCGCTGAGGGGCATGATACAACATTTTATCATGAAATTATATATAAAATTCTGATCTTCTTATGGAAATTGTCTATTTAATTATTGGCGTGCTCATTGGATTTACCTTAGCTTTCTTGTGGCAACAAAACAAGAAGAAAGGCATAGAAGCCGATCTGATGCTTGCCCGGCAACAAAATGAGAACATGATGAAAGTCCAAGGCGAACTGCAGACAAAGGCTAATGCCATGAGCGATGAGTTGAAAAGTTTTCAGTCACAACTCACCCAGGCCAAAGTCATGTTGAGTTCGCTGGAAACCCAGTTGGACGCTGAGCGGAAGCAACATGGTGAAGAAGCAGAGCAACGAAGGGAACAAGAGCAGAAACTTGAAGCTGAACGTCAGAAACAATTTGACGCCCAGATAGAAACCGTCAAAGAACAATTTCACAACCTTGCAACCAAGGTGCTCGATCAGTCGACCGACAAGCTGAAGGCGCGGAACACAGAGTCTATGGAGACGATCACAGCTCCACTGAAAGACAACATAACCAAACTGCGCGATGCCATATTCAACACCAATCAGGAAACGGCTAAAAGCACCGCTTCGCTTTCCGTGCAACTGAAAGCCATGGCTGAGCAAACGCAGAAAATAGATGCCACGGCCACACGGCTTACCAACGTCATGCGGGGCGGCAATAAAATTCAAGGTAACTGGGGCGAACTCATCCTCACGGAGATACTCAATCAGAACGGCTTCAGGGAAGGTATAAACTATGATGTGCAGCAAACCCTGACAGACAGTAAAGGCTATGCTTTTTCCAATGAAGACAGCGGCAAGAGAATGGTGCCCGACGTTATCCTTCACTACCCCAAGAACGAAGATGTCATCATCGACTCGAAAATGTCGATCGAGGCCTATGAAATGTATGTCAATACCGACCATGAAGACTTGAAGAAGAAATATGCAGATGATTTGGTGAAAAGCATCAGAACACAATTTACAAACCTTTCAAGAAAAGATTACAGCAGCTATATCAAGCCACCTCGTCATGCCATAGACTTCGTCATCATGTTTGTTCCCAACGAAGGAGCCCTGCAACTGGCTTTAGCCACTGACAAACGTCTATGGAACGACGCATTCAACAAACATGTGTTTATCACATCCCAACAGAACCTGATGGCTATTTTGAAAATGATTGAAATAGCATGGAGGCAATACACGCAAACCGAAAATCAGCTCCGGGTATATGGGTTGGCAGAGGAGCTGCTGAAACGCGTGGGAGAGTTTATCAAGCGATTCGACAAGGTGAAAAAAGATATCGACACGCTGTCAAAAGACTACGACGAAGCCTACAAAAAAGCATATACCGGACGCCAGAGCATCGTGCAGAAGGCCAATGAACTGAAGAATCTCGGCGTAAAACAGGCGCCCAATCAGCCCATTCCACCTACAGAAGAGGATATCCTGAACCTGTCTGACGCGTAAACGGGTGTCCATCATTCAATGTGCAATCTGTTTGTTGATGTTCGCTAAAACTTTTGGGAGCAGTTATAACGCTTTGAAGTCTTAGCCAACAACAAGGGAACTATGTAAAATAAGCCTACCAAAATTCTGTCTTTTATTTCGGAACTTCTGGAGCAAAAGACGCCATCTTTTCAGCATCGTTATTGGGTTTGAGTTTCATCAAAATTTGAAAACTATTGCCGTTACTATCTGATCGTGTGATGATTTGGGCTTCGTGAGCGGACGAGAAGAGTCATGTCGCAGTGCGATCAGACCTTATTCATACAGCCGTTTGATATGTAACCGACATGGATAGAATCTGCAAACAAAAGACTTCTCTTCTAAAGCGCTGATTATCAACAGACTGAAAATCCCTGAAATTTCAGCGAATTGAAGGACGAAGTGAATTTGTTTTCAAATACGCGAAATATAGAGCCATGTTTGTAAAAAATTCGGTGTGAGCCCAATTCGTGTGGAAAAGATGAAAATGAC
The DNA here is from genome assembly GCF_000160535.1 of Hallella bergensis DSM 17361. GTDB lineage: Bacteria > Bacteroidota > Bacteroidia > Bacteroidales > Bacteroidaceae > Prevotella > Prevotella bergensis. Next base: position 483,150 of record NZ_GG704781.1, on the reverse strand, counting down.
ATAAATATACAACACATCCTTCATTTTGTTGTCATATTGATAAAAAAATCAATATAATGATAACACTTTGAATTATTCTTCTTATATTTGCAGCAAGATTATCATAGAAATACAAAAACAAGATGATATTAGATTTAAATATGTTGAGGCATTTTTATGCCAATTACTCCTCAAAAGTTAAACAAGCGCGCAAAAGTATGGAACGTCCGCTCACCTATGCGGAGAAAGTGCTTTATGCACACTTGTATCATGACAAAGACCTTGTGCCCTTCAAACGCGGCGAGTCGTATGTAAGTTTCCGCCCCGATCGCGTGGCGATGCAAGATGCCACGGCCCAAATGGCCTTGTTACAGTTTATGAATGCCGGAAAGGAACAAGTAGCCGTTCCGGCCAGCGTGCATTGCGACCACCTGATACGTGCAGACGTTGGGGCAGAGAAGGATCTGCCGGCAGCACGGCAAGCCAATCGTGAAGTTTACGACTTCCTTCGATCGGCATCGGCCAAATATCATATAGGTTTCTGGGCACCGGGAGCAGGCATTATCCACCAGGTGGTTTTGGAGAACTATGCATTCCCCGGAGGAATGATGATCGGCACCGATTCTCATACGCCCAATGCCGGCGGTTTGGGTATGGTGGCAGTGGGTGTTGGCGGTGCTGATGCTGTGGACGTGCTGACCGGTCAGCCTTGGGAGCTAAAAATGCCACGGCTCATCGGCGTGCATCTTACAGGCAAGCTGTCAGGATGGGCAGCACCTAAAGATGTGATTCTGAAAATATTGGGTATACTGACCGTGAAGGGTGGCACAAACGCTATTTTAGAATATTATGGCGAAGGTGCGGAAAGTCTGTCTACTACGGGTAAGGGAACCATTTGCAACATGGGAGCGGAACTGGGAGCCACCTGTTCCATCTTTCCCTTTGATGAGAATGCCGTTCAATATCTTCGCAAGACCGGTCGGCAGGAAATAGCCACGCTCGCTATGCAGAATGCCCAGGAACTTAGAGCCGACGACGAAGTCTATGCCAATCCGGAAATCTATTACGACGAAATCGTTGAAATCAACCTTTCGGAGATAGAGCCTCATCTTAATGGACCATTTACTCCGGACGCAGCGACGCCCGTTTCGCAAATGAAAACGAAAGGAGAGGCCAACAACTACCCGATGACAGTGGAAGTAGGGCTGGTAGGCTCGTGCACGAACTCGTCTTATCAGGATCTGGCACGTGCCGCTTCAATAGCCCGCCAGGCACATGAGAAAAACATTGAGGCGAAGGGACAGATTATTATTAATCCTGGTTCTGAGCAGATACGGTTCACTGCAGAGCGAGACGGCATACTTGATGACTTCAAAAAAATAGGAGCAATCATCATGTCGAATGCATGTGGTCCATGTATCGGACAATGGAAACGACACACCGAGGACAATGAACGGAAGAACGCTATCGTCACTTCGTTCAATCGAAATTTCCGCCGTCGTGCTGACGGGAATCCCAATACCTATGCTTTTGTCGCCTCTCCCGAACTTACCATAGCACTGGCAATAGCCGGTCGGTTGGATTTCAATCCGATAACTGACACGCTGACTAACAAAAACGGGGAGAACATCATGCTCACTGAGCCACATGGTTTTGATTTCCCACCGAAAGGATTCAGTGCGGGAGGTGACAGCGAAGAAGACAGTGTATCGGCTCTGATGGAGAGAGGATTGTTCATCGCTCCGTCTGATAAGTATGCAGGCCAGGAGGTAGAAATCAATCCCACTTCCAACCGGTTGCAGAAGCTGGAGCCCTTTGAGCCATGGGACGGAAAAGAGCTGGTGGATATGCCACTGCTTATCAAAGCCAAAGGCAAATGCACAACAGACCACATCTCCATGGCAGGCCCATGGCTTAAATTTCGCGGGCACCTGCAGAACATCTCCGATAACCTGTTGATGGGAGCGGAGAATGCGTTCAACGGCGAGAGCAATTGTGTTAAAGATCAAATAGACGGTCAGTATAAAGAGGTGTCATCGGCAGCAAAGAATTATAAAGAAAATGGCGTTGCCAGCATCGTTGTTGCAGAAGATAACTACGGCGAGGGCTCTTCCCGTGAACACGCCGCCATGGAACCTCGCTTTCTCAATGTACGTGTTGTACTTGCCAAGAGCTTTGCACGTATCCATGAGACCAACCTGAAGAAACAAGGCATGCTGGCCCTTACATTTATCAACAAGGATGATTACGACAAGGTGAGGGAAGACGACAGAATATCGGTCACAGGGTTTAAAGATTTTGAACCAGGCTCGAAGTTCGTTATCACACTGAAGCATTCGGATGGCAGTCAGGAAAGCTTTGAGGCTGCACACACATACAACGATACTCAGATTAAATGGTTTAAAGCAGGCTCCGCATTGAACTACACAGCTGTGTAAATTGACGTTCAACTAATACTTTAATGATGTAATTCAGGAAATCGATATGAAGATAACAAAAACAAATGGTAAGCTCAACGTTCCGGAAACACCTACTATACCCTTTATAGAAGGCGATGGGGTAGGAGCGGAAATCACTCCAGTGATGCAAACTGTTGTGGATGCAGCTGTAGAGAAAGCATATTCAGGTAAGCGCAGGATAGAATGGATGGAAGTGCTGGCTGGCGGCAAGGCTGCCAAACAAACAGGAGAGTGGCTGCCACAGGCAACTCTAGATGCGTTCCGTGAATACTTGGTTGGCATCAAAGGACCACTTATGACTCCTGTCGGCGGTGGTATACGTAGTTTGAACGTTGCCCTGCGCCAGAGCCTCGATCTGTATGTTTGCCAGCGTCCGGTTCGCTATTTCAAGGGAATAGAGAGTCCGGTCAAGCATCCGGAAGAGGTTGACATGTGTGTGTTTCGCGAAAACACGGAAGACATCTATGCCGGTATCGAATGGGAAGCCGGAACAGACGAAGCCAAGAAATTTTATAATTTTATAAGCCAAGAAATGGGGATAGACAAGGTGCGTTTCCCCGAAACATCAGGATTTGGTGTTAAACCAGTAAGCCGGGAAGGATCGGAGCGCCTCATTCGTTCAGCCATAGAATATGCTTTGGCTCATGGGCTTCCCTCGGTTACGCTGGTACATAAAGGTAATATCATGAAATTTACCGAGGGCGGCTTCAAGAATTGGGGCTACCAATTGGCCGAGAGAGAGTATAAAGACGCCATGGAATCGGGCAAACTGGTTATAAAAGATTGTATTTGTGATGCGTTCTTGCAAAACGCTCTGCTCAGGCCACAGGACTATCGTGTTATTGCCACCATGAACTTGAACGGTGATTATATTTCCGACATGCTGGCAGCACAAGTGGGTGGTATAGGTATTGCCCCCGGTGCCAATATAAATTACGATACCGGACATGCCATATTTGAAGCTACCCATGGCATCGCTCCCGACATTGCCGGCAAGAATATCGTTAATCCTGCAAGTATTATCTTGTCGGCCGTGATGATGTTAGACTACATGGGATGGGGTGAAGCTGGGGAGTTGATCACCCGATCACTTGAAAACTTGTTCTGCAAGGGCGTGGCAACCGCTGACTTGGCTCGCTTTATGAAAAACGGGCGTTCGGTTGGAACGAGAGAATTTGGCCAGACTATGACAGATACATTGTCGTAAAGAGCATTTAATAGGATTCATTAACACCTTACATACAGGGTAAAAAGACGAGATATGAAGAAAGAGTATTTAATATATAAACTCAGTGATGAAGTAAAAAATACCTGCAAGATTCCGCAGGAGGCTTTCCAGAAATACGGCGTTAAGCGCGGCTTGCGTAATGAAGATGGCTCTGGAGTTCTGGTTGGACTAACCAATATCGGTAATGTAGTTGGTTATGAAAGAGGAGATGACGGTAAACTCAAGCCTTGCCCCGGTGAACTTTACTATCGAGGATATGAATTAGACGACTTGGTATCGCCGCTGTTGAAAGAAAAGCGATTTGGTTTTGAAGAGGTGGCCTACCTTCTGTTGTCTGGGAACTTGCCCGACAAAGAAGAACTGAATGCATTCCAGGAACTGATAAATGAGAACATGCCGCTCGACCATCGTTCGATTGTCCATATTATCGACCTTGAGGGTACCGATATCATGAATATACTCGCACGTTGTGTGCTGGAGATGTATACATTTGACTCGAACCCAGACGATATTTCCAGGGACAACCTGATGCGACAGTCTATAGAACTCATCGCCCGTTTCCCCACAATCATAGCCTATGCTTACAACATTTTCCGGCACACAGTGCATGGGGAGAGTTTGGCCATCCGACATCCGCGTGAGAGCAATACGATAGCTGAAAACTTTCTGTATATGCTGAAGGAAGACTACACGGAGCTTGAAGCACGTATGCTGGATCTCCTGCTGATCATTCAGGCAGAGCATGGTGGTGGTAACAATTCCACCTTCACAGTTCGCGTCACATCGTCTACCCGAACGGACACATACTCAAGCATTGCAGCAGGCATCGGCTCGCTGAAAGGACCCTTGCACGGAGGTGCCAATATTAAAGTTATCAACATGTTCCATCATCTGAAAGAGGTGATTAAGGATTGGTCAAATACCGACGAAATCGACACGTATCTTAAACGTATGCTCAACAAGGAAGCCTACGACGAAACCGGACTTATCTATGGTATCGGGCACGCTGTGTATACGATGAGCGATCCGCGTGCAGTGGAACTGAAACGTCTCGCAGACGACTTGGCCAAGGAAAAGGGGAGAGAGAGTGAATACGAATTTTTGAAGAAGATAGAAGAAGAGGGAATTAAGTGTGTGTCGGAGTTTCGCAAGACCAACAAGCCCATCTGTGCAAACTTGGACTTTTACAGTGGGTTTATCTATGAGATGATAGGGCTGCCCCAGGAGATATTCACCCCTGTCTTTGCAATGGCTCGCATCGTAGGCTGGTCTGCTCATCGTATAGAGGAGCTGAATTTTGATAGCAAGCGAATCATTCGACCGGCATATAAGAATATACTCGATGCACAGGAATATATTCCTATAGGCAAGCGATAAAACACATCAGGAGGAGGTGTCAGGATCTATGTCTTTGGCACGTCCTCCTTTTTTGTTAGCAACGCATTGTTCCTGCTGCGCTGATAAGATCTTTTATAATTTCGCCACCGATGATTAAACCGGCTGTAGCTGGCACAAATGCTATGCTCGCAGGAATCGGACGCTGTCTTTTCGGAGAGGAGCTTTCTTTTTCTTCTATTGGCTTCAGGGGAATTTCTTCGCTAAAAACCACTTTAAGGTGGTGAATGTTGAGTTTACGCATTTTCTTCCTTAATATCTTGGCTATAGGATCCATTGTAGTCTTGCTAATATCTGTCACCTTAAAACCGGTAGGGTCGAGCTTGTTGGCCGCACCCATCGAGGAAATGAGAGGAATGTGGAGCGAGTGGCAACGTTTGATTAGTTCCAACTTGGCAGTGACTGTGTCAATGCAATCGGCTACATAATCATATTGAGACAAGTCTGTCTCGTCTGCATTGTCAGGCATGTAGAATATCTGATGAGTGCGCACCGTACAGGCCGGATTAATATCATGAATGCGTTCGGCAGCTACTTCTGTCTTATGTCGTCCAATAGTGGAATGAAGGGCGTGTATCTGTCGGTTGATATTGGTAGGATCCACACAATCCTTGTCAAACAAATCGATGCTGCCAACACCACTGCGAGCCAACACCTCGACGACATACCCACCAACTCCACCAACTCCAAAAACTGCTACTCGAGCCTTGGCAAGTGTGTCCATTGCCGGGCTGCCCACAAGTAGTTCCGTGCGTGAAAATTGATTTTGCATATTCAGTTTTATATTTTGAGTTT
>NZ_GG704781.1:464069-475958 GCF_000160535.1 Hallella bergensis DSM 17361 | reverse complement strand
GAGTTGCAAAGTTAGCTGTTTTTTTCATATCTTTGGACTCCGAAAACATTGTTTTATTATGGAAAAAGAATTTGAAAACTATTGGAAGCGGCATCAACAGCTCCTCATTCAACGTGCACCCAACACACTGAAAGAGGAAAGACGGGAAACTGGAAAAATGAATACGGCCGGAGATTGGATATTATTCTTGGTTCCTATTGTCGCTATGGTATGGTTTATGGAGTATGGACCTTTCAGCAAGGAAATGCTGAACCTCGTTGTCGGCTTGGGTATGGGTGTAGTGATTTACGGATTATCAATCTTTATTAAGCCTTATGTTACGGGAAAAAGAAGTATTATCGATATAGACGAGGATATCAAACAGTATTTCTACAACATATACAAGGAAAAAGGCATAAAAGGGTTGGAAGAATAAAGCTGATGGATTTTACTCATAAGACAGCCTAAATCCGCGGGCTTCAAACCCATAATAAATCGCTCATAACGGTATTACTTAACATAATTCCACTCCTTGTCAGGTGCAGATAGTGCCCGTCCAAAACCAGCAACCCGTCCTTTAGATACGGTTTGGCATTGTCCATGAGGAATTGTCTATACGCTGGTGTCAGGCTATTTAGATCTAACCCTTCCTTTGTTCTTAGCGCCGTGGTTACCATGTCATTGTAGCGCGTATTGTCATCTATGACTTCCACCTCACACGGCAAGACACCTTTCATTGTTTCTGTAATATAGGTTTTAATATCAGCTATATTCCAGCTTCGAGTGTTTATGTCGTAGGAGTGTGCTGCGGCGCCAAGACCTATATATGGTACCCCCCGCCAATAACCAGAATTATGCTCGCTTCTGTATCCCTGTTTGCAAAAGTTACTAATCTCATAATGTTCATATCCAGCCATTGTCAATCTATCTATCAAAGCATCATACATAGCCAAACTTAGCTCCTCGTTGATTTCCCCGACTTTGCCTTGCTTCAACAGCTGATACAATGGCGTGCCCTCTTCATACATCAAACCATATGCAGAGATATGTTCCGGTGCAAGTTTCAGGGCGTGTTCAATATCGGACTCCCAGTCACTTAAGGTTTCTTCAGGGAAGCCAAACATGAGATCGATACTGATGTTTGTAATGCCTTGTTCGCGTAACATTCCGAAGGCACGATCCGCTTCGGAGGCTGTATGTCTGCGATGAAGAAATTTCAAGCGGGAATCTGAAAAACTCTGTACGCCCATACTCACCCTGTTGACAGGCAAGTCATCGAACATACCCATAGAGATGTCATCCGGATTGCATTCCATGGTTACCTCTGCATCACGATCTACATTGTAGACCTCATAGATATGTGTAAACAACTTGAGCAGATTTTCGTGGGAAAGTTGGCTTGGTGTGCCACCTCCAAGGTAGATCGTTTGAATTAGGGAGCTATCCGGGCGCATATCCATCTCCTTGCACAAAGCATCGGTATATTCATTGTGCAGTTGGGAATAAGTTGTAGAATAAAAGCCACAATAAATACATCTGCTTGCACAGAAAGGGATGTGAATGTAGAGTCCGGCCATAAAGTAATCTTTGGGAGTGTAAAATTACTAATTAGTTTTAAAATATTTGATATTTCATACACAATCTTTTGGATTCTATTCCTTTTTTGCCTATCTTTAGCATCGATTTGGAGACCAGCGCTCCTAACCTTAACGAAATTTTTTATTACTAACACTTTAAATCTTTTGATATGAGAGTATATCAGACCAACGAAATTAAAAACATTGCATTGATTGGCAGTGCGGGTAGCGGCAAGACCACTCTTGCCGAAAGTATGCTTTTTGAGGCAGGTGTCATTAAGCGCCGTGGAACGGTGGAAAGCAAAAATACAGTTAGCGATTACTTCCCCGTAGAGCTTGAGTACGGCTACTCTGTCTTCCCAACTGTTTTTCACGTTGAATGGAATAACAAGAAACTCAATATTATAGATTGTCCTGGAGCCGACGATTTCGTGGGGGGAGCTATCACTTCTTTAAATGTTACCGACCAGGCTGTTATCCTTATCAATGGACAATATGGCCCCGAAGTTGGCACGCAAAACAACTTCCGCTATGCTGAAAAACTGAGGAAACCAGTTATTTTCTTAATCAACCAATTAGATTCAGAGAAGTGTGATTTTGAGAATATCATAACTTCTATGAAAGACATCTATGGTTCCAAATGTGTACAGATTCAATATCCTTTAGAAACGGGACCAAACTTCCACAGCTTGATTGACGTACTGATTATGAAGAAACTTTCCTGGGGACCGGATGGAGGTGAGCCCAAGAGAGAGGATATTCCTGCTGAGGAAATGGACAAGGCTATGGAACTTCACAAGGCATTAGTTGAAGCTGCTGCTGAAAACGATGAGGTCCTGATGGAGAAATTCTTTGAAAGCGACACCTTGACCGAGGATGAAATGCGTGAAGGAATCCGAAAAGGTCTCGTATCATGCAGCATTTACCCCATATTCTGCGTAGATGCTCTTCATGACATGGGCGTTCAGAGATTGATGGAGTTCTTGGGGAATGTCGTGCCTTTTGTCAGCGAAATGCCCAAGGTGCGCAACTCTCGAGGAGAAGAAGTGGAGGCCGACTGCAATGCACCGGCAAGTTTATACTTCTTCAAGACAAGCATGGAGCCACATATCGGAGAGGTGTCATTCTTCAAAGTTATGAGTGGAAATGTCAAACCCGGTGATGATTTCAGCAATGCCGACCGTGGTTCTAAAGAACGTATAGGACAAATATTTGTGTGTGCCGGATCCAACCGCATTGCCGTAGACCAGCTCAACGCAGGTGACATCGGTTGCACCGTAAAACTCAAAGATGTAAAGACTGGGAACACCTTGAATGGCAAGGATATAGAGCAACACTTTAATTTTATCAAATATCCCAACTCAAAGTACAGTCGTTCCGTCAGAACTGAGAATGCCCAAGACATGGAAAAATTAATGGCTGCATTGATCAAGATGCACCAAGAAGATCCCACATGGGTTGTTGAACAGAGTAAGGAACTGCGTCAAACCATTGTTCACGGGCAGGGAGAATTCCATCTCCGCACATTGAAATGGCGATTAGAAAACAATGAAAAGCTGTCGGTTATCTATGGCGAACCCAAGATTCCATACCGTGAAACCATAACGAAGAAAGCCAAAGCTGAATACCGACACAAGAAGCAGAGTGGTGGAGCAGGGCAATTTGGCGAAGTACACCTTATCGTTGAACCATACGCAGAGGGCATGCCAGACCCAACAAGCTATAGCTTCGGTGGTCAGGAATTTAAGATCAACATTAAATCCAAGGAAGAAAAAGAACTTTCATGGGGTGGAAAGCTGGTGTTTATCAATTCTGTAGTGGGTGGTGCTATCGACCTTCGCTTTATGCCTGCCATCCTCAAAGGTGTTATGGATTGTATGGAGCGAGGTCCCTTGACAGGCAGTTATGCACGCGACGTGCGCGTGGTCGTGTTCGATGGAAAGATGCACCCGGTAGACTCCAACGAGCTCTCCTTTACGCTTGCTGCACGCCATGCATTTTCAATGGCGTTCAAGGAGGCCGGTCCTAAAATCTTGGAACCCATCTACGATCTTGAGGTGTTTGTGCCAGGCGACTATATGGGCGATGTGATGAGCGATCTGCAAGGGCGCCGGGCAATCATCATGGGTATGGATGCCGAAGCCGGATACCAGAAACTTTCAGCCAAGATTCCACAGAAAGAGTTGTCCAACTACAGCATCTCCCTGAGTTCACTAACCGGTGGACGAGCCAGTTTTACAACCAAATTTGCAAGCTATGAACTTGTGCCCAACGATTTGCAGCAAAAACTTATCAGTGAGCATGATGCGGAAGTAGCAGAGGAAGAAGCCTAAAGCACTATACTTTCAATAAACCACGAATCCCTCCCGATATGATTATCATTATTGGGAGGGGTTTTTAATTACATATATTGAACTATGTTTTGCGCTTTTAGTTAAATTTGACAAAAACATAGAGAATAATTAACACCTAAATGTTAACTTATTAAGAAATACCTTATCTTTGTAAATATGAAAAAGAGAACCATTTGGACCATAGCCATTATCATGGGCGTATCCTTTGTCATCTTGTTAGGCCTGCAACTTATTTATATCAAGGAAATGGCCAACATGAAGAAGGAACAGTTTGATGAGAGTGCAAATCGGGCTCTCTATCAGGCATCACGTAACTTGGAACTGAACGAAACGCTGCGTTATCTCGAGAAAGATGTCAACGAGGCTGAGCGACGCGCATCCCGAGAGGAGTATGCCGGCACACGTCAGGGCAGGTCTAAAAACGACACCGTACAAAACACTCATCAGTATTCTTTTACTGGGAAAAATGGTACGGTATACTCATCTTTCGAATTGAAGACCATGACCAACAAGCCTGGGCACATGCCCAAGGCTATGATATTGATCACTGACAAGAACTCAAATACAGAAGCCAGCAAGTCGTTACAGGAAATCGTCAAAAACAGATATGTCTATCAGAAAGCACTGCTTGACGAAGTGGTCATGAACATACTGTACTCGGCTTCGGACAAACCCCTGAAAGAACGGGTTAACTTCAAAATACTCGACCAAGACCTCAAGGCAGAGTTAATGAACAACGGAATCAACATTCCCTACCATTTCACGGTTTGCACACAAGACGGACGAGAGGTGTACCGATGCCCAGATTATTCGGACGAAGGTGAGGAATTCACTTACAGTCAAGTGCTTTTCCGCAACGATCCTTCATCCAAGATGGGGGTGGTCAAGGTTCATTTCCCTGATATCAACGGCTATATATACTCAAGCGTTAAGTTTATGATACCCAGCGTGGTATTCACATTAATTCTGCTCATCACCTTCATTTTCACTATTGCCGTAGTGTTCCGTCAAAAGCGATACAGCGCAATCAAGAATGACTTCATTAACAACATGACTCATGAGCTAAAGACTCCTATTGCCAGCATATCCTTAGCAGCGCAGATGTTTAACGACGAAGCAGTTGCCAAAAACGAAAAGATGACTCGACATCTTATAAGCGTAATCGGCGATGAGACAAAACGCCTGAGGTTCTTAGTGGAGAAAGTGTTGCAGATGTCGATGTTCGACCGCCAGGAAACAACATTTAAGAAGAAATACCTCGACCTCAATGAGATTGTTGAGTCTATTGCCAATTCGTTCTCACTAAGAGTGGAGCATACAGGAGGAAGAATTGATGTAGATTTACAGGCTGTAGAATCTGAAACATACGTGGATGATGTGCATTTCCAAAATGTGATCTTCAATCTCATGGATAATGCCGTAAAATACCGCAAACCAGACCAGCCCGTCAATATTTACATGAAAACCTGGAATGACAGCCAGTATCTCTACCTTTCGATCAGAGACACTGGTATAGGTATGAAAAAAGAAAACCTGAAGAAAGTTTTTGAAAAGTTCTACCGAGTGCATACAGGCAACATACACGACGTGAAGGGATTTGGGCTTGGACTTGCATACGTCAAGAAGATTATCGACCTGCATCATGGCGATATCAAGGCTGACAGCGAATATGGTCGTGGAACAACATTCACAATAAAGTTACCAATTATAAAGAAATAGAATAATATTCATTTTAAAATATAAAGCAATGGACGAAAAGATTAAGATTTTACTTTGCGAAGACGATGAGAACTTAGGCACATTGTTGTGCGAGTATTTAATTGCAAAGGGCTATAATGCCGTACTTTGTCCTGACGGCGAGGCCGGATACAAGGAATTTACAAAAGATAAATTCGACATGTGTGTGCTTGATGTCATGATGCCTAAGAAAGACGGCTTCTCCTTGGCGCAAGATATTCGACAGATCAACTCTCAAATTCCAATCATCTTCCTGACGGCTCGTGTACAGAAAGAAGACGTGCTCGAAGGATTTGACAAGGGTGCTGACGATTATATCACCAAGCCATTCTCTATGGAAGAACTTGTGAAGCGTGTAGAGGCCATTTTGCGTCGTGTACGTGGTAAGAAGAACAAGGAAAGCACTCATTACAAAATTGGGCGGTACAATTTTGACACTCAGAAGCAGTTGCTGACCATCGGCGACAAGCAAACCAAGCTTACCACCAAAGAAAACGAGCTGTTGTCACTGTTATGCGCACATGCCAACGAAATATTGAAACGCAACGATGCACTGCGCACAATCTGGATTGATGACAATTACTTCAACGCACGCTCAATGGACGTGTATATCACCAAACTCCGTAAACATTTGAAGGAAGACGAAGAAGTGGAAATCATCAACATCCACGGCCAGGGCTACAAGCTCATCGTGCCGGATGAAGAGTAAGTCGTTGGCTGCAGCATAGTTTGGCTGCATGCTCATCAGCATTGAAATAGTTGTTTTGCCAGGTTTGTTGCATAAGCAGCAAATCTGGCAAATTTCTTTGATATACTTAAAAAAATGCATCGACAAATCATGAAAGGAAAACTCCATTGACTCATAGCAAACACAAGACCGTCCACATCTATCCATAATGAGAAAGAACATCTTTCTCCAGCGAATAATGGTCAAATGCCATCGTGTTTCGTCCGACATACATCCGCTTTGCGAATGAAATACAAGTGCATCTCGGACGTAGTACTAGCGTATTGCGGTCGATAAACGATAGCAAAAAAACTTAATCAGCACAGCATAAACCTGTGGCAATTTTCTTGCTAACAGGTGGTGGAGAGGGATCAATACTTGTTTTGATGCTTTTCTTCCCGGATATAACAAAAGATTCCAACCAATATCAAGAGAGTGGGGAGGAAGAGTAAATTATGATTTGTCATACCCAAGATATACAGCAAGACCAATAGAATTATCCCAAGATATACAAGGGGTAATCCGAAAAAGTGCAGATGTTTGTCAAACAAAACAACTGCTACATAAAAAAAATGCCTTACTTTATTCATAAGCGGTGCAAATATACAAGGTTTCAGCAGAAGAAACTATTCTTTTTGTGATAAATAGCAAAATTTAGAACAATATTGGTTAAAGAGCAAAAAAAAGATAATAATCAGGGCGTTATAAACAAAATTATTTGTACCTTTGCACTCGCATTTTGCAAATTAACATTTTAATTCATTACAAAAGTAGTATGAATCATTACGAAACCGTTTTCATTTTGACTCCCGTTTTGTCTGATGAACAGATGAAGGAAACGGTCGCTAAATTCAAGAAACTGCTCACCGACAACGGTGCTGAGATTCTGAACGAAGAGGCCTGGGGACTTAAGAAGATGGCTTATGCTATCGAGAAGAAATCTACAGGCTTTTATTGTCTGTTGGAATTCAAGGCAGAGCCATCAGTAGTAGACAAGCTCGAAACCGGCTATCGCCGCGACGAGAAAGTTATTCGTTTCATGACCGTGAAGCTCGAAAAGTATGCAGCTGCTTATGCAGAGAAGCGTCGTGCTAAGTGGGCATCTAAAGTGGAGGCATAATTATGGCAGAGCAGAAAAAATCAGAAATCCGTTATTTGACCGCTCCTTCTATTGATACCAAGAAGAAGAAGTATTGTCGTTTCAAGAAAAGCGGAATCAAGTATATTGACTACAAGGATCCAGAATTCTTGAAAAAGTTCTTGAATGAGCAGGGAAAGATTCTTCCCCGTCGTATCACAGGCACTTCGTTGAAGTACCAGCGCCGTGTGGCTCAGGCCATTAAGCGTGCCCGCCAGATTGCCCTGCTTCCATACGTAACCGACATGATGAAGTAATAAAGGAGGTAAGGAATGGATATAATACTGAAAGAAGATATTATCGGTCTTGGATATAAGAACGATATCGTGAACGTAAAAGACGGCTATGGCCGTAATTATCTCATACCAAAGGGTAAAGCTGTCATTGCTTCCAAGAGTGCAAAAAAGATTCTCGAAGAGAATTTGAAACAGCAGGCCAGTAAGCTTGCCGCACAAAAAGAAGCTGCAGAGAAACGTGCTGAGGCTCTTACAGACGTTGTCGTAGAGGTTTCGGCCAAGGTTTCTTCAGGTGGTCAGCTTTATGGTTCTGTCAATGCAGCTACTGTAGCTGACGAACTTTCTAAGAAAGGCATTGAGATAGATCGCAAGATTATCACCATGCGCGAAGCTCGCAAGGTTGGCGAATACGAGGCTGTTGCCCACTTCCACAAGGATGTTGAGGTGAAGATTCCGGTAAAGGTTGTTGCAGAGAACGCCCCCGCAGAAGCAACTCCTGCAGAGGAAAAGAAAAAAGCTAAGGCATCCGAAGCTGTGAAGACAGAAAGTTCTGCAGAAGCAAAGGACGAAACTCCCACCGAAACTGAGGAGAAAGCTCCTGAAGCAGAAGCAGAGACACCTGCGGCAGAATAATCTTATACAAAGATTTGTATATTATGATGCTCTGAGGCATCTCGAAATAAAATCCCTTTCATCCATGTGATGGAAGGGATTTTTCATGATGACTAAAATAATCGTACAAATTGTGTAATCATTCCATATATTTTAATGTGTACTTTTGTCTCATCTTTATTTTTTTGTATCTTTGCATAACAATTTCAATCTTAAATTATAAATAAATGAAAGCATTTGTATTTCCCGGACAAGGTTCTCAATATGTAGGAATGGGCAAAGAGCTCTATGACAACAATCCATTAGCTAAAAAACTATTTGACAAGGCAGATGAGATTCTTGGCTTTAAGATAACCGATATTATGTTTGCAGGCACAGATGACCAACTCAAGGAGACTCGGGTTACGCAACCTGCCGTATTTCTGCACAGTGTTATTTCTGCACTATGCATGGGCGATCATTCGCATGTGGCAATGATGGCCGGACACTCTCTTGGAGAGTTCTCAGCTCTTGTCGTAGCCGGCGCACTGAGTTTTGAAGACGGACTCCGTTTGGTTGCTGCACGTGCGAATGCCATGCAAGAGGCTTGTGAAGCCAATCCTGGAACAATGGCAGCTATCATTGGTTTGCCGGATGAAAAAGTAGAGGAGGTATGTTCGTCAATAAGCAATGAGGGCAAGGTGGTTGTAGCAGCAAACTACAACTGTCCGGGACAACTCGTTATTTCTGGCGATAAGGAAGGCATTTCAGAGGCTTGTGAAAAATTGAAAGCTGCCGGAGCCAAACGTGCTTTACCCCTGAAGGTTGGTGGAGCATTTCACTCACCCCTGATGCAGATGGCTAAGGATAAACTTCAGAAGGCTATCGAGGAAACGACTTTTGCAACACCTAAATGTCCTGTATACCAGAATGTGGATGGAAAACCACATACAGACGCAGAAGAGATCAAACGAAATTTAATTGCGCAACTCACAAGTTCTGTACGTTGGACTTCAAGTGTCCAAAATATGATCGCCGACGGTGCCGATGATTTTACAGAGTGCGGTCCGGGCAAAGCTTTGCAGGGTATGATTGCACGTATCAGTAAAGAAGTTAGTGCTCACGGTATTGATTGAATACATCATTGAGTTTTCAGAGATTGTTTTGGTAGAAACCGAAGCAGTCTCTCCTCATTTTAAGGTAGATTCTATTAGTTTCTGCGGACAATGAATTGAAAAATTCTGGGTGACGTAAAGTTTACGCCACCCACTTTAAATTAACACAAGTATCTCGTGAGTTGATCATTGATGAACCAGAAAATTATAATATATCAAGTTTTCCCCCGACTTTTTGGCAATAAAAACTCCACACGAAAACCTAATGGCACGCTCGAAGAAAACGGAGTGGGGAAGATGGCCGACCTGGATATGACCAGACTTCGCCGTATCCACGACATGGGCTTCACCCATATATGGTTTACCGGTGTGATACGACATGCAACAACGACTGATTATACCAAGTATGGTATTCCCCGCCAGCATCCCTCCATCGTAAAGGGTCTGGCAGGTTCGCCCTATGCAATCACCGACTATTACGATATCGACCCGGACCTTGCAACCGATGTTGAAAAGCGGATGGAGGAGTTCGAGCAACTTGTTGACCGAACTCACAGGCTGGGCATGAAAGTCATCATAGACTTTGTTCCCAATCATGTGGCTCGGCAATATAAGTCTATTTGTCGACCTAAAGATGTGGAGGATCTGGGCGAGGGCGATGATGTGAATAAACATTTCTCTCCGCAAAACAATTTCTATTATTGTCCCGGACTTAATTTTATCAGTCCCGTAAAGTGTAAAGGAGATATTTCTCCTTATGAGGAACTGCCAGCCAAGTGTACAGGAAACGACCGTTTTGACAACACACCAGGAATTAACGACTGGTACGAGACGGTGAAACTAAATTACGGTGTAGACTATTGCAACATGGGAGGACGGAGTGAACATTTTGATCCGATCCCATCTACATGGAGCAAGATGACAGATATCCTGCTGTTCTGGGCTTCAAAGGGAGTCGATGGTTTTCGATGCGATATGGCCGAGATGGTTCCCCCGCAGTTTTGGTTGCATGCCATCCGAATAGTACAAGCTCGCTATCCTCATATTAACTTTATAGGAGAAGTCTATGACACAGCACTTTATAGAACCTATATTAAAGTTGGTTTTAACTATCTGTACGACAAAGTAGGTATGTACGACTGTATCAGGGATATTATTTGCGGCCGACGACCTGCCAGCAGCATCACCTATTATTGGCAAAGCGTAGACGACATTAAGGAGAAAATGTTGTATTTCTTAGAGAATCACGACGAGCAACGTATAGCCAGCAATGAATTCTGCAATGACGCTTGGAAGGCAATTCCCGGTATGATAGTGTCTGCGTTGATGTTAAAGAATCCTGTTATGATATATTCCGGTCAGGAGTTTGGAGAACCCGGGATGGACACGGAAGGCTTCTCGGGAAAAGATGGCCGGACGACCATCTTCGACTATTGGTACCTTGATAAACTATATCGAGGATATTTTGACAGGCGCAGAATTAGTGGAGATGAAAAAGCCTTGCAGCTGAAATACCAGCAGATTTTGCGTATCGCAAATAGAGAGAAAGCTGTATACGAAGGGGATTTTTTTGACCTGATGTATGTTAATCCGCAAACCTGGAAGTTCAATCCAAGATACCAATATGCGTTCTTGCGCAAGTATGAAGACGAAGTTTTGTTAGTTGTGGCCAACTTCTTCCATGAGAGAGTATACGTAGGAGTGGTGATTCCGGAGCATGCCTTTAATATCCTTGGCATTCCCGAAGGAGAGTTTTCTGCTACAGACCTGCTTACGGGTGAAACGATGCCCGTCAAACTTGAAATAGACGGAACGATCAACATGGATTTACTGCCACATAGTGGTAGGGTTTATAAATTCAATACGAAGATGAAAGACAATAAATATATATTGAACGACCATAACAAGGAAGAGTTTCCACCAGCTCACACAGCTGAACACTTGCTCAATCAGCTTATGGGTAGAATGTTTGGATGTGAACGTTCATGTGAAGCACATATTGAACGCAAAAAGAGCAAGATGAGTTTTGTTCTTGATCGTAAACCGGACAGAAAGCAGGAAAAAGAAATTGAAGAGCAAATGAACGAGCTAATTAAGGCTGACCTACCGGTAACCTATGAATACTTTGACAAAGACAACCTGCCGGAAGAATTTGACCCTGATAGGTTGCCTGAAAATTGCTCCCAGACCATTCAGCTTGTACGAATAGGAGACTTTGACCTGTGCCCGTGCATTGGCAAGCATGTTCGTTCTACATCACAGATTGGTCGATTTGAATTGCTGGGTACAAACTGGAATCAGGAGAAATTGACTTACAGGATAAGGTTTAAAGTTATACCATAGTACAACTTGATTAGCTCAAAGTTTTATTTGATAAGGTCAAGGCAAATTAAATCCCCCCGTAAACTTTGAAGTTCGACGGGGGGATTTTTTAA
>NZ_GG704781.1:395322-462477 GCF_000160535.1 Hallella bergensis DSM 17361 | reverse complement strand
TTTAATATGCATTATCACTTAGTTTCGATCTCTTCCTTCATATCAATGAACTGGCCTTTTGCATCATAAAACTCGTATTGCAAGAAAGCTAATTTCTGTGAAGAGATGACATGTACTCCAAATCCATACTTGTGTTGCCATTTACGTCTGAGGCTTATAACTCCTTGTTTAATATAGGCTGCAACGTATGGGTGTACATGTAGATAGAATTTCTTGATACCTATCTTGTTGACTAATTGGTCAATTTTTCCTTCAAGCTGGTCGGTAAACAAAATACTGGATCTTATCTTTCCAGTACCGTTACAAGTGGGACAATTCTCTTCAACGATGACGTCCATAGCTGGACGAACGCGTTGACGAGTAATTTGCATGAGGCCAAACTTGCTCAGTGGCAAAATATTATGCCGAGCCCTGTCTTTTTGCATGGCTTTGCACATGCGTTCGTAGAGCATTTGTCGGTCTTCTGCCAGGTTCATATCAATAAAGTCCACTACGATGATTCCTCCCATATCACGCAGTCTGAGTTGTCGGGCTAATTCGTCGGCAGCACCAAGATTGGTTTCCAAGGCGGTGCCTTCCTGTCCCTTCTCGTTCTTAGAACGGTTTCCACTATTCACATCCACAACATGCATAGCTTCAGTATGCTCTATGATAAGATATGCTCCATGTGCATAATTCACCGTTTTACCAAAACTTGACTTAATTTGTTTTGTAACGTTGAAATTATCAAAGATGGGTACTTTGCCTTTATATCTCTTAACTATATTTACTTTCTTTGGGGCGATTAAAGAAATATAGTCCTTGACCTCCTTGAAGATATCGTCTTCGTTAACAAATATATTTTCGTAGCTTGCATTAAAAAGGTCGCGTAGCATGGCCACCGTCCTACCTTCTTCCTCATATACAAGCTGTGGTCGGTCTTGGGTTTTTTGAACCTTGACAATGGCATTTAACCAACGTTTGGTCAGTACCTTGAGCTCGACGTCCAGCTCTGCCACACGCTTACCTTCGGCAACAGTACGTACAATGACACTACATCCTTTAGGCTTGATGCTGCGAATGAGCTGTTTAAGCCGTGCTCTTTCTTCACCGCTTTTAATCTTTGTAGATACGTTGACTTTATCTCCAAATGGAATCAGCACAAGAAATCGACCTGCAAAACTAAGTTCACAGGTAAGTCTTGGTCCTTTTGTCGAGATAGGTTCCTTGACAATTTGCACCAACACCTCCTGGCCAACTTGTAGCGTTTGCTGAACACTTCCATCCCTTTTTAAATCGGGTAGGCGTGAAGCCTTGCTGAAAGGGTATAGCTTTTTACGGTCGCTTTGTACTTGCTTAAGATACTTTGCGTAGGAATTGAATTGACTTCCTAAGTCAAGATAATGCAAGAAGGCGTCTCGTTCGTAGCCTACATCAACAAAACAGGCATTCAAACCCGGCATGAGTTTTTTTACCTTAGCAATGTAGACATTTCCTACGGAGAAATTAGCAGAACGTGGTTCATTCTGATATTCAACCAATCTCTTGTCTTCCAAGAGAGCAATCGAAATCTCCTTAGGTTTTGCATCGATTATTACTTCACTTGTCATATCTTAGACTTTTTATTAAAAAGAAAGGGAGCGCCAATGGAGGCCTCCCCCTTTTCAAAGCAAAAACCTATGGTTATTTGCTCTTATGACGATTCTTGCGTAGTCTTTTTTTACGCTTGTGCTTGGCCATTTTGCGGCCCTTTTTCTTCTTACCGTTTGGCATAACTGTAAATTTTTAAAATGTTTTATAATTTATAAATATCATTCACCCTTCATTTCTTCAACGAAAGCCTTGGCAGGCTTAAAGCTTGGAAAATCGTGGGCAGGAATTGTAATGGTTGTGTTCTTGCCAATATCTCTAGCTGTTTTGGCAGCACGGCGTTTGACAATAAAACTGCCAAATCCACGGAGATACACGTTCTCCTTCTTCTCAAGCATGTTCCGCTTTACGGTTTCCATAAAGCACTCTATAACAACGGAAACTTCTTTTTTTTGCAAGCCGGTCTGCTCAGCTATTTCGCTGATAATATCTGCTTTTGTCATTTTAATGATTTATTTATTATTGTATTGCTGTTTACCTTATGTATTTGATATGCAAAGATACAAGTTTTTCTTGTTACTATAAAATTTATCACGCTCTTTTTCTCATAAATTATAGTTTTTTCCTATTTTGAAAGTTGCTTGTATTCAGTTTGTTAGTGATTTTTTTACGCAGTAAGCCTTTTATGAAAACAGCATTACAGATATACCAACAAGAAAGTATCATCATACAGAAATAAAAAAGCTATAGGAAAAACCTATAGCTTGTTTTATGTGACTCCGGCGGGATTCAAACCCACAACCTTCTGATCCGTAGTCAGATGCTCTATTCAGTTGAGCTACGGAGCCCTACAAGGGTTTTGCTAATTCGAAAGTATGTGACTCCGGCGGGATTCAAACCCACAACCTTCTGATCCGTAGTCAGATGCTCTATTCAGTTGAGCTACGGAGCCTTTCTTTCTAAGCGTTTGCAAAGGTACGACGTTTTTTTTTGCCATCCAAATTTTAGGATGGTTTTTTCATCGTATAACTTGTTTATTTCTTTTCCTTAGTTGTCTTAGCAGTTCCTTTATACATCTTGTTCAAGCCTGCAACAACCTCATTGGTAATATCATAAGCTTTGTCTGCATAAAGAAGGTTATCACCTTGCTTTGCAAAGATCATGCTATACTTTTTATCCTTATTATATAAGGCAAGGTAGTTTTGCAAAGAATCATGCAGAGCTTTGTTAAACTTTTCTGTTTCTGCCTGAAATTCATTGCTTAAACGCTGATTGAGTGCCTGCAAATCGTTATTTTGTTTTTGCAAGCCCGCCTGAACATTTTCCGCCTGTTCACGTGTGTATGCATTCTGTTGTAGTTTCTGCTGGAAATTGGCTGCGGCTGTCTGCAACTGTTGCTGCTTGCCTGCCAAAGTTTTTTGGATATTAGTTCCCTTTTGTTCCAGAATTTTGCTATACTCTTTACAGAATTCATATCGGGTCATAATGGAGTCAACCTCGACAAAGGCCAAATTATTACCCGGGGCTACCTTTTCTGTTTTAGAAGAAGCGGACTTGTCGTCCATTTTTGCATTGCTCTTATCGCAAGCTACCATCGTCATAGTGGCCATGGCGGCTAAAGGCAAAATGCTGAAAATACTTTTCTTTTTCATATAATGATTTTTATTATCTTTTTTATTCTGTCTACATGACACTAACATGCCTTGTTCTGCTGACGGGCTTCCCTGTCCTGACTTATTACACAATGTATGTTTCTTTTCTTCATGGCTTCGTTGTCATGAATATGCTGTGAGGCAAAAGTTCCATTCTTTCTCACAACAATTTTTACAGATAGTAATGCTACAGCAATAGCAATTATTAACATGCTAAGAAGCAGGGATTCTATCATTTTTATTAACTTTGCAAAGTATCACATATCATAACGGTGCAAAGATAGTGCAAAATGAGCAAATCGCAAAGAAAATTGATAAACATTTAAAAATAAGATTATGGCAAAATTAGAACCTGCTCGCGTGTTTGAGCAATTTTCACACATAAACCAAATTCCCCGTCCCTCCAAGCATGAGGAAAAAATTAGGACATATTTGTTGGAATTTGCCGAGAAGAGGGGACTGAAGTCCAAGGTAGACGAGACAGGCAATGTCATCATTGCCAAGCCAGCAAGTAAGGGCTGCGAGCATTTAGCCACAACCGTCTTGCAGAGCCATATGGACATGGTATGCGACAAGTTGGTGGACGTTGACTTTGACTTCCACAAAGATCCAATCCAAACCTACGTTGATGGCGAGTGGTTGCGTGCTAAGGGCACGACCTTAGGGGCAGATGATGGCATAGGCGTCGCCATAGAATTGGCTCTTCTCGATTCTGACGATTTAGAGCATGGGCCACTGGAATGTCTCTTTACCGTTGATGAAGAAACCGGGCTTACCGGCGCCTTTGGTTTGAAATCCGGATTCATGACCGGCGACTATCTTATCAATCTCGATTCGGAAGACGAAGGACAGGTGTTTGTGTCATGTGCTGGTGGTATAAATACTACAGGAATCTTCAAGTTCACACGTGAGGAAGCATCCTCCGGACATTTCTTTATGCAAGCATCTTTAAAAGGCTTGATTGGGGGACATTCCGGTGATGACATTGAGAAAAAACGCGCGAATGCCATCAAAATTCTCGCCCGCTTCCTGTATATGCAACAAGAAAAGCTGGATCTGCGCTTGGCACAGTGGAACTCTGGCAAGATGCACAACGCCATAACCCGTGACGGAAAAATAATTTTTGCAGTTCCTTCAGACAAGAAAGAAGCAGTAAAAGCAGACTGGAATGTTTTCAGCAAAGAAGTTGAAGACGAATTTCATGTAAGTGACTCAAAGATGGAATGGGCATTGGAGAGTGCCGACACTCAATGTGTATTGCCCAAAAACGTAAGCCAAAACTTAATCAGAGCTATTCAGGCTCTTGATAATGGAGTGTTTGCCATGTGCCAAGACAAAGCTCTGGCATCTATGGTCGAGACATCAAGCAATGTGGCAAGTGTTCAAAGCGAAGAGAGCAGGGTAGTGGTGGTGTCGAGCCAGCGTTCAAACGTTATGAGCAACCTGCGCAACATGGCCAACACCATCAAGGCAACATTGCAGCTTGCCGGCGCTGAAGTCATACAAAACGACGGCTATCCTGCATGGAAGATGAATCCTGACTCCAAACTGTTGAAGATAACCGTTGACGCCTACAAAAAACTCTTCGGCAAGGAGCCCGTAGTGAGAGGTATTCACGCCGGACTTGAATGCGGGCTTTTCTCAGAAAAATACCCACATATAGATATGGTAAGCTTCGGACCAACCCTACGCTTTGTCCACACCCCTGACGAGTGTCTCCACATTCCTACCGTTCAGATGGTTTGGGATCATTTGCTTGAAATATTAAAGAATATTCCTGCAAAAGAGGATTAAGATGGTTTTGAGAACAGTCAAATTGATGTTCATGGCCTTGTCTGTGCAGTTCTTGCTAAGTTGCGGAGAAGGCCATGACTCCCAAGTTATTGTCAAGGACTTCATGAAAAGCAACATGAATCTTGACGATTATAAAATCATTGGGTGGTCTAAATTGAATGATACTTATTTTGTTTCAGATTCCATGACAAACGTGATGCATACTGATGCTGAATTGTCGGGGAAGGTTAAACAAGGTACAAAATACACGCCCGCAACTGAAAAATTAAGATTTATTCAAGTCGAATATACGGTATACGACGACACGCTGAAACAAACTTTCTATCTTGACGATCAACTTACAGGAGTGGTTTGTTTTAAATAATTGACCAAATAGAAATTCCCCAATCCACAGTATCACTACACGGATTGGGGACTTTTTAACCTTTTAAAAAACTAACCTTAACCTATTGAAATGAATCTATGTTGCAAATATATAAAAATATTTGATTCATGGTGTAAAGATTTCAGTAATATTATAACTTTCCTATAAATTATTTGGCACACAGGGGTTTTCCCTTAGAATCAGTCTGAAGGCGCAACACAGTCCTGTCTCCTGATCCATAGCATGCCATAGCTTCAAAAAACACTTCACAGTCATCGATAAACCGATAAACACCGGAACAAATCGAACGGCAGATTGGGTTTGGAATTTTATAAAATAAAGATACCTTTTTTTGATGATTGCTTTTCGGAGCATTCAGAGAGAAAAGCGCCATGTTTTTACGATCAATTTCAGGCCGGGAATCCCAAAATTTCCGCTGACGTTGCGAGAAGCATCTAATGACGGCACGGTTGGGGTTCACACCACACGCGACAAAGCTTTTCTCGTCATGCGATTAGGGCTTATCCATACTGCCATTCGATATGCAACCGCAGGAGATGATATTACTCTCGTAGAAGCATTTTTACTAACTGTCTAACCATGAGCGAATTACAAACTTTCGAATTTTTCGAGAATTTAGAACCACAGGATTTTAATTTTTAAAAATGCGAAGCATGAAGAGGCTTTTGTAAAGAAAAAACAAATGTCTACACTCCCCTTGAAGCGCAGAGAAAGCCATACTTTTTTCACCAGGATTTAAAAACTTGGATCGATGTCGAATAATCAACAAACTCATGATAAGAACTTCCACAACATCTTTCTACATCTTTAACAGAGGTAATGTTGCCGTTTCTCATTATTTTATTACTTTTGCATAGATGAGTAAACCTTTAGCAGAAAGATTACGCCCTCAAACATTGGATGACTATATTGGCCAGGAACATGTCGTAGGGAAAGATGCCGTCTTGCGTAAGATGGTAGAATCTGGTCGGATATCTTCTTTCATACTCTGGGGGCCTCCGGGAGTGGGGAAAACCACATTGGCTCAAATCATTGCAGGGATGCTCAAGGTTCCCTTCTTCACATTAAGTGCCGTGACAAGTGGTGTCAAGGATGTTCGTGAGGTTATTGAACGAGCTAAGCAAGGTCGGTTTTTCAATTCCGGATCCCCAATATTGTTTATTGATGAAATACACCGCTTCTCCAAATCGCAGCAAGACTCCCTGTTGGGTGCTGTCGAGAGAGGAGTTGTTACGCTAATCGGAGCCACAACCGAGAATCCATCTTTCGAAGTGATACGCCCCCTGTTGTCCCGCTGTCAGCTGTATGTGCTGAAATCATTGGAAAAAGAAGATCTGATGAAAATACTGGAACGAGCCATTCATGAAGACAGCGAGCTAAAAAAGAAAGATATTGTCCTACAGGAAGTTGGGGCAATCATGAGGTATAGCGGGGGAGATGCCCGAAAATTACTAAACATCCTGGAACTGGCTGTTAATTCCACTGCCTCATCTCAAATTACAATTACTGACAAGCTGGTGGAAGGACTCGTACAATCCAACCCGCTGGCCTACGACAAAGACGGTGAAATGCACTATGATATTATCTCTGCATTCATCAAAAGCATAAGGGGCTCGGACCCTGATGCTGCATTATACTGGATGGCCAGAATGATAGAAGGCGGAGAAGATCCACAGTTTATTGCCCGTCGGCTAATCATCAGTGCGGCAGAGGATATTGGATTGGCCAATCCCAATGCCCTGCTGTTGGCCAATGCAGCTTTCGACGCGGTTATGAAAATTGGATGGCCTGAAGGTCGAATCCCCTTGGCCGAAGCAGCAGTATATTTGGCAACAAGTCCCAAAAGCAACTCGGCCTATCTGGCTATTGACGCTGCACTTCGAGAGGTTAGGCAAAGCGGCAACCTCCCTGTTCCGCTGCATATCCGTAATGCCCCAACAAAACTAATGAAAAGCTTAGGATACAGTGATGGGTATCAATATCCACATGACTTCCCAGAAAACTTTGTTAAACAACAGTACCTTCCCGACCATATAACAAATAGAAGATTTTGGCATGCCCAACACTCTCCTGCAGAAGAAAAAATACACCAAAGGATGATGCAATGTTGGAACGAAAGGTATAAAGATTAATTAATCAACATACAATGTCGGTCTCAAGTAGCCTCAATGTATGACAACACCAACGTAAAACCAAGAAAAAAAAGAGATGAAAATAGTAGTATTAGATGGTTACTCGGCCAACCCGGGCGATCTTTCATGGGAGCGTTTAGAAGCTCTTGGAGAATTGACAGTATATCCACGCACCTCTACAACAAAGGTGGTGGAGTGTGCACAAGATGCCGACATCATTCTTTCAAATAAAGTCAAGATCACCGCGGAAGTCATCGACAAACTTCCAAAGTTGAAATATATAGGCGTGTTGGCGACCGGGTACAACATCATTGATGTGGACTATGCAAGGCAAAAGGGGATTGTTGTTTCCAACATACCCGCCTACAGTACCGATAGCGTGGTGCAAATGACTTTTGCGCACATCTTGAACATCACAAACCAAGTGGGGCACTATGCCGACCAAGTACGCAGTGGACGATGGAGCAAGAACGCAGACTTCTGTTATTGGGATACACCATTGACCGAACTTTCCGGAAAAATAATAGGCATTGTCGGCTTGGGGAATATTGGGATGCGCGTGGCTACTATTGCACGACAGTTTGGCATGGATGTTTTCGCCGTGACTTCCAAGGAGTCGGCCTTGTTGCCATCCGGCATTCAGAAGACAACGCTCAATGGCTTGTTGAGCATAGCTGATGTCCTGTCTTTGCATTGTCCACTGACCAAGGACACAGACAAACTGATCAATGCAGAAAGGCTGGAACTCATGAAACCGGGCTCAATTTTGATTAATACCGGCAGAGGACAACTGGTCGATGAGAAAGCGGTTGCCAAGGCGTTGGACAGCGGGCATCTCAAGGGATACGGGGCTGATGTGATGGCTCTGGAACCACCTTCAAAAGACAATCCGTTACTCAAACAAACCCATGCTTACTTCACACCCCATATTGCATGGGCTTCCAAGGAGGCGCGCACAAGATTAATCAATATTGCGGCAGACAATGTAAAGGCCTTCTTGGAGGGAAGCCCGCAAAACAAAGTGTAAATACGTTTCATTTTCAACTTTGATACGCACAGTTGTCGCACGGATGAGCGTGGGCGCAAGAAAAACTGACGGGTATTTTGACACGTCATTATTTTTTAGTAATTTTGCTTCCAAATTTTGACGAAGGTAAAACTCTTTTATAATGAAGATTTCATATCAATGGCTTAAGGAATACGTAGACTTCTCCCTTACCCCTCAGGAAACGGCCGAAGCATTAACTTCCACAGGACTCGAAGTAAGTAGTTTGGAAGAGATTCAGGCCATCAAGGGAGGCTTGAAAGGCCTTTATGTAGGTAAGGTGCTGACTTGCGAAGAACACCCTAACAGTGATCACCTCCATATAACAACAGTTGATTTGGGAAAAGAAGAACCTCAGCAAATCGTTTGTGGGGCTCCCAATGTTGCTGCCGGACAAAAGGTTATTGTTGCCGACCTGGGGTGCGTTCTTTATGATGGCGACAACAAGTTTACGATCAAGAAAACACGCTTGCGTGGTGTGGACAGCTTGGGTATGATTTGTGCCGAAGATGAAATAGGCATCGGAACCAATCATGATGGAATTATCGTTCTTCCGGAAGATGCAATCGTCGGCACACCTGCCGCTGACTATTATCACTTGGAGAGCGACTGGTTGATAGATATCGACATTACGGCCAATCGAGCAGACGCATTAAGCCACTACGGAGTGGCTCGCGACATGTATGCTTGGCTGCTTCAACGGGGATACAAGACTTCGCTGCATCGCCCGGACTGCTCAGAATTCGCCGTAGATAATGAAGAGTTGAACATTGATGTCGAGATAGAAAACACCCAGGCTTGCAAACGATATGCTTGCTTGAGCATCACAAACTGTGAAGTGAAAGAAAGCCCGCAATGGTTAAAAGATAAGCTGACCACCATCGGTCTTCGTCCAATCAATAACATTGTAGACATCACCAATTATATTATGATGGCATACGGTCAGCCGATGCACTGTTTTGACGCAGATATGGTGACCGGTCATAAAATCATAGTTAGAACCCAACCGGAGGGGACTAAGTTTGTAACCCTGGATGGGGTAGAGCACGAACTTGGAGAGCATGATTTAAGCATTTGCAACGCTGAGGCACCCATGTGTATAGCTGGCATTTTCGGGGGACAGGGTTCCGGCACATACGAATCCACCAAAAACGTGGTTTTGGAAAGTGCTTATTTCCATCCAACGTGGATCCGAAAGAGTGCACGCCGCCACGGATTAAGTACAGATTCCAGTTTCAGATTTGAACGTGGAATAGATCCTAACGGACAAATATACGCCCTGAAACAGGCTGCTATTTTGTGTAAAAAGTTATCAGGAGGTCAGGTTTCCATGCAAATCAAGGATATTTATCCCGAACCTCTTGAAGATTTTAAAGTAAATCTTCAGTTCGAATATTGCGACAGGCTGATAGGCAAGCAAATAGGAAACGATACCATTAAGAATATTGTTCAGAGTTTGGGCATAAAAATTGAGCATGAAGACCATGACGGACTTCAACTGTTGGTACCGGCCTACCGTGTGGATGTCCAACGTCCATGCGATGTTGTGGAAGAAATCCTTCGTATCTACGGTTATAACAATATTGAAATTCCAACAATATTGAAGTCGTCATTGACAGTAGCCGGCGACCAGGATAAAGAACACCAACTCGAAAATATCGTCAGTGAACAATTGGTTGGGTGTGGCTTTAATGAAATTATTAACAATTCCCTGACCAAATCTTCATACTATAATAGCGACTCTGTTTCGTCCTATCCATGGGACAACACCGTCAAATTGATGAATCCTCTGAGTGCCGACTTGGGTGTTATGCGGCAGACTCTATTATATGGAGGTCTGGAATCCTTAGCACGTAACATAAACAGGAAACGTAATAATCTCAAATTCTTCGAGTTAGGCAACGTATATAAGTATAGCGCGGAAAAAGAAAACGACCAATCTCCTGTTAAAGCTTATTCTCAGGAACATCATCTTGGCATATGGATAACGGGAAAGAGAGTGGAAAATTCTTGGGTGCATGGAGACGAGGAGAGTTCTTTCTATGAGCTTAAGGCTTACGTAGAAAATGTTTTTATGCGCTTAGGCATTTCCAAATCAATGCTGGTTACTACAAAAACAAAGAACAATATTTTTGCCTACGGACTCACACAGAACAGCCGTAATGGTCAAGTTCTTGTAGAGTTTGGAAAACTAAGCAGGTGCGTTCTACACAAATTCGACATTGACAATGATGTATTCTATGCCGAGTTCAATTGGGCAGGATTAATGAAGGCGATTAAGAAAAACAAAGTTGAATTCACAGAGCTCAACAAGTATCCTTCTGTTAGTCGTGATCTCGCATTGTTGGTTGATGAAAATATAGAGTTTGCCCAAATTGAAGAAATTGCACATCAGACAGAGAAAAAACTACTCAAACAAGTTAAATTGTTCGATGTGTATCAAGGAAAGAATCTTCCTGAGGGCAAAAAGAGTTATGCAG
This sequence comes from Hallella bergensis DSM 17361, assembly GCF_000160535.1. Classification (GTDB taxonomy): domain Bacteria; phylum Bacteroidota; class Bacteroidia; order Bacteroidales; family Bacteroidaceae; genus Prevotella; species Prevotella bergensis. The sequence continues at coordinate 451,420 of NZ_GG704781.1, read as the reverse complement.
TAAACTTTACTCTTGAAGATGACGCACAAACCTTGACTGACAATAAGATTGACTCAATCATGAAGAAGCTCATAAAGAACTTGACTTCTAAATTAGGTGCAGAACTTAGATAATAAACTAATAATATTACATTTAAAGAATAAACTCCAATGGGAAGAGCATTCGAATATCGCAAAGCTGCGAAATTGAAAAGATGGGGTCATATGGCTCGCACATTCACCAAATTAGGCAAACAGATTGCCATAGCAGTTAAAGCAGGTGGACCGGAACCGGAAAACAACCCTACGCTACGTGCTATAATTGCTACATGCAAGCGCGAGAACATGCCTAAAGACAATATCGAACGTGCCATTAAAAATGCTCAGGGCAAGGACAATAGCGAATATAAAGAAGTGCCCTACGAAGGTTATGGTCCTCATGGAATAGCCGTTTTTGTTGACACCCTGACCGACAATACCACGCGTACAGTTGGGGATGTGCGTTCGGTATTCAATAAATTCAGCGGTAACCTTGGAACGCAAGGTTCGTTGAGTTTCCTTTTCGACCATAAATGTGTATTTACATTTAAGCAAAAAGAGGACTTGGAAATGGACAGCCTTATTCTTGATCTCATAGACTACGAAGTTGACGATGAGTATGATATTGATGAAGAAGAAGGTGAAATCACTATATACGGAGCACCCACAAGCTTCGGCGACATACAGAAATACCTTGAAGACAATGGGTTTGAAATAACAAGTGCAGAGTTTACTCGCATTCCCAACGACTTGAAAGACGTTACACCGGAAGAACGTGAAACGATTGACAAAATGGTTGAAAAACTTGAAGAGTTTGATGATGTTCAGAATGTTTACACCAATATGAAACCTGAATAAATCACAAACCGCATCATAATGCCGCTCAACTTTGTTGAGTTGGAGGAAAAAGGCTTCCCATTAGAATTTATCTGTATGGGAAGCCTTTTTTATGTTTGGTAGGGATTTGATAGGGAGACGTATTATTCTTGCAGACGTTTACCTTCCATATTGATATAGAATTGCTCTTCCCCTTGTGTTACTTGAATCATAGAATTGCTGAGAGGTCCCATGTCATCATAGATAGGTTTAACCGCCTCCTTGCCATTCTTGTCAACAAGTCCCAACTTGTCGTTAAGGCGAACTTGACACATATCAGGATAATGCTCGCTGTAGTTGGATTCAATGGCATCATATTTTACGGGGCATATAATAGAACCCTTCACATCGACCACTCCATATTTCTTTCCATCGCTCACTATGGCATAGCCACCACGAAACTCCTGCACACTCTTGAAATTAGTGGTGCGACGTAGCTTGTCAGCCTGTCTTACATAGTCTATATTCCCATTTTTGTAATAGACCTCAGGCTCTTCGTTAGGTCGGAGTGCCAGATAGCCTCCAAAAACCATAACAAGGATAGCAGCTGCAATGATGAGATTGCGTATAAGACGACGACGAGATTGCTTGTCAGCTGCCTCATTGGCTGCTATCTCTTCTTCCATCTCTCTGCGGAGTTCTTCTTGATTCTTCTGTTCCATATTTTCAAATTAAAGTAAATAATATTAATTCAATTCCGACAATAGTGATACTCTTCCTGCCTATTTTGTTGTTAAGTTCAGCTTAGTGGTCTTGCCTTTGCCGTCAGTAACTTTCAGCATCACTTTCCCTGAAGTTTTGCCTGCACGCAATATCACCCACGCAGAGCCATTGTAAAGGCTTCGCTCACTGGCTACATGAAGTTCATCAGACAACATGTTGCCATTATCCACAGCTACAATGCGCGCATCACCCTCTACTTCGAAGCTAAGTTTACCTTGTTCTGAGGGCACTCGTCGCCCGTTGCGATCCACGGCTGTTATCCTGACATGTTGTAGATCCTGACCATCGGCATGCCATGTCCGAGCATCGGCTGTAAGCAACAATTTCCTTGTTGCACCGGTGGTTTCTATGCGGTGACTGGTCACACGCTTACCATTCTTATAAGCCATGGCTTCAATATATCCTGGCTGATATTCAATGTTGTTGAATCGGAGTTGATTTCTGCCCTTCGGATCCGTGGTATTGTTTTGCTCAGCCACTTTCTTTCCGTTAACCACAAGTTCTACTCTGTCAGCATTGGTGAACACTTTGAGTGACAGCTTTTGTCCCGGACGCCTATTCCAATGGTCACTCATGCCATCGTTTGAAAAGATGATACCATTCCACTCTGTGATGTCCGCTTTTGAGTCAATAATACCAATATGGCAAACCGGCTCATCAGGTTTGAACATAGAGCGCAACAAATAGGCCGTAGGTTTAGGTTGTAACGAAACATCAAAAACCCCATCTGTCCATCCCTTGCGCGGCCATCCCATGCTCTCGCCAAGATAATCAATCATACCCCAATAGGCCAGTCCAATGACCTTATCAAGATCCATACTGAAAAAGTTTGGACCCATCATCGAGAGATTGGCCTCGCTCTGGTAGAATGTCATCCAAGGAAACTTCTGCCGGTCTCCCGGAAAATACATATATCTGTAATTGTAAGCCTGCACATCTGTAATCATGGCGAGGTCGCACGGCAATGAATCAGTCTGGTGATTGCGACCACGGGGATGCATGGCTACTGTTATCTTGCGGGTGTCATCATATCGTTGCAATACGGTTTTCAGCATGCGATATGGTGTGGCTCCCCAGTCGTTAAAGGGTAGGTTAGCGTATGTTTGAAGTTCATTCCCAAGACTCCACATGGCAATACAGGCATGATTTCTGTCTCGTTTAACCCATTCGGGCAACTGGTATGGCCATTGCTGCATCCAAGGTGTGCGCCCACCTGTGTATTGCTGCAACCATTTGTCGTAGAGTTCATCCACAACAATAAAGCCAAGCGAGTCGCAAAGTTGAAGAAAGCTTTCAGAATAGGGATTGTGACTGCTACGAATATGGTTGAACCCAAATTCCTTAAGCAATTCCAGACGTTTTTCTATGGCACGTGGATAAGCCGCTGCACCCAGTGCACCCAATGTGTGGTGGTTAGCAATTCCCTTGAGCAACACCTTCTTGCCGTTGAGTTTGAGACCAAACTCCGGACCTATTTCGAATGTCCGCACACCGAATCGGGTGGAGGTGCGGTCGATAACTTTCTCATTATTGCTGTCGTATAGGGTAACACTTGCCGTATAGAGATGAGGATCTTCGACGCTCCACAGATGAGCATTGTCTATCCTGATGGTCTCCCATTTCAGTTCGTTGGTTCTAGAACGACGATTAAACGGGACAGCCTGCCTCTTGGAGTAAATTGTTGTTCCTTTGGCATCGCGAATGTCAAGTTGGAGATTTACCTCGTTGTTACGCGTATAATTAGCTACCTCTATTTGCACATTGACATCACGATTATCCTTGGTGGTAACAAACAGGGGGTGACGCGCGAAGTACATCTGTGGATGGGTAGTGATGAGGTGCACATCCCTGAACAAGCCTCCTCCCGTGTACCATCGCGAGTCTTTGGGATTACCAGTAGACGCTCTAACGGCTATCGTATTGGGCTGACCGTATTTAAGTTTTCCTGTAAGGTCTATCTCAAATCCAACATAGCCATAGTCGGTGCCGCCAACACGCACTCCATTGAGATAGACATCGCCGACATACATGATTCCTTCGAAATCAAGGATGGTCCGCTTGTTTTCAAGATTAGTGCCGGGAGTAAAGGTTTTGACATACCAGCCTTCGCCCATCTCTTTGAAAGCACGTGCAGAGAGGCGACTCTTGAAATTGGCTGCACCATCGCTGTTGCTGGCTTTCTCGTCGGCAGAGGGGGCTACCCAGGGTTGCTCTATCTGGAAGTCGTGAGGAACGTCAATGGTTCGCCAATTGCTTGTGTCAAGATTTTGGGGATCTGCTTTCCCCAAGTGAAATTTCCAGCCGTAGTTGAAGTCTTCCACAGTGCGCTGTGCAGAAACTTGAAACGGCATCAGAATAAGAAACAGGAATATATATAAATACTTCATAGTGGGTTTTAAATTTAGATGATGGATAAGATTATTTCACCTTATATAAGATAATGCGTGAGTTCAAACCCGAAGGTACGGGCTTCCAGTCAGCATAACTTTGTTTCTCATAGTGAATGTTAACTACGTTGATTTCCTCCATTTTACGCCATTTGTAACCCTCACGATCGAGCTGACTGATACGATTGGCCGGAAGATTGGTAACTTCGATGCGAATGGTATTAATGCCTGGCTTGAAAACATCAGAGAATTGCAACACGTAGGGCACTGCCCAAGCACAACCCACAAAGGTGTTGTTGATATACACACGCGCACTTTCGCGAACGTCGCCAAGATCGATAGCCCAGTCGTTGCATTGTTGCAACTCTTGTTTGGTCAATTTGATGTTACATTCGTAGACACCTGTTCCCATCAATGACTTGGTGGTTTCGTTCAGATTTTCCCACGTCTGTAACGTATCAAGGTGAAAACTTTGGTCGCAGGCAGGCGAAGTTTCGGTGAAACTAAGCTTCCAGTTTCCCTTCAGCAATCGAATCGATCCGTCGTATGGAGTGTTCTTGCGAAAGTCGAGTGTGTCGCTATGTTTGGTTGCATCAACGTTCTTATCAAACAGAGGTTCATCACTATTGGTAAATGTCTGGAGTATCATGCTTTCCCCCGAACGAAGTTCGATGCGCACTTTGCCATTAGCCGTCTGTGCACGGTAGCGACGTCCGTTCATGGGGTCAAACCACATAGCATCCTTGAAGGGCACCGCAAGTTTAACATCATCTGCTATATCTTTATCGGCGAGGTTAGCTATGAAGTAGTGAAATCCCTTGCCGTTGGATCGTCGAATCAGTTTCAACCCGAGGCGCGATTTCATTTCCTCGGCTTTGGCAGATTTTGACAAGTCTGCAGCTCGGGTTCCTATGATAACTTGTGCTCCATGCTGTTTCAGGTCTTCAATATGTTTCCGGACGGCTTCGGTAAGAATATTATTGTTGTTTGGAATGACAAGAGCCTTGTAGCGGGTACCGGCAGCTGTCTGCAACATGCCGTTGACCATATTCGTGGAAAGCAGGTATTTCTCGCTGATATAGTCGCAATCGTATCCGGCATGATCTATCTTGTCAATCGCATCAACAAATTCCGGAGCAAGGCGTCCCATGGTGTGAATGGCAAACTGCATGAGCCGTTTACCCTTCGACTGCTTGTGCCAGACATCCCGCACGGGGAGGAACACCAGAAAGTCGTTGTCTGGTTTGCCCCATTGCAAAAAGCTTTGGCAACGCGTGATATACTTCATCAGGAATGGGGCATCACGCCAAATTGAATTTGTGGGACTCATATCGACCGATGCATAGAATTTCCATCCCGGCCACACGTCGTCTTTGGGTGAATAGGACGTACCATGGAAGAACATGTGATTGACTCCTCCACAGAACATCAAGTCCATGTCCGGCTTCATTTGTGAAAGCGAAGTACGGAAATGTTCGGTGAGCCATGTAAATGTTTCACTCGAAGTATAGGGCTTGTTGTTGATGTGTGCAGCAGATGATGCCCATTTGTACATGGAAAAGTCAGAATCATTCTTCCGTGTCATTCCCACGTCCTGACGTAGTCCCTTGATTTTGAAATCGGTAAGTCCGAATCCTTCTATCTCTGGAATATCCACAGCAGAATAACAGTCGATGAGATTAGCCGGTGAGCCATGAGCTTGATTACGAGTAATGGCACCATGACTGTGTGCCCATGCTGTCCACGTTTGCGTAAAATTCTCCAAAAGCAGATCTCCCAGTGTTTCGCGGTAATCGGCAACCACCTTTTCATCCCCGTCTACCAACTTGTCAAAATTTTCTTCCAGAGAATAGCCGCGTCTCTTTTTGAACTCAGGAAACAGTTGTGGGGTATAGTCGGCATTACTAACTTCATAGCTGTCGTTGAAGAATGTGTGGGGGTAGGGAGTGTTGGTTCTCTCGAAAGCAGCCTCAATGTGTTTCAGATAGTTTGCTACCGCCGTTTTATTAAAATGATCGATCACCCATCCAGAACCACCAGGAGCAGCTCGTTTCACTTTCATGGCACCATAGCGTTGCCAAAGTGTGATGACACGCCAAGTTTTCTTATTTAAAGGGAAATAAAAGCGATTGACAAAGCATGTTTTATTATCTTTGTCCACACCCGGGGTTTTGAGTAATTTCCTGTATTCCTTCTTGGTTACAGTGTCATTCTCAATAACCATGAACGAGCAACTTTCTTTTAGTGGCACCCACGGTCCTCCAAAAGGCCAGCCCGTTCCTGTAGCCATTCCTACCTCCAAATTATTTAGTTTGGCTTCTGCCTGCACATAGCGCAGCATTTCCATCCATCGGTCTGAGAGATATTCAATATTATTTTTTTCGTTTCCTTGCACACCATAAATAGGAGTGATCTCGATTGCACCGGCTCCATGTTCAGCATATTGTTTAAGACTCCACTGCAAGTTTTGTTTATCTACTGCAGATCCAAGCCACCACCAGCGTAGTCCAGGTTTGGCTTCACGTCTTACGACAGGCCATTGTTGGGCATACAAAGTCTGGGAAGTTCCAGCTGTCAACAATGCCAATGTCAATAATAATTCTTTTCTCATGTTTACGTGTAGTTGGTTTTTGTTTTAGTTTGTTTTTTACTCATGGTGGTAGGGGTCACCTTTAATAATGGTGCAAGCTCTGTAGAACTGTTCGACAAAAATGAGTCTTACCATTTGGTGACTGAATGTCATGCGTGACAAAGATATTTTTTCGTCGGCTCTTCGGTACACATCCTTCGAAAAACCATAAGGGCCGCCAATGGATATGACCAGTTTGCGTGATGTGTTTTGACGGTTCTGAAGCCATGAAGCAAACTCCACACTTCGGAACTCGACTCCTTTCTCATCCAAAAGCACTAACGTGTCAGAGGGTTGGATAAGCTTGAGTAGAAGTTCGCCTTCCTTTTCTTTCTGAACATCTTCCGGTAGATTCTTGGTGTTTTTAAGCTCGGGAATAACCTTTATTTCGAAGGGTTGGTAATGTTTGATTCGTTTCACATAGTCATCTATGCCAGCAATGAAATGTTTATTTTGAGTTTTCCCGATCAATATGAGTACTGCTTTCATTGCAATATTTTGATTTATCGTTAGGGTTGGTAAGGGATTGATTATCTTGTTTAACAGTCGAATATTGATTCTTACGTTTGGGATTCATGGGGAACCATCCTTTTTCCACGCGCTTTTTCTGGGAGAAAATTTCACCAATAGACCATAAAAAACTTGCACCTACGACTCCGATGACAGACGACAAGATATGATCCTCTATAAGCAAAGAACAAATAATACAGATCATTCCTGCAATGAGAAATAACCACCATGGACGTGTGCCAAAGTAGTATTCCGTCTTGACAACCACCGGATGAAAGAGTCCAATAATCAAAAAAGTAGATACCGCAATAATTAGTCCAGTGAAATACATTTGTTTTTTTGTTTAAAATTAAAAATGCCGATAAAATATTGGCCATGACTTATCATGCAAATTTACTAAAAAACTACGTATTCTCGAGCTGTTTTCAGAAAATAGTTATTATCTTTGCTTTTAGAACATTATAAATTAATAATATACCAACTTATTATGGAAAATAATTCAGAACTTATTGCTCAATGTGAAGCAAAAGCAAAATTGTGGTTATCTCCTTCATTCGACGAAACGACACGCGCTCAGGTTCGTGCCATGATGGACAATGAAGACAAGACAGAACTTATCGAAAGTTTCTATCGAAACCTTGAGTTTGGTACAGGTGGTCTGCGAGGTATCATGGGAGCAGGAACCAACCGCATGAATATTTACGTAGTGGGAATGGCTACTCAAGGCTTTGCCAACTATTTGAAAAAGAATTTTAAGGACATGGAACAGATCTCTGCTGTTGTATGTCATGATTGCCGAAACAACAGCCGACTGTTTGCCGAGACCGTCGCTAATATTTTCTCAGCAAATGGCATCAAGGTGTATCTGTTTGATGAAATGCGCCCGACCCCGGAATGTTCGTATGCCATCCGTCACCTCAAAGCTCAGGCAGGTGTTAATATTACAGCCAGCCACAATCCCCGTGAATACAATGGATACAAGGCTTATTGGGAGGACGGAGCCCAGGTGCTTGCCCCTCACGACGAAGGCATTATCAATGAGGTGAACAAGGTAACTATTGACGATGTGAAGTTTGAGGCAAACAAGAAGCTGATTCAGATTATTGGTGAGGATATAGACGAACCCTATCTCCGCGACATTCGGTCAATCTCCATTGATCCGGAGGTGATCAAGCGTCAGCACGACCTTAAAATAGTCTATACTCCTCTGCACGGTGCCGGACGTGTGATGATTCCACGCTCGTTGGCATATTGGGGATTTGACAATGTGCATTGTGTGCCTGAGCAGATGATAAAGGACGGAAACTTCCCAACAGTGGACCGCCCGAATCCTGAATTTGCCGAGGCATTGACCTTGGGCTTGCGTGATGCAAAGGCTCTCGATGCTGACATATTGATGGCCAGTGACCCAGATGCCGACCGTGTGGGTATGGCATGTAAGAACGACAAGGGCGAATGGGTGCTGATCAACGGCAACCAGACATGCTTGCTGTTCTTGTGGTATATCATCACAAATCGAAAAGCCAAGGGCAAACTGAAGCCTACAGATTTTATCGTGAAAACCATAGTTACCACAGAGGTGATTCGAAAGATTGCCGACAAGCATGAGCTGGAGATGCGTGATTGCTTCACCGGTTTTAAATGGATAGCCAATGAAATCCGCAAATCTGAAGGGGAAAAGAAATATATAGGCGGTGGCGAAGAGAGCTATGGCTTCATGGCTCAGGATTTTGTACGCGATAAAGATGCAGTTTCCGCATGTTCCTTATTAGCAGAAATCTGTGCGTATGCCAAAGATAAAGGCAAGACACTTTATGATATCTTGATGGACATTTACATTGAATATGGTTTCTCAAAAGAATATACTGTCAATGTAGAGCGCCCGGGCAAGAGTGGGGCAGAGGAAATCCAACAGATGATGGTCAATTTCCGCAACAATCCTCCTCAGGAATTTGATGGTTCAAAAATTATTCTTTCGAAAGACTACAAAACACTTGTGGCCAAGGATGCTAACGGTAAGGAAACCAAACTTGAGATGCCGGCAACAAGCAATGTGCTCCAATGGTTCTGCGAAGACGGAACAAAGGTAAGTGTTCGCCCGTCGGGAACTGAACCCAAAATCAAGTTCTACATTGAGGTGAAGGCTCCGATGACAGATGCTTCTCAATATGAGAAACTTGAAGCCCAAGGCATGGAGCGTATTAAACGCATTACCAAGGATCTTGGTTTGTAAGACCAATTAACAAAAAGAGCACCATCTTTGTAACTGCTCAGCAATCGACCAAGGCCATGGGTACCTTACCATCATCATGGGAAGGTATCCATGGCTCGAGGTTGTGATGGTATGGACTTGACTATATTTCTCCTCTAAAACAGTAAAATATAATTACTGTTTTTCGATCATTGTTTTTTAGTCATTTAGAGAGAAAAGCGCCATCTTTTTTCGGCATAACCGAGCCGAGCATGACCAAAAAGCGTAAGGTTGCTGCGAAAGATGCCTTCTCACAGCACGGTTTAGCCTTAGTGGCTGCATGGAAGAGCCTCAACCGCACAGCGGTTGAGGTTTACACGTCATGCCATTCGATATTCAATCGCAGGTGGAAAAATAGAAGGGGAAGGGCCGTTTTTTAAAAACACTGACTATCAGGAGTTTACAAAACTCGGCATATTTTACGTATTTCGAGCGACAGCAAACTTATTTTCTAATAAGCGAAGATTAGAAGGCATTTTGTCAATATAATTAATCATATATGCGTTGTACATGCTTTCTGTTGTACTTCTCAAATATAGTCTAAAAAAGTAATATAAAACAAGGATTATAAAATTTCATCCATAGGGATGTCTGTTTCTTCAAAAGGCACATGATCGACTTTTTGGAAATCAAAGCACACACCTACTTTGTATATACGGGGTGAACGAGCAAAGAATTTGTCGTAGTAGCCCTTACCTCTTCCCAATCGATTTCCATCTTTATCAAAGCACATTCCCGGAACGAGTGCAAGATCTATGGCTTTGTAATTGTGGAACAGAGGACCTGACGGTTCCATGATATGAAAAGAGCCTTCATGCAAACTTTCTTTTCCCTGGTATATTCTGAGCTCCATTTCACCATTCTCTATTACTTTTGGCAAAAGAATTTGTTTTCCTTCCTTATAAAGATTGTCAATTAACGAGTGAGTATTCACTTCGTCTGGTAGAGAGTAATATAACAGGATGTTATGGGCTTCGAGCACTTTGGGATGGTGCATTAGCCGGCTGATAATTTCAAGCGACAACATTTCAAGTTCGTCGCTTGAATATTGTCGCTTGTAATTACGTATCATTTGTCTGAGTTCAGACTTGTTCATGGCGTTGGCTTTCTATTTTTTCTTCTTTGTGCTCATCGGCTTTTCAGGTGCTTTGGGAAAGGAAGCATTTCTTTTGAACACGTCCATGGCTGATGCAATGACGGGATCATCCTGGTTGAGATATTGGGTGAGAGCCTGCTCATCCAACATGTTATAAATAATGCGCGCATTGATATATTTATTGAGCAGTGCATAGCTTTTCCTTATCATTAAATTACGGCGTCTCAGGCCATTTTTATCGGCATAACTTGCAAACTGATCGACTAATCTTTGTTTCTTCAAGTATTTTTCCAATTGAAGGAGCTCTCGGAAGTCTTTCATTTTCTGCCGGTTATTGTCAGTATAGCTAAAGGCAAACTGTAGGATCAGTCCAGTCATGGCTGCCCGCTTGTAATATGAGGTTACGTTACTGGTATCTTCCGGAACAAATATATCAGGCGTTACACCACCACCACCATAAACCTCGCGACCATTTGCTGTATGATAGGCAGGGCCTGTGTGGGGAATGCTGTCCTGATAGAAAAACTCTCCATGTTGGTATCTGCTTAACAAGTCTGTTGCATAGCTTGCATCTTCCCCGTCGGTATAAGGTTTCTGAATGCATCGTCCAGAGGGAGTGTAATACCTTGCAACGGTAAGTCTGATCATGCTTCCGTCGGGGAAGGGTATCTGTTGTTGCACCAAGCCCTTGCCAAACGATCGCCGTCCAATAATGGTAGCGCGGTCATTGTCTTGCATGGCACCGGCAAATATCTCTGCAGCCGAAGCCGAACCTTCATTAATTAGCACCACAAGAGGCATCTTCTGATAGGCTCCATGGCCGTCAGAATGATAATCCTGACGAGGAGACTTACGTCCCTCTGTATAAACGACAAGTTTCTTGGCAGGCAGGAATTCGTAGGCCATCTGTACGGCACTTTGCAGATATCCACCTGTATTGTCGCGCAAGTCAATCACCAAATTACTAAATCCCTGCTGCTGCAAGTTGGCCAAGGCTATAAGGAGTTCTGGATATGTCTTCTCTCCGAAGCTCTTTACCTTAATATATCCCGTCTCGTCATCAAGCATATATGATGCTGTTACTGTCTTTGTCGGTATTTCACCACGGGTGATTTCAAAATTTACAGGGCTTGTTCGACCGTACCTTTTCACACCGATTTTAACTTTAGATCCCTTGGGGCCCTTTAACCGGCGCATGGCTTCTTCGTTGGTAACCTCCTTACCCACAAACTTCTTTCCGTCTACCGCAATGATTTTATCACCAGCTATAATCCCAGCTTTTTCGGCAGGACCATTCCTAATGACGTTTTGCACACGTATCGTATCTTCACGAATTGTAAATTCTATACCAACTCCCGAGAACGAACCTTTAAGATCGTCAGTTGCGGCTTGAACATCCTTGGCATTAATATAAACAGAATGCGGGTCAAGCTCTGCAAGAATCTCGGGTATGGCATTTTCTACCAATGAGTCCACGTTCACTTTATCAACATATTGATCATCAATGATACGGAGGAGATTGTTCAAACGATTGCTGCCATTGTTGATAATGGTTAGCCTATTACCGGAAAAGTGATTGGCATAAAAAGAGCCAATAATTACTCCTATGACTACACAGAGAGCCATGAGCAAAGGCATAAACCTATTCTTATTCTCGTTCTTCATCTATTTTGTTGTTTATACGGTCTGTGTCTAATAAAACCACCTCGATACCCGCACGACGGAGAAGGCAGATGCCATCATCAAGACGATACTTCTCACCATAAACCACGCGTTTAATTCCTGCCTGGATAATCAGCTTGGCACATTCTATGCAAGGGGAAGCCGTAACATAAAGCGTCGCCCCCTCACTGTTGTTATGAGAACGTGCTAACTTGGTAATGGCATTGGCTTCTGCATGCAATACGTATGGTTTGGTGAGATCGTTGTCATCCTCGCACACATTCTCAAAGCCGCTTGGCGTTCCGTTGTATCCATCGCTAATAATCATCTTGTTCTTAACAACCAATGCTCCTACCTGGCGCCGTTTACAATATGAGTTCTCTGCCCATATCCGAGCCATACGCAGATATCTGCCATCCAGTCGCAAAGCTTTCTCTTGTCTCATTTCTTTATCCATGATTATAGTCTCTGTCAACTCTTCTTGATCCCGTTGCGTATCAGTAGCGCATCAATTGATGGTTCTTGTCCTCGGAAACGTTTATACAGTACCATCGGATTTTCTGTTCCTCCCTTGGACAATACATTCTCCCTCAGTTTTGCTGCAGTTTCCTTATCGAATATTCCATTTTTCTTGAATAGGCTGAAAGCATCTGCATCGAGCACCTCTGCCCACTTATAACTATAATATCCGGCAGCATATCCTCCTGCCATGATATGCGAGAACTGTGCTGTCATACAAGTATCGGGCAGTTGGTCAATGATCATGGCCTCCTGCCAGGCCCGCTTTTCAAATGGAATAATATCCTCAGTAAATTCTTTTTTCTGAGTATAATAAGCCATGTCCAACAGTCCAAAACTAACCTGACGTAAACATGCATAGGCCACATTGAAGTTCCGGCTCTTCAATATTCTCTCAATAAGGTCGTCAGGAATAGGTTCACCGGTTTGGTAATGAAAGGCAAACGTACGCAGAAATTCTTTTTCTGTAGAATAGTTTTCCATGAACTGAGATGGCATCTCCACAAAGTCCCACCATACATTTGTTCCAGAAAGACTTTCGAAGCGCGTGTTTGCGAATATGCCATGAAGCGCATGTCCAAATTCATGCAGGAAGGTTTCTACCTCACCCAGGGTAAGCAGTGCAGGCTTCGATGCAGTAGGCTTTGTGAAATTCATTACCACACTTACGTGGGGGCGAATGTTTTCTCCTTTGCGATTAATATATTGTCCTTGAAATTCCGTCATCCATGCGCCACCCTGCTTACCATCTCGAGGATAGAAATCAGCATAGAACACCGCAAGATAGCTTCCATCTTCATCAAATACTTCGTATGCTTTCACATCGGGATGATATACCGGAATATCCTTATTCTCCTTGAACGTGATTCCATAGAGCTTATTGGCCAAGCCAAAAACCCCACCAATAACCTTGTCAAGCTGAAAGTATGGGCGTAGCATCTCAGCATCGAGATTATATTTTTCCATCTGAAGTTTGTGGGCATAAAAGGAGAAATCCCAGGGTTTAAGCTCAAAATCTTCTCCCTCCATCTGCTTGGCCTTTGCCTCAATAGCCTTCACCTCCCGTATTGCTGTTGGTTTGTAAGCATCTATCAAGTCATTCAATAGTTTGTAAACATGCTCTGCACTTCCTGCCATACGATGCTTCATCACATAGTCGGCGTATGTATCATAGCCTAACAATTGGGCAATTTCCCGGCGTAGGTTGACAAGGCGTTGGCATATCTTGAGGTTATTTTCATCGTTGTCGTGAGTACATTCGGTGTTTCGTGCCATGTACATTTGCTCACGCAGGTCACGCTGGGTCGAATACGACATAAATGGGGAATAGCTGGGGTAGTCGAGTGTAAACACCCACCCGGTTACGTTTCTCTCACTCGCAGCAAGTGCTGCGGCATCAATCGCAGTGTCAGGCAATCCTTCAAGCTTCGCCTTGTCTGTGATATGAAGCGTATAAGCCTTGTTCTCCTTCAATAAGTTCTGAGAAAATTGTAGGGTGAGCATGCTTGCTTCTTCGGTAAGTTTTCGCAGTTTTTCTTTTCCCTCATTGTCAAGTTCCGCACCGCTTCTTACAAAAGCATCATACTGCTTGTTGAGCAACATACTTTCTTCTGCCGTGAGCTCCCTATGGTTCTCATACACATGTTTGATGCGTTGGAAAAGTTTTTCATTGAAAATCACATCGTTTGCATGCTGTGTCAAAACAGGATTAAGCTTTTGTGCCAAAGCCTCCATCTTGTCATTGGTGTCAGCACTCATCATACATGAAAACACCGTGGACACCCTGTCGAGTAGGTCATAATAGTGTGGCCCGTGGCTCTGATCATCAACAACGATCGTGTTTTCAAAAGTAGGCTCGTCAGGATTATTTATAATTTTATCTATCTCCTCATTATCCCGACGGATTCCTTCCATGAAGGCCTCTTCATAGTCTTCAAATCTAATTTTTCCAAATGGGACAGTATTATGAAGCGTTGCATAAGGCTCCATAAAAGGATTTTTTCTTGTTTCAGAAATATTCATAACATGCTAAAATCTTCTCTATAAAGTATTGCAAAGATAATAAAAAGATTATAGACACATTATTAAAAAGTAATATTTAACTTATCAAGCTTCCAGCAGTTGTTCAACAGATGGTATTTCTATTTTGCCCCTACTAAGTATTACCAATCCATCGTCAGCCATGGCGTTCAACACCTGTGACACATGCAACCGACTGTCGTTTAGCTCACGTGCCAAACGTGCCATTTTTATCTTAAATACTTTTCTTCCTGCCGGATACGTGCAATGGGATATAAAAAACCTGACTATGCGCTGGTTTAAATTTTGAGGAAATCCCTTCCAGTCTTGCCGTAACCTCTTTTGTAGTGCGGTGGATATCGTATTGAGCAAGTTTAATCTGAAGATTAACGAGTCGCTGGTCAGTCTTAATATCTCGTTTTTGTTAATACAGACAAGACTGCAGGTGGTCAGAGCCTTGATCGTGCTGCTATAACGCTGTGTCAGGCCGAAAGTTCGCTCCGGTTGCAAAGTGTATGGAGCATTCAGGTATTCACATACCACATATCCGTTATCATGAGCATAGGTTTGTACTTCAACTTCACCATCTACCAGAAGCATCAACTGTCCGCTTTTTTCTCCTTCGGAAACAATGTTTTCCCCACTCATGACCTTTAGAAAATCAAACTTTATCCGTGCTATGATTCGCTCCAATTCATCTTTGCCCATTCCCACAAAGAGTGGGAGAGTAATGAGTTTTCTATAAAGCCCGAAATCCTCCATGTTATATCTCTATAAGCTCACTCCTCGATTTTATCTTTCATAGATGGGGAGTACCATATCTTGTTGTTACCCCGGCTATCAGCATATATAATATAAACCATTAGTTCAGGATGTTTTTTTAATATCTCCTTGGTTTTGTCGAGTCCCATAACCATGAACGAAGTTGCGTAAGCATCTGCTACTGCACACTGATCTGCGAGTACTGTTGCAGACAGAATGCCATGTTGTACCGGATAACCGGTTTTAGGATCTATAGTGTGGGCATACTTCTTACCATTTTTGTAATAGAAATTCCTATAGTTACCGCTTGTTGCCATGGCTTTATTGGTAACATTCAGTATGGTTTGCAACTCCTGATCTTGTCTGATAGAATCATCTACAGGTTTCGTTACTCCTATCTTCCATGGCAGTCTTTTTTCACTGATGCCACTTGAAACAACCTCTCCACCAATTTCGACAATAAAGTTTTCAATTCCTTCTTTCTTCAGGTAATTTGCCACAACATCTACACCGTAACCTTTAGCTATAGCCGAGCAGTCGAGCATAATACGTGAGTCTTGCTTGACGATACGGCCGGACTCGAGCCTTACTTTTTGGTAGCCCACCAGTGATTTGAGAGAGTCAACAACATGTTTGGTAGGAGGTGTACCTTTTTTAAATCCAAATCCCCATGCGTTGACCATGGGGGCAACAGTAATATCAAAAGCCCCATCGGTTTCCTTAGAAATCTGTTCAGCCATATTAAAGACATCTTTGAACATATCGTTCAACTCTACCGGCTCATTTTGATTGACATTCGACAGGATAGAGTTTTTGTTGAAAGTAGACAATGCGTCATCTACCTTCTTCATCTCAGCTTCAATGTTTTCTTGCAAGTCCTTGTTATGCTGGTAGGTCACATGATACACTGTCCCAAAAACAAAACCCTCGTTGTGTTGGTAGGGCAGGTTGCGCTGCTGTCTGATAATAAGTACCGTCCCGATAACAAGAAGGAGGAGGAAGGCTATCTGCCATATACGAATTGTTCTATTTTTTGCTCTCATGCTTTAAAATTCTAAGATAACATCAAAAGTCCCTGTCAGACGTGTATCACCCTGTTTACCAAATCCGGGAACATACCACACATTCCCCATTTCGCCACTGTCGTGTTTCAGGCGCCGTTTGTATCTGGCACTCCAACCTAAATGCAACGGGCCAAATATCTTGGCATCAATACTGGCCAGCAGCTCTGCCCAATGACAATTGGCCGTTATGCCATGGCCGGAGAAAGGAGAGGTTCCACCAAAAACCGGATCGGTTATATCCGGATGGTCTATGTCAACCTTGAATGAAGTATAGGCATAGCGAAAGCCTACATACACACGATAAATATCGTGCTTGTTTTTCATGATATTGAAGTCGGCTCCGATCTTGCCATAAGGGGCAGAGGTTTTGTATGAGATTTGGGTGATAAAATTATCGTGGTCGGCTTTGCCGAGTCCCAACTCCAACACGGGAAAGTATTTGTCCTTGAAGTTAATGCGCAATCCCGCCTCGTATTGTCCATAGTCTGACACCAGGCTTTGAACCAGTCCCACCATGTCTGCCTTGACTTGGAAGCCACGAAAGAAAGGAATGGAGTCGTCTATGTGTTTCAAGCGCAGTTTCTCTTGAAGTTCCTTATGAGATTTTTGGGCGGATGCATTGGGCAGTACGCCCAAAAACAACACGCTAAAGACGATACTCCTTAAAATAAATATGGAAATGCTTTTGCGAGATATCATAAGTTACTTCTTTATGGTTGATGACAATGGAGTCGATAGCATTGCGCGTGTATCGTATTCCCGTGATGGTGTGAAAATAATTAAGTCCACAGTCCACCGACTCAAAGTGTGGATGGTTTGTTTTCTCCACCCACACCGTGTCTGTAAGTGAGTTGGTTTGAAAATAAAGCACATCGACATCTTGCCCATAGCTTACTGGTAAGAAAAAACTATCCGTATTCACTTGTTTGTTAATCAAAATGGAATCAAATCCATTTTGTTTTGTAGTAGATATGGTAAGCGTGTCGGGTAGTGTTGTAACTTTACCCATCAGTTTATAATTGGTATATACAGTATTGTTGAGCGGACAGTCTACACTCGAACATGATACTATAATCGCTATCGTGAACAACATGCAGGCATGTAGCCAGCTGTAGTTGCATTTCCGTTTCATACTCAACCTATTGTCTTCTCTATCTGATAATCGTTTCGGTTGGGATTCTGACGACTCATGAGGTCGCCAATAAAACCAGCCAGGAAAAATTGGGAGCCTACAATCAATGCTGTCAGCGCGATGTAAAACGAGGCATGGTTGGCCAGCAAGTCGCCGTAGGTCCCGTGGCACAGGTCGATTAATTTGTCAACTCCCAGCCAGCAAAGTGCCACAAAGCCTATAAAGAAGATCAAGCTACCGATAAAGCCAAAAACATGCATGGGCTTTTTCCCAAAATTCGTGAGAAACCAAAGCGTGAGCAAATCGAGATAGCCATTGAAGAACCGATTGATTCCAAACTTGGTGCTCCCGTATTTCCGAGCTTGGTGTTTAACCACCTTTTCTCCAATTTTACTGAATCCTGCATTTTTGGCAAGATAGGGGATATACCGGTGCATCTCTCCATAGACCTCAATATTCTTGACCACAGCATTTTTGTATGCCTTCAGTCCACAATTGAAGTCATGCAGATTGTCAATGCCTGAAAACCTGCGGGCAGTGGCATTGAAAAGCTTGGTTGGGATTGTCTTCGTCAGTGGATCGTATCGTTTTTGCTTATACCCCGATACTAAATCATAGCCATCTTCCATCACCATGCGGTAAAGTTCAGGAATTTCATCTGGCGAATCCTGCAAATCAGCATCCATGGTGATGACAACATTGCCCTGAGCCTCCTTAAAACCACAATAGAGCGCAGGGCTTTTGCCATAGTTACGGCGGAATTTAATACCCTTCACATGCTCGTCCTTCCCGGAAAGTTCTTCAATAACACTCCATGAATGGTCGGTGGAGCCATCATTAATAAAAATGATTTCGTATGAGAAGCGGTTTTCTTGCATCACTCGCTTGATCCAAGCATGGAGTTCGGGCAAAGATTCAGCCTCATTGAAAAGAGGGATAACAACTGATATATCCATAGCATGAATGATATTTCTAATTTGATAATTGTTGCGTTTTTTTCTTGCAAAAAAATGCAATAGGCAAACTTAGAAGTGAACCGATAAATAAGTTTTGCATCATAAAGACAAAGACAATCTGTATAGGTGACATCATGCCTATCATCTCCATCCCGTCTTTCATATATTTCAATGCCTCCGTATCGTCTATTCCGCTGGTCTTGTAGGCCTGCTGTAGTGTTGTTACGTTGGTGCTAAGCATAGACAGCATGGCTCCATGATCAAAATACCGGAAGTAGATGAATTGGGCTACCGCAAAAATCAGGGATGCATAGAAAAAAGTGTAGCACGAAAAAGCCAAACCCCGCTTGAAAGAGATAGTGCCTTGAAGAGCATCGTTTCGAAAACTGGACAGGCGCCAGCCAACGAAAAAAGGTGTGGACAAAGCCATCAGACTACCCCAAGACGACATTGGCATATAGATCATTAGCAGAAAGCTAGCAATCCATAGCAGGGCAAGAAACAGCCCTTCCTGACGGGCAAAAGCCTTGACTTGTACAAGTGCAACTACATTTATCATAGTGTGTGCAAAGTTACGCATTTAAATTTTAATATGGCGGAGCATATCCTTCTACTTTTCAAAAAATATGTTAAAGAGCAGCAAGTTTCCCAGTTTACATTTCTATTTTCACTTATAAAGCATTACCTTTGCACCTGCAAAATCACCATGCCAAATGGTGTAAACATGGGCAAGTCTCTTACGGTCAGCTCCCTCGGAATCCCCCAGGATGGGAACATAGCAAGGGTACTTGGTTGTAGCGACGCGATAAGAATAGCTTGCCCACCTGCCTCTTTAGCTCAGTTGGCCAGAGCACGTGATTTGTAATCTCGGGGTCGTTGGTTCGAATCCGACAAGAGGCTCGAAAAAACTTCAATAGGTAAATTGATATACTAACAGACGCAAACCGTGAGGCAACCGTCTGTTTTTTTTATGGAAACTTCTCAAGCCGACATCTTAAACGAACCTTCACAACCTTCACCTCATGGAATCCACATGTAAAATAGAATTACTGTTTTTCGATGGTTGATTTTTTTATATCCAGCGAAAAATGCGCCATGTTTCCGGCTGTAATTTTCACTTCCCTGAACCTTGAAAGATTCGAAGTCATGCCATCACTATCTTCTGGCAGAATGTTTTGAGCCACATGACCACATCATCAAGCCGCGATCGCGCCGCGGTCAAAGCTTAATCGCACTGCCATTCAATATGAAAACGCAACCGACGAAACAGGAGCCGCAAGAAAGAAATCGGGAAGTGGCTGATTTTCAAAAAGCTATAAAATTCGTCTTATTTTTGCATATTTCCGGCCAATGGAGTTTTATTTTTGAATTTACCAAGTATGGAGAGGTGTTTGTAAAACAAAATACAAAGATTCTGCATGCCAAGACTTGTGTCCCAAGCATCCTTCGAGACACTGATGCACGACGTTGAACTTCTCATCTTAACAAAGGCAACAATGGTCCCGGAAAAATTTTAACCATCGCGATGCTTTCCCAAATCGATACTTTTTCTTATATTTGCCAATAGGTTTAACCTATAATGTTAGCAATTTGTGAAACAGCGCAGAACTTCGCTTAAGGATTTAGCCGCGGAACTTGGTGTGAGCATCGCTACCGTTTCGCGTGCTCTTCATGGTAGTCATGAGGTAAGTAAGCAAATGCAACAAAAGGTTAGAGTATTGGCTCAGAAACGAAACTACAGACCTAACCCCTTTGCACAGAGCCTGCGCAAGGAGGCGCCACATATCATAGGCGTCATTGTGCCCAACTTAGTGACTCACTACTTTGCATCGGTGCTCGACGGCATAGAGGATTGTGCCACGCGAAACGGCTATTCGGTGATTTCGGCGAACAGCCACGAAAGTCACAAATTGGAAGAAAAGGCTATCGACAACTTCTATTCGATGCATGTGGATGGCATTATCAGCTGCCTGGCACAAGACACCACTGACTATACGCATTATGAGCAAATGGCCAAATTGGATATGCCTTTGGTTTTCTTCGGGCGAACCTGCTTGCCCGATCTGTTTTCTCAGGTAGTGGCCAACGGGGACGAGGCTGCATACAATGCTACAAATCACATGTTGGAAATGGGGGCCAAGCGAGTGGCTTTTATTGGAGGTCCCAACCATTTGGATATGGTGAAGCGTCGCAAACATGGATATTTACAAGCCTTGCGCGATGCCCGCATAGTCATTGACCGAGATTTAGTGGTGTGTGGAAAAATTGACTTTGATGTTGCCCGCCAAGCAACCATAGCACTGCTGCAAACCCAAAAACGGCCTGATGCTATTTTGGCCTTCAACGACATTCTGACATATGCAGCTTTCGATGCCATCAAAAGTCAGAACCTGCGCATACCCGAAGATGTGGCCATTATAGGATTTACGGATGGAGATAACTCTGCGTTTGTAACTCCACGCCTCTCGGCCATCATGGATCAAGCCCATGAACAGGGATTCACCGCATGCGAACTCCTAATCAGACGGATAGAGGGCGACAGAAAGATTTACAAGAAGATTGTTCCCATGATTCTGAAGTTCCGGGAAAGTAGCGAGATTGTAAAGAACCAATGAGACTCAGAAGAAAGTAATTCCTATGGTTGATTCTGCTCCCCGAATCTAATTCTACTAAATTTAAAGCCCATAGACTGCAACAGGTTGCTAAACTGCGCTGACGCATTTTGCTCCGCACTGCGTATATTGGCTGGTGTCATGCATCGCGCTTTCATCACCCGGGCAGCTTTTGCAGTCAGTTTAGCCTTATCTGCCTCGCTCCATTTGCCTTCCTCAAAAAAAGCCTTGGTGCGGGCTTCGTCAATAAAATTATGATCTAACAACTTGACAGGGGGCAGCAGCACCGTTACGGTGTCCTGCTCCATTTTTATCCAACCTTCTTTGGTTTCGCCCAGGTCGATGCCAAGACGGAGCGTACCGTAGTATATTCGCGCCAGTTCATCATCACCAAAAAAACCATGCCGTATGGTGTCTATGAGTTCCTCGTCGCTGATTGCAAGAAACTCCCATTGACCTATATTTTTTATCTTGGTTATCTGAACAGGCGTGATGCCTATCTTGCCACTCTTTTCTGTCTTGACTCCACAGCCTTTGATGACCCATATCGCGAAAGCCAGGACTCCTGCAATGAGCGCAGCGATGATCAAGAGTTTCAGAACAAGTGCTTTGACAGACTGCCCCAAAATGGAATGATTAAATTTATTCTGTTTCCCCATAAAGCCTATTCTGTTTTCTTGATAAGTGATGGAAAGTCATTCCATGTAAACTTTTTACGGAAGGTAATTGTCACATCGTCTGACGAATATCCCATTTGTTCTATTATCGGAAAGATTTGCCGAGCTGCATTTTGCCGGGCATTTTCCATAATACCCAACTTGGGCAGTGATTTGATCATATCATTACGCCCCTGTTGTTGCAATCGCGTTATCTCCTCATCCGAAAAGTTTTTCCGTAAGACCGATACCTTTTTCTTTATACCCGCATGATTCACTTGTGTGCTGGTCATGATAAACTCCGGGTCGGGTAGTATGATTTCAATTTTGCCATCGTGCTTCTTAATGTTTTTCTCTGAGAAATTGGAAAAATCAATATAGGCCTTCACATTGGCAGTCATGGGTATGGCCACCTTGCGTCTTCCCATGGGCAAATCTATCTTGAAATCTTGGTGTAGGAAAGATCCGTTGATGGATACGGAGTCTCCATAGGTTACAATCTTGCGGAGTTGGTATTCTGTGGTGTATAGACGGGAGCACTTTTGAATCTGCATCACCATCATTGGAATAGTGTCTACAGTCGGCTTCTCAACATCCTTGGTTTGATGTCCACAACCTGTTATTAGGAAGAGAAGCATCCAAAAGCACAGCATGAAGCGATTGATTTGCATCTGTATTTACTGTTGGTATTATTGCAAAGTTAATTACAAAAAAACAGAAAACTCGAAATTTAAGTTTTTTTTATGCATCTTCTGTTAAACTTTTTATCCTTACTGTCGTCATAGCATCAGTCGGTTTCCGTAACAAAATGTCAAGGCCAATGATGAACATACCAAACATTCTGAATTAAAATTCCGTTAACCGGCGAAAAGAGTGACGAACACATTTCATAAACTAAACTTTTATTATATCGTGTGAAACTCAATAGGTTAGTAAAGATTTCAAAGTATTTAGGAACGGGCATTCTCTATGTGAATAGGGAATGCCCTTTGTTTTTTCAACCTTTTTGCTTAATTTTGCACATATAACCAACATTGAAATGATGAAAAGATTATTAGATATATGTGTTATGGCAGTGGCTGTCTTGGCACTATCCGCGTGTTCTGAAAAGAAATCGAACACCATTATTATTACCAAGAAGCGTCCGGAAATTGCAAAAACATCTGTAACCCGCAAAATGGGAGACTATTCGCAAGAAAGAAAAACAGAATGGTTGGGGAAACAATATACAATCGAAACTAAGTTGTGGGCAGACGAGTCGTTGCCCCTTGCATCGGACGGATTTTCCAAATATTACGACAACCGTATCATGTTGCGAGTGGTTCGTGCAGATGGTACAGAGTTTCTGAAGAAGGAGTTTACCAAAAGTTTTTTTAGAGAGTATATCAACGATACTTACTATAAAGACGGCGCTTTGCTCGGTATTGTATTTGTTCAAGCAGAAGGCAGATATTTGCTTTTCGCGGCAAGCGTGGGCAATCCGGATAAATCGAGCGATGAGTATGTACCCTTGGTTCTGAAAATCGACAATTTTGGCAATGTGTCTATATCCAAGGATACCCAATTGGATACAGATTCTCAGATGGTTGATGAGGAAGAGGATGGGGTGTAGAACATAGGAAAATGAGGACACAGCCTGTGGAATGAACAATCAGCATGTCATCCTGGGCGGATGGGCATGCCTGAGTGTACATTTCATGGCCGATACCACGTCTCTAACATGAAAGTTGGAAAGAGACGGCCACCATGTGGTGAATCTTTATCTGTCGGGCCTTGTCAGTTCCGCAAAAGCACTGTCGAACTCGCGCGGATGTTTGGCGATTAGACAGACATTGACTAAAGCATTGGCAACCATTTCTTCATCAGACAAATCGACGCCTTTTTCCCTGGAAAGATTTTTACCAAGACACACGGCCCAGTTGGTGTCGAAGTCGCGATCCTCTGCACCTACATAATGTTCATTCCCGTTGGGAGAGGACAAAATCTTATACTTGATCTCCTTCTTTGAAGGTACAGGGGTCATATCCGTCAGAATGGTATAAGCTAGCTTTAATGGCTCTTGAAATTTTCCGGTACCGGGAAACATTTCGGCAATAACAGGCATTAGCTCATCAAAGTCGTATGCCTGAAGGTATTCGTACAGTCTCATAGTTTACAGTATTTTAATTTGGATTTATGATATCATCATCGTTTCAAAACAACAGTTGCACCCGCTCCTGCATTGGCAAATACCGTTGTGAACACTCAAAGTTACATTTTTTTGCCTAAACAAACAAGTGAGAATGACTTTTTCTATGGATGGCAGATTCAATCTCATAGAAAATGTGTATGTTTGCATGGTAAAATCAGAGATTATTGGAATTGATATGAACATAATAGTATCAAGCGAAATAGAGCAGATGTGTCCGGGGTTTGTTGGAGCTTGTGTAGATGCAAGGGTCAAAAACAGCAAATATTGTCAGTCGTTGTGGGACGAAATCAACGCATTGGGCGAAGAATACCGCGCGAAACTGACTACCGAAACACTGAAAAACATTTCGGGTATTGCTGCCACGAGGAAAATGTATCGTGCTTGTGGCAAAGATCCTTCGCGCTACCGGCCGGCAGCGGAAGCTTTGATTCGCCGTCAGCTGAAGGGTAGAAGTCTCTACCAGATAGACACATTGGTAGACCTTGTCAACTTAGCGAGTATACGATACGGGTACAGCATCGGAGGTTTCGATGCCGACAAGTTCGAAGGTGACACGCTGACATTGGGCATTGGGAAGAAAGATGAGCCCTACGAAGGCATAGGAAGAGGATTGATGAATATAGAAAGACTGCCCGTTTACCGCGATGCAAAGGGTGGGGTAGGAACGCCAACATCTGACCACGAACGTACAAAAATAAGCATCAACACCACCCATCTTGTGGTCTTGATCAATGGTTATGATGGCGACGAGGACTGTGTCAGAGCTAATGCGGAATATATTCAGGAACTCCTGCGCAAATACTGTGAAAGCGACGGCGGGACGTATACGATCTATGGGTTTGCTGCTCAATAAAAGATGCGCCGAAAATAGTTTGCCTCTACGGAGTAACTGTGATGGAGTCTTGCAGAATCCGTGCTACTATCTTTTTATCGGCATCAGTCCACTTCAACGAGTTTAGCTCGTCTGCGGCAAGCCATTTGGCATCAAGGTGCTCCAACATAGTAAACTCCTCATCACCGCCTTTACACCAATAGGCCGTTAGTTCTATGGTTAAGTCAGAGTAACTGTGTGTGATGGTTGCGATCTTGCGCCCAACATAAATATTCCAATCCAATTCTTCTTTGATTTCACGGATCAGAGCCTGGTGATCGCTCTCATCTTTCTCCACTTTTCCTCCAGGAAACTCCCAACGTTCGGAATTATACGATTCGCGTGAACGGCAACGCTGCATGCACAGATATTTCCCATCTCTGGTAACTACTGCCGCTACTACTTTAATAGTCTTCATAGTTTAAAGTTTGGTTTTATGATCAGGAATGAATGGCTATGAACATTCCTGTCTTCATCTCATATCATTTGCGAATTTACGAATTAATTATCATAAATATTGACCAAGTCATTCTTTTTTTAGTATTTTTGCAAAAGAATCCAGTTCTTTTTATAACTCATTATTCATCATTCAATATATGGTAATTGGAATAGACGTAGGTATCAGCACAACAAAGATTGTAGGTATCAACGGGCAGGGCGATGTAGTGTCACCCATTCGAATCAAGGCCACAGACCCCATAACATCACTATATGGTGCGTTTGGCAAGTATCTTTATGACAATCATATAAAGCTCAGCGACATCGAACAGGTGATGATCACCGGCGTAGGCTCAGCCTATATCAACACACCCATTTATGGGCTGCCTACAAAGAAGGCCGAGGAATTTGTTGCAGATGGTCTCGGAGCACGTTATGAAACCGACCTCGACCGCATGCTTGTTGTGTCGATGGGGACGGGAACGAGTATCGTGCAATGCGACGGTGATGATATCCGACATATTGGAGGCATCGGGCTGGGTGGTGGTACGCTTATGGGGTTGAGCCGCGTCATGCTTAAAACCGATGATGTGAAACAGGTTGTGGCCTTAGCCTTGAATGGAGACATACAAAACATAGATGTACTCATAGGCGACATCAGCCCCAATCCGCTGCCCGGACTCCCCAAGACTGCAACTGCAGCTCTCTTTGGCAACGCGCGGAGCAATGCCACACGCGAGGACATTGCACTGGGAATCATCACCTCAGTTCTCCAGACCATTGGCTCAAGTTGTATCTTGGCATCACTCAATACCGGAATCAAAGAGTACGTACTGATTGGCAACCTGACACTCCTGCCACAATGCAAGGACGTTTTTCCTGCTATGGAGAAGCTTTATAAGGTGCATTTCATCATCCCCAAGTATTCTGAGTTTTGCACGGCCATTGGTGCCGCTCTGTGTCATCATCGTTCTTAATAAAAGAGATTGAAATCATGAAAAACATCCGTCTTAAAAGTCTCTGCATGGTTCTGCTGACTTCTGCCACGGCCTATGCCCAGGGAACATTGGCTGACTACCAACGTGCATATGGCTTACGCGATCAATTCCAACAGAAAATGGTGGAGCATTGGGCACATGATATTACATGGGATGATTCCACATCTCTACATTATTATATAGATACTTCCTCGGGCCGTCAATATATATCCTATCATGTAAAAGACGACCAAACACAAGTGTTTGGCTCTGAAGATGAGATGAATAAAGCCTTGAACATTAAAGATCGGCA
The DNA here is from genome assembly GCF_000160535.1 of Hallella bergensis DSM 17361. Lineage (GTDB taxonomy): Bacteria > Bacteroidota > Bacteroidia > Bacteroidales > Bacteroidaceae > Prevotella > Prevotella bergensis. The sequence goes on along the minus strand of NZ_GG704781.1, from coordinate 424,759 downwards.
TCACTCGCGTGGAGGAAAAAATCGCAAGGACAGTCCGTTTCGTCATCGAGAGCGTCACTGGATGGAAACAGACGACGAACAAGCACAGCGTGTTGTGAAGTCGCCCAACGGCAAAATGGATGCTTGGATCGAAGGTTTCAACGTCATGGTACACGAGGTAGGCAAACCCTATACGGAGAAACGTGCACTGACTCAGGACGGAACCATCGGTCGATACTACAGCAGCAACATCCTCTGGAGTCCTGATTCCAAGAAGATTATGGTATGTAAGCGTAACAAAGTAGAGAAACGTTATGCCTACTACGTAGAGTCAACGCCCAAGGATCAGCTTCAGCCCATCCTGCACAAGCAGGAGTATGCCAAACCCGGCGACGAATTGCCTCAACGATGGCCAATCATTATTGACGTGGCAAGCGGCAGCAGAGTCGAGGTCGATGCTTCTGCAATAGTCAACCAGTATTCGCTGGGATGGTTCCAATGGCTGCCCGACTCCAAGGAAGTTACAATGGAATACAACAAGCGTGGACATCAACTTTACCAAATGTTGGCTATGGATGCTGAAACAGGAAAACTTCGCACGGTGGCAGAGGAGAAGTCGAACACGTTTGTAAATTATTCCCGTATATGGCGTAAGACAATCAACAAAGGAAAGCAACTACTATGGACCTCAGAGCGTGATGGTTGGAACCATATATACCTTTACGACTTAACCCCTGTAATCAAGAAGGGAAAGCTTGATGTAAACATGCGTCAAATCACCAAAGGCGACTGGTTTGTGAGAGCTGTTCAGCATGTGGACGAGAAACAAGGAGTGATCTATTTCTCAGCCTCGGGAGTGAACAAGAAGGAAGATCCCTATTTGGTACATTTTTACAGAATAGACTTAGACGGAAAGAACATGGTGTGCCTGACCCCTGATGAAGGCAACCACACTGTGACTTATTCGCCTGATTATCGTTATTTGGTTGATACTTACAGCAAGGTTGATCAGGCTCCGGTTACCCAGTTACGCAGTGCCGTGGACGGCAGATTGCTGAAAACTCTTGAAACAGCCGATATATCAAAGCTTAAAAGCAACGGCTGGGTGACTCCGGAAGTGTTCGTAGCCAAAGGCCGCGACGGCAAAACCAATATATGGGGCGTCATTCAGCGTCCTACCAATTTTGACACAACGAAAAAATACCCGGTCATAGAATATATCTATGCAGGCCCCGGCGATGCCTACACGCCTAAGAGTTTTTCCGCCTATAACTGGAACATGACGGGCTTGGCCGAACTTGGGTTCATCGTTGTTCAGCTCGACGGCATGGGCACCAGTTACCGAGGCAAGAAGTTTGAGGAGGTTTGTTACAAGAACATTCAAGATGCAGGCTTCCCCGACCGCATGGCATGGATCAAGGCAGCAGCCCGGAAATATCCATATATGGATGCTGAAAATGTAGGCATCTTTGGTGCTTCGGCTGGCGGACAGGAGTCTACTACAGCCGTATTGTTGCACGGGGATTTCTACAAAGCAGCCTATAGTTCGTGTGGATGTCATGACAACCGTATGGACAAAATTTGGTGGAACGAGCAGTGGATGGGCTGGCCAGTTGATTCCAGTTATGTGCGTGCAAGCAACGTTTACAATGCTCACAAACTGAAACGCCCACTCATGCTTGTCGTGGGAGAACTGGACGATAATGTTGATCCGGCCAGCACCATGCAGGTGGCAGATGCACTGATTAAGGCCAACAAGGACTTCGAGCTGGTAGTCTTACCCGGTGTTCACCACACGATGGGTGAAAGTTATGGTGAGCATAAACGTTACGACTTCTTCGTAAAGCACCTTTTGAAAGTCCTTCCACCATCTTGGGGAGAGCTGGTGAAAAACGATTAGAGAATCTTTTCGGTGCTGTTATTCCAGTACGATGGTCGATTCAGGGATATCTGCTATGGTGTTATATTCGTGTGGTTTATTTTCAACTTGTAGCCAAATTTTGAAATTAATCGAAGATTAGAGACACTTTCATAAATAAAACATCTATCTTTGCAAACGCAATAGGTTCTCCACTAAGGAGATTAAAATGGGAACCGGGTGCAAATCCCGGACAGTCCCGCTGCTGTAATCGGCGTTATTAGACATGATCAAAGTCACTGAGCGTTATCGGGAAGACACATGTTCGTAGGCCGTAAGTCAGAAGACCTGCCATTGCAGAAACTCATTTCCAGTTCTCGAGGAAGAAATGCGAAAGAAAACTCTATTCATCTTTGGGGTGATCTTATGGCCATTCGTGGCTATGGCTCAACAGGATTCCGTCTCACTGTCTACAGTCGAGGTGGTTGCACCCACACCTGCTCGTCATGTGGGGGCAACCAGTGAGGTGCAGACTTTGGACAAAGACGACTTGAAACAATTAGGAATCGACAATGTGGCCGATGCCGTGAAGCGTTTTGCTGGTGTCTGTGTGAAAGACTATGGAGGCATTGGTGGCATGAAAACCGTGTCTATACATAATCTCGGCGCTCACCATACGGCTTTAGTCTATGACGGTTTGGCGGTGAGCAATACGCAGGCTGGGCAAGTGGATGTGGGTCGATACGATACCGGAAATCTTGAAAGTTTGTCGCTCAGCATAGGCGATGAGGACAATCTGATGCTTTCGGCCAGACAGTATGCGGCGGCCGGAACATTGAGTCTTGTTACCGAACGCCCCAGTTTTAAAGGCTCTCGCAACTGGTCGATGCGAACCAACATCAACGGCGGAATGTTCGGGCTGGTATCGCCCTCCATGATGTATGCGCAGAAGTTGGGACTTCGCACGGTTGCCTCTGTATATGGCAAGTTCACCCATGCGGACGGAAAATATCCGTTCACGCTGCACAACGGTAAACTGCGCACGCGGGAACACCGATACAATTCCGATATCAACGCATGGAGAGCTGAGGCAAATGTGTATCATACTTTTGTGGATTCCAGTCGGTTAGAGGCCAAAGTCAATTACTACTATTCGCAGCGCGGACTGCCTGGAACGGTGATACTCTATGCCAATCCGTCTGATGAGCGATTGTGGGACGAAGAGTTTTTTGCGCAGGCGAGTTATCACCGCCGACTGTCGGAGGTGTGGCAACTGGTCGCCCGATTCAAATACACTCATTCGTGGAATCGGTATCGGGATTGGGGGTCGCAATATGCCCATGGTGTTCGCACCGACGTGAATCGTCAGGACGAATATTATGGCTCGGCCACATTGGGCTGGAACATTGTACGAGGACTCGACTTCGCATTGGCGGAAGACTTGAGCCACAATGTGTTGAAAAATAATGTGTATGTTAATATCAGTTACGACGTGCCTCGTCCGACCCGCTGGACATCCATCACGGCGATGGCAGCGAAATGGCGATACGGCAGGTTGAAGCTCAATGGAAATCTTGCCTACACTTTCGTTAAAGAGCATGTGGAGGTGGGCGATGCACCCGACGACAAGAAACGATTTACGCCTTCCATTTCCTTAAACATCAGACCGTTCCGCTATCAGCAGTTTTATGTGCGGGCGATGTGGAAAAACACATTCCGCGTCCCTACCTTCAATGATTTGTATTATCGTCGGTTAGGAAACATCAATCTGCGTCCGGAGTTGGCACGGGAATACAGTTTGGGACTGACATGGAACACGCATTACAAGGCGATGAGATATCTGACGGTGACGGTGGACGGATATTATAACGACGTGAAGGATAAAATCGTGGCTTTTCCCAGTATGTATGTGTGGCGCATGGCCAACTACGGGAAGGCTGAAATCATGGGAATTGACCTGACGCTTGGTAGTCAGGTGGATTTGGCGGAGCGGTGGAACATGAAAGGAAGTGCCTCAGCCACATGGCAGAGAGCGGTGGACAAAACCAAGAAAACATCGCGCACCTATAACAATATGTTGCCCTATACACCCCGATGGAGCGGTAGCGGGTCACTCGTTTTGACCACACCGTATCTGAATATCGCATATTCCGTTGCGATGCAGGGAAGCCGTTACAGCATGGGACAAAATCTTCCGGAATATCGGATGCCTGCATTTTGGGAACACAGTATAACCATTGGCCGCGACTTTAAATTGAATAGATGTGTGGTTCACACGCAGATAAAATTGGAGAATCTGACCAACGAACAATACGACATCATAAAATATTATCCTATGCCGGGTCGCCAATTCATGGCAACGGTAGGAGTAGAGCTTTAGAGCGAACAGAATAAACATACTAACAATATAATAAATTAAGAAAAATGAAAAAAGGAAAAATTTGGTTATTGAGTGCAGTGGCTTTGTTGGCCGGCTTTACATCGTGTAGCGATGATGACGAATGGAACACACTGGGAGGTGGAAAGATCGAAATGAAAAGCAGCGCCCGCGCGTTCATTTTGAATGAGGGTAATATGGGAAAAAATAATTCTAAACTCTTTTATTTCGATTGGAGTGCTCCGACGGAGATCGTTCAGGACCTTTTTAATACCCAAAATGGAAAAGGTTTGGGTGATACCGGTAATGACATTGAGGTTGTAGACAACAACAGGATTGTAGTTGCGGTGAATGTGAGCAACTATGTTTGTCTGCTCGACGGCTACGGCATCGAGAAAGACCGCATTAGTTTTGAAGACTACAAAAATCTCGGTCAGGTAAGAAGTGTTGAAGAAGAAGATGGCATTATCTATGCTGTTTCCTACGGTGGTTACGTGAGTCGAATCAAGATCAACGGCTATAAACTTCAGTATATGGACTCGCTGAAGGTTGGCGACCGCCCGGAGGACATTGCCGAGGAGGATGGAAAACTCTACATCACTTTGCAGGGCACGGATTTTAAGGATAATCGTCTGGCTATCGTGAACAGCGACTTCAAGACTGTAAGCTATGCTACGATTATGCAAAATCCTGCTAAAATATATGAGGAAGACGGCAAGATGTTCATTCGGGGCTTTGGTGCCAGCTATAATTATCCATGGGGCATCTACGATTCAAAGACCGGCAAGTATAGCGAGATGGGGACAGCCTCTTGTATGGGAACGGGTGACGACATGGTTTATCTTGCCAACAGCCAAACTAATTGGAAAACACACAAGACGATAACAACGCTTTCAGCATACAACACAGAGACAGGTAAAGTGGATAATGCCTTTTTCAAGAAGTTCCCTGAGACCCTTTCTACCTCACCGGTTTACAGTATCTCTTCAAACCCATACAACGGAAATGTATATGTAGCAACAACGGATTTTAAAACAGAAAGCGTGTTCTATGTATTTGACAAGCACGGCAATTTCTTGCGTCAGTTCTCCTATGCAAGTCCGCAGCCTAACAAAGTTGTTTTCTTGAAATAAGATGAGAAAACTCTTTGGCATATTATTCGCGACAGCGTTGCTCTGTGCCTGCACCGGAAAGAAATCTTCCGATGCAGGGCAGGGCGATACTCTTGCGTTGCGGTATGCCCAGCTGTTGCAGATCAGCGAGCAGAATGGACGGATGGAAGCAACCGTTTCAGACCCTTGGAAACAGGGAAAGACATTGCAAAGCGTGCGTGTGGACCACAAGAAAGCAGAAGGGACAATACAGCCGCTGCAACGGGTCGTGGTCTTCACTACTTCGCATTGCCAACTCCTGAAATATTTGGGGCTTGCCGATTGTATAGTTGGTGTTTGTGATTTACAATACATGCTGATTCCCGACATTCAACAACGAGTGAAGGAGGGAAAGATTGCGGATTGCGGAGATGCCATGAGTCCCGACATCGAAAGGATTATAGACCTGCATCCCGATGCCATTTTCGTGAGTCCGTTTGAGGGTAGCGGTGGTTTTGGTAAGCTGGAGAAGTTGGGTATTCCCATTATTCAGACGGCTGATTATATGGAGACTTCAGCCTTGGGTCGAGCTGAATGGATGCGCTATTACGGTCGGTTGTTCGGAGAAGGGTGCCGTGCCGACTCGCTCTTTCACGTCGTAGACTCCACCTATCAGAGCTTAAAACAATATGCTGCTACACTTCCTGAAGGACGGAGCATACTCACGGAGCGCAAGACCGGTGCCACATGGTACACACCCGGCGGGGCAAGCAGCATGGGCACCATCATCAGGGATGCCAACGGACGCTATGCTTTTTCGGAAGACAAGCATGGAGGAAGTCTTGCGCTCTCGTTCGAACAGATTATCGACAAGGCCGGCGACAGCGACATATGGGCCTTTAAATACAATGGATCGAAGATGATGTCGCACGAAGATTTGCTCCGTGAGTTTCATGGTTATGAAGCCCTCAAGGCTTTCCGAACGGGCGAAATCTATGAGTGCAACACTTCTGTGTCGCCTTATTTTGAGGAAACTCCTTTCCGCCCCGATTATCTTTTAAGAGAGATGATCATATTGTTGCATCCTCATACCAATATTGGGGACTTGAGATATTATAAGCATTTGTAAATACGAAAGGGATAGAAACACATGGCAATAGTTTTCCTCCCCTTGCGTTATGATAATGATGAAAACAAGACTACTTTATTTCGTGCTGTCTCTTGCCATAGTATTTTTGTGCGGCGTGGGACTTGTGCATGGGAGTGTGGATATTCCCCTGCACGAGATTTGGAACGTCATTTTCGGCAACGATGTGCAAAAAGAGAGTTGGAGGTTTATCATCATCGAAAACCGTTTGCCGCAGGTTATCACCGCATTGCTGGCCGGAGGCGCCTTGACCGTGAGTGGACTGTTGCTGCAAACAGCTTTTCGTAATCCTTTGGCGGCACCCGATATTTTTGGAGTAACGAGTGGAGCAGCCCTCGCAGTGGCGCTGCTCACGTTGGCTCCGGCAGTCTCCGCGTCTTATATGGTGAGTGGTTTGTCATCTGTGACGGCAGCATTCATTGGTGCTGTTGCAGTCACGACCTTGATATGGACTGTAGGGAAGATGGTGCATAACCATGTGATGCTGATCATTATAGGTATCATGATAGGATATTTGGCCTCGAGCGCCATTACACTACTCAATTTTTTCGCCACCAAGGAGGGGGTGAAGAGTTTTGCCGTGTGGGGTATGGGGAATTTTGGAAATGTATCGATGAACCAAATGCCCTTCTTTGCTACGGTTACACTCTTGGCAACAAGTGCTACACTGTTACTGATAAAACCACTCAATGCCCTGCTGATGGGAGAGAACTATGCTGAAAACTTAGGCATCAATGTGCATCGTGTCCGTAACATTCTGTTGGTTGTTACTGGATTACTTACTGCCATAGTCACAGCTTTTTGCGGGCCTATCGCCTTCATAGCATTGGCTGTCCCCCATATAGCCCGGCTGCTGCTGCAAACGTCAGACCATCGGCATTTGCTGCCAGTTACCATTCTAACGGGTTGCGTTGTTGCCCTTCTGTGTAACGTCCTGACAACTCTGCCAGGCGAGTCCGGCATCTTGCCACTCAATGCGGTGACGCCCATCATTGGCGCACCGATCATTATTTATGTCATTATTAAAGAATAGGGAAATGATTACAACCAAGAAAGGAGACGGAGGTGAAACCTCGCTGTATGACGGTAAACGTGTGAGCAAGGACGACGCACGGATAGAACTCAATGGAGAACTCGACGAACTGAATGCGTGGCTCGGACTTTGCAAGGCCACAGCACAGCAGACAGAACCCTATGAAAAGATACAACGAGAACTGATGATCCTGATGGGCATCGTGGCGAATGGCTATCCGTCTAACGGTGCCAAAGATGGCCTGCCGGAAGTACTCAACATACTTCACGAGGCTACAAACAGCATGGAGGCTCATATTAAGCGCATGACACAAGGCAAGAAATTTCATTTTGTTTTCCCGGGTAAGGATATGACAGATGCCGTACTGCATTTGACACGTACCCAAGTACGGACATGCGAACGAAGGCTGGTAACGCTTTCTAATTTGGGAAAAACAGATGCACAGAGCGAGAAATGGCGCATCTTGATGCAATACATCAACAGACTCTCCGACTATTTATATTGTTTGTCTAATCCGTAGGCTTACCGTATACCAGGTAAGACAATGGAAAAGCATTTACGGTGTTTTCCCAATGTTGTGAGCCGGAAGTCAATTGTGACATGTCAAACAATAGTGGCACATTCCTGACGACATGCCGGTATGTCGAATAAGGGTTGTTTCCATTGTATCACGTCCGATATACGCGCGTGCTTCGGCCGTGATACATTTGTCTGTCGAATGCAACGCACGCGTACTGCGGCCGTGATACGCTGAAAAAAAAGTAAAGAAAGTGAGTCAAAAAAAGCAGAAGCGCCAATGACACTCCTGCTTTTTAAGACAAAATATTTTTAATTAATATGCACTTTTGAATTCTTCGAGGAAACGAATGTCATTTTCGGAGAATAGTCGCAAATCGTTTACGCGATATTTCAGGTTGGTAATGCGCTCCACACCCATGCCAAATGCATAGCCAGTGTAGACGCTGGAGTCGATACCGCAAGCCTCGAGGTCGTGTGGGTCGACCATTCCGCAACCCAAAATTTCTACCCATCCGGTGTTTTTACAGAATCCACAGCCTTTACCTCCGCAGATGTTGCATGAAATGTCCATCTCGGCACTGGGTTCGGTGAATGGGAAATAGGAGGGGCGCAAACGAATCTTGGTATCCGGTCCAAACATTTCTCGCGCAAAGGTCAGAAGCACTTGCTTGAGGTCTGAGAAACTAACTCCCTTGTCTACATACAATCCCTCAACCTGATGGAAAAAGCAGTGGGCACGCGCAGAGATGGCCTCATTGCGGTAAACGCGTCCCGGACAGAGCATGCGAATTGGCGGTTTGTGGGTTTCCATATAGTGGGCTTCATCACCAGAAGTGTGTGAACGGAGGATAACGTTCTTGGTAACATCGTTTGCATCTTGAGAAATAAAGAACGTATCCTGCATATCGCGTGCTGGGTGATCGGCAGCAAAGTTAAGCATGGTGAACACATGCTTGTCGTCGTCAATCTCCGGACCTTGGTACAAGACGAACCCCATGCGTTGGAATATATCTATAATTTGATTCTTAACGAGGGTCAGAGGATGGCGTGTGCCGAGCGGAATAGGGTAGGGCGTGCGTGTGAGGTCGATATTCTCAGTATCTGAATCTGCAGTGGCTACCTGCTCACGTAATTCGCTGAGTTTGTTGAGTGCAGCCTGCTTGAGTTCGTTTATCTTGATACCAACGGTTTTCTTCTGGTCTGCAGCTATATTGCGGAAATCAGCCATGACGGCATTAATTTCCCCTTTCTTGCTCAAGTATTTTAGCCTGAGCTGTTCAATCTCTTCTGAGTTTTTTGCCGACATTTCGGCCACTTCCTGAAGGAGTTTGTCTATTTTGTCTAATATCATAATTTAAACATCCTGTTCTATGAATGCAAAGTTACTAAGTTTTATTGGAAAAAGTAAACTAATATGAAAAATAATGTGTAATTTTGCGTAGCCTTATGAATAATTTGATATGAGAAAAGAGTTTGCTTTTGTTGTTTTATCCATGCTGTTTTTGGCAATGGTCATTCCATACGGGTGTACCAATAAGAAGCCAGAGCCTACAGATACTTTGCAAGTGGATTCTATCCAAGAGGATACAACCATGTTGGATTCGTCAGAAAGTATAATAGCAGAGACTCCGATGCCCAAGGCAGCCGATGAACTTTTTGACGATTTCTTCTTTAATTTCGCTGCCAGTCGTAAACTCCAACAAAAGCGCACTACCTTTCCACTGCCTATATATCGTGATGGCAAGTTGGAGAGCCAAGTAGACAGAAAACAATGGAAGACGGAGCGTTTCTTCATGCGTCAGGAATACTACACGCTAATCATCGACAGTCCTAAATATAGAGAGTTGGGTAAAGACACGTCTGTGAATCATGTGGTTATAGAAAAAATTCAATTTGACATCAAAACAGTTCAGGAATATTTCTTTGATAAATTGAATGGTGAGTGGATGCTTACTTCTGTTCACTATCAGCCCCTTTATAAGAACAGAAATGCAAGTTTCTTGAAATTCTATGATAAATTTTCCACTGATTCAGCATTTCAGGTGAGAAGTATGGCTGAGGAGGTGAATTTCACCGCTCCCGATCCAGAAGACGATTTCTCTACTATTTCAGGCGTTATAATGCCCCAGCAATGGCCTGATTTCAAGCCAGCTATCATACCAAGTGGAGTTATCTATAACATTCTTTACGGAGAACGAAAACATAGTTCGAATCGAAAGATATTTTTAATCAGGGGAATATCCAACGGTCTTGAAATGGAAATGGACTTCAAAATGATCGATGGAAAATGGAAACTTACTAAATTTAACACTTAAGGCTTGGTGCAAAGTTTTTGCGCGAATGCTATTTCTTGATTATGATACGATTAGCAAACTATTCTCTGCTACATAACAATACGTTTGGAATCGACCAAAAATGTGATGAATTTATTACTTTTGAGTCGATCGATGATGCTGTAGAACTTGCTCACGAGTTGAAAGAAAACGATGGATCCACGCGGTCATTTTTGATTCTTGGCGGTGGAAGCAATCTTCTGTTGACTAAAGATTTTCATGGAAAAGTGCTGACGGCTGATAAACGGTTCGACGTGGAAGTCATCACCGGAGACCAACCTTCTGAATCCGTATTGCTCAGATGCTGGGCCGGTACTACGTTTGACGAGGTGGTGGAATATGCTGTTGAGCAAGGCTATTACGGCATGGAAAACCTCAGCCTGATTCCGGGAGAGTGTGGTGCTTCGGCTGTTCAGAATATTGGAGCTTACGGTGTAGAGGCCAAGGATTTGATAACAAAAATTGAGGCCGTGGAGCTGTCCTCGGACAAAGTGGTTACCATCGGAGCAGACGAGTGTGGCTATGGATACCGTCAGAGTCGTTTTAAACAGGATTGGAGAGATAAGTTTCTCATTACACATGTGACCTATAGGCTCTCCCGTAGATTTCATCCCCATCTCGAATATGGAAACATCCGCGAGATGCTGACTGCCTGGGAAATAGAAGAGGGGGATCTGACGGCTCAGATGCTGCGTTGCATTATCATTGATATTCGTCGCGCTAAATTGCCAGACCCTTCTGAATTAGGCAATGCGGGGAGTTTCTTTATGAACCCAATTGTTGACAAAGAAGTTTTGGACGAGCTGAAAGAAAGATTTCCGGATGTCAGGTTTTTCGAAGTTGACTCTTCGATATCTAACGACACTGGAAGCCAAACCGGAAACTTTTACCATCAAAAACGATATAAAATTCCAGCTGGCTGGATGATTGACCGTTGTGGATGGAAAGGACGCAGGGTAGGCAAGGTTGGAGTTTATGAGAAGCAAGCACTCGTATTAGTAAACTATGGTGGAGCAACAGGAAGCGATGTTGTCGGATTGATGCATGCCATTCAAGATGACGTTTTCACAAAGTTTGGAATACATATATATCCTGAGGTAAATATAAGATAAGGCTTTGAAATTTCGATTTTTAGGCACCGGAACATCTAACGGTGTGCCAGTGATTGGTTGTGATTGTGCGGTTTGCAAAAGTAATAACCGGCGAGATAAACGTAGTCGGACTGCAGCAATGCTGGAAACGGAAACGACACGTGTGCTGATAGATTGTGGACCAGATATCCGCATGCAGCTCATGCCGCTCGAATTTCGCAAGATCGATGCGGTGTTGCTTACACATGAACATTATGACCACGCGGGCGGTATTGACGATTTGAGACCGTGTTGTTACTTTGGAAATATAGATATCTATGGCAATGACATGACGGTGAAGGCTGTCAAGCATAATTTCCCCTATTGTTTTACTGAACATTTATATCCCGGAGTACCCAAGTTGACGCTTCACGCTATCCGCAAACATGAACCGATGAGGGTGGGGGATATCAATATATTGCCAATAGAGGTGATGCATGGAAAGCTACCGATATTGGGATATAGGTTTGGATCCATGGCTTACATTACAGATATGAAAGCTATATCCCCTGATGAATGTGTTTATCTTCAAGGTGTGGAGACTTTGGTTCTTAATGCCTTAAGATGGGCAAAGCCGCATCACAGTCATTTAATTATTCCAGAAGCCATAGATTTTTCTCGTAGGATTGGAGCCAGCCGCACGTTCCTCACTCATCTGACGCATAAAATCGGTTTGCATGAAGTTGCTAACGATAGACTGCCCGAAGGGTTCCAGTTTGCATACGATGGCTTGGAAATAGACGTGTAAGCTTGCTGTTCAAAAAAGTATTTTTGTAAGCTAATAACAAAAAAAATGGAGCGCCGCTGCACTCCAACCTTGTTAACCTTAAATCTAATACTATGAAAAACACGTTACAAATATAGCGTGTTTATTTATAAACAAGAGATTTTTAGGGCAAAAACAAGTTGATTTATAACTTTTGTTTGCACGAAAATGCTTGAGTTTCGATTTGTTAACATGTCACACCCGCTATTCAGATTCTATCTTCTGAACTTTCTATAAAGCTTCCATCCTAATATAACGGTATCAAAAAATCCAGCACCTGTACTCATTAAGCTGTTGATACGCCTGGATGGTGACGTGTTCTTTTTAAAGGCTTCGGGCTTTCTGAACAAAGTAACCCATATATTTTGTATCCTGTTATCTTCCTTTTGGATGTCTCTCAGGAGCATTGCCTTTCGAAGTTTTATTTCCTCAAGTGATTTGTATGTGTCAGAGGGGGAAGTGTTGTTGTCCATAATTTATTTACTTAATAACAATGAAGCAAGTAATCTTACCAATGGTTTCTCTATCCATTGTTTTCTGAAAATAAGGAAAAGGATGAGTAAAACAAGATATACGCCAGCAATAATGGCAAAAGCTCCTGGGTTGCCAACATAGGGGGCGAGAGCGTATGCGGCGGCGAAACTGAGATAAATGAGCATCAGGACAAGAAACATGCAGAGTATGGCAGTAATACCGATAACTGTAAGAATCTTAACGGTTTTCTCAACAATGCTCAACTTTACATACTCTGCTTGCAGACCTGTGTAGTGCTTTAAGGTTTCGACAAGCTTGCCGATAGTTTCAATGTTATTGTCATTTGAAAACATATATCTCCTGTGTATAGTGATTAAAGAAATAGGGTTGTGAGTTGTTCACAACCCTATTCTTAATTAAAATGACGGATTAGTCTCCAACGCCTACGGCTTCTTTAATATCATCAATAAGGTCGTCGGTATCCTTACGATTGAGTTTGATGTCATGCTTCTTGCAGAAATCGTCAATAGCATCTGTAATCTTATTGCGTGTTTTTTCACCTTTTTCCGGAGCCATAAGCATTCCTAATGCTGCTCCTGTGATAGCGCCACTTAAGAAAGCGCCAATGTAGCCTAATGTTTTCATCATATTTGCTTTTAGTTAAAAATATCTTGTCATTTGCAAATATATATATTTCCATGATAAAATGCAAGGGAAAGGTAGAAAAGTTTATGTTAAAAACTCCTATTTTATTGATTTAACAAACTTTATGCGCACACTTTTTTTGTTTTTGTGATAATTTTCGTAATTTCGCACATCATAGGATTAGATTCCTTTATTACGAATAACATTAACATCATAAATATTCAAAAGGTATGAAAAAATCATTGGTATTGGGTGCTTCTATGTGTATTGCCTTGGCTTTTACAAGTTGCAAATCACAAGAAAGTGCTTATAAGAAAGCCTACGAGAAGGCTAAGGCTCAGGAAGAGCAAAATATGGCACAGCAGCCTACCCAAGAAGAAGCTCCTGTGGTGACGCCTCTTACACAACAGCCTGTCACACAGACTACGGTGTCGAATGTTGAAAATGCAACGGTACGCACGGAGGATGTGACCATTGTTAGCGGTGTAGGACTGCAAGCATACAGTGTGGTTGTGGGCTCTTTTGGTTTGAAAGCAAATGCAGAGGGGTTACAGACTACTTTGAAGCAGGGTGGATATGATGCACAGATAGCATATAACTCTACTTTGAATATGTATCGTGTTATTGCTACCACGTCTGCCGATAAGGCTCAGGCTGTGCAGAGTCGCGATGCTCTTCGCGGTAGCCAGTATAACCCCAAGAGTGACGCTTGGTTGTTGTATAAGAAATAATTTTTGGCAAGAATACTATCAATAGACTATGGTAAAAAACGCACGGGATTGGCAGTTACAGATCCCATGCAGTTTATTGCCAATGGTCTCACTACAGTAGAGACAAAAGATTTGTTCGACTTTCTCAGTTCTTATGTGAAACAAGAGGAGGTCGAACGTATTGTTATAGGTAAGCCTATGCAGCTCGACGGGAATCCATCGGAGAATTTTGCAAGGGTGGAGAATTTTGTGGGTCGATGGCGAAAATCGCATCCTGCAATACCTATAGTATATTATGATGAGCGATTTACTTCTGTGTTAGCTCATCGAGCAATCCTCGAGAGTGGTGTGAAAAAAAAGACCAGGAGGGAGAACAAGGGATTAGCAGATGAGATTAGTGCTACCATTATCCTTCAGGACTATATGAATTCAAAGAAATGATATTACCAATTTATACATACGGGCATCCGGTGTTGAGAAAAGTTGCCCAGGACATTCCAACGGATTATCCCGGATTGAGTCAATTGATTGATGATATGTTTGAGACCATGGACGCCTCTTCCGGAGTAGGGTTGGCTGCTCCCCAAATAGGGAAGTCAGTACGTGTTGTGGTTATCAATCTTGATGTTCTGAAAGAGGACTATCCTGAATATGCAGACTTTCGTCATGCTTATATCAACCCACATATTATCGAAGTTGACAAAAAATCAGAAAAGGTAAGCATGGAGGAGGGTTGCCTATCGGTTCCCGGCCTGAGTGAAAAGGTCGTAAGATATTCCCGTATACGTGTGCAATATCTTGATGAGGAGCTCCAGCCGCATGATGAATGGGTAGAAGGATATTTGGCTCGTGTAATGCAACATGAGTTTGACCATTTGGAGGGAGTGATGTATGTGGATCGTATTACTCCCTTGCGCAAGCAACTCATCCGTAATAAGTTGAAGGGAATCATGCAGGGTAAATATACTTGTTCTTACAGGACAAAGCCTGCCCGAAAATAATAAAGCGATGAAGAGCAAAATAATCGTCTTGCTCGTAACCTTGTTGTCTGTGGGCAAGATGAATGCTCAATACAACATAGACCGCTTGATAACCAGCGGCGAGGTTGCATTGCATTACGAAGACTACGTGCTCTCTATCCAATATTTCAATAAGGTGTTGTCTTTGAAGCCATATTTATGGCTCCCTTGGTACAACAGGGCAGTGGCAAAGTTCTATCTTGATGATTTTGTCGGGGCTGAACAGGATGCCTCAGAGGCCATTGGGTTAAACCCTTATATAGAACAGATTTTTGATTTACGTGCCATTTCACGTATCCGTCAGGAAAAGTTCGGCGAGGCCATAGACGATTATACGAAGGCTATCCGGCTGAACCCCTCTGTCTCCAGCTTTTGGTTGAATCGTGCTATTTGCCGACTGAAAACCAAAGACTATGACCAGGCTTTACTCGATGCGGATACCATAATAAAAAAATGGTCGGATGTTTCATCCGCTTATTCATTGAAAGCCGAAATCTGTCTCAACAAGAAAGATACGGTTGAAGCAGACACATGGCTTGCAAAAAGCTTACAAATCGATCCTTACAATGTGGACGCATGGACCACACGATCGTATATAGCATTGAACAGACAGCAATGGAAAACTGCCGACAGTTGCTTAAGCAGAGTTGTACATCTCAATCCAAAATCTGTCAACAGTTATGTGAACCGTGCCTTGGCAAGACTCAATTATAATAATTTGCGTGGAGCCATGGAAGATTATGACTTGGCCATAGACCTTGATCCCAATAACTTTCTTGCTCATTTTAACCGTGGTCTGCTCCGCGTACAGCTTGGCGATGATAACAGGGCTATTGAGGATTTCGACTTTGTAATCAAGATGGAGCCACAAAACTTTATGGCGATTTACAATCGTGCTCTTTTGCATGACAAGACTGGGAACCTTCGTGCGGCTATTGCTGACTATAGTCAAGTCATTAATCAGTTCCCCAACTTTTGGGCTGGACTGAGTAATCGTGCTCGTTGTTATCGAAGGTTGGGTATGACAGCCAAGGCCGAACTTGATGAATTCCGCATTTTCAAGGCACAGATGGACAAACGCATTGGTGGTCAACGGCGTTGGAGTAAAGAGAAACTCAAGGAAATGCGTAGGAGATCGGAGATCAATATAGACAAATATAACAATATTGTTGTAGAAGACAAGTCGGAAGTGGAGCATGAGTACAAGAGCCAATATCGTGGAACAATACAAAACCGTGATGTGGAGTTTTCACTGCTTCCGATGTATCAACTGTCCTATTTCTCATATTCCAATGGAATACAGGGGTACCAGGCCTACGATCCTTCTGTGGACAGGTTTAATAGCAAGCACGATCCTATTCGTAAGCTGACATTGGCATGCAAACATCAACATAGTAAACTCAGTGATGTTCAATCAAGGCAGATTTTCCAAATCATAGATGTTTTATCTGCAGGAATAGGCGAGGAGAGCAATCCGAAGGTACGAGCAGATTTATTGTTGCAGCGTGCCATTGCTTTCGCCGATGCGCAGAACTATTCGGATGCCATCTCTGACCTTGACGATTATCTCTCTCTTGATAAAACGTCGGTTATTGGTTGGTGGACTCGCGCAACATGTCAGACCCTACTCAACAATTACGATTCTTCGAGGGGGCAGAATGTCAGCATGAAGGCAGCACAGGCTGAAGGGGATTTTGCAGAAGCAATTAAGTTGGCACCTAAAAATGCGTACCTCTACTTCAATCGAGCAAACATGTTTGCAGACCAGAAAAACTTTGACCGTGCGGTGTCCGACTATACTTATACAATACAATTGGATCCACGCTTGGCAGAAGCGTATTATAACAGAGGAATTGTATTTTATCGTATGGGTAAATATGACGCCGCACAGCAGGATTTGAGCAAAGCCGGGGAACTTGGACTTTATGATGCTTACGCCTTGAGCAAAAAGATAAAGGAAAAGAAGGATTGACACGCAAGCAAATCGTTTCATCAAGCCGTCTTGCATGGTCACCAAATGGTGATAGTTAATACACGATTCTCCGGTCAAAAATGACAACAATTGCAGCTTGTCGCTTTAATGACATTTCATTCCTATGATATTTTAAGTTCATCCTACATTTCGAGTGATACGACAGTCATGTAGTGCATATTCTTCCCCCCTTCATTCCTCACTCTTCATTCTTCACTCTTCATTCTTCATTCTTCACTTTATAAAATATTATTACCGTTTCCGGCCATTTCCTTTCGTCTCATCTGGACAGAAAGGCGCCATGTTTTTGCGGATAATTCCAATCGCGAAGAGTATCAAGAACACAAGACCGATGTGGTTACAACCTTGTGGCACCGCGATTTGAGCTTATCGATTGCGCGACCGAGCCTTTGTCGCATCGCGATTAGAGTTTAACCGCAGCGGCGTTTGATATCTAATCGTAGACGACAAAAATCGTATGGTAAAATCATATTTATTAAAACTCTGATTGTCAACGCTCTACAAATTATCTCAAATTTCTCGAATTTCAAACCAATAGATTCTTATTTTTAAATTCGCGAAATACAGAGAGATGTTTGTCAGAAAAATTATCACCATCTGTTGTCTCAGGATTCATCCTGGATGTCGGATGAACCATATTTTATACCCACTTATGTAAAAAATACAAATGAATTGTTGTCAATCTCAAAAAAAAGATTTAAGTTTGTACCGTAAACTTAAAACTTATGAATTTTAAGAATAGCGGCTTATATCGATTTGCCTACAATGTCTATCATCTTTACGTTGACGGATTCAGAAATATGACCTTGGGCAAGACGCTGTGGACAGTGATCCTGATCAAACTGTTCATTATTTTTGCCATTCTCAAATTATTCTTCTTTCCCAATTTCATACACGAAAACGCCAAAAAGGGTCAGGAGTCTGAATTTGTATCCAAACAAATACTTAAACACACAGATTAAGTTATTTAAATCTAACCAATATGTTAAATCTTTTATTAGACATTACAAATGCAACAGTCGACTGGTCTAGAGCCCAGTTTGCACTGACCGCAATTTACCACTGGCTGTTTGTTCCACTCACTTTGGGATTGGCAGTTATCATGGGAATTGCCGAAACTTGTTATTATCGTACTCATGATGTTTTCTGGAAAGACGTGGCCCGTTTCTGGCAGAAACTCTTTGGAATAAACTTTGCCATGGGTATTGCAACGGGAATCATTCTTGAGTTCGAGTTTGGTACCAACTGGAGCAACTACTCGTGGATGGTGGGCGACATATTCGGCGCACCACTTGCCATTGAGGGTATTGTGGCTTTCTTCATGGAAGCAACGTTTGTGGCCGTGATGTTCTTTGGCTGGGACAAGGTATCACGAGGATTTCACTTGGCAGCCACTTGGCTCACCGGATTAGGTGCCACGATTTCTGCGTGGTGGATACTTGTAGCCAACTCATGGATGCAATACCCAGTGGGTCAAGAGTTTAATCCTTCCACGATGCGATTTGAGATGACTTCTTTTTCAGATGTTGCGTTCTCACCGTTTGCCGTAGATAAATTTTGCCATACTGTTACATCAGCCTGGATTGTAGGGGCAGTATTTGCAGCAGGTGTGTGCTGTTGGTACTTGTTGAAAAACCGCGAGCACAAATTAGCTATCGAAAGCATCAAGATAGCTGGTGTTGTCGGCCTGGTGGCTTCTTTGCTTGCCGTATTGACAGGGGATAATTCCGGCTACATGGTTGCTAAGGTGCAACCCATGAAGTTAGCAGCTATGGAAGCTCTTTATAATGGAGGTGAGAGCCAGAGTCTGACCCTTATCTCAGGCGTACACCCGTTCAAGCAACCCGATTATGTCAACGAGAAGGAGCCGCCCTATCGTTTGGCTATCCCTAACGGCTTGTCCTTATTGGCTACACGGTCTATGAATGGTTATGTGCCCGGCATCAACGATTTGATTAATGGCTACACCAAACCAGACGGAACCAAGGAGACTTCGTACCAGGAGAAAATTGAAAGCGGTAAAAAAGCTATTGTGGCATTGCAAGGTTATCGCAAGGCTACGGCAGGAATGAAAGACGGTGACCCGCTGAATGAAGAAGCAAAATCACATCTTGCCATTTTGAAAGACAACATTCATAACTTCGGTTATGGATATATCAAAGATGTTCACGACTTAGTTCCATCCATTCCATTGACATTCTATGCATTCCGCATCATGGTTGGATTAGGTATGATTTTCATCCTGTTCTTCGCCGTTTTACTATTCCTTGTTCACAAGCGCGATATTAAAAAGTTCCGTTGGATACATTGGACAGGATTGATACTCATTCCCTTGGCATACATTGCGAGTGAGTCTGGATGGATTGTGGCCGAAATGGGACGCCAGCCTTGGACCATTCAAGACATGCTCCCTGTGGGAGTAGCCGTATCCAACATTCCTTCCACGAGTGTTGCCATAACTTTCTTCATCTTCTTGATCTTATTCACAACGATGCTCATTGTTGAAATTTGCATTCTTTGCAAGCAAATCAAGAAGGGGCCTGAATACAGCGAAGTTGCATATAAAAACTAATTAGCCATGTCATACGAATTCTTACAATCATATTGGTGGTTTGTCGTCTCACTGATGGCCGCCTTCTTAGTATTCTTCCTTTTTGTACAGGGAGCTAACTCCATGATATTTGAATTGGGAAAGAACCCAATTGAACGTCGCATGGTCATTAACTCCACCGGACGCAAATGGGAGTTCACGTTCACCACGTTGGTAACGTTCGGAGCATCTTTCTTTGCCTCGTTCCCACTCTTTTACAGCACGAGTTTTGGCGGAGCCTACTGGGTGTGGATGCTCATTTTATTCTCTTTTGTGCTACAAGCTGTGAGCTATGAGTTCCAAAATAAATTGGGCAACTTCCTTGGTCCTAAGACATTTCAAATTTGTCTTATCATCAATGGTATTGTTGGCCCACTGCTTATTGGCGGAGCTGTAGCTACATTCTTCAATGGGAGCAATTTTGTCGTAGAGAAATCAAACATGTTTTCATCCGTACAGCCGGTCATCAGCCATTGGGCTAATGCCAGTGGCGGACTTGATGTGCTACTCGATCTCTGGGCTGTGCTGTTTGGTGTGGCAGTATTCTTCCTTGCCCGTATACTTGGTATTCTCTATATTAATAACAATGTCAACGACACTGCCATTCGTAATCGCATTCCACGCGTGCTGTTATACAATACCGTTGCATTCCTTGTGACATTCCTGACATTCTTCATTCGCACCCTGCTCAAAGACGGGTATGCTGTTGATCCAGCCACAGGCACAATCTTCATGGAGCCTTACAAATATTTCAACAACCTCATTCAGATGTGGCCGTTAGCCATTATTCTCCTTGTGGGTGTGGTACTGTTGTTGTTTGGAATTGGCAAGACTATCTTTGTCAAGAACTACACCAAGGGCATATGGCCGGCCGGCATCGGTGTGATGCTGGTTGTCCTCGTGCTGTTCCTTATTGTAGGTTGGAATGACACAGCGTTCTATCCGTCAAATGTTGATCTCCAGTATTCGCTGACCATTCGTAACAGTAGCAGCAGTGAAACCACGCTGAGAGCCATGGCATACGTGTCATTGCTTATACCAGTGATCGTGGCTTACGGTTCGTACGCATGGTGGTCTATAGATAAGAAGAAAATAGACCGCGACGAGATCAAGAAGTCTGAGGCTTATTGATGTATAGCGTTAGCCAAAATAGCTAATCGTTATCGGTAGCTTAGCATGTAAAAAATCGGGTTCCATGGAACCCGATTTTTATTTTTACCTGGCTACACCACCTTCGACGGGGAAGTACCAATGTATATCCATTTGATAAAGTGCTTGCAGAATAACTTTACTTCACAAACTTCTTGCCGCCGCGTATGTAAATGCCATGAGGGAGGGTATCAACGGTAGTGCCGACAAAGCGACCGTCAAGACTATAGATTCTTTCCGAAGAAAGTGGAGTAGGTGTCACAAGTGTGTGATCAATACCCGTATCGGCTACAGGCCTAAGGAAGTCAAAGTAAGTGGCACCGTTCATATAATTGATATTATATATCGGTGTAGCTTCAGTAGTTGTCCACCACGCGGCATTGGGTAGGCCGCCGGTCTGTTCGAACATAGACGTGGTACTGACTGATTCTGCACGGAAAATATCACCATGAAGTTCTTGAGCATATTCATAAGGGGTAATGTCTTTTATTCTGTAGCTTGACACCAACTTCCCATCAGCAGGTATCACGGTCATTCTCGGATGCGACTGATCGTTGTTCACCGAGTTCCGCCAAAGTCCGAAAGCATCTTTCTGATAATCGACATGATATATCAGTAATCCTTTGGTTTCAGGGTTGTAGTTAATGTGTTTTGCGGAGTTTTTATATTTTGCGATACGCTGGTTCCATATTGTATCTTCAAAATGCTGCAACACAAAATAGTCGTTCTTGTTGTTCGGATTTTCAATTTTTACAGCATTTGATCCATTGGAAAGTTTTCCATCCAACTTGTATTGTCTGGCTTTGGTAATGGCCGGTATACTGTCCCAGCCCATTGCTTCGCGCTCCCAGGCCGTGTATGCAACAGGACAAAAACCGAAGTCTACATATTCTCCATTATCCATTAGGCTCCAGTCCTCCATTCCCAAGTTGTCTTCTACTATATTGTTGGTGGGATAGAAGTCCGGAAGCCCCAAGCAGTGTGAGAATTCATGGCAGAATAGCCCGATACCATTGATGTTTTTGTCGGACGGATTGTTCTCTCTTCCAAACAGTTCATTGCTGATTCCACCTTGATTCACACCCTTGCCGTCGAACTTTGGAATTGAAAAACCTCCGAATCGCTTGGGCCACATGGTTTCGTTCGCAGCACCATTGCTCTGTCCATATCCAGCATAGATAACATAGACCAGGTCAATATTCCCATCGCCGTCTTGGTCGTATTGGCTAAAATCCAACGAGTCGTCCATGGCTGTGCAGGCATCTTGAAGCAATTCTATGAATTTCTCGTCATGACCATTTTCGTCAGTCCCTCCATAATATGCCATCTTCTGCGGCAGAGTCACAGGGCCATAGACGTCGAATTGTGGGCTGAATTTGCCGTCGCTCTGATACATGAAATATTGCTTGACACTACCGTAGTTTCTATTTTCGTTGTTACCCAAGTTTTGCGGATGTCCGTCTGTAGCATTCAGATACTGATCGAAAGAGGCCCTTGGATTCTTGACAGAAAAGGCCAAGTCTTGATATTGTGCCAAAATCACTACGGCTTTGGGCGACCCCATGTGTGGAAACAAGCTGGAAGATTTGACAATAGGCTCCCGGCGTATACCTTTGGCGTTGAGCGTTTGTTGTGCTTGGGCAAAGAAAGTTTCCTTGTCTATCGCAATCTTTGTAAAGTCGTTTCCATGACGTTCGAGAATGTTCCCTTCCATATCCGTGTACCAATGGAAGTAATCGTCGCCATTCAGACGCACGGTGATGGTGTCTCCGTTACTTTGGACAAAAGTCATGGGGTAGGGCCATGCTCTGTGGGCATGCGTGGAGACAGCTGACAACATGGCGATGCTAAGCGAGAGTAGTATTTTTTTCATGTTTGATTTTAATACGTGCTTTTATTTCAGCAACTCTTTGTTTGATTTGTGTCGATGATGATTATAGAAATATTGTCCCTTATTTTTGGTTTGATTGCCAAACTCTATTGCGTGATGTGGGCAATGGTGATAGCAGGCAAAGCAGGTGAGACAAGTATCGTTGTACTTCCATTTGGGCTCGAATCCCAGTCCACCCTCAATGTCTTTTACCGGGCAAACTTCCGCACAGATTCCACATTTCACGCATTTCGTACTGTCTACGTGAAAATGTTTGTCCGTAATGAGGTACTTCACAAATACGTCTCCGATAAGCCTTGAATTGATTCGTGGCCACTTGCCAAGGTGTGGCAAGATCCTATAATGTTCTTTGTTGAGAATAATCGATGTATATTTTTCAAGCTCCGTAGCAGCATTCGAAATCTTTTTTTGCTCTTTCTCCGGACCATCCACGTCCATAAATGGCAATCCGACATACGATTCTGGCATGAGCAAAGAGAAAGCGGCATCAAGCCTGATGCCTTTGTTATGGAGATCGCGCTCGAAGATATCCATGGTTTCACCAATGGTGTCCCCCGCTGTGCACAGAGCATAAACATAATGTCCTTCAGTTCTCAGCCTGAGGTTTTCAATGAATTTGCGCACGATGAGGGGTGGGCGCCAACCATGTACAGGAAAACAAAAACCTATACGCTCGCCGCTCTGAGGCTGGGCGAGAGGTTTGTCAGCGTTGAATTCAGAAATATTTATCAGCTGTTCTCCTGTTGCATCAGACAGTTGCTGAGCTGCCCACCGTGTGTTTCCAGTTGCAGAGAAATAGAATATCATGCTGCAAAGTTATTAAAAATAAAGCAATTATACCATTTAATTAACATAAAAAGGTGAGTCTACTCCTTCTCTTCCTGTCTTATTCTTGCACAGCAGCCATTGATCATGTTTCTGATTTGTGCCACTCGGGCTTTTTCCTTAGGTTGGTATTGCCTGTAGTATACAAGAGCACTCTGCAAATTGTCTAAGGCATCGAGCCAGTCCTGATTATATACGTGTATGAATCCTATGCGATAGAAGGCGTCCGCTTTCTCATTGTCGTGACAAACTTCGAGCATTTGCTGATACATTGAGAGCGCCTTTTCATATTGTTTGAGATTAAAATGGCTTTCGGCATTGGCGTAAAAATAAAAAGACCGCTCCTGGGGAGAGAATGCCGTCAATTTGGGAATAACCGAGTCGAGATAGGTTGTTGCCATTTTATAATCCCATTCATAATAAAAACACACACCGATATAAGCCCTGATTCTCGGATTCAGGCGATATTGCCTGTCGAGCTTTTGCAAGATCAACAGCGCCTCGTGGTATTTGCCACTTCGAAAATATTCGAGGCCCATCCCAAGTCGCTCACGATCCGTTGCTTGGGCAGCAGCTTGGAGTCCCACCATAAGCAACAGCAAAATCACTGTGACAACCTGACGTGCCCATTGTGATACCTTCATGCAACCTATACTTGCGGACTATTTCACGTAGAACTCAATCAGTTCCTGAGTAGCCTTCCGGCATGCCGGACAAAATTCAGGAATCTCATTGGTGCGCATTCTGCAGTCTCTGTAACCGCGAAAAACGCCTTTCAGCTTGTAGCCAGCACCCTCGTATAGTCCCGCCTTTTTATCTCTACCGATAAGATTCTCCCACTTTCCATGGAAATCTACTTTGGTGGTGATGTTCTTTTCCCATGGTTCCACATCGAGTGGATACATGTTCACCTCATCTCCCTCGTAGGCATACTCGTCAGCCAGGCCAGCGAAACTATGGCCAAACTCATGCACCACGACAGGCTTTGACCATTGGTTGTGCATCGTTGAGAGAATATAGGAGTTAAGAATCCCACCGCCGCCATACCGATCAGAGTTGACCAGTACGAGGATATGCTCGTAGGGTGTGCCGGCCAGTAGGTCGTGCATGTCCTTGAGATGGCTTGTGGTGAGGTATCGCTCGCTGTAGTTGGTGTCCCAGTGGGAGCGTAGGGCTGTGTTTTTCCAGACGCCCTTGCCCGGCTCACTGGCTCCGCTTTCCATCGATGGAGACTTCACGGCCACAATGTTAAACCATTGGCGCATGCTCTTGTAGGGCTCATGGGCAAAGAGAGCTTCCATAGCTGTGCGAGCATCGGCTATGAACATATTCATCTCCTCGGGTCGGTAGCCCTCGGCAAGATAGGCCAGGTGGATGCAATTAGTGGTGTCGCTGGCCTGTTGCAACACCTCAAAGGGTGTGACGTGGCGACAACCGATGGGTCGGATGAGAATGTCCGTAGGCACCACCCGGTGGGTGAGAGAGGTTGAGATACGACGACGGTTGTCGCGCAATTCGATGGTAATGTCGGCCGTATCTATGGGCATGGGCACAAGAAACACATTCTCGAAAGCCTTCTCCGTATACAGCGCTTCGGGTTCTTGTTGCCACTCCTGGAAGAGGGTGGAGAACGAATTGCGATAGATCACCTCTTGTGTCTTGTGATCACGCACAGTGATCTGTCCGTTGCCTTCCACCGGAATTTCGGCCAGTCGTTTCCGCTTGCCATACCACCGAGGTTCCACCAACAACTCGTCTACAGCAATGTGCTGCGTGTTATGGGTACCCGAGAACATATAGTCTATCCTCAGGGTTTTGTCTTGAAAAAACCGGTTAAAATCCTGTGCGACAACCCTGCTACCTGCCAGCAGGAGAATAGTGGCAACAAGTAAGAGCTTTCTCATTATACGATGTCTTTTTTGTTAGAATAGGGTTCTTTTAGTCAGAGCCAAAGGGGCTTGCGCGCTATCAATACACTCTTAGCCGTTCGCCCACTCTTATCTGATGGTCTGGCGAAAGGTTGTTTTTCTTGTAGAGATACTTCAGCCTGATGCCATAACGCTGTGAGATGTCATACATACTTTCGCCGGGTTGCACCACGTGAGGCTTGTTCTTGTAAATTTTAGAAGCGCGTTTTCTTTTTTTCTTCAGATAGACTATCTCTCCGGCGTGGAGCACGTCGTGATAGTTACGCTCGTTGTATTTGGCTATCTTTCGTCCGGATATCTCAATTTCCTTCCCGATGGATTTAAAAGTGTCTCCCTCACGAGCCATCAGGTAATAGTTCTTGTTGAATATCTTGATGGGGTGGAGTGGCACGCCCTGTTGTATCGGATGAGCCGCTCCCGACCGCTTGGCCATGAAATGGTCATAGGTTGTTGCCCGGTCGTAGACATAGAGTTTGTAGCGCTCTATAATTTCTATGAGTTTATAAGCATAGCGAGGGTTGGTGGCATATCCGCATGCCTTGAGACCATGTGCCCACCCTCGGTAGTCAGTGATGTCCAGCGAGAACAATCGAGCATATCGTCGGCTTTGCGTTAGAAATTTGCTGTGATCCTCGAAGCTTTCCCTGGGATTATCGTATGCACGAAAGCATTCGCCTATGTCATCGTCATCGTGCGTCATGCTCCGTCCCGTCCATCCATGGCACTTGATACCAAAGTGATTGTTGCCGCGGGTGGCTAAGATGCTGCGCCCAGCCGCACTCTCGAACACTCCTTGTGCGAGGGTGATGCTGGCAGGAATGCGATGGCTCAGCATTTGTTCTATGGCCATATCCTTGTATTGGTCGAAATAGATTTGATATTGTCGGTTCCACTGCATTTGTGCCTTGGCCGAGAGGCTGACACCAACGAAGTACAGGCAACATAAAAAGTATTTCAATTTATACATGGAGTGTGGTTTTGATAAATGATTTCAGATTGAAGGCCAACCCGCTGCCAGAGAAAGTATTTCTCCGGCAGTGGCGAGCCCATGTCTATCCGTTCATCGAGAGCAGAAACTCTGCGTTGTCGTGGGTTTGCTGCATGCGTCCATGAATGGTGTTCATGGCCTCGATAGGATTCATGTCGGAGATGTATTTGCGCAATATCCACATGCGGTCGAGCGTCGTCTTGTCCTGAAGCAAGTCGTCGCGTCGTGTGCTTGATGCAATGAGATTGACAGATGGGAAGATGCGCTTATTGCTCAGCGAACGGTCAAGCTGCAGTTCCATGTTGCCCGTACCCTTGAACTCCTCGAAGATCACCTCGTCCATCTTGCTGCCCGTGTCAATGAGGGCAGTGGCAATGATGGTGAGCGATCCACCTTTTTCTATATTACGTGCCGCACCAAAGAAGCGCTTGGGTTTCTGCAGGGCGTTGGCATCCACACCACCGGTCAATACTTTACCACTGGCAGGAGATACCGTGTTATAGGCGCGAGCCAGTCGTGTGATGGAGTCGAGGAATATCACAACATCGTGTCCACATTCCACCATGCGCTTTGCCTTTTCAAGCACAATGCCTGCTATTTTAACATGGCGCTCAGCCGGTTCATCAAAGGTGGAGGCAATCACCTCCGCATCAACGGTGCGTGCCATGTCGGTAACCTCCTCGGGTCGCTCGTCAATAAGCAACATCATGAGATAAGCCTCAGGATGGTTGGCGGCGATGGCATTGGCTATGTTCTTCATCAGAATGGTCTTACCCGTCTTGGGCTGTGCCACGATGAGTGCACGCTGTCCTTTGCCAATGGGCGAGAAGAGATCAACAATGCGTGTAGACATGTTGGTGGTTTTCGAATCCCCGCAGAGCGTGAACTTCTCTTCGGGGAATAGGGGAGTGAGATGTTCAAACGGAATACGGTCGCGAACTTCAGCCGGCGTTCTGCCGTTAATCATGTCGATGCTCGTCAGGGGGAAGTATTTTTCTCCTTCGCGTGGAGGTCTCACATGGCACATCACCACGTCGCCCGTCTTCAGGTTGTAATGCTTGATTTGCTGTCCCGCCACGTATATGTCATCGGGCGATGATAGGTAGTTGTAGTCGCTTGACCGCAGAAATCCGTAGCCATCAGGCATGATTTCCAACACTCCGTTTGCCTCGATAATATCGTTGAAGTCGTAAGATGCCTGAGGATTAGAAGGTTGGGGTGTAGGCTGCTGATATCCAGTTGCATTCGATTGTGCAAAGGGAGTAATAGGATTGTCAAACATGTCATAGTTGGGCACGATGCCATGGTCTTCGATAGGCAAATCTACCATAACCATAAAGTCAGTTCCGTCGCCCGGGTCACCGTCCCACACACCGTTGGCAGCTGTCGGATCAGAATCCTCATTCGTGTTTTCGTTGTGGGCATTAATCTTGGCCTGCAACTTGGCAATGAGCGCTTCACTTTTCTTTTCTGTGTTGCTCTCGCTTTCCGTGGTATAATTGGCTTCCGGTATGTCGGACGTCTCTTGATTCTGTGCCATCACCTCTTCGCCTTTATTCTCGTCCTCTTCTTGCTGTGCTTGATTCGTCGGCTTTTCTTCCCGCAACTGATTGCCTATATTTTTATTGAGTGTTTCTATCTCTTTCATGAGTTGTTTTTCTTGTTTTGTTTTCGGGCCTCGATGCTTGGGCAGTGCTTCAAGTTCAGCTTCAAGCTCCTTGATCTTCTTCTGAGGATCAGTCTCTGCGGCTGCTTCGGCTTTCATTTCAGCTCTTGTTTTAAAGAGTTGTGGCTGTGGGTTTGTGTTTTTAACATTCTTGGTATCAAAATTCTCACCTTCTTTACCGTTCACCGAGTACACACGGTCAGTATCGTTTCGGGTGATGCGAGTACGCTTGTGTCTCGGCGAAGAGGACGCTTTGCTTTCGTTCTCTGCTTGCTTGTCAAGAATTTCATATATAAGTTGTTCGGGGGTGTTGTAATCTTGTGGGGTGATGCCAAGGTCGTTTGCAATATCTCCCAATGAAGAGATACTCTTGGATAATAATTCCTCTTTGCTATACATTGTGTACGGTAAAATTTATTAAAATGGGGAGTGTGCTTCAAAACAGAAGCATGTTTTAAAATAATATGGTGCAAAGGTAACAAAATATGTTGGATTGCAAAATATAACGCTCGCTAAATCTTTTTCATTAACAAATATTAAACAGGGGAGATAGGCAGTGATTCGCAGTGTCGTTCGGCCAATCCCGGTGTACTTGCGTGAGGTGATATACGTCATCTCTATATTTTATTTATCATAACACACATTATATTTTATTCATTATTTATACTTACTCACATGGAAAAAACAAAAGATTTATCTAAAGCGGAAATGTTGATGAAGTCACCTCGTGAGAATCCGTTTCAGCCTCGCGCCTGCCGTAAACGCTTGATTTGTGGTCAGTTTGACAAAGTCGAACTACACATCGAGATTTATCGCGCCCCCAAACCTAATGTACTTGTTTTCCTTGATGACCTCGGTCGCTGGTTGAACTTCGCCTCTCTTGAAGATTTATTCGTTTTTCTTGCAAATAATTATACGACTAATATTTAAGTTTTATGCAGGTATTTTCTCACTGTCTTAACCCGAAACGTATATTTAACCGCTACACTAAACGGTTTGAGTATGTTGCCTGTAATGAATGTTATGCCTGTCGAAACATTCGTACTTCCTCTATGTGTCATCGGGTTGAACAGGAGATTAAATCACATCGTTATTCTTTATTTTTCACTTTAACTTACAATAATGATTCGCTCCCTCGTTTCGAAGTTTTTGAGGATAAAAAAGGTTGTCAGCAGATCCGTCCATGTGGCCGCCTTGCTTCTAATTATGACCGTTGTCCTCTTGTTCATTCTCACCGTACTGAAGATCCTAAATTGTTGATTGATTCAGATGTTTATGCTCCTTACATTCAAAATGACGACTGTCTCAATGAGTTTGGAGTTGTTA
>NZ_GG704781.1:311722-394891 GCF_000160535.1 Hallella bergensis DSM 17361 | reverse complement strand
TAAAACTAAAATGCTCGAGGATGTCTATAATGGAACTGTCAAATATGACAGCGTCTCTTTTAAGAACAACGGAGAAGTCAGCGTTACTTGTGTTCCTTATACCAAAAGTGACTTATGTACCGTGTTCCGCAAATGTCGCGGATATCGTGACCTTTCTGCTTATGCAAAATCGCTTATATACTCGTTCGTTACAAATGAGTATTCTCAATGGAAAGAAAAAGTAACTAGACTTGCTCAATATGATGGTTTCAAATCTGTGAAGTCCTTTGTACGTAAAAACCGCGAATACACCTTACGTCATTGTTTAAGCTCTCATCCTTTGTACCTTGCATTAGGTATGGATGATGACTCCACATGGTTTGCTTCCTTGTACTGTCATAGAATGATAGAAAAATATCCTCTTTTCAGTAATATAGGTTTTGCTCACCCTGTTGATGCTTATCTTTATTTGTTTGGTCGTTTCGAATCTCTGCTCGAACTCTCTTTGTATCATGATTTCATCGATCAACTTAATGATTGGTACGAATGGAAAGGTAATAAATCTATCTTTGCTGCTTACCCTTTTCTATCTGAAAACATTCCTGTTTCATTTAAAGATTATAAAGATCTTCCTTTGTCATATAAAAATATTTTACATAGCACAGGTATTTATATTCATTTGTATGATTCTAACGGAGTTCTTAATACATCTTTTATAGATGATAATTTAGAGGTAAATTCACCCGAATTTGTTTCGTTTGAAATTGATTCTTATAAAAGTTTTGAATCTCGACTTAAAAGTAAAAAAGCTAATAATAAATACTTTGCGAATTATCGCAAATTAGATTAATGTTTCATTTTAAATTTTAATTATTATGAGTGTTTCAATTCCAAAAATCAAGGCTACTCGCCCTAATCGCAATCGCAATGCGTTTGATTTGTCACAACGCCATTTGTTTACTGCTCATGCAGGTATGCTGTTACCTGTTCTTAATCTTGATTTGATTCCACATGATCATGTTGAAATTAATGCTCAGGATTTCATGCGTACTCTTCCAATGAATACTGCTGCATTTGCAAGTATGCGAGGTGTTTATGAGTTCTTTTTCGTTCCTTATCACCAGTTATGGGCACAGTTTGATCAATTCATCACAGGTATGAATGATTTTCACAGTTCTGCTAATAAGTCAATACAAGGTGGTACTTCTCCTTTACAAGTTCCTTATTTTAATGTTGATTCAGTTTTTAATTCTCTTAATACAGGTAAGGAATCTGGTAGTGGTAGTACTGATGATTTACAATATAAATTTAAGTATGGTGCCTTTCGTTTACTTGATTTGTTAGGTTATGGTCGTAAGTTTGATTCTTTTGGTACTGCTTATCCTGATAATGTCTCAGGTTTAAAAAATAATCTTGATTATAATTGTAGCGTTTTTCGTATTCTTGCTTATAATAAGATCTACCAGGATTATTATCGTAACTCAAATTATGAAAATTTTGATACAGATAGTTTTAACTTCGATAAATTCAAAGGTGGACTCGTTGATGCTAAAGTCGTAGCTGATCTTTTTAAGCTTAGGTATCGTAATGCTCAGACTGATTACTTCACTAATTTAAGACAGAGTCAATTATTTTCTTTTACTACTGCTTTTGAAGATGTTGATAATATTAATATCGCTCCTCGTGATTATGTAAAATCAGATGGTTCAAATTTTACACGTGTTAATTTTGGTGTCGATACTGATAGTTCAGAAGGTGATTTTTCTGTTTCTTCTCTTCGTGCTGCTTTTGCTGTTGATAAACTTTTATCTGTAACCATGCGTGCTGGTAAAACATTTCAAGATCAAATGCGCGCACATTATGGTGTTGAGATACCAGATAGTAGAGATGGTCGTGTAAATTATCTTGGTGGTTTTGATTCAGATATGCAGGTTTCTGATGTGACTCAAACTTCAGGTACTACAGCTACTGAATATAAACCTGAGGCAGGTTATCTTGGTCGTGTTGCAGGTAAAGGTACAGGTTCAGGTCGTGGTCGTATTGTTTTTGATGCAAAAGAACATGGTGTTCTGATGTGTATTTACTCTCTTGTTCCTCAGATTCAATACGATTGCACTCGTCTTGATCCGATGGTCGATAAATTAGATCGTTTTGATTATTTCACTCCTGAGTTCGAAAATCTTGGAATGCAGCCTTTGAATTCTTCTTATATTTCGAGTTTTTGTACTACTGATCCGAAAAACCCTGTTTTAGGTTATCAGCCTCGTTACAGTGAATATAAAACTGCACTTGATGTTAATCATGGACAGTTTGCTCAAAGTGATGCTCTTTCAAGTTGGAGTGTATCTCGTTTCCGTCGTTGGACAACTTTTCCTCAATTGGAAATTGCTGATTTTAAAATTGATCCAGGTTGTTTGAACTCTATTTTCCCTGTTGATTACAACGGCACTGAAGCTAATGACTGTGTTTATGGTGGTTGTAATTTTAATATTGTTAAAGTTTCTGACATGTCTGTTGATGGTATGCCCAGAGTTTAATTTCTTTTATTATGGAACTTAGTATTTATTTTCCCCATCTCAGCGCTGCTCAACTTGAGGTTATGTCTCGTCGTGCTGATTATACCTCTTCAGGTGTTTGTTTGAATAGTAAAGCAAATGAAGAATGTGATGTCATTTGTCCGTATGACGAAAAATTGAAACGTAGGCCTAATGTTCTTTCTAAAGTCATGGACCCGAATGTTAACCCTTTGGAGCGTGAACGACTTATGTCTACTTTACAAAAGGTACCAGTTAGTAAGCGCAATAACCTTTCAGATGATGAGCTTATCTCTATGACTCCGTCTCGTTATAATCAGACTATGACAGACGATGCTGCGTTTGCCTCTCATCTTTCTCATGTAGTTGATGATTATTCCGATAGTGATTCTTCTGCTTCTTCTTCTCAAGGTTCTGATAATTCAGATTCTTCTAATAGTGATTCCTAAATGTTTTTTTAACTATCCCCTACCCTATTTGGGTAGGGATTAAATTCTTTTATTATGCCTCTTGATCCAATAACAGGTGGTGCTTTAATTGCCGCTGGTTCATCGCTTTTAGGCGGTGTTTTAGGTGCTGCTGGTAGTTCTAATCTCAACAGACGCAATCGTCGTCATCAATGGGATATGATGCTTCAGCAACAAGCCTATAATGATAAAGTTAATCAGCAACAAATGGATTTCCAACGTGAAGTTAATCAACAGAATTTTGCTTGGAATGATCCGTCTAACATTCGTAAACGTATTGAAGCTGCTGGTTATAACCCTTATTTGTATGATAAACAAAATCTTGGTAGTGCACAAGGTTCTAGTCTTTCATCTTTTTCCGCCGGGTTAGGTACTCCCAGTGAGTTAAACCCCGGTGCTGCTTTTGGAGAAGGTATTCGCGGTGCTGCTTCTTCGTTCTTTGACACTTTAATGAAACAGAAAGAAATTGATGCTCAAACCTCTCGTAACGATGCGTTCGACTATGAGATGAAAAAGCAAGTAGCCAATGATTCATTAGAAGACGGAGGTATCAGCGCGTATTACTCAAGCGGTTTAACTGCTATTTCGCAAATACAGTCTGCGCAAGCAGCAGCCAAGATTAATACAGTACAAAGCACGTTCGAACAATGGCGCCAAGAATTCTATTCTAGAAACGCTATGGATGAGAACGGCAAACCGTTGGTTGATGAGAATGGAGAGTATGTAAGCAATTTTGATGCCGAGCAACAATCTAATATTAGTCGCAATGTATTGGCTGTCGAAAAACTTCAGCAGGACATATTGGCAGGTGAAGTAAATATTGAAAATATGGAAATTGACCAAATCGTAAAAAGATATGATTTGGAATTTGTTAAGCCTGCCGAACTTGATAACTTGAAACAGTCGTTAGCAGTTATGAAATCTAATATTGCTGCTAATAATGCTTCCGCTCAAGCTTCGTTAGCCAATGCCTATGCAAGTATGCAGGCAGGCCTATCTACTAATGCTTTGCGTAGGTATAATGTTAGTGCTGCTTCTTGGGATGCTCATGCAAAAAAGTATAATGCAAAAATTGCTGAATCTCAGTATAATTATGAAGACCCAGCTGCAGCTAGTAAGGCTTGGTGGCTTAATAACCCAGTTGGTTTTCATCTCGATCCAATATTAGGTTCTCTTGGTCAAATTCTTGGAGGTGCTCGTGATGCTGGTATTGCATATCGTACACTTAAAGGTTCTAAACCTAAAAATAAACCTATTAAAGGATTTTTAAGGTAATTAATAATTAATTAAATTTATTTATTATGCTATGGATTTTGAATTTTTTGAAACGGAACCTGAAGACTTTTGTCGTTTCCGTTGTATTGTTATGTCTGGTCACGGTTTGCCTGCTCGTTTTACTTGGTGTTCTTATCGCAATATAGAATGTCCTTACTTGCATAACCCTACACAATGTAGTGACTATGAAAAGCCCTTTTATTAATTATTAGCCGTGTTTGCCGCACGGCTTTTTTATTTCCGAGTAGGAAATAAAATTAAATAATGTAGAGGAGCGGAGCGACAAAGCGGTTAGCACCTTGGTATACGCCGAATGGGATGCCGCATGGTAAGCCGATAGGCGCCAATATAAGCCAAAAACAGCCTATTCTACCCTATTATTTGTCTCACTTTCCACCAGGCGTTTGCCCCCGTCAAACGTCGTTCTCTTGTTTCTACTTCTGAAAAGTGACACCACATAAAAATTTTTCTTATTTCTTTACATGCTTATTATTTTATTTTCCTATATTTGCAAAAAATAATTATATGAGTGATTTTATAAATATAGTTGAAAAAATTCTTAAGAAGTGCCTTTTATGGTTATCTCTCTTATTATTAATTTTTTTGATTGGTGGTATTTTTTTCACTCTTATTGGTGCTGTATTGCATGATTATGGTATTATAAATTAAGTATATTTAACGTATATTTGGTATTCAACATATCACACATTATGTTTTTATTGTCGATTCGCACAGGCAAACTTAAATTATGCACATCATAAGAATATATTAAGAACTGATGAACTTGTCAGATTTTGTTCACCAGAAACTTGTCTGCATGAATTGTGATTCTGGCTCTCGGTTCGCTTAGTTTTCTGATTCGTCATACCAGAAAACCAGATGTTGCACTCTTTAAAATCAACATTGATTTGCGATTAAGGCTTAGACGGACTGCCACAAAGGCTTAGACGCGACATGACAAGAGTTCAGTCATCTTGCGTTTAAGGCTTAATCGCGACCCCGTTCCATATCTACTCGCCAAGTAATCCATATAGCAGATTGGCTCAAAAAACCATTGTTTATCATAATTGATTGCGTATCAGCCATTTGGAAAACACTCTCAATTTTCGCGAATTTCGAGCCAAAGGTTTATGTTTTTGAAATACGCGAAATATAGAGACACTTTTGTAAATATATTTGGAACTATTTTCGTAGCATCAATGAGCATACAAGAGCTTCGAAACACTCTGGTCGTGACCATCTGCTGTCTATGTCCGTGCAAAACCGGTCCACTTCCCAGAAGTTTGATCGGGATATCTTTGTTAATTTGAAAAAATTGCATTAACTTTACATTCACTATGAAATATGATAACTATATATTCGATTTGGATGGCACGCTTCTGAATTCCATAGAGGACCTTGCTGCAAGCTGCAATTACGCGCTACGCAACTTTGGCATGCCGGAATACCCCGTTGAGGACATACAAAATTTTGTTGGAAATGGTGTTCGAAAGCTGATGGAACGAAGTGTTCCACAAGGAGCTGACAACCCAATGTTCGATCAGGTTTTTCAGTTGTTTAGAACATATTATCTTGACCATAGCACTGTTTACACCCGACCTTACGATGGAATATTGGAACTTCTAAAAGTTTTAAAAGAGCAAGACAAGGAACTTGCCGTTGTAAGCAACAAATTTGATGCGGCCACAAAAGATTTGGTGCGGCGATATTTTGGTGATACCATTACGATAGCCATTGGCGAATCAAAGAATATTCAGAAGAAGCCTGCTCCGGACATGGTTCTTGAGGCTATGCGGCAGCTGAATTCTACGACTGAAAACACCGTATACGTAGGCGACAGCGACGTGGACATTGCCACGGCCCGGAACTGTTCCATACCGTGTGTCAGTGTACTTTGGGGATTCAAAGACCGTCGTTTTCTCATAGAACACGGTGCCACAACTATGGTGAGTCATCCATCTGATATTCTTGACCTATAGGCGATTAGGAATGTAAACTGCGTACACTTTATCCCCCACTCCGCTTGACGACCCTCATGGAACAACGAAACAACAGGGCTACATTGTGAGGATATCGACATCTGGACTTTCAAAATGGAGAAACATGTTGAAAGCTCTCTTTACAAGCGGATTCAGTAGATTTTTATGTCTGATATAACAGAGGTGCCCACACTACTGTTAAGACGTTTCACCAATTGTGAACGCATCATACTCAAATCTTGTCGCAATGCCGGGTTTACTATTTTTACAAAGAGAACTTGGTTCTTGATGAATTTGTCTGAGCTGTAGCCGGCAATTCTGTCGCCTACAACTTGGTTCCACGCGTCTATGATGCGCTTTTGAAGCAAAGGCGTTTCCAGTCCTTCGTTTCGCAAGAACTGTTGTAAAACATCGCCCAGAGGTTTAACATCCCGTTTGAACATGGCTATCATTCCTTTCTTTTATTTCGCCACTTTTCACATCGAAGAGTTTGTATTCTCCATGGTTGTGACTTAAAATTTTATCCAAATGTCCTCGGTTGGTGTCTGTTATGAAAATCTGACCAAAATTGTCTCCTGACACAAGTCTGACGATTTGTTCCACTCGCTGAGAGTCAAGTTTGTCAAAGATGTCATCAAGGAGCAGCAGGGGCGTGGTGTTGGATGCCGTTCTTCTGAGGAAATCAAACTGCGCCAACTTCAGTGCAAGTACATAGGTCTTGATCTGTCCCTGACTTCCTTCTCGCTTCATCGGATAGTCTCCTATCAGCATTTCCAATTCGTCACGATGGATGCCATGCAAGCTATACCCTACGGCTCTGTCTTTAAAGCGGTCGCGCTGAATGACTTCCAGCAAGTTTCCACGCTGACCATGGGATACGTATCTCAATGAAACCTTTTCTTGTTGTCCTGAAATATATTGGTAGATCTCTTGGAAGACGGGGGTTAACTCTTTGACAAATGAGTCTCGTTTTCTGTATACAATTTCTCCTTGTTCTGCCATTTCAGTTTCCCATAGGTCAAGAAGTGTGTTGTCAGGTTCCTCCTCCATTTTCAGCAGGGCGTTTCGTTGCTGCCATGCCTTGTTATAAGCATTCAATGCATCAATATATCTGTTGTCATATTGGGCTATTACAATGTCCATCAGTTTTCTACGTTCTTCTCCTCCTCCATTTACGAGTGTCATGTCAGAGGGAGAGGCGAATATTAATGGTATTAGGCCAATATGTTCAGAAAGTCTTTTGTAATTTTTTTTATTGCGACTAAATCTTTTCCCCCGGCCTCTCTTCAGACCTACATTAATATTTTCGATTTCTCCGCTATCTGTAACGTATTCTCCGTCAATCACAAAGAATTCTTTGTCATGCATGAGCACCTGCCCGTCTATATTCGTAAAACAACTATGGCAAAATGAAAGATAATAAATGGCATCCAAAAGATTCGTTTTGCCTTCACCGTTATTGCCAATAAAACAGTTGATTTTGGGAGAAAATGCAAGTTGCGCTGCACTTATATTTTTGTAGTTTATAATCGAAATGTTCTTTAATACCATTTGTAATGACTCTGCTGTGTGCAAAGTTAGCTCATTTGTATTTCAAAAACGAAAAAAGAGCCTTTTAAATTTCAATATGTGAGATAAAGTTGTTAATTTTGTTGCGATTTATCGAAAATAATAAAATCAATAAAATAATGGCAAATTCAAACGAACAGTCAACAAACGAAATTACATCGAAATCAGAGGTTTTCTTCCAAAAAAACGGCAAGGCAATTCTTATAGCTGCCATTGCAGTTGTACTAATCATTGCAGGATACTTCTGCTATAAGTCATTCATCAGTGCTCCACGGGAAGAAAAGGCAAGCACAGCTATTGCCCGCGGACAGGATTACTTTAACAGCGAGCAGTTTGACAAGGCTCTCAACGGTGATGGTGCAGGCTATCCGGGCTTTATCAAAATAGCCAGTGACTACAGTAGTACCAAGGCCGGCAACTTGGCAAATCTTTATGCAGGTCTGTGCTACGCTCAACTTGATAAGTGGCAGGATGCTGTAAAGTTTCTCGAAGAATATTCTCCCGCAAAGGATGCCATGGTAAGTCCCGCAGCCGTTCAGGCACTTGGCAATGCATATGCACATGTTGGGCAAGTGGACAAGGCGATTGACAAATTGAAGGATGCTGCCAAAAAAGCAGATTCCAAGGCCAAGGACGGTGAAAACAACAGCCTCTCCCCCACTTTCCTGCTTCAAGCGGGCCAGCTCCTGGAATCCCAAAATAAACAAGATGAAGCACTGAAGATTTATCAGGACATCAAGAAAAAATACACAAACTCCATGCTTGTTCAGAGCAATGAGATTGATAAATATATAGAAAGGACCAAAAAATAAAATGGCAACTACACTCCACAACCTATCGGATTACGACTTCAGCAAGGTCCCCGATGCAAGCAACATGTGTTTTGGCATTGTTGTTTCAGAATGGAATCCAGAGATAACTGGAGCCCTTCTTGACGGGACTGTCAAAACTTTGGAGAAGCATGGCACAATTCCGGAGAACATTCATATCAAGACAGTGCCTGGAAGCTTCGAACTTGTATATGGTGCACAACAAATGTGTAAAAACGATGGGTTCGACGCCGTCATCATCCTTGGATGTGTTATCCGTGGTGAAACACCTCATTTTGACTACATCTGTGAAGGAGTAACCCATGGAATATCATATTTGAATGCCAATCAAAATATTCCGGTTGTATTCGGTTTGCTAACAACCAATGATCTTCAGCAAGCTAAGGATCGTAGTGGCGGACGATTAGGAAACAAAGGTGATGAGTGTGCAATTGTAGCCATCAAAATGGCTAAATACTAAGTTTGAACAATCATTCGGTTTAGCAGCAATATATTTTAAAACGACAAAGGATTGTTGTTCAATCGTTTGGTATACTGGTGTGGTGATGGTAGAGAGTCGTAGGAAACCCGACTCATACTGTCACCTCATTTGTTTTTTAAGCCTTGGTAGGGGGAAAATAGTTAAATTCTATGGATAAACTTCAAAGGATGCAGGAGTTGGTTGAGCAGCTCAACCGTGCATCGGATGCATATTACAATGGTCGTGACGAATTGATGTCTGACTACGAATGGGATGCCCTGTTCGATAAGCTGAAACTTATCGAACAGGAGACTGGAAAGACTCTACCCGACTCGCCCACCAACAGAG
Organism: Hallella bergensis DSM 17361; assembly: GCF_000160535.1. Taxonomy (GTDB): domain Bacteria; phylum Bacteroidota; class Bacteroidia; order Bacteroidales; family Bacteroidaceae; genus Prevotella; species Prevotella bergensis. The sequence continues at coordinate 385,450 of NZ_GG704781.1, read as the reverse complement.
TGTCGGAAGACAATATCACAGGCCAGAAAGAAGAGCATGAGTTTGCCACATTATCCCTTGCCAAGACCAAATTGGTGGATGACCTGGTAAAGTGGGCTACAGGCAGACCAATATGGTTGTCTTGGAAATTAGACGGACTGACATTGGTAGTGACTTACGATAACGGTAAGCTCACAAAAGTGGTCACCCGTGGCAATGGGCATATCGGCACCAATATCACTCATTTAGCCAAAGCTATTGCAGGGATTCCACAGAAAATCAAGAACAAAGGGCACGTGGTAATCCGTGGCGAAGCCATTATCTCTTATGAAGATTTTGAACAATTCAACATGGAAAATGATGCAGAATACGCCAATCCGCGCAATCTTGCATCAGGTTCATTGACACTGAAAGACCCCAATGAGGTGTCGCAGAGAAATATCCGATGGATACCGTTCACGCTGGTACATTCTGACGAGGACATCAGCTCTTGGGGGAGCCGAATGGACTTCTTGAGGGAGAATGGCATGCAATGCGTAGACCACGAATGTATTGAGCAACCTACGCTTGAGAACATACAAAAGGCAATCGATCAATGGACGCTGAGAGTGACCAATCGTGAGAATCCATATCCTGTGGACGGCTTAGTTATTGTCTATGACGACACAGCGTATGCTTCGACCGGATCGGTTACCGGACATCATGCCACCAGGGCGGGCTACGCGTTCAAATGGCAAGACGAGAGTGCTGACACCGAATTGGAAGAAATAGAATGGAGCTGCGCAGCATCGACCATTTCGCCTGTTGCCGTGTTTCGCCCCGTGGAACTCGAAGGCACCACTGTAAAACGGGCATCGCTATGTAACATCAGCGAATGCGAACGATTGGGCATTGGCGGAAAGGGCACGAAGCTCGCAGTAATCAAGGCAAACAAAATTATTCCAAAGGTAATCAAAGTGTATGAGAAAGTAGGTGAACTGGAAACACCACACGAATGCCCGGTGTGTAAATCCCCCACTGAAATTATTGTGAGTCCCAGTAGTGGCACCAGAACTCTGCATTGCACGAACGAGACATGTCCGGCCAAAGAACTCAAGAAGTTCAGGCGCTTTCTGTCTAAGGACGGAATGGACGTGGACGGAATTTCAGAACAAACCATTTCGAAGTTTATCAACCTTGGATGGGTTGCCGAATATGCTGACATCTATCATCTTCCGGCCCATGCAGGACAGATAGCCCGCCTTGAAGGGTTTGGTGAAAAGTCAGCTGCCAACATGGTAAGTTCGATTGAGAAATCTCGGAAAGTCGAAGCCCGCAGATTTCTCTACGCCCTCTCCATCCCCTTAGTCGGGAAGGATGCTTGCAACCGCCTGCTGTCAACCTACGCTTTGACCGACCTTATCAACATGGTCACCGGACGAGGAAAAAGCACCGACCTGTTCACGCCTGCACCCGGTGATTTGCTGGCCATGATTCCCGGTATTGGCCCGGAGACGTCGGCTTCACTGGTCAACTGGTTTAGTGACGTGCGAAACCAAACCATTGTAGACCGGCTTTTACAAGAAGTTGTTATCGAACAAGTCTCGATTGAACCTACGGGAAAGAAATGTGAGAGTCTAACTTTTGTAGTAACCGGAGACGTTCACCATTATAAAAATCGAAACGAACTCAAGGCTTACATAGAGAGTCAAGGCGGAAAGGTGACAGGATCTGTGAGCAAGTCAACATCGTTTCTTATCAACAACGATGTTACTTCAACAAGCGGAAAGAACCAAAAGGCACAACAACTGCATATCCCCATCATTTCAGAAGATGAATTTATCGTCCGATTCACAGAATAGTCACAGAAAAACTTGGGCTATCTGAGATTTTAAAGTAATTTTGCAAAAAATCATACAATCATGAAACGACTTCTCACAACAGTTGCGTTAGTAGCCGTTACCTTGGCTTTGTTTGCGCAAAATCTTCAAATTCATTATGATCTCGGACACACGTTGTACAACGATTTGAGCAATCGACCGAGCGTAACCACGACCTTTGAAATGTTTCACCCGGACAACTGGGGAAGTACATACACCTTCACCGACATTGACTATCAGCGAGACGGTGTGGCCGGCGCCTATTGGGAGATAACTCGGGAATTTAACATGACAAAGAATAAGCAATGGGCTGCCCACGTAGAATACAACGGCGGACTGAGTAGCGATGAGAAAACGTGGATGGCAACACGATTTCAGCACGCCGTATTGGGCGGTGGAGCATGGAACTGGCACAGTGCCGACTTCCGGCAAACCTTCAGCATCCAAGCCATGTACAAGTATTATTTCAAGAGTCGTCATTACGGTGCCAGCCCATTCAGCTCGTTTCAACTCACAGAGGTTTGGAGCATAACCTTTGCCAACAATCTGTGTACGTTCAGCGGATTCTGTGACACGTGGTACAACCCCAACGTGAAGGGCAAGTGGATTATAATAAGCGAACCACAGTTCTGGTTTAACCTGAACACCCTCAAGGGAATGGAGAAAGTGAACCTAAGTCTTGGCACAGAAGTGGAACTGAGTAACAACTTCGTGTGGAACAACAATGGAAAGAACAACCGATTCTATGCCATTCCGACCCTTGCCGCAAAATGGACGTTCCGTTAACACAGGTTCATGAAGTATTGAGGGAGAAAACAAATTCATAAAAAAGAAAGGCGTTCTGCTTTCATCAGATCAGATATTAGCACTATGAGAATAGACATCATCACCGTATTACCGGAAATGATCGAGGGGTTTGTAAACGAATCTATATTGGCTCGTGCCCAAAAGAAAGGGCTGGCAGAGATTCAGCTGCACAATCTCAGAGACTACACCAAGGACAAATGGCGTCGCGTGGACGACTATCCCTACGGCGGGTTTGCCGGAATGGTCATGCAGATAGAACCCATTGACAGATGCATCCAAGCCCTGAAAGATGAACGTGAATATGATGATATCATCTATGTATCGCCCGATGGTGAAAAGTTTGACCAACAAATGGCCAACACCATGAGCCTTCAACAGAACCTCATTATTCTTTGTGGTCACTACAAAGGCATAGACCAACGCGTACGCGATCATCTCGTCACACGAGAAATCAGCGTAGGTGACTTCGTGCTGACAGGTGGCGAGCTGGCTGCTGCCATCATTGCCGACACTGTGATACGCCTTGTTCCAGGTGTGGTTGGTGATGAACAGAGTGCACTTTCCGATTGTTTCCAGGACAACTTGCTGGCTGCTCCGGTTTACACGCGACCGGCAGATTACAAAGGTTGGAAAGTACCCGACATCCTATTGAGCGGCAACGAGGCCAAAATTAAACAGTGGGAAATGGATCAAGCCATGGAAAGAACCAAACGGCTGAGACCTGACCTGCTGAAATAAAAGGCATATCGAAGAACCTCTCTGGAAAAATTCAGTACTGCCCCTACCCCTTTCATGACCAGAAAAAGGAAAAAGATGACTTGCACGTCGATTGATAGTTCTACATATATTCCTCACAAAACTTCTCGCCCAAACTGAACCCTTCTTCGTAAAGACGCTCAAGCTTCTTCGTGTCTTTCTCTATTCGCTTCACCTCCATTTGCTTATGCGGACGAATGCAAATAATATCCCCTTGCCGTTCTAAGTCCTCAATGAGCTGAAGTTGATTGTTGTAGGCCTCAATACGACGGCTGAGCGCTACACGGAGACGAGGATAGTTCCGATAGACAAAGGATGGAATTTTGCGATCTTTGCTTGTTTTCCGGTAGCCATAATTACGGGTAGAAATCACAACATTGGTTTTATGTCCGGTCTCCATAGCCCGCATCACGGGAATTGAGTCAACTATTCCACCATCAAGCATGGGTTCACCGTCCACTTCCACTATCTTGCTGACATACGGCAGACTGCTTGAAGCCCGCACTATCGTATTGGCACGATGTCGGTCTTCACACTCTGTAAGATACACCGCGCGTCCTGTCCTGCAACTCGTCGCAACAATTTCGAAATTTTCTGCATGCTTGAAATACTCATCATAATCAAAGGGTATCAATTCGTTGGGCACGCGGTCATACAACAGTTTCCGATCAAACACACAGCCTTGAGTAACCAGATGTCTCAAGCCCACATAGTCGTATTTGGCTAAAAAATCAATGTTGGTAAGGCGAGCTCGACGTGGTTGGCGAGAAATATAGCTCATGCCGTTGCATGCTCCAGCCGATACAGCGACCACATAACGGAAATATAACTCATGCTTCATAAAAGCATCGAGAACACCACTCGTGAAAACACCGCGCATCCCACCACCTTCAAGCACAAGGCCGATATTTCTGTCAAATTGCATAATTACTATAAATTTCGGCTACAAATGTACTCATTTCTAACGTATTATTTGTAACTTTGCAAGTATTTAAAAATTAAAAATCCCTAATATGTTTAGCAAAGAGACTTACGCACGCCGACGCGCAGAGTTGAAAAAACTCGTTAAGAGCGGCATTATTGTTTTATTTGGTAATAACGAGTCACCAGCTAACTTCCCTAATAATGGCTATCATCCGTTCCGCCAAGACTCCTCCTTCCTCTATTATTTTGGACAGAACAGGAGCGGTCTCGTTGGAGTTATCGACATAGACAACGATGTCGAAACCCTCATTGGCGACGATATTTCCATTGATGACATTGTGTGGTATGGTGCAGTGGATAGCGTCCACGACATGGCATTGCAGATAGGCGTAGCCAATAGTGCCCCCATGAAAGCCTTAACAACCATCTGCCATGATGCCATGCGCGACAAACGTAAACTACACTTCCTTCCCCCCTATCGATCAGATATCAAGATTCAGATATTCGACCTATTGGGAATTCATCCCAACCAACAAAAAGAGAGTGCCTCCATGCCTCTTATTCAAGCCGTTGTCAAGATGCGATCAACCAAGACTGCTGAGGAAATCGAAGAACTCGAACGTGCTGCAGCCATTGGCTATAAGATGCATACCACAGCCATGAAAATGTGCCGCCCGGGCGTCACAGAGAAAGAAATCGCCGGCGTTCTCGATGGTATAGCCAACGGAATGGGTGCCATGGTGAGCTTCCCGACCATTCTTTCGCAGCACGGCGAGATACAACACGGTTCCCCCTCGATGGCCAAGCTGCAAGAAGGGAGGCTTATGCTCTGTGATGCGGGTGCGGAAACCATCAACAATTACTGCTCGGACAACACACGCACAACACCTGTCAGCGGTCGCTACGACCAGAGACAGTTGGAAATCTACTCGATTGTTGAGGAGTGTCACGACTACGTACTCACCGTGGCAAAGCCCGGTGTAAAGTGGTGGGACGTGCATTTCGGGGTGTGTCGACTGATGACCGAACGTCTGAAGGAACTCGGACTGATGAAGGGTGACACCGATGAGGCCGTGGCTGCCGGTGCACATGCTATGTTTATGGTTCACGGTCTGGGTCACATGATGGGCATGGACGTGCACGACATGGAGAACCTCGACCAGATCAATGTGGGCTTTGACGAAGAGGTTCGGCCCAACCTCGAGCAGTTTGGAACCAACTGCCTACGTATGGGTCGACGCCTGGAGGAGGGCTTCGTCGTAACCGATGAACCAGGTATATACTTCATCCCGGCTCTCATCGACGAATGGAAAGCCAGCGGGCATTGCAAGGAGTTTATCAATTTTGACAAGCTCGAAACCTACAAGGACTTTGGAGGTATCCGTCTTGAAGACGACCTGCTCATCACAGCGGACGGCTGCCGGTTCATTGGCAAAGACCGCATACCCTACCATCCCAAGGATGTAGAGGAATTTATCGCACGCTGACACACTCTGAGAAAATAAAGAACTAACTAATAATTATAACAGATAATGAAAAAACAACTTATCATGGCTCTCCTTGCAGTATTTGCAACCGGAGCCTATGCTCAAGACAAGAAAAGCGAGGACAAACCGAACAAGCCGGTGTTCACCGTAGTGAAAGAGAATGCAATTACCAGTATCAAAGACCAGAACCGGTCGGGCACCTGCTGGGCATACTCCACACTGAGCTTTTTTGAGGCAGAAATACTGAAGGCAACAGGCAAGACCTACGACCTTTGCGAAAGTTTTGTGACCAACAAGACCTATATGGATCGTGCCATCCAGGTTGTTCGCCTGCACGGCGACTGCCAGTTTGCACAAGGCGGTAGCTGCTACGACCCTCTCTATGTCATTCAACACTACGGCATTTGTCCCGAGGACGCCATGCCATTCCCTGGCAGCCTCTATGGTGATTCGCTCAATAATTTCAACGAGTTTTTCTCCGTAATGACTCCCTATGTCCAGAGTGTGGCCAAGAGCAGTGCCAAGAAATTATCCGGACAATGGAAGGTAGGCCTTCAGGGCATTCTTGATGCTTATCTCGGCAAATGTCCTGAGCAGTTCACTTATCAAGGCAAAACTTACACACCTAAGAGCTTTGCTTCAAGTCTCGGACTCGATTGGGACAACTACGTTACCTTCACCTCATACACACATCACCCATTCTGGACACAGTTTGCTGTCGAAGTACAAGATAATTGGCGCAATCCTTTGTCATGGAATGTTCCGATCGAGGAACTGTCCAAGATTATCGACAATGCCATTATGAACGGCTATACCGTGGCATGGGGCGGCGACGTGAGCGAGGATGGCTTTACACGTCAGGGACTGGCCTACATGTACGATACCAAAAAGATGGAGAACATGGAGGGCAGTGACATGGCTCGCTGGCTGAAACTGTCGGCAGACAAGAAAAAGAGCATTGTGGACTCGCTGGGCGTTAATGTTCCGGAACTGACACCCACACAGAAGCTAAGACAAGAGAGATTTGACAATTGGGAACTGACCGACGACCATGGCATGCTGATCTATGGCATTGCCAAGGATCAAAACGGCAAGGAATACTACATGGTGAAAAACTCTTGGGGAGAGACCGGAGACTACAAGGGTATTTGGTATATGACCAAAAATTTCATCGTGGCCAACACCATGGACTTCATGGTAAACAAGAACGCGGTACCCAAAAATATAAAAAAGAAAATTGGTATCTGATTAAAGGATTCATCACGAATAGCGTCCCCGTGCAACAGTTGTTGCCGGGGACGTTTTCGTTTATATCCCAATTCCCATCATGCCAAGCCAGACCACGTGGCCATCGCAGCGTTGCGTTATCGTATGTCGTTCGACATACACCTGTACGGCGAACGTTAGACACATGTATAACGGCCGCAATACGTTCGTCTTTCGAACGATAGTCGTCATCGCTCCGAGTCTTCGATCAAGCGAAGAAATGCCTGAATATTCCGCACACAAATACGAAAACAGTTTTAGAAGTAGCCATTCCATAAAGCTATTAATACGGTAAATTCCTAACGATTAGACTTTTATTGCAGCACGACAAGGATGAGCGCATTTAACGGATAAGCAAAATAATTCATATATTTGTTGCTGTATTTTTATAAAAAACATATATTTGTATTCTTCAGTTCTCTCTATTTGCTGCCGTCTCTCTAATGACAGAAAACGACTCGCATAAACTATTTCACAATATGCATTATAATAAATTGTTCATGGTTTTAATGCTACTCCTTTGCGGAGCTGCTAAGACAAAGGCAGAAAACGTGGTACCTCACAATGAGATACACCAGCCGACGGCATACTATGTAGATGTTCTCCATGGCAATGACCGTGCTAAAGGAAGAAGCCCTAAAAAGGCTTGGAAGACGCTGGAAAGAGCCAGCCGACAATTTCTGGAGGCAGGTGATCGTCTGTTACTGCACCGTGGACAGGTTTTTCGTGGTGAACTTGAGGTGAACGGAAAAGGCACTGCTGCAGGACGTATTTTGGTCACATCCTATGGTCAAGGAGCCATGCCTCGAGTGGTCGGTAACGACAACTCACAGTGGGCCCTAAAAATCAACAATTCCGACTATCTCACTTTGAGAGGAATAGAAATCGTCAACACGGGAAAGGAGCGTAAAGCTCACCGCACGGGTCTGCTGATAGAATGTATGGATTACGGAGTGTCGCGCAATATCACCATCGACTCTGTCATCGTGCGTGACGTCAATGGTTCTCTGGTAAAAAGCGAAGGCGGGGGTTGCGGTATAATGATACAGAATGGTGGCAAAACGAAGGAGTCAAGATTCGACAGTCTGATCATCAAAAATTGCCATATCTTACGATGTGCTCGCAATGCCATCATATGGAGCGGTAACTTCAATCGCCACCACTGGGCACCCAGCACCAATACGATAGTTCGCGGCAATCTCATCGAACAAGTGCCTGGTGACGGCATAGTGCCTATAGGCTGCGACAGTACTTTAATAGAATACAACGTGATACGCGACTGTCCCGACATGCTGCCCGACACAGAGGCTGCTGCAGGTATTTGGCCATGGAGCTGCGACAATACGGTCATTCAATTCAACGACGTATCGGGCCATAAGGCACCATGGGATGCCCAAGGTTACGACTGCGATTACAATTGCCGGAATACGTTAATACAGTATAACTACAGCCACGAGAACTATGGCGGACTCGTATTGATCTGCGATGACGGCGAGGCAGACAGCTACAGCCTTGGCAACCAAAACAGCATCGTGAGATATAACATCAGTATTGGTGACGGCATCAGACCAAAGACCACACGCACAGGAAAGATGTTCTCTCCCAATATACACATTGCTGGGCCTGTGATCCATACCAACATCAACCATAACATCCTTCATTCATCTAAAAAACCGAAGCCCGAAATGGATCGCACCATGATACTTGCCGACTCTTGGGGAGGTTATGCCAATACAACGACAATAGCTCATAACATCTTCTACACGGCAGAACCCAGCAAATTCGACATGCAACACTCCACCCACAATTTCTTTTCCGCTAACTGGTATCTGGGCGAATACGGGAAATTGCCGCAGGATGTATCTCCACGGTATAGCAGCAATTACTATCAGCAACACATCGTCGACACGGATCCAAGCGGGTATATTGGTCTACAGCGTTTGATGAACGAGCGGATCATCTACGGCGTTAAAGCCTATGCAGTCGATGCTTCCAAAATCCACTCATTCTTTAAAGCCATGGAGCAGTAGGCTAAAAAGATGGTACTCGAACACGAAACCTAAATGGAGAGATTATACCCTAACCCCATTACCGTCTGACATGGAGACTCGTGTGTAGTCCTTATACCACTGGTAAAAAGCATGTATACCCTGCTGAACGGACACTTGGGGAACAAAGCCAAAATCGTGTTGCAGGCGCGAAATGTCAGCATAGGTACAACTGACGTCGCCGGGTTGCATAGGCTCCATCTTCAGGCGTGCCTTTCGTCCAGTTTCCTCCTCGATGACCCTGATGAAATCCATCAATGCCACCGGACTCGAATGCCCCACATTATAGACCGTGTGAGGAACGGTCTCGCCAGACGGATGTCCGGCCACGAGCAACATGGCGTTGACCACATCGTCGATATAGGTAAAATCACGTTGCATGTCACCATGGTTGAACACATGAATCGGAGTGTCGTCAAGCACAGATTTCATAAAAAGAGACGGTGCCATATCGGGTCTCCCCCACGGACCGTACACGGTGAAGAAACGCAGCCCGGTAGCCGGTATGCCATAGAGTTTGCTGTACGCATGTGCCATGAGTTCGTTCGATTTCTTGGTGGCAGCATAAAGGCTGACAGGACTATCGGTCATGTCGGTTTCAGAATAGGGAACCCGATTGTTCATGCCGTAAATGCTACTTGAACTGGCATAGACGAGATGTTTCACCGGATGGTGGCGACAGCTTTCCAAGATATTGAGAAAGCCGAAAATATTGCTTTCGACATAAGCAAACGGATTCTCTATCGAATAGCGAACGCCGGCCTGTCCCGCAAGATTGAAAACGATGTCGAACCCCTCAGAGGCAAACAGAGCCTTCATGGCCGTACGGTCAGTTAGATCCATCTTCATAAATCTGTAGAGAGAGCTTCGGGTGCTCTCCACCATGCTATGTTCGGCAATGGCAGTTGATGGAATACCCACGTCGGCCAGTCGTGCATATTTCAGTGCTGGGTCGTAATACGAATTGATGTTGTCGATGCCCACCACTTCATGCTGTTTGCCTATCAGGGCTTTCACCAAGGCTGCGCCTATAAATCCGGCCGCGCCTGTCACTAAGATTTTCATAAGTTGTGTTGTTTGTTTTCGTTCATGATCAGAGAGAGGTTTCTGGAGTAAGCTATGACGCCAAAACCCTGTCCAACAATAAGCACCGGATCTCTTCGGATGATACCATAGGTCAGTATGAACAATGATCCCAAAAGGCTGATAATCCAAAATCCAGCCGGAAGACGCGACTCGTGTTCTCTTCGCGAATAAAGCCACTGATAAACAAAGCGAAGCGTGAACAGCACCTGCCCCACGGAACCGAATATCAACAACCAAGGCTTCACCTCATCATTGTGCAGAAAGCGAGCCAGGAAGTCGGCAGAGTGCTCGCTTACAAACGCTACAGCCACCAAGGGCGTGCACAGCAGTACTAAGCGCAGAATCACAGGAAGCTGGTGCCAGACTCCCTTCATTTTCAGATTCCAAAGGTATATGTAATAAGCAATGAATTGACCAAAGATAATCGCAAAGTCATTCCTCAGCCAGCCGTATATGCATAGCAGATAGGATCCCATGAGGCTGAGCACCCAAAAAATCGTGGGCGAGAGCACACGGCGTGCCTTTTCGGAGAGAATCCACTGTACCAGGATGCGTGCTGAGAAAAAGCCCTGAGCCAAAAATCCGATAGCCAACGTGGCGATGCTGCTACTCATGGCGATGGTTGGTGTCCAAGTGATTGCATTCTGATAAACTGTAATTAATGTATCGCTTTCTCATCCAACGGTAGGCAAAACAATCGATAAGCGGAGACACCAGACGGTTGCGCAAGTGATATTTAGACTCACCCTTAACACGCGGAAAGTGACGAACAGGGATTTGTTTCACCCGCCCGTTCTGTAAAAGTACGAGAGCAGGCAGAAAGCGGTGCATACCCGTAAAGAAGGGAATGCGTTTGGCAACATCTGTGTGCATCACCTTAAGTGGACAGCCAGTGTCTTGTACGCCGTCATGGGTCATCATATTACGAAAGCCGTTGGCGATGCGCGACTGAATTTTCTTGAACGTGGTATCTTTGCGATTTGCTCTTATTCCAGTCACAATTTCGTAATCACTGACATAAGGAAGGAGTGCATTGAAATCTTCTGGCGTGGTTTGCAAGTCGGCATCCATATATCCGACATAGGGCGAGTCGGTTGCATCTATACCAGCCTTCAGGGCCGTGCTCAGTCCTCCGTTACGCGACAGGGCAAGATAAAAGAAATCCGGATGGGCAGAACATACTGACTTGATTCGACGGAGGCTTTCGTCTGTAGATCCGTCATCCACAAACATTACACATGCATCGCATATCGAGTTTGGCAGGAAAGTTGTCAGCCTTGATTCCAATGCGGGGATATTGTCTTCTTCATTGAACACCGGAACAATGATGGTCAACTTGTAATTGGAAGTTTTATTAATATTGCTCATTTTTTGTAATTTACACGCAAAGATAATAGAATTGCCACCTTATTATTTGAGATAGACGACAGCGAATGGCCCAACAACAGAAGCTTTCTCCATATCAAAATATTTCAGGTCGCGCTGACGCACCATCAGCACTGTATGATGATGGGAGCGCACTTCTTTAACATCGGGTGTCTCTATGACATCAACCGGCCGTCCTAAATATACATCCATATTGTCTGGTCGTCTCACTTTCCACACGGCGATGCGGTCTGTCCTTTTATCTCTGGCCATATCCAGCGATGCACGGCACAATGCCTTGTAACCTATCCATGGATTAAGGGCAGGCAATGCCCATCCGCCTATGAATAGTGTACAGGTAAGTCCCAGGGCAAGTGTACGTAGACCCGACGCCAAAGTTCTCTTCATCCTGAATCGGTTCCATAATGCCCATAAACCGGTCAAGGTCATGGCAAATGCTGCAGTATAGACGGCTGGATGTCGCAAGTAAACTGTGCTTTCAAGTGAAAGGGCAAAGAGGGCAACAGGTAGCACCACCACAAAGAGGGCAGCAGTTATAATAAAAAGCAGGTTGAGCCATGTCGTCCGCTTGAATCGTTGCAAATATAATGCTGCAAGATAAACTGCGAACGGAAAAGCGGGCAGTAGGTAGACTTGCAACTTGGAACTGATGCACGATAGCATGACGAACGTTGATATGAAAACGGAACAGAAAAAGCGTTGGAGATCCGTAGCGTACAACTTTCGAGTAGCTGCAGCGACCAACAGGCCGATAACCAGCAGCGACCATGGTGCGATGGAGTACCATACGGAGATGCCATAATAATAGAACGGTGCCTTGTGATGGAAGGAGTTGACCGCACGGTCTATGGTTTGGTGAAAAAGCAAATTGTTCAGATATTCCTTGCCGGCCTCTGCATACACGGCGCTGAACCAAAGCAGAAATCCTACGATCAGCACGCACCACGTACGTGCCCCCCAATATCTTCCAAACTGTCTAATTTTTCCTGTCCAAAGCAGAAATACAAGCGTAGAGCACAGAGGCACCAACAACCCAACCATTCCCTTACTGAATACAGCAAGGAATATATAAATTGGGAACTGCCAAGCCACTGCCTTGTTAATGTCGGGACTCGTATACATGCAATAAAAAGCTCGGAGTGCGAGTACAATAAACATGCACATCAGCATGTCCATACGTAGCGTAACGGCCAGTCCAGCAAAGAGACCTGCAGTGAGCAACATCATCTGAGCCATGCTCCGGATTTCCTGATCCATCTCGGTGGAGACCCACTTATCCATGGTTCGGACGATTACGAGTGCCGGGATAAGCGAGTCTAAAGATAGGAACCACATCCGATGGGCACCAAGAAACCACTTGCCCAGCATAACAAACCAAAAATAAAGTGGGGGTTTGTCAGCATAGACAGCTCCATGGTTGGTAAAAGTGAAAAAAGTGTGATGTCGTAAGGCTTCATCAGCAATACTGAGATAACGCAACTCGTTATCCGGAGTGAAATCGCGCAATAGCAATATAGGCAGCAAAGCTACACAAAACATAAGATAATACAGATTGCCGGACTGTTTGACTTTATACCCCCCAACCAACGATTTCATTTTTACTCACGATATGATTCAATGTCAAAAGTCGCCCTCTGTTGTCCTTATTTTCCGAAATATCATATAACGTTCTGAACAACATACAAGTCGACCCCCTACATAATTTAAATGCAATATTCGCACTTTTTTTCGAGATATGCAAGGTTTTTTATATATTTTGCTTGGAGTCAGCGTTGCTTTTCACTGTTTTACACCGATAGCCCCAGCCCACAAAGTTTTCATTCAGCAAAAGCTGCAACAACCATTCTGGTTTGACCAACACGCAAGCGGAAATGGTGTTTATGGGCGTTCGGTGAACAACTGAAAATGTGTACGAGAAATTTTCAGTACAAACTTTTAACTATTATAACAACCCTTTTTCATCGAAATTTAGTAACTTTGGAGCAGAATAAAAATAATTTAAAATGCATTTTAAATGGAAATACGATCCACCTACATCAAACAACATACAACAAGCTAAGGAATTAGGCGAAAAGCTTAACATCAATCCCATTTTGGCAGGCTTGCTCATCAAGCGTGGAATAACCACAGAGAGTGCTGCCAAGCGATTCTTCAGACCCCAGTTGGCTGACCTCATAAACCCTTTCCTCATGAAGGATATGGACGTGGCAGTAGACCGTCTGAACGATGCAATGGGACGCAAAGAGCGTATCATGGTGTATGGCGATTATGATGTAGATGGATGCACAGCAGTGGCATTGGTATATAAATTTCTGCAGCAGTTTTATTCCAATATAGAATACTATATTCCCAGCCGTTATGACGAGGGATATGGCGTGAGCAAGAAAGGAATAGACTATGCCAAGGAAAACGATGTTAAACTGATTATTATTCTCGACTGTGGTATCAAGGCAATCGAAGAAATTGGCTATGCCAAGAGCATTGGTATAGATTTTATTATATGTGACCATCACGTCCCCGATGAGGAAATTCCGCCCGCGGTAGCTATTCTGAATCCCAAAAGGACTGACGACACCTATCCTTTCAAGCAGCTGAGTGGCTGCGGGGTGGGCTTTAAGTTCATGCAGGCTTTTGCAAAAAACAACGGAATACCATTCTCACGACTCATCCCCTTACTTGACTTCTGCGCCGTAAGCATTGCGGCAGACCTGGTACCTGTAGTGGATGAAAACCGCATTCTGGCCTTCCACGGACTGAAACAACTCAACCAGAATCCGAGCGTTGGTCTGAAATCTATTATTGATATATGCGGTCTTAGCGGGCGCGAGATCTCAATGAGCGACATCATCTTTAAAATTGGCCCACGCATTAATGCATCCGGACGCATGGAGAACGGCAAGGAAAGTGTGGAGTTGCTTGTAGAGAAAGACTTCAGCATGGCTTTGGAAGAAGCTCGGCGAATCGACGAATATAATGAACAGCGCAAGGATATTGACAAACAAATGACTGAAGAAGCCAATCAAATCGTTGCTAAACTCGAAAGCCAAGAACACCATTCGAGTATCGTACTCTATGATGAGCATTGGAAAAAGGGGGTTGTCGGCATAGTGGCTTCACGTCTCACGGAAATGTATTTCCGCCCAACAGTCGTGCTCACCCGCGATGGTGATTTTGCCACAGGATCGGCGCGGTCGGTCATGGGCTTTGATATTTATTCTGCTATAAAACATTGCCGTGACATCCTGATTAATTTCGGAGGGCATACATACGCAGCCGGGCTGACGTTAAAATGGGAGGATATCCACGAATTTTGCAATAGATTTCATAATTATGTGGAAGAACACATAGAGCCCGAGCAAACCGAAGCTTATCTGGATATAGATGCTGAAATCGACTTTAAGGACATCTCCAAGCGACTGCACAATGACCTGAAACGCTTCTCCCCATTTGGACCAGGCAATACGAAACCTGTATTCTGCACCAAAGGCGTGTATGATTATGGAACCAGCAAGGTTGTTGGGCGTTTCCAGGAACATATTAAGCTTGAACTGGTTGATTCCAATTCGAGCACTGTGGTTAACGGTATCGCCTTTGGGCAAAGTGCATCGGCTCGATATATCAAGTCGAAACGCTCGTTCGACATTGCCTATACAATTGAAAACAATGTCTTCAAGCGTAATCAAGTGCAACTTCAAATTGAGGATATACGTCCCGCAGAAAGTGAGACATCAATCGGCGAAGACAGTAAGCAACGGTGACGGACCACTATTTACAAATTCTTGAACAATACTGGGGGTATAAAGAGTTTCGGAGCATTCAACGGGAAATCATTGAAAGTATCGGCTCTGGAAAAGATACTCTCGGGCTAATGCCCACGGGCGGAGGCAAGTCTATCACCTTTCAAGTTCCGGCATTGGCTCAGGATGGGGTATGCATTGTGGTCACTCCACTCATTGCCTTGATGAAAGACCAAGTGCAGCACCTGCGTGAAAAGGGCATCATGGCTACAGCCGTTTACTCGGGAATGTCGAGAGCTGAGATTCTGAAAAATCTGGAAAACTGTATTCTTGGTAACACCAAGCTACTATATGTGTCGCCCGAACGCATTGGATCAGCTATTTTTCAAACCAAGCTAAAACACATGAAGGTGAGCTTTATCACCGTGGATGAAGCCCACTGTATCAGTCAGTGGGGGTATGATTTTCGTCCATCCTATCTCCGGATTGCTGATATTCGAAAGCTTGTGCCCGATGCGCCAGTGCTGGCTCTCACTGCTACAGCCACTCCGCAAGTTGTTGATGACATTCAGAAACAACTCAATTTTCAGGCAAAAAACGTATTCAGTATGAGTTTCGAGCGACGAAACCTGGCATACGTAGTGAGAGAAGCCACAGACAAAGAGACCGAACTCATACATATATTATCAAGACTTCAAGGCAGTGCAATCGTGTATGTGCGGAGTCGAAGAAGATGCAAGGATATTTCGGGCATGCTCGAACGAAATAATATTTCCTCCACATTTTATCATGCCGGACTGGAACCAACCGTCAAGGATGAACGCCAAAAGCTGTGGAAGCAAGACCAGAAGCGTGTTATCGTTGCTACCAATGCGTTTGGCATGGGCATCGACAAACCCGATGTCAGACTGGTGGTGCACATCGATTGCCCGGACTCCATCGAAGCATACTTTCAAGAGGCAGGCCGAGCCGGACGTGATGGTAACAAAGCTTACGCGGTACTGTTATGGAACAATAGCGATCATCGCAAGCTCATCAAGCGTATAGCTGATAATTTTCCCGAGAAAGATTATATTAAGGATGTCTATGAACATTTGTCCTACTACTATACAATAGGTGTGGGGAGCGGGTTTGAACATACCTTTGCTTTCGAAATCGATAAGTTCTGTCATACCTATAAATATTTTCCGATTATGGTGAATTCGGCCCTGAAGCTGTTGCAAAACGCCGGATACATCGAATATGAGGTTGATCCAGATGCCAGCGCACGACTCATGTTTCTATTGGGGCGAAGCGAACTTTACCGACTTAACGAACTCTCTCCACACGAGGAAGCAGTTATTACGGCCATTCTTCGCAATTATGGTGGACTCTTCACCGATTACGGATATATCGACGAAGCGCTTATAGCTATGCAAGCCGGAATTGGCAGAGAATCTACCTATCAAGTGCTCAAGACGCTCAGCAGAAAACATATCGTGCATTTTATCCCCCAACGCAAGACACCTTATATTACCTACACGCAAAGTCGAGTGGACATCGACGAAATGGTTATCGCGAAAAATGTGTATGAAGACCGGAAGGAACAGTTTACCAAACGCATCGAAGCCATAATCGAATATGCTTCAAACAATAATGTATGTCGAAGCCGCCAACTTCTTCGATACTTCGGGGAAACGAAATCACACGATTGCAACGTATGCGATGTGTGCGTTTCCAGCAGAGTGGACAGAACTTCCGGTGAAGATGACAAATACGCTCGCCAAGCCGTTATCGTTCTTCTTAAAGATGGAGAAAAACATATGATCAACGAGCTACACCAGCTCAACATTCCCAAAAAACAGCTTGACAACGCCTTGAGATATCTGGTGAACGAAGAGATAATACATTTGGATGGTTCGTTGATCTATCTATAAACAGATGGAGCGCATAGTTCATCATACACGTGGACTGTAGACAGCCATATAACGAAAAGCCCTGAACTTTCACAAGTTCAGAGCCATGACATGATATAATTATAAACTTTAATTGTTTTCCGGACGGAGCTGACGCACTGTCTCTGCGGCACGCCACATTTCCATATCGTGCATTTCTTTCAACTCAGCATTCAGTTTTTCACGATAGTCTGGCTGAGAGTTTCTGTCTATGGAAATCTGTGCTTCGGTTCCATTCTGCACACTCAGATAAAGCCACTCCATCACTGGCTTGATCGCAGCTTTAAAACGTGGACGCCAATCCAGAGCACCACGCTGTGCCGTGGTGGAACAATTGGCATACATCCAGTCCATTCCTTTTTCTCCGAACAACGGGCCAAGACTTTGTGTCAGCTCCTCAACGGTCTCGTTGAAGGCTTCCGATGGTGAATATCCATGCTCACGGAGGGTTTCATACTGAGCCTCAAGCAATCCTTCAATAGCTCCCATCAGTGAGCCACGCTCGCCAGTGAGGTCAGAGATAGCCTCGCGTTGGAAAGTTGTTTTAAACAGATAGCCGGCACCGATACCAATACCCAAAGCGATGGTTTTATCCTCTGCCTTGCCGGATGCATCCTGATAAACAGCATACGAGCAGTTCAATCCACGTCCTTCGAGGAACATAGTGCGGAGCGAAGTGCCCGACCCCTTAGGAGCAACCATAATAACATCGATATCCTTTGGTGGAACAACTCCTGTGCGGTCAGACCAGTTGATGGCAAATCCATGGGAATAATACAAGGTCTTTCCAGCAACAAGTAATGGCTTGAGCTTGGGCCACAAGGCAATCTGACCTGCATCAGACAACAGCATGCAAATAATGGTACCTTTCTTGACTGCTTCCTCGATAGGAAACAGCGTTTTGCCTGGCACCCATCCGTCTTCGACCGCCTTCTGGTAAGTCTTACCCTCACGCTGACCTACAATAACATTGAATCCATTGTCGCGTAGGTTACCGGCCTGTCCTGGTCCCTGAATGCCATAACCAATAACTGCTATGGTTTCGTCTTTCAGCACCTCTCGTGCTTTTTCCAAAGTAAACTCTTTGTTGGTGATAACGGTTTCCATAACACCACCAAAATTCATCTCTGCCATAATCTATGTGTTTTAATAACGTTAAATATCTTTTCCAAAATTCAAGGAAATCCTGTTTTGTTCAATTTTCGCCCACAAAGGTAACAAAATAATAGAAAATAAGCAAATAGTATTTCAACTATTTGAAAAATAAAGCAAACATCTTACAACTTCCACCTCTTCTTGATCTCCTTTTGTTACGCTCACGCAATATTCACCATCATTATTGCTCTGCTTGTAAAAATTGAGTCTGTCGCCCAGATGACTTTCTGCCACATAGGATATTTCCATCCTTTTAAGAAAGTTCGATCGATACCATTCCAAATTGAAAAGATCGAGTATATGTTCTATGTATTTGACAGAATTGACATGCCCATTCACATCTATATCATTATAATATGTGTCACAGCTACGCACAAACGTTGCATCCTTATCTATCTTCACACGTCCGGGATTATGAATAGGACACGCTTTTTCCGTTTCGATATATTCTAAAATCAATCCATCGTGTATACTTTGCAAATCCGCAGGGCGACGAGTTTGAGTATCAATCAGCGCCCAAATGCTGCGCCCATATCCGTAAACCTTTTTGCCGTCCCGAGCGACAACCGCAAAGTTTCGACTTGTAAACGACCTCATCGTTCCATCTACCCAGGTTTCAATCGAAAATTCATCATAGGCTTCAGGCATATCCGTTATTTCCACGGCCAGTCTGGACAACACCCATGTTTTTTGAATGGTATTGAGATAATGCATGCCATAACCACGTTCGTTGCTGTGGAAATCGGCCGCATTAAGCATTGCATTTCCCAAATGACCCATGAACATTCGATTTTGAAAATCGCAATGGAACGGTTCTGCAATAAAATCATACCGCCCCACCTTGGGTAACTTTTCGTCCTTCTGCTTGTCGTTCGTCATTACGTTTATATCATTGTCTCGTCCTGTCCATTGAGGTATTCCGTAATTGGTTCCTCAAAACTACGGGTTACAGCGATACGACCCGAGCGTGAATATTGCAACAGACAGTTATAAGCACTCAGCTGATCGTACAAGTCGGCGATATCTTCTGTCAGACCAGCAAGCAACACAGTGGAGTAAGTCGGGTTGACTTCCATCATACGCGCATCGTGCCTGCGTATGGTTCGTGATATTTCCGGATTGTCTAAAAGTGCCAGCGTGGAGATTTTATACAGGGCAACTTCATGGATAAACAACTCGTCATCCGTGTAGTAGTTAGCCTTGATCACATCTATCTTTTTCTCTATTTGCTTTGTGATTTTCACAATCTCATCGGGTACACTCCAACACGTTATGGTGTATTTGTGTATACCCTCTATGCTCGATGCCGACACATTCAGACTTTCAATATTCACCTGGCGACGTGTAAACACAGCTGTAACCTGATTCAACACACCAGCTACATTCTCACTATATACTAATAAGGTATAAAACTTCTGCTCCATTTCTTAAATATCCAAATGCAACTTCATTTCGTCCACAGCACTCCCCGGGGTTATCATCGGTACCACATTCTCCTCCTCCATCACAGCACATTCCAGTATATAAGGACCGTCCGTGGCCAGCATTTTTGCTATCTTGTCCTTGAGATCCTCACGGTTAATCGCCACATCGTATGGTATTCCGTATCCCTCGGCAATCGCATCATATCTGGGATTAAGCATTCGGGTGAAGGAGTGACGGTGATCAAACATCAAGTCCTGCCATTGACGCACATTGCCTAAATAATTATTGTTCATCACTATCATCTTGACAGGAGTCTGTTGCTCCATGATGGTGCCCAGCTCCTGAATAGACATCTGGAAACCTCCGTCACCCATAAAGCAGCATATCGTGCGATCGAGAGTCCCGAAAGCAGCTCCTATGGCTGCGGGAAGGCCAAAGCCCATGGTTCCCAGACCACCGCTGGTAACGATACTTCGTTTTTTTGTATAGTTGAAATATCGGCTCGAAATCATCTGATTCAAACCCACATCATTCACTAAGACGCCATCGGCACCCACGGCATTGGTCACGGCTCTCACCACCTCGCCCATCAACAAGGGTCCGGATTCAGGACGTGTTGCGCCATCGATTACTTCTCGTTTCTCTTCTTCATAGAGCGGGGCAAACGACTCTATCCATTCGCCATGATCGGCTTTTTGCAGCAGTGCCGTAATGGCCGGCAAACTTTCTTTGCAGTTGCCCACCACAGCTACATCGGCCCTTACATTCTTGTTTATTTCTGCAGGATCAATATCCAAATGAACAATCTTTGCCTGCTTGGCATAATCATTAAGCCGCCCGGTGTCACGGTCAGAAAAGCGCATGCCCACTGCGATAATCACGTCGGCCTCCTGTTGCTTCACATTAGGTGCATAGTTGC
This sequence comes from Hallella bergensis DSM 17361, assembly GCF_000160535.1. Classification (GTDB taxonomy): domain Bacteria; phylum Bacteroidota; class Bacteroidia; order Bacteroidales; family Bacteroidaceae; genus Prevotella; species Prevotella bergensis. The sequence goes on along the minus strand of NZ_GG704781.1, from coordinate 364,682 downwards.
CATGCATGCCCAGCATACCCATATTCAGCGCATGATCTGTTGGCAGCGCCGACAATCCAAGCAATGTACGTGCAGCTGGGATGTTGGCCTTTTCTATAAAGTCTTTCAATTCATTCTGCGCATCGGCAATCTCCACTCCATGTCCCACAAGAGCCATGGGTTTGCTGGCATTGTTGATCAATTCGGCTGCTGCTCTCACGGCCTCGCGGTCGATCTTCGGATAGGGCAAATAAGAACGCACCGCGTTTGTCTTACCCGGCATCCACTTGGCTTTGCTCACTTGTGCATTCTTGGCAAAATCGAGCACCACAGGACCGGGACGACCACTCCGGGCTATATAAAAAGCACGGTTCACTGCCCATGCTACATCCTCCGCATGTCTGATTTGATAACTCCATTTGGTGATGGGCTGGGTCATTCCAACAAGATCCACTTCCTGAAAAGCATCGGTCCCCAAGTCGTTGATGCCCACTTGTCCGGCAATCACCACAATGGGTATAGAGTCCATCATTGCATCAGCCACACCAGTCAAGGTGTTGGTGGCACCGGGACCCGACGTCACCAAAGCCACCCCAACTTCTCCACTCACGCGCGCATAGCCCTCTGCCGCATGGGCTGCAGCCTGCTCATGGCGCACCAACACATGATGAAACCACGGCTCACGCTTATGGGTATAGGTATACAACCTGTCAAAAACGGGTATAATCGCTCCGCCAGGGTAACCAAATATCGTTTTTACATTCTCCTGGTATAAGGCGCGCATCAATATCTCTGCACCGCTGCACTCCTCTCCGATCTGAATTCCCGCCCACGGAGACTCTGTTTCCTGTAGACGGTTGTCGCTCTGTGTAGCGTATTCTTTTTTCTTACTATCCATTATCCTAACAAATTAATCTCTTGGAGGACTATTTAATCTACAATTCTAACCCCACCCTTATCGGCTGAACTAACACTCTGAGCATAAGCTCTCAAGGCTTTACTTACCAGTCGATTACGTTTTAAGGGTTGTTGTCTTCTGTTTGCAAGTTCGTCTTCGCTGAGCTTCACCTGAATACTCCGGTTGGGAATGTCTATCTCGATGATGTCTCCATCTTTGATCTTACCGATATTTCCGCCCGAAGCTGCCTCTGGCGAGATATGTCCAATACTCAGCCCACTGGTTCCGCCGGAGAAACGTCCGTCGGTAATCAGTGCACACGCTTTGCCAAGGTGGCGGCTCTTAATATAAGATGTGGGATAAAGCATCTCCTGCATACCTGGTCCCCCTTTAGGACCTTCGTGGGTAATAACCACGCAGTCGCCACTCTTCACTTTCCCACCAAGAATTCCCTCACAGGCATCCTCTTGAGAGTCGAAGACTACAGCAGGACCTGAAAAATGCCACAGGCTCTCGCTCACTCCAGCCGCTTTGACCACACATCCATCTTGTGCTATATTGCCAAACAACACGGCCAGACCACCGTCCTTGGTGTAGGCGTGTTCCAGCGATCGAATACATCCGTTTTCCCTGTCCGTATCCAAAGAGGGCCACTGCTCATTCTGGCTTCCCATCTTCGTAGAGAAGCGGTGACCAGGGGCACTATGGTAAATCCGGTCGGCTTCGGGCGAGATGTTTGGCTTCGTAATATCATACTCAGCTATAGCCTCACCCACAGTCAAACCATCTACACGTTTGACATGGTTGACGATCAGTCCACCCTTGTTCAGTTCACCCAAAATACCCAAAATGCCTCCGGCCCGATTGCACTCCTGCACCGAGTATTTCTGTGTATTGGGTGCTAACTTACATAGGCAGGGTACACTTCGACTCAGTCGGTCGATGTCCTTCATCGTGAAATCCACTTCGCCCTCCCGAGCCACTGCCAGCAAGTGGAGAATGGTGTTGGTGCTACCTCCCATGGCAATGTCAAGCGACATGGCATTCATAAAGGCATCGCGCGTGGCAATATGACGCGGCAAGACGCTGTCGTCTCCATCCTCATAATAAGCCATCGCATTTTTGACGATCTGTCGGGCAGCTTGCCTGAACAGTTCTATACGGTTGGCATGTGTAGCAAGAATTGTTCCATTGCCGGGCAGCGACAAGCCAATGGCTTCGGTCAAGGAGTTCATGGAATTGGCCGTGAACATGCCCGAACAGCTTCCACATCCCGGACAGGCCGATTCCTCTATTTTTTTCAGCTCCTCATCGCTGACCTCTGAGTCAGCACCCTTGACCATAGCTGTGATCAAGTCAGCATTTTCGCCACGCCAACGTCCGGCCTCCATCGGGCCACCTGAACAAAACACCGTTGGAATGTTTAGGCGCATCGCAGCCATGAGCATGCCGGGCGTTACTTTATCACAGTTGGATATACAGATCATGGCATCTGCCTTATGGGCATTGACCATATATTCCACAGAGTCAGCAATAATATCGCGTGAAGGCAACGAATAAAGCATGCCGTCATGCCCCATAGCAATACCATCATCAATAGCGATTGTGTTGAATTCAGCTGCGTAGCATCCTGCCTTCTCTATCTCCTGCTTTACTATTTGGCCAATCTCGTGCAAATGGGTATGCCCCGGCACAAATTGTGTAAACGAATTGACAATAGCAATAATCGGCTTGCCGAATTGCTCATGTTTCATGCCTGCTGCTACCCAAAGCGAACGAGCCCCGGCCATACGCCGACCCTCCGTGCAAACTGCACTTCTCAACTTGTGTTTCATAACAAAACTATATTATCTTTATGCAAAGGTACAGTTTTTATTTATAATCGCAACGAAACGGAGTATATAATTTCTTTTTTCAGTGCAAAATGTAAGCAAAATGCCAACATTTCTTTTAGTTTATTAGTCAAGGGTCGCATAATAACTCTCATATGCATCCGACAAATTGGAACTTGTCAAAATGAATTAAAATAGGTATAACCAGCAAGATGGGTTGCAAAACCATGCAGAAATGGTAATCTGAGAGGTATATGTTGTGTCAAGAAAAGTTCACCAAAAGACTGTTGTGGATTAATCATGCTCCAGACTCAATTGCGCCATGTTTCTGAAATAAAAATCGGAAATAAAACCCGTTTCATCTCCCATACCGTTGCGATTAGTATCGATTCATGATGCGGCAACAGTGCATTCGCACAATCGCGAAGCCACAATCGAATCGTCACTAAGCCTTAATCGTGCTACCAATAAGCCTTAATCGCAGGTTGATCAGATTACAAACAAAACAAGACAAGTATATGTAACTAATAATCTTTTGGTTATCAATAGATTACAAAACCAGCTCGTTCTTTCATTATTCTGAGCAAACGCTTTGTTATTTTCAAATTTGACAAGCATATGTGCGCTGTTGTCAAATTTTATATCTAATAAAAATCCCGCAGCCCTAATGGTTGCGGGATTTTCTTATAATCATTGCTATTAGTTAAAATAGCAAGCTGAGCCTGTTTGGTCAAGGATTATAAAATCTCTTTGACTCTTTGAATGTCGTGTTATTGATTACTGAACGTAAACAACTGCCAATCGGTTAGAGGTTGCACCCTGTACACCCTTACCGGTAGCTTCTTCGATCACGACGCCTCTGTTCTTCAAGTAGTTGGCAACAACGTCTGCACGAGACTGAGACAGTCTGTCGTTAATTTCCTTAGAACCTTCAGGTGAAGCTGTTCCAACAACCTGTACGTGTGAGCCTGACTTGATGTTGTCAAGAGCATTTTTAGCAGCTCTGGTCAATACGGACTTGCCCTGAGCAAATGTTACGAACACAAGGTTCTCAACCTTAACAACCTGCTTGGGAGCAGCGGCAGGAACTTCCTTAACAACTTCCTTAACAACCTCCTTGGGCTTCTGAGCCAACTGATTGCGGAGATCATTGATTGTAGAGTTCAGTGCATCAATTTCGTGCTGGTCGCGCAACTGGGCAATGGTGAAGTTATGGCTGCCATTCGAATTCTTAAACTTGTATACAAATCCGGCGTTCAACTGAACGAAAGATTTGTTGATGTTATACTCTACGCCTTCGTAGCCAAAACCATTCAGACCCCAGATCACAGCGGGCTCAACATAGAACTGCCAAGCCTTGGCGTCTCCAAGATTGAAAGCAAAGTTAAGTCCAGCCTTCGAGGTCAAGCTATTTGATTTAACAATATTCTGACCTGCTGCCATCTTAGCTCCCTGATCGGCATGCTTGAAGTCGGCACCAACATATTTGTCGCTATTGCCGAAAACATGTCCCCAGCCAAGGCCATAAATTGCACTAACCTCAAGAGGACGAGGCTCACCCTCGTAACCACCGAACCAGTTGCTCAGGTTAACAGTACCCAGCAAACTTGTGTTGACTGCACGAACTGCGGTTCCTACAGATTTCCAAGGCTTATTGGAAAAATATGCATTGCTTTCTACAGCAAGTCCGAACACCGGAGTAAAGTTGCGGCCGATACGAAGGCCCGCATTAGGATTGAGATCCTTCATCCATGCATGGCCTGTGGTTTTGGTAGCCACGCCACCATTTATACCAATGTATACATTGTCAAATGTTTTGCTCTCTGTAACAGTCTGAGCTGTCATCGTGGCAGCAAACATTCCTGCTGCCATTAAAGTAAATAATTTTTTCATACTCTCTGTTATTAAATTATATTGTCTTTATATCCTATTTAACATGATGCAAATTAAAGAAAAAAAACTCAGTTCTCCAAAAGAATTTTCTTAAATTTTTATATTTTCACAATCTTATTGATATAGAACAATCCATTGCTTCATACGAGCAGCCAGTGTCAATATCATTTATCAAATATGACCAGTGTTTTGCAGACCATTATACACGGTCTTATTGTGATGAAACCGGTTATAATGAACAAAAATATTAACCTCTTCTATAGTTCAAATATCCTTACAGTGTAGGGAGGAAGTATGATGCCAGACCCGTCTGTTTTGCTCTTTTCGATATTTACCTTGTGGTCTCCTGTTTTTGCAGAAAAGCCCTCGTAACTCGTTCCAGAAGGAATATTGAGCCCTTCAACATTCAAAGTGAGCTGGGAAGGCAATGCATTCACAAGTTTCAGATAGGTTCTACCCTTCTTGGTGTCTTGAACGACACTGGCAGCCACTCGATATCTGAGATTGTCCTGAATGTCAACAGATGAATCAACATAGAGATTCCCATGATAAGTTCCCCATAAACGCTGAACGTGGTAACTCGGGGTAAGATTCGCCAGGGTGTCCCCATTAAAATATATCAGGTTAGGATTCCAGTTGGCATGCCCTTCGCGACAGAGCAGCGGGGCATAGCTCGACATCACAACAACGTCGCCGTTTCGTTCTAAACCACAGAGGTGCATGGCCTCGACGAGTGCACTCTCGTGCGTGGTGGAACGCGATGCCCATTCACCAAGATAGACCTTTGGAGCACTGCGATCGTAGTTGTCGTAATAGTCCTGATGGTGCATATACCATCCGGTGGACTCATAATAGTGCTCATCTACCATGTCAATGATGTCTTTGTGGGCTTTAGCAAATTTCCATCCCTCAATATAGTCGGCGGAAGGCTCATGAAATGGCCCCACCGTACCACAAATAATAATATCGGGATATTTCTGTTTAATCGTTCTGCAGATCATCTCACAACGTTCTTGGAACGCCGTGGAAATGATATCCTCATTGCCAATACCTATGTATTTCAGGTTGAACGGTGCCGGATGTCCGGCCTCTGCACGCATACGTGCCCATTTTGATGTAGTAGGATCGCCATTGGCCCATTCTATCAGATTAAGCATCTCCTGACAATAGGCGGGCATATCTTTCATCGGAATACCACCCTGTTGTCCTCCATAGCCGTCTTGATCAGGATGAGAGTTTTGACAGGGAACGCCAGCCGCAAGTACAGGTAACGGTTCTGCTCCAATATCCTCGCAGAACTGGAAATATTCAAAGAAGCCTAAGCCACGTGTTTGATGATAGCCCCAAATATTCTTCGCAGGCTTACGATTTTGCCACGGTCCTATGGTTTCGTTCCAATGGTAAATGTTAGACAGTCCCTGGCCATGAGTCATGCAACCACCGGGAAAGCGAACGAATTTCGGGTGCAGGTCGGCTATAGCCTGGGCAATGTCCTTGCGGAGACCATGACCCTTAAACGTTTCCTCGGGGAACAAGCTGACCATATCTACATCAACGCTGCCCGACTTTAAGGGGACAAGAGCCAAACGCACATTTTCTTGAAGGGCTTTCTTGTTGACAGAGAGCCTGGCCGAATAGCGATTCCAGCCCTGCCCCTCGGTTTTGATTTTCGCCTTAGCTATTATCCCTTGGCTGCCAACCAACGCCACCAAAACCTGGTTCTTTCCTGCATTCTCATTGCGGAGATATACAGAGAAGTCAAACTCCCGGCCAGGTGCTGCCACAATGCCATCCCATCCTATATTGTATAAGGTGTCTCGAGAGGCCTGTACTGCATAGTTGGGGTTATTTTTGCTCAAAGGTGCGTCTGTTTTGATAACAATCGGCTGGTTTGATTGCCATGCCGTAGTGGCATTCCATTCTCGTCGGTCGTCCTTAGAATATTCAAAATCACGGTTTTGTAACAATTCGGCGTAAAGGCCACCATCGGCAGCATAACTGATGTCTTCAAAAAAAACACCCATTAACTTGTCGCTAATAGTCTTTGTTTTCGTTGTATTCACCGTGAGCTTGGCTGTCACATTATTACCAATGGAAGCAAACCGTTTGGCATCGTCTCGCATTGTTTCACGACTGAGTTCAGCATCGTGTGCCAAGGCTTGAAAGTATTGTTTGATATAATCCAAATGAACCTTGGGTACATCAAATAAGTTTCCTGCGTATGTTTTGCCATCGACAGAAGCCGTATCCCTCAGCCAAGCCACATTATCGATCGTACTAACACCGGGGGTTTCAGTGAATTTTCTGAAATCACTGCTTGCTTGAACATAGCGTCGGCTACTATCCTTTGCCTTATAATAAATATCGAAAGTGCCATCGTCCATCTGGAACATAACAGGCTCGAATACTCCTTTTTGAGATACACGAGGATAGTCTTGAGGTCTCCATGTCACCAAATCCTCACTGTATGCAGCTGCAAAGCATGGGGAATAATCATTCACACCAAACACTAAGCGCCAGGTACCATCGTTGGCATGCAAGACGTATGGGTTATACATTTTCTTTTCAGCTCCCCATTGGGCATAATCTGATCCACAGAGTTGGCCGGCATTGTGCCATTTGCTGTCATCGGTGAGATAGGCAACGTGCAGCCCACTCTTTTCGCCAGGAGAATAAAGAAATATCTGGCAAGTGGTATCATTGCCTATAATCTGATAGGACGGTTGTTGTGCATGGACTTGAAAAGATAGGGATAATGCTACTGCTGGCAATAACAAACGGATTGTCTTCATGTTTAGGGTTTTATGATTATACATGCAAAGATAATGGTTTTCCTGATTAATCCCCAAAAAAGATTAGCAAAAAAACACTTAATAAAAAAGACTGACCGTAATCACTACGAGCAGTCTTCAAATTAGAGAGTTATAAAAAATCAAGTTAACGCTAATACCTTATTTGTAAATTTCTTTTTTTCCTGCGGAGAGAGTGTTCTTCATCAGTGAGCATATTGTCATGGGACCAACGCCTCCCGGTACGGGCGTTATGAAAGAACACTTTGGGGCGACCTCATCAAAATTCACGTCGCCATTCAGACGGAATCCACGCTTCTTGGTTGCATCGGGCACACGGGTTGTGCCGACGTCTATGACAACAGCACCGTCTTTTACCATATCAGACGTTACGAAGTTCGGCCTCCCGATAGCAGCGATAATAATATCTGCATCGCGACATTCTTCACGCAACGTAGCTGAATGAGAATGACACACCGTTACGGTGGCATCGCCAAGCTGTTTTTGCATCATGAGCTGGGCCATTGGCTTTCCAACAATGTTGCTACGTCCGAGTATCACACATTTCTTGCCGGAAGTCTTGATGTTGTAATGCTGCAATAAGGTAAGGGTTCCCAATGGGGTTGCCGAAATAAAACAAGGCAAGCCTATAGCCATGCGCCCCACGTTGACAGGATGAAAACCATCGACATCCTTGCGGTAGTCGATAGCCATAATTATCTTTTGCTCATCAATATGATTGGGTAGCGGCAGCTGAACGATAAAGCCGTCGACGTCATCGTTGTTGTTCAGGTCATCAACACAGGCCAAGAGTTCCTCTTCCGTTACATCATCCTCGTAACGAATAAGTGTTGACTTGAACCCGCATTGTTCGCAGGCTATCACCTTATTCTTGACATAGGTTTCTGATCCTCCGTCATGACCAACAAGAACCGCAGCTAAATGTGGCTGCTTTCCGCCGGAAGCGATAATATTTTTCACATCCTCGGCGATTTGTTCTTTTATTTCAGCAGCTGTTGCCTTGCCATCAATCAGTGTATATGCCATTATTATTTTTTTAAAATGTTACATGGAGGGCATTCCGGGCATTCCCCCCTTCATGTCTTTCATCCTTGCCATCATAGACTTCATTTGGTTACCCGTAACCATCTTCATCATCTTGCGAGTCTGATCAAACTGTTTAACCAATCGGTTCACCTCCTGAATGCTTGTTCCCGAGCCCTTGGCAATGCGTAAACGACGACTCTGGTTGAGCACCTCCGGATTGGTTCGTTCTCTTGGAGTCATGCTCTTGATAATAGCTTCGATACCAACAAACGCATTGTCGTCTATGTCAATATCTTTGATAGCCTTGCCCACACCGGGTATCATGGCTGCCAAATCTTTCAGGTTTCCCATTTTCTTGATTTGCTCTATCTGATTCAGGAAATCATTGAAATCAAACTTGTTTTTCTGAATCTTCTTCTGAAGTCGTCTGGCTTCCTCCTCGTCAAACTGTTCCTGGGCACGCTCCACAAGTGAAACCACATCGCCCATACCAAGAATTCGGTCAGCCATTCGGTCAGGATGAAATACATCCAAGGCTTCCATTTTCTCGCCTGTTCCGATGAATTTAATGGGTTTGGTTACCACTGTACGGATAGAAAGGGCAGCACCTCCACGTGTGTCTCCATCAAGCTTGGTCAGAACCACTCCGTCGAAATCGATTCTATCGTTGAACTCCTTAGCGGTATTCACTGCGTCCTGTCCGGTCATGGAATCCACTACAAACAAGGTTTCATCCGGAGAAATCGCTTCCTTCAACGAGGCTATCTCGTTCATCATATCCTCGTCTACTGCCAAACGACCTGCAGTATCGACTATCACCACGTCATTTCCTTTTGCTTTTGCCTCCTGGATGGCGTGAAGTGCAATCTCATTTACGTTCTTGTTGCCCTCTTCTGTATATACAGGAACGCCTACCTGCTCGCCAACTACTTTAAGCTGTTCGATAGCTGCTGGACGGTAAACATCGCATGCCACAAGCAAAGGATTCTTCCCTCGTTTATTTTTCAGCAGATTCGCCAACTTCCCACTAAATGTGGTTTTTCCAGAGCCCTGTAACCCTGACATCAGCACAACGGCAGGTTTACCACTAAGGTGAAGTTCAGAAGCCTCGCCACCCATCAATTTAGCCAACTCGTCATGAACAATTTTCACAAGCAATTGACTGGGCTTGACAGCAGTGAGCACATTCATGCCTAAGGCTTTATCCTTTACCGTATTCGTGAAATTCTTGGCTACCTTGAAGTTAACATCAGCATCAAGCAATGCACGGCGAACATCCTTCAATGTTTCTGCAACATTGACCTCCGTGATCTTACCCTCTCCTTTCAGTATCTTAAAGGAACGTTCAAGACGGTCTGTTAAATTTTCAAACATACTGCTACTTTGGTTTTAGACAAACGAACACCTCTCCACACTCGCATGTGGAGATCCTGTTTGTAAGTATTTATGTGCAAAGATAAGCAATTATTCATTGACCCATGCACAATTTGAGAAGTTTTTTACATATTTAATTCTTCAAGGAATAGGTAACAGTAGTCACGACTCTCACCTTCTTAATGTAAGGAGTGTTCCGATCTCTGTCTTCAATAGAAAACTGCCCTTGATCCGCACTCACGATTTTATTCAGATTGGAATCGGAGTTCTTTGCAAACTGCTCAGCGGTAGTTCTGGCATTGGCTATGGCCTCCTGCATCATCTTGGGCTTCATTCCTTGAAATGACACATACTCATATTCTATTTGCGAGTCATAATCACCTCCAACGATTGCAATGCCTTGTTTCAGCAACTCTCCCTGCCGGGAAATAATGGCTCTCACTCCCTTGACGTTACGCGATGTTACCGTTATCGTGGAGGTAATGTTGTAACGATAGGGTTTCTGATTTACGGAATAGCGGTCAGCGTTCATGTCCACCACTTTGGGTGCATTGACTTGCATCTCACTCGCCTTCACACCGTTTTTCATCAGAAAAGCCTTGATTGTCTGTTGTTTTTGTGCGATACGATTGTAGAGATCGGGCAACTCATCTCCCATTTCCTGAAACACCACGGGCCATGTCACCTTATCAGCCTCAACTTCTCTTTCTGCCAGACCCTTCACAGTAACTTTTCTATCTTTGTTGGCAAAATCATCAATACCCCAACGAATACACAACCCCAATACAATAATACCGAAAGCAATAATCGCCGATTCATATAACCTGCTATTTTTCATACTCCTTAGTTTTAATGATTATTTCTTCAAAGATAACTGAATTGTTTGGAAAAGTCACCGTTATTATTGATTTTTTAACGGATGAGTTCGTTCTATTGATAAAAATAACGGATTATGCTCCCAATGAGAACATAGTTATTAAATTGCTGTTGTTTCCAAAAGTTGCATTAAATTTTGTTGATATCGACATACCCATGCATCACGGCATATATCGTAAGTGCCGACACACTCTTCACACCCAACTTGTCCATGATATTCTTGCGGTGCGTGATAACAGTGGTCAATCCGATGTTAAGTTGGTGGGCAATTTCCTTGTTAATATACCCCTCCACAATAAGCGTCAACACCTCGATCTCCCGGCCAGACAGTTCCTTGACAGAGAGAGACTTGGGCATATCCGGCAAGTTCCTTCCCTGAGCATGGGCATGCTGTTCGAGCATCAGAAGCGAACGCACGAACTGGTCTTCCGGTAGGTTAACGCAGAGACTGTGAAAACCACTGGGCTGAGTCAAAGGATCATTGCTTGTCGTGAGAACAATCGTCTTATGACGTCTGTCAAGAAAGAACTGACGATGCGGAATAAGAATTCCCTGGACAATGAAGTAATGGTAAAAACTATCCGGGTTGCTTTCTTCCAACGCCTCGAACGATGAAAAGGTATGCACATCCATAATCGGTATCACCTGCTGAAGAATCTGCTTCATGCCTAACACCGAGAGTGTGTTGGAGTCAATGATCGCTATCTTTGGCCTACTCATCATAACTTGACGCTGCTGATATCCACTAAGTTATTAACAATGGCATAGATGGTCAGGCCGGCGGGAGAATGGATTTGCAGCTTCCGCGCAATGTTCCTGCGGTGAGTGATGACAGTATTGATCGATATGCACAAATGGTCAGCAATTTCCTTGTTGGTCATGCCCTGTACCAAGGCAATGATGACATCCTTCTCGCGACCGGACAGATTTTCCTGCGAGCCTGGACTGTTATTAATCATATTGCTAATCTTTTGGCTCACATCGTTCTGTTTCGTTTTCCTTTCCAGACTCCGAATGACAGGTATGAAAATCTCATCCTCCACGTCGGCATGTTCCTTAAGCCACTGTTCGCAGTTATATATCTCATAAAGAGCCGCCGTAAGCTGGTTGTTGCGCAACCCATCGGAGGGAAGATATTTAATAATAATATTCTTCAGTTCGCTTAGCTTTTGGTCTATCTGCGTATGATGTTTGGAGAAGGTCTCAATGTCGTAGTTAGGCGATGCATTTCCCTTGGCGAGTTCCTCAACATATGGAAATACCGTTTTCTCCTCATATTGCATGTGCTTGCGAATGCTATGAGCATATTCGTCAAACAGTTTGAGAATCAGCCGGGCCAAGTTATCGTTCTCGTCGAGCGCATCTACCAGCGCCCGACGAATATAGGGCAATTCAAAGTCAAGGTAATAAACATGACTCGCCTTGAGATATTGCATCAGTGTAGGAATAGACAAGCGCACCGTATCCTCATAATTGTGATAGCCATTAATCGTAAAATTGATGACAGCAAGGAAGGTGTAAGTATCCACACCCTGACTCTCACATACCTCTTTCACCGTCTTGTCACCAAATCCCAAATTGATGCCAAACGACCCAAGACTCTGCAGTGTGTTATAGTTGTCCTTGATGATGGAAATCAGCTTATCATCAGGTTCGTATATCTTGTGATTCTTCATCCTTACAGCTCCTTTTTATAGAGGAAACGAGAGAACCGTAAATCACCACTGTAAGTGTAAAATATTTGTTTCGAGCGATGTCTCGGTGTCTTTCCACTTATTTTCGTTACAAAACAGTTCGAAATATTGCCAAGACCAATTTACAGAACTCCCCATAAATATTGTGCAAATTAACTAAAAAAAAACGAGATACCCAAACGATTTGGTCTGCTTTTTGTCAAGCGGGCTCACTATACCTATAAATAATGATGCCAGAGTATGCCCACTAATAATATAGGTGTCTACATATTCAGCATTCGCCTTTTGCACTCCCGCAACCAACTATTTCAATTCTCCAAACCAAAAATCGGGGCATATCCACGAAAAGGAATGCCCCGATTGATGCTTAGTCTAAATATGCAGAAAACTATACCGTTTTTAAAAGCGATCGTTATTGCCATAGTTGCCACGACCCTCACCATAACCACCACGATGGTTGTGATAGCCTCCGAAGTTCCTACGAGGAGCACGTTCCTCACGAGGGCGGGCTTCGCTCACATTGAGAACCTTCTCCTCGAATTCCTTACCATTAATCGCCTCAATGGCTGCCTTGGCCTCATCGTCGTTAGGCATTTCCACGAAACCAAAGCCACGTGAGCGACCTGTTTCGCGGTCAGTGATGATACGGGCAGAAGTTACTTCGCCATAAGAAGCGAAAAGATTCAACAGGCTCTCATTCTGAGTGCGGTAGTTGATGTTTGAAACAAAAATGTTCATTACTTTGTTATATTACAATAAATTGGATAAATAAATACTATACTGTTCATCCCAGTGGGATGTGACATACACCCGTCATCTCCGTAATTAGAGACACGAATCTGCTACCGGTGAATCATCAAAACATGAGAAAATCACTGCCTTCAGAGCTTGGGGGTTATCATCGCTGCTTGTCTCAACACCTCGTCTGCCGTTCGTCTAACAGCAAACTACAAGAAACTACATTTTGAGGTCAATTTTTACGATGATAAGCCCACTGTAAACAGTTGGGTGAAACATTGTGAAGAATAGATACTACAAAACCAATCGTTCTTATGGCGACAAAGGGATGTAATAAAATCGATACCACCGCACAAGTTTGGAAAAATTTATACTTTTCTTTCAAAATTCCATGCCACGGAACCACCTCCATCTTATGATTAATTAAGGTTAAAAAGGGCAAACACGCTGATAAAGTCGCAAATAATTAATATATTTGCACTGTAAATCAGTAATATTAGAATATGAAAAAGATTTTAGTCATAGCCTTGCTATTCGTAGCCAACATTAGCGCTGCATTGGCACAGGCTCAAATTAAATTTGACACACTGAGCCAAAATTTGGGTTCATTCTCAGAATCAAACCCTGTTCAGAAGTGTACATTCACATTTACTAACGTAGGTGACCAGCCCTTGATAATCAACCAGGCCGTAGCCAGTTGTGGTTGCACCGTACCCTCATATACGAAAACTCCCATCAAATCGGGCGAGAAGGGAAATATCACCGTTACCTATAATGGAAAAGGAAAATTCCCTGGGCACTTCAAGAAAACCATAACGATCCGAACCAATGGGGTTCCAGAAATGACGCGCCTGTACATTGAGGGAAATATGCAGGAAGTCAAGGGAGACAAGAAATAACACATGAATTTCCACATGCACACTATTATTGATGCATGTGGATTTTTATATCTTTACCTTTCCCCTACACTGCATATACCATGTAACCTTTTTATTAAACGACCTCCTCTACTCTTTTTATAAGCTACCTTACCAAACACCCCGCGGCACACTATCCTTGCCTATTAAACTTTCAACCATAAACACAATGCAAGAATCTATTAAAAAAGCACTCTCTGGTGATTTTGACAGGAAGAAGGCCCTTTGGTTTGTCATTACTGCTATCATCACCTTAATCGTTTGGAATCTTCCAAGCACAGTATTTGGAATCGAAGGGCTTACCGTGGTGCAGCAACGCGTCATTGCTATCTTCGTCATGGCAGTCATGCTCTGGCTTACAGAGGCTATCCCGGCTTGGGCCACATCCGTAACCATAATCTTCGTCCTGCTATTCTGCGTCAGCAATTCCTCGTTTAAATTTTTACAGGGCAATGGTGGCGAATATGGGCAACTGCTCGACTCTGTCGGCATCATGGCCTGCTTTGCCGACCCTACAATCATACTCTTTTTAGGCGGATTTATCTTAGCTATAGCTGCCACCAAATCCGGGCTTGACGTATGGATGGCCAAGACTCTCATCAAGCCCTTTGGCACAAAAAGTCAAAATGTTCTTCTTGGCTTTTTACTGATTACGGGAGTGTTCTCCATGTTTATCTCCAACACCGCCACTGCCGCCATGATGCTCACATTCCTTACGCCTGTATTCAAGGCGCTCCCCGCCAATGGCAAGGGACGTATTGCATTGACGATGGCCATTCCCATCGGGGCAAACCTTGGAGGCATGGGCACACCGATCGGCACACCACCAAACGCGTTTGCCTACAAGGTGCTGAACGATCCTGCCGGACTGAACATGGACATTGGCTTCGGTCAATGGATGATGGTCATGGCACCTCTTGTAATCGTTCTGCTTATCATCGCATGGTTTCTGCTCTGCAAGTTTTTCCCATTCTCACAGAAAAACATTGAACTCGAAATCGAAGGCAATATGCAACATAACTGGCGCACTGTCGTTGTGGGATTAACATTTGCCGTCACGATTATCCTGTGGGTGTTTGGAAAACAGTTTGGCGTAAACGCCAACACCGTGGCCATGCTGCCCATTGCCGTATTTGCGTTCACCGGAGTCATCACTGCCAAGGATTTGCAGAATATAGACTGGGGGGTTATCTGGATGGTTGCTGGCGGTTTTGCTCTTGGCTTAGCCATGAACGGAACGGGGTTGGCAGAAGTTGCCATCAAGTCCATCCCCTTTGGAACATGGAGCCCCATCGTCATTCTTGTTATCGCAGGCCTCGTGTGCTACTTTCTCTCCAACTTTATCAGCAACACGGCTACCGCGGCCTTGATGATACCTATTCTGACTGTTGTGTGCGAAGGTATGGGCGACAAGCTCAACATCATCGGCGGAACATCCACGGTGCTTATTGGCATTGCCATCGCAGCCTCTTCAGCCATGTCGCTCCCCATCTCCACACCTCCAAATGCCATTGCTTTCTCAACGGGACTTATCCAACAGAAAGACATGGCTAAGACCGGACTTGCAACAGGAATCATTTCACTGATTATAGGTTTCTCACTGTTAATTATAATCGGCAAAATGGGAATCTTCTAACATCAATGAATAAACGAAAGGTCAAAATTAAACGCACATCGTGTTTAATTTTGACCTTCTATTTTATCCCCCTCCTCCATCAATCAGCCGACTGTTTCTTTTTTCATCTTTGGTAGATACACCGCAATGATACCAAGAAGCGGCAAAAGCGTACTTATTTTGAAGATGAAAAGCAGACTTGTGCGGTCGGCCAACCATCCAAAAAACGAGCTACCCAATCCGGCCAAACCAAAAGAAAGGCCATAGAATATTCCAGCCACCACGCCCGTACGCCCAGGCAGCAAATCTGTGGCATAGACCAAGATGGCCGAGAATGCTGATGAGATAATCAGTCCAATAACCACCGACAGCAGTATTGTGCTATAAAAACCGTGGATATAAGGCAAGGCTATGGTGAAAGGAGCAGCTCCGAAAATAGAAAACCATATCACATACTTGCGCCCGAAGCGATCACCGATAATTCCGCCTACAATGGTTCCAATGACCTGTGAGGCCAAAAAAATAAAAAGACACAGTTGCGAAGTTTTCACGCTCACAGAGAATTTTTCGATCAGAAAGAACGTGAAATAATTCGTCATACTCGTGGAATAGAAGTTTTTGGAGAACATGAGCACAAAGAGTACAAACACGAAAAAATAAATCCTCCGCTTGCTGTAGGATACGGTCGTCATCCAACGCATACGCGTTTTATGTTCGGCTCTTTGCAATTCCCTGACATGCCAGTAGCCGATATAGGCCAACAACACAGCGCAGACCACGGCCAGCACTCCAAACCACCTGATGGCAGGCATGCCATAGGGCAGGATGATCACAGCTGCCAGTAAAGGTCCAACGGCAAAGCCCCCATTTCCACCGACCTGGAAAATACTCTGTGCCAACCCTTTCCGACCACCGGATGCCATCTGAGCCACTTGAGAGGCCTGGGGATGAAAGATGGCCGAGCCACTCCCAAGGAGCATCACGGAGGCAAGTATCATGGTGTAATCTGTAGAAGCAGACAACATGAAGATGCCGGTCAGGGTGAGCAACATGCCCACGGATAATTGCCAAGAATGATGATGTTTGTCGGCATAAAATCCCACCAACGGTTGAACAATGGACGAGGTGACCTGAAACACAGTAGTGATAAGTCCTATCTGTGTGAAACTGATGGCAAATTCCGACTTCAACATTGGATATATAGCAGGCAACATCGAGCTGATGGAATCATTGAGCAGGTGACAAAGGCTCACAGTGAAAAGAATCGCAAATGCCGTATTTTCCATTTGCGCCGTAGAAATATGTTTGTTCTCCATCTTCAAAATTGTTCTCATATTACAGATTCGACCCTGCATCGAATCGCATGGCATTCATGCCAAAATTTGCCTGGAACACTCCTGTCGTCACACATGATACGTGTCTCCGGCCTCCATAGCTCCTCCCAAACGCGAGTGCAAAGATATAAAAAGAAAGTGTCACGCAAGCCTTTCGGTATAAGAATTTTACAAAAAATGCTGCAATAGCCTATTTTCGAAATACTTAAACAAAATTAACCGCGACTACAACAAGCATTCTCACAATATTATCTATCTTTGTATAGGCTTATTCTAAGGATAAAGAAAACAAGTGTCTAAACAAACGGCACTGACTTTAGGACAAGTATAGTTTCAAAAACGCCAAGCCCACATGCACCTATCGCCTACACCGCCCCCATCATTCAGCGACATTCGGCTCATCGCTTTCGATGCCGACGACACACTCTGGGACAATCAGAGCCATTTTGAAAAGGTTGAGCATGCCTATTGCGACATCCTGTCGCCCTACGGACAAGCCGACAAAGTGTCGGCCGCATTATTCGATACCGAGACCCGCAACATGCCCATGCTGGGCTATGGGTGCAAGGCCTTCATCATTTCGTTGATTGAAAATGCCATCACATTCAGCCACGGACGTATCCCGGCCTCCGATCTGTTGCGCATCGTTCAACTGGGCAAGGAGCTACTCTCCTTTCCCACTATTCCCCTGCCCCACGTGGTCGAGACACTGGAAGAGATTCGAGCGACAAAAGCTTATAAGATGGTGGTGTTTACCAAAGGTGAACTGCTTGACCAGCAAAACAAGCTCACCCGCTCAGGACTGACGCGATATTTCGACGACGTCGTGGTGGTGGCCGATAAAACAAGAAGCGAATACATTCGCCTGTGCCACGTCTTTGACGTCGATGTTCATCGGTTGCTCATGGTCGGCAACTCTTTCAAATCGGATGTCGAACCCGTTTTACAGTTGGGTGGGCATGCCGTACACATTCCCTTCCACACCACTTGGCAACACGAAAAAGTGGAAGAATATCAACACACCAATCTCATCGTTTTGGAAAACATTCGACAACTCGTACCTCTCCTTGGCAGACCTTCGAGCGCAGTCAACATATAAAATTTCCTCAGGATAGTCCTGCGTCATCACCTGAGACTATATAAGGTAAGGGGAACCAGAAAACTAATAGCGGATGAGCAACCTGGATTAGAATGCCGGATTGAAGGATGAGATAGAATTGTATAGAAAACTTCACCAAAAAACCATCTGGATTTTTTGGCATGATAGAATCCAAAAAATCAAAATTAGGCTGTTTTACAACTGAAATCTTGATAAGGACACTGCGTGGGAAATGCGGTTAAGGTCTACTCACGGTGCGGAAGAGACTCAACCATGCAGCAAAAAGAGTGTATCCGTTGTATGACAAAGGCTCAACCGCAGTACGATTAAGCCGTAATCATCAAGAATATGAACGGGAATAATGAGCGGAAAAATCCGTTACATCCTCAACACTCTTATTTTCAAACAATTATATAATAGCCATATTTTTGAAGAATTTCAGACGATCGGGAAATTATTTTCAAATACGCGAAGCAGCAAAGACTCTTTGTCGGTTATTTTCATTGACGCCCAATCTGTCTTCAACAGGATGAAAAACAAAAATCGCAAACTCCTTGCGAAGTCTGCGATCCCATTATATCTCTCAAATATTCAAATTCTTATTTCAGCAATCCACGATTGTTCAAAGTCAGGTTCAGAAGTGTAGTAAACTTCTTATACTGGCTTTCGTCGAGTATGTAGCTCATATACTTCAGTTCCTTGTTGGCTGCTTCCTTAACAAGAGCCTTACGGTTTGATTCCTCAGCACGACCGGCATTGTTCATTTCGTCTATAAAGCGATTGTGCACCGTCTCAACAGCCTCCATCTGATGACCGTTTAATCCCAGGGCAGAGCCAAGTTTGCGGTAGTTCAGTGTCATATCATAGTTCTGATCCATGGTCATAACTGACACTTCCGTAGTCTTATTCTCCTTAACATGATTCTTCTCTGCATGGTCTGCAAATGCCATTGTCATTGAAAACAAAGCAACAAATGTCAATACAATCTTTTTCATTTTTCTTCTTTCTTTAATCTGTCCGCGCCGTGTGTCAACGCGAATCTTAATTCAACTTGTTATCCTTATGAAATCCTCTGATTTCTAATGCAAATATAAGGGAAATAATTGAGGGTGGCAAGGAAAAAGGTCTTTTGTGTGCGATAACAGTACGTTTTGTTGACTCAAATCAAGTTTATGAGAAATCCCATCTTTCTTATGGACTTTGCACATTGAATGTATTGAAAAACATCTTTTTGGAAAAAAAGCCCTATCTTTGCACACATAAAATAGGTGCTCATCATAGATGGCTTTCATAATTTCTATAAACATAATGATGAACGACCATTGATATTATCACAAAATACAATATGGACAACAAAATCAACAAGTACATCAAGGCTTCTTACCAGCTCTACGACACAACAGATGGACAGAACGAGCTTATCGAACAGATCACCGACGACCAACCTTTCGTGTTTATCAGCGGACTTGGGATGGTGTTAGATGAGTTGGAAAAGAACTTGGTTGGTCTCGAAACAGGCAACAAGTTCGACATCACGCTTCAACCTGAGCAGGCATACGGCGTTTACAGTGATGAACATGTGGTGGAATTGGATAAGCAAATATTCTTTGTAAACGGCAAATTCGACCAAGCAAACGTTTACCCGAACGCAACAATACCCTTGCAAAACGAAGATGGAGTCTATTTTTTCGGTCAAGTGATGGAGGTTTCAACAGACAAGGTGAAAGTAGACTTGAACAATCCACTGGCAGGTAAGGCCCTGAATTTCAAAGGAGAAATCGTCGAGAATCGCGAGGCAAGCACTGCAGAGGTGGCCGACATGCTGAACAAGTTATCCGGTGGCGGGTGCAAGGGCAATTGCAAATGTGGTGGCCACGGACAGGATGGAGGATGCGAGTGTGATGGCCACGGACAGGATGGAGGATGCTGCGGCAAGCATCATCAGCATTAACCACCCCACTCCATTGCTGCAAAGACGATGCACTACGGGGAAAATTCACACGCACAGACGGCGTAGTACAGACTGCCGCGGTGCAGATCATATTGATTTAACCAACCCCTATCGGAGAGATGACAAGAAACACTTTTGGAAACATCTTCACGCTGACTACTTTTGGTGAGAGCCACGGAGAAGCCATTGGCGGCATCGTGGATGGGATGCCAGCCGGCATAGAAATTGATATGCAATACATTCAGCATGAGTTGGATAGGCGTAAACCAGGACAAAGCAAAATCACAACATCGCGCAAGGAAAACGATGAAGTGAAACTACTGAGCGGCGTGTTTGAAGGCAAGACCACCGGAACACCCATTGGGTTTATGGTGGTTAACAAGAATCAACATTCCAAAGACTACGACAACATGCAAAAGCTCTTTCGGCCGTCGCACGCGGACTACACCTATTATTATAAGTATGGTGTGCGAGATCATCGCGGAGGGGGACGCTCCTCGGCACGCATTACCATCAGTCGTGTGGTGGCAGGCGCACTGGCAAAACTGGCTCTCAGACAACTGGGAATCTCCATCCATGCCTACACTAATCAGGTGGGACATATCGAACTGGAGCATGACTATCGTTCCTATGATCTCAGCCAAACCGAAAACAATATGGTTCGCTGTCCGGATGCCGAAAAAGCAGAGAAAATGGAGGAGCTCATCATGGAGGTGAAAAATGCCGGAGACACCATCGGTGGCGTTATCACGTGTGTGGTGAAAGGTTGTCCTGCCGGATTGGGAGAACCCGAATTTGGCAAGCTTCATGCTCAGCTGGGTGCCGCCATGCTATCCATCAATGCCGTGAAAGGATTTGAATATGGCGAGGGGTTTGCTGGTGCTGCATCAAGAGGCAGTGAGCAAAACGACGTCTTTATCAATGATAACGGGAAAATATCGACCGAAAACAATCACAGCGGAGGAATACAGGGAGGTATCAGCAACGGCCAAGACATCTGGTTCAGGGTGGCGTTCAAGCCTGTGGCGACAATTCTCCAGAAACAAAACACAGTGGATATCGACGGAAGCCCCACTGTCCTCAACGCTAAAGGAAGGCACGACCCTTGCGTCTTGCCTCGTGCGGTACCCATCGTAGAAGCTATGACGGCCATGGTGTTGTTAGATAATTATCTGATTAATAAAACGATTCAATTATGAAATTCTTGGGACATAGAATGGGGTTGAAACGCTGATGTCCTATGTATTTCGAGATTATGTCGTAAATTTGCAATATCAACGATATGGGATTTGAGAAGGCCCAAAATCAGTTCAGTTAAGTCTTAGTTTAGTTTTTGTGTTAGCAGGGAACCGTCTGACGGCGGTTCCCACTTTTTAGCTCGCCATATCGGATGTCTCAAGTCAGCTTCATGCGACACAACAAAGGTGAGTTTTATAAACGAACAAAACGTTTTCGTTCGCCTTCAAAATCGCTCTTTAGACCACTCCTATAATCTCTTGTACACTCTTGCATCCGTGTCGTTCGAGCCATTCGGCCATGCCGTTTTTTACCCGAAGCGTGACGGATGGGTCTATGAAGTTGGCCGTCCCAATTTGTATGGCAGTGGCCCCGGCCATCATAAATTCTATGGCATCCTCCGCATTCATGATTCCTCCAAGTCCAATGACTGGTATTTTTACCGCATGAGATACATCCCAGACCATGCGCACGGCAACAGGCTTCACGGCTGGTCCACTCAAACCGCCCGTGCGAATGCTTAGCTTGGGCTTTCTGCGCTCAATATCTATGGCCATGCCCATCAGTGTGTTGATAAGTGATACCGAGTCGGCCCCTTCTGCCTCACAGGCACGCGCAATTTCCGCAACATCTGTCACATTGGGGGAAAGCTTCACGATAAGCGTTTTATGGTAGACCTTACGCACAGCCCGAACTACACTTGCTGCTCCTTCACATGTCACACCGAAGGCCATTCCGCCCTCTTTGACATTGGGACACGAAATATTCAACTCAATGGCAGGTATCTTATCCAAGGCATCTATCTTGGCAGCACAAGCAGCATACGAATCAAGCGAATGGCCGCTGACATTGACGATAATATTCGTAGCGATGTCCTTTACCTGAGGGTAAATATGCTCACAAAAATAATCAGCCCCCTTGTTCTGAAGTCCGACGCAGTTGAGCATGCCCGAAGCTGTTTCGGCCATACGAGGGTAGTCATTGCCCTCGCGGTGCTCAAGCGTAGTTCCTTTAACAATAATGCCTCCAATTTCATTCAAAGGAACCAGGTCGGCAAACTCCAAACCGTAGCCAAAAGTGCCACTGGCGGTCATTACAGGATTAGTTAATTCTAATTGATTTATCTTTACACTTAGATCTACCATAACAAACTGTTTATATTAAAAACCGGTCCTTCTGTACACACGCATTGATTGCCCTTCACAGTCTTCTCCACACAACACAGACAAGCTCCAAGTCCACAGGCCATCAGATTCTCCAAAGATGCTTCACATTCAATTCCCTTTTCGCGGGCATAACGAGCCACCGACATCATCATCGGCTTAGGTCCGCAGGTCTGAATCATGTCAAAATGTTCCTGTTGCAGCACGGAATGATTGGTCACAAATCCTTTCTCTCCAGCCGTATTGTCTTCTGTAGTTACATGGACCGTCCCCAGTTTCTTAAACATGTCAAGTTCCAATAAGTCGGAAGAAGAACGAGCTCCCAGTAAAAATACGGGGTTGTTGCCCGATTCAGAAAGTTGCTGTCCTTGAAACAATAGCGGTGCAACGCCAACTCCTCCACCAATAAGCAATACCCTTTTTTCACTTAATTCTTCAGGAGGGGTAAAACAATTGCCAAGCGGAAAGAGGCAGTTAAGAAGGTCACCAGGTCGCAACCGCATCATTTGTCTGGTACCATCACCAACCGCTGCAACAAGAAGTCCAAATTCATTTTTCGCCTTATCTATAAAATTAATAGAGAGCGGGCGGCGAAGAAAAGTATGAGGAGAATGGTCTATTCTGACCTCTACAAACTGGCCCGGCTGCATTTCAGGAAGAGGATCTCCTTGAGTAAGTCTCAGCAAAACATGCTTGTCACTTAACCAATCCACCGAACTTATATACAGGTCATGACAATATTTTTTCATAAGTGCCTATCTTTGATATTATGTAATCTACAATTATTTCCAATACAATTATACCTTCTACAATTATATCTTCCACAAAGGTAAGCATTTTTTGGTTGATGCATTGCAGATGTAAAGACAAAGTTAGCGTTTAGGAACAAACGTTTCCCAAGTCTGATCATCGTAAAATATTCTGATTTCTGTTATTTTTCGTTCAGGCTTGTCAATATATTTCACAACAGTTTTGCCTACATTTGATAAAACTCCTTCCCCGCCAGCAACGCGTGTACTCTTTGAATCATCAAAAAGAGAAGGTGTTAACGAAGAATTTTGCACTTCAAGCAAAGGTGAGTTTTTCTCTGAAGTTTGTGCGTCGTTAGATGGAGTTTGACTTTTCTCAGTTATATACATTGACCCCGTTCCAAACATAATCCATTCAACAGAAATGTTTGGAAGTTTTTCATGTATGGTTTCTATCATCTGAATCGTTGGTCTTGTCCGTTCATTAAAAACTCCACTTAAAGATCCTTCTGATATTCCAGTAAACTGAGCAAACTCTTTCTGAGTCATGTGTTGATCGTCCATGATCTGTCTAATCCTGTCTTTCATACTTCTTTATTAGAATGGTGACTATGGAAAAACTGATTATTTTCATTCAGTACTTCCATTTGCAAAGTTAAACATTAAATTTGAAATCACAAATTTAATCAAGCAGATTTGATAATTCAAAATGTTGGTTTGAAATTTAAAATATCAAATCTCAAATCTAACTTTACTTTTCTTGAATTTGAATTTGTATATTTAAATTAAAATGATACTTAGGACATCTATATACTAATTGAACATAATCCTGTAAACATATGGATTATAATAAGATAATTACACATATAATTACTGAATTGAAGCTCCTTTCGTTCTTTTATACTTATAATAGATCGAAATATGTATAATATCCATTAGCACAAAATCTTAAATACCTGGTTATCAATGGATAAAGTAATATATACAAATATTGCATATTAATAAATGCAAATTCCTAAATAGGGTAATTTGTGTTTGCGAATTCAAAACCATTTAATTATAACTTATTACATATATTGAGATTTTGATTTGCAAATTTAAATTATCATAGATTGGTGTTTGGGTTTGAGTTTGTTGATTTGATATTTCAAATGTAAAATTAATTTAATTTTAGATTGCACTTACCTTAAAGTGGTAAATAAGCTGAAATTTTAAGAATTTAAGGCAAGCGATAAGGCCAGCTCAAAATACGCGAATTTTGAGCATATTGAATCTGTATAACTCTCCTATTACAATAAGGTTAAGTCATAAAACTATACTTTCGAGACTACATGAAATAGAAAAATAAGGAATGATTTGACCGTGTTTTTAATGAAAAATGAAAAAAACAAGCTCTTTCATCAAGTCCCCAGGAGAAGTATTAGGGTTGTTTACACCTTTACTTTGAGTATCTGTTTCTCTGATTTTCGAAAGGATCTGCAAAGTTTTCTTTGCAGGATAGTTTCTCATTCCAGTCATATAGTCTACTGCCCCCCACTCGCTTAGTAAATCCAAATATCCTGCGACACTTTTTTTATCACCTCTATTCGGAGCATAGTATGCGATCATCAAATTCTGGAAGAAATTAAAAAGCAGAGGTAGGAAGGAATACACTGAACCCGCCTTGGGATTACTGTCAAAATATTTGATTATTTGATTCGCTTTAAAAATGTCCTTGTTAACTATGGCGCTTCTCAATTCAAAAGCATTGAAATCTTTGCTTACACCAATGTTTTTTTCAACCATTTCAGGGGTTATGCGTCGGTCTTTCTCCGGAAGTGCAATGAGAAGTTTGTCCAATTCCGATTGCAAGCGATTCAGGTCTGCACCAATACATCCAGCTATCATACTGGCGCTTTTCTCATCTATACCTACATTCTGCGTTGCCAGATACATTTGGATATGTCTCGGAAGTTGCCAATCCTTTAGTTTTTTACTTTCAAACACTACACCAACCCGCTCAGCAGCGGCCATGAACTTCGTACGCCGATTAATCGTCCCATTCTTATAACAAATCACAAGAACGGTTTTGGGCTGTGGATTTTCAGCATATTTCTCCAGCTTCTCAAATGATCTCATGCCCTGTGCTTCCTTCACAACTATCACCTTCCGCGATGCCATCATCGGATATTGCATAGCCAAGTCTGCCACCTGCGCTGCATTAACATCAGCGCCAAACACCACAGTCTGATCAAAGGCTTGCTGATCCGGACTCAAAACATGGTTAAGAATATAGTCGCTGATTTGGTCTATATAATAAGATTCTTCACCCATCAACACATAAATAGGCGAAAAACTTCCAGCTTTGAGCTCACGCATAATCGCATCATAAGTGAGAACGGGTTTCTTCTGTGGCATGTTTTATAAATGTACGTTCCAAAATCTCGGTACAATTCGCTATCTTTGCACCATTAAAATCCATGCAAAGATAACAAAATGATTCCATTAAACCTACCCTCTTTTGATATAAAATTGCAAGGCACGCGCGAGCATCCCCGCATCTTCGACATCTTACGAAGACGCTACATTTCACTCACGCCGGAGGAGTGGGTACGCCAAAGCTTCATACATTATCTTATTCATCATCTCGGATACCCGTCTACTCTTCTTGCAAACGAAATCAGTTTGAAAGTTGGACAGAAGACATTACGTGCCGACAGCGTGCTCTTCAACCAATCGCTGCAACCTCGCATGATTATAGAGTACAAGGCGCCAACTATTGAAATCACACAAAAAGTATTCGACCAGATTTCAGCATACAATCTATTGCTACATGCCGACTATCTTATCGTGTCTAATGGCATGAAACATTATTGTTGCAAAATGGATTATATTGGTAAAAAATATTTATTTCTTGACCACATCCCAAGGTATGAAGAGCTTTGACAAATTGCATCATTCCCATCGTACCTTTCCTCCTCTATACACAGCAACGAGGTCTGTCCCCATCCGGAACAAGCCTCGTTGCCATATTCGTATTATTACAATCTGAAATCCTATCTAATCCGAGGTAGGATTATTAGTCTACAGCACTATATCCCTTCGTGCTGTTGTCCTGCAAGATATCCCTCAGACTCTTCTCAACATACTCACCACCTTGGTGCGCAGTTGGATCCGGGTGATGAGGAACATCCTCTTCATAATTGAATCCTTTGTAGTTCAACTCAGCAACTCCCCAGAGTACTACCGCAACTATGAGAAAAGCAATAAGTGCAACGGCTATGTTCATAATGAATACGTATTTTGTTGATTATAGTTGCAAAGTTAGCAATTTTTCAGCAGAAAGGGTCCATACAAAGATTATTTTGTATATTTGCATCACGATTATGTATCGGCAATGTTGCCACATTAATATATAAGATAAACTATTATGGCCAAATTAGGCAGATGGATTGGCGGTGTTCTTGGTTTTATTGTCACCGGAAGTCCCCTCGGTGCATTGGCAGGTTACGCCTTGGGTTCATTGTTTGAGTTCGACTCTGATCATGGCAACACACGTTTTTTTGAAGACAACTTTCAGAACAATACAGGATATTCCCGGTATCAATATGGTTATCAACCAAACAATCCCTACAGCAGTCAACGCAACGACTTTCTTTTTTCA
This sequence comes from Hallella bergensis DSM 17361, assembly GCF_000160535.1. Taxonomy (GTDB): domain Bacteria; phylum Bacteroidota; class Bacteroidia; order Bacteroidales; family Bacteroidaceae; genus Prevotella; species Prevotella bergensis. Next base: position 337,855 of record NZ_GG704781.1, on the reverse strand, counting down.
CTACTCGTTTTAGCCTCATACGTCATCCGCGCAGACAGCAAGGTGATGCACTCAGAGATGAACCTCATGCGACAATGGCTGCGCACCAACTTTGGCGAAAACAGTGTTGCAGAGGGTGAACAGGTCATGCTCAAACTCTTTGAGCAGCAGAAACAGATGGGACTCGCAGAATATCGCAGTGTTGTGATGTCAAGTTGTATGCAGATCAGACAGCACATGTCCTACGAACAGCGCCTGCAGCTTCTCAACTTCCTCGTCTTGCTCGCACAGGCCGACGGGGTTGTGGTCACTGCCGAAATCAACGCCCTACGGGAATGTACACTACATCTTGGCCTTAGCGAGGCCGATCTCGGATCCATGCTCAACCTCCAAGATGCAGGAACAAGCCTCGATGCAGCTTATAAAGTGCTGGGCATCTCTCCCTCTGCCTCCGACAGCCAGGTCAAGGCCGCTTATCGCAAACTGGCGCTGCAACATCATCCCGACAAGGTGTCGTCCCTTGGAGAGGACGTGCGCAGAGCCGCCGAAAAGAAATTCCAAGAGATAAATGCTGCCAAAGAAACCATATGGAAAGCGCGCGGGCTTTAATTCCACTCTCGCATGCATGTGATAGAAAAATCCCTCGCCATACCATCATATCAGGACGACGAGGGATTTTCTTATCCTCACATTTTCACATGGGCATCTGCCAACTGATCATCTATGCCTTTGGAGCTGAACTATCTGCGTCAGCCTTCTTGCGCCGAGTCGTACGCTTCCGCTTTGTCTTCTTCTCTGCCGACTCCTCCGGTTTGATGCCGGCCAATTCCGGATCAATAAGAATACGACCGCAATACTCGCACACTATGATTTTCTTGTGCATCTTGATATCGAGCTGGCGCTGAGGCGGAATCTTATTGAAGCATCCACCGCATGCGTCGCGCTGAACATATACCAGTCCCAACCCATTGCGAGCACCCTTCCGAATGCGTTTGAAGCTATCAAGCAGACGAGGTTCGATCTTAGCCTCCATATCTTTGACTTTAGCCTTCAGTTGCTCTTCCTCTTCACGAGTCTCCTGTATGATTTCTGACAGTTCCTCACGTTTGTGGTCCAAATCTTTCTGGCGCTCATCAATGATTTCCTGCGTATTGGCCAAATCTTCCTGACGTTCGGACACCTTCACCGCAGCTTCCTTGATTCTCTTGTTACACAACTCGATCTCCAGACTCTGAAATTCAATTTCCTTGCTCAGTGTGTCGTATTCACGATTGTTTCTCACATCGTCCAACTGAGACTTGTAGCGCTCCACACTCGCCAAAGCCGTCTCTATGTCATTGCGTTTCTGTGCAATGGCCGACTGGAAATCCTCTATCTCGCCTTCAATCTTGTTATAACGGGTCGTCAGTCCTTCTACCTCATCTTCGAGATCTTGCACTTCCAAAGGCAGCTCGCCACGTAACGCACGCTTCTCATCGATTGCCGACAAGGCAGTCTGCAACTGATAAAGAGTAGACAATTTCTCTTCTACAGACAATTCTTTAGGGTCTTTCTTTGCCATAATATATAAATATGTTTAAAATTTACAAGTAAATTATCGGATTGGTATTGGTCTTGGTCAGATAACATTTCACGCCGAGGCATTGATCTTCGATAATCTCCCGAAACACCTCGTTGGTGTACTGCTCGCTCTGATAATGACCGATCACTGCTATCTGGATTTCCTGTTCGTGATCAAAATAATCATGATACTGCATCTCGCCTGTCACAAAAGCATCAGCTTTCTGTGTCACCGCCTCTTGGAGAAGAAATGAACCTGAGCCACCACAAACCGCCACGGTCTTGATGTCGCGTCTCAGCAGCTGATTGGCCATCACACATTCCACATTGAACACCCGCTTAAGCATGATGATAAAGTCGTCAGCCGCCATCGGCCTCTCAAACTCACCAATCACACCCTCACCGCCTTCAACCATGACCGGAGTCGCCTCCCCTTCCATCGCCGGAGCTTCCACTATCTGCTCCTTTCCAAAGAAACGCAGATTGTCCAACCCCATCTTTTCCGCGATTTTGTGGTTCACACCTCCCTTGGCACAATCCATGTTGGTGTGCATAGAAACAATCACAATATGGTTTTCAATGGCTTTCATCACCGTGCGCTGAACATCATTCTCTCCAACAATCCTCGCCAACTTATGAAAAATAAGCGGATGATGGGACACAATGAGATTACAACCCAAACCGATTGCTTCGTCCACAATCTGCTCGGTTATATCAAGACACAACAATGCCCCTGAGACTTCCGCTTCTGTTAATCCTACCTGCAAACCGGCATTATCAAATCCAGCCTGCAGGGGCAGAGGCGCGAAACGTTCAAGGGCATACACCACTTCTCGTATTTTCACGCTATGTACGTTTTTATTTTAAAGTACAAAGATAGTAAATATAAAGAAGAATTAGAAGGCCGCGCAACACTCTTTTGTCATATTTAACAAATAAAAGCGCTTTAGGTAACTATGCAATAGCCATATACCATCTCCCATCCTATCATTGTAGGATGGGGGATGGCGTATGACCTATGACTATTGCTGAATGGTTACAATAGCGCTAATTCCAATTAGAAGTGCAAAGCCTGCGGTGTATAAAAAACATGAAAAACACCGCGGAGGTTTGCCTTGCGGCCGGGGGCGCGAAGCCCCCGAAGAGCACCAGCGGATTGCTTAAGCAATACAAAAAGAGGAGAACTTTCGTTCCCCTCGATAAGATTAATTAATTTTGTGTTGTTATGTATAAGCAATTAATCCCGAAGCAAAGATACACAATAAGCGTATTACTCCAAAAGAATTTTTCAAATAGTTATATCGCCGGAATCATCGGCGTGAATGTAAGTACTGTCTCACGTGAGAAGCGACGCAATTCCAATTCCAAAGGAGTATATGACCCTCGTACGGCCGTACTGAAGGCCAAGCGGCGGAAGGCTCGGAATCCCGGTAACCGTAGCATACCGCTTTATGTGCGTAGCCGCGTCTTCGAGCTGATCCGTACGGAACAATGGTCACCCGAGCAGGTATCCGGATGGCTTGAAAGGGAAGAAGGCATCATGGTGTCAAAGTCTACCATATACAATTGGGTAGGAGCACTCTCTCCGCATACCAAGGATAATGTCAGGAAATACCTCAGGCGTGGAGGAAAACAAACACGGAAGGCATCCAAGGATGTTAAGGTCCCTATTCCCAATCGGGTATCCATTGAGCAAAGGCCTGAGGATGCCAACGGACAGACCATGGGCGATTGGGAAATGGACACCATCGTGGGAAAGGACGGCAAAGGTGCCATCGTGACGTTGGTGGAAAGAAAAAGCAGCTTTATGCTCATGGAAAAACTCGACACGGGAAAGCAAGCCGTACCACTGGCACATACCGTTGTCAACTTACTCAAAGAACTGCCTGTGCCCATAAGAACAATAACCACTGATAACGGGTCGGAATTTGCCGCCCATGAGATCATCGCAAGGGAATTAGGGACGGCTGTTTATTTTGCCCATCCGTACTGTTCCTGGGAAAAGGGAGCCATAGAAAACATGAACGGACTTATCAGGCAATATATACCCAAGAAAACAGATTTCAGAGGAGTATCAAAAAATTACATCAAGGAGATTGTCGAAAAATTAAATAACAGACCCAGAAAGAAAAACGGATTTATAAAGCCAAAAGATATGATTAAAACAAAAATAGTATAACTTTGCACTTGCTTATGGAATCCGCCTTAAATTAATATAATTTGTACGAGAACATTCCTGTATTATGTATATCTTTGTATGGTACAATCCACAAAACGACGACATTATGAATGTTTTTCAGTCACCATGAGGTTACCCTTTGCGCATATTTTTTGAAAAAGGTGCCAATCAAATAACCCATTCAAGTGAATGACAACGTTTACAAACCCATCAGCTGCAACAAGCAAATCAACTTCGCACCAGTTCAAGTAACGGCTTTTGCCAACCAACACTTCATTTTTAATAAACGCTTTACATAAAGAGATAAAGGTATGAATCAAACTATTTTGCAAGGTTTCCACTGGTACACAGAAGGAAACGGCGTGTTTTACAAACACATGAAAGAGATTTCCGATCAGCTTCAAGAGTTAGGAATCACTATGGTGTGGTTTCCCCCAGCATACAAGGCAGCTAGTGGTGACAACTCTGTTGGCTACGATTCCTATGACTTGTTTGACCTGGGAGAATTTGATCAGAAAGGATGTGTTGCCACGAAATACGGCACCAAGGACGAATACATCGATGCTTGCAAAACATTACAGAGCAAGGATGTTTCGGTGATGGTTGATGTGGTGCTTAATCACAAGGCCGGTGGTGATGAGACAGAACACTTTCACGTGGTGAAAGTAGATCCCAACAACCGCCAAAAAAACATATCAGCCCCTTTCGAAATAGAAGGCTATACCAAGTTTACTTTCCCGGGTCGAGGCGACAAATATTCTAAATTTAAGTGGGATTTCACTTGCTTCTCCGGCGTAGATTATGCAGTTGGGCAGGACAAGGGCATCTTCCAAATCATCAACGACCATGGCGATGGCTGGGAATCTGTTGTTGGTACGGAGAAAGGTAATTACGACTATTTGATGTACAACGACATTGAACACCGAAATCCCTATGTTCGCAAGGAACTGAACGACTGGGGTAAATGGTATCACGACCAAGTGTTTTTCGACGGTGTGCGACTGGATGCCGTGAAGCATCAATCGCCTGAATTCTATAAAGAATGGCTGAATCTATTGCGATCGAACACCGGAAAAGACATTTTTGCCGTGGGTGAATACTGGACACCGGGTCTGCTTCCGTTGATGCTCGATTATCTGGAAGCTACAGATGGATGCATGAGCCTGTTCGACGCATCACTGCAGCAAAACTTCCATAATGCCTCCAACAGTGGCGGTGATTACGACTTGCGACGCATCTTTGATGAAACGCTGTTGTCAGCCCGTCCTGACAAGGCAGTGACAGTGGTCGACAACCACGACACCCAACCCTTACAGGCGTTAGAAGCACCGGTAGAAGCGTGGTTCAAGCCTTTGGCTTATGCCCTCATTTTATTGCGACAAGATGGGTATCCTTGCGTATTCTATCCCGATTTGTTTGGCGCTCATTATACGGATAAGGGCAAGGATGGCAACGATTATGAGATTTTCTTGGATAAGGTTGATGGCATTGATGGCCTGTTGAAAGCCCGAAAAGAAAATGCTTATGGCACACAGCGCGATTATTTTGAAGACGCCAACTGCCTTGGTTGGACACGCGAGGGCGATGGATATAACCGAGGATGTGCCGTGGTGATGAGCAACAAGGATCAATACGAGAAACCCATGGAAGTAGGAAAGGCTTATGCTGGGCAGTATTTCTACGATTTGTTAGGCAGATTCGACCACAAGATTCAGATTGATGAGAATGGTTGGGGCAACTTTACCTGTCCGGCAGGGAATGTCTCCGTGTGGGTTCCAGAATAGTTTTTGCAGGTGGTTTATCAGCCATCTGACATATAGAGGGCATCCATGATTATGGGAAATGGGAAATTTTGGGGATGTGATTCCCATTTTTCCATTTCCCATTTCCGTTGATAATCAAAGACTTTTCATATTGCGGATAACCGTGTTCTGGTCGATAGTCAAGTTAGTGCTGAGACAGAATTTGTCATGAACAATATTGCTGAATAGTTATTCTTCCATTGATGTTATCAAAAGATAATGAATAATGATGACAAACATCGTTGCATACGTCGCGTATTTAGGAAACAAAAACAATTTATCCGAAAAAAACGAAAAAATCAGCCCGTTTCGTAATCATCTGGAAACTAAACACTTGTAATAAAAGCCCCATTTACATGGTTTCCCTAATCGGAAAAATCATCGTGAGAAAGCACCGATCGCACTCCGACTAAGGCTTACTCGGCAGACGTTTAGGCTTTTGTCATCATACGGTAACACGCTAAGCACGTTACGAATACTATCCAATCGGAAACAAAACAAGAACAATTATTGCCCAGAAAAGATTTTAAAGTCAAGAAAGATGGCGCAATCTTGTCTAATTGTTCACAAAATCAAACCCCGTTTTCTGTGATGTTTTATTGACAATTTTTGGTGTAAACTTATATAGTATCAATTGTCTGTAGAAACAATTTAATCGCAGTTTGAAGATAAGAAATAAGTCCGTCAAGGGAAATTCTACCCTTGGCGGACTTGACGTATTATTTTACAAAGATTACCTCACGAGTTTCAAATCGTAAGACATGCCTTCTGTTTTGACAGGCTCCTCGAATTCAGCATTAACCATGCGGAGTGTGGAGTCGTTGAGCACCATGAAAAAGAGCGTATCGTTCTCTTCCAAAGGCAACTTGAAGTAGTTGTTTTCCTTACCGTCAATCGTCTTGGTGACAGCAATGGCAGTGCCATTATAGTTGAAACTTGTGTCCACCTCGGTTTCAGACTTCATGTAACTCTGATTCAAGTTGAATCCCATGGTAGAGTCCTGAGACATGGCTAACCGATAATTAATGCCGTGGCAGTCGGCTGCAGGCGTCATTCCTTCGTAAACTACAGAATCTACAGCTACAGTGTCTTCTGTTGCAACTGGCGTTGCTTTCTTACTTTCGTTACAGGCTGCCATAATGGCTGCGCATGCGAAGAGAATAAAAGTTGTTTTCTTCATTTTACTTTCTGTTTTTAAAAATTAAATCTGTGAGTCTTTACATCTATAACGTGCCTTAGGCAGCTTTGTTGTATGGATTCACATAATATTTTTTCTTTATTGCGTTATTTTGATAGATACCGGAAGGGTTATCATGTGTCCTGCTGCATCCGTGAAGTATATCATGAAATGTCTTTCCCTAAAAAAGTTGACGGCAAGCAGTAAAGAACCTGCATGCAGAATACTCAAGACATTACCGGGTGTCGAGTCTTTGCACACAATTTGGCGTGACGAAGCAGGCCTATTACAAGTATGATGAGACCCGTCTCCTTGAAACGAAAATAAGCGTAGGCTTTTCGGTTTATTATATCAGAGAATGGGTATTGACATGATGACACCATATAATGTTTAACTGAGTCAACTTTTTCCAAGGATAAGCCTCTAAGGTAGTCAACCTAAATCAAGAAACTACATGTTTTTAGGAACAATGGTCATCATTTTTTTTGTATAACTGACTTACAAATCGAGAATTTTATGTAAGTTTGTCGATAATTACATTAACTACTAAAAATTTATGAAAAGAGTTTTTTTGTTACGAATGATGTTTTTCGCATTGTGTGTTTCGTTTGTGGCCTGCCAAAAGATGATAATCGATGAGGCAGACGGGGACGAAGATGTCAAAAACCCCAAAGCAGTAGAGTTTAATATTTCTCACTTGGAGCAAATTCCGTTTGACCAAACCTTTGCATCGCGTGGAACCGATGTGTCGTCAGTGTGCAATCGTATCAGCTTGGCCCTGTATAAAAACGGCGAAAAAGTGAAGCAAATCAATCAGACGACAGCCGACAGCAATTTTGGGCATATGAAACTGGTTGTCGCAGAGGGCATCTATAAAGTTGTGGTAATTGCACATAGTGGCGAGAAAAACCCAACCATGAGCAATCCGCAAAAAATCAGTTTTGATGGTAAGGTGACTGACACATTCTATTATAGTGAGGATGTGGAGCTGAAGGACGGGGGTTCGTACGATCTTACGTTGAGGCGTGCAGTGGCCATGTTCCGTTTGGTTATATCCGACAAGATTCCGTCTGATGTTGCATTGATTCGCTTTTACTACACAGGAGGTAGCTCAACTTTTGATGCGGTGCATGGTGTAGGATCTGTAAACTCCAGACAAACAGAGCCAAAGTATGTCACAAAGGATATGCAAGGCAAATCCGGAGTCTTTGAAGTCTATACTTTCCCACGGTCAGACAGCAATGTCCTAAAAATGCAGGTCACTGCCCACGCTAGTAACAATAATGTGCTTTACCAGAAGAATTTTGAGAATGTTGAGATTAAAAGGAATATGATAACCCAATACAAAGGCAATTTCTTTAATGGCGATTCAGAGGAAGGGGGACTTGGCAATGGTTCTCTTCAGCTTAACTTTTATTCAGAGGACGAGTGGGACAAGAGAGAAACCTTATATTGAATCCTATAACATCTCTCATCTATTTAATCACTGCATGTATGGGCTCAGGCGTCTTCCTCCAGTTTGTGAGTGTTCCTGTGTGCAGTCCTGCTTTCTGTTTACCTTTTTAATTACAGCTTTTATGTTGCCGTGATTAATTCCTTTTAGTCCGTTTTTATTAACTACTTTCTGATTTCAGAACTTACTTTCAACGATTCTTTGTCAATTCCTGTAGGATAAAATAAAAGCGGGAAGCCTTTGTTTATCGGGCTTTCCGCTTGTTTTCTTGGAGGGTGGAAGGTGGGACTCGAACCCACGACATTCAGAACCACAATCTGACGCTCTAACCAACTGAACTACGTCCACCGTGTTATCAATACCTTTTTTAAGGCGAGTGCAAAGGTAGAGGATTTATTTGATTTAACCAAATAAATCCTCCTTTTTTTTTATTTTGCAGGAGTAACGGGTGCCTTGGGAGCTGCGGCCGGAGCCTGTCCGTTTTGCGTTCCCTTCGGGGCTGTTCCCTCAGCAGGCGCAGCTTGAAATCCCTGAGTGTTAATGGGATTGGTCGTTTGTGTTTCTGTGGCAGCTTTCTCAAGCACACTTTGACTGGTAGATGCTTGCGGAGCCGTGTAGGCACAAACAATACTGAAGACAACCATCAAAGCGGCAAGCCCCCATGTTGCTTTCTCTACGAAATCGGTGGTCTTGCGCACACCCATGATGGCATTAGAAGATGAGAAGTTGCTTGCCAAGCCGCCTCCTTTAGATTCTTGGATGAGCACGATGAAAATCATCAACAGCGATACCAAGACAATAAGAACTACAAAAAATGTGTACATAATTCTTTACTTATTTATTTTTATTATTTAAAATCAACTTTTCCAAAAAACGTATTTGGTCTGCAAAGTAAGCACTTTTTTTTGGATAATTCAAATTTATTCGTTGAATTATTTCAAGCGCCTTGTCATATCTACCTTGTTTGATATAAATTTTTGCCAGTGTTTCCGTAAAATATCCCTCATTGCCATCTTTTTCACCTTCGTCGTTTGCCTCTTCAAGTGTGGGCATGTATTCCGGCTCCTCCTTCAGTTTGATTTTTTTACTTTCATTGTTTATGAAATTATCTATCAAATCCTGCCCTTTCAGTTGTGGTGCCAAGTCGTGTTTATCATCCTCCTCACTCTCTGTCTCGAGTAAGTAAGAAACATAGTCGACTGCAGCATCAGCCGGAGTGGGTCGGCGCTTGGTCTTGGATTCCGGCTCTTTTTCCTCGGGTATGGTATCGAGGAAATGGTTGATGAGCGAGATCGTTCGATCTTGTTTTCCTGTAGTCTTGTCCGGCGTCTTATCGAGCGCTTCCTTGTTTTGGATAGTGTCTGCCAACTTGAACCTATAGTGTGCCGCTTCCACAAGGTTAAATATAACCCTACGGTCGGTAATGTATATGGCTGCTCGCTTTAGTTCATCGTTGAACGTAGGATCGTGGAGAAGATATAGGTTTTGCAAGAGCAACAGCCTTGCAGTTTGGTAGTATGGATACAGCGCCAACAGACTGCGGAGATCGTAAAGAGTTTCGCTGTCAAGCAATTCAGGGTGTTTGATAAGATTTGCTATATCCATAACATTATAATAGATATTGGTTGGCGGGGTTTACCAGTTGGCTACTGTTGCATTAAAAATCTGATCCGTAAGATCTTTGCACATTTGTGTGACAAGCTCTTCCTGGACACTATTTAGGTTTTGTGTTGTCTCGTAGGTCTGCGTAGCTGTGAACGACCGCTCAAAATCCTCATTATGATTGATATTATTGATGAAGCGCACATTAACGGTCATCGACAGCTCTGTTTGAGCCGAATGGCCTTCGCTTGAAACAGATTTGTTGCGTTGGGAATACTGTGTAATCTCTCCTTCTACTACCAAATCGCCATCACGTTTAACTTGTGTCAGACGTGTGTGGTTGGCGTAGGTGTCTTTCAGTTGATTGTTGAACAAGGGTGCCATTGGTCCCCACACATAACTACTGCGAATGGGGAAGTCAGCTATTTGTATGGTTTTAGTCTTGGTGTAGTCGATGCTGGAACCATTAAAACTATAGCTCACTTTGCAAGATATAAGTATAACGGACACTATTAGCACCCCAAGTGTGCTGGCTAAGGCACACTTTCGATTTCTTTTGGCATCGAATTTCATATCTGTATGATGCGAGAATTTATTTCTTGTCCAACCCATATTGCTTAATCCTTCTATAGAGTGTGCGGTCGGAAATGCCTAATTCTTGAGCGGCTTTCTTTCTATTGCCCCCATTTCTTTCCAGAGCTTTTTCAACCATCTGCCTCCCCAAATCATTCAAGTTGAGGCTCTCTGGTTCAGCTTTAATTTCCTCAGCCTCTGCTTCGATTGCAGAAGACGAAGCAACGGCACTCATGCTATGTGAGCCTTTTGTATGTGTGGGGAGCTGAGGGTTATTAGCTTCTATAAACTTGTTGTTTTGATAGGCAATAGTTTCGTTCAACTCGTGCGTATCATCCAACTGCTTACGCAATCTGTTCAAGTCGCGTCTCAGATCAGATACATTACCCCGGAGTTCATAAAGAATTTTGTATAGTATTTCCCGTTCACTTTCATAAGAGTGGTTTCCGGGTTGATTGATAGTGGCCAATTGGGTACTCTCAGGATCTATGGGGATGTAGCGCTTGAGTTGTTCTGCATTAAGCTCCCTTGTCTCACTGAGTATAGATATCTGCTCAGTGATGTTTTTCAACTGACGCACGTTACCTGGCCATTTGTATTGGAGAAGCACTTGTTTCGCATCTTCCGTGAGTGTTATTTTGGGGATGCGATATTTTTCTGCCATTTGCATCGCAAAAAGCCGAAACAGTAATATGATATCATTGCCACGATCGCGCAAGGGGGGCATCTGGATAGGGATAGTGTTGAGACGATAGTAAAGGTCTTCCCGGAAACGTCCTTCTGTTATAGCCTTATGCATGTTAACATTCGTGGCAGCGACTATGCGCACATCGGTCTTGCGAATTTCTTGTCCTCCAACACGGATATACTCACCTGTTTCCAGCACCCTAAGCAGGCGAGCTTGGGTTGCTATGGGAAGCTCACCCACCTCATCAAGAAAAATCGTTCCCTTGTTGGCTATCCCAAAATAGCCCTCGCTTTCGCCTACTGCCCCGGTAAAGGAACCTTTCTCATGTCCGAAAAGCTCACTATCAATGGTGCCCTCGGGAATAGAGCCGCAGTTTATCGCAAAGTATTTTTCTCGTTTGCGCGGGGAGTTATCGTGAATCACACGGGGAATTATTTCCTTACCCGCACCACTTTCTCCAATGATGAGGACACTGAGGTCGGTAAGAGCTACCTGCATGGCAACATCAAGAGCCCGATTAAGTTCTTTATAGTTGCCTACAATGTTATAGCGTTGCTTAATTTTTTGCAGTTCCGATGCGTTCATAGGCTGACAAAATTACATAATTTATTTGAGATTACTGCAAAGATGGCAGAAAAAAGATAATTGCGTGCGCTCAGATGCGGCCATCAAAGATATCGTTTTAGGAGTGGAATAAATATCTTATTGACTTCGTTTGCCAAATTTAATAAGGAGCAGTCCAATCCCCGTCCATATCAGCTCTCGAATACGTACCAGCAAAGCTACGAAAATACCACCGTTTGCACTGACGCCCAACATGGTAGTAGACATCAGAAAGCCGCCCTCACGTCCACCCAGTTGTAGGGGCATAAAGAACAAAAGATTGGCGAGAAGCGATGTGAATGCCAATATAAAAATACAGTTGAAGAAGTTTACACTGGGCATGATAACCAAAAGGATAAAAAATATTTCTAATGCAGAACACACCCGACAAGAGAACTCGAGCAGTACCGCACCAATAAAATTACGTGGATTCTGGCGGTGAAGTGCTGCAATTTGCTGATCGATTGTGTCCAATTGGTTGCGATGTCTTTCAACAAAGGGGCGTGCCCACCTTTTCACATAGGGAATATGTCGCATGACATTCATTACCCTGTTGGCTAATCCCTTGCGGTATCCAGCAATAAAGAACCATATTCCCAATATGCTAAAACCAATAACTACAGCTAAAAAAACGCCCACCAGAAAATTTACGGGGTGAATGATGGTAAAAAGCAAAGCTGATAAGAGCCAGAACCAGAAGTGACTGAATATATGTGTCATGGCATAGAGAATAACCGATGACGAAGCTTGCTCTGTACCAATCTTGGGTGCCAGTTCCATAACCCTATAAGGTTCACCTCCCATCAGTCCACCAGGAGTAGCATAATTGAGCGCAAAACCCGAAATTGTAATCTTGTATAGCCACGCAAAAGGAATTTTTTTGGCCGACTCATCAGTTGTCGACCCACTGCAGACGCTCTTAATGATGAGATACCAAGCACTGGTATTGAACATATACAAAAACATCCACAGTGCGACAACGGCAAAAAACCAATGACCGGCATGCTGAAGCCCTTGCCATACCTGGACAAAATCAAGTTGGGTGACCATGATGACAAGCACCAAAAGTCCGAAAATGAAAAACCCGTTCTGGTATTTCTTTTTCATCGCGATATTCGATTATTGCTTTTTCTGACGCTCCTTGTAGGCGTTATCGTGCTTCTTGGGAATAGAGAATCTAACCTTGTCACTATCGTCTCTGCGCTCATGATAGAGCTTAGGCAGTGGATGAGCAAGGGGGGCATCATAATTGTTACGATTGCGGAAACCGTCGATGGCATGATAAATGGCATGAAGGAGAGCCGTCTCATTGGCCTTACCTTGTCCAGCAATGTCATATCTGGGAGTTACGTCTACTGCCGTGCTGACGAGCGGCAATCCCCCAAGGTAATGAATATTGTTTTCGGGATCCAGGGCTTTCAAGGGCACCAAACCTTGGTCGTGATACATGGCCAACACACCATCAAATGCGCAATAGTCCCCATTCCCAAAGAACCCGTTGGCCTGATAAGGCCCAAATACGCACACACCTGCATCTGCCAACTTCTGCACGGCTGGTATGATAACTTCTGTCTCCTCCTTACCGGGACGTTCCTCACAATGGTTGGGGTTGAGAGCGAGAACAGCAATTCGCGGGTTGGAAATGCGCATATCACGCCGCAACGTAGCAAAGAAGGCAGCTACTTTCTGAATAACACCCTCTACTGTGATGCACTCAGCCACCTCTTTCAGCGCAATTTGGTCTGTCATCAAGGCCACGCGCATCCATTTATTCATTAGTATATCAATACCCTGACGTCCTTCTCCTATGCTACTCTCTATGTATTTGGCATTATCGGGTATGGTATAGCCGTCTACAACAAAATGATTGTTGTTGACAGGACAGGTTACCATCACGTCTATCAATTCCTCTTTGTAGTCGGTTATAGCCCTGTCGAGTGCTCGTGCTGCCGCACGGTTAGCTTCTTCTGAAGGCACACCTAACTCCACCTTTATTTCTTCGTCAAACACGGGCAGCATGTTCACTCTACCATCTTCTATTTCTTCTGACGAGTTTATAATACTAAAATTGGCCTCAATGCCAAGTGCGTTGCGGTGATAGGCGGCCACCTTGGGCGAACCGTATATGACAGGAGTGCAAATTTCAAGGATGTCCGGATTTTCAAAAGCCCTGAAAATCAATTCATATCCAATGCCATTGGTATCTCCATGGGTGATTCCCACACGAATTTTTCTATTGTTCATTTGTTCACTGTTTTAATGTATATAGAGCGGCCTCAAGTTGCCGCAGTTGGTTTCTTTTTTTCTTTCCGGGCGCAAAGAGAAAAGCTTCTGCCGTGATATCACCCACAGTATGGCTTACAAACGGTCCGCCCATACAATCGCCCTTCATCTCCCATAGTCCTCTGAATATCAAGACATCGTGTTTATTCTCCCTAATCTTTATTCCACTCACTGTCTCTTGAACAGTTGTCATAAACATTCCGTCGGTTTCCCCTTTGATGTTGCTTTGCATCACACTGTCACGCAAGGCAGTGAACGTTGTTACATCTGGGTTGGCTCCGTGTCTGTAAACCACAATATTCCGCATGTTCGCAGTCGAATTGTTACTCAACCAGACAAAGTTCTTACCCTTCCTGCTGGCTGTTAGATCCTCGGGGATCCACATCTTCACACCCAGCAACTGTTCCACTTGCTTCTCGGTCTCAGCATTTCTGTGCGTTTTCAGATGTTCTATAGCGGCGTTGCTCTCGACACGCTCGAACAGCTTGCACAAGAAGCGGGATTGCTGTGACATATCGTGTCTCAAAGCCAACAGGGATGGCGTTCCGATATAAACTATCATCTGTGGCCGGGCATACTTGTTTTTCTCATACCGTATTCGGGTGTTGGTGAAAACACCTGAGTCGATGTCGAGTATGACGATGTTGCGCGCCAATCGTAGTGAGGCGTTCAGTCCTCCTCGTTTCACGGTCGACACATCAAACTGCGGTTCGTGCTGCGGCAGTCCTACTACATCACGACCAAGGGCTTTCCTGATCATATCCATAGTATCGCCTACCACCAGCACCTCGTAGGGCATTCCGCCAGACTTAGGCTGCACCCATTTTGTGTCACTGCATGCTCCCCATAGACTTGCTAACAGTACAACGACCAGCCAGCCGCCAACCATCTTCCGATTCCTCCTCTGCATAGCTCTATTTGCAGCAGTCCCCGTCCGCTTTCCTCGACGTATTCAACAGTCCGCAGGCTGCCAGGATATCCTGACCGCGGCTTGCGCGGATTGTTGTATGTATGCCGTGTGTGGTGAGGTAATTTCGAAAACTTTCCATCTGTTTGTCATCGGCACCATGCAGGTTTACGTGAGGGATTGGGTGGAACCGGATGAGGTTAACGCGACAGAACAGCCCCTCCAGCAGCCGAACTATCGCACGGGCGTGTTCTTTCGAGTCGTTAATGCCCTCAAACACGATATATTCGAACGACAGCCGGCGCTGGTGTGAGAAATCGTAATTGCGCAAGAGGTCTACGATCTCTTCTACCGGAGTGGTACGCTCGATAGGCATCAGTTCTGCCCGCTGTTCATGAAAGGGCGAATGGAGGCTCACCGCCAAATGGCAGTCACTCTCCTCGATAAATCGTTTGAGCTCGTTTTTAATACCGATGGTGCTCACTGTGATGCGTTTTGGACTCCAAGCGAATGCGTAGGGTGCAGTGAGAATCTCAGTCGTCCGCAACACGTTGTCAAGGTTGTCCATGGGTTCACCCTGACCCATAAACACAATATTAGTTAGGCTTTCACGTTCCGGCAAGCTATAAATTTGATTGAGAATATCAGCTGCCGAGAGGTAACCCTGAAACCCCTGCTTTCCGGTTTGACAGAAAAGGCAATTCATCTTGCATCCCACCTCGCACGACACGCAAAGTGTAGCGCGCTCCCCGTCGGGAATATACACCGTTTCTACAAACTTGGGAGAGGTCTTCTCATTCCCCGCTTCGCCTTCTTTGTACGAAGTAGTGCGCACGGGAAACAAATACTTGATCGTGCCGTCTTCAGAGTGCTGGGCATCTATAGGGTCGACGCATCCTATCTCATATTGCTCGGCTAAGCATGCACGATTAGTCTTGGAGATATTAGTCATCTCATCTATCGAGCGTACGTGCTGTACATACATCCAATTGGCGATCTGATCTCCTGTAAAGGCTGGCATACCCAAGGACTTTGCAACAGCCTTGAGTTCAGTGGGTGTCATGCCGAGTAATATTTTTTTGTTCATAATGCAAAGATACAAACTTTTTGACTAAAGCATGCTGATTACGCCCTATTTTCGCTATCTTTGCAAAGTTTACGTTTACTTTTATTGCCGAATGATGAGACATGGACACCTTTTGCATACACGGCAGGGGTACGAAGTGTTAGTTAGATGTGCAAGGGGTGAGCGCACCATAACCAGATAGGACGATGGAAAACGAGAGAGGATACAAACTGAATTTCGCAAACAACCATAGTGCAGGGCCTTCGCAGAGACAAGAGCCCCAAGTGGCAGTGGGCATTGTCTGTGACAAACAGATTACCTTTACGCTAAATGCTCCTTATACGGCAGACGGTTGCCAAGCCATGGGTGAACAGGAAGTAGTCTTTGACGAGGGAGTCATTCGTTGGAATGACAAGTGTTATGAGCAGTTGCTGTTCCATAGCGACAATGCCGACGCTTCTTTCGCTTTGAAAGATGTGACTATCGGCATTCATTTCCACTGGGAGCGCAAGGAAACACAAGTCTTTTCGGGTTCCCTTCGATTTATTGTTGATGGCGACAAAATTTGGGCCATCAACGAATTGCCTGTTGAGGATTATCTCCATAGCGTTATTTCCAGCGAAATGAGCAGCACGTCGAGCCTCGAATTACTGAAGGCTCATGCCGTTATATCACGCTCGTGGCTACTTGCCCAGATGGAAAGGCGCAGAGCGATGACAGGGCACACGACCGCACCATCGGCCGTCTCCACCGACAATGAGCTTGTCAGGTGGTACGATCGTGAGGACCATGTGTTGTTTGATGCATGTGCCGACGACCACTGCCAGCGTTATCAGGGCGTATCGAAAGCCATGTCGCCGCAGGTGACTGAAGCCGTCAGGCAGACGCGGGGACAACTGCTTGTGTCGCATGGAGAGATTTGTGACGCTCGGTTTTCCAAGTGCTGCGGTGGTATGGTCGAAGAGTTCCAGTATTGCTGGGAAAACACACCCAAATCATATCTGAGGGCCGTGCTGGACAGACCAAATCGGTCTGATGGCTCCAACGATTCCGATCCTTCAGCCACACCCCTACCCGATCTCACTCTTGAACAGAATGCGGACCAGTGGATTCGCACAGCTCCACCCAGCTATTGCAACACGCACGATGTCAAGATCCTGTCGCAGGTGCTCAACAATTTTGATCAGGAGACCACCGACTTTTATCGCTGGCGAGTTTGCTATACGCAGTCGCAAATCTCCGAACTCATCGCCCGCAAGTTGGGAGTCGACTTTGGGAAGATTGTCGATCTTGTGCCCTTGGCACGCGGAAAAAGCGGCCGCCTGTATAGGTTAAAAATTATAGGCACGCAGAAGACGCTTATCGTTGGCAAAGAGCTTGAGATACGACGCATTCTAAGCGAAAGCCACCTTTACAGCTCAGCCTTCGTGGTTGATAGGAAAGACTTGGACTCCAATGGCATTCCTGCCATGTTCGAACTTATCGGAGCCGGATGGGGACATGGTGTAGGGCTATGTCAAATTGGTGCGGCTGTGATGGGAGAACAAGGATATGGTTATGACGAAATCCTCACACACTATTACCCCGGAGCCAACATTGTGAGAGTATACAAATAAGAAGTTTCCCTAAGATAAAATATATAAGCATTAGTCAATGAATTCTGTCCCACCCCATAACAACTCAACTCCCGATCATGACAAGGTTCGTAGCGGCTCTCCATGGCATTGGGTTCCCACCCTAACTTTTGCCGACAGCCTGCCAGCCGTGACAGTGATGACCATTTCGGTCATCTTTTTCAAGCAAATGGGTCTGAGCAATGCCGTTATCACGTTTTACACGTCCTGGTTCTACCTGCCTTGGGTGTTGAAACCCATCTGGAGTCCTTTTATCGACCTCGTGAAGACAAAACGATGGTGGGTGCTGGCCATGGAAATACTTATCGGAGCAGCCCTGGGAGGTGTAGCTTTTACCATACCGACGGCCTTATGGCTGCAAGGCACATTGTTTTTCTTCTGGCTCATGGCATTTGCCGGAGCCAGTCATTGCGTGGCAGCCGACGGTTTCTATATGCTTGGGCTCAATCCTCATCAGCAGGCAGAGTTTATGGGAGTACGTACATTGTTCGACCGGTTGGCCACTATTTTCGGGCAGGGCATATTAGTGATGGTGGCCGGAAACCTGCAAGTGGTATTCCGCAACAGCATTTCCTATTCCTGGAGCCTGCTGTTCTATGGCATGATGGGCATCTTCCTGGCATTATGGCTATGGCACAGCTATTCGTTACCATACGCCAAGGAGGATGTGAAGCATGAGTATGTGAACGGACGCACAATATGGAACGGATTCGTGGAGACATTCCGCACGTTCTTCACCAAAGATCATGTAGTGTTTGCGGTATTGTTCATTATGTTGTTCCGCATGCCCGAAGGATTGCTGTCCAAGGTTTCAGAACTCTTTCTCATAGATGCCGGGCACAATGGAGGATTGGGGCTGTCTCCCCAGGAATACGGCTTGGTACAGGGCACCGTAGGCATTGTAGGCATAGCCTGCGGTGGAATTTTGGGCGGATGGTTGGCCAGTCGTGATGGACTGAAAAAATGGTTGTGGCCCATGGTGATGGCATTCTCCTTGCCCGAATTGGTCTATGTGATTCTAAGCTACACACTGCCATCAAGTCTTGTTGTTATCAACATTTGTGTGTTTACCGAGCAGTTTGGCTATGGCTTCGGTCTCACGGCCTATATGCTCTTCCTTATATATTACAGCAGGGGCGAGTTCAAAACCAGCCATTATGCACTGGCATCGGCCATGATGTTCCTGTCTATGATGCTTCCTGGCATTGTGGCCGGAGCTTTGCAGGAATCGATGGGCTATCGCCATTTCTTCATCCTCACCTTAGCTTCGTGCGCGGTGACGTTTGCCACGGCCGCATGCATACAAATCGATCCCGAGTTTGGGAAGAGCGAGGAACCGCTGGAGTAATTTGTAACTCTTCCTGAGGAAAATGCTGCACTGATTTATCCTCTCATTTCCTCATCCTGAGAAAATTCCTACAAAGAAAAGGAATCCCCGTCCTCAAGTACGGGAAATTGTTGTCTGAAATCCAGCAACGACTCGATACCAAACTCTGCCGTAGCTGTCCCAACCGTGTTTTGTTCGCATGCCGCAATCGTCTCGCCCCAGGGGGCTATAATTTCACTCCCGCCGCTATAATGGCACGACGGGTCGTCTCCGGTGCGGTTAACTCCTATTGTGTAACACTGATTCTCGATGGCCCGAGCATGTAGCAAGGCTGTCCACGCTTTCAAGCGCACAGTGGGCCAGTTGGCCACATAGATAACCATATCATAGTCCTTTCGGTTCCTGCTGAACACTGGGAAACGAAGGTCATAGCAAACCTGCAGGAGGATTCGGAAGCCTTGGTATTCGACGATCACGCGTTCTTGTCCCGCCGTAAAGTGTTTGTGTTCGCCCCCGTGAGTAAAGAGGTGTCGCTTGTCGTAGTGTAGCACGCGACCATCTGGGAACACAAAATAAAAGCGGTTGTAGTAGCGGCCACTCTCTTCTATCGCAACGCTGCCAGCTATGGCGCAACCTTGCCTTTGTGCCATTGCCTTCATCCAGTTGATGGAAAAACCATCCGACTCCGCAATGCCCGCAGGTCGGGTAGCAAATCCAGTCGAAAACATCTCCGGCAAGACATAAAGATCTGCCCCTCTGTTCTGATCAAGCAGACATGTTGCGTTCTTGATGTTTTCCTGTGGGTTAGCCCACACTATATCCGTTTGTAGTATCGTTACTTTCATTTTGCCCACATGCGCTACCAGCTTTTCGCAATCACCTACCATTGGGAATAAGCGAATCGTTGTCTCGCCTGATTATACCAAAACAGGCACGAGGTATTTAGCCAGACAATAGCCTCCGCCAATAAGCCAGACATAGAGAATGGCTGCCAGGAGGAAGGGTTTGAAGCCGGCCTTCTTGAACTTGTCGATACTGGTCTCGGCGCCTAAGGCGGTCATAGCCATGGTGAGAAGAAAAGTATCAAGCGTATTGATAAACTCCACGATGTTTCCGGGCAACAGGTCGAGAGAATTGAAACCGATGACTACAAGAAAAAGTATGGCAAACCAAGGTACGTTGATTTTGGTCTTTCCATTTCCGTCCGCACGACTCGCAACGTCCTTGGCCACAATAAAAGCAATAACAAGCAACACTGGCACGAGCATCATCACGCGAATCATCTTCACAATAATGGCAGAATCACTGATGGCTGCTCCCATCGCATTTCCCGCTCCCACCACGTGAGCCACCTCGTGTATCGTTGCTCCGGCAAAAATGCCCATCTGATCGGCGGGCAGGTTGAAGATGCCTGCACGGTAGAGTATGGGATAGAGAAACATGGAGAGCGTACCGAAAATCACCACCGTGGCGACGGCGACTGCCGTTTTATAAGGTTTCGGACGAATAGCTCCATCCACGCCCATCACCGCTGCTGCGCCGCAGATAGCACTTCCGCAGGCTGTGAGCAATGCAATGCTGCGATCCATTTTCAGCAACCTCCCGACAAAGACACCCAACAATATTGTAACCACAACGACAATAGCATCGATGACTATAGCCGGAAAACCCACGGCAACGACATCCTGAAACGAGAGCTTGAAACCATAAAGGATAATACCAAAGCGCAATATGCGCTTAGAACTGAATGTGATACCCGGCACCCATGTGTCAGGCAAGTTGTTTCTCAGACTGTTGGCATACAACATACCAAGGATAATACCCACCACTAAAGGGCTGAGCGACAAGGCCTTCACCCAGTTCATCTCACCTATGTAAAATGCGGCACAGGCAAAGAGAGCCATCAAGAGTATGCCGTGGAGCATACTTCTTCGTTCTTCTGACAATTTCATTTTTTCTATATTTTTTATTTGTTTCCGTACGTTCCTCCCTCCACACTCAAGACAATGATGTCCCGTGCAATCGAATTCCGATTGTGTCTGCAAAGTTAAGGAGTATACGACTAAAATCATAATACTCTTCCATATTTTTCAAGAATAATCATTAAAATGACCTTCATTGTGATGTGAATGAACTACAAGCTGTTTAATCTAAATCCGATTCACTATGTCCGCTTATGGTTGGCACAGACGGTATCCGTGTTGACGAGTTAAGATTGTTTGAAAAAGCATCAAGATCAAATCCACAAACAATTATAAAAGCCCCGCTTCACAGCGAGGCTTATACATTTTATACAAAAACATTATGAATTTTATAGCGAACAAATGTAAAATGGATAATTGAAAACATTATTATTTCATTGTTGAGTCATCCTAACAACCGGCACACTTGCCAAGTCGAGTCTTGCGCTGACAATAGCGTTGACATTGCATACGAATGTCGTAGCCCAAAAGTGCTCCCAGCATAAAGTCTTCTTCGGGCGAAAGCTCGCTGAGCGACTTACTGACAACAAAACCTATAGCGTCAAGGCACTCCTTTCTCCCAAAGAAAAGATTGACCGTCTGTTCTCCGGCCGGGTGCAAGAGATAATGGATGTTCTGATGCTCTAACCGTTTGGTGGCATAATCGACATAGCGACGGTTTAGGGTATACAGCACCATTTGGCGGACGCCTTTCTGATACTCATATATGTGGTTCATGAGAACTTTCATCTCTACGGGCACGTCAGACATATTGCTAAAACATTTGAGAAGTTAGATACTAATTAGGGGGAGGAAGGGGCGCAGTGCCTGTCACACTGCATGCCCAGCAAAGTCAAAATCCAAGCGTTGGAATCCAAGCCTCGATGCGTTCTCCGGTCTTGTCGTCTTCGTTAACGTCGTCGAGAGCCAGCCCCACAAACATTCCGTCTATCACGGCCTCTGAATCATCAAACTCATAACCGTCTGTGCTCACTGCTCCAACAACGGTTGCCCCAGCTGCACAAGCCGCATCA
This sequence comes from Hallella bergensis DSM 17361, assembly GCF_000160535.1. GTDB lineage: Bacteria > Bacteroidota > Bacteroidia > Bacteroidales > Bacteroidaceae > Prevotella > Prevotella bergensis. Next base: position 316,027 of record NZ_GG704781.1, on the reverse strand, counting down.
TAAAGTTCTTTCATGGCACTACAGAAAGTATCCGGGTATGAAGCCGAATCACCACATCCAAAGACAGCCACCCGCTTGCCTGCCAAATTAGCCTGCTTCACGATATCAACACCGTCATACCAGTCGTCTTGCAACTCGCCGGCACCCCATGTCGAACTGCCGAGCAAAATATTATCTGCCGCTTCAAGCTGATCTTTGGTCAAATCCGACACTTCGATAACTTCTGCATGAAGTTTTTCTCCAATGGTCTGTGCTATGCTCTCGCAGGTTCCGGTTGATGAACCATATACTACTACCGTTTTACTCATTTTCTGTTGATTATAGTTGATGTAACATGATGTATTAACGGTTGCAAAGATAAAGGGTTTTTGCACATGCTGCAATACCTAAAAATAGTGGTTTTACAAGAATACCTACAAATGATGACGGCAATGTCAGAGGGCAACGACTGCCCAAAATGGCACATGCCGACATGCCGAGAAACTGCGAAAGCAATAAAAAAGACAAAAAAGTTGCGCAAAACGACCGTATATTGTCATTAATATATAACTTTGTGGAATATTGGTAGATGGTTAGCACACCACAAAAACAACACCTACCCTATATCAACTAAACTGAGATATGATGAAAAAAATTAAATTAGTATTGATGACTGCAGTAGCAGCCATGCTGATGTCTGCTTGTGGCACCACCTCAACCGTGCCTATCACAGGCCGCAAACACACACTCTTGGTGAGCGATGCTCAGATTTTAAGTTTGAGCAAAGCACAGTACAGCGAGATTCTGGAGAAGAGCACACTGTCTTCAAACACAGCCAATACAGCTATGGTACAACGTGTGGGACGGAGGCTGGCATCTGCCGTGGAAAACTATCTAAGGAGCAACGGTGCCGCCAACGAACTTCAGAACTTCGCATGGGAGTTTAACCTTATCAGGAGCAACGAGGCCAATGCTTTCTGTATGCCTGGCGGTAAGATTGCTGTTTACGAAGGGATCCTGCCTTATACTCAGAACGAAAATGCACTTGCCATTGTTCTCGGGCATGAGATTGCGCACGCGGTGGCCAAACATTCGGCCGAACAAATTTCCAAACAAATACGCCAGAGTTATGGAACCCAGATTCTTGGTACGGTGCTCAACAGTGCGGTGGGCAGTGGCGTGGGCGACTTGGCAGCTCTGGCAGCCCAGCAGGGATTTTCATTTGCCAACCTGAAATATAGCCGAGACAACGAAACTGAAGCCGACTATATTGGTCTGATCTTAGCTGCCATGGCCGGCTACGATCCACAGGAGGCCATCGCTTTCTGGCAACGCATGTCAAGCGGAAAGAGACAGCAGAGTGATTTCCTGAGCAGCCACCCGAGCGACTCCAAACGCATCGCGATGCTGAAGCGGCAAATGCCTGAGGCCATGAAATACTATAAGGGAGCCAAGCCAAAGACGACGGCAACTTGGAGATTCACGCCTACAAAGAGAAAATGACGCTCTCTTTGCAGTCATAACAGAACAAACCGGAAGCCCTGCCATAATCATATGGTGGGGCTTTTTGGTTCCTGTTGTGTCATTCAGGCTTCAAGGTTATCGTCTTGCGGTCGCAAGACGATCGTACTTCGGCCGCAAGACACGTGCATTGCGTTCGAAGTACAACTGTATGCCGAACGAAATACGCTGCCGCCGAATCTTCATCATGGCAATATCGAGCGCTCATCACCCATACAAATTAACTTCAGGAGCCTTGAAAATATTTTCGGGAATCGGTTGGTCAATTCAAATATTTCAATTAACTTTACAACAACATAAGATCATTCTTAAAACAACCCTTGAAATGATTGACTATCTGAAAGACCATCTGTGGCTTGTATGGACGCTGATTACCGTGCTTGCCTTGATATTGGAAGTCACCTCCGGTACGTTCTATCTCATGTGTTTTGCCATAGGGGCTACGTGCGCCATTGTCTTGTCGCTGTTTCCCATACCTTTTTGGCTGCAAGTGTTGGCATTTATCATATTCTCGGCTGTCAGCGTGTTTGTTGTCCGCCCATTTGTCATGAAGTATCTTCATCCCAGGCATGAAGACCGGCTGAGCAACGCCGATGCCCTGATTGGTCGCGAAGGCAGGCTGATAGAACCCATCACCGACCATTCGGATGGATATGTGCGTATAGACGGCGACGAATGGAGAGCTGTGAGCAGAGACGGGGAGCCAATAGAAAACGGAGCTATGGTGAAGGTTGTAGCGCGCGAAAGCATTGTCGTAACCGTGGAAAGAGTAATTTAAACGTTAGATATTATGATAGGAACATACGTATTGATTGGACTGATAATCCTTGTATTGATTTTTGCCAAGACGGCTCTTGTGATTATCCCACAGAGTGAAACCAAAATCATAGAGCGGCTTGGAAGGTACTATGCCACACTGAAACCTGGCATCAATGTTATCATCCCGTTTGTAGATCGAGCCAAGACCATTGTGACGATGAGCCGTGGCCGGTATGTATACAGTAGCAACATTGACCTGCGTGAACAGGTGTATGATTTTGACAAGCAAAACGTGATTACTAAAGATAATATCCAAATGCAAATCAACGCTTTGCTCTATTTCCAGATTGTTGACCCATTCAAGTCTGTATACGAAATCAACAACCTGCCGAACGCCATCGAAAAACTCACGCAGACCACACTGCGAAACATCATCGGCGAGATGGAGCTTGACCAAACACTGACATCGCGCGATATCATCAACACACGGTTGCGCGGCGTGCTCGATGATGCAACCAACAAATGGGGCATCAAGGTAAACCGTGTGGAGCTGCAAGACATCACTCCCCCGCAGAGCGTGCTCCAGGCCATGGAAAAACAAATGCAGGCCGAGCGCGACAAGCGAGCTACGATTCTGACCTCCGAGGGTGAGAAAATGGCAACTATCAATCGTGCCGAAGCCGACAAGCAGCAATCTATCCTACGTGCTGAGGGCGAGGCTCAGGCACGCATACGCAAGGCCGAAGCTGAAGCTATTGCCATTGAAAAGGTGACCGAAGCCGTGGGCAAGTCTACCAATCCGGCTAACTATCTCTTGGCACAGAAATACATACAGATGATGCAAGAGCTTGCTTCGGGCAACAAGAACAAGACCGTGTTCCTCCCCTATGAGGCAACCAACATCATGGGTAGTTTGGGAGGCATCAGAGAATTGTTCAAGGACTCGCAGGACAGAGATTAGGATATTGCGCGGAAATATGGAAAAGGAAAAAGTACTTTAATGAGATCCACATTTTCCGAGTAATAAACTGAAAGCGAAATATTTCATGCTCGATCGATAAAATAATGGCGGTGAATATTGGCCGCCATTATTTTTTTGTATAAATTTGTAGGAGAGTAAAAAGAAACGCTGATGGAGGGAAGGAGATAACAAGCCAGCATCTCCAACCTTCCCTAAACATCAACTACAATGAATATATGTATAGTTTGCGGTGCACGTCCCAATTTCATCAAGGTTGCGCCCGTCATCAGAGCCATCGAAACAGCTAAAACGCAAGGCAAGGACATTGATTATCACTTGGTTTATTCAGGAGAGAAAGACGACCCGACACTGGAAGACGGCCTATTCGAAGATTTGCAGATTCGTCGCCCGGACGTCTATTTGGGTGTCACTTGCCAGAATCTCAATGAGCTGACGGGACAGGTAATGTCTGCTTTTGAATCTTACTTGCACAGGCACCCCACCGATACGGTTGTGGTGGTAGACGACTTGGCATCGACCATGGCTACTGCTATCGTAACCAAGAAGCAGGGCATACGGTTGGTACATCTTGCCGCCGGAACACGCTCGTTTGACATCCGAATGCCCAAGGAAATCAACAGGCTCGTCATCGACGGACTGTCAGACATTCTCTTCACGGCGGGCATCAGCAACAACTCAATTGCTAATCGCGAGGGAGCTGAGCTTTCCAAAGTCTACATGGTGGGTAATGTGCTCATCGATAATCTGCGGTTTAATCGTAATCATTTGGTAAAACCATCCCTTTTCGATACTCTGAAACTGCGTGAGAAGGATTATTTAGTGTTTACGCTGAATCGTAGAGTGCTGATAGACGATAGGGAAAACCTACAGAAAATGATTGAAGCCATAGCCGAAAACCATTTGGGTGTAACCATTGTGGCTCCTCTTCGGGGGTTGGCTAAGGAAGCCATAGAGGCTTGCCATAATAAGATTGGTAAGAAGGTATTGACGGTTGTAGAGCCCCTGCCTTATCTTGAGTTCTCTTATCTCATGGCCCATGCAGCCGGCGTGATTACCGATTCGGG
>NZ_GG704781.1:220153-311501 GCF_000160535.1 Hallella bergensis DSM 17361 | reverse complement strand
GCAACGTGGCCGAGGAGTCTACATTCAACCAAGTGCCCTGCATCACGCTCAACAGCTATACCGAACACGAGGAGACCGTCAAAGTGGGTACCAATGTGCTGGTTGGCGAGGACGCAGATATGTTGGGTAAAATGGTAGGACAGATGATTGATGGTCAGTGGAAGAACTCCGGTCTGCCCGATCGATGGGACGGCCGGTCGGCCGAGCGCATAGTGCAGATATTATTGGAAAGTGCTGGGTAATGATTTAGGAAACGAGCCTTTGATGTTTCGAAAATGCAAAGCCGAGGAAAAATGAACGCATCATACATCTTGTTATATATATGGCACGGTTAATAAAAATTTAAATTATACGTAACATTAATTTACTCATGACTAAAAGACAAATAATGATGATAGCAATGACAGTATTGCTATCTGGTAGCGTTTACTCACAGAGTACTAAACGTTTAATAAAAGCATACAATGCGGAGCAGAGTATGTCGTTTGAGTATGCCCCAAATGGTAAGCTTGCAAAATTCAATTTCGTTTATGGCGCGTCGGAAACCCGTACAGACACCTACACTTATGCAACAGATAAGATTGTGCAGGAGCATGTAGAGGGTGGTTCAGGCATTGCTGATCATCATACCTCGACACTCACTAATGGCAAAATAATAAAAACGGTTGTCATGATGAACGAGAACGATCCTAATATTCCTGTATATGAAATTACCTACGACTACACATATAATGACGCAAACCAGTTGATCAAGGTTGTGTTGAAAAACGGAAATGACAACAAAAACGTCACTTCAAAGATAACGTGGGCAGATGGTGGTATCAGCAATATCAAACAGTATGAAGATGAAACTCTAATTGGAGAAATCAATTTTACATACGACCCTTCGATAACCAGTAAACATGTTATTATGCTGGTCAATCCTCTACAGAATATTCTGAGCTATGAAGGCATGCTACCGTATGGTCAGTTACTGGCAGACTACTATGGATCCCCTATTAAGCATGCGGTAAAAAGTATGCAATATGTACCTCATGTAGAGAAACACTTTGGCTGGAATTCAGAGGACAGTTTCACCATGACATATACCAAAAATGAAGAAGGCGATGTGGTGAAGATTGCTCAAACTGACACAGACGACACAGTCATGTCTTTGGAATGGACAGCAACTTCAAGCGGGATTTCTGCAGCACCCCACTGTCAGGCTATGCCGGAGGTGTATTTCAACGGTAACGGCATACGTCAGAGTCGGTTGCAAAAAGGTTTGAATATCATTAAGTCGACCGATGGCAGCGTGCGCAAGGTGCTGAAATAAGATGAGGGAAACAGCCCTTAACCAAGCTCCCTTTCCTAAGTACCTGATCACGACTACTATACAGTCGAAAATATGCAAAGTCTGCACCATTGCAGGATGAAAACACACAGAGTGCCCTTTGTCATCATAGTTTATTCTTAAAATGAAAAAAATGAAAAAAACAAAAACATTTTCCATAACAGGAATGAAGTGCGAACATTGTCGGACAAACGTGGATAATACATTGAGAAACTTGGACGGTGTATGCCATGTTGAAGTGAGTCTTGCCCACAACAATGTAACTGTGGAGTATGACGACAGCGTTGTAACTCCTGAACAAATGAAAGAAGCAGTAGCCAATGTTGGCCCTTATGAAATGACACTGTAATTTGAGAGGGGCATGAAACAAACTATTCCTGTTGTTGGTATGGCGTGTTCTGCATGCTCTGCCAACGTTGAACGCAAACTCAATTCGCTCGAAGGCATCTCGAGTGCATCCGTAAACTTGGCGGGACGAAGTGCTTTGATAGACTTCGACCCGAACAAAATCTCGCTCGAAACGATGAAGCGGGAAGTCAATAACATTGGTTATGACCTCGTGATAGAAAAAGACCGATCGGCGGAGGAAATCCAGAAACGAGAATATGCCCTGCTCAGGCGCAAGACAATCGTATCATGGATTATCGCTGTTTTGGTGATGTCTATCTCTATGCGGTGGCTTCCAGTAGGTGACAGGGACGCGGCCAACCAAATGAGTTTGGTGCTCTCCCTGTTCAATTTGCTATACTGCGGCAAGCTGTTTTACATCTCGGCATGGAAACAACTACTCCATGGCACAGCCAATATGGACACGCTTGTAGCCTTGTCTACAGGCATCAGCTTTCTTTTCAGTGCTTTCAACACTTTCTGGGGCGATGCCGTTTGGGGCAGTAGCGGTATGGAATGGCACACCTATTATGATGCCAGCGTGATGATTATCACGTTTGTTCTCACTGGTCGGTTGCTGGAAGAGAAAGCGAAAGACAGCACGGCAAGCAGCATTCGACAACTGATGGGGATGGCGCCGAAGACTGCACGGGCATGCGAGAGGGCTACACCTGCCCCAACTACCCCTTCTCAAGGAGTGGAAAATCAAAGCATCACGGATAACGAAGCTGTTCGCGAGGTTCCCATTTCCACCATCGAAAGAGGCGATATTCTGGAAGTTCGAGCGGGCGAAAAAATACCCGTCGACGGTGAAGTCACCTGGGCAAAATCCTTTATGACAGCGGATGCAGCCTACGTTGATGAAAGCATGATAACCGGTGAGCCTACCCCTATTGAGAAAAAAGTTGGTTCGAAAGTGTTGGCCGGAACCATTCCGAGCCAAGGAAAACTTCGAATGCGTGCCCGCGAGGTAGGCGAAGAAACGGCTCTGGCACACATCATCCGTATGGTGCAGGAGGCACAAAGCTCCAAAGCACCGGTGCAACGCATTGTGGACAAGGCGGCATTGGTATTTGTTCCCGTTGTAATTGGCATTGCCATTATTACTTTTCTGACTTGGTATCTCATTGGTGGCGTATCCTCTCTTCCACAGGCTACGCTGAGTGCTGTAGCCGTTTTGGTGGTGGCTTGTCCATGTGCCATGGGGTTGGCCACACCCACAGCGCTGATGGTGGGCATTGGCAAGGCTGCTGAAAAGAAAGCCTTGATCAGAGATGCCACAGCTTTGGAAAAGCTCCGTAAGACAGACGTGCTGGTGACAGACAAAACTGGAACGCTGACGATACCCAATCAGAATGTGGACTTCACCCAAGCCGACAACCTGTCTTTGGAAGACCGCGAGACCCTGAAGCCCCATGCTCGTGAGGCCATGCAGGCTTTGCAGCGTCAAGGAGTCGAGGTATATATGATGAGCGGAGACAAGGAAGAAGCGGCCCGCTATTGGGCGGAGAAGGCCGGAATCAACCATTTCCGAAGCAAGGTTTTGCCCGGAGATAAGGAAAAATTAGTTCGGCAACTCCAGTCAGAAGGCAAATGTGTAGCCATGGTTGGTGATGGAATTAACGATACCCAAGCCTTAGCCCGTGCCGATGTGAGCATCGCCATAGGAAAAGGCACAGACGTCGCGATGGATATCGCACAGATTACGCTCATGGGCGACGACCTCCAAGCCATTCCCGATGTGCTGCAACTGAGCAGGAAAACTGTCAGGATGATTTGGCAAAACCTATTTTGGGCCTTCATCTACAACTTGATAAGCATACCCTTGGCCGCCGGGGTGCCTTGGCTCTTTGGCATTCATTTCCAGATTACACCCATGTGGGCATCGGCTCTGATGGCCTTTTCAAGCGTGAGCGTAATACTCAACAGCCTGCGGTTGAAACTTGCAGCCTGAAACGGCGAGACTGCAACGGCTTCTCGAAGAAGCAATCGCAGTCTCGTCATTTCTTTTGTTTGGGTTCTCGGTACTAAAAAGGTTTGTTTGTCTCTTGGGTGAATAGCAATGCCGAATTGACCAATGCCAAGTGCGAGTAGGCTTGTGGAAAGTTTCCCAACAGTCGCTTGGTTTTAAAGTCTATGTCCTCGCTGAACAATCCCAAATGGTTGGAATATCCGAGCAGTTGGTTGAACAGTTCCTGTGCTTTCTCTTTTTTCCCGGTAACAAAGAGGGCACGTATCAACCAGAATGTGCAGAGGGTAAAGGCCGACTTGGGTGTTCCAAAATCGTCAGGCGCATTATATCTGTACATCAGCCCATGGTGAAACAATTCCTTTTTGACCATTCTCACCGTGCTCTTGTATTTCGGGTCTTGACCGTCAATAAATCCATACTCCTCCATCAGCAACAAGGATGAGTCCATGGCGGTGTTGTTATAGGTCTGTGTAAAACTTTTCAGCTCTTCATTCCATCCCTTTTTCATCACATCATTCTTCACGCGGTCGGCCTCCCCACGCCAATCCTTGGCAAACTGTTCTCTGTGCAACAGGGCTGCTATCCTCGCTCCCCGATCCAAGGCCACCCAACACATCACCTTGGATGATACAAAATGCTGAGCTTTCCCCCGTATCTCCCAGATACCCTTGTCTGCTTTCTTCCACTCCTTTTGCACCGTCGCCATAATGTTTTTCACCATGTCCCAAATGTCCTCGAGGTCTTCCTGCCGACTGGGCAGTAGGGTGAAGTACTGGTAAATCAGGTTCATGAGGTAACCGTAAGAATCGTTTTGCTTCTGATGATAGGCCGCGTTGCCCACTCTCACAGGTTTTGAATTTTCGTAGCCCGACAAGTGAGTCAACTCTTCTTCATGCAGTTTCTGCTCCCCACGTATGCCATACATGATCTGGAAAGAATCGTGATTGGCCACAAAGGTAGACCTCACAAACTGCATGAATCGCTTGGCCGAGCGGGTGTGACCGAGCTTGACGAGCGTTTCGATAGACATGGAGGCATCCCTGAGCCAACAGAAACGGTAGTCCCAGTTGCGTGTTTCGCCAATGGCCTCGGGCAGACTTGTGGTGAGCGCAGCCATCATGGCACCATTGTCAAACGACAAAAGCTTCAAGGTGAGCAGGCTTCGTTCGATAACATCATTGTAGACTTCATACTTTTTTGTCTGCTCAGACCAGTTAAGCCAAAACACCATGGTACGACAGTAGTCAGCCTTCTCTCGTTCCAATGTGACATCTGTGAGTTTTTCGTTTGATGAAAACAGAAAGAACTCATCTTTCTCCAATGTGAACACTTCTTGGCTCACAATACTTTCCAAAGGGATAGACGAATAGAGATACTGCCTGTCCCTTTCGTTCGATGTGGAATAGGATTCGATATGATTGAAAGATATGGCGAGCACACACTCCCCACGGGCATAGTCCGGCCGCGGCTCATAGACAACCGAAAAACGGGGAACACCCTTGATGTATCTGATATAGCGATACAGTTCACTGGGGTTATAGAGGTTGGAAGTACCGGGGTGATAATAGCAGGGCATAAAGTCGAATATCTTAAATTCAGCCTCGTCCGACACGTAGTGGGTGGTTAGGATGTTGGTGTGCGGAACATAGGACTGCCTGACATCGTAGTCTCCCACCAACTTAATCCCAAACTTCCCACCCCTTTCATCATCGAGCAGGGCTGCAAAACACGATGAGGAGTCAAAATGCGGCAGGCAAAACCATTCCACGAATCCATGCTCTGAAATCAGTGCAGCCGTGCTGCCGTTACCCACAATGCCGTAGTTTAAGTTTTTACTCATATCGTATTCGTTACGCTTTAGATAATTTGTTTAAAAATGGCAACACTTCTTCCTGTTTGCGAAGACAGTAGCGGGCATCATCACTGACAAGCCCCACCTTAATGGTTGTGGCATCAGCGGGCAGACTCCGAAACATACTCTCATCGGTCACGTCGTCTCCGATGGCCATCACAAAGTCATATTCATTCTCGGCACATAGGCGTTCAGCTTCCGTGCCCTTGGAGTAATCGTTGGGCTTCACCTCCACAACCTTGTTGCCATTCAGTATTTGCATGTTGATATTTGAGCATATTGGAAACAGAGCCTGCATCAGCTGCTTAGCCCTGAGCATACCCATCCAGGGATCGACCTCTCTATAATGCCATGCCAATGCCACCTCTTTGTGCTCCACCCAGGCACCCGGTGTTTTACGGGCAAAGGCATCCATGATGTCGGAGATGCTCTCATCCCACTCTATCTCCTCCACATGATTATGCCACCTACCCCTTTCCTTATAGCATGCACCGTGCTCTGCGGCCAGTATGACCGATGGAATTTGACCAAACCATTGTTCGAGGGTTTTACGATCACGGCCACTGTTAATCACCACACTATTTTTATCACTTCGACAGAAACGCTCGATGAGTTGTATTAGCTCCGGCGTTGGAGCAGCGTCCATCGGATCATCCTTAAAGCCAACTAATGTCCCATCATAGTCAAGCATAATTAGTCGGCGGTGAGCTTCCTTGTACTGGGTTACCAATTGCTCAACGATCGTATCCGTTAGATACTTGCTGTTAAGCTGGCGATTCCGTTCGACCACGGTCTTCCATTCGTTCATAAAATCGCCGGCCCATTTGTTTACAGTTTGCATGCTCACCTTGCGTTGCATGCGCTTCAGTCGGCGTTTCTGCTCTGCCTCGGACATAGAGAGCGCTTGGTATATAGCGGTTGCAATTTGATCGGGGTCGTTTGGATTGACAAGAATTGCCTCACTTAGTTCTGCCGCCGCTCCAGCCATCTCGCTCAGGATAAGCACCCCACCCGACTCTTGCTTGGCGGCAACATATTCCTTAGCCACAAGGTTCATGCCATCACGAAGTGGAGTCACAAGGGCAATATCAGCAAGCGAATACATCGCCACCAAATCCTCGAATGGAAAGCTATGATAATAATAGCACACGGGTGTCCACCCTACCTGTGCATACTTACCATTGATAATACTGATACGCTCGTCTATCTTCCGTTTCATCTCGGCATAGCGCTCAACCTTGTCTCTTGACGGTACAACAATCATGGCAAGACTCATCTTACCATGATATTCAGGGTGTTGCCTAAGGAAACTCTCGAACCCCACAAGACGATGGAAAATACCCTTGCTATAATCCAAACGGTCTACCGAGAGAATCACTCGCTTGTCCCTAAACTGCGACTTAATCTTCTCGATAGAGGCCTGAACGGTGGCACTCTCGTGTGCCTTGCTATACAACTCGTAGTTAATACCCATAGGCAGGGTTTCGACATGCACGGCACGGTTGCCCACCATCACCTCATTCAGCCTGAACTCCTTGTGCAACGTACGCTCCACGGCACTGATGAAATGACGCATGTAGTCGTGGGTGTGAAAAGCTACAAGGTCAGCTCCCAAGAGTCCCTCCAGCAGTTCTGAACGATCGGGTAGCACTCGGAAAAGCTCATACGAAGGGAACGGAATGTGGTGAAAATAGCCAATGCGGAGGTTTGGCCGTTTCTCGCGAAGCATTCCAGGCAGGAGCATGAGTTGATAGTCCTGTACCCACACCATGCTCTCCTCGTCGGCAATCTCCAACACCCTCTCACAAAATAGCGTATTCACTTCCTTATAGGCCTCCCAGAATTTTCTTTTCTGCTGCGAATAAGGAAAGAAATAATGACAGAGAGGCCACATTGTACTATTGCTGTAACCCTCGTAGTAATTGCTGTATTGAGTGCTCGACAGGAACACTGGATGATAGTTCATCCGCTCCAGCGACTCTTCTATCTCACGCTTGGCGGTTTTCTTCCTCGTGTTAACGCCCGGCCATCCTATCCAGTGTTGTTCATATTGTGAATCGAGCGAACCCAGCCCCGTGGCCAAACCGCCCTCGCTTCGTACAAACGTGAATTGTCCCTGACTTGTTTCCTGAGCCTTGACCGGCAAACGATTAGATACAATAATTAGTTTCATCGTAACTTCCTTCCTTTTGAATTTATTAGACAGCATACCAAGAATTTGCCCTGTATATGCGATAACAAATGATGGGACAATGTTGTATGCAGTAAGAACAAAAGCGTGTGGAACGTAACAAGTAACTTCCTGATATTAGAAATGACGATTGAACATTCCCCTTAAACGATGCACCTAAACTGGCTCAACTGGTGGTTCCATCATGTAAGGCATCATTTTATCAAGGTGAGAAAATGTGCCCCATCACAAAATTACAAAAAATAATCGAAAAGAAATCTTTTATCTACAACTTTTTGAAAATGACGGGGATTTCAGAAATCATCAGCAATATGCACATACGAACGTGCGCACGTTTGGTGATAACCGTAACCTAACGTGAGTTCGACGAATTATAAGTGTCTATAAATTTGGTGATTAGCGAAATTTGCTGTAACTTTAAAGTATTGATTTACAAACAATTACAAACAAAAATCGCTATGATCACCGAGGACAAAGTTACTGAAATATTTTGTATGGCAGATGATTTCTGCAAGTTTTTTGATGCAATGGTGGCAAAATATACGCTAAAGCCTACTGGAAAAAGAAAGTATCATCGAGATTCTACGATGTCAAAGGCAGAAGTCATGCTAATAATGATTCTTTTTCACGACTCTGGTTATCGCTGCTTTAAACATTTCTATCTTGAAAAAGTATGTAAGCATCTGCGTCATTTGTTTCCTAAAGTTGTGTCATACAACCGTATAGTAGAATTGCAAAGGGAGATTGTCATTCCACTCGCTTTGTTTATCAAGAAAGTCTTGTTAGGAAAATGCACGGGCATAAGTTTTGTTGACAGCACACCACTGCGTGTCTGCAAGAACCAAAGAATACATATTCATAAGGTTTTCAAAGGTATAGCCCAAAGAGGAAAATGCTCCATGGGTTGGTTCTTCGGTTTCAAATTACATTTGATTTGCAATGAGAAAGGAGAACTTCTCAATTTTATGATAACACCGGGAGATGTTGATGACCGTAAGCCTTTGGAATACAAAGCTTTTGTGGATTCCATATATGGCAAGCTGGTCGGCGACAAGGGGTACATCGGCAAGAATCTCTTCCAAAGGCTGTTTGTGGATGGAATACAACTTATTACCAAGCTGAAAAGCAACATGAAAGGAGCTTTGATGAGCGTTTCTGACAGACTCTTACTCAGAAAAAGAGCCATTATAGAAACTGTGAATGATGAGCTTAAGAATATTGCACAGGTGGAGCACTCCAGGCATAGATGCTTTGACAATTTTATCGTCAATTTATTAGGCGCTATTGCAGCCTATTGCCTGTTCCCCAAAAAGCCGTGTATCAATGTACAAAGGACTATTGACACACAGCCTGCCCTGTTCTGAATTCGTCGAACTCACGTTAACCTAAAATTCCGGACAGCACAACAACTGGCTGTCCGGAATTTTCTTTTTTGCAGTAGGCATTATCAATTGCCACCTACTTCATGTCTTCTATGTTGCCAACAAACTGACTCCTACTTCTGGCTTATCTTGTTGGACGTAGCGTATAGTCCGATACAATTGCCAATGAATCCTCCGCTTCTCGAAGTACTCAAATTAATGGCATCGACTCCCATGCACAGTGGCATCCACGCGCCGTTGCCCACAGCATAGTAGAAGTCGTAGTAGCGACCATTACCCTCAACCTTTAGTTTGAGTTCGCCGTCAGGAATGAAAGCAGAAGCGATAATCGTGCTTTGCTTCTCGGCACGGGTCAGCACCACAGCTTGTCTGCCCCGTAAAAGTGTCTTACCGAAAACAAAATTATGATCCTCGTTTTGCAATAAGGCCATGCCTGCAAGATGTTTTTCATTCTTCACCGTAAATGACACGGCTGTCTCAGCCACGAAATGTTCGTGCTGCTGACGGGTCCAAACGGCAGAAATCGCATCACGCTGATAGATGTTTGTACCCAAGGGTTGCAACAAGAGCTTGCCATTCGCAACGCGATAGAACTGCGACGGATTGCGGAGAAAAAACCATTTTTGTGAAAGCTCGGTACCCGGGAAGTTATCTGTATACGAGAAGTTGCCGGTCAGTTCATTCTTGGACGATGGCATCAATCCCTTCTTGTCGCCTACCGGAGGTATCGCAATGCCGGGCTTGAGAATAGTCGGCCATCCGTCTTTCCACGTTACGGGCAGCAGATAGGTGTCGCGCCCTGTGTTGTAAAAATCGTTTTCATAGGGACGACATCCCAAGAACACAGCCCACCAGTCGCCCTTTTTGTCCTGAATCATATCGGCATGACCGGTACTGGTGACAACATTGGGGCGGTTAGGGTCGAGTCCCGTGCGTTGTGTCAGGATGGGGTTATTAGGGGCTTCCTCCCACGGTCCTTTAGGATTCTTAGCCCGGAAAATCACCTCGCTGTGCCATGCACCTGTTCCACCTTCGGCACACATGAGGTAGTAATACTTGCCTATGCGATAGAGATGTGGCCCCTCAATCCAGATAGGGCGTTTCTCCACCTTTGTACCACCGCGTACAATCTCGATGGGTTCACCAATGGCTTTGTCGTTTTTGACATCAAATTCGATGAGACGGATGGCACGTTGACCCTCATAGTCGGCACCACCCATAACAGGAGCGTTGTGAACAATGTATCCCTTGCCATCTTTGTCGAAGAAGAAAGAGGGGTCGATGCCGTCGATAATGGGTAGGTAGATGGGGTCGCTCCAGCCTTTCTCCGGATCTTTACTCTTGACATAGAAGTTGCCTCTCCCCACATTTGTGGTAATCATATAGAAGGTTTTGTTCTTCTCGTTGTATTCTATAGCCGGTGCAAAGATACCACCCGACACACGCTGCTTCTCCAATGGCAGTTGCGAGGGACGGTTAAGCACATAGCCAATAGATTCCCAGTTGACCAAATCCTTGCTTTTGTGGATTGGCACGCCGGGATAAAAGCTGAAAGAAGAGTTGACGAGATAGAAAGTGTCACCTGCCCGACAAATGGATGGATCAGGATAAAAACCCGCCAATATAGGGTTATAGTACTGTGTCGTCGGATTGATTTTTTGTTGGAAGCGGGCATCGTCTCCCGTGTAGGAGAAATAACTGAACGATGCGTCCTGGGCCATAGCCGTGGTACACAGTGTGAACAGGGCTACGGTGCTGTATAAGAGTTGTTTCATGTATATATTCTATTTTGAGTTGCTCAACTATTTTTGGTGGTTACTCCAGAAAGCATTATTTGCTTTCCATACGAACAATTTTATCATTTTCATCATATTCCAACTCCATCACTTTCATACTCCTGAGCCATGTTTTTCCATCGGATGGTACACAGTCGTGGTGGAAGAGGTACCACTTGCCCTTGAACTCCACGATAGAATGGTGAGAGGTCCAGCCTACCACAGGGTCGAGGATGACACCTTGATAGGTAAACGGGCCGTATGGATTGTCGCCCACGGCATAGCAAATGAAATGCGTGTCGCCGGTGGAATAGGAGAAATAATAACGTCCTTTATACTTGTGCATCCACGAGGCCTCGAAGAAACGGTAAGGGTTGTCGGCCTTCAGAGGTTCACCGTCCTCGTCGACAATGAGTATTTCACGTGGAGCCTCATCAAACTGAAGCATATCGTCGGCCATGCGCGCCACGCGCGGAGAGAGTGCCGGCTCATCACCTTCAGGCAAGTGTTCCACGCCAAGCGCCTTGTTGCCCTTGTAGCGTTGCAGTTGACCGCCCCAAATACCACCAAAGTAAACATAGATTTTGCCGTCGTCGTCCTTAAACGCACAGGGGTCTATGCTGTATGAGCCACGGATGGGATCGGGCTGAGGGATAAACGGTCCTTCAGGCTTGTCGGCAATAGCCACTCCGAGATGGAAAGTTTGCGTTTTGTCCTTGGCACAATAGATCAGGTAGTATTTGCCATCTTTCTCCACGACATCATTGTCCCAGAGTTGGCGGTCGGCCCATGGAATATCCTCCAACCGAAGCATCATGCCGTGGTCAGTCACCTCGCCGTTTTCCACATCGTCGAGCGAGAAAACGTGGTAATCTTTCATTTGGAAGTGCCCACCGTCGTCATCGAAGGCCGCACCGCTATCCCAGTCGTGTGAGGGATAGATATAAAGTTTGCCGTTGAAAACATTGGCCGAGGGGTCAGCCATATAGTCTTGGGGATATAAATATCTTGGTTTCATGTTGGTTGGGTTAAATAAAAGTTTAGTTTTATAAATAGCGGCACCATCATTAAATAGAAATGGTGCACACCGATCAAGTTACGATTGGCACAAGTCCGACATGAACTTGCGCCATCATGCTATTGATGCGTTATCTGTTTTCTTCAAACATCTTGATAATCTTTTGCACTACCGGCTTTTCCTTGTAGTCTCGGTCGAAGAGCAATGGGTAGTTGGTGCGTCCGTGGATTGGCCAGTCGTTGAGCCATGACGTGGCATCAGTAACACCCCAAAGGGTAACGCGGAGAATATCTTTCTTGTTGCGTTCGATAATCTTGAAGAAGTTGAGGTATTGTTGTTCAAAAATTTTGTTGGCCTTCTTGGTCAGTCCCTTGGTGTAGGGGTTGTACTTGGTATCGTACTTAAAGTTTTGTCCTACTTCGGCACCATGGAAGTTTTCTGGCCGTGGCAACATGTTGATATCAAATTCTGTCATCTGAACTTTCACGCCTGCAGCAACAAAAGCCTTGATACTCTTCTCATATTCTTCGAGTGAGGGGTAGTCGTAACCGTGATGACTCTGCATGCCCACAGCATCAATGCGGCATCCTTTTTCCTTGAGTCGCTTGACTAAACGACAAACTGCATCGCGCTTGGCCGGATTAGACAACGAATAGTCGTTGTAGTATAGTTCTGCATCAGGGTCTGCTTCGTGTGCAAACTTGAATGCCAACTCAAAATAGTCCTCGCCGATAATCTTGTAATAAGGTGTCTTGCGATAGGTGCCATCGTCGTTAAAGGCTTCGTTCACCACGTCCCATCCCTTGATTCTGCCTTTGTACCGCGACACGACATCCGTGATGTGGTGATACATACGGTCAATCAGTACGGCACGTGTGACGGGTTTCCCTTGCTTATCAGTGAACATCCATTTGGGTGGTTGCGAGTGCCACACCAAGCAATGCCCGATGACTACTTGCCCGTTTTCTTCTCCCCATTGTACAGTTTTGTCTGCATTGGTCCAGTTGTAACGATGTTCTTCCGGATGTATTTCCTCGCCCTTCATGCTGTTTTCTGCGACAATGGAGTTAAAATTCTTTCTCACAATGTCGGCAGCCCTTTCGTCCCTGCCGTTCACAAGATCAACATTCACGGCAGCTCCCACGAGGAAGTCCTTGCCCAATGTTTCTTTCAATGTTGGTTTCTGTGCCTGCACGGTGGCAGTCCCCAATAAAAGGGCAGCACAGAAAAATACAAATTTCTTGTTCATGATTTACTGTTTTTAGTTATTGTGTCTTGCTTCTATTTCTTTGTTAATATCATCGATCACTTTGTCTGTCAGTTCATATTTCGAAATGATGAACATGCCGAGTAGCAGCAGAATGGCCGGAATGACGCACACCAACCACAGAATACCCTGCTTGGCGAAAGTCGACTGTGACACCGCGTTGGTCTCATTGAAACCTACAAACGAGAGTACCACGCCCGGGACAATGCCGCCCAAGGCCATACCCGCCTTATAGAAAATTCCTGTCAGCGCATTGACAATACCCGATATTCGCTTGCCCGTGGTGTATTCTCCATACGATATGACCTCCGGAACCAAGGCCCACATATACCCCGTCGTAACAATGACACCTGTCGATTTGATAAATTGCGCTACATAAACAAGCCAGATAACATGTTTCAGGGCAGGCACAATAGAGATTACATAGAGCATGATCATACCAATGATACCTATAGACAGGAAGAAGTAGAACATGCCTCGCTTGCCTATCTGCCGTTTAATAGCAGGCACCATGGGCATGAAAATGAATGCGGGAACCGATCCAAGCCCCATGTATATCGCCGTTTGTTCGGCAGTTCCCTCCACATTATATAATATGTAGTAAGACCCGGCAGAGTTGCCGATAGCCATCATGGCAAATGAAATAATGAAGAAGAAGGCGAGAATGCGCAGTGGTCTGTTGTGTACAAACTCTACCCAAAGATCAGAAACTTTGACATTTGCCGTCTCCTTCTCGTCCATCACAACTCGCTCCCTACATTGGGTGAAGCAAAAAACAAGCAGTGCCATTCCGATGAGGGCATAGATGCCCATCGTGATAAACCAGGCCGTGCCCGATTCGCGCGTATTCATCTTTCCATCCGGTGAGAGAGCGGCAACTATGATTGGAATGCCAAGCGACACGATAAGTCCTCCCGTATTGGCAAAGAACATGCGCACAGAGGTGAGGATGGTTATCTCGTCGGTATCCCGGGTGAGACTTGCGTTCAAGGCACCATATGGCACATTGACCAATGTGTAGCACATGGACATGCCCACATAGGTGATGTAGGCATAGAGCAATGAGCCCGAAAAACCATTCCAGAAACACAGAATGGCAAACCCCGTTAGTGGTATTCCACCCAAAATAAGATAGGCTCGGTATTTTCCCATCTTGGGATTGTGCTTGTCTACAAAAGCGCCCACGACAGGGTCCCACAGGGCGTCCACGATTCTCACAATACCAAACATCACTGCTACAGAAGCAGGATTGATGCCATATACATTGGTATAAAACAACAGCAAATACATACCCACTGTCTGATAAATCAGGTTTTGAGCTAAATCGCCGGATGCAAATCCGATTCTTTGAATCCAATTGAGCTTGTAAAAGCCCCTCACCCCACTGGTCTGTCCAGAATTATCCATATTGATTGATTAGTTTGTTTTCTGATTATGTTTATCTTCTTAGTATTTCAGCAGCATACTCGCCCATGGCTCTATAGCCTGCCGGATTAAGGTGCAGGCCGTCCTCTGAATATTCCTCACGCAATTTTTCCTTGTCAAGTGGGTCACGGGTAAGCTCGTCAAAGTCGATGATGCCGTCAAACTTACCACTCGTTCTGATCCACTGATTTACCGTGCGGCGCATGGCTTCATGAAAGTAGCTATACCATCCGTTGCCCTTGAACGGCGTGATGGTACCACCATATACCTTCATGCCCTTTTTCTTGGCTTTGGCAATGAGTTCCTCATAGGCCCTTATCATACCTTCGACCACCTTTTCATATTGGCCGTGGCTCGTGCCGATGTCATTCGTTCCCTGAAAGATGATCAGTCGGTCAACATTGCTTTGTCCAAGAATATCACGATCGAAGCGTTTCAGAGCGGGTTCACTCAACCCGCCTTTCACAACGCAGTTGCCACCAATACCAAGATTGAGCACACCTGTCGGACATTTGGCATTGAGCGCTTCAGACATCATATCCGGCCATCTGTTTTGCTTGTTGGTGGTACTTCCGCGACCATCGGTAATGGAATTCCCCAGCACAGCAACGGCTGTGGCGGTGCTAAGCACGTTGATTTTGCAGATGTTATACCAGTGTTCCAACTTCTCAAAGGCCTTGAACGTTGATTTGGGTTTCACTTCTCCACGTGCAATATAAGAGGTGGTACGCGAACCGCGATGTGAAGTGGCATGCTCAGGCACTCTGTCGCCGTAACACACGGTAATGGAAAGCAATTGCAATGGCTTGAGTGGATACTCCAACACATCAGAGTCTATCACTCCTCCGACTGGAATGACCGTTTTCCTTTTTTTATTAAAAGTAAAATATTTGCTGGTCTCGATGTTGATATTGCAGGAGTCTGATGCATCGGCAATATAAACAGATTTGACCTCTACAGGAGCTGAGCCAAACTCGTTGCTGAGTTGTAAGACAAGCTTGTTGCCGCCAAGGCTCACTTTTACAATTTGTCGCACTGAGGTGTTTGCCAGATTTGTTGTTCTCGGCATATCTCCTTTACCAGTGTATTCAGCTGCGGCAGCCCACGTTCCGGTCCAAACAGCGCCAGTCTTGTCGTTATATTGCGCCATAGCTTGCACACTTAGCATTGAACATATCAAGAGCGATAGTACTGTTCTCATTGTTAGGTTCTGTTGGGTTTAAGTATTGCAAAGATACTCAAAAATCCAAGTTCAAACAATAGAATACGTTACACATGTGTTTTAAAATATGCCATATCCCACATTTATGCGTGCTTTAGGCATAACTCCGCATTGTTCATGGCTGAGGGGTGGTATGTTCCGTTGTGTAAAAACAGATTACCGTTTCCAGGTGATTCTTTTCGGATCATCCAGAGAAAATAACGCCATGTTTTGGCGTTTTTATTCAGCTCGTGGCATGAACAAATTCTGACAGCTGTGCGATTGCTGCCTTTTCATCGTGCGGTTTGAACCCATTGGCCATGCAAAAGAGGCTTAGTTGCATCGCGACTAAAGCCTAACCACACTGCCAATAGCTATGCAACCGCAGGCGATAAAGCAAGCATCCCGTTTCAATTTTTCAGAAACAACTGATAATCAACATTTTGTAAATCGACATAAAATTCACGAATTTCGAGCCGAGGCAAAATATTTTTTAAATACGCGAAGCATTGAGAGATGTTTGTCAGGAAAAATACACTAATCAATAATTCTGTGTTTGTCCGGCTGTAACAATTTAGCACAACATGGAAGATGGCGCGCAACCCTGACAAGTTGAGTCTGGGAACGGTTTGCATACATCCTATGTCTCATTATATCAAGCCGTTGAAAGAATTAGATTAATGTCGGTGGCACAAATTTGAACGATTTAAGAATGTTTATAAACATGGCAATAGCACATTAAATCAGTCTTTTTTCGTATTTTTGCAAATACTGAAATGACAGGGCGTGGAAATGAAACACGTTGCGCCTGTCTACCCTTTTTAACCATCACTAAAAACTAAAACTATTAATATCCCGATGAAGAATTTATTGACGTTAATTCTGCTGACACTGACTTGCAGTTTATCTTATGCAGAAGACGGTTCCCGCTTATGGATGGGCACCCCCGTTTTGTCGAATCCTTGCACGGTTGTGATCAAGGCTCCGACCTCACCAACTGTTGATATTGCTCGCCAAGAATTAGAAAGCCACTGGTCACTGGGCTCCCGAGTGAGTCTGGTGTTGAACAAAAAACTGCGTTTGGGCGAGGGCTATAGAATTATTGCCAAACGTAAAGGAACTTCTTATGAAGCAGCAGTCCATGCTTCCCGACCCATTGGTTTGCTCTATGGTGCATACGATTTGCTGAGAATGCAGAACAGCGGAACCCTTGCCCTGCATGGCAGTCATGCAAACACTGCGGTTGACAAGGTTGAAAGACCTGTCTTCCCAACGCGCATGCTCAACCATTGGGACAATTTAGACGGAAGTATTGAGCGTGGATACGCCGGCAAAAGCATTTGGAAGTGGGAACAAATCAGCAACGGCACCATGACCGAAACATTGAGGAGCCGCATCCAACAATATGCTGCAGCCAATGCTTCCCTTGGTATTAATGCTTCTGTTCTGAATAATGTGAACGCCTCTCCCAAGATGCTCACGCGCGAATATCTTGATAAGGTGAAGCTCATCGCTGATATTTTACGACCCTATGGAATCACGACTTATCTCTCCATCAACTTTGCCACCCCCATGGCTCTTGGCGACACCAAGACTGCCGACCCGCTCGACAAGGATGTGGCCAAATGGTGGAAGAAGAAAGCCAAAGAGGTTTACAGTCTCATACCCGACTTCGGCGGATTCTTGGTTAAGGCCAATTCAGAGGGACAGCCGGGCCCCGGCGACTACCAGCGCACGCATGCTGAGGGTGCGAATATGCTGGCCGACGCTGTGAAGTCATACGGCGGAAAGATCATTTGGCGTTCGTTTGTCTATGGAGCCAACCATAAAAATGAAGACAGGGTTAAGCAGTCGTTGTCCGAATTCAAGCCCATGGACGGCAAATTCAGGCCTAATGTCATTTTGCAGTCTAAGAACGGACCGCTCGACTTCCAACCACGTGAGCCTTTTGCACCTATTTTTATGCACCTCAAGAAGACGCCTCAATATGGCGAGTTGCAGATAACACAGGAGTATCTCGGACAGAGCAAGCACCTGGTTTATCTTGCTCCGATGTGGAAAGAGTTTTTCTCCTTTGTACATCCGTCATTGATGCAAGGCATTGCGGCAGTTGCAAACATTGGCGATGATGCCAACTGGTGTGGGCATCCTTTCTCCCAGGCCAACTGGTATGCTTTTGGGCGGCTGGCCTGGAATCCTGAACTCTCGTCCGAGGAAATTGCAGACGAGTGGCTCAGACAAACCTTCAGCATGCCCGACGAGGCCATAGCAACGATGAAAAGCGTAATGATGGAGAGCCGTGAGGCTTGCGTCAACTACATGATGCCATTAGGCCTGCATCATATTTTCAAGTTCGACCATCACTATGGGCCGGAACCAGACGGTTTCAAGGCCGACTATCCTTTGGAGTGGTGCCCAGTCTACTATCATCGAGCAGACAGTATAGGCGTTGGCTTTGACCGCACTGTTGCCACAGGTTCTGGTGCCACCGCGCAATACCCAGAGCCCTATGCATCGGAATATGACAACATCGCAACGTGTCCCGAAGAATATTTGCTCTGGTTCCACCATGTGCCTTGGACTTATCGAATGAAGTCGGGGAAGACGCTTTGGCAGGAACTTTGCGACAAGTATAACGCTGGAGTGGCCACGGTTCGCAATCACAGATACATCTGGCATTACAAGATGAAACCTTATGTGGATGCAGAGCGATGGCAGCATGTAGACACCTTGCTCAATCATCAACTTGACAATGCCAGGGAATGGCGTAACGTTTGCTTAGACTATTTCCAGACTTTCTCAAAACTACCGGTAGAATAACACTTTTCTTGACCTAATGAAAAAACTATTATTATCCTGCCTTGCCATCGCAATGCTCTCCCTGCCTGTCTCTGCGCAGTATTATAGTCCGGTATTAGGTGGCGAGTTGAGCAATTCTGCAGCCACGTCTGTCGCCGATATTGACGAGGTGATGCCACGCATGAAAGCGATCGGACTCAACACGGTGCTTGTTCCTGCCTATTGGGAGTTGATTGAACCCGAGGAGGGTTCTTTCGACTTCACCACCGTTGACCGGGTGATTGACCGTGCGCGCGAAAACAGCCTGAAAGTAATCTTTCTATGGTTTGGTGCATGGAAAAACTCCATGAGCTGTTATGCCCCCTTGTGGTTCAAACGCGACACCAAGCGTTTTCCCCGTGCCATGACGCGCACCGGCAAACCGTTGGAGATAGCCAGCTGCTTTTCTGACAATGTGTTGCAGGCGGACTTGCGGGCTTTTACCAAATTCATGGAGCAGATTGCTGCGAAGAACAGAAATGACAAGGTTGTCACCATGATCCAGATTGAGAATGAAATAGGCATGCTCGAAGATGCCCGCGACCATTCTCCTCTGGCCGAAAAGGTCTATCGACAGCAGGTGCCCGCCAAACTCTTAAAAGCCTTGAAGATGAACAAGAAGGGGACTTGGAGTGAGGTTTTTGGCCATGATGTCTATGCCGATGAAAAGTTTATGGCCTATCATTATGCCTGCTACGTTGAACATTTGGCCAAGCAAGCACGCCAAATTTATGATGTGCCGCTCTATGTTAATGCGGCCATGAATAGTCGGGGGCGAAAGCCGGGCGAATATCCTTCTGCCGGACCATTGGCTCATCTCATTGACTTTTGGCGTTGTGGTGCACCAACGATTGATTTTATTGCGCCCGACATTTATGACGCGGGCTTCAAAGGTTGGGCAGCAAGGTATGCCTTGCCCGGCAACCCCCTCTTCATTCCCGAAACCCGTTGCAATTCGAATGCCGCATTAAGGGCACTTTATACCATAGGAGAGTACAGGGCGTTGGGCTTCAGTCCGTTTGCCATAGATCAGGCTCCTGACAACGTGACGGACCAAATCACCCAAAGTTATCGTCTGATCAATCAACTCACTCCCCTACTGAACCGGCATCCCTGCTCGTGGGGACTACTCTTCGATCAATCGGACAAGGAACGTATCATCGATGACGACGGGTTGTGCATGACGGCTCGCCACTTCTTCACGTTGCCTTGGGATTCGCGCGCAACAGATGGCACGACATGGCCCGAGGGAGGTGGCATGATTATTCGCTTGGCCAAACACGAGTATATTGTTGCCGGTAATGGATTGGTGGTGGAGTTTCAAACACGTAGCGAACGACAGCAACACGAAGCAAAAGTGCTGGGCGAAGATGGTTTTGCCGATGCCGGCAAGCAGACCCAACAGTCGTCTGCCGTGAACAAGCCCTTCACGGGCAAGCGCCTCGGCTTAGGCTATGTCGACCAGGTGAGTGTGAGTCAAGATGGAACGCTCCATTACATCCGTCGTGACAATGGCGACCAGAGTCACCAAGGCCGACATGCCCGAATCTCCGTAGGCGAGTATAAAATTCTTCATATCAAACTCTATGAATACTAATTTCAAAACGTAGAACATATTTATTTAACCTAATTCAATTCATTAAAACATGAGATTAACCAATGCCTATGAGTGTTAATAATGTTATCATGTATGATCACAATTAATCTACATTTATTATGAACCTAAAAACATGTAAAAGTAATTTTATTTTGTCGTTGGGTGTCTGTCTCGGCTTCGGCTACAGCCCCAATCTCTATGCCGCAGCCGGAACTCCTGCTGCGCAGGCTATCCAGCAAACAAAGAGAGTGACCGGACAGGTATCTGACTCGTATGGAACCTTGATCGGAGCATCAGTGATAGAGAAAGGTACCACCAACGGAGTTGTGACAGACGCCGATGGCAATTTCACAATCAACGTCAGGGACAATGCCGTGTTGGTAATTTCTTACGTGGGCTACGTCTCGCAAGAAGTGTCTACAGTGGGGAAAACGAGCCTCAACATCAGCCTTGAGGAAGAACGTAGTAGTTTGAACGAAGTGGTGGTTATTGGCTATGGCACCCAACGCAAAGAAGCTGTAACGGGATCGGTGTCGAACGTGTCAGGCTCATTGGTACGCGAGGTGCCCGGAGCCGACGTCACCAATGCATTGCAAGGCCGTGTGGCCGGTGTGCAAATGATGCAGACATCTTCCAAACCGGGAGCATCCATGCAAATCCGTGTGCGTGGTACGCGCTCGCTTACGGCCAGCAATGACCCGCTGATCGTACTCGATGGTATTCCCTTCGCTGGTAGCATCAATGACATTGCACCCAGCAATATCAAGTCTATGGACATACTCAAGGACGCTTCGGCCACTGCCATCTACGGTAGTCGTGGTGCTAACGGTGTGATTATTATTACCACATACAAGGGTTACCAGGAACAGAAACCAACGGTCACCTATAATGGTTACCTGGGTGCTAAGACCTTGTTTCATCGCTACCCAATGATGAACGCGGAACAGTTTACCAAACTTCGTGCTTATGCCAACAAATTCCAGTATGGTACAGATGAAGTGGCCTGGGGTGAGGAAGGCGCTGTCGATACGGATTGGCAAGACATGCTCTTCAAAACAGGTATAACTTCCAGCCAGGATGTGGGCGTTTCAGGTGGGACAGCCAAGGGAAGTTATAATTTTGGTGTCTCCTATTTCCGCGATGAAGCCGTTATCCCTGAACAGAATTTTAATCGCTATGCCATTCACGCAGCCATAGACCAGGAAATTGGAAAATATGTCAAGGTCGGTTTCAGTTCCAACAGCAACTACAGCATAACCAATGGAGGAAGTTTAGGGCTTTACAACACGTTGAGTGCAACGCCCGTAACCAACCCCTACAATGCGGACGGCACACTGAAAACACGTGTCAGTATGGCTAGCGACACGCAGTGGGTGTATGCCAAAGAAAGCGTGGAGGGACTTGGAGACAGCTTCAAAGACCAGACCAAGAGCTATGGTACATATAACAATCTTTACGGCGAAGTGAAGATACCAGGAGTGGAGGGCTTGAAGTATCGGCTGAATCTTGGCTTGAACTACAGGCATAGCGATTATGGCAATTATGTGGGTGTGGGCGTGTTTTCCGACACAGAAAATGCGAAGTCGCATGCCACGGCACAAGCTCAAAACACCACCAACTGGGCTATTGAGAATGTGGTGAGCTATGATAAGAGTTGGGGCAAGCACACCATCAATGCCGTAGGACTTTATTCGGCAGAGCAGACCATCTTCCGACAGACACACATATATGGACTTGACATACCTGCCGATGCATTCCAGTTCTATAATATTGGCCAAGCAGGCACTGTAACTGTAGACCCGGCCAACCAGAAATATTATAAAAGTGGGCTGTCGTCGCTCATGGGTCGTATCATGTACAATTACGACAACAAATATATGTTCAGCGTGGCTGTCCGTGCAGATGGTTCCTCACGTTTGGCCAAGGGACACCAATGGCACACCTATCCGGCAGTGTCGGCGGGCTGGAACATGGCCCGTGAGGACTTTCTCAAAGATGTGACATGGCTTGACAACCTGAAGATCCGCGTGGGCTATGGAGAAACCTCCAACCAGGCAGTCAACCCCTACTCCACATTGGGAGCACTCACCACACGCCCATACAACTTTGGCAACAGCTATGTGGTTGGTGCCTATGTATCTGCCCTGCCGAATGCTGAGCTGGGATGGGAGTTCTCCAAGACTTGGAACTTTGGTATAGATGCCACTCTTTTCGGAGGTCGCCTGAGTGCAACGGCTGAATATTACATTCAGAACACAGAAGATCTTCTCATGAATGTCACCCTGCCCGCTACAGGTGGTGTGAGCAGTTACATGGCCAATATAGGTAAAACACGCAATAAAGGCTTCGAGCTTTCATTGAATGGAACTATCATTGAAAACAAAAACGGATGGACATGGGAAGCCGGCGTAAACTTCTACACCAACAAGAATAAGTTAATCGAGCTGGCATCCGGTGGTGATACCGATGAAAGTAACTGGTGGTTCAAGGGCAAGCCTATCAACGTGCTGTATGACTATGAGAAAATAGGTATATGGCAGACTGACGAGGAAGATATCCGTAAGGTGGCCGAACCCGGTGGTAATGCCGGTATGATAAAGATTAAATACAATGGCGAGTATGATGCCGACGGTAAACCTACACGCGCTTATGGCGAGGCCGATAGGCAGATCATCGAAGTGGATCCCAAGTGGGAAGGAGGCTTCAATACACGTGTAGCCTATAAGAACATAGATCTCAGCATCGTGGCATCATTCCGTCATGGGGGCACGTTGATTAGTACAATCTATGGCTCACAAGGATATCTGAATATGCTCTCCGGACGTCGAAACAATATTGACGTAAACTACTGGACAGAGGACAATCCCACCAACGATTTCCCAAAGCCAGGTGGTGTGGAGAGCAGCAACAACCCTAAATATGGCAACTCGCTTGCATATTTCAGCGGTTCATACCTGAAGATACGTACCATCACACTTGGATACAACTTCAATCAACCTTGGCTGAAGAAGTGTGGCATCAGCAAAGCTCGTGTTTATGCAACGGTTCAAAATCCGTTTGTCCTCTTCTCTCCCTACACGAATGAGTCGGGAATGGATCCAGAGACCAACTCATATGGAAACGAAAACCAAGCTGTGAATTCCTTCTTCAAGTCTCGTCTGCTCGTTGTGGGTTTCAACACCCCTTCAACACGCAACTGGCTTCTTGGCCTTAACATCACTTTCTAAACAACAATTATCAATGGAAAAATTTCATTCTAAAATAGCTTCAGGCGTTCTCATCTTAGCAATTTCGCTTGTTGGATGTACCAACATCCTGGAAGAAACAGATCGGCAGGGATATACTCCAGAATACTTCAAAACCAAGGCCGGTGTCGAATCCGGAATCACATCGCTCTATGCAAACCTACGTTACTATTGGGGCAACGGCTACTGGCTTATCGCCAATGAAACGGGCACTGATGAATACACTTACGGCCACGGTGGAAACAACAACGACCTACCCATCGATATGTCCGGCCAAGGCGAACTCAATGCCACCAACTGTCGGGCAGACGTGTTATGGAACACAGCGTTTTCCGACATCAACACGGCATGTGGCGTGCTGGAAAACGGTGAGCAGGCAGGCATTGCCGAGAGTCTGTTGTCTGAAGCCCGCTTTTTCCGAGCTTACGACTATTTCCAGCTGGTGCAGACTTTTGGCGGCGTACCACTTGATTTGGGATCAGGCGAACTCAAGTTTAACACCAAGCCAAGCCGAATCGCTGTTCGCAACACCGTGCCGGAGGTTTACACCAAAGCGGTTTTTCCCGACCTCCTCAAGGCCATTGAGAGCTTGCCCGAAGTGGGTCGTGTGACAGGTGGCGTCACCAAGACTGCGGCACGACTCATTCTTGCGAAAGCCTATCTCACCTATGGATGGTGGTTGGAAAATCCCAACAATATTCCCACATATCCCAAGGCTGACCGAACCGATCCGGATGGGCACAATGCCCAGTGGTATTTCCAGCAGGCTTATGACGTAGCCATGACTGCTATCAAGAATCCGGGGGCGTTTGGACTGCAGAAAACCTTCTACTTGGTCAACCTTGGTTCGAACGACCGCAATAATGAGATTGTGCTCTATGCTGACCACAACGAGAACAACAACTATTATGACGGTGGCACCAACTTTGACTGGGCTAACGGAAATGCTCCTGGAAACTTCGCACGATGGATGTGTCGATGGGACTACACTTTCTTGGAAAGCTCCACCAGTCCAACTTCTTGGACAAGTGCCCGTACCGTGCAACGTGAAGCCGTACAGGGTAAAGATCGCCCCTGGAAGCAGATGGCCACACCCATAGAGGTGTCTACAAAAACGTTTGCAGACAAGACACATGACTCGCGCTATGATGGTACTTTTGCATATCAATTCCGCGGTAATTGGAACAGGACATCTCTGGCCTCTACCACAACTATGTACAATGCCAACTTCCTGCCCATCCAAGCAGGAGACTCGGTACTGACGTTCCTCGACGAGGACGACCCCAACGTGATTTATCCTAAGGCCGGAGAGGTCAACGTTGCCGGTACAGGTAAGACGGCAGCAGGATATAGTAATGTAGGTGCAGGAGTGCTGCCCGGACGTGCCGACTATGTTATCAATCCATCAGGCATCAGCCGATATGCCTACCTGAACAACTGGAAAAATGGTATCTACCGCACAGACAATGGAGCGACGCTTGGTCGTCCCAATGGTGACAGCCCGCGCCCATACCCTATACTGAAGTTTTCTGAGTTATATCTCATTGCTGCCGAAGCTGCTGTCAAGGGGGCTACGCCACAGGGAGGTTACTCCGCAAGAGACTTAGTCAATGTATTGCGTGCTCGCGCAGGCGTTTGGACTTACGACAACAATAGGCAACGGACCAAGATAGCTGACCACAGCGCTGAGATGATGGCCAAGACACCGTCAACTATCACTGTGGATTATATCCTCGATGAGCGCAGCCGTGAGTTCTTCGGCGAGGGCTATCGCTGGTTGGACTTGGTGCGCACACAGATGTGGGCTGCCAAGGCTGGCACATACAGTATCTGCGGCACACAGGCTGGTGACCACACACCGCAGATTGTCACCCGCACCATTACGCCAGAAAAATATCTTCGTCCTATTCCACAAGGACAAATAGATGCTCTTCAGATGACTCCGGAGGAGAAATCTGCATTCCAAAACCCAAGCTACTAATTTGGGAGGCGAGGTTAAAAACTAAATGATTATCCCGGACTTTGTTGATGGCAGTTAGCCGACAGTTATCAACAAAGTCCGGGACTTTTTATAGACTGACCAATGGTCGCATATCCGGCACACATCTGATTTTACAGATGAACTCTACAAATCTACATCCATCGGATATATCACGTCCCACTCCTTGCGAAGCGTATCCATCTGCTGCATGATACTGATGGTTTCAACGTGTGGCATCATGGGCGACTCCTGCAGTCCTGCGTTGATACACCGACAACACTCCATCACTTGATATTCATAACCATTGACCATATCCTCAGGCTTCCTGACAGTTTCCACCAATTCATAGTTGCGGTAAACATCTATCTGCTCGGGGCAGTTGATGTTGTCTACCCGGATATAGCCATCTACCCCACTGATAATGCCCTGCCGATCGTTCAGACAGAGCACCCCAGACTGCAGGTTGGCCATTTTGTTGTCAGCATAAGTCAGGGAGATACATTCGTGCATGTCTACACCCGTATCACCCAGTATGCAGTTGGACACTGTTTTTACGATGTCGGTTCCAAAATACATGCGTGCAAAGTTCAGCGTATAGACGCCCAAATCGAGCAACGCACCACCACACAGTCCGGGTCTTATGATGCGTTCCTTATGCTCCATCATGTAACACAGAGTGGCCGTCAAGGCACGTGGTTCGCCAATAATTCCGCTATCCATCAGTTGTTTCACCTTTTCAGACAGCGGCATGTATCGCGTCCAAATGGCCTCGGTAATGAAAACGCCCTTCTCACATGCCGCGGCAATAAGCTTTTGAGCTTCTCGGGCATTGGCCGTAAACGACTTTTCGACCAGCACGGGCTTGTGATTTTCTATCGCCAACATGGCATGCTGATAATGGTGTGAGTGTGGTGTGGCAATATACACCAGGTCCACTCCGTCGTCCTCAACCAATTGGGTATAACTGCCATACGCCTTTTTCACATTCCATTTTCGTGCAAACTCATCGGCTTTGGCCTGCGTTCTGGAAGCAATGGCGTAAACTTCGTAATCTTTCAGGGGAGCCAAGGCTTCGGCCATCTTACCGGCTATCCACCCTGCCCCAATAATTCCTACTTTAAACATAGTTCCTCAATTTATAGTGTTCGCATGAACCTGTTTGCATCTCATCTCCGACAAGGAGACTCGTTCATGAAAAGATAGGAGGGACGATAGCCGCCACAATCTACAACAATCTTCTCGAACACGATGGCCGGGTCGTTAGGTCGTATGACAAGCGTGTACAAGTCTTGAGCCGAACTGTCTATGGGCAACTCTATGACAGATTCCACTACACGGCGAGCTACCGTGGGATAGTATATGCTGTAAATATTTTCCTTCTTCTCATTAAGATTTTCGTTGAATCGCACTTCCTTGGGTTGCCCACCGTTCAGCGAAACCGTATAAGTCAAACTGCCCTTGTTGGGGTAGTCGAGTGTGGATTTCACGACGACATGCACCTTGACCGTGTTGGTCTTGATGCCGTTCAGCGAGAATTTGTAGGTTAGCATAGCGCCGTCTGTTAGCTTGTCATAGGGCATCAGGGTAAGGCCGCTACGTGTGCGTCCCATGTGGGGTATCACCGTCCATTGGGCCTCCGCGGCATCTGTTGCCGTATGATAGTGTTCGGCCTCCATGGCCACCACGCTATCTTTTGCCGTAAAGACATAGCCGCCTGGCTGCGTATTGGCAACGCGGAATACTTTGGGCATGATATCCTTGGGGAAATCATCGTTCCAAGATTTGTAGCCAATGTGCTTCTGAATCATCATACCGTCCCACTTACCCCCGGCTATTTCCTTGTTGTAGCCAGCACATAACAAAGAGTCTCTCCTGAAAGCATCGGCCACCCTATCGGCCCAAATATTGGCATCCGGATTGTTGAGTTTGTAGAGCTTGTGATTCATGGCCTGCGCATAGTACATCTCATAGATATTGGCCATAGCCTGCAGGGGAAAAAGGATAATCTGCTGATAGGCATCCCGGTGGGTGGCTGGCAACGTGATATACTGGCGCAGCGCCTCAGCCTCAAGCTTGAGATATTCATCGGTCACCTGCTTCCACTCCCCCGTTTCGATGTTGTACGTGTTGGCATCGAGCATTTCGGCTGTGATGCGACCGTTGTACTTGCACAAAAGATTGAGGATGCGTGCAGCCTCGTCGGCCTGATGATCACCGAACAACTCCCGGCAGAAAGACACGGCGTGATCAGTGATGTTGGCTGCAGTGTATCGATTAGGGTGCCATGCCATGTCGAAATAGAGCGATATGGGATATTCCATTGGTTTGAGGTCGCCCACATTGAGTATCCAAATACGGTCTATGCCATGTGTATAAGCCAACTGAAGCTGCTCCCACATATTCTGTATGGGGGTCACGTTGAGCCATTTGCTGTTGCGTGGCGCGCCCACATAGTCTACGTGATAATACAATCCCCATCCGCCCTTACGGTTGCGTTCAGCGGCCGAAGGCACACGGCGGACATTGCCCCAGTTGTCATCACAGAGCATCAGTGTGACATCCTCGGGCACGCGCATACCCTTGTCGTAATATTCCAACACTTCTTTGTACAGTGCCCATACCTGTGGCGTTTGGCTTGCCGGGCGACCCGTTACATCGGCTATGATCTTACGTTGGTTTTTCACAATGTTTTTCAGTAGTCGTGTATCGGCCTCATCACTCATAGCCTCGTCGCCATCGCCTCGCATGCCAATGGTGATGATGTCATCCGTATGTTTAGTCCGTTCGATGCCTTCGCGGAAGAACTTGTCGATAACGGTCTTGTTGGTGCGATAGTTCCACGCACCATAATTCTTACGGTTGCGGGCCCATTCCTGATGGTTGCGGGCCATGGGCTCGTGATGAGAAGTGCCAATGATAACCCCCATTTCGTCGGCGGTCTTACTGTTCAACGAATCGTCGGCATAGAATGCCCATCCCCACATGGCAGGCCACAGCATGTTGCCCTTGAGCCGAAGTATGAGTTCGAACACCTTGGCATAGAATCGGTGGTCGCCGTAATTAGTCCCGAATGTGTTTTTCACCCATGTGGTAAGGCAGGGCGCTTCATCGTTGAGAAATATCCCCCGATACTTAACAGCTGGTTCCCCGTCTGTATACTCCCCATGGCGAGCATATATCACATTGTGCTTGGCAATGGGTGCGTCTGCCCAGTAATACCAAGGAGACACACCTATCTGACGGGCGAGTTCATAGATGCCATAAATAGTGCCACGCTTGTCGCTCCCGGCAATAACAAGTTTATCATCAATAGTCTTGATGACAAACTTTTCGTATTTACCTTTGAGGTCGGACTGTTTGATGATGCCACGCTTGACAAAACGGTCTATAGCCTTGCTTTTACCCAAAGTACCAATGACAATATGCCCGTCTGCATGAGTTTGCGCTTTAGTTCCCGTAACGGCCTCAAAATCTTTCTGAAGGCTTTCGATAGCGATTTTAACACCGGGAAAATCATTGGCATCGAAAGAGATGACAGCGGGGTAATCTTTGTCTGCAAGCCGAACACCGCTATTGTTGTCATAGTCGACAAATGTGGGGGCTGCCTGAGCGTATAGCACCGCAGAGAGCAGGAATAAGATAAAATTGATTTTCTTCATTTGTTTATTGATATGTAGTGTTGATGAGAAAAAAGAGATGCTCTATTACCACGCGGACGCGTATTTCCAAGAAATACAACGTGCATCGTAATAGAGCATGCTCATCATCAAAAGTGACGTATTCAACCACAGCTGTCACGCCAAGCTGTTGCTTTCGGATTATTTACCCGACAAGCCATCGGCAAATCCGGCATAGGTGTGCTTTCTGTTATAGTTTACGTCCCATAAGCCAATAGGCATTCCGGCTCTCCAGAAACTGTCCTCAGGGCTGTCGGTAACAGCCCAGGCCGTGATGCCATACTGCTGATTGACAGGAATGATTTCAAGATACTTCTCCACGATAAACTTATAATAGCCCGCCATGGCATGATGTTGCTCTTCAGTCACCTGGTCTGTCTTGATCTCTTTTCCAGTCTCATCGGCGATGCCCATATCGAGCTCGGAAATACGAATGAGTTTGCCAGTAGCCGCCAACTTGTTAAGCATGTTGACAACAGCTTCCTCGTTGCGTTTCTGTGTGGCAGGATTGAGCGAATAGGAAACGTGCATCTGTGTGCCGATACCGTCAATCTTTGTCACTCCGTCAGACTCCCAGTACTTCACCATTTCGATAAGTCCGTCGCATTTCTTATTGTTGTTGTATGCAGCCTCAAGGTTATAGTCGTTGACGAATAGCTTCAAATCGTCGCCACCATATTGGCGGGCAAATTTAACGACCACACGGACATAGTCCTTGCCAAGATAGTCTTGCCAATAGAAGTTGTTCTCGCCACCCTCGACGGCGCCCGATTTCAGCTGGAAGGGATTGCCGTCGGACATAGGCTCATTCACCACGTCCCAAGCCTTCACCTTGCCGTCACAGGCTTTCATCATGTTGCTGACCCACTGCTCCATGGCCCAAGTGAGCGTATCGCGTTTCTCCTCATCAGTCAGCGGTATGCTGTTGCCCTTAACCATTTCGAACACCTCAACATCATCAAAGAGGATGGTTCCTGCCAAGGTGCCAAGGTTCAGCGTGAGGCGTTTGCAGTTGTCACCCGTAACGGATGTGGAAACGGTATATTCTTTCCAATCGGTTGTGAGGTCCATGTTGGGGAAGTTTCCTCTGCCGCTATAGTCCGCAGGATTTTGGAACCCGGCACCTACAGTACCTTCTACACTGCTCTTGGCCCAGAAATGCAAATAATAAGTGTTTCCCTCAGTCAAAGGCGACTCGAAGTCTATCGCAACCTGTGCTTCCCAGGGATTGACAGCAGAGGGATTGGTAAATTGCATACAGTGGCTGCCGTCATGAGAACCAGCAACATTGGTTCTCGTGGAATTGTTACCCCAGCCACCTATTGTGTTACCATCCTCAAAGTCGTATTTCACAACCGTCTTGGGTATGTCAACAGTAGGCGTTGCTCCTGTGTACAACTCAAGGTTGTCCATATAGATATCGCCAGCATAAGAGCCAATGCTGAAAAGGAAGCGGGTAGCCCCAGCACCGGTCACTGTAGCCTCTATGGTGTACTCTTTCCAATCGGTCGTCAGATTGATGACAGGAAAGTCACCACAACCTTTATAACCATTGGGGTTTTGATAACCGGCTGTAATCGAACCTTCTTGCGAGCCCTTGGCCCAGAAGTGGAGCGTGTAGGTCGTGCCCTCGGTCAGTGGTTGTGCAAGGTCTACCGCCATTTGGCTTTCCCATGGATTGGTGACAGACGGGTTGGTGGCTTTCATGCTCTTGCCGTCATAGCCGTTATCGATTACTTTTCGCGACTGGTTGTTTCCCCATCCACCAATAGGTTGCCCGTCCTCAAAGTCGTGTTGGAAAACATAGCTTTTGCCGCCGTCTCCCTCTGGTATGCGGTCAGCAATGAGCTTGCCCAGATACTTTATGTTTTGCTGTGCATGCCATGCTAAGGTGTGGCCGTAAACCGAGAGGCCGGCTTCAGTGGCCTTATCAACAAACTCCTTGACGACGGTAAAGTCCATCGAGCCGTCATCACCCACAACGGATGAGTATTTGAAAGAATTGCCCGTAACCAACTCATCGAAGTTACCCACATTGAGTGCATATACCAAACCCTGCTTATTGAAGGTGGCAGCATCTGTGGCTCCGCCCAATTTGAACATAGGATACTTTGCCCGGTCAACATAAGTTTTCAAATCTCCGTATTCGTTGAGATAGGCGTATTGAGCACCACGCTCCGGGGCTGCAGTCCTAAAATCCTGATAGTTGTCATCAGCACATGAGGCAAACGTAAGCGCTGCCGCGGCCATGACCAATATTTTTGTTTTGTTCATAGTGACTTGCTGATTTATTTTTGTTTGTATACTGTGGCAAACTCTTGACTTTTCACTCCTCTACGTTGCCATATCAAAGTGTCGCGGGTGCTAAAGGAAGCATCAGAGAATTCTACCTTATAATCAAGATACATCGCGTCGCGGTCTTTATTGCCCCATGCTTTTTTCTCTGACTTAACCTTGTAAGCTCCCGTTCCAGATACCTTCACACCGTTTGTTCCGCTCTTGATCGTGCAGTTATCCTTGTCGTCGAAGGAAAGAATTAAGTCACAATTATAATTCTTCTTATTAACGGTATAGGTAACGGGATACTTGATGGAGTTGAGAGAAAGCGTGGTGATGCCTGTAAAGATTTCATCCTTGTCAAGACGGCCGGCATGACGCACGTTTTTGTATGTACTACCACCGGTCTTGATTTCGTCGATACCACGACGAATATATTTCGCATCATACTTGCAAATATATTTCACCAGGTAGAGAACATAATTCTTGGGCTGAACATCCCAGTAGGGAGCATTGGTGAGCTGAGGTGTCTCGCCGGCGACCATCGCTTTACCCGAAAGAATAGAATCAGCACCTGTCTGACTTTTCATCAGAAGCGGAATAACATAATTGTTGGTCAATGCCTTTGGATCGTTGAAGAATGCATCGGTAAACTGCACATCAACATAACCCTTCACATCACCATTGAACTTAATGGTGTTGCTCCCCAGAGTATAATAATTGGAGGGCATGGGCAAGACAGGAGTCTCGCCATCGGAAAAATACAGATTGTTGCACAAGGAGTTGTCAACAGCCACTTCAATATTAATGTTGCGACCGTTATAGGCACCACCCATCGTTGCTCCAATCTTGCACTTGTGTGCATTGTCCAATGTCACATCGTATTCGTCTTCACCCATCACCAACGTTCTGACGGGATTCTGCGTGGGGAAATAGACAGTTACACCCTTTTCATAATCAGGAAAATCTATTTCCCCATTCTCACAGGATACGGCAAGCATACCCAGCATGAGAAGTGCCGACGCAGTTAAAATATTGTATGTTTTCATTTTATAGAGTTTAATCATTTGTCACGAGTTACCAGCCCTTGTTTTGCTCAAGATTAGTCCACTTGCGGGTTTCCGAGAAGGGTATGGGGCCGTAATACATATATTCTTTAAAATCGCGAATTTCAACCTTGGGCAGTACCTTGTAGGTAAGCGTACCAGCACTATTCTTATCGATCTCCATGCCGTGAGCAGCCTCATTGAGTTTGCTCAAATCGACTTTCCAACGACGGAGGTCATAGAAACGATGGTTCTCAAAACAGAGTTCAAGGCGACGCTCATTGCGAATCAACTCGCGCATTTTGTCTTGATTGCCCTTGATTGATTCAAGATAGGCATCACCGTTGCCAGCACCTACGCCGGCACGTGCGCGCAACGCCTTGATTACATCATAAGCAGAGTAGCCATGTGTGCCTCGTCCCGTTGGCCCCCAAGCTTCGTTTGCCGCCTCAGCATAGGCAAGGAATATTTCCGTGTACCGTATACGGGCAAGATAGTGGTTCTGGGTTGTCGAGTTGGAAGGATCCAAGTTGATATCACTACGCAGTAACTTACGCAGATAATAGCCCGTACGTGTGGAGCTGCCGCTTTCACGGTTTAATGCATCGCGGTTGGTTCCATACACGCCTGTCGTGATTGTCGATCCGGCACTTCCAATAGTACTCTCGTTGAGCAGGATGTAAGCAGCCAGACGCGGGTCACGGTCGGCATAGGGGTTGTCAGCATTGTATCCGCTGTTGGCATCGGTTATGGGGTATCCATTCGCCATAGGGAAAGCATCAACTAAATTCTGTGTCGGATTGACACGACCCGAACCATAGAGAGAGGGAGGATAGTTGTTAGACTCAAGATCATTGTTCGAGCCTCGGCTAGCACGCCAAACAATCTCCTTGGGGTCGACACCGGCCTTGAGGTTGTCAATTTCTTCGTGATTATCAAACCATTTCCAACCGTTGGTATCAATACCACCGATACCGTCGATATGGTCGAGCACAACTGCGGCATAGTCGGCAGCCTGTGCCCAGCTCATCCCAGAATCAGCGTTGTAGGCAGGACTTGCTGCCAGCAAAGCCACCTGTGCACGGAGAGCCCCGGCCACCTTGCCATTGATTTTGCCACGGAGATGATTACCAAAGGCACGGTTGTATTCGCCCATGGTGCCTCCCTGACTGGCATATTTGGCAGGAACATCGTTATCAGAAGCTACATCTCCATCCTCGTAGGGCAACAACACCAGGGCGCTATCCAAATCAGAAATGATCTGATCCACACAAGCCTTAAATGTAGCACGGGGTTGATTGAAATCGGAAGAGGCGCCTTCTGAATTCAAATGGATTTGTACTCCCATGAGTTGTCCATCATTGGTGTAGCCAGCATGAGCACGCAAAAGGTAAAACATCTGCAGAGCACGCAGCGCGTAACTCTCACCCATGAAGTGGTCGCGGAACATGCGATTCAACACAGGGGTATTGGCCCATTTTACCTTGTCGCAGTTTTCAATCATGATATTGATATACTGAATGGCATTATATCGGTTTTGCCACTGTGAAAGCGGATCGTTGTCTGCTGCCCACGAACCGGTTGCAATACGCAGATAGTTGTTGCTAAAGTCGTTGGTAACAGCATCGTCTGTGGCAAGGTCACTATTGGGTGCACCCTGATAAGGCAACAACACATAGGCGTTGGCCAAAATGCCCTGCGCATAAGACGGCTCCTCCCACATGGCTTCAATGGATCGTTTGTTCTCCAATGCCGGCTCAAACAAGTCGTCGCATGCGGAGAAAAGCGGCACGGCAATTAAAAACAGCAACTTATATATATTCTTATTAGTCATAGCTTGTGAAGTTTTAGAACGTTAGTTTCACACCGAGATTATAGAAACGAGCTGTCGGCTCGGAGCCTACATTCATTTCCATGATCTCACGATTCTTTGAGATGGTCAGCAAATTGCTTCCGCTCACATAAGCCGACAATCCGTGAACAAAGGAGTTGCCAAGCATGGTGGACGGGAAGTCATAGGTTAATTGCACCTTGGCCAGATTAAACTGGTCTCTTGAATACATCCAGAAGTCAGAATTGGTGAAGTTATTGGCTCCGTCACCCGTTGTCAAACGTGGATATGTGGCCGTTGAAGCAGTCTCGGGAGTCCATCTGCCTCGCACAGGAGCTGAGTATTTTTTCTCTCCGCTAACCCACCAATAGGAGTTGTTTTTGAAAGCCTTAGCACCAAAACCTCCTGTTCCGAGAACAAAGAATGTGAAGCCTCTGTACTTGGCCGTGAGATTCAATCCCAATGTCAACGGGTCTCCATACCATCCGCCTCGGCCAAGATAAACCTGGTCTTTGTTATCGATGATATTGTCGCCATTCTGGTCTTTGTACTTCAAGTCACCAGGGGCGATATTACCACTCAAGCGACTTTGGCTGGGAGAGTTGGCAATATCTTCCTCACTCTGGAAATAGCCAAGGCACTCATAACCCCATATGGCATCCACCGGGCGTCCCTGACGATATTGATACTCATCAAGAAAGTTGGTATCGTTGCGCTTGGTAGCTTTCGTATCATAATATGTAGCATTCAAGCCCGCCGAGAAGTCAACCTCTCCAAACTTCTTATTGTAATTCAATGAGAAATCAAAACCTATGCGACGGTCGTTGTCGTAGTTCATATACGGAATGAACGTGGCATCAGGATAGTAAGTGAAGAAATAGTTAGGATATGAGGCATTGCCTGTAATCACCTTTCCATTGAGCGTGTTGATAAAGAACGAAGCATCAGCCGTCAGGGTTCTATTCCATAGCGAAGCCTTCAAATTGGCCGAGAGTTCCTTGCGCTTCAAGAAGGTCAAATCCTCGTTACCTCCTCGGTTTGACACGGTGGGGTTCATGGAGACACCCTCTGTCCAACCCCACCAATAAGCATTGGTCTGGCTGAATGCGCCGGCATACATGTAATAGTCATCAATACCTATATCGGTATTCAAGACACTGCCACTTACACTGAAAAGCAAATCATCGAATGCAGAGTCCTCCATGAAGGATTCGCGCGCCAGGTTCCACCCTAACGACAGCGAGGGAGAGAGTGCCTGACGATGTCCTTCTGCCAGACGAGCCGAATGTATGGCGGCAGCAGAGAAGTCAGCATAATACTTGTGATCATAGTTATAAGCCAGCTTCAGACCTAAGTTTGCATTACTGGTCTTGTGGTATTGCTGCGAGAACGTCTGCTGATAGCCATTAACAACCAACTGAGCATTGACATTGTGCACTCTGTCGAAAGTCCTCTCATAGTCGAAATGAGCATTGAAGTTCATCACTTGGTTATCCGTGCTGTTGCTGATATTCTGTACACCCGACTTCTTGTCCAAATTGAACTTGTTTAATCCTACAATGACGTCCTTGCCTCCATAGTTCGACCATTTCGGCTCATAGGTGGCAAAATCATTGTTATAGGATGTAGTGTAAGACGTCTGGTAGTCTACTGAGAACTGTGTATGGAAAGACAATCCCTTCAGCACAGCGTCCAACACCACATCTATTCCGGCATCGAACTGGAACTGCCTGCTGGTGTACTTGCTACGTCCACCGGCATAATAAGAAGCGAAAACGTTTTTCAGATCGCTCTGCGTACCACCAAGGAAACCACCGTCAAAAATATTTTGGGTCTCGCCAATCATCTTTCGGGCTGCCAACGCATTAGGATCCAAATAACTCATTGGAATAATCGGACTAATACGATTGGGACGGAAAGTCGATGCCGTGCTCCAGTAATTATCGCCCACTGGTGTCTTCTGGTCATAGAAAGTCACATTGGCATTAACATAGGCTGAAATGAAGTCGTTGAGCCGCAAGTCGACATTACCACGCACATTGAATCTTTGCCGACTGTTGTTCTTGGCCTCTCCAAAATTCAGATAATCGCCGTTGCGATAGTAGCCAATGTTAGCATAATACTTAGCCAACGTTCCGCCACCGCTTATCTCCGTGTTAACATCAGTGCGATTGTAAGCTTTCTTGATATAGTCCGAGGAATAGAAATTAACGTTCGGGTAGCGATAAGGGTTCAAACCGTTGCCGTAGTTGTATATCTGCTCCGGTGTATAAAGTGGATTCAGTCCATCGTTGGCCAAAGCCTCATTGTAGAGTGTCATGTATTCAGCAGAACCCAAATACTCAGGATAACTCTTGGCTACGTTCCATCCGGTGTTGACACGTACATCAACACGCAGCGGACCCTCTTTTCCACGTTTCGTTGTTATAAGTACAACGCCCTTGGCACCACGACTGCCGTAAAGCACCACAGCCTGTGCACCCTTGAGAAACGTGATGTTCTTAATTTCGTCGGGCTTCACGTTGTTAAGATCGCGTGGCACACCGTCGATAAGGACAAGCCAATCGTCCATTCCCCATAGGGAGTTACCATTCCAACCTCCTACATAACCTACCGTGTTGTCAAGGCTGTAGGTGTTGTAGCTTTTCCTTGTCAGCTCCTCAACGTCTACAACCGACACACCCCCAAGCGTCTCCTTCAAGGGTGTCTTGGCAAAGGCAATAGGAACATTGTTGTCTGTCTGCAATGTATCTGCCACAACTTCATCCAAGCCTTGGGCTGCCATGGGCAGATGACACGCTATGACTGCCAGAGCCGGTAAAACAGTACATTTATATATATATTTCATATCTATTCAATGCTATTTATGATTTGTGATTGTGTCTTAGCTTACCAACCGGGATTCTGTGGGAAGTCTTCGTATAGGTAAATGTCCTTGTCGAGTAATGGGAACCAATAATGCTTGGTACCAAATACTCTGGTTACAATATTCTTTTCTCTCCAGTTGGAAACCTTGGCATCACGAGGGTCATTATTCTTGAAGAAGCTTTCGTTCTCCTGACGGTCGAACTCCTGCGATGTCTTGATATTGTAAGGATATACCGTGAGAAGCAACCAGCGTTGCAAATCGTTGAAACGGAAACCTTCAAACGCAAGCTCTGCGGCGCGCTCCCGACGAACCTCATCCATGAACTTATGATCGTCTGCAACATACGAGGCGTTCACATGACCTGAACCAACTCTGTCGCGAAGCACGTTGATGGCGTCTTCCGCGGTCTTGCCATAGTTGGTAGACTTAGCCGAAGCACCGCCAAAAGCAGCGCAGGCCTCAGCATACATCAGGTAGATGTCGGCCAACCGCATATAGGGCAAGTAAACGTGCAGGCTACCGCTCCAGTTATACGCTCCGTCAAACTTGTTGGCCGTATGGGGCACAAGTTTCTGGGTGTAATATCCCGTGCGGCTCGCATTGGCTGCATCACGTGTCTGACCACCCGTGTAGAAACCGGTATACTGCTGGTTGTGACTGGGGTCACTAGCAGGAATCGTAGTATTCACATATTTGAAACCATCAAAGATAATGTCGTGATAAAAGCGGGGATCACGGTTCTTGAACGGATGTTCCGGGTCGAATCCGGAGTTCGGATCAGTAATGGGCAAGCCATTGGCCATACCATAGGCATAGTTCACATAGTTGGCCGTGGGCTGATGAATCACATTGTCATGTTCCACAAGACTGTTGATTTTTGTACCCCACGTCTTGGTAAAGTTCCAGTTACTACCATTGTAATCGGTAGACGGTCCCCGCATAATAGCCTCTGTGCTTCCCGGCATCTTCCAGTTCTGCCCCGTGGTATAGAATATATCAGAGTAGCAGGTTTTTGCCGAAGACGATTTGATATGGTTATAAATGTCACTGTAGTCAAACTCGGCAAGCGCATACTGCGTCTGTCCGCTTTCCACGAGTGCGAGCAGTTCGCCAAAGGCCTCTGCCGACCTGCGGGCATATTCCTTATTATAATCGTATGTCTTTTTGCCGTCCAGTTCCGCACCATGTTCCATCAGCGGACTTGAAGCCCACAGCAACACCTTGCCGAGATAGCCAAGAGCGGTGATCTTATTGATACGCAAATCGTTCTTGCCAAGAGTTTTGCGACCCACAGTCGTCTTGTCCCAATTAACCGGCAGCAAGTCGGCAGCCTTGCGGAAATCCTCTGCACAACTGTCCGCACATTCCTGAAACGACAGGCGCGGATATTCCATCTTTTGTGTTGCGGCAATACTGTGTTTCAGGTAGGGAAATCCGCCGAACCATTGCATCAGTTCCTCATACCACCACGCACGAAAGAAGTATAGCTGACCGGCAATGATGTTCTTCTCTTCCTGGCTGGCAACAGTGAGTTTATCCAGATTTT
This sequence comes from Hallella bergensis DSM 17361, assembly GCF_000160535.1. GTDB lineage: Bacteria > Bacteroidota > Bacteroidia > Bacteroidales > Bacteroidaceae > Prevotella > Prevotella bergensis. Next base: position 272,791 of record NZ_GG704781.1, on the reverse strand, counting down.
CAAGCCCCATATTGGCCTTGCGTATGCAGTACCAAGCATGGCGCCAAAGAGAATGATTGAATTTATTCATGGGGTCAGAATTGACCGGGGTGCGGTAAAGCCAGTTCTGATTATTAGTGGACCAATTGCGGAATGCACCGAGGTCTACCTGGTGGGTCATGTGGCTATCGCCCAAACCGCTGTTCATGATTTCGTCATCACCCCAGTTGAATGATGTAACCCAATAACATTTCTCCTTATCGGGTATACAGTTGTACATTTCCTCAATATACCCCTGGAAGTTATTGAAGTTTACAAACGACACATCTTCTGATACGGTCGAGTCGGCCTCTTTGTCCAGATAATCTGTGCAAGAGGTCATTCCCGCCGATATGCAGACAGCAATGGCGCTGTATGCCAAAATACCATATATTTTTTTCATTGTCATCATATCTTATTTGTTAGAAGCCTACGCGTAATCCAAAGTTAATACGTTTCACCGTAGGATAGGCACCCTGTCCGCCCGCACCGGCAAAGTTAGACTCGCGGTCGTCCGGCATGCGCGACCATACCCATAGGTTATTGCCACTGACATACAGTCTGAGATTTGAAAGCCCAATGGTCTTCACCCACTTCTGTGTGAAGTTGTAGGCCAACTCAATGTTTTTCAAGCGCACGTAAGAACCGTCATACAAATAGCGCGTGCCACTGGCATAGTTCGCTTGCTGTGAAATCCAGCGCGAAGGAGACACGTCAGCATTCATGTTGTCAGGTGACCACCAAGATCCTTGGTCGAAGACAGTGTTCATCTTTCCGCCAAAGTTGGTCAGCGTCACCTCACGGGTAACGTTGGTTACACCATAGAACTGTACAAAGAAGCTAAGTCCTTTCCACTCTGTACCCACGGTAACACTGTACGTGTTTTGTGGTGATCCGGAATAGCCGTATGGGGCCTGGTCATTGACATCCACTACGCCGTCACCGTTGAAGTCGACGATATATTTGTCGCCCGGCAATTTCATCTCATTGTTGGAGTCGAATCTCGGACTGGCATAAATCTCGTCATAACTATTCATATAGCCCCTGTCGATATAGGCATGTGTCTGCCCGATGGCATATCCGGCAGCTTTTCTGTAAGCAGGGAGCAAGGGTTGGTCATCCTTCACGATAATCTCGTTTTCAGCATGGGTCATGTTCATATCACCCCAAACTCGCAGACCGGTAGGAAATACCTTGTTGACACGCAATGCCAACTCGTAACCGCGGGTCTTCACCTCTCCGAGGTTAGCCGTAACAGCACTCTGTCCGAAATAAGAAGGCACCGACCGGTCGCCTCCACCAACAAGAATGTCGGTACGCTTGTCGCGGAAAACATCCACACTTCCCACGAAGAGTCCATCGAAGAATGAGTAATCAGCACCGATGTTGAGTTTTCTCACCTTCTCCCAATGAACATCCGGATTACCTACCGAAGCCTCTCGATACCAAGTGTAGGGACTTGAGCCATGGTTGACATCCAACGATGCATTACCACCGTATGCCCACTGATTCATGTAGAGCCAGCGCGAAGGCACGTTGTCGTCTCCAATCTCACCATATGAAACACGAAGCTTCAACATGTCGAGGAACTTCACATTTTTCATAAACTTTTCCTCTGTCACCATCCAGCCGAGTGCGCCAGAGTTGAAGAAAGCAAAACGATTGTCCTTGCTGAATTTCTCAGAACCATTGTAGGCACCGTTATATTCTATAAAATATTTCTGTGCATAATTATAGGTCGTACGAAATGCCCAGTCCTCGCGATAGTTAGGCACCATGCTTCCCCAAGCCGTTTCCTGACGGCTGAACAGTCCCATGGCAGTAAGGTCATGAACACCGAATGTTCGTGCCCAGTTCATTTGCAACTGATAGTTAAGATGTCGCTGCGTGCGCCAGTTTTGCACCTCTCCACCTTGTATGGTCCAATTGACGGGTTGTTGAAAGTCGAAATGGTTATTGTTCTCATAAGCCTGCTTGTAGGTTACTTCACCCGTCAGCGGGTCAATCCATTTCCGCTGAGCATCATTGAAGAGGTCGTTGATACCGCGTTTCCACTCCACAAAGACATTATCCCACGATATCATGCCATGGAAGTTCAATCCCTTGGTGATAAAGTCGAGCTTCTGGTCGAGCGAGAAGTCGGTGTTGATACGGGTCGTCGTGTTCTTCATGGTACCGCCAAGCGACATCTCCTGTGCCGAGTTGGTCACATTGGTGCCCGAGGGATAGAAACCCCACGATCCGTCGCTGTAGGTGGGAAGAAATACGTCGGGTGCAATGTTGTAGGCACCGGCCCACTGCTGTGCCACTGCCCAGTCGGATGTACTGTTATGTTCCGAGTTGTTGTACGGAGCCTTCTGCTGACCATTCGAACCAGCCACATTTACTTTCAGGGTTGTGGTCTTGGTGATTTGAAAGTCAAGGTTGCTGCGAACGTTGATGCGGTTGTAGCCGTAACCGGAGTTGTAACCACGGTTATTATCGTAAACGCGGAAAAGGTCGCCTTCATTGGCAAAATCGACCGACGCAAAGTATTTCACGAATTTTGTGCCACCACTTACATTCAAGTTGGCATTGTAAGACATGACGGATTTCTTAAACAAGGCGTCCTGCCAGTCTACGTTAGGATAGCGCTCACGCTGTTCCAAGGAGGTTTGGTTGCGATAGTTGTCTATGAATTCCTGTGAGCGGATATCAGCCCACGACTCGGGGCTTAGGTTCAGCTCATGCTCTATGGCCCTGTTTCTCATCATCAAGGCATCGTATGCATCGTATTTGTTGGGAAGCTTCGATGGAACCTTGACAATAGAGTTGAAAGTGGCATTGATGCGGGCTCTGCCCTCGTTACCACGCTTCGTCGTGACAAGGATAACGCCGTTGGCTCCCTTCACACCATAAACAGCCGTAGCCGAAGCATCCTTCAACACCGAAATGTTTTGTACCGAGGAAATGTCCACGGAACTCATCGGTCGCTCTATACCATCTACCAGTACGAGCGGAGAACTGTTGTTCCACGAACTTGAACCGCGGATGACAATCTGCGGCTCTTCCTCACCGGGCAAGCCCGAACTGGCCATGGTTATTACGCCTGGCAGATTACCCGTCAGGGCAGCGCCGACATCTGTAATACCTGCCGCACGCTCGAGCACCTTGCTGTCGGCTTGGGTGATGGCACCCACAACACTGGCTTTCTTCTGCTGTCCGTAGCCCACAATCACAGTCTCCTGCAAGATATTGGCTTCTTCTCTTAACACAATCTTCAGCTCGGTCTTTGAGCCTAAGGCTACTTCCTGAGTTACCATACCTATATATGATACAACAAGTGTAGCTTGTCGGGCGTGGGGAACCGAAAGTTTGAAATTACCGTCAAAGTCGGTAATGGTAGCAAGTTTTTCATTGCCTTTAACCATAACGGTTACTCCTATCAGAGGTTCGCCCAATTCGTCACTCACGTTTCCCTTAATCATCGTGTTCTGTGCCACGGCATTAGTCAGGCCGATACAAAACAGGAACACATTAATCAAAAGAAACTGCAATAGTTTGTCTTTATTCCTTTTCATGTTTTAAGGTAAGTAAATTAAACATTTGGTCTTATTATTCCTAAGGTTGGTTTATTAAGATTGATATATAATCATATGTGTGCTGCAAAATTGCAGACTAAGTTTTATTCCATGTGGTCATCGTTTTTTGTTTCGTTAGAAATGAATATTAGGTTTCTCGTTGCAAATATACGAAGTAAATGGCAGGGTTGGAAATTATCCTCCACCTAAATATTACAGATATATTTCACAAACGTTCAAAAATGTTCCACCGCTTGTTCCACCCCACTGTTTATGGGCATTCCGCAATGATAACGTTCATCAACAAAAACGTACATGTTTCGACACTATACATTCATCCGAGGAATGGATTTTGTAAAAAAACAAGCTTGAAATCTGGGGTCTAACCGTCTGCTACTCTGGAAAAATAAAATGAAAAATGACCGTCAGACTTGTCATTTCCAACAGCTTCTTTTTGTGCTCGCGCCACGGTTGCTATCCTTTGGCACTGCGATTCGACCCTCAAGGCATGACGTTACGGCAGGAATCATGCTGCGTCGAAGGCTCAAACGCACCATGATTAAGCCCTAAACGCAAGGTGAAATAAAAACTCATGAAGACACAAAAGAAAGAAATATGACACAAATCGATGAATAACAACATATTAAAGAAAACCCGAAAAATGCGCGTATTTGAGACCACGGCACCTCTTGTTTGCAAATACGCTAATTCTGAGCGACCTTTTGTACGCTTTTTTCAAATACTATTGTATGCTGAAATTCAACACCACTTACTCGCGCCGAGAATTTCATCGTAGAAGGCGGACACAAAAAACGCTGTGTAAAACCATAATATCAACGGTTTCACACAGCGGATTTAACCACACTGAGCGTGTTTTACTTGAGATTAACCATTATGGTTTTCAAATTCTTGGCCATGCTCGAACTACCCACCATCACTTCATAATTGCCGGGTATGACACGCATGGTGTTAGAAGAAGCATCCCACCACTCGAAGCTTTCACGGGGCAAGCTGACAGACACCTGCTTGGTTTCGCCCACCTTGAGCGACACTCTTTGAAAGCCCCTCAGGGTTTTGATGGGTCCTGCCGCGTCGTCAGTACGTCGGATGTAAACCTGCACCACCTCGTCTCCGTCTCGTTTCCCAGTATTCGACACGCTGACTTGCACTTGATTGTTAATGTAACGGGGCTGACCAATCGTGAACTGGGTGTAGCTCAGACCATACCCAAAGGGGAAAAGCGGAGTTTCCTTGAAATAACGATAGGTTCTGCCTGCCATGCGGTAGTCGAGGAAGTCGGGAAGCTGAGCATCGTTCTTGTAGAATGTGACAGGGAGCTTGCCCGAGGGGTTGTAATCGCCAAAAAGAACATCGGCCACTGCTGTGCCTCCCTGTTCTCCGGGATACCAAGCCTGCAGAATGGCATCCACGCGCTGGCTCTCGGGAGTCAGGGCTATGGCACTGCCCGAGCAGTTGACGAACACGATGCGTCGTCCGGCTTCGCTGAGCGCCTTGATCACCTCGCGCTGTGCCTGTGGCAGCTCGATAGTGGTGCGATCGCCTCCCTTGAAACCCGGGTCGGACACTTCCATTTCTTCGCCCTCAAGTCTGGGCGATATGCCTCCGACAAAGATCACAACGTCAGCTCCGGCCGTCTTACGAACAATATCCTGGGGTGTGGATAAACCCGTGTGGGTGATGTCAAACTTGATCATGGCCAGCGAGGTGACCTGCACATAGTCTATCTGAACCTTGTACTGCTGTCCTGCCTTCACGTCAAGCTCCTTGTTCATCACGTCTATACGCTCCCTACTCGTCCAATTATTGATCAGGGTGTCGCCATTGACGATGACTCGCACCTTATCGTCGGCCGAGACATTAAGATGGAGTGTCTCTGTGCGCGTGGGGCTGAATGTACCCTCATAGCGGGCAGAGAAATGGTTAAGGTTTACGCCGGGGGCAAAAACCGTGGCACCACCGTTACTTTGGTTGATAGGTTCGCGATGCACCATCTGCGCTGCTGGTGTGCCGATCATGTTCTCATTATTCCAATAAGTGGCTTGCATGCCCGGTTGGCCGTTGTGTGAAATCTCATTGTATCTGCTCTCGCGAAGTTCGTTGCGCGTAAGGCCACAGCCGGGAATAAATGTTACTTGGTCCGACTTGGTCTGCAAACCCTGCAATATGGTGACGGTTTGCGTGGGATAGCCACTATAGTTGCCCCACATCATTGTGGAATCAATGGCATTGGCTCCCACCACCACAATTTTCTGTCCACTCCTCTTCAGCGGCAGGATGTCGTTGTTTTGCAGCAACACCATGCTCTTGCGGGCCATGTCAAGAGCTAACTGCTTGTGAGCCTTGGAGGCAACCACGCTTTCAGATATCTTTGTCCAGGGCACCAGTTCATCCGGGTCGAAGTCGCCCAATGCAAACCTGGCCTCCAAGAGCCGTCTCACGCTCACGTCTACATCGGCCTCCTTGATGATACCTGCTCGGACTGCTTCCGGGAGATTGCTATAATCGCTGCCGCACTCTACGTCGGTTCCTGACAGCACTGCCTTGGCAGAAGCATGGGTTGCATCGGGCGATACCTCGTGATGACCTTTCTTCCAAAAATCGGGAACGGCCCAGCAGTCGCTAACCACCATGCCCTGATAGTTCCATTCGTTGCGCAGAATGCTCTTTAGGAAACGGTTGTTGCCACAGCAGGGCTGGCCATCAATGCGCTGATAGGCACACATCACCTCGGCGACATCGCCTTGCTGCACCAAGGCTTTGAATGCCGGGAGATAGGTTTCCCAAAGGTCGCGCTCGGGCAAGTCCTCCACATTGAACGTGTGGCGGTTCCATTCAGGGCCGCTGTGCACGGCAAAATGTTTGGCACATGCGAGCAGTTTGCGATATTTACTGTCTGATGGTCCTTGCAGGCCACGCACCACAGCCAAACCCATGCGCGAAGTGAGATAAGGGTCCTCGCCATAGGTTTCCTGTCCGCGCCCCCAACGTGGGTCACGGAAGATATTGATGTTTGGTGTCCAAAAAGAAAGTCCTTGATAACGTTTAATTGTTCCGGAACGTTTGGCTTGTTGAGCTTTGACCCTACCCTCGTCGCTCACAGCATCAAACACTTTCTGCAGCAATGCATCGTCCCAAGACGATGCCATGCCCATGGTAATGGGGAAAACAGTTGCAAAGCCATTGCGCCCAATGCCATGCAACGCTTCGCTCCACCATTCAAACTGGGGTATGCCTAAGCGTGGAATGGCAGGTGATCCGTTTTGCATGATCTTGCTTTTTTCCTCCAGAGTGAGGCGTGAGCAGAGGTCAGCAGCACGCTCCTTGGGCGATAGATCGGTGTTTTGGTAGGGAAATTGCTGTGCCTTCATAGGCAAAATGCAAATCCATAATAAAAAGAAAAGGATTTTTTTACGATTCATTGTTACATGGTTCAGTATAGGATTGGTAATATGTTGCAGAGTTAAATCCTAAGAATCAACCTGATCGGGGGTTGGTTCGCCCGTGTCTTCCTGGTTGGCATATTCCGAAGGAGTCATTCCAAAATGCTTCTTGAATGCCGACGAGAAGTGGGTCTGGGAGTTGAAGCCTACCGCATACGCAATCTGGGTGACATTCTGTTTCTTTTCCTTGATGAGCCGTGCAGCCTGTTGCAATCGTATATTACGGATGAAACCACCAGCAGAAATGCCGGTAATTTCTTTCATCTTGCGATGCAACTGGGTTCTGCTGATGCCAACCTCGGCCATCAACATCTCTACATTGAAATCAGGATTAGAGAGGTTGGCATTGATACTCTTCATGATACGATCCATCAAGAGGTCGTTGTTGCCCTGGACCTCTATGTTCTCCACCGTATCGTCCTGACTTTGCGCGCCACTGAACTTGCCGCGTAGGCGGCGCACATTGTCGACGTGGTTGACAATGAGCAAACGTAGTTCGTCAATATTGAACGGCTTGGAGATATATGCATCGGCTCCCTCCTTGATGCCCTTCAGCCTGTCTTTCACCTCAGACTTTGACGTGAGCAAGATGACGGGAAGGTCGCTTATCTGGGTGTTGTTTTTGATATTCTTCAACAACGTGACTCCATCCATCTCGGGCATGATAATGTCAGACACCACAGCATCATAGTCGCCAACGAGTAATGCCTGAAGGGCTTTGCTGCCATTGGGGAAGATGTCCATATAGAACCAATTACTCAATTCCTTCTTGATGTATTGTGCCAACTCCAAATCATCATCCACTAAGGCTACCTTCAGGTTCCTGTTGGGGCGTGAATAGGCTGGCGTCTGTGTAACTCGTCCATCCGGACGAGTCTCTGCCATTTGTTCAGGCTTGAGATGTTTGTTGCCTTTGGGCAGCTCGACCGTGAAGCATGCACCGGAGTGCCCGTCGCTACGATTGGCGGCCTTGATGGTTCCACCGTGCATGTGCACAATTGACCGACAGAGATTAAGGCCTATGCCAGTTCCGGGCTGTACGGACACAGGGGTGCCACTGCCTTGGTAAAACCTGTCAAAGAATCGGTCGGGATGCTCATCTTGAAAGCCGGGACCATTATCCTGGACGATCATTCTGACCGAATTGGCGTCCTCTTCCAACGTAATGGTTATCTCTCCTCCGTCCGGTGTGAACTTGAAAGCATTGGAAAGTAGGTTGGAAACCACCTTGTCAAAATTGTTCTTGTCTATCCATACCATGTAGGGATGGCTGTCATGAATCAATCGCAATGTGATGTCCCGCTGGGTTGCATTGTACTGAAAAAGCGATTTGATGCCCATAATAAGTTCTACCAGATCGGTTTCGGAACAATGCAGGTGCATCTGCTTCATGTCTATCTTGCGTCTGTCCAATATCTGGTTGACTAACAACAGCAACCGTTGCGCATTCCTGTCGATAATGTCAAGGTCGGCCAATGTATCTGGGTCTGTCAGTCTGTCTTTTAACTTTTTCAGAGGACCGAGTATCAACGTGAGCGGAGAACGGATGTCATGGGTAGCGTTAATGAGGAAACGCATCTTCGACTCTTCCATTTCCACACGCTTGCGACGCATATAATAAAGCACAATCATGAAAATAATGCCACCAATAATCAGGGCGTAAATCAAATAGGCCCACCACGTGGCATACCATGGGTTGTTGACTACCACGGTCAATACCTTGCACTTTTCGGACACGACGCCATTGTTCACAGCACGCACACGAATGGTGTATTTACCGGGTTTCAATCTATAAAAGAATATGCGGTTGGTTCCCTCAGCAGTGGAAATCCACTTACCTCCATTCATGCTATACTCAAAACTCGTATTGTCTGCATTCCTGAAGTTGAGCAATGAGAATTCCATGGAGAAAGAATTCTCTGAATAAGGTATTTCGAACTTGTTGGAGAGGAAGTCGACATATTTGTCGCCCACGATAAAATTGGTGAGATAAATATCTCCCATCTCCACATGACTACTGCGCACAACATCAGGATAGAAGACGGTAAGCCCGTCTCCTGTGCCAAAGCCAATCATGCCGTCCTTGGTTGTCAAGGCCGCATTCAGAGTGTACTCGCGTGTCACGAGACCATTGCCATTCATGTGTGCAATAAACTTTTTGCTCTTAGGATTGTACTCCCATATCCCCATGCTGGTACTAATCCACAGCTCTCCCTTCTTATCCTCAACAATGGCACATATTTTCTTGTCTTCCATCACCTCTGAATGAGGAAAGCTTTCCACACGTTTTGTCTTGGCATTGAAATGATATAAACCTGCATCCGTACCCACAAGAATACCGTGTCTGTCCGACTCGTAAATGTGCGTACAATGTAATCCCTCCAATTGGCTGAGCCATCCCCACGGGCGGAAGCTCCCCGTGGCTGGGTTGAAGCACGAGAGGCCGTTCATGGTGGCCATCCACACCAAGCCTTGTCTATCAACAATAAGTGATTCTATCCAGTCGTTCCACAGATGCCCCAGTCTACCTTTTTGGTTCATGTTGTAGTTGACGGTTCGTCCGGTGTATTTGTTATAGATATAAAGCCCCTTGCCAAAGTTGGACACATAAAGGTTGCCTTTGCCATCATCTGCGATGCCATAGATACCCCACCCTTCAAACTTGGCCTTTCGCTGACTGGTTCCCGTGATGGGATTATAGCTGAAAAGCACATTCTCTGTGCTGATCCAGCAGTCGCCTTGACGGTCGCGGTAGAGAAAGTTTGTACCTACCGGAGAGTTCGGATGGCCAACAATATTACCCTGACCGTCAAAATGATAGATGCCATTGTTGCGCACAGCACACCAAACATCACCATTGTCACCGGGCACGAGTGCGGTCGTGCTACCGCTCACCATATAGTTTTGGGATAAAAATTCCCAACTCTTGAACGCCGTTTGTTGCTCGTTGACAATGTATGCCCCTTGATCATAAGTACCAATCCAAAGGTTTTGTGTGCGGTCCTCGAAAATGGCAACCACATTGGAACGACTTAGATCTACTTGTGCATTGGAGCCTTTGACAACCTCTGCTCTTTGCTTTCCCGCAGGAATAACCATCAGGCCAAGGCTCTTGATACCTATATATAGGTTGCCCTTACTGTCCAAATACGAACTCCTGATGGAAAGGTTACCTGAAAGTTGAGGCAAAACATAATCAGCCTTTTTCAGCTTGCCCGTGTTATAGTTATACTCCAATATGCCATACAGGCAAACAATGAGAATTCGCCCATCGTTTAACTGATGGAACTTGTTGATGGGGCCAACTGAAGATTCGAAAGCCTTAAAGCCGGCAGGCTTTCCATGTCGCATTTGATAATAACCGAAAGATGTCAGATGATTGCACTTCCAAAGGTTTTGCTTGTCGTCCTGAAATAAATAATACACAAAGTTTTCATCCCTTACGCCAAACTCCTTGGCAACCTCAATCGTTGATTTGCCTTTCCTCAGAACATATATTCCATAATAGCCGGATGTGCCGATATAGATATCTCCTTGGTCGTTTTCCACCATGGCCGTCACACGTGGTTTCACGCCATGAGGGAAATGATAGGTTCGAAAGTCATTGGATGCATAGTTGAATTTCACCAAACCACGGTTTGTACCAATCCAAAGATTGTGCTGACTGTCGTTCATAAACGAAACAACCGTGTTATCAACAAGGGATGTGGAGTCTTTTCTATCATGAAGATAGTTGATATATCGATATCCATCAAAACGATTCAACCCATACTCTGTGCCAACCCATAGAAAGCCATGATGGTCTTGAAAAATACTGATGATCATACTGCTTGATAACCTGTCTGACGAGTAGACATAGTTATTCCTTGCTTGTGTGGAGAGCATCCCCACCCAAAGAAAGGCCATCAAGATGTAACATTTATAGTATCTCATAGTTTTAGTCAAGAACGTTTTTTCCTCATGCAACACTTCGCTTTCAAAAAGAAGCCTCTTTTGCGTATGTGCAGCGTAAGAAGTCGGAAAGATAGTGATAGTGACAGCAAAAATACAAATAATTTTGGAAATACCACATGATTTAAGAGAGAGATTTCCGATGACAAGAAATCGCTGACACAAGTATCAAGTGCAGACGTAGCCAAACAACTTCTTATCTGTACCTAATACTGAATTCCGCACAGAGGAACCCAGCCCTTTTCTCTGTCAATTAAAGAGTCATGATAACAGCAAAGCTATAAATTACCTTCGCTTGGCCGCACGCCGAAATGCCTGGCGGTGGAACTTTTCTTCTGCCCTGATAATCCGAAAAACCTTACTGGGCGGCAGAATTCTGCAAAACTTAGTATGGTATTGCTGCTGCAATTTCTTAATTTTAAGTTCCGTTTCATCTCTGCCTTGAATAGCTTCCAAGCATGCCTTGTCATCCCTTACGTCAACATGACGAAAGCTACGCATCTTGTTAAACAACAAACGCTGCTTGTCCTGCATCTCCTTATAAACAGGAAAAAAGACAGATGCTTCATAAGGAGTGAGTGCTGCTTCCGTCACAATAAATTGCTGAAGCTCAGCCTCATATTTCTCAGGATTGAACTTATGTCTCTCATGCGCATTCAGCTGTACTGCTGCAAATGCTATGGCTAAAATAAACAAGAACCTTTTCAAGGATTTACATATTAAATGGTTAACTACTCAGCATCTTCCATATAGGCATACATGTCTTCGGCATCAAGCATGGCATAATCTGCGATGGCATCCACCGCAGAGAATGAGACAGGCGAAACGCCGTTTGCTACTCGAACGTGTGACTCAGTAACTCCTGGTGTATTGCTGTGCAGATATACGCCCACTCCAAAGACGGCTGCACAGACACATGCTGCTACAACCGCTATCGGACGCCAGCGATGCCAACGATTTGTCTTCATGACAACCCAATGTGGTGTGGTGGCACGTTCGTTTTTCTCCGGCAACTTTTGCATCATCAGAGAAGCAAAGTCTTCAAAGTATCCGTCGGGCACCCTAAATGGAGTTTCTCGACCAAACCTGTCAACCAAAAATTGATCTTCTCTTTCCATATCTTTCTTTTGTCTATTTGACGTTCTTTAGGCCTTAAGGTTTAAATTGAGATGAACTTGTTGTACTCGAAATGCACAAAAGAAATGCTCTCTCTCTCAATATTCTTAACCACCATTCACTCCCTTCTCTCAATATACGCCTTAATTTTTTTAACAGCTAAATGATAGCTCGCCTTCAAAGCCCCCTCGCTGGTGTCGAGAAGTTGGCTCATTTCCGAATATTTCATTTCATCGTAATATCGGAGATTGAACACCATACGCTGCACATCGGGCAGTGATGCGATGGCCTGTTGAAGCAGGGCCTCGGCTCGAGATCCATCAAAATACTCATCGGCCAAAAGTTTAGCAGACACCGCCTCATCATCGGCACTGACCTGCTGTGCCTGTTTCTGACGCCGAAGGAAATCAAGAGATTCGTTGATGGCAATGCGGAAAAGCCAAGTAGAGAACTTCGATTTATTTTGGAATGTTGACCGTTTGTTCCACGCTTTGATAAAAGTATTTTGCAAAACGTCATTGGCATCATCATGCGAGAGTACCATGCGACGAATCTTCCAATATAGCTGCTCACTATATTGATGAACAACGAGCGCAAAAGCCTTATGCTGCTGTTGTGGGTCGGCCAGCATGCTGACCAGTTTATCATCGTCGCACCCTCTCACTGTTTTTGCCTTGGAGGTTTCGTTATATGTAATTTCTCAACTGTTGGTATATCAATGAATCGTACCCATAGACATCGCTGAACGTCTCGATTTTCCCACTTGCATCAGGATACATCGTATAATATAAGATGAATATGGGAACCATAGGTTTAATATTGACACTACCTATAAGCCGACTTCGATCCAGGGTATCAGCCACGAGCATCATCCGCTCTGTCATTTCCTCTTTTTTCATATTGACAGGCGACACGTCTGCATGCATCGAATAATTTATCCTATCCACAAGCTTGTCATCTTTTTTGGCAAGCACAAACTTGCTCAGTTCAAAAGGCTTCTCCACTCTGATGCATCCATGACTCACATTCCTTACCGAACGATCGAATATTGTGCGAGACGAGGTGTCGTGCAAGTAAATTGATAAATTATTATCAAACCGAAAGACAATTCTTCCCATCGCATTCCCTTCCCCACCTCGCTGGATAACAAAATAATCGCCGCTCTCAAGCATTTCGGGCGACACACTGCTGACATCAACATGCTCACCGGTTTGACGATTGCGGATGAAATATCTGTTTTGTGTAAAATAATTGATGTTACCTAACTGTGGCACAACGCTCTTCCTGACGATACTTTTGGGCATCACCCATTGTGGATTGACGTCCATTCGCTTGATAGCACTGACAATCAAGGGTGTTTTATTTTTGTTGGAACCAAATGCAATTCGCATCGTCAGCACCTTGTCGCCGTCCACAGCCCGTAGGTGGAAAGATGGGATGTTCACGAGAACATATTTCTCATGCCTTTGCGGATTGTCCTGCATTCGCCACCTGCACCGCTCCATATTGACCAAGATCCTATTCCGCTGCATGCGTGACAGTCCCGGACTCTGCAACAGCCTCTCCAAGCTATCGTAAACTTCGTCGTTCGGTTCCGCTTTTCTTATAAAATCGGCTATGCTGTCTTCACGAATCATGCTCATAGCGGTCCGGTAAAATCTGTCACCTGCACGCTCCGTCTTAATGTCATATAATGTACGGTACGTGACTGTATTTTCCTTTTGTTCATGCACATCAACGTGGTTGAGCACATATTTGGGATTCATAAAACCAAATCGCTGGCCGGAGACATAGCGGAAATAAGCCTTGGTAAGATTGTATTCCAACCGTGCCAACACCTTATTGATGGAGTTGTCCGACCCATCAAAGTCCAAGTTTCTAAGCCGTTGCAAATCGCTCTCTATCCGAGGGAGACGAAATTTGTTTTTAGAAAAACCTATCCTCGTAATGTTCTGTAGACAATCTATCAGGCTGTCTGCCCTGCCGTCAATCCCCTTTCGGTCTATCCACAAGAAAGAATAATTGCTCTTGTAATACTTACGGGTACGATAGTCCGGAGCCATTGAGTCCTTGTCAGACCGACACAAAAAACCAATGTGCTCACGTATTTTCCGAGCATTTATATGATAAATAGTTGTATCCAACGACTTATAGTCATCTAATGACAAATGACTATTCACGTTGATATTCTTTTCATGGCACGACTGAAAGCAAATTCCAATGAAAAAAACAGCCAACAGCCAACGGATAGGTTTCAAGTTTACAGGCGTTTTTCTTATCTAATCGATATTTTGCGAACCATCTTGCCCACCTTAACGATATAGCAACCTTTGGGTAAGTTCAGGCTGTAGCTCCTGTCGGCTCCATCTATTTTCAAGTTCATCACCCTTACGCCTGTAATGTTATAAATGGAAAGTTCTTGGCCAGCTGCACCCGTAATGCGCATTACAGACTCCTCATTAACTGTAATGGAAATCTTTTGAATTTCATTATCAATAATTTCTATAGCCGGCGTGGCATCTGCCACTCGGGGAACTCCTAAAAAAACTGTTACCAGTAAGAGCACAGAAAGTATTTTATGATTCATACGCGTATTCCTTATATAATGCCGTTTTTGCAAAGATAAGGTTTTATGTATAACATCCGGGCGTAAACGGCACTTTTTATTACCCTATTAAGATAAATTAACCCTTAACATAGTAGTGGAGCTGGCGGGAGTCGAACCCGCGTCCAAACAGGGAAACCATACGCTTTCTACATGCTTATTTCGGCCTTTGTTTTTCGTGTAATGGCAAGACCCGAACCACCAACCATCACCTTAGCCTCTAAATTTCACCCGAGCATCGAGACCTACACGGGCTATTTCCGATTTAACCTGCACCGCTTGATCTCCGGATTCGGAACAACATCCTCGGAGCGATGTCTCGTTCCATCACCTGGTGACGGAATTAAGCCAGTAATCTACTGTTCTTCAATTAGGCAGCGAGAGCGTAATTGTTTTCGCCAATTAAATTTTTGATAACTCAGATTAAGGAGCAAGCTACCGAAGCTCCGCATGCTTACATACCATCTCATCCTGCTGTCAAATCCAGTCAACCCCAAGATTTCATGATATCGCCCCCTTAGCACGCTTGCCAAGAGGACTGGGATGCAAATATAGTGTTTTTATCTGAATAATACAAACTTCCCTGCCTTTTATTTTTGACGATAACGTTTATTCACTTTATCACACAGGTTGAATCTTCCTGTAAATATCTCTGAAATATCACGACAAAGTGCCTCGAATGCTTGCCGTATTTGAAAGCGGAAAAGGCATTGGGCGAAATATGCGAAATTTGCCGGTTTTTTACAACGTCTAAGAACACAATGAGTTAAGAGGAGCGAGTGAAAAATCAGCACTTCATAGTTTTCTGAAGGCCTTGCCGTTGGTATCTCATCATGCCACGATTCAAGCTTCATCGCAGGGCGGCAAAGCCTTATCCGTCTCACGACTAAGGCTTATTCACCGTGTGACAAGACCCTGATCGCACTCTCGTCTCTTTTTTGACTGACCGTCATCGGGCGTTTAGGATCCTGGCAGGACTCTTCAATTTCTGGAACGCCAAAAATTTTCGACTCCGTTTTGGTATAGTTTTCTTGACAAAATCAGCCTCTGTACACCTCGTTGACAACCTACAACTGTAAACCACCCACGCGTGGTGTTAGCTGCTCATCCTTTCTCTTGCCAGAGATAGAGGGTCCTTGGCAAGATATCCGTAATTTTCTTGCAGGTTCTAAAAAAAAATTACGATATTTGCCCATCATTTCATGAATGAGGTGTCGAACGAAGACTGCTGAACATCGCGAATTGCCCAATCATTGGCTACATCAACTTTTTAACGATTCCATCTAACACGTTGTTTTTATCATGTCAAAGAAGAAAAAGAAAAATGGGGCAACACAAATGCCGTCTCTGTCCCCCGCAAAATATCTGAAAGAGAAGGCTCGGTCATTAGCGATAGGCAAATGCTATATTAGTGAAGATATCGAGACCTGTGGTGAAGGTAATGTCATTGTGACTCGCATGCACAAGCACGGCAAGGTAAGCGTGGGCGTATTCCTTGTGGATATATTTTGTCTTGGTGTCAAGGATGCCTTCTATATGCTCCGTATGGAGGAATATGAATTTGAGCACTTAAAGGAGAGGTTTGCCACAACGAGAACCAGGGAATGTAGTTATGAAGAAGCACACAACTGGATTTATGGTGCCATAGCCTTTGCGGAAGAGGGCGGTATCAATCCCCACCCCGGCTTTACACTTGCTCAATATCTTTTGGAAGAAGATACGGACGATGTGCCGCTCATTGAATACGACTTTGGAAAAGACGGCAAACATTTACTTATCGCCAGCAGCAAATCAGAAGCCAACAAATATGTGCCCACGCTGAAAAAGAATTTGGGCGACAACTTCGAGGTCATTATCCGTGCAGAAGATGATGAAGACGAATATGACGAGAACGACCCCGATTTTTTTGATGATGTCGACGAAATGACATCATTCGACACGGATTTCAGCGACAGTCCCATGATCAAATCTTATGGGTCGGATATGAAATATACTTATGTCCACCCGGACTATCCACAGATATTGACTGTGGAAAACCAATGGGTGCTTGAGGATTTGCTTAAGCCGGAAAACGCACTTGCTCTGAAAGATACGGTCGTTGACGAAATGCTTGCCCTACCCAAGGAGTCGCTGCGCAAGGACTTGGAGAATATCATCATGTATTATATAGGTCTGACCTGTGATGAGATTCCACAAGAGCTTAAAGAAAATTATACCGGGGTGGTTTCTAACGCAACCATGATGTTGGCTGAGGTTGGAAACGACAGCACCAGTTTAGACGTTGTTTTGGAATTGCTCAGGCAGTCTCCCGACTTTTATGACTATCATTTTGGAGACGCTGCACCAGAGATAGTAATACCCACATTATATAAATTAGGGCAGCACAAGTTAGACGTATTGATGGACTACCTGAAAGAAGAGGGACTTTACACCTATGCCAAGATAAACGTATTGAAGATTGGTGAGGAAGTAAACTTTCACAATCCCGACCGACGTGAAGAAGTAATAGACTGGTATCACCGGCTCATTCTTTTCACCATAGACGCACTTCCCCAGTCTGTCTGCTGTGACGCAACTGTTGCAGGATTCTTGGTGAACTATATTGTTGATATGGGTGCACGAGAACTTTTGCCCAGCCTTAAAGATTTGTTTGCTACAAATATGGTTGATATTGGGAGTTGTGGCAGTTGGGAATCTGTGAAACGTGACCTGAGCAATCCGGCCATCCAATCTTACAGAGAAAGTTCTGAACTGGATATTCACAAACGTTTTAAGCAACTCGTAGAAATGTTCAATTGATGAGCCACCCATGAACTTCATGCCATACGTTTTGAGCATTACGGGCTCTGACAACACCGGTGCTTCCGGAATACAAGCCGACATCAAGACCATATCGGCTTTAGGCGGCTATGCTCTGACGGCTCTTACCACAGTGACCGTACAGGATGGGCAGGGCATACACGACTTGCTCAACCTGCCGTGTGACATCGTTGTTAGGCAAGTAAGAGCTGTCATAGAAGCCCACCATCCCAAAACCGTGAAAGTGGGGATGGTGCGCGATGCCGACACCATTGCGGCTTTGAAGGATGAAATTGTGGGGTGCCCTCAAAAAGTGATGGTGCCGGGAATCCTGACTTCTCATGGCAAACAGCTGATTGGCAACGAGGCCATCAGAGCTTGGAAACAAGAACTCATTCCCGAAGCCACTGTGTTGCTCACACGATGTAACGAAGCCGAAATCTTATTGGGCAGCCCCATTGTTTCGGATGATGAGATGTTGGAGGCGGCTCAACAATTTACCGCCATGGGAGCACAAGCCGTACTCATACGTGGCGGGCACCAGACTGAAGGTCGACTCACCGCCGTACTGATGGCAGGGGAAAAACATCAGTTTTTCAGTTCACAAAACACCGAGGGGTGGCAACGACACGGTGTGGGCGGAGCACTGTCGGCAGCCATTGCCACACACCTGGCCATGGGCAGCAACATCACAACTGCCATCAGCCGAGCCCACGACTATCTACACAGCCAAGTGGTGTATGCCGTAGACTGCCGTGTTCAAGGACACCGACAAGCTGACCTCTACAACCAGTTCATGGCTCTCATTGCAACGCATTATCGCGAGGCTCACGACGTGGCGTTCTATGCCGACCGTCTCGCCATCACCCCCCGTTACCTCACACGCATCACGGCCACGACTGTTGCGAAAACACCCAAACAGGTTATAGCCGACTACATCATGCGCGAGGCCTCTACCCTATTGGCCACGTCCAGGCTGACCATCAGTGAGGTCGCCACCAAGCTTGGCTATTCATCACTCCCCATGTTCAGCAAGTTTTTCAGCTCACATCAAGGTTGTTCGCCCGTGGAATACCGCAACCGGATGAGCCGCTTGTGATTTTCGGCACAATGCTTACCGATTTGGGAACAAGAACTTGGTTGTTCTCATTTTTATATATAGCTTTGTGAGCAGTAATTTTTTAAATCGTTAATAAGACAATGGAAGATAGAACAACTCTTAACCGCAACTTGGCACAGATGCTCAAGGGCGGTGTAATCATGGATGTAACTACCCCCGAACAAGCACGCATCGCCGAGGCCGCCGGTGCTTGCGCAGTTATGGCTTTGGAACGTATTCCTGCCGACATACGTGCCGCCGGAGGTGTGTCGCGCATGAGCGACCCGAAGATGATCAAGGGCATTCAGGAGGCCGTGAGCATTCCTGTGATGGCCAAATGTCGCATCGGCCACTTTGTGGAAGCACAAATCTTGGAGGCCATTGAGATAGACTATATCGACGAGAGTGAGGTGCTTTCGCCGGCCGACGATGTGTATCACATCGACAAACGCCAGTTCAAGGTACCTTTCGTTTGTGGTGCCAAAGACCTCGGCGAAGCGCTTCGCCGCATCAACGAGGGTGCCACGATGATTCGCACCAAGGGCGAGCCGGGCACGGGCGACGTGATACAGGCTGTGCGCCACATGCGCATGATGCAGAGTGAGATGCGCCGACTGACATCGATGAGTGCCGACGAACTTTACGAGGCTGCCAAACAACTGCGTGTGCCCTACGACTTGGTGGAGTATGTACACGAGAACGGCAAACTGCCCGTAGTGAATTTTGCAGCCGGAGGTGTGGCCACCCCAGCCGATGCCGCCCTGATGATGCAGCTTGGAGCTGAGGGTGTGTTTGTGGGTAGTGGCATCTTCAAGAGCGGCAACCCCGAGAAGCGCGCACAGGCCATAGTGAAGGCCGTGACCAACTATGACAAACCCGAGATGCTCGCCGAACTGAGCGAAGACCTTGGCGAGGCCATGGTGGGCATCAACGAGAGCGAAATAGAACTTCTCATGGCAGAGCGTGGCAAATGAGAATAGCCATTTTAGCATTGCAGGGAGCATTTGCCGAACATCGGCAAATGCTTGCCCGTATGGGTGTAGACTCGTTTTTGGTACGTAATGTGGAAGATTGGGCACAACCCAAAGACGGCTTGATTATTCCAGGTGGCGAAAGCACAACCATGATGCGTCTCGTACAAGATCTTGACCTCTGCTCTCCTATCAGGGAAGCTATCAAGAAAGGGCTGCCCGTGTTTGGCACTTGTGCCGGACTCATTATGCTCGACCACAACCACCTTGGCACCATGAACATTACCGTGAAGCGTAATGCCTACGGCCGTCAGCTGGGCAGTTTCGTTGCCAACGAGGAAATGAAGGGTGTCGGCAAGGTGGATATGGTGTTTATTCGTGCGCCTTATATTGAAAAGGTGGGCGAAGGCTGCGAAGCACTTGCTATCATAGACGGGCACATCGTTGCCGCTAAACAAGGCAACCAGTTAGTTACCGCCTTTCACCCCGAGCTGGGGGAAGACACCCGCATACACGAGTATTTTGTAGACATCTGCAGAGTTCAATTCAAAATTCATAATTCATAATTCAAAATTAGGCTGACGCGGGTTGCAATTCACAATTCATAATTCAAAATTCAAAATTCAAAATTAGGCTGCGCGATGGTCATGCACAATTTTCCGCAACGACTGACACGACTCTTCACAACATGAGCAGATAGTCGTGGGATGTCGTGGATGTCGATGCAGGAAAGCAACATGGATGTCGATGCAAGAAACCGTAAGTATTTTTAAATTCGCGTAATTCGAAAGGGTGTTTGTCAAGATAATGCACCATTTGCTCCCACTCATAAAAAAATAAATCAAGATCCATTCAGCTTTAAAAACATGAACAAGAGACTAACCGCACTATTTGGCGTTGCAGCAAGTGCTGCCTCCCTCTGTCAGGCGCAGACCACCGACAGACCCAATATCATTCTGTTTCTGGTAGACGACATGGGGTGGCAAGAGACCTCTGTGCCATTTTATAAAGAGAAAACCCTGCTCAACCAGCGTTACCGCACACCTAATATGGAACGTCTGGCAGCCCAAGGTGTGCGCTTCACCCAAGCCTACGCCTGTGCTGTATCGTCGCCTTCACGCTGTTCGCTACTCTCGGGCATGAATGCCGCCCGCCACCGTGTGACCAATTGGACCCTGAAATACAACGAGCAGACCGATGCCAAGGATAAAGAAATTACTCCGCCGGACTGGAACTGCAACGGCATACAGCCCGACACCGTGAGGAGCCAGCACAACCGACACCTTACCACCCTTATCACCGCCCTGCCACAGGTATTGAAAGACAACGGCTATTTCACCATCCACTGCGGCAAGGGACATTTCGGCGCGCAGACCACTGCCGGTGAGAACCCCACCAACTTCGGATTCCAAGTGAACATTGCAGGTGGTGCCAACGGCGCTCCAGCCAGCTATCTCGCCCAGGAAGATTATGGCAAAGGCGATTTCCACGTGTCTGGGTTAGAACAATATTACTCCAAGGGCACGTTCTTGACCGAGGCGCTGACCATAGAGGCGCTGAAAGCCCTTGACAAGCCCATTGCCGACCATCAGCCCTTTTTTCTCTACATGTCACACTATGCCATCCACGCGCCATATAGTCCTGACGAAAGGTTTACTCCAAACTATATGACCGCTGACGGTCAAGGTGTCTTCGACCCCATGCTCCAAGCCCCACTCAACAAGCAAGAAATCAATCATGCCGCGCTTATCGAAGGCATGGACAAGAGTCTGGGCGACATCATGAACTATCTGGAGGCACGCCCGGAAGTGGCACGCAACACAATCATCATATTCATGTCTGACAATGGCGGACAGGCCATCAATATCCGTCAAGGCCGCGCCAACTATGACCAAAACTACCCTGCCCGCGGCGGCAAAGGGTCGGCCTTAGAGGGAGGTATCCACGAGCCGATGCTGGTCAGCTGGCCTGGAGTGATCAAAGGAGGCACCACCAACGGCAACCGCGTGATGATTGAGGATTTCTACCCTACCATTATTGAGATGGCGGGCGTGAAGCATTATAAAACCACGCAACATGTGGACGGCAGGAGTTTTGTCGACCTGCTCCGAAATCCCAAACTCAGCAGGGAGCGCGAGATTGTGTGGCACTATCCCCATCTCTGGACTACAGGCATCAGCGAGAAAGACGGCTACGGACCCACTTCATCGATCATGCAGGGCGACTACCACCTCATCTACTACTGGAGATATGACAAGGTGGAATTGTATAATGTGAAACAGGATATTGGCGAGAGCCATAATCTGGCAGAACAAGAGCCCCAACGTGCCGCCAAATTGAAGAAACGCCTCTTCCAACAGCTGAAATATTACAAAGCGCAATACCCCAGCAGAAAGACGGAGAAATAGTATATTCTGAAAAGTTGTGGCTACATCCTGTCGGGGTGGCCACAATTTTTATCTTTGCCCAACAAGGGAAATCATAGACTTGAAATTCATGAAAAGCACCCAAAGTAGACGAAAGGCTTTGCCATTCGCCGATTTTATCATAACTTTGTGGCAAGAATAACAATATTTTAGGGAAAGAATAGTTATTTTTATAGCATTTAAAAATCTCACAAAACGATAATGAAGAAACTCATTATAGGCATCATGTTGGCGACCCTATGCCCTTCTGGCATCTGGGCTCAGAGTTCCATGACAGATTCTCAGGTCGCAGAATTCGTACAGAAAGAAGTGGAAAGGGGAACTTCACAAGCCCAGATCGTGACCAAGTTGATGCAAAACGGCGTTGACATTGCACAGATTCGCCGGGTGAGGAAGAAGTATGAGCGGCAGGCAAAGGGTTCTGGCTTAGGCAACGTGGACCAAAAAACCAAGGCCAACAGCCGGCTGCGCAGTAACAATGTCAAGCCTCAAGACAAGGAGGAAACCAAGCAAGCTGAGCAAAGGCGTGCCGCCACAACCTCACAGCGCATACAGGGGAACCCGGAATGGAAAAACGAATACGATGAGAACAGCTCCGATTTTTTGCAGATGCAAACTGAGCTGGGATTGATGACACCAGCCGACTCCTTGGAAATGCTGAAGGTGATGTTGGAGAATCAGAAAAAAGAAAAAACAAAGGTATTCGGCCGCGACATTTTCAATAACAAAAACCTGACGTTTGAGCCTGCCATGAACATTGCCACGCCGCAGAACTACCGCCTCGGTCCCGGGGATGCGGTGATTATCGACATCTACGGTGCCTCGCAGAAAACCATAGAAAGTTCGGTGTCGCCCGATGGTGACATCATTATCGAAAACTATGGCCCAATTCAAGTGAGTGGACTCACCGTGGCTCAGGCCAATGCCCGCATACGCAGCCGACTTGGAACCAGATACCAGAGCAGCCAGATTAAGATTTCGCTCGGGCAAACACGTACCATCTCCATCAATGTGATGGGTGAGGTGAAAGCACCGGGCACCTATACGCTGTCGGCCTTTGCCAGTGTGTTCCATGCTCTGTATATGGCCGGCGGAACAAACAACATGGGTACGTTGCGCAACATCAAGATATATCGTCATAACAAGCTGGTGAGCGTGTGCGATATCTACGACTATATCCTCAATGGCAAAATGACTGGCAACGTACGCCTAACCGACGGCGACGTGATTATCGTGGGTCCCTACGACTGCCTGGTGAATATCACGGGCAAGGTGAAGCGTCCCATGTTCTACGAGATGAAGAAGAACGAGAGTCTCGAGAGTCTGCTGAAATATGCCGGAGGATTTGCCGGAGACGCCTATACCAAAGCCGTGCGGGTGAACCGCAAGACAGGTCGCGAGTATGCCGTGTTCAACGTTGAGGAATTCGACATGAGCAGCTTTCGCATAGCCGATGGCGACAGCGTGAGTGTGGACTCCATCCTGCCACGCTATCAGAACACCGTGGAAATCAAGGGAGCCGTCTTCCGGCCGGGCATGTATCAGCTGGGAGGGGGCGTCAATAGCGTGCGCACACTCATCGAACATGCTGAAGGACTCACTGAGGAAGCCTTCACCAACCGCGCAGTGATGCACCGCATGAAGAGCGACCGAACGCTGAAAGTGGTGAGTGTTGACGTGCAGGGTATTATGACCGGTCATGTGGCCGACATCCCATTGAAAGAAAACGATGTACTCTTCATTCCGAGCAAGCAGGAGGCCATGACGGAGCGCACTCTCACGATTCATGGCGAGGTGCAATATCCCGGCATCTATAAATATGCAGACAACGAAACCCTGGAAGACTTCGTGCTCCAGGCCGGCGGACTGAAAGAGACTGCATCGACTGTCAAAGTGGATGTGGCTCGCAGGGTGAGTAATCCCCAAGCCATGACTACCGATAGCATTATAGCCCAAACTTATAGCTTTGCCCTGAAAGACGGTTTTGTGATTGACGGCGAGCAAGGTTTCGTGCTGATGCCGTTCGATCAGGTTTATGTGCGTAAAAGCCCGGCTTATTCTGAGCAACAAAATGTTACAATAGAGGGCGAGGTGATGTTTGGTGGCACATACACCCTAAACAAACGCAACGCTCGCCTGACCGATCTGTTGAAGGCAGCCGGTGGTGTGACCGACATGGCCTATATCAAGGGTGCCCGACTGGAGCGCGTGCCCAACGAGGTGGAACGTGCCCGTATGCAGGCAGCCCTGAAGATGCAGCAAGAACAACTGCAACAACAGTTGCTCCAACTGGCTGCAAGCAGCAACAATGCCGGGAATATTCAGCAAATGAGCCAACAGGCATCGAACACACAGTTGCAGAAATTCGAAATACCCAGCACGTTCCCCGTGGGCATTGAGCTTGACAAAGCACTCCAAGACCCAGGAAGCGATGCTAACATTGTATTGCGCGCCGGCGACCGGCTCATCCTGCCACAATACACCGCAACGGTTAAAATCAACGGCGCCGTGATGTATCCCAACACTGTAGCCTACGAAAAGGGGAAACGAGCAAGATACTACATCAACACAGCCGGCGGTTTTGCACAGAACGCACGCAAGAGCAAGGCATACATTATCTACATGAACGGCATGGTTGGCAAAGTGAGCCAAGGTGCAAAGATAGAGCCGGGCTGCGAAATTGTGGTTCCGAGTAAGCTATCTCGCAAAATGAGTATTGCCGAAACCATGAGCCTTGGCACTGGCATGGCCAGCATCGCCGCAATGATTGCAACGATAGCGAATATAGCAAAATAATTGTTCTCATATTTAGATTTAAGGAGGGAAATACAGGCATGAAACATATAGGATGTATTATTACAGTCTTAGCGATGATATATGGAGGATGCGCTCAAGCAACAAGCCTGTTTAAAAACCAAAAAAGTGATTATAAGATAATACTATTCCAAAATGCTTCCGTTTCAGAGCATACCGCCGCAGAAGACCTTCGTATATATCTGAAACAGATAAGCGGTGCCGACATTTTAATTGTATCACCTGACAGAGCCGCCAAAAAAAACAACATATTCATAGGCTACCATCCCAGCATCGCCAAATACACCTCTAAGACTAAGCCCGATGCAGACGATGATAGTTTTACCTATAAAACGGAAGGTGACAACTTATATATCTACGGAGGAAGTCAGCGAGGCACAATGTATGGGGTGTATGCTTTCCTCGAAAACGAACTTGGAGTAAGGTGGTACACCCATGAGGTGACGAAAGTCCCAACCATACAGCAGTATATCTTGCCTGATTTAAACCATACCGAAAAACCTTCTATTAAATACAGGTACGTAGAGTTTAAGCACTTTCACACAGACTCTGCGCTATATGCCCGTAATAAGATGAACATGGTGTGGGATGCAGCGCCTACCAAATATGGGGAATTGTATAACTATTGGGGTATACATACATCAGAATGGCTGATTCCTACAAAAAAATATTTTGAAACACATCCAGAATACTTTAGTTACAGAAAAGGTAGAAGGATACCCCATAGCCAACTATGCCTTTCCAATCCAGAGGTATTAAATACAGTAGTTGCAAACCTGAAAACGAAGATTAACCCTGTTATAAACTACTGGGGATATGATGTTTCCCAAAACGACAATCTATTATACTGCGAATGCAATAATTGTAAAAAGATTGAGGCACAATACGGTGGCCACTCTGGTATATGGATTTGGTTTGTAAACCAGGTGGCTGCTAAGTTTCCACACATCACTATCGGAACATTTGCTTATCAATACACACGCCATGCTCCAAAGAACATCAAACCCAGAGCCAACGTATTGATTCGGTTGTGTTCTATTGAATGTTGCTTTGCTCACCCCATAGAGTCGTGTCCCCCAAACCAGTCCTTTATAAAAGATTATAAAGACTGGATGGCACTAACAGACAATATTTTTATATGGGACTATGTAGTTAATTTTAACCAATATCTAATACCCTTTCCTAATTTTGGAGTGCTAAAACCTAATATACAGACCTTTGTAAAGAACAAGTCGGTTGCAGTACTGGAGTCAGGCCAATACACATCGGGCGACGGCGAGTTCTCGGAAATGAAAGCTTGGGTTCTCTCCAAACTCTTGTGGAATTCTGAACTGAACACTGACAGTTTGGTGAATGACTTCATATGTGGATATTATGGCAAGGCTGCACCATCCATAAGAAAATACTACGATCTATGCCAAGACTTGGTAAAACAGGACACCCACATGGGTTGCCATATTAAAGGAACTAATAAAATATTTACTGACAAATTCATATCAGACGCAGAACCATTAATACAGACAGCCTACGCACAATCTGAAAATAAGAAGATAAAGCATAGGGTTAAGATGGTAGACTTACAAATACTATATCTAAAGTTTGTACGCAATAGAGTCAAATCGTTTACAGACGGAACCTATGCACGACTTTTACAAATAATGAAAGAGGAGCGACCATATATCAATGAAGCTATAAGTGCTGAGGATTTTATAAATAAACAAGGATATATATGACTGGCTATAGCTTTGTCAATTCTCTTATTTGTTACTATTATTACTCTTGTTCTTAGAAAATATATAAATCATGCCGGAAAAAAAAGACATTAACCCCATTGACTTGACAAAGATTGCACAATCTATTTGGAAGCATAAGAAAATATACTTGATAACATTGCCTATTGCATTTGTATTAGGTTGTTTTTATGTACTGAGTATTCCAAGATACTACAACTGCCAAGTAAAGCTGGCTCCGGAAACCGCTAATACCAACTTAGGAAACCTGGGCAGCCTTGCATCCTCAGTCGGCATAGATATCACAGGCAAAATGGGACACAACTTAGATGCAATATCTCCTGAACTTTATCCAGACCTGATGAGTTCAATAGATTTTCGAGTAAGTCTTTTTCCCGTGCAAATCAAAACCCAAGATAATCGTTTTGAAGACAATTACTACACCTACCTTGAACGTCATCGGAAAAGCCCTTGGTGGGCTGTCATCAGGGGCAAAATATCTGAAATATTAAAAAAGGAAGAAAAGTCTACTTATAATGGCGAAAAAAAAGTATCACCATTCCTCTTGTCGAAACGTCAGCATGATATTGCAGGGATTATTGGGGAAAATGTGAAATGTGCGGTAGACAAAAAAACTAATGTTATATCCATTGACGTTGAAGACCAAGACCCTTTGGTTGCAGCAACCATCGCAGACTCAGTAAGTTCTCGCCTTCAAACTTTTATCACAAACTACAGAACACAAAAGGCACGCAACGATTTGGCCTATGTCAAGGGACTTTATATTGAGGCTAAAAGCCTGTATGAAAAAGCACGGCAAAAATACGGAGCTTACGGAGATGCCAACATGGATTTGCTACTCCAATCTTACAAACTGAAGCAAGAAGACTTGGAAAATGATATGCAACTACGATATAACAACTACACTGCATTAGCAATGCAATATACTGCAGCCCAAGCAAAAGTTCAAGAAAAGACACCTGCATTTACTACATTGCAATCGGCATCCGTTCCCATCAAGCCAACAGGTCCCAAACGCATGATTATAGTAGCATTCGTTTTGCTGCTGACTTTCATCGGAACCTCACTGTATGTTTTCCAAAAAGACGCATAATACCATCTCCACAAGCATCAGACGTGATAACATCAATAATCATAATACTGTTACTTACCTGTATCTTTGCTTTCTTTGAAGAGAGACTGGGCAAGTCAAAATGGTATATATATATAGGTTTGGGACTCTTATTGATATTCCTTACAGGATTCCGACCTTTGGGTATGGATAATGATGCCGAAGCTTATGAGCAATATTTTCTACATTATGACACCCCAGTCTACGAGAAGGTTGTAGAATATTCTTTCCGCCTGGCTTCGAAATGGCTATATCATATTTTTGGGGATGTTCACAGTATCTTCCTACTGTACGCCTTTTTGGGTATTTCTATCAAGTTTGCTGCTCTCAAGAAGCTAACGCCCTTGGTGTTTTTAGCACTGGTGATATACATGGGCAACTATTTTATACTGCATGAATTTACACAAATAAGAGCAGGAGTTGCTTCCAGCATTATGCTTCTTGCCATAAAACCACTTGGAGATGGTAGGCGATGGCATGCCCTAATCTTGATGTTGATCGCCATATTCTTCCACTATTCTTCGCTCCTCATGATACCATTACTTCTTCTGACCAATCGAGACATGACAAAACAACAGCGATTAATATGGGCTTTGCTGGTACCAGCAGGTTACGTTGCTTACATAATGCAAGTTAGCATCACAGCATTACCAATTCCATATATTGGAGACAAGCTGGAAATCTATCAAGACTTAAAAGAGCAAGGCTTTTTAGACGAAATTAATGTCTTTAACTTGGTGTTCCTTGTCCATATCATAATATACCTGTACTTACTATACATGTATGATCTCATAAAGGGGCATAACCTTTATTTCCCCATCATGATCAAAATGATGGGATTATCGGTATTCTCTTTTGTCGCTTTGTCTTCTTTACCGGTGTTAGCGTTCCGTGTAAGCGAATTATATGGTATTGTAGAAATTATTCTATTCACCAATATTTATTATACCGTGAAACCAGCATGGGTATCCAGATGTATTGTCATGTTCATAGGCATAACTATGTTCTGTATTAATGTGTTCTACAACGAACTGTTACAAATCATATAAGTATGCTAAAAAACTTCTTTGATAAATATATGCAGGGTAACAAGCGCACAGTTTTGTTGAAAAAGAACATACTTGGCTCTTTTTTCATTAAAGGATGGACCTGTCTTGTTCAGCTGATATTGGTTCCTGTCACTCTCGACTGCTTGAACCAGTACGAATATGGGATATGGCTTACTATCAGCAGTCTGCTCATTTGGATAGACTCTTTTGATATTGGCTTGGGAAATGGGCTAAGAAATCTTCTTGCCGAGTCCATTGCTAAGAATGATCTTAAAAAGGGTCAACAGCAAGTAAGTACAGCTTTCTTCATGCTTGTATGCATAATATTACCGACTATACCCATATTTACAAGTATAGTACATAAAATAAACTGTTATAAGTTATTCAATGTTGATCCACAATTAACGCATAATTTAGAATATATTTTAATTGCATCATATACCATTGTAGCTATTACATTTATATTTAAATTCATCGGAAATATATACATGGCTCTTCAATTGCCTGCAATAACCAATTTATTAATTGGAATTGGACATACTATTTCATTGTTTCTCATATATACTATTTCAAGATTAGGTAATGCAACTCTGTTCCATGTTGCTGTTATCTATACGATTTCTCCACTGATAGTGTATCTCTTTTCGTACCCTATTACATTTACTAAATACAAATATCTCACACCATCCATTAGGCTGTTTGACTACAAAGAACTCAAGCCCTTATTTGGGTTAGGAATAAAATTTTTCCTGGCCCAAATATCTGGCATGGTTATTTTTGCGTCATCCAATATATTAATATCACGACTTTTCTCGCCTAAGGAAGTCACCCCCTACCAAATAGCCTATCGATATTTTGGTATGGTGAATATAATATTCACTCTAATATCTGCTCCCCTTTGGTCTGCAACAACTAATGCATATACACAAGGAGATACTGCATGGATTAGTAATGCTGTAAAAAAAATGAGAAAAATAATATTTTTACTTTCTTTTTTACTAATTATTATGATTATAACTTCCCAATTTGTCTATAGCTTTTGGGTTGGAGACACTATAGAGATTCCGTTAGAGTTATCTATTTCCATGGCATGCTATATGTTTGTCATTATTTATGGTACATGCTATTCTAACATTATCTGCGGAATGGGTAAAATTCAGTTAATCACCATCATTACTATTATTGAAGCTTTATGTTATATTCCTATGGCTTTATTTTTAGGTAAGTATTTAGGTGTTTATGGAATTGTGGCTGCACTTATATTTGTTAATTCGATTAGTGCAATTACTAATCACCTACAATACAGGTATATTATATCAGAACGCGCATATGGTCTTTGGAACAAATGAAAATATGGAAAATATGGATGTTAAAATATTAGCTATTGTTGTTTTATATAATCCGGATATTAAACTTCTCTATAAAAATATATCTGCATTCCAACAGCACGTAAATAAAATAATATTATGGAATAACAGTAGCAATACTATGACGACTTTGCGAATTAATCAATTGGCTGAGACCTCTTCAAAAATCATAGTTATGCATCAAAATGAGAACATGGGCATATCTGTTGCATTAAATTACGGATGGTCATTTGCCAAAGAATATGGGTATAACACTATTCTAACTATGGATCAAGACTCTGTTTTTTATAATTTTCCTGTTTTTAAAAATAAGGTTATAGACCTTTGGTATAAAGGACACCAATGTATTTGTGGCCCCATATGCACACCTAAAACAACATGTAAGACCTATGATGATTTTATAGAGAAAAAACATATTATAACCTCTGGAATGCTTGTTCCAATAGAACTATTAGATAAAGTTGGCGGATACTGTGAAGATTTTTTTGTAGACGGAATAGACATTGACCTATGTGTAAAAGCACGAAAATATAACTACAAATCATTATTATATAGAGGAGCATATTTAACTCAAATATATGGAATACCACAAAGCAAAAGGATTCTTGGAAAGACAATTCACAGTTCCGGGTATTCGCCAAACAGGCTGCGTGAAATATTCAAAAACCACATTATCATCTATAGAAAATATAACTATCCATTAGATATTCTAATACATATACTATACCTTTATGTACTGGGGTTTACCATAAAAGGCGTACTACTTATAGAAAACAATAAAAAAGAGAAATTAAAGGCTATCTGTCAAGGAATTAAGGAGGGGATATCTGCAAAAATATAAACAGGATATTACAATGAACAAATGCATTTTTACTATTGTTGCCAAAAATTATATTGGCTTAGGACAGATTTTAGAACAGTCTGTCAGAGATCATCACGATGATATAGATTTTTATATCTTTGTTGCAGATGAATTCACGGTCATGCCTAACGACTTAAAAAGCAATATAATTATAGCAAAAAAATGTTTGGAATATACGGATTCTGAATGGACTGATATGTCTTTCAAATATGACTTGACAGAGTTCTGCACATCTATAAAGCCAGGGTGCTTCCAACATCTATTTGACAAAGGGTATGATGCAGTTGTATATTTTGACCCAGACATCTATGTATTTTCTCCACTCACCAATATTTTTGACAAACTTGTCAACTATGATATAACCCTTACTCCACAGATTGCAGGTATCCATATTAACTACACAGGAGAGCACCCAGAATGGGCTATGAATGTAAATGGCATTTTCAATCTTGGCTTTTGTGGAATGAGGTCTACCAAACTCACAGCTAACATACTAAACTGGTGGCGTGTTCGACTCATGAGCAATGCCTACATGGACAGGAGCATCGGCGATTTTACTGATCAAAAGTGGATGGATTGGATGCCGGGCTTCCTTGGTAATGACCATTTATATGTATTTCGCGAATTAGGCATGAATATGGCTCCTTGGAACTTTTTCGAACGAGAAATATTCGTTAGAGAAGACAACCAATTATTTGTAAGATATCGAACTAATGACAACCCTCAAAGAGAAGATGCGTTAGTCTTTCTCCACTTTGCCGGATATGATTATCAAAAGATGAAAGAAGGAATTATCTCAAGGAAACGAATAGAAAATCTTCAGGAATACGACGATTTGAGTTTAGCTACCAATATTTACTGCAAGGCGATTATCCAACATCAGGCAACTTTTGATAAGTATATATCCTACCCTTATTCATATGCAACCTATAATAATGGAGACCGTATTGCCTCTTTTCACCGTAGACTTTACCATGGCATGACGGAAGCAGGCATAAGTTACGCAGATCCTTTTGCAACAGATAAAAATACTTTTCACTCACAAATCAAAAAGAAAAAAATGATCATATCTACAAATATAGATAAGCTAAACAAAAGAAACATAGAGGGGGTTGATAAGAAAAAAAGAATGATAGGCATACTATTCTCACTACTCTATAGAGTAATGGGGTATAAGCGATATAGCTTATTCATTAAAAGTCTATATAATTACTGTAGACCAGAATTGCACACATTCTTAATTTACAAAACCAAGCATTAAGATGAAGAAAATTATATACATAAGGAAAGCTCCTCAAGGAAGCAATGATGGTACAGCAAATTATTGCAAAGCACTGTATGCAATGTTTTGCAATGACTTAGAAACTCGGGCTAATCCTATTGTAGACTATCCCGTCACCCCATCCAGAGTTTTTAAATACTATTACCGTAAAAAAACATTGATAGATGCCATTAAAAAAGCTGACATTGTACATATTAATGGCTATACCGCCATGGGTACCGCTCAATCCTTGTACTATGCACACAAACTTGGAAAAAAAGTTATATATACAGCACATTGGCATCCTTTTCAATATTTATGCCATCCTACTTTAGGAAAGATATTTTTTAACATGATTATCAAACCATTGGTAAAAAGATGCGTTGACAAAATTGTTACTATTAATAATGAAGACACTGCATTCTTCCAATCGTTCCACTCACAGGTTCACCAAATTCCCCACTGGTACATCCCCAAAAAAACAGAGGAAATCATACCAAAGAAAAAGAATATGATTCTTTTCATTGGCAGAATTAATGACCCTGTAAAGAATATAGGAATTCTATATAGCCTACCTATAGGGAAGTACGAAGTGCACTGCGTTGGTACTGGAGAACTTCAGAAAAGACCTGATTTTATACAGCACGTCAACATTTCAAACAAAGAGCTAACACACCTTTACGCACAGGCATCCTTAGTTGTTATTCCGTCAAAGTACGAGGCTTTTTCTTACGTGGCCTTAGAAGCAATGGGACAAGATACACCTGTTGTCATGTCGGGAAGAGTAAGAATCTCCGACTATCTACACGGTGTCAAAGGGCACAGCATTTTCAACTACAACGACAGCCAAGATTTTCTTGACAAAATAGAGAATACAATAGGTACAGAAGTTGATACAAAAACCATTAAAGAGATTTTTTCTCCAGATAGAATTAAACCCTTATACAAGAAGCTTTATTTGAAATAAAATGCGTAAATTTGCTTCAAACCTATATAAATACAAATATTTTAGTCTATGAATATACTTGTTACTGGTGGTGCTGGATTTATCGGTTCACATTTATGCGACACTCTTTTAGCCGATGGCCACACGGTTACGGTGGTGGACAATATGGTTTTGGGCTGTCGTGAAAACATCGCCCATCTTAAGAATAACACAAACTTTCTATTTATCAAGGAAGATTTACTGAACATGGAATCCATGCATAAGATTTTTTCGAAGGGAAAGTTTGACATGGTTTATCACCTTGCAGCAAATTCGGACATACAGAAAGGAGGCAGCGACCCACAAGTAGACTATGCCCTGACCTTCAACACCACTTTCAACGTGCTGATGCTAATGAAGGAATTTCAGGTAAAAAAACTCTTTTTTTCCTCTACCTCTGCTATCTTTGGAGAGGCCATCGGCAAACTGAATGAGGAATTTGGCCCCCTACGCCCAGTATCAAACTATGGTGCTGGCAAATTAGCAAGCGAGGCATTCATCAGTGCTTTCAGCAATACTTACAATATCAAGACATGGATTACACGTTTCCCCAATGTGGTTGGAGAGCGGTTTACACATGGTGTAATTTTTGATTTTATTAAGAAACTCCACAACAATCCCAAGGAATTGGAGGTTCTGGGCAATGGCGAACAATGCAAGCCTTATATATATGTGAAAGACCTCATTGAGGGCATCCAGTTTGTCATCAATCATTCTGAAGAACGTTTCAACGTTTACAACCTTGGACCGGATAGTCGTACAAAAGTAAAAGAAATTGCCAAAATGGTAATAGAGGAGATGGAACTCGATGCCTCTATCCGCTATACTGGAGGTGACCGTGGTTGGGTGGGCGATGTACCTGAGTTCAGCTACGATCTCTCGAAGATCAATGCAATAGGCTGGAATGACCCTAAAACATCTAATGAGGCCGTAAGAACTGCCATCCAAAAAGCATTGGGAAAATGAAAGTTGTAATTATTGCTGGTGGTCAGGGAACACGCATTGCATCATTAAACAGCGAGATTCCCAAGGCCATGATACCCGTTTGCGGGAAACCGGTGATTGAACATCAGGTAGAAATGGCCAAGCGATATGGCTTTACAGAGTTCATTTTCCTAATAGGTTACTTAGGTGAACAGGTTGAAAGTTATTTCGGAAATGGAAGCCACTGGGATGTTCACATCGACTATTACCACGAAACAACCCCTCTAGGAACGGCTGGAGCTATTGCAGAAGTACGAGATAAGCTTTCCGACGATTTTTTTGTCTTCTACGGCGACACCGTAATGGACGTCGACATGAGACGCATGGAAACTTTCCACAAAGAACATAGAGCCGATGCAACCCTATTTGTTCATCCCAACGACCACCCATACGATTCCGACATTGTAATATTGGACAAGGATCATCGGGTCATGAGTATTGCAACAAAACCACATGCTGACGACTTTGTGAGCCACAACATCGTAAATGCCGCACTATTTATCTTCAGTAAAAACATAGTGGACTGTATTGAAAAAGGCACCAAGACTCATATTGAGAAAAATGTATTGCCCGAGTGTATTAAGCGTGGCATGAAACTTTATGGTTACCTTTCTTCTGAGTACGTGAAAGACATGGGGACGCCTGAGAGATACGAGGCTGCGTGTAAGGCCTGGGCATGCGGTCAGGTCGCAAGTATGAACTTCAGCAATCAGCGCAAGGCAATATTTCTCGATAGGGACGGTGTAATCAACGAGGATACTGGATTAGTGTACAAACCTAGTCATCTTGTACTAATTGATGGTGTGGAAGAGGCTTTGAAATACATTCACCAGAAAGGATACTTAGCCGTGGTTGTAACCAACCAATCAGTTATTGCAAGAAATCTGTGTACCATTGATGAACTATATGCAATAAATGCACGCATGGAAACGTTATTAGGAAAAAAGAATGCATTCATCGATGCTTTATATTTCTGTCCTCATCATCCACACAGAGGTTACCCAGAGGAGCGCAAGGAATATAAAATCGTATGTGACTGCCGAAAGCCTGCTCCAGGAATGCTTCTGAAGGCCGCGAAAGAACTAAACATCAATCTATCAGAATCAGTGATGATTGGCGACAACGCCAGTGATGTTCAAGCAGGTATCAATGCCAAAGTGAAACAGTCCTTTCTCATACCCAAAAATCAACCTGGTGCACTTTTAGAACTGCTAAAGAAAGAAATTTAATAATGATTATAACACGAACTCCTTTTCGGATATCATTTGCTGGCGGAGGATCAGACTTACCTGCTTTTTATCGCAAAGAGCCAGGGGCTGTGCTGAGTACTACCATTGACAAGTACATGTACATCGTGATTCATCCATTCTTTAACAAAAAGAAAATTCAACTTAAATACTCCAAAACAGAGTTGGTAGACTACATTTCCGACATCCAACACCCTATTTTCCGAGAGGTGTTGGGGATGTATGACCTGAAAGGTGTTGATGTTAATTCCATCGCTGACATTCCTGCGGGAACGGGTATGGGATCCAGCAGCAGTTTTACCGTAGGTCTTCTCAATGCTGTAAGAGCCTACATTGGCAAGTTTTCCAGCGCAGAAAAGCTGGCTTCCCTGGCTTGTGAAACAGAGATTAATCGTGTTGGGAGCCCTATCGGCAAACAAGATCAATATGCTGCCGCCTACGGTGGTATCAACTACATTACTTTTTATCCCGACGAGTCCGTAAAAGTAGAAAAGGTCTTATTAAGTAACTCTCTAAAAAAACAGCTTGAAGAGAGCCTACTTCTTATTCATGTGGGTGGAAGTCACTCTGCCAACGAAATACTGCAAGCCCAGCAGACCGCTATCAGCGATGCAAAGAAACTGGATACACAAAGAAAAATGGTTAAAATGGCCGAAGACCTTCGCAAGACTTTACAAAAAGGAAACATCCAGGACTTTGGCATGGTCCTCCATGAAGGATGGGAGATGAAGCGCTCCCTGGTATCAAGCATTTCAAACAACGAAATAGATGATATATATCGTCAAGGACTCAAAGCTGGGGCATTGGGCGGGAAACTCCTCGGTGCAGGCGGTGCAGGATTCTTGCTATTCTACTGCCCTAAGGAAAAACAAGATTATTTCAGACACGAAATGCACAGTTTCATGGAGGTAGAATTCAGGTTCGACAATTTTGGATCACAAGTTGTGTACGTCGGCGATAAGTTCATCCAATAACTTAAAATAGGATAACAATGGATTACAAAAAAGATATTGCAAAATATTTTGAGAGGGTTAAAGCCACTATTGATAAGGTGTCTATAGACGACTTAAACAATCTCCTCAACCTGCTCAACCAGGCCAGAGACAATGGCAAGTTTGTATTTATCTGTGGCAATGGGGGATCGGCCTCTACTGCTTCCCATTATTGCTGCGATTTCAACAAAGGCATTTCTTCTGAGCAGGAGAGTAAGTTTCGCTTTGTATGCCTAAGTGACAACATGCCCTCCATGATGGCCTATGCCAACGATTTCTGTTGGGAAGAAATTTTTGTTGGTCCCCTCCGCAACCTCTTCAATCCTGGCGATTATGTCATCGGCATCAGTGGTTCCGGTAATTCTTCCAACGTAATTAAGGCTTTGCAATATGCTAATGAAAACGGTGGCGTATCTATCGGTATTACCGGATACGATGGTGGCATGATCAAACAGATAAGTCAGCATAACGTCCATGTTCCCGTAATGGACATGCAAATATCAGAAGACCTTCATCTTATGCTTGACCATTGCATGATGAGCATCCTTTGCAAATATGGAGAACAACGATAAATTGCACCATCCATTAGTTTCTATCGTGATGGCCACGTTCAACGAGTCTGTGAACTTCATTACGGAAGCCATTGAAAGCATCCTCCATCAGACATACAACAATTGGGAATTACTAATTTGTGATGACAGCACCAATGCAAAAACTATTGATGCTATTAATCAATTAGCCAATACCGATTCACGTATCAAGATTATCAGGAAAAGTGAGCGAATGGGATTTGTTAATGCACTCAACGAGGGACTTTCAAATGCCAAGGGAGAACTTATTGCTAGAATGGATGGTGACGACATCGCAATAGACACACGTCTGGAAAAGCAAGTGGCCTTTGCTGCCACCCATCCGAACATTAGCTTATTCGGTGGAAACATATACATCATCAACGAGCAAGGAGAAGTGCTTACTGAACGACATTACGAAACATCCCCTCATAAAATACAACGGATGTTCATGTACAGGAACCCCTTTGCACATCCAACCATCATGTTCCGACGAAATATCATTGATCGTGGTTTCTTATATGACACTCAATTCAAGAAGGCAGAAGACGTAGAGTTCTATCTTCGCCTCTATAAGAATGGCTATCAGTTTAGAAATTTAAATGACTTTTTGCTGAAATACCGAGTAGTAGGTGATATGCAGAAGAAAAGACAGTTGGACAATTGGTATTTTAACCATAAGGCAAGATCAAAAAATTTCATACGCTCCAAACCTCTGTTTAGCATTTGCTCTTGGTTTATTTCCTTAGTATACAAATACACCCCCAAAAAAGTAATTTCATATTTATATAAAAGGGAAAATCAAGCAAAGAGATTAAAATAAGTACAAGTTACATTTGAATTATTCCCTACTTCCGTGCAATATGATTCATTAACGGCCGTTATATAATAATAAAAAAGAAGATCAATGACTGGACCAATACCAGATTATATCAAAT
Organism: Hallella bergensis DSM 17361; assembly: GCF_000160535.1. GTDB lineage: Bacteria > Bacteroidota > Bacteroidia > Bacteroidales > Bacteroidaceae > Prevotella > Prevotella bergensis. Next base: position 234,855 of record NZ_GG704781.1, on the reverse strand, counting down.
ACAATGACGAAGTAGACAATCCACGATTCATTCCCGACGGCATGAATGAGTTTGAACGCAATATCAAGCGTACCGTTGATTTCTGCGCTGCAGCAGTCTGTTTGCTTGTATTCTCCCCTTTGTTCCTTATCTGCTACATTCTTGTCAAACGGGAGGACGGCGGCCCTACCATCTTCAAGCAGGAACGTATTGGGCGCTTTGGCAGACCCTTTACCATTTATAAGTTTAGAAGCATGAGAATAGATGCCGAAAAAGATGGGCCACAACTCTTCGGACACGAACACGACACACGCATGACTAAGATTGGACGATATCTCCGCGACCACCATCTCGATGAGTTGCCACAGCTATGGAATGTTGTCAAGGGCGATATGGCACTCATCGGACCAAGGCCGGAGCGAAAATATTACATCGACCAGATTGTCGAGCGTGACCCAAGATACTTTTATCTCTATCAAATTCGTCCGGGTGTCACCTCATACGCCACACTGTACAACGGCTACACCGACACCATGAAGAAGATGCTCAAGCGGCTTGAACTCGACCTCTACTATCTGGAGCATCGCTCATGGTGGTTCGATTTCAAAATTTTAGTTAAGACTTTCATCAATATTGTTTTTGGAAAGAAATTCTAAACACAAACCCCGGAAGCTTCGGCCTCCGGGGTGTCATTTTTATATGCCTTTTGAGTTAGAACTTTCTGTATATCAATCTTAATGTACTGCTCACCAGCACCAATCGGCTACCGGTGAGTTTCTCCACCTTGAATGTTTCGCTCAACCGGTTGATACCGTATGGTGTGAGCACAGCCACATCGGCCACTTCCGGGTCACCAAGGCTTCGGTCATTGAGTCGGGCATCCGAAAGCACCAACTGATCTCCATCATAAGAGAAACGAAACATATATTTTTCGCCCATGTCTGCATCGCGCACTTCGAGAAAACCACCTTGTACAGCAAGGTATTTCCTGTCTGTCGTCACATCCAAGCTCCCGCCCGTCCCAAGAGTGTCTATGCCTGTCAGCTGCCATAGTCCATCCAACTTGCCATTGTCTGATGTTTCCAAAAAATCGCCACAAGAGGCCAGTATCATGACGATGAATGCCAAACACTGAGTCATTATCATTTTTTTCATAAGCTGAATATTCCTGATTTGGATAATGTGATTTGGAAGCCTGCGTTATCACCCAATATCTTCCCGAAATCCATACCATACGCACCCGTCACTTTCCACTGCTTGGGGAAACGATATGCCGCCTCGACCAGAAAACTCGTGTTATACCGCTTGTCCGGGTAAGGGTTGTCATAGGTTCCATATCCTGTTTGATGAGTCAGGAGCACCCGGTAATCCAGTCTTTCTGTGGGTCGTCCGTCGAAGCCCAGGTGGTAAGCGACGAAGCGGTTGTTCTTAAATTCTATTCTGCCATCCGCGTTATAAACAGGTGACGTATATAGCGGATTACCTATCGCCTGTCCCCAGTGCTGCCATCCCGTAAAAATATAATGATTATAAAAGTTGTCTATCCCACTGACATGCTCTGACCTACCTTCCGTGTGGTCGTGATAAATCGGACCGCTTTGGTACTTGGTATAAATATATTCAAAAACAATATTACGGAACCATCTGCCATGTTTCAGATTGAACTCTGCACCAAGCATCAAGTCCTTCAAATCGTACATAAAATAATGTCTGCGCTTCCTTACATTCCATTCCTCCCCTTCTCCGTAACCGTCATAGTCTAAGAAAAGCATGGACGAATGGTCTTCAAAATACTTGTCGGCATACACGCTCAGGTTCCACCCATCTGTGTTATAGTTCGCCCGGAACAACCAGCTGCCCAAGATATTTCCCTCTTCGTTCTGGTAGACAGTTCCATGTTCCGGAGCGTCGGCACCACCAGGAACCAACGCTTTTAAAAAGCTCTTGACACTCGATGCATTCTTCATGGGCATCATTTTGCCTTCAGCACCAGGCTGGTAACTTGTTCCGCCAAACTGCGAGGCCATCTCCACACCCAACTCCACCGAAAAAGGCAAGAATCTATCTTCTTCACTCCCAATCTTCAGATAGCCTGCCTTGCTGTGGTAAAGCACATCATCAGCATATTTGGATGCCTTACCCGTAAAATCATGTTGCCACTGGTCATCGGTCATCTTGCCGTATGCCAAGTGTCCCTTAATATGAAACCACCGCCCCAAAACCGGTATGGTCCAGTATTTGGGCAGAGCCAGCCTTATCTGTGGCACAGGGCGTGCGTTGATACCAAACGTTTGCGACCCACTGCTCAGGCTGTTGTTCTTCAGTTCCATGGGATATTCCTTCGCACCGACACTCAACACACCGTGCAGCCACCGTGCTTCCACAAATGCCTGCTGCACGACCACGTCGCTCGTATAGTTCATCGGAACTGCCATATCTATACCATAGCCAACTCCCCAGCGCCTGGTCGAATCGTTGTTCAACGGACGTATAACCTGTCCACGGAGATAACCATTGTTCTTTTCCAACGACGACAAGCCATACTTGTTGGCATTCAACCACAACGGCGTCTTCTCCCCCGAAAACGATCCCTGTGCTTCTATTTCGTAAGTAATGTTCTTGCCCAAATCCAGTCTGTCGGCATCGGCACCTTCCTGCCATGCATATTGTGCAGAAGTCCTCAATGCCATCAACATCAAGACAAAAACAGTCGACAAATGCTTCATCTGATTCTAATTGTAATACTTGCAAAGATAGTACTTTTTAGGGATTTTCCCCCCTGGATGTAGGGAAAAACCTTTCCCATCCCACTATATTCTTCTTATCTTTGCAATGTGAGGACAACAAATGCTTCACAACTGTTGTTGAATTTTTTAAATATTGGGATATGAAGAAGTTAGCATTAACACTTATAACATTGTTCACCATGGCCATCCAAGCATCAGGCATGAGTTACATGGAGGCTAGGGAGCGTGCCTTGTTCCTCACCGACAAGATGGCATACGAACTCAATCTGACCGACGACCAATATGAGGCTGCATACGAGATCAACCTCGACTATCTGATGAGTATCGATGACTATGACAACCTTTATGGTATCTATTGGACACAGAGAAATCTCGACCTGAGCTACATCCTGCTCGACTGGCAGTATCGCACGTATGTCAATGCCGCATATTTCTATCGTCCACTTTATTGGAGGGCTGGAAATTGGCACTTCGGCATCTATGCCCGATACCCGCGCCGCGACTATTTCTATTTTGGCCGTCCACACTTCTACGTCAGCTACCGTGGCGGTCACAGCTGGAGAATGAACTCCGGACGCAGTTGGTACAGCGGGCGCAGCTACGGGGCACCCCGTGGGCGCGGAGGAAGGCACGTGGGAATGCGCGACGGATTCGACCGCGGTGATTTCGGACGGGGCACACGTTTTAGCTCTACTGACTCCAGGAGCCGAAGCTTCGGCAATGGCACACGATTCAATTCCCCACAAAACAACGGAACGAGGTCTTTTGGAAATGGCACGCGCACCAACACATGGCAAAACAATGGGACACGTAGGTTCGGGAATAATTCACGCACCAACACACGGCAAAATAATGGTACACGATCCTTCGGAAATCAAGCACCACAGAACCGTACACGCTCTTTCGGTTCGGAAAACCCGGGGAACGGAACACGGTCTTTCGGCAACAGACAGAGTAGCACACGCTCTACTGTAACCCGTCCTGCCACACAGCGCTCGTTCGGCAACCAGCCAACAAGAACAACGACTCCACGCAACACATTCACCCCGAATAGCAGTAGAGGGCGAAGTTTCGGAAACTCCTCTCCGAGTCGTTCATACAGCGCCCCTGCCCCATCGTCCAGAAGCTTTGGTGGTTCGCGCAGTTCAGCTCCCTCACGCAGTTTTGGCAATGGAGGTAACCGTTCAGGCGGAGCATCCACGGGTGGACATTTCGGCCGAGGCAGATGATGACGACATATTATAGGCCATACAAACAAACAACCGACAACAACCGTAAAGACAATTCAATGGTAATTGCCATAAGGTAAGAAGATTTTCAGGACAACAAATTAGAGAGTTATGATGAAAGCCGCGTGGAATTTGTTTCCATGCGGTCTTTTTTTTGCTCCGTCTGCTTTATGGATAGCCATTATGCATAAAGTAACCGTTTTACATAAATACAGTATCACCTCCCCTCTGCTCTCTTCAATAATTTGTATCAGAAATTTCAAATTAAATTTAGGTTACACCTTGCTTTTTCCAAAAACTTCACCTAACTTTGCAAAACAAGAAAGAATCTGTCCAATTAAACAAATTTACAATGAAAATATTGCAAAGCAGCATCTTCCGTGCTATCTGCGCCATTGTCGTAGGTGCACTTCTTATTAAATATCGCGAAGAAACCGTAACTTGGCTCACCATTGCCATTGGCGTACTCTTCTTTCTGTCAGGGCTTATCAGTTGCATCGCCTATTTATCTGCCAAAAAGAAGAGCGACGGCGTGGAGGTATACGATGCCCAAGGCAATCCCATCACCCCGTCTACCCCTGCTTTCCCCATCGTTGGAATCGGAAGCATGGTGTTGGGAGGAATACTCGCCCTGGCTCCCAATCTTTTTATTCACGGACTCATGTATGTCTTGGCAGCTGTTCTTATCCTTGGCGCGTTGAATCAGTTTTTCAATCTCGCCTCGGCCAAGAAATATGCTCATATCGGATTGGCATGGTGGCTTTTCCCAACGATTATTTTTCTTGTGGGTCTGTTGGCCATCATCAAACCTGACCTCATTGCCACCGCCCCGCTATTTGTAATCGGTTGGTGCATGATGATCTATGGTGTGATCGATATGGTCAATGCCATCAAGGTTCATCAGTGTCGGAAAGCGTATGAAAAGGCTCATACCCCCATTGAGCAACCCTCTGAAACAACGATCACCATGCCGGCTGAAGGTTTAGAACAGACCGAGGAGCCCGTCTCGTCAGACCTTCCGGAATAATCATTCCGCACATTTCTCTCCCTTTTTACCCTATCCGAGCCAAAATAAAATCTTCTATCAGGTTTGGCGGTATGGGCGGATGCTGTCTCACAGTCCACTATGTTGGCATATTGCGGTCGTAATACGATCGTTTTGCGTCCGTGATACAAGTGCATTTCGTCCGTAATACAAGTGTACCTCGACCGCAATACGCTTGTATCACAGTCGAAGCACATCATTCAACAAAGCCTGAAGGAGAAGGATGTTGTCCTATTGTCCAAAGAACAAACGACAATTCTTCGAGCCAACACTCCATCGGTTATTCTTTGTCCGACACGAGACCCTCTATATACTTACACAGGATGCCGATGCCCTTGAGGTTTTCGCCTCCCTGCGGTATGATGAGATCGGCATAGCGCTTGGTTGGCTCGATAAACTGCTCGTGCATGGGTTTCAGCACCTTGAGGTAACGCTCAACGACCATCGATACCGTCCGTCCTCGATCGATCGTGTCACGCTGGATGTTGCGGATGAGCCGCTCGTCGGAGTCAGTATCCACGAATATCTTGAGGTCCATAATGTCGCGTAGCTTTTTGTCAATGAGCGTCATGATTCCCTCGATGATGATGACTGGTTTTGGCTCTACATGTACCGTTTCCGGCAGTCGGTTGCTGATGAGATAGCTATAGGTGGGTTGTTCCACGGCGCATCCCTTGCGCAACTCATTGATATGCTTATTGAGCAACTTCCAGTCGAAGGCATCAGGATGATCGAAGTTGATGGCCTTACGCTCCTCATCGGTCATGCCCGTTGTGTCGTTATAATACGAATCGAGAGGTACCACCACTACATGATCGGGGGGAAGAGCCTCGACAATCTTGTTGACCACCGTGGTCTTGCCCGATCCTGTTCCTCCGGCAATACCAATAATCGTTATTTTACTGTTTTTTGAGTCCATCGAATGAATATGAGATTAAAATTAGGTATTATGAGTTAACAAGCCAATGTCATGAAACATCTTGGCATAATATGCAGCCTTATGTTCCACCTTCATGGGATAGGCACGCGAGGAACTTGGTTCTCGATAGAGACTGATGGTGCGTCCCTCAAACTGGAATTCGATGTGGTCGCCCATTTTCATCTTTCCTGCCTTGATGCCATAGTGTTCCGTAAAAATAGTTGCTGCCAACTGGCCGGCAGCCACTACTGCTCTGCATTCCGGCAGAGCACGGAGCATGCCATCGAGATCGGCCTTCTCAACAACTTCAAGATCCTTGTCGGAGGCTGTGCCCTTGGTACGCCGTATTCGAAGGCAGGTGTCGAACAGCGCTACGCCTGTACGGGCAAGGAAGTTTTTCAGGGCCTCCAGATGGTAAGTCTTGTTCTCCGAATCGACGAAGTGCATCTTGTCATCAAAAAAACAGATGCCGAAAATACGCCACATGTCGTTGGTGAAGTTGGGATAATACCATGGCATGCACCAACGTTTGGGCGCAGGGGGGAATGTGCCAAGCATGAGAAGTTTGGCATTGGAGGGGAGAAAGGGGGTGAAAGGGTGGGATTCAGCCTCTCCCCCCAGCCCCCTCTCCCGTGGGGGAGGGGGAGTGGTATGACTGTTGGATGGTTTTGAAGATGATGTGGACATTGAGGATGGTGTGAAGGTTTGAGGATGTTGTGGATAATTGAAGAATTTAGTGAGGCTGTGCTTTATGATTCAATAATGATAGCTAGAAATGAGAATGAATGGAATAGACAACTCACCTTATACATATTCAAAGGATATAAGCAGACATATCACTCCCCCTCCCCTACGGGAGAGGGGGCTGGGGGGAGTGGTATGACTGTTGGATGGTTTTGAGGATGATGTGGACATATGAGGATGGTGTGAAGGTTTGAGGATGTTGTGGATAATTGAAGAATTTAGTGAGGCCGGACTTTATGATTCAATAATGATAGTGAAGAGGTGAGAAAAACAGATTAGACAACTCTCCCTACACACATTTAAAGGATATATGCAGACATATCACTCCCCCTCCCCTACGGGAGAGGGGGCTGGGGGGAGAGGCTTTTGCTCCTTCACCAAATACACGCACACCGGCAGGTGATCCGAATAACCATCAAGCCACACGCCACCGGCAGTAGTTCGCTTAGGAGAGCCCTTGTATTTACCCTCGGTTTGGAACAGATAGGGCATGCGTTGAATCTCACACTTCCAATACTTCAGCTCACGGAAATCTCTTGAACCCTTGGGGTTGAGTAGGTTGGGAGACAACAGAATCTGATCGAACAAATTCCATCCGCCCTGGTACATCAGAGTGCCCGTGCCTTGCTTGGTGAGAATGTTGTACCAAGGGTTGTACATGTCACCCTCGCCCACCTTGGCAATGTCCTCCTTGCCTCTGAGAATCTCACACATACTCTTGTTCGTGGGATCATCGTTCATGTCACCCATCACAAACACCTTACAGTTCTTATCATTCTGAAGCAACGAGTCTTTCACCGCTTTTGCTTGTGCAGCACCCACTTCCCGATAGTACGACCCACTGAAACGGCTCGGCAGGTGGCAGACGATCACAGCCACATGCTCTCCCGCGAGTTCGCCACTCACGGTAAGAAAACCGCGCGTCTTGAAATCACTGTTCTGTTTCTCCGTGGGGACATATGGCACTAACTTAACATCCTTCACCCTGAACAAACTCGGATTATAGAGCACAGCACAGTCTATGCCCCGCTTGTCAGGTCCCTCGACGTGGCAAAACTGGTAGTTGCGTGCTTGGAGTTCGGGTTGGTTGCAAAGATCGGTCAGAACCTTGGCATTCTCCACCTCGGACAAGCCAATAATGGCGCAACCCACGCCAGGCAATGTGCCTGTGCCCATATCGCTCAGCGCCCGAGCCATGTTGCGAAGTTTACGAGTATATTTCAAACCATCCCAACGATAAGAGCCCGTGGGCAGAAACTCATGATCGTTCTTACCCTCATCATGACATGTGTCGAAGAGGTTTTCCTGGTTATAGAAGCCTACGGCATAGACTGAAAATTTCTTTTGTGCCGATACTGAAAGCATGGCTGACAGCATCAAGGCAAATAGCATTACTTTTTGTTTCATCACTTAGACTATATGTTTGCTGCAAATTTCGCAATTAATTCGGAGAAAAGCCCTTATTCCACAAAGATTTAATGTAAAATATTTTATGATTTAAAATATATTTTGTTAATTTGCAACTAATAAAATAATTATTAATCATTATATTATGCAGAAACAGTTTATTCTGGCTATGATGGCTCTAAGCTACGCACCGCTGACGTTTGCGCAGACAGACTCGACAAGCGTTGGTGAGGCCGCTTTCACCTTCACTGAAGCCCAACTGGGCGAGGATGACAACATGGAGCAGAATGTATCCATTGTCAATTCCAACTCCAGCGCCTATGCTTCCGGGTTGGGCTATCTGTTCTCGCCCATGAGATTCCGCTACCGGGCTTTGAATCAGAAGTATAACGAAATCTATATCAATGGTGCCCCCGTCAACGACATGGAGTCGGGACAGTTTCGCTACTCGATGGTGGGCGGACTCAATCAGCAGACACGCAGCATGGAGTCGTCGCTGCCGTTCGAGGCCAACAATTTCGCGATTACGGGTATAGGAGGGTCGAACAACTACAACTTCCGCCCGGCGAGCATGCCTGCAGGACATCGCTTCACTCTCTCCGCTACCAACCGGAACTATACGATGCGTGGCATGTACACCTACAACAGTGGATTGAACAGCAAGGGGTGGGCCTTCTCAGCCAACGTGACCTACAGATGGGCCAAGGAGGGTTATGTGCCGGGGACGTTCTATAACTCACTATCCTATTTTTTCGGCATTCAGAAACTTATTGGCGACAACCATTCCATCTCCCTGTCTACCTGGGGAAACCCCACGGAACGCTCCTCGCAGGGTGCATCGACCGATGAGATGTATTGGCTGGCCAACGACTATCAATACAACCCCTACTGGGGCTACCAGAACGGGAAGAAGCGCAACAGCCGCGTGGTGAACGACTACTCGCCTGCAGCCATGCTGACTTGGGACTGGACGCTGGACAACAATAATAAACTGACCACCTCTCTGTTTGGTAAGTACGGGATGTATTCGAGCACAAAACTGAACTACAACAACGCGGAGAACCCGCACCCGGACTATTACAAGCGTTTGCCCTCCAACAATTACAACCCGTGGAGAGACAACAACTCGAACACAAGGGAGGGATATGACCAATTCATTTTCACGCGAGATTACCTCATGGGAAGTGAGCGGGCACGACAAATCAACTTTGACGAACTGATTTTCGCCAACCGCCAAGCTGCCAAGCAAGGTGCCGACGCTATGTATTTCATACAGGCCAAGCACAACGACGTACTGAATCTGACACTGTCGTCCTCTCTGAGTTCCCGGGTAACGGAGAAGAGCGTATGGAACAATGGTTTCATTTTGGCACACAACGATGCCAACCACTACCAAACTATGGAAGACATGCTGGGAGCTGCTTCCTACCACAATATCAACAATTATGCCTTGGGCAGGTATGCGGCTGGGTCGGACAAATTGCAATATGACCTGAACAATCCAAACGCATCGGTCAAGGAAGGCGACCGCTTCGCTTACGATTACCACATCATCACCAACAAGGCGCAGTTGTGGACAAGTTATACCGAAGACTTCGGACTTGTTCACTACAACGTGTCTGCCCGCTTGGGTGGCAAGACGATGCACCGTGATGGTAAGATGCGCAATGGTCTGTTTGCCGAAAACTCATACGGCAAGAGTGGCACCGCCAAGTTTGTCGAAGGAGGCATCAAGGCCAGTGGCGACTTCAACCTTGGGCGTGGCAACACCCTGACATTGGGTCTCGGTTATGACTCGCATGCCCCCGAGGCATACACTGCTTTCAACGCCCCAGAGATGAACAACGACTTTGTGAACAACCTCCACAATGAACGCATCTTTTCAAGTGAGGTTGGTTATCAGCTTCGCACCAGCTGGTTGCATGCCAACATTAGTGGATACTACAACCACATCTCTCACGTCACGGAATGGACTTGCTTCTATTTTGATGATATCAACAGTTTCTCGTACAACTCCTTGTCAGACATCACCAAAGAATATTATGGTGTCGAGGCTGGTTTGAAATTCAAGCTCACCTCTGCTTTCGACCTTAAACTGATTGGAACCATGAGTGACGCCAAGAACGTGAGCAACGCCAACGTACGCTATCTGAACTCGACACAAGGAACCTACAACGACGATATCGCCCTCGTGAAAAATATGCGTGAGAATGGAACGCCGCTCACAGCGACCTCTATAGGACTGAGCTATCACCAAGGTGGTTGGTTTATCGACCTCAATGGCAACTGGTATGACCGCATCTACCTGAGCTACTCGCCCTATTACAGATACAAGAGTCCATTGGAACGCATAGGTAGTGAGGTGTCACCACAAGACAAAGGGCACGGCGGCTGGATGTTCGACGGTTCTATCGGCCGAAGCATTTATCTCAAACGAGGCAGCCTCTCCATCAACCTCATGGTGACCAATATTCTGAACAATCAGAAGATTGTGACCGGAGGATATGAGCAGAGTCGTTCAGACTATAGCGCTTCAGGCAATAATCGCACATATATCTTCTCTAAAAATCCGAAGAAATATTATGCCCTTGGCACCAATGGCATGCTCAACATTGCTTACAAATTCTAAACAACAGACAATGAAGACATTTAAATATATCATAATGTTTGCCTTGGCATGCAGCCTCACAACAAGTTGCATGGACGGCAATTGGGACGAGCCGGACCTCACTCCCGACCAAGCCGGCATCGGCAACAACGCCATTCAGGAAACCCATGTTATCAGCATCGCCGACTTGAAAACGAAATACAAGGACTACATCAACACCGATTATCGCGACGGCAACTCCTTTGCGCAGGTCACAGAAGACTTGCAAATCAAGGCCGTAGTGACAGGAAATGATGTGCAGGGTAATCTTTACAACGAGATTGCCGTGGACGACGGCACCGGCGCCATCATCATTGCTATTGCGCAAGGTGGCATATACGGTCAGCTACCCATAGGCACAGAGATACTCGTAGACCTGAAAAACCTTTATGTTGGCAATTATGGGAAACAGGCAGAGATTGGCACTCCATTCACCAACTCACGCGGACAGACCTATGTGAGTCGCATGAACCGTTTCATGTGGGTTCAGCATTTCAAGGTCACGGGAACAGGCAAGACCATCGAACCCATCGTATTTGACAAGAGCATGACCGTTAATAAGTACGGTAACGTGTACGACGGGAAGCTCGTCACACTGAAAAACGTGAGCTTCAAAAGCGCCGACGGCAAAGCCACCTACGCATACGCAGGTAGTGGCCCGGGCTCGAAGCAGGTTTATTTCAACGAGTTCAACAGCAAATTAGTGATGCTCTATACCAGCAATTTTGCTAAATTCGCTGCCAATCCATTGCCTACCGGCAAGGTGAACGTGACGGGTATCATGAAGCGTTTTAATAACACTTGGGAAATCATCATCCGCACATTGGACGATGTTGAGGAAGTAAAATAATAATAATAAAAATAAGAAATGAAGAAACTTATCTATTCAATGCTCGCGTTAGCCATTGCCACGCTTGCATTTACAAGTTGTGAGGACGTGCCCGCACCGTTCGATACCGACTATCACGAAAATGGTGGGAGCATCTCTACCGACCCAACCGGCGAGGGCACTTTGGCCTCTCCATACAACGTGGCCAAGGTGATTCAGATTATCAAGGCTGGCGAGCAAACCGACAAAGAAGTGTATTTCAAGGGTATCATCACCAATATCAAGGAAATCGATACAGGTCAATTCGGCAACGCAATCTACTCTGTCAGCGACTCAAAAGAAGGCAAAAATCCATTCTTGGTATATCGAGGCAAAGGGTTGAACGGTCAAAAATTTACTACAGGAAACGAAATCAATGTGGGTGATACGGTGGTCGTGCTTGGTCAGTTGACCATCTTTAACGGCACGCTCGAAACCACTCCGGGCAGCAAAATTATCTCCATCAATGGCAAGGGAAGCACTGGCGGAGATGAAACGCCATCCATCGCCCCGGCTGGAGAGGGCACCAAGGAATCACCCTACAATGTAGCCAAGGCACTTGAACTGACCAAAGCACTTCCCAAGGACGGCAAATCAGACAACGTATACGTAGAAGGAACCATTGTCGGAACACCCAACATTGATACTGGCTCTTTCGGCAACGCCACCTACGACATTTCTGATGGTGGATCGTCTACCGTTACGTTTAAGATTTTCCGTGGCTACGCTTTCAATGGTGAGAAGTTTAAAGCTGGTGATAAGCTGAAAGCAGGCGACAAAGTTGTTGTCTATGGCAAGCTACTCAATTACTTTGGCAACACGCCCGAAATGGCACAAGGCAACAAGCTTGTATCTGTTAACGGCAAGACCAAATTTGAAAACACCGGTGGAGAATCCGGTGGGGACGACACCCCCAGTGGAGAAGGTGCTACCGGCAAAGAAATGACCTTCCAATTAATCAAGAGCGGAGCCATTGGCAGCATTACACTCGACACTAACAAATATGGTGATCAAAATGTTTCTAATGAAAGTACGTGGTATACATGGAAGTTTAACAACATCACCTATAAAGGAGCAAGAATCTGTTTAGGCGATGGAACATGGGGTGAAGGCCTGCAAATGCAAGGTAATGCCAGTGATAAGTCTAAGCAAGGCTTCTTCTTTAATGCTGACGCTTTCAGCAAAGACATCAAGAACGTTATGGTAGTGATGAGCGTGAAAAAGACAAGTTCCTATGCTCCAAACTACAGTTTCTATGTTGGAGACAGTGCACATCCCACGACAACCAGCATCAATGCCAAACCCACCGTTAAAGAGGGCGAAGGGGAGTATAAATATTATACATATACCTTCGACCTGAGCAGTGGTAGCTACAAATACTTCACACTTGCCAATGACAAGGTTGGAGCTGCATATCTTATGAAGATTATCGTTACTTTGAAATAAGCAATGAGCAAATAGTCCCTGAAATATTTGGCGACCTGCATTATTCTTCGTAATTTTGCACCGCTAATTATTTAGCGAAGACATTATTCATAAACAATAAATATTAAAATGAAAAAAGGTATTCATCCCGAAAACTATCGCCCCGTCGTATTCAAGGATATGTCCAACGGCGATATGTTCCTCTCAAAGTCTACATGCAAAACCAATGATACCGTAGAATTTGAAGGCGAAACTTACCCAGTGGTTAAGATTGAAATCTCAAGCACCTCACACCCATTCTACACGGGCAAGAAGAAGCTTGTTGACACAGCAGGTCGTGTTGACCGCTTCATGAACCGTTACGGTAAGTTGAAGAAGTAATACTCTACATACATTTCACTGTATAACCGAAATTAGTAAAAGTGCGGTCAGACGTAGTTGCATATACGTTCTGCCGCACTTTTCTTTTGCAATGTCTCAACTCTTGATATCATTGAGATGAAATTTAAACACCTTCTTCCGTTGTGTGTCCTCCCACTTTGCTTTGCCTGTGGTGACAACAACGACATTCTCGAGCCGGAGAAGCCCGACAAACCAGCCATTACTGGCAGTAACATCAATGCCAATCCTATCTACAACGAGGCTTATACCCGACTGGAAATGCCACGCCTTCATCAAGGCAACGACACCATTCTGGTACATCGAACGGCTGGAAACACTGTGAATTATATTATCGAGTGGGATATTGACAAGAAGTCACAGCGCTGGAGCTGCTATGTAATGAACCGGACACTGGCGCAACAAAACACGAAGCGGTATTACAGCGACGACAACCAATACCCAAACAACCCGCTCATCCCCACATCCATGCAATGGAGCCACGACCCTTATTATTACAACGGGCAGAAATTAGACCATGGGCACATCTGTCCCTCAGCCGACCGCCTTTCGTCTTTCGAGATGAACTATCAAACCTTCTTTCTCACCAATATGCAGCCCCAATTCAATGCTTTCAACGCTGGGTTGTGGGCTAAATTAGAGAAAAAAGTGCGCACGATAGCGTCCACCTGTGACACACTCTACGTATGCAAAGGCGGTACCATTGACGAGGGGAAATACAATGGTTACAACAAGGTGTATCGCAAACTGAGCAATGGTCTCATCATGCCCCGTTATTTCTTTATGGCTATGCTTCGCCAGAACAAAGGCCAATACAGTGCTATAGGCATCTGGACTGACCAGATTAACAATGCCAAGGACAGCGGACAAAACCTGCTACAGTACGCCATCAGCATAGACGAACTGGAGCAGAGAACAGGTATCGACTTCTTCTGCAACCTGCCCGATGACATTGAAAACAAAGTAGAGAGGAGCTATGGGGCTTCGCTTTCATGGGGGCTGTAACCTCCCATGGCAGTTCACACACATACCCAGTTACCCCTACACAGCAAATTCCCGCCCCCAAAACCCAAGTTTCAGGAGCGGGAATTTACTTGTTATTTCATCACAAACTTGATCTTCTTCACATTTTCCTTGACTGAGGCTCGCGTTGTCTTATAACGATCGAACCAGAAATCATCCACCTCATGACCGTCTGTGGCCCACAGATAACCAGTAAATGTACGGTTATCCAGGTTTAGGTCGTCATAGTCCACAACCATCACATAGTCCCGCACATTGCCCGCACTGTCC
>NZ_GG704781.1:143593-219664 GCF_000160535.1 Hallella bergensis DSM 17361 | reverse complement strand
TAGGTCATATAAACATCACCCGACTTTGGGTCCACATACCATGTGAAATCCCTCTGCAGTTCCAACTCCTCGGTGTCAGGATGGAAATCATATTGTGTACCTGTACCTGATATACTTTGGCGGTTATATTGCTTAAATTCTATATCCGTCTTATAATAGATACTATCTATCGCATTCCCCGCATTGTCTATCTCATACGCCATCATGTCGCCACGCCACTGTCCCGCAAGCGTCTGAGCCATGGACACCAAGAAATCTTCATCACTCACATTATCATCACTCGGGCGTTGGGAATAATCATCTCCCCACGTCCAGTCATCATACCAAGGATCAGTATACACGGGGTCACTGCCACAGCTCGCGAATAGAATCGGAGCAACTGCCAACAGTATGACAAAAACATTTGTCGAAATCTTTTTCATTCTCATTTCTCCTATTTTTTTCTTATTATTCTATAAGGAACCTCTGCCGTTTCCTTATCGCTCCTACCACGAGTCACGTACGTATTCTTTTTGGCACCATAATAGGAGTCATACCCATAGTAATAGTCTCCCCAGTTTGGCGACGAGGTATGTCTTAGTTTAAAGTCCACCCGGTCGTCTCCATAATATATAGTTCCCATAAAGAAGCCGTCACTCAAATGGTAGTTTGCTATCTGAACAGTTGTCCCCTCTTCTATCAAGAAAATAGAGATCATGCCATTTCTAACCGTCCACTCCGTGTGGTTAGCTATGTAGGCAAAAGGTGCACTCGCAGAATAATGGTCTACCCAATAACCTGTTCCAGAACTGAAGGAATAGGGATCCTGATCGAAACACAACTCAGAATAGGTCGCGTCGTAGGTATAGCCATCGTAGTTTGAAGAAACATACATTTTGCCTTCCCACGTTCCCGCGAGGGTATCGGCGATATACGAGTCTTCGTCACAAGAGACAAGAGACAATGTCAGCACCGCCAACAATCCCGAAGTTAAAAGCATAGTCAGTCTTTTCATATCCTTGTTTTTTTGTTTATAGTCTTATATATTGCAAAGATAAACCATTTCCACCCACCCGCAAACATAAAATGTATATTATTATGCAGGATTTCCCTACCCTTTAAGGGGAAATCCCTAAATATGCTTAATTCTCCGTAATTCATTAAATTCACTCCCGACATCTCCAATCTTTTTTATTAATTTTGCGTAAACATCATAATCAATATTAGAAGATAAGCGAAATGAGAACTGTTTACGAATTCTCTGTAAAAGACAGGAAAGGTAAAGACGTATCACTCAAGGAGTATGCCAACGAAGTGCTCCTCATTGTTAACACAGCAACCAAATGTGGATTCACCCCCACCTATACCGAGTTGGAAAACACTTATCAGAAATACCACACCCAAGGCTTCGAAATTCTTGATTTCCCCTGCAACCAGTTCGGTCAGCAGGCACCGGGTACCGACGAAGCAATTCACGAATTCTGCAAGCTCACCTACGGGACGGATTTCCCACGATTTAAGAAGATTAAAGTAAACGGCGAACATGCCGCCCCGCTCTATAAATTCCTCAAAAAGCAGAAAGGATTTGCCGGTTGGGATGAAAGTCATGAACTTACCCCCGTTCTCGACAAGATGCTTTCCGAGGCTGATCCCAATTACAAGGAGTCTGCCGAAATCAAATGGAACTTCACCAAGTTCCTCATCAACAAGAAAGGGCAAGTGGTCAAACGCTACGAGCCTACCGAAAAGATAGAAAACATCTGTGCCGACATCGAGACCCTGCTCGCAGAATAAAAATTGGGGCACCGCATTCCTGCGCCCCATGCCATACTGCTATTCGCAGCATCCCAATGGGTGCGATGCTTGTTACTCAACACTATAAAAACAACCCTCCATCGGAGAGAAAGAGACAAAAATCATGGAACATACAAAATGTTTGATTATCGGGAGCGGCCCTGCAGGCTACACGGCCGCACTCTACGCCGGCCGTGCAAACCTCAACCCAATCGTATATTGTGGTTTGCAAACCGGTGGACAGCTTACCCAAACCACCGTCGTGGAAAACTATCCCGGCTACCCTGAGGGTGTGGATGCCAACGAGATGATGACAGAATTTCGCCAGCAGGCCGAGCGCTTTGGCGCCGATGTGCGCGATGGCATCATTACAGACGTGGACTTGAGCAACAAGCCCTACGTCGTGACCACCGACCGGGGCGACCAAGTGGAAGCCGACACCATTATCATTGCCACCGGCGCATCAGCCAAATATCTCGGCCTGCCTGACGAGGAGAAATACAACGGTCAGGGTGTAAGCGCATGTGCCACGTGCGATGGTTTCTTCTATCGCAAGAAGGTGGTTGCCGTTGTAGGTGGTGGAGACACGGCCTGCGAAGAGGCTATCTATCTTGCTGGACTCTGCTCCAAGGTCTATATGATCGTACGCAAGCCTTATCTAAGGGCTTCCGACATCATGCAGCAGCGCGTCAAGAAAAACCCAAAAATCGAAATCCTCTTCGAGACCAATGCCGTGGGTCTCTACGGCGAGAAAGGCGTCGAGGGCGCACATCTCGTCTATCGTAAAGGTGAAGACGACGAAAAGTCTTACGACCTGCCCATCGACGGGTTCTTCCTGGCCATCGGCCACAAACCCAATACCGATCTTTTCAAGGGCAAACTTGATATGGACAAAACCGGCTACATCAAGGTTCAGGGCTACTCCCCACGCACCAGCGTGGAAGGTGTCTTTGCCGCTGGAGACTGTGCCGACCCCATCTACCGGCAGGCTGTGGTAGCCGCAGGTTCGGGGTGCATGGCAGCTTTAGAAGCCGAACGGTATTGCAATTCATAATTCGAAATTAAAAATTTTGAATTCTAAATTGGCTCACGCGTTGATCATCCAATTACAGATCATCAACACGTAAGCCAATTTCTCGTTTTTCGTTAGACTTGGGCATGGGGTTGTCATTTATATTCGATACTAAATGTATCATATTGCCTACATATTATTCACAAAACCTTACCTTTTGTTCTGTTTTTTTTCTATCTTTGCACACATCATTAGAATTTCAAAAGAAATAGAGATATGAGACAGAAGAAATTTATTTTATCCGAGAAAGACATTCCCACACAGTGGTACAACATACAGGCTGAAATGCCCAACAAACCGCTTCCTCCCCTGAACCCGAGCACCAAACAACCCATGAGCGTTGAAGATCTGGCTCATATTTTCAATAGGGAATGTTCCAAACAGGAACTTGACCAAGAAAACAAGTGGATAGACATACCCGGAGAAGTGCTGGAAAAATACACCTACTACCGTTCCACGCCGCTCGTTCGTGCCTACGCCCTGGAGGAAGCACTTGATACACCCGCTCACATCTACTTCAAAAACGAATCCACCAACCCGTTAGGTTCTCACAAAGTGAACTCAGCCATTCCGCAATGTTACTATTGCAAGCAGGAGGGTGTGACCAATGTGACCACCGAAACCGGTGCAGGACAGTGGGGCGCAGCCCTCTCCTACGCAGCCAAGCTCTACGGTTTGGAGGCTGCCGTATACCAAGTGAAGATCACCATGCAGCAAAAGCCCTACCGCTCCATCATCATGCGAACCTTCGGGGCCACGGTAGAAGGGTCGCCATCGATGTCCACACGCGCGGGTAAAAACATCATCACCGCAGACCCACACCATCTCGGATCGCTTGGAACTGCCATCTCCGAAGCCATTGAACTGGCCGTCAACACACCGGGTTGTAAATATACCTTAGGCTCTGTTCTCAGCCACGTGGCTCTCCACCAAACCGTCATCGGACTGGAAACAGAGAAACAAATGGAAATGGCAGGCGAATATCCCGACAAAATCATCGCCTGTTTCGGTGGCGGATCAAATTTTGGTGGCATTGCCTTCCCATTCATGCGTCACATCTTCGACGGCACACACAAAGACACAGAGTTTATCGCCGCCGAACCCAATAGTTGCCCGAAACTCACACGCGGCAAATTCGAATACGACTTTGGCGACGAAGCCGGCTACACTCCCCTGCTGCCCATGTTTACCCTCGGCCACGACTTTAAACCGGCCAACATCCATGCCGGCGGACTGCGCTATCATGGAGCAGGCACGATTATCTCACAGCTCATCAAAGACGGCTACATGCACGGTGTTGACATCCCACAGTTGGAAACCTTCGCCGCCGGCCTAATCTTTGCCCAGAGTGAAGGTATCATCCCAGCTCCGGAGAGCTGCCATGCCATCGCCGCCACCATCCGCGAAGCCAAGAAAGCCAAAATTGAAGGCAAGTCGCCAGTCATTCTTTTCAATCTGTCGGGGCATGGACTCATCGATATGCCATCCTACAACAGCTATATCAATGGCGACCTGACCAACTATACCGTGAGCGACGAGCAAATAGAAGAATTTCTCGCTGGCGTACCCAAGGTGTAAGCCGTGACACAACAGCATGCGAATGCCCACCTCATCCGTTTGGACAAGGTGGGCATTTGCATGTCTTGCCATCTGAATAAGACTCAGACCTTTTGTATGATCTCCATTCCTGCCTTGAGTGCTTCCATGTTGAGCGGAATCAATCCATGGTGACGCTCAGGCAAAGTCTTATGTAGCGCCTTACCCACACCGTCACCACTCACGACAGGGGCAACCTCGAGCAATCCGCCAAGAACAATCATGTTAAACACCTTCGAATTCTTCATCTCGGCCGCCTTGTCCATGGCATCAATTCGATAGATGGTGATATCGTCACGCCGTGGCGTTTCCATGATGCCAAACCCATCGTAAATCAGGATGCCTCCTGGCTTTACCTTCGGCATAAACTTATCCAATGACGGCTGGTTGAGCACAATGGCAATGTCGTATTGGCTCAGGATGGGAGAAGAAATACGCTCATCGCTCACAATAACGGTAACGTTAGCCGTACCTCCACGCTGTTCAGGACCGTAGGCTGGCATCCATGTCACCTCCTTGCCTTCCATGAGCCCGGAGTAGGCCAGAATCTTTCCCATCGACAGAACTCCCTGTCCGCCAAAGCCGGATATAATGATTTCCTTTTTCATACTACTTCATATTGGTGGTGTCCTTGAGGTCACCCTTTTCATATTCCGGGAACATATTCTCGCGCATCCACTCATTGGCCTTCACTGCTGGCAACTTCCAGCCACTGCTGCAAGTCGAGACAATCTCCACCAAGCTGGAGCCAAGTCCCTGCATCGATGCCTCAAAGGCCTTGCGTATGGCTTTCTTGGCCTGACGGATAGCAGCCACGGTGTCTACGCTTTGGCGCGTGACATAACACGTGCCACGCAGTTTGGAAGCCAGCTCAGTGATGTTGAGTGGATAGCCGTGGAGGTCGGGCTCACGCCCATACGGGCACGTCGATGTTTTCTGTCCGATGAGTGTGGTGGGAGCCATCTGTCCTCCCGTCATACCATATATGGCATTGTTGATAAAGATGATGGTAATATGCTCGCCGCGGTTCAGTGCATGGATGGTTTCCGCCGTACCGATACACGCCAGGTCACCATCTCCCTGATAGGTGAATACAAGTCTGTCGGGCCACACACGCTTGATGCCTGTAGCCAAAGCCGGGGCACGCCCATGGGGAGCCTCCTGCCAGTCAATGTCTATATACCGATAGGCAAACACGGCACATCCTACGGGCGAAACGCCCACCGTCTTGTCTGCCATCCCCATTTCATCAATCACTTCTGCCACCAGTTTGTGTACCTCGCCATGCGAACAGCCCGGACAGTAGTGCATCGGGGTGTCGTTCATCAGTTCGGGCTTGGCATAGACCAAGTTCTCCGGAGCTATAATATCATGATTAGTCATTGTTCATCAGTTTAGATTTCAGCGCCTCTACTATTTCCTGCGGGTCAGGAACAATACCTCCCAAGCGTCCAAAGTGTTTAACAGGCAGTGCCCCGTCAACAGCCAACCGCACGTCCTCGACCATCTGTCCGGCATTGATTTCTGCCACCAGAATACCCTTCCTGCCCTTGGCCATGGTCGATATTTCCTCCGTGGGGAACGGCCAGAGCGTGATAGGACGGAACAATCCGACCTTAATGCCTTGATCGCGACAGAGTTCTACACTCTTCTCGGCAATGCGCGCCGCACTGCCGAAGGCCACAATCAGATAGTCGGCATCGTCGCACTGCTGCGTCTCATAACGCACCTCGTGTTTTTGAATGTTTCTATATTTTTCCTGAAGTTTAAGGTTGCGCTGCTCCATCACCTCCGAACTGAGTTCGAGCGAGGTGATGATATTGGGCCTACGACCATTCGTGCGACCCGTTGTGGCCCACGGACACTCCTTCAAAATCTGCTCTTCCGTGCGTCGGGGTTTCATTGGTGGCAGCACCACTTTCTCCATCATCTGTCCGATGATTCCATCAGAAAGAATCATGGCAGGCGTGCGGTAGCGGAAGGCCAGCTCGAAAGCAAGGTCTACGAAATCGGCCATTTCCTGCACGGAAGCCGGTGCAAGCACAATCACGTAATAATCGCCATTGCCTCCACCTCGCGTAGCTTGGAAATAGTCACCCTGGCTGGGCTGTATGGTTCCCAATCCGGGACCACCCCGCTGCACATTCACAATCACTCCCGGCACCTCGGCACCGGCCATGTAGGAGATGCCCTCCTGCATCAGGGCCACTCCGGGACTCGACGACGTGGTGAACACGCGCTTACCTGCGCCGCCACCACCATAAACCATATTAATAGAAGCCACCTCGCTCTCGGCCTGCACCACTACCATACCGGTGGTCTCCCAAGGCTTCAGCAGGGCCAGCGTCTCGATAATCTCAGTCTGGGGTGTGATGGGATAGCCGAAAAAGGCATCGCATCCGCAACGCACCGCCGCGTGAGCGACAGCCTCATTGCCTTTCATCAACACTACTTCATCATTATTCATTGTCAGTCCTCCACTTTCTTTCGATACACCGTAATGCATCCGTCCGGACACACGATTCCACAGGAAGCACACCCGATGCAATCATCGGGACGCACCGCCTCCACATAGGTATATCCATGTGTGTTCACTTTCCGGTCTGCCAGGGCAATGACGTTTTTCGGACATGCCACAATGCACAGCGTGCATCCTTTGCACCGTTCGATATTCACTACGATGGCACCTTTCATCTTGCCCATACGTTTTGTTGTTTTAGTATTGTTTATGGATTATAATAATCCTTACAATAGAAATTCATAATGTTCTCAAGCATCAGTCGAGCCTCAGCTGCCGGACTGGTTTCATCGAGTTTGACAGCCTCGGCATAACAGTTCATCGCTGCAGCAAAATCTCCCTTTCTGCGATGTTCATTGCCTTCAAGGTAATATTCATGAGCGGTCATCTGTTCTTATTTTTATTGTATTTTTATTTATACAAAGATAATTAAGAAACAGGTTTTTTGTCCTAATCAAGGGAGTATTTTAACAAGTTTTGACTCTGAAAACAACATTACTTGCACATATAATACATATTGTGCAATTTTCAACAAATCTTTTTGGGGGGTTGATTTCTATACTTCGTGATGACGAAGAAGTTGGTTCGCGATCGTATCGCGTTCGAAATACATTCGTTCTCCGAACGATGGACGTTTGTATCGCGGCCGATAGACGAGCGTATGACGTTCGTCATACGCTCGCAACGAAACTGAATCGCGCTGTTGTGCTGTGGAAACCTACTACACTTGGGGCAGTGTTCTATTCCACGGTTTCCATTTTTCGCATGATACCGACAGCCTCTGTGATGCTGGGCACATCACTGATATGGATGAGACGATGACCACGACTGTCCTTAAAATTGCAGCGTCGCGGATTGGCCATGACATATTTGATAATACGTCCGAAAACAGGACTCTGATAGAACGGACTGTCTTGGTTTGAAACAAACTGAAGCGTCATCATGCCTTGCCGCAGTGTTACCTTCTCGCAGCCCAGTCGCTTGCCTACACGTCGGAGCGCAACAACCTGCATCAGTTCCTCACCCTCGCGCGGCACCTTGCCGAAACGGTCGACAAGCCGCTGCCGATAGGCCGACAGGTCGTCATCGTCTTCTATGTTGTCGAGTTCGCGATAGAGCAACATCCGCTCGCTGCTGCCCGGCACAAATGTATCGGGAAAATACATTTCCAAGTCGCTTTCCACCGCGCAGTCTTCCACAAAATCACTGCCACTAATTTCCTTTCCCTCTTCAATTGCATCGGCATAGAGATCGGAAAATTCGTCGTTGCGGAGTTCGGTAACGGCCTGGGTGAGTATCTTCTGATAGGTTTCATAGCCGAGGTCTTCCATGAATCCGCTCTGCTCGGCTCCCAACAGGTTGCCTGCACCGCGGATGTCCAGATCCTGCATAGCCAGGTTGAATCCGCTACCGAGTTCGGAGAAAGCCTCAAGAGCCTCTAATCGCCGGCGTGCCTCGGGCGTGAGCACACTCTTGGGAGGGGCAAGGAGGTAGCAGAAAGCCTTGCGGTTAGACCGACCGACACGGCCACGCATCTGGTGGAGGTCGGAGAGCCCAAAGCGATGGGCACCATTAATGATAATGGTGTTGGCATTGGGAATATCAATACCGTTTTCCACAATGGTTGTCGAGAGCAATACGTCATAGTCGTAGTTGATGAACCCCATGACGACTTTCTCCAGCTCTTCGGGCGACATCTTGCCATGCCCAATGGCCACACGGCAGTCGGGAATGTGTTTTTGGATGAGGTTGGCTATCTCGGGAAGGTTGGAAATGCGGTTGTTCACAAAGAACACCTGTCCGTTACGACTCATCTCAAAGTTGATGGCATCGGTGATGACCTCATGCCCGAAAGTGCTCAGCTCCGTATGGATAGGATAGCGGTTGGGAGGCGGAGTACGCATGATGCTCATGTCGCGCGCTCCCATCAGCGAGAACTGCAACGTTCGCGGTATCGGGGTGGCCGACATGGTGATGGTGTCCACGTTGGTTTTCAGCTTGCGAAGTTTCTCTTTGGTGCTCACACCAAATTTATGCTCCTCGTCGATGATGAGCAATCCGAGGTCGTGCCATTTCACATTCTTGCCCAGCAACTTGTGCGTGCCGATGATGATGTCGATTTTTCCGCTCTCAAGATCCTCCAGCACTTGTCTGGTTTGCCCTGCAGAACGTGCCCGCGAAAGATAGTCCACACGAACAGGAAAGTCTCTCAGCCGATCGCGGAAGGTCTGGAAATGCTGGAAAGCCAGCACCGTGGTGGGTACGAGCACGGCCACTTGCTTGGAGTCGCAGGCGGCCTTGAATGCGGCACGCACCGCAACCTCGGTCTTGCCAAAGCCCACATCGCCACAAACCAGGCGATCCATGGGGCGTGCCCGCTCCATGTCGGCCTTTACATCCTGCGTAGCTTTGAGTTGGTCGGGGGTATCCTCATAGAGGAAACTGGCCTCCAACTCCTGCTGCATGAAGCTGTCGGGACTGAACGCATAGCCTTTCTCCTTTCGCCGCTTGGCATAGAGGCGGATTAAATCACGTGCGATGTCCTTGATGCGCTTCTTGGCTTTTTCCTTCATCCGGTCCCATGCACCCGTCCCAAGCGTGCTCAGACGCGGAGCCTCCCCGGCGTCGCTACTCCGATATTTGGAAATCTTGTAGAGCGAATGGATGGAGACGTCTACCTTGTCATTGTTCTGATAGATGATGCGAATGACCTCCTGATACTGTGAATCATCCGTTGCATCCTGACGCGTATTACCTTGTGTGGGGATGGGCACCCTCACAAGACCGCCAAACTTGCCTATCCCGAAGTCCACATGTACAATGAAATCTCCCGGCTCCATCTCCTGAAGTTCCTTCATGGTGAGAGCCATCTTCCCGGCACGGGCACCGTCTGACTTGAGATTGTATTTGTGAAAACGATCAAAAATCTGGTGATCGGTAAAAAAGCAGGCCTTCAAGTCGTTGTCGGCAAAGCCCTCGTGGATGGTGCGGTCTATGGGGGTGAAGTCTATTTTCGAGCGCTGCGCATTGGCACCCGACCGTTCCTGGTCAGCTCCCATCTCATCGAGAATGTCGCGCAAGCGTTGATGTTGCTTCTTGCTGTCGGCCAGAATATAAACCCTGTAACCCTGCTGTATATAATCTCCGAGCGACTGTCGGAGCAGCGTGAAGTTTTTGTGAAACAGGGGCTGTGGGCTAATGTGAAAAGAGATGGACGCCCCTCCCCACCCTTCTCCCATAGGACTGGGAGAAGCTGTGTCTCGACCTCGCGATTCACTCCGGCCATAGATTTTTGATGGATCGCCCATGATCACTTGCTTGAACTTGCCTGCATCGGCAGCAAAACGAGTTGGTGGGCACAACATGCTCTCCTTGGTCATTTCGCGTCTGGTCTGTTCCTGCTCCATCTCCGTGGCTCCCTCTAAGCGTTCGGCGAGTGCCTGCGCAGAGAATCCCTCGTTGTATATGCGCTCGATCATCCCGCTGACATATTCCATGTCTTTGGCTACAAGCACGGTGTCATCGGGCAAGAACTGCAGGAAAGGTATCTTGGCGGACACAAGCGTAGCCAGCTCGGGCACGATGTCCACCCCACTCTTCCTGTCCTTGGAGAGCTGATCCTCCACGGTAAACGTGCGTATGGTGTCGATTTCATCTCCAAAGAAGTCGATACGGAAAGGCAGTTCGCTGGAAAAGGAGTAAACATCAATAATGCTGCCGCGCACCGCAAATTGTCCAGGCTCATAGACATAGTCTTTCTCCTCAAAACCAAGCTCGCGCAGTCGATGCACCAAATCGGTGATATCTATGCTTTGTGCTGTCTTCAACGATATGCGACGCTCGTCCAAATGGGTTTGAGACACAACAAGTTCGGCAATGGCCTCTGGATAGGTCACGATAAAAAGGGGTTCATTGATCCGCTCTCCTTCTGCGGGGGGTGCAGAGGATGTATGATGGTCTGTCAAACTGTTGTTAGTGCCCAGCGAAGATAGTTTGGAGAGCACTTCGGTACGAAGGATCTCGTTTGCCGCATCTCTTTGGCCATATTTGACAGACCTTCTGTAGCTTGAGGGGAAATAATAAACTGATGAATGTGTTTCCCGCAGCCTGTCATCTCCCTTGCCCGTTAGAGAGGGAGTGCGAGATGAGAGATTCAGGTCGTTATAAAAATAGCCGGCCTCGTCGGCATCCTGTAGGATGAAAACAAAGGGATGGTTCAGCCGTTTGGCTGCGGAAGAAAAAAACAAGGGTGCGGAAGAGGCCACGAGGCCTTGCAGGAAAACGTTTTTAACAGATTTGTCTTCCAGTAGTTTCACAAATGCCCCGCATTGCGGAAGCGTGGCATAAAGTTGTTGTAAGTCTTGTATTGTCATTGAATAAAATCTCTCCGAGGCGCCAATTCGCCCTTCTCATACCCTCCTCGCGGATAGTATACACCACGCCGTGGTCCGAGCGAGTCGTTGCAGAACACGCGCCTCATTTCTCATCCGCCTTCTCTGAAGAGAGCGGACAGGGCTGCAAGGGTGGTTAGGAAAGGGTGGGCTTTGGATATTTCCTGAACCATCCGTCCATCCGCAGTCGCATCACGCCAAACAACGCTTCGCTGAAGATGCCACCACTCATCTTGCTTGTTCCCTCTCTGCGGTTGACGAATACAACGGAAACTTCCTTAATCTTGAAGCCAATCTTATAGGCGGTGTATTTCATCTCAATCTGAAAGGCATAGCCCTTGAAGCGAATCTTGTCAAGCTCAATGGTCTGTAGCACGCGACGGCGATAGCAAACAAAACCGGCAGTGGTGTCATGCACGTTGAATCCCGTGACAAACCTCACATATCGTGAAGCAAAATAGCTCATCAGCACACGCCCAATGGGCCAGTTGACAACGTTGACTCCCGTGACGTAGCGAGAGCCAACAGCCACATCGGCACCCTCATCGTGACAGGCTGCATAAAGGCGGGGCAAGTCAGCAGGATTGTGACTGAAGTCAGCATCCATCTCAAAGATATACTCGTAATCGCGTTCTAATGCCCATCTGAAGCCTGTGATGTAAGCCGTTCCCAAACCTTGCTTGCCACTTCGCTCAATCAAGAAAAGACGGTCGGAAAATTCTGATGCCATCAGACCTTTGACAATCTGCGCCGTGCCGTCTGGGCTGCCGTCGTCGATGACAAGAATATGGAAACACTTATCCAATGAAAAGACGGCACGGATAATCTTTTCCATGTTCTCCTTTTCATTGTATGTGGGAATGATAACTATCGAATCACTTTCATGCATAGTGGTATAGGATTTCCGTTTCGTGCAAAATTATAAAATAAAATGATAATAGCAATGCTAAAAACGATATTTATTGGTCAGGATTTTCGACATAGCCCTGATGTTCTTTCTCAAGGCCACTCATCACCACCCGGTAGCTCTCATTTTTCAAATATTCAATGTTCTCCCGCCCCTGACTAATCGGCGCGATGGGTTTATGTATCGTGAGACTGAGCGGATGCCACTTCACCCAACGGTAATCCCGCATGCGGGGCATGACATCGAATGATCCATTGATGGTGAGTGGACACACAGGTAACTGCAGTTCATCGGCCAGCAAGAACGCACCACGTCGGAAAAATCCCATGTGTCCCGTGAAAGTGCGGGCTCCCTCGGGAAAAACCACCAGCGACATCTCGTTGCAGAGCATCGTCCGCGCTTGGTCGTAGGTATGCCTAATAGCCGACGTGCTACTTCGATCCACAAAAATTTGATGTGACGCCTGGCAGGCCGCCCCCACGAAAGGAATCTTGCGGAGCGACTTCTTCATCATCCACTTGAAGTTGCGGTTAAGAAAACCATAAATAAGAAAGATATCGAACATGCCTTGATGATTGGCTACAAACACATACGATTGTCCCTTCACAAGGTTCTCCCTACCCTCCACCTTGATGGGCAACAACAGCAACCGAATAGTGAGCCAGGACCAAAGTTTGCCTGGATAATAGCTCCAGAAATGTCCGTTGCCAAGAAAACTGCCCACAATCGTGACCAACGCGATGACAATAGTTGTTGCTAAAAACAGAGGGAGAAAAAAGAACAGCTGGTATAATCTGTAAAGATACTTCATGGATGTGATTGATGTAAGGTGAAAACCACGATTTCAGGCGAGACTCCAAAGCGAAACGGGATGAGTCCGCCTATGCCCGAGGAGACATATAAAAATCGCTTGTTTTCCTCAAAAAGCCCGTAGTCCCGTTTGAGTATCAAGGATGAAGGACGAAAACCGAAAAGTGCCACCTGTCCTCCATGCACATGGCCGCTCAAGGTGATTTGTACACGCTTGTCAGACTTGATGTGTCTGTCCCAGGCTCGGGGATCGTGCTGCAACATCACCACGAAGGCTCTCTCGCCCACCCCAGCCATCGTCTTGGCAAAGTCCGCCCGTGCCGGTCGCTCAAGGTTTTCCTCTCCGGCAATGACAATTGAGTCTTTGTCGCGATGAATGGCTGTATGCTCATTGAGCAGCAACCTCCATCCCCACTGCCGTTGACGGGAAATCATCTCCCTGCAGTTAGCGACCTCTATAACTGGATCTTCATCAATATACTCGCTGTAGTCGTGGTTTCCCAAGACCGAAACGACGCCATCTCGGGCGCTCAACCCAGCAAGAATATCCTGCACGGGATACAACTCCTGGGGACGAAGGTTTTGCAAGTCGCCGGTAAAGGCAATCAAATCGGGTTTTTGTGCATTGATACTGTCGACTACTCTTTGCAGCTGACGGGTGTCGTTTCCGAGCAAACTGCCTACGTGAGCATCGGTAAATTGCACGATTTTATACCCCTCAAAACTTTTGGGGAGGTCGTTAAAATACAAATCAACATGCCTGACCTCAAGTTTTCTGAAACCCAACGTTGACCCATATATTGTTATGTACCATGAAAGCAAAACCAGGAAGAATGCCACAAGATTGCCCCAGTTGTAACGGCTACGGGTTAAGCGTTTGCATGCCAAACCCACCATCGAACACAAGGCATAGAGCGCTTTGGGTACGACATACAGTCCGATGATCAACAGATAGACATAGGTTATCCTCATGTCATCCGGTACAAAGTTCTTGCAAACCGCCAAGAAGATCGTGTAGACCAACATGCCCGCCTCCGGAATCCAATTCAACACCCTCCTTTTCCAGGTTTGTCTGCGGCGACGCTTACGCCTGTACCATTCAAAATAGAGTTCAGGTAAGACAATGACAAGAACGATAAGAAAAAATATTCGAGCTATCAAAAGACGTTGTTTTTATAAGTTAAGAATTGGGAAGCGAGAGGAACAGCCTATGTATTGCGGCAGTCTGAACCAATGCAGATGAAGACGTTTAACCTTCGTCAATCCTGAATCGCAGAGCCTCGCCAAAGTAATTCTCGTCGATGTGACCATCGTTATAAGCCAAATGACCATTGCAGAACGTGTATTTTACTTTCCATTGGTATTGCTGTCCGAGCAATGGGCTCCATCCACATTTGCTTTCTATCAGGCTTTCGGTGACCTGCCAAGGGGCTGTTTTCTGCACAATAACAACATCGGCTTTATAACCTTTGCGCAGGAATCCACGGTCACTGATGGAAAACAACTGTGCCGGATGATGAGCCATAAGCTCCGGCAAACGTTCAATGGGAATTACTCCCTCGTCTGCCAAGGTTAGCATGGTAACCAACGAAAACTGTATGCTTGGCATTCCCGAAGCCGCCTTGGCACAACCTCCAAACTTATCCTTCAACTCGTGTGGAGCATGATCTGTTCCAATAGCAACGATTCGGCTGTCGCGCAAGGCGTTACGCAAGGCTTCACGGTCGTTCTTACTTTTCACCGACGGATTGCATTTGATGAGTGCCCCCTTCGTCTGGTAGTCCTCTTCGGAGAACCACAGGTGAGCCAAGGTAACCTCTCCCGTGATTTGCGGCAACGGGCAACCCGTTTGAATCGGCTCAAACAGCGAAACCTCGCGGGCTGTGCTAACGTGGGCGATGTGCAGGCGAGTGCCATATTGGTGTGCCAGTTCCACTGCCTGCAAAGAAGATGTGTAGCAGGCCTCAGCCGAACGAATGGATGAATGGAGCGTGATGTCAGGGTCATCGCCATATTGTTGCTTGGCCCGAGCCATGTTTTCATTGATCATGGCCGTGTCCTCACAATGTGTCATCAGTGGGAGACCGAGTTCGGCACAGGTCTTGAATATTTTTTCAAGCACCTCTTTACGATCCACAAGCATGTTGCCCGTGGAAGCTCCCATAAACAGTTTGATGCCTGGAATACGAGTGGTGTCGAGGCCAGCAAATTGCTCACAGTTGTCCCTACCGGCTCCGAAGAAGAATCCATAGTTGATATGGCTCCGGCCGGCTGCCATTGCTATTTTGTCGTCCAAGGCTTCGGGTGTCGTTGTTTGCGGCACGGTATTGGGCATGTCGAGGAACGAGGTCACCCCTCCTGCAACCGCAGCCCGCGTCTCGCTCTCCATGTCTGCCTTACGCGTTAGTCCGGGTTCGCGGAAATGGACATGCTCGTCGATTACCCCGGGTAGTACGAAACACCCCGTGGCATCTACGAACCGGTCGCAGTTTCCACGGGGGGTATTTTTCCCTTCAATAATATCAGAGATGCGGTCATCGTCTATAATGACAGTGCCTATAAACATTCTGCCTTCATTGACAATGTTTCCGCCATCAATGATTGTTCTCATAGTTCAGTAAATTAGCGGACAAGATTACTTTACTTCGGACGTTGCATCCTGCGCAGGAGACTGCTGGGAGCCCTGAGGTGAAGCCAGCTGATTGGGCGTTGGACCGTCCACCGGCGGCACTGTTGGCTGTGCTGGTGTTTGCTGCGGTGCTTCCTGCATACCATTCATGATATTCTGGTTCTGCTGGGCGGCCTCATAATATTCTTTCACTTGTTGGTCGTTCTTGAACTTCCCGGTTGCCTTGCTCATAATGTCCTCTATCCAAGCGTCAAGCATAGGCACTTGATACCGGCTCATGCATGTGTTGATAAAAACATACGGACCGAGCACATTGTCAAAATTTTCGGTAACGAACAAAGTTACCAGCTTATCCATCTCCTTGTTGATGTTTGCATCCTCAGCAGCCAATTTAGCGTTGACAACGGTCATGTCGTTGCCATTCATAATCGCCTGGTCATGACGATGCACCAAGTCCATGCTCTGGTTCATAAGCTGCGTGAACTTCTCACGGAATTCCGAAAGCTTGTCGTTGAGAGGGGTTCCGGTGACAGACTCCTGTGTGTTATCTATCTTGACCATGATTTCCCCACTCTCAAGAACCACCGGCAAGCCGGCATTGTCGTCCATAAAAATATTGGCTATACGCACCGAATCAATCGTTCCCTGAAAATGAAACTGCCCATGCACCACATCGCATGAATCAATTTCCTTCAACTCTGCATCCTTGTACACCTTCAGGTACAGCTTCTGTCCATCGAGCGTAGACACATTGGATGTACCAGCTATGTTATAGGTGTCGGCACACGATGTTAGGGTAAGCATACTGATGATTGCGTATAAAACTTTGTTCATAAACCAATGTTTGTTCAAGTCTCACAAAGATAATATCTATTCGTGAAGCATAAAAAAAAATTATGCTATTTAAAGATATAACCTATTCTTTTATATTTTTTTTGGAAAGTTCATGGTCGAGACGATGAACAGTATACACCTCCAAAATAGCTGCGATGAGCAACACCACCACCCACTTGTTAAACAGATAGTTGGTATAATCCACCATATTGGAGAACAAAGGACGGAAAAAGCCATACACCTTATCGGCCATCAGCATACCGGCCAACAAAAACAGGATGTCGGCCAAGCCCTGGATACGCTTCAGTCGCCTGATGGTGATGTCACGCCCCTCGTAGGATTGGAGAATTTGCATCGTGGTAAACAGCAACGCACCCGCCAAAAACACCCAGCAGGCAATAGACTGCTGCCAAATCAGGGCGAAGCATCCGGCACCAACGACCATCAATATTCCCCCGATAATAAATAGTAAACTTTGTAATTTATTGAGTTGCTTCATCAAATTCTTTCGTTGTTGTCTGCATCCCGTCGGAAACCTGTCGATCGGAACTCAGTACATAGATATCTTCATCATCGGCTTTCATGAAATAGCGCTCGCGAGCTATTTTCTGTATAGCCTTAGGATTTCGTTTTAATTCATCAAGAGCTCGGGTAGACTGCTCGTTCTGGATATTGTATTTGCGGATTTCCTCCTTCATCTGTCCTATCTGCAAATCATACTGTATGCGCTTCATGTAACTGTTCTCGTCGATGAAGCCCACCACAGCTACACCGACAACAACTGTTATCAGATATTTGTACCGTGACAGAACGCCCCAAACATAGGCAAATTTACTACTCATACCCCTTTGTTATAACCTTTTGCAAAGTTAATGCAATTCGGTTGAAAACCAAAAGAAAACCAAACATTTGTTTTGTCCTTCGCCCTAATTACAGTATCTTTGCATCAACTATAATCAGTTACACATTATGGAAAACTACATCGTATCGGCCAGAAAATACCGCCCGATGACATTTAGCGCCGTGGTGGGGCAGGAGGCTCTGACTACGACACTCAAAAATGCCGTCAAGGGCGACAAGCTGGCTCATGCCTATTTGTTCTGTGGGCCACGCGGAGTGGGTAAAACCACATGTGCACGTATATTCGCCAAAACCATTAACTGCGAGCATCCCAGCGCTGACGGCGAGGCCTGCAACGAATGTTCCAGTTGCAAGTCGTTCAATGAGGGAAGGTCGATGAATATCTTTGAACTCGACGCTGCCAGCAACAACTCGGTGGAAAACATCAAGACACTGATGGAGCAGACACAGATTCCACCACAAACCGGCCGTTACAAAGTGTTTATCATCGATGAGGTGCACATGCTGTCCACGTCGGCTTTCAACGCTTTTCTGAAAACCTTGGAGGAACCGCCAGCACACGTCATCTTCATACTCGCCACCACAGAGAAGCACAAGATACTGCCCACGATATTGTCAAGGTGCCAGATATACGACTTTGAGCGCATGACAGTACCAGAGACCATAGACCATCTGAAGAAGGTGGCCGACCAGGAAGGTATCTCATACGAGGAGGAGGCGCTCGGCATTATAGCCGAGAAAGCTGATGGCGGCATGCGGGATGCATTGTCAATTTTCGACCAGGTGGCCAGCTACTGCCAAGGCAATATCACCTTCCAGAAGGTTCTTGAAGACCTGAACGTGCTCGATGCTGAGAACTATTTCCACATCATTGACCTCGCCATAGAGAACAAGGTGAGCGACATCATGGTGCTGGTTAATCGTATTATTGCCAAGGGATTCGATGCCGGAAACCTTATCAACGGACTGGCCTCCCATGTGCGCAACGTCATGATGGCCAACGATCCTCAGACACTCCCACTGCTCGAGGTGAGCCAACAGCAGCGGCAGAAATATCAGGAACAAGCGAAAAAGTGCCCTAAACGCTTTCTGTATCAAGCTCTTAAAATCATGAACGAATGCGACGTGAACTACCGACAGAGCAGCAACAAGCGGCTTCTGGCAGAACTGACGCTCATCCGTGTGGCACAAATCACCCAACCGAGCGATGATGATGCCGAGGGGGCGGGGCGTAGCCCCAAGTGTTTGAAAATCCTGTTCAAGAATATCAAGACTTCTCAGCCTAAACCGGCGCAGCAGGTAGCCGGGGCCGAGAAACGTGTACAAGCAGCTGCAGAGCTCTCGCAAGCCGTTGCTGCCAACTCCTCTGCAATATCCCCTAACGAGGCAAAGACACACAACATCCCACAAAACACCACTCATGCCAAGCCTTCGGCATCCCGCGTAAAGCTGAAGAATGTAGGAATAACCTTCGGCAATCTACGGCGTGGGGTACAGCAACCCAACAGCATCGCGGTAAGTAAGGCCGAAGAAAAAAGCGTTCCAGACAACAACAAGAAGTTTACCGAGGAAGAACTCAGCATTCAATGGACACTGATGTGCAACCGTATGCCGCAACGCCTGGTTGGGTTGGCATCACGGCTCAAGAACATCACCCCGCACATTGCAGACTACCCCAATATTGAGGTGGTTATTGATAATGAAATCTTGCTCAGTCAAGTCAACGATATCAAGAACAGCATTGCTGCCACGATGAAGAAGACGCTGGGCAACGACGGGATAACCGTCAGCCTGAAACTTGCTGACATCGACAACAGGCGAAGAGCCTATACCAAGCGCGAAATCTTTGATGAACTGCGGCAGAAAAACCCTGCCATTGAGAAACTCAGAGTCAAGTTAGGTTTGGAACTCGCCTGACGGTTGTGCAGTTCCATGCTTTTCGCAACCATCATTCCACTGCAAATCCACGCCTTCTATATTCCACGAAAAATACGAACAAACCGGCTTCCGTATTTCTCGTATTCTGAAACAAAAAACCTTTTCTCCGAAATACTCGAAAAATGGTGCGTTTTTACAACTCCCTAATCCTCAGTCATTTGGCTTTCAATCACCCTTTTTCCTCATTATTTCCACTTTCTTTCCGACCGCGACTAAGCCTTAATGGCAACATCAATAAGCCTTAGTCGCAAGGCGACAAAAGCCTAAACGCAACGCGATTAGAGCTTAGACGCCATGCGATTAAACCTTTCTCGCCAAAACCCGACAGCTTGTTCCGCTCAAAAGAGACGTAAAACCTCGTATACATCAGGTTTTCCATTCTATTTCATCCGAAAAAATAGTCTGGTTTGGCGTTATATTTTCTTGACAAAATTGATATGATTCACTATAAGCCGTGTTTGCTCTTCATGCGGCGCATATCTGAGGCTGTAGATACCAGCGTGGCGACAGACGAGATAGACACCAACGACGAGACGGATATGCAATTGGACACAGAAAGCCTTACGATTCCTGACGGGGTTGAAGTGTATGAAATAAACGACCCCCTTCTTCTTTGGAGCCGGCAATAAATTTGAGGAGGTGATGGACGAAATGCGGAAACACCCCAAGGTGCGCATCATACGTATGCGCAGGGTTCCTTTTGTCGACTCCACGGGGATCCACAACCTCACAACACTTTGCAAGCACTCACGCCAAGCAGGCGTGCCTGTCGTGCTGTCCGGGGTGCTTCCAAAAGTGAAAGACGTGCTCGACAAGGCAAGGGTTAACGACTTGCTGGGCGAAGAAAACATCTGCCCCCATATCAATCTTGCATTGGAACGTGCCAATAAAATTGTGTCGACAATGAAAATTTAAAAGGCAGATGCTCCGAATCAAATGAGGGGCATACCCAGCTCGCCACATTCTCTCTTCATGTCTTCAGGCCAGATGCTTGCCTGGATTTCGCCTATATGTGCCTTGTGCAATAGTATCATGCACAGACGGCTCTGGCCGATACCTCCACCGATGCAGAGAGGCAGTTGGTCGTTGAGCAGCTGCTGATGAAAGTAGAGTTTTTTGCGGTCTTCTTTTCCCGTGCACTCCAACTGCCGCAGCAAGGCCTTCTTGTCTACACGAATACCCATGGAACTCAGTTCTATGGAACGTTGCAAAATGGGGTACCAAACCAATATATCGCCGTTCAAGCCAGCCTTGCCGTTCTCTGCCACCGTAGACCAGTCGTCGTAGTCCGGTGCACGACCATCATGCTTCTCACCATTCGACAGTTTTCCACCGATACCCTCGATGAACACAGCACCATATTTCCTGCATGCTGCCTCCTCGCGCTCCTTGGCCGACAGGTCAGGATATTCATCCAGCAAATCCTGACTGTGTATGAAATGAATCTCCTTGGGCAAGAAAGGCTTGATTTGCGGATAGCATTCACAGGCAAGGAACTCCGTGCGGAGAATAGCTGCATAAATGCGTCGCACCACATCCTCAAGGAATGCAACAGTGCGATCAGCTTCCGTTATAACAGCTTCCCAGTCCCACTGATCCACATATAAAGAATGGAGATTGTCCAGCTCCTCGTCAGCCCGAATGGCATTCATGTCAGTATAGATACCATACCCCGGATCTACGTTGTATTCAGCCAACGTGAGTCGTTTCCATTTGGCCAACGAATGAACAACCTCAGCCTTAGCTTCGCCCAAATCCTTAATGGGAAAACTAACCGGACGTTCTACGCCGTTCAGATCATCATTGATACCCAGTCCCTTCAATACGAAAAGAGGTGCCGTGACACGGCGCAAACGCAATTCCGTGGACAGATTCTGCTGAAAAAAATCCTTGATTTTCTTGATACCCTGCTCCGTTTCGCGCATATCGAGCAGAGCCGTATACCCTTCTGGTTTGATCAGATTGCTCATTGTATATAACCTTTCGTTCTTTTTACAGTTGCGTGCAAAGTTAATCATTTATTGAATAAATGCACACTCAATTGCGTTTTATTTTGCAAAATGGCAGCAATTTATTTTTTTAGATATCTTTTTGAACACCTATCAGTATACTGGAAAACCGAAACGAGAAAACCTCCAACGACTCCATGTGGAGTATATCTCGTCTTGTTCACATCCTGACAACTGCAGAACGGGTAGGCAGATACTTTTAAGAAAAAGAAGAAATTTTCTTGGTGGTATAACAAAAAAGATATACCTTTGCAGTCGAAATTCAGGTGGGCATATTCCACAGAGCCCGTATACCTGACATTTCACGGGGTGTAGCGCAGTCCGGTAGCGCTCCTGGTTTGGGACCAGGTGGTCGCAGGTTCGAATCCTGTCGCCCCGACTTTGGAAAAGCCGAATGACTGACAACAAGCCATTCGGTTTTTTATTGTAGAATCTTTGACCCGGCAACGTATCCCCTGTTTTTTTTCTTCATAGTCTTTGTATTTCCCAAAATTATTATTATTTTTGCACATATTTTAATTCACGGCTCCGTAGCTCAGTTGAATAGAGCACCAGATTCCGGTTCTGGGTGTCGCGGGTTTGAGTCCCGCCGGAGTCACCATGAAGCATTGCTTCACGTTATTTTTTCCTTGAAAATATGGATATAACTGAAAGATTTATTAACTACACGAAGTTCGACACACAGTCGGCAGAAGATTCCGACACCGTGCCCAGTACATCAAAACAGCTTGTTTTTGCCAAATATCTGAAGGAGGAACTTGAGCGCGAAGGCCTCAAAGACGTTGAGATGGACGAGATGGGATACATCTACGCCACATTGCCTTCCAACACCAAGAAAGAAGTTCCTACCATTGGATTTATTGCCCATTACGACACGGCACTTGATGCCAGTGGTGCCAATGTCAAGGCTCGCATCATCAAAAATTATGATGGCGGCGACATCGAACTGTCACCAGGTATTATTTCCTCTCCCCAAAAATTCCCAGAGCTTCTGGCTCACAAGGGTGAGGATATCATTGTGACCGACGGCACAACCCTTCTCGGCGCCGACGACAAGGCTGGTATTGCCGAGATTGTGCAGGCCATGTGTTTTCTGCGCGACCACAACGAGATTAAACATGGCGATATTCGCGTGGCTTTCAATCCCGATGAGGAGATTGGCATGGGTGCCCATCACTTCGACGTGGAGAAGTTTGGATGCCAATGGGCATACACCATGGACGGTGGCGACATTGGCAACCTGGAATATGAAAACTTCAATGCTGCTGCAGCCAAAATCCTGATTAAAGGCGTGAGCGTCCATACGGGGTATGCAAAAGACAAAATGATAAATGCCAGCCGACTGGCCTGCGAGTTCAACAGCTTTATTCCCGAGACCGATATCCCCGAAACCACCGAGGGCTATCAGGGTTTCTATCATCTCCTTGGCATTGACAGTCGTTGTGAAGAGGCCAAGTTGAACTATATCATTCGCGACCACGACCGCAAGAAATTCGAAGACCGAAAAGACTTCATCGAGGACATTGCCCGGCAGATGAATGAAAAATACGGTGACGGAACTGTAACCGTGGAATTACGCGACCAGTACTATAACATGAAGGAGAAGATCGATCCCAACATGTATGTCATCGATATCGTGCTCAAGGCCATGCAGGAAACGGGTGTCACGCCTAAGGTAGAGCCTATCCGTGGCGGCACCGACGGTGCGCAGCTCTCTTTCAAGGGTCTTCCCTGCCCCAACATTTTCGCCGGTGGCGTAAACTTCCACGGCCCCTACGAATTTGTTTCCGTGCAGGTTATGGAAAAGGCTGTGCAGGTCATTACGAAGATTTGCGAAATCACTGGAACGTATAATGATTAAGGTGATTTCTACTAATCACCTTCATCTACTATATAGGTTGAAAATATGGGATAGGCCATGTCGTCATCTGGCTTCCTCAAGGTTCAATCATAAAACCCGACATTAAAACATAGCCTCCGCACAGCAAGGGCTTATGGCACAACTTCCCGACCTCATCAAAGACTTGGCATTGATTCTTGTAGTTGCAGGAACAGTGACCTTGATATTCAAAAAGCTCAGACAGCCCCTTGTCTTGGGATATCTGGTGGCCGGTTTTCTGGTAAGTCCACACATGCCTTACACCATGCATGTCATGGACGAGTCAGCTATCCGGACTTGGGCTGACATCGGCGTGATGTTCTTGCTTTTCTCATTAGGGCTTGACTTTTCTTTCAAAAAGATTCTCAAGATGGGAATGTCGCCCATCATTGCTGCCATGTCCATTATTTTCTCCATGTCCCTATTGGGCGTTGGAGTCGGGCACGCCTTCCACTGGAGCCGAATGGACAGCCTTTTCCTGGGCGGAATGCTGGCTATGTCATCCACCACCATCATATACAAGGCTTTCGACGAGATGGGGCTGCGGCCACAACGATTTGCCGGTCTTGTGATGAGTGTTCTAATACTGGAAGACATCCTGGCTATTGTCATGATGATCATGCTATCGTCGCTGGCCAATGGACAAAACCCGGATGGCGAGCAGATGCTGGCCTCCGTCCTCCGCATTGGGTTCTTCCTAATTCTCTGGTTTGTGGTGGGGTTATTTATCGTTCCATCCCTCTTGCGCAACACCAGGAAACTCATGACCGATGAGACCATGGTCATCGTTTCAATCGGCCTGTGTTGCCTGATGGCATGGATATCCACCACCGTCGGATTCAGTTCTGCCTTTGGATCTTTCATCATGGGCAGCATCCTTGCCGAAACCATCGAGGCTGACAAGATCATCAGATTGGTAGAACCCGTAAAGAATCTCTTTGGAGCCATCTTCTTTGTATCCGTTGGTATGCTTGTCGATCCCAAAATCATCGTGGAGCATGCTCTACCTATTATAATCCTGGTGGCTACCGTTCTGTTGGGACAGGGCATCTTCGGTTCTGCCGGCTTCATGCTTAGCGGCCAACCGCTGAAGACCGCCATGCGGTGTGGATTCTCCATGGCACAGATTGGAGAATTTGCCTTTATCATTGCATCGCTTGGACTTTCGCTCGGCGTCATCAGCGATTTCCTCTATCCTGTAGTTGTGGCCGTATCGGTTATCACTACATTTCTCACCCCCTATATGATTCGATTCGCCGAACCATGCTATAACAGTTTGGAAAGGCATCTTCCCAAACGATGGATCAGGCGGCTTGATCACCTTGGCTCAGCCCAGGTGACCACCCCACAGGAACAGAGCAACTGGAAGAAACTGTTGCGAAAGATTATTGTCAGTACCTTGATTTATACCATTCTCTGTACTGCTGTCACGACGCTGATGTTGACATTCTTCCTGCCTTTTATACGCAGCATACTGCCACATTGGTGGGCTAATGCCGTCTGCGGAGTTGCCACACTTGCCGTCTTGGCTCCACTTATGCGCTCGCTCATCATGAAACACAACCACGGCCAGGAATTCAAGGTTCTGTGGATAGAGAACCGTCTCAACCGCTTGCCGCTCATATTCACGATCTTAGTCCGCATCGTTATTGTGGCAGCACTCCTCTTTTACATCTGCAACCTCCTCACACATTTTGCCAGTGCCGTGGTCATCACGCTGGCTCTGGTCATTATCGTGATCATGATACTGTCGCGAAAACTCAAACACCGCGCTATCCGATTGGAACGCATGTTTGTCAAAAACCTTCAAAGCAGGGATATTGAAGCACAGGTACACGGGCGGCGACGCCCACTCTATGAAGGCAGGTTGCTCGATCGCTCCATCCACATATCAGACTTTGAAGTACCACCCGACTCTGCATGGGCAGGCAAACGACTGAACCAACTGCGCCTGAGCAACCGGTTTGGAGTACATGTAAGCAGCATCCTTCGTGGCAGGCAGCGCATGAACATCCCCTATGGCGAAACCATCTTGTTTCCCGACGATCGCCTCCAAGCCATTGGAAACGACGAGCAGCTACATCAGTTCGGCAAGGCGCTGAAGGAAGAACTTGTACCCGAGGACGAACACATTGAAGAGCGAGAAATGAAGCTCCAGAAGCTCATCCTTACCGACCGCTGCCCATTTGTCGGCAAAACACTGAAAGAGAGTGGCATTCGTAGCCGGTTCAACTGCATGGTCGTGGGTATCGAGGAGGGGCAGGCCAATCTCACCATGATTAATCCCCTACACGTTTTTAAGAAAGGCGACATCATTTGGGTAGTGGGCGAAAAGGCATCGCTGTTGCAACTCGCACAGGCCAACTAACATCCACTCACTCCACCCCATTACTCCACAACGACACGACATGAATACTGAACTTATCATCTCCAGCCTACAAAATGCAAAGGTAAAAAATCTTGTGGCATTACAACAGAAATCGTCTGAACGCCGCAAGCAAGGACTTTTTGTAGTAGAGGGAGTGCGTGAGCTGATTCATTGCGCGCATGCTGGATATGAAATAGAAAATTTGTTTTGCTGCCGCGATATTCTTGACAAAAACCCAGAGGCATGGAAGTTGGACAGCCTCATTGGGCAAACAACCATATACGAAGTCACACAGGCTGTGTATGAGAAGATGGCTTATCGCGGCAGTACGGAGGGCATGATGGCCGAAGTCAAGGTAAAGAACAGGACATTGGCCGACCTCGATTTGCCCGAAAGCCCATTGATCGTTGTTCTGGAAAGCGTGGAAAAGCCGGGGAACCTCGGTGCTGTGTTGCGCAGTGCAGACGCATCGAAAGCAGATGCTGTCATCGTGTGCAACCCCCTGACCGACCTTTTCAATCCCAACCTGATTCGAAGCAGCATCGGGGCAATCTTTACGGTGCCCACAGTAGCTTGCTCTTCCCAAGCATGCATGAATTTTCTCAAAGAGCGAAACATCAAGATTCTCACGGCACAATTGCAGGATTCCGCTCCCTATTATGACTCCGACATGCGTGGGGGCACAGCCATCGTGATGGGTACCGAATCAACAGGTCTGACCGACGCTTGGCGAAAGGCTGCCGACGCCCACATCCGCATTCCGATGCTGGGTCAACTGGATTCACTCAACGTGTCGGTAAGTGCAGCAATATTGATGTTTGAGGCTGTGCGTCAACGCAGTTTTAAATAAAGCATCACATACACTGCACTATAAATTCCCCTTCAAATAATGCAGCAATGAAACAAAGAACCGATGAAGAGATGCGTTGGAAGACACTCGGCAGCGAGTATCTTATCAAACGACCATGGCTCACTGCACGTCGCGACAAATTGGAGTTGCCCACCGGCAAAGTGTTCGATGAATACTATGTGCTGGAATATCCCACATGGGTCAACGTGATTGCACTGACAAAAGAAAGGAAAATTATACTCGAACGACAATACCGACATGCCCTCGGGGTAGTGTCTACAGAAATTGTGGCCGGCTGTGTGGAAGAGGGTGAAACCCCAATTGAGGGTGCCCAGCGGGAGTTACAGGAGGAGACGGGCTACACAGGTGGTAAATGGACAGAGCTGATGACCATCTCGCCCAACCCCAGCACCATGACCAACCTCTGTCATTGTTTCCTCGCAGAAGGTGTGGAGCGAACCACCGAACAACATTGGGATGCCACCGAAGACCTTGAAGTGTTTCTGAAAAACGAAGAAGAAGTGTTTGCCATGCTGCAACAGGGAGTGTTTCTCCAAGCCATGATGGTGGCACCATTGTGGAAATATTTTGCCTCCCGGCACTCAAACCTGCCTTCAGAATAAATCTGTATTCCTATCGAACATCACGTTTCAGACGGCAGCAAAAAGTCAAAAAAACCACATCCGTCCTTTTAAGTCCATATTTCCTAATACCATTGCACAGCATTGCTGTAGCCACTTCGCTTGTCATATTTCAGAGCATCGGTAAGCGTCGCAGCATTGGCTCGGAAAGAGAAGTTATAACTTGTATAAGGTGCCAACACCACCGAACAACTCATGTTGAAACAGTGAAGATCGCGCTGAAGAGACGCCGTGGTCATGGAAATCTTCTTGTTTTCAAAATCATAGCCACTGGAAAAGCTGATATTCCAACCGTCGCTGATGCGAAGGTTACCACTCACATTCAGCGTCTGGCTGAACTTATAGGGATAGCGCATGGTTTTCTCGTTGAACTTGCCACTTGTATTCTCACGCATCGTGATGCCATAGCCAAACGTCAACGACCATGGCATGGAGAATGCCATATAGCCATTCTCGTCAGTCGTAGCTTTCCCGCTTCCGCTTTTGTTCTTGGCTCCACGTTGCCCTTCAACCATATCCTTGTCTATATTGCTCTCCCGGCCAGTGTCAATTCCTTCCTCGTCATCCTTGTTTGTCTTGTCCTCCTCGTGCTCACCACCACCAAACAGTTTTTTGATTTTTTCAGGATTCAGCGTGTACGAGATATTTTGCGACATGCCCTGAAAACGCCCGAAGCGTCCGTAGCCCCATTCTGTGTGATCACCCACGTATGGTTTGCCGTTCTCATCGAGTTCGTAGGCATAAGTGGCAAACACTGCATTCATGTTGAACGTATAGTTTTTCCACCACTTCAATCGGATGCGCATGGACAGGTCACTCCACGGACGCTTGGCAGCAGCCATGTTATAGGACATCGAGGCACCAAGCTC
The DNA here is from genome assembly GCF_000160535.1 of Hallella bergensis DSM 17361. Taxonomy (GTDB): domain Bacteria; phylum Bacteroidota; class Bacteroidia; order Bacteroidales; family Bacteroidaceae; genus Prevotella; species Prevotella bergensis. The sequence continues at coordinate 191,719 of NZ_GG704781.1, read as the reverse complement.
GTCGATAATACTTATTTTCTTAAAACCCGTGGAGTCTTTGTCAGTCTTAATTCTCATCTCAACGTTGTTGCTCACATCCCACGAAATACTTCCCGTGCGCCCTTTGCCCGGAACTCCATACAAACTATTCAAATAGGGCGAATATTCCACCAATGACACGTTGCCGTTGGCATCCGTCCTCTGGTAAGTTTCGTAATATCCATATCGCGATGAACCAAAATCCGGTGCGTAACTGAAACTTATCTGTGGTGTGAACACGTGCCGAATGGCCTGTATCTTGTCGCCAAACAGCTTTCTGTTGGGAACGAAGAAACCATAAAACTTGGTGTTCGCCGACACGCTCATGTTCCAATTATAAAGATTGTGAAATCCATAGGTGGTGTCAGCCACTTCTTTTTGGTTAGCCTCATCCCATGATTTCATTACCTTGCTGGAGGTCATGCGGTCGGTAAAACTAAACGAGGGAGTGACGTTGATATAATTAAACAGCGTGAAGTTGGCATTCACCGGTATGCTGTGTTGCATACCATTGCGCCAATCCTTGATAAAATTGGAGTGCAAGAGTTTATCTTCCTTGGTGTTGATCGAGTTGCTCAGCTGTCCGGTATAACTCATCGAAATCTTCTCGTACCAGCGCTCGTTGCCAACCCGGTGCTTGCGACGGAAGGGATAAAAACGACTGATGGAAATATTCAGATCGGGCAGAGTCATGGCGATGCTCGAGTCGCGCATGTTCTGCGAGAGGTTGGCCGACGTGCTCAATGACATGCCTATGCTTGAGAATGTGGTGCTCCAGCTCACCGACGATGTACGCGTGGTCTGTGTCATGGCCTGTGGGCTGTACATGCTCGTCAGGTTATTGCGCTCGTAGCTCTGCGATGCATAGTTGACGCTTGCCGACAAAGAACTGAACGGGTTGAACTTAGGGTCTTGGCGGTGACTCCATTGCAGTTTGAAACTCTCTTGTTCCTGATAGTCGGGCATGCCCTTGTCACCCGTCTTGGTGTTCTGAAAACTCACAAAGAAAGAGCCGTTGTACTTGTAACGTCTGCGGTAGTTGCTGGCAGCAGATACCCCCCATGAACCCTTGGTGTAGATCTCACCCAGTAGCTTCAAATCCCACTTGTCGCTCATGGCAAAGTAATATCCTCCGTCGCGAAGGTAGAAACCGCGACTGTTCTCATCGCCGTAGGTTGGCATGATAAATCCGCTGGAATAGCTCTTGGTAAAGGGAAAGAACCCATAGGGAACGGCCAGTGGCAAGGGCACGTCGGCCACGACGAGATATGCCGGACCGAAAACTACATCCTTGCCGGGGCGTACCTTTGCCCTCGACAAGGCAATATAAAAGTCGGGGTGCTCGAGGTCGCACGTGGTGTAGCGTCCACGGGCCAAAAACATTTCACCCTTGTCATTTCGCTTGGAGATCTCACTCGTCAGGAAACCGTCCTCCTGAGCAGTATAGGCATTCTGCACAAGCCCCTTCTTGGTTTTGAAATTAAACGAAATGGTGTCGGTGTCATATTTATCCTGCCCCATTGTGAAGACAGGGCGCCCTTTGATTCCCCGCTTCTCTGTTGAATCAGCCGTGCCCGTGGCGTGCACCAGACTGCTGTCAAGACTCATGTGAATCTTGTCACTCTTGAGGTTCATATTCTCATAGTCCACCTCTGACCCACCATACAGATAGGCTGTTTTCGTCCCAGCCTCATAGACCAAAGAGTCCTGAGCCTGGTATTTCACGGGGGCATCAATGCCGCTTTTTTTCTTCCTGTTCAGGGAGTCGAGATGTATGGAGTCGTCAATCGCCCTGTTGTGATGATATATGGCCAGCTCCAAGGAGTCCATCTCTGTGGTGTCCTTGACCACCTGCCCCGCGACAGACTTGTCGGCCGAACCCACTTGCGTCGAGTCCTTGCCGGCTGAATCTCTCGGGGCTTCGGCATCCATGCCCGCCTCGGCCCGATCCTCTCCCCAGTACGGGGACACTCGGCTTTCTGCCATGGCAAAAACCAAGGCAAAAACCAAGAATATGATGGAAAACCTTGTCCTCATTTGGAGTGCAAAAGTAAATAAATAATGATGAATAACCGACTGATTTCGCTATTTTAACGTTGTCAGCCGAACATTGTTTCCCATTCCTTAAAACGTGCCAATCCGTCGACTCCGAAGCGAGCCAGACTTCGCTCAGCCTCGGCCGTGGTTTTCACGCGCTCCAACTTCGATTTGCTATAAAACTTATCGGCATAACACACCACCTTTTCTTCCAAGCTCTCGGGCAGAAAATCCTCTGCAGGTAACGGAAGTTTACCTGCGATAATGGCCTCCTTGCTCAATCCGGCTCCCGTGTGTCGCTCACACACTCGGGCGTGGCGTGGGTAGCCCTCTGCCCTGAGCAGCGTTGCCCCAATGCGTCCATGCAGCAAATAGGGTTCATGACCGAAACAATGTATTTCCGGCGCGTCGCATTCGAAGATACCAATATCGTGCAACATAGCTGCCTCCTCCACAAATTGCCTATCAAGATGCAATTCGGGATGACGGTCGCATATCTGCAAGGCGCGCTCACAAACTGCCCTGCTATGTGTCAAAAAGATGCGACGAAGTTCACTTCCCTCAGGGTAATACCTGTCAATCAGCCGCATAACCCATTCCGTGTTGTCGTTTGCTTTCATATTTTCCAAAGTTTTCGCCCTCTCCTCCACCATTGGAGAAGAGGGCGCATACTACTGTCAATTCATCACATCGCCCCTAAACGGACGCTGCAATCATTCATGTTCTCTCTCGATATAGGCTATGACGTCGCCTTTCTGAACCTTTGATCCCTGTCGGGCATTGATTTCCACAAGCTTGCCACCCAAGGCAGCACTGACCTGCACAAATTCGCCCCAAGGAGCCTGGATACAGCAAAAGGCATCTCCCTCCTTATAGCTCTTGCCTATATAGGGTTCTACGGCCGGGGCAGCTTCGCCATCACCTTGGAACTCCCAGAACACCTGTCCCTTGACCGGAGCCACGATGGCATCGGCCTTGGCATGCTTATACGCAGCCAACTGCTCGGGCGTGGCATTGCTACCGAGCTTGGCATCCTTGGCTTTCTGCAAGTCGGCCAAGAAGTTTTTCTTAGCCTGCCCGCTCTTGTAGTTACGGTACTGCTCGGGGTGCATGGCCAGCTCCCAGAGTTCTTCGTCGTCCTGTCCGTAGACCCAACCGTTTTCATCCATCTCCTTCTTGAAGTCGTCGAGTGCGTTTGGAAGCAACGTGTGAGGATCGGCATCGGTAAACTCAAAGCCTTTCTCCTTGGCCAACTTCACCAGCTCTTCGTCGATCTTGCCGGGTACCTTGCCACTCTTGCCGAGAATCATACCCCACATGGCGTCGTCCATCATGGCATAGCGACCCTTGCCCTGCTCCATTGTCAGGAGATTGAAGAGTGCGATGTTTTTGGTATATTGTGAGAACGGGGTCACCAATGGTGGGTAGCCCACACGAGGCCACACGTAGGCCACTTCGTCGAACAGTTTTATCAACAGGTCGTCCACGCTCAGCTCAGGTTCTCCCTTCTTCTTGCGCAGATTGTTGATGGTGCCGTGAATGCCACTCAGATCCGACATCATCGAACCCATCATGCCACCGGGCAAACCACAGCCCAAGAGGAGCGAACTCATGATTTTGTTGCCGGGATTGATAAAGTAGCCGAGCCACTCATCAATAAATTCCTGTGTCATGGCACGTGCCTTCATATACGCACCCATGTTGATTTCCGGAACGTCGAAGCCGGCACCTTTCAGCATGCTCTGCACCGAGATAATGTCAGGATGTACCTTGCCCCACGATAGTGGCTCTATGGCCGTATCAATTATGTCGACACCGTTGCGCGCAACCTCAAGCATGGAAGCCATGCTCAGACCCGGACCCGAGTGGCCGTGATATTCGATAATGATGTCGGGATGTTTGTCCTTGATGCGCTTCGTAAGCTGACCCAAAAATGCTGGCTGACCAATGCCGGCCATATCCTTGAGACATATTTCCTCTGCACCGGCAGCAATCTCCTGATCGGCCAAATGCTCATAATAGTCGAGCGTATGGACAGGAGACGTGGTGATGCACAATGTTCCCTGCGGAGTCATTCCGGCTTCCTTGGCCCATCTGATGGAGGGTGCAATGTTGCGGATGTCGTTCAAGCCATCAAAAATACGGGTAATGTCCACGCCCTGTGCATGCTTCACTCGATACATCATGGCACGCACGTCATCGGGCACAGGATACATACGAAGTGCGTTCAGGCCACGATCGAGCATATGGGTTTTGATGCCGGCCTCATTGAAGGGCTTACAAAAAGCGCGCACGGCTTCGTTTGGATTCTCACCGGCAAGCAGTTGCACCTGCTCGAAAGCACCACCATTGGTCTCCACACGGGAGAAACATCCCATGTCTATAATGACCGGGGCGATGCGCTCTAACTGATCCTTGCGTGGCTGAAATTTTCCGGAACTCTGCCACATGTCCCTGTAGAGGAGACTGAACTGAATTTTCTTGCTCATTTATTTCTTCCTTTTCTGACAGTTTCATCAATCAGTCCGACAGACCGTCAGAAAGCCGGACTGATTAAAATGTCCATGATAGACTTGCAAAATTAGATAAAATTTCCCGAAATATCGAGCAAGCTATTATTTTTTATTCATTTATAACGAATGTTTTTGACACATAAAATTTAAAACGCACTGATAATCAGGTACAACTCGCGAGACATCCTTCATGTTGCCGCGAAACTTCTGTGACAGGGCGACAAGACTCAAACCACAGCGTGCTTCGGACGGAAGACACGTGTACGGCGGACGGAAGACACGTGTACGGCGGACGGAAGACACGTGTCTCTCGGTCGGAATACGCTAATCATAAAATGAAACGGAAAGCGTACTGTGTTTCAATCAGATCAAAATTCCTGTCGACAAATTCGCCGCACAAATATGACCCGCAACGAGTTCTACCTACCGTTGGCCATGGTTGAGAAACCTCGCCTCAGCCATCTTCTCGTATGGAGTGCCGGGCTGTCCATAATTGGCATACGGATAAATGCTGATGCCCCCTCGGGGTGTGAACAAACCGGTCACCTCAATATACTTGGGTGCCATGAGTTTGATGAGGTCTTTCATGATGATATTGACACAGTCCTCGTGGAAGTCGCCGTGGTTTCGAAAGCTGAAGAGATAAAGTTTCAGACTCTTACTTTCCACCATGCGTTCCGCTGGCACGTAACTGATGCGTATCTCAGCAAAGTCAGGCTGCCCCGTGATGGGACACAGCGATGTGAACTCGGGACAGTTGAACTGAACCCAATAGTCGTTTTCCGGATGTTTGTTGTTGAAAGTCTCCAACACCTCGGGGGCGTAATCCATGCTGTAGCGTGTTTTGGCGCCCAATGATTTCAATCCTTCTTGCTCTCGGTTTGATGCCATAGTCTCTACAAACTAAATACTTTCCAAATGCTATAATTCACGTCTGTGTCGTAAACGTCTTCTCCCTCATACTGCTTCAGTACCTTCACAACCCTCATGGTGAGAGGCAAAGCCACCACCTCATAGGCCGTCTTGAGGACAACCTGCCACAGCATAAGCCACGGCAGCTCGCTTGTCGGCACCACACCGGCCAGAGCCAAGGGAAAAAATATGACCGAATCACAAGTCTCACCGGCAATGGTACTGAGTATGGCGCGAGCCGAAAAACGTTTGCCGCCGTCTCGTATCTTCATACGACTCATCACATAGGCATTCACAAAGCTGCCGACAACAAACGCCACAAACGATGCTAACGCGATGCGCGGAGCCAACCCAAAGATGGCATGAAAGCCCTCATCGTTGTTCCAATAGTCAGCTCCCGGAATGAGGTCACAGATGGCTCCCATGGCCACGAAGAAGAAATTCATGACAAAACCCATCCAGATAAGCAATCGTGCCTTGCGGAATCCCCAGACTTCGCAAACACAGTCGTTAATGATATAAGATATCGGAAACACGATAAGACCACCCGTAAGGCTAATTGGACCAACCGCTATTTGCTTTGTTTCGAGAACGTTTGCTGCAATAAGGCAAACGCAAAAGAGTATGCTGAAAAGCATAAACAGCACACTCACTGTCTGTTTGTTATTATTCATGTCTTGTTTTTTAAGAGGTTTATCAAGCACTCTGTTTCGGTTGCAAAGGTACGATTATATTTCCATTTGCAACCGATAAGTATCTAAAAAAGTGTTTAGTGCCCAGCGATTATGGCAATAACGGGTATAAAAAATGACACCAAAACCCACTTTTGCCAGCCTTCACAAGCTAAACATCAGACGGTCTGGACGATCAGATAGGTCATGTAGCCCAGAAAACCGGCCGTGAGCAGTGCTCCCTCCCATCGTTCAACACGATATTTGGTGAACGAGAAGAGCCACAACACAACGATAGATAGCAACAGCATACCAAGGTCAATATTGGTTATGCCCTGGATGTTCATGGGCGAAATGAGTCCGGTGATACCAAGTATCATTAATATATTGAAGACATTGGAACCCAAAACATTACCAATGGCGATGCCACTGTTGCCTCGGCGAGCAGCTACTGCGGTGGTGGCAAGTTCGGGAAGCGACGTGCCACAAGCCACGATGGTCAGACCGATGAGCGCCTCGCTCATGCCGAGATTGGTGGCAATGGCCGACGCATTGTCCACAAAGACATTGGAACCCAACACCAAGCACGCCAAACCGAGAATGACCAGCAACACTGACCGAAGAACGGTCCTCGGTTGTTTTTCGGTAGCACCCTCATCAGATCCCTGTCCAAAACTAGCACGAGCACCTTTAAGCGTAATATACATGAACACGACAAATAGAATAAACAACAACAGCGCATCAATCCGAGAGATACTCGAATCAATGCACATCACCAGCAATACCACCGATGCAAGGATGGCAAAGGGCATGTCCTTTTTCACCGTTGCAGGCAAAACGTGTATGGGACATATCATTGCCGCGACGCCAACGATGAGCGCAGTGTTGAAAATATTGCTTCCCACGACATTACCGACAGCGAGATCGGGCGTACCATTCACGGCCGACATCAGGCTCACGAAAAACTCGGGCATGGACGTTCCAATGGACACAATGGTGAGACCAATGACAATTTGAGGAACCCCCATGCGCTCGGCCAAGCCCACAGCACCATCGGTAAGGCGGTCGGCCCCCCACAAAACCACGATAATTCCTACAATAAAAAGTACGATTTGAAGCCACATCTCTGAAGCTGCAAACGAAAAAAGGAGCATAGTATTCATCTTGAAAATAGTATAAATAACTATGCAAAATTACAAAAAAAGTCCCAAACACTTATACGTTTGGGACTAAAACCAACTATTATGTTGTTGTTTACTTATGAGATGTGCAGCAAACTACTTGACCTCAATGGCTCTCATCACCTTCTTTTCTTCCTTGCTGAGCTTCGGAAGTTCAATGGTGAGCACGCCGTCGGACATGCACGCTGCTATCTTCTCGCAGTCTACGTCATCTGGCAGAATAAGTGTCTGCTCAAACTTAGCGTATGAGAACTCGCGCCGCAGATAGCGACCATTTTCCTCCTTGTCGCTATTTTGCTTTTCCATCTTGATGGTAAGGTCTCCTTCAGCATCTACATTGATGTCAAAATCCTCCTTTTTCAAGCCCGGTGCAGCAAGTTCGACGATGTATTTGTCGTCATTCTCCCGTACATTGATAGCCGGTGAGGTTGAGCTTGAGCGGTTCATACTGTTCGTGTCAAAAAAACTATTAAAGACTTCTGGAAGCCATCCGTTACGTGTGTACATAATCATATCTCCTATTTTTAAGTTGTTGTGTTGTTTGTTATGTTCACCCTCTGAAATGCAACAACCATACCATCAATAATAAGAAGCCATTCTGTCACCCATGTGCGCCATTTTGACACAGACCTTTGTTTATGTTCTGAGATATAAGACAAGAAAAACCCCGTTATCTTGTGGACAACGGGGCTGTATGATTTATTCAGTTGCACTCTCTTGGTCGGTCTCACTGTCGTTTTCGACAGGAGCCAGAAGGGTCTTAAAGTCAGTATATCCGTTTTTTACCAGGATGTTGTACCACTGCAACAGCTTCTTGATATCACTGTCATGCACGCGATCACGATCAAAATTGGGTAACACCTCACCAAAATAGTCGCGGAGCTCCTTGCCAGAACATTTCTTATAATTTATGGTGGTCTCCTTGCCATCCTCTTTTTTACTTAGGTTCGCCAGCACTTGCCAAAGTGGGACATCGTCCGATTCAGTATACATGGCAATGTCGCCCAAGCTCGTTACACGATCGGTAGCGAAAGCGGGGAGGCGACGACGGTTTTCGTCTATTGTTTCAATGATAAGATTAGACTTGCCACGAGACACCAGTTTGTAGAGTCCAGGCTTGCCTGCAATTGATAGTATTGTTTCCATTTTACTTATTGTTGATTTGAATTAATAATTGATCTATTTGTACTTCCAAGTCTTTCCTCCCATCATTTTCTATAATAAAGTCGCTCCGCTCGGCAACTGCTTCTTGTGGCATCTGGCGATTTATCCACTCCATCGTCTTCTCAAACGTAGTGTTGTCTCGGCGCATCACCCGGGCGATGCGGGCATCAAGAGGAGCACACACGCAAACGACAAAGTCGAAAGAGACACGGTTGTTGAACCCACTCTCAAAGAGTATGGCACTCTCCAACCACGTATAGTCACTATTTATAAAATCGCGAGCCACCGCAGGGTGAACAACATTGTTGATGGCCTGTTTGTTGTGCTCCGACATGAGGAGATACCTAACCAATACCGCCTTCTGCAAAACGCCGCCAGAATAGACATCGGGGCCAACAAGGTCGGACAGCTCCCGGCAAAGCTGCACATCATCATGCATTAATCGCTCAGCAGCAGCATCACAATCGTACACTTTGATCCCCCGCTTGGCAAGCAGACGGCATACATGGCTTTTACCACTGCCTATTCCTCCAGTAATGGCAACTCTCATAGACTACTGTTCAATAAGATAGTCAATCTGTTTAATTTCCAAATGTGCATTGCTCACCCCACGGGGCTTGCTTTGCAGATACAGATTGCATTTATCAGACGGACGAGCAGCTATTTCACGGTAGTCTACCACCACCTGGAAGTCGCTTGGCCTTATCGTGCGGAACATGCTGGCACCTACCGTAAAACGCACCTTGACCTTTTGAGGGAATGTGCGAACCGTCAGACCTTCGGGCTTATTGATAGCCGTGATGGGAACCTCGACGCTCTCTTCGGTAAGGATGTCGGGGTACAAGGTGAGACTAATGGTGCTCGGGACTATTTTGGCACCCACGATGGGCTTGAGTCTGACCTTACGAACAACGGTGTCATCGAAGTTGACAATGTTCTGGTATTCCGTAGTCACCGAATGGATGCTGTCTAATTTGTCCTTAGTCGCATAAACCACGACCTTCTCGGGCGAAAACTGCACATGAGAGAGATAGAAGTTGCTGGCCGGAACGACGTTGCCCACAAGTTTGACCTCCACCTCTTTATTTAGTCCGTAGTTGAAATAAAACTCCAAGCGCTCTGCCTTGATGGCGGTAATAACTGTTGAGGCAAAAAGCTGTTGGCGAACAGACTTCTGTATATCGGCAACGCTTAACTGCCCCTTGTTCGTCTGACGATCAGCATAATCCGAAAAATTATAGGTAAGCGGATGAAGTTTGCTGCTGGTAATATATGACAACAGCATGAACCCCTTATCGCGCACGGTGATATACGCGGTGTCGGACATTTCGGTCGTCATCACCACATTCTTCGGTATCCCGGTAAGGCGCAAACCGACGGGGATCTCCTGCTCATAGGTCTCATTGAGCGTCATCATCAACCAGAAGATACCGCTGAGCGCCAAAAAGAACAGAAAAAACAGAAACTCCCTGTTCAACAATTTAAACAAGAAGCCTCTGAAAATATGATATGTCTTGCTAAGACTATGCATTAGGTTGCTGCTGAGTTACGTCTGCAAAGACATAGCTCCTGTCAACAGAGATAACAACGCCACGCGCAATTTCGACCTCGACAATGTTCTTGGCTTGATCAATGCGCTTCACCGTGCCGAATATACCTCCGCCACACACTACTTTCGTGCCTTCTTGAAGAGAATTCTGAAATTCGCGAATCTTCTTCTGCTTCTTCTGCTGTGGGCGAACCATGAAAAACCACATGATGGCAAAAATAACCACCATCATAACCAGCATGCCTCCCATGCCTCCTCCCTGTGCTGCCTGTGCAGCTAAAACTAATGTATTCATTGAGTAATTATTAATTGAGTTCTGTTAAAGATTATTCTTCTGATCCTCTGTCTCCCCATTTTCCACAGACTCCGAGTTACTGTCTGCATCTGGAGTCTGGGCATCTGGCTGCTCTTTGATTCGGGGACGGTGGACAAATCGTACAGGAGTCTTGCTGCTACTACCGAAACTTCCGTCGCCAGACTCTTGATTGCGCTGCCGCGTGTCTGGCAGTTCTTTGAACATCTTTCCCGTTTCAATGAGGTAACGCCCTATGGAATCAAGCATTCCGTTAATATATGCTCCACTGCGCGGAGTGGAATACAACTTAGCCAACTCCACATATTCATTGATAGTTACTGTGGCAGGAATATTGGGGAAAGTCAACATTTCGGCAATTGCAATCTGCATAATCACCACATCCATATAGGCCAACCGGGAAAAATCCCAGTTGCGGGATGTCTCGCTCATGTAGCGATGGTAGTCATCGGCATTGAGAATCGTTGCTCGAAACAGCTTGCATGCAAAATCCTTGTCTTCTTCATCCTTATATTCCGGTAACAAATCCTGCTTGCTCCTATTTTCAGGTGCGAAACGCTTGATGGTCTTGACAACAAATGTATCCACTATATCCTTGTCGTCGTTCCAATAGAGACTCTTTTCCTCTAAGAGTGCGTCCAAGTCGGCATTATCCTGTATGAGTGCTTTGTAAAGCCTGCGCCACAACTCACGGTCAGTCTCATAATCGGTTTCCGCACCTGCCATATAGTCTTTGTATATTTGGCTCTGTTCGATCTGGTTACAAAGCTTCCTCACAAACTCTATATCGTCATTCCATGTCAACTTCTTATCTTCAACAAATTCGTTGAGCATGTTATTCTCCTCAAGTTGTACAGCAAACCGATTGAAAGCAAACCTCTGGGAGGGTGCCTCCTCGCCCTCACGCTCAGCACGCTGACTCAGCACATCGGAGCGATAACGCTCTTCCCTGGTTACAGCAACAATGAGTTCTAATAGGAAATTGTAAAGGTCGTACGCCTTAGACAAACTGAAAAGCAATTCTTTCTCAGCGGTGTCCATGTTCTTGTTACCATTCTGATAGTAAGCGTAGGTTAGCTGAACTACCTTAATGCGTATTAAATCCCTATTGATCATTACTCTTACGTTTCGATGTATATGTATTATATACGTGCAAAAGTAAGTAATTTTCCATACTCCTGCAAGGAACGACTGTATAAAACGTTATTTTTTAGGGAAACTTTGCACATTAAAAATAAAAACTGTAACTTTGCACCGCATTTTCACTTTGGTAAAATGATTTCCAGTGTGATGGTGAATTAATTATACAGTTTAATTTAGAGTAACACATTTAAAAGTAAAATCATGAAAGAGATTAGTCTCACAGGTAAGAAGCGCGTAGACCTTGGCAAGAAAGCTTCCAAAACCCTCCGCAAGGAAGGCCTTATTCCATGTAACCTTTATGGTGAAGCAAAAGAAAACGGCAAACCAGTTGCCACAGCTTTCGTATCGCCTTTCAAGGAGCTTCGCAAGCTCATCTATACTCCTCATATCTACGTGATCAAGATTTCGCTGGACGGTGAAGAACACACCGCTATTATGAAGGAGATTCAATTCCACCCAGTAACAGATGCTCCCCTGCACGTAGACTTCTACGAGGTAAACGACCAGAAACCTATTACTATCGGTATTCCGGTTAAGTTGGTAGGCCTTGCACAGGGTGTCCGTGATGGTGGCCGCATGAACCTCTCCATCCGCAAGATTGAAGTTACCGCTCCGTATCAGCAAATTCCAGAGCATCTTGACATTGATGTTTCAAAACTGACAATTGGCAAGAGCATTCGAGTTGGCGACCTGAGCTACGAAGGACTCAAATATGCTACAAGCAAAAATGTTGTTATTTGCTCGATCAAGATGACACGTAATGTGGTTGACACAACCGGGTCAGCAGAAGAAGGAGAAAGTGCCGACACAGAGGCAGAAGCAGAAACAACAGAAAAACCTGCTGACGGAGAGTAAAACTTACTAAATGGATAAATTCTTGATTTGTGGACTGGGTAACCCCGGTGATGAATATGCCGGCACCAGACACAACACAGGCTTTATGATATTGGACGCTTTTGCTAAGGCGTCCAATATTTGTTTTGAGGACAAGCGGTATGGGTTCGTAGCCAACACGTCCATCAAGGGACGCAAGGTCATACTGCTCAAGCCTACAACGTTCATGAATCTCAGTGGAAATGCTGTGAGGTACTGGCTCAATGAAGAAAAGATAGACCAAAGCCGATTACTCGTTATCAGTGACGATGTAGCTCTCCCCCTTGGAGAATTCAGACTGAAGGCAGGCGGAAGCAACGGCGGACACAACGGGCTTGGTCATATCATACAACTCATTGGCGACAATTATGCCCGGCTACGTGTTGGGGTGGGCAATGACTACCCGCGCGGAGGACAAGTGGACTGGGTGTTGGGGCGCTATTCGGAAGACGAGATGAAAGTGCTTCAGCCTACATTCGACCTCTCTATTGAAATGATCAAGAGTTTTGTGTTACAAGGCATCAATAATACGATGAATCAGTATAACCGATTAGGAAAACGCAAAAACAATGGCTAACGACAATTCTAATCTTCGTCTTCCCAAACATGGAGAATCGGCACGCATCGACAAGTGGTTATGGGCAGCTCGCATCTTCAAAACCCGAACAGTAGCTTCAGATGCCATCAAAAACAATCGTGTAACGATAGACGGCAATTCCGTCAAGCCAAGCCGCGTCATCAAGGAGGGCGAAGTGATCAGTGTGAAGAAACCTCCTGTCACCTATTCTTTCAAAGTGTTGGCATGTATAGAACAGCGCGTCGGAGCCAAGCTTTTGCCTCAGGTCTATGAAAACGTTACCGACCCCAAACAGTATGAGTTGCTGGAGATGAGCCGCATCAGTGGATTCGTAGACAGGGCACGTGGTACTGGAAGACCCACAAAGAAAGATCGTCGTGCCATTGACGCCTTTATAGAACCTGCCATGTATGGGTTTGATGATGAAGACTGGGAAGATATTGACTAAATTTGATTATCCACAGTCCGCATTATCGAGAGAAACAGCAGCTCCTAAACTATAAAACCATGACCAACATAGCTATCTTCGTTTCAGGCAATGGAACCAACTGCGAGAATATCATTCGCTATTTTGAAAACAGTGCAGACATCAACATCAGGCTCGTTTTGAGCAACAAGGCTGATGCATACGCCTTGGTAAGAGCGCAAAAACTTGGAATCAAAACATATGTTGTACCCAAGGCAGAGTTCAACACTCCAAGCCACCTCATGCCCATTCTCCAAAACCATGATATCAACTTCATCGTGCTCGCCGGTTTCCTGTTGTTCATTCCCGATTTCCTCATCAAAGCTTTTCCCCATCGTATCATCAACCTCCACCCAGCCCTTCTACCCAAGTATGGGGGCAAGGGAATGTGGGGGCACCATGTCCACGAAGCTGTCAAGGCTTCCGGCGATACCGAAACGGGCATGACCGTCCATTGGGTAAGTCCTGAAATAGATGGCGGAGAAATTATCGTACAATACAAGACACCAGTCTCTCCAAGCGATACAGCCGATGACATCGCAGCCAAGGAGCATCGTTTGGAGATGGAGTATTTCCCCCAGACCATCGAAAAGATTATCAAAGGACAATTATAAAAATCTGTCTCTCCCCTGCATCAGTAGATGCCATCATCTTGCAATCGGGGGCATTTCATCTTGACGATGAAATGCCCCTGATTGTTTATTATCTTCAGAACATCGGTCTGCCGAAGCCGCCACCTCTCGGCCCTCTGCCGCCACGCCCATGGCTACCTCTGTGATAATCACCACCATGACCCATGCCCGGGGCACCCATACCGCGTCGTCCCGCTCTCGTACCAAAGAGATTGAGTCGGTAATTCACGTGCAGCATAACAAAACTATTGATAGAATTGTATTCCGTATCGCTGCGCATCATGGCATTGATGCTTCTGCTGAGATTGCTCTGATTGTGCAGGATATCGTAGAACTGTAGCATAACCACCAACGGGCGTCCCTTCAGGAAACTCTGCGACATCTGAGCATTCCACACCAATTCATTGGTATTTAGTGAATTGTCATTATATCCGCGTCGACTGTTCATGTGGATATCGCTGGACAGAGTTGTGCCCCAAGGTGCTGTGGCATTGACATTCACTCCGTACGCATACTGCCACGTATTCATATTGGCCGTTCTTTGTAGCTTATTGCGGGAGTGTCGGTAGTTCAGCGAACCATCAAGCTCCACCTCCAACCAGTCATTACGATAGCTTCCGGACAAGCGTTCACCAAGATTCAGATCCTTGGTGGTGTTCTTCTCAGAACTGGATGTCCTGTTCAGACTCACATATCCCACATTATTAGAATACTCCATATTGGTGAATGTATTGATATTCCAATGGCCAGCCGAGTCAATCGGCGTATTGAACATCAATGATCCGTTCACATTCCAGTCGCCGTTGATATTCTCAGGACGTGTAATTCGACCTCCGGTTTGCTCATTATAGGTCACCTTGTTGCTAATGGAGTTGCTCGTTGTAGAGAAGCGGAGGTGAGTCATCACCGACCGTTGTGTGGATTCGAAATACCCGTTGTAAAACAGCCTGAAGTTTTGTGTAAACGAAGGTTTCAGTCCAGGATTACCCGTGGAGATGTTCAGAGGGTTTGAGTCATCATAAATATCGAGCAACTGGTTAATGCCCGGTTGCGTCGTATTGGCTCGGTAGTTTATGCGGAGATTAGTCACTTTGTTGAAACGATAACGAAAGTCTAACGTTGGCGACACGTTGAACACATTGCGCGTGGTATCCACATTCACTCCCTGGTAATTCTGAACATATTTGGATGTCTGAGGCTGCATCATAATTCCGGCATTCAACTGGTATTTCTGACGAATCATTCGGAACATCACCTCAATAACATGCCTGTAGTTTTTATATTCCGAGAAACGGCTCAGGTCCTTGTCCAGATAATCAGTATAGGCATTCTCCAAACGACCTAAGTAATTGTCCCATGTGCGGTATCCCCCTTGGATGTCTGTAAAGAAATTCTCTCCAAGATTCGAGAAGTCGTAGGTCGAACGGTCGCTCTTGCTGTAATTGTAGCGAAACTGATAGCGAAACTGCAAAAACGTGGCTTTCCACAGTGGTTCGCTGTAGGTGGCTTGCAACCCATATCCCCAGTTCTTGCTTGGAGTCAGGGTATATCTGTTGGTCTGGTAGGTAGAGTCTGTGCCAAACAAGTTTTTCAGTTGGTATAGGTGCACATTGTTGGTCGAGAGATTCCTCGACTCCCTGTCGCCATAATCCACATTAGCCCTCAGCGTTACATTGCGTCCCTTGTTGTTCAGCCGGCGGTTGTATTGTAGCATGGCTCCAAAATTTTTGTTGTCAGAATAGGTCATGCCCTTGCGGTCGCTGGAGTTGACCATCAGACTGTCTTTGCTGAGCAGTTCCATTGATTCTGGCGAAAGCGGGTCGGTCACATATTGGTAGGGATCCTCGTTATACGACGCTGACCGACTATCCGAAAGTCCGTCGCTGGTGCCGAAACTCACGTTAGGTCTGAACATAATGTTGCTCATCGAGTCGGGCATCCATTCTATACGAGCCTGCGCGTTCCAGTTGTCGCCACGCGAGTAGTTCTGACTACGACTGTTTGAGAAAGATCCCGACCGACTCACAAAATTTTCCGTCGACCTCTTGGTCAGCACATCGCCATCATTATGGTTCCATCTCACGCTGCCGTCAATTTTCAGCACATCTTTCTTCTCATAGTTCATGTTCAAGCCTGTCATTTTCGAGGCATTCAGGCCATTGCGCCCTCGACCAAACCGTCCCCCTCGGCCGCCAAACCCCATGTCGTTCACATTGTTGGCATTGCCGATGCCGAATACGCGCAACTTGCTGTTAAAATAGGCACCAAACACCTTGGCGCCATAGCGATCCTTGGTGCCAATACCCACATCGGCGTTAGCCATCAGCCCCCGATTCATACCTGGCTTCACGCCGAAGTCGAGCACAGTCTCTTCTTCTCCATCGTCAATACCCGTCACGCGAGACAAATCGCTCTTTTGGTCATACGATTTGATCCTGTCGACTATTGAGGTTGGTATATTCTTCAAAGCCGTTTTCGTATCACCGGTCATAAATTCCTTGCCGTCCACAAGAATCTTTTTCACCTCCTTGCCATTGATCGTGACCTTTCCATCGTCGTCTACCTGCGCTCCCGGCAGACGTTTGACGAGTTCCTCGATGGCCGATCCTTCTGGTGTTCGATAGGCTGCACTGTTATAAACAAAGGTATCCTCCTTCACACTTACCTTCAGAGCCTGGGCGGTAATCTGTGCCTCTTTCAGCATCACCGCATCAGACTTCATCTCGATTTTGCCGACATGGTGGTTGTGATTAGACTGGATATGCATCCGTTTAAAAGTGGAAACATATCCTATACTCGACATTTTCAGTATGTAGCGTCCATTGGCTGGTGCGCGGAGTACAAACTTTCCACTGTCATTTGACACTGTCCCACCAACAAACGTGGAGTCCAGCTTCAGCAGCTGTACCGTCACCATCGGAATAGATTCCTTAGAATCGCTATCAATGAGAATACCTGAAATTTCTCTTTTCTGGGCTACGGTTATCACAGATATCAACATCATCATAGCCAGCAGAAGACCTTTTTTCATCACTTTAATATGCTATTGAAAATAATAGTTTACATTTTTAAGACGTAATGACCGTCCTTTGGTTTAACCTGTCATCCTGAAAAATATGGTTCATCCGACATTTCGAGTGATACGACAGTCATATAGTGCATATTCTTCCCTCTTCATTCTTCCCTCTTCATTCTTCCCTCTTCATTCTTCACTCTTCATTCTTCACTCTTCACTCTTCACTCTTCATTCTTCACTTTATAAAATATTATTACCGTTTCCGGTCATTTTCTTTCGTCTCATCTGGACAGAAATGCGCCATGTTTTTGCAAATAATTCTAATCCCGAAGAGTATCAAAAACATAAGCCCGATGCGACTATAGCCTTGTGGCACCGCGATTCGAGCTTATCGATTGTGCGACCAAAGCTTTGTCGCATCGTGATTAAAGTTTAAACGCAATCGCGTTTAATATCTAATCGTAGACAACAAAAATCGTATAGTAAAATCGTATTTAGTAAAACTCTGATTGTCAACCCACTACGAATCATCTCAAATTTCTCGAATTTCAAACCGATGGATTTATATTTTTAAATTCGCGAAATATAGAGAGATGTTTGTCAGAAAAAATATCAGTATCTGTTGTCTCAGGATTCATCCCGGACAACTGTTGATGAGAACAAAACTGCATGGATGACCGATGATCCATTTTAGCTGATGTAATAGGACACAGAAAGCATCCTCGTCAGGTATAATCTTGCTTCTCGTGTTAAATCACTCCAAATGTCGTATGAACCAAAAATATCACCCCATCGAAGACTCTTAACTCTTAAACACACGTATAGAAAACAATATAAAGGGTAAAAAGTTGGCACAAAACACATATTCTCACTATATTTGCATCTGAACATAATTTGTATTGATCATGGAAAGAAGAGTGATTATTTCCAACAACATCGAGGCCGACTTGACCACGGCTCTCTCTGAGTACAGACACGACAAACTTTTTGTATTGACAGACGACACCACCAAGGCCAAGTGCTGGCCCGTAGTACAGCACTATAGTTGCCTGCAGGATGCACACCTGATGACCATCAGCCCCACCGACACACATAAAAACATCGAATCGCTTACCCACGTCTGGCAAGCTCTGCAGAACGGAGGTGCCACCCGGCACTCGTGCATGCTGAATCTCGGGGGAGGCATGGTGACCGACCTTGGCGGTTTTGCAGCCGCCACTTTTAAGCGAGGCATCCGTTTCATCAACATGCCCACCACGCTCCTTGCCATGACCGATGCTTCGGTGGGTGGCAAAACGGGCATTAACTTCGGTGGTCTGAAAAACGAGATAGGTGTTTTTTGCAATGCCGAATATGTCATTCTTTCCACTGATTTTCTACAAACCCTCGACCCACAAAACCTCCGTTCGGGCTATGCCGAGATGATCAAGCACGGGCTTATCTCCAACACCGCCCACTGGGCAGAACTGCTTCGTTTCGACCTTGCAGAGCCTGACCTCAACCAACTGCAGTCGATGTTGGAAAAATCGGTACAGGTG
Organism: Hallella bergensis DSM 17361; assembly: GCF_000160535.1. Taxonomy (GTDB): domain Bacteria; phylum Bacteroidota; class Bacteroidia; order Bacteroidales; family Bacteroidaceae; genus Prevotella; species Prevotella bergensis. The sequence goes on along the minus strand of NZ_GG704781.1, from coordinate 173,116 downwards.
AAAGAGCACATCGTTGAGCAAGATCCCAAGGAGCAAGGCCTTAGGAAAGCCCTGAACTTCGGTCACACCTTCGGACATGCTTTCGAAAGTTTCTCGATGAAATACGATCACGTCACGCCACCCTTGCTCCATGGTTATGCCGTGGCTTTTGGTATGATATGCGAACTCTACCTATCTGCTGTCAAAACAGGATTCCCAACCGACCGAATGCAGCAAACCACACGCTTCATACGCGACTATTATGGATCGTATCACATCACTTGCGACAATTATCCAGAGCTCATCTCACTAATGATGCACGACAAGAAAAACACTGCCGGCATCATTAACTTCACACTCTTGGGCGACATTGGTGACATTCGTATCAACCAAACCGCTACCGAAAAAGAGATCAAAGAAGCACTCGATTTCTTTCGCGAAGGAGGTTGATAATTCATAATTCACAATTCATAATTCATAATTAAGGCTGCGCGGTGGCAATTATGAATTGTGAATTATGAATTGTGAATTAAATCTCGCCGGCTTCCCGGTTTCGGTTAATGGAATTTTGTCCACATGGACATATTTTCGGGGCACCCAATATTTAGGCAAGGCATTCAAACAAATCTCCGATACCTCTGCCATATCGGTGTCTTCGGTGAGTAGCACCACCTCCTCGCCAAATTTTTCGGACGGTGCCTTAGAAATGAGGAAAGGCTTGGCAAGAAAAGGCCTGAGCGTTTTCTCCACCTCTTCAATCTGTATCTTCACTCCACCCGAAACAATAACATTATCTTTCCGACCCAAGATTCTAAACCCCTTGGTTGGGCATATCTCCACCATATCATTGGTGACCAAAGCCCCATCATGTATCATCGGTGCGTTAATGACCAAGCATCCCTCCGCGTTCTTGCTGATTTCCACCGTATCAAACGGCCTGTACCACTCGCTTGCATCGGGCCCATTGAGCTGTCTGAGGGCAACATGCGAAAGCGTTTCCGTCATGCCATAGGTGCTCCAGACATGATTTGGGAATGTCCTCAGCTGTCGGGCGAGTTGTCCGTCAACAGCCGCGCCGCCTATAATCAAGTGGTTTATGCTGCGCAGCCAGTCGGCTTCCTCCGCCACCTGCAACGAGTTGTACACCTGCAGAGGCACCATTGCCGCAAACGTGATGCGCCCATGCTCTCGATATTCGGCAGGAAGTCCGGCGTATGGATGACCCATGGGCGGCACCGCCACAAGTTTCATGCCTCGCTCCAAACTCCTAACCACCATCATTTTGGCTCCGATATAATCGAGATTCATGCAGAGTAGAGCCGTATCTCCAGCCGTGAGCCCAAGAAAATCACAGGTCGTTTTGGCAGAATGAAGCATACGCTCCTTCTCCACCAACATTGCCTTGGGCTTGCCTGTAGACCCACTGGTATGCACCGTCAGGCACGACTCACCATTCTTCCACTCACTTAAAAAATCATCCAACAACATGACATTAATTCTAAATGGCCCACAGCTTGTCTCCCCTAATCTGTAAGGGCGTCTCAATATTATCAATGTAGAGCTGTCCCGTTCCTAACCCCTGGGGCATCGTGATGTCCGGTCCGTACACCTTTGCACACAGTTGTGCCACCGCGTTCAGCCCAATATTGCTTTCCAAGGCCGACGTAATCCATGAACCAATACCACGCTCCTGCGCAAGTCTTATCCACTCCCGGGTGCCCATCATACCCCCATGTAAACTGGGTTTCAACACGATATAGGCCGGACGTATCTCGTCTAACAGCCTCGCCTTCATGTCTGGTCGATTCACACCGATAAGTTCCTCGTCGAGCGCAATGGGCAAAGGCGACTCCCGACAGAGCCGAGCCATCTCACGCCACTGGTGCTGACGTATGGGCTGCTCTATGGAATGGATGTCGTATCGACTCAATTCCTCCAAGCGACTCATGGCATTTTCAGGCGTGAACCCGCCGTTGGCATCCACCCGAAGTTCTACCTGTTCACGGGAAAAGCACTGTCGGATATGCTTGATGAGTGCAATCTCTTTCTGCCAGTCAATAGCACCAATCTTGAGTTTCACACATCCAAAGCCGGCCTTCAGCTTCTCCTCTATCCGTGCATACATCTCTTCAAAAGTGCCCATCCATACTAATCCGTTAATGGTGATGCCTTCCTCACCCCGTGAAAAGGGCGTGTCGAAAAGAGCCGTAGAACCCTTGGCGTCAAGCTGGGCAAAGGCAGTCTCGAGCCCAAAAAGTATAGAGGGATAAGGGCGGAGCATCTCATAAGGTATGCCGCCCGTCTTTTCCACAAGACTGCACACCCTGTCGAGAATCTGCTCATAGCGTTTGTCCGGCATGGCATCGCAGCTGAGGTCGGGCAACACCGAGCATTCGCCAATACCCGCCACGCCTTCTTGCTCCATGCGCACATAGTAGGAATGGTGCGTGGTGTACACACCGCGGCTTGTTCCTGCCGGTTGCTTAAAGTGAAGAACTCTGTCTGTATATGATATTTTCATTGTCGTTGAATGGATATTGGGAGTCATTTCACGTCCAACAAGCATGATCGGCTTTGGCTCAGAAACCTCATCACCTCCTTAGCCACATCCACACTGTTGCCTTCGGGAGCCGATGTATAAACGTTATGCTGCTTGGTCCAAGGCTCCTCCAAGGCATACCAGTCGATCTGTGGTGCGGCCGGCAGAGCCAGCTCATACAATTCGTCGGCAGTTTTTCCGGCATAAGAACCTGCTCCGAGAGCGTCGAAATCGGGCTGCGCATGGGCTGTCATCTGTTTGGAGAGCGCATCAAGATAAGTATGCCAGCGCATAAAATAGAAATCGCGGAGCAGTCCCTGCCATTCCTTGTGGGCATAGTCGCGCAGTCCGCCCTCGTTGGCACACGTGCGGTTGCCCCATGTCGTAATCTGAACCCGGGCATTCCATTCGTAAAGATTCTTTTCCTCGAGTGTAGTGCTCAGACTTCGAGCCTGTTCAATACGGGTGCCCAGACGGAACTCCTGACGCGTGCCGAGCAACTTGTCCTGTAGCAACAGCATATTAAGGAAGCGAGCAGAGTCGGCCGAGAAGGCCGTTCGATCGAAACCCTTGTAATCGGCTATGGTGCGAAGATATTGCAAGCGAGCCTGGTCGTCCATGGCTTGGCGCACGATATCCACAAGGTCGTACTCAAAATTGTTATTACCACGATACCGGTCGGCCACACTCGTCATGAGTTGTGCAGCCCTGAGCGTGACGTTGGGGTCGTAATAGTTGCGCATCTTCGACCAACTTTTAACCTGAAAGTTATCAAGCGACGGTCTCCCGTTAAAAATACTTTCGTGAGGTCCCTGCTGATTGTTGCCAACAGGACAGTTGTATATCGAGCCTATAAGCAATTGCCAAGCCTCCTGTATCTTCGGGTTGTCTATACCATAGCGAGCCTTGACATAGTTGCGCGTCCAGCCCTCCTTGAAGTCCCTCCTGTCACGTTCTGCGGAAACAAGATCGTTGGCACGCCAAACCAGTTCACTCATCAACTCGAACATGATAGGATTATTTTCAGAGCCCTCCATCGTGAATCCAATGCCCTTGAGATGTTTCCGGGCATTCTGATAAGGTGTTGAGGGCGATGCTGCAAGTTTGAAATTATGGACAAGCTGATCCATACGGCCATGCAGCCCCACATTGGCACCAAAATTCTCGAGCATACAAAACAGCCAGTTGTGCCTGCCATAACCTTCCTTGCGCTGCCAAATCGACGGTGCTCCGAACATTGGACGACACTCCGAGAAAAGGTCGAGAATGATGATGTCGCCTTCGGGCAGAGCTTCTATCATTTGTGGGCGCGGGTTCTCCATCCATCCCTGAATCACCCAGTTTGACTTGCCATTTGCCCGCTTCATAGCAGCAAGCAATTTGCGCCCGGCCTCAGCATAGTCTACCGAAGCATCATCCGGTGACTCATGAAACGGATCCATCGAATAGTAATCAGCCTTGCCATAAAGGCGAGTAAGTTCTCGATAATACAGATCAGCTATATGGTCAAACTTCGGGTCGGTGGCAGAAAGGTTGGCCGGACGTGTGTAGCCGTTCCACGTACCGCCGTCAGTGACGTCGAGTCCCAGTTTCGCCTTGGCATCGTGGGGCATCATGCCACAGTATCCGGGAAGCACAGGACTCATCCCCAACTCCTTCTCACGCTTGAGTATACGTTTTTGCAGTGCCTCTTGCTGGGCGTACCACGCATCGGGCAGCGGACCGCCCCACCCTTCAAGATTGTTCATCTCCCACCACGCCAAAAACGCGGGACCAGCAATAAACTTGTTGACCTCGTCTTTGCTGTAGCCAAGTTTCATCAGCATATTGCGCCACGCTACTTCTGCCCCTACTACAGCCAGTGGCATATTTACCCCGTGCAATGCCATCCAGTCTATTTCCTGCTCCCATCTTTCCCAGTCCCAGAAAGCCATGGAATAGGAAAATGTGCAATAATTAAAATTGTATCGCCATGTCAAATCGGTCTCACGCCGCTCTACCTTCGGCACGGTTGGCCAGGTTACAGGGGCTTTCACCTTCATGTTGTTCCATGTGAGGTGTATGCCGGCATAATATTTCAGATACCAGTTCAACCCCGAGGCGATATTCACCCAGGAGTTTCCTTTGATGCAGACACGTTTTCCCTGCTGCGAGAGTTCAAAGAAGTCTCGTTCTGACGGTTGCAGGACAGTTTTGAAATGTCGTGATGCCCCGGGAGCGACACGCTCTATCAGATCATCAACAGGATTGCCCTGTATGGTCAAGGCACACATGCAAAACAAAGTTATCAACAAGTTTCTCATAAGCTCATGATTACGTTTCATACAAATTTACATATATTTCGCGACATATAAGCCAGTGGGAATAAAAAACAAAAAAATAATTTCCCAAATGCCCTTTCCTCTTGATGAAAAAGAGACCAGCATAGATTCGTTGTTTTTTTAAATATTGAAGACTTTATTAGGTAACCATACGTAAATGATGTAATTTTGCAAATAGAGATATACGAACTTTTGATTAAATTCTATAAGACGTTGGAATTAATCTGTCAAAGTATGAAGAATGATCATCTTATCCCACATTTACACTGTCAAGAACCTATATGAATGATTGGACAAAGGATTGAAAGACTACTTGCCATTACTGTTCTTGCTGTTGTCACGATAACTGTAAAAAGTCAAGTTCTGACACAAGTTCCCGAGCATATAAAGAACCATCAAATGGACATGAAAGCACCGTTGCCAGAGCCTTCGTTCAGAATGGACACAACGGTTGTACGGATTCATTTTCTGAACTGGAACACAGAAAAGAATACATTTAAAGAAGTTCTGCTATCCGCAGCGGGGGTATTCCCCAATTATACAGATCACTATAACGGGCATATCAATAATGAGGGACATGCCGTGATACGTTTCTTTCAACATGGGTCGAGCCGTGCGTCACTAAGAGTAGGCAACATTTCTAAAGAATTTTATTTATTTCCCGGTGAAACAGCGGATATATATGTTGATTTACCGAGACTTGCAGAAGTTTGCGATAGCTTCGAAAACAATGGGATCAACAATAAGACCTATAGCCTAAGCCAAACGGACACATTGACTGCGGAACAGCAGGAGAGGCTTCTTATAAAAGAGGAATATGATTTGTCACATCATCCCTATTTGTGGTTTGAAGGACATTATGCCGATCTCAACACGGCTATCCATAGATACATGCCTTTTCAGGAGGGATATGGATGGAATCTAAACTTAGAAGCCGATCTGTCTCTGAATCGACCTCTCGCAGATAGTTATGTTGACGGGATGATGAAATGGCGCAATTACTTAAAGCACAAGATTGTAACTGACACTCGACTTCCTCTTTGTGCCAAGCAACTCTGCTCTTTTTCAGTAGACCTCAATGCAGAAAGTTTCCTCTGGGGGAATGTGCAATTACAAGATGTTATGGCTGCATGCAAAGAAGGTAACTCTCCAAACAAATATGAAGAAAGGCCCATGAGTCAACAGCAAACAGAATTTTTACGCTCACTTGGAACCAACAATAACTTTCGGGCATACTTTTTTCAACCCCATAATACAACACCAAAGTACTGGGATGCTATTTCAGGTGACAATCCGTGCGATTTTATTCACGATCTACGCATCGTACAAGACTATCCACGTCATATAAACTTCTACGGTAAACTGCCAGACGGATCAATGGACAATGTGCGTCTTTCATATTTTCATCAACTGTTTCAACAATTAGTAATTGCGCAGAAGAGTATTGAACACCAAGTGTATAGCAATGTCCTTGAAGACTTGAAACGTCGCTATAAAGGAAAAGTGGTGCTTATTGATTTTTGGGCTACATGGTGTGGCGGGTGTATAGCTACTATGAATGAGATGGAACCGTATAAGGACAGTAAGTTCAATCATCCTGATTTAGCTTTTGTATATATCACTGATCAGAGTTCCCCCGTAGGTCGCTGGCAACAATATAGAAACAAAATACGAGGAGATCACCTCCGTTTGAATGATCAGCAGATGGACTCGCTTAATCAACTATTTACCATTAGAGTATTACCTACATACATTCTAATGGATCGAAAGGGAAACGTTCACGAGATACAGCATAAATCTATAGAGGAGGAACTGAATAAAGAACTAAATAAAAAGGAATAGATTATAAAACAATCCTACATTCTCATGACGAACCCATATCATATCCTTCATAAAGGATTATAGGCCAAGAAGTATAGAACTTCATTGCAAGTTTCATCGCAAAATATCTAATATAAATCTAGGAAATGAATAGAATACTCCTTATTGCAATACTCTTACTCAATAGTATAACAGCATTTAGCAATCTCTGTCTTCAAAATATAACTTGTGATAATAAACTCACTTTATCCAATTGGAGAAACCTGAAAACCGGTAACTGGGAAATAGGTTTTTATGAAGAGGGTGTTATTTACAATTCGCATTTTTGGAGATATAAGTCAAAAAAAAGGAAAGGAGATATCTATAATATTCTTATTACAGATGGCAAGGAAGATATTCCTGTACAAGTAAAAGTACTAAGAAATAATACGAGCGAGATTACAATTGCTAATCTCAAGACTATTGTTTGCGAGAAAATAACAACAAAGTATCTACCAGATTATCCTGCGAAAGATGATTCGCCCATCAAAAACGTCGGCTATTTACATAAAGATTCTGTAACAATAATTGGATGGCTACGTAATATGTCTGAAAAAGACAAATCTTCTAACGGTGATTTTGGCGTGACCTTTGATGACCTGTTTACAAATCTGGAACGTACATATTCTGCAAGAATTAATCCTGATGGACACTTTTGTTTGACATTACCCTTAATCAACACAACAGAAGTCTATCTTGATTGGCAACGCACTAATATCGTGTCAGTGTTTGAGCCTGGTGAGACTTACTTTCTACTTTGTGACTATCAAACAGGTGAAAGGTTTTTTATGGGCACAAGTGCACGTCTGCAAAATGAACTTCTGCGGACAAATTTCTTCCCAACATTTAAACGGAAGGATGAATCAGAAGATTTCACCTGTTTTATGAAAAAATTAGAACATAACAAAAACAATGTCTATCGGTCGCTTAATGAACTTATTAACCAACATTCTAATCTTTCAAGTCGCTTCAAAGAGTATACCAGAATGACTTTGAAATTTGCGGAGGCATACACAATAAGTCAGTCTAAGTATATGACTTCCTCTTTTAAATTGCCAAAATACCTCTGCGATTATCTTTATCAAAACTTTTGGAAAAGTCCATTACACCCATATTCTTTATATCGAGAAATGATTTGGTTTATGGAAGATATGGTAAGCAATTACACTCCAAGCACCTTTTCAGAAAAACTTGATGCTGCAGAAAAGCTATGCAACGTACACTTAACTGACGCTGAAAAGAATTTAGGTGCAAAATGGGACCAAATCATAGGCGAAATGCAGCATCACCTTGAAAAGATAGTTAATGACGAAGAGAAGAGAAAAATATATGAGATGTATCGAGACAAGAATACAAATATTTGGGATGCTTATATCATGTTGTCGCAAAAGTATGCCACGCAAATTGAAGTGGCAAAACTAAAAATATATAAGCAGGTCATTGACTCGTTGGGCTGCGATCAAGATTTAAAGGACATTCTGTTGGCACGTCGTTATTTTCAAATCATAAATACAAATCGTCAATCTCTGTCCCAACCTTTGCTTGCTTGTCTGAATACAGACATAAGTATGACTACCGCCAAAGATGCTATTATGAGTGAGCATCTTAAATATCTATCTATGGAGCAACTAAAAGGAAACAATGTAAAATACTTGAAATCCAATGATGATGTGGCAGGAATTAGTGACGGCAGGGAATTGTTGGCAAAAATAACAGAGCCGTATCGAGGACACTATATTCTCATAGATATTTGGGGAACATGGTGCGGTCCATGTAAAGAAGCTTTGTCACATAGTGAGGTTCTCTATGACAAATTATCTCCATACAATATGGTTTTTATGTATTTTGCTAATAACAGTCCGGAAAAATCATGGCGAAACACGATTCAGGAATATAAACTGACCAAGGAAAACTGCGTACATTATAATTTACCCCGTCATCAACAAGTATTGCTTGAGAAATATATGAAAGTAACATCTTATCCAGCATATAGATTGATTGCCCCTAATGGATCGTTAATGGACATCAATGTTGATCCTCGAAATTTATTGGAATTTGAAAAACAGATATATTACCTTTCAAAGAAGGATTCTCAAAATTAATTGAAATCGATTGTTTTCAATAAGCTATACGTATTTAGTTTCTTCATGATTTGATTTTGCACACATAGTATCTTCTATATTGATAATCAGGACAAAAACAGAACATAGGCTCTTTACTGTGCATGATATGTACCTACACAGTGGCAGCACAGCGCATCACAGGCAAGTAACAACCGGCTGGCATATCTTTGGAGATCATTCGGTCTTTATACCGTGACAGCTGCAATCTTGCGCGATGCTTCTTGCATCACTGCCACAACGTGATCGCACCACAAGTCAAATTCCGGGTCAGGTATCTGACATTCCTCGTGTTTCAAGATGTAGTCCACAACCTGTTTCACTCCGTCTCGGTATTTCACCTCTGCCTTGAAGTCGGGTACCACGCTTTTCAGCTTGCTGTTGTCAAAAACCACCGTGCTGGCCTTATCGCCAAGCAGATTTCCGGTCATGTCGTATTTGTCATTAGCCGCCAATAGCTCCGACGGCACATAGCAGGCCTGCAACTTTACACCCAAAGCATCGGCCAAAACCTGGTAGATTTGATTCCAGGTGATCGACTCGTCGGAGGTAATATGGAATGTCTCACCTATGGCTTGGGCATTGCCCATCAGTCCGAAAAAACCACGGGCGAAGTCGGTGTTGTGGGTCAACGTCCACAGTGAACTACCGTCTCCGTGGATAATCACAGGCTTTCCCTTCATCATGCGCTTCACTACTTGCCAACTGCCCTTGTCACCATGCACGGCCACGGGCACCGAACGCTCGCAGTAGGTGTGACTCGGACGGATGATCGTCACCGGGAATCCATCTTCGGACGCATATCGGTGGAGCAGCTCCTCACAGGCTTTTTTATTGCGCGAATACGCCCAGTAAGGGTTTTCAAGCGGCGTTTCTTCCGTGATGAGATAGTGTTCCATAGGCTTTTGATAGGCTGAGGCTGAGCTGATGAACATATATTGGCGGGTGTGACCGTTGAAGATGCGGAAATCGCGCTCCACATCCTCGGGCACAAATCCGATAAACTCTGCTATGACATCATAGACTTCGTCTCCGATCATGGCCGACACATCGTCTTTTTTGATATCAGCCGTGATGGCCTTCACGTTATCGGGCAGGTCCTCGTTTCTCGTCCCTCGATTCAACAACGTCAGTTCCCAGTCGGGCTGTGTGGCCACCAGCCGGGTGATAGCCGAGCTGATCGTTCCCGTTCCGCCCACAAACAATGCTTTCTTTTTCATTCAAGTCCTATTTTAGTTCAACCATTCCGCAATGATAATGATGTTGCTATGCGCTGTTGAGCTCCGCCCCTATTTTCCGAGCATGCGCATCTTTTTTACAAAAATACACATTAGTTGATGACTAACCATGCTTTCCGGCATCTTTTTCATTGTTATGCTACATCGCCTTTGCCACATTCTGTTTTGCGAATGATGCGTTGTAGAAGAAGGTCACGCTCCGCCAAGGGGCGATTCCGTAGGGGCGTGATTTATCACGATCCGTACTACCTAACATCCTCATTTTTGTACATGAGCCTACTATAAAGTTACTGCTCATCAGCCAGTTAACCAGACTTTATTATTTATATATAGTTAATTGACTCACTCATCTTCAAACGATTATATTAGGATCAACGAACTATTGTTCGACCAGAACGCTCAAAGATATCGGGCGAGTTGCAGTGAACTGCCCGCTATCCCTGAAATGGAATGGCTCAAACATGACGATACTTTTTTACAAATGCACTTCTGTGTTTGGCGAATTTCAAAACAAAATTCCTTTGGTTCGAAATACGCGAAATTTGCGATAATTTGTAGTTAGCTAATAATCAACCATTTACCAAAAATGTCCTTGTGACTCCGATTTTGTCATGCGACGTTGGATATCGAATGGCATTACGATTGAACCTTAATCGCACCATGACTAAGGTTCATTCGCGCGATGATGAAGCCCAAAACGCAGGACGACAAGATAGTATTCGTGACGTCTCCAATATTTTTTTGTTTTCCCGGCAGGTTTTTTCGGCAAAAACATGGCGCATTTTTTTCTGGTTGCTCCAAAAACAATCACAGGAAAACAGTAATTCTGTTTTACAGCCCATTCCATGGCGTGTGCAGCAACTGACTTGCGATAATCAAACCAATCTCATCTTCACAACTTCGTCATATTCTCTTTCTAACTTTGTAACATCTGTTATCTAATTTTGCCGACGAAAAAGTATAGAAGTGAATTTTATGAAGAAGATTGTTCTCATGGTAGCCTTGAGTTGTTTGGTCATTCCTGCTTGTCTTGCCGGATCATTGAATGGTGTGGTGAAAGACAAGACGACGGGTGAGACACTCATAGGCTCCGTAGTCCATGTGAAGGGAGACAGGGATAACAGCACGACGACCGGATTGGACGGTTCGTTCGTGTTGAAAAACCTTCCCGACGAAGGTACTATCACGCTTGTAGCCAACTATCTGGGTTATGAGCCTGTTGAAATTCAGGTGGATCTTTCCTCCGGCAAGGCTGTCAATCTGGAATTGAAGCCAGAGGCACAGGAGCTGAATGAAGTTGTCGTGAAGGGCTTTCGCCGTAACGACACGGACCAAAGTGCCTACTCGATGGTAAAAAATTCGTCGCAGGTGCTCAATGTGATGAGTGCGCAGGCCATTCAAATCTCTCCTGACGTCAATGTGGCGGCTGTGCTGCAGCGCGTCTCCGGCGTAACGATGCAACAAGATGCATCGGGCGAAGCCTCATATGCGATATTAAGAGGTATGGACAAGCGCTACAACTACACATTGGTCAATGGTGTGAAAATACCAAGTCCTGACGACAAAAACCGCTATATTCCACTGAATCTTTTCCCGTCAGACCTGATGGACAGGGTGATCGTTTCCAAATCGCTCACAGCAGATATGGAGGGAGATGCGGCAGGTGGAGTTGTGGATATGAACATGAAGGACGCGCCGGGCAGCTTCAGGCTTCAGGCCAACTTGGCAACAGGAGCAAGCGACTTCTTCTGGCAGGGCGACAAAACGCAGTCGCCATTCGGCAACATCAGTTACGACTACCTGAGTGCCAAGCGCGGCAATACCACTTCGAAAGCACCCTACGAGCAATATGGAAGCACCTACGATGCCACTGCCGCAGACTTCAAAAACGGTGGTTCGCAGATTTCGCGCCACAGCATGCCTATGCCAAACGTTCATGCCGGCATCTCCGTTGGCGACCGATTCTGGGATAAAAAACTTGGCGTTATACTTGCGGGCAACCTGCAGAACGTCTATCGTGGCACAGAGCGGGAGCTCAACAAGGAAGTGATGGCTAATGGTGAGGAGACAGCGTACATCAGTTCGATCAAGAAAAGGCACTATTCGATACACGACCTCAACCTGGGGGCACATGGCAAGATAGACCTCACGCTGGGCAATCACAAATTGGAATGGTATAACATGCTTGTGCATCGTCAGGAGGACAACACGCGTTATAGCATGGACATCACCACCGACTACGACTTCGACCTCGCCAACTCCAACTGGACGCGAGCCGACGAAATGCGCACCATGACACAGACGCAGACTATCTTTGCGTCGAACATCAAGGGAGTCCACCGGCTGACCCCGGACTTCACCGTGGACTGGGCCGGTCTCTTTGCCGATGCAAGAGAAAAAGACCCCGACCGCATTTACACAACTATCAAAAACACGGTGACAGGTGGAGAAGTGTCGAAGATATTTCCGACATCGCAGGAGCGGCGCTTCCAGCACAATGATGACAAGGACTGGACGGGATATATCAACCTTTCCTGGGAGACACCTTTTGAGCGTAACATGAAAGCGCTGTGGAAAGCGGGTGCGATGTATCGCAACAAGAAACGCAACAACCATTATTATTCCTATATTTTCTCACCCTCCGACAATGGCATCGTCTTGTCCTCAAACAACCTCGACGCATTCGACGGCATCGACTGGACACTCAAGACACCACGCTCGCAGGCCTCGCAGCTCAACTACGACTCCAAGGAGCGCATAGGTGCAGCCTATGGTATGGTGACGCTTACTTCGGATCATGGTGAGTTGGTAGCGGGATTCCGTGCCGAACACACCAATCAACTTTACACCATGCTGCAACGTTTCGAGACGACGGGGTCTCTCGGCGAGCAGTCGTATTGGGATTATCTGCCTTCCGTGTCGCTGCGTTGGATGATGAACAACAAGATGAATCTTCGCCTCAATTATTACAAGAGCATCAATCGTCCGGGATTTTATGAGCTTGTTCCCTATCAGATTGACGGTGAAGACTACACCGAGAAGGGTAATCCGCTGCTGAAACGCACACGTATCGACAACCTCGACCTGCGCTGGGAGTGGTTGCCCTCGCAGGATGAGCAGGTGATGATTGGCGTGTTCTACAAGTATCTGAAAGATCCGATAGAGACGACCTTCGATGTGGATCAGCGTCAGACCAACGCCAGTTACTATATGCCCCAAAACCTGGGCAATGCCAAGAACTTTGGTGTGGAGCTGGATGTGGTGAAGTATATCCGCCACTTCGGTGTGAAGGCAAACTATACCTACACACACTCGGCGATCACGACAACAAAGAAACACTATGTTGCAAAGAACCAAGTTGAGAACGTGGATCAGACCCGTCCGCTCATCAATCAGGCACCACACACAGCCAATGTCTCACTGCTTTATAAAGATACCAACCACGGCTGGAACGGACAACTGGCCGCCGCGTATACCGGAACACGACTCGTGCTTGTTTCACCTTATTATAATTCAGATGAGTGGGAGAAGCATATTTTCTCTTTGGACCTTAGTGGTGAGAAGAGTTTCAAGAACGGAATATCAATATTTGTCAAGGCCAACAACTTGCTCAACAGCAAGCGTGAGCGCTACTTGAAGACCGTAAACGAGTTCAACACCAGCATTCCGGGACAACCCGGCGACTGCACCATCGTGGGAAACTACAAATATGGACGCACATATTTGTTGGGCGTGAGAGTAAATTTATAATCAGTAATTTGTAAAAATCAATATGAAGAGATTTAATTTGTTTACAGGCATTTTAGCCATAGCATTTGCTGCCGGCACGAGTTCGTGCGAGAATGAGAATATCAACCCATACGACTATGCCGCCAAAACCGACACCATAACCATCAATACGGGCGATGGCAACACAGTGAAGACAGCCATAGCCTCTTATCCCACAGGCTCTATGGTGTGGAGCCACGACACCACACTGACTTCGTCGTTCAAGATTCCCGCCGGCGCGTCGCTCTATATCGAGCCGGGCGTGAAAGTGACCGTCAGTTCCAAGCCTACGGAAGACCACCCCGTCGAGATTGTAGCCTTGGGTAATCTCTACGTCATGGGGACCAAGGAAAAACCCGTAGTCATCAAGTCGGACACTGGTAAACCCAACGACTGGGGCGGCATTATCTGCGGATACGACTGTGGCGAGGTGGTGTTGAGTCACGCGGAAATCGCCCATGCCGGTGCCACGCCGACGGAAAGTTCCCTGTCTTTCCAAAACAAACTCTTTAAAACAACCATCGACGGTGGTGTCCCCGCGTTCCATTTCTGCAATACCAACGGCCGCTTTGCCATTGTCAACTGTTTCTTCCACGACAATTACAACGACCAGACTTACTTCACCGGTGGGAACGGAGTTATCCATGGCTCAGTGTTTGCCGATAGCGGGAACGAGAGCGACGGTGGTGAGGCCATCAACGTGAAGTCGGGATGCATACTCGATATCTCCTACAACCTGATATACAATGCCTGCACCAATGCTTTCAAGCTCTCTGGGTCGGGTGTGGAGAAGAACTTCGCGTCGAAGCTTGTCATCTACAACAACACGGCTGTGGACTGCGGATGGCGCCGAACGAAGAATAAGAAAGGTGGCAACGTATGGATTGAGAAAGGCATCGCACCGGTCTTTGTCAACAACTTGATGGTCGACAACCGTTATGGCATACGGCAGCCTGACAAAAATGGTGGCGATATTGACAACAGTGTGCTCCACCCCAACTACTTCTTCGCATCCACCGAAACGGGCGTCAAGCAGCAGGGTAAGGACTTCAAGATGATTGTCTGGGACGACCGCAACATCACGGGAGCGGCTCCGGAAGATTTGTCAAAACTGTTTGTCAGCTTCGCCCAAAACGACAAGATGAACATCAACTGCGAAAGCGACAACGTAGCCAACGGCGCACCACTGAAATGGAACGCCTCTTGGGATTTCCATTTGCAGCCGAGTGCACCACAGCTTTCCGGTGCAACGTCTGCCGTGATGCGCAACTTCCCCGGAGGACTTGCCTTCTTTGGTATGAAGAAAGTGAAGTGGACAAGCAATGCCGACGACCAAAACTATTATGTCACAGCACCGGTTCCGAGCAACTTCTTCGGAGCATTTGGTACAAAATAAACACGCACAACAATGAATAAACTATTCAGACATATATTATTTGCAGGCCTCCTCGTTTCGTCTTTCATTTCTTTGCAGGCTCAAACGCCCGCAGAGTGGAAGCAGATGAAGGCAGACGTCAATCTCTATTGGGTAAACGACATGGGCCGTAACGGCTATTACGACCAGAAAACGATTGGCGAACTGATGGGTACAATGGCAGAAACCGTTGGCCCGGAAGCCGTCATTGCGGTGGGTGATGTCCACCATTTCAGTGGTGTGGAGAGCGTCACCGACCCCTTGTGGATGACCAACTACGAGCTCATCTATTCCCATCCGGAACTGATGTGCTTTTGGTATCCTCTATTGGGCAACCATGAATATCGCGGCAACACACAGGCCGTACTCGACTATGCCAAAGTGAGCCGTCGCTGGGCCATGCCCGCACGCTATTACTCCAAGGTATTCGAAGGCAAGGATTGCTCCGTGCGTGTGGTCTTCATCGACACCACCCCATTGATGGGCAAATATCGCAAAGACACCGAAACCTATCCCGATGCACACTTGCAGGATCGCGACAAGCAACTGGCATGGCTCGACAGCACGCTGACCGCAGCCAAGGAAGATTGGGTTATCTGCGTGGGGCATCATCCCATTTATGCGCAGACGTCCAAGGCAAACTCGGAGCGCGCCGATATGCAGAAATACCTTTTGCCCGTGCTGCGTCGCCACCCCAATGTGTCGGTTTATGGTTGCGGGCACATCCATAACTTCCAGTACATCAAAAAGCCGGGCGACAACATCAACTATTGGGTGAACTCTGCGGCTGCACTCTCGCGTTCCGTGCAGCCTATGGAGGGCACGCGTTGGTGCGATCCCTCAACGGGATTCACAGTAGTCAGTGCCGACAAGCAGCAGCTCACGCTCTATGCCATTAACAAAGAAGGAAAGATTCTCTATACTCTGCCTATGAAGAAATAGAATCGTTCGATTCTTTTCATTACTAACACACGCTGTTCTACAGACAGCTTTTGTTAAGAGTTTTCTATATTTTAAAACGATGTCGTCAAGACGAGTTCACACCATCAGTCTGCCCACATGGGCAGCGGGTTGAACGTATGGTTTACCGGACCATGACCTTGTCCAATGGCCAAATCGACTCCATGTAGAAGCGCTTCCTGCAGATAGTTGACACCTTTCTCCACCGCCTCGACCAGCGGCTCACCCATGGCCAGATAAGTGGCAATGGCCGACGACAAGGTACAACCCGTTCCGTGTGTATTTGATGTGTCTATACGGGTGTGAACAAACCGGTCAATTACCATACTGCCCCGTGCATCAAACCTATACAACCGGTCTTCCATCGTGTCGCCATCCATATCGTGCCCGCCCTTGATGAGCACTGCGCCACACCCCATGTCGAGTATGCGGCGAGCTGCTTCATCGCGCTCGGCTATTGTAGAAGCGCGATGCCCCACCAACTGTTCGGCTTCCGGCAAATTGGGCGTGAGCAGCGTGGCCATTGGCACGAGGCGTTCGATCAGTGATTTTATCGCATCTTCTTCTGTGAGACGGCAGCCTGAAGTGGATACCATCACGGGGTCGAGCACTATGGGAACAGTAGCATAGGCCGACAGTCCACAAGTCACAGCATCTATCGTTTCCCGGCTCCCCGTCATACCAATCTTGACAGAACGGGGCACAATGTCGGTCATCACGGCACGAATCTGCGCCTCAACCATCGTGGGAGACACGGCTTCAACGGCCGTCACTCCCAAAGTGTTCTGTGCCGTCACCGCAGTGATGGCAGCTGCAGCATAACCTCCCAAGGCAGAAATCGTCTTGATGTCGGCCTGAATGCCGGCTCCGCCACTACTGTCGGAACCGGCAATGGTCAGCACGGGAACGCAACGGCGGCTCATGGGGTCTTTAGTTGTTCAATAATGCTGTCGGCCACCTTTTTGCCCGACATCAACATTCCGCCGAAGATAGGTCCCATGCGCGGCGTACCGCCCACAGCACTCGACGCCATGCCACAAACCCAAAGCCCGGGATAGATCTCCTTCGTGCCTTCTACCACCTGACGCTCACCCTCAGTAACATCAAGCGAACGCTCACCCACGACTCCACCTGTAACGGTGTTGAGCCGGGCTCCGTTCTTGCGCGCTACGGTTTGGCACACCTCACTGTCGTGCCCCGTTCCGTCGATTACACATTTGGCTCTGATATTTAATGGATCTACGTGCATCCCCTCGCGCAGCACAGGAGTCCAGTTCACCACTACCCCACTCACACGGTTGTTCTTGTAAACCACATCCTCCACCGAGTAACAGTTGAACACCGTTGCTCCGGCGTGCACGGCATGATAGAGCAGTCCGGCCGTACTTTCCACCGTGTCTATGGTGTAAAGACTATCTTCGTATGGCTTGAAATTAATGCCAAACTCACGAACAATGGATATGGCCTCCTCTTGAATCACAGCTTGGTTGAACATCATCGCGCCACCCCACAAACCGCCTCCGGGTGACAGCTTACGGTCGAACAGGGCCACACGCAGTCCGGCTTTGGCCAGATAATAGGCGGCTACGATACCCGACGGACCGCCGCCCACAATGGCCACGTCGAGGTTTAAATTCTTCTCCAGCTTTTCATAATAGGTGCTGATAATACCTTTGGAAACTTGTGTCTCAATCATTGTAATGTATTATAAATTGATTATAAAGTGGCATTCTACGAATGAACACCTCTAAGAACTACTTGTCAATATCCTCACATTCATCTAATGTGTGTGAAATGCGCGCGGCGCAGAAGTTTGGGCCGCACATGGAGCAGTACTGTCCCTCTCTCGGGTTGCCATCTATATAATATTGTCGGGCAAGATCGGGGTCGAGTGAGAGATTGAATTGATCGGTCCACCGGAACTCATAACGTGCCTTGGACAATGCGTCGTCGCGCACAAAAGCTCCAGGATGTCCTTTGGCCAGGTCGGCAGCATGGGCCGCAATCTTATAGGCTATCACACCCGTGCGCACGTCTTCCCGATTGGGCAAGGCAAGATGCTCCTTCGGGGTGACATAGCAAAGCATCGCCGTTCCATACCAACCGATGGCTGCAGCACCGATGGCACTCGTGATGTGGTCGTACCCGGGTGCAATGTCAGTCACGATTGGTCCGAGCGTATAGAATGGGGCACCGTGACACCGCTCTATCTGGCGGTCCATATTCTCGCGAATCTTGTGCATCGGCACATGGCCGGGGCCTTCAACAAATACTTGTACGTTGCGTTCCCACGCACGTTCCACGAGTTGCCCTAAGGTGTCGAGTTCGGCAAACTGAGCCGCATCGTTGGCATCGCGCGTGCATCCGGGACGCAAGCCGTCGCCCAAAGAGATGGCTATGTCGTATTGCTGACAAATGTCGCAAATATCGTCAAAGTGAGTGTAAAGAAAACTTTCCTGTCGATTGATGGTGCACCACTTGGCAATAATGCTGCCACCACGGCTCACCATTCCCGTGAGACGACTTTGGGACAAGGGCACATTCTCCAGTCGGATGCCGCAATGGATGGTGAAATAGTCAACCCCTTGCTCTGCTTGCTCAATCAAAGTGTCGCGAAAAAGTTCCCAAGAGAGGTTTTCTATCTTGCCTCCCGCCTTCTCAAAAGCTTGATACATCGGTACCGTTCCCACCGGCACCGGGCTGTTACGCAAAATCCATTCACGCGTCTTGGTGATGTCTTTTCCGGTGGAAAGATCCATGATGGTGTCACCACCCCATTTGCAACTCCACACCGCCTTTTCTACTTCCTCGGTGATGCCCGACGACACGGCCGAATTACCGAGATTGGTATTGATTTTCACCAGGAAGTCGGTACCGATAATCATCGGCTCGGACTCGGGGTGGTTGATGTTGGCCGGAATCACGGCATGACCCGCAGCCACCTGCTGTCGCACAAACTCAGGGGTGATATGGCTCTCTATTCCCAGTTTTTCACAGTTCATGTTCTCACGGATAGCCACATATTCCATTTCCTCGGTAATCACGCCCTTGCGTGCCCAATAGAGCTGAGTGCCGGAGCCACGACGTTCTATCCATGGCTTGCGCAGCTTGGGCAATCCCCGGCGGAGATCTATCTCCACATTCGGGTCGCTGTAGGGGCCCGACGTGTCGTAAACCACGACAGGGGCATTGGGTGTGGTGTGGCGCCTGCCATTTTCCACCGTTACGGTAGGTGTCTGTCTGATGCGACGCATACCTACGCGCAGGTCGGGATATAAGGTGCCCGACAAATAGATTTTCTCCGATTTCGGATAACTGATTCTGATATTATTGTCCATAGTTGATAAGGTTTTGCATAGCTAAGGTTGGATTGGGAGCATTGAGCACACTGCCACTGACAGCAATACCCTCCACGCCCACCTCGACGAGGCGGGGAAGGTCTTTCTCGGTTATGCCGCCTATGGCCACAAGGGGCAAGCGAATGCCCTCGGCACGCATACGACTGATAAGTCGACGGTAGCCGTCGAATCCCAAAAGAGGTGCAAGGTTTTGCTTAGTTGTGGTGAAACGCAGCGGTCCGCAGCCAATATAGTCGGCTCCCCACGCGGCCAACCGCCTGATGTCTTCGATGGTGTTGGCCGTTCCGCCGATAATCCGGTTATGCCCAAGGAGCCGTCGAGCCAAGTCTACGGGCATATCGAGCCGCCCCAAATGAACGCCGTCGGCACGGGTAGGCTCCACCAAGTGCACGCGATCGTCGAGAATCAAGGTCGCTCCATATTCGTCACAGAGCCGACGGGCCTTCACGGCCACTTCGATCACGACCTCATCGGTAGCGTCTTTCATGCGCAGCTGCACCCATCGGCAGCCGCCGGCCAATGCCAGTCGGATGCCCTCCAAATCGTCGAAGCGTGCGTTGCGATGACTGATAAATTGTACATTCATAGGTGTTTTTTTAGGATTGTCGCCTTGTCTTAGAACGACAACAAGTACAGAGAACTGTGACAAGGAACGCAAAAGAGATACAAATGGGCACAATCGGCAAACGCCAAGAAAAAAAAACCTCTCTTAAACGACAATCATTTAAGAGAGGCTCTTCCACGATAAACGCGAAGTTTCGCAATTCCTACGGCAGCATTACCTGCATCAGGTCATACGGGTCTAATCTCAGCCTGCTTCCATGAGCACAGCACCCCTCTTTCGGATTCTTTCCGAAGTTCATCGATAGCAAAGTTAGCCTTTTTTGTTTAAAGAGAAAAATAATCTTCAATAAAATTGTATCTTTGTCATCATATATTAATATCAACGTGGCTCCATGAACCGATCTCAACCGATTGGAGGCTTTTTGTTGGGAGCAACGCGTAAACAGATATTGACTATGAAAATCATCGTTATCACCTCTCCGGATTTCATTGTGGGTGAAGCGGCTGTCATAGAACAGTTGCTTAGACATGGCGTGTGGGCTGTACACCTGCGCAAACCACAGTCGGACAGCCGTGATATGGCACGGCTCATCGAGGAGATTCCGGAAATATGCAGACCGAAAATCGTGCTTCACGACCATTTCGACCTGTGTGCGCCCTACGGCCTGAAAGGTATACACCTGAACCGACGGAATCCTATCGCTCCGGAGGGACATCGTGGTTCGTGTTCAAAATCAACCCATTCTTTAGACGAATTAAAGGCAACCAAACCATTAACGGACTATGTCTTTCTCAGCCCGATATTCGACAGCATCTCCAAGCAAGGTTATCGTTCCACCTTTTCGGAACAACAATTAAGACAAGCCCACGAAGAAGGTGTTATCGATGGTCGCGTCATCGCTTTGGGAGGGGTATCGACGGAGAAACTTCAACAAGTGGCTGACTACGGTTTTGGCGGTGCCGCCATGTTGGGCGACGTTTGGAAACATGCCCAAGAAAGGAACTTTCAGAACTATATGCAACAGCTGGAACAATGGGCGAACAGAAAAGGGGGGATGAAGGGCAATTCTTCCGGAGCAATAAGTCTGTAAAAAACCATACATATAGGACCTTTCTACGATTCTTTTTATTATCTTTGCAATAACAACATCCAAAGAAGATTGCAATGAACGTAGAACAGCAAAAAGAAATGATAGAGCGACAGGACGGCCTGTCCAACACGCTGGGCATGGAATTCTTGTCCACTCCCGAACCAGACACTTGTATGGCTCGCATGAAAGTGGACAAACTCAACCGGCAGCCGTTTGGTTTTCTCTCGGGTGGCGCAACACTGGCTTTGGCTGAAAACTTAGCCGGTGTGGGGTCGATGTCGCTATGCCCCGACAAGATCAGCGTGGGCATCAATGTGAGCGGCAACCATATCAGCACCGTGATGGAAGGCGACACCGTGACCGCATACGGCAAGCTGCAACATCGAGGACGAACGCTGCACGTATGGCAGGTGGATGTGAAAAACTCGCACGGCAAGCTGGTGTCCACCGTTCAGGTAACCAACTACGTGATGACGCCGAAAAAAGACGGACAGCCCACTCAGCCCTACGAAGACGAATAGAAAACCATTCTGTGGATAGAAAACTGAACAACTTTGCATATTACAGACTGCCCGGACAGAGCCATTATACGTTTATGGCACAGTCGAAGGGTGAGCCGTCGGCATACGGTTCGGTAGCCGAATTGGATGAAGAAGAGGGCTTTGTAATGGCTCCCTTTATGGTTTCAAGACAACATCCTGTCTTGGTGATGCATCCTGACGTGGTAGAAAACCATGAGATTCAGTTCCAGCAAAATCATGCAAGCACCAAAACAACTGCACCAGAACGGCCGACAGAAAAAGCCGCCTACGCCTCCGCCTTCGCCAAATTCCATGCAGAGACGCAGACGAGGAAGTTTGGCAAGATTGTGCTTTCACGGTGCTCACCAACTGACTTGCCCGATGACATCACTCCCCAAGACCTATTCCTGAAAGCCTGCAACATCTATCCCCACCAATTTGTAGCCCTTGTGTGCCTGCAACAAGCCGGTACTTGGCTCATGGCCACGCCCGAGATTCTGCTCGATGGCAACCCGGAAGAATGGCACACCATGGCTTTGGCCGGCACCATGAAACGAGAAGAGGGCATACCACATGTCAGCAAAACCGTATGGACAAAGAAGAATAGAGAAGAGCAACAGTATGTAAGCACGTATATAAAAGACGTACTCAGCAAACACGCTGATCACATTTCGGAGCAAGGACCCTACACCGTGGCTGCAGCTCATCTGCTGCATCTGAGAACGGATTTTACTTTCAAACTGAACAACACCGCCAACATCGGCGCGCTGATAGAAGCCCTCTATCCCACCCCGGCGGTATGCGGCATTCCCAAAGAGAAAGCCCGTGCTTTTATTTCTGCCAGCGAACAGATAGACCGGAAATATTACAGCGGCTTTTGCGGACCCCTCTCGCTGCATGGGGAAACCCATTTATATGTAGCCCTGAGATGCATGGAGATCGTTGGCAAAACAGCAAACCTCTATGCGGGAGGAGGTATCCTCCATGACAGCAACATGGAGCGGGAGTGGAAAGAAACGCAAACGAAAATGCTGACCATGCACCGTCTGCTTAACAACTAATATCAAAAGCTATGTATTCGAATAAAGACAACGTCAATATACTTACCGCCTTGTTAGTGAAATGGGGTGTTGAATACGCTGTAGTATGCCCTGGGAGCCGCAACGCGCCTATTGTACACAACCTCAACGAATGCCCGGAGATCGATTGCTTTCCGGTAACCGACGAACGCTCGGCAGGTTTTTTCGCCCTGGGCCTGAGCCAGATAGACGACGGACCTGTCGCCGTTTGCGTTACCTCGGGGTCGGCATTGCTCAATGTGGCACCTGCTGCGGCTGAGGCTCTGTATCAGCATCGCAAGCTCATCATCATTTCAGCAGACCGACCAGCCTGTATGATCGACCAACTGCAAGGCCAGACCTTGCACCAACCCAACGCCTTGCGCGACTTCGTCCGCAAGGCTGTCAACCTGCCCGAACCCCACGACGACACCGAGCGGTGGTACTGCAACCGACTCATCAATGAAGCCTTCATCGAGATGCAACGCGGTGAAGGTGGTCCCATACACATCAACGTGCCCATCAGCGAACCCTTATTCGAATTTTCGGTCGAATCACTTCCCGACGAGCGAGCAATTCTACCGCATTTGGCCGAATTTAATTTCTACACACAACCGGACGTTGCCGAGGACTTCAAGAAGGCCAAACGCCCGATGATTATCATTGGACAAACCAAGGCAGAAAACTTTGAAGGTGCCGACAACCAGCTGGCGGACTTGGAGGAATACGCTGTGGTGCTCTACGAGAAATTAGGCCATGATTATTACACACCGCCCGCTCATATCGACAAGATGCTTTTGATGATCGAAGAAGAAGAAGAGGACTATCTGCCCGATTTCATTATATATTTTGGTGGGCACTTGGTGAGCAAGCGCATCAAACAATTCCTGCGAAAGGCCAAAAGTGCCCGCACCGTCATCGTCAATCGTGACGGAATACTTTATGACGTATTTATGAATGCCACCGAGGTGTTGCAATCTACCCTTGTCGAAACCCTGAGCGCATTGGCTCTGGCCGTTAATGATAAAAAGCCAACCGCCT
This sequence comes from Hallella bergensis DSM 17361, assembly GCF_000160535.1. GTDB lineage: Bacteria > Bacteroidota > Bacteroidia > Bacteroidales > Bacteroidaceae > Prevotella > Prevotella bergensis. Next base: position 149,283 of record NZ_GG704781.1, on the reverse strand, counting down.
ATCACGACAAATGGGACACCCTGAAGCAAAACTGCATAGCATTTTGCGAAAGCTACGAGCCGGACTTTTCGCAGATGTCAGCCGTGCGCCTTCTGTGTAAGAATATCGGCAAAACGAACTGTGTACTCCAGTTTGCCAACAGCATGGCCGTGCGTTTAGGACTGATTTATGCCAGTCAATATATATACGTCAACCGTGGAGTGAACGGCATAGAGGGGTGCCTTTCCACGGCCGCCGGATTGGCCTGCGGAATCGAAGACTTGGTGTTCTGTGTCATTGGCGACCTCAGTTTCTTCTACGATCAAAATGCATTGTGGAATCAAAACCTCACCAGCAACCTCCGAATATTGCTCCTCAACAATGGCGGTGGGGGTATTTTCGGACAGCTGTCCGGTCTGCAGGAAAGCCCTGCCAGCGAGAACTATATCATGGCGTCACACAACACGACAGCCGAGGGAATATGTGAGGAGAACAACATCAAATATTATGCCGCATACAATAACGAACAACTGGCTGAGGGAATAGAAGCGCTGACAGCCCCAAACAGCATGGTCCCCATACTCTTAGAAGTGTTTACCGACCGGGAAGAAGACGATCGGGTGCTGCGCGACTACCTCTACGGTGACAAGAAAAAATTGAACTGATGACAACAAACAACGATCAAGCTAAAGACAAAACGACGACCCAACGTCATTGGAAAGCGATAGAGGGTTTCGACTTCAAAGAAATACTCTTTGAGGAGTATCATCACATTGCAAAGATAACCATCAACCGACCGCGCTACCGGAACGCCTTCACCCCACGCACAGTGATGGAAATGGGGCAGGCCTTCACCTATTGCCGCGACTGCATGGACATTCGCGTGGTGATATTGACCGGTGCTGGCGACAAGGCCTTCTGCTCAGGAGGCGACATGCACGTCAAGGGCAACGGCGGATACGTGGGCGACGACGGCGTGCCCCGCCTGAATGTGCTCGACGTGCAGATGCAGATTCGCCGATTGCCCAAGCCTGTCATCGCCATGGTCAACGGCTATGCTATTGGTGGCGGACACGTGCTACACGTGATGTGCGACCTCAGCGTGGCTTCCGAAAATGCCATCTTCGGACAAACCGGTCCCAAGGTGGGCAGTTTCGACGCGGGTTTCGGCGCCAGCTACCTGGCTCGCATTGTGGGACAGAAGAAAGCGCGCGAGATATGGTTTCTCTGCGAGCAATACTCCGCCCAAGAGGCGTTAGACATGGGACTGGTCAACAAGGTGGTACCGTTCGAGCAGCTTGAAGACACCTGCGTGGCTTGGGCAGAGACCATGATGGAGCGGTCGCCGCTGGCCCTGCGCATGATGAAAGCGGGCTTCAACGCCGAACTCGACGGCCAGGCGGGCATCCAAGAGTTGGCCGGAGATGCCACCATGCTCTACTATACGCTCGACGAAGCCCACGAGGGCGGCCGCGCATTCCTCGAGAAGCGCAAGCCAGACTTCGACAAATATCCCAAATTCCCATAATCAATCCCTCGGAAGCAACCCTGCTCTCCCCCATTTTTCCCGGTATCACCGGCACGAACCTACGGTCACCGTAGAGTTTTCGTCAGGCCGATGCATCGGGAAAATGGTGTATCAATATCCATTCTTACCCTTATGCCACAACAGCGACTCATCAGCCTTGACGTGCTTCGCGGACTCACCGTGATGCTCATGATATTCGTGAACAACGGAGCCGGAACACAAATCTTCTCCCCTCTTCGACACTCCCGATGGAATGGCATGACGCTCTGCGACCTTGTCTTTCCGTTTTTCCTGTTTATGGTGGGCGTCTCCACATACCTGAGCCTCAGAAAGTCCAACTTTGCATGGTCGGCAAAAACACTCCGAAAAATTGCCCGCCGAACGGCGCTTCTGTTCCTGATCGGATTGACCATTAACTGGTTCGACATGGCCTGCAACGGGAGTCCTTTAGACCTGGCACACCTGCGCATCATGGGCGTGATGCAGCGCATCGCCCTATGCTATGGCGCAACAGCTTTCGTGGCCATTCTCTCATCCAAAGTGCCACAGCGCCTGCATCTCATTCCGTGGCTCATTGCCGTCTTGCTCATCGCCTATTCCCTATTACTCATCATTGGTGGCGGATACGACTACAGCAGTGCCACAAACCTATTGGCTATCGTCGACACCCACATCCTGGGCTACGACCACCTTTACCACCGCTCGCCCGTAGACCCCGAGGGGCTGCTTTCCACCCTGCCCGCCATTGCCCACACGCTCATCGGCTTCTGGGTTGCCCGCCTGACAATCGGGAAGCAAGGCTCGCACTCCACTCAAAACACTGTCAGAATGTTCTTGTTGGCTGGCGCAATGCTTGTCGTGTCAGGCATTATCCTCACCCTTCTCCTGCCACTTAACAAGCGAATTTGGAGTCCTTCCTACGTGCTTACAACCTGCGGACTTGCGTCCTTCACACAAGGTTTGCTCGTTTATCTCATCGAAGACACTCGCCAAACAGCCTCTTTTCTCAACAAAGACAAAGGGCGTGCATGGACTTTCTTTTTGATTTTCGGCTCCAACCCCCTCTTTCTTTACGTTGCCAGTGAGGTTCTTGCCATCAGCTTGGGAGCTGCCGGCATCAAAGACGCTGTCTTTGCCGGACTCCAAACCATCATCACCAATGGCTACTGGGCCAGCGCAGCCTATGCAACACTATTTGTCCTTTTGCACGCCGCCATTGGCTACCCCCTCTGGAAACGCCACATCTACATTAAAATCTAAGCATACGCTTCCTCTGCACACGCCCCATGCTGTGTAAAATAATATAACCAAAAACTGATGATAATTCCCGGAGCAACCAGAAGAAAAAGAGCCATGTTTTTACGGCTAAAATCTGTCTGGACAAACAAAAAAAATCCGTGGCAGTACGATGAGTATCTAATGACGGTACGACTTGGGCTTCATGGCGACACGATAGAAGCTTCCTCGCCTTGCGATCAGGGCCTAACCATGCTGTCGTTTGATATGCAATCGCAGACAATAAAACTGTGAAAGAGAGAGTATGGTTACGAAACTACTGACTGTCAACCAACTACAAATTATCTCAAATTTCACGTATTTCGGCTCACAGGATTTTTATTTTTAAATTCGCGAAAACTGCAAGACCATTTGTCAAGAAAATATACAAACTTCATGGAGTCTAAAGATAAAAAAGTTTGATGTTATGCAAAATAAAACAATAAAATATTCTGTAATTTTATTCTCTTTATATGTGCTATATTTAAGTATAGGTGTAGTATTGAATGGGGAGGTTAATTTAAAATATAATGCGATGAGTGTGGATGATATCAATCATATTATTAACTATGCATGGCTCATAATAGTCTACGTAATAACGGTTTTACTTCTATTACTACTACCTTTTTTTCATAAAAAGAAGTGAGTGGCAATGCTCCAAATTGGGGTTAAGTTTTTGTCTTCTCATCCTCACATCATTGACACATGACAAGGAATACATGATATATTGACATGATATAAGAACAAGCGAGGGGTAGACATGCAGCCACCCCTCGCCGATATTATCACCATTCAAACAGCGTATCGATGCATCAAAACACCACTTTCTTGCCATTCACGATATACACGCCTTTGCCTATCTTGCCCACGCGACGCCCCTGCAAATCGAACACATCTGGTATTTTCTTGTCTGCGTTCACATGGTCGATGCCCGTGAGGGTTGATTTCTTTTTTCCTTTAAATACATATTGTATATGCGAGTCTTCCTTAAAAGACAAGAAAAAACTAAGTTTCAAGTTGCCGTCCTTATCCACAAAACTCTCTTTCTCATCAATACTACCTGATAACCATACTATGTGCTGTTTGTCCTTGGTAGCCACCTCGTCATCAAGATTGTTGTATGCCTCTACATGCCATTTGTTGTTATTAGGCAACAGATAGCAATCTTTGAAAGGTATTGACGCGAACTCATATTGGCCGATCGTAACGTCTTTTAAGGTTAAAACAGTGAACGAACGTTCACCCTTGCCTATCTCTATGACCATTTGTTTCTTACCACTCGGAGTCTTCGTCTCGGTCGTACGGTCGAACAACTCCGTGGTGGCCTCACCCTCATAAGTACCCCAAACATCCGGCACAACCTCAGGCCTGATTTCTTGAGCCATCATCATATTCACCTGCGCACAAAGCACAACCAATAACATGGGAATTTTGTGATAAATTTTCATCATTGTTTTTTTCTTTTAATTTTTGATTGATTATTTAATGAAGTGACCACAACAATTCACATACAACATTGCGACTTGTTTGCGACCACAAAAAAAGTGGCGCAAAGGTATGAAAATCGTGGTAAAAAAAACGCAACTCTATTTGCAAAAAAAACATTAATAACGTAAATTCATGAAAATGGCATAAAAAGTAATGTCTATTTAAAAACGACTCTTTATATCTAAAGGGTATTTGTCAATTAAGTCTTGGAAAATCAAAAGAAGCATATAGACTTATAGAAAAACTTGATCAGATGGTGGCAACTTATGAATGTTTAAAGATTAGCCATAGAGGCATGGATAGATTCCCTGCCTTTTGTTATATTTGCAAGCATAAACAAAGAAAAAATAAACTTACAAGAATGCGTCGAATGTTTATGTTCCAACTTGGGGTTAAGTTTTTGATGTACACATGGCTACTCAACAGAAGATTCCGCAAGCAAGCAGAAGCACCTCCCGCAGCAGGTGTGCCATTTGACGACACGCTCAATGCGGACTACAGGCTGCCCGTTTTGCACAACTGTTGCATACATACGGTTATTTTTAGCAAATACGCCGACACTTTGAATACTTTTTAGTAACTTTGCACGTTAGAAAGAATATATTCGAACAGATTTAAGATGAACATTTTAGAACTGAGTGAGCAGGAAATTGGCCGTCGCCAAAGCCTGCAAGAACTAAAAAATATGGGGGTTGACCCCTATCCGGCCGAAGAATTTCCCACCAATGCATTCTCCGCAGATATCGTGGACGAATTTAAAGACGGGGATGAACGCGAAGTGGTGATAGCCGGTCGCATGATGTCCCGTCGTGTGATGGGCAAGGCCAGTTTTATGGAATTGCAAGATAGCAAAGGTCGAATCCAAGTTTATGTGACCCGTGACGACATCTGTCCGGGAGAGGACAAGGATCTATATAACAAGGTATTCAAGAAACTTCTCGACATTGGCGACTTTATCGGTATCAAGGGATTCGTGTTCCGTACACAAACCGGCGAAATATCTGTACATGCCAAGGAAATCAAGCTTCTGAGCAAGAGTTTGAAACCACTGCCCATTGTGAAATACAAAGACGGCGTGGCCTACGACAAGTTTGACGACCCGGAGTTGCGCGCCCGCCAACGTTATGTGGACCTCGTGGTGAATGATGGCGTGAAGGAAACGTTCCTGAAACGCGCCACCGTACTGCGTACCATGCGCAAATTCTTTGATGAGGCCGGCTACACCGAGGTGGAAACCCCGATACTGCAAAGCATTGCAGGCGGTGCCAGTGCGCGCCCGTTCATCACTCACTTCAACGCGCTCAACATTGATATGTATATGCGCATCGCCACGGAACTTTATCTGAAACGACTCATTGTAGGCGGTTTTGAGGGGGTGTATGAGATTGGAAAGAACTTCCGTAACGAGGGTATGGACAAA
>NZ_GG704781.1:126497-143371 GCF_000160535.1 Hallella bergensis DSM 17361 | reverse complement strand
AGAACTTCCGTAACGAGGGTATGGACAAATTCCACAACCCCGAATTTACTTGTATGGAACTGTATGTTCAATACAAGGACTACAACTGGATGATGAGTTTCACCGAGCGCCTGCTCGAAACAATATGTGTGGCCGTGAACGGCACCACTGAGGTGAAAAACGGAGAACATGTGATTTCGTTCAAGGCTCCGTATCGCCGTCTGCCCATACTCGATGCTATTAAAGAAAAAACCGGATTCGATCTCTCTGACAAGACGGAGGAAGAAATCTATAAGATTGCCAAGGACGACCTGAAGCTCGAATCGGTGGACGAGACCTTTGGCAAGGGCAAGCTCATCGACGAAATTTTTGGCGAGTTCTGCGAGGGAACGTTTATTCAGCCCACGTTTATCATCGACTATCCCGTTGAGATGTCTCCGCTGACCAAGATGCACCGCTCCAAGCCCGGCCTGACCGAGCGCTTCGAGCTTATGGTGAATGGAAAGGAAGTGGCCAACGCATACTCTGAGCTGAACGACCCGTTGGATCAGGAGCAGCGCTTCATCGACCAGATGAAACTGGCCGACAAGGGTGACGACGAGGCGATGATTATTGATCAGGACTTCCTGCGTGCGCTGCAATACGGCATGCCGCCTACATCGGGTATCGGTATCGGCATTGACCGACTGGTTATGCTGATGACGGGACAGCCCAACATTCAGGAAGTGATGCCCTTCCCGCAACTCAAACCTGAGAAAAAAATGCCACAGAGCAGTATCAAGGAATGGGCGGAACTTGGTGTGCCGGAAGATTGGGTATACATTCTGCGCAAAGCGGGATTCAATCTTATATCTGACATCAAGGACGAGAAAGCCCAGGGTCTGCAACAGAAACTTGGCGAGATTGTCAAAAAATACAAGTTAGACTATACAAAGCCTACTGTCGACGAATTCCAATCGTGGATTGACAAGGCTATGAAAGAATAAAAACAAGAGAGAGGAGGGAGTGCTTCTTTCTTCTCTCCCTTGCCTTTAACGGCTATGTTCAACATCGGTAAGATAGCAATTATAGGAGGCGGGTCGTGGGCCACGGCCATTGCCAAGATCGTGGTGAATCATACGCATCACATCGGTTGGTATATGCGCCGCGATGATCGTATTGAGGATTTCAAGCGCCTCGGTCATAACCCGGCCTATCTTACCTCGGCACACTTTAATGTCGATGAGATTTTCTTCTCATCAGACCTCAACAAGATCGCGAAGGCATACGACACCTTGGTGTTTGTCACGCCATCCCCCTATCTGAAAAACCATCTCAAAAAACTCAAAACGAGCATCAGGGACAAGTTTATCGTGACAGCTATCAAGGGTATTGTGCCGGAAGAAAACCTGGTGTGTTCGGAATATTTCCACGAGGTCTTTGACGTCCCCTATGAAAACCTATCGTGCATTGGGGGTCCCTCTCATGCCGAGGAAGTGGCACTGGAACGCCTGAGCTACCTCACCGTTGCTTGCAAGGATCTCATGAAAGCCGAGGCCTTCACCGACATATTAGACTCCGACGTTATCAAAACCAAAACATCAACCGACGTCACGGGAATTGAATACGCCTCGGTTCTGAAGAATGTCTACGCCATTGCGGCCGGAATTTGCAACGGACTAAAATATGGTGACAACTTCCAAGCCGTTCTCATGAGTAACGCCGTGCAGGAAACCAGTCGTTTCCTCGATGCCGTGTACCCCATGGAACGGTCGATCATTGACAGCGTTTATCTCGGCGACCTGCTTGTCACGGGCTACTCAAACTTCTCGAGAAACCGCACCTTTGGCACCATGATAGGCAAAGGATACAGCGTAAAGACCGCACAAATAGAGATGGAGATGATTGCTGAGGGTTACTATGGCACCAAATGCATGAAGGAAATCAACCGCCATCTACACGTCAACATGCCCATTCTCGATGCCGTTTACAACATCCTGTACGAGCGCATCAACCCACAACGCGAAATCAAGCTCCTGACCGACTCGTTCAGGTAAGAGAGCTAAGAGAATTTAGAAGGAGTCAATACCAATGTACAGTCAGTATGATCATACCAGAGAAGAAGAATTAAGAGGGAAATGCAGGCTGACATGCTCAACCTCTTGAACTCCCAACAAGTCGCAGCCCCCCTAAATATAAACAACTATGGAATATATTAAATTAGACATTAAAAAGGCAGAACAGTTCCTCAAGGCAGGAGCCGTGGCCGGTTTTGAATCAAAAGTGAAAGCAGCCCAAGAGGCTTTGGAGAACGGAACATGTGAAGGTAGCGATTTCTTAGGCTGGCTTCACCTCCCGTCAGAGACCACGGAAGACTTCCTTGATGAAGTACAGTCCGTGGCAAACACACTGCGCGAGAAGTGCGAGGTTGTGGTAGTAGCCGGCATCGGCGGTTCATATCTCGGTGCCCGTGCCGTGATCGAAGCCCTCGGCAATAGTTTTGCATGGCTCGTGAACGACAAGAAGAACCCGACCATTCTCTTTGCTGGTAACAATATTGGTGAGGATTATCTCTTCGAGCTAACTGAATATCTCAAGGACAAGAAGTTTGGCGTTATCAACATTTCCAAGTCGGGAACTACCACGGAAACCGCACTGGCATTCCGTTTACTGAAGAAACAATGTGAGAATCAGCGTGGCAAAGCAGAAGCAAAAGACGTTATCGTGGCTGTCACCGATGCTAAAAAGGGTGCGGCCCGCACCTGCGCCGACAAGGAAGGCTATAAGAGTTTCGTTATTCCCGACAACGTAGGCGGTCGTTTCTCCGTTCTCACCCCGGTAGGATTATTGCCTATCGCCATTGCCGGTTTCGACATCAAGGCAATTGTCAAGGGTGCTCAGGACATGGAGAAAGCTACTGGCAAGGACGTGGCTTTTGCCGACAACATTGCCGCTCAATATGCCGCAACCCGTCAGGCACTGTACACACAGGCCGACAAGAAGATTGAAATCATCGCGAACTTCCAGCCTAAACTGCATTTCATGGCAGAGTGGTGGAAGCAGCTCTACGGTGAGAGTGAGGGCAAGAACAACAAGGGTATTTTCCCTGCTGCATGCGATTTCACCACCGATCTGCACTCCATGGGTCAATGGATTCAGGAGGGCGAGCGTTCCATTTTCGAAACCGTGCTCTCGGTTGAGAACACCAACCACCATGTAGAATTTCCTTCTGACGATGAGAATCTGGATGGCCTGAACTTCCTCGCCGGCAAGCGTGTGGACGAAGTGAACAAGATGGCAGAGCTCGGCACACAGTTGGCTCACGTTGATGGCGGCGTGCCCAATATACGCATCAGCATTCCAAAGCTCAACGAATATTATCTTGGCCAGCTCATCTACTTTTTTGAGGTAGCCTGTGGCATCAGCGGCTTGCTGGAGGAAGTAAACCCATTCAACCAGCCCGGTGTTGAAGCCTACAAGAAAAATATGTTTGCCCTGCTCAACAAACCCGGTTACGAGGCAGAAAGCAAAGCCATTCAGGAAAGACTGGCCCAATAAATACGCATCATTGACCCATCATGACATGGGTAGAATGATAAAATTATCAACAGCAACTGTGGGTGTAGTTTCGATTACACCCACAACTTTTTTAAGATATGAGTAAAATTACAGATGCCATCAAGGCATATAATGCAGGTTGGATCAACAGAACAAACTCGCCGTCGGGACTGTCCGTCAGGAAGTTCTCCCCACGCGCCGTGTTGTTCGATATGGACGGCGTGATCTACGATTCGATGCCGCTCCACGCTGTGGCTTGGCAAGAATCCATGGCACAATTCGGTATCGACATGAGTGCCGAAGATGCCTACGCCACGGAGGGTGCACGCGGAATCGACACAATATGCCAATTTGTGAAGCAACAGAAAAACAAGGAGATTTCGCTTGAGGAAGCCCAAAAGATGTATGACGTGAAGACCGAAATATTCCACAAAATGGGTCAGGCGCCCATCTTCGACGGTGTAATGGAGCTCATGCAGAAAATCAAAGATGCCGGCTTACACATCGGCATCGTCACCGGGTCGGGGCAACGCCCACTCATCCGGCGTCTTGCCAATGATTTCCGCACGTTTCTCAGCGAGAGCGACATCGTTAGCGCATACGATGTGGAACGTGGCAAACCAAAACCCGATCCTTATCTCATGGGACTGCAGAAAGCCGGACACTTGCAGCCCTGGCAGGGAATCGTGGTAGAAAACGCACCATTGGGCGTGCGTGCAGGGGTGGCCGCACAAATCTTTACGGTGGCCATCAATAGCGGTCCCCTGTCCGATCAGTCCTTACTCGACGAAGGAGCCAACCTACTCTATCATCGTATCGCAGAATTTTCCAACGACTGGGAGGTTTTGCTCGGAAATCCTTGAAATCCTTCATTCTGTTCTACCCTGCCCGCTCCGATATGTCTCGAGTTGAATATTAATAATTTAAAAGTAGTTAACCAAAATTCGAACTAACCAAATAAAGTGTTATATTTGTAATAAACTATGGGGTTAGTATCTCTTTTAATCCTTCTCCTGGCATCCCTTCATGCCACTGCTCAAGAGCCTGAAAAGCCTTTGAAGAAATTTGTTGTGGCCGACATAGAAACCAGAGTGCCCATCCGAGACGTTATCGTGATAACCGAAACCGGTTATCAGGACACCACCAACTATCGTGGCATCTGCTATATTCCCCAAAACTTCGACACGCTTACGGTTTATAAGGCCAACTACCTGACAGAAAAACTCCTGCTCAAGGAAGTCAAAGACTCCACTTTCCTTATACCCAACCACAAGCGTATTGGCGAAGTGACAGTGTGGGGTAAGGATCGCAACAAGCAACTGCAAGACAATGTAGACGGGTGGTTCGGGAAAAATGGACAACTGCCTGACCCCGGTAAGCCGGCAGCCACCATAGGCCTTGACTTTGCCAAGATGCTTGACAAGCGCTACCGCAAAGATCAGAAACAACTGAGAAAGACGCGCCAGTTGTTCAATCAAATGGAAAAATACGATGACGACCCCATCGTGAATGCCTATAAAAAGGAAATGGAAAAACGGCGTTTAGCAGCTGAACAAGCTAAGAAAATAGAAGAACAGAAAGCAAAACTGAAACAAGACGGACAACAAACGATTGAAGAAAAGAAACGGCTGACAGGAAAAACCAAGAACAAAATTGAAGAATAAAACATACGAAATGCGCCCGGTACACATTCACAATGCAATGTTCCGGGCGCATTTTCGTATTGATATTCAGCATTGCTAAATCACCACCGCCGTGCCGCTGGCCGTCACCATCAACATCGAGTTGCCTGACCCTATGGTTTCATAATCGAGGTCTATGCCTACAATGGCATTAGCCCCAAGCTCTCGAGCACGTTCCATCATTTCGGCTATCGACGTATCTTTAGCCTTGCGCAGCACTCTCTCATAGGATCCACTGCGCCCGCCGAAGAAATCACGGATGCCGGCAAAAAAATCCTTAAAAGCGTTGGCTCCGACAATAGTTTCGCCGGTCACAATACCTTTATACTCCAACACAGGGCTTCCCTCTATCTGTGGGGTTGTCGTTAAGATCATTTCCATAGTTTTTTTTCCTTTAATTGATTAATGGTAAATATGGATTACAAGATTACAGCGTTATTTCACCTGACCCGAAACAGCGATGGTGTTGCTCGTCATAGATAACGCAAAACTGTCCTGGGGCCACGCCATGAATCTTGTCCAAGGAGTGGATAGTAGCTGTGTCTCCAGTCAGCTCAGTATGATCTGAAGAAGAAGCTGCATTCAGATCCAAGTAGCCGGGATGATATTCGGGAGTGTGGCGAATCTTAAAAGTAATCGGAATGTAGCTCCCAGGCTTTTGCGACTCACTTGCCTCGGAGAGATGATGGGGAGGAGTTGGCTCCTCGGTGAGCCAGTGCAAATCGTGTATCTTAAAATCTTTTTTGTACGCCGTCTCCGGGTCGTAGCCATGACTCACATACAACACATTATGCTCCACATCTTTCTTGATGACAAACCAAGGCCCTCCGCTCAGCCCAAGCCCCTTGCGCTGTCCAATGGTATGAAACCAGTGCCCGCTGTGCTCGCCTATCTTCGTACCCGTTTCGAGTTCAACAATATCGCCAGGTTGCTCACCAAGATAACGGCGGACATACTCATTATAATCAATGTTGCCCAAGAAGCAAATGCCCTGCGAATCTTTGCGACGGGCATTAATGAGGTGTTCCCGCTCGGCAATCTCGCGCACCTCGTTTTTCTCATAATGGCCAATGGGGAAGATGGCCTTCTTCAGTTGCCATCCCTCTATCTGTGCCAGGAAGTCGGTTTGATCTTTTACGGGGTCTGGACTGGTGGTAAGCCACTTCCTGCCGTCAATCCATTCGGTCTGCGCATAGTGGCCGGTGGCAATGAGGTCGTAGTCGTGTCCTGCCTTCTCGTCAAAGGCACCAAACTTGATCAGACGGTTGCACATCACGTCGGGATTGGGGGTAAAACCGGATCTCACCTTCTCCATGGTGTAGCGCGTCACCTGACTCCAATATTCCTGATGGCAGTCCACCACCTGCAGTTTGCAACCGAAGCGCTTGGCAACAGCCGTGGCCATCTCCATGTCCTCCTCCGAATTGCAGTCCCACTCCTCCTTTTCCTCCGGCCCGATCCTGATGTAAAAACAATCGGGATGGAGGCCATGGCTGGCCAGTTCGTAAACCACCACCGAACTGTCCACTCCCCCAGAGAGCAGCACAGCAATGCGCTTGTCTTTCAGTTCTTCGATATTCATACGTACAAAAATAATGTTTTTTGCGCGCCCATCCAAGCATTTCCACTTCGTTTAGAGGTTAATTTATCAACATTTTGGACAAAAGACATTGTTTTGAATCTTTTTATGCGTTGTCTTCTCTCTTATCTATCGATTTGTTGTACCTTTGTGATAGATCAACACCAACCCAAACCACATGGTTTTGAATCAGAAAACCCATATGACCAAAATCGAAAGCCTGCTTCTGCTCTTGGCATGGACTCTGTTGCCCGTCACGGGTCATGCAACCAAGTTCATGACATTAAAAGTCGTCGACCAAGAATTTCTTATGGTTCAGTTTCGCGATGGCGAAGTGCGCTATCGTGACAACGGCTGTGGATCGAGCGCCTTTCTTGGCCATTGCTTTGCCGAAGGCGATGACACGCTTAGGGTGTTTGGCATCCGGTTAAACCCATCTGTAGCGATGGCTACCCACGATTGGACCCTCTCTTCACCCGACGACTCCTCTCTCAACGGCCTACACCCCGTAGCTGTATCGCGTAAGGCCAAGCCCATGAACACCGATCATACTCTCGCGAGCGAGCTTGACCATTGGTTTTTTCTGCGTCTTCCCCACCCCATGAAGCAGGGTTGCACCTACGAGGTGACCTTCCCGACGGGGATAGAAGCCGATACTCGCTCGGCCAAGACAACGTTCGACATCTGGCGCTCCCAGTCCGAGGCCATCCATGTGAACATCGTTGGCTATGTGCCACACGGCAGAGCACATGCCGCCGACCTGTATATGTGGCTTGGAGACGGCGGGCAGCGAGATTACAAGGCATTCGAAAACAACCAAGTCTTCCTGCTTAACGTGACCACTGGCGAGCGAAAAGCCGTTGGTAAAGTGGTGTTTTGGAAATCAGCTTCGGCCTCCGTCGAAGAGGCGGGCGAGAAGAACCTCACTGGCTCAGACGTGTGGAAAATTGACTTCGCCTGCCAGAATCCCGGCACGTACCGGCTGGTTGTAGATGGCGTGGGATGCAGCATGGACTTCGTCATCGACCGTAACATCTACTTTCAATCCTACCGCTACAGCCTGCGTGGCTACTATTACATGCGTATCGGAGAACCTGCCGAGCCGGAGAAACTATTGCCCGTACCCCGGCAGCCGCGCTTTATCCCAGGCGTGGATCCCAAGAACTTTGTCGTATACAAGACCAACCTCACCCCCTGGTCCGAAGAATGGCGACAGCAGCACATGGATGTCTGGGACGAGCCACACTTCAAAAAGGCAGAGGAATCATTGTTCTACAAGCATCGCCTGCCGGGCAACCCCACCAACGACCATGTTGTCGGCGGCCACTCCGATGCCTACGACTGGGATCGACATCTGGCACATGTGAGCAACATCTATGATATTCTCTTGCCGTATCTGCTCACCAACGGGCGACTTTCTGAAGACAACCTCGGTATTAGGGAGTCGGGCAACGGCATCCCCGACCTACTTGATGAGGCTCGTAACGAAGTGGACTTTTTCCTGAGCATACGCGATGGCGAGGCTTACTCGCAGGGTGTGACCAATCCCGACAAGGACTGGAGGATGATGTTCCAAGCCGGATGCACGACTATGGCAGCCTGGGCCAATGCCGCCAACTGCGCCATGATGGCTGAGGCATTCCGCATTCAGGGCAACAGCGAGTTACAAAAATACTACACTCGCGAGGCGATCAAGGCCTATCGGTATGCAGAGAAGCAGAAGAATCAGCAACTGGACGATTTGCAACACGTGGGAATCTACCCCATGCGCGGTCGTGATTTCAGGCAAATGGCGGCAGCTTTCCTCTATAATCTCACCGCCGAAAGAAGCTGGGAAAAGATAATGGTAGACGAAAGCATCGTCAAAACCGACACTACCAAACTATTCAAGACCGGCAAGCAGGGGTACTGCCAGATATGGTCGGCAGCCGCTTATATGACCTGTCCGCACGAGCGGCACTATCCGCAGTTCCATCATCGGCTCTGCTCAGCTATCAACCAAGCCCACACCGACCATGTGCAGGCCATGGTCAAGCGCCCTTCACGTCGCGCCACTACCGACAGACGATGGCAGACCTCTCAAAATCTGCAAATAGCAATGATGAGTCACCACATAACCTCCTCCCCAGCGCGCCGCCAACAGTTGGAGGACTTGATGTATGTCGAGGCTGACTGGGCACTGGGGCGCAACCCGGGTAATATCGTGGAGATGACCGGCTTGGGGCAGCGACACCTCACCGACATCTACACCACGGGGCGAAATGATGGCACACCCGAAGTACACCCAGGACAAACACCGTTCAACGGCACCGAGACTTGGACCGAAGGCAACGGCGGCGATGCCCGTATACTGCTCAACCGCTGCTATCCCTCGTGGCAAGAGGGAGGATGGCCGCGTCAGGAATCATTTTTCAACCAGCGCTACCTCTGGGTCAATGCCGAGTTTACTCCACGCGAAACCATGCGTGGCAAAATGGCTCTACTGGCCTATCTCTACGGCATTCGCTGAGCAACAACAAGATCCAGCCATCAGCTCATCTCCCAACTCCCATAGCCCCAACATTAAAACAATGGATTATGAACACCGTTTCAGTATATTTTTGTACCTTTCCAACCTCAAATCCACTTAGGATAATGTGGTGGCATACGTCTCCACAGACACATCAGGGGGATTAGGCAGACCGACTTGGCATGTCATATCATTTAACAATAGCGGCTTGAAAAGACTTTGTAGCTTTCTTATTATTCTCACAATCGGGCTTTTTACACGAGCCTCCGGCATTTCCTATCGCCAGTTTATCTTCGACCATATCGGACGAGAACGCGGGCTCGACGAGCGCCGCGTATTCTCCATCCGAGAAGGATCTGACGGTGCGATTTGGATTGCCACCAAGAACGGGGTGGCGCGTTACAATGGTCATCGAATCAAAAAATACGACTTGCCACTTGCCATGCGTGCCAGTGATGCCAGCGGCAGAATGTTCAAATTGCGCAAGAGTGGCCAAAAACTTTTTGCTTTCGACAACACGGGAAAAATATTTGCATACAATCCTCTCATCGATGAATATGTTGTTTTCCTGAATCTACAATCCCTTTTCCAAGACGAAATTATTCTCAACGACATCAGCATCGACTGTTCGGGGCGATTATGGGTGGCCATGAGTAGCGGGGTCTATCGCATAGACGCCGACAACAAGGTTGTCAGCGTGCTGTCGGGCATCGTGGCCAACACCATTCGCGATACCGGAGACACACACTATATCGGAACCAATTCCGGCGTAATCGCCCTCTCAAACTCCGTCAGGGGCATCAGATCCCATCATTTGTTATCCGGCGTTTCGGTCCAGACTCTATTTTTCGACACCGTCACGAGCCTGTTGTGGGTGGGCACATTCAATCATGGTGTACAGCTTGTCGACACCCAAAAAGGGTGCTCCGTATCCTCCTTGCCCAGTGTGGTGTCTCACAATCCCGTGCGATGCATAACGCCGCTCAACGCCAACACCATTCTTCTCGGCATCGATGGAGCCGGCGTGTGGGTGGCCGATCGCTCAGGAGGAGCTGCCCAGCTACTCATGAGTGCAGATGACAAGACGGGTAATGTGTTGCATGGCAATGGCATATACGACATCTGTGCAGACCGGTGGGGTGATATCTGGATAGGTTCCTACACTGGCGGCGTGGACGTAGCCTACCCCATGGGTACCATGATGAGCCTGCTGGAACATGTCTATATGAATCCGCAATCGCCAGCCAACAATGACATCAGTGCCGTTATGCAAGACTCGAAAGGAAACATCTGGTTGGGTTCGGACATGGGCATGAGCATCCTTGACCCCAAAGGGAAATGGCATCACGGCCTGACGGGCAAGGTGGTGCTGGCTTTCTGCGAACGCCCCGACGGCTCGATTTTGGCCGGGACATACGGGACTGGGGTCTACGAGGTATTTCCCGACGGCAGGTCGCGCCCACTATACAACACCGACAACCAGCAAATTCTCACCAACTATGTCTACAGTCTCTTCTCAGACAAGGAGGGCAACCTGTGGATAGGCTGCCTCGACGGACCACTCATGATGTTCACCGCCAGCGGTAAGCACCAGTTCGACATCTCCCTTGTACAAGCCATCACCTCAACATCCGACGGGCATATTGCAGTAAGCACGGCCAACGGCTTCTACCTCATCAACCCCCATACGAGGCAGTATACTCATCATTTTCCTGCTTCCAAATTTCCAGGACAAGATATCAATGTCTCCATCCAGTCGCTGCTATTCGTCAGCAACAACCAGATATGGTTGGGATCTGACGGCGGCGGTATCTATATTTACGATATCCGCCAGCGCCACGTACAAAACATCAGTACGCTGCAAGGATTACCTTCCAACTATGTATATGCGCTCGGCACAGACGGCATGGGACGTGTGTGGGCTGCCACTGACAAGGGGCTGGTCTATATTGAACCGGGGCAGCCGACCAAGGTGATCAACGTGAACTTCGTTACGGGACTCGAACGCGAATATCGACGACAAGCCATGGCTACGCTCTCATCAGGTAGCCTTATCTTCGGCTCGTCCACCGGAGCGGTCATCCTCAACCCCACGCTCATCGGTGAGCTCAGCTACAAGGCTCCGCTGAAATTTAAGCGTATACACGTCGTGGGTAGCAGTGATAGCGATTCCACCCTGCGTCACAACCTCTACCACATGCTGGCCGAGCGGAATGTACGTCTGATCTACAGTCAAAACAGTATCGACATCGGTTTTGAGAGCATCAATTATCCCTATCAAAACGACATCGTCTACAAATATTGCTTAGAAGGCGGCAACGGCGAATGGGTCAGCACAGGCAGCGACCAAACCATCCACCTCACCCGACTCTCGTCCGGGCACTACCGCCTCCTCGTGCGTAGCATCAGCCGGAACGGAGGCAAGGTGCTCGACACACAAGCCCTCGATCTCCACATCGCCCCGCCATGGTGGAACAGTTGGTGGGCGTGGATCGCCTATATTGCAGTTGCCGGCAGCCTCGTCTACCTGCTATGGCGCCGCTATCGCAGCATGCTGGATCGTCGCTATTTCAATGAGAAGGTATCCTACTTCATCAACACCGCCCACGACATCCGCACCCCACTCACTCTTGTCCTGGCTCCACTCGACGACATGGCAGCCGACAATACGCTCTCGTCCACAACCCGCGCCTATCTCGACACCGCGCGCCGTAACGGTGAGAAGCTGCGACGAAAAATCAGTGGACTGCTCGATTTTCAGCAAGCCGACCATTTGGGGACTAATCTCCACGTAGAAAAGCTGAATCTCCGGTCGTTGCTACAGGGGCAGATTGAAAAGTTCAAATTTGCTGCCCACCAGAAAGGATTATCGCTCGCATTGACAGAATGCCCCACAGACACCAACGTATGGCTCGATCCTTTCATGGCCGATAGTATTTTGGAGAATCTCATTTCCAATGCCATCAAATACACATCCAGCGGCGGCCACGTCGCCATCCGGGCAACAGCCACCCCCGAGGACATTCATATTGAGGTGAGTGACACGGGTATTGGTATACCCCCGACAGCAAGAAAAATGCTGTTTGGCTATTTCTATCGCGCCGACAACGCCCGCAACACCCTACAGCAAGGCTCGGGCATAGGACTCATGCTGGTGCGCCGCTTTGTCCAGTTGCACCAGGGCACGCTATCCTACACCAGTAAAGAGGGGCAAGGCACCACCTTCGTTATCTCTTTCAAACAAGGCAACAAACATTTAAACAGATGGCTTGGCAAGGAGCAGGACAATGCCCCATCCAACCAACACCCGACCATGTCAATGCCTGACAAGGACAATAAAAGCCCCATGCCCATCTCCTCGGAAAAACCTGAAGACACCCTGCTCTTTGTAGACGACAACCAAGAGCTGTGCGATTACATCTCAACGGCCTTTTCCCCATATTATCTTGTGGTCACAGTAAGGAGCGCCGAAGATGCCCTGCAATATCTTGAGAACGGTACATGCGACATCATTGTGTCTGACGTGATGATGCCCGGCATGCAAGGCGACGAACTGTGCCGGAAACTAAAGACAGATCCACAGACTTCGTGGTTGCCCATCATTCTACTCACCGCCAAGGCAGGGCGCAACTTTATGATCGAGGGACTCAATACAGGAGCCGATGACTACATTGAAAAACCATTCGACTCTGGCATTTTGCACAGCAAGATTGCTACCATATTAACCAACAGAAAACGCTTGCAAGCCTACTACATGGCTCAATCGCGCGATATGGTGAACCGGCAGTCCTACACGTTTTTGGAGCAAAAATCTGAAGTAGAATCGGTCGATGTCGCACAACAGACTGCCTCGCCAGACCCTTCCGACAACACAGCCCAACCCGACGATGCTGGAAAAATCTTTATAAAACAAGCCACCCAGCTTGTTCTCGATAACCTGCAAAATGCCAACTTTGATATCAATGCCCTTTGTCGGGATATGGCCATGAGCCGAACGCTGTTCTATGGGAAACTGAAAGCGTACACCGGCATTGCACCCCAGGAGTTTATTCGCACCATCCGACTGGAAAATGCGGCTGTCATGTTGAGACAGGGGGCGACTGTGGCCGAGGCGGCTACAAGAGCCGGATTTGCCAACGTGAAATACTTCAGTACGATTTTCCGAAAACAATTCGGTATAGCTCCGAGTCAATACAAATAAGGTTCATCTGACATTTCGAGTGATACGACAGTCATGTGGTGCATATTCTTCCCTCTTCATTCTTCCCTCTTCATTCTTAATTCTTCACTCTACACTCTTCACTCTTCATTCCTCATTCTACACTTTATAAAATATTATTACCGTTTCCAGCCATTTCCTTTCGTCTCATCTGGACAGAAATGCGCCATGTCTTTACGGATAACTTTGTTCCTGAAGAACATCAGAAACACAAGACCGATGCGGTTACAGTCTTGTGGCACCGCGATTTGAGCTTATCGGTTGCGCGACTGAACCTTTGTCGCATCGTGATTAGAGTTTAACCGTAGTGGCGTTTGACATCTAATCGCAGACGACAAAAATCGCATTGTTAAATTATATTTGTTAAAACTCTGATTGTCAACCCACTACGAATTCTCTCAAATTTCACGAATTTCAAACCGATGGAAACATATTTTTAAATTCGCAAAATATAGAGAGCTGTTTGTCAGAAAAAATATCAGTATCTGTGTCTCAGGATTCATCCTGGACATCTGTTGATGAAAAATAACCTCGATTATAACCGAAAACAACAGCTATCAAACCATTAAAAACAGCTATCAAACCCCTCTTATCATAAATTCTAACTATCTTTGTCATTAATAACCTATCATCAGAAACCCTAACTATACATTGTTTTATAAAACCTATATTTATGAAGATTTATGGAACTTCTTTAGTCTGCCTACTGCTCATCGGGATGGCAAGTCCCTGGAATGTTGAGTCGGCCAAGGCTTCGGCACCTTATATAAATAAGGTGGTACAACAGTCGTCTCATATCACCGGTACCGTGACCGACGGTACCGACCCCATCGTGGGTGCCACGATTAAGGTGAAAGGTGCCACTAATGGAACAGTGACCGATATTAACGGACGGTTTTCGATTGACGTGAAACCTGGAACAACACTCGAAATCAGCTACGTGGGCTTCTCCACCAAGGAGGTAAGGGCATCCCGTGGCATGTCGGTGGTGCTTGAGGAAGATCGAAAGGTGCTCGACGAGGTTGTGGTTACGGCCTTGGGCATTAAACGCGACCGCAAAGCCTTGGGCTACGGCGTGGGCGAAGTAAAAGGTGAGGAGCTGCAAAAGGCCAAGGAAACAAACGTTATCAACTCGCTTGCCGGCAAGGTGGCCGGTTTGGTGGTAAGCAACACAGCAGGCGGTGCTTCGGGTTCCACACGTGTGATACTGCGCGGTAGCACTGAGATGACGGGCAACAACCAACCGCTCTACGTGGTAGACGGAGTGCCATTGGACAATACTAACTTTGGCAGCGCTGGTACAAGCGGCGGATACGACCTGGGCGACGGCATATCGAGCATCAACCCCGACGACATCGAATCCATGTCGGTGCTCAAGGGTCCGGCGGCATCGGCTCTATATGGTAGCCGCGCCTCGCACGGTGTGATCATCATTACTACCAAGAAAGCCAACAAAGAGCGGCACACCGTGGAATACAACGGCTCGTTCACCTTGGACAC
Organism: Hallella bergensis DSM 17361; assembly: GCF_000160535.1. Classification (GTDB taxonomy): domain Bacteria; phylum Bacteroidota; class Bacteroidia; order Bacteroidales; family Bacteroidaceae; genus Prevotella; species Prevotella bergensis. The sequence continues at coordinate 128,366 of NZ_GG704781.1, read as the reverse complement.
ACAGCTGGCCAGATGGGACGAAGTGCAGGAGGTGTATGGCATGGGGTCAAACGGTTCGTATAGTGTAGACGCTATCTCGAACACCAATAAGAGCTGGGGGCCCAGGGCCGATGGCAGCAACATGCTGACCTACTTTGACGGCGTGGAACGGCCTTACCTCATCATTCCCAACAACATCTCACACTTTTTCCGTACAGGTTTCACAGCAACCAATTCGGTTATATTAGGCATGAACACCGGCAACACAGGACTGCGCTTCACCTATACCGACATGCGCAACAAGGATATCGTACCCAAGACACACATGAGCCGCGATATCTTTAACCTGCGTGCCAACACGAGTATTGGCAAGGTGGATCTCGACTTCAGTGGAAACTATACGCGCGAGGATGTGATGAACAGACCCGCATTGGGCGACAGTAAGTCGAACATTGGCAAAAACCTGATGACACTGGCCAATACTTACGACCAGGAATGGCTGCGCACTTACCAGGACGAAAATGGAGAATACTCCAATTGGAACGGTATGGATCCCTATAATGTTAACCCTTATTGGGATGTGTTCAAAAATCGAAACACCTCAAAGAAGGATCAGTTCCGCCTGACGGGAAAGATCATCTATAACGTTTCTAAACACTTCAAGATACAGGGTACGGCAGGTGCTGACCTGAACTACTTCATGTTCGACGACTACAAGGCTCCCACCACACCGGGCTTCGAGGCCGGACAGCTGCAAACACGAAACTTCCGCAACCGCATGTACAACTTCGAGTTGCTCGCTCTCTATAACAACAGCTGGGGCGATTTCGACTTTAACAGCACTGCTGGCGGCAATATATATAAGGTGAACAATTCCACCACGACCACTACCGCACGGGATATGGAGATACGCGATGTAGTTTCGCTGCTGAGCTTCAACGAGACCTCCATACAGCTGGGTAGCTGGCGAAAGCAGATCAACTCGCTCTACGGCAGTGTCAACTTGGGATGGCGACACATGCTCTACCTCGACGCAACGGTGCGCGGCGACCAAAGTTCGACCCTGCCCACCAACAAGAACGTGTATGTATATCCCTCATTCTCGGGTAGTTGGGTCTTCTCGGAATTGCTCCATGCAGGAAACGTCATGCCCTATGGAAAGCTACGCATGTCGTGGGCACAAGTGGGAAGCGACACCGACCCCTATCAGCTCGCCCTAAACTATACCAAGAGTCGCTACACCTATCCCGGGCATTCGATTGGCTATATCAATAATTCCGTCATACCCAACAAGAATCTCAAGCCTACCCGTACAAACTCCTTTGAAATAGGCTTGGAGGCTAAATTCCTGAATAACAGAATCAGTTTGGACATGACCTACTACAACCAGAAGAGTAAAAACCAAATCATGGGCATGGCCACCAGCTGGACATCGGGTTATACTTATCGCCTCATCAACGCTGGGGAAATAGAAAACAAGGGCGTCGAGATACAGTTGGGCACGCGCCCCATACAACTCAAGGATTTCTCTTGGGACATTAACGTGAACTTTGCCAAAAACTCCAACAAGGTGAACAAACTGGTGGACGACATGCAACTCTTCGAATTGGAGCGCGCACCATGGCTCAACGTAGAAGTGGCCGCTGTGGTGGGCGAGAACTTCGGAAGCATCATCGGCCCCGACTTCAAGCGCAACGAACAGGGCCAAGTACTCATCGATCCCAACACCGGGCTACCTACATACGACACCTCCAACCATATCCTGGGCAATGCCAGCTGGGACTGGACAGGCGGTCTGACCACAACGCTGACCTACAAGAGCCTCTCGCTCAGCGCACTCTTTGACGTGAAGGTGGGCGCAGATCTGTACAGTATGTCGGCAAGAGCCAC
>NZ_GG704781.1:107164-126233 GCF_000160535.1 Hallella bergensis DSM 17361 | reverse complement strand
CGGCAAGAGCCACCTACGAGAGCGGCAAAGCACCACAAACGCTCGATGGAAGAGAGGCCTGGTACAAGAGCGAGGAGGATCGCAAAGAGGCTGGAATAGCCGTAGGGCCGTCGAACTGGAAGGCTACCGGCGGATTCATTGCACCGGGTGTGATAGACAATGGCGACGGCACCTATCGCGAAAACGACATCTATGTTAACCCAGAAGATTACTGGATGAGCGTGAGCCGCAATGCACCAGGCATGTTTATATACGATAATTCCTACGTGAAATGCCGTGAACTGACGTTGACCTATCGTTTGCCCGAAAAAATTCTGGGTAAGTGGATACATGCAATGGACGTGTCATTCGTAGCCAGGAATCCGTTTATCGTATGGAAAAATATTCCCAACATCGATCCTGACTCCAACTACAACAACACCACGGGCATGGGACTCGAATATGGCTCACTGCCCTCACGCAAGAGCTATGGTATCAACCTCAACGTGAAATTCTAAGCCGTGCGAATATACATGCTTACCTATCGAAAACCATATAAAGACAAAACAACAATGAAACAGAACATATATAACACGCTTAAAAAAAACATCAGCATGAGTATTCGTCCGCAATGGGGCATGCTCTGCGTCTCCTTGTGTGTGGGGCTGCTCAGCTTCTCATCGTGCAGCAGTGACGATGCGATGGAGGCTCTCAATACCGACCCCACAAAAGCAGCCACAATGAATCCCAATTCGCAGCTGACAACAGCTATCCTTGAGACATACGGCGACCTCGACCAAGTAGAGATTTACCGCAACTATCTGTATGCCTTCAACCAGCATCTCATGGGATGCTGGAACACCACAAACTATGGTGGCAGGCATACGGCAGACAACACGGAGATGGCTCGGATATGGACCACATTCTATGATCAGGGTATCAAGAATCTGGTCGATGCCGAGTACGCCACCAAAAACAATGAAGCCCGAAAAAACATTAACGCCGCCCTGAATATATATAAGGTGTATATGATGTCGATTATAACCGATGCTTATGGTGACGTGCCCTATAGCGAGGCTGGATTGGGCTTTATCAAGGGGATAGCCAATGCCAAATACGACACGCAGGAAAGCATCTACTATGATTTCTTTAACAAGCTCGACTCGGCCGCCACACAACTGTCGACCGCAGGCGACAAACTCACGGGCGACGTGATATACGATGGCGATGTGACCCAATGGAAAAAACTGGCCAACAGCTTGCGCTTGCGGTATGCCATGCGCATATCTGACGTAGCTCCCGAAAAGGCCAAGAAAGAATTTCTGAAAGCGTTGGCAGCCGAGGGCGGAATCATCGAAACAGCTGCTGATGATGCTCTTATCAAATACATGGACATCGCCTTCAGCTTTGGACAGGACAGCTACGAGGATTTCCGCGGCAACGCATTGTCGAAACTGCTCTTTGGCAACGATCCAGCCAACAACCCGAGTTATATTTGCTCAACGCTGTTTAATCAACTCCGCGACACGAATGATCCTCGAACGTTTATGATTTGCCGGTGTTATTGGGACAAGCTGATGAGCAAGACCAGCACGGAAGGCCGCATAGACCTGACCAACGAAATGCTGACCCAAGGACGCAAGTTCCAACCGAATCAACCTGGTGGTTTCTCGTGGGAACCATGGCCGGAAGGTTACGATAGCGACTTGCTGATAGCCATGGCAGCCAACAACCCTGCCATCGAGGCGCAGGGAACAACGGTTGACAGAGAGACAGAGCCCAAGCTGGCCAATAACTTCCTGAAAAGCGACAACCCCGGTGTCATCATCACTTCGGCTGAGGTGAAACTGCTCTTGGCCGAGGCTACACTGAAAGGTTGGCTCTCCACCAAGGGCTCTGTGGCCGATCTCTACAAACAAGGCGTGCGTGAGGCCATGGACTTCCTCCACAACAACTACAACTGCGAGGCCGTGGATGATGCCACATTCGAAGCTTATATCAATGAAAATGGTATTGGGCACACAACCGAACAAGCCAAGCGTGCCATTAATACTCAGGCTTGGATTCTACATTTCACAAACCCGTCAGAGTGCTGGGCCAATCTGCGCAGGTCGGGATATCCGCAACTCAAATCGCCTGCGGAATATGGTTTTGCCGGCAATTTGGTAGATGGCCAGCAAATTCCCGTGCGCATGCGCTATCCCGTATTGGAATCATCGTACAACAAAGCAAACTACGAGGACGCACTCAGCCGCATGAATGGCAAGGACAGCTGGAACACCCGAGTGTGGTGGGATGTGAAATAGAAAATACTATACAGCAACACTATTAATAATACTATATTTTCAATGAATATGAAGAAGATTTTTAACATGTTGGTTGTCGCAGTCATTTCAAGTGGTTTTGTGGCATGCAGCGACGACGAGCCGTTCTCAACCATCGCTCCTACCGACAATCCACATATACTGGCGCCCGTTTTCCCAAACCGTGTAGATGGTCAGCTACCAACGATTGCCAATATCAATAGGTCTGGCAATTTTGCGCTCGACGTTATCGTTACGCCGGCTGATTATACCACCATCACATGGCTTTTTGATGGCATGCCCACCCATGTGGGCACCTCCATCGACACCACGCTGATGGCCGGAACATACGATGTGAAGATCGTCGCAGAAACAACGCAAGGTAAAACCACAAGCCGCGAGGGACTCGTGGTGGTTGCCCCACTCGACGGCGATCCATATTCGCAGGCACAAACCATTGAGCGCATCGTGGCTCCAGGGGCAAACGGCACACTCGTTGGGCAAAACTTAGACAAGGTGAAAAGCCTCGTCGTCGGTGGACAATCTGTGAGTAACGTGAGCATGAACGACGACGGGAGCCTTTCCTACATCGTCCCGAAATCGCTGGAAAACGGCACTCACCGTGTCGTCTTGCTTGACAAGGACGGACATCAATACGGTGCCAATACCATCGAGGTGTCGAATAAATGTCTCGTTTCGGCGGGAGCAGATCGAGCCAATATTGGTAGCGAGGTCACACTGCAAGGCATCAACATGGACAAGATCGCCTCTGTCAAGATTAGTGACAAGAACATCACCACCTTCAACCTCAAGACACCGACGAGCATCTCGTTTGTTTGCCCTGATCTCAAGACTGGAAAATACACCATTTCAGGCAAATCGACCGATGGTTCTGCCGTACAATTCTACGTCAACAGCACCATTGTGGAAGAAACTTCCATAACGCTCACCGCTGAAACCACACTTTGGGAGGGTCACCACTATGTGAGCTGGGATCTGCCAGAAGGCGACCCCAACAGAATCTTCGACCAGCTTGGAGCAGAAAAATTTGCAGGCAAGGCTGGCTCCACGCTGCGTGTATATTACAGCATAGAGCCTTCGGCAGCTTACCATAAGGCTCAAATCACAACAGGATATTGGACCAAACTGCCCGGTACAGGCGAATTTGAGTTTAGCGAGGTAGGTGTTATCGTCTACAAATTGACCAAGGAGGCCACCGACATGATTGGCGAACAGAACGGTTTCCTGTGTGTGGGACATGGCTATTACGTAGACCGCGTGACTTTGCAATAACCAACAGCGGCGACTATGACAACTTCAAGTATCAAATAATGATTTATAATAATTATCTAAACACTCTTCAATATGAAAATCAAAAATAGGCTTATCTCGGCAGTCTCTGGATTGTCAATGGCGGCAACCCTCTTACCAATAAACGCGAATGCACAGAAAAATCCGGATATTGAATCCAAAATCAATGCCCTGATGGGCAAGATGAGTCTCGACGAAAAGGTGGGACAAACAGCCGAAATGGCCATCGACATTATCGGAAACTGGCAGGGCGACGAGTTCGTCGTTGACCAGGCGAAGCTGCAAAAAGTTATAGGGCAATACAAAGTAGGCTCTATTCTCAACGCGCCGGGAAAGGCTTTGACACCTCAAAACTGGTACAAGGTTATCTCTGCCATACAAGAACTCTCGATGAAAACTATGGGTATTCCCTGTGTTTACGGATTAGACCAAAACCATGGGACGACCTATACTTTGGGCGGGACTATCTTTCCACAGAACATCAATATGGCTGCCTCGTTCAACCGAGACCTCGTGCACAAAGCCGCCGAGGTGACGGCATACGAGACGAGAGCCGCCAACTGCCCATGGACCTACTCTCCAACAGTAGACCTGAGCCGCGACCCACGCTGGCCGCGCATGTGGGAAAACTACGGGGAAGACTGCTTTCTGAGTGCCGAAATGTGTCGGGCGGCCGTGATGGGCTTCCAAGGCACTGACAAAAACAATATCGGTAGTCGGCATGTAGCAGTCTCGCTGAAACATTACTTGGGATACGGTTCGCCACGTACGGGAAAAGATCGCACGCCTGCCTATATTCCCGAATTTGAGATTCGCGAGAAACACCTCGCACCTTTCAAGGCAGGGGTAGAAGCCGGGGCGCTGAGTGTTATGGTCAATTCGGCCTCGGTGAACGGCGTCCCAGTACACATGAGCAAGCATTATCTTACCGACGTGTTGAAGAAGGAATTGGGATTCGACGGCGTGGTTGTGACCGACTGGGCTGACATTAACAACCTCTATACCCGTGAAATGGTGGCAAAAGACAAGAAAGATGCCATCATCAAAGCCATCAACGCAGGCATCGACATGACAATGGAACCCTACGACCTGACGTATTGCACACTCCTGAAAGAAGCTGTGAACGAGGGAAAAGTGCCCATGGCTCGTCTTGACGATGCCGTGCGCAGGGTATTGAGGATGAAGTTCCGACTTGGACTCTTCGACACGCCCAACACCAAGATGAAAGACTATCCCAAGTTCGGAGCAAAAGAATATGCCCAGCTGTCGGAAGACGCAGCCGTTGAAACACAGGTATTGCTGAAGAACGAGGAGAATATCCTACCGCTCAAGCAAGGTCTGAAGATTCTTGTTACCGGCCCCAATGCCAACACCATGCGACCACTCGACGGTGGATGGACCTATACCTGGCAGGGCGATGCGGACAACTTTGCACAGAGCAAGAATACCATTTTCGAGGCTTTGCAGCAGCGGTTCGGCAAGAACAACGTGATCTACGAACCTGGAGTAACCTACAAGATGAGTGGAAAATATTGGGAAGAGAACACGCCCGAGATAGAAAAGGCTGTGCAAGCCGCAGCCCAAGCCGACATCATCCTGGCTTGTGTGGGAGAAAACTCATATTGTGAAACACCTGGGAATCTCAACGATTTAGCTCTGAGCGACAACCAGAGAAACTTGGTCAGGGCACTGGCCAAGACTGGTAAGAAAATCGTGCTTATACTCAACCTCGGCCGGCCACGCATCATCGCCGACATCGAACCGTTGGCCTCGGCAGTGGTCAATACGCTCATTCCGGGCGAACACGGTGCCGACGCATTGGCACGTCTACTCGCCGGCGACGATAATTTCTCGGCTCGCCTGCCCTACACCTACCCTCGCTACAGTGCCGCCCTGACCACCTATGATTACCGTGTAAGTGAGGAGAGCGGCACCATGGAGGGGGCATACGACTATAATGCGCTCATCGACGTACAGTGGCCGTTCGGTTATAGCAAGAGTTACACCACATTCAGCTACGGAGATCTAAAGACAGACAAGACTGACTTCGGACTCAACGACAACATCACCGTCAGCATAGACGTAACCAACACGGGCAAGCGTGAGGGCAAGGTGAGCGTGCTCCTTTTCTCGCGCGACCAGCATGCCAGTCTCGTTCCAGAAGTGAGGCGACTGCGTGCCTTCACGAAGATAAACCTCAAGCCCGGGGAAACGCAGACCGTGAGCCAAACCATCAAAGCACGTGACCTTGCCTTTGTGGGTACCGATGATATGTGGCATTTGGAGGAGGGCAAGTTCATGCTCCAAATAGAAGATAAAATTGCGTGGATAAACTGCACGCAAGACTATACGTGGAAGTAGACCACAAAAACTAACTCCCCCCTGCTTTTCATTGCAGAGACGATGGAGGTGTTCCTGAGTGCACATAATCAGCACCTCGACAACATGGAACACCACTCCATTGCCAATGAAAAGCAGGGGGTTTTTTACGCTGTAACTTCACAAATAAGCCCGAATCATTAGCCTGGGGTTACTTTTTTTTGTAACTTTACAGCAATATCACAGTGCCAACAGATAGATTGGCCTCACTTTAAAGCCCAATTTTCAGACAAACAAAGTTATGGAACAAATCAAAAATGAACAACTCTGTGTGCAAATTTCAGCTCATGGCGCAGAGTTGCAGAGTATCAAAAATGCTGACGGCAAGGAGTTTCTTTGGCAGGGAGATCCTGCCTATTGGAACCGCCGCTCTCCCCTTCTCTTTCCCGTCGTGTGTGGATTGTGGAAAGACACCTACCGTTTGAACGGTCTTGAATACAAAATGGGACGACACGGCTTTGCCCGAGATACAGACTTCAAACTCATCGCACAGGGTGACAGACAAGTGATATATGCACTCAGCAGTTCTCCCGAAACCCTCAAGAACTACCCTTTCCACTTTAATCTCAGCGTGAGCTACAAGCTTCGGAACAATCAGATACATATTGTTTGGCATGTCGAAAACACCGATGACAAACCCATATTCTTCCAAATTGGTGGACATCCGGCTTTTCATGTACCAGGGCAGTTGCCGGGCAAGCCGCTTAAGGGAAGCCTTCGGTTCGACACGGTAGACCCCATCCGTCTATTTGGCAACGTTGAGGGGTGTATTGACAAGGGCAAGCATGCAACCATCAAAACTGACCATGGGGTATGGAACTTTACACAAGAGAGCTTCAAGGACGATGCGGTAATATTCGATCATGGTCAGATTCGAAAGGTGGAGTTACTCAATGACAATGATGAGGCTGAGGTAACGGTCGAAACCAAGGCTCCTGCTCTGGGCATTTGGAGTCCGTATGGCAAGGAAGCCCCCTTTGTGTGCATTGAACCATGGTATGGCATTCACGACTGGAACGGATACGAAGGCGACTTCAGCGACAAATATCTGATGAACAAGCTGTTGCCCGGAGCCAGCTTTATGAGCGAATATGTTATAACAATCGGATAACAATCCTTGCTTCCCCTCCTCCCCACACGCAAGGAGAGGGAAGCTTATCTATACTTTCCCTCCTCCTTGTCCTCCAGCATTCCAAGATAACTCTCGTATCTTGATAGTGCGATATGGCCTTCTTCGATTGCCTTGATCACCGCGCACCCTGGCTCATGGGTATGTGTGCAATTGTTGAAACGACAATGCTGAGAATAACGGAATATTTCTTTGAAGTAGCTGGTGATTTCCTCCGGCTCCATATCAAATGTGCCAAAGCCCTTGATTCCAGGGGTATCGATAAGATATCCTCCTTTAGGCAACAGCAGCATCTCGGAGAAAGTGGTAGTATGCATGCCCTTGTTGTGGGCATCACTGATTTGTGCAACACGTACCTCCGCGTCGGGAACGAAATGGTTGATGATGGTCGACTTCCCTACTCCACTATTTCCAGCCAAGAGCGTCACATTATCTTTCATCAATGGCAACAAGATATCCAGCTGTTCCCCTCTATCACCTTGCGGACTGGCTGCACATATCTGATGGCATTCATAACCAATAGATTCATAGAGATTGACCAACATGGCCTGATAGCTCAGTTCGTCCTCATTGAGCAAATCGACCTTATTGAACAATAAGACAACTGGAACTCGATATGCCTCGGCCGAAGCAAGAAAACGGTCGATGAATGTCGTGGATGTCTGCGGATAATTAACGGTGACGACCAAGAAAACCTGATCGATGTTTGCCGCCAGGATGTGACTTTGCTTGGAGAGGTTGGTCGACTTGCGAATGATGTAATTCCGGCGCTTCTCTATCTCTGTGATAAACGCAGTTCCCTCTGCATTCTTAACGATGTGCACGCGGTCGCCCACAGCCACCGGACTGGTGCTCCTAATGCCCTTGAGACGGAAATTTCCCTTTACCTTGCTCTCAATAACACTCCCCTCGTCTGTCTTGACGGTGTACCAAGAGCCCGTATTCTTGATGACTAAACCATGCATAAACTACTCATCATTCACAATTCACAATTCATAACTCTTCACTCTTCCCTCCTCATTCTTCACTCTTCTCTCCTCATTCTTCACTCATAATTAGCCCCTATGCAGTGGGCTAACTATGAAGATGATGAATTGCGAATGATGTCTGATATTAAACGGTCATAATTTCCTTATGTTTAGCTTCCAGTATGGCCTCCACATTCTTAATGTATTTGTCGTGAAGCTTCTGCAAGTCGTTCTCTGCATCCTTACCGGCATCCTCCGATAGACCATCCTTGACAGCCTTCTTAAGTTTATCCTTGTATTCAGAGCGAATGTTTCTAATCTGCACCTTGGTCTGCTCACCGATCTTGTTACACTGCTTCACAAGTTCCTTACGGCGTTCCTCCGTGGGCTGTGGCAAGTGCAAGATAACCATTTCGCCATTGTTTTCAGGTGTGATACCCACATCGCTGTCCATGATTCCCTTCTCAACATCGGCAATCTGCTTACGGTCCCATGGACGTATCGTAATGGTGCGGGCATCGGCAATGGACACGGTGGCTACCTGGTTCAACGGCACCGACTCGCCATACGCATTGACACGAACGCCATCTACAATGGCTACATTGGCGCGACCGGCACGAACACGCGCCAACTCTTCTTCCAAATACTTGGCGCCGTTGCTCATCTTGTCTTCGGCGCTCTTCAGGGTTTCATTTACGTCTATCATATCTATACAGTATTATAATTGCTATTTACAAAAATAGCGATAATTTTCTGATACTGCAACAATTTATCCGAAAATAACACCTCAAAACTTGTGCATACCGACTAAAGGTTGAGTTGCCGGGACAACAAAACTGCTATCTGTTCCAAATACATCCGATCTACCTTGCCAAAAGCGTCCAAATCGGTACTGTCTATATCGATCACACCTTTCACACTGCCATCGCCTCCGTGAATAGGCACCACAATCTCAGACCTCGACCGACTGCTGCAGGCAATGTGGCCGGGAAACTGCTCCACGTCGGGAACAATAACTGTTTCCCCCCGCTGCCATGCCAAGCCACAAACTCCCTTTCCATAGCCTATATGATAACAGGCCACCGGCCCCTGAAACGGGCCGAGAAGAAGTTCCTCACCATGCACCATATAGAAACCTACCCAGAAAAACCGTTCGAGGAAAGCATCGTGCAAGGCCGCACTTACGTTAGACAGTACTGCCATCACATGAGTCTCACCCTCCAACAGTGCCACAACCTGTGCTACGAGCAACTTGTACTTCTCTTCCATCCTGTCAGTCATGATCATCTATTTACGTTTTCCCAACGCTTGGTCCACCATGTTGGTCAGCTCCACAAACTGTTGAATGCAGAGCTGTTCCGGGCGCATGGTCATCATTTCGTGAGTGAAAAATACAGGAGCAGGCATAGTCTCCTTGGAAAACAATTGCTTTAACGACACACGCAGCATTTTCCGACGCTGATTGAACGTCGCTTTCACCACACGCTTAAACAAGGCCTCATCGCATCCGAGTTCAACCACAGCATTGCGGGTCATACGGATAACGGCACTTTTCACCTTCGGCGGCGGATTGAAAACACCCTCGCTGACCGTAAACAGATATTCCACGTCGTACCAAGCCTGGATCAGCACACTCAGTATGCCGTATGCCTTGTTACCCGGCGCAGAAGCCATACGTAGTGCAACCTCTCGCTGAATCATACCCGTGCAACAAGGTATCAAATCCTTGTAATCGAGCATTTTGAAGAATATCTGCGATGAGATGTCATAAGGATAATTGCCCGTAAGCACAAAGGGTCGACCGCCAAACACCTCGTTGAGGTTCATCCTCAGGAAGTCGGCAGCAATGATGTTGTCCCTCAGCTTGGGGAAGTGTTCATTCAAGTAGGTCACGCTTTCCGAATCAATTTCCACCGCCTTTACCTCACGCGGCTTCTCTACAAGATACTGCGTCAGCACGCCCATGCCCGGCCCAATCTCCAACACGGGTATCTCGGGACACACATCCACTGTGTCGGCAATGCGTTTGGCTATATTCAAATCGGTCAGGAAATGCTGACCCAAATTCTTCTTAGGCTTTACCTTATTCATTATCATGTTTGTTTAATGTCGCAAATTTACGAAAAACAAACAAAATACCACCCAGCTACATAAAGTTTTGCAAATATCCATGCATTCCTATTAGACTAAAAGCGAGAAGGTCGGAACCGATATGATTCGATTCCGACCTCCTTATATAACTGAGCACAAAGTGCTACGCTTGTTCAAACAAGAGGGTTTTATTTTCTACCCTCAACCATGTTGTCCATAACGAGTGCTAACCCTGAAGCAGCAACGAAAGCAACAACTGCTAATGTAATAAATGTTATACCTGTCATAATCTTTACCTTTCTTTAATTTTATTTGTTATCCTTATACCACCGCTTGTGGCTGTTATCGTATGAAAACTATCTTTTTTCCTTAAGACATTGCAAAGATAGAGAGAATATCTGTGCACGCAAACAATTTGTGCTCCCAAGCCTCATAAACCCATGTTTTATTGATATCCGTCAACTCAATTGACCTGTATCAAGCAACCCCCTCTGTCCAACGGACAGGAGTAGAGAATACAAAAACTCATCGTGAAAATCCGTGCATTTCCTTTGCATTTCGGTCGATTTGCATTATCTTTGTGAATCGAATGGAAACCCAAAAAACCATCAGCCAAATCTTTAAGATTGTCCTGTCGTTATGTTTAGGCAGCGCAATTCTCTACTGGATGTATCGTGACTTCGACTTCCAGCGTGTCGAGCGCGTGGTCATGCAAGAGATGAACTGGTGGTGGATGCTGCTCTCCTTTCCTTTTGGCATTCTGGCCCAAGCCTTTCGCGGCTGGCGATGGAAACAGGCATTGGAACCCCTTGGCGAAAGTCCCAGACGATCTGTGGCTGTCAATTCCATTTTTCTTTCCTATGCCGTGAGCCTGATAATCCCCCGTATAGGCGAGTTTGCACGCTGCGGTGTACTGAAACGCTGGGACAATGTGCCCTTCCCCAAAGCCTTGGGCACAGTGGTCACCGAGCGCGCCATCGACTCCCTGTTGGTGATGCTCATCATTGGGATGACCCTGCTCACGCAGTTTACCGTGTTTGACAAGTTCTTTCAGAAAACAGGCACCCGCATGGATGAAGTACTGGCTGGTTTTACCTCCACAGGCTGGTTGGTTACCGCAGTCTGCGGAACAGCAGTACTCTTGTTAATCTACTTCCTGTTACAAAGAATATCCCTATATAATAAGGTAAAGGATGCATTCAAGGGATTGATTCAGGGTGTCATGTCTGTGAAGCACGTCAGGAACATTCCACTCTACATCTTCTTCACCATAGCCATCTGGGCAAGTTATTTCCTACACTACTATCTCACTTTCTTCTGCTTTGAGTCGACCTCCTCACTGGGCTTCGACTGCGCCATCGTGACCTTTATCGTGGGTTCGATAGCCGTAATCGTACCCACGCCAAACGGGGCAGGCCCGTGGCATTTTGCAGTGAAGACGATGCTGATACTCTATGGTGTGGCGTCGAACGATGCCCTGTTTTTCGTGCTGATTGTGCACAGCGTGCAGACATTGCTGGTCGTCCTGCTTGGCATATACGCATGGTTGGCTCTGAATCTTACCAGCAGAAAGCATCACTCCGCAAGCCTAACCCCCACACCGGAGAGATGAGACACTAACGTAGGCTCCCCCATTGCAGTAGAAACTACACATCGAACAAACTATAGAGACACAATACTAACTTTAAAATTATATGTTTATGAGCGAAATCAAAGACTTACAACCTGCTGCCATCTGGCGCAACTTTTATGCATTGACACAAATTCCACGTCCATCAGGACATCTTGAAAAGATACAGAACTTTTTGCTGGACTTTGCCAAAAAGGCAGGCGTGGAAGCAACCAAGGATGTTGCCGGCAACATTATCATGCGCAAGCCCGCCAGTCCGGGCTATGAGAACAGAAAAACTGTAGTGCTGCAATCCCACATGGATATGGTGCCACAGAAGACGCCCGAAAGCAACCACAACTTTGAAACCGACCCCATCGAGACTTACATCAAAGACGGATGGGTGCATGCCAAGGGTACAACACTCGGGGCCGACAATGGCCTCGGAGTGGCTGCCATTATGGGCGTCATGGAAGACAAGACCTTGAAACACGGCCCCATAGAAGGTCTCATCACGGCAGACGAGGAAACCGGAATGTTTGGTGCCAACGACCTGCCAGAAGGAGTTCTCAAAGCTGACATCCTGATGAACCTTGACTCTGAGACATGGGGCAAGTTCGTTATTGGGTCGGCTGGCGGCGTCGACATCACCGCCACATTGGAATACCAAGACGCAGAGAACGACCAGGAGACTGCTGTTAAGGTCACGCTGAAAGGACTGCGCGGCGGACATTCCGGCCTCGAAATACATGAAGGCAGGGCCAATGCCAACAAGGAAATGGTGCGCTTGCTACACAAGGCCATAGCAACACTTGGGACACGCTTGGCAAGCTGGCATGGTGGCAATATGCGCAATGCCATTCCTTTCAAGGCTGAAACAGTGCTGGCACTGCCCAAGGACAAAGTAGAGGCACTGAAGAAACTCGTTGACGAACAACGCGCTATTATCGAGGATGAATACAAGACCATAGAGAAAGGTGTGGAACTGTGCGCTGAGGAAGTGGAAGCTCCGGAGACACTGGTACCCACGGAGATCCAAGACAACTTAGTGGAAGCCATCTATGCCTGTCATAATGGGGTGACAAGAATGATCCCATCCTATCCCGACGTGGTGGAAACATCATCCAATCTTGCAATCATTGACATTGAGAATGGCAAGGCCATGATTAAGATTCTTGCCCGTTCAAGCCGCGAAGACATGAAAGAATACGTTGCCACACAGCTGCAAACCTGCTTCAACATGGCAGGTATGAAAGTCAGCCTGAGCGGAAGCTATGGCGGATGGGACCCCAACCCGGACAGCGAAGTGCTGAACATGCTTATGAAGATTTACAAGAAGCAGATTGGCAAGGATGCCATTATCCAGGTTGACCATGCCGGATTGGAATGTTCCATCATTCTTGGCAAGTATCCCAACCTCGACGTTGTGAGCTTCGGTCCGAACATTCGCAGTCCTCACACAGCCGGCGAGCGATGCGAAGTGGCAACGGCAGAACCGTTCTGGAAACTGCTAACCCAAGCACTTGAAGAAGTGCCGGAGAAATAACAATTCTGGCCGCACAAGCCATCTGGGGAGTTGAGAAACCAAAGGGATGCACCCTACCCTACTTTCTCAACTCCCTAAAATGTTGCCTACAAGAACTTTCCCCCGTATTTTTATTTCGGTTTTGCTTGGGCTTGTAATTTATTTTGACTATCTTTGCACCATTATTTCAATATTCATTGATATGGACGATTACCACGCGGAAAACATAAATCTTTAACGCGAGGATTACTCTCAGAGAGTTAATCCCCCGCACACGTCTTATACATGGAGATTAACTACGATGAGAACATTTTGGAACATTGAGAAAAACTTAAAGGTAATTCCCGAATGGAAGCCCAATTGCTGGATACAGGTTACGTGCCCCACAGACGAAGACCAGCGTGAACTGATTGAACGATTCGGGATCCCCGACTATTTCTTCAACGACATCAGCGATACCGACGAGCGCGCCCGTTACGAATACGATGACGGCTGGATGCTCATCATTTTGCGTATCCCGTACGTGAAAGAAATCAAGAGCCGCACACCATACTCCACCGTACCCCTTGGCCTCATTCACAAAAAGGATGTGACCATCACCGTGTGTTTCTATGAAACCAACATGATGATTGATTTTGTGACCTTTTACCAGAAGCGTGACGAAGGGTTCACGGACTATGTAGACATGACCTTCCGCCTTTTTCTATCGAGTGCCGTATGGTATCTGAAGCGACTCAAGCAGATCAACATGCTGATTGAAAAGGCCAAGCACAATCTGGACCGTGACGTAAACAACGAAAGCCTCATCGGCTTGTCGCGGTTGCAAGACTCGCTCACCTACTTCATCACCTCCATCCGTGGAAACGAAACGCTCTTGCAGAAGCTGAAATTCAAGTTGCAGGTGGACGAATTAGACGCTGACCTGATAGAAGATGTCAACATTGAGATGACACAGGCACGCGAAACCACAAACATTTACTCAGATATCCTGGAGTCGACCATGTCCACCTATTCAGGTATTATCAACAACAACATGAACACCGTGATGCGTACGCTGACCTCGGTCAGTATCATTATGATGTCGGCCACATTCATCGCCTCAGTTTATGGTATGAACGTTATCAACGGCATGGAGACCAGCAGATGGGGCTTTGTCATAACGCTGTTCCTATCATTTCTTGTCAGCACACTGTGCTGGCTCATACTGCGTCATAAGCGACTAATATAAACCTCAAGCACAAAAAAATATCGTTTTATTAGGGTTTTACGTTTTTTTTATATAAGTTTGCACATTATAATTATAGATATTGTAGGCTATGTTGACTGACTCTCAAGCTTTTGTCAACATGACCATGAAAATTCCAAATCATCAACTAAAGACAGTTAAATGATGGACTCTCAAGAAAGCACCCTTCAACAGGGTACGGTAGACGATGAGCAGAAGAAGGCAGAGCCTGTTTCTGAAGTACAGAATACAAAAAACGAGCCTGCCACAGAGGAGCCTGCTGAGGATAAGGAGGAAGCACCCGAAAAGGTTGTAGAGACCACTACAGAGGAACCTGCCACAGAGGAATCCGCTACAGAGGAACCTGCTGAGGATAAGGAAGAAACACCTGAAAAGGCTGCAGAGACCACAACAGAGGCTGAGAAGAAAGTTTATGCTTCAAAGCAGGAAGTGCTCGACCGTATCAAGGAGATTGCCTCCAACGAGGACAATCCCGACAAACAAGAACTTGACACACTGAAATCACTCTTCTACAGATTCCACGTTGCAGAGCGTGAACAGCATCAAAAAGAATACCTTGAAGCTGGCGGAGATCCCGAGAAATATCAGTTTGTGCCCGATGAAGCTGAAGACACGTTTAAGGCAGAAATGCAGATCATCAAGGAAAAGCGGGCCAAAAGATTCCAGGAGAAGGAGGCAGAAAAGGCCGAGAACCTGAAGAGGAAACTCGAGATCATTGAGAAAATAAAAGGCATGGCCACGTCTCCGGACGAAGCCAATAAATCATTCAATGAATTCAAAATCCTCCAGCAAGAATTCAAGGATATTAAAGCTGTGCCAGCAGAGAAAGCCAATGAAGTCTGGCACAACTACCAACTTTATGTTGAGCAATTCTACGACTTACTCAACCTTAACCGAGAAGCACGGGAATACGATTTCAAGAAAAATCTTGAAATGAAGACCAAGCTGTGTGAAGAAGCCGAAAAACTCGACGCAGAACCGGATGTCATCAGTGCCTTCCATCAGCTACAGGATTTACATAGCCGATACCGCGAAATAGGACCGGTAGCCAAAGAGCTGCGGGAGGAAATTTGGGCTCGCTTCAAAGCGGCAAGCACGGTGATCAACAAGAAACACCAGCAACATTTCGAAGACCTTCGCGCAAAGGAAAAGGAAAACCTGGCCAAGAAGACCGAGTTATGCGAAAAGGCCGAGGCCATAGCCAAGGAAGAAAACAACAATGCCAGCGACTGGGAGAAACATGCCAAAGAAATTATTGCCATTCAACAGGAATGGAAGACCATCGGCTTTGCTCCCCGAAAAATGAATGTCAAGATTTTCGAGCAATTCCGTGCCATATGCGATGACTTCTTTGGTCGCAAGGCTGATTTCTTCAAAGACATGAAAGATCAGTTCGCAGAAAATGCGGAGAAGAAGAAGGCTTTGGTGGAGCAAGCACAGGCGCTGAAAGACTCGACAGACTGGAAAGCGACGAGTGACAAATTGATTGCCCTACAAAAAGAATGGAAGACGATCGGCACCGTACCTAAAAAGTTGGGGAACCAGCTTTGGGAGGACTTTATCACGGCCTGCAATCAGTTCTTTGAGGCTCGCAATGCAGCCCATGCAGGCGCACGCAGCGAACAGCATGAAAACTTGGAAAAGAAGCGCGATATCATTGCTCAGCTGAAAGAATTGGCAGAGAACGCGGCAGACGATGCACAAGAGAAAGTTCGCGAGTTGAGCGACGAATTCAACAAGGTGGGCCATGTTCCATTCAAGGAGAAAGATCAGATTTACAAGGAATACCATGATATACTTGATAAAATCTACGACAAGCTTCACATCACAGTGACCCGTCGCCGTTTGGACAACTTCAAAAACAACCTGAAAAACGTTGCCAAACGCGGAGAGGATGCCATTGACAACGAGCGAGGACGACTGATGAGACGCTACGAGCAACTCAAGCAGGAAATCACGACTTTCGAAAACAATCTTGGCTTCCTCAACATTTCCAGCAAGAAAGGCAACAACCTCGTTGACGAAATGAACCGAAAGGCACAAAAGCTGAAAGACGAGGCTGAACTCATACGCCAAAAAATCAAGACTATCGACAGACAAGCCAGGGAAGAACAAAACAAAGAAGACTAAATTTCTTTTTGTTATTGCCTCATGAGTGTTTCATGAAATAACATCAAAGACCATAATCCCCTCCCATAACATTTTATCCAATGTTGTTGGGAGGGGATGCTGTTTCTGCATAAGGCAACATATTAAGCTGCAAACCGGGAGCGACCTCACCACTGCAAGTGCCCCGTCACGTAGTCTATTAATTCCGGGCACATTCTTCTCGGACTCCTTGGAGCTCCAGACAGCCCATGCTCCCTCAGGAATTCTAATTTCAAGACAGGAGAGTCGAGTGCCTTCAAAAGCTCATATCTGACATATTTCCCCTGCTCCCTATGCGCTAACCATTGATCATAATATTGCTGAGAGATAAAATAGGCACTGCCGTCTATCGTCTCCCTGAAATCCATTTCCACACGCGTAACCTCCAACATAAAAGTCAATCTGCTTTCAGGAGCTGTGGCATACAGAAATACAATGTCGCCTACCTCATATCGATTGCGCATCTCCCAATCTATAAAGCCATGATCCCTGATAAAATCCGCTACGCGATATCGTTTGTGATTATATGCTCTTATCCAATAATTCATGCGGTTTGTTACAATTTACATCGATAAAAAGCGAAGTTAATAAAATTATATCTAACTTTGTACCTACACTCGCATAAAAACAATTCATATGCTTACAGACCATATCGACCGCACCCAAACTTTTTTAGACAGTATCTCCCGACTTGACAAACAACTGAAAGCCGCTGAAAACCAACAGATGTTTTATATCAATCGGATGCTCGAGCTCAAGAAAGGCGGGCAAACCGATACAGAAGAATATGCCGACTTAAATGCAAAAAGTACATCGCTACAGGAAATTATTGACAAATACCGCCCTATCTACCTCGAACGTATGGAGATAATGAAAGAAGTGATGACAATGACCAAACGGAAACGCACCCAAAAATAATGACCCAACATACGACTTGGTAAAAGCTTAAACGAGATAGAAGGATGAGATTCATAATCTTCTTTCAAACAATATTCCCAACTCAAAATCCAACTCAAAACAAACTAACTCCCAACAACTATGAAAAAATTATCACTTTTCTTCCTCGCCCTTATGATGAGCACAAATATGATGTCACAAGAAATCATCCAGCTTCCGGAATCCAACAAAAACGTTCCCACCACACTTTTTCAAGCTCTACAAGATCGTCATTCCGTGCGCAACTTTGAAGACAGGAGCATAGACATGCCTACATTGAGCCAGTTGCTCTGGGCTGCCATAGGTGTTAACCGTGCTGACGGGCGTATGACGGCACCCACAGCTGTCAATGCCCAGGAGATTTCCGTTTATGTAGCTACCAAGGACGGTGTGTGCCTTTATTTGAATAAGGAGAATGCGCTCAAAGTCGTCAGCAAGCAAGATATCCGCAAGGAGATTGCCGCCAGGCAAACCGGAGTAGCCAATGCCCCTGTTTTCCTGATTATCGTAAGCGATTTAGGCAAGATAAGAGCGAAGGTTGGTGACCGTGCCTTGATGATGACAGCAGAAGATGCAGGCTATGTGAGCCAAAATATTTGTCTCGGAGCTGCGGCCCTCGGACTTGGCACCGTCCCCCGTCATGGTATGAATCGTGAAGTGATCAAATCTGTTTTAGAGCTTGGTGACAACCACGAAATCATGCTTAACCACCCCATTGGCTATCCCAGGAAATAATCTCCATTGCTCCTGTGTATTATTTCACCGCCATCAATATCTGTATATTGATAGCGTATATTAGCGACAAGCTCAAAGTCAAATGACACGCTTGGTGCATTCCCTAAACCATACTCCTCGGACTATCCGTTATTGGTAGGTTCATCGGAGTGCAGCTCAATCCCATAGAGAGACTGAGCAATGAGGTAACTATTCAGTTCCCCACCGGAGCCTTTCCCTGAGCAAAACGAAAATAACATTTTCATCCCTGCGCTACAGATTCACCTGAAAGTATTTATCTTTGCACCGGCAAGTAAGTAGGCCATAATTGGCAATGGACTTTCGAGTCCAATATTCAGTTTGGTTCCGTCAGCACGTAGAGTAATAATTGGTCGTTGGAGACCTTATAGAAGAGTACATGTTTTAGGGGCATCGGACTTGCCGTTTTACAATCACAGGATATGGCACGTAAGGCAGAGAAGGAAAGAACGAGGGATGGCTTGAAGCTGAAGATAGTCAATCCCAATGCGGCAGGCATAGACATCGCCTATGGTGAGATGCAAGTCTGCGTACCCGAGGACCGTGATGGCGATAACAACCGCTGTTTCGGCAGTTTCACATGCGACTACGAGGAGATTGCATCATGGCTCAAGGCCTGCGGCATCACCACAGTGGCGATGGAGTCGACAGGTTCCTACTGGGCAGGCTTTTGGACGAATACACGGATGGAT
>NZ_GG704781.1:41121-105878 GCF_000160535.1 Hallella bergensis DSM 17361 | reverse complement strand
CACACGCAACATCTCATCTTAAACATGCTAACTTTGAATTTTGAGGCAACTTAAATGCCTGTAAAGTTAGCGTTCATCGGTAAAGTAGCAATGTTTCAGCCTGCAAAATGAGCTATTGAGCAATTTGAACCGTCAATTTTATGCTGAAGCTACCTTGAATGGGCGAAACATGAGTAAATATCGAATGGAATGACACTTTTCAGCCTGCAAAATGAGCTATAGGTCTCATTTCGAAATGACAGCGCACCGATGATGAGTCCGTCCCATAGCCTGACGATGGAGATCTTGCTGCCGAACTCGTACTTCTTGCCCTCTTTTCCCTTGCTGACGCAAACTACGTCCGGCTCGTGAAGAGAATAAATCTTATGGCCATCCAACCGCTCGCCGTTGACAAACCTCATGCAGGTGTCAATCCGTTCCCGATAAGCGTTTTGATCAGGCAGCAAGCGAAGAAGCTCCCTGAGCAACCTGCCTGCAATGGTGCGCATCCGCTTGTCAGCCTTCCTGACTTTGGCCTTGCTGTTCTTCCTGCCCCTGAAACGTTGCACGAGCTTCAGTTCCTTTATCTCCCTGGCATAGCTCTGGCGGATCTTGAGGTTTTCCTTCTCCGCCACGCCGCAGCAAAAGTGTATCACCTTGTTCAGGAGTTTCGAGTCCGTGGGGAAGGTCACGTTCTTCTCCTGCACCGTCGTGTCGATGAATGCGGTCTGCTCCGCATCGAGCTTGCGTCCGCGGCCATCCTTGCCGTCTTTCCCCCATGGTCTTCTCTTTCCTCTGATCGTCGATTAAAAGATTGATGCGGATGCTCTCCTTGAGTATCAGCTCCATGCCGGATTCCCCGATGCGACGGCGGAACTCGACAAGCTCGGTGGGAACGCAGGGAGCGTCGGTGCGGAATGCCTCCATCCCGCAAAAATACTGGAAGTAGGCGTTCTCCGAGAACTGCTCCACGACACTCTCGTCTGAAACGTCACGAAGGTGTTTCAAGATGAGCAGACCCACCATCAGACGGATGGGCTTGGCCACACGGCCAGTGTCCTTGCTGTAAAGAGGGGCAAAAGACTGCTCAAACAGATTCCAATCAATCAGATTGGCTAACTTGTACAGGGAATTCTTGGGAGAGAGCATTGCCTCAAGATCCCAGAATAATGATGCCTGACGGACTTTGGATGGAGATTTATACATCGTTGATTTGCAATATTTTACTACACAAAAGTACAAAACTTTGTAGAAACATGCAAGTTTGAAAACGATTATTTTATTGATAACCAGATGGTTAAATACTTTTCAAGGGACGACTAACAAATATCCCTTATATGTCTGTCAGCATATAAGGGTTGTCTGTTATTTGAAGTTGGTGGGCAGTAGGTTGACGTGTTCCTCCTCCGTCATATCCGGCAGTGGTTTTGAGAGGAATTCTCTCATCCATTTGGAGGGTTGTAGCCCCGCCTGCCTGCAACAGGCCATGAAGGTATAGAAAATGGCATTGTTCTCCGCTCCCTCATTGTTGCCGCAGAACAGGTAGTTCTTCCCTCCCAGCGTGATGGGTCTGATGGCCTGCTCTTGCGACGGGAAGACTTCCTGCGCTGCCCGGCCTGCTGCTTTATCTCGTTGATGAGGGGCATGGCTTCCACCTGAGCCAGGGAACCTTCCTTGGCCCACTGCTCGTCAAAAAGCGTACCCCTCCAGTCGATTGCACTCTCTGGCAGGCGTTTCTCGCTGCGCCTGCCATATAGAGTGCGCTCAAGTTCAAGTATGCGATGGGACTTTCGTGCCAGTTCAGCATCCCTCTCCCTAAGTTCAGCTTCTTTATTTCTAAGTTCAGTATCTTTATTTCTAAGTTCAGCATCCCTCTGCTCAAGAAGTTCAACAATAACTTCCCGAGGTAAAAATGATAGCCAGAGGCCGCCGTGTTACGAGATGTATCCATCACATTATCAGTTCTTTATACAATGTAAAGGTACAAAGAATATCTGACACTGGCAAGAAAATACTAAGATTTATTGTATCTTTTTCTTCGGTAGCAATTCAGATTTATTCCTTCAATATAGAGCACCAATTCGTCCCATCGAAGTTCGTAAAACCCGGTACTTTCCCGCATGATTTTAGGACTCAGGCAGCCCTGTGCCATCTGCTTGTGATAGACAACAAAGCCACAGCGTTCCCAGTGCAACAACTTAATCCGGTTACGCGAGCGATTGTAGAAAACGTAGACAACACCATCAGAGGGATTGAAATTATTGCAGCGTACAAATTGGGATAGGCGAAGAATGCCCTGACGCATATCCACAGGAGCGCAGCAGACCCGGAAAACATTTGTTTCGTTGAGTACAAACATAAGTTTTTCGGACAAAGGTAGTAAAGCAGGAAGACCACACAAAGGCGGCTAATATTGGATTCTTACGAAGAAGAGATTACTTCTCAAAATGCTGGTAGTCTTTCACCGTGCGCCACGCGCCACCCCAACGGAAACCATGCTTCACAAACAGCTTATGGAGCAAATCGCCCCGCTCTATCTTGTAGGGGAACGATGCCGAGCGGTCGCAATATTTCAAGGCGTTTGAGGGCTGCACCGTCACCCGACCATTCGCACTCCGGCGATAGTAGGGATTATACAACGTATTGATATCCACCGCCATCCCTCGGGCATGGGCAGAGAGTTTCCTCGACCCCTTCACCGTGCGATAACAGAAACACGCGGAATTGTTGGCACGCATAGACCGTTCGTCCACCGCATCAAAATCATCGATCAGCCGGATACTCTCAATGGGATACCGGTTACGGAACAACTCCTTAAAAATCGACAACAAATCATCGGCTATCAATTTGTTGCATACCATCTCGCCCATCCTGATGTTCCCCTTGCCATCATCATGCAACACCTTTAAATAACGCAAACTGCTGCGTGGCACTGTACATCCAACCGGGTATGACTTACCTTGCATGCGCGCAAAAACTGCATCTGGAATGGGTTGTTGCACAAACCATTGCTCCAATCCGGTACGCTTCACCATTTCAACAGGCACCACCGTTCCCGACTTCCACTCTTTTGACAACTTCTGCACAGGCTGTGCCAAACATAGCCTCGGGAGGATCGCCATGGCAGCAAGCATGACCATGACTGCTATATTTTTTATCTTATTTCTCATCTTCTTTCTCTCCTCATGATATCGAAACCTATCACAAAGATATCTGTTTTTTCTCATTATCCCATCATGACCACAAATCTTTTGTCATGTTCCATTTCTTTGCAAAGAATGATAATGAAAAATTGTCGGTCATAAATCCTGACAAAGAAGCGTTCAAGACTGCCGTATTTGAAAACAAACCAAGCAACAACTTCAAATACTGAAATTTTAAACAACTTTTGCAACATGCTGACTCAAAGCATGTTACACCAAACATGGCTTTGTAGCGCAGTTTGACACGTTCGATTTGCCTGCGGTTAAGGCTTAGTGGCATTGCGATTTAGGCCTAACCCTGCAGCCACGAAGCAACAACGGCCGCACAAATGAGCCTGAACGGCACCCCGAAAAGATAGTAACCGGAATTCGTCCGTCATTTTTTGACAAAAAAATTCAGGAGAGACAGAAAAAACATGGCGTGTTTTTGTCCAGACCATCGTTTTTTCTATCTCTCCTGACTGTGAAGTTTTCATGACATCATCCAGCTTTCAGACTGAGGCTGACGTTGAAGTAGTGCAGACTCAAATGTCTGTCCATCGTCATGAATGACTAACCATTACGAAAATGGTCAGCCTATTTGACAACGACCTTGTCGGTAATGGTCGTACCATCAGAAAGATGACTGACGCGCAGATTTACACCTTGTTGAAGTCGAATCAGTTTCGTTCCATTCATGGAATAGTAACTGGTGGAAACAACCTTATCGGCCGAAATATCAGCAACAGCATTAACGACCGAAGCCTTAACGGGTTCACCAAAACCGCCCATGGGGTTGGCAGCGCGCACACTCCATGTATTGGTGTCGTCTGCACCGGCAAATGAGGGTTGAGTCACAATGGCTTGGAACACATTGTTCTTGAACACGGCATAAGCCGTTGCCCCCGTGACAGGCTCCCATGAAAGCGTTCCGTTGCTCACAGTCGCTTTGGCAGTGACAAGTTGGTCGGACAATGCACGAGGATCCCAGTCGGTGTACATCTTGTCGTAGGCGTAGGCAGCAGCTTTCGTTTCCGAGAGAACTGTTTCTAAGTTAACCGTGTAGGAAGAGATTTTATTGCTTGCCGGAGTAATGTCATCCCCGTTTTCGTTCTTGGTACCAAACTCACCAAACACCTTCGGGTCTTTGTTGTTCATGCCCCTTTCGATCCATCGTGTCCCTATGAGCGTGGCTTCGGCATTGGCATCCAAGGTAGTGTTGAGGAACACACAGATGGGTTCATTCTGCCATGTGCGACCGAAGTTCCAATCACCCTTGCCGTTGGCCAAGTCTACAATTTTGCAACCGTCGAACACGTAACCGAAGTTAGTGGTCGTGGTGGGAGCCGTAATGGTGCGTCCGCCGGTGCCATTTTGGTTGCGTGGTTCGAGTGATAGGGTGGTATTCTGGAAACGCACATCACCACCTCCACAGATGAAGTCTACCGTTCCATGCACATCACAATCGGCAAAATAACTCTGCATGGATGCGTTCTGGCTGTAATAGGTATCCTGATAAGACAACATTCGCACATTCTTATAGATGGTTCGGTTGCCACGATCCTGTATCACGGCCGCGCGCCCGGCAGCCCCTGAGCCATAGTAGTCAAGTGCATTTTTCAGCGTGAGATCTTGGAAATAGATGTTCTGTTTCTTGTTATAGAACATGTCTGCAGACCCCAATCCCTCAATAGTGAAATCAGGTGCGGTAACGATAATGGTGTTGTCCATGCTCTGTCCGATGATGGAGAGATTGTCTACGGGGAATTCTGTCTTCACCTTTTGACCCAAATCGTAGACCCCGTCGGGCAGGAATATTTTCACACGACTGCTTCCGTCTTCGTTGGCCTCGATGATGTCGAGAATGTTCAGGAAGCTGTTGCCATTGCCGGGCTCGGCCACATAGTAGCCGTCGCTGTTCTTGGCGATGTCACTTGTGCCCGTGTTAATGATGGTGAGGGCGTGGAGATAGACCTCGCCGTCGAACGAGAGGATGAGTTCGCCGGCCTTTCCGTTATATTTGAGGGTGGTTTTCTCACCGTCGTTTTCGGGCACGTCGATGGTGCCCAGCGTGTTGCCGCTGGCATCGGTGAGGGTCATGGGAGCCTTGTTGTATTTGCAAGCCTCGATGATGATAGTGGCATTGCCACCGACGAGCAGTTTCACCGACCCCGGTTTGAGGTAGAGACCATGCTGTGCCCCGTTGTAGCTGTAGGTCGACGTGGGTACGAAGGCCTCATGGTCTTCAACGTAGAAGTATTTGTTTTTCAGATCGTAGACATTGCGTTCGTTGGCCTCGTCACCTTCGATATCGGTCACGAGAGCATAGAGATTGAGTTCCTTGTCGGTCACAACAGTGGTGGCCTTGGCTTTCTCGTCGCTCCTTGGCTTAAACAGCCAGCCCCGGAACTTGCTGCCTTCGGGCACGGTCACGGTGCTGCCGTCGTTCAGCTTACCAAGGACAGCATCCTTCTCAACGGTCTGTGAAGCCACCTTGGTTGTGCCGTCTGCATCGTAATAGTTCACGGTGAAGTCGGGTTTCCACACAAAATGGATGGTGTATTGTGCGGTGGCGTCCTTGAACACAATCGGGATGATGACATCAGCAGCCGGTTTGTCGCCGTTGTCGGTACTGGGCACCGACTTGTATGAAATCTCACCGAGGGTGCCGTTTTGAGCCGTTGCCGTAATAGGATGGTCTGCATCAACCATCATTTCCGACTTGGATACTTCTACGGTGGTGAAGAAATTGCCATCCTCATCCTGATCAAACACGTCGGCAGCCTGATAGGTAGTTCCGTTGGCGGTGAACGTTGCCAATGCCGGAGCTTGACTCATGTCTACGTTTCCATAGATGTGTAGCGCGGTCATGTAAGCATTCTGAGCCTGATTGAAATTGTAGAACTTGAGCTCCACGTTCTCCCGATTCACCTCTACGGTAACATCTTCTCCCCTGGCATTACCGATGCTTTGATTATAGATCACCTCCCATTGGTCGGAACCTGCAGTACGTGCTGCCACGGCCCATCCGCGATTGCTACCCGTGGCAGTCTGGTGGAACACAATCTTCGTGACGTTGGCCAAAGCCGATGTCATGGCGTATGGTTCGTGGGCGCTCACCTCGTTGGTGTATTTCGCACTAATCATGTAGCCGGTAATGTCGGGGAACTTGTTGTTTGTTCCCTCGGGGTCAGCCCCTACTCCACAAAGTGTGAAAGTGAAGTCCTCGTGGCTGTACTTGGTGGAGAGATTGACAACTGTTGGCGTTTCATTGTTGGCTTTACGGTCAATGGCTTCCCAGTTGGTGAAGTCGGTCTCGTAGATTACTTTCTCCTGCAGGGGTGAAACATGTGTAACCTGAATTTTGTAGAGATAGGAACCACCTGTACCGACCACCTCTACATAGCCACTTGCGACTTCCTGCGTAGTGGCTTTGTGCCGCACGGTGTCGGCATCGGCAGCTGTTCCGTCAACAGTATAGTTGTGATAGCCGGGATAAGAGATGATAGACACATGGTCTCTGGTACTCTTAACAGGAATGCGGATAATGGTGTTTTTATTGAATTGGGCATCGGAGCCACGGGATTTCAATTTTCCTTTATTGGTGGCATCGACGGTGAGTTCTACTCCCTCTACGTCTGAGGCTACGGTGCCCGTGTTGCCTTCATAATGAACTGCACCAGCCGCCATGGACTTGAAATCCCAAGTTGCGGTCACATCTCCGGCTTTGGCAGCGATGGCTACCATGAGCAGGAGACACAACAGGGCGAATTGTTTTAGATTTGATTTCATGTTTAAAGATGTTTGTCAAATGTAAGTAGGTGAATGATATTTATTTTGAAAGGTATTTCTTGCCGTTGTAGATGATGATACCCTTGTAGGATTTGTCCACACGTTGGCCGGCAAGGTTGTAATAGGTGTTGGACTGCAAGCGGTTTGCATGGGTGTCGCTAATGCCGTTGGTTGTTCTTATCCTACCCTTGACGACGATGTTGGTAATGCCAAACTGCTTGTCGTTGGCCATGTCATACAAGTTGATGACCAGCCTGCCCGGCTCGTTGCTTGCGGCTACGCCGGTGACGGTTTGGATGTACGAGGTGTACCATCCTCCATCTACATTGTTACGGTTGGGCTTCAGCGCGCTGTCGAGTGTAGTGGTTGTGGAACCAGCTTCCCACGTCACGTTGAACAGTCCGTTGTCTGTTCCGATTCTGGAAATGGTGAAAGACACGCCGGTGGGTTGAAAAACGTAATTGCGGTTCGGTGTGACGGTAAACGTGAGCGCGTTGCTTTCGCCGGCTGCTGCCTGTTTCTCGTTTGGAACAAGTGTTGTTTCCACAACGCCGTTTACAGG
This sequence comes from Hallella bergensis DSM 17361, assembly GCF_000160535.1. GTDB lineage: Bacteria > Bacteroidota > Bacteroidia > Bacteroidales > Bacteroidaceae > Prevotella > Prevotella bergensis. Next base: position 98,363 of record NZ_GG704781.1, on the reverse strand, counting down.
TTTGGTGCTGACATGGGCGGCGTCGAAGTTGCTGCCAAGCGAAAGGGTTGTTGCCGCGATTCCGTCCTTGAGATTATCCGACAGTACAGCTGCGGCTGTCAGCGAAGACTGACCTGCGTTAAACGTCCACGTGATGGTACCCTCTTCGCCGGTTGCGGGCGTTTCAGGATCTGTGGTGCCTTCTTCTGTGAGCTTCACCATTCTGCCAGTGTAATATTCTATTCCATCGGCTTTGTTCACGGCGGGGTAGTATTCCTCTACGGGCGATTCGGCATCGGCATTGCCATTCTTCATAATCTCCTCCACTAAGGAGTTGGCAAAGACTTCGAGATTGGTGTAATAGCCTTTGGTGTCGAGCGAGTAGGCTATCGCATCGTTAGGGTTGCTGGGATCGAGCCCATTAGCTATCTCCCAAGCGTCGGGTATGCCGTCGTTGTCGGTGTCGTAACCGGCATCATGCTTACCGGTGGGAAAGTTTTTCTCGGTATATCCGTTGACGTCGGAAACGCGGTCGATGCGTCCTTTCGTTTTGGTCACCGACCCGGTGTAGGTTGATCTGCCATTCTTGGCTTCTTCCATGTAGCGGGCATCCACATCGTCGCGGAAAAAAGAGGCACCGCAATAACTCAAAATCTTCTCGTAGGCCGTTTCGGCACGATGAGTGGTTACAGTGCCGGCCGGTGCCTTAGCTTGATCAAGTTTGATTCTCACGCAGGGCTTTCCAGCTGCATTGCTGACATACTCTACCGCTGTTCCATAATAATGTGAGGGGTCGAGGGTGTAGCGTTCGCCGTTGATGAACTGGATGCCACTGTCGTAAGCCACCCCCTGCCAGTCGTAATTGGGTCCGTAGCCGTGTACATAATTGCCATTGATGTAATAGCGGCTGGTCATGCCCATGTACTTGTCATTGTCGGAAGAGGTGTTGGAATTGGCAATGGAAACCTGTGTTACACGATTCTTTTTGCTGGTTTCGGGTGTAGCTTTGTAATAGTTGTTCACCATATTAATATAGCCACCGCCGGGACCGCCATAACATCCACCTCCACCCCAGTCGAAGATGAGGCAGTTGCGGAAGTCCACATTTTCGGCCTGCAACGAGTTCTCCCATTGGTATTTGTCGTACTCTGTGTTTTGGGTGTAGCCCGCCCAGTCGTATCGTGCACCGTTGAAACGGGGTGCCCTGTTATTGACATGGGCAATCATGTTGTGATGGAAGCTGGCCAGTTTGCCACCCCAGATACCCCCGTAGCCATGCGCACCCTTGCCGTGTCCGGCATTGTTGAGACTCTCACCAACGGTGCACCATTGCATGGTGAAGTTATTGTTGTCGTAGAAAGAGGCCACCTCGTCGATGCTCCATGAGAAGGAACAGTGGTCGAGGATAATATTGGAAAGGCCGCGGTTCCAGATGGCATCAGCCCCATCGTTGACGTCTTTCTCCTCGCCTCGTCGCACTCGGATAAATCGAATGATATTGTTTGAGCCTGGCTTCACCGTGTAATACCTCAGCGTAATGCCGGGATAGGGTGCTGTTTGTCCTAATATTGTCGTGTTAGCACCGATGGATAGTTCTCGTGTCAGTGGGATGACACCGCCCACATCAAAAACAACGGTCTTCGGCAAGCTTCCGCTGACGGCAGCACGAAGTGAACCTGTGCCACTGTCTTTAAGATTCGTTACGTGTATGATTTTACCACCTCGGCCACCTGTGGTGTATCGCCCGTTGCCCTCTGCTCCGGGGAATGCCGGAGCGTTTGTTTGAGCCATAGCGCTGCCGCTGAGTGCAACGGCTGCAAGAGCCAATAGAATTTTTAATCGCATGATTTGTAGCTATTCGCTTGTTGAAGTGTTGTTTTAGTAGAGAAAGGGGGAGACGCCTGTATTCATACAGTATCACATCTCCCCAACCTTATAATTTTACAAAGATTATTTCTGCACGTATTTCTTGCCATTGGCAATGACTACACCCTTATAGTTTTTGCCAACGCGCTGTCCGGCAGGGTTGTAGGTATCGTTGTTCGCACTTTTGGCATCTAACTGATGAATGCCTGTAGACTCGGCAATGAACTCGACAGCATAGAAGTTAATGCTTCCATTGGGAAAGGTGATCACAATGTCGCCGGCTTCGACGCTGGCAGTCACATAGGGATGTACTTTTTTGACAGCTTCGGCCTCATCGAGCACTTTGTTCACAAGTTCCTTGTCATTCTGTGTCAGCACAATAGTACGTGTGTTATCAGTGCCCTTTCCTGTCCGGGCGGCAATCTTTACTGTACCCTTGGAAGGCACAGTGAGCGTGAGAAAGCGTTTTCCACTCGATTTGCCACCGCTTTTCAGACGGGATACGAATTGGGTATTCTCGTCTACGGTACCGAACTTCGCTTTGCTCAAATCGATTGTTGGCTTGCCGTCATTGGTCAGTACAAGCTTTACATCACCTGCAGTCCAGGCTTCGGGTAAATCGGCATTGGGCACAGCTACGTCTCCAAAGGTGATTACCTGTGCGTTGATTGCCATAGTCATAGCCATGGCTGTGATAAGAGTAAACAGTTTTTTCATAAGTTTTGTTTGATTAATTAGTAAATTATAGATAGTTTTTTCCGTAAACAACGGATATGCTGGCGTATTGTGATTTGTTCAGATAGTTATTGTGCAAATGTATTAAAAAAAACATTAATTCGATACTTTTCGAGAATAAAAAGTAAGAATTAATGCTTATAATATTGCAAATGTGTGATTTTAGCGTATGGGTAGCCAATCGGAGCTTATTTTAAACACCTTTTCAAGGGTAAGCTCTTTCATGTCTTTAGGCATGAGTTGGTGGCTCCACGACACCCGTCGATTGCTGTCGGCTCCCTCGCCCGAGTTGTTATATTCCTGATAGCGGGCGGTTTTCTCGTTTTCTTGGTTGCCCCAGTTATGCCATCCTTCTGGCCTGATATGCTTGCCGAGGTTGCAATTCATGAACAGCGTATGGGCATAAGGGCGCCAAGGACGACCCAAATATACCTTGTCGGCCTCGGGAGCAGCAATGAGGGTGCAATGGTTGAAGATGTAGCCGTAGGGCTGGTCGGCTGGTGTCGATGCAGCGGTGATGTAGCTGTTAACCTTGCTGAAGATGGTACAGTGTTCAAACCAAGCTGTACTTGGACCAAAGATGAAATCGGTTGTGCCTTCGATATAACAGTCCTTGAAGTAGAGGCGGGTACCGCCCACACCTGTGTAAACCGTGTCTTGATTGCCCAAGAAGCGGCAGTTGACGAACGTCAGCCTGTCGCCCTCTGTGTGAAGAGCCACGGCTTGCCCGAGTCTGGCGGCATTATTCTCGATCGTGATGTTCTTCACCATAATGTCACTACCCTGTATTTTCAACGTGTACGTGCGGAAAGTGCCCATAGGTTTGCCATTGTCCAACCGCTTGATGTTGGCATGATCGTCATAGGTAATGACGGTGTTATCGCGATCCTCACCACATATTTCGATGTTGGTGAGCCAGGACGGGATGATGAGTTTTTCCTTATAAGTTCCCTTTTTAACAAAAATAACCTTGTGGTATTCCATAAAAGCACGGCACACCTCGATGGCATCGTCGATGTTTCGAAACTCCGCCGTGCCGTCTCGTGCAACGAAAAGGGTATCTGGATTGTCGTACTTGTTGGCAGCCGGGAGTTGTAAAAAGGTTAAGTAGAAAAGTAATAGTAGTGTTGTTTGCTTCATATTTACATGATTTGTTGTACTTCTTGCAGGTCTGGTATCTTTTTGAGATTCTGCATGATGACCTTCACATCATCTCTGTCGTGCACCCGTATCTCCATTCTTCCTTCGAAAATTCCCTCAGCTGCGGAAAAACTTACGCGATGGATATTCACATTCATCTTGTTCGATATGACCTCTGCTACGTCGTGAAGCATTGACTTGCGGTCTATGCCGTTCACCTCAATGGTCGCGTCGAAGAAAAGCTCCTTATGCATATTCCACTTGGCATCGAGAATACGAGGGCCGAAACTCGACTTGATCTTGATGGCTACAGGACACGAGCGCTTATGAATCTCCACACGGTTTCTGCCGTTAATAAATCCCAATATATCATCTCCGGGAATAGGATGGCAGCAATTGGGGAAGAGATACATGTTGATTGTCTCTTCACTGATGATGCAAGGCTTCTTCCTATCAAAATCCTTTCCAACCACCAGTAAATCGTTATGGGTGGCTTGCTGTAATTCGTTGGGCTTCTCTTTTTTGTTGTTTCCAAAGAAAGGCACAAACTTTCGCCATCCCGACGATGCAGAATCCTTTCTCTTGCCATGGATTCCCTCCACGTCTTTTTCGCTGAGAATCACGGTTCGTTCGCCCAGCGCGAGAAGCAAAGCATCCTGATCCTGCACTTCATGCATTTCGCAAAGGCGGTTTAAAATGGAGGTAGAAAGTTCCAGTCCGTTTTTCTTCAGCCAGTCGTTCAGAATATCTTCTCCCTTCTTCTGAAGCTCTCTGCGGTTGCGTCGGAGGATGGCCTGTATCTTACTTTTGGCCTTGGCGGTTGATACAAAGTTTACCCACTCGGGGCGTACATGCTGTGATTTGGAGGCCAGCACCTCCACTTGATCACCACTTTGCAACCTATGACTCAGCGGAACAAGCTTGTGGTTTACTTTCGCTCCAATGCAATTCGTTCCCAAGTTGGTATGGATGCGAAACGCAAAGTCAAGCACTGTGCATCCTGCCGGCATGGTTTTTACCTCGCCTTTGGGCGTAAACACAAATATTTCAGATGAGAAAAGATTGAGTTTGATGGAGTCGAGGAAGTCCATGGCATCGGGCTGTGGATCGTCGAGAATTTCCTTGATGGTTCCCAACCAGTTGTTCAACTCTACATCGTCGTCCCTTGTTTCGCCCTCTTTATACTTCCAATGAGCGGCAAATCCCTGCTCAGCCAACTCGTTCATACGCTCCGATCGGATTTGCACCTCTATCCATTGGCCCTTATGCGACATCATTGTGGCATGAAGAGCCTGGTAGCCATTGGCTTTGGGATGGTTTACCCAGTCACGGAAACGATCCGGATGACTCTTGTAAATCTGGTTGAGGATGACATAAATATGGAAACACTCGTTAATCTCGTTGGCCCAATCCTGTGGTGTAAAAATAATCCTTACGGCCAGGATGTCATAAATCTCTTCAAACGTAACATGCTTGTTCTGCATCTTACTCCATATAGAATAGGGGCTTTTGACACGTGCCTTGATGTGATATTCTATACCAATCTTGTCCAATGCCTCACGTATCGGCTTGGTGAAATCATCAAACAGCTTTTGCCGTTGTTCCTGCGTGTACGTCAGTTTGTTTACGATACTGGCATATTCCTCGGGGTGTTCATATCTAAAACTAAGGTCTTCCAACTCCGTCTTGATCCGGTTGAGGCCCAACCGGTTGGCCAACGGGGCATAGATATAAAGCGTTTCTCCCGCTATTTTATATTGCTTATTGGGAGCCTGCGAGGCCAAGGTGCGCATGTTATGCAACCGGTCGCATATCTTGATGAGTATGACACGTATATCATCACTCATGGTGAGCAGCAGCTTCTTAAAGTTTTCTGCCTGTGCCGATGCGTGGTCACCAAAGATTCCTCCGCTGATTTTTGTTAATCCATCAACAATCTGGGATATCTTGTCACCAAAGATATTCTGTATATCCTCCACCGTATAATCGGTGTCCTCCACCACATCATGTAGCAGCGCGGAGCAGATACTTGTAGACCCCAACCCCATTTCCTCGCAAGCGATCTGTGCAACAGCAATGGGGTGAAGGATATAAGGTTCACCCGAAAGCCGTCGCACGCCTTTGTGAGCTTGCCGCGCAAAATTAAAGGCCTTGGTGATAATATCAACTTTTTTACGATGGTTCGAGTTCAGATAGGTATCCAACAAATGGTTGAAAGCAGCCATGATCATTTCCTCATCGGCCATTTCCCGGTCTGTATTCTTAAACTCTTGCTCGTCCATAATGGTAGATATGTAGTAGATTGATACTCCCTTGTCCGTTATCTTACTCTGATTTTCTTTCCAGCTCTGATGCTACTCCCCTTGATGCCATTCAGCCTGCGTAGTTTTTTAACGGTGGTACCGTTGCGGGCCGCAATCTCACTCAGGGTATCGCCCCTTCTTACCGTCACATGCTTGTTACTCCTCCTGTGCGTGCGTTTTCTGGTTGACACACGTGCATTGCGGCGACTTCCCCGCGCGCTGCTTCTCCTGACGGTGCTACTCCCCGTTCCTTTGATCTGTCCGTTAACATTGGAACTACCGTTTCCAACCATGGTTACCAGATTCCGATTCACCACGTATGTAGCATCGCCGTCGAGTTTCACCTCCCTGCGCTTGGTGAGATATTCTTCCTTATTATAATTGTAGATGGAGTCCTCATTGTCTATAAAAGCATTGAGCACGGTTTCCGGCATACGCAACGGTGATAGTTTAGAGTAGCCATTCACGATATTTCGACGGTATTGGGGATTCAATTCCTCCAACTGTCCAACATCGATGCCCGTCACATGAGCTATTTGTTCGAAGTGGACATCACGTCCCACCATCACCGTATCGGTCTTGGCGGGAAGCGTTGTTGTGAGTGGGCAGATGTTGTGCTCACAATAATAGTTCATGATATAATTCGCCGCAATGAATGCCGGAACATATCCTCGTGTCTCGCGTGGCAGATAGGGATAGATTTTCCAGTAGTCCCTTTCGCCGTTAGAGCGTCGTATGACTTTGTTTATCTTTTCCGGACCGCAGTTGTATGATGCGATAACCAAGTTCCAATCGCCGTATATTTTATACAAGTCGCTCAGGTAACGGGCGGCCGCATACGACGACTTCACAATATCCATTCGCTCGTCTACCAGAGAGTTCACCTCCAGTCCATATCGTTTTCCGGTAGCCAACATAAACTGCCACAGGCCTGTCGCACCCGCTTTCGACACAGCCTTGGGGTTGAGACCCGACTCAATGACAGGTAGGTATTTCAGTTCGAGGGGCAGCCCATAGCTTTCCAGAGCCTCTTCAAAGATAGGCACATAGAAATTTTGCGCGCCGAGCATGTAAGCCACGGAGCGGCGTAATTGCCCACTGTAGCGGTCGATAAAACTCTGTATGATGCTGTTGTAGGGCAGCTCGATAATCGTAGGAAGCTTGGCCAGACGTTCTTTGTACACCTCTTTGGCATACGTACGATTCTCGTCGGGCATGTTACAATCGGGATCAGGTTTAAGATATACCTTGGCATTATACAGACTCATTAAGCTGTCAAGTTCCTGAGTCATTGATTCTGGCAGGTCTATCTCCTCCTCTACCCCACTTTCGTTGGTTACAGTGACTGATGATTCGGTTTGCCCCTGCATGGTATACACACCACCAACTATTGTTATTGCAAGTAATATTCTTTTATAATTCATATTCTTTTATTTATTGCACCTGATTGATTGAAGGCTGGGTTGGCCTATTCACCTTAACCGACCATTCTCCCGCTCTTTTCTTTTCAAAAACTGAGGCTGCACTGCAATCCGATAGCGGAGCCCTTGAACGGGTTGCGATCCAGTCCGCCATTGATAACGGCAGGCGACACATGCATACTCAAATCAGGTGAGATATCAAACTCAGAAAGCGAGGCATCTACATAAGCGTCTACAACAGACAGGGCATAGACACCGATCAGCACAAAGAAACCCAGGTCGCGCCATCGGCGGTATCGGTCTTTGCGCTTGCGGAAAATCTCCTGCCAGCGTGCCATATTCTCCTTTGTTATCTGGTTACCCAAGTGTAAAAACTGATTATAACTCTGGGTTGTCGGATCATCATCCATAATGTCAAGGTAGGCCTGGCTGTAGTCGCGATACATCATATTGTTCCACCTCATGGCATATGCACAGCCCACAAACCCGCCGTAGAAGATAGGTAGCTTCCAAAACTTGCGGTTGTAGATCTGTCCGGCACCCGGCAACACCAGTGCCAACCACATTGCCCGCTTCGGACTGGGGCGCCATGTGTTCCAATCGCGCTTCTGTTTTTTGGGCATCGTGTCGGTTGCAGTCAGAGGCAAAATATCCTTACTCCCACCCGGGAGCAAGTCTATAGCCTGTCCAGGAGCAGTGCCCACCGTATCCTGCGCCATCTGCACGACCGGAGCCCTGCCTGTCGAATCCTTCTCGTTTTGAGCTTGAGCTGTGATTGAAAACCCTATCAAGCTCACAAAGACAAGCGTCTTTGTCAATATCGTGTTAAGGGGTCTCACCTATTTTTGCTCTTTGAGTTGGTCAAAGGTGTGCATGATGCGTTCAAGTTCTTCCTCGCTACTGAAGGGAATGCTGATTTTTCCCTTACCCTTGCTGTTACAGGAGAGTTGCACCTTGGTGTCGAGAAACGACGACAACTGATCTCTCAGCATCGTGAATTCTTCCGACAACTGCGTCTTGGCCATAATCTTTTTCTTGCCCTTCTCCATGTCATCGCCATTCTTCAGGTGCTGTGCCATCTCCTCCACCTTGCGCACCGACCATCCGTTTTTCAGCGTCTCCCTAAACAGTTTCAGTTGGAGCGAAGGGCTGTCCAGTGCCAGCAGTGCACGGGCATGCCCCATGTCTATTTCCTTCTTTTGTAATGACATCTGCACCTGTGCAGGCAGCTTGAGCAACCGGAGATAGTTGGTTATGGCCGTGCGACTTTTCCCCACACGCTCCGACACTTTCTCCTGAGTCATACCCGACTGCTCGAGCAGATGCTCATAGGCCAAAGCGATTTCTATGGAGTTCAAGTCCTCGCGCTGGATGTTCTCCACGAGAGCCATCTCCATCACATTCTCATCCTTGATGGTGCGTATATAGGCAGGAATGCTTTTCAGTCCGGCCAGTTGTGAAGCACGCCACCGACGCTCTCCGGCAATAATCTGAAACTTGTTTTCAGCAATCTGCCGCAGCGTGATTGGCTGTATGATTCCGATTTCACGAATGCTGTGAGCCAGTTCCTGCAGGGCTTCCTCATTGAAAAGGCTACGGGGTTGGTCGGCATTGGGTTCTATCTGGTCGATCGGTATCTCATTGATGGTCGATGACCCCTGCGTGCGTACGGCCTCCGTAGATATAAGCGCGTCAAGACCGCGCCCCAGTGCATTGTATTTTTTCCTAACTGCCATTCTTTCTTTCTAACTTCTAATTCCTATCTCTTTTCGTTTTTCGTGATAATCTCTCTGGCCAAAGCCAAATGGTTCTTCGCACCGGTAGAGTCGGCATCGTAGAGTATCACCGGCAATCCATGGCTGGGACTCTCGGAGAGCTTCACGTTGCGCTGAATCACCGTCTTGAACACCAACTCCTGGAAGTGACGTTTCACCTCGTCGTAAATCTGATTGGCCAAGCGTAGCCGGGAGTCGTACATGGTGAGTAGGAAGCCTTCGATTTCGAGCCTCGGGTTGAGTTTACTCTTGATAATCTTGATGGTATTGAGCAACTTGCTGATGCCTTCAAGTGCAAAATATTCACATTGCACGGGAATAATCACCGAGTCGGCCGCCGTGAGCGAATTCACGGTGATCAGTCCGAGCGATGGTGAACAGTCAATAAGGATATAGTCGTACTCATCCTTCAACGGTGCAAGAATGCCCTTAATCACCTTTTCACGATTCTCGAGATTCAGCATTTCGATTTCGGCTCCCACCAAGTCGATATGACTCGGAATGATATCCAGCCCATCAATATCGGTGGTGTAGATAGCATCGCGCACATCGGCATGGTCGATGATGCACTCGTAGAGAGAGCAGTCCACCTCACTAATGTCTACGCCCAACCCGCTCGATGCATTGGCCTGCGGATCGGCATCCACAACAAGCACCGATTTTTCCAACGTGGCCAGCGATGCGGCCAAGTTAATGGTCGTGGTGGTTTTACCCACACCACCTTTCTGATTGGCCAAAGCTATAATTTTCGCCATTTTGGTTATCTGATTTTTCTTGGGTTCCATCACGGGGACAGTCCACATAAAGGCTGCCGAATAGCACCGTGAGACTCCATAAGTTTTGATTGCAAAGATAGGTATTTTATGCGAGAAAGAAGATAATTAAAGGTTTTTTCGTACTTTTGCAAGATAAATACACAACTCTTGTACAATGGGATATCATCGGAGTTAAGGAAGTTAAAAACCCACAGGCGCCACCTTGGCAATCAAGGAGCTTCGTGCACCACTCCTCCCCTAACTCCCGAGCAAGCCGATTAATTCTTTTTTATTCCCTGAATTACAAGTGGTTGATTATTTTCACATACAATGGTTTACATTGAAACAAAACAGTTTAGACATGGCATTTGACAAACCCCTGATTCTTATTTCCAATGACGACGGCTACCATTCGGCCGGCATCCGTAAACTTGCAGACACAGTCAAGCCCTTGGCCGACGTGCTCGTGGTGGCTCCGGAACATGCCCGTTCAGGATATGGGTGTGCTTTTTCGGCCACCGATTACTTGTGTCTCAAGCGCCGCCACAACATGGGTGACACCGAAGTGTGGTCGTGCAACGGCACTCCAGTGGACTGTGTAAAGATTGCACTCGATCAGCTTTGTGCCGAGCGCCGACCCGATTTAATTGTCAGCGGTATTAATCATGGTGATAATTCCTCGGTGAACAACCATTACAGTGGCACGATGGGTGTTGTCAAGGAGGGATGTATGAAGTATATCCCGTCGGTGGCCTTTTCCAGTTGCTATTATGAAGAAGACGCCAACCTTGAGCCGCTCCGCCTCTATATTCAGAACATCATACGCCGTGTGCTGGCCGACGGACTGCCCAAGGGCATCTGCCTGAACGTCAACTTCCCGGCCCGCGAGACCTTTGAAGGCGTTAAGGTGTGTCGCATGACGAAGGGGCGATGGGTCAACGAGATTGTGAAAGAGCACCATCCGCGTGGCTACGACTACTATTGGGTGGTGGGCGAATACCATAACGACGAGCCGGAAGCTACCGACTCCGATCAATGGGCACTCCATCACGGCTATGTGGCCATCACGCCCACCCATATCGACGTGACGGCGTATGAGTTTATGGACGAGTTGAAAGGCTGGAAACTGTAAACCGTTGTCCCAACTCTGCAACTAAAAAAACTATAATCTCAGCGAGCAAATGAAATATTACCTGATCGTCGGCGAAGCTTCGGGCGACCTGCACGCCAGCCGACTGATGCAATGCTTGAAGAAAGAAGATCCCCTGGCAGAATTCCGGTTCTTCGGCGGCGACCTGATGTCGGCCGTCGGGGGAACGCGCGTCAAGCACTACAAGGAATTGGCTTATATGGGTTTTCTACCCGTGTTGATGCATTTGCCCACCATTTTCCGGAATATGGCGATGTGCAAACACGATATTGTGGAATGGCACCCCGACGTGGTCATCCTGGTCGACTATCCAGGCTTCAATCTCAAAATAGCCAAGTTTCTGCACAAGAACACCCACATCCCAGCCTATTATTACATCTCTCCCAAGATATGGGCATGGAAGGAGTGGCGCATCAAATCCATCAAACGCCACATCAGCGAGATGTTTTCCATACTGCCCTTTGAGGTGCCTTTCTATGAGGAGAAACATCATTACAAAATTCACTACGTAGGCAATCCCACGGCAGAGGAAGTCACCCATTTCCTTTCTGAATACAGAGAGATGAAGGAAATGTTCTGCACCCGTCATGGAATCAATCCACAAAAACGCATCATTGCCCTGCTTGCTGGGAGCCGAAAGCAGGAAATCAAGGATAATCTTCCGGCGATGATGGCCGCTGCCCGCACCTGTTGCCAGGCGCACTCGGACTATCAGATGGTGCTGGCAGGAGCACCCTCGATAGAAGATGAATATTATCAACAATTCCTATGCAATACCGATGTGGCAAAAGTTAACAACGAGACCTACGCTTTATTGGCTCATTCCACAGCCGCTTTGGTTACGAGCGGCACGGCAACGCTCGAGACAGCACTGTTCGATGTGCCACAGGTGGTGTGCTATAAAACGCCCCTCCCACGTCTCTTCCGATGGGGATTTGACCATATACTTCAATGCGACTACATCAGCTTGGTCAATCTCGTTGCCGATCGCGAAGTCGTACCGGAACTTTTTGCCGACCGTTTCGGTGTAGCCAACATGGCCGACGAACTCGGCAAAGTCTTGCCCGGACAGCCTGCCCGCGATGTCATGCTGCGTGGTTATGACGATGTTCGCACCCGGTTGGGAGACGCTGTGGCGCCTGAAAAAGCAGCTCGCCTCATGGTTTCCCTGCTCCAGTAACACGTGCAAGCCTGTCCGCGCCCCTGCAGTCAAAACAGGCTCAAACCCATGTTAAGGTTTGAGCCTGTTTTGTTATCAAGCAGCTTGGTCAGCAACTGTTTTGATCATAGTGCAAACTTATAGCCTACGGAGATTTGGAATACGCTGTTCTTGCTGTTCGATTCTTTCACAATCTTGGTCATACCCCAATTGTAGCGAGCATCTACAACGAAGTTGCTGAACTCATAAGACACTCCGACCGGGATAGCAAGGTCAAACTTGTTGATGGTAGCGTCAATGCCGGCCTGCTTGAATGCCTTGTCCAGACTAACTTCTGCACTCACACCGTTTTGCGACACCTTAATCTTATCATTAACCATAAATCCGGGTTGTAAACCCAGTTTGACGGCAAAGCCCTTGGCCACATAGACATTGGCCAAAATAGGGATATTGATGTAGTCGAGCTTCATGGTGCCATCGACACTCCCTAAGTTTCCCTTGGCGCCCTGCATTGAATAGAGCAGTCCACCCGAAAGGCTAACCATGTCAGTGGCTTGATATTCTATCTCGGCTCCTGCAGCAAGACCGATTCTCGAGTCTGCATCGTTATCTTTTGTTATTGAGGCAACATTGAGCCCCACTTTAGGCTGAACAGTGATGCGCCCTGCTTCCTGCTGGGCATTGGTGCTAAGCGTGGTTAGCAAAACCAACGCACTTAGAATAACTTTTTTCATGCTTCTTAAATTAAAATTTTATTGCTGATTGTCCTGCTGATGGTTGCAAAGGTATGTAAAAAATCAATAATAGAATGCAGAACTTTAAAAATTTTGCTGTAAAATAAACGTAGTTGTCCCATACCTCCGGATGTGCCTGGCACTTGTATTTTTATTGACAATTGCCCCTCTATGTTTTGTTTATTTGAAAATAAAAATCCTTCGGTGTGAAATTCGTAAAATTTCAGACTTTTCGTAATTGGTTAGTAATCAGACATGTAGCTAAACATGACTCTGTGGCATCAATTTCACTCTCTGTGATTAGATATCGAATGGCCTCGCGATTAAGCCTTAGTCACAAGGCGACAACGGCTCAGTCGCGTGACCTCAATGCCCAAACCACGGTACCAAAAGATAAGAATCGCGGAATCTTTGATTTTTTTTGCTCATCCGAATCAAAACTGAACGAAAAAAGATGGCGCTTTTTTCTCTGGATGCAACAAACAGAATGATCGGGAGACCATCATTAAATTTTACAACAACAATTATCAGGAGTCAGTCCCCGTACTATATTTGGCTATCTTTGCCGTTTATCAATTCTTATGGGAAAAAAATCATTTCTTACTGAATGAAGAGGAGTTATTTCCTTAATTTTGCAGCATGCTATATGCAATGATTCTATATGTATTTAAACCTTAAATGAAATAACAATGGCAGAAAGTATATTGAATGGTCGTGAGGGTCTAAGAAAAACCGTTTACGGCGTGGCTGAAGTAGCAGGCTATCTCTGGCAGAACGGATGGGCAGAGCGCAATGGCGGAAATATCACGGTGAACGTCACGGAGTTTGTCGATGAACAGATCAAGCAACTTGCCCCCATATCCGAAGTGAAGCAAATAGGCAGCACCTTGCCTCATCTGAAAGGACAATATTTCTATTGCAAGGGCACCGGCAAGCGCATGCGCGACTTGGCTCGCTGTCCGATGGATAACGGCTCTATTATTCGCATCCTCGACGACTGTGCCAGCTATGTTATCATTGCTGACAATCCCGTGCAGCCCACATCGGAGCTGCCCTCCCATCTGGCTATCCACAACCGCCAAATTGAGAAGGGATCGGGCTACAAAGCTACCGTTCACACACACCCTATCGAACTGATTGCGATGAGTCACACCAATAAATTTCTTAAGAAAGATGTGCTGACCAAACTGCTCTGGAGCATGATTCCTGAGACCAAGGCTTTCTGTCCGCTGGGCCTGGGCATTGTGCCTTATAGTCTGCCGGGCAGCAATGTCATGGCTCAGGGTACGCTCGAACAACTCGAGGAGTATGATGTGGTGATGTGGGAGAAGCACGGCGTTTTTGCCATGGATAAGGACGTGAACGCTGCCTTCGACCAGATCGACGTACTTTCCAAGAGTGCCAAGATCTACATGGCGGCCAAAACCATGGGGTTCGAACCCGATGGGATGAGCGATGAGCAGATGGGAGAAATCACAAGGGTGTTTGGATTGCCGAAATAACAGTTCCCCGATGGGTCGCGTCGCCGGTTAAAAAACTGTTGCTTCGAGAACGGCGAATGGCTAAAAAAGTTGGCACGTGACCTAAAAATTACTATATTTGCGGTATGGAAGTGGATAAGGCGCTGAATCTTTGTCCTTTGTTGCGTATCGCGCTGATGCTTATCCTGGGCATTGTCATGGGCGACGCGATTGGCTGTCGTCTGCCCTTGTGGTTGGGACTGGCGCTGACCGCTGTCGTGGTGGTGGGCGGTCTGACCATAGGCAGGAAGTATGAGACCGTGCAGGGTGTATGCATCATGATGGGCGTGCTGCTCTTGGGCGCTACGCTTGTTTGTTGGAAAAACAAGCTACTGACTGTGTCGCTGGCGGGAACGCCGCAAAGATATCAGGCCATAGTGACAAGTGAGCCACAGGAACGGGGGAAGACCATAAGATGCGACTTGGTCGTCACGAGTTTGGACAACCAGATTTTATCCCGCCCTTTCAACGTGAAAGCCGGTATTTTGAAAGGCACGACTTCTCAAAGATGGAAGCGCCTGCACGTGGGCGATGGCATAGAGGGCTGGTCGGTTTTCGAGCCCTTGTCCTCATTTTATCCGGAAAGCAATTTCAACTATGTGCGGTGGCTGCACACACATGGTTTTGTGGCTCAAACTTTTATTTATTATCGCAACTGGAATAAGGCTGCTGTAAGCACAGCCGGGCTGTCCCGATTTGAGCGCGTCAAGATACATGCGATGAAGCTGCGGAACTCGATGTTGGAGCGATACAGGATGCTGGGGCTCAGCCAGGATCAGTATGCAGTGGTGGCGGCGATGACCTTGGGCGACAAAAGTGGTCTGACCCAGGCGTTGAAAACACAGTATTCGGTGACAGGGGCATCGCATGTGCTGGCACTCTCCGGACTTCATTTAGGCATCATCTATGCCGTTCTCATCTTGTTGTTGGGCAGGTGGAAGCGCCGGCAATGGCTGGTCCGGGCCGTTGTCTTGTTGGCGATATGGATGTATGTCGTGCTGGTGGGGCTGCCCACGAGTGCTATCCGTTCAGCCACCATGCTCACCTTATATTCTGTTTGTGTGGTGCTGGGGCGTCAGCGTGCATCGATCAATACGCTTGCCTTTGCAGCCTTGGTCATGCTTGTGGTCAATCCGCTCAGCTTGTGGGATGTGGGATTTCAGATGTCGTTCATGGCCGTATTGGGCATTCTGGTGTATTACCGCCCCATTTTCCATGCACTGACCTTGCAGAATACTGCTGTGCGATGGTTATGGGGACTCACGGTGGTGTCGCTCTCGGCACAGATTGGAACGGCACCGTTAGTGATGTATTATTTCGGGCGTTTTGCCTGTTATTCCATCCTTACCAATATCATTGTGGTTCCTGCGGCTACACTGATACTCTATGGTGCGGTACTGATGCTGCTGGCCATGCCAGTGGTGGCCGTCCAGAAGATGATAACCATGGCCATGGTGTATGTTTCCGGACTTCTCAACACATTGCTCGGTCACATAGCTCGGTTGCCGGGAGCCAGTATTGAAAACATATCCATCAACACATGGCAAGTATACCTTATTTATATGGTCATCTTATCCACAACGATTCTTGCCCGCTATGCCATGAAAATCAGGCAGCAGGAACGCTTGGATACATTTGGTTGAAATAAAAGCGATGCCCAAAAACACAATGTCCACACAGCAGAAGGCTGTATGGACAGTTGTGAGTCGGAGTTTTATTGTTCGGGGAAATGCTGATAAACTTTCAGTCCGTATTTCCCGGCAAGTGCATAGGCATATTCCATAATGCCGGCCAAAGTGTGCTCGTAGTTTACCCATTCCTTGTTTCTCAGGAAGAAATACAGCTCTATGGGCAGCCCGCTGGCGGTGGCTTCTTTCTGTCGAACCATGAAGGTCATTTGGTTGTTGATGGCAGGATTGTTTTTCAGATAGTCTTCTAAGTCTTGACGATAGCGCGACATGTTAGTTTCCTCCTGACCCTCGTCTGTGAACTTAATGCTGCGTATGTCGAAAAGAATATTGCGGGTGACACGCCTCCCGCCAGCGTCCTGCATACCTTTCCAGTTTTGGAAAGACCCGTTGACCAATGTGATAGGTGATACGGTGACGATGGTGTTGTCGAAGTTTTGCACCTTGACAGTGGTGAGGTTCATCTCGATGACGTTACCGTCGGCGTTGGTCGTGGGCACGGTTATCCAGTCGCCCACATGCAGCATGTCGGCTGAGGTGAGGCGAATGCCAGCCACCAAACCTTCGATGGTGTCTTTGAAGACCAACATCAGAATGGCCGATGTTGCGCCCAGTCCGGCCAGCAGGGTGATCGGGCTACGACCGATGATAATGGAAATGACAATGATAACAGCGATGAAAATCACAACGACTTGTAACAGTCCACAGAACGACACCATGTACTGACGCAGGTTTGTGCCGTTGCCGTTTTGCGACCGCTTCAGGCTGTTGATGATGGCAACGATGAGGTTGACCGTAGCAATGGTAGCATAGATGGCCGTCAGTCGGTTGAGGGCTTCCTGAACAACTGGGAATTGGTAAAAGACGATGGGCAACAGCTGCCACACCACGAGAGCCGGAACAATGCCGCACGCGGCCTGGAGCACGGGACGGTTAAAGAGGATGTCGTCCCACTGGGTTGCCGTGCGGCGCGTAATTTTTTCTACTACGGGAATGAGAATGCGCCGGCAGAGTTGGTAGGCTCCCCAGGCCAATAGCACCACAAGGGCTATCATCACGGTGTGGCGCACCCAGATAATGGCGCTGCCTGAAAGGCCGCACATTCGAATTAAACTCTCAATGTAAGATACGATAATTTCCATAAGGTTTTCTTTCTTTTATAATGTGAATATTACTGTGGGCTACACAGTACTGAGCATACTTTGTCTTGAAACTTGCGGCCATTCTTCGCGTGCATCACCCCCTGATTAATGATGCTGAAGCAGAGTCGGTGGCCATTGGACGCGGTGAGGTAGCCGCAAAGCGAACTGACTCCCTCCAGGGTGCCTGTCTTGGCTCGGACGTTGCCACTTGTAAACTGGGAGCGCATTCTGCGTCGCAGGGTCCCATCTTGTCCGGCAATGGGAAGTGAGGGCAAGAGATGGTTGTAGATATTCTCGTTCTCGTAGGCATAGCGCAGAAGCCGAACTTCTAATTCCACACTGACATAGTTGTATAGCGACAGTCCGGAGCCATCGGCAAAACGATAGCGCGACCCGTCGAGTCCCAATTTGTTGACAAGTTGTCGGATAACAGCCTTGGCACTTTTGGCCGAAGCCGGGTGGTTACCTGTGGAGGCGGCAAGCTGATAGAACATGGCTTCGGCATAGAGGTTGTCGCTCTCTTTCATCATGCGCATGAGGATTTGGTCAATGGTGTGGAAGCGGCGCACAATGCAACTGGCCTCGTGGGGCTTGCGCTTGTTGCCGATCGCGCCGGCGAGATAGATTCCCCCCTTGCGCAGTTCTGTATAAAATCTATCCATGAACTGATCCTTGCGCGAGATGAGTAACGGCGACAGCACGGGGTTGTCGTCGTCCCAACACCAGCCCTCGCCAAGCAGGTCGGCATCTTTCATCGATTTGTCCGCGTAGAGGTTACCGCGAATGGTGTCTATGCCCATCTTGTGCAGCCCCTCTACAAACGCTCGCATGTCGTCGGTGTTGAAACGGGGGTCGAATCCCCCAACGCAGTAGACGTCGCCTTGGAGCACACAACTGTCAACCTGTCCGGTGTAACACAGTTCTGTTTTGAACTGGTAGCTCCCACCGAGTCGGTCAAGGGCTGTGATGGCTGTGATGGCTTTCATGGTAGAGGCCGGCCGCATGAGTTGCCGCTCGTTGAACCGATAGAGGGCAGAGTCGGCATCAAGGTCCCATATCATAAGTCCAAGTTGTGAGGTTTGGAACATGTCATGGGTGAGCAGTCGGTCTATCCTGGCCTGGATATTCTGTGGCCAAGGCAGAGTGTCGTTCCGAATGATGAGCGAATCGACCCACACGGAGTCAGTTTCGAGGGTGTCATTGTCTTCTGTATATTCGTCTTCGATATTCTGTGCCTGCACGATTGTCAAGGCGAAAAGAGACCAAAGGCAGCAAAAAAGAACTTTTATCTTATGACTTGATAACATACGATGTTTCTACTAATTTTCCCGCAGGGCTATACTTCATCTGCGTTGTCGTGAGCTTCTGAGATAGATAGGGTGGCTATGCGGTTTTGTAAGTGCTTCACAAAGGATGCTTCCTGTCTGGGCTCCACTGCAACATATTGTTGGTTGGCAAGACCGAGGAGCAGAAAATGACCCATACCTAAAGCAGTCTTGACGGGTCGGCACGATTTGATGTCGGCCAGGCGGATGGTCCTTGTCTTGCTGAATCGTCCGCGATATATGGTCAATGTGTCATCGTTGAAAACGTATTCAGAATGAAGCACACGCTCGATGAACAACACATGGAGCACAATAAGAATGCATCCGGCAATGATAGCTTGCACCCAAAACAGATAGATGGCCAGCAGGGCAAGAAGAATCGCCCCGCATTTGGAGCCAAGTGTAAACCTATGATGAAATGTACGGATCATATTGACGGAACTGCGCAATGCATGCTATAAGGCAGTACAACGCTACAATGTGCAAAATTACAAATATTATTGCAAACGAGTGGCTTTTGTTATGATATTATGAAGATTTCTACTCATAATATGTACCAGGGGGCAGATCGGGTATTTCAGTAGGCGTCATGGTTCGGAGTTTCTCGTTGTAAAACTCTGAATCGACGGGGATACCGCGGAGGCTGCGCACTCTGGGTATGCTTGCAAACCACGCATCGCTGGACATATACCATGAAAAGTGGGTGATTTCGTGGATGGAGGGTATTTCCTTGTTGAGCTTGATAGCGTATCTGGGGTTGACAGAAGATAGGAACCGCTGGCCATTGTCCATCTGAAGGGCTAATACCAAGTACAGTTGGTAAGTGTTTCGAGGCTTCAGGTTGGACCTGTCCATATTTTCGATTCTCGTCATGACATGTATGTCCCACCCATCGTTATTGAACCGTTCCATCATCTTGCGGAACACCACACCATGCGGTGACGTGTCTTTGATGCCACTGTGAGCAATGGCAAGATGAATCATTTCATGGAGAAGCACACTCTGGAAGCTATGTTCCGACTGGTCGTAGTAATTGCTCATCCTGATGGTGAAGCTACGGTATGGCCTATTGTTCCACAGCGTTCCTTGTTTCCATGACAGGGATCCGAGTTGTGTGCGGGAATAGCCAACGTAGAAGCGGGGTGTGGGTAGTTTGCTATCGAAATACTGGCGATTGAATTGGGCAAACTGTTTGCGTAACCATGTCGTATCAATTTGCATGGGACTGATAGAATTATTGCTGTGTGAGGGTGGCCACGACATATTCTGATTGTGTGCCGACACGGAACTTGCCACCCCAAATTCCCATGCCGCTTGTGATGTAATATTGCGTCTTGCCCTTGGTTAGTTGTCCATAGGCCTTTTCGTAGATCAGGTCTTCCACCCAACTGATAGGCCACACCTGACCATAGTGCGTGTGTCCGCTCAATTGGAAATCAATGCCTGCCTCCTCGGCCTGCTCTAAGTTGTAGGGTTGATGGTCGAGCAAAATGGTGTAGCGAGTCATGTCGAGACCGGCAGTAAGTTCTTGCACCGATTTGCGCTGGGGGTTCATGCGATCGTCACGCCCGATAATGTTGATGCCTTGCACAGTAATGGCTTGATCCGTCAGGAGGTTGAAATGGGCATCCCTGTAGAACTTCTCGGCATTTTGCTTACCACTGAAGTATTCGTGATTTCCTAAGCAGGCATACACTGGTGCATTGAGCCTTCGAAACTCTTCGGCCATGTCTTCGTCGAACAAAGGACGGATATGGCCGTCGATAACATCGCCACCGATGAGGATAAGATCCGGCTTTTCGGCATTGATTTTATCAATCCAGGTAGTAATCTCCTTGCGGTTGTTATGATAGCCTACGTGCAGGTCAGATATCATTACAATCTTTTTGGTATCACCTATAGACTTTACGGTGTGCAATTCTATAGGCACGCGCACCTTATGCAAATAGTTGAAATATCCGTAAGTAAACACCGCGATGAGTATTCCGACCACCGTCAATATGCCTTTCCAACTACCGAACATAAAGCTATGAGGCACGAGATGCAGCAACCGCCCAATGTCCAATATCAAGAACACCAGCACGGCATACAACAAAATGAAGATGGCCGAGTTGCCTACTTCGTATGAAACGCGAGCCAGCGGCATAGGCCATTTGTCGATATTGAGTAGGGCGAAGTTGGCAAAGAACCAAAAAGTAAGGATAAGGAGAATGCCCAGCACTATACCTTTGTAAACGTTTGACAAAGGCAGAATATACCATATGCGCCAAGAAGTATATGCTAACCCAATGAGTGGCAGCACAAGAAAAATGAAAGCCCACATTTTATACATAATAGTGACAAAGGTAGTGAGAAAACAATAATATCCGTTAACGATTTAACGGATATTATTGTTTGGCTTATGAATTTACGAAGCGTTAGGAAGTGCCTATTTCACTTCTTCCCAACGGAACACAGCTCCGTTCTTCCTTGCGGGATCGGCACCCTTATAGTCCATGGAGTAGGGGCTGCCCGTAGTAGGACTTTTGCCCATATAGGTATGCTTGTCAAAGGACATCAGCATGAACTCGCGATTGAGGAAATCCTGATACATGAAGGTTTCTGCTTCGTTTTCGTTCTTTGTCATACGCACGTCTCCGGGTATTCCGAAGCCTGCTGACATAACATATCGACCATCTTCGCATTGTAGCAGTACCTTGCCCTCGCCCTTGTCGACGAACCGGAAGTGGGTGAGCACACCGTTGTTATGGGCTTGCGTGTCATGAAGCACCCCGTGCGTGGTAGCCTCGGCAGGTCGGTTGGTGGCCAGGTTGATGATTCGGAACGTCTTGTTATAAGGTATGTTTTGGCTCCGATCGGCTTGCGTCTCCTCTACGGTGAAGTCGTCAAAGAGGGCGTATCCGCCCTGCCGTCCTTTCTGATTGAAAGCAAAGAGGGCTGTACGGCTACCCTGGAAAGTGGTGAGCTGATAGCTGAGCCGCATCTCTGGACCTGCATCGGTGAAATTTTTCCCATCTGTTGAATAGGCATATCGCGCTTTGTCGTTGTCGAAGTCTCCGTTGAAGCGTAGCCATACGGTCTTGGGCATCATGCCTTTCTTGAATGTAGCCAATACGATAGTGTCGTTGGTCTCTTGTATGTAGGTCTGCAGGATGGCTTCTTTGGCATTTTTCACAATACCCACCCACGAGCAGGGAACGTTGATATTGCCCAGTCCGGCCACATCACCATCCTTTAAGTTTCTGGGATCGAGCTTCACGGTGGTAATCGATGTCGGGCCAATCACGCGTTGGGTAAGTGTGTTGCGTGCCCACATCAGTTGGTCAGCCGGCATGGTTTTTAGCCTGAGCTGTCCCTTGCTAAGGCTCCACATCGACTCCTCTGGATTGTGATTCCACTGCCAAATGCGTCCCAGCTCCTTACCGTTGAAGTTTTCGTTGCGCTCATAGGGAGCATGAGGAGTGGTCACAGCGTTGTTGGGCTTGAGCCAAGTTCGTGGTGCACGTCCTAAGTTGCCTTCCAAACCAATCATTGGCCAGCCGTCTTTCCAGGTCACGGGAAGCAAGTCCACTGTGCGGCCGATAGAGTGGAAGTCTTGCATCAGGAGGGCATACCACTTGCCATCGGGTGTTGACACAATGCCACCTTGGTGTGCATTCGATGCTGCTGTGGCGTGAATGTCAGGCTCGGGAATATGGAACGGTGTGCCATTGTCAACGATGCGACCCTTCCATTGGGTAATTGGTGCAGCATGATAACCGAACGTTTCGTCAGCCGTGATGGTAATTGTCTCATATGGACCCCATATGCTCTTCGAGCGGCTGCACAGTGTCCGGCCATTAGGACGGTAGTCGGTCGAAATGAGATAGTACCAGTCGTTGATTTTGTAGATGTGATGTCCTTCACCCACAGCGGTGCCTTCAGGAATGATGATGCGCTCTGTTTCGTATATCGGCTCGCTCAGGTCGGGCTTTAGCTCGGTACATTTTACATCGCCGTAGCCATGAATGGCATATATTTTACCATCATCATCAAATAGTACGCTGAGGTCGTAGATGTTGCCTTTCATATTGATGTGTTTCCATGGGCCACGCGCATCATCGGCAGTATACACCTGAAGGCCTTTGCCATTGATGTTAGTAAACACATAGAATTTGCCATTATGGTACCGGATAGCTGGTGCCCACACTCCCTGTCCGTAAATTTCCTTGCCATCCTTGAGAGAGAAAGCGGGCTCGGAAAAGTCGAAGCGATCGAAGCAATAGCTCCATTGCTCCCAGTTCACGAGATCTTTGGAGTGGAGGATGTTCACCCCCGGGACGCTGTGCATTGTAGTGCCCGCGAGATAATAATCGTCACCCACACGAATGATATCAGGGTCGGAGAATTCATCGTAGAATAAGGGATTCGTATAAGTGCCGTTGCCGTTGTCGGCTGTCCAAGATTTGGTTTGAGCCGAAGAGGAAAGAGGCAAAGTAACCAAGAGGGCTGAGATAATAAAATGAATGGGGTTCATAGTTTGGGTAGTTATTAGTGAAAGAGTCTCATCTATGCTTGCTTGGGCATCGATGAGACTCGGTTTAGCAGTGGGGTTGTAGAGATGT
Source organism: Hallella bergensis DSM 17361 (assembly GCF_000160535.1). Lineage (GTDB taxonomy): Bacteria > Bacteroidota > Bacteroidia > Bacteroidales > Bacteroidaceae > Prevotella > Prevotella bergensis. The sequence continues at coordinate 75,067 of NZ_GG704781.1, read as the reverse complement.
GACGAAAAAAGCAGAGAGGAGCGGTGCAACCGTATAGCTGCATACGCCCCTCCTATGGCAATTTATAGGTTTGCCAGTTCTACTACCTTGTCTACGGCTACCGATAAGCCGTCCTTGTTCTTACCGCCGGCTTGGGCGTAATGGGGCTGTCCGCCGCCGCCTCCCTGAATGAGTTTGGCAGCCTCACGCACCATCTGCCCGGCGTTAAGGTTGTGCTCTTTGACCATGTCCTCAGAGAGCATCACGGAGAGCATGGGCTTGTCGTTATAAACAGAACCAATCACACAAATGAGATTGGCGGGAATGAGCTCGCGAATCTTAAACACAATATCCTTGGCAGAGGCAGGCTGCACGGGTATGACAGCTTTGACAACGTTCATGCCATTGACGGTCTGAACCCGTTCGGCAAGTGTCTTGGCGGTGCGGTCCACAGCCTGCGACCGGAAACTTTCCATCTCCTTTTTCATCTGTGCGTTCTCTTCGATGAATTTCTCGATGGTGGATTTCAGGTCTTTCGAGTTGTTGAACACACCTTTGATATATCTTACCGTGTCTTCCAGGGTATACATCGCCTCTTCGCACTTTTGCCCGGTCATGGCTTCTATACGGCGAACCCCGGCAGCCACACTGCTTTCGGATAAGATTTTAAACATGCCGATGCAACCCGTGCTCTTGGCGTGGATGCCTCCACAGAACTCACAGCTCGGTCCAAAGCGCACCACGCGCACCTTGTCGCCATACTTTTCACCAAACAGAGCCACGGCTCCCATCTTCTTAGCTTCCTCAACAGGTGTGTCGCGGTGCTCATCCATAGGATGGTCTTCGCGCACAAGGCGGTTGACTAATCGCTCCACTTCGCGAAGCTCCTCGTCGGTTACCTTCTGGAAGTGGGCGAAGTCGAAACGCAGCGTATCGGCGCTCACGTATGAGCCTTTTTGCTCCACATGGTCGCCCAAAACTTTCTTCAGGGCATAGTCGAGCAAGTGTGTGGCAGTATGGTTTGCAGCGCTTGCCGTGCGCTTGTCGGTGTCCACGCAGGCCATAAAGCCGGCATTGGGATCCTTGGGCAATGTCCTGATGATATGTACACTTTGATTGTTCTCGCGCTTGGTGTCTATGACGTCAATGGTTTCGGCCTCGTTCACAAGCACTCCCTGGTCGCCGACCTGCCCACCCATTTCTCCATAGAAAGGCGTGTGGTCTAACATCACCTCGTAGAAACTCTTCTTCTTCTGTGTCACCTTGCGGTAGCGCGTGATGTTGCACTCGTATTCGGTATAGTCATAGCCTACAAATTCTTGTTCGCCTTCCTTCAAAACCACCCAGTCGCTGTTCTCTACAGCAGCAGCGTTGCGAGCACGCTCTTTCTGCTTAGTCATCTGAGCGTTGAATCCTTGCTCATCTACAGAGAGTCCGTTCTCACGGCAAATGAGTTCGGTAAGGTCGAGCGGGAACCCGTAGGTGTCAAACAGGCGGAAGGCTTTGGTGCCGTCAAGTTGGGTTTTGCCCTGCTCACGAAGCTCTTCCATATCGCCGTTGAGCAGTTGAATCCCCTTCTCTAAAGTACGCAGGAAGCTGTCCTCCTCCTCCTTCATCACTCGACTAATCAATTCTTGCTGTGCCGGCAACTCGGGATAGGTACCCCCCATTTCCTGTATCAATACGGGGAGGAGCTTGAACATAAACGCATGGCGCTGGTCGAGGAATGTATAGGCATAGCGCACGGCACGTCTCAGGATGCGACGAATAACATATCCGGCTTTGGCATTACCGGGCAACTGTCCGTCGGCAATGGAGAAGGCCACAGTGCGCAGGTGGTCGGCAATAACACGCATGGCGATGTCGATTTTCTCTTGGTTGTCTGCTGCCTTGCCATCTTTGCCAGATGGAGTTGTAAAGCCATATTTCTTCCCAGAGTGAATCTCGATTTCCTTGATGATAGGCTGGAAGATGTCGGTGTCGTAGTTAGAGTTTTTGCCTTGAAGCATACGCACGAGGCGCTCGAAGCCCATACCGGTATCGATGACGTTCATGGCCAATGGCTCCAGTGAGCCGTCAGACTTGCGGTTGAACTGCATGAACACTATGTTCCAGATTTCAATCACCTGTGGGTCGTCCATATTGACCAGTTCGCGACCGGGCTTCTTGGCTTTCTCCTCAGCCGGTCGGGAGTCGATGTGTATCTCCGAACACGGACCGCATGGACCGGTGTCTCCCATTTCCCAGAAATTATCGTGCTTGTTTCCATTAATGATATGGTCTTCGGGCAGATGTTTGCTCCAGTATTTGGCAGCCTCATCGTCGCGTGGAATGTTTTCCTCGGGCGAGCCTTCGAACACGGTGACATACAGGTCGGCTGGGTCGAGGTGCAGCACGTCTACCAGAAACTCCCAGGCATAATCGATAGCCCCCTCCTTGAAATAGTCGCCAAAACTCCAGTTGCCGAGCATCTCGAACATGGTGTGGTGATAGGTGTCGTGCCCCACCTCCTCTAAGTCGTTATGCTTACCGCTTACACGCAGGCATTTCTGCGAGTTGGTGCGGCGGCGCGGTTCGGGCTCCTTGGTGCCTAAGATAATATCTTTCCACTGGTTCATACCAGCGTTGGTAAACATCAGCGTGGGGTCGTCCTTAATCACCATGGGTGCCGACGGGACGATGACGTGACCTTTCGACTCAAAGAATTTCTTGTAAGAGTCGCGAATTTCGTTTGCTGTCATCATTGTATTGTTGCTTTTATTTTAATTCCTTTTGTCCTTTGCCGTGCAAAGTTACTAAAAAGAAAGCACATAGGCGGTTACGGGTAAAGGATAATTCTTATTCTCTTATTTTTTTTTAAATAATTGATGATGATTCGGTAACTGTTCAATCTTTTTGTTATCTTTGCAGAAGAACCCTTTCTAAGGGTTCCTGGACTTATCCAAAGCAGCATTAAAACCAGTATCACCAGATGACAGTGAATAATAATCCCCCTCCCAAACTCTATTACTCTATTAAAGAGGTTGCAAAGATGATCGGTGTGAACGAAAGCACACTGCGTTATTGGGAGACTGAATTTCCCAGCCTCAAACCCAAGACTGTGGCATCGACCAAGGTGCGCCAGTACACGGACAAAGATATAGAGGAAATCAAGGTGATTTACAATTTGGTCAAAGTGCGGGGATTCAGAATTGCTGCCGCACGCAAGTATATGTATCACAATCGTGATGCTTCGGATCGAAGTGCGGAGGTGTTAGACGCTCTTATAGATGTGCGCGAACAACTCAAAGAACTGAAAAAGCGCCTTGACGGGTTGGTCTAAGATGCTTTGACTGTCTGTCTTGGCACTATTCATGTTCTATAGAGTCTCTTCGTATTCGCCCGTCATACGTTTGCCATACCAAAAACAACAAACCCGCTGAACCAGCGGGTTTGTTGTTATTCAGTTGGGATACCAGGATTCGAACCTGGAATGACAGGACCAGAATCTGTAGTGTTACCATTACACCATATCCCAATGTCATTCGCAACTCATCTTGGAATTGCGGTGCAAAGGTATATTATTTTTTTGAAAGTGCCAAATAATTGAAGATTTATTTGCCAAAATTTTCAAAGAATTTGTTACGATGCCGTATTGGGTTGTATGACTATAGACTTACGGCTCTACCACGCATCGACTTGAATCCTGTCGAGAATATCATGCCATCAAATCATGAATCGCAGTTTAAAACAACAAAATATTACCCCAAAAGACGTTTTTTCTCAATTATTCAGCGTAACTTTGCGCTATATATATAATATTGACAAGCAAGGTGTAACTATTTTAAGATTTTCAATGACAGAAGCAACAGAACTCGTTAAAACCATTACCAAAGGAATCCAGAACAAGAAAGGCCAGGATATCGTAGTTGTAGACCTCAGTCATATAGAAGGAGCAATCGCTAACTATTTCGTTATCTGCCAGGGAAGCTCATCAAATCAGGTCGAGGCCATAGCCGAGTCTGTGGGCGATATATGCCGCAGGGAAATGAGCGAGAAACCAGTCGGCGTGAATGGCTTGGGCTACAACCAGTGGGTAGCCATTGATTTTGCAGATGTGTTGGTTCATATTTTTCAACCGGAAATGCGCACCTTCTACAATCTCGAAGAGCTTTGGGAAGATGCTAAATTAACTAAAATACCCAATGTTGACTAATCTTTGGCACGTCGTTTGATGCCCAAAGGAGTACAACAATCAACTATTCAACGATGGATAATAATAAACAACAACCTCAAAATAACAACGACGACCAGCCAAAGATGCCCAGGTTCAACATGAACTGGATATACGCCATCATTGCTGTGTCGCTTGCCATCCTGTTCTTTACCGGTGGCGGAGAATCTCTTGCAAAGGGTTCCGGCGTGAGCAAGGAAGTTCAGTACACTGAATTCAAGACTCATGTTGAAAAGGGATATGCCCAAAACGTAGTCATCAACATCACTGACCACACCCTTCGTATGTATGTCAAACCCAAGTTTATCCGCAACGTTTTCAAGCAGTCGGCCAAACAGACGGGCAAGAATCCATACCTCTCCGTGCAGTTCGGTTCGGTAGACGAACTTGAGAAATATCTCGACACCCAGCTGCAGAAAGGTAACATCACCGGATTTAGCTACAACAACGAAAAGGGGAGTGACTTCGTGGCCATTCTCATCAACCTCCTCCCCTTGCTTTTCATCTTCGGTATGATATTTTTCTTCAGTCGTCGCATGAGTGGCGGCGGCCCCGGTGGCGGCGTGTTCAACGTGGGCAAGAGCAAGGCCAAACTCTTTGAAAAGGGTTACGAATTAGGCATCACTTTCAAGGATGTGGCTGGACAGGAAGGTGCCAAACAGGAAGTTCAGGAAATCGTTGAGTTCTTGAAGAACCCAGAGAAATATACCGAGCTGGGAGGAAAAATTCCCAAGGGCGCATTGCTTATCGGCCCTCCGGGAACGGGTAAGACACTCTTGGCCAAGGCTGTAGCCGGTGAAGCCGGCGTGCCTTTCTTCTCGATGTCGGGTTCCGACTTTGTGGAAATGTTTGTCGGCGTGGGTGCCAGCCGTGTGCGCGACGTCTTCGCCCAAGCCAAACAAAAGGCTCCTTGTATCATCTTTATCGACGAGATTGATGCGGTAGGCCGTGCCCGCTCCAAAAACCCCGCTATGGGCGGCAACGACGAGCGCGAGAATACGTTGAATGCCCTGCTCACCGAGATGGACGGATTCGGAACCAACTCCGGTGTCATCGTGCTGGCAGCCACCAACCGCGTTGACATGCTCGACAAGGCGTTGCTGCGTGCCGGCCGTTTCGACCGACAGATCAGCGTAGACCTACCCGACCTCACGGAGCGCAAGGCTATCTTCCAGGTGCATCTCAGACCACTGAAAACCGACAACAGCCTCGATATCGATTATTTGGCTCGTCAGACTCCGGGATTCTCGGGAGCAGACATTGCCAACGTCTGCAACGAGGCCGCGCTAATTGCTGCACGCCATGATAAGGATTGCGTGAGCAAGCAGGACTTCCTCGACGCGGTAGACCGCATTATCGGTGGACTGGAAAAAAAGACCAAAGTGATGACCCAGGCTGAAAAGCGGAGCATCGCCATCCACGAGGCCGGACATGCCACCATCAGCTGGTTCTGCCAGCATGCCCATCCCTTGGTCAAGGTTACCATCGTGCCGCGTGGCCAGGCCCTCGGTGCGGCTTGGTACATGCCCGAGGAGCGTGTCATCACAACCAAGGAACAGATGCTCGACGAGATGTGTGCTCTCTTGGGCGGACGTGCGGCTGAGGAGTTGTTCATCGGACACATCTCAACGGGGGCCATGAACGACTTGGAGCGTGCCACGAAAAGCGCTTACGGCATGGTGGCATACGCTGGCATGAGCGACAAGTTGCCCAACATTTGTTATTACAACAATCAGGAATACCAGTTCCAGCGTCCTTATAGCGAGACCACGGCCAAGGTGATGGACGACGAGGTACTCAGAATCATCAATGAGGAGTATGCTCGGGCCAAGAAAATCCTGACCGAACACAAAGATGGGCATCAGCAACTGGCTGAATTGCTGTTTGCCAAGGAGGTCATCTTTGCCGAAGATGTGGAGAAAATCTTTGGCAAGCGTCCTTGGGTGAGCCGCACAGAAGAAATCTTACAAGAAAACAAAGCTCTTCAAGATGCGCGCGAAAAGGCCGAGACTCCCAAGTTGGAAGATATGCCCGACATAGTGAAGCAGGCACAAGCTGAGCATGAAGCGGCACAGAATAAGCATAAAGATGCACAGGCTGAGCCATCCCAAGATGAACAAGAGTCTATAGAACATCAAACAGCACAAGAGAAAGAGACGGAAACAGAAACAGAGGCCAAAAATGAATCGGCAAAATAGGCGGTAAAGGAAGGAGATGGGCGTTCGTCCCATCCCTTTCTCTCCCACCATTCTTCCCTCCGCACTATTCACTCTTAACTCTACACTCTTAACTCATCACTCCTAAAATATGAATAGCAAACAAAAGAATTTAATCGTCAGATCCATCACCGGAGTGTTGTATGTATCCATTATGGTGGCCGGATTCCTCAACCCCAGAGCCATGGTACTGTTGTTCTCCGTTATCACAGGGCTTTGTGTATGGGAGTACACCGGACTGACCAACAGCTACGCCGAGAACGTACAGGTCAACAGGTTCATCTCCACGGTTGCCGCCGTATATCTGTTTGTTGCGGTAGCTGCATGGCGAACAGGAATTGTTGGTCATTTCATTGTGATGGTACCCTATATCCTTTCCATTGTCTATCTGTTTGTCAGTGAAATCTATACCGGCAATAAAAATGCCATCAACGACTGGGCCTACACCATGCTTGGGCAGTTCTATATCGCTTTACCCCTCTCCCTGATCAACATTCTGGCCTTTGAGATGGCACCCGATGGCAGTGGAATCCGCTTCGACACTCTGCTCCCCCTGAGCGTTTTTATATTCTTATGGGTCAATGACACGGGTGCCTATTGCACGGGTACGCTGTTGGGGAAACACAAACTCTTCCCCCGCATCTCACCGGCCAAATCTTGGGAGGGCAGCTTCGGCGGTGCAGTGCTGGTACTTGTCGTGGCCGCAATCATTGGTTATCTGGCCAACAAAAGCGGAGACCCGCACACGCTGAACACCTATCAATGGATTGGCTTGGGGGCGATGGTATGTGTTTTCGGCACCTGGGGCGATCTTGTGGAGAGTCTTTTCAAGCGCACACTTGGCATCAAAGACAGCGGTAACATCCTGCCCGGACACGGTGGCATGCTCGACCGTTTCGACTCCAGCCTCATGGCCATCCCAGCTGCCGTAATATACCTTTATACCATCACAATGTTTTAATTCATCACTCATCCCTCTTCACTCTTCACTCATCCCTCTTCATTTTATAAAATATAATTACTATTTTCCAGTAATAATATTTGTTGCATCCAGAGCAAAACACGCCATGTTTCTACAGAAAAATTGAATTTATCCGAGCAGAAAAATTCAAAGGCTTTGCGATTACTATCTTCTGGCTGTCCGACTTAGGCCTCATCATCAAGCGGAAGAATAGTATTCGTCTCACGATTAGGCTTTGATCGCATCGCCATTCCATACCTAATCGCGGGTCATCAAATTGCATCCCACACACTATATTTGCTAAACGCCTAACTGTCAGCATAATACAAGTCACCTCAAATTTCTCGTATTTCCAGCCAACAGCTATTTATTTTTAAATTCACGAAATATCAAAGACGGATTGTAAAGAAAAAATTATCTCGACTCTTTCGATCTCACAACAGGAAGACGATAAGGATCTGGCTCTGCTTGTTAACCTCAAAACATTGATAATTATCAAAAGTTACTGCTTTACAAGCGTCAGGTAAAAACAATAACCACAGGTGCCTTTCCCTAAAAAAACTTGAACTGACGAGTCAACTTTTTTAAAGGAAAGACAAGCCCTATATAATAATGTTACTGCCCAACATTTTGGCCAGCTTGTTGCGGATTTCCTGCATTTCCCTATATTCCTCCATCAGCTTTTTGAGTTGCTCCATGTCGTCAGAGGCTTGCTTAATCTGGTTCATCAGTTCTTTAAGGTGCAACTCCACATAATCCATACGGAAGTCGAGAAGCAGGTGATCCACCTGTTGCTTCAGTCTTTCCATTTCATTCTCCTCGTTCTCCCTGCGGTCCTCTTCATTAAGGATTTCCTCTTCTTTGGACAACGAGAAATGATAGTGGTCGGCGGCCATCTGAGTTGCTTCCTGACTAATTTGGATATCGTCATGGTGAATGAAATAAGGCTCGGCCCGAAACTCGGGATTATCACTCATCTGCACGGCTTCTTCCAAGATTTTATTGAAGACCTGATGCTTAAACTCCAATTGGTCGCTCTCAAGGTTACAGCGTATGTATTGGGCAATGGTCAGATCGTACACATTGCCGTCTTCGTCCTTGATATTCCGTATGAAGCGCTCTCCATATCGCACAACCATCTGTGCAAGCATGCGTTCCACCTTGCCAGCCTGTTGCATTGGTGTAACGGTGTGGATGGGTGGTGCAGTTTGGCCGGCTGCGGAGTCGGCACCTTGTTCCCGCATGGTTGGTGTTGCAGAACTGTTGCTCTTGCGCCGTCTTCGAATAAAAGCATTCATCTGATTGATCAGCGTGCGCTCGTTAATATCGATACGCTGGGCACAGTCGTGAATATAGGTGTTGCGAAGTATCTGGTCTTGTACCATGGAGATAGACTCCACGATGGAGTTGATGGCATCAGCGCGCTTGGTGGGGTCGGTCTCGCCCTTGAGCAGGAGGTCGGTCTTGAACTGGATGAAGTCGCTCTGATGTTGTTCGATATACTCCCGAAACTCTGCAGCCGTGTGTGAACGGGCAAATTCGTCAGGGTCTTTACCGTCGGGCAGAAGCAACACCTTGAGATTCATTCCCTCGGCCAGCAGCATATCCGTACCCTTGATGGCCGCATGAATACCCGCCGGGTCGTTGTCATAAATAAGGGTGATGTTCGACGTGAAACGATGCAGGGTGTGTATCTGGTGGAAACTCAGGGCTGTGCCCGAGTTGGCAACGACATTCTCTATGCCACACTGGTGCATGGCTATCACGTCGGCCTGTCCCTCCACCATAAACACCCTGTCTTCCTTGGCAATGGATTTCTTGGCCTGCCAAATGCCATACAACTCCCGGTCCTTGTGATAGATATCGCTCGCCGGAGAGTTGACATATTTCTGGTTTACGCCCTTGGTGCGGCTGTCAAGCACACGCGCAGTAAAGCCTACCACCTTGCCGCTGATGCCAATCCATGGAAACACCACCCGTCCGGCATAACGGTCGAGCAGTTCGCCACGGTCTGTTTTGAAACAAATGCCCGTGGAAAGCAGAAACTCTTCCTTGTAACCTTGATTCAAAGCAGCCCGAGCCAGGGCAGAACGATCGCTCAAATCGTAGCCTAAGCGAAACTTCCTGATCACATCATCGCGAAAGCCCCGACTGTGAAAATACTGCATGCCGATGGCTTTGCCGTCAGCATGGTTGTGAAGCAAGTCCTCAAAATAGTTGCAGGCCCAATCGTTGACGATGAACATCGATTCGCGCTGGCTTTGCTCGGCTTTCTCCTCATCAGTGAGTTCGCGTTCCTTGATTTCAATATGATATTTTTGAGCCAACCACCTGAGTGCCTCAGGATAGGTCATTTGCTCATGCTCCATCACGAAGTTCACAGGCGTACCACCCTTGCCACAACCAAAACAATGGCAGATTCCACGTGCCGGCGATACATAGAAAGACGGCGTTTTCTCGTTGTGGAACGGGCAGAGCCCTTTGTAGTTGGCACCCGACTTCCTGAGAGTCACAAACTCCGACACCACCTCCACAATGTTGGCAGTATCCTTTATCTTTTCTACGGTCTGTCTGTCTATCATAAAATACGCGAGTTTTGTAGTAGGGTGAGATGAGAACGATTATTTGAGGAAAACAGAAAGATGAGAATCAATTTGTCTGATTCCCTTGGCAATGATCCTTGCGTTGCTCCTTGCACCTTGGTAAGAGGTGTGTGTGTGATCTTTCTTGAAATAGGCGGCGGCATCGGCCTTGCCCTTATAATGCTTGTCAAGATAGTCGGCTATGAGATTGTGGGCATCTACAAATTCCACCCCAGTGTCTTCCACCACCTCGCGATACCATTTGCCATACGAACTGTTGCGACGCTCGACCTTGCCTCCGGGCCACTCATTACGTGTCGTGAGCGACAGCAGGATGGGCGTGGCTCCCTTCTCACGCGTGTCGTCTATCATCTTTTTCAGATACCATCCGAAACTGTAAACCACCTCGTAACGGCCATCTTTTTCCATTTTAAAGACATGGCAGGTGTCTGCTGTTCCGGGAATTACACCACGCTCCTTGCGATCCGTGATCGGGCAGATATCGTTGTGTCCGAACTGGATGAGCACAAAGTCGCCCGGCTGAAGACTGTTGTAGACTTTCTCCCATCGACCCTCCCGAATATAGCTTCGCGTGGATCGGCCAGCCATCGCCGCATTGTAGGGGATGCATTTTCTGGTATCAAAGATGGTTTCCGCCAAGGCTCCCCACCCCCACATATCGTCTTTGTCTTTGTCCTTGTTTTTTACCGTGGAATCGCCCGTGATCCATACCACGGGTTTCCCCGCCTCACGCCTGACTGGCCATACGGGCAAAGCCACATTGATCATCATGTCCTGCAAGGGCTTTAGAACAGGATTACGGCTGGTCATCAACCCTTCGGCTGCTGAACGCGCATTCATTTCCGCTCCCCAATAACTCGTATGGATGTGGTCTCCGAAGAAATGATATTTCTCTTTCCACGAGCTATAGGAGTCGAGTTTTTGTCCACTTATTTCGTTGAGGTCGACAAATGGCACCCCCTCCTCGGCTGCCACGATCGCCCCCCACCCAGTCTGCGGTTTGCGGACGATTTTCCCACTCTTCTCGTCATAAGCATCACGCGGTGTAAGGCTCATGATAATTGGGTGTGCACCGGCAGCACGGCAGTCGGCGATATAACGACGAAGATACCCGCCGTAACTATACACGGTTTCGCTCTCACCGGTCTCCTTGATGGTGATATTCAGGCTGTCATAGCCCGTGCCGGGAAGCACTGCGCGGGCACGACCGGAATCGTAGGGGCCGTTATCGTTGTGCCCAATGGATATAATCACCCAATCGCCGGGCTTCAGCGCCTGCCGTATGTCCGGCCAAAGCTTGTTGTAGAACGTACGTGTGGACATCCCGCCGAGCGCCTGATTTTCGACGGTGATTCTGTTTCCATTGAAATATTGATTGGCATAGTATCCCCAACCCCATTGGCCGTTGCCCCCATCTCCCTTGGTTCCGTTACGCATCGTGGAGTTTCCCACCAAAAAGAGCACCGGATTGACACCCTTCCTCGTACTGCCGGGAGCCGGGCGCGACATCAGTGCCTGGGCAATGGAGTCAGGCGTGTTGTCAACGACCTTGTTGACATCCTCGACAGGGTTGGGCAAATTGTCAAAGCCCTGTGCCGACACCAATGGTGAGGCAGCAACAAATAGAGCAACTGCTGTTAGGATTTTCTTCGTCATCATGTATGTATTTAGCAACTACAAAGATACGGCTTTTTATCTACGGGGAGTGTTTAAAACCTCAAAAAAACACTACAATATGTTAGCACGTCGCCTCTAATAAATGACATCTGTTAACCTTCGCGGTGTTTTTATATGTTTTATTTGGCCAAAAACTAATTAATTTGTATTTTTGCCATAATAAGCGACATATCAAATATATAGCATAAATTCATGAAATTAAGAATTGTTGTACTTGCCAAGCAAGTGCCAGACACAAGAAATGTGGGTAAAGACGCAATGACAGCTGAGGGCACCGTAAACCGTGCTGCTCTGCCCGCAATCTTCAACCCTGAAGACCTGAACGCCTTGGAGCAGGCTCTCCGCCTCAAGGACCAAAACCCCGGCTCCACGGTTGGCGTACTCACCATGGGGCCTCCCCGGGCAGGTGAGATTATCCGCCAGGGACTTTATAGGGGAGCCGATACCGGGTGGCTTCTCACCGACCGGAAATTTGCCGGCGCCGACACCTTGGCAACCTCGTATGCACTCTCCATGGCTATCCGCAAAATCGGAAACGCAGACATCATACTCAGCGGGCGTCAGGCCATTGACGGCGACACCGCACAGGTGGGGCCACAGGTAGCCCAGAAGCTCGGACTCAACCAAGTGACATACGCTGAGGAAATTGTGAAGATTGAAGATGGCAAAGCCACCATTCGTCGGCACATCGATGGCGGTGTGGAAACGGTCGAGGCTCCGCTCCCGGTGCTGATCACTGTGAATGGAACCGCAGCGCCGGCACGTCCTTGCAACGTCAAACTTGTGATGAAATACAAATACGCCACCTGCCCCATGGAACGCAAGGGGGATGAACCGTGGGCTGCGCTATATGAGTCGAGGCCTTATCTCACACTCAACCAATGGAGCGTGGCAGATGTGGACGGTGACGAAGCTCAATGCGGACTGTCTGGTTCGCCTACCAAGGTGAAAGCCGTGCAGAATATTGTGTTCCAAGCCAAGGAAAGCAAAACCCTCACCAGCAGCGATGCCGACATAGAGGGACTGATGAAAGAACTCATCGGCGAAAAAATCATAGGTTAAAACAAGACTGGCCGTATGAGCCACACACAGAATTATGAATAACGTATTTGTATATTGCGAAATAGAAGAAACAACCGTTCAGGAAGTTTCTCAGGAATTGCTGACCAAAGGTCGCAAATTGGCCAATCAGCTTGGTGTACAACTGCATGCTGTAGTTGTCGGAACGGGCATCAAGGGCAAGGTAGAGAACCAAATTATCCCCTACGGTGTGGATAAACTCTTCGTGTTTGACGCAGAACGGTTGTTTCCCTACACCTCTGCACCCCACACGGATATCCTTGTCAACCTATTCAAAGAGGAGAAACCGCAAATCTGCCTGATGGGCGCTACGGTCATCGGGCGTGACCTCGGCCCTCGGGTTTCATCTTCTCTTACCTCTGGTCTCACGGCCGACTGTACGCAATTGGAGATTGGAGACTACGAAGACAAAAAGACCGGCAAACTCTATAAGAACCTGCTGTTCCAGATTCGACCCGCCTTTGGTGGAAACATTGTTGCCACCATTGTCAATCCCGACCACCGTCCTCAGATGGCCACCGTGCGTTCGGGTGTGATGCTGCGTGAGATTCTCGACGAGAACTATAAGGGAGAAGTGGTCTATCCGGATGTTTCCAAGTATGTTTCAGAAACCAGCTATGAAGTCAAGGTTATAGACCGACAGGTGGAAGCAGCCCGAAACAACCTGAAGTCGTCTCCCATTGTTGTGGCCGGAGGCTATGGAATGGGCTCCAAGGAAGCATTCTCCATGCTCTACGACTTGGCCGACGTGCTCCACGCAGAAGTTGGTGCAAGCCGGGCGGCAGTAGATGCAGGGTGGTTAGACAACAAGCGTCAGGTAGGACAAACTGGCATCACGGTTCATCCCAAGGTTTACTTTGCCTTTGGCATTTCAGGTCAGATTCAACATATTGCCGGAATGCAGGACGCAGGGATTATCATCGCCGTGAACAATGACCCGGATGCACCTATCAACGCCATCGCCGATTATGTTATCCATGGCAATGCTGAGGAGGTGATTCCGAAGATGATCAAATACTACAAACAAAATAGTAAATAACAAGAAGGAACAAACCAGAGATTAAAACAACAACGATCATGCCCAATTACTATACCGACCATCCCGAAATCGAATTCCACCTCAATCATCCGTTGATGAGGAGAATTGTGGAACTCAAGGAACGCAACTATACCGACAAAGACAAATTTGAGGATGCCCCCATCAACTTCGAGGATGCCATCGAAAATTACAAGCGTATGCTTGAAATCACAGGCGACATCACAGCCAACATCATTGAACCCAACTCTGAAAGCGTTGACCTGGAAGGTCCACATCTTGAGAACGGGCGAATGGTCTATGCAAGCAAGACCATGGAAAATATCAAGGCCACGCGACAAGCCGGCCTTTGGGGCGTTTCCATGCCCAGACAGTATAATGGGCTCAACATTCCGATCACCATCTTCTCGATGATGTCCGAAATGGTGGCTACGGCCGATGCTGGTTTCCAAAACATCTGGAGCCTCCAAAGTTGCATCGATACCCTATATGAGTTTGGCTCCGAAGAGCAGAAACAGAAGTATATTCCCCGCATATCTGCCGGCGAAACCATGTCGATGGACTTGACCGAACCGGACGCTGGTTCCGATCTGCAGCGCGTGATGTTGAAAGCTACACAAGACGAGGACGGTACGTGGCGGCTCAACGGCGTGAAGCGCTTCATCACTAACGGCGACTCGGACATTCACCTCGTGCTGGCCCGATCCGAAGCAGGTACCAAAGATGGACGCGGACTCTCCATGTTCATCTACGACAAGCGTGATGGTGGAGTTACCGTTCGCCATATCGAGAACAAACTCGGCATTCATGGTAGTCCCACTTGCGAACTGGTTTACAAGAATGCCAAGGCTGAACTTTGCGGCGACCGTCGCCTGGGACTTATCAAATACGTGATGAGCCTGATGAACGGTGCCCGCCTGGGTATTACCGCACAGTCCGTCGGCTTGGCTCAGGAGGCTTACACACAAGCTATTGAATATGCCAACGCCCGAGTGCAGTTCGGAAAGAAAATTGCAATGTTCCCCGCTGTCTACGACATGCTTTCCCGCATGAAAGCCAAGCTGGATGCAGGACGAGCCATTCTCTACCAAACTTCGCGCTATGTGGATATATACAAAACGCTGGAAGACATCTCACGTGAGCGCAAACTCACGCCCGAGGAACGGAAGGAGATGAAAACCTACAGTCGGCTGGCCGATGCCCTTACACCCCTGAGCAAAGGCATGGTCTCCGAGTATGCCAACCAATGTGCCTACGACTGCATTTCCGTTCACGGCGGATCCGGGTTTATCATGGAATACAAATGCCAGCGGCTCTATCGCGATGTTCGCATCTTCTCGATATACGAGGGTACGACACAGTTGCAGGTGGTGGCTGCCATGCGCTACATTACGAATGGAACCTACCTGAACATCATCAATGAGATGCTGCCAGAGGAGACATCCGATGAAATGAAAGACTGCAAGGAGCGCATTGGCAAGTGCATCAAGCTCTACGAGGAAGCCATCGCAAAAATAAAGGCCACCGATAATCAGGAAGTTCACGACTTCCTCGGGCGTCGCCTGTACAATATGACGGGCGACATCGTCATGTCGCTATTGCTCATTAACGATGCGTCCAAGGCTCCTGAACTCTATGGCAAGAGTGCCAGGGTATACACCAAGTTGGCCGAAGAGGAAATCGCAGGACATGCTGCATTCATTCAGTCGTTTACTGTCAACGACCTGGAGAATTGGAGACTGATCTCCGAAACTGATATTTAACATGATATACAGGATAAACATATAGTCCCGACCACCATGCGCATGGGCGGGGCTTTTTGATGAGAATCCATAAATGATGCCTTGACACAAAGGGCAAATGCAAAGTAAAACACAATGAAATCACTCCGGGAAATTTATAGAATTGGCAAGGGGCCATCGTCGAGCCACACCATGGGACCACAGAAAGCGGCACAGTTTTATCTTGCCAAGCACCCTGAAGCCAAGAGCTTCCGGGTTACCCTCTATGGCAGTCTGGCCGCAACAGGAAAGGGACACATGACCGATGTGGCCATCAACGAAGTGCTCAGCCCCACTGCTCCGGTAGATATTGTTTGGAAACCAAACGAATTCTTGGAGTTCCATCCCAATGCCATGATGTTTGAAACTGACAAGGGGGCACCCTGGACGGTGTACAGCGTTGGCGGCGGAGCCATATCAGAAGGACTCAATCCCACAGGACTCCTTCCCATCGGTAAGGATATCTACGATCTCACGTACCTCGAAGACATTCAGAACTGGTGCGACACCTATGGACGCACATACTGGGAATATGTGGACAAATGCGAAGACCCGTCAATATGGGACTATCTGCAAGAGATATGGGAGGCCATGCAAGCTGCTGTGGAACGCGGCTTGGAAGGAGATGGTGTCTTGCCCGGGCCACTCAACCTGCAGCGTAAAGCTCCCACCTATTATATCAAGGCCAGAGGCTACAAGCAGAGTTTGCAAACACGTGGACTGGTCTATGCGTATGCGCTGGCCGTGAGCGAGGAGAATGCCTCTGGGGGAACCATTGTCACGGCTCCTACTTGTGGTGCATGCGGTGTGATTCCTTCCGTGCTCTACCATCTTTCCCGAGGGCATGGATTCTCCGACCGCAAGATTTGTCATGCTCTTGCAACGGCCGGATTAATCGGTAATATCGTGAAAGAGAACGCATCAATCTCCGGAGCTGATGTAGGTTGCCAAGGAGAGGTAGGGGTGGCATGTGCCATGGCATCGGCAGCTGCCTGCCAACTTTTTGGAGGTAGCCCGTCACAAATTGAATATGCTGCGGAAATGGGATTGGAACATCATCTGGGAATGACATGCGACCCTATCTGCGGGTTGGTACAGATTCCTTGTATCGAACGCAATGCCTTTGCAGCCACACGGGCTCTCGACGCCAACCTCTACGCATCGTTCAGCGACGGGAAACATCGGGTAAAGTTTGACCGTGTGGTGCAGGTGATGAAACAAACAGGGCATGACATCCCCTCCCTATACAAAGAAACGTCGGAAGGCGGACTTGCAAAGGGTGGTGAATTTTGCTTCTCTTGCGATCAGTTATAACTCTGCACCTGTTATGCGTAAACTTCTCTTTCTGTTTTTTGCCATGCCCTTCGCCATGCTGTCTCCCACTTCCTGTCGAATGGCACCGTCGACAAACCTTGGCGACACCGTAGAGGCCAAATACTTCGAACCCGTTGACAGCACCACCCATGACACGGCACATAGCAAAAAACAAAATCTGTCTGTCCGAGACAGCTTGGGCATTTATGTCATAGGTCCAGCCTCAACAGCTGCAACTGTGCAACTCTTGAGCTACCCAAGTTGCCGTGATACGGTGGTTTATAAAAAAGAAAGACGTATTAAGGTAACGGGAAATGCCGACTACGACCACATTGTCCGGGCTAAGTTCCGGGTTTCGAAGGCCGGCGATACACTGGTAACCCATCTGGAAGAAATGAAAGATTTGCCTGCGATAAAAGACAAGTCGATGGAGGAAAGAGGTATTAAAGAGTAATCATGATTGCATGCTGTTGATGTAAATGCAATACAATCCCCTGAAGAGCAGGTACTCGTCATATTCCACTTTATGTCGACACAGCGGGTACACCAAACGTGCATGGCCACCCGTCATCACTACAGTCGTATCCGATCCCTGTTGAGCACGAATCCTGTCAATAAGCCCGTCTATCATGGAAGCAGCACCATAGAATACTCCAGACTGCATGCATTCTGTGGTATTCCGCCCTATGAGATGCTCCGGCAACTTCAAGGGAACTTCCCGTAACTGGGATGCACGGGAACTAAGGGCATCTAAGGAGGTTCGGACGCCGGGAATAATCATTCCACCAACAAAACGTCCTTCCCGATCCACAACATTGACCGTAGTCGCCGTTCCCATATCAACAATAATAAGCGGACACGAGAATTGGCTCATGGCACCAATGGCATCGGCAATCCGATCGTGCCCCACCTGCTCAGAATGTTCCACGCAAATCTCCATCCCGAGTTTGAGTCTGTTGTCGCCCATGACCATCATCTCAACTCCCGTAACCTGAAACACCACTTCACAAACAGCTTGTGTCAGTTCCGGAACGACTGACGACAGGATGCCACCCCTAAACTCCGGATGTTCCTTTCGCAACTCCCGAAGCTCCGTTTTGACACTTGCGATCGTTTCAAATTTACCTTCTCCCAGCGCAGTTGCTATCCGAGTTGCGTGCAAAACCTGGCCATCCGCCATCACGCCAACAACAACATTGGTGTTTCCTATATCAATGACAAGTATTTGATTCATTCCCAAGAGGCTACAGGCAGCTGCTTATTTGTTTTCCATGATTGTATCCAGAATCAGCGATGCCGTCTCATCCTTGCTGCAAAGCGGCAGTTCCTCAACTCTGTCCGGCATAATAATGGTCACCTGATTCGTGTCTACGCCAAACCCAGTGTTCCCCGAAGCTATCGTGTTGGCACATATCATATCCACGTTTTTCTTCATCAGTTTCTCTTGCGAATGACTGATCAGATTTTCCGTTTCCATCGAAAATCCAACCACACACTGCCCCTCCCGCTTGTGTGCTCCCAGATATTGAAGGATATCTTTGGTACGTATCAGCGGCAGGTTAAGATCGTCACCGTCTTTCTTCATCTTCTGCTGATGATAGCTTCCGGGCGTATAATCGGCCACAGCACTGCACATCACGACGATGTCAAACCCATCACATATCCGCGTCACCGCTTCATACATTTCATCCGCTGTGACTACAGGAATCGTCTCAACGCCTACAAAAGGCTGTAACTCCACCGGACCGGATACAAGTGTAACCTCCGCCCCGCGCAGCTTGGCCATCTTGGCAATGGCATATCCCATCTTTCCCGAAGAATGGTTTGTGATATATCTCACGGGGTCTATACTCTCCTGCGTCGGCCCGGCCGTAACCAGCACTTTCCATCCTTGCATATCATGAGGCTTGGCAATATGTTTCAGCACATACTGCAAAATCAATCCCTCCGATGGCAGCTTACCACAGCCCACGTCTCCACAAGCCAACCGCCCGGCATCGGGAGGTATCACCTCCACACCATAACGTGTCAGCTTTTCCAGATTATCCTGCAATATAGGATTCTGCCACATGTTCGTATTCATCGCCGGAGCCACAAGTTTAGGACATTGACAAGCCATAAACGTCGTGGTGAGCATATCGTCACAAATGCCGTTGGCTATTTTTCCGATGACATTGGCCGTTGCCGGGGCAATCAACATGATGTCGGCCTTCTTCGCCAACGACACGTGCTTGACATCAAAATTAAAATTACGATCAAACGTATCGACAGCACACTTTCTCGATGTAAGCGTCTCAAAGGTCATGGGAGCAATAAACAGGCTGGCATTCTTTGTCATAACCACCAGCACTTCCGCATGCTGCTTCACAAGCATCGATGCCAAATTAGCCATCTTATAAGCAGCAATGCTGCCCGTCACACCCAGTATTACCGTTTTCCCGCTTAACATTTCTTTTCCGTTTATTCCTGATCCTTGAGAAGACCGTGCTTCTCATAGTTTGTTCGTCGTGTTATCTTGTTTTGCTCATCAACAAACACCACTTGGGGGTGGTGTGCTGCAGCTTCCTCCGTCGTCATGTTGGCGTATGCCATGATAATCACTTTGTCGCCCACCTCCACGCAGTGAGCCGCCGCACCATTCAAGCAAATGATGCCCGATCCGGCCTCTCCCGCAATGGCATAGGTGGCCAATCGCTTACCGTTGTCCACGTCGGCAATCTCCACCCGCTCATATTCCACAATGCCGGCAGCCTCCATCAGTTCGCTGTCGATGGTGATGCTGCCCACATAGTTGAGGTCGGCCTGTGTCACCACCGCCCTATGTATCTTGGATTTCAGCAATGTTATTTCCATATGAAATTGTCTATCAGTCGGGTTTTACCAATATACACGGCAATCGCCACAAGCGTTTCTCCTTCTATCGCCTCCACACGCTGCACGTTGTTCAGGTCTACCACCTCCACATAGTCCACGCGTGCCAGCGGCTCGGTCTGCAAGCTGTCGCTGATGATTTTGATAATAGCCGAGGCGTCGCGCTCACCGTTTTCCACAGCCGTCTGTCCAAGTTTAAGACTCTTTGACAAGATAAGCGCAGCCCGACGCTCCTCTGCACTGAGATAGGTGTTACGGCTCGACTTGGCCAATCCGTCAGCTTCGCGAACAATAGGACAAGCTATAATTTCAAGGTCAAAGTTGAGATCGCGAACAAAACGGCGCACAGTGGCCAGCTGCTGGGCATCTTTCTGCCCAAAATAGGCACGGTCAGGACCAACGATGTTGAACAGTTTGCTCACCACCGTACACACTCCCCTGAAATGGCCGGCGCGTCGTGCGCCGCAGAGCAGCTCCGTAGTCTCCGTGGTATCTACAAAGGTGGTGAAATGAGCGGGGTACATCTCCGAAGGCTCGGGATTGAAAATAAGATCTCCGCCCATCGCCTCCACCGCAGCCATATCATGATTTAAATCTCTCGGATAGGCCTCCAAATCTTCCGACGGACCAAACTGAATAGGGTTTACAAACACGGAAACCACCGTTCGATCGTTGTCGGCAACCGACTTTGCTATCAGGCTCTGATGCCCCTCGTGCAGGAATCCCATCGTCGGAACAAGTCCTACGCTCAATCCTTCCTTGCGCCATCCTTTTACAATCTCGCGAACTTCTTGAATCGTCTTTACAACTTGCATTTTCTTGTATATTTATTTTTCTCGTCTATACGGACGATATTTTTTCACCTATTTAATACAACGACTTGAGCACATCGTCACTGATGGCAAAAGTATGTTCCTTAGCGGGAAAATCCTGACGCTCGCAGTCTTCCTTGTATTGTTTGAAAGCGGCCAGCATCGTGTCGTGAAGATTGGCATATTTCTTCACAAATTTGGGTGTGAAGCCATTGGTGTAACCCAGCATATCCTGATACACCAACACCTGTCCATCACAATATTTACCCGCGCCGATACCTATCGTCAACGGTGATACCTGTTCGGTAATCATCTTTGCCAATGCCTCTGGCACGCATTCCAACGTGATGGCAAACACGCCCGCAGCCTCCAACGCCCGCGCGTCTTCCATGAGTTGCTGCGCCTTATCGCTCGATTTCCCCTGAACCTTGTAACCACCCAGCGTGTTGAACGACTGCGGTGTAAGTCCGATATGTCCCACGACAGGAATCCCAGCCTCCACAATGGCCTGCACGCGGTCGGCATAACGCACACCACCCTCAAGTTTCACGGCCTGACAATTGGTCTCTTTCATGATGCGTCCCGCATTTTTCACAGCATCGTAGACCGATGTTTGGTAAGACATGAAAGGCATATCGATCACCACAAAAGCCTCTTTGGCCCCACGACAAACCGCCTTGCCGTGATGGATCATATCGTCTACCGTCACCGCGAGCGTGTTGTCATAGCCCAGCATGACGTTACCCAACGAGTCGCCGACAAGAATCATGTCTATGCCCGCCTCGTCGATGGTGCAGGCCGTGTGGTAATCGTATGCGGTGAGCATACTCAAGCGTCTCACTCCTTTCTGCGACAGAAAATAAGCTGCAGTATTCTTCATTTTACCTTTACATCAAAACCAATAAGCATTCCTCCCTACAAACGGGAAGAACAAAACAGCTGCAAAGGTATAAAGAAACTCTGAAAAATTCTATCATATCATATTATATTATCCTTTGTCATGCATCATCAGCCGGATTTCGTTCCATGTGATGTCTGCCCTGCATATAGCCTTGACCTCACTGAGCGACGCACCCTCCGGCAGTTGGCTGATGGCATGGCGAATGGCCTTGACCTTGGAGATGTCGATAACCTTGTCTGCCGACAATCTCCCCGTGCTCACAAATCGTGCCAAGTGTCCATAGATCGTACCAACGGTCAGTCCTCTCTCCCGAGCGATGTCCTCCGGTTTAAGACCATTCATGAACATCTGGTAACTGGTATCATAGGTCGACACCCTCTGCGCTTTACGCTCTTTCCGTACTTGCTTTTCAGAACCAACAGCCTCCGTTTCCGAAAACGGGGACTGCCCCACCTTCCTCCTTCGGCGTGGGCGCGCTCCCCCTCGGCCAGGATTCACCACTTCCATGGCGTCAAGCATGCTCTCATGCTTGGCAAGCATATACGTTGGAACATCAAAAACTTCCTCCTCCATCCTGCGAAGCAATTTGTTCTTGGCCAAATAGTTTTGCAACAACTCCCCATACCGTTCTTCCATCAGTTCCGCGCCCTTGGTATTCTGAGTCTTTGCTTCCTTTGTGAGTTGTAGCACTTTTTTCAAATTGCGCTCTATGGCATCCAGAAAATAACCGGCACTGCGCCTCACGCGTTCAAGGAACCCCTCATCATGCAGTCCCTCTGATGATGTCGCCCGAATCACCCCTTGCCATTTATAGGCCACGTCAATAACTTCCTTTTTCAGGTTAACCACAGCCTGTCCGTGCAGGTTGGTGAGTGACTGCACTCCCCTGAAATACTCCAGCAGCGTCCGGTGAACCATACGCTCTGCTCCCATCAGTGCCGAGAAATCAAACAGATCAAGCAACTGGTGTCTGAAGTATTCTTCCTTCAGGTTGGGCAAATTCCTGACACTCTGTTCTGCCGCCTCCTGCTGGTGTGAGATATACTCCGCCACACGATGGTCATTGATGATATTTTCATCGGTTATCGGCGATGCCAGCACCAGTCCTTCCAGACTTTTGCATCGGCTCAAGGCCACATACACTTGCCCCGAGGCAAACGAAAGTCCGGCATCGATGATTGCATGTTCAAAGGTCAGGCCCTGACTCTTGTGTATGGTGATAGCCCATGCCAGCCTTAAGGGGTACTGCCTGAACACTCCCTGAACCTGCGGCTCAATGACTTTTGTCTGATCATTGATGACATATTTGGTGTTTTCCCATTCCTGCGGTTCCACCTCGATGGGTTCCCTGTCGCCCGCACACAACACCTTGATGGTGGTGCTGTCAAGGTTCACCACACGGCCAATTCGTCCATTGTAATAACGATGTGCCCCCGACGCATCGTTCTTGATAAACATCACCTGCGCTCCAAGTTTTAGTTCTAATTTGACGTCAGCAGGGTAACTGTATTCAGGGAAGTTGTCCTTGATCACCGCCTTGTAAACATAGCGCTCTCCCGAAAGTTTTTCGAGTTCTGTCTCATTATAGTTGTCAGCCAAGCGGTTGTGGGTGGTGAGTCGGATATATCCATCTTCTGCCTTTGGCACAAATGCCGGTTTATACCGATTGTTCAAGCAAGCAATATCCTGAGGCTGCGGCTTGCCATCGCGAATATGATTCAGAATGTCGATAAACTCTTGGTCCTGCTGACGGTAGACATGCGTAAGCTGTATCGTCACATAACTGATTTTTTGCAACGCCTTGCTGCCAAAGAAATAGGGCGTGTCGTAATGGGTTCGCAAGATTTCCTCATCCTGTGGTGTTACCACTGGGGTGAGTTGCTGCAAATCACCAATCATCAGGAGTTGTACGCCACCAAAAGGTTGGGTATGGTCGCGGTATCTGCGCAATACAAAGTCGATGGCATCGAGCAGATCGCTCCTCACCATCGATATTTCATCGATGACCACCATATCGAGTGTTCGTATGATCCTGCGCTTTTCCTTGCCGAAGTCGAAACGGTCTTTAATCGACGTTCCCGGAACATAGGGGGAGAGTGGTAACTGGAAAAAGGAGTGGATCGTCACTCCTCCGGCATTGATAGCAGCCACTCCCGTTGGCGCCACGACGATCATACGCTTCGATGAATGCTCCTTCACGGTCTTCAGGAACGTTGTCTTTCCCGTTCCGGCCTTACCCGTCAGGAATATACTTGTTCCCGTATGCTCTACAAAGTCCCACGCCTCTCGAACTTCCTTGTTCTGTTCCATTTACCCGAAAGAATTTTTAATTACTCACAAAGGTAAGGCTTTTTATCGAGACAGGGAGTTTTTGCAGCAGCATTCTCAGGATAAAAGATTCCATCAACAAGTACCCGAACAGCCTTCATCAAAGTTGTCCGGGCTGTGTCTACACACCTCCCTACCCTATCAATTGCGGAAGGAACGAGGAGATGATGAGGATAATGATGCCAAGTATTAAAACATTGATGGTTTTCTGCGAGCATCCCCTCCACTCCTTGAGAAGGATTCCCCACACGTTGGAGAATACGACGTTGAGAGCCATCAGGATACAGAAAGCGAGCGTTGTGAGCGTGGGTGACTCGGCAAGAAATCCCTTACCCATGGAGAGTCCGAAGAACTGACTATACCAAAGTACACCGGCCAACAAGCAGAACAAAACGTTGTTACCCCACACCTTGCTCTTGCTGTAGTCGCACCATGTACCGTTCTTCTGATTCTGATAGAAGCAGTAGATGGCATTGGTTACAAAACCACCAACTGTAACGAGCAGGGTGGCTGGCAACATCTTGAACATATCCGGCGTAAGGTCACCGAAGTGAATACCCTTGCCAAACTCAAGTCCGACATTGAAACACCCGCTCATGAATCCGGCAAGCAAGGCAATGACAATGCCCTTGGGGAAGTTGAAGTCCTTTACGGCTGCTTTCTTCTCTTCCTCAGACAGGCTGTTGGCCCTCATGGAACCTGCTACCCCGATAACGCCAATACCCACCAGCGTGACCACCACACCGAGAATCACGGCAAAGGTGAGCGAATCCAAGGCATTAAGCTCTGGGAAGAACATGTTGAGCAACACCGGTCCCATGATGGTTCCGAGTGCGGCACAGGTTCCCAAAGCAACAGACTGTCCCAAAGCCACGCCTAAATAGCGCATGGAAAGTCCAAACGTAAGGCCGCCCACGCCCCACAGAACTCCAAACAGGATGGTCATCCATATATTGACACTGTTAGCGCTTGCAAAGAGCTCGAATAGGCTGTGACCTTCGGGCACGGCAAGGAGGGCGCCTAAGAAGGGTAATACGAGCCAGGCGAAGAAGCCCTGAACAATCCAGTAGCTCTCCCAGCTCCAATCCTTGATCTTATTGATGGGAACATAGCAACTGCTCTGGCAGAACGCTCCGATGGCAATGATCAGTAGTCCGACTGCAATATCCATAGCTTCATTCTTTGTGGTTTGATTGGGGAGTCGTGGAGCCGAAACCGCCCTGCCATATCATTCCGTGAACAGGGGGTTGCCTTCAGCTCCAACGCTCCAAAAAACTGCTTACTTTCTCTTGAACGTTACCTCTTGTTGGTATTTCTCCACATCTGCAATGTATTCCTCACCAACGGGAACGTTATGTGTATAGTTGAAGTAGTCGTACACAGCACCTATGGGCAGTGTCTTGGCCTCTTCCATGAGAGCCAGACGCTGGAAGTTTTTCCCTTCAGCCTCGTACTCGCGCAGCTTGGCCGTGGGTTCCAAGAATGCTTGCAACAAACTCTTCTGCGTAGCGCGAACTCCTATCATATATGCACCAATGCGGTCGATGGAAGCATCGAAGAAGTCGAGTCCGATATGTGCCCGGTCGAGTGCGTCGGCACGCACCAGCTCTGCAAAGAGGTTACGGGAGTCATCGTCAAACAGCGTCACATGGTCAGAATCCCAATGCATGGGGCGAGACACGTGCAACATCAGTTCCGGAACGAAGAGCAGCAGCGAGGAAACGGCGTCGCTCACGTCCTCTGTTGGCTCATAGTGCCCCATGTCGAGAGTGTAGATCAGGTCGTTCTTCGAACAATAGCCGGCCACAAAGTCGTGGGAACCCACGGTGTAGGCTTCTAAGCCAATGCCAAAGAGTTTGGCTTCGAGACAGGTCTTCATGTTGGGCAACTTCTCTGAGAGAATCTCGTCTAAGGATTCCTTGAAAATCTTGCGATACCAGTACTTGTTTACCGTGTAGTCCTTGGAACCATCGTGCACCCATATATTCATGATACAGGGGTCGTCCTGATACCTACCCATTGCATCTGCCACACGACGACAGCGTTTGGTATGTTCTATCCAGAAGTCACGGATTCCCTTGTCAGGGTTGGCTAAGGAAAGATTGCCGCTCTTGGGATGAGAGAAGGAGGTGGAGTTGAAGTCAAGCTTCATGTTGCGCTCCTTGGCCCATTCCATCCAACTCTTGAAATGTTCTGGCTCCACCTCGTCGCGGTCAACAAATTTACCTCCAAAGTCGCCATAGGTCTCGTGCAGATTCAAACGGTATGTACCACCGAGCAAGGAAGTCACCTTCTCAACATCCTGGCGCAACTCATCAATATTGCGAGCCTTGCCAGGGAAGTTGCCCGTAGTCATGATACCCCCCGATGCAGCCTCGCCGCGCTCAAAGCCCACCACGTCGTCAGCCTGCCAGCAGTGCAGGGAAATGGGTGTCTTTTCAAGTGTTTTCAAGGCAGCGTCTGTATCAATGCCTAATGATGCATAGCGCTCCTTGGCCAATGCATAGTTTTTCTCGATCATTTCTGATTTCATAGTAACAATGTTTTTTGATGCCCGACCGGTCTTGTCACGGATACACGCTTAGCGTATCTCATTCATATAGGCGGACATCGGTTTGTAATTTATTTGGTTTTTTGGGGTTTCTCCTAACGCCTTAGTCGCGATACTTGCCCGTACTATGGATCCTCACCCCCGGGTAATGGTCAGGTATTTCTCATACCCCTTGTCCCAGACCTCCCTGTCTTGTGGTTCGAATCGCTCCGGTTCGACAGAGTTGGCTATCATGCCCCGCATTTCCCACACATCCTTCACCATGCCACTTGCCTTGGCCTGGAGCATAATGTTGCCCATTGCCGTAGCCTCCTGAGGACCTGCCAAAACCGTGATTCCACACGAATTGGCCGTGAACTGGTTCAGGAATTGGTTCATCGAGCCACCTCCTATAATATGGAGACATTCTATATCGAAATCGGCAAATTCCCTTAGCCAAGTGATGACCTGCCGATAACGCAATGCCAACGAGTCGAAAATGCAACGGCAGTACTCCGTATGGGTCTGTGGAACGGACTGGCCGGTCTTCTCACAATAGCGGTTAATAGCCCCTACCATCGAGTCAGGGTTGTTGAACATTTCATCGTCGGGATTGATAAGGCTTCTGAAGGGCTCTACATCGGGCAATCCACGCTGGAGCTCTGCATGTCCCAAGCTCTTGGCTTCGGGCCATTCCGAACGGCAACGTTCGTAGATCCACATGCCACAGATGTTTTTCAGGAAACGTGTTGTTCCTTCAATTCCACCCTCATTGGTGAAGTTCTTGGCAAAACTGCTCTCATTGATAATGGCCTTTTGGGTCTCAATGCCCATCAGACTCCACGTGCCCGAACTCAGGTAAGCAAACTTCTTGTTTTGGGCAGGAACGGCTGCCACGGCGCTTGCCGTGTCGTGACCAGCCACAGCGACCACGGGGATCGCTGACAGTCCCGTCATTTTCTGCACCTCCGGTGTCAGTATCCCGATGACCGTTGCCGGTTTGGTCATCGGCCCGAATTGCTCGCGCTTCAACCCTAAGCTTTCAACCAGTTCCCCGTCAAGGTCACCGGTCATGGGATTGAGAATCTGTGAGGTGGACGCCACAGTGTATTCACACACGGCCTTGCCCGTGAGCATATAGCTCAGTGCATCGGGCATGAAGAGTATTTTTGCCGCGTGGCGTAGGGCCGAGTTGTTGTCCCGGCGCATCTGGTGAAGCTGGAAAAGAGAGTTGAAGTTCATCAATTGAATGCCCGTCTTCTCATACACCTTCTCCTTAGGCATGACATTCATAAAATAATCTTCCATCGTGCCAAACGTATGTGGGTCTCGATAAGCCACTGGGTTGCGTAAAATCTGACCGTCGTCGCCTACAAACACAAAGTCGCACCCCCATGTGTCGATACCGATGCTCTGCACTGGAAGATTACGCTCGGCAGCTATTTTCAGGCCTTTTATCACCTCTTTATATAATGCAAAGATGTCCCAATAGAAATGTCCCGTGACCTCGATCAGGGTGTTGTCAAAGCGCGTCAGTTCCTCCAAATCAACCTTTCCGTCTTCCAGCGTGCCCACAATGGTTCTCCCACTGGTGGCTCCGAGATCCACAGCAAAAAAATATTTCTTATTCTCCATAGAAGTGACCGTTAGTGTAATAATAGTTGTCGATTTGATATTTGTTGCAAATTTAGTACGTTTTCCGTATCTCAACCATAATTATTTGATTTTTCGACCTATAAATTTGAGATGACAACGACGGGTAGGGCAAACGAAAAATTTGGCTCGTCCGACAGGTCATGTTTGGCAAACTTCTGCTTGCCCACGACATGAAAACCCAGTTTTCTACCCAGCGAAACCCTGGATTCGGTATCTGACACCCCAACCATGTAAAATAATATGACCAAAAACTGATGATTGATTTTGGAGTCATCTGGAGACAAAAGCGCCATGTCGCGACGGTCAACATCCGACCGAATGAGCGAAAAAATTCTGGAGCGATGCGGTTGGTATCTTTTGGCAGTATGGTTTGGGCTTCATGGTGATGCGTCAAAGCTCATTTGCCATGGCGACAAAGCCCGAATCGCGTCGCCATTCCATATGCAATCGCAAGCTGGGAAACAGGAATCACAAGCATAATTTTCCCAAGCACCTGACCTTTAATAGATTACAAACCCGTCTTTTTTTTACGAATTTCAAAGCCACGGTATTATTTTTTTTAAATACGCAAAACTCAGAGGGGTGTTTGTCAAGAAAAAACAAGTATCCTGATGATTTCTGCTCCCATTGGACTACAACGATTTTAAAGGACTTGGGAAAGGCTATGGATAATCAAAAAATGTAAGAAAACAATGCGATAGGCTTTGAGAATGAATGTAAAATTGTTATCTTTGCAACGGTTCCGCTATTTTCTAACCTGTGGAGCAGGATTCAGAACATCATAAAACAACAGATCATTATGTCGACTTTAACCATTGCCATTATCATCACGTTTTGCATAGGCTATCTACTCATAGCGGTTGAGAGTATAACAAAAATAAACAAGGCCGCCATCGCGCTGCTGATGTTTGCAGCCTGCTGGAGCTTGTTCATGATTTCGCCCGAATCCTACATTACGGGATTTTCAGGACAGGAATTAGTCAACCAGGTGAGCACCATCATCGAGCGCCATCTGGGCACCACCTCCACCACACTCTTCTTCCTCATGGGAGCCATGACCATTGTCGAGATTGTCGACCAGAACGGAGGATTCAACTGGGTGCGCTCGGTCTTGCAAACCCAAACCAAACGGGCCCTGCTGTGGCGCATTGCCTTCTTGACCTTTGTCTTGTCGCCTGTTTTGGACAACCTGACCACAAGTATTGTTATGGTGATGATCTTGCGCAAATTGATACACGACCACAAGGATCGCATGATCTATGCCTCGATCGTCATCATAGCCGCCAACTCGGGTGGAGCCTTCTCGCCCATCGGCGACGTGACCACCATTATGCTCTGGAACATGGGAGCCGTCACGGCTCTGGGCGTGATTTCAGAACTTTTCATACCCTCTCTCGTGTCCATGGTTGTGCCGGCATTCATCATGCAATACATGCTGAAAGGCACCCTTGACGACGACAAGGAGCTAACTACACCGAGTGACTACAAGGTATACGACTTCTCCCACAACCAACGCAAGGCCGTGTTTGCTATCGGCGTGGGTGGTCTCTTGTTTGTGCCTGTATTCAAGAGCATCACTCAACTGCCACCGTTTGTTGGCATCTTGCTCGTGCTGAGCGTGCTGTGGGTCACCACAGAGGTGTTCTACCGCGGCCTGCACCCCAGTAAGGAGCGAGAGGGAACGATGAGACGCGTGGCCCATCTGCTGCGCAACATCGACATGTCTACCATATTGTTTTTCCTCGGTATCCTCATGGCTGTGGCCTGTCTGCAGGAGACCGGTGTGCTCATCGCACTGGGCGATGGCCTGAATGTGGTCTTCAACAGCAACCACTATGCCGTAACCGGTGTTATCGGCGTGTTCTCGAGCATCGTTGACAATGTGCCCCTTGTGGCCGGATGCATGGGCATGTATCCCATTGAGGCTGCAGGAGACATGGCCGTGGATGGTATTTTCTGGCAGTTGCTCGCCTACTGTGCTGGAGTTGGCGGATCGATTCTCATTATCGGTTCTGCCCCAGGCGTGGTGGTGATGGGACTCGAAAAAATAACGTTCGGGTGGTATCTGAAGCATATCGCCTGGATTGCCTTTGTGGGCTACATTCTGGGCATTCTCGCCTATTGGGTTGTCCGCACCTATATTTTCACGGTGCCCTTGTAAAGGCTGAGGGGCTTGCCCACACCTCTACTTTAATTTTGTGAATCATGTTGCATGGGGGAGTTGAAAATTCCCCTTGAGAAAAACTGTGCAACAGGCTTTGGGGATGAAAGTAAAAGTGTTATCTTTGCAGCCGTTTCTGCGATCACCTAACCTATGGAGCGAGAAACAGAACTGAAAACATAACAAAATAACAGATAAGCATGTCATCTTTAACCATTGCCATTATCATCACGTTTTGCATAGGCTATCTATTCATAGCCCTTGAGAGTATAACAAAAGTGAACAAGGCGGCCATCGCGCTGCTGATGTTTGCGGCCTGCTGGACCTTGTTCATGATTTCGCCCGAATCCTACATTCAGGGATTTTCAGGGCAGGAATTGGTCAACCAGGTGAGCAACGCCATTGAGCACCATCTGGGTAGCACCTCCACCACCCTCTTCTTCCTCATGGGAGCCATGACCATTGTCGAGATTGTAGACCAGAACGGGGGATTCAACTGGGTGCGCTCGGTGATGCGGACCAAAACCAAGCGGGCTCTGATGTGGCGCATTGCCTTCATGACCTTTGTGCTGTCGGCAATTCTCGACAACCTGACCACCAGTATTGTCATGGTGATGATCTTGCGCAAATTGATACACGACCACAAGGATCGCATGATCTACGCCTCGCTCGTCATCATAGCTGCCAACTCGGGAGGAGCCTTCTCGCCCATTGGTGACGTGACCACCATTATGCTCTGGAACAAGGGAGTCATCACGGCTCTGGGCGTGATTTCAGAGATTATCATCCCCTCTGTCGTATCCATGGTTGTGCCGGCACTGATCATGCAATATATGCTGAAAGGCAATCTTGACGATGACGAGGAATTAACCACACTGAGTGACTACAAGGTACACGACTTCACCGGCAATCAGCGTAAGGCCGTGTTTGTTATCGGCGTGGGTGGCCTCATGTTCGTTCCCGTATTCAAGAGCATCACCCACCTGCCGCCGTTTGTTGGCATCTTGCTCGTCCTGAGCGTGCTGTGGGTCACCACAGAGGTGTTCTACCGCGGTCTGCATCATACCAAGGAGCGTGGAGGAACGATGAAACGCGTGACCAACCTGTTGCGCAACATCGACATGTCCACCATCTTGTTTTTCCTCGGTATTCTCATGGCTGTGGCTTGTTTGGAGGAGATTGGCGTGCTCACCGCGCTGGGCGAAGGTCTGAACGTGGCCTTCAACGGCAACCACTACGCCGTGACCGGTATTATCGGCGTGTTCTCGAGCATCGTTGACAACGTGCCCCTTGTGGCCGGGTGCATGGGCATGTATCCCGTTGAGGTCGCAGGTGATATGGCTGTGGATGGAATCTTCTGGCAACTGCTGGCCTACTGTGCCGGGGTTGGCGGCTCGATGCTCATCATTGGCTCTGCCGCCGGGGTGGTTGTGATGGGACTCGAAAAAATAACGTTCGGGTGGTATCTGAAGCATATCACCTGGATTGCCTTTGTAGGCTACATTCTGGGCATCCTCTCCTATTGGGTTATCCGCACCTATATTTTCACGGTTCCCCTGTAAACACAGGGGTTTATCCCGTCTCAGCAACCCAACGACTCAATTTGTTGGCATAGGGAAAGCAAGCCCATACGGCGATGGTGTGAGACGGGGGCGAACCCTCGTCTCGACCATACCAGAAGCTGGTACAATGAAAATGGTAAAAAATATCAGTAAAAATTTGGTGGGAAAAAATATTCATCGTATCTTTGCACCCGCAATCCGAGACAATCGGGCGTTTAGCTCAGCTGGTTTAGAGCATCTGCCTTACAAGCAGAGGGTCGGCGGTTCGAATCCGTCAACGCCCACTTAGGGGTGTTTCCCTGTGGTCCTTCGGGGCTGCGGGGAATTTTTAGAGGGCGTTTAGCTCAGCTGGTTTAGAGCATCTGCCTTACAAGCAGAGGGTCGGCGGTTCGAATCCGTCAACGCCCACAGAAGGAAATCTTGCAACTGTGATGGTTGTGAGATTTTTTCTTATTGGGGGCTATTGAACCCACCAAAGCAGAACAACAATTATCATTAACGATTATTTAGCAACTTTTCAACACACTTTGCAGCACGGTGTGGATTAAAATTTGTAATTTTGCAGAACAGATAATACATATAATCATGAATCTCGATTTGCTGACTGCCATCTCACCCATCGATGGCCGCTATAGAAGTAAGACAGAGCCACTGGCCGACTATTTTTCCGAATATGCACTGATCAAATACCGAGTGCGTGTAGAAATAGAATATTTTATTGCGCTTTGCGAATTGCCATTGCCACAACTGGCACAATTTGACCACAAGCTCTTCGACACGCTCCGCGACATCTACCGAAAGTTCGATGAGGAGTCGGCACAACGTGTGAAGGACATTGAGAAGGTGACCAACCACGACGTGAAGGCTGTGGAATACTTTATCAAGGAGGAGTTTGACAAGATAGGCGGGCTCGACAAGTACAAGGAGTTTATCCATTTCGGGCTTACCTCGCAGGATATCAACAACACGAGCGTGCCCTTGTCTGTCAAGGAGGCTCTCGTCGAGGTGTTCTGTCCACAAGTGCAGGAACTTATTGACCAACTGCAACAGTATGCCAATGAGTGGAAAGAGGTGCCCATGCTGGCCAAGACACACGGGCAACCGGCATCGCCAACCCGCCTGGGCAAAGAGGTGATGGTCTATGTGTACCGGTTGACTGAGCAGCTCAACGAATTGAAAAACACTAAGATTACCGCAAAGTTTGGTGGCGCCACCGGCAACTTCAATGCCCACCACGTGGCTTATCCTGAAAAGGACTGGAGAGATTTCGGCAACCGCTTTGTCGGCGAGAAGCTGGGATTGGAACGTGAGCAGTGGACCACTCAAATCAGTAATTACGACTACATGGGTGCCGTGTTTGATGCCATCCGTCGCATCAACACCATCATCATAGACCTTGACCGAGACTTCTGGATGTATATATCCATGGAGTATTTCAAACAGAAAATCAAGGCCGGAGAAGTGGGATCGAGTGCCATGCCACACAAGGTAAACCCCATTGACTTCGAGAACAGCGAAGGGAACCTCGGCATTGCAAATGCCATCTTGCAGTTCCTGGCTACCAAACTGCCCGTGAGCCGTCTGCAGCGCGACCTCACCGACTCGACCGTGTTGCGCAACGTAGGTGTGCCTTTTGGTCACAGCATGATTGCCATCCAAAGTACACTGAAGGGACTCCGGAAGTTGATACTCAACGAAGAGAAATTGTACGAAGACCTTGACAACACATGGGCGGTCGTGGCAGAGGCCATTCAGACCATCCTGCGGCGGGAAGCATACCCACACCCCTACGAGGCACTGAAAGACCTGACGCGCACCAACCGAAAAATGACAGAGGAAACGATTCATGAATTCATACAGACGCTGAATGTCAGCGATGAGGTGAAGGCAGAACTGATGGCCATCACACCACACAACTATACAGGAATCTAATTGATACCGATAGTCCATTGAAGAGAAAAACAAAAGAACAGAAGCAGAAAAAAGAATACAGGCGTTTCATTTTGAACGCATACTTACAATAATATATAGCAGAGAACACATATTTCATTTAATTATTGAGAGCACAGTTAAATTATTAACCCTGGCCGAGAGGCTAAAAAAACAGAAATTATGTCAGAAGAATTAGACAACAAGAACCAGGAGCCAAGACAGGAACAGAATCAGGGCAATGAACAAAGCCGCGAAGGCTATGGTCACACATCAGAGTATCAGAATGACTATCGTGAAGGCAACGTAAGGTCACAGCGCCCACGCATCCATACG
>NZ_GG704781.1:0-41022 GCF_000160535.1 Hallella bergensis DSM 17361 | reverse complement strand
AAGCGACCATCATATAACAATAACAACAACTATTATCAGTCGCGTGGAGGTTACCAACAGCGACAGGGAGGATATCGCCCACGTTACAATAACCAAGAAGGTGGGTATCAGCCCCGGCAGGGAGGATATCGCCCACGTTACAACAACCAAGAAGGTGGATACCAGCCAAGGCAGGGGGATTATCAGCCCAACTACAACCAAGAAGGCGGGTATCAGCCACGGCAGGGAGGATATCGTCCTCGTTACAATAACCAAGAAGGTGGATATCAACCACGGCAGGGAGGTTACCAACCGCGGCAAGGCGGATATCAGCAGCGACCAGGAGGATACCGCCCACGTTACAACCAAGGCGGAGGATACCAGCAGCGGCAGGGAGGATATCAGCCACGACAGAAAGGCTATCAACCACGCGGTGGATATGGTCAGCAACAAGGCGGGTATCAGCCACGCGGTGGGTATGGCCAACGTCCGGGCTATGATCCCAATGACAAATACAGCATGAAGAAACGCATCGAGTACAAGGAAGATCATATCGATCCGAATGAACCGCTGCGTCTGAACAAATTTCTGGCCAATGCCGGCATATGCTCGCGCCGCGAAGCTGACGAGTTTATCCAAGCCGGTGTGGTGACGGTTAACGGGGAGGTTGTAACCGAACTGGGTACCAAGGTGCTGCGCAGCGACGAGGTGAAATTCCGCGACCAGCCCGTGACACTGGAAAAGAAAGTGTATGTATTGCTGAACAAGCCCAAGAATTATGTAACGACAAGCGATGACCCTCAACAACGTAAGACCGTCATGGATCTCGTGAAGGACGCATGTCCGGAGCGGATTTATCCTGTAGGGCGCCTCGACCGTAATACTACGGGCGTGCTGTTGCTCACCAACGATGGTGACATGGCCAGCAAGCTGACACACCCCAAATTCCTAAAGAAGAAAGTATATCACGTGTTCCTCGACAAGAATATTGGTGTTGAGGATCTTCAGAAGATAGCTGAAGGTATCGAACTGGAGGATGGCGAAATTCATGCAGACGCAGTGGAATATGCCAATGAGAACGACAAGTCGCAGGTTGGCATCGAAATTCACAGCGGCAGGAACCGAATTGTACGTCGCATTTTTGAAGCTCTGGGCTACCGTGTGGTACGTCTCGACCGTGTGCTCTTTGCCGGACTGACCAAGAAGAACCTGAGGCGTGGCGACTGGCGATTCCTCACAGAGCAAGAGGTGGACATGCTGAGAAGCGGAATGTTTGAATAAACGTTTCACACAAAATAGAACTAAAATTTAAGGTGGCAATGTTAGAAAACTCACCTATATAGAATGATGGAGAAGCGGAGATTACCAGACCAAGTTTGTTTACGATAGTGTCTTGCCCAACCTCCTTTTCTCCTTCAAAATATTATATGATCATGAAAAGAACAAAAGTTATCGATGCATTGCGCAGTACGGACTTCGGACAGGACATTACTGTCAAGGGATGGGTGCGCTCACATCGAAGCAGCAAGGCCGTAGACTTCATTGCATTGAACGATGGTTCCACCATCAAGAACATACAGATCGTGGTGAATCCGGAATCGATGGATGACGAAGAGCTGAAGAGCATCACGACCGGTGCGTGCATCCGCGCTACGGGCACGCTGGTGGAGAGTCAAGGCAAGGGACAGGACTGCGAGGTGCAGGCAAAAGAAATTGAGATTTACGGCCTGTGCCCCGGAGACTATCCCATGCAGAAAAAAGGACAGAGCTTTGAGTATATGCGCCAATATGGCCACATGCGACTCCGCACGAACACCTTTGGTGCTGTGTTCCGCATTCGTCATAATATGGCCATCGCCATTCACAAATATTTCCATGAGCACGGATTTTACTATTTCCACTCTCCGATCATTACTGCCAGCGATGCAGAGGGAGCGGGAGAAATGTTCCAGGTAACGACGCTTGACCTCGACCGCGTGGCCAAGAGCGGGAAAGTGGAATATGATAAGGATTTTTTTGGGAAAAAGACCTCCCTCACAGTGAGCGGGCAGCTCGAGGGAGAACTTGGAGCAACTGCTTTGGGAGCCATCTACACCTTTGGTCCCACTTTCCGTGCCGAAAACAGCAATACTCCCCGACACCTGGCTGAATTCTGGATGATTGAGCCTGAAGTGGCTTTCATGGACCAGAAGGAACTGATGGATCTGGAAGAAGACTTTATTAAATATTGTGTAAGATGGGCTCTCGACAACTGTCGGGATGATCTCGATTTCCTCAACCGGATGATTGACAAGAACCTGATTCAGACTCTTGAATCGGTTGTCCATGAAGAGTTTGTAAGATTGACTTACACGGAAGGAATTGAAATCCTGCAAAAAACTGTGGACGGCGGACATAAGTTCGAGTTCCCGATCACGGGCTGGGGCATGGACCTAAGCAGTGAACACGAGCGTTATCTGGTGGAACAATACTTCAAGCGCCCCGTAATCATGACCGACTATCCTGCCGAAATCAAGGCCTTCTACATGAAGAAAAACGAAGACGGCAAGACTATGCAGGGCACCGATGTACTCTTCCCACGCATTGGCGAGATTATAGGTGGCTCGGTTCGTGAGGAAAACTTAGATAAGCTTGTCAACGAAATCAAAGCCCGTGGCATGGAATCACACGCCTATGACTGGTATCTCGATACCCGCAAGTATGGTTCGTGCCCACACGCCGGCTTTGGATTGGGCTTCGAACGCCTCATCCTCTTCGTGACCGGTATGCAAAACATTCGCGATGTCATCCCATTCCCGCGTACCCCCAAGAATGCGGAATTCTAACGAGACCCAGCTATGCGCCATGGATGAAATAGAATCATCCAAGGCGCGTTGGATGATTATACATCAATGAAACGAAGACAAATGTAAAAATAACCGATCGATTCTCCTTCATAAAAAAGGTAGGATAAAAAATTTGACTAAATTTAAAAAAAGATGCATTTTATTTGCTTGTTCTAATATTTATCTCTATATTTGCACCAAAATAATTTGCCTGAAATACGGTTACTATGTACATAAATCGTTTATTGGTA
Organism: Hallella bergensis DSM 17361; assembly: GCF_000160535.1. Classification (GTDB taxonomy): domain Bacteria; phylum Bacteroidota; class Bacteroidia; order Bacteroidales; family Bacteroidaceae; genus Prevotella; species Prevotella bergensis. Next base: position 37,967 of record NZ_GG704781.1, on the reverse strand, counting down.
TGAAAAAAATATTTGTGTTGGCTTCTTGACCGGAATCCAATGCAACATTAGTTAGTATATATTTAATTTTTATTGTTTTATTTAATTTTTATATCGTATGAGAAGAAAATTTTTTAGTACGTTGCTTATGGGTCTCCTTGTTTTTGGAGCCATGGGTACGGTTACTTCTTGTAAGGATTATGATGACGACATCAGTGCAAATACTGAGTCCATCAAAAACTTGCAGACTCAGATGACCACTCTCGAGAGTGCTTTGAAGCAGGCAAAGGAAGATGCTCAAAAAGCAGCTGCCACCTATGCTACAAAACAAGATCTCGCATCTTTGCAAGAACAAATTAAGAATTTGGTGACTGCAGAGAAGTTGCAAGATGCTATCAAAGACCTTCAAAAGGTTATCGACGGCAAGGCTGACAAGTCAGAACTTGAGGCTCTGAAGACTAAAATCGATGGTATCGATAGCCGTTTGAATGAGCTGGGTACAACTTTGAATAAAGCTGAGACCGCTCAAAAGGCAGTGAATGAAAACCTCCAGAACCAAATTGACGCTTTGAAAGCGTTCGAGAATGAGCTTGGTGGTAAGCAGGGCGCAGAGGAGCTGAAAGGTCAGGTTGCTAAATTGCAGGAAGACTTGAAAGCTTTGCAGGCTTCATCTGGCAATGCGCAAGCTATTAAGGAGCTGAAAGAACTCATGGAGAAAGCTAACAAGGATGTGGAGAAAACCGTTAAGAATATCAACATCTTGACAGTTTTCGTTAAGCGTAACTTGTCAAGCCTTATGTTGAAACCAAATTACTATTCTGGCGGTGTTGAGGGTATCAAGGTTCTTTCTGACTCTGCTGCTATTTATAAAGAAGGCGATGCTTCTCTCACATTCTTTAAGCTTACGGGTAAGGCAAAGATATTGTCTGGCATTGGTACTGCTATGTATCATGTGAATCCTTCGACTGTTGACCTGTCCAATTTTACCATTGATTTCTATGGCAATGTTGCTGAAATGGATAAGCCTTTGACTGGTTTTGAGACTCGTGCTGGTGCTGATATCGCTACCCCGGTATATGGCAAAACAGACGATTTGTTCAAGGCAGACAAGGACGCTTACAAGGATGGCATTCTCTCCATACCTTTCAAAGCCAACTTTAAGGCTATCGAAGCCAACCTGAAGGCAGGTAACGGTTCTTTCGTAGCTGCTCAGATTTCTAAGGGTGACACTACTGTTACTTCTGACTATGCTTTGATTGCACCGGTGAAGATTTACAACTTGCTTGTTGCAGACAAGTCCTTCGTACAAACACCTTTCGTTGACAATATTGTAACGCCAGCTTCGGGACATCTTCACAAAAAGTTCTCAGAGCTTGCAGTAGAGAATATCCCTGCTACACACACGGTTAAGTACAACGAAAATATTAATATTTCAGCTCTTCTTGAGACTCACTACACAACCGAAAAAGATCTTGCAACAGATAGTGCTAACGTAACTATTGACGCTGCCAAGGTTCGCAAAATGGATCCTGCTACATTCAAGGCTTTTGGGTTGAAGTATGTTGTTAAGGCTGTTGATTACACACTCGGCTCCAACAAGACCAGCGAAACACATCATATCCAGTTGGCTACTGACAAGGATGGCAATGTAATCGCTACTCCAAGAAACGTATCAAATACTGGTGAAACTATAAAGGATAAGGTAGCTAACGCATCTGCAGTTGGTCGTATGCCTATGTTGGTTATCGAAATTCAAGATGCAGAAGGCACAATTCTTGCCTATGGCTACATGAAGTTGTTGATTATAGATTTGGACGAGGTAGGTCCTCAGGATGTTACTTCTGATCCATTCGCCATGAACGATTACTTCTTCGATTGCAATGGAGCTAAGGATAAATTGACTTGGGCACAGGTTGAATTCCATATTTACAATGACTTGCTGAAGATTTCTAAGAAGAACTTCGACGAGACTTACAAGTTTGTTGCAGACAAGCAGTTTGTTCCTGATGGTAAGGGTGGTTACAAAGAGGCTACCGCCAACGAAATGCTTGGTACTGTTAAGGAACTCCATAACGCTGGTACAGTTGGTGCTCAGACGCATGTTCTTGAGTGGTCATTCGCTGCTGCAGATTATAAGAATGTAATGACAGCAGCTGCTCCTAAGGAAGGTGCTAGCACCAAGGACGTTACTGTTTATGTTAAGTATGAAAACAAGAAGAATGGTGGTGATGTTTATGTGCCTATGACAATCAAGGCTGGTAAGTTGCATTTCGCAACAGCTAACCTCAACGCTACAAAGACGTTGGCTCAATGGTACAAGTACCAGTCATCAGTTAATGCTCCTACAGCCACTGACGCATTCGAGGTTCGCGCCAATGTACCTGTACCAACAGAGACTGACAATAAGCTCGAAAATACTGAGTTTGTTAAGGATCTCCATGATTATTTCTTGAATGGTAAACTTTCTGCATCTCTGAAAAATGCTGAAAAGTTCCCTAAACTAAAAGAGGAGATGGCCGATCCAGCTAACCAGCCTAAGTTCAAGTTCACATTGCCAATGAAGGGTGTTAATGCTGACTTTAGCGCTAATGCAGCAAAACAGTGGACTGTCAAGGGCTATTCTGGCAATGAATACACTTTGGCTTTGAGCGATGACAATCTGACTATTAAGATTGTTAAGGTCAAGAAAGTCGGTGCAAAAGCTCCAGTCGCTGTTGACAAGAAGCTCGTAGGAATGGATGCTAATGGTGTTGCAACTTACATAGAAGGCGAAGAATCTGATGATATCTTGAACTTCGCATCTCACTCTAAGTTGGGAAGCAAGCAGACTTTCACAGCATACGTTCAGATTACATTGCCTGAATTGTGCTATGAGCCATACATGCCACAAACATTCTTCAACGTTCGCTTCTTGCGTCCATTGAATCTCTCTGGTGCAGATAAGTATGAAATTAAGGATGCTCCTAACGATTGGCAGAAGATTCCATTCTCTGAGCTCGTTAGCGTAACAGACTGGCGTGACTTTGCTGGTCTTGCTGACAATTCAAACCTTGGTAAGAATGATGGTAAGAAGCAGTTTGACTTCAAGTACTATGGCATCGACTTCATTGCTGATGTTGAAAATGCTTTGACCGACGCTAACCTTGGAACAGAAGCTCGCAACAGTTACAAGAATAATGCTGCTTATCGTGCACAGTGCGTGAAAGCTCTTGAGAACATTAAGAACTTGAACCTCGAGCAGGATGGTGACGTTGTCAAGTATAAGAACAACGGTGGTAACACTGGTACCTATCATATCTTCTTGCCTATCAAGATGAAGTATGTATTTGGAAACTATCCTACTTCACAGCAAAAGGCTTGGGCTGTGATCACAGTTAAAAATACTGCAGGTAATGCTAAAAAAATTAATTTCTAATTTGAATTTAGAATTGATGTAATAATTGGGGTGTCAATTTCTGGCACCCCTTTTTTAACTTGATATAGAATGAGAAAACGCTCTTATTTATTTAGTCTGTTTGTTTGTTTGCTTAGCATAACACTTGTGTCAAGCTGTAAAAACAAGCCTAAGGAACGCAGTTTAAAAGAAATGCAAGATGATTTCATTCGACCTGCTGAAATGACTTTGGCTAAATCAGACACAGACCAAGTAAAGTCATTAGTTCAGCTTTATCTTTCTCATCTTAAACAGGGTGACGTAGATGGAGCTCTTTCAATGTTGTATTATTTGAATAAGGATAGTATTACTACTTTGCCAACAGACTTGGCTAAGAAAGAAAGAATGACCTTGACAGCTTTCAAAGGTAAGGATGCTTCCGTGGAGGAAATACAATTCCTCAAGGAAACAGACAGCAAGGTTAGATATACGGTTACTCTTTTTGACAAGGCACCCGGTGACAAACGACCTAACACGATTTCTTTTGTCATTCGCCCTATTAGAAGAAATGGCAATTGGTATTTAACTTTGGCTGACTCAGAATCAGAATCAAATCATGGTTCAGAAATTTTAAATTAAAACTTACAACTATGAAATCATTTAAAACTTTACTAATTGTGAGCCTACTATCCTTAGGGGTTAATGCAATGGCTCAAGCAACCTACACTAATAATGACGGAAACGAATATCAGTTTAAGAAACATGCTTTCATCAATCTGCAAGGTGGTGCACAATACACATTAGGTGAAGCAAAGTTTGGGGATTTAATCTCACCCAACGTTCAGTTCGGTCTTGGCTATCAGTTCAATCCATGGTTTGCTGCACGTCTGCAAGGCAATGCATGGCAGAGCATGGGTGGCTATAACGGTATCAACGAACTTGGTAAAATAGCTGCTATCAACACTACATACAAATACAAGTATGTAGCTCCTGGCATTGATTTTATGTTTAATCTCTCCAATGCCTTCTGTGGCTGGAATCCAAAGAGAGTATTTAATGTAACAGCTTTCCTCGGCAGTGGTGCAAATATTGCATGGGGAAATGACGATGCCAATGCAATGGCTGGTGCCAATCACATGCGCTACAACTGGGATGGAACGAAAGTTAATCCATTTGGTCGTGCTGGTCTTGAGCTTGGTTTCCGCATAAGCGACGCTGTTAGTTTTGTTGTCGAAGGAAATGCAAATATCCTTACCGACAAATACAACTCTAAGAAGGCTGACAACCCCGACTGGTACTTCAATGCATTAGCCGGTTTGCGTATCAATCTTGGAAAGAGCTACACCAAGAAAGAAACCAAACCAGAGCCAGCACCAGAGCCAACTCAGGAGTATGTTGCTCCTACTCCAACCCCAACACCTGCTCCAGAACCAACTCCAGAGCCAGTCGCCAAGAAGATTGAGCCTATCCGTCGCGATGTGTTCTTCACGATCAACAAGTACGCTATTAGAGCTGCAGAGCAATCAAAAATTGACGAGATCGTATCCTTCTTGAAAGAGAATCCAGACGCTACAGTTTCTGTTACAGGCTATGCAGATGCCGGAACAGGTAACAACACTATTAACGACCGTTTGGCCGCTCAGCGTGCTGCTTCTGTGGTTAAAGCTATCAAGGACAAGGGAATCTCAGCAAACCGTATCAAATCTGATTCTAAGGGTGCTCGTGTTCAGCCATTCGCAGAGAACAACAAGAACCGCGTATCAATCATGATTGCTGAGTAAGAATACTTGATGCAACAATATTTTAAATCAAAAGAGTGTGCCCCTTGGGTACACTCTTTTGATATATTAAAAAAAACTCTATTCTTATCATAGAAGCGCTGGGGGAACTGTGCAACCTAAGTTGTTCATGTATCGAGCGCAAAACAGCAATGATCGTCATGGATTAAACAGGGTGACCATAAAAGGCAAGGTCAAGCCTGCATAGCTGAATAAATCCAACTACACCAATCGAATGCCAGAGTTGTCAATCACGATTAACCTTCGCTTATAAAGCTCCCCTATGGCACGCTTATAAGTCTTCTTGCTAACCTGAAACTGACGCTTAATTTCTTCCGCATCACTCTTGTCGCCCAGATGACACCTTCCCCCATTGTCTTGCAACCACTGCAACAAAGCTTCTGCAAAGTCCAATGTTTGCCTGCGTCCGGCCGGCTGTAGGCTAATATCGATTTTACCGTCATCCCGAATTTTCTGAATGTAACCCTGGAGTCGGTCACCCGTGTGTACATATTGGAATATTTGATCCTGATAGATCAATCCAGCATACCTGTTTTCGATAATCACTTTGAAACCCAAATCGCTTTTCTGCCACACTAATAGTTCTACGGGCGCCTCGTTCCGTTGCTTTTCATAAAACTCCCGTCGACGTTCCTCTGAATCTTCATTGATGTTTGTCAGGAATTTATCGATCTTTGCCGAGGCTGCAATACGATAGCTTTCCTCATCGACATACAGATAGACGATATAGCTTTCGCCTATCTCCATGCGCTTCTTCTGCTCGCGGAACGGACAGAATACATCTTTCATCATCCCCCAGTTAAGGAAAGCACCAAACTCATTCACCCATTCCACATTGAGGTAAGCGAAGTCGCCGACCTTGGCCAACGGTACCTCCAACGTGGCGATAGGACGTTCTTCTTGATCCAGATACACGAAGCATCGAATATCATCCCCCACCTTCACTCCTTCCGGCACATACTTCTGAGGCATCAGAATTTCTCCAGCCTGCCCACCATCAAGATAGATACCAAAGGTTTCTTTCCCTCCAAAAGAATGGGGATTAGGACGCTCTGCCACTTTCACTATCTTCAGAGTGTTATAGTCACCCAGTTTAATTTTATCCATATCTGAAGAGTTTTATAATTCTGATTTGTTATCGTTCAAAGGAGATTTGGCATCCTGCTGGTCACAGGCATTCTCTATACCCTCTTCCGAAGCTTCGACTTGCTCTTGGTCATGGGTGTCCACCAACAAGCCATCCTTCATATGAATGGTGCGGTCAGTGAGTGCTGCGAGCGATTCGTCGTGAGTCACTATTACGAAAGTCTGCCCAAATTTATCGCGCAAATCAAAGAAAAGCTGGTGCAGCTCTGCCTTGTTCTTGGAGTCGAGACTACCGGAAGGCTCGTCTGCAAGAATAACAGAAGGGTTGTTCACCAATGCCCGGGCAACAGCCACACGCTGCTTCTCTCCGCCGGAAAGCTCGCTGGGCTTGTGGTTTGCTCTGTCGCTTAAGCCCATGAACTCGAGCAGTTCCTCTGCCCTATCTCTGGCCTCCTTCCGCCCTAACCCGGCAATGAAAGACGGAATCATGACATTCTCCAAGGCCGTGAACTCCGGCAGGAGTTGGTGAAACTGAAAGACAAATCCCAATTTCTGATTGCGGAAAGTTGAGATTTTCTTACTCGACAGGCGGCTTACATCCACCCCATCAACAATCACCGTTCCGCTGTCAGGTTTGTCCAGCGTTCCAATGATTTGTAAAAGTGTTGTTTTCCCGGCTCCTGACGGACCAACCACAGAAACCACTTCTCCTTTGTCGATATGTAAATCAATTCCCTTGAGTACTTGCAAAGAACCAAAGGATTTTTTAATGTCCTGAACGTCTATCATATACTTAAACTTATTATAAATCCAAAATCCTTCTATATATTATATCACAATGCCGCTCTGCCATTTCACATATTTAGCTTGCGCCTTAACCATTCATGCAAGGCCTCGTAAGCCGATACTTCCTCTGTATGCTGTGGCATTGCAAATGTCATCGTGAGCAATTTATCGTCACTGTACTGGTCTGGAAATATGATCATCAGGTTCTTGCCCGAGAACCTCCGTGTCAACTCGTCCGGGAGACGGTCCAGTGCATTTTTATAAGACACGGTCCCCTTTCGGGCAGTGATGACCACAAAGAGATGGTCGTCAGCTATGGAAGAAGCCAACTTGGGCATCTCATTCCAATGTTCCATTACTAAGTATTCCGCACGAATTTCAGCATGTTTGTTCTTAATATATTCCCTGATCATCTGCAGCGTATCCGAACGCCCATGAAACTGTATGCGACATTCCAGAATCTTTGTCACCCGAGCGAGCCGCTCCAACCATCGGTAAAAGCCCGGCTCATACTGGGCTCGCGAGGGAATGGCAACCTGTATGCGTCGCAGTGTGGCAAGCGGGTAGTTGATACGGGTCATGATGATTTGTCGATTCAACCCATTGAATAGACTTTGGTGGAACTGCCCCCAAAATTCTGGAGAAATATTAGCATGATTGTGCATGCCGATGATCACTTCCGACGCATCAAATTCCTTAAAAGCATGCTTAATACCATTGGCAATATTGGCAGCCACTCTCACCTGAGTCTGCACCAAGACATCAGAGCCCGAGGCATACTGCGTCACCTGCTCCAGCAGTTTGCGGCCAAGTTCCTGGTTGACCCTCATTTTCTCATCGTCGTAAACCACATTCAAGGCAACAAGTCCACGGTTAAGCTTGGGATTGCGCATCATCATTCCAAGATGGATCAGCCGGTTGGCATATTCCGGATATTTTACCGGTATCAATATCCGTTCATCATCCTTGTCCGGCTCGTCCGGAGTAATTTCCTTATCGCGCAGAACAATCCTAAGTGCAGCTCGTTCGGTAATGATGGACGAAATGATGCAGGTAACCAATATCATGATCACCACCCCATTAAGCATACCCTCATCAACCACTGGCTCCCCAGAGACACCTTTCAAGGTCATTCCCACCATCACCATTGCTATTGCTCCGGCAGCATGGGCAGAGGTCAAGCCGAACATCATCTGACCGGAGGCTGGAGGCATGCGAAAAATGAAACCAGATAAATATGCAGCGATAGCTTTGCCTAAAGTTCCGAACAACACCATACAAAAAGCTACCCAGACGATATCACCCCCTTGGAACAACAGTCGTAAATTGATCAGCATTCCAACGCCGATCAGGAAGTATGGAATAAAAAGAGCGTTCCCTATAAATTCAATACGGTTCATCAAAGGTGAGACATGCGGTACATAGCGGTTAAGAATAAGTCCGGAGAAAAAAGCTCCGAAGATTCCCTCCAAGCCCACCAATCCAGCCAAAGCCGCGCCAAGAAACATGGACGAAAGAATGAAGATGAACTGCATCACGGCATCACTGTATCTCCGAAGGAACCACCGTGTGAGGCGTGGCATGAACCACAACAGCCCTCCGCAATACATCACCAATTTCAACACAAACCACAGCCAGAACAGTACGCCACTTCCACCATGATGAGAAACAACAATTCCCGCAAGCAAAACCAGAGCAATAAACAAGGCAATCATCGTTGCCCCCACACTCAACGTAATACTGGGTTTGCGCTGCAGTCCGTAGCGCGACACTATAGGGTATGCCACCAATGTGTTTGAGGACATGATACAGCCCAGCAGGAATGCTGCTACAGAGGTATAACCGAGCAAATAAATGCCCATCCAATATGTTAGTGCAAAAGGGATGCCGAAGGTTAACAGTCCAAAAACAATTGTGCGGATCTTACTTTTTTTCAAGCCATCCATATCAATTTCCAAGGAGGCAAGAAACATGATATAATATAGACCTACACGACCGAAAAGCTCAAAGGAGGCATCGCGATCCAAAATATTCAACCCATACTGGCCTACGAGGACACCCGCCAAAACCATTCCGACTATGTGTGGAATGCGGAGCTTCCCCATAATAATAGGAGCAAGCAAAATAATAAGCAACACCACGAAAAAGATTAGCGTGGGATCGGTTATTGGGAAGTATGATGCAATGTGCTCCATGAGCTCGAATATTTAACGCAAAGTTAATAATTATTTTCTAATCAGCTGCGAAACTTTCTTCGTTTTGTAAACAGAAAAGCAGAAAAAACTTTCACAAATTGCATTGTTGTCAACGAAAAGTAGTAATTTTGCAGCATATAGTTATTAATTTATAAAGTATTATAACATGAGAGTAGCAATTGTTGGAGCAAGCGGTGCAGTTGGTCAAGAGCTTCTGCGCATACTCGCTGAGCGCAATTTTCCGTTGGATGATTTAGTGTTGTTCGGTTCAGAACGTAGTGCCGGTAAAAAATACAGTTTCAAAGATAAGCAATATGAAGTTAAATTATTGCAGCACAACGATGACTTCAAAGATGTAGACATTGCGTTTACCTCAGCCGGCGCATCAACCAGCAAAGAGTTTCTTGAAACCATCACCAAACATGGAACGGTGATGATAGACAATTCGAGTGCATTCCGCATGGATGACGACGTTCCATTGGTCGTGCCCGAAATCAACGCAGAAGATGCTCTGACCCGCCCACGGGGAGTCATTGCCAATCCAAACTGTACTACCATCATGATGGTTGTGGTGCTCAACCCGATCAATAAGCTCTCGCCCATCAAGAAAGTGCACGTATCAAGCTATCAGAGTGCCAGTGGAGCCGGTGCAGCAGCCATGCAGGAACTTCAACAGCAGTACAAGGAAATGCTGGAAGACGGGAAAGTGAGTACCATCAACAAATTCCCTCATCAGCTGGCCTACAATGTCATTCCTCAAATAGATAAGATGACAGAGAATGACTACACGAAGGAAGAGATGAAAATGTATGATGAAACCAGGAAAATCATGCACTCGGACATCCGAACTTCTGCCACCTGCGTTCGTGTAAGTTCTCTGCGTTCACACTCTGAAAGCGTATGGTTCGAGACCGAACAGCCTATCAGTGTTAACCAGATCAGGGAGGCACTGAAAAAAGCACCAGGTGTAACACTTGTCGATGACCCGCAAAACTACGTATATCCTATGCCCTTGGAAAGTGCAGGTAAGGATGATATCTATGTGGGACGTATCAGAAAAGATCTTGCAAGCGACAATGGTAACACGCTTTGGCTTACCGGTGACCAAATTCGTAAGGGCGCAGCATTAAATGCCGTTCAAATTGGAGAATACCTTATCCAAAACGGAATATAATTCACAATTATTCGCAAGCTCATCAACTCGTCACAATTTTCAATTCACAATTCGGGTGTCACCGAATTGTGAATTTTTTATTATGAATTGTGAATTCAAAGCCTCTACGGGTTGCCCCAAATTTTGAATTGTGAATTTTGAATTATGAATTGAAAATGTGAATTGTAAAATTGATTAACCAAAATCTGATGATTTTTTTCACCGCAACCAGAGCAAAAAGCGCCATGTTTCTGAGGATGAAATTAATCTGGATGAGCGGAAAAAAGCAGAGGATTTGCCGTTAATATCTTCTCGCATTATGTTTTGGCCTTCATGATCGCACAGAAGAAGCCTATTTGCGATGCGATTCGACCTTCGTCGTCTTATAATTGATATCTAATCGCGATAGATAAAATGAAGAATGCAAGAACGATTTTTCTAACATTCTGACTACCAGAAGAATACAAATCCTCATATACTTGAGGAATTTCCGACGAAAGCCAAGTTGTTATTAAATTTTCAAAACACGGAAGCGTGTTTGTAAAGAAAGAGGTGCATTATCCATGTGGATAATGCACCTCTAAAATTATATTAATTACTTTCCTGGAAGAAAGTTAATTAAGAAACGATATTAGTCAGTAACCTGAACAGTTGCACGACGGTTGAATGAAATCGGTGAGAGGTCATCAACACCACCCTTGCCTACGGTTGAGATCTTGCTACGGTCGATACCAAGCTTAACAAGCTCGTCTGCTACAGTTGCAGCACGGCCTTCAGACAGGCGCTGGTTGATTTCAGGAGTACCTGTTGCGCTATCAGCATAACCGGTTACTGCCAACTTGCTGCCATTCTCCTTTGCATACTTAGCAACAGCCTGTACGTTTACGAGGTCCTTCTGAGAAGCAATGTTCGTGCGATTGATGTTAAAGAACACAGAAACAGGTGTTGTCACAAATTCCTTAACAGCCTTCGGTGTCTCTGGCTTTGGCTGGTTAGCCAACAGATTCTTCAGACGAGCGTTCTCTGCATTAGCATCGTTGAGCTGAGCGTTAAGAGCGTCGATCTGGCTCTGAGAAAGAGCTTTGATAGCGTCAACATCCGGAGTCTTCTCCCAAGTTGCCTTACCCAAGTTAAAGGTCAAACCAACTTCACCATATACATGGTTGTCCTTGTCTTCCCAACCACGGTTGCGATGTGTGTCAGCCAGAGCTGTTCCCTCATCAGCGGTGAAATCTTCTTCCAAACGATTCCATCCTGCCTCCAAGTAGAGGTTAACGTGCTTGCCCAAACGCCATGTAGACTGGATACCTGCACTCAGCTGCATAGCATAGAGGTTAGCGCTCATGTTGCGAGAAACACCACCACCCATGAAAGGAATCACGTTCCATACACGGTTAGGATTGTAACCACAGAAAAGGTTGCTCAGGTTGAACATGATATGCTCATTCAGAATCCACATATCAAAGTCGTTGCGTGCACCGGTCTTTTTGTTTATGTCTTTAGCCTGCCATGCCTGGAATTTGGTACGAAGTCCAAGACCCGGAGTAAACCACTTACCCAATGCAACTGCACCACCGAAAGTACGACGATCCGATGAAAAGAAACCAACGTCTTTTCTAAAGCCACGACCGTGCTCCTCATCAGGATACCATACGTTCCAATCGCCACCTAACTGAATAAACCAATTACTCCAAAATGAATTTGTTGCTACGCTGTACTTCTGTACAGGGTCAGCGTCCTGAGCAAATGCGCCCACGGACATACCGGCAATAGCCAGTGTCATTAATAACTTTTTCATAATCTATTATCTTAATGATCTAATATATATATTTTTAACTTTATTTCTCGTCTTGTACACTATTCGCTGACAAAGTTAATAATATTTTTCAATAGTAGGTACTTTTTGTTGGGAAATTTTGCGAAAATTTAAAAATAATGTCTTTAAAGGCTAAATATCAATGTCTTCGTGGCCATTATTTGAGCATTTGCTCTATTTCCACCTGCTTTAATATATATAAAATATTTTTACCATCAGGCGTATAATTGACGTTTGAACACAAGAATAAACCGTTTATCACATTCTCCATTTCATCGTTTGACAGCACTTGGCCGTATGGAATAGCTGCAGCTCGTGCCAAGCTGAGTGCCAAGGAATTGTTTATCTCATGTGCTGCCGGAGTTCCCGACTCTTCAGCCGACAACAGCATTTCGTGCACCAACCGGAGCACATCCACCCCTTCGATCCCCTCGGGTACTGCATTCAGAGCATACGTTCCGCCCCCCAAATTGGATAATTCGAAGCCCATAGCTGCGAACTCTTCATAAACTGTGCTGAGTGTACTCTCTTCTCGAGCTGAAAGCTGTATTGTTTCCGGGAAGAGCATTTTCTGCGAGTGCATCTTGCGGGCGCTCAGTTGCTTTTGATATTGTTCGAAAAGGATACGGATATGCGCGCGATGCTGGTCGACGATCATCAGTCCTGACTTCACTGCCGTCATAATATACCTACCCTTATACTGATAATGGCTGGGGGACTTGTCGGCTATCAGGCTCTTCTCCCCTTCTCCACTCTCTGTAAACAAGGTTTCGTGTGCAGGTGCCTCCTCCGGCTGCAGACCATTATATAATTCCTGCCACTGGTCAGGAATTTCCGAGCGCGTAAATTCACGCGACCCTTGGGTATGCTGCATCTTACCGGAAAGCTTCTCCCCGGATTCAATCGTACTATGAAATGGATTGTACTGAGGGTTCAGGTTCATTTGAGGGAGCTGAGCTTCCGTTTGAGAATTATATACAGGAATATCAGGTTTTCCCTCCGTATCGAAATCAATGACTGACACATCATTAAATCTTCCCAAGGCATCTTTTACCGAAGCCATAAGAATTTGCCAAATCGCTTGTTCATTCTCGAACTTGATTTCAGTTTTGGTGGGATGGATATTCACATCGATGTCTTTAGGATCCACATCAAAATACAGGAAATACGGAACCTGAGTCCCTTGGGGAATCAATCGTTCGAAAGCCGTCATGACAGCATTGTGAAAGTACGGATGGCGCATGTAACGACCATTAACAAAGAAATATTGGTGCGCACCTTTCTTTCTTGATGATTCTGGTTTTCCGACAAAGCCTTGCAGTCCACACAATGAAGTCTCTACGTTCACGGGCAGTAAATCCTGATTAACACGCTTGCCGAATACATCCAGAATACGCTGGCGAAGTCCTCCGGCACGAAGATTATACATCTCCGAGCCGTTGCTGTGAAAAGTGAAGGTAACCTCCGGATATACCAGCACAATACGCTCAAAAGCATTGATGATGTGATTCAATTCCGTCGCATTCGACTTGAGGAACTTTCTTCGCGCCGGTACATTATAAAAAAGGTTCTCTATCTTAAAGTTGGAACCCACAGGACACGCACAGGGTTCCTGACCGGAAAAGCGTGAACCAGCAATGGTGAGTTGAGTGCCGATTTCTTCATGTTCGGTACGGGTGCGCAGTTCTACATGTGCCACAGCTGCTACAGACGCCAGAGCTTCGCCACGAAATCCCATGGTATGCAGATTGAACAGATCGTCAGGCTTTCGTATCTTTGATGTGGCATGACGTTCGAACGACAACCGGGCATCGGTTTCCGACATACCCTTGCCATCGTCTATCACCTGTATCGAGGTTCTGCCGGCATCCACCACAAGAACATTGACATGACGTGCATCTGCATCCACAGCGTTCTCCATCAGTTCCTTGACCACAGAGGCAGGGCGCTGTATCACCTCACCCGCGGCAATCTGGTTGGCTACTGAATCTGGTAAAAGTTGTATAACATCAATCATAGTATCCACAGCATAACTAAAATGAGCAATACGAGCAACAGGAGGCTTGTACCCCAGACCTTGTAGGACTTTTCTCCTCGACGACCTCGCCACTCCTGTCGGTATCCTTCGAAGCGTAGGTTCCGTCTCCTGTCCGTCTCCTCTAACTCCGGGCTCTTGGCCATTTCCTCCTTGACCCGGCGCTTCAGTTGGTCTATCCTTTCTTTTCTCTCATCGCAATAAATCATCTCATGGTGAAACCTGCGGGGCCTACGGGTTGGGAAAAACAAACTCATGCTATTTCTCTCCTGCCTTTGTCTTATCAGGTTCCTCAAGCTCTTTTGCATCAGAGCGAATCTTTTGCAGGGGAGCCTCATGCCTCACAATATTTTTAATCTCTGATCCCTGTGTCTTACCACGCCAATTAAAGACATCATCTTTGTCCACAGGGCGAATATAGTCGAACCATGCAAAATTATCGAGCTTCAACTGTGAGGGAGGGATTTGGGTCATGGGATAGAGCGTGCCCTCTGCCTTGGGCATCCAAATCCGCTCTAAACTACGCTCGGGCGACAGGTACATCCTCATCGTATCGGTCTCGGTATAGTTAAGTCCAATAAGCGTGCTGTCCTTGTCGTCCAAAGGATAATAGATGGCCCGCACATTACTCTCGGCATCACTCCGGCGAATGTTCCCGTTAGTAAAGTAGGCGAACATATTTTTAGATGATATCTGGTTGTAATGCGTGCTGTCCGGCAACATTTCCACCGACAAGGCCTGGCCCAGGACATGAGCCTCGCGAATGGTGGAATCATTCATATACACCTTGATTACCTCGCCCAGCAGTTGCCTGCCCATATTCCACACGATGGGATCGTCATACATCGTCATGCACGAATCCCGAGAATCGAACACCAACGAGTCGCACACAGCTTGCAAGTCTACACGATATGCACGGATTTTTGTGTAGCAGTGCACCTTGCGGTACACCGAGTCGGTATTGATATTGAACGTCTCAATACGCATCGTGTCTGCATGCACATACAAAGTATCTTTCTGGGAGAAATCCATGGCCAACGCTTTTTTTGTGGCATACCCTCGCCCGTCTTTCTCACTGTACTCCACCTCTCCGCAGGTAAGCATGTTTTGATTCTTACTGTCAACGTAGACAACATTTCCCATCCCACGGTTGCGTCCGGTCTCACTGTTATAGAATAAGGTGTCGGCAGTAATCGTTTTCTCCCCGTCCACCACCGTCGATCGTCCATACATCTCAGCCTCATCTTTGGCCGTGTTAAAATAAGCATTGGTGGTGGTAATTGTACTGGTGCCGTTGGTGATAAGCGAAGGCCCTACCTCGCCCCGTCCCCTGTCCGGCGTGTACATACCCACCACATGAGCCCGAGATTTGGACGTGTCATAATATAATGTATCTGTAGAAACGCGGTTTTTGGGGGTCTGAAGCTGTACATCAAGATTAAAACGAGCCATACGAGTATTGGTATGGTATTCCCCCCAATCCGAACTCAGCCTACTCTTTCCGTCTATCAGTCTTCCTCCGTTAAAGAAATAAGCATACTCATAGAGACGGTCATAATTCAAACTATCCGTATACAGTCTTTGCTGGCGATGCTTCAACACCACGTTTTGTCGAGCCTCCAACATCTGTTGCTGACCATCATAGAACGCCCGGTCGCAAGTAAGCGACAACGTATCTCCCTGGCGAAAGCGCACGTGCCCGAAAGCTCTGACTGAATTCGTGGTTTGAAAAAAATATGCACTGTCACAATTCAGTCGCGACCCTTTATGCGTAAAGGCCACATGGCCTTTCACAATCTGTGCATCGGGATTAGGACCATACATGTCGTATCGCAGCTCATCGGCATGAACCAGATACACTCGCTCGTCCGCTACCTTCTTGCGTTTGCCCTTTCTACCGGCAGCATTGAGCATGCCCAGGACAAAGAGGCATAGAACCATCATCAAGATAACTCTATGCCCTGTACCTAAATTGCAAATGTTTCGGTGTCTCATTTATTCCACCCCTGATATTGAAATTGGCAATCTTTGTACCGGTCATTCATCCGGACATAGGTATGCTTGATTTTGTCCGAAATCCAATTGTTGATAACCTTCTCTCTCTCTTTGTTCACCACCATTTCTCTCATCACCTGGAAATCCTCGGTTATCGTGGCTTTATGTCCTTCAGTCCGGCTTTTGAGTTTGGCAATGGCAACTACTGTCTTACCCTTGCTGTTGATCATCTCAAACGGTTTCGAAATGTCACCCACCTTCATGGTTTCCACTACCCGAGCAATCTCAGTAGGCAACTCTTTCATCTGGAATCGTGATGTTATCTCGTTATTCGTTACGTTGGTCATCAGTCCACGGTTGTTCTTGGTATCCTTGTCGTCAGACAGATAAGACGCAGCCTCCTCAAACGAGAATTTACCCGAACGGATGTCCGTCCCTATGGAGTCAAGTTGCTCAGCGGCCCTCTTGATTTCCTCTGCCGAAACCTTTGGCTTGAGCAAGATGTGTCGGCATTTTATTTTATCACCTCGCTTGTCTATCAGTTGAATGATGTGGAAACCAAAATCTGTC
Organism: Hallella bergensis DSM 17361; assembly: GCF_000160535.1. GTDB lineage: Bacteria > Bacteroidota > Bacteroidia > Bacteroidales > Bacteroidaceae > Prevotella > Prevotella bergensis. The sequence continues at coordinate 21,180 of NZ_GG704781.1, read as the reverse complement.
TCTACAATTTTCGAAATCTTCTTGGGGTCGGTCAAATTGAAAGCGACATTGGCAAATGCGGGGTCGAGAAGTCCACGACCAATATAATCCATTTCGCCGCCCACCCGTGCAGACACCGGATCTTCAGAATAAAGCCGAGCCAAGGTTGCAAATGTTATTTCGCCATTGGTGACACGGTCTGTGTAGCTACGCAACAGGTCTTTCACCCGGTTGATCTCTTCCTGCTTTATCTTTGGGGAGCGCTCGATCACCTGGACTTCCACCTCTGTGGGTACGAAGGGAATGCTGTCTTGGGGTAGTGAGCGGAAAAACCTTCGCACGTCAGCCGGGGATACCTTGATATCCTCCACCAACTTCTGCTTCATCTTTTGGATGAGTTGTTGGTTCTTGAAATCGTCGTGTAGCGACATGCGCATTTCGTTTACACTCTGCTTGCGGTATTCTTCGAGTTTCTCCTGCCCACCGGCAGTTTCTATCCACCGTCTGATCTGCTGTTCTACGCCACTTGCGACCTCCGACTCGCTCACCTCGATAGAATCAATCGCAGCCTGATGCAGGAAAAGCTTCTGTACGGCCAACTGTTCCGGGATTGCACAGTCTGGATTGCTGCCCCAGCTAATGCCCTCTGCCATTCCCTGCATACGCATCATTTCTATGTCCGAACGGAGGATGGGTTCATCACCAACCACCCACACAACTTCGTCCACAACGCTGCCCTCTGGGAGAGTAACCTCCTCCACCTTTGAGGCTGCCTGTACCGCAGCCGTATCCTGCGAAACAAGATTTTTTGACGAACCACGACCGCTTCCCTCTGTCATGGCTACGATTCCTATAGGCAGCACCATTGCTGCTACCATTGTTATTTGTCTGATTCTCATGTATTTTATTCGTGCTTATTGACAGTCTCGAGCACATTCTCATTGACAGTCACTTGATATTTCCTACGGAGTTGAGCCACCCATTGCTTTTCAAGATAATCCTGATAGTCCGACACCACCAGCGCCCTCACGTCCGACATTTCCTTTGGAGCCTTCAGTTTCTTGCCATACACATTTGTATAGGGGAAATCTTTCATCAGGGCCGGCACAGTATCTGTCTTGAACATCTTCCGGTCTACCAGGGCGTTATCTCCTTTCTTGAATAGTCCCTTCTCTACCTTGATGCGTAGCACGGAGTCGGCATTGAACGTGGTCCGCAGTTTCTCTGCCCACATATCGAAAGGCAACTTCCTCACAGCCTTGACCACAGCCTTGACATCCTTTTTGTCCCGCGTGTGATAGGCAATCCCTTTAAAACGGGGTTCCTCCCATTTGTATTTTTTCTTGTTCTTCTTAAAAAATGCTTGCAGTCCACGTTCATCTTTCTGAGCCTTATCCCATACCGTACGATTGCTGATTTCATAGAGAAGTAATCCGTCGTAGTATTCCCGGATAAGATATTTCAGACTCGGGTCTTTTTCCTCCATTTCCTTGCGCTTGGCTTCAAGCAAAGCAGCCGTAGAGACATGTTCCTGCTTGGACAAAGTGTCGAGCTTGGCATTGATAATCTGCTCGCGCAACCCTCGCTGGTCGATGTATTTCATAATCGCATCGCGCTGACTGTCATAGCTGTAAAAATTCTGATGTCCTTTTTTCAACACGATATGCCAACCGGCCGGGGACATGAACGGCTCACTCATCTCGCCATCTTTCAGGCTCCAAGCCACATCCTCAAATTCCTTCAGCGTCTGCCCCTTCACAATCATAGGTAGCTCTCCGCCGTTGTTGGCAGAGCCAGGGTCCTGCGACACCTGCTTTGCCAGTGCAGCAAAATCCGCTCCTTTTTTCAGGGCCTCATAAACAGAGTCTATACGCACCTTGGCCTTCCGGTTCTCATCGGGTGTGGCTTGCTGCTTCATCATTACGAGGATATGAGCCACATGAACCATACCGCCATTTTGATCTACCTGCTGCTGTGTTTGTCTGTAGATCTTTCGCGCCTCTGCCTCTACATCTTCCTCGCTAATCATGGCAGGCCTGATTTGCTGGTCGCGATAGCCCGAAAACTCTTGCCGAAACGATAGCATCGTATCCAAGCCGGCTTCTTTGGCTGCCTCAACCTTCAGTTTATAATTTATGAAAAGGTCTACATATTCCTTCACGCTCTTCCTGTCGATCACTCCGTCAGTGTTGTTTTTATTATAGGAGTATTCAAATTCCGAACGTGGAACGGGCTTCCCGTTAACGGTCATGATGACAGGATCGGCGTTTTGGGCAAAAGACAAGGTGCCACACATCAGCGTGACGCCCAACAACAGTTTTATTTTCATTTCAGATCTTCTTTATAAACGCATAAGCGTGAGGAAGTGCACTCCCTCACCCCAACTCATGCCTTTCTTTTTCACTCGTGCCTTGAATAGTTCGGCGCCTCGCTCGTAATGGTGATGTCGTGTGGATGGTTTTCCTGAACACCGGCATTGGTTATGCGAGCAAACCGGGCATCGTGAAGAGCGTCTATCGTACCTGCACCGCAGTAGCCCATACCGGATCGTAACCCACCAACCAACTGGTAGATTACCTCCTGCACAGTACCCTTGTAGGGCACACGACCTGCAATGCCTTCGGGCACAAGCTTCTTCACATCACTCGTGTCGCCCTGGAAGTACCTGTCCCGAGAGCCATTCTTCTGCCCCATGGCCTCCAGCGAACCCATACCACGGTAACTCTTGAACTTTCGACCGTTGTATATAATGGTCTCACCGGGAGATTCCTCTGTTCCTGCAACAAGCGATCCCACCATCACGCAACTACCACCGGCAGCCAGCGCCTTGACAATATCGCCCGAATAGCGCAGGCCTCCGTCAGCAACAAGAGGCACATCTGTTCCTTTCAGGGCAGAGAATACGTCATACACAGCACTCAGCTGCGGCATTCCAACACCGGCCACAATACGTGTTGTGCAGATGGATCCGGGACCAATGCCTACCTTCACAGCATCAGCACCGTTGTCCACCAAATATTTGGCAGCCTCGCCGGTAGCGATATTGCCCACCACAACGTCTACATTGGGGAAAGCAGCCTTCACCTGATGCAACTTGTCAACCACTCCCTTGGAATGGCCATGAGCCGTGTCAATAACAATGGCATCCACGCCAGCATCTACCAAAGCCTGAGCGCGGTCAAGCGTATCAGCCGTGACGCCTACGCCGGCTGCCACGCGCAACCGCCCCTTCTCATCCTTACAGGCCATGGGCTTGTCCTTGGCCTTGGTTATATCTTTATAGGTAATCAGTCCTATCAGACGATTGTTGGCATCCACCACGGGCAGCTTCTCTATCTTATGCTCCTGCAAAATCTGAGCCGCAGCAGTCAAGTCTGTCTGCTGATGGGTCGTCACTAAGTTTTCAGAGGTCATCACCTCGTCTACGGTCTTGTCCAGACGGCGCTCAAAACGCAAGTCGCGGTTGGTAACAATTCCGACGAGGAAGTTGTCTTTGTCAACCACAGGAATACCGCCGATATGGTAATCGTGCATCATCTGCAGCGCATCGCGCACCGTACGACCACGACGGATCGTCACGGGATCATAAATCATGCCATTCTCAGCTCGTTTCACGATAGCCACCTGGCGAGCCTGCTCATCTATGGTCATATTCTTGTGGATAACCCCAATACCTCCCTCACGGGCAATGGCAATGGCCATGGCCGATTCGGTCACGGTGTCCATGGCAGCGGTCACAAAAGGTACGTTCAACTCGATATGACGAGAGAACTTTGTTTTCAACACCACCTCTTTGGGCAATACTTCGGAATAAGCAGGAATAAGCAGGACGTCGTCGAAAGTCAAACCGTCCATCGTGATTTTATCTGCAACAAATGATGACATAAAATGAAGATTTATAAATTTATTGCGTGCAAATATAGCAATATTTTCGCACATACAGATTGCCTTTTGCGAAATTCTTTGTAGTTTAATGCTATTTAACTTGGTGTCTAAATCAGTAATTATCAACAAGAACACCTCGGTTCCACCGAGACAGCCACATCGCATTTCTTACATTCGTGCAGCCCACTTCTGTTGATTAGGAAACACCATCGTTTAGTTTCCCTCTTCCGACATAAATTTAATGAGCACCAGTCGGGTCTTTTGTTCAGCCGTGAGACCATCCTCGTCATCATAGACATCAGCCTCTTCTATAGCCTCATCAATATCATCGGTCTCGCTGGTTCGGAAATACTCGTAAATATCGGCAACCTCATCCGAATCCACGACCTCATCATTATCAATATAATATCCAATATCCACCTTCATTCCTCCGTTCACGATCGACTCGATGTCATCAAGCAATTCATCGAAAGTGCATCCCTGTGACTTGGCAATCTCGTCTAGGGGCACGCGCTTGTCAATGAGTTCTATGATCTTAAGTTTCTTCTGCGACTTGTTCGGCAGGCTGATGACGCGCATCATATCGGTGCGCTGTATGTCGTTTTCCACACAATAGCGCTTAATCAGCTCTATGAACTCAGCTCCAAACTTCTTGGCCTTGCCCTGCCCGACGCCCTGTATCTGTAACAGTTCGTCCATGGTAATGGGATAGTTGGTGGCCATCAGTGTAATAGAAATATCCTGAAACACAACATATGGTGGCAGGTTATGCTTGCGGGCCACGTCTTTTCGTAGGTTCTTCAACAACTTGTACAGCTTGTCGTCCAAGGCTGTCACATTGCCATAAGCACTATCTTCCGCCTCATCAAACTGCCTGTCCAAAACCACAGTAAAGGGCTTCGGACTCCTGATGAATTGGCGCCCCTCGGGAGTCAGACGCAGAAAGCCATAGTTTTCCACATCCTTACAGATATAATGAGCTATCATAGCTTGACGAATGACCGGATTCCAAATCGTCGGATGGCGGTCATTAATCTCCATTCCGCCGCCAAACTCCGGAAGTTTATCGTGGCCGTGGCGTACAATGTTGTCAGTAGCCCGTCCTCTCACCAAGTCGATAATGTACGATTGGTCAAACTCTTCCTTCACGGCCTTGATAGCCTTGAGTACTGCCAGAAGCGCCTCGCCGGCTTCCTCTGTTTTCTGCGGATGCTTGCAGTTGTCGCAGTTCTCACAGTTCTCCTTCGTATATTCCTCTCCGAAATAGTGTAACAGGAATTTCCGGCGACACACCGACGACTCTGCGTAAGCCTTGGTTTCTTCCAAGAGCTGGCGACTTATTTCCTTTTCAGCCTCACCCTTGTTGTCGGTAAACTTCTCGAGTTTTTTCAGATCCTTGGGCGAATAGAAGGCGATACACCGACCTTCCCCACCATCGCGGCCAGCACGCCCCGTTTCCTGGTAATAGCCTTCGAGGCTCTTGGGAATGTCATAATGAATGACAAAGCGCACATCGGGCTTGTCGATACCCATGCCGAAGGCAATGGTGGCCACTATGATATCGATATCCTCGCGCAGGAAATCGTCCTGCGTCTGGGTGCGCACCTCCGTGTCGAGTCCTGCATGATAGGGAGCAGCTTTGTAGCCATTAATCTGTAGCTTCTTGGAAAGCTCCTCCACCTTCTTGCGCGAGAGACAATAGATAATGCCGCTCTTGCCCTCGTGCTGCTTTAAGAAACGGATAATCTGGCTGTCAGCATCTTCCTCACTTGCTTTCTGGCGTACCTCATAATATAAGTTTGGACGGTTGAACGAACTCTTGAAATCGCGCGCATCGACAATGCCCAAGCTTTTCTTGATATCCGAGCGCACCTTGTCGGTGGCCGTTGCCGTCAACGCTATGATGGGAGCACGCTTCTCCCCACGAGAGGATGCTATTTTATCAATCGTAGGTCGAATATTCCTGTATTCCGGACGGAAATCATGCCCCCACTCCGATATGCAGTGCGCCTCGTCAATGGCATAAAACGAAATCCTAAACGATTGGAAAAATTCAAGATTATCCGGCTTATTGAGTGACTCCGGAGCCACATAGAGCAATTTCGTCTTACCGGAATGCACATCCTCTTCCACCTGCGTAATCGCCTGCTTGTTGAGTGACGAATTGAGAAAATGTGCTACTCCACTTTCCTCAGTAAGGCCGTTGACCACGTCCACCTGATTCTTCATCAGGGCGATCAGAGGCGAGATGACAATGGCCGTGCCGTCCATGAGCAGCGACGGCAACTGATAGCAAAGGCTCTTGCCACCACCCGTGGGCATCAGCACAAAAGCGTCACTGCCACCCATCAGACTCTTTATGATTGCCTCTTGGTCACCTTTGAACGAATCAAAGCCAAAATACTGTTTCAAGCGTAGTGTCAGATTATCTTCCTTCATCATAGAGTTTTGTGTCTTTAAGCCTTTGGCTGTTTCATGGCACACTATCGTGTCATGCAGATTCGAGTTTCTGCATGTGTGCCTTGTCAAGCTGCGCCTTTGCATAATCGAGCGTCACCTCGAATTTTCTGATACGACGTGAAGGCGCATCATACATCGCGTCCATAATCACCGCTTCCACGATGGAACGCAATCCACGGGCACCGAGCTTGTATTCCACGGCTTTATCTACAATAAAGTCGAGGGCATCGTCGGCAAACGTGAGCGTTATGTTGTCCATGGCAAACAGTTTGACAAACTGCTTGGTGATGGAGTTTTTCGGTTCCACTAAGATCCGTCTCAACGCCTTCCGATCCAGTGGATTCAGGAAAGTGAGCACCGGCACACGCCCGATGAGTTCGGGAATGAGGCCAAACGACTTCAAATCCTGTGGCAGAATATACTTCATCAGGTCACCCTTGTCTATACTGCGCATGTTCTGCACCGAATTATAACCGACCACGTGCGTGTTGAGCCGCTGGGCAATCTTCCGCTCTATTCCGTCAAAGGCACCTCCGCATATAAACAAGATATTCTTGGTGTTCACATGAATATAGTCTTGGTCGGGATGCTTGCGTCCTCCCTTGGGTGGCACATTCACCACCGTGCCCTCGAGAAGCTTCAACAGTCCCTGCTGCACCCCTTCGCCACTGACGTCACGCGTGATGCTGGGGTTGTCGCTCTTGCGGGCTATCTTGTCTATCTCATCAATAAAGACTATGCCACGCTCAGCAGCTGCCACGTCATAATTGGCTACCTGCAGCAACCGACTCAGTATGCTCTCCACGTCTTCGCCCACATAGCCTGCCTCGGTAAACACCGTGGCATCTACGATGGTAAAGGGAACATCAAGGAGTTTTGCAATGGTGCGGGCCAGTAGTGTCTTGCCCGTGCCCGTGGATCCCACCATGATGATATTGCTCTTCTCGATCTCCACGCCGTCCTCGTCCGTAGGTTGCTGCAACCGCTTGTAATGATTGTATACCGACACGGCCATATAGCGCTTTGCCTCGTCCTGCCCGATGATGTATTCATCGAGGTAGGCCTTGATCTCCTTAGGTTTGGGAATCTTGCCAACGGCTTTATACTCCTGCCCGGCATTCTCGCCTTCGTTCGCCTCGTCAAGCACACCGGACTGCTGCACAATCCTGTATGCCTGCGAAGCACAGTCCTCACAGATATACCCGTTGAGTCCTGTGATGAGTAAGCCAACCTCGCTTTCTCCTCTTCCGCAGAAGTTACAAACTTTCCTTGCCATTTTCTGTTTCATTGTTTTTGCGTGTCAACACCATATCAATCATACCATACGCCTTGGCCTCCTCTGCGTTCATCCAGTAGTTTCGGTCGCTGTCCTTCCACACTTTCTCATACGACTGGTGGGAGTGGTTGGCAATGATGGTGTAGAGTTCCTTCTTGAATTTCAGAATCTCCCGAGCCTCGATCTCAATGTCCGATGCCTGGCCCTGCACACCGCCCAACGGCTGATGTATCATCACGCGGGCATGGGGCAATGCCGCACGCTTGCCTTCGGCTCCGGAAACGAGTAACACAGCGCCCATCGAAGCAGCCATGCCCGTGCAGATGGTCGCCACGCTGCTACTAATGAACTGCATGGTGTCATAAATACCCAGCCCGGCCGTCACGCTGCCACCCGGCGAGTTGATATAGATGGAGATATCTTTCTCGTTGTCCACAGAGTCAAGATAGAGCAGCTGCGCCTGCAGGGTGTTGGCCGTATAGTCGTCCACCTCTGTGCCCAAGAAGATGATGCGATCCATCATCAGACGTGAGAACACGTCCATTTGTGTCACATTGAGCTGACGCTCCTCAAGAATATATGGATTTAGGTAACGAGCCTGTGCCTTCACCACATCATCGAGCACCATGCCGTTCATTCCCAAATGTCCTGTTGCAAATTTTCTGAAATCGTTGTTCATACTTGATTTTATCAAAATAAAATGAGATTATAATTCCTTTCAGTCGGATTCTGTAAACCAGCCCTGCAGCCGCTAACTTGTATTCAGAACAACACGTTGACAAGTGCAGTACCCATAGACAGAATCCTCTTTTATACCTATTAATAACACAAAGATACTAAAAAAAGTCGACATGATCAACTATGTCTCGAATATTTTTTAGCATCATTCTGGGCAAAGAGCGTCAAACCATGGCCAGTATCAACGGTAATGGCTCCCGCGGCTTGGAAAGATGTCAGGGTAATTTCAAAACGAAGAGCCAAGGTTTACACCCTGGCTCCTCGTTTTTGATATCCCGGTTTCGGGCACAAACTATTCGGCCATCTTATTGAACTCGTCGAGGGTAACCTTTTTCTTATTCAACTTCACCGTTTTCTTCACGGCGTCGGCAAGTTTGACATCAATAGCACGGTCAACGAAGTTCTGCACCGTTTCCTGCTTCTTCAGCAGTTCATCGGCATAGTTGTTCACATACTCTTCCGGTACATTATTCATGCCATACTGGGCAAACTGGGCGCGCGCAGCCTCACGAGCAGCCTGCTTCACATCCTCGTCTTCTATCTTGATGCCAGCCTGTTCCACCAACTTGTTGCGAATAAGGCTCCAGGTAAGCTCCTTGATGCTTGGCTCATAATTCTTGTCGATGAACTCCTGATCCTTGTCCTTGTTGTTGTTCTTCATAATTCGCTTCAACAGGGCGTCAGGATATGTCAGCTGACCAACCTTGTCTTCTGCGTATTTGCGCATGTCAAGCAGGAATTTATAGTTGCTTTCGCTGGCCAACTGGGCTTTCAGTCCTTCTGCGATCTTGGCACGGAAGTCCTTCTCGTCCTTAACCACACCTTCGCCAAAAGTCTTGTCGAACAACTCCTGGTTCACTTCATGATTGCGGAAACGCTGAATCTCGGTTACCTGATAGCTGAAGTCGCCAGAGTGTTCGGCTATCTCCTCTTTCTTGATTTTCAACAGTGCAGACACCTCCGTATCACTCTCCGGATAAGCCTTGCGCGGATTGAAGGTGATGATATCGCCAGTCTTAGCACCGTCGAATAGTTTTTTCTGGTCGTCTGCCTTGATATAGTTAGGCATGATGACGGCTGCCTCAACGGTCAGTCCCCCCTCCTTGGTGCTGCCCTTCTCGTCGAGTTCGCGCAGGTCGCCCTTCAGCATGTCGCCGTCCTGATATTCCGCCACCGTCTCATATTTACCCGAACGCGATGCAAACATTTCGACCTGACGGTCGATCAAGGCGTCGTCAACTTCGATTTCATAGAAATCTATCTTGTCCTTGGGGGTAAATTCGATGTCAAACTCCGGTGCAACGGCAATGTCGAATATGAAAGTATAGGGCGCGGCTTTTTCCAAATCCTGCGGTTCCTGTTTCTCCGAAGCCAGCGGTTCGCCGAGCATCTGAACTTTATTGTCTGTGATATACTTTTGTATCTCGTTGCCAACCAACTTGTTGATGGCATCCATCTTGACAGACGTACCGTATTGGCGTTTGATAATTCCCATAGGAACCTGACCAGGGCGGAAACCGGACATATTGGCCTTCTTCCGATAGTCCTTCAGTGTCTTCTCGACATCGTTTTTATAATCATCCTCTTCAACTGTGATGGTTAACACAGCATTAAGCTTGTCGGGATTTTCAAATGATACTTTCATCTCTTCTTATTCTATTTATAATTTAATTGTTCTTAAGGGAGTTGTTGCAATTTTGAAGCGCAAAATTACTCATAATTAACGAGTAAACCTAATATACAAAACAAAAATTTGTTTTTTTAACCATAGTCGCACCCGTGCAGACACCCATCAAGCGAATGAGCCGAAGCGTCATGCACTCACCTCGCTTCGGGAACCTGCCTACCCATTTCTTCTGCAAATTGCCGGTCCTCATCGTTCCATTGAAAGCGCCGGTAAACAAAGTTGTCACTCAGATAGTTCTTTCGAACGATCTTGTTGGCTGCCAGCTCTTCCGGAACACCCTGAAACAGGATGCGTCCCTCAAAAAGCAGATAGGCCCGGTCGGTCACCGAGAGGGTTTCCTGCACGTTGTGGTCGGTTATCAGAATGCCGATATTCCGGTATTTCAGTCGCCACACGATGTGTTGTATGTCTTCTACAGCAATGGGATCCACTCCGGCAAAAGGCTCGTCGAGCATAATAAACTTCGGGTCGATGGCCAGGCAGCGCGCTATCTCCGTGCGTCGCCGCTCTCCACCTGACAGGCGGTCACCCTTGTTCTTGCGCACCTTGTTAAGCCGAAACTCGCCTATCAGGCTTTCCAGTTTGGCCAACTGCTGCTCGTGGGTGAGATCAGTCATTTCAAGCACGGCCATGATGTTATCTTCCACGCTCAACTTCCTGAACACGCTGGCCTCCTGCGGTAAATAGCCGATACCGGCGCGCGCACGCTTATAGACAGGATATTTGGTTATCTCCTTATCGTCTATGTACACATGCCCCTCGTTGGGCACAACAAGTCCCGTGGTCATATAGAACGAGGTTGTCTTCCCGGCACCGTTGGGACCGAGCAAACCCACGATTTCACCTTGGCGCACGCTGATGCTCACCTCGTTGGCCACCGTTCGCTCTCCGTAGCGCTTGACAAGTCCCTCTGTACGAAGGGTAGAAAGTTTTTCAGATTCCATCTTGATGAATGACTTTGCCTGCAAATGTACGAAATTACATTGTAAAATAAAAGAGATTGCGCCAACAATTGGCAAAGGCACCCCGCTGTCGACCCGCTTATTTGACTTCGCTCAACTCTCCTGTATATGAGTCTATCATAAATCCCCGCACAACAAATTGCCGCGGCATCAGTGGGTGATGCTGAATGGCTGTGACAATACGCCGCACATCCTCTTCTATATCCTCAAAACCACTGAGATAATTTTCAAGATCAACGTGTTTGGACGCCTCAGCCAGAGCTTCGTCGCTGACACCCCTTTGCTTCATGAGGTCGATGAAGTGTTGGGCTTCCAGATGACAGAGTCCACAATCGGAATGGTGCACCACCATAATCTCCTCGCACCCCAACTCATATACAGCAACCAGCAATGACCGGATTACCGAGTCGTAGGGCGACAGCATCGTTCCACCGGCTACCTTAATAAACTTTGCGTCTCCGTTCCTAAGCCCCATAGCCTTTGGCAGCAGCTCGGTCAGTCGGGTGTCCATGCAACTCAGCACTGCCAGTTTCCTGGTTGGCTGTCCCGTTGTGGCATACTTCTCATATTTTTTCTCTGCCACAAACTGGGCATTGTATTTCAAAATATCTTCTATCATCGTCGTTAGAATTATTTGCCGAATGGCTAATTATAAATTGCCAATTGTCAATTATAAATTATATCCCGTTTCAAAGATATAAATATTTTTGCAAAGTGTAAACCAACAAGTGCAATTTAACACGATAGTTTTGAATATTCTATGGCATTCTTGTTTGTGAGCACAAATTGCCATCTTTGTCTTCTATTTTCGCAATACCCACCTCTTTCTCGTACATCTCTAAGGTGGGACTCACCTCCGGCGGGAGAAGCGGGGCGAGCTTTTTATCGTCCTGGGTAGGGCTTTCTATCCCAAATCGTGAATAAAGCTACCGCCATTTCCTAAAAGAACTGGTTGATACATTAGTCGCCTCGCAGAATGACTTATGGTGTAGGTTTTCATCATGTGCGACACATTTTCATCATGTTATTTACGGCAACTGTCTCCATCATTTAACAACTGTTGCTATAGAACTGCGATTGCAAATGCCATTAAAAGTCCTAAAACCGTGCATGACACCGACCCTACGCAGAACGCAATCGTTATCCATCTCCATTTCCTATGCCATCTCTCGTCCTTCTTCTCAAAATGTTTGAAATACATCAAATACCTGTCGTTGGAAAATACAGCCCTATAAGCCGGAATATAACAAAGACCGATAGGCAGTCCGAATATAACAGGCTCATCGACATTTGGAGTGATAACCCTTATTTAACACGAGAAGCAAGATGATTCCTGACGAGATCACCTCCTCTGTCCTATTGCATCAATTAAAATGGATCATTGTTCATCCATGCAGTTTTGTTCTCATCAACAGATGTCCTGGATGAATCCTGAGACAACAGATACTGACATTTTTTCTGACAAACATCTCTCTGTATTTCACGAATTTAAAAATAAGAATCCTTTGGTTCGAAATTAGCAAAATTTGAGATAATTCGTAGTGGGTTGACAATCAGAGCTTTAACGAAAATCATTTTACTATACGATTTTTGTCGTTTATGATTAGATATCAAACGCCACTGCGGTTAAACGCTAATCACCATGCGACAAAGGTTCGATCGCGCAATCGATAAGCTCGAATCGTGGTGCCACAAGGCTGGAATCGCATCAGTCTTGTGTTTTTGACGCTCTTCGGGATTGGAATTATCCGCAAAAACATGGCGCTTTTCTGCCCAGATGCGACGAAAGGAATTAGCCGGAAACGGTAATAATATTTTATAAAGGGAAGAGAGAAGAATGAAGAAGGAAGAATGAAGAGAGAAGGAAGAATGAAGGATGAAGAATCAGCGCCCAGTCTAATTGTGAATTGTAAATTATGAATTGTACATTGTAAATTCCTCCGCACCGCTATGCGGTATCTAAGAATATCCGGAGAATATCCTTTTATAAATGAAAAGCTCATCGCAGAAAATCTTACACTCTTGCTTCGCAAGATAATATTAGAATATCTGCTCACCCTAACCGCGCAGCTCAAATTATGAGGGAAGAGGGAAGAGGGAAGAGGGAAGAGGGAAGAATCACTGCGCAGCCTAATTGTGAATTGAAAATTGTGAATTGTGAATTACAAATGACACAAGCGTAATAAAACATAAAAACCTCAAGCAAGTGAGTGGTTTCATCAGCTTTTTTGATTACTTTTGCATCAATGAATTATTGACATGACATGCTAATCACGAAATTAGTACACAAACACCTGACCACCTTCGGCAACTACCTGATTCTCATGGGGCGGGCGTTCTCTCGTCCGGAGAGAATGCGGATGTTCCTTAAACGCTACGTCAAGGAGATGGCGCAGTTGGGGGTAGACTCCATCGGTATCGTGTTGCTCATCAGCTTCTTCATCGGAGCCGTGATCTGTATTCAGATGAAGGTGAACATCCAGAGTCCGTGGATGCCCCGTTGGGTAACGGGTTATACGACTCGCGAAATCATGTTGCTGGAGTTTTCGAGTTCGATCATGTGTCTTATCCTTGCGGGCAAGGTAGGGTCGAACATCGCCTCTGAATTAGGTACCATGCGTGTGACTCAGCAGATTGACGCCTTGGATATTATGGGCATCAACTCAGCCAGCTATCTCATCCTGCCCAAAATTGCAGGACTGGTGACCATCATGCCCTTCCTCGTGATTTTCTCCTCGGCCATGGGCATCGTGGGCGCATACGCCACGGCTTACATCGGGCAGCTGATGTCGCCTGCCGACCTGACGGCCGGCATGAACCATTCGTTCAACGAATGGTATATGTGGATGAGTATTATCAAGAGTTTGTTTTTCGCCTTTATCATTGCCAGTGTGTCGTCGTACTTCGGATATAGCGTGAAAGGTGGATCTGTGGATGTGGGCGAGGCCTCGACAGACGCTGTGGTGTCGAGCAGTGTGCTGATACTGTTCTCAGACGTATTTCTGACACAGTTGCTGTCTTAATTCCGTTATTATGATAGAAGTAAGAAACCTAAGCAAATCTTTCGATGATAAAGTTGTGCTCAAGGGCATCAGTGCGACCTTTGAGACGGGCAAGACCAATCTGATTATCGGGCAGAGTGGATCGGGCAAGACCGTGCTGGTCAAGAATATTGTGGGACTGCTCGAACCCACCAGCGGAGAGGTTCTCTATGACGGGCGGAACTTGATAACCATGTCCAAGAAGGAACGTGTCATGATGAGACGCGAGATGGGGATGATTTTCCAAAATGCAGCCTTGTTCGATTCGCTGACGGTGCTCGAAAATGTGCAGTTCCCCCTTGATATGTTCTCCGATATGAATCTGCAGGGAAGAATGAAACGCGCACGGGAATGTCTCGACCGCGTGAACCTGACAGATGCGGAAAACAAATATCCCGGCGAGATATCCGGGGGTATGCAAAAACGTGTGGCCATAGCCAGGGCTATCGTGATGAATCCCAAATATCTCTTTTGTGATGAGCCCAACTCTGGATTGGACCCGAAGACATCGCTCGTGATCGACAAGTTGCTGTCGGACATTACCAAGGAATATAACATCACCACCATTATTAATACCCACGACATGAACTCGGTCATGGGTATTGGCGAGAATATTCTCTTTGTTTACAAGGGACGGAAGGAGTGGCAGGGCACCAAGGAGGAAGTGATGAATGCCACGAACAAGCGACTCAATGACCTCGTGTTTGCGAGCGACCTGTTCCAGAGGGTGAGGGAAGCGGAAATGGAGGAGGACGAACACGGGAAGCAAATCACCGGGAACGACTTCTCCACGCAAGAAGGCCTCAGGGGACTGTAGCCAAGGGGTGATGGTCTTGCAGCCGGAAGCCGCTGTTGTCAGCGGGTGTACCACACGCCGTTGTGCTCTACCATGGGCACAAGAACTTCTTCGCTGGTGCTGTCGCCATAGACAAACAAAAGAAATACTTGGGTCATGTGTCCGGCTGTGTCGGCCTTGGCATTGACCACGCGCACCTGTTTGAGCCCTTTGTGAGCCGTTTCCTGTTCGCCCATGAACATCTTGGCATTGGCGATAAGTTGCTCGCGGTATGAGGCGGGTATTGAATCGGGCACGTAGCGGCCGTCGACAAATTGTTCATACTTGCCCTCTATAAGCAAGTCGTAGTAGGCCTTGGCTGCTTGTGCAGCAACATCCTCGGGGTTAGGCTTCCGGCTACAACTTGAGCACAAGGCACAAAACCCTAACATCAGCAACAACAAATTCTTCATTTTCTATATTAACAGTGTAGTTTCAATCATTGACTCTCACAGCGATATTGATTCATCGCAAACAAAGCACAGTATACTCCAATTGTGAATTGTGAATTAAAAATTCCTCCGCACCGCTATGCGGTATCTAAGAATATCCGGAGAATATCTTTTTTTGAATGAAAGGCTCATCGCAGAATATCCTCCCGTTTGCTTCGCAAACAATCTTAGAATATATGCCCTACCTCCACCGCGCAGCCTAATTGTGAATTGAAAATTGTGAATTGTGAATTACTACCGCGCAGCCTAATTGTGAATTGTGAATTTTGAATTTTGAATTACAACTACTTTTTCCTGACAAACACATTGATGGGACATCCATGCATGGGCCAATGCTCACGAATCTTATTTTCCAGGAAACGACGGTAGTTCTCCTTGACATACTGTGGCAGGTTGGCATAAAATACGAATGACGGAATCTGAGTGTTGGGCAACTGTGAGCAGTATTTAATCTTGATGTATTTGCCCTTGATCGAGGGCGGCGGAGTCTGCTCGATAATAGGTAGCATCACCTCGTTGAGCTTCGTGGTACCAACACGTGCTTTCCGGTTGATATATACTTGTTTAGCAGTTTCCAGAACCTTGAATATACGCTGCTTGGTAAGTGCCGAAGCAAAGATAATGGGGAAGTCTGAAAACGGGGACATGCGCTCGCGTATGGCATTCTCGAACGTCTTGACGACTTGATGATCCTTGTCTTCGACCAAGTCCCACTTGTTGACCACCACAACCAAGCTCTTGCGGTTGCGTTGAATAAGCTGGAAGATATTCATGTCCTGTGCTTCGATGCCTCGCGTGGCATCAATCATGAGAATGCACACGTCGCTGTTTTCAATGGCGCGAATGCTACGCATGACACTGTAAAACTCCAAATCCTCGGTCACCTTGTTCTTTCGGCGGATACCTGCTGTGTCCACAAGGTAGAAGTCAAAACCAAATTTATCGAAACGCGTGTAGATACTGTCGCGCGTGGTGCCTGCGATTTCGGTCACTATATGGCGATCCTCACCAATGAACGCATTGACAAGGCTCGACTTGCCAGCATTTGGGCGGCCCACAACGGCAAAGCGGGGAATCTCTTCTTCGATCTCTTCCTCGTTGTCGGAAGGCAGTGTCTTGACGACAAGATCAAGAAGGTCTCCAGTTCCACTGCCTGAAATGGCACTGATGCTCACCGGGTCGCCCAAGCCGAGCTTATAGAACTCAGCGGAGATATATGCCTCGCCACTGTTATCTACCTTGTTGGCCACAAGAATGATGGGCTTCCTGGAACAACGGAGTACCATTGCCACGTCCTCATCCCAGTCGGTGAGGCCGGTTTCGACATCCACCAAAAAGAGGATGAGGTCGGCTTCGTCGGAAGCAATCCTAACCTGCTGACGGATGGCATCCTCAAAAATATCATCTGATTTAACTACCCATCCACCGGTATCGACAATGGAAAACTCACGTCCGTTCCAATTGCATTTTCCATACTGGCGGTCACGGGTGGTGCCCGCAATGTCGCTGACTATAGCATGACGCGTGCGGGTCAGGCGATTGAAAAGTGTGGACTTGCCCACATTTGGGCGCCCAACGATTGCTACTAAATTTGCCATTTTGTTGTGGTCTTCCCCCCTGTGTGGGGGATGAGCGAGGTCATGTGCTCTGTTAATATTTGCCGAGGATGACCAATCCCCAGCCCTTGCCTTCGCAAGAGTTTGTCCTACTTCCAGTCAGGACAGATTGAATTTCCCGATTACTACAGGAAACTTTTCAATTTGTTATTGCGGGTTATACCCGAAACTATTGAGTTCTCTCTGAGAGTTTCGCCAATCCTTGTCCACCTTGACAAAGACTTCGAGGAATATTTTCTTATCGAAGAATTTTTCTAAGCTCTTGCGAGCCTCGGTAGACACTTTCTTCAAGGCCATGCCCTGACGGCCGATGATGATTCCCTTCTGAGAGTCGCGCTCCACATAAATCACGGCATTGATATGCACATGTCGTTCGTCTTCCTTGAATTGCTCCACGACAACCTCTACGGAATAAGGGATTTCCTTGTCGTAATAGCGCAGAATCTTCTCACGGATAATCTCCGAGACAAAGAATCTTGCTGGCTTGTCCGTCAGCTGATCCTTGTCAAAGTAGGCAGGACTCTCCGGCAGTAGCTCTGCAATACGCTTCATCAGAATGTCGGTTCCAAACTTGTTCTTTGCAGAAATGGGCAGGATCTCAGCATTGGGTAGCAGCGCATGCCATTTCTCCACAAGATCACCAAGCTTCTGTTGGTCGGTTTCGTCAATCTTGTTGATAAGCAGGATGACAGGAATGGTCATTGTCTTGACGCGATTGAGGAAATCCATATTCTTCTCCGGATTCTCCACCACATCCGTGACATACAGCAAGATGTCGGCATCGGAAAGTGCAGACTCCGAGAAAGCCAACATCATTTCCTGCATCTTGTAGTTGGGCTTCAGAACACCGGGCGTATCGGAGAACACGATCTGCATTTCGGGCGTATTAACAATGCCCATGATACGATGACGTGTGGTCTGTGCCTTGAATGTGGCAATGCTGATCCGCTCGCCGACAAGCTGGTTCATCAGCGTAGACTTACCAACATTGGGGTTGCCAACAATATTTACGAAACCTGCCTTATGCATATCTGTATTTGGTGTTAAAAGAAAACGATAAAGAAAAAACGCATGATTCATAATGATGAAGGATGCGTTTTCGAATAAGTTAATTAAATTACTTGTTGTCTGCTACTGCCGCTCCGTCATATCCCCATTTGTAATATGAGGCTCCATGAACAAAACCGGCTCCGAAAGCTGTCAGCACAACATTGTCTCCCTTGCGTAACTTGGATTCGTTATCCCATAAGGCCAACGGAATCGTTGCAGAACTGGTATTGCCGTAGTGATCGATGTTAATCATGACCTTCTCGATAGGAATGTCAGCACGTTTGGCCACGGCTTCTATAATCCTAAGGTTTGCCTCGTGAGGGACTACCCAGTCTACGTCATCGGCGGACAAATCGTTGCGCTTCAAAATCTCCTCAACATCATTGCCCATATCAGTAACAGCGTGACGGAAAACGTTACGCCCCTCCTGATAAAGATAGTGCAAATGATGATCCACTGTGAAATGAGATGGCGGACATACGCTGCCTCCTGCTTTCAAATGCAGGAAAGGAAGCCCCCTGCCGTCCGTGCGGAGGAATGAGTCTTGAAATCCAATCCCCTCTTCTTCCGTAGCCTCTACCAACACTGCACCAGCTCCGTCGCCAAAGAGAACACAGGTCTGCCGATCTGTGTAGTCTACAATAGAAGACATCTTCTCAGCAGAAACTACGATAATCTTCTTATAGCGTCCGCTTTGAATCATCGCCGAAGCTGTGTCCATGGCATAAAGGAATCCACAGCATGCACACGACATATCAAATGCATGGGCATGCTTAAGCCCGAGCTTACCAAGAACAATACTTGCTGTGGAAGGAAACGCGTAGTCTGGGGTTGTGGTGGAAAGTATGAGTGCATCAATGGTGTCCGGATCAACTCCGGTCTTCTGCAAGAGTTGCTTGGCTGCCTTACGAGCCATGTAACTGCTTCCGAGCCCCTCCTCCTTGAGAATGCGGCGCTCCTTGATGCCCACACGTGTCGTAATCCACTCATCACTGGTGTCTACCATACGCGACAATTCCTCGTTGGTGAGGACATAGTCGGGCACGTAGCCACCAATTCCTGTGATTACAGCGTTGATCTTGCTCATTATTCAGCAGCTTCCTTTACAATAGCAACCTTACCACGGTAGTATCCGCATGTAGGGCATACAGTGTGATAAACATAGTATGAACCACAGTTAGGGCAAATGGCCAATGTAGGTGCTACTGCCTTATCGTGAGTTCTTCTCTTAAGAGTACGTGTCTTAGACTGTCTTCTTTTAGGATGTGCCATAATGCTTTAATGTTTAATTTATTATTCTTTGTTTTTTAACTTACTTAGTGCTTCCCATCGGGAATCCACAGGTTTCCCTTCATCTCCATCACCGCTTCGGACGGTCGAATGCTCCTTTAGGAGTTTCATCATGGCAGGATTGCATTTTCCAGGTGCATGCACATGCCTGATTGGAATGCTGAGTTCTATGAATTCATAGATGTACCAGGAAACGTCGAGTATTCCTTCTCTCTCGTTCACCGTTACCAGGTCATCGTCTTCAGAGTTGCCTTCTCCAAGCTGGGCTGACAGGCAGTCGTCTGTTACTATTTCCTGATTCATGTCATCAAGGCATAAGTCACAAGGCACCACCACCGAGCCCTCAGTGTGGAAAACCAAATTATAGAATCCCTCTACATATTGGATACTCAATGTCGTATGCAGCCGACCACTCCTTACCATAGGGGCTTGTATTGCCTCAAAGTAAGAATCATCCAAGTCGAACTCGAAGACTTCACCCCCCTCGCCCAGCCTTTTTAGGTCTATCTTAAACTGCTCTAAATTAGACATATCCACACTTTGGGCTGCAAAGTTACTGATTTTTTCTGACAATAAATCATTAAAAAGCGAAAAAAGCTCGAGAAACACACAAGTTTATAACTTTTCACTGGCATTATGACCGATTTGCCAAGAATCAAGTTTTATTTACGCAACTCTATACAGAAAGTCGTTCCCCGGCCAATCTCAGAACTTTTTACATAAATTTTTCCTTTGTGATATTCCTCAACGATACGCCGTGCAAGGCTTAATCCCAAGCCCCATCCCCGCTTCTTGGTTGTGAAACCAGGGCGAAAAACATTGCTTATATCCTTCCTTCTGATACCCTTACCTGTATCAGAAACATAGACCAACACCTTAGTCTCTGTATCCTCAACTCCTATCGTAATCCTTCCGGAATCAGCACCCATGGCATCTACAGCGTTCTTGGAAAGGTTTTCCAACACCCATTCGAACAAAGAGGAGTTTAAGTTCACAACCACATCATATGGCGGTAATTGCTTCACCATCTCCACCTTTTTACTTGTCCGGCGGTCCATGTAATCTATCACATGATCTATAACCTCATTAAGACTCGTTAAATCAAGTTCAGGGAACGAACCTATCTTTGAGAAGCGGTCGGCAATAAGCTGAAGTCTTCTTATATCCTTATCCATTTCCGGAATCAACTCGTCTTGTGGATAATTTTCCTTCAAGATCTCCGCCCACGCCATCAGACTGGACGTAGGTGTGCCAAGCTGATGAGCTGTCTCCTTGGAAAGTCCAACCCAAACCTTATTCTGTTCCGCCTTTTTAGAGGTAAGTAAGGCAAATATGGCAACCACAACAAAGATAAGAACAACTCCAAGCTGGACAAACGGATATATCGACAAACGTTTGAGCATCAAGGACTGGTCATAACAAACAATTATATCATCATTACTCTGGTTGTCAACAGCTATACAAATAAACTGTTTATTGGCCAGTAATCTTTTCCCGATATCAGTCACTTGCTGCAAACTATCTTGGTAATTCCTGGCATCTAAAACAATGTTTCGGAAATCCGTCACTTCACCCGTTGAGTTAAATACGATCACAGGGATATAGTCATTATCATTAATAACCTTAAGCACAAGCGTCAGGTCTGTGTTTTCATCAGCTGTGTTTAAAGCTCGCATGGCCTCGCCCCAGACTTCCATCTTATGCTGCTCCTGTATTTTCAAATCACGAGTCAGAAAATGTGATACAAGCAATGATCCCACAGCGATTAATATCGCTGCTAACATCAGGAATATCTTGACCTGCCTAATTCTATCCGTCCATTGCATAACGATGATAACAACGCATAAAAGCAACGTTTATTGCGCGCATTAAATCAGAAAAAGCCCTCAGGACACGGTGTCCTGAGGGC
>NZ_GG704782.1:462064-477779 GCF_000160535.1 Hallella bergensis DSM 17361 | reverse complement strand
GGAAGGGGGAAGTGAGAGATTACACCTTATTATATTGTCACTGTTATAATATCACCCTGTGGGAACGAAGACGCTGCACAAGCCAAGTGGCAAGAAATCCGGCGGACATTTCTGTGCCTTATGATAAAATCGGCTCTGCTTATCATGATGGCTCATAACAAAGAAATAGACACATACCCCCATTTTTCCCGTTAACAGCCCGACGGATTGCTCTTTGATTAGAATATCCTCCAGTTTCTTCTCAAAATCTAGATTCTCCATTGCGTCTAAAAGTTTACTGTTTGTTTTTCGGAATCGTTGTTAAAACTGTTGTCACTCTTTCGGGTAGATTTGCCCCCTCCCAAATTATACTTTGCAACGAACATAATACCCAACCCAGAATTATTTTGGTCAGTATAATACCTTTTCGTGGAGTATCCGTCTATCGAAGTACTATTGTACCGTTTGTTATTCATATTATCTATTGGAACCGCAAGGTTGATGGCAACCGGCAGCTTTCCCTTCAAGAAGGCACGCACCGCCGTAAACATCATCGTATTCATTCCCCATACATTATCTCCTTGGAAAATGGCCTCCTTATTATAGATATAAATGTGCGAGACACGGAAGTTTAACTTCTGACGTTGCAACATATAATTTAGTTCTGAACGAACCATAACACCATGTCCTTCCACATTACATCCGTATGCGTCATTTTTTAACTTTTCCGTGAAAAAGCTGACATCCTCATTAAGCATCAATCCTTTCATCAATTGATACTGCCCTGTAATGCCATAAATAAACTGAGATTCGTTTGCATTAAAGTTACTCTCGGTAATCATTCCGTCATTGCCTTTGTTATAAATGGAATAAATGCCATCCTTTGTGACAAGTGTTCTTTGATAGACCGTGAACCACTTATCAAAGGTCAATGTGGAATATATATGATGCTGAACTGTCTGCTTCAAGAAGGGATTGCCTTGGTGTAACATCCATCTGTCCACACGATATTGGTTGGAGGATAGTTGGTCAAGACTGGGGTAGCTCGTATCGCAGGTATAGTTCACTCTGCATGTCAGTTTTTCGAATGGTTTCCAGAAAAGCCACCCTCCTGGTTCCCAAGTTGTATGACTAACACGTCCTGCGCTATTTCTATCGATGACATTGTTCCATCCCATGCCGACTCGGATGCTGAAATTATCCACCGGCTGATACGACAGCATGGATCCCACACGGTTTCGGTTATTGATGGATGTATATATGTTCTCGTTTGTCGCCCGATTGGTATTGATATATTTTCGCCAAATCAGGGAATAGTCGATATAGAAGTTCCATTTTTTTGCAAAGGGGAAAGTGAGATTGAAGAAATACCTGATGAAATGCTTCTTTCCATGCGTTAGGTTCTCATTGTCATCCGTGCCTGTTTCCCGGTACAGTCTGTCTTCGTTGATGGAATAATTATTGTATGAGATGTCGCTTTTGATATTCAATTTCTTGATTTGTCCGCTATAGAATAGTCCTACGGTATAGTCGTCTGTCTTATATTTGTCATGCGATTCTTGACTCGCCCGACTCGTCAGTCCTGAATCGGTCCTTTCCAAATCGTAGTTGGTTTTATTCTTGGACTTGGTCCATTCTCCATTCATCTGCAATGAGAGTGTATGCCCTTTGCTCACCATATAGTCAGCACCAACCGTTATGGAGGGCTGATAATAATAAAGAACCTCGTTGGGGTGCGCCAAGTCTACTTCACCCAGCGACTTCTTTTTATATCTATCTGTATATTCGGTTTCGATGCTCGAGGCATTTTTTCTATGATTTACCTTATAATTAGGCGAAACATAAAAATTCCATTTGTTCAATGAATAGGTGAATGGCGCGTAAAAAGTAAGGAAACCACCATTCTTGTTATTGATGAAAAGGGCATCGCGCGTGTGAGGCGTGAAATCCCAACCAACATAGTCGTCTTTCAGCTTAAGGTTCACCAAAACGGCATGCCCGGCATACTTACCACCGGGACGATAGGTTACATTGATGTAGGCTATTCGTTTGGGATTTATTTCCCGAATATAGTTCTGGGGCTTTTCCACATCATTCACCACGAGCACCACATCCGTCTCCCCGTTAATTTGGATTTCGTCGGTAACCCAATCCCTTCTCACACCGGGGAGTTTGGCTAAAAGTTGCGCTGCATTCTGCGTTCCTTGTCTCATGGAATCGGTCACCAAATACTGATCCGTGTCAATACTTTGTTTTTTCAATTGCCCCTTAATCTCCACATCAGCAAGTGTTTGTCCCGGCTGAAGCATGATGATACCAAGTTCTTCAGACAACCTTTTCTCGTCATGCACCATCAATCGCGCATATCCGACGTAAGATACCGTCACCTTGGTAACAGTATCCTTAGGGGTTTGCATCGAGAAAAGACCATCTGGATCTGTCACTGCACCACAAACAAAATGATTCTTTCTGTTAAACAATTGTACCGTCGCACCCATCAGCGGCTGCTTGCTCTCTGCATCACATACTTTCCCTTTATAGTACTGTGCCGACGAGGTCATACTATACAGGAAAACCATTATAAGAAGGATAAACTTTGGTTTCATAGACTTAGATATGATGGATGGTAGGTATCATTTATCATCTGTCTCCAACATCAACACTACGTTAAATATCGACAAGCGTGATGTGTAAGTTTTGTAAGATGTTCAATGAGAAGCGTACGCTAATGTTCATCGCAAGGGGCGAGGAATGTACTTTAGGATAGTCAAAGCAAAGTACCGAATCTCGGCACTCGCTTTCGTTTTCGTACAAATCAAAAACATCAGGCGTTAGCCTCGTTGTGTTCAGATTTGTGGTCTTGAATGTAGAAGTAAATACCGCCTACACACGCAACGACAGACACGAAAATTGAAACGATAATTGCTCCCATATTATTTTCCTTTCTTCTTTTTGTTAAAATCTTTATTATCCTTAACCAAGTACAACATAATGCAAATATAAATAAATTTAAGTTCCTATGCCAAACTTTTCTAATAATTTTACTTCATACAATCTACTTGGCAACTACTGCTGAATAGTTATCGCCTTGAAGGAAAGGGGGGTAAAATATTATAAAAAATCGAAGGTTATTAATTTTGTTTTATAGAAAATGCCTAACTTTGTAAACTGAACTTTATAAGATTGCAATATTCTTATTAAATATAATTTATATGAGTATTCGTAAAGATGTCATCAAACAGTGCCTGATTAGTAAGCAGCGCGAAGTGGATGAGGCGGAGATTGTGAACCGACCCATCGACTTTGAAGAGAATGGCAATTATGTGATAGTTGGCGTGAGACATGCGGGTAAGTCGTATCTGCTGTATCAGCGCGTGCGTCAGCTGCAGGCGGAAGGAAAGGGATGGGACGAGATTCTGTTTGTGGACTTTGAAGATGAGCGTCTGGCTGAATTCCAGGCGGAAGACTTTAACAGTCTGTTGGAAGCCCATCTGGAATTGTATGGTAAGAAGCCAGTAGTGTTTTTGGACGAGGTGCAGAACATTCCGCATTGGGATAAGTTCGTGCGTAGGTTGGCTGATGCGAAATACAGGGTGTATGTGACAGGTAGCAATGCAAAGATGCTGAGCAAGGAGGTGGCAACTACGTTGGGCGGACGGTTCTTTATCTGCGATGCATACCCATATTCATTCAAGGAGTATCTCGTAGCTCAGCAGGTAGAACTGAGGGAGCATTGGGAGTATGACACGATTCAAAGAAGCGAAGTGAAGCGATATCTGAATGAGTACTTCTATTACGGTGGTCTGCCAGAGATCCTGTCGTTTAAGAACAAGCGGGCTATGCTTTCGAGCTTGTACCAGAAGATCTACCTGGGTGACATCTGTGCCCGGAACAATATTAAGAACGACAGGGTGTTGAACATTCTGATTAAGAAGATGGCAGAGAGCGTGAAGCAACCGCTGTCGTATAACAGGTTGAGGAACGTGATAGTGGCAACGGGGTCGCCCATCAGTGTGCCTACCACGATAGACTATGCGGATTATGCCGCTGACAGTTGGCTGATATTGCCCATGGAGAATGAGATTGGGAAGCTGACGGAGAAGGAGACGCAGAAGAAATACTACTTCGTTGATAACGGCTTACTGAACCTGTTCCTGATGAACTCAGAGACATCGCTATTAGAGAACATGGTGGCGGTAGAACTGTGCAGGCGGTATGGCAAAAAGAATGTGTTTTTCCTGAATGCGGAGAAGGAGATAGACTTCGTTGTGCCTGATGAGAAGCTTGCTATACAAGTGTCCTACAGTATCAAGGATGAGACCACTTACAACAGGGAGGTGTCACCACTGGTCAAGTATGCCAAAGCGCACGAGGACTGGAAGTGCCTGCTGATTACTTACGATGAGGAGGGCACGGAAGAGGAAATACCCGTGGTTCCTGTGTGGAAGTGGTTGACGTAGACCTTTTTGATTGACACGGATACATTCAAGATATGGATACAAAGAAGCTCATTGAAGATGTTCTATTTGACCTTGGCAACAATAAGAGCCTGACGGATGTTTCCAGTAAAATGCAGATTATTGTTAACCTGAGTTCGAGACTTTCTTATCCCGAACTCTGGTTTAAAGGAATCTATAAAAATGCGATTCCTATTTTAATAAGTGAATATCTCCATGGCAGCTTTAGCCATCTTCTCTGGCTCATGTCCAACTCCCGACACTATAGATAGCTTCCAATTAAAAGAAACACCATTATTTTTTGCTATCGACTGTGAAGTTGTATAATAAAATTTGCCGCGTTCCAATCGGTTTGAACCTTGAGCCACAGAGCCCTCTTTATTGTTAAGTCCTGAAGTGCTGGTATCATTTCCACCCAACTGCACATAAAAATTCCGCGCTAAGAGTCTTGGAAGCTGCTTATTCCATTTCACATCGGTAATCTCTTTATAGCCATAGGGAAACGATTCCTTAGCATCCGGCAATGTGTACCAACCTGAATTAGCAGCAACTGCACGATTCACATGTGTCGTCTCCATGAAGGTGCAGAAACGATGAACAAATTGCCCTCCCGCGGAATGTCCCCACATATCGTATGAGGTCTGTATTGACTTGGTAAGTAGCTTCACTGCGTCAAATATGGCTTCCACATAGTTAAAGTTCCAACTGGCCTTTGCCAATATACCGACATTGCTCTGTGATTTGTTTATTCCACCAAGAATATACTCCGTAGTACTTGGATAATAAGCTACTGGGAACTCAAAGGCAAAGATCATTACCCTATTCTTTTTTGCCCAGCTAGAAAAATACTCAAGATGAATATCCGCATCGCGTGACTCTCCTGGGAAAATAAACAGAATTGGCATCCGGCTGACATCGCCGGCCGAGGGCAGCAGATAATGCACTTTGATTGGTTTGTCAGCTAGCGTAGGCAATTCGCCATAGTTGAATGTATGGGGCGTGTTATCTTGAATGAGCGATAGCGAGGTACTTACATCATCACCGCTTTTGCCATCCTCCAATAATACATCATCTTTCCAGCATGAAGACATAGAGAAAAATAGCAATATAAGAACTAAGCTGTAAAATATGTGTTTCATATCAGAACAAGAGTTGAATATTCATTTTGACTGAACGTTCCTTATACGGCTCCATAATAACCGTTCGATAGTGAGTATAGTTGCCAAGTAGCTGCAATTTGAGGGTATTACCGCAAAAGTATTTAGCAACTCCTACATCCCATGCATAATTTTTCCTTAACGCCGAATTTTCTACTTCAGCAAACTCTGGTTTCACATAACTGTAAGCCGTATTAAAAGCCCATCCATTTTTAGTAATATATCCCATCTGCACATCCACACCATTGCCCAAAGCCAACATTTGCGAAATCTCTTCCGGTTGAAGTTTTGAAGCGACACTTGCTGCAGTGTATAGATTCTGAAGTTTTGTCGCAGTAGTATTTGTATAGTCGGCAAGCAACGTAAAACCTGCCCACTTCAACAAAATGTCAGCAGAAAATTTCCTCAAGTCTGGATATGCAAGTTTACCCTCTTTGTCATACATTCTAAAATCACCGTGTCCTTCGCCCACTGCATTGCTTGCTCCGTCGTTATAACTGAAAGCCGCGCCAATAGCAACCTTAGGGCTCGTTTCTCGGGCAAAATCATAGAATACATATTCGTTACCTCTTTTGAAATATCCATTGGGATAGATAGTGACACGACCTCCATATTTCAATCCGCCACAATCTACATCGGCACTGGTTGAACCAAATGAGTTCTTACCGTCACCCGACGTAACCGCTATACCGAAATCGGCTCCAACGGTATTTGATCTCATACGGTATTCGGCATAAAATCCAAGCTCTCGTCCCGAATTGTTGAATGATTTACTCATCACAGAATGCTCACCATTGGCTGTACTCTGATCGCGCAACATCATGTCACGAGTGTTGGTAAACGTCTGCTTCTGTCCGAAAGTCAGTACAAGATTATCAACTGGCCTATACGAAGCATAAGCATCAAGTAGTGGATATCCCTCTGTGAAATCCGCTTGAAGGAATAATCCTAACTTCTGATGAAGGAAAAAACCCTCCACATTGAAAAAAGCATGATCTACATTCAACCCATTGCTGTTAGCATCATTCTTTATTTCGGTGAAGTGTCCTCCTGCTGATATATATCCACCTATCCTCACATGATTATCCTTACCCCCTAAATTGAGATTCAGGATACCGTCAGTAAGTGTTTTTTCCGTTTCACTGTTAAGTGACTGTCCCCAAGATAGGATTACGCCGGAACAAAGTATTGTTGACAAAATAATCTTGTTTATCATATCTTTAGCTATCATTGTCGTGTATTTACATTTTATTATTTTACTCTATATATAGGTAGCGTTTCGCCGACCCCAGTATCGATGACATGAAAATTAACAAAACCATTAGCACACTCTGGTTCAAGAAGAATACCAGCCAGCGTAGACAGCGGCTGATTCATGGGAATAACTATACTACCTGCAGGGACTCTAATAGTTGCGTCAGCTACTGCCGTCTTAACCGACACTGGATGCATATTTAGTATCTCCGTCTTCTGTGTGCGCTGTGATTTCACCGTATATATCTCCACCTGCATCGCTGTAGCTTTCTTGATTATCTCATAATTTATGCCAAACTTATCTACCAACTCTATGGCCTTCTTTTCATCGCCACCAATAATGTAAGCCTTTGGTCGTACCACTTCCTTTATCACTTCCACATGTTTAGCTACATGAGCATCCACCGGGATTGTGAGTTGTTTGTTTTTCAGCAAATCTATAAAATCACAAGGATAACACTTCGTAACGGGCACCCTGTATGCTGTAACGATGGGCCGATTCTGCATGGCTGCGTTCTCAACCGTCTGTTTTAGTTCGTTGGCATTGTCATATGCCGTCTGTGCATATGACCGAGCAAGCTGATAGACCGTATTGACCCGTCGCAGATAGGAAGACCCTCCAAGTCCAACCCCTCGTATTTCCATAAGCATGGACACACATCCGCGCAAGGCCATAATGTTGCTTGACGAACGCGTCGAATGCCCTCCGACGTTCATTACTACTCGCCCGCCCTCTGTCTTAGTCGTAAAATAAATAGCACTTTTCAATCCCCATGTTTTAGCCATAGACTTTGCATTAGGAATAAAGTTCTCTTCCACTAATTTTGTCAATCCGGGATATACATTGGGATTTGAGCTGTAAAGGAACATAAAATCATTAGCATTGGAAATGATGCGATCTGATACTTCATCATAATTAGCACGCAGTGGTTTATACTCATGAAAATCTATGAACACATGAGGTTTTACTCTGGCCGCAACAGTATGAAGCGCTTGGTTTTCCACCGTCGACAATCTGGTTTGATCTCTATTAAGGTCGATTCCGTTGTTTGCATACCGCATATCAGCTTCAGACCCGTCAATATTCACCATAGGCATGATATAAAAATCACATTTCTCGAGCAAACTATTCAATTCCCTGTCTTTTGCAAGATTATGAATATACCACATAAGCCCTTCTGTTCCAGCATGTTCATTGCCATGAAGACATCCGATATAAAGAATACGTAACTTTTCTGCCGATTGTTTGTTATTGCTTATCGTGATCAAAGGTATTGCTTTGCCTTTTTGACTTTTTCCAACAAGTTCCATTTTCATTAGGCCAGGATTGGAATCCACCTCATTATGAAGATATTTCATCATCGTCTTATA
The DNA here is from genome assembly GCF_000160535.1 of Hallella bergensis DSM 17361. Taxonomy (GTDB): domain Bacteria; phylum Bacteroidota; class Bacteroidia; order Bacteroidales; family Bacteroidaceae; genus Prevotella; species Prevotella bergensis. The sequence continues at coordinate 469,561 of NZ_GG704782.1, read as the reverse complement.
TGAAGTGTAATACCCACCGCCGGTAAATGCCGGTGTTTCTATCCTTACATCGGGATTGGCAAACCATGTACGTGTCACCTTACGTGGCTGCTGAGCAAAAGCGCATAACGAAATAGCAATGAACGAGAATAACAAGCTATACTTTTTCATACTTTATCAGAATTTTAATTGATACATGAGATCGGCACTCCACTCGTTGCCGGAATGATTGCGACCATCAGGAGTTCGTCCCTCACCTTTAGGTCTGGTCCAACCGACCGTCAACTGTATCTTACTGGCGTAGTTGCGCGTTAAGTATTTGGTAATACCGACATCGGCATAGTCGGGGCGATTATAGTACAGGTCGTTATTAAGAAAAGAATACTTGTCAGCTCCAATATGGGTATATCTTGCATCAATGCTCCAAAGATTCCTAAACATATACCCCATCTGAACATTTACACCCCATCCAAGCAGCATTTTGGCTTTAATATACTCTTCCGGGTGGTCTCCCTTGAGTCCCTCCACCTTGAAATCAGTAGCTGTTGAGCCGTCATTACGAACTCTTGCAGTAATTCCGTTGGGCACATAGCCCCAAGTTTTAGCAAACTCTGCCAGAGCAGAAAAACCACAATACTTAAAATTAATATCGGCAACGAATTTTCCCATATCCGGTAATTCGTAACGTTTTTTATCATTCATATAGAGAATGTCGCCCGATGAGCGACCGCCACGCCTGTCACTTACTCCTGTCGCATAGCTATAGGCAACCCCAACACAAAGCTTAGGTGTGAACTCATACGCCATATCTCCCTCTCTACTCTGACCGTAACGGCGAAATGTGCCAAAAGGCAAATAGTTGATACGGGCACCGTATTTCAGTCCCTCATAGCGCTTTTTGCCAGACACAGGACCATCTCCATCAGTTATAGCAATAGAAGGACGGATGACACCTGGCAGAAATGGAAGTTTTCTGCTTGCATCCACAAATAGTCCTATCTCACGTATGGTACTAAAAACAGAGGTTATCTTGCTTCGTTCAACAAAGGAAAGGGTATGCGACGCCATTGTCAACTCTATATTATCAGTAGGCGTTGAACGCTGTCCGAAAGAAATTTGCATGCGATTGTCGCCCCATGGCCTATAACTAACAAAGGCATCGTGTAACATAGACCCAGCTCCTTCTGTATCGGTTTCACTTCCTTTAACCATATCAAGAGCAAGGCGATAACGTAGTTTGCCGTGCAATGCTATGCCGTTGAAACGCAGACGCGCACGACGAATGCGAAAGCGATTGTACGTTTTATCCACGTCCTTGTATTTCCTAACATTGGCTGTTGCCTGTACCAATCCGGATATATTTAAGTTGCCGCCGTTAGGCGATATAAGATTAATTCCATCTCCTAACCTGTAGTGGCCAATGTATGAGGTTAATCCTTCGTCCTCATCGCTGTCGATTGCTTCCATCTCCTCACTCATGTCCATGTCATCCAACTCTTCCTGGCTATAGGAGGGAAGGCATATCAGCATCAATGCAATCATCGAACATAGAAGTTTATTATTTAGAAACGCCATATAACATCTTATGTGTAATTAAACATTATTACTAACAACACAGAGGCTCGATCTACTCTTCGAAGTTGCCTTTTTTTATGACCGTTCCTTCATGCATCATTCGTGTTCCGCGTGCCCAGACCTCCTGAAGCTGCCATTGGTCATCAAAGAGAGTAAAGTCGGCATCAAGTTCCTCTGCTATTCTACCCTTACTCTTCAATTTCATGTTCTTTGCTGGATTTACAGTGATGAGCTTAAAAGCCTCACTCGGGCTCATGCCATCTTCCTTGATCAAGGCAACAACCTGTTCGAGATTCTTGTGCAAAGGTGCTTTTTTATATGTATCTTCACCAGTCTCGGAATTCTTACGACGAACCCCAGCATTACCGTCGCTCGAAAATGTCATCTGGTTGATGTTTATTCCTCTTTCCAAGCCCTCCATCACGGTCAGGTGAGGATCCGTATATTTTGTACCTCCTGTACTGATATCTACCATCCCTCCAAGCTTGGCAAATTCTATAGCCTGTAAAAACAAGTCGTGCGTTCTGCCCATATGAGTAGGAGAAATATAGGAGATAAGGCTTGGGAACTCTTTTGCAATTTCCAACAATAAATCTATCTTAGAGGGTAATGCTCCCAAATGAACGTGCATAACACCTCCTTTTGCCGAAGTAAAGCCACCGAGTCGCACTTGCTGAATAATTCGCAGCAATTCTAACTTCGTTGGATGCGACGACCTGTCATCGCTCATCGCAATCTTACATCCGATACATTTGTCCAGATATATCATATCCTCAGCTATTGAGGAAGTAATGGTAGGTGTAGGTAATCCGTAAAAACCCGTCAACATATAAGCTGAAATTCCATCTTGACACAGTGCTTTCGTTTTAGCATACAGTTGTGGTAGCGTCTTGACGAATCCATCTGTGCCAAGCAAACCGACTACAGTTGTCGTCCCACATTTTATGAGCGTGGAGAGGCTGATCTCTGGAGCGAGCGAAAAATAGCCAGTTTGTCCACCGCCACCAATTATATGGACGTGTTGGTCAATTAGTCCCGGCATACAATTCAATCCTTGTGCGTCAATCTCTTGAGTCTGCGTACCGGTAACGTTAAGATGTTCTCCTATGGCAACAAGCTTTTCGCCACACAGCAACAAGTCCTTCACTCCGCAGTATTCAGGAGTATATAAATGTGTATTCTTAATCAGGGTAAGCATATCGATGATGTTTATTGTATTAAATATAATGTATTAAGATCATAATCATAAGGCCTAACGTAAGGGGCAAAGCATTACGCCTCACCAACTCTACTGGCTTAATTCCTGCAACTTCTGCTATAGCTACAATTACCCCAGCTATGGGAGAAATAGCCCTACCCATAGACGAAGATAGCTGCATCGGCAAAAGCATATCAACAGGTTGCATACCTACCTTAGAAGCGATTCCAGGTGCCAAAGGACCAAACGAGAAGAACGAGGCATTACCACTTCCCATCAAAATCGCTGCCATAAAGATTACAGCAATGATAACGATACTGACAGCAATTCCCGGGAAGCCTAAATGAGTGCAGCCAGCTACGAGGACATCAATAAAACCTAAAGATATAAGTCCCTTAGAAAATATTTCTGCAGCAATAATGAGGGTCACAACTTTACCAAACACGTTGCCCATACCCGTCCAAAATGATTTTATCTGAACAAGAGCTCCTTTCAGTGAACGATAATGGATCATTTCGAAAATCAATGCAACTATCAATGAGATAAACATGGCTGTGGTCGTATCGAGCACTATTGGTCTACCAAACGGCTGAAAATAACTTGAGAACGTTACAAGAAGCACTAACGGGAGTACGGGAAGTATAGCATAAATCAACGGGACATCAACTTTCATTGTCTTCACATCCATCTTCTCATTTGTAATGACACCTTTCGCACGATCTATTCTGTCAAAATAACGATTACTGAAGTAGTACACCACCATTAAAAATATAGTGACAGGAATTACCAAAGACAATTGGTGCTCAACAAAATATTCCATGTTAGTCATTCCAGCAAGTTCTGCCGAACGTGCTGTATTAGCAGAACCGGGTCCCATATCAAAAATTGTACAGGCAGAGATAACCGATACCGCAGTGGGTCTGCTCACTCCCAAATTCACGAGAATTGGAAAGATCGACACAACGAGTAGCAGTCCTAAACCCGCCGCACTTGGCGTACAGATAAAAAGCATTTGACCAATCGGTATCACAAGAATGGCAGCTATATCAGGCACTCGTCTGAGTAGCATCAGCGGCCGCATAGAAACATAAACGAGAGCTGTGCTTGCCTGAATAGTCTTCATGTATGCTACATATCCGCCTATAGTCATGATCATTATACCAACTCGCATCAGGTTTGTACCCATCACCTGCTTAATCATTAAAAAAAGGTCGAAAACAGTCCAACCTGTAGATTTCCCAGACAGATCGCGCTCAACATCTATAGAATACAATCCCAATGACATACTGGTACCAAGCATTATCAGACCAGCCAACAGTAATACAATCTGCGGATTGTACTTATGCGTCAGTGCATAGGCAACTATAATGATGAATAGGAAAGAAACTATGGTTCCAATATATATCATACCTCTCTTATTTTTCGTAGGTCATGCTTAACACGTTTATGCGTGTTGTTCCTGTAGCCGTAAGTGTAACGCTAGTGCATTTCTTACTATCTTCACCTTTCCATACGCCACTGCTTATCGTGCCCGAGTCTACAGCCCAAGAATCAATATTATCCATATTTGCCGAAGTCCACGACAACGATGTAATAGAGTAGCCTTCCTCTACACTCAATGTGATAGCATCACCTTTATATATACGCAAATCAGTTGCTCCACCCTTGGATGTATAAAAACGTATGCTCGTCTTATCAGTCGCGTCTTTCGCGTTGTGTGGAGTAAGCGTGAAACCTTTAATTACTAAAGGACGGTCAAGCAGTATTCCCGAACTCTTGCCCGGAACTTCATACCCCCAAGATTGTATGGCATCGGCCGACGTAAAATCTAATGACACACTGATAGGATCTTCCGGCTCAGGTTCTGGGGCTGGCGTTACTGTAGGTTTTAATGTGGCAACACCCTTTTCATAAGTAACCGTCAGCACATTCATTCGCGTCGTTCCAGTGGCCTTAAACGACACACTGTTAACAGTACCATCCGTTGGGGGCGTCCAAACACCTTCTGCTATAGTTCCGCAGCTTGGTATCCATTCATTAATCGTAGTAGTGTTCTGAGACGTCCACTGCATGGCTGTTATAATATAACCATTAGGAGCTTCAAATGTCAGTACGTCTCCTGCATACACTCTCAAATCGAGCACCCCGGATCCAGTAGCATAAATACGAGCATGATTCTTGGCATCACCATGAGTGGCTCTGATAGAGACACCGTCCTGCGAAATACTTGAAATTTCAGTACCTGCGCTGCCATCAGGAATGACTATACCCCACCCCTTAATTGCGGTATCCGATGTAAAATCGAATATGACTTTCTGTGGAATATTTTCGTCTATTAATTCTGACTCCACATCGTCGGTCGTGCAACTTAATAATAAAAAAGAGCATGCTAAAATCTGAATAGAAATAGCACCTAAAAAATTAAATATCTTATTTGCTTTCATATTAAAAAATTAGGTCTTGAGTTATGGGAACAAAATTAATATAATGTTATTCTACTATTCGAAGTATATGGATAAAAATACTGAAATTAAAACTATAATATTTATTTAACTTATTGATATTTAAAGTAATTATAATAATTTTAGAATACGAAAAATATAGATTTATTTCGATAAAATATTGTTATAGTATCGATTTATTTCAATTTTTTAGCTTTTATATAAGATAATATAGTAACTTTGCATGAATGAATAAAGAAACAAAATATGAAAAGTGTACATCACATTGTTTTAGTTTTGCTTTTTATTGGCATTGTTTCGAAATATACAAACTGCCATGCACAGTCGGTTATGCTGGACTCTGTTTACCAGAAACTCGACGAAACTATCAAAAACTCTGCTACCTATAAGAAAACAAAACTGAAAGAAATTTCAGTTCATCGTAAACAATGGTTGAGTGCAAAATCGGCTGAACAGAAATATCAAACTGCCTTTCAATGTTATCTTGACTACCGGGCGTTTGATAATGACTCTGCTCTGCATTATTTATTCTGTTGTCTTGACTTAGCTGAAAAAAAAAAAGACAAACCTACAGGCGTATTGCAACACGCTCATAGGTCATCAATATGTTGTTTCGGGATATTTCAACGAAGCGCAACACTACCTGGAGGCCGCAGATCCAAATGTACTCAATACCGAACAACTGAATACCTATTACTATTATAAGAATCACCTTTACAGGGAATTGGCACTGTATGGTCACGACAAAAAATTGCATAGACTATATAGCGAGATGGCAAGGAAATATCTTGACTCGGTTAATATCACTCTGAAACCGGTCAACAAACTGTATTATCAGCGCCGTTGCATCACCAATTTCCACAATGCCAACTATCAAGATGCCATGCAAATAAACGATGAATGGATGTTAAATTGCAAACAGGGTACTCAGAGTTATGCTACAATGGCATATTACAGATCAGAAATATATCGTGTTTATAACAACAAGGATATGCAGAAGTATTGGCTAGCTGTTGCCTCTATCAATGAGTTGCAAAGCGCCATGATGAATCAAGTAGCACTTTGGAACTTGGCTGAAATTATGAACAATGACGGCGATATCGACCATGCATTTTCTTATGTGGAATGTTCTTGGCAAAATATATCTCAGTTCAGCACACATAAAAGAAGTTGGGTGGTCACTCCAATACTAACTCAGATTAGTCAAGAATACAGAACAAAGCTGGGCAAAGTAAACTCTACTGTCACATGGTTACTGTGTGCAACTCTGTTATCTATCATTTTCCTCCTACTCTCATTAATCATTGTGCTCCGTGAAAGAAAATTAACCAATGCTGCACAACATAGTCTTAAAATAACTTATGAAGAATTGGCCATACTGAATAAAAGGTTGTCTAATCTCAACACACGCCTCGTTGACTCTAATAGGGTAAAAGATCAATACATTACAAACTTCTTCCATATCTGTTCGGAATACATCGAAAAGATGGACAACTATAGGTTAAAAATCAATCGTAAACTAAAAGTTAACCAGATAAAAGAGGTTATCAACCTAACCAGCTCAGAACAAATGAAAGAAGATGAACGAAAAATGCTTCTTAAACATTTTGATAAAGTATTCCTCAACTTATACCCCAACTTCGTGGAAGAATTTAATGCAATGTTAAAACCGGAAGCCCGAATAACGCCTAAAAGAGGTGAGCAAATGAACACTACCCTTAGAATTTTCGCCCTCATTCGGCTCGGAATAAATGGAAGTTCAAACATTGCCGAGTTTCTGAACTATGCTCCTAATTCCATCTATGCCTATAGGGCAAGAACAAAGAACGGAGCAATAAAAGACAGGGATGACTTTGAGAATCAAATTATGAAGATCGGATTGACAGTGTAGAAAAGTGAAGTTCTATCCCTGATAACTTTTCTGTTTAAGATTTCAAAATGTTTGACAGCTAAACATCTTTCATTTTCCCGTTTATAAGGAGGATAGTAACATTACTCCTTACGTAATTTCGGTGTAATATTTCTGACAAAAGGCGCGCTCAGTTTCGCGGATTTCAAAACATAAACCACGTGGCACGAAATACGCGAAAAATAGCGGGGTTTACAAGACTCTGACAGTCAGCGGATTGCAAAATAAGGGCTTTTCGTTATAGTTTTATTTCCTGCGGTTGGATATCGATCGGCGGTGCGGTTAAGCCTTAAACGAACGGCGACGAGGCTGTCGACGCGTCGCATGCGAGGCCTAAACGCGATGCCGAAAGGCTGTAATCGCAGCCAATTTGG
>NZ_GG704782.1:386621-461254 GCF_000160535.1 Hallella bergensis DSM 17361 | reverse complement strand
CCCGCTTTCCGAGCTAAAAATAACGCCCGAAACATGGCGCTTTCCGCGCTGGATGATCCGAAATAACAGGCCGAGAAAATGTCATGAAAGTTTACAAACGGAGAGGAGCGTTAACTGATAAAAACCAAGTTTTATCCGTACGCTCCATATAGGTAGACACCTTCCAATGACTCCTGCAAACTGAACATGTAGCCCCCGCAGGGCTGACATATGGTTTGTACAAAAGTCTATAAGAGCGACAGTCCTTCTTGGCTGATGATTGTGCCATGACCATCGGGCGATGAAAAATCGGCCGCCAGACTGAAGATAAACATCAGTCCGCCCTGAGAATTGATTTTGGCCTTGATACTTCCCTGGTGCATGAGTACGGCATTTTTAACAATGGCGAGTCCAAGTCCCGTGCCCCCCATTTTCCTGCTGCGCCCTTTGTCTACTCTGTAGAACCGCTCAAAAAGTCTCGGAAGATGTTCCGGTGCCACCCCAGCCCCATTGTCGCTGAACATGAATTTCCAACTCTCCGAATCACGCTCAGCCTTCAAAGTAATCGTAGTTCCTGTTCCGGCATAGGAAATGGCATTGTCAGTAAGGTTTCGGAAGATGCTATACAGCAGTGATCGGCTCCCCCTGAGTTTAAGTTCTCTCGGTAGCTGATTGTCGAAAGTCATGTCACGTTCGGCCATCTGCAATGCAGTTTCTCTTTCTATATTGTGCACCAAGCCAGCAATATCTACCTCCTCAAACTCTTGCATCTCAGGGGCATCATCCATACGATTGAGGGTGGAGATGTCCTTGAGCAAAGAGGTTAGCCGTCCACTTTGGGCGTAGCAACGCTCCAGGAATTGTTGCTTCACGGTATGGTCGATGTTGGGATTGGCTATTATTGTTTCCAGATAGCCTTGTATACTGGCCACTGGGGTTTTAAGCTCGTGTGCAATGTTCTGTGTGAGCTGTCGTTTCAACATATCCTGTTCCTGGCGCGTAGACTGTAGTCGCTTGTAGATTTTAATAATCTTCTCGGCAATCTCACCCAGTTCGTCGTCGGGGAAGTCCACCAAGTCTTCTATCTCCAAGCTCTCATTATGCTCCGCCCTAACCGCAAAAATCTTGAGTTTGGTGATGTTCGTACCCAGTCGATTGACAAACCGATAGAGTACGATCGTGAGCACAAGAACAGCTATGATAGCAAACCATATGAAATGCAAGTCAGCCTTGAGGAGCTGACTCAGATTGTCATTGTAGGGCAAGGCAGTGCGAATCACAAGACTGTCTTTTGGGAAATACGTTGCCGTATAGAAATAGTCATGCCTGAGTGTAGTACTATTACGTTCCACGGTAGACCCTTTCCCCGTTTTGATGGCCTGGACAACCTCTGGGCGGCTTGCATGATTGGGCAGAGTGGTATAGTTTTTTCTGACATTGTCAAACAAGACATTGCCCTCACGGTTGAGCAGAGTCACGCGTATATCCTTGATTCCTCGGCTTTTGACGTATTGATCAAGAGCCTCTTCATTGACCCCATCCGATTTTTGGACAGACTCATACATGAGCACATTGATCATTTGCAACTTGCTCTCTAATAAGTCTATTTTATAATATCTTTCTCGATTCCACTGAAATATCATAAAAGCGGCTGCAAAAACGAGAAAGACTGCAAGCACACTTAGATACAGCCTTTGTCCAACAGAGAACGGTTTCATCATGCATCAAAGTAATAACCGAATCCCAGTCTGGTCACAATGCATTTTGAAAATCGGCCGATCTTCTTGCGTAGGCGGGTGATATTCACGTCAACAGTGCGGTCGAGCACCAAGACATCTTTAGGCCATATACGGTCGATAAGCTCTTGGCGCGAGAACACGCGCCCCTTCTCGTCGAGCAAGAAACGCAGGAGTTCGAACTCCGTCTTGGTAAAAGCCACTGGCTCTCCGTCCACCGTCACAGTTTTCTTGTCCAAGTTCATCTCCAGTCCCTGGTACCGCAAAACCGTGGGTTGCTCGTGGTCTCGATCATCTGTACGGCGTATCACTGCGCGCACCCTTACCAACACCTCGCGAATGGAGAAGGGCTTGGAAATGTAGTCATCTGCCCCAAGGTTGAATCCCGTAACGGTATCGTTCTCGGTGTCTCTGGCTGTAAGGAAAATAATAGGTATATTGGCTGTGGCTGGATTGGCTTTCAGCTTTTGCGCCATGGCAAAACCCGACATTCCACCCATCATCACGTCTAACAACAACAAGTCGAACGCAGGCAGATCCATCTCCAAAGCCTCTTCGGCGGAGTTGGCCTTTTCAACATGATACCCCTCTGTTTCCAGATTAAACTTTAAGATTTCGCAAAGATCGTCTTCGTCATCCACCACAAGGATGCTGTACTTCTTGTTTTCTGCTGGCATACCGTTACTATTAACTATTGCAAAAATAGTATTTTAAACTTAGTTCTGTCACTTTGTAATGTTAAAATTATATTAAGATTACAGGAACTTTCCGTGACATTTGTCTCCCCCTTATCATGTTAGTCATCATGTGTTATCTGACTTATCTGGCTTATGCTCCTCATGTCTTAAAAATGTGTCATAAACTCCACAACAATCTTGTCACGTTCCGATGTTTTGGCCAAGTCTTGGTCGCGATAGAAATACTTCTCATAATTGATTCGTATGTCTGACACGAAGGGAGTTGCCAAGCTCAGCGTCACTCCACCCGTGACGCGGTGACGTTGGTAGTCAGTGGTCGCCAAGACTCCGCCTTCGCCTGCAGGTCCCTCCACGTATTGTCTGCCATTGCTGTGGTCGGTCATGAAATCATAGCGCACCAGGGGCGAGATCTTCCTGATCAACTGCGACTTGTTTTTGAACGGAATATCGTAATTCATAAAGGCATTCACGGCATGGACATCCTTGTAGGCATTGTGCGCATAGGTCTTGTAAAGGTATTCTACCTCTGCCAAGAAGTTAAGGCGGTGATAGGTCAGGCCGGCATCATACATAACCACCGTATGTGCATCCGGCCTGATTTTCTGAACACTCGTTTCCAAATCCAGATTAAACGGGAAATAGAACTGCGCTTTAGCAGAATAGTTTATCCCCTTGGTCCAATAATCCTTTTGACCGGTAAGACCTGACCCATTGAAAAGGCCTGCCTGCACTCGGATGGGGAAACCCACGTGAAATTCATAACCTGCCATAGCACCGACATCACGCACGTTCCCCACTTGCTTGGCAATGAAGCTTCGGTTGGCAAAATATTGCAGGTGAGGTGAACGGTGAGCATCGATGGTGAATGGCACCCTCATCTGTCCAATGGTGAACCTGAACGACTTCCACGGACTCAGTCGGGTGTAGGCATCAAGCATCTTGATGTCACCTTTGTCGCAAAGATCTATCTCCGCCTTGTATTCAACGATGGGAGCTACCTTGCCCTGCACGTTGATACGTGCTGTCCGTACTTGAAAACGTCCTTCTCCCTCTTGGGTTTGGTACTCATACTTACCGCGCAAGGTGCCCCCTATCCGCGGCCTATAGCTGGTATCATCCTGAGACCATGCAGCATAGCTTATGAAAAGAAATATGATTAACAACCTGTATTTTGTCATCGTACATTATGATTGGTATCGCATGCCAAAACTAACACACTACCATGATTTTGAGATTTCTGTTGCAAAGATATCTCCTTCATGTTTAAATACCATGACATACATGTTACAATTATGTAATGTTACGGAGTTGTAACGTTATCTTAACAAAAGCGTAACACCTATGTCCAAGTGCTTACATGGGAATATTACTACCTTTGCAAAGTGTATTTTAACTGCATGATATGAATAAGAAGGAAATCCTCGACAAAATCAGCAAGCTCGCGAAAAAGGGGAAGAAATTTGAAAGTTTAGTTATAAACCGTGTGTTACAACGGCTTGATTCAGAAGACTTCCTCATTATGGAGAAGGCCGTATGTACAGCCGATCACAAACGCCTCATCTATGTTTTGGGGGATGACTCCGATGTCAGCATTGACGAAGGAGTAGAAGTGATTGGAGAGATGGCTGTTGCCAATAAAAAAAATCTCAAGTCCATCACTCTCCCCAGCAGTCTGAAAAAGATAGAGAGAGATGCTTTTATGGATTGCGATGCCTTGGAATCGGTGCATATTCCTGCTCAGGTAGAAGAAATCGATGCATACGCATTCAGCGATTGCGACGGACTGAAAAGTGTTTATTTTGAGAAGCTTCCCAAGAACTTGCATCGCAAGGCCTTTGACGAATGCGACAAATTGCGCGAGATATCAGTACCCTCTGAGGCAGTGAAAGCAGTTCGCAAGATCTTGCACTTAGTCGATGGCGACGCTGACTTTCTTGTCGTTGGCCGTGAGGATCCCAACAAACCGAGCAAGGGTAAACAGAAAAAGAACAACAAGAAAGAGAAAAACTCGCAACCCGACAAAGTTAACAAGTCCATCGACAAGACAAAGGATAGCAAACCGGGAGACATCCCGAAGCCCGAGAGCACCGGAGAAAATACAAAGAAGGAAGAAGCAAACTCATAAACTTATATATCAGGGAGGGATAGCGCTATACGTCGTACCCTCCCTGATTACGCTATTATTACTCCCAACAAATATATTATGGCAAACAACAGAAAGCTGAAAGGCATGTATGTGGAACGGGATATCAGCTGGATGTATTTCAACTATCGTATCCTGCAGGAGGCAGAGAAGGCGCAAGTTCCCCTTCTTGAAAGACTGTCGTTCCTCGGCATATACTCCAGCAATCTCGATGAGTTCTTTCGTGTTCGGGTAGCATCTCTCAACCGCATTGCCGAAAGTCCGGATATCACCAAGGGTATGCGTCATAACATCAAGCGGACCATCAAGACCATTAGCCGACTTAACGAGCAATATAACAAGGAGTATCTTCAGGCTACCCAAAAAGTATTCAAAGAATTGGAAGGCCACAACATCAGACTGCTCAATGAGACCCAACTCAATGATGAGCAGAGGATGTGGCTCCGCGATTTCTTCTATGACAAGCTCAATGGCTCGACCAACCCCATCTGGCTCAACGAACTGAAGAATTTCACCGCGTTGGAAGACAATCGTATATACCTGTTGATAGAGAAAACCGAGGAGAACAACAACAATTCCAAATATGCTATTATCAAAGTGCCCGACAAGATCTACGGGCGATTCATCAAGATACCCGGGTCCGATGGCTTCGATAACATCATGTATCTCGATGACGTGATACGCTTCTGCCTGCCGCTCATCTTTATCGGATTTCCCAAAAACCACTACCGGGCATTCAGTTTCAAGTTTACCAAAGATGCGGAGATGGAAGTTGATAACGACTCCGACTACGGCGCCATGGAACGTATCGCCTTGGGGGTGAGCAGCCGAAAGCACGGCGAACCCATCCGCGTTATCTATGACCGCGACATGCCAAGCAATATGCGGAAGACCATTATGAGCAAACTGAAAGTGCGCGAGCTTGACACCACACTGAGCAGCGAGCGCTACCAGAATCATAAAGACCTGATGAACTTCCCCGACTGCGGACATACCGACTTGAAATATCCCAAATGGAAACAGATGATGAAGCCGGAGTTCATGTCAGAGGAGAGCATTCTCGATCTCATTCGCTGCAAGGATCGCTTCATACACGTTCCCTACCACAGCTTCAACGGGTACATCCGTGTGTTGCGTGAGGCTGCCCTGAAGCCCGAGGTGAAGGAAATCAAGACAACACTCTATCGGCTGGCCAAGGACTCCAAAGTGGTGGAGGCACTCATTTGCGCGGCGCGCAACGGCAAGAAGGTAACGGCAGTGGTGGAACTTCTGGCTCGCTTTGACGAGGAAAGCAACATCATGTGGAGCAAGCGCATGCAGGAAGAGGGAGTCAATGTTATTTTCGGTGTAGAAGGCCTGAAGGTACATTCCAAACTTCTTTACATCAAAGACAAGCATGGTGACATCGCCTGCATCGGTACAGGAAACTTCCACGAGGGTAATGCCAAAACCTACACCGACTACTTAATGATGACAGCCCGCCCTTCCATAGTATCGGAGGTTGCCAAGGTGTTTCAGTTTATACAACGTCCTTTCCAGCAGGTGCGGTTCAATCAGCTGCTCGTTTCACCCAACGCCTTGAAACGTCGCATCCTGCGTATGCTTGATATTGAAATAAGAAATGCCAAGGAAGGCAAGGAAGCGTGGGTCAAGGTTAAAATCAATCACATCACCGACAAAGATCTCGTAGCCAAACTCTACGAAGCTTCGCAGGCCGGTGTGATGATTGACATTGTTATTCGCGGCAACTGCTCACTCATTCCAGGCGTGCCGGGCATTTCCGACAACATCAGGGCCGTGGGCATCATCGACCGCTACTTAGAGCACAGCCGCATACTGATATTCTGCAACGGCGGCCGAAACAAATACTATATCGGCTCTGCCGATTGGATGCCCCGAAACCTGTTGAACCGCATCGAGGTGATGTCGCCAGTCTACGACAACGACCTGAAAGCCGACCTCATGAACACCATAGAACTGGGCATGGCCGACACTGCCAATGGACGCATTGTCGACGGGCATGGGTTGAACGAGATGCAACAGGGAGCTTATCTGCGAAGTCAGGAGGAGATTCGAAGGCTATATGTCGAATCCTGCTCAACCCCTCCATCGGATCAGTGTGCTTCCACCCTCCAGCCCAAGAGTTGATTAGCTAAGCGTCAATCACACATTCACCTGTTTATTCGGCCTTTTCGTAACCATAATACTGGCCCTTCCTGAGTATGGGAAGGCCGGTTTTCATCCATGCCGGTTGGGGAGCGCCCTTCAGTTCATAGTCAAAGAACTGCTGCAGGCGTATGCTGAGGTCCTTACGATTGCGACGCTCCTTGAGATTGTGTTCCTCTTTATTGTACTGAAGCAACCACGCAGGCTTGCCCAATCGTCGCAGCCCCATAAACATTTCAATACCCTGATACCATGGCACCGCACCGTCGGCGTCGTTGTGCATGATCAGCACCGGAGTCTCAACATTAGGCAATTTGAAGAGAGCCGAGTTCGAAATATAAAGCTCCGGCGCCTCCCAAAGATTATGCCCAATGCGACTTTGTCCCTCCTCATATTGTCCCTGCCTGCTGTTTCCCGAACCCCAGCGTATGCCACCGAAAGCACTTGTCATATTGGAGACCGGCGCACCGGCACCGGCAGCCTTGAACATATTTGTTCGCGTAATGAGATATGCCACCTGATAGCCACCCCAACTCTGTCCCTGAATGGCCATATTCCCGGCATCCACCCAAGGCTTCCGGGCAAGTTGTTGGGCTCCGCTTACAATGCAGTTGTAGGCACTCTCACCGGGCAACCCCGCCTTATAGACAATATCCGGAACAAATACAAGATAGCCGCGGCTGGTATAAAAGGCAATGTTAATAATCGACCAACTGGGCTGGGGCTCGATATATTTGTAGAGTCCATCGGAATTCTTCTCGTAGAAATAAATCATGACCGGATATTTCTTGCCGGCATCAAAATCCTCGGGCTTGTAGAGCAATCCATCCAGACGGGTTCCGTCAAAGGCATTCCAGTGTACCAGTTCCACGGTTCCCCAGTTGTAATCCTTCTGCTGCGGGTTGATGGATGTGAGTTTCTGCTGTGTGGCAAAATCATTTGTGGTGACATACAAGTCGTTCGGATGATCAAAGTTGCCGCGCAGGTAAGCATACGTATTGCTGTTTCTTGCCTTTCTGACAACCGATTGCGCCCACCCCTCAAGCGTAAGGTCTTTCAGATTCCCGCTGAGGTTGGTCTTTGAGAACCCATTCTTCTTGCTTATCTTGTCAAAAACGGTGAGCAGCATTGTCTCCGACGGCGCAATGGCAATCGGATCGTCGCTATCCTTCAAGTTCAGGAAACGATACACACGGTTGTTCTCCCTACCCTTGCCTTTTGTAAGGCAGACAGGCTTGCCGCCGTTCATCGGAATGCGCCACAGGTCATATTGGTCGTAGACCAGGAGAGCTCGGTCTCCCGCCGTCCATCCCGCTTCGCCGTAGGGTTCTTTCAGCATGGGGTGATCGTCTTCTTCGTCCCAGAAATTCACCTTCATGCCGGCGGTCAGATTGCGGGTCCTGCCCGTAGCCACGTCGTAGGCCATCCACTGACTGCTCGTTAGGTCGAACCATGCCACATACTTGGCCCCGGGCGATGCTGTGACATTGGTCACCTGTCCTTTGACAACAGATATTCGCTTGCCCGTAGAGAGTTCTACAAGGCTCACATTAACGGACGTCTGATAACTCCACTGCGTTTCCACCATGTTGCCGGTTCGGTCCAAGGAAAGCACATAGTCGGCATTGCCACGGTCGACAAACCTGATGCGGTCGTACATGGAGGTAGTCATCGGAATAAGACGACCGTTGTTGTAGACCGTAAGGCAATTCTTCTTTTTCAACTCCTTCAGATTAGCCTTCTCCGCGGGCGGAAGCATGGGGGCATCCCAGTTCCAAATGTCCAAACTGGCCGTTTCGAAGCTATGCAGTGTGGTGTCGTCGGGTGCAATATAGGGGGCGATGCCCACAAATATATTCTTTCCGTTTTGGCTGAAGGTGGGCTGACTGTTCTCATTGATGCCCCACCCGTCGGGACATCCCCCGGGTGTGGGTTCGGCAAGCTTCTCCGCCCCATCCTGTCCTAGGGTGTATCGGTGGAGGCTGCAATGCTTACTGCCCGAGCTGAGCGTATCAGCCGATTGCAGATACAGCATCTGCGTGCCCGTCTCGTTGAATTTCGGCAACGAGTAATAGGCCAGTGTGTCGCCTATCAGCACGGACTTGCCGGACAAAATGTCGTATGCACGCAGCGTGGTATTGTTCTTCTTGTATTGGCTGACGTAGGCCAGCACCGTGCCCTGCTTGTTCATCGCATACCGGTCCACATGGCGAAGCGTGTCTGTCTTACCCGTCGCAAAATGATAGATGAGCGTGGGGTAGCCCACATCCTTCTTCTTCCGGTCCTTCTTGGGAATGAGCGTCGTGTCCTTTACACTGAATGCCACAGCCCGATCGGCATATTTTCCCAATTCGTACGAGCGTACATGGGCAAAACGTTTGATGTTGCCTGTCTGCAGATTGATGATGGCCAACGAATCCATAGGCATGTCGTCGGCCTTCTTTTTCTTGATTTTCGCTTGTCTCGTCTGTTTGAACAGAGGTTTCACAAGGCACACGGCATACAGCCCCTTGTCCGTCAGCTGCGCCTTGTATCCACGGGCAACAGTTATCGTTTTCTTGCGCTTATTGTTGCGGATGTACAGCGTCCCATCGCCCTCCTGCGGATTGATTTGATAAGACAGGAAGGTGCCGTCAGGCGAGAGTGCCGGCACGGCGATGCGCTGCCAGCCATCATAGACATCGTGGTCGAGTGGTTTCTTTTGGGCAAACAGCGGAAACGAGCCAAGCAAACACATTCCCACGGTCAGACTACGCACTGATATTCGTTTTTTCCACATATCGGCTCCACGCTGGAGTTTGGAAACTAACGACTGAAAAGCTGTTACTGTTTTTATCATAAATTCTTAATGGCAATTCGGTTAGACAAAGAGGGACGAACAAAATCCGTCCATAAATAAGACATACAAATATACGACTTTAATATGAGAGGAGACTATTTTTTTGCAGAAAACAACATCAAGGCGTTTTCGTGTCGCATGAGTGAAAATAAAGGGTTAAAAAATTATTCAGAATCAAGCATGCAACACTTTTTTTGATTATCTTTGTATTATTCTTCCTATTACCAAGCATCTTTTAATTTTCCTATCTATATTTTTATGAAGAAAACACTTGCATCCATCGACATCGGCTCCAACGGAGCACGGTTGCTGATTAAGAAATTCAATGACAAGGAAGTGGGGCTCGACCGGGTCAAGAAGCTCATTTTCATCCGCGTTCCCCTGCGTCTGGGCAAGGACGTGTTCACCCTTGGCAAAATATCCAAGGAGCGCGAGCAGATGATGATCCACATGATGAAAGGTTACAAGCACTTCATGAAGCTGTTCGGCGTCGACGCCTACCGTGCCTGTGCCACTTCGGCCATGCGCGATGCCGAGAACGGCATGCATGTCCTGAAGAAAATTAAAAAGGAGACTGGCATCAAGATTGAGATTGTGAAGGGCTCGGACGAGGCCTTGCTGCTCGTCAACAACCTCGTGGAGAAGACCGACTCCAACGAGGGCAACTTTGCCTACGTCGACGTGGGAGGCGGCTCCACTGAAATATCGCTCATCCACGAGGGCGCCTTAGCCGAGAGTCATTCCTACAACATCGGTACGCTGAGGCTGCTCTCCGGACAGGTGCCGCCCAGCATGTGGGAAAGGATGGAGAGCGATTTACAAAACTATGCGCAGAAATATCCCGACATCCAGATCATCGGCTCGGGCGGAAACATCAACAAGCTATTCAGAATTTCCAACGAGAAACAGTCTACCAAAACACTTGGTGTCGAGGAATTGCAGCGGCTTTACGGACTGCTGAAACCCATGAGCCTAAAAGAGCGCATGGAAGCCTACGGTCTCAAAGACGACCGGGCCGACGTGATCGTGCCCGCTGCCCAGATCTTCCTCTCTGTTGCCAAACAACTAAAGAGCGACAGCATCTTCGTGCCCAACATCTCCCTGGCCGACTCGATCGTCGACGGACTATACCGGGAATTGAGAGACAATGCCATGGGCTGACGGCCGCGATACAGGTGTACTGCGGCCGTTAGACAAGCGTACTGCAGCCGTTAGACAAGCGTACTGCGGCCGTTAGACGATAGCATGTAGAGTAAAAAACAAGAGCTAACCATATGGAAAACCCTGCCCACGCAACGGAAGCGCGGGCAGGGTCGTTTGTATTTGACCTTACAGCTGTTTTCTTTTCAGAAAAGGTCGTGCACGATTAATAATCTGTGTTCTCGGGATCGAAGTTGGTCCAACCTTCCAACCAAGTGTCGCCTGCACTGAATGCACCGATATAGCTTACCGGATTGAACCAGCTGTCGAGACCACTAAAGAGAGCCGCCGTGAGCAGTGCACTGCCAGCCTTAGGCATATAGCCATTGGACTCCATGCCGAGTTCGACGATCTCCTTGAGCACCTTGTTGCCCTTCTGATTCATGAACCATGTGCTGGAGAAGCTCTTCTGCTTCGTGTCCAATATGGGTTTGCTCTTTTCGTTGTAGCCCGTCACAAGCACGTCATCGTAGATCTTGTTGGCGTCAGAGCCGACAACATCCATACCTGCAAACCACACATTGTTAACATGAAGTTTTCCGGCTGTGGCAGCTCCTTGGGTGTCGCCTTTCTGATTGTCGAGAATCAGTCCGATGGGGTAGCCCAATGCCACTGAGTTGTAGCAGCTCAGACGAGAGTTGCGGCGAATCTGCATGGCGCTCTGGAACTTGCCCAGTGCCGAGCCATTGCCGGGATTCATCGAACCGCCGGTAATATAGTCTACCGAATTCAGGAAGCCTGCATCCATCTTGGGACCAACAAAAGTGATGTTGGAGAAGGTGGCCGTGGTGTAAGGAGAAACAGCGGAGCCGTCAGCGCAGTTGTCGCTTTCGAAGCCATTGCTCTGTGACGTGTCAGCAATCTTGGAGTCGCGGACAACCAAACCAAACTGCACCTTACCGGCGAAACCGTTGTCGGTATCGAAATCATCGTCCCAACCCTTGAAAGCTACCAAATACTTACAATTCACTTGACCACCAAACCACTCGTAGGAGTCGTCGTTGGAATAAGACACCTGCACGTGGTCTACCTGTGTGCCAGAACCCACCGAGCCGAAGGTCAGGCCGTTGATTTCCTTGTCTTTCTCAAAGGGATAACCTGCGAACTCAATGCGCACATAGCTCAGCACACCGGAGTTATCGGCATTGTCTTCGCCGCCATGCTTCGTGCGGGGACCACCCTCAATCTGCATTTCCTTTTGGTTGTTCTTGGCCTTACCACAGATGATCAGTCCACCCCAGTCACCCGGTTTGCGATTTCCCTTGGGCTGAGCCGAAGTAAACACGATGGGGGCCGTAGCCGTGCCCTTGGCCATGAGCTTGCCACCACGTTCCACGATGAGCGAAGCCTTGGTGTCCTTGTCGCCCTTGATCACAGTGCCCGGCTCAATGGTGAGTTCGGCTCCATTGGCAATGTAGACCCAGCCTTTCAACAAGTAGGTTCCCTTTTTCAGGGTTTGCTTGCCCGTGAAGACAAACTCCTTGTCGCCGGTTCCTATTTCCTTTCCTGCAGCGTCTTCCTTGCCGTTAGTGAAAAGAATACCCGATGCAGCCTTGAGACCGCCGTCGGTTGTCCAGGTGTAACCGGTGCTGGGGGTGGGATCCGGTTTCTCACCATCGTCTTCGCTACTGCAGGAAATCAGACTTGCTGCAACCATCAGGATGCCCATGCATCCATACATCCATTGTTTGTTCATAAGTAAATAATGTTTGTTAAACGTTGAAATATTTCTCTTGATAGTATATGTTTTCGTTGTGTCGTGATTGGGATATTCATATCAGATTGTCGATGAGCCGCTTGAACACAGCGTTACAATTTGTAGACAACCGATAGTCCAAAGTTGCGGCCAGGCTTGAAAGCACGCACGATTTCGTCTATGGTTTTGTGGGTACCGTCGGAATAATTCACTTCGGCAAACTGCTTGTAGTATATTTTCTCGGCAAGTATATCCCGGATGTTGAACTTCAGTTCCCAACGTTTGCCGAATCGCTTTGTGGCAGACAGGTCGAGCACATTGCGTGGCATTTCGTAGGAATCGGGTATGCGTGCCGTTTCCTCGCCACCGGTGCTTCCCTCCGAACGGCCTACACCAATGATGCGTTTCCCGATGCGATTGTAGAGCAGAGCCACGCTTAACTGCTTTGCCTCGTTGCGATAAAACAGTCCTGTGTTGACAAGATAGGGCGACTGTCCCTGCATGGGCCGGTTTTCCTCCTTGGCTCCTCTGGGGAAGTTCACACGGCTGCGGATGAGTGCCCCGTTGAACGACCAGCTGAAATTTCTCAGCCCGATGAACGAGAGATCCTTGCGGATATCCAGTTCAAGACCGACGTTGTTGGCGCTGACCGCATTCTTGTAGGAATAGATGAGGTCGGTACCTCCCGCCACGGTGTAGGTCCACTCTATCGGGGAATCGAAATGTTTATAGAATGCTGCGAGCGAAATCTGCTCACCACGCGAAGGATAGAACTCATAGCGAAGGTCCGCATTATCCACGCGACAGGTCTTCAACTCGGTGTTTCCCTGCACGCTCGAGGCCAGGTCGAAATCGTAATACACCGATGAGGACACCTCACGAAACTCCGGACGGTTAACGGTTCGGCCATAGCTGGCACGCAGCTGGTGGCGATCGTTGAACTTATACGTGGCGTTGAATGAGGGGAAGAAATCATCGCTGCGGTAGTGGCGTGACGATTCGCTGCGCTCGTTATCGCGGGTGTTGGAAATGAGTTCCATGTCATTATGCTCAAAGCGGACACCGGCGAGGATGCTCAAAGGACCAAAGGGGAGAGTCGCCGTGAGATAGCCTGCGCCTAATGTGTTGTGTCCGCTGTAGTTGTTGCTCCACCTTACCTGCTCCAGAACATCCATTTTCCCCTCGCCCAGATTGTTCTCGTTCGACAGTAGTGTCGGGATATCCATCTGACGGAACCCGTCAGGCAGGCTGTGGTTGGAAGCATCCCAATGGTAGATAAACTCACGGGCCATGTATTCACGGGTGCGGTATTCTGCATAGGCACCATACTTCAAATTAGGTTCCCATGTATTGAACTTGAAGTCCATCTTGTTGTTCACGTTGCCCGAGATGATATGCTCGTCAAGTTGTGTCCATTCGCGCGATATGTCGTTACCCGTGGTCAGGGCAATCTGGCCGGACTCTAAGGCATCGTCGACCAAATAGCGACGACGGTCGGGCAGATGTCGGTTGGCATAGGCATAGCCCACGCTCCAGTCCAGCTGGTCATTCTTGAAGGTGTGCTTGCCGGTGACCTGCCCGTTGTAGGCCGTGCGGCTGCGGTAATAGTATTCGGCGGAGTTCTCGAGATTGGCCTGTGCCGACACACCCTCACGCCAAGTGTAGCGCTGATTGGTCAGGCGATTGAAGATGTTTTTAAGCTCAAGCTTGTGGTTTCCTGTTGGAGAGAGGAGCGTGAAGTTGAGCATCGCACCAAACCTGCGGTTGTTGTTGTACTGGTCGTCGACAGAATGGCGCAAATAGTTGCTACGGTCGTTAGCCACATCATACACACCATAGAGGTTGTTCTGCATGTCGGCATACGTGCGGTATGCATTCGAATAGTTGGCCGCAGCAATCATTCCAAGTTTGTGGTGGCCTATCTTCCAGCGAGAGCTACCGTTCATGCCCAGCTTCAAATCGCCATATACATTTTGCGACTTCACCATCCAGTCGTTGTTGAAACCACCCGTGAGCAGCGAGGTTCCGATGGCGTCAAGATTGCTTGTGGTCTTGCTGAACGTGGAGAAATCGCCCAACGAGGCATCGTTCCAATTTCCTCCCACAGTGAAGGAAAGTGAATTTGAAACGGGAATTTCCTTGGTATTAATAAGGATAAAACCACCGGTATAGTCGGCAGGATACTCAGCAGACGGTGTCTTCACAATGGTGAGGTTATCAATCTGCTGACTGGGGATGATGTCAAACGAGAAAGCACGGCTGTCGGCCTCGCTGCTGGGCACAGCACCACCGTTCATCCACACATTGTTATATCTTTGTGACAGGCCGCGCACCATCACAAACTTATCGTCGATAAGACTCACACCCGGCACACGGCGTATCACCTCGCCGGCGTTGGAGTCCTGTGTTTTCTCTATTTCTTGTGCCGAGACATTGCTCACAATCACATCGCTGTTCTTTACCTGCTGAACGGCGGCCGTCTCGGTATTCTTTCGCTCAATGCCGACAATGGAAACCTCTCCAAGCTGATGTTCGTCCGGAGTCATCTGAATCCTGATACCTTCTTCGCCGGAGACAACCCTGATAGAGGTGGTTTCCACCGTCTGCGTTTTGTAGCCCACATAAGTTACGACCAGCGTGTAATTACTGTTGGCCTTCAATCCTGTCAGCCAGAATTTGCCGTCAATGTCGGTTACGGCCTTATTGTCTGTTCCTCTTACAGCAACCATAGCACCGATTAACGGTTCGTCAGTGCTGTTGTCGGTCACCGTGCCCACAATCGATTGGGCGATACCCTGAATGGTAGCAATCAATAGCAGTAATACGACTGTCATTCCCCTTTTGCAATCTTTCATCTTGATTATCATCTTTTGTACGCTGCAAAGTTATACGCAACATATTACAGCAGCGTTGCACACGTTTGACATAACGTTCACAAGATGTTGAAGAGACGATTACAGGCAGGTTACAAACACGTTACTACGAATCCTGCCGGCTGCATGACCAGCCGGCAGGATTCTGTTTAATTCTCCATGAACTTCTGTTTAATTCTCCATGAACTTCTTCACTGCACGCAACTGATGGCGCATGGCATTCAAAAATTCCTGGCTCTCCTGCAACATATTTAGATACACGAGAGACACCTGAAGCATCCGGTTATTCTCCGTCTGCTGAATACGGTCGATGTGCCGTTTCCGCAGCTCCGACAACTCATCCCTGCAGAAATCCGCCTCGGCCAAGACGTTCCGATAATTGTCATATTGTCTGGCCTCGATAATGTTCTGTGCCATCTTCATAAGCTCATTGATTCTTCTGCGCACGGGTTCAAACTCGTTGATATATTCGGGAGGCAGTGGGTTGAAATTGTTGTCCACATGTTCCTTGATAGGATCGAGCATGCGGCGAAGACTGTAGATAAACTGCTGATTAGAGTTGGCACCGAGATGGAACCACGTGTTCCGCTCAATGGCAACATCAACAGGCGACCTCTTCAATCCCAGCATTTCCTGTCGGCGAAACTTCTTCAGCATCGCCTGTTCATTAACAAGCTCCTTCTTGCTGCGACGCAACGAGCGCACGTCCTGATTGGCAAAGCCGTCTATGATGCGGTTGAACTCCTTCTGGGCAAAACCGTTGACAAATGCCTGCGTCTTGGTTACCTGTCCGCGCAGCATATCCCACACCAAATCGGCATCACGGGTGCGCATCATGAGATTGAACAGACTGGTCTTGTTATTCCTTGCAGCTTTCTTGGCATATTTTCGGTTGGAGCGAATGAGAGTAATAATCACTAAAACCATAAATGCCACCTGAACAATGATGCCGCCATAGAACATGATCACACACACCGCTGCACAGGCAAGGAAAGCCGCTCCCGCCGTAATGAACCATCCTCCGATGACACTCAGCACACCCGTCACACGGAACACCGCACTCTCGCGGCTCCATGCGCGGTCGGCCAAGCTGGTACCCATGGCCACCATGAAGGTGACGTATGTTGTGGACAAGGGTAACTTGTAGTTAGTACCGATGGTGATGATCATGGCTGCCAGCACAAGATTGACCGATGCCCGCACCGTGTCGAATGCCGCACCCTCGTCGAGTATCACCTCACTTCTGTCAAACCGGCTGCCAATCCACTGGCGGATACGCGAAGGAAGCACCTGTTCAAACCACGATCCACCGTTCTGACTGAAGCGAACGATGCTGCGAGCCGCACTCGACGACCCGAACATCTCGTCACCCTCATCTTGTCGGCTCAGGTCCACAGAGGTTTTGATCACGTTGTGGGCCTTCTTCGAGGTTGCCATGGCTATAATCATGATAAGTCCGGCCGCCATCAGGAAGGCAGGGGGTGTCTTGGCGCTCTCCATAAGCGACACCATCATGAACTCCGAAGCCGATGCTCCGCCCGCGTTGGCCGTGAAATCCTGATAGGAATCGAGCCCGGCCAACGGCACACCGATGAAGTTCACCAAGTCGTTGCCTGCAAAGGCCATGGCCAAGGCAAACGTTCCCATGAGCACCACTAACTTGAAGATGTGCACACGCAGCAGATGAAGGATTTCCATCAGAATGGTCGAGATGATGAAGGTATAGACAAGCAGCATGCCCGTGTTAGCCTGAATGTAGTCTCTTGTTGCCTCTGAAATATAGGGACTCTTGCCCAACCCCTTGAGGAAAATGAAATAAGCCAATGCCGTGAAGGCAATTCCGCCAAACACAGCAATGGTAAACTTAGCGTGCAACTTGTAGTTAAAGGTGAATATCACACGCGATATCCACATCACAATCACTCCAAAGAAGAAAGCTATACCGACGCTGACAAAAATGGCAATGATCGTTTTCAGCGCATGACTGCTGTTGAGCAGGTTGCCGTAGTCGAGGCTGTCGTCGCCAACCATCTTGATGGTCGCAAGAATAAACGTACCTCCCAGCAATTCAAAAACCAACGATACCGTGGTCGATGTGGGCATGCCAAGCGTGTTGAATACATCGAGTATCAGCACGTCGGTCACCATAACGGCCAGGAAAATGGTGATAACCTCCTCGAACGAATAGTTCACGGGCATCATAATACCATGCCGGGCCACATCCATCATACCCGAGGACAGCACAGCGCCGCAGGCAACCCCACACGATGCAATGATGAGTATGGTGCGGAACGTGGCCACGTTGGCTCCTACGGCCGACTGGAGAAAATTCACGGCGTCATTGCTCACGCCCACAAAGAGATCGAACACTGCCAAACACAGCAGGAATACGACAATACATAAATAAATGGTGCTCATAAATCAGAGATATCCGTAAAATTATGCGGCAAAGGTAAGTAGAACTTGTTACATAATTTTTACGCGCATGTTACAATGGTGTTACACGGGCGTAGGATTGGGCAGGTGCACAAAATGACTCAAGGCTCTCTTGCTCACTTGCTATAACTTTGATTGCTAAAAACTTTGTTTTATGAGATTTATCCGTAACTTTGCAACCGTATAACAAACCTACTGAAGCTTCACAAGTTCGGCTCTTCGCAGTCCAGCTTGAGACAGCAAGGTAAAGGTAAAAAGAAAAAGCCATGACGTCAGAGAACAAAAAAATCATCAACGAGATACGCGATTATGTCATGATTGGCATTGCCATGATTTCCTACAGCATTGGTTGGAACATCTTTCTGCTGCCCAACAGCATTGGAACGGGCGGGGTGGCCGGTATCGCATCTATTGTCTTTTGGGCTGCAGATGTTCCCGTGCAGTTCACCTATTTCCTTGTCAATGCCGTACTCCTGCTTATCGCACTCCGTATTTTGGGGTTCAAGTTTTGCATCAAGACCATGTTTGGTGTTGCCGTGCTCACCACGGTGACCGCACTGATGCAGGAATACTCAGCCAACACCCATTTGTTGAGCAACGAACCTTTCATGGCCAGCATCATCGGAGGTATATTCTGCGGCTCCGGAGTCGGCATCGGACTTGCCTTTCGCGGCTCCACGGGCGGCACCGATATTATTGCGGCCATTATCAACAAATACCGCGACATCAGCCTTGGGCGCATCATCATGCTTATCGACATTGTCATCATTACGTCTACTTATTTCGTATTCCACGACTGGGAGAAGGTGATCTATGGTTATGTGGTGCTGCTGGTCATCGGTTTCTGTATCGACCAAGTGATACAGTCGATGCAGCGTAGCGTGCAATTTTTCATTATCTCGGACAAATACAAGGAGATTGCTTCGCGCATAGCCAAATATCCACACCGTGGTGCAACCGTCATCGAGGCTCAGGGATTCTACACCGGGCACAACGTGAAGATGCTGTTTGTCATGGCCAAGCGACGCGAGAGCAGCATCATATTCTCTATCATCAACGAGATAGACCCCAAGGCTTTCGTCACCCAGACCAACGTAATCGGTGTGTATGGTGAGGGATTCGACAAGTTTAAGGTGAGACAGCCACGCCAGAGTCGCATCAGAAAACTCACTCCCAAACAACAGGTTGAACTTAACAGCTAACGCTATGAAAACTCAGAAACGAAAAGAAAAGTTGATTCATGCCATCGCAGCACTCGTCATGGCCATAACACTGTCTTCTTGTGTCACCATGGGAATGAGTAGCAGCCGTGTCCAAATGACCGGAAGAATCCATCAGGGACAAACCTACCAGGAAGTTACATCCATCATGAAAAAAGAGCCCAACTACCGCCGATTTACCGAAGACGGATTGGAACAGTGGGAATATCATAAAAACTTCGACCTTGCGGGCAACTACGATGTCATTCTCATCGGATTCAGGGACGGGCGGGTTGTCAGTATGGATTCTTTCCGATACACACCGCCAACAATCGAAGTGAATAAACAGTAAGTATTACATCACAACAGCCGGAGACATCGCCCCGGTCAAACTGCACTTGTCTTTGCAAGGGCGACTCAAGGCGATGAAAAATTCCAACAAAGCGATGCTGCTGAGCGGCGTATTTCAAAATTCCAAATCTCTTTTCCGAAATACGCCCAAAGTTTGGGTTTTCTGCAAAGACTTAATAATCAAAATCTTGCTAAAAAAGCAAAGTTTCGCCGAAAAAACAGTTTTCCAAACACCCTGCCATTAGATACTAACGGCAGTGCGATCGAAGCTTGATCGCCACGCGTCCAAAGTCAAAACGGGTTGCGATTCCAGCCTTGTCGCACCACCATAAGACCTTTATCGCGTCAGCCCGTGGTTTTTTCGAACATTTCTCTACGTACCCACGGCTATTTCTGCCCACTTTTTTCTCCAGAACAGCGAGTGGACATGTCCCTGTTTTTATGATAAAATATTGACGCCTCCCCTGCGCAACCCGTTCAAGGATGCACAAGGGAGGCGACAAAAATCGGGACGAATCCCTGCTCTATTTATTCTCTTCGGGAGCCTCGTCGATGAGGTCCATAAACTGGTCGAGCTTCGGTGTGATGATAATCTGGGTACGGCGGTTGCGCTGCTTGCCTAATGCCGTATCATTGGAAGCAATGGGATTGAACTCGCCACGACCTCCGGCGGTCAGTCTGCCCGGCGCAACACCAAAGTGGTCGATGAGATACTGCACCACAGAAGAAGCGCGCAGAGCCGAGAGATCCCAGTTGTTGCGGATATTCTTCATCAGCTCCGACGAGGTGTTGATAGGCACATTGTCGGTATTTCCTTCGATGAGCACATCATAATCCTTGTAGTCCATGATGATCTTTGCAATCTTACCCAGTGTCTCTTCCGCACGGTCGTTAATCTCATAGCTACCGCTCTTATAGAGCATGTTGTCGGCCAAAGAGATATAGACCACGCCTTTGAGCACCTGAACATCCACTTCCTTCATTTCCTCCCTGCTCAGCGAGCGGGTCAGATTGTTGGTCAGCACCATGTTCAGCGAGTCGCTCTTGCTCTTCACATCCACCAAATGACGGATGTATTGGTTCGATTCGTTAATCTGGTCAACCAGTTTGGATATATTGATGTTGTTGTCCGATGTGTTCGCCAAACTCTTGTCAAGGCTATTTTGCAGCGAAGCATAGTCTCGCTTCTGCTGGCTCAACTGGTCCTCGAGTGAGGAAACGCGTGCTTGCGAGGCAGCCAGCTGTTCCTTGGCAGACTGATAGTTTGATGTCAACTCACGATTTTCGTTCTGGCAGTTCACCAATTCCTTCTTGCTTGCGCAGCTCGAAACGAGCAACACGCCAGCCGTTACCGCCATGATAAAAACGTTCTTCTTCATATTTGTTCGTATTTTTAGTTAATATCTTCCACGTATATACTATATGGTAAAGACGCAACACGACGTGTAATGTTGCGTTTGATTAGAATATTTTAACCACATTTCCCTCGGTTTTAACTATTCTGATGTCTTTGCAAAACCCTTTTTACATCCAAGATAAGCTTTTGCAAAAGTCCTTTTCCTCTACTTAGTTTGTAGAATTGCAGCATAAGGTCAGGACGATTCAGGCTGGGAAATAGGGCTGTAACGCCTGAATAGAGAGCAACATGACAGTCCGCTAAACTTTTGTTACGAATACCAAAAGTTTAGCGGACTGTAAAAATAATTATAACAATCTGTTTTCCTCACATCTGCCTGGGGGTGTCACTGTGTTGTGAACGCCCCGTTTTGCAGTTGTGATCGTTGTTGTGTGGCGTGGCTTACCGTGCAATCAACTCAGCATAGGGGGCACGATCGGTGTTCTCCATGTGGAGAATAATGTCGAAGGTTCCCGACTGGACAACGGGAATGTTGTCGTTGCTTCCCTGAATGAGCTTGTCGAGCGAGCCGCCGAGGTTCACACCTTTCCAGCTGCCGTCTTCATCCTTGAACTTGATGGTCTTGCCGGCCTCGAGCTTCACGCCCTTGGCTTCCCAAGTCTTGTTGGTGGCATTCCATGTCATGGTGACGCCTGCACCCCATTGGTCAGCGTTGCCAACGAGGGCATCGCCCACCACGTGCATCTCCTCAAAGGGTTTCAGCTCGTAGGACATGGATGTGAGGTCTACGGTTACGAAGTAGAAGCCCGTCTCGGGGGCAGGGATGTTCTTGCTGCCGTCTGCCGTGAGCTTACCCTCGCCGTTGTATTCCCAGTCGCCGCTCCAGTCGTCGCCACCGTTGGGCTTGAACTTGAATTCGCCGTCGAGATAGAACGCACCGTAATACTTGCCGTCAAAATTGGGACCGTACATAGCGTAGGGATGCTCACCCCATTTGCTGTTGTTGCCCACTTCGTAGATAAATTCAGAGAAGTTGATGCCCTTCACAGTGTAGGTGTATTCCATCATGTTGATAGTCACAGACACATAGCGGGAACCTGCGGGAACCATGAATGAACCGTCGTCGGAGAGTTTGGCTCGACGCTCCATAGCTCCGGTTTCGCCGTTCTTGCCATTGCCGCTGGTGGTACCCAGGAGCATTGACCAGTCGTTCTGGTTGGTGATACCGTCGCAGGCCTTGTCGTCGGCAATAGCAAACCAAGTGTCCTTGGTTGCATCTACAGGGAAAGAGATGGTAAAGACGGGATCGTCATACACGTTGGTTTCGCTGTGGCTGAACTTCAAAGGCTTCGTTGCTGCCGATTCTGCCCAGTCGTTGGGGCCGCCAATGATATAATAAGCCTCTGCGATGTCGGGCTTGACCGTGGTCACGGTGTAAACAATCTTACCGGCGTCGATGAGTGCAGCCTGCCCGTTTTTCACTGCATTGAGATACACCTGCGCATCAAACTTGCGAGCGACAGGGTTTTTGCCGAAGGCCTGCTCGATGAGCGCTTGGAGATCGGCCTTGGAGGCATGTCCGTCGAGGGTTGTGTTCACAACGGTAGCCTTGGTGTTGCCTGCGTCCTGAGGGGTAAGTTCCACGCGAGCCTTGCCCAGCGCATATCCCTCGGGCAGGGTGGCCGTGGTCAGGGTAAACACCGGAACGGCGTCTACTCCTTCGGCAAGTGTCTGCGGCTCTACGGCCGATGCCTTGACCCCAGGAAGGGTGATGGCGGCTTCCTGCGGATTGGTCTGCGGTGCAGCCCAGTCGGTGTAGTCGTCACTGCAGGAACTCGTGAAGAGTCCTGCAAGAGCGAGTATCAGATATAATGATATTTTTTTCATATCTCTTGTTTTCTTTAGTCAACTTGGATTATTGTTACTTGATCTCACCGGTTTCCGATGTAAAGTTCATATAGATCTTCTGGCCTTGTGAGCCCTGGACGCGATCTTGGTCGCCGCCCTTGCCACGATACTTGATGACCTTGTCGAATACCATAAACTCAGACTTCCACCAGTCACAGTCAGGAATCTTTACATACACACGCAGACCGCCATCACCTGTGGTGTTGTTGGCAAATGCGGGTGACACAAAGTTTCCATCAGCCGTTGTAGGTACTGTGAACATCGTACCTTCTTCCAGCTCTTTCCAATCGGCTCCGGCCGTTGCAGTTCCCATGAGCCATACCTCGGGTTTGTTGAATCTCACATCGTAGACAATGTCTCGACCGGATACAGAGGTGGTGACGATCATTAAATACCAGCCCGGCTTGGACGAGGCGATGTTGCCATCAGCTTCGATAATCTCGCTGCCGAGTTCGCTCGAGGCATTCACAACGATCTTGGAGAAGCCTACTTCGTTGCCGTCCCATGCTTTGGAGGTGTTGAACTTGATACCTTTTCCATCGATATAGACCAGATGCCAGAACATGTTGTCGGTGTCATAAACAGGAGTCATGACCAAGGAAGTCTCCCAGCTCCAGTTGTTGAAGTTACCCGTGATATAGATGTTCTCAGGCAGAGATACAGGGGGCAAGGAGTAACGTAGGTTGACTTTGTTCAGCGTTACAACGTTGGATGTGATGGACGTACCCGACACGCTACCACCTGTCTTGCTGGCCATGACAGCCTTGGCGCGGACATAAACGGGGATGGTCATCGGGAAGTCGGAATCCTTTTTCCCGGCGTTCAATTCCAAGGTGGTCAGCGTACTGGCCAGTTCGGCAGCGTCAAGGTTCATTCTGGCAGAGGTGAACGTCTGGGCGAGAGGCGTTGCATCGCTCATGTCGCTCTTGGTAGCCACCTCTACAGTGTAGGACGTTACGGCCGGAAAACCATAGTCTGGCTGTGAGCAGGTGAGCTCCAAGGTGTTGGAGTTGGCCAGGTCAATAACATTGTTTGCCGCAATACTTGGGGTATTCAGCACGAATGTCGTGGGTGTTGTCAGCACAGGATTGCTGCCATTGTCGTCCTCACAGGAAGCGAGGAGAACAAAACCGAAAAGCAGCAGTAATAACTTAAATATATTTTTCATTTTCGAACTTTTTTAGATAATTAGTAATCCTTGTTCTGCACCAAGTTATCGTTGACAGTCATATCCTGTGTAGGAATGGCAAAGACGTTCTTGCTGGATGAGAACTGGGTTCCCTCAAAAGCTCCGCCCTTCCACTGCCAAGTATAATTGTTGTTGCCGCCAAAGTAGCCGAAGCGAATCAAGGTGGGACGACGGATTCCCTCGAAGTAGAACTCGCGGCTCCACTCGTCGCAGAGATCCTTCATGGTCCAGGTGGTCTTTTTCTCTGCATTGGCACGTATACGCAGTGCGTTGAGTGCGTTCATGCCTTCGGTTGTCACCTTATTGCCGTTGAGGCGAGCATCTGCCTCAGCAAAGATGAGATAAGCCTCGGCTGTTCGGAAGAAGAAAAAGTCAGCATCGGGGAACTGACTGCTGTGACCGGAAGAGCCGTCAGTCTTGAAGTTATTGAACTTCAGGGTAGCAAAGCCATTCTTGAACGTGCCTACCTCGGTGTTGTCGAGGGTACGACCCTCGCCGTCGAAGATGGCACGGTCGTCGCCTGCAGCCTCGGGCATCATGTATGCATTGACATTGGGTGCGTCGTTGCGCGGGAAGAACTTGCGGATGAGGTCGGGACGACAACGGTTACCGCTCCAGGACTCTTTGGTGTTGTTTCCCTTAGTCCCATCAATCCTTACGCAAGCCTCTTTGTCTATAGGACCGGCCATAAGGAATAGGGATGTACCCCAAGAAGTGGTGGTGATACCATCCTGCACGATTGGGAAGATACCTTCTACAGATGCTCCATTGGTGCCATTGTCACCCATAAACAACTGCTGATAGGCAGACCACGTCTGGCCGGAAGGATCCTTCTTGGCTGTGGTGTACAGCTTATAGGGAGAGTTCATCACCTTCTGGGCATACTCCTTGGCCTTAGACCAGTTGGGCGTTCCGGTGTAAACCTCTGCATTCAGATACAGACGGGCCAGCAATATCCAGCAGGCAGCCTGATCCACGCGGCCGTAGCCGGCCTCTCCTTCCTTCTTGGGCTGAGCCTTAGACAGCTTGCCTTCAATGTCGAGCAGTTCGCTCTCGATCCATTTGTAAAGGTCGGCGCGCTGAATTTGCTTGGGTTTTTCTGATGAAATGGCTGTTGTAAAAGGCACATTACCAAAGCAGTCCATCAACATAAAGTAGTTGAGTGCACGCAGGAAACGAACTTCTGCGGTCATCGTCGCGTCCTCTTCGGCGAACTGAATGAGATACTGGTTGCAAACGGTTACACCAAAATACAGGCGATAATAGAGACCGCGAAGCATTGGGTGAGAGGCATCGTAGCTGTTGAAATTGAATGCCGCAACCCCCTCGTCTCCCCATCCGCAGATGGCTTCGTCTGTCGTAAGCTCGTTAGCATTGAACATCTGGCGCACATATCCGGTTGTACCGCCATCAAGACCATCGATGTCGCAGTCACCATTGGCACCGCCCTGACCGGCCATGGCAATGTTTGCATAGCACTTGTTCATCAGCTGGCTTGCCGTAACCTGGGTCACAATATCCGGATCTTTGGGAGAAATCTCCAGCACATCAGAGCATGAAGACATGCCAAATGTCAGTGCAAGAGCTGCTGCCGGAAGTATATTTTTTATATAGGTTTTCATAATTGATCTATCCTTTAAATTTTAGAAATTAAGACTTAATCCAACAGTTGCCGAGAAAGGACGCGGATAAAGGTTGTTGTCGATGCCGCCAAACACCTCCGGGTCAATGCCTTCATACTTGGTGATGATGAATGCATTGTTCACGGCTCCATACAAACGGCCGCTGATTCCCTGCCAGCTCGTGCCTTTGAGAAGGTTGTTGAAACTATAGCCCAAGGTGATATTGTCACACTTCAGGAACGAACCATTCTGTACCCAACGGTCGGAAAGTGTGGCGGTTGTCTCGTAGGTTTGCCATTTGTAGGGCAAAACATATTTCGGACGGTTAGAAAGGAAGCTGTGGCTGCTGTAGATTTCGCTGACATTCATGTTTGACTTGCCAGCCATTCCATCGTTGTAGACATAGTTACCAATGCTTGCCCGGAGAGAGAAGCCAAAGTCCCAGTTCTTATATTCTAAACGAGAGGCGAAGCCCATCGTCACAGGAGCAGCCGGACTCTTGTAGAAATACTTGTCGGCATCGGTAATCTGGCCATCGGCATTACGGTCTACCACGACCCCCTCAAGAGGCATGCCATTCTTGTCATACACCTGCTGGAACACATAGAACGAACTTGCAGGATGTCCAACGGCGTGTGCCTGGGCATTTACACCAACACCAGACGAAATCCCACCCGTAGGTACAAAGTAATCGTCGTCCTTGCCACCGGTCAGTTTGGTGATGGAGTTCTGGTTGTAAGTGAAGTTGTAATCGAGTGTCCAGTTCCAGTCCTTGGTGTTCAATGCGAGCCAATGGAAGCTGGCTTCCACACCGGTATTCTTCATGTCACCGATGTTTGAGCGCAATGTATTCTTGAAGTTAGCACCGGCAGGAACATACACCGTATTGAGCAAGTCGGTCGTTTTGCGATAATACCAGTCCACCGTACCGGTCAGTCTCTGCTTGAAGATTCCCCAGTCCAGACCTATATTATAGGTGGTGGTGGTCTCCCATGTCAGCGAATGGTTTACTGCGGCAGGGCGAGCCATCGTACCGTCTCCCGAGATGGGATAGTAAGAGTCCGGTCCGGCGTTCATTGTGTATGAGGTATAGTAACTGAAATCATCAATGCCTTCCTGCTGACCGGTCTGTCCATAACCCAGACGGAGCTTCAGGTTAGACAGCCATTCAATTTCCTTGAACTCCTTTTCGTCCTTGATACGCCATGCAAAGGCAAAAGAGGGGAAGTATCCCCACTGCTGATTGGGATAAGGCTCGAGCCAGTTGAAACGTGTGGATCCATCTGCACGGAATGTTGCTGTAAGCATGTAACGACTATCCATGAGCGACCAGTTGGCACGTCCGAAGAACGAGAGCAGGCGGTTTTCCGTCGGGTCGTAGTATGGATCGATGGTACCGTCGCCATCATAGTCTTTGCCTTTGGGCTTGTAAATGGTCCCGGCAAGCTTCTTGTCGTTGTTGGTTTCGGGATAATAGCCATAGTAAAAGTTATGCGTGCTTTTTGTAAAGCGCTGGTATTCCGATCCAAGCATGATGTCAAAGTGATTCATGGCCTTGTCGTTGAAGTCATGATAGTACTGTGTATACCCACTCATCGTATAGCTCTGCTTGTCGATTTTCTCCCAACCGTGGTTGCCATAGTACACTCCTTCGCTGCTTGGATAGGCCGGACTCTCATCGAGCACTTGCTTACCAGTTGCGATGTCGGCACCAGCCGTAGCGTGGAAACGCAGGTCTTCGAAGCCATGTACCTTATAGTCAAGGTCAATATTACCCACGAAGTCCTTGGAATTGGCACTTTCATTGTGCAGATGGAGCATGGCTACAGGGTTGGCGGTAGCCTGATCGTTGTAGGTTAAAGGCCATGTCGGGTCGTTGAGCGACGTGCCTGGCATTGTCCACTCATAGTAACCGCCAAAGTTTTTGTACTTATCCTCTGTGCTGTAAACTGGTTTTGTGGGGTCCATCATCACGGCAGCGCCGATAGCATCAGTTTTGGCATACTTGGTGTCGGCATACATGCCCTTGAGGTTCAGGTTTATGTTCAGATGATTGTCGAACAGACTGGGGCTCAGGTTCACCGCAGCGGTATAGCGCTTAAAGTCTGATGTCTTCAAAATACCTTCCTGTCCGGTGTAGCCCAACGACACGCGGTAAGGCAGTGTGGCACCGGCAGAACCCGTCAAGGTGACACCATGATCCTGCGAGAAGGCCGTCTGGTAGATTTCGTTCTGCCAGTCAGTGTTGGCCGTACCCAGTGCACCCACAGCCTCGTCATAGCGACTGTTGCCCTCATAGAGTTTCTTAACAAATTCGCGATACTCATCTCCGTTCATCACATCGATGGTTTTGCGCTTCATGCTCACCGTTGCACTACCATTATAACTAATGCTGAGCTTCTGTCCTTTGCGTCCTTTCTTGGTGGTAATGATGATCACACCATTCGAACCACGGCTACCATATATGGCAGTAGCAGATGCGTCCTTCAGGACATTGAAGCTTTCGATGTCCTGCGGATTGACCAACGACAGTGGATTGGACAGACCTTTCACACCATTGTTATCCATCGGAACGCCATCGATAACAATCAGCGGGTCGTTGGAAGCGTTGAGCGAAGAACCACCACGCACGCGGATGGTTGCACCTGCTCCAGGAGAACCACTGTTGCTCGTCACATTCACACCGGCAATCTTACCGCCGATCATGTCCTGTGCATTCACCACCAGACCCTTGTTCTTGGAATCCGGCTTCAAAGCTGTCACCGAACCGGTGAGGTCCGACTTCTTCACGGCACCGTAACCGATAACCACCACTTCATTCAGAGTCTTCTCCCCACCCTCGTGGAGCGTGATGCTCATGTTGGCTGTGGCCGACCCCTTGTAACCTTCATATCCGATGTAGTCCACAGTTACCGTGGCACCAGAGTTTGCATTTAGCGTGAAGTTACCGTCTATGTCCGTCACCGTACCACCCTGCTGTCCGTCTACACGAACTGTGGCGCCAATGACCGGCTCGCCGGTAGCATCCACTACATGTCCTTTGACAACCACCTGTTGTCCAAAGACGGTAGTTGCAAGAGCAAGCCCACAAACTAATGTGAAGGCTCTGCGAGGCATTGTCAATCTTACCTGCTTCATTTTTTTTGGTTTTTAAGTTATATCAATTAAGTTGTTGTATTGTTCTATTTAGGCTTGTATGTCGTCGGTACACATTGACTGTCCCATTGGTTTTTAGTGGCTTTTGAGGTAGATAATGCACCATTTGACAATGCAAAAATAGGGTTATTTTATATACTTCCATGATTTTTAACAGTAAATCACGCTATGCGGAAATGCAAACGATTGCGCAATCAAATAACAAAGTTTGTTTTTCGCATGCGCCATATTATACTGCAATTGACTATTTTTGCATCGACGGGGTTCGTCCCGTACAGCAAATCACGACCTAAAAACTGTTGAACAATCTCTGTTTCAACACCTAATGACGAGACATGGAACAACCTATACCGATAACAATGAAGGATATCGCCGAGGCTCTTGGCGTGTCTGTGGCTACGGTTTCGCGCGCCCTGAAAGACAGTCCCCGCATCAGCAAGCCTCAGCGCGATAGGATAAAGGCTTACGCGCGGGAGCATAATTATTATCCTAACGTTCTGGCGGAGAGTTTGCGCAGTGGGCGCAAGAAGCCTCTGAAAATCATTGGCGTCATTATTCCCCAGCTCACGCATTTCTATTTTTCCTCCGTCCTGAGTGGCATTGAGCAAGAAGCCGCCTCCCGAGGATATATTGTGATGGTAGGGCAAAGTGCCGAGCAGTTCAACCGTGAGGTGTTGCTTTGCGAGCGGTTCTACGAACACAAGGTTTGCGGAGTGATTGTTTCACAAGCCAAGAACACCCAGAGCTACGACCATTTCCAAAAACTCATCGACCATGGCATGCCCCTTGTGTTCTACGATCGCATCTGCACCGGTGTCGACTGCAGCCGCGTGGTGGTGGATGACTATCAGGGAGCCTTCAATGCTGTGACTTATCTGATCGAAACCGGCTGCCGTCGCATTGCATTCTATAGTTCGCCGATGACTCTCGAAATTTCTAAAAACCGCTACAACGGCTACCGTGATGCCATGCTCCGAAAGGGACTCAAGCCCAACGATAACTTTTTCCGCATCTGCGACAACCGTGCCGATGCCGAGGCAATCACTCCCGAGCTCCTTCAGCAGGAAGAGATTCCCGACAGCTTCTTTGCCGTGAACGACGATACAGCCATTGGCATTCTCTATACCGCCAAGCGCATGGGCTATCGTGTTCCGGAGGACATTTCTATCTGCGGCTTCACCAACGGGCAGCGCGCTGTGGCCTGCGACCCCATGCTCACCACTGTGGAGCAGCGGGGCGTCCGCGTCGGGGAAGAGGCTGCCAATATCCTAATTAACAAGGTGGAAGGCATAACTCCAATGGACAAGGTGGAGAAGAAAATTGTGAGAACGAGACTTGTGATACGGGGAACAACGAGGTAATTCACAATTCACAATTTTCAATTCACAATTAATGCAATACCTAATTCATAATGAAGAATTTTAAAATCGCAATTAATGCACTACCTAATTCATAATAAAGAATTTTTAATCCGCAATTATTCAGTAGGATATGAAGGAAATATGTGATAATGTTATCATAATGAAAAGTATGGCTTTCGCTGTTCGTAGTGTGAAATTGGCTCGGTTTTTACGTGAAAAATACTGTGAATTTGATTTGGCAAGCCAGATATTAAAATGTGGCACGAGCATAGGAGCTAATGCCCGGGAAGCACTAAGGGCACAAAGCCGACCGGATTTTCATGCAAAAATGAGTATTGCTTTGCGCGAAGCAGAAGAGTCCAACTATTGGCTTGAATTATTGTTCCAAGTTTCATACATTTCTGAACAAGAATACATGAGCATGAATAATGACTGTGTAGAAATTTGTAAATTGCTGATGTCTATTGTAAAATCAACATCGAAAGAAAATAAAATGAAATAAACTCCACATAGCAAACCCCACGTGTGATGCTTTAAATGTAAATAGCATGAAAGTAAAACCACATAAAAACCACATAGCAAACCTAACGGTATGCTTTAATTGTGAATTGTAAATTATGAATTGTGAATTAAAAAAGCCCGACCAGTCTTTCTGGGGTTTATGGAACCTCAGTTTCGGTTTCTTCGGCGTGCAGATTGCGTATGCCCTGCAGAGTGCCAACATTTCGAGGATTTTCGCCACCTTGGGCGCCGATCCTCACAGTTTGAGTTATTTCTGGATTCTACCACCCTTGATGGGCATCATCGTACAGCCCATCGTCGGTTCGTGCTCCGATAAAACATGGACGCGCTGGGGGCGCCGCATCCCCTATCTCTTCATCGGAGCCGCAGCAGCCGTCCTGGTGATGTGCCTACTGCCCAACGCCGGCTCGTTTGGCATGGCTGTGTCTACGGCCATGATATTTGGACTTGTCGCCCTGATGTTTCTTGACACTTCGATTAATATGGCCATGCAACCCTTTAAGATGCTCGTGGGCGATATGGTCAACGAGAAACAGAAAGCCAAAGCCTACTCCATTCAAAGTTTCCTGTGCAACGCAGGCTCGTTGGTAGGTTTTGTCTTCCCGTTCTTCTTTGCTTTTATTGGCATCGCCAACACCGCGCCCAAGGGGATTGTCCCCGACTCCGTGATCTACAGTTTCTACGTAGGTGCCGCCATCCTTATCCTCTGTGTCCTCTATACGGTAAGCAAGGTAAAGGAATGGGAGCCTGTGGAGTTTGAGACATACAATGGTGCGAAAGAAGAAAAAAAGGATTTCAAATATAAAGATGAACTAAAAGGGATGCATTTGGTAGGTGCTTATATGTTTTATTTGATATTCTTCCTTTGCCTATCAGGATTGTTCATTATAGTAAATTTTATATACTTAATTATTAACATTAGGAAGAAATCTGAGGGCAACCTAATTTGGCAAATCTTCTTCGGAAAATTGTTTAAGACATTTGCATGGGTGTACAATATGCTCCGGAACGCCCCCTCTACGTTCTGGAAGGTCGGCCTTGTACAATTCTTCTGCTGGTTTGCGTTCATGTATATGTGGACCTACACCAACGGAACGGTAGCCGCCAACTGCTGGGGCACCACCGACGTAACCAGTGCCGGCTACCAGTCGGCCGGAAACTGGGTAGGCATACTCTTCGCCGTGCAAGCCATCGGCTCCGTGATATGGGCTCCGATCCTGCCCAAGTTCAGCAACCGCAAGATGGCCTACGCCGCAAGCCTGCTGCTGGGCGGTGTGGGCTTTGTGTGGTGCGCCTTTGTCCACGACCCCTACCTGCTGTTCATTCCCTTCCTGCTAATTGGTTGTGCATGGGCTGCCATGCTGGCCATGCCCTTCACCTTCGTCACCAATGCCCTGCAAGGCTACGGTCACATGGGAGCCTATCTCGGCCTGTTCAATGGCACGATTTGCATCCCGCAGATTGTGGCCGCATCTGTCGGAGGAATCATTCTCGGTATGGTGGGCAGCGTGCAGAGCCACATGATGATTGTGGCCGGCGTCAGTTTGGCGTTAGGAGCCTTGGCGGTGCCCCTTATTAAAGATGTCAAGGCATGAGTATTAAAACATTGCTCGTGACCGGCTTTTGCGCTGCGACCATTTCGGCCCATGCGCAAAAGCCCTATCATGGCGACGGCGCAGACGACTGGTTGCGCTTTGTTCCCGTAGCCTCAGCTTTCACGCTGAAAGCGTGTGGCGTGGAGAGTGCCAGTTCGTGGAAGCGCTTCGTGGTGAATAGCGGAGCTTCCCTGGCCTTCACAGCCACTGCCACTTGGGCAATAAAGCTTGCCGTCCGCGAGCGTCGACCCGACCACACCGACCGCCGCTCGTTTCCCTCCGGCCACACCTCCATAGCTTTTGCCGGTGCCACGATACTCGACAAGGAGTTCCGGCAGGTTTCTCCATGGATTAGTGTGGCAGGCTATGCCGTGGCCACAGGCGTTGCCGTCGACCGCGTGGCGCGCAACCGCCACCATTGGCACGACGTGGCTGCGGGAGCCGCCATCGGTGTTGGGGGAACGATTTTGGGCTATTGGATAGGCGACAAGATTACCGGCGAGCACAGCCAATACAGCGTCGGCGTGGGGCCAGGGGGCGTCACCGTAGCTATCAATCTATAAACCAACAACAGGAAATTCCTTTGATTTAATTTGACATCACCTTCCCAAAAAGGCTGTTGTTGAAAAATTAAGGCGCATGGACGGAATTTTTCAATTTTTGCAGCACTTTTTAGAAAACACTGACAACCAGTATTTTACACTTCACCCTTCCTTTTTGCAAGAAAGAGACTTGCTTTTTCATGCTGTCATTAGGCCGTATTGACATCGCGGTTGATGCTTCGTGGCACCGCGATCCAAGCTTATCCGCGTTGCGGATGAGGCTTATTGGCAACGGCGTTAGGCTTCAACGGCGCATGTGTTCGGCATTCTCGCTCCGTCCGATATGTGTTTTTCACAGCCTCTCATGCCATTTTTCGGCAACCGCACACTTTTTAGCGCATTTAATTTTTCGGAATTTTACATACAATTCAAAATCCTTTGCAATTCACAATCCTTTGCAATTCACAATCCTTTGCAATTCACAATTCACAATTTTCAATTCACAATTGGCTGCGCGTTGATTCTTCGTTCTTCACTCTTCACTCATAATTTGGACTGCGCGGTAGAGGTAGGGCAGATATTCTAAGATTGTTTGCGAAGCAAACGGGAGGATATTCTACGATGAGCCATTCATTCAAGAAAAGATATTCTCCGGATATTCTAAGATTCGGCGAAGACGAGCGGAGGAATATTCAACTCACAATTATTCGCAAGCTCATGAACTCGTCAAAATTCAAAATTTACAATTAGGCTAACGCGTTTGCAATTCATAATTATTCGCAAGCTCATCAACTCATCAAAATTCAAAATTCACAATTAGGCTAACGCGTTGATTCTTCTCTCTTCCCTCTTCATTCTTCACTTTTCCCTCTTCCCTCTTCATTCTTCATTCTTCCCTCTTCACTTACTTATATTCTTCTTTCTTCACTCTTAATTGTCGGCAATACAAAAGCTCTGCAAATTCCTGCCCACGTACGAAAGCCATTATTGGCAGCAATAAGTTATAGGTATAACCTAACGCTTTGGGTGGAATTTGCAGAGGTTTCCTTAAATAATCAGTATTTGTTTTCTTGATTCATCAATGCATGATAGCAAATACAATATCATTAATACATGTTATTTCTGAACATGGGAATGTCACCATATTTTCCCCAGAAACCTAATGAGGTAATTTTGTTCTCGTTTTCAAATCTCCAGGCACATGTGGAAAAGATCTCCATCGGTCCCCAGTACGAGCCATAATATCTTACCTGTCTCTCTGGTTTGTAAAGATGAGTACCTTCACCGCCAAGGCCCTGCTCGCCCATATAGATATAACAATAAGGTATGCGATAGTAGGTACGGTTGCAGAACTGGAAGTTATAGATTCTGCCACAGGCGTCACGTCCGAAATTGTCTACAATGTCGTTCGGCTTCGACAACGAGATATCGGTACCATTGTAGGTCAGGAAATAAGCATTGCAGAAGTGGCAGTTCGACTCTCTACCATAGTAGTCACGATTCCCCTCTGGAACAAACTGTTGCAACAGGTTTTCATCTTCTCCGAAGAGTGCTATCTGATAAACTTCGTCTTTGCAACGATCAAATGTACCTTGAGCAACTCTTCTGTTAAAGCCGGTAATCAAGAGCGAGCCACCACTTGGCAGTACTTTTTTCTTGCGGTCGTTGTATAAGAACTGTGCGTTGTTTTCTTCCAGTTTACCCAAGTCAATCACGCCAGAAGGCGTTTCAGCACTACCAAATACAGAGCGAACGAGGTAATAACCCTCTAAGCTGATGTCATGATCACTAATATTGGTAATCTGAAGAAGATTGCGATTGCAATATCTGCTCTTTCGTGTTGACCAGAACTGTGTAATCACCAAGCCTTTGTCACAAACTTTTTCAGTAATGTCAACATAGTAAACCTTGTTATTCTTTAATTGTTCATTTTTGCCAATGACCTCTTTAGAATATTGGCGCACATTGCTTGAG
This sequence comes from Hallella bergensis DSM 17361, assembly GCF_000160535.1. Taxonomy (GTDB): domain Bacteria; phylum Bacteroidota; class Bacteroidia; order Bacteroidales; family Bacteroidaceae; genus Prevotella; species Prevotella bergensis. The sequence goes on along the minus strand of NZ_GG704782.1, from coordinate 426,712 downwards.
TAAGTGGTCTGTTTCTTGATACTCACCGTTGTGGGCTGTTGTGATTCCTTGTTAAGAATAGGCATAAACCACACCGTTAATGGCTTACTCTCTTGCTTTGCCTTCACCTGAAAGTTTTTCACATCAAACCTAATGTTCTGCTGCGTCGTAGCTTCCGGTTGCCATGCAGGCATTCCACTCTCAGAAGAGAATAGGTCAAGTGAGCCATTGGTGGACACCACATCAGAGCTTACATTCATGAAATCAGGGTCGATATCTTTCAGCACATTTAACCTTACAACAATCCAACTGCCGAGTGCTTTGAAACGAAGAGAGATATCGCCATGCGTGCTGACTTTCGTCAGAGGAGCATAGAAGGGCAGGTTAAACTGGTCTGATGTTGCATCTGCTGTATGTGAAGTCTCTATCTTGAGCTTGCCGTCAGCCGTCATGCCGCTTGCCCAGGCACCGTTGTTCACGCCTTGCTGCTTGCCCATGACAGCTCCCATATAGAGATCACCTTTCCTCCGGTCGAAGCCAGCAGGTATATTTATAGTGAACTTTATGTTGTATCCATTCACCGCATATACCTCATCTTCTACCACTTTCTGCTTGTTGCCTTGCTTGTAGCACATGAACACAGGTATTCTCTCACCCTCTTTCCATCTGTAGCTCAACTTCTTTTGGCTATTGTAGTGAAATGTTGCTCTTGTCTCTGGAGTCGCGTTGAACATGGCATCCACCGCATCGGTGTCAAACGATGCCGTTCCAGAAATGACACTCGAAGCCTGGTCGGCTGCGGCACCTTGTACGTCGTTCAGCACATCGTTCTCCGAACAACCTGTCAAGAAACCCAGCAAACTAATGGCTATGAACGTAAAAATGCTTTTTTTCATTTCAGTTTTCATATTTAATCGTTATTAATTGATTGTTATCAGTTGTTTCCATCTGTTTCATCACCCCACAAGGATTCATCTGTGAAGTCATCGAAATCACCGCTGTAGGGTTTAGATCCACCACCACCAATCGGTGGTGTAGTAGCATCACCATCACCAGATCCTGCCAGCAGCGCATTCTCTACATTTGTGTAAATAATATCCGCTCTTGGACGTACATAGTTCTTTTTCATATTCTTTTCCATTAATTAGTCCTCGTTAATGTATTTAACTCTCCTTTTTTATAACTTTCTTTTAAGGGTATGATGTCCCTGTAATTCTATGTTTGCAAAGTTAGGCATCTTTATATTCAAGCGGCGTAACAAAGTGTATCATTGAGTTATCGTTTTGTATCAATCTATTTGTTATCATCTGTTGAAACTTAAAAATTGAAATATAATCTTTTTGAAGCACCATGAGTCGCAGCATCAAACAGCAATAAGGAATATGAAATGATTATAAGTTGTAGTAATATAGTTAATAATTTTTAATTTAAGATACAATGCGTTAATGTAATGTAAAATTAATTTTATTTTCTGTAATATATCTTTAAATTTACACGGTCATATCTATCAAAAAGAGTCCTATGCAAGTGTATTATTTAAACAAGCACTTGATGTGCGAGCACTATCAGTGCAATAGTCCGACGGGGTTCAGAGTAGTAACAGAAAAGCAAGGCGCGACAAGGCATACCGACCCGTCGCGAACGGCCATGATCTTTTTGTTAAAAGGAAAGTTGAGCGTTGCGGGCAAGCGTTTTCCTCAATTCACGGTACGTCGAAACCAAATGTTTCCCATGCCCGCAGGCACAGACAACTCAATCACCTTTGTTCAGGACAGCATGCTGTTGGTGCTCTATTTTATAGACAGCAAGTTCAGGTTTTGTCACAGCATTCTAACTGACGAGATGATCAAGAATGCGCCTCAGCGCGACGATTGGCTGTTTGCTATGGACATGGTCAAGCCCCTAAAAGTGTTGTCGCGGCAGATAGCCGACTACGTGATGGACGGACTGCTCTGCTGCGACATCCAACTGATCAAGCAGCGCGAGTTCACGGCCATCTTGCAAGCGTATTATCCCAAGGAAGAACTCCTCCCGTTTTTAAGTCCGCTGCTTCGGGTCAACCTGTCTTTTCAAGAAACCATTATGCGCATGGCAAAAACCTATCCGTCTATCGATGAGATGGCCGACAAGGTTTGCATGAGTCGCCCGACGTTTATCCGCCACTTTAAAAAATGTTTTGGCGAGACGCCCAAGGCTTGGGTCAACAAGGTGAAGGGCGAGGCACTGTTCAAGGCTCTGCACAGCACCAACGACCAGATGGAGGAGATAGCAAGGCAGTTTAAGTTCTCCTCGGTGCAGCGTATGTCAACGTTTTGCAAGGAGACACTCGGTGGAACACCAAGCGAAATAAGGAATGGAGAGGTGAATCCGGAGCACGCCATGTGATGCAACGGCAGGAGTAAGGATGACATCACACGACATATGATAATGAAAAGCTGTGCGAACGATTGCACAGTTTTTTTATTACCTTTTATACGGGTACACCGGTGTAAAAGAATTAATTTGCTAACTTTGGACATAAAATAAGCCTAAAGACTATGAACTTAATATTTAACGTGGATTATCAGACCCGATTCGGCGAAGACATTGTGCTGAATCTGAGTCATGGCGGTTCTGTGAAAAAATACAGAATGAGCACGGTGGATGGCACGCGCTGGTCACACCAGTGTCTGATGCCTGACAACTGTGGCGTTGTGGACTATTATTACAGTGTGGAATACACGGGCAGCTTAGAGCGACACGAATGGACAACGGTGACGCACCGCCTGGAACTCTCGGCCGAACGAGCCAAGAACTACACCATATACGACCACTGGGTCGACATTCCCGAGGATGCCTATCTCTACAGCTCGGCGTTTACCGACTGCGTGAATCGTCGCAACCGAACAGGGCTGCAGCCGTCGACATTCGGCAAAACCGTGAGATTAGTGGTTCGTGCTCCACAACTGCGTGCCGGTGAACGTCTGCTGCTCGTAGGACAGGGCGATGCGCTGGGCAACTGGAGTCCGACACGAGCCAAGAATATGGTGGAACACAATTTCAACGAATGGATCATCGACCTTGATGCAGCCTCACTCGGAACCCGCGGCTTTGACTTCAAGTTTTTGGCTCTGAACGAGAAGGACGACGAGGAGCCCATGTGGGAGACAGGACTGAACCGCACCATCGAACTACCGCTGATGCAAGAAGGGGAAGCCGTGGTGTATCATTTAGACCAAGCCTTCTTTTCCATCTGCAACACCAAGCTGGCCGGAACGCTCGTCCCTGTGTTCTCACTGCGGTCGAAGACCAGCTTCGGCGTGGGCGACTTTGGCGATTTGCGCAAGATGGTGGACTATGTGGAGAAGAGCGGGCAGCGCGTCCTGCAGATTCTCCCCATCAACGACACGACCATCACCCACACCTGGACCGACTGCTATCCCTACAGTTGCATCAGTGTGTTTGCGCTGCATCCGCAATATGCCGACCTCAACCAGTTGCCACAACTCAAAGACGGCAAACAGCGAAACGACTATGCTGCCCTGCGCGAACAGCTCAACCAGCTGCCGCAGATAGACTATGAGCGCGTGAACAAGGCCAAGACCAACTACCTGCAACTGTTGTTTGAACAGGAGGGCAAGGCCATGATGAGTACTCAGGCATTTAAGGATTTCTTTGCCGAGAACGAGCAGTGGTTAGTGCCCTACGCACAGTATTCGATGCTTCGCGACAGTTACGGCACGGCAAACTTCTCGCAGTGGCCCGACCACAACACATGGAACGAGGCCGACCGCAAGGCACTCTCCAACCCCCGTACCAAGGTATATAAAGAGGTAGCATTCTGGTATTTCGTACAATATATATTAAGTTCGCAGCTCAAAGAGGTTCACGACTATGCACGCCGTCGGCACGTCATCCTCAAGGGAGATATCCCCATTGGGGTCAATCGCTACGGATGCGACGTGTGGATGGAGCCGAAATATTTCAACCTGAACGGACAGGCGGGGGCTCCGCCCGATGATTTCTCGGTGAACGGACAGAACTGGGGGTTCCCCACCTATAATTGGGAAGAGATGCTTAAGGACGGATGTCTGTGGTGGGTGCGCCGCTTTCAAAACATGGCCAAGTTCTTCGATGCCTACCGCATTGACCATGTGTTGGGCTTTTTCCGCATCTGGCAGATTCCCAGTCATGCCGTCCATGGCCTGCTGGGGCATTTCCAGCCGGCACTGGGCATGACACGCGAGGAGATTGAAGGGTACGGACTGCCATTCAACGAGCAACATTTCTGCGAGCCATTCATCACCGACTGGATTCTCGACCGTATGTTCGGCGAGCGGGCCGGCGAGGTGAAAGAGAAATATCTGAACCATGCTCACGATGACGTTTGGGTGATGAAGCCGGAGTTTGACACGCAGAAGAAGGTGGAGAAGGCTTTTGAAAAGGAGACCGTGCAAGACGAGCTTAACCTGCGCGATGGGCTCTATGCCTTGATCTCGAATGTGCTCTTCGTGCGCGATGCCGACAAGGATGGCGAATTCCATCCACGCATCTCGGCACAGTTCAACTTCACTTACGAGGCACTTTACGACAAGGACAAGGCGGCGTTCAACCGACTCTATAACGACTATTTCTATCGACGCAACAACCAGTTCTGGTACCGGGAGGCCATGAAGAAACTGCCGAGGCTTGTTGAGGCCACACGGATGCTGGTATGTGCGGAGGATTTGGGAATGGTGCCCGACTGTGTGCCATGGGTGATGCATGAGCTTAAAATCCTTTCTTTGGAAATTCAGTCGATGCCCAAGGATCCGCACGTGCGCTTCGGCCATCTGTCGGCCAATCCCTACCGATCTGTCTGCACGTTCTCCACACACGATATGGCCACTCTGCGGCAGTGGTGGGACGAGAACTACGAGCGCACTCAGGACTACTACAACTCGATGCTGTATCATGGCGGTCCTGCTCCTCATCCATTACCCGGATGGTTGGCCCAAGACGTGGTTTCACGCCAGCTCACCTCTCCGAGCATGCTCTGCGTGCTGAGCCTTCAGGACTGGTTGGCCATGAGCGAGCGCCTGCGTCTCGATAATGCCGATGCCGAGCGCATCAACATTCCCGCTAATCCTCGTCACTACTGGCGCTATCGCATGCACCTCAACATCGAAGACCTGATGGCCGATGAGGAGTGGATGAACAGCGTGAAGGAACTTGTTGCGCAAAGCGGAAGAGGTTTTTAATTCAAAATTCATAATTCATAATTCACAATTAGGCTGCGCGGTGTGATTCAAAATTCGTTATCACATGTAGGGTGTGGAGATATTCTAAGATTAATCTTGCGAAGCAAGAATGTGAGATTTTCTGCGATTAGCTTTGCACTCACGAACAGATATTCTCCGGATATTCTTAGATTCGGCGAAGCCGAGCGGAGGACTTTTTAATTCACAATTCATAATTCAAAATTAATTGGACGGGAGTTAAGGCCGAGGTTAAAGAATTAAGGTTCAAAAATTAACTTCCCGTCATTTAGAAACAACGACTATGCGACTCAACTTTTTCCTGTTATCTATTCTGTTTTCCCTCCCCACCCTTGCTCAGCAAGTGAGTTCACCCAATGGGCAGGTGGCCGTGAGGTTTGCACTGACCGACAACGGCACACCTACCTACGAAATGAGTTACAAGGGCAAACCGGTGGTGAAAACCTCAAGACTTGGTCTTGAACTGGCCAAGGACAAGCATGCCTCAAAAGGCCTGAGGGAAACGAGTCTGATGGATGGATTCGTGAAAACAGACGCCCGTACCAGCTCTTTCGACGAGACGTGGAAACCTGTGTGGGGTGAGACGTCGACGATTCGCAACCATTATAATGAGATGGCCGTTTATCTGTCACAGCCTTCGTCCAAGCGCAATATCATTATCCGATTCCGTGTTTACGACGAGGGCATGGGACTGCGCTATGAGTTTCCACAACAAGACTCATTGGTCTATTTCACGATCAAAGACGAGCACACGCAATTTGCCATGACCGGAGACCATACGGCATGGTGGCTGCCGGGCGACTACGACACGCAGGAACAGGAGACGCAGGAATCCAAACTCTCGGAGATTCGCGGTCGACTCCACGACGCGGTGAACTGGAGCAACTCGTCGGTGGCTGTGTTCTCTCCCACCGGTGTGCAGACTTCGCTGCAGATGAAGAGCCAAGACGGGCTCTACATCAACATTCACGAGGCCGCCTGTGTGGACTATTCCACCATGCACCTCAACCTTGACGACAAAACCATGACCTTCGAAAGCTGGCTCACGCCCGATGCCACGGGCATGAAAGGCTATATGCAGACTCCCTGTCAAACTCCGTGGCGCACGGTGATGGTGAGCGACGATGCTCGCGATATGCTTGCGAGCAACCTGATTCTGAACCTCAATGAGCCTTGCAAGATAGAGGATACGAGCTGGATTCACCCCACGAAATATTGCGGAGTGTGGTGGGAAATGATTGTGGGCAAGAGTTCGTGGAACTATACCGATGAGTTCCCCTCCATCAAACTTGACCAAATAGACTGGTCGAAAGCAAAACCCAACGGCCGACATGGAGCCAACACGGAAAAGGTGAAGCGATATATTGACTTCGCCGCCAAAAACGGGCTCGACCAAGTGTTAGTGGAAGGTTGGAACGTAGGATGGGAAGACTGGGCTAACCGGTGGAAACAAAACGTGTTCGATTTTGTTACACCCTATCCGGATTTTGACCTCGAGGGACTGAACGAGTATGCCCGTTCCAAAGGTGTGAAGCTGATGATGCACCACGAGACATCATCGAGTACCGTAAACTATGAGCGACATCTGGGCAAGGCTTTCAACCTGATGAACAAGTATGGATACGATGCCGTGAAGACGGGCTATGTCGGAGACATCATCCCCCGCGGCGACCATCACTTCTCCCAAGCTATGAACGACCACTACATGTACGTGGTGAAAGAAGCTGCCAAACACCGCATTATGGTCAATGCCCATGAAGCCACGCGCCCCACAGGACTGTGTCGCACATGGCCCAACATGGTGGGCAACGAGAGTGCGCGCGGTGGAGAGTATGAGGCTTTTGGCGGAAACAATCCTAACCACACCGTCATCCTGCCCTTTACACGCTTGCAGGGCGGTCCGATGGATTACACACCGGGCATATTCGTCACCAAGCTCTCTGAATGGAGCGACAATCCAAGCTACGTGCGTTCGACCCTTGTCGGTCAGCTGGCATTGTATCTCACGATGTACAGTCCGTTGCAGATGGCTGCTGATCTGCCAGAGAACTATGAGCGTTTCGACGATGCCTTCCAGTTCATTCGCGACGTGGCATGCGACTGGGACGACTCCAAATATCTCGAGGCAGAGCCGGCCCGCTATGTCACTGTGGCTCGCAAGGCCAAGGGAACGGACAACTGGTTTGTGGGCGGCAAGTGTAACGAGGACGGGCACCTCAGTGTGGTGAAACTCGATTTCCTCGACAAAGGTCGCAAATACAACTGTACCATCTATGCCGACGGCAAGAATGCCGACTACAAGAACAACCCGCAGGCCTACACCATCACACGCAAGACGGTGAAGCGTGGCGATGTGCTGAAGATCAAGCAGGCCAGTGGCGGCGGTTTTGCCGTGTCGCTCCTGGCTCAATAACCAATACTTAACACCCGAAGAAATGAAATTGAAAGTACTGTTTCTAACATCCTTCCTTATAATTATGTGCGCATGGATGCGCGCGCAGTCACTTGATACAACGGCCATAGATTACACCAGTCACGTTGACTACACGTCATCAGAGACTACCTTTTTCCTATGTGCCCCCAACAATGCACGGCATCGGCCTCTCATCAGACTCTATCGTGAGGGATTGGGCGGTAAGCCAGTGAAGACCATCAAGATGAAGCGGGAAGAGAATTTCGGGTGGATAGCCGATGTGAAGGGTGATTTGAAAGGCATGTTCTATACCTTCGACGTAGTGGGAACAAAGAAGCAACCCGTGGAAATGCCGGGAATGTTTGCCCGTGCCGTAGGCGTGAACGGCAAACGGGGAGCTATCATAGACATGAAGACTACCAATCCCGTGGGATGGGAACATGATATCAGGCCGGCATTGGCATCGCCTGCAGACCTTGTCATCTATGAAATGCACCACAGGGACTTTTCCATTGATGCATCATCCGGACTAAAATACAAAGGAAAATACCTGGCACTCACCGAGCCTAAAGCCATCGAACACTTGGTGTCGCTGGGTGTCAATGCCGTACATATCCTCCCCTCCTACGATTATGCATCGGTGGATGAGACAAAACTCGACCAGCCTCAGTACAACTGGGGCTACGACCCACTGAACTACAATGTGCCCGAGGGGTCGTATGCCACGGATCCCTACAAACCCGAAGTGCGCATCAGGGAGTTCAAGCAGATGGTGCATGCACTGCACAAGGCGGGCATCCGTGTCATTCTCGACGTAGTGTATAACCACACTTTCGACATCGTCGGCAGCAATTTCCAACGTACTTTTCCCGATTATTTCTATCGCAAGAATGCCGACGGCACCTATTCTGACGGTTCTGGCTGCGGCAACGAGACTGCCTCGGAGAAGCCGTTGATGCGCGAATTCATGATTGAGAGCATGAAATATTGGGCTACGGAATATCACATCGATGGGTTCCGCGTGGATTTGATGGGTGTGCACGATATAGAGACGATGAACCTCATACGCGAGGAAATGGACAAGATAGACCCATCAATATATATCTATGGTGAGGGATGGAGCGCAGGAACGTGTGCCTATCCTACGGAAAAACTGGCACTCAAGGCCAATGTTAAACAGATGCCACGCATCGGTGCTTTCAGCGACGAACTGCGCGATGCGCTCCGTGGCCCGTTCTCGGACGACAACAAGGGGGCGTTTCTCGCTGGCATCGCGGGGCAGGAAGAGAGCATCAAGTTTGGCATTGCAGGTGCGATAGCACATCCACAGGTAGACATGAGCAAGGTAAACTACGCCAAAGAGGCGTGGGCCGCGGAGCCGACACAGATGATCAGCTATGTGAGCTGCCACGACGACATGTGCCTGAACGACCGCCTGAAAGCCAGCATACCCAACCTCACGATGGAGGAGCAGATACGACTGAACCTCTTGGCACAGACTGCGGTCTTTACATCGCAGGGCGTGCCTTTCATGCTCAGCGGCGAGGAGATGTTCAGAGACAAGAAAGGTGTGCACAACAGCTACAAGTCACCCGACAGCATCAACCGTCTCGATTGGGCAAATTTGCAACGCTATCCGCAGGTTTTTGCATACTACAAGAAACTAATTGAGTTGCGAAAGCGGTATAGCGCCTTCCGTATGGGCACCGCAGAGGCTGTCCGCCGCAACCTGACGTTCTTGCCAACTCAGCCATGTGTGGTAGGCTACCGACTGTTTGACGAGCCTACACAGAGCTATATCTACGTGTTGCTCAATGCCAACAAGACCGAACGTGAGGTGCAGTTGCCATACGGCGTGTACGACGTGCTATGCTATGACGGCATGATTGATGTGAACGGAATAGAGAAACTGTTTGTTGACGAGGATGCTGGTATGGCGATAGTACCAGCCCAATCAGCCATGATATTGAAAATAAGAACGGCCAATTAATACGACATGAAAAAAGTAATATTTATCTTTTGTCTTTTAATGCTAGCGTTTTGTATGAACGCTAAGGTCAAAATCACTCGCATTGATCCCACCGACTGGTATGTGGGCATGCAGGATGCGAGTCTGCAACTCATGTTCTACGGCAACGATCTGCAGGGCGCTGACGTTACCACCGATTATGCGGGGGTAAGCGTAGATAGTGTGGTCTCGTTGCCCAACACACATTATCTGCTGGCCTATCTCAACTTGCGGGATGTCAAGCCGGGCACGATGACCCTTAAGCTAACCAAGGGGAAGAACACTACAAAAGTACAATACATGCTCAAGGAGCGCGAGATGAGCGGCGATAAACGCATGGGATTCACCAATGCCGACGTGCTCTACATGCTCATGCCCGACCGCTTTGCCAACGGTAATGGCAAGAACGACCAAATCAAAGGCATGAACACGTACGTCTGCGACCGCACGAAACCATCGCTGCGTCATGGCGGCGACCTTGAGGGAATACGTCGGCACTTGGATTATTTCAATCAACTGGGAGTCACGGCGCTGTGGTTCACTCCCGTGTTGGAGAATAATTCTCCTGACGACCATGGCTTCAGCACCTATCATGGCTATGCAACAACCGACTATTATCGGGTGGATCCACGCTTCGGCACTAACGAGGAATACCGCCGGCTCATCGACGAAGCCCACCAAAAGGGGCTGAAAGTGGTGATGGATATGATTTTCAACCACTGCGGTTTGGAGCATCCCTGGATAGACGAGATACCCTCGCCCGACTGGTTTAACTATCCCGACTGGCTCGGAGAAAGGAGCAACACCGGTCGCAACATGCAGACCGGACTGCCCGATGGAACGGAAGCAAAATCCAAATACCTGCAGACAAGCTACAAGCTCACACCGGTACTCGACTCCTACGCCTCGAAAGTAGATATGAAAGAGACTGTCGACGGATGGTTTGTACCCTCCATGCCCGACCTCAACCAGCGCAATCCGCACGTGATAAAATATCTCATCCAAAACTCGATTTGGTGGATTGAAACCGTGGGCATTGACGGCATACGCATGGATACCTACCCTTACGCCGACCGTCAGGCAATGGCAGAATGGATGAAAACACTCGACACAGAATACCCTAACTTCAATGTGGTGGGCGAAACTTGGGTTACCGAGCCGCCCTATACTGCTGCATGGCAAAAAGATTCGAAATTGTCGGAGGTGAACAGTTACTTGAAATCGGTGATGGATTTCAGTTTCTTTGAGAAAATAAACAAAGCCAAAAACGAGGAAACAGACGATTGGTGGGAAGGATTCAACCGTATCTACAATAGTTTGGTGTATGATTATCTTTACCCCAACCCCTCGTCGGTAATGGCTTTTATCGAAAACCACGACACCGACCGATTCCTTGGCAACGGACAAGATGTGCCCGCACTGAAGCAGGCTCTCGCACTGTTACTCACCATCAACCGCACCCCACAACTTTACTATGGTACAGAAGTGCTGATGAATGGCACCAAAGAGGTGACCGACGGCAACGTGCGCAAGGATTTCCCCGGCGGATTCCCGGGTGACGCACGCAACTGCTTCACAGCGGAGGGACGCACAAAAGCCGAGAACGAGATGTTCAACTGGTTAAGTAACGTGCTCCACTGGCGCAAAGACAACAGTGTGATTACCCAAGGCAGTCAGACTCAGTTTATCCCATACGGAGGAATCTATGTCATTGCCCGCCAACATAATGACAAAACGGTACTTACCGTATTGAACGGCAAGTCAAGCGAAGCCACCATGACTGTGAAGAGATATGCAGAGGTGATTGGCAAGCATACATCGGCAAAAGACATTCTGACCGGACAAGCAGTAGACCTGACAAAGGACATCCCAATGAAAGGTTGTGGGGTGATGATATTGGAGTTCTGATTCAAACCCCATCCCTTACTTTTTATTCCAGCACCGGCCAACCATCAATCCACTTGATATTGCGCTGGACAAGGATGGATTGTCCATTATGCTTCACGGAATAGCCGTGGCTGATAAAGATATCGCCATCGGGGAAACTATAGGCTGCATTGTGTCCGATGGCTTCAAAATCTATTTTGTCTCCTTCAATAACCGGCAAGCCACCACCAGCATACATGGGTACGCCTTCCTTATCTATATAGGGGCCACTCACCGTTTTGCTCCGCCCTACGACAACACGATAATTGCTCTCCATGCCTCGGCAGCAGTAATCCCAGCTCACAAAGAGATAATAATAACCTCCATGCTTCATCATGAAAGGAGCCTCAATGGCATTGGAACCAGCGTATTTTGAAGTGGGATTAACGAGGCCTTGGGGAGTGTTTTTATAGTATCGGCGGGCTATGGTACGCGGATAATCTGAGAGACGGAGCGATTGTCCCCCTCCCTCTGTGCGCTTCATGGCAAGTGGTGCGAGTTGAATACCTTCCCAGAAAGATCCCCATGTGAGCCAAAGGTTTCCTTGCTCGTCTTCTATAAAATTAGGATCGATAGCATTCCAGTTGTCTCTTTTACCTTGACTCGATACCAGACAACCCTCATCTTTCCAATCTCCTTTCTCGAGTGATGTAGCCGAAAGCAATCCGATGGCTGAGGTGTTCTTGCCAAAAATAGAGCAGCTATAGGCCAACCACCAGCGTCCATTCCATTGTATAATATCCGGTGCCCAAATATGACGTTTGAATCCCGGTACGCTGTCATGAGTCCATTCCGGAATATTTCGCAACACACCATCTCGGTGAACAGTCCATGTCTTGCGATTTTTCGAAGTCATATATCCAATGTTCTGTCCCGTATAAAACGCATAATAAGTGCCATTCTCGAAAGCCATGACTGGGTCGTGGACAAATGGAGTGTCCGTGTCGAACACGATGGGGCAGGGTGTCCGCTGAAAAGTTTGGGCATGAGATATAACGATTGTCATCTGAATGACAACGAGTAAGGCTGTTAGTCTTTTCATATTACTGTGTTGGTTTTGTTAGGGTTTATCAGGATTTCATGGGCTAATACCGGCTCCTTCCTCATGACTCACCGCCCCTTCGTTATGCTTAATACAACAGCACGAGACCGGCAAAAGCCGCAAAGCAAATCATGCGGATGGGATTAATTTTTAACCACATCGTGCCAACAAACGTGGCTAAGAACAATGCAATACTGATATAGAAATGCCAAGGATTGACTATGGGCGAGTTGAAATTCTCCGTGTTACAAAGTAGAAGCGTCGCCGCGGCAAGTAGTCCTACCACAGCTGGGCGAAGCCCAATGAAGACACTCTGCACAGCAGCGGTCTTCATATATTTCATGAACATCTTGCTGATGAGAATCATGAGAATAAAGGTGGGTAACACCAGCGCAAAGGTTGCCGTCAGAGAACCAAGCATGGCCATGGATGCTCCATATCCCGCATTGTGAATGGCCGTATAGCCGCAATAGGTGGCCGAGTTAATCCCGATTGGTCCCGGGGTCATCTGCGAAACAGCCACAATATTGGTGAACTCTGCCGATGACAACCAGTTATGGTTCACCACGGTTTCTGTTTGAATCAGGGAGAGCATACCATACCCCCCTCCGAAACCGAAGAGACCAATCTGAAAGAATGTTATAAAAAGCTGTAAAAAAATCATATATACTACTTTAACACCTTGCCGTACGCATATCCGCCCACTCCAGCCGCAATGATAATCCAGATGGGGTTAACATGTAAGCCCCAGATGAGCAGGGCAGAAGCTATGGGAATCCAGCAGTTGGACAGGTTTATATGGGCACTCTTGGCCATATTGAAGGTAGGAACGGCAATAAGTGCCACAACAGCAGGTCTGATGCCCCGAAACATGGCTGCAATCCATCCCACTTGCATGAATTGATGGAAAAACATGGCAATGCCCAAAATAATCAGAAAGGAGGGCAGAGCCGTGCCAAGCGTGGTGCAGAGCGCACCCCATCGTCCTTTCAACTTATAGCCGACAAACGTGGAAATGTTGATGGCGAACACCCCTGGACAACTCTGGGCAATGGCAATGAGGTCAAGAAACTCATCTTTGTCAATCCATTTGTTTTTGTCCACCACCTCACTTTCTATAATGGGAATCATCGCGTATCCACCGCCAAGGGTGAAAGCACCAATCTTAAAGAAGGTTCGGAAAAGGGTTCTATACATGTTCTGTTGTTTATAAAGCCAAAAGGTTGAGAAGCTGAAAGGTGAAGACTAAACGCATGCTGCATCAGGATTAGCAAACAACGTCTGTCTACACTCTCCAGCTCCCGTACCTCCTATGTGATCTTATGAAAGACGTTCCTCCACCCACTTGCGAGCGTTGACAAAGGCTTCCATCCATGGAGTCACCTCGTCTGCTCGCCGTTTAGCAGGGTAATAGGCGTTCTGCCAAGGCAGCACGGCACGTTCCGGATGGGGCATCATGGCCAAGTGGCGACCATCGGCCGAGCAAATACCGGCCACATTGTAGTCGCTTCCGTTGGGGTTGCCCGGATACTCGGCATAGCTGTACTTCGCCACGACGTTATATTTGTCTTCGGATTCTGGCAGCGAGAACTGACCTTCTCCATGGGCCACCCAGATACCGAGTTTGTCCCCACTGAGGCTTCCCAACATCACGCTATTGTTCTGCGGAATGGTCAGACCGAGGAACTGACTCTCGAACTTTTGGCTCTTGTTGTGCAACATCTGAGCACGATGCTCATGTTCTGGATTGATCAGGTTGAGTTCTACCATCAGCTGACATCCATTACAGATACCAAGGCTTAACGTATCCTTGCGTGCATAGAACTTATCGAGGGCCTCCTTGGCCTTGGGATTGAAGAGGAAAGCACCTGCCCACCCCTTTGCCGAACCAAGCACGTCGGAATTAGAGAAACCTCCACAGAACACGATCATATTGACATCCTCCAAGGTTTCGCGCCCACTGATGAGGTCGGTCATCATCACGTCCTTCACCTCGAAGCCTGCCAGCCAAAGGGTATAGGCCATCTCGCGTTCTCCATTGGTACCTTTCTCACGAATAATAGCCGCCCTCGGAGTTTTCAATTGTGAATTGTGAATTGTGAATTGTGAATTGCTCTTCCATCTGTCCGGATTGATGCCCAGCGATTCAAAAGTGCCCTTAAACGCCTCGTGGAACTTCAGTTTCAGTGGTTGGTGTTTGTAATTAGCAAACCGCTTGTCAGCCATGCCGTTCATGCTTTGGTTCCGGTCAAGCAGATAGGAAGTCATGTACCAAGTATCACGCAAGGCATCAATATCAAATTCGTGTTCAAAGTCACCCTTTTTGACTACAATCTTGCGCTCCGATGGCGTGGGATAAGCTATCTTGGCATATCCTATACCATTGTCTTCGAAAAATTCGCGGAGGTCTTTCTTATGATTGTCAGACACCTGGATAACCACACCCGGATTCTCTGCGAAGAGCATCTTGACAACATCTTGCTCTTCAGCGTCCAGGTCATAAAGGTTCACACGCATACCGCCTTCAACATTGGCGAACGTCATTTCGAGCAACGTGGTAATCAGTCCACCGGCCGAAATGTCGTGCCCGGCCATAATCCAACCTTTCTTGATCAGCTCTTGAACAGCGTTAAAGCAGTCGGCAAAGTATTCCGCATTCCTCACGGTTGGCACGTCACTGCCTATCTTGCCAAGTGTCTGGGCAAAGGCGGATCCACCCAGTCGCATCTTATCAAAGGAGAAGTCAATATAGTAGAGCGATGAATTCTTGTCGTTGACCATCACCGGACTGACTACTTTTCTCACATCACTCACCTCGCCGCCACTGGTAACAATAACCGTTCCCGGTGCTATAATCTTTGTACCATCGGGATATTGCTGGGTCAACGACAAAGAATCCTTACCCGTTGGCACATTCAGGCCGAGGTCACAACAGAAGTCTGACAAAGCCTGAACGGCCTCATAGAGACGCGCATCCTCGCCTTTCTGACTGCGGCAAGGCCACATCCAGTTGGCCGATAGACTCAGGTTTCTCACAGGAGAGGGGTGAACGTTATCGGTTGCGATGGGAGCCCACACAATGTTGGTGAGACTCTCGGCCACGCTCATCACGCTACCGGCCGCCGGGTCTGCCATCGCCACTTGCGGAGCATGCCCCAATGCGGTGGCAATGCCTTTGTCGCCGCGGTAGTCGAGGGCCACGACACCACAGTCAGAGAGCGGAAGTTGGATCTGTCCCTGAGTCTGCTGGCGGGCTACCTTCCCCGTTACCGAACGGTCCACCTTGTTGGTGAGCCAGTCCTTGCAGGCCACGGCTTCCAACTGCAGCACATTGCTGAGGTATTCGTCTATCTTGTCTGCCGAATAGCTTGCGTCTTCATAGCGACGTACCACCGTGTCATCTTTCATCACCGTCTTGGGCGAATGTCCGAACATCTGGGCCACGTCAAGGTCGAAAGGTTTCACGCCATCGCCTTGAATAAAGCTGAAGTGGGCATCGCCCGTGGTCTCGCCAACAACATACATCGGTGCCCGCTCGCGCTCGGCAATCTTCTGCACGTGATCCAGGTGCTTCTCATCGATCAGTAGCCCCATGCGCTCTTGCGACTCGTTGGCAATGATCTCCTTGGCACTGAGCGTCTTATCACCAATGGGAAGCTGTGTCATATCAATTTCTCCACCGCACTCTTCCACCAACTCCGAAAGGCAGTTCAGGTGCCCGGCAGAGCCGTGGTCGTGAACAGAAACAACAGGATTGGACTCTTCCTCCACCAAGGCACGTATCAAATTATAGGCGCGCTTCTGCATCTCTGGATTAGCACGCTGCACGGCATTCAACTCGATACCGTTGCTGTAACGCCCCGTGTCGACTGAAGAGACAGAGCCACCGCCCAGGCCAATGCGATAGTTGTCACCACCAACAACGACAACCTTGTTACCCTTTCGTGGTTCTTTCTTCAGACAGTCACGCTTTTTACCATAGCCCACGCCGCTGGCCAACATGATGACCTTGTCATAACCGTAGATCTGTGGGGTTGCCGTCTCCTGTCCCTCTGGCTGAATGGGGGAACCATTTGGACAGGTTACGCTGTCGGCCGAACTTGTTTCATATTCAAACGTCAATACGGAGCCCGTGATAAGGGGTTGCCCGAACTTATTGCCAAAGTCGCTGGCACCGTTGGAGGCCTTGATCAGAATTTGCTCCGGTGTCTGGTACAGCCACTTCCTTGGTTCAATATTCTTTTCCCAACCACGACTGGTGTTGGCCTTTTCAATACGCGGGTAACTGGTCATGTAGACAGCTGTTCCCGCAATCGGCCAGCTTCCCACGCCACCACCCATGCGGTCGCGAATCTCTCCACCCGTTCCCGTAGCAGCACCATTGAATGGCTCCACAGTCGTAGGGAAGTTATGGGTTTCGGCCTTCAGCGAGATGACGCTCTCAATGGGTTTTACCTGGAACCAGTCACTTGTGCTTTGATCAGCCGGAGCAAACTGCTCCACGGTCGGACCCTGTGCAAAAGCT
Organism: Hallella bergensis DSM 17361; assembly: GCF_000160535.1. Taxonomy (GTDB): domain Bacteria; phylum Bacteroidota; class Bacteroidia; order Bacteroidales; family Bacteroidaceae; genus Prevotella; species Prevotella bergensis. Next base: position 409,582 of record NZ_GG704782.1, on the reverse strand, counting down.
ACGTTGTCCTTATAGGCTGAGAGAATCTTGCCCGGGTTCTCTTTGGTGGTCTTCTTGATGAGGGCAAAAAGGCTTGACTCGCGCTCCTCGCCGTCTATAATAAATGTTCCACCAAAAATTTTATGACGGCAGTGCTCAGAGTTGATCTGTGCAAAGCCAAATATTTCAGAGTCGGTCAGTGGCCGCCCGTTTTGCTTCTCAATTTTATGAAGGTATTGTATTTCCTCCGGACTCAAAGCCAAACCCTCCTGCTCGTTGAACTGCTCAAGGCTATCCACTTGTTTGATGGGTTCTGGCTCATGGTTCACCGTGAATACCGTCTGATCCAATCCTTTGTACATCCGCTGCAGCATCGGGTCGTGGTCAGCGTCCTCACTCTGCACGGGGAAATATTCCTCTATACGCAAAATGCCATCGAGACTCATATTTTGAGTTATCTCAACGGCATTCGTGCTCCATGGGGTTATCATTTCGCGGCGCGGACCAACGAAGCAGCCCTCAAGCTTTTCCGACTTCAAAAGCGTGGCACCACCAAAAAGCCAGCAAAGTGCTTGTGTTTCCTGCTCACTGGGTTGATGGTCAATCTCTGTAGCAATGATATTCTCTTGGGGAGTCTTAAAGAAAAGAATCATAATCTTTCTGTTTTAATAAGGTGTATGTTTACGATGCAAAGATACAAAAATAGTATGATATATGCGTCTTTTAACGGAAAACATCATGTACCATGAAATTTTATAGCTGTATGGGGACCGAGACGACAAGTTCTGTATAGTCAGCCTTGGTCCTATGTGCCTTCACGTCGATACCAATAGTGAGCTGTTGCAGAGAAGGGAAACTGTAGTGCAACCCAATGTGTTCATAATAAGGTGCTTCCACCTGCTTGGCATTGTCGCCCATTCGCCTGAAAAGATAGAATCCCAGCGAGGTGTGCAGGGCCAGGTTATGATAGTACACCCGATGTTTGGCCGACAGTCCCAACGACCACGGGCTGTACTTGGTGTTGATACCTTTTTTCATTTCCAAGTCCCTCACGTGTGAGGCATAGGAGCCATAGAAGACGTCCAATCCTACACCCGACGCCCATCGCCGGGCATATCTCCTCATGATGGAGGTCTGCATCGAATAGGTAGGATAGCGTTTAAATTTCGATGTGCGATAGTCTGGGTCTCCCGGCGGCGTTCCAAACTGGGTGTGCTGCCAGTCCTCGTTGAGTGTCTTGGCTCCTATGCCCAGAGCAAAGTCGACGAACGTGAAAGGCTTGAAAGGAGTAGACTTGCGGTGCCTGCCACGCAATGCCAGCTCCTCATCATAAGGCTCGTACACCACCCCCAGAGACGGTGCAACGACATTCGCCCCCTTGTTCGGGCGGTTCAGTGCTCCGTTGCTGTGATGATAAAATTCCACGCCGGCTCGCAATCCGAGTTCTCGGGTTATGCGATAGGTAGCGTGTAGTCCTGTCCCGAAATAGATAAGCCATCGCGAACCGATGAGTTCGTTGTCGATGGCATCGTGGGTGTTATATTTTGACCTGCTGTACCCCACTCCGAACGACAGCGTGTAGTCGGCCTGCCACCTGCGGTTTCGGAAGAAAGGACGCTCGAACGAGCCATACAGCGTCACCGTGTTACCCATGCGCGAGATGTAGTCCACAGGCTCGAGCAGCCCCCACGCTGGATCTTCTTCGCGGTGCATCGTCACGCCATGGTTCATGCCGTATTTGATGCCTACGGCCAAAACGGGATAGCCGAAGTCACGGGCGTAGGCATCGCTGTCGCAGGGCAATGCCGAATAGCGTATGCCGGCATTAACGGCCATGGCAAAGTTTCCTTTCAGCCATTTCTTCTCGTAAGAATCAGCGGCAATCACCCATCCAGGTTGTGCACCAAATTCCAGTCCGTAGCGACATTGGGATGTGGTATCCCGACCTGCAGCATGAGCCGACCACGTTGCGAGAACTCCTATGATGATTGCTATCACCCTTCTCATGTTGTGAGTGGATTGAAATCTCTCATGCGGTTGGCTTGGAGAAAAATAGAAGACTGGTTGTTGTGATAAAGATGATCCATACCATGTAGTTAATAGATCATACCATAGGTATGTAGAATATTATTTATTTGGGTATGATGATGTTTATTTCGAATATTGGAAAAACGATAGCACAATCTTAATCTTGTAGATCTTTGCTCCTTCTTTTACCATGCAAATATACGCTTTTCCAGTGTAACCTGCAAATGGAACCATGCAAATAAACCCGCGTGTCCCTATTGCGCACATCATGAGTGCGGTCAACTGTTGACGTGCATAGAGCTTTTTGTTGACGTCTATCGGCCGACAGACGGTCGTCTTGCGGCCGACGGACACGCGTCTCGCGTCCGACGCACGCTTGTCTGTCGAACGTGAGACGCTATTCGCAAGGTCGAATCGCAGGAAAGAACAGGTTGAACGTCAGTAAAATGACATGGCGCAATCGTTTGCATTAAACAACACTGAAGATTCCAGTTCGACGCACTCATTTGTATTTAGAAATATCGTAACTTAGCCAACGATAAACCTAAGACACAAAATTATGAAACAATTATCTACGCTTTTCCTCTTTCTCATCTCATTGCCCATCACCATCATGGCACAAGGTTGGCCTTCGGCCTACGACGGGGTGATGTTACAGGGATTTTATTGGGATAGTTTCTCGCAGTCGGCATGGACCAAACTCGAGAAGCAGACCGGTGATTTCAAGGGGTATTTCGACCTCGTTTGGGTGCCGCAAAGCGGCAAATGCCTCAACTCCCGCTCGATGGGCTACGACCCCTACTACTACTTCGACCAAAACTCCTCGTTCGGAACGCAACAGGAGTTGAAGTCGATGATCGGCACGTTTAAGGCCAATGGCATAGGCACAATAGCCGACGTGGTGATTAACCACCACAACACAGAAGGCTGGTGGGGATTTCCCGCCGAAATCTATAACGGCGTGACCTATCAGCTGAAAACCACAGACATCGTGGCCAATGACTGCAACGGCAAAACGAAAACGCAAGCCGATAAAGACGGTGTTTCCCTCAGCTCAAACCGCGACGAGGGCGAAGGCTGGGACGGCATGCGCGACTTGGACCACAAGAGTGCCAACGTGCAGAATATCGTCAAGGCTTATCAGCAGTTTCTCGTAGACGACATGGGGTATACCGGCTTCCGATACGACATGGTGAAAGGTTTTGCCGGCTCGCATGTGGGCGACTACAACGATGCCGCCGGAGTGAAGTTTTCGGTGGGAGAATGTTGGGACAGCAACCCCACGATTCAGAATTGGATCAACGCCACGGGCAAGCGAAGTGCGGCCTTCGACTTCCAATTCAGGTATAATGTGCGCGACGCCATCAATCAAAACAATTGGAGCAAGCTCAACAGCACCAACAACCTCGTGCACGATGCGGGTTACCGGCAATATGCCGTGACGTTTGTGGAAAACCACGACACCGAGTACCGCTCTGCCACAGATTCACAAGACCCCATCCGCAGAGATACGCTGGCAGCCAATGCCTACCTATTGGCTATGCCGGGCACGCCCTGCGTGTTCTACAAGCACTACCTGGCCTATCCCAACGAGATAAAAGCCATGATCGATGCCCGCAAGGCTGCCGGCATCACCAACACCAGTTCCTACTCCAACTTTCGCAGCGCAGCAAGCTATTTCGGCAATACTGTAACCGGCAGCAAAGGAAAACTGCTTGTCATGGTTGGCGCAAACTACAGCGAGCCAGCCGCAAACCGCTATGTCAAGATTCTCAGTGGTCATCACTATGCCTACTACCTCTCGTCGGATACAGAGGTGGCTTTCGCTGACAAGCCGTCGGGAACATACACCGAGACCATCAAAACCAAACTGACAGCGGTGTCTGCCAAGAGCAATGCCAAACTGGTGTACACCACCGATGGCTCCGTCCCCTCTGCCACCAACGGCAATGTTGTTCCCGGCGGAACGAGCATCACCATTTCTGACAACTGCACCCTGAAAGTGGGCCTGCTGGTGAATGGAAGTGTGACCTCGACCACCACCCGCAATTACACGTTTGCCAAGCCGGAAGACGAAACCTTTGAAACTCCGCCCGCAGGCTACACTTTCTCTGCCAATTTTATTGCCCCGGCAACTTGGTCGGCCGACATTGAGGTTCATGCCTGGGCATGGATTGAGGGTGGCGACAACTACACGCCCGACAACAATGCCCATTGGCCCGGCGACAAGAACCACGTTTATCGCGTAGGCAAATCAAAGGATGGCGGCTACATCTGGAAGTGGTGCTACTACGGCACGAAGACCGTTCCACCGAGCCAAATCATTTTCAACAACGGAAGTGGCGGAACCGGAAACCAAACCGCAGACATGGTGTTCAGTGACAAAGGATGGTACAACATGAGCACCACACAATCCGACCCGACGCTCGACATCAAGGGCCTGACACAAACATCGGTTGCCGACAACGCGTGGTACACGCTCACTGGCGTAAAAGTGTCTCGACCCACACAGAAAGGTATCTACATACACCATGGAAAAAAAGTGATCGTTAAGTAAACATAATCTATTAGTTTCCGGGGCGCGGATTAAGCGGGGCAGCAGTCGAAAGTTTTTCGATGACTTCCTGTTTTAATCCGCGCCTCTTTTTTATTTGTATTTGCAGTTTTGTTCGTATATTTGCAGCAACCTATTTATAAACTAACATGCATAAGATTATCAAATTTGTTATTGGAGTTTGCTTGTTTCCCTTTATGGCGCAGGCACAACAGAAATATGTTGGAGGTGACATCTCGTTGCTGCCAACATACGAGGAGCATGGGGTGCATTATCTTGACCAAGACGGTGTGCAGGTGGAACCGCTGAAATATTTCGGTGAAAAGGCTGGCTGGAATGCCATGCGCGTCCGCGTGTTCGTAGACCCGTCGAAAGCACCCGACGAGCATAAATCATGGGGAGCGAGGCAAGACCTCGGCTATGCAACGGCATTGTGCAAACGCATCAAGGACGAGGGGTACGCGCTGATGTTGGATTTCCATTATTCCGACACGTGGACCGACCCGGGACAACACTCCACACCTTCGGCCTGGGACAGCAACGACCCCAACGTGTTGGCCGACAGCGTTTACCGGTACACGGTCAGAAGTTTGAAGTATATGAAAGAAAACGGGGTGGTGCCCGACTTTATTCAGCCGGGAAACGAAATCACCAATGGCATGATGTGGCCCACAGGCCACTGCCTACCTGATGGTAGAGACTATAAGGGCGGCACCTTCGCCAACCTCGTGAAATATCTGAATGCAGGCGTGAAGGGTTGCAAGGAGGTGTGTCCGGAGGCAAAAATCGTTATCCATACAGAGCTGAGCAATCCGTGGAACGTTACGAACTTCTATAACACGTTAGGCAATCAGGTGGATTATGACATCATCGGACTGAGCTATTATCCCGATTATCACGGAACACTCGGCACGCTTTCCTCAGCACTCAATACGTTGGAAAGCAAGCATGGCGATAAAGACATCATGATTGTGGAGACCGGATATGGTGCGAGATGGGCATTGGGCAGCAAATATTCATCTATCGTGCAAAAGACTTGGCCGCTCACTGAGGCCGGGCAGAAGAAGTTTACCAGCGATTTGATCAACGAGCTCAACAAACATCCGAAGGTTACCGGTCTTTTCTGGTGGATGCCGGAGGACAATGAGTATTGGGCCAATGCCAATCCTGTCCGCAGCTCTTGGTGGAATGCTTCGCTCTATACGCAGGACACCGGCAAGCCACTCGCCGCCATGTTTGAGTTGCAGCGATTTATCGGCAAAGACCCAACAGGCATCTCGAAGATCTTTATCGATGGGGTGCCCAACAACAACCGTTCCTCCAAGTCCGCTACCGCTTCTCCCGCAGAAGCCCCCATCTACAATCTCCAAGGCCAGCGTGTTTCTGCCTCAGGCAACCTTCCGCAAGGCCTCTATATCGCAGGGGGCAAGAAATATCTGCATATTCACCGATAATACGATAGGCTCCCATACGTTCTTATCCATTTCTACAAGAACGTATGAGAGCCTATAATCGTCTGTTATCAATGTGGTTGGCTACATGAGCCTACAACTGTCTACTCCTCTTTTGTTTCCTCTTGCTTCACTTTCTTGGGTCCGCGCACCTTCTCGTTCTTCTTCAGTCCGCTCTTGATTTGGATGTTAAGGCCATCGCTCAGCCCCGTCACAACCTTGCGGCGGGTGTATGTTTTATTATCGTCCGTGCCGCCAACAACGTACACATAGGTGTTAGTGCCCTCAAACTCAATGGCGCTCTCCGGCACGGTAAGCACCCCTTTCGCCTCTTTCAGCACTATCTCCGCATTGGCGCTGTAGCCCGAACGAATCTTCGTGCCACTCGTTCCTTGCACTGCTGCCTTGATCTCGAACTGGTTGGCACCATTGTTTTCCACGGCCTTAGGCGAGATATACTCCAGCGAAGCGGTGAGTTTCTCGCCCTCCATGGCGCCAATGGTAATTTTCATGGGCATACCCACAACAATCTGTCCCACTTCGGTCTCGTCTACATTGCCCCTGAAAATCAGGTCGCCCATATTGGCCACCGAGGCGATGGTGGTACCGTCGTTGAACGTGTTGGACAGGATGACGGTGTTTCCCACCTTGACAGGCACATCGAGGATGAGTCCGCTGATGGTGGACCGTATGAGTGTACTACTGGTTTTGGCGTTTTGCGCCGACACGCCGTCGCGCACCACCTGCAGGTTATCGTTAGCGGCCCGCACCTCTTCCTTGGCTTGCAGGTATGCCTTGCGCACCTGATCATAGTCGTTTCCGGCTATCAATCCCTTGTCGTAGAGCGTTTTTTGTCGGTCGTAGTCCACCTTGGCTTGGTTTAATACAATCTTCGCCGACCGCACTCTCGCTTGTGCCGAGCTGAGCATATTCATGTCGGGGATGACCTTTACCTTAGCAATCACCTCACCGGAGGTCACCATGTCGCCTGCCTCTTTATATATATTGGTGATGATGCCCGATATCTGTGGTTTGACGTTCACCTCGTTGCGGGGTTCTATTTTGCCCGTCACCACTGCGGTTTTGCGCAGATCCTTCATGGTCGGCACAAACTCCTCGTAGGTCACCGGGTGTGGCCTGCTCTTTTGCCAGAGGAATACGAATGTTCCGATAAAAATCAGCAGCACCAATGCCGCAATAATAAATTTGAAGTATTTTTTCATCACCAATTATGAATTATAGGTTTTATAATTACAAGTTACGTATGTAAAGCGCAAAATGCCGAGGCTCAATAATTATGAATTTTGAATTGTGAATTATGAATTACTCATCTCTCATGGCATCCACCGGCTTGATGCTCATGGCCCTGATGGCAGGCGCAAGGCCGGCCACCACACCCAACACACAAAGGAAAGCCAGCGCTCCGAGTGCGGCCCAGAATCCGATTTGGAAGTGAGCCGCCATGATGCCGTCGGTGGTATTGGCCACCTCGAGCATCTGCAAGACGAACACCGCGAGCAGTATGCCGCTCATGCCAGCCACCGTGGTGAGTGCGATGCTCTCCGAAACGATTTGCGACAGTATCATCTTGGGCGTGGCTCCGATGGCTCGCCTGATGCCAATCTCGGTGGTGCGCTCGCGTACCGTGACCATCATGATGTTTGAAACACCGATGCCCCCAGCCAGCAACGTACCTATTCCAACCAGCCAAATCAGGAAGTTGACACCCTTAAACAAGCTGTCTACCATGCCATACATCACCTCGGTATTGAAGACCGAGATAGCCTTCTCATCGGTCGGATCTACACGATGTGCCCTCCCGATGACTTCTCGCAGGGGTTGCGCCAGTTTGCCCATGGTCACACCGGGCTTGCCCGTGACACAAATGATGTGTACCACATCGCCCAAATTATAGACCCGCTGCATGATAGTGAGCGGAATCGTGACACTTTCCTGCACGTTGCCATTGATGTTCATGTTTCCCGGACTGTAATCCACACCCACCACGTTGAAATACAATGAGTCTACGCGCACCAGCTGTCCGCACGGGTCTCCACCGTTGGGGAAGAGTGTCTTGTAAACCTTCTTGCCTATCACGCAAACCTTACGGTCTTCCGCTATGTCCATATCATTGAGGTAACGGCCATATAAAATGGTCGGCTCCTCTACTTTGGCATATTCGGGATAAATGCCCTTGACATTGCCCACAAACTTTTTATCGCCGGCCACGAAGGTTTTACCCCACTCTGTCACCAACGGAGTGACGATGTCCAACTCGGGCACATGGGCACGCAATCTCTCCACATCCCTATACGTCATATTCCATTGACGCCCTTTGCGGAAGCCCTCATAAGGCTTGGTGGTGGGCTGAGCGAAAGTGAAAGCAGAGTTTGTGGCAAACCCCTGAAAGTTTTTGGACAACAACTCTTCCAGCCCATCGCCACCACCAATAAGTACGACCAACATGAACACTCCCCAGAAAACGCCGAACCCAGTGAGGAACGAACGCGTCTTGTTTCGGGTGAGCGTATCCAATATTTCACGATATGTGTCAATGTCAAACTTCATTGTTCATACTCTGTTGATATCATTATTGTGATGCCTTGTCTCATTCGGCTCTCAACGCGTCAATAGGTTTGATGTGCGCCGCACGCCTTGCCGGCACCAGTCCGGCAATGGTTCCAGCCACGATCATCACCAATGTGGCTTCCAAACAAACACCTAATCCCACCGTGGGATTTAGAAATATGGTGAGCTCAAACAACCCCGAATCCACCGTCTTTGACCCTGCGGTGGCATCCAAATAGGCATTGGCCCCAATGCCGAGAAGCATGCCTATGTATCCGAAAAAGGTGGTGATAATGACGCTCTCGACAATGATGAGCCGAAGAATGGACCAGGGCGTGGCCCCAATGGCCTTGCGCACGCCAAACTCGCGGGTACGCTCTTTGACGGTAATGAGCATGATATTGCTCACGCCGACAATACCTGAGAGCAACGTAAAAATGCCGATGACCCACAGAGCAGTGCGGATAATAGACATCCCCGTGTTCATTTGGAGATTTTGGGTAAACCTATTCCAAATCCAAACGGCATTATCATCATCGGGAGCGGCATGGTGGTTGGCGTTCAGATCGGTTGTGTAGAGCTTCTCAAAATCCTCGTTTTCCTGCACGCTGTTCAGTCCGTCAAAAGAAAAAATGATATTTTCCACCTCGTCACCACGGTTGTATATGGTGCGAACAGTGCTGAAAGGGCTGTAGAATTGGGTGTTCATCTGACTCAAATCGCTTTTGTAAATACCCACGATTTGGAACACGGAATTGTCCACCTTGACATCTTTTCCCACCAAGGTGGCTATGTCACCATCCACCAATTCCTTGGCTTGATTCTCACTAATGACCATTGCTTTGCGCCTCTGATCATTGTCCATATCGTTGACAAAGCGTCCGTACAACATCTCTATCTTGTTGATATGCATTAGGTTGGGATAAACACCACATATCGTTCCACTGACATAATTGGTGGCGTAAGACACTTGAACACCGCTCTGCGTGACCTGAGCGCCCAACTCCCTGACCACATTGGTGTGCTTATGCTTGGTGGTTTGCATATCCCGATCGTTGAGTGTGATTTCCCTTCCTTCGTTCATGCCCTCGTAAGCCTTGGACGTTCGACCTCCGCTCACCTGCATAGAGTTGGCCAAAAAATTAGATGTATTGTGTTCAACAGCGTTGATAAACCCGTTGCCGGCACCCAAAAGGAAGATAATCATGAATATTCCCCACGCCACAGCAAAGCCTGTCAACACCGTACGAAGCCTGTTGCGGCGCGCCGTTGCCCATATTTCTTCGAGAATATCAAACATACTGGTCTCCTATTTCATTAGCCCATTCACTCCGAATGGCGACGCTTTGTGATCAAGATTTTCCTCGATTTTGCCTATCGTACCATCCTTGATATGCACTATTTTGTTGGTTTCGTTGGCCACACCGCTCTCATGTGTCACCACCACAATGGTCTTGCCTTCCTCCGAATTGAGCCGCTTGAGCAGTTTCATCACCTCTACACTCGTCTTGGAATCGAGCGCACCGGTAGGCTCATCGGCCAAGATAATCTTGGGATTGGTGATGAGCGCGCGGGCGATGGCCACACGCTGCTTCTGCCCTCCGGACATTTCGTTGGGATAATGATCGGCCCAAGGCAGTAGCTCCAAGCGGTCGAGGTATTCCAACGCCATTTGATGGCGCTTGCGACGAGACACACCTTGGTAGAGCAGTGGCAGCTCCACATTCTCCACAGCCGTCTTGAAGCCAATGAGATTGAAACTCTGGAAGATGAAGCCTATGAACCGATTGCGGTACTCGGCGCTTCGTTTCTCGCTCAAATTCTTGATGAGTGTACCAGCCAGCACATACTCGCCACTGTCATAATTGTCGAGGATGCCGAGGATATTGAGCAGCGTCGACTTGCCCGATCCTGACGCTCCCATGATCGAAACGAACTCACCCTCCTCGATGTCGAGGTTGATTCCCTTGAGCACATGCAGCGGCTGGGCGCCGAAGTAGGTCTTGTTAATGTCTTTGAGATGTATCATCATAATCTTTGACGGGCTGCAACTGCAAAAAGTTGCAGCCACTGCAGCTATCTAAGATAATAGGTAATTGTCTGGTTGCACTTGGTCTTGACTGGCTTTCCGTTCAATGCTCCCGGTGTCCACGCAGGCATTTTCTTCATCACATGATAGGCTTCCTTGGCAAAAGCAAGTGAAATTGCCTTTTTCAAATCCTTCTGCTTGGCAGTCGTCAACTTATCAAATGCTGTTTTGTTATAGCTTGTTATGGTACATTCCTTGGCTTCGAAATTGCAACATTTGCCATTCTCGTCCACATCAAACACCATTTTCACCTTACCCTCAGCTTCATATTTCTGTGCCACTTCGGGATATTTCAAGTTCTTGGCCATGAATGTCTGCCGTGCCGACTCTCCTCCGGGAAACTCCGGAAGGCTGGGCATGCCCGAGGGATTATCAAGATCTATCGGCATCTGCGATATAAAACCCTCCTCGTTCAGCTTGCGTAGCGCATCCTCTACTTTATCCAACACCACCGTGCCAAGCAGCACTTTGCCGTCCGGGTCTATTATATAATAGGTGGGAATCCAATTGACATGATAGTCCTGGTCTATCTTACTCTCCTTCTTCCATTTCTTCAACTCGCTATAGTGCAGCCAGTTCATGTTGTTCTTTTGGATGCAACCAGCCCACGCATCGCGGTCGGTGTCGAACGAAACACCGATGAACTGCACACCCATCAGGCTGTATTCATCGTGCAACTCCTTCACCTTGGCTATGTCTTTTCGGCAGTCCGGGCACCACGATGCCCAAAAGTCGATCACCACATAACGCCCACGGAAACTGCTAATAGGGACATTTTGAGTAGTATCTTTGAAGTCAACAACAAACTCGGGAGCCACTGTGCCCGGGCGGAGCAGGTCGGCAGCATATTTCACGTCGGGATCTTCTTTCTCCCCTTGGGCATTTACCGTGAGGGCAGCAACCAACAACAGGATTGCCGAAAACAAATACTTCTTCATAGCTTATGATTTTGTGTTATATTTTTTCAATCGTCAGGGTCTGGTCACAATAGTCCACCACCGCCGGGCGGTGGGTGATGAAGATCACGGTTTTGTCGTGTGCGGCCAGTATGTTTTGGAGCAAATGCCGTTCGGTCTCAGGGTCGAGAGCCGACGTGGCCTCATCAAAGAGCATGATGCTGCGGTCGCGAAGCAACGCACGGGCTATAGCAATGCGCTGCGCCTGACCCTCGGACAGTCCCCCACCCGACTCTGAACACACGGTGTCGAGCCCCTCGGGCAACTCCATTACAAACTCCGCACAACTCTTTTTCAACGCTTCCTCCATCTCCTCATCGGTTGCATCGAGCTTGCCCAAGCGCAGATTTTCGCGTATGGTGCCACTCATCAGGGTATTGCCCTGCGGCACATACACAAAGTTGCAGCGCAGTCGAGGGCTCAACACCCTATGCTTTCTATCGTTGTAAATCTCTACCGTGCCATGCTGTGGAGTCACAAGTCCCAAAATCATTCTTACGATTGTGGTTTTACCCGCCCCCGTCTCGCCCAGCACTGCCGTGCACGACCCGGGACGGAAGTCGAAGTCGAGATCGCGGATCACGTCGCCATCCACATCGTCGTAACGATAGGACACCCGCTGCAATCTCACACCACAGGGAGCCGATAGTTCGATAGGCGTGCCCTGTTCCTCCAACGGATTTTCTTCCAACTCCATCAGTCGTTCAACAGCCGTGAACACGGAGACAAAGGCAGGGACAAGTTTGGTCAGGCTGCGCGCAGGACTTTGGATGCGGTTTACCAACTGCAAAAATGCCGTCATACCACCAAACGTCAGGGTATGGTCGGCTAATCGCACGGCTGCCCAAAGGAAAGCCACGAGATAGCCCGCCGCAAATCCAAAATTGAGAATGAAGTTGCTGAGCACCGAAAACGCCGTGCGCTTCACCACCCTATGGCGCAATATGCCCTGCGTCGTCTCCAAACGGTCCACCATCGGGCCTTCGCTCTCTAATGTCTTGATGAGCATACGGTTTTGTATGGTTTCCTGAAGCACGCTTTGTACGTCTGAATCCGAACTACGGACGGCACGGTTGAGCTTGCGCATCCTACTGACATACACCTTGCTGAGCAAGACAAACACAGGGATAATGGCCACTGTGATGAGGGCCAGCGTGGCATCCATCGAGAACAAATACCAAAAAGCGCCGATAAACAGTGCCAACACCGACAGCGTGTTAGGAATAACCTCGGTGAGAAAGCTCACCACATTGCCAACATCAACCTCTAATCGGTTGAGCACGTCACCCGAATGGAGCGCCTCCTTGCCGTGCCACTGCGAGCGCAGAATACGGTCGAGCATACGCTGCTGCATGCGGTTTTGGGCCCGAACACCCAGAATGTTGCGCACCCAAACACCCGATATGTTCAGCGCGAATCCACACAAAACGAGTCCGCCCATAAGTCCCACCGCAGCATACAGCGAGCCATCGGCCGACCCCGCAGCCACGTCGATGGCATGCTGAACGGCCCAAACCTGAGCCAGCGACACACCTACCGACCCCAACCCGATAAGCGCATTGAGCGCCGCCTGGAGTCTGTTGCCGCGCCAAGCGTCCCAGAGCCAATGCAGAAGCCTACCCAAGTCCATTCGGGAGAGAGCATCTAAGATGGTCTGCTTGATGCTTGTCGTATGTTGTTGTGGATTTGAAGTTTTCACCCGTTCATGTTTTAGACCATCCGAGAGCTATCTCTGATCCGCTCCCCACATCAGCTTATCGCGCAGCGTAGAGAAGTAGTGCGTGGCCTGTTGTTTCACAATTTGTATCTGGTATGGAGCCTTCATGATGCGAATTCTCGACCCCTGACGCAACTTTTCCGACCGTCCGTCTATGGCTGCGAGGAAGTTGTGATTGCGGCTTTCCACCTCAATGTCGATCACACAATCATCGTTGATGACTATCGGCCGCACGTTCAGGCTATGGGGTGCCACCGGAGTGATACACAGATTATGGGCCGACGGCACAATGATAGGCCCGCCGTTGGAGAGATTATAAGCCGTGCTACCTGTCGGTGTGGATATAATCAGTCCGTCGGCTTGATAGGTTACCAGAAACTGCCCGTTGATGCTGCAACGTATGGAAATCATCGAAGCGTTGTCGCGCTTGAGCAATGCGATGTCGTTCAGGGCATACGGACTGCCTGAAATCTCCTCACCATCCACCTCAATCTTGATCACCGAGTGTGCCTCCAAATGATAAGTGCCGTTATAGATCTCGTCGAGCGCAGACTCGATTTCCGTTGGCAGCACATCTGCAAGGAATCCCAATCGCCCCATATTCACGCCGAGAATGGGGATGCCGCGTCCCCCGACGCGGTCGGCAGCTTTCAGAAAAGTACCGTCGCCACCTAAGGAAACCACAAAATCGGCCTCAAAGTCACCATCGTCGAAAACACCGGAGCAGTCGATGTCCAAATGCTGCTCCTGCGTGAGGAAGTCAAAGTATTTTCGGTCGATTGTCACCTCTGCCCCGCGCATCTTCAGGTAGTCAAGAATTCGATGAATTGTCACAGACTTGCGCGCCTGATATTCATTACCAATAAGCGCAAAACGCAGTTTCCGGTTTGTCATATACTTCATGTTGATAATACATCTTCGGGATATCCGTCCACACAACCCGTGCCGTAGCCGGGGGAGCATGACGTCAGCCAATCCCGCCCACCACCTGTGTTACATGGTCGCACCTGTTGCAAATTTACATAGAATTGTTAACATAGCAAGTTTTCAAGCAGGCTAATTCCAAAGTTTTTACCCTAAATTAACAAGTTTGACGGCATCCGTACAACTTTTATTGCATTCTGTTGCCCAACGGTTTGGATATATCGTGAGAATAGTATATATTTGCTGTTTCCACTATTATTTCTTTTCAACAATGTACGAACTTATCATAGAAAACAGTCTCAAACTCGTCGCCGCCCTCCTTTTCGGCGGAATCATCGGACTCGAACGCGAGTACCGCTCCAAAGATGCGGGCTTCCGCACTCACTTCTTGGTTGCTCTCGGCGCTGCCCTGTTCACCATCATTTCGCAATACGGCTTTGGCGACGGCGTGAAGGACAGCTCGCGTGTGGCAGCCCAGGTGGTGTCGGGCATCGGCTTCATCGGTGCCGGCCTCATCGTGTTTCAGCGCAACACGGTGCGAGGTCTCACCACGGCAGCCGGCCTGTGGGTCACCGCCGCCATTGGCATGGCGTGCGGCGTGGGGATGTATGCGCTTGCGGCCATCGTCACCGTCCTTATCCTATTGGGGCTTGAAGTGCTCAACGAAATCATTCCGCAGATCACCACAACCACGTTGCAGGTGTCGTTTTCATCGCCCACCCGGGAAAGCGCCCAGCGCGTGATCGAACAGATAAAATCTCACAGCATGGAGGTGTATTCGTTCGAACTGCACAGCCGCCACACCTCGCAGGGAAGCCTGTACGAAGTGAAAATGGAAATCAAAGTGCAGTCGCGCAACCACAACCAGATCATCCTCGACGACATGGAGGAGTTCGACGACGTGACCATGGTAAGCATAGAATGAGACGACAAGAACAAATGCACATCGCAATGAAGCAGAAGAACCGGCGTCTTTCGTTCGGAGTACACCTGTTTGTCGGCCGCAAGACACCTGGATAACGGCCGGTGTGCGATTGTCTGTCGACCGTAATACGCCAACAAAGAATGACAATCCGCCAAGAAAATGGCATTTAAAACACCGATTCTCAGTTATTTTTTGTAAATTTGTAATGCCCTTGATGGGCTCCTGATCAGCAGGAAACAAACAAAATATCTCAATCATGGCTAAAGTTTATACATTTCTTGCCAACGGCTTCGAGGAGATTGAAGCCATGGCTCCTATCGACATCCTGCGCCGAGGCGGCGTGGAAGTAAAAACCGTGAGCATCACAGGCTCCGAATACGTAGAGTCGGCACATGGTGTAACCGTCAAGGCTGATCTAAAATTTGAAGACGCAGCCAACTTCGACGATGCCGACATCATGCTACTGCCCGGCGGCATGCCCGGGGCGAGCAACCTGAACAACCACGAGGGAGTGCGACAAGCGCTCATGGCGCAGCACAAGCGTGGCAAACGCATCGGCGCCATCTGTGCGGGTCCGATGGTGCTTGGCTCACTCGGCCTGCTCGAAGGCAAGCAAGCTACGTGTTATCCGGGCTTCGAAAAGCACCTCACCGGTGCCACCTACACGGCAAAGTTGGTTCAAGAAGATGGCAACATCATCACCGGCGAAGGCCCGGCAGCCGTCCTCCCCTACGCCTATCGCATCCTCAGTTATCTTGCCGGCGAAGAAAAATCGGCCACCATACAGGCGGATATGCTCTACCCCCAACTTATGGGTAAATAAACAAAATGGAGTCCGAATGCAGCTTGCCTAAACAAAGCAAAACGTTATGGCAAACTGTATTCGGGCATTAACAAGGAACCTACCTCATGAAAATCTGAGACAAAATCCCGGTTATTGACCGAGACAAGACAAAGCTATCATAAACCTAAGAGCAAATATGAAAATCGACAGAATCATTTTTTTCCTTGCCTGCCTATTGGCACCATGCTCCACAACACATGCAAAAGTTTTGAGATTTGCCACGCAGGAGGTGGTGAAGGGCAATACCGTATCGGTGGCTTTCTGTTCACCCTCCATCGTGAGGGTAAGGGTTAGCCCCGGCACAGCAACTCCTGCCGAAAGAAAAAGCTACTCCGTGATTCTCAAACCGGGTGAGAAACTCATCAACAGTATTGAGGTAAAAAAAGACAACGACAACTTGCACATATGGTCGTACAATATCAAGGTGACGCTCAACAAGGTTACCGGTGACATCGTTTTCAGCAACAAGGAGGGGGAGCAACTGCTCAAGGCCACGGCCAATAGTCTCACGCCTTGTGAAAAAGCCGTGGATTCGGGCAAGTTCAAGGTGTCGCAGACTTTCCTGCTCGACCACGATGAGGCAATCTTCGGACTCGGACAGCTGCGCGACACGGCCATGAACCAGCGCAACCGGCACGTTAAGATATGGAACAACAATACGTATATTTCTATCCCTTACTTTACCAGCGAAAAGGGATACGGCCTGTATTGGGACAACGCCGGACGGTCGAGCTTCGACGACAACGCCCAGGGCACTACTTTCACGAGTGAGGTTGCGCCCTATATCGACTATTATTTCATGTACAAGGACGGCACTCAGGATGGCGTTGTGTCGTGTATTCGCGATTTGACCGGACAAGCCACGATGTTTCCTCTTTGGACCATGGGATTCTGGCAGTGTCGTGAACGCTACAAGACCAGCGACGAACTGGCCTCTGTGCTCGACCGATACCGTGAGCTGCAGATACCGCTCGACGGCATCGTGCAGGACTGGCAGTACTGGGGGTGCGACTCGAACTGGAATGCGATGAAGTTCATGAACCCATACTATATCAACAAAGTGGGCGACAAGGCTTGGGCAAAATACTTGCCGAACGACTTGAAAGACCTACCCACGCAGCAGCAGCCAAGGTTGAAAAGCCCGGAGGAGATGGTGAGCTATGTGCACAATAACAATGCCCACCTGATGATAAGCATCTGGGCCAACTTCGGACCGTGGACCGAACAATACCGGGAACTCAAGGCCATCAATGCCCTATACCCCTTCGAGACGTGGCCGCGCAAACGGGGTGTGATGCCCTACGATGTGTTCAATCCCAAGGCACGCCAAATCTACTGGAACCACCTCACCAACCTCTACAACATGGGGATTGACGCATGGTGGACCGACTCGACCGAGCCTGACCACATGGAGAAGCCCGGCGACGACGACCACATGACAGCAGACGGCTCTTGGCGCAGTGTGAAGAATGCTTTTTCCATCGTCCACAACCGGGGAATCTATAATCACCAGCGCGCCATGAAGAGCAACAGAAGGCGCATTTTCCAGATGACAAGGAGCGGGGCTTTCGGCATACAACACTACGGCACGTTTTCGTGGAGCGGAGATGTGGTGGCCAGCTGGGCAGAGATGAAAAACCAAATACCTTCCGGACTGAACTATACGCTGTGCGGTATTCCGTTCTGGAACACCGACCTCGGTGGATTCTTCTACTGGGAATTTGAGCAAGACCCCAAGAATCCAGCGCTACAGGAGCTGCAAACCCGATGGATGCAATGGGGAACATTCATGCCTCTCATGCGCAACCACTGCTCCTCACCCATGGTGAGCGAACTCTATCGGTTTGGAAAAGAGGGCGACTGGGCATACGATGTGATGAAGAGTTTTATCAAGCTGCGCTACCGACTGTTGCCCTACACCTATAGCACCGCAGCCGACTGCGTGTTCAACAGCGGCAGTATGATGCGCGCGCTGGTGATGGACTTTGCCAACGACAAACACGCATCGCGACTCAACGACTCCTATATGTTTGGGCGTAGCTTGCTCGTTAAACCTGTCACCGATGCGATGTACACCTGGAAGGATAAAGACAAGCGCGGACACGAGATATATCCAGATACGCGCAAGGCGGCTGCACCCGTCAATGTTTACCTGCCCAAGGGCACCAAATGGTTTGACTTCTGGACAAACGACATCCATGAGGGCGGACAGGAAATTCAGCGTCTCTGCCCCATCGATATTATGCCCGTGTATGTCAAGGCCGGCACCGTGATGCCCTTTGGCCCCGATGTTCAATACAGCAACGAGAAGCCGTGGGACGAACTCGAAATCAGAGTCTATCCCGGAGCTGACGGTTCGTTCACGCTCTATGAAGACGAGGGGGACAACTACAACTACGAAAAGGGAAAGTATTCGTTGATCAAATTTACATACGATGACTCGCAACATCGGCTCGTCATTGCCTCACGCAAGGGTAAATTCAATGGTATGCTGCGAAACCGGAAGTTCAACATCGTGATGGTGGAAACTGGCAGCGGACGCGGAGACCGCCCTATGAAGGTCACCAAGAGTGTGGACTACAAGGGTAAGGAGATTGCCGTAGACTTGTAATTTCTCTTTTCATCTAACTCAAAATTGGCTCGGCATGCTCAGCGGGAATGCAATCTGCATCCCCGACGAACATGCCGAGCGAACATTTTGCCCTGTCCAACTTCAGCCCACATGCGTATTATAATGCTCTCAAGGCGTGTCTTTCTCGGATATTATCATTATATTTGCATATAGAATTTACAACATAAGCAATATATAAATGGACTATGTCATCATTGTTGCCGGAGGCAAAGGACTGCGCATGGGGGGCGAGATTCCCAAGCAGTTCCTGCCCATAGGCGGCAAACCGGTGCTGATGCGCACCATGGAGCGGTTTCACGAGTACGACCCAGCACTAAAGATAATCCTTGTACTACCCAAAGAACAGCAGGAATTCTGGCAGGAACTCTGCCAGAAACACGACTTCAAGATCATGCACCAAGTTGCTGACGGCGGCGAAACCCGTTTCCAATCGTCCAAAAACGGACTGGCACTTATACCCGACGAGGATGAGGGCGTGGTGGCCATACACGATGGCGTGCGTCCGTTTGTGTCGACAGACGTGATCGAGCGCTGCTTCGATGCCGCCCGAGACGACTTTGCCGCCATCCCCGTAGTACCGGTTACCGACACGCTGCGATACATAGACCGAGGCCATGGACACAACGTTTTGCGCGACCACTTTCGTTCGGTGCAAACCCCTCAATGCTTCGACCTATCACTGGCCAAGCAGGCTTTCGACCAGCCCTATCGAGAAACGTTTACCGACGACGCATCCGTGATAGAAAGCTTAGGATGCCAGGTGACGATGGTGGAGGGAAACAGGCAGAATCTGAAGCTCACCACCCCGTTTGACATGATGATAGCTGAGTTGTTAATACATAATTCGTAATGCACAATGACGAGCATCCTTGACCAAGACATCATGTATCTGCCCGGGGTGGGACCAAAGAAAAAAGAGATATTGAGCAAGGAACTCAACATCCATACATGGGGCGACCTGCTGGAATATTACCCTTACAAATATGTGGACCGCACTAAAATATACCGCATTATGGAACTGTCGGGCGAGATGCCCTTTGTGCAGGTCAAGGGAAAGATACTCAGTTTCGAGGAGTTTCCGATGAGTGCGCGCAAGAAACGCGTCGTGGCCCACTTTACAGACGGATTCGGAATCGTAGACCTGGTGTGGTTCCGCGGTGCACAATATGTCTACAAAAACTATAAGGTGGGCGAAGAATACATTGTCTTCGGCAAACCCTCCGTCTATCAAGGACGATACCAGTTCGCACACCCGGAGATTGACCGGGTGGCCGACTTGAAAACGGAGGAGATGAGAATGCAACCTTACTATAACACCACGGAGACGATGAAGAAACGCGGAATGCAGTCAAGGGCAGTGGAAAGACTGACTAAAACGCTCGTGTCGAGGATTCCAGAGGGTGCAATTCAAGAAGCGCTGCTACCATCAATGGTTAGCCGATTAAACCTGATATCACGCGAAGATGCCTATCGCAAAATACACTATCCAAAATCATTAGACGATGTACAACGTGCGCAGGTGCGTTTGAAACTCGAGGAACTGTTCTATGTGCAGCTCAGCATCCTGCGATATGCCTCGGAACATCGGCGCAAATACAAGGGATATGTCTTTGACAAGATAGGTGCGATTTTTAATCAATTCTTTCACGAGAACCTACCTTTCGACCTGACCCAAGCACAAAAACGGGTAATGCATGAGATACGCGATGACATGCGGTCGGGGCACCAGATGAACAGATTGTTGCAGGGTGACGTGGGCTCCGGGAAGACACTGGTTGCGCTGATGACCATGCTCATTGCCATTGATAATGGCTTTCAGGCGTGCATCATGGCTCCGACAGAGATACTTGCCGAGCAACATCTTGACACTATACGTACGTTTCTACGGAATATGCCCGTGAGGGTGGAGTTGTTGACGGGCATTGTGAAAGGGAAAAAGCGAAAGGAAATTCTGCAAAATCTGGCTGAAGGAAACATCGATATACTCGTGGGCACACATGCCATCATCGAGGATACCGTACAGTTCAAGAGGCTGGGAATGGCCGTGGTGGACGAGCAGCACCGCTTTGGCGTGGCACAACGCGCCAAACTTTGGGCCAAAAGCGAGAATCCGCCGCACATCCTCGTGATGACGGCAACACCTATTCCGCGCACCCTGGCCATGACTATCTACGGCGATCTGGACGTAAGCGTGATCGACGAACTACCACCTGGGCGCAAGCCCATTATGACCATCCACAAATACGACAACCAAACCGTCTCATTATATAATGGTATTCGGCAGCAAGTTCGTGAGGGCAGGCAGGTCTATATCGTTTTCCCATTGATTGAGGAAAGCGAGAAAAGTGACCTGAAAAACCTCGAAGACGGCTACAAGAAACTATGCGAGATATTCCCGGAGTTCCGACTAAGCAAAGTACACGGGCGGATGAAGTCGAGCGAAAAGGAAAGCGAGATGCAAAAGTTTGTAAGCGGGGAGACCCAAATCCTGGTAGCTACAACCGTTATCGAGGTAGGGGTAAACGTTCCCAATGCATCGGTCATGGTCATTCTCGATGCCCAGAGGTTCGGCCTTTCCCAACTCCACCAGTTACGAGGACGCGTAGGGCGAGGAGCCGACCAAAGCTATTGCCTGCTTGTGACAGGCTATGAGCTGAGCACCGAAACGCGTAAGCGCATCGACATCATGTGCGACACCAACGATGGATTCCGTATTGCCGAAGCCGACCTGAAACTTCGCGGCCCCGGTGATCTAGAGGGCACACAGCAAAGCGGGATTGCTTTCGACCTGAAAATCGCAGACATTGCGCGCGATGGTCAGCTTGTGCAGCTGGCGCGAAACGAAGCGCAGAAAATTATAGACGACGATCCACACTGTGAAAAAGCACAGTACTCCCTGTTATGGAACCACCTCAAGGAACTCAGAAACACACAGATCAATTGGTCTGCCATAAGCTGACCGCAGAAACGGCTCGCACAATTGATATGCATCAAGTAGATGAATGAAATCATTACAATTATGCTAATAAATTTGCTAAACTGTTAATATTGTGCTAAAAAACGAGCTTTGTGTTAAAGCTTCGCTGTTTTTCTTGTTGATTTAGAGAGAAAACACATTTTTTTATTATCTTTGCGAAGTCTTTTGAAAATTGACGAACAATCTATTGTGTTCTTCTTTTTTCTTTGGAAGGAACAATCTTACTTTCCATCCGCAACATACCTAAAATATAAATGACGAAGTAATGACATTTAGAAAGATAGCAAAGACATTAACTATATCTCTCCTTTTTGCTCTTACGGCTGAGCCGGTTGCCGGCCAGGATCTTTTGGCCAGACAAGCGCCGGTGGATCGTCGTGCCAAGAAGCTTGACTCTATTGAGATCCGTTCTATTGCTGCAAGAGAAAATCTCCAGTCTCCCGCAGCCATGCTTTACGGAGACGAATGGGATAACAGATACGCACACCGAGCCACCGAATTGCCCGATTCGTTTGTTGTCAATCTCCGGCACTTCTGCATGCCCACCCCAAGTCGCGTTGTAACCAGCAACTTTGGTAGTCGCTGGGGACGCCAGCACAAAGGACTTGACATCAAGGTTTATATCGGAGACACCATCCGGTCGGCTTTCAACGGAAAAGTTCGTGTGGTGAGATATGAGCGCAATGGATATGGAAACTACGTTGTCATTCGTCATCCCAATGGTTTGGAGACAATCTATGGACACCTTAGTAAGCATTTGGTAAAAGAAAATCAGATTGTGAGAGCCGGTGAACCTATCGGTCTTGGTGGCAACACCGGCAGAAGCACGGGTTCGCACCTGCACTTTGAGACGCGGCTCTGTGGGGTTGCTCTAAATCCAGGTTTGTTCTTCGACTTCCGCAATCAGGATGTGGTGGCCGACGAAGTGCTGTATAGCAAAGCCACCTATCAGCGCGAATCCAACATTGCTACACGTGAACGCGGAAAGGTTGGCAATGGCGGATACACTCGCGACCAGATCTACGGAACACCCGGACATAGCGAGGAAGCTGCTTCCCTGGCCGTCAGAAACGCCATGGATCAGCCCGAACGAGTATACTATAAAGTTGTGAAAGGAGACACCTTGGAGTCTATTGCCAACAAGTGTGGCGTGACGGTAGACAAACTCTGCCGACTGAACGGCTACAAAAGGAATCAGAAAGTTCGTCCCGGTCAAATTATCAGATACGTATAATTTGATGGACCATACACGTTGCTGACATCTGCTGCAGATCGGCAGACCCCATCAACAACAAACGCCGAATGATGCTTGACTTC
>NZ_GG704782.1:350090-386325 GCF_000160535.1 Hallella bergensis DSM 17361 | reverse complement strand
TTCATTCGGGCGTTTGTTGTCGCTGTGGATCAGCGTTGAACAATATCAGCGTCACTTCCTGATCAAA
The DNA here is from genome assembly GCF_000160535.1 of Hallella bergensis DSM 17361. Lineage (GTDB taxonomy): Bacteria > Bacteroidota > Bacteroidia > Bacteroidales > Bacteroidaceae > Prevotella > Prevotella bergensis. The sequence goes on along the minus strand of NZ_GG704782.1, from coordinate 386,258 downwards.
GCCCTGATTACAAACCAAAGGTGCATCGCAACGGTTGTGACAAGTCCATAATGCGTTGCTATGACATGGAACCGCTCTTTCAAAGAAGCCCGATGATTCTTAACCGTCATGCCGCCATCAAGGTAGTTCACCAACACCTCACCAACATTTTTCAGCGCCAAACCTTGTTCTTCAGCAGCTTTCATGATTCGGATACACCAATCCACATCGGCCGAATAACGATACCTGAGGTTATAAAGTGTGTGCTTGGCAAGATCTGTACGAGCGTAGAAAGACTGGTGACAAACCACCATTCCATGCTTAAAAGATCTCCACGACAAAACAGGGGGAGGTTGCAACCGACGATGCCGGATAAACTTTCCGTCATCGTCCACAATATCCGCATGGCCGTAAAGCACACCCGGCAACGCCTCTCTCTCAACCAAACTATCGGAAACGTGCGCCAACGTCTGTGACGAAGGAAACACATCGCCCGCATTCAGAAACACCAGATAGTCACCCGTGGCCATCCGTATGCCCTTGTTCATCGCATCGTAGAGTCCGGAATCCTTCTCCGACACCACCTCCACCCGACGTTCGTTGGACGTTTCGCTTGTCTCTTTCTGATAAGCAAGGGCCATGGGTATCGTATGATCTTTCGACAAACCGTCTAAGATAAGGTGCTCAATAGGACCATACGACTGACCCTTCACGCTATCCAACGTGCGCTGAAGCTCGTGCTCGGCATTGTATGTACAGGTAATGATCGTAAATGTGATCATAGGAAAATCATTTAAGTGCAGTCGCCTGGTTGTAAACTTCTATGTATTTTGCGGCAACTGCCTGTTGGGAATAATGTGAAACCACTTTGTGAATGGCCTGTCGACCCAGTTCGTCATACGCTGTTTCCTCAAGAATCCAATGAATTCCCTTCGCCAAATCACCCGCATCTCTGTAATTAGCCACATATCCATTCGTGCAATGGTCTATCATTTCGGGAATCCCGCCTATGTTAAAACCAACACAGGGAACACCACAGGCCATCGCCTCCATGATGGTGTTGGGTAAGTTTTCTGATAAGGACGGGAGCACAAATACATCTATCGACCGGTACACTTCCGCCATTTTCTTCTCATCACGGATATACCCCAAAGAATAAACCGGCATCGCAAGCTGTTGCTCAAACTCCTCGGCATGCCCTCCAATGATTACGATTCCTGTGCTTTGCTTCATCTTCGGGTACATGGAAACAAGTCGGTCGCAAGCCTCTATCAAATAATTCATGCCCTTGTTTTCATTGGTTACCTTCTGGGCTATAAACGCAATCAAGCGCCTGTCAAGGGGCAAGTGCAAACTCTTCCTCGCTAACGCTTTGTCCTTTTTGCAAAAAATGGAAGTATTCAACGGGTTAGGAATGGTTGTCACCACGTGGTCACGTGTCAAACAACTGGCTCTTGCCTCATCAGCCAACCACCGGCTACAGGCCACGAAAGAGATATTCTCCGCCTCATAAAGTCTGTTTTTCTCCTGCCAAACGCGGTATGACAAATCTCGCTCTCCCCCACCTTTTGGCAGATATGGACAATGGGAACACCCGGACTTGAATCTCTCGCATCCCAAGGACAGATGACAAATACCCGAAACTGGCCACAAATCGTGCATAGTCCAAACCACGGGTTTACCGCTTTTCAAGATGTTGCGAATGCCCTTCAACGACAACATCCCCTGGTTGATCCATGCCAAATGAATAATGTCGGCCTGTTGAAATTCAGGCAAAGAAGTGATGTCAACTCCCAAATTGGCTATATCCAACCCGAATAGATGTTTTTTTGAGAATCGCAAATGCAAGAAGATGCACAAGCGCTCCCACAGAAATGCCATGCGATGTCGCCATGGATGCGGCAATCCAACCACATTAATGTTGTCGGTTTCCTTGTTCGCCACCAGCATCTTTGCCTTGACACCATTGTTGTTCAAGGCCTCCAGCAACCGTCTGGTAGCCACTGCGGCTCCTCCGGCCCGCTCATGTGTATTCACTAAGAGTACTCGCATTCTATCTGTTCTTGATGTGACAAAGGTAATAAAAAGCTGCGAAAAAAGAATCCTACATATTTAATAATATAGATGAAATCTTCTAACAAACACCCTTCTGTGCTTCGAGAATTTGAAAATAATAATCCTTTGGTTCAAAATTTACGAAATATGAAGCAATTGGTAGTGAGTTCACAATCAACCAATTAGCAAAACCTCGTTTACAACCCCCCGTTTTGTCACCTGCGATTGCATATCGATTGCTTAGACGATTAGGCTCCTTTCGCGTCACCAAGAGGCTTCTTTCGCGTGGCGATTCAAGTCCAAACGTACTGCGATAACATAGTAACCGCACCGCCCTCGTGATTTCCTACTCACTTCTTGCCAAAAGTATCGGTCAGAACATGGCGTAATTTTCTCTGGATGTTGCAAAGAGGAACACACGAGAAATGGTAATATTATTTTATAAAATTTAGAGGGAAGAGTTAAGAATGAAGAGGGAAGAGGGAAGAGAGAAGAGAGAAGAGAGAAGAGAGAAGAGGGAAGAGGGAAGAGGGAAGAGGGAAAGTGAAGAATGAAGAGGGAAGAGAGAAGAATCAACGCGTTAGCCTAATTGTGAATTTTAAATTATGACGAGTTGATGAGCTTGCGAATAATTATGAATTGCAAACGCGTTAGCCTAATTGTGAATTATGAATTATGACAAGTTGATGAGCTTGCGAATAATTGTGAATTGAATATTCCTCCGCTCGGCTTCGCCGAATCTTAGAATATTCGGAGAATATCATTTTATAAATGAAAGGCTCATCGCAGAATATATTTCCGTTTGCTTCGCAAACAATCTTAGAATATCTACCCTACCTCCACCGCGCAGTCCAAAATATGAGTGAAGAGTGAAGAACGAAGAATCAACGCGCAGCCTAATTGTGAATTTTGAATTATGAATTTTGAATTACAAAACCGTGTGCGTGCACAAACTCTTGATTTGTATCAAGAAAGCGCCTTAAAAACACTTAATTACGCTCATAAACTTGGAACCTAACGATTTTTACCCTACCTTTGCAACATCAAAAGGTTAATAGATTGTTTAGGTTAGTAGTAATAGATTTAGGTTTTTAGTTATTAGGTTTAAGGTAGATTTGATAGATTGTTTAACGGATGACAATGAAGGCCGTGAGGTTTTCATTTGATCAGAAAAGTTTTTTTAGTTAAACATAAAACATACGCTGGAGCTCGTTGATGAGTTTCAGCGTATTTTTTTAATGGCAAACCGCCTGTGTTTTCTTTGTCTTAGTCTTTCTCGATTAAGCAAACCGCGTATGCAGCCATGCCCTCCTCGCGACCTACAAACCCCATCTTCTCCGAAGTCGTTGCCTTGATGCTGATTAAATCTTCGTCGCAACCCATGATTTTGGCCATGCACGATTTCATTGCAGGTATATGGGGGTTGAGTTTCGGACGCTCTGCACAGATCGTGGCATCTATATTTCCAAGCCTGTATCCCCGGGTGGCCAACAGTTCCATCGTCTTTTTCAGAATGAGTTTGCTGTCCATATCGAGCGTTTCATTGCTGGTATCCGGGAAATGATAACCAATGTCGCGCATGTTGGCAGCTCCCAACAAGGCGTCGCAAACGGCATGAAGCAACACGTCGGCATCACTGTGTCCCAAGAGTCCTTCACTATGTTCTATCTTGACACCACCTAAAAAAAGGTCACGACCTTCCACCAATCTGTGGACATCGTAACCCATTCCAACTCTGATTTTCATATTCTTGAGTAAAAAACTTATCTCCTGTTAAACAAATCCTTGATACCATCCATATCAAAACTCAGCGTGAAGCGCAGCGTCTGATCCAGGGGATTGCTCTTGGCCGTCGCAATGACATAGCCGGCATCGAGTGAGAAAACGTTCATCTTGAATCCGGCTCCCACCGTGAAATACTTCATGTTACCCTTGTTGGCATGTTGGTCGTGATAGCCCGCACGCAACGCGAACTGGTCGTTATAAACATATTCAGCGCCCACGCTCCATTGAATTTCCTGCAGTTCCTCCTTAAAACCATTGGGTGCATCGCCAAAACTCTTAAAGATTCCGCCTATCGAGGAGACATCGTAGTATTTCTTCTGCACATAGTCCTGATAGTCGTTATATTTGTCTTTGTCCGACGCCTTGTTGTACTGTTCTTCCGTAGGATAGGTCGGCACCAGCAGCTTGTTGGCATCTGCGGCTATGGTAAAACGGTTATACTCATCCAGCGGAATCATCAGCGATGCGCCCAGACGCATGTTTGTCGGGATAAACTCGCTGTTGTCGTCACCTCCGAAGTTAATCTTACTACCTATGTTGGAGATGTTCAGACCCAATCCCAACTGACATTCGCGATCGCCGATATTCAGGTAATTCTGATAATAAGCAGCTATATCCGCCGCAAAGGCCGACCCGGGCGACGTGTCGCTGGTGTAGTCGTAGGTCAGATCCGAGTAGATCCAGCGCACGGCTGCCGCAATAGAGAACTGTTCGCTCAGCATGAGCGAGTAACCCACATCCAGCGACATCTCGTAGGGGTTAATGGTCATGGCATTTTCGTCCATGCTTGTCATCACTTCTCCCAAGGAGAAATAGCGCAGCGACCCGGACACAGCACTGTAGTCGCCAATGCGATAATATCCCACCATATAAGCCAAGCCAATGTCGTTGACCAACTGTCGCAGCCAAGGGGTATAGTTCAAAGCCACCCCGGCACGGCTAATGGTGAATGGATATTTAGCAGGATTCCAGTATTGCGAAGACACGTCAGGATCGGTTGCCGCACCCACATCGCCCAACCCTGCCGAACGGGCATCCGGGGCAATGGTCTGCGAGGTTACCGATGCATTCACCGGGTTAAACATATCTTGCTTGTCCTGGGCAGACAGCGCGAGTGTGCAACTGCACATCAGCAGTATCGCCCATATTCTCAGGAAATTGCTCATCTTCTATAATCAGTGTTCTGTTTCAATACTATAAACGTTGCAATAAGACTATTTATTGCTTACAACTATCAGTTTCCTGGCCTTCGTGGCTTCAACACTTCCGTCGTTTGACACGCGGACGCGGTAGAGATACACTCCCGTCTGAAGCCTTCCGCCGTTATCCTGTCTCAAGTCCCAGTCCACGGTATAAGTCCCACCCGTCGACACGCCCGACTCACGATGAGTCCACAACAAGCGTCCGCTGACATCAAAGACATCAACTGCCACGTCCAACAAACTGCCACTCATATTATGATTGATGATGAATGTTGTGGAAGTGGAGGCCGGATTCGCCGACACCCCCACACTTTGGATGGAGGGTTTAAGAGCCTTGACCACCGTGAAATCGAGTGTTGCCGTAGATGAATTGTTCTGCATATCCCATGCTCGGAATGTCAGGCTGTGCTTCCCAGGTTCCAACTCGGGGATGCTGAATGCGGCCGTACCGCTCGTATAGGTGCCAAAATCGTATTGGAAATACTCGTTCAGGTTATACGTTTTGGAGGCATCGCCATCTATAATAAGCTGCAGGTCGTGACCAATACCATTGCCGGTCACATTGATTCCATCGTTATCTTTCAGCTGTGCCACGAAATAAGGCGTCACGTTCACCTTGCCGCCATTCGCAAATTCGGGTGTATTCAGATAGCAGAAGATTTTTGGTCCCACAGAGTCCGTTCCAGTTTCGCTGGTTCCTCCAACCATATAGTTTCCATTGGCGCCATTGGCTATCATCCGATGATCTGCACTCACAGCATAGAGGTTCATCAATCCGTTGTCATCAGCATAGTTAATGTCCCTTGGCACAGCAAACGAAAAGCTGAATCGGCCGTTTCGAACGCTGTCGGATCCATTATATAATATATTCGTGCGATCGTAGAACTTCACCGGTTCATCGGCCTCAGCACTGCTATTCATCCTACCCGTTATAAGCTGGCGTGAATCTCTCACCACGGCCGTCAGTACGCCATCGAAGCCTTCACCATGCTCGATATGTCCACTCACACGAGCTACATCGCCTGCTTTGAGGTGCGCATTGACACCCGGTTGTGCCACCGCGGCGCCATTGATGGAATCCACCACCATCTTCAGCGAAGGCAGGTTCAACGACAACGCGGGGTCGCCCAACAGCGAATATTGCAGTTTGTTGGTTGTACGGTCCGCCCCAGTGGTTATCATCAAATTCTTGGCACGGCGCTGCGCCTCGCCCAATGTCATGGGCTTACCATTTTCCCTACTCAAGACCAAGCGCATATAAGCCATGTTAATCAACTTATTGTAGTTGGCATAAACCGTGCGCGTAGTTCCGAAAAAGGCTACTGCTCCACCATGGGGATTCAGCACGGCAGCCTCGCCGATAGTTGGCTTCACATCGTCAAAAGGCATGATGTCGCACGAAGCAGTAATCCAAAGGGGTAGATTTTTATTGGTGAAAGACTCAAAATCTTTGAGGTTAAGCACCTTCTCATGCGATATCTGGTCCTCGCGCCCGTGTCCCGAATAGTCCATGATCAGTGCACCAGCAGCTTGCTGCTGCTTGATGACACGTGTTATCTCAGGATAGGAGTTCCCCGTTGAGGTTGTCTCTCCTTTATAGGCATCCCACATCACTTTCTTGATTTGGTATCCGGGATAGAGGCGGGCTATTTCCTCGGCGGCCTCATCCACATCCTCCATGTGCAGGTTGTTGTTACCATCATCGCCCATGAACATCAGCACGTTTTGCCATGCACCGGCATTCTTGTTCCTTGCATAACCTATCGTCTTGTCCACCATTATCCTTGCTTCTTCTGCCGTAGTCACTGGAAAACGGCCAACAGCCACGTCTAATTTGTCCGAGTTTTGTGGATTAGCGCCCTCTCCATCGTCCAACAGACAGAAAAAACCATCGTCTACATAACACGAAATTTTGTTAAAGGAGTTCTCGCTCTCGAAGCATAGCAGGTAGTCGTCAGGGTCGAGATTCCTGCAATCGGAAGTGAGCATGCGGTTATCCCACACACAATCGCCGAAAAGAAGCAGGTATTTAGGCATGTCCTTGTCGCTTTCCGCACGGTCGTAGAGCATTTTCAAGTATCGTCGATAGGCGTTGGCATCGGGTGTTCCACTGGAGAACTCATTGTAGAGTTCGTCTGCCGGCACGATGCGTACGCGCATAGAGTCGTGTTCTTCGTGGAAGTCTGCAAGGCGCCGTGCTTGTGCCAAAAGATTCTGGGAAGTGGGAATAATGATAATCATGTCGGCGGCTCCGTCTGCATGATGGTCCTGATTGGTGATATTGTACACATATTCCGGTGTAGCAAACTTACCCGACAGTATGGGTTTCGGTGCTGGTTTTTCCCAAGCCATCGACACATAGTCTAACCGAAACGGTCCGCCCGAAAGGGTTTTAATCATCACTGTATCGGTGACATGAAGATCGGTCAGCGTGTAGTTTCCGCTCACTTCACGCCCTTTGTCATATTCGCCGAGTTGGGCACGGGATATCGTCATCGTGCCTAAAGAGTTACCATTCCTCAGTACTTCTACTTGACCCGCAGTTCCGGCAGATACAATAACCGTCAACACTCCTTTCTGCGAGTTGCTGCGGTTCTTCAGTACCACACGCTTGGTTTGTCCTTGAGCAATACTTTCCGTGTCGTAGAGGTTCCTGCCTCCATGATACCAGCTATAGCCGTCTACCTCTTCAAGCGAATGATAATCGTTGTCAGAGGGATAGAACGAACTGACGAAAGCGGTCGAATCAATGCTTGTCGGCATTGCGTCGCTTTCCGTAAGGAAATAATAACCGTAGTCGGAATAGGGATTTCTCGTGCGTCGCGGAGCGGTGTTACTGCTCCAACTCACTGGACCTTTGGCATAGAACAACCGTTTGCCATTCACCGTACACGTGGGCACTTCCTTCAGATCGTCGAGCGCCTGCAGCTCATTGCCCACCAATGTTTCATTCTGCAAGTTTCCGCCATAACCATAAACCTTCACCTTGTCCAAGTTGGTAAAGCCGGCCTTACGTATCAACTCACCGGTGATTTGATACACTCCCGTTTCCGGTACGCGAATCTTGGCCCATTTTCCCGATGCCAACACCGAGTGCGGCGCATATCTTTCGACTGCCGTCGTTGCCCTTGTGGCCGCAACAGCCCTCTTGATCGACCGTCTCACGGCCTTGGAGTCGATTTGAAGCATGAAACTCACGAGTGCCTGATAACGCCCATCTCGATAGACCAACGGACAGAACTGCACCTCCAACGCACCTCGTTTTCTGTCCAGCACGATACGCTGGTCAATCTCCGGCAGGGCTGGCAGTTGGTCACTGGATATCTTGCGATAGTTTTGCACATCGAGTGGCGATAGGTCAACGAACTCAGGATAGAGTATCGATGCAGTGTAGACGGAGTCGCTGAAAGCGCCCTCCAAGGCCACCGAGTAGGCAAACTGTGGCAGCACGGAATCTACCTTCACCTCATCTGAAGTGAGGTTGAAGAAGCGTTGAGCCGATGCCGGAAGCCCTAGGCACAACACCATCAGTAATCCCCAAATTCGCCGGTCTATGTTCATCTATTGTTTAGGAGTTTTATATATTAAAGGTGGAAACTGTAAATATCCATCGCAACCATCTATATTGTTATTGCAGCTTGCAGCTGGACAACTTATGACTTCTTCCTGCTCACTATTTGCAGTTAAAGTCGAGAACTTTCCATTCCTCTAAGTAGCCTTCAAGATGATCGTCAATCTGCAGCGGCCCCACACCTGCGGGGGTGCCCGTGTAGAGTATATCGCCAGTCTTCAGCGTGTAGAATCGACTGATGTACGCGATAATCTCGTCCACCTTATAGAGCATCTCGCCTGTGAATCCCTCCTGAACGGTTTGTCCGTTGATATCCAAATGGAACCGAATGTTCTGCATATCGCGAAACTTCTCCTTCGACATCCATTCGCCGATACAGGCCGCACCGTCGAAGCCCTTCGACAAATCCCAGGGATATCCCTGCTCCATCATCTTCTTCTGCAGTTCACGTGCGGTGAAATCGATGCCCACCGTCACAGCATCATAGTAGCGCGGGGCGAATCGCACCGGTACGTTTTTGCCCAATTTGCAGATGCGCACCACCACCTCCGTCTCATATTCTATTCGTCCCAAGTGGTCGGGAATAAAGAAAGGTCTTCCGCCTTTGAGCAGACTGGAGTCTGCCTTCAGGAAGATCACGGGTTCATCCGTTTTAGATAACGTGCCATGCATCTCTTTATTGTGCAGGGCATAGTTCATGCCAATCGCAAATATCTTCATCTTTCATTTCTGGTTTATAAACATGACTTACAGTCGCAAAGTCCTAATGACGCACCACAAACTTCCTCCCCTGCCTGATATAAAGCCCGGGGGGCAACTTCGCAACATCGATACCCATATATCGCCCATCAATAGCATAGATGCGGTCGTCTCGCTTGCCAGTAGTTTCAATGGTTTTCACTCCGGCAGTCTTACGCTCCAGCACGAGTTTCAGACCCTCGTAGGCATCTATCTCACCATAACCATAGCGGTTGTTGGGATAGCTCAACGTGGTGTCATAACGGCGACAAGTTCTGTCGAAAATGTCGAGACAGTCGTGCATGGTGAGCGTGGGATCGGCCTCCAACCACAGTGCAATCACTCCGGTCACAACTGGTGCAGCCATCGACGTACCGCCATTGCTGCTCCAGGCATACGTTCGCCCGTTGTAGTCGAAATGCCGGATATCGTTTGTCAGAGCCATGCCGTCATCGCTGTGATTGTCGATATAAAACGAACTGTAGGAAGAATTGATGTTCTGTCCCGGTGCCATCACGTCGGGTTTGGTGCGTCCATCCCACGTGGGACCGACCGCAGAGAACGGTGTGCGCACCCCATTGACACCCTTGTTATATACTTTGGTCTCGCCAAGATAATTGACAAAACCCGTGCGAAAAGCCGTAGCACCCACACAGATGACACTCGGCGCACTGCCTGGTGACAACACACTGTAGGTGTTGTCACCGTCATGGAGCGACGGATCGAGATTGAAAGGCCAAAAATAGCCACTCGACCGAAACATCTCCACATCCGCATCCGACTGCGTGAGGCACACGGAGGTGTTCACTGTTTTCGATTTTTTTGTGTCGGTGACGGGGATAATCCAGTCGCATATCAGATCGTTAGGATTATAACTTGACCGATAGGCCATGGCCTCAAAGCGGAAAGTGGATGAGCCTAAAGTCACGGAATCAATGTAGGTAGAATCCTGAGAAGCCAACACCTCGTCCATCCGAATCTCTTTTAAGAAGGGGTTGTTCACATCCACATACAGTCTGATCTGCATCGTGAAGTTGCCGGTAGTCTTGGTCGTGGCAATCACCGGCTGCAGTCCGGGATTTGGAGTGCCTACAAAAATACCAGCCTTATCCTGCGATGGGGTCTTCTTGATATGTGTAATGTGCTCTCCGTCGTTGCCCGCCGAGGACACAAGGATATGCCCCGGACCCACAAGCGAATCGAGCATCTCGTAGTATAGGTTGTCATACCCATGGAAATCCTGCGTTGATCCCTCGCTGAAGTTAATCACACAGGGTTTCCCCACACGGTCGGCATAGTCGAAAATATATTTGAAACCAAGCGCATCGAGAGCGTATGTGTATTTGTAATAGTCCTTGGGATCAATGAGTTCCCGGTCGTCGGAGGTAGCGTTACACACCAAGCAGATGTCGCAGTCGTAGGCTATGCCACGGTATGGAGACTTTCTCCCATCTCCCTCAGCCCCACTCCCGGCCGCAATGCCGGTGGTGTGTGTGCCGTGCGTCTGCAACTTACCATCGCGCGGACAACCCACCCGGAGCAAGGCATCCCTGCCCACATAGTCACGCCCAACAGGCAGTTCGCTCTGCAAGGTGTCTACAGACAACTGATCCCACATGGCCTTGATACGATATTGCGACATGTCGGCCGAATAGAAATTGGGATGCGTCAAGTCGAAGCCAATATCCTGAACACCCACCACGACATCCTTGCCACTATATCCGCGTGGCAGGTTGAGTCCTTCATTCACCTGTACGGCCTTCACAATGATACCGGTGGTGTCCATCTGCGCTGTGGAGCAGGGCCCGGCCTCAATGCGTCTGACATGGCTATCGAGCGACAGACTGGGGAGTTGACTCAGTGGGATTTCTGCAACACAAAGGCCGCCATATCGTGCCAGCATCTTGCAGCCATATTGCCTCAGCACACGTTCGGCATCACTGGTAAGCTTGACAAAGGCGATCATCGACTGCCCACGACCGGCTGTAGCTCGTGTCGGGTACGTGCCGTCCTGACCATCATGCTGTTGAGCGGCATAACAGGCAGCGCGCACAAAAGGTGACATCTTGCGCAGGGCGGGGCGTTGGGCATCCGCTTGTCCGACAAGAAGAAAAATGATGAATACGAGCAAAAACCTGATCATGGGACTAAGCGTATGAAGCGTTACCCTGCAAAGATACGAAAAACAAGCGTTGTGAAACACCATTTCGACAAAAAAGCAACAAAAAAGCCATGGAAGAATATTCTCCCATGGCTCCATTTGGTTTTGACTGTCAAAATACAGCCGTTAGTCGGCAGAGAGGCCGAAGCGCTTGAAGGCTACAACCTTCATGCCTTTTTCTTGCTGATTCAGCCAATCGCCAACAGAGATCTTGTCGCCGTCGGCAAACTGGAACTCCTGGTCTACGAGACAGTTCTCCTTGAAGAACTTGCTCAGACGACCCTTGGCAATATTCTGAATCATGGCTTCCTTCAGGTTTGCAGCAGCCTCAACCGAAACAGTCTCGCGAATCTGCTTGGCCTTGTCAGCGTCTTCCTGAGTCAGCCAGCCCTTGGTGATGTTCGAGGCGATGTGGTCTTCCGAGTCCACAAGATTGGCGTTGATGCCGGCCTTTTTCAAGGCGACGTTCACCTGGCGCTCTACCTGCTCCTCCTTGGTCTTGGATACAGCCACCTTGTACTCCTCGTCCTTCATTTCCTGAGACACAGAAGCCTCGTCGAGAGCGATCGGCTTCATGGCAGCCACCTGCATGGCCACCTTGTGACCTGCATCTTCGTTGGCAGCTGTGAGTTGAACGAGGGTACACAGCGTGTGCTTGCCCATGTGGTCGTATGTATAGATATTGTCACCCTCAAGCACATGGTAGCCATCGAGTTCCATCTTCTCGCCCACCACACCGGAGCGGCGTGTAACAGCCTCTGCTACGGTAATGCCATCGCTCATGCTGAGTTCTTTCACCTCGTCAAGGGTTTTAGCCTTGGCGGCAACCGCAGCATCGAGAATTTCCTGAGTCAGGGCGATGTAGTCCTCGCCATTGGCAACAAAGTCGGTTTCGCACTTCAATCCGATGATTGCAGCAAATCCGTTCTCTTCCTTAACAAGTACGCATCCGTTCGAAGTCTCCCGGTCGGAACGCTTGGCAGCGATAGCCAAACCGCGCTCGCGTACCAGCTCCACGGCCTTGTCAATGTCGCCATTGGCCTCTGCGAGGGCTTTCTTGCAGTCTTTCATACCGGCTCCGGTCATGGTGCGGAGCTTCTTGATATCTTCAATTGTAACAGCCATAATTATATTTATTTTTTATTGGGTTTTTAATTCAAACAACAAGGTCTTACAGGACACGCAACAAGATTCGTAAACGCTCCTGTTTCGCCCTATAAGACCTTTATATGATGATATTACTCTGCAGCAGGAGTTTCTTCCTTGGCAGCAGGAGCCTCTTCTCCAGCCTTTTCGGCTACCGGAGCTTCTTTGGCCTCATTTTCTTCCTTATCCTTGCGAACACGGCGTGTACGGCGCTTCACCTCAGCAGCTTCGTCCGGCTGTTCAGCAGCAGCCTTCTCGTCAGCCTTCTCGGCCTTGCGCTCTTCCAAGCCCTCAGCAATGGCGGCACAAACGGTTTCCAGAATGATTTCCACGGAATCCTTGGCGTCGTCATTGGCAGGAATCACATAATCGATACCGTTAGGATCTGAGTTGGTGTCTACAATAGCAAACACAGGGATTCCCAGACGATGAGCCTCGCGCACAGCGATGTGCTCCTTCATCACGTCTACAACGAACAGGGCAGAAGGCAGACGGGTCAGGTCGGCGATAGAACCCAGGTTCTTTTCCAACTTAGCACGCTGACGGTTGATCTGCAGAATCTCACGCTTCGAAAGATTCGAGAATGTGCCGTCGGCCATCAGCTTGTCGATGTTCGTCATTTTCTTAACGGCCTTGCGAATCGTGGGGAAGTTGGTCAGTGTACCACCGGCCCAGCGCTCCGTAACGTATGGCATATTGATGGCCGATACTTTATCGGCTATGATATCCTTGGTTTGCTTCTTGGTCGAAACAAACAAAATCTTCTTGCCGCTCTTTGCAAGATTCTTCATGGCCTCGGCTGCCTCGTCGATCTTGGCTACCGTCTTGTTCAAATCAATGATATGAATGCCATTGCGCTCCATGAAGATGTAAGGAGCCATAGCGGGGTTCCACTTACGTTTGAGGTGACCGAAGTGACAGCCAGCCTGCAATAATTGGTCAAATGTTGTTCTTGACATTGTCTTTCTTTTTTAAATTTGTTTACTTTCTTTTTTAATTCTGTTAGAACCAGCCGTCAAGTAGTCCGAGGAATCTCGGCGGCTTAGATACTAAACGGTTTTGTAATTCATAATTCAAAATTCATAATTCACAATTAGGCTGACGCCGTTATTTGCACGACGATACAAACCTAAAATGATATTTTGTTGCCTATGGCAATCATTCGCAATTAGACAATCGCATTATTACAGGTCCTTCATGGAGTCAAGCTCCCTGCAACCTACAATGCACATTTGGCAGGAACGTAATGTCGCGCAGCCAAAATTTTGAATTGTGAATTGTGAATTGTGAATTGCAAAATTATCGCTTGCTGAACTGGAAGCGACGGCGAGCCTTGGGCTGACCCGGCTTCTTACGTTCAACGGCGCGACTATCACGTGTGAGGAAGCCTTGACTCTTCAAGGTCTTCTTGTCCTCAGCGTTGATTTTAACCAGTGCACGGGCAATAGCCAAGCGCAAAGCCTGGCTCTGGCCGGTAAAACCGCCACCGTCAAGGTTGGCCTTAATATCATACTTCTCAGCAACTTCCAGAAGTTCCAGTGGTTGCTTCACCACGTACTGCAGGATAGCTGATGGGAAGAATTCCTTCAAATCTTTCTTATTGATCGTGATCTTACCGGTGCCTTCTGTCAGGTAAACACGAGCTACGGCACTCTTACGGCGACCTATTGCATTAATAACTTCCATCTTTTCTCCTTAATTATTTATACTGGTTAATATCGATTGTCTTTGGCTTCTGAGCTGCCTTGTCGTGCTCACCACCTTCATATACGTAGAGGTTGGAAAGCAAAGAGCGACCCAAGGGACCCTTGGGCAACATGCCCTTGACAGCGTGACGGATAATCTTCTCCACACCGCCCTTGCGTGTACGCAACTCGGCAGGAGTGTTAAAGCGTTGTCCTCCGGGATAACCAGTGTAACGAGTGTAAACCTTATCGGTTTCCTTCTTGCCAGAGAAAACAACCTTCTCGGCATTAATAATGATGACATTGTCACCGCAGTCTACATGAGGTGTGAAGTTTGGCTTGTACTTTCCGCGAATCAACTTAGCGACCTTGGAGCAGAGACGACCCACAATCTGGTCGGTAGCATCCACTACGACCCACTCCTTCTGTACGGTTTCCTTGTTGGCGGAAATAGTCTTGTAACTTAAAGTGTCCATTTTAATTTCTTAATTTACTGCTAAAAACGTTTTTATTACCTTATTTATACAGAGACCTCACGGCGCCTCCAGTCTAAAAGAGACCATCCATGGCTTTCGCTCTGCTGCACCCTTGATTCACTAACCGTGATGCCCGGCCAAAGGCATCACTATTAACACAAGGTGCGAGGGGCTCTAAGCGTGCCCCTGAAACAATCGGTCTGCAAAATTACCTATTTTATTTCGTGCATACTAACAAAACACTCCCACAGAGCTTTGTTTTAACAAGAATTAATTGTATTAATTATTTTTAACCAACTTCGCGGCATAATCTATCCGCTATTTGAAGATTGCCGCAGTCATGTTACTGGCCTGAGCAAACGTTATGAAAGCCACAAGACATCGTCTGACAATCGGCAGACGCACGTGTATCGGCCGTGATGCGGTTGTCTTACGGCCGTGAGACGATCGTCCGACGGCCGCCAAACGCCAACATTTCGGCCTCAACGTATGGTCACAAAGGGTGAAAACAACCGGGAGTAACCACCCAACATCCCATTTTAGAAGCAAAAACTGCACAGTACGGGAAATTTTGTGTAACTTTGCGCCGATTTAACAACAGACAGAAATTATGAGCAACAATTTATTAAAAGGCAAAAGAGGCATCATCTTTGGTGCGCTCAACGATAAATCCATCGCATGGAAAGTGGCCGAGCGCGTCGTTGAAGAGGGCGCCACCATTACCCTGTCAAACACGCCAGTGGCTGTCCGCATGGGCACGGTGAACGCATTGGCCGAGAAGTTGAACTGTGAAGTTATTCCAGCCGACGCCACCAACGTGGAGGATCTGGAAAACGTATTTCGTCGCTCCATGGAAGTGCTGGGAGGCAAAATCGACTTCGTGCTCCATGCCATCGGCATGTCGCCCAACGTGCGCAAGCACCGCACCTACGACGACCTCGACTACAAGATGCTCGACACCACACTTGACATTTCCGCCGTTTCGTTTCACAAGATGATTCAGAGTGCCAAGAAACTCAATGCCATCAGCGAATACGGTTCCATCGTGGCCTTGAGCTATGTGGCCGCCCAGCGCACGTTCTACGGCTACAACGATATGGCCGACGCGAAAGCCCTGCTGGAGAGCATTGCCCGCAGCTTCGGCTACATCTATGGCCGCGAGCACCATGTGCGCATCAACACCATCTCGCAGTCGCCCACGATGACCACTGCCGGACAGGGTGTGAAAGGCATGGACAAGCTCTACGACTTTGCCAACCGCATGTCGCCGCTCGGCAATGCCAGTGCAGAGGAGTGTGCCGACTACTGTGTCGTGATGTTCTCCGACCTCACCCGTAAGGTAACGATGCAAAACCTCTACCACGACGGTGGTTTCTCCAACGTGGGCATGAGCCTCCGTGCGATGGCCACCTACGAGAAAGGACTTGACGAATACAAGGACAAAGACGGAAACATTATCTACGGATAAACAACTTTATGTTTCCAAAGCGCTCTCTCGTCCCTGCTCATGAAAGGGATGTGGAGATGTCGAAATGATTTAAAAGAGCCATTCCCATCTTCATGACGGGAGTGGCTCTTTTGATTGGTTTCCATGGGAATAGCATAAGTAGAAGCCGATAAACGCTATCAATACGGCACAGCTACTCCGTCGGCCGAAAGCCGTTAGCGGAGTTACCCAACGGATGAAAAGGTCTTTGGCAAGACTACGGACGACGGTTGAGCTTAAGCAATCGCTTGTACTCCTTCTTTGTTAACCGCATAAACGAGCCGTGTTGCGGCCCGGTCACCCCCTGAATATCTACCGGATCGTGGAAGTTTCGGAGGTTTTCGTCAGCTTTGCAGATGCGGTAGTGTTTGGGCCGATCGCTATATTGTATGTAGCCGACGCGCCAAGTACTGTCGCCTATCAACTGGAATGCCGATGCACCCTCACACTTTTTCTTTCCCTCAAAGCTCACATAGTCATCCTCTACGGGTTCACCCCAGCCGTGAGTGAGATGGTCTGACACAGCAGTGTAGATGCCCGGAGTACCACCTTCTTTCTTAATGAGCATGTGGTATTTACCATCGGGCAGCAAGTTGATGTCGGCATCGATAGTGGCATATCCCCAATCAAAGAGCAGGCGCGGCGTAGTGATTTTGGAAAAATCCCTCGTGGCGTGGCTGTAGTACATGCGGTCGTATTGTTCCTCGGCACGGTTGAGCATGGAATAGTAAATCATGTAACCGCCTTTCGTGCCGTCGTTCCAGCAGTAATCAGGATCCCAAAATATCTGCGGAGCCCACACACGATTGATGGTCGACCAGTCTCGGTAGGGCGACACGGCTGTCTGTCCGTCGCAAAAGATGGTCGATCCTTTGCGGAAATCGAAAGTTACGGAAGTCCAATTGATCAGGTCGTTGCTTTTCAGCAGGTCAATACCATAGTTGTCCCATACCTTACTCTTGGCCACACACATATCGGTGGTGACCATGACATAGCCTTTGCCGTCATAGGTGCGGGTGATAAAGGCATCGCGGGTGCCGCCCTCAATACGCGCATGAACCTTGGGATCGAAAATAGGGTCGCCGCCCTTGATGTCCTGATAGTTATAGCCATCTCGACTCACGGCGTATGCGGTGTACTCACCACGGTCGCTCATGTGGCAAAAAAGATAGCCATAATCGCCCTTGACAAGGTTCTGTGCCGTTGTGGAGGAAATCGACATGGCGAGGATACAAAGCGAAAGTAGTTGTTTTTTCATTGTGACATGGTTTTAGTGATTTGACCAACAGCAGGTGGGCGATGCAACAGGGCAATAAGATTGAAAAGCGGGCGGGAGGATTCAGGAGGATTGTTCGAGTCCCTTCTTGCGGTATATCCAGATTTCCACGGAATTGATGATGTTTTGCCACAGGATATAGCAGCCGGGACCTACAGATGAGAGAGGATTGAGAAAGGCGGTGGCCACCCAGATGGCAAAGGCTGTGTTCTTTTGCCCAAGCCCCTGCCCGGCTTCGATGGTCTTGTCGAAATAATGTCCGATGAAGCGCCCCGTGGCAAACTGGACAACACAAAGAATGAGTGCCATGAATGCAATCGAAACGAGGAAAAACACAGATGTCTGTTCCCATGCCTCACGAATGTTCATGGCTGTGGTGCCGGTTACCACAACGAGTGAGCAACCCCACATGTAATAGCTCAGGTCTTTGATGCCGACCAACCAACGATGGAACCGGTGCATGCGGTGCTTCACGATATATGCCAACAACATGGGGAGGATAAGTACCATGCTGACCTTCCACAATATCTGCATGAACAAAGGCCAGAACTCGATGTCTGCCACTGCGGCATTGGCCTGCGGAAGGAGTGGGAAACACAAGGGAATGAGGAGTGCGGAGATAAAGTTGGAAACGAAAGTATAAGTCGTCATCTCCTCTAAGTTACCGCCCAGCTTGGCAGTCACCACAGCAGCGGCAGCAGCGGCAGGACCGATGATGCAAACCAGGACGGCCTCGAACATGATGAGTGCCTTGCCTGTAATGCCAAAGCCCAGTATCAGTCCTACCAATGCCAACACGAATGCCACCTGCTGAATGCCAATCCACAAATGCCACTTCACGGGTATGAGACGCTTGTAGTCGACCTTGCAGAAGGTGACAAACAGGATAAGGAACATGAAGTCGGGTAAGACATTGTCATTGTAGGGTGCATACCAACGACCTATGGGTTGCAGGACGGGCACGAAATGGAACAGCAGGTAGCCCACGATACCTGTTGTCATGGCTACCGGCAATGTCCAGTTCTTGATAAATCTTACGACGTCCATGCTTTCCACCTATATTATATAGAGGATCGATGACCCCCTACATCACTCCGAGCCACCTGAGCACATCGTTCAGGTTGGCCACAATCATGAGCAGGAGCAATATGGCAATACCGGTGTACTCGGCCCGTATCATGAATTTTTCTGAAGGTTTGCGGCGGGTAATGATTTCGTAAAGCAGGAAAAGCACATGTCCACCGTCGAGTGCCGGGATGGGAAGGATGTTCATGAAAGCAAGAATGATACTCAGGAATGCGGTCATTCGCCAGAACATATACCAGTCCCATGTGGCCGGGAAGAGGTTGCCAATGGCACCGAATCCTCCCAAACTCTTCGCTCCGTCGGCCGTAAAGACATACTTCATGTCGCTCACGTATCCGGCGAGGACATTCCAACCGTATTTCACTCCGGCAGGGAAACTCTCCAAGAAGCCGTAGGAAAGGTGTGTGACGTTGGCCTTATACATGGTGTAAAGACTGGGAGCCGCAAAGCCTAACTTCAAGTCGGGTGTCAACGTCGCGTTCAAGGTGTCTACCCTGTCGGTTCCGGCCTTGGCCACAGCGAGTGTCACGTTGCGGAGCTTCATGCTGTCCTGATGTGTTGTGACAACCGTCATCTGGTCCTCCACACGTCCGATTTCATCAAAAAAATCATTGTATGAACCGATCGCCTTGCCGTTCAGCGAGAGAATTCTGTCGCCCTTGGCCAAACCGATGGCAGCAGCCGGTGTAGCCACAGAGTCCTGACTGCCATCGGCTATCGCCATTTTGGGCAGCACGGTGTCAACTACTGCGGGTACGAACGGTGCGACAAACTTCGGTGTGGACTTCAGCATATCCAGTAGGTTGATATCGCCCGGCAGGTCGACCCGTACCTTCTTGCCACCTCGAATCACCTCGGCATAGTCGGCCTTGGAAAGATCGCGGTAAACATCCACATTAAATTCGCGGAACTCGCGGACGTTAGTGCCCACAAGGATATCTCCATCTTGGAATCCAAGTTGCTTGGCCTCACTGTTGAATTTCATGCCATAGCCCATATCCTTCATGCCGATGTAGCTCTCACCCCAATGGAACATAATCATGGAGTAGATGAACAAAGCTAAAAGAAAGTTGACTACAACGCCGGCCACCATGATAATCAGACGCTGCCACGCCGGCTTGGTGCGGAACTCCCAAGGCTGCGGCTCGCGTTTCATTTGTTCGGTATCCATGCTCTCATCGATCATTCCCGAGATTTTGCAATAGCCTCCCAAAGGCAGCCATCCGAGTCCGTACTCGGTCTCCCCACCCTTGGGTTTAAAACGAAAGAGCTTGCCGCTCCATTTGCCGATACTCACATCAAAGAATACGAAGAATTTTTCCACCCGTACGCCGAACAGCTTGGACGAGAGCATGTGACCGCCCTCGTGCAGGAGAACGAGCAGGGAGATGGATAAGATGAACTGCAGGAGCTTGATTAAAAAGATTTCCATTGGATTGTATTCTGTTGTTTTGGAAAGGATGTTAAAAAGTTGCGGGGTTGAATTAACTTAACCGTTTTTTGTCGCATTCGTGCTTTGGACGCATGCTTATGCCGGCAACGTAGCCGCCTCAACTCCCTAACACCCGCATTAAATTTACTTGTTGTTTACTATTCTCGTTGCTATTTCTCTTGCCTCGCGGTCGGTCTGCAGGTAGACATCGAGGTCAGGATTATTGTCGAAAGCCGTCTGCTGCATGGTCTTTTCGATGATTTCGGCCATGCCAGGGAATGTGCACTCGTTACGCCGGAATGCCGCGTTGGCCACCTCGTTGGCTGCATTGAGGATGCAAGGCATGTTTCCACCACGGCTGATGGCCTCGTAGGCCAAAGCAAGACACTTGAATTTGTTGATGTCGGGCTCGAAAAACTCCAAGCTCCGCGCCTTGAAGAGATCGAGACGTTCGCCCTTTAAAGGTAAGCGTTGGGGGTAAGAAAAGGCATATTGAATGGGCAGCCGCATATCGGGCACGCCCAATTGTGCTTTCACTGCGCCATCCTTGAACTCCACCCCACTATGGACGATGCTCTGTGGATGGATCAACACCTGAATCCTATCGGCCGGAACACCGAATAACCATTTGGCTTCCATCACCTCGAAACCCTTGTTCATCAGCGTGGCAGAGTCGATGGTGATCTTCGCGCCCATGTCCCACGTGGGATGTTTCAGGGCTTCGGCAGCTGTGACCGTCTTCAGTTGTTCGTGTGTGAAGTTTCGGAACGGTCCTCCGGAACACGTGAGAAGAATCCGCTCGACCTCGTTCATGTTTTCACCCACAAGGCTTTGGAAGATGGCACTGTGCTCCGAATCGACTGGCAGCAGGTCGACGTGATACTGCTGCACCAACTTGAGCATCAGTTCTCCCGCCACCACAAGCGTTTCCTTGTTGGCCAAGGCTATCTTCTTGCCGGCCTTGATTGCATGGATTGTCGGTACCAACCCCGAGAATCCTACCATCGAAGCCAACACGATGTTCACAGGATCGGCCTCAACAACTTGATTCAATGCTTCTGCACCGGCATAGACCTTGATGTCAGGTCGGTCGCTCAACAGTTCTGTCAGTCGGTCATAATGTGCCTCGTTGGCTATCACCACGCAAGCAGGATTGAACCGTCGGGCCTGCTCGGCCAGCTTTTCAACGCTGTTGTTGGCGGTCAGGCAGTAGGCTTCATAAAGGTCGGAATGCTGGGCGATAACGTCGAGCGCCTGTGTTCCAATGGAACCCGTGCTGCCCAGAATACATATCTGTTGTTTATTCATATCTGTTTTATCTTTACTCGTCACCATCATTCTTCATTACAAATCGAGCAGTCCCTCGGGAAGATTCATGGTGATGTGGCGTGTCGTTTTGTCAATATCCGTAATCAGTTCCTCATCTGCCGGGATGAGCAATTCGCCCTCTTCGGGCGTCGACACATGAAACAAGGTATTGGCAGTCGAGTCGTCTACCCCGCTGACCGTGCCCACCATCACTCCGGATTTAGCATCTATGATTTGATAACCAATGATTTGTGCCCACGCCAGATGGTCATCAACGGCATCGGCAAATGCTCTCGGAAAATACACCTTACAGCCTGTCAACTCGCGAGCACGAACCTCCGTGTCGACATCTTCAAACTTCACTAATGCCAATTCATCCGACCGAAAGCGATATTCTTCCATGAAAAACGGAACGAGGATGCCGTCGATCTCCACCAAGAGCCAGTCGGCATCCACGCGGTCGAACACGTCGTCGGTGAACCAGAACGATATTTCGCCTTTCACACCGTGGGGTTTTCCCAGTTGCCCGATAGGGTAAACGTCTTCCTGTCTAATCATCCACGCGTCTGATCTTGGCTCCCAACTTGTTCAACCGACCTTCTATGTCTTCATAGCCCCGGTCTATCTGGGCAATATTTTCGATACGACTCACCCCCGAAGCACTCATTGCAGCGATAAGCAAGGCAATACCCGCACGGATGTCGGGACTCGTCATCCTGCCGGCACGGAGCTTGATACGGTGATCCTGTCCCACCACAACAGCCCGGTGTGGGTCGCAAAGGATAATCTGGGCTCGCATGTCTATGAGCTTGTCGACAAAGAACAGGCGGCTCTCAAACATCTTCTGGTGAATCAGCACCGACCCTCTTGCCTGGGTGGCCACAACAAGGAGCACCGACAACAGGTCCGGCGTGAGGCCGGGCCAGGGGGCATCTGCCAAAGTCATGATGGTGCCGTCGATAAACGATTCGACCACATAATGTTTCTGGTAAGGAATGAAAAGGTCGTCGCCTTCAGCCTTAACCTTCACGCCAAGTCGGCGGAATGCATCGGGAATCAGACCCAAATCCTTCAGCGACACATCCTTGATGCGCACGCCAGTGCCCACCATAGCCGCCATCCCGATGAACGACCCCACCTCAATCATATCGGGCAACAGCCGATGCTCTGCACCGTGAAGGCCATCCACGCCAACGATTGTGACAAGGTTACTGCCTATCCCACTGATGTTGGCGCCCATGGCATTGAGCAGGTGGCACAGCTGTTGGATGTAAGGTTCGCACGCCGCATTGTAGATGGTGGTCACGCCCTTGGCCATCACTGCGGCCATAATGATATTGGCCGTACCCGTTACCGAAGCCTCATCGAGCAACATATAGTTGCCCTTGAGCCGACTTGTCCCGATCTGATAAACGTCGCGTTCTTCATTGTAGATAAGTCTTGCGCCTAACTTTTTAAAGCCCAGGAAATGGGTATCAAGCCTTCGTCGTCCAATCTTGTCGCCTCCGGGTTTGGCCACAGTAGCCTTCCCATAGCGGCCAAGCA
The DNA here is from genome assembly GCF_000160535.1 of Hallella bergensis DSM 17361. GTDB lineage: Bacteria > Bacteroidota > Bacteroidia > Bacteroidales > Bacteroidaceae > Prevotella > Prevotella bergensis. Next base: position 363,327 of record NZ_GG704782.1, on the reverse strand, counting down.
ACGGTCCAATCATCAGCACCGAGCCTCGGAGAGACGCGCATTTCCTCACAAACTCATAGCTGTCGAGATATTCCAGATTCAGTTCATCAGCCTTGAAGGTATAGTCATGACGGCTGTTTTTCGTCACCTTCACTCCAATGTCAGTGAGCAACATGATGAGGTTATTCACGTCGAGAATGTCCGGAATGTTCGAAATTCGCACCGCATCGCTCGTGAGCAACGTGGCGCAAATCACCTGCAATGCCTCATTCTTGGCTCCCTGTGGGGTTATTGTACCGTTGAGCTGACGCCCACCTTCGATGATAAACGACTCCATAGGCTATCTTCTTTTACGCTTTCTCTCTGTTCCGCGTACTGTTATCTTTTTAAATTTAAATGTACTCAAGTCCAGTTGCACCCGTCCGTCAGTATATCTTGCCAAGTCATCGGCCACCTTTTCATCGCTGCAACTGTGACTCCATTGCACCAAGTCACGTTTCATCTGATTGGCAGCCAGTCGCACCAATGCATCATATTCCTCGCCATCGGGCATCGTCTTGAGCTTGTCGAAGATTTCGAACATCATTCGCCCATAGTGACGCACGGGTATATTCGCCGTCGGATACTGCACAGGAGCAGGCTTGGCGTTGATCTTTTTTGCCTGAGACACGTCGTAGGGCCAGTCGATATCAAGTTTGAAATCACTCATCAAGGCCAGGTGATCCCAAAGCTTCTGTTTGTAGTCGGCATTCTCCCTGATGTGCGGGAACATACGTTCCATGGTCAAGATAATGGCTTCTGCACAGCGCTGGCGCTCCGCCTTATCGTCCAAGGACAAAGCATGATTAACCATATTCTGTACCTCTCTGCCATATTCCGGCAACACGAGACCCTCTCGCTGGGTGTTATAATCCAATCCTTTTATGTTCATGACAAATAGCCTCCCTTGTTCGTCCCGCCGGGATAGGACTGCCGGCATGAGGCCTGTCCGGCTTTTTTCAATTACAAAATACGCTCTTGCCTCGCCCTTCCACGCCCGGCAGAGGGGAACACGACGATGAGCTACAATAGTTTTCTTGGCTGCTTGGCCACGAAATCCTTCAAATAGAATGGCACGAAATAGGCCACATCCTCAAACTGCCCAAGTGCCACACGCTTCTCTGCCAGCGGCATCATGTTCTTAGCAAGAGGCTCAACACCTTCTATGAAGTGGGCATTAGGATGATCGATGGCTTCCTTGCACTTCATGGCTCCACTGCCAAAGAAGTACACCGGACCCCTGTCTAAGTATTCCTTGTAAGTCTCTGCGTCCACCACGTCGGCATGAATGGGGCGCACCTCGTTCAGCGAGCGGTCGAAAACCTGTGCATATACTTCCATCCTGCGGGCATCGAGCATGGGGCAGAGCAAGGCATCCTCCTCTGCAACACGCTCCCTGAGCAACACGGGGACACACAATAGTTCGAGCGTCGGCACACCAATCAGCTTCACACCACGGCCATAGCACACGCCCTTGGCCATCGATACGCCAATGCGCAGCCCCGTATATGAACCGGGGCCACAGCTCACAGCCACCGCGTCCAAGGGGATGGCATGACTGTCGATAAATGAGAGAGCCTGGTCAACATACGTTCCAAGTTTCTCCGCATGGTTCGGCCCGCTATGGTCTTCCTCCGTGAAAATGCATCCGCCTTCCTGACTCACAGCCACCGAACACACGTGGGTGCTCGTTTCAATATGCAATATACAAGACATAATATCTTAACTGTTTTAATATGATAAACTCATGTTTTTGCTCATCCTCTGCAGCCAGCATCTCAGCCAGCCGGAGGAGATATCGCTTCGGCAAGCTGTCAAAGAATTTTGTCCCCAAGCTTGCAGGCATAGAGAATATATTAATAAAATGCAAATTTAGCCTTTTTTCCTCCATTTTTTGTACTTTTGCATAAATTTAACTTGAAAGAAACTATGATACAATCGATGACGGGGTACGGCAAGACTGCTATAATCTACCAAGACAAGAAAATCAGTGTTGAGATTAAAGCCCTTAACAGCAAGAATCTGGACTTGTCCGTCCGCATAGCTCCCCCCTACCGTGAAAAGGAAATGGAGATTCGTCAGAAGTTGGCCTCGACGCTGGTTCGCGGAAAAGTTGACTTTTCCATTTGGATAGAAAAGAACGAGCAGGCCAGTGCCACACCCATCAACACCGCACTTGCGGAAAATTATTACAGACAAATCAAGGATATTTCTGCCCAAACCGGCATACCCGAACCTACCGATTGGTATGCCATATTACTGCAATTGCCTGACATGATGCTCAAGACCGACATCGAACAACTCGACGACGACGAGTGGCAAGCGGTCTGCGGAGCAATTGACAAAACCCTCGCCGAGACTGTCGCATTCCGTCGCCAGGAGGGTGCCGCCCTGGAAAGAAAATTCCACGAAAAGCTCGATAATATTGAGGCCTTGCTCAAATCCATAGAACCTTTCGAGAAAAACCGTGTACCGAAAATCAGGGAGAACATCATCAAGGGACTGGAGCAGATTCCCGAGGTGGAGTACAACAAAAACCGGCTTGAGCAAGAGCTTATTTACTACATCGAGAAACTCGACATCAACGAGGAGAAGCAACGCCTATCCAACCATCTGAAATATTTCCGCAAAACCATGGCCGAAGACCAGCCCAACGGCAAGAAATTAGGCTTCATTGCTCAGGAAATGGGCCGGGAAATCAACACCACCGGTTCCAAGAGCAATCAAGCCGAAATGCAGAATATTGTTGTTCAGATGAAGGATGAGCTGGAACAAATCAAGGAACAGGTGCTCAACGCACTCTAAAAATCCATCCGGCATCAATCCCCGTCTCTTCTTTTTAACCCCATAACCCGCACCAGCAATGACCACCCTCTCCAACCAAGACTTCCACCAGACTAAACTCATCATCTTCAGTGCTCCGAGCGGAAGCGGCAAAACCACCATTGTGAACTATCTCATGAAGGAGCATCCGGAGCTCAAGTTGGCCTTCTCGATTTCGTGCACCAGCCGCCAGCCACGCGGCAAGGAGCGCCAGGGGGTGGACTATTTTTTCCTATCTCCCGAAGAGTTCAAGGCCAAAATTGCCAACAACGAGTTTCTGGAATACGAGGAGGTATACCCCGATCGCTTCTATGGCACGCTGAAATCGCAGGTTGAAAGTCAGTGTGCGGCAGGTCAGAATGTCGTGTTCGACGTCGATGTCAAGGGTGGTTGCAACATCAAGAATTTCTATGACGACCGTGCGCTGAGCGTGTTTATACAGCCCCCATCGGTCGAGGAGTTGCGCCGCAGACTTGTTGGGCGCGCCACCGACACACCCGAAGTGATCGAACAGCGCTTGGCCAAAGCCAAATACGAACTCACTTTTGCCAACCGGTTTGACCGCATTATCGTCAACGACGACCTGGCCAAGGCTCAAGCCGAGACCCTGAAAGTCGTCAGCGATTTCCTGACTCTGTAATCTCTGGCAACCCAGTTGACAGGGCTCCCCATCGTTCAACCCTTCTTATCATGACTGCCAAGCCCATCTGCCCCCGCCCCGAACAGACCGACACGCCTCCTGCTAAGCTACGTACCGGCATCTTCGGCGGCAGTTTCAACCCCATTCACAATGGGCATATCGCCTTGGCACAACAAATTTTGAAAACAGGGGCGATTGACGAGATATGGTTTGTTGTCAGCCCCCTCAATCCCTTTAAAACCTCTGCCAACGACCTCCTTGCCGACAAGCTGCGCCTTGAGCTCGCCCGCAAGGCGCTCCATGACCGTCCGGGACTCATAGCCTCCGACTACGAGTTCCATCTCCCCAAGCCTTCTTACATGTGGAACACACTCCAGAATCTCGCCCTCGATTTTCCCGAACGCGAGTTTGTGCTCATCATTGGCGCTGACAACTGGCTGTCTTTCGACCGCTGGGCTAATCCCGAATACATCCTCACCCACCACGAAATGCTGGTCTACCCACGCAGCGGCTTCCCCATTGACGAAGCCCACCTGCCAGAAAACGTGCACCTGATCAATACCCGACTCTACCCCGTCAGCAGCACGGACATACGCCAACGCATCAACCAACATCTTCCCATCGACCACCTTGTGCCACGCAACATCCACGACCTGCTGCTGAAATACTATCAATAACCCTGTCCAGCTGCTGGCACACCGTAATTCTTCAGCAACGACATGTTGTTTTCCTCGGGTTCCGATTTGAGAAACACGAACAGCAAATATGGATAACTCAAGGACAAACAAAACGTTCATCCACTTCAAGATGACAGCGGAAAATTCATGCACCTTGGGATTTGATCTTGTCAAGTCCGTTCCTATCCCGGACTCCGTTTCTGAAGCAGCAGGAAAGGTTAAAACTATTGACAAAACACTTTCTCATTTTCGCCGATTTGAAAATCAATTGGCTTTCGCCCAAAATTCGCGAAATATGCGGAGTTTTGCAAACGCCTGACGTTCAGTACCTTTAAAATAACAGCTCTTTTTCTCCCATTTTTTCGCCTGCGATTGAATATCGAATGGCATGACGGAAAGGCCTTAACCGCCGTGCGATTGGGCTTCTTCGACGCCACCACTAAGGCCTAACCGCACGATGAGAAGGCTCCCATCGCAATACCTTGACGCATTTTCGTCAGGCGCGTCTCGTTTATGTCGAAAAAACATGGCGCTTTCTTCTCTATATGTCTTGAAAATGATGACTCAAAAACAGTAATTATATTTGACTATTTTGGAAAGGGTTGGATGCTCAAAATAGCATCATGCCATGAATATCCTCCTATCATGAAAGAAGGGCATCATCGTTTGACCGATTGCCGAATCGTTACGGCACATCAGGTGACAAATTAAAGAGTTCTTGCCGAAGAGATGATGAGGAAGAGCGAAAGGACAATCATGCAGCAGGCCACCACCTTCTGGTATTTCTTCCTGTCCACATTCTTGATAAACCGCATGGCCAGATAATTGCCAATGATCATAGCCACCGCTATGGACAGTCCGGTTGTAAGAACACTCGTATTCACCAGATTCAACTTGCCATAAACAATGATCTTGACAACGTGCATAACCGTGGCTGCCGTGGCTTCACTGGCAATGTAGGAAACGGGAGTGAGGTCGAGCGAGAGAAAGACGGCACTGCTTAAAGGGCCGGAGATGCCCAACATGCCATTGATGAAACCCGTAACACTCCCCCCGACAAACATCGTGAGAGGCCCCTGGGGGAAACGGAGTTTGCCGCGGAGCTTACGAACGGCAAACAAGATCAAGGCCACACCCACCACGCAGGTCATGATATTCTTAGGTGCCACCGAAAAACCGTATGCCCCCAATGCTGTCAAAGGAATGGATGGAAGGAGAAACCACAGGGTCTTTTTCCATTCAATATCCTTCCAACCAAAGATTGAGCGCGAGGCATTGCTAAGCAGTTGTGCAATGGTGCACACGGGTACGGCAACCTCAATGCCGTAAAATGCCGTCACAACCGGCAGCAGCAACATGCCACCGCCAAATCCAATTGAACTTGAGAGCATGCCCGCGAGGAGGCCTACAATGATTAATACAATATCCATAAGCGTGAGTGAGGTTCGTGAGAACCTACCTTATTGTATTACAAAAATAAGATTTTTATATTCAATATGCAACATGAGGTCTGCCCCATTTCGCCAGGAATCAAGGCAAACTCCCGTTTTCAATTCAAAAAAAGCAAAGCTCGGAATGCTCATGTTGGCACAACGAACCATGAATACTTATAAATGACGATAGTGCCCGTTTACCAATTAGTAGGTATTATCGATTGTCTGATGAGCTCGCACCTTGATCATGGCGACCAGAGCACGTGGCAACATTTGGTCGAATATGTCGGAGGATACCATGATTGTGGCCTCATGGGACAAACCAGCGTTACCCTACCATCACGGACAGAACGACTCGTCATTCCTTGGTATTCAACTGGTGATAAAAGTCATGTTTTTTGGGTATTGCGTAAAGAAGACTTCATACATAACTTTGCACTCGTTCAACGATCAACAAAAAGTATGAAGATAAAAATGAATAAAACAGTATTTCTCTCCTGTGCACTATGCGGGATGAGTGCTATGGCCACGGCCTCAGTTCCTCCCACGGTGCAAGACACCGCTTATCATAAATACCGCATAGGAGGCTATGGGGAGATCTTAACTCAATTCAAAGATTATGGACTGAACCGTTTCACGGGTGCAGGCAACGGCAATGCACGGTTGAAGCACAGCGAAATCTCCATACCACGTTTTGTTCTGTCGGGCGATTACAAGTTGTCGGACAAATGGATTCTTGGCGCGGAGATCGAGTTCGAGTCGGGTGGCGTGGGCATGGCCTATGAGATTGAGTCTGGTTCGGGCGCGGAAAACGGTGAATATGAGAACGAAATAGAAAAAGGTGGCGAGGTGGCTTTGGAGCAATTTCACATCACCCGACTCATCCACCCAGCCTTTAACGTACGCGTAGGGCACCTTATCATACCATTAGGGCTTACCAATGCACACCACGAGCCACTGTTTTTCTTCACACCTACACGACCCGAAGGTGAGCGAACATTGTTGCCATCAACTTGGCACGAGACGGGGTTGGAGTTTTTTGGTGGTGTCGGCAGGGGGCTTGCCTCTTTCAACTACCAATTATTGATGACCGCCGGCCTCAATCCTGACGGTTTCGGTAAATACAATTGGGTGAGGAAGGGCAAGCAGGGCGCTTTCGAATTTGATAACTTCACGGCTCCCGCCTATACGGCTCGTCTCGATTGGAACGGCTTGCCAGGTCTGCGCATGGGGTTCAGTGCCTTTTTCAATCCTAACAGTGGCAAGAACACAGAAAAGTTCTTGAACTATAACAACATGAACCCTATCAACGTGTTCATCTATTCGTTTGACGCACAGTACATCAACAAGTATGTCACGGCACGTGCCAATGTGGTACATGGTCATGTGTCCCAGACAAGCGAAATCAACGGCACCGCGGTGTCAGCAGGCTCCCCTTATGGCACACGCAAGCGTGGCATGGGCTCGCATGCCCTCACCTACAGTGCCGAGGTGGGCGTGAACATAGCATCGTTTTTCCCTGGCACCAAGTTGCCAAATATCTATCCATACGCACACTATGACTATTACAATCCACAGGAGACTACCGTTATGGGCACAGTGGCCGACCCACGCACACAAGTTAGCATGTGGGCATGTGGTCTGAACTGGAAGCCCCTGCCCTGCTTGGTCGTGAAAGCCGACTATGCCACACGTCAAATGGGCACACATGCCGTGTTTGGGAAGGGCAAATACAACTCGGAGAACGAGTTTCGCATAGGCGTGGCATACGCCCTTTATTTTGCCAAGAAATAAAATTTTAACCACCATTCCCATAAAGCAACGTCACAAAGGAGCGTCGAAACTGTAATCTAACTCATGTAAATATTATAAGAAATGAAAAAAAACGTATTCATTCTTGGTGCCCTCGCCGTAGGCTTGGCCTTCAGTAGCTGTGACTCTGACACGCCGGAAGTTGGCACCTTTACCAAAGAACAAGAAAAAAAGATCATTGAAGAAATCAATGCTGAAGACATCATTGAGTACAACGAGCAAAACCAAAAAGCCTGGGGCAACTACATGGCAGTGGTTGGCAAGTTGCTGGTAGACGACGCTAACGCACTCTACGACGACTGGACCAAAAGCTACAATGGTGGCAAATCCTACGCCGAGCTGTTCAAAGAGCACAAGAGCGAGGCCTTGAAGTTGAACTCAGCCTATGACTGTTTGGCTCTGTTGGTAACCTATATGGATCACATTGCCGACGAGGTAGGCTCCGAAAAAATAGGCTCCCCATATCGAAAATACACCGAGAAATGGCCCAACAAGGCCAATATGAAAGCTGGTCTCTATGCCGTTGAGTCTTGGTATAGCTGGCACTCACGGTTGGACTACATGAACAACATCCTGTCCATTCGCAATGGTTACTATGGAGTTTATGACAAGAGTTTCAGCAAGTTGAGCAAAGCTCACGCAAATTCGCTCTATGCCTATGTGGAAAAGAACGACCCTGCGCTCAACAAAAAAGTGGCCCAAGCCATTGACAAAGCTATAAAAGCTATCGACAATATTCCACAACCCTTCCGTAACCACATCAACAGCAGCGAGACAAAAGCTGCCGCAGACGCTGCCGCAGAGCTGAATGATGTACTTGCCAAAGACATGCAATCGTTCCTTGACAAGAATAAAAACGACCATAAAGGACTCGATCCCATCGTCTCTCACGTAGTGGATGAGGTTATCGTACCCACCTATAGCGACCTGAAGAAATATAACAAGGAGCTGTATCAAAAAATCCTGGCATTCCAAGCCAAACCTTCGAACGAGGGCTTCAAGGCTTGTTGCGAGGCTTGGATCAAGGCACGCCAGCCATGGGAATCGTCTGAGGCTTACCTCTTTGGACCGGTAGCCGATAAAGGTCTTGACCCCAACATGGACACATGGCCACTGGACATCGATGGTATCGAGAACATTTTGAAATCCGAAGACTGGAACAAGCTCAACTGGAGCGGTGATTTCGTCGAGGATGAAGAAGGCGATAACGGTAGCAGCCAGCTGTCTCCGGAAGAAAAGAAGAAAGCCGAAGCCATCAGCAGTGCACAGTCATTGCGCGGCTATCACACCATTGAGTTCTTAATTTTCAAGAATGGTAAGCCCCGCAAAATTAAATAATCTATTTAGAAAAACATTTTGATCATGGACGGAGTTGTCAAGCACCAAACTTGGCACTCCGTATTTAAGCGTTTAAGACAACCGTGAAAAAAGATGTCATTATGATGTGTTTTTACAAGTATTCATTCATTCTTCTCGCCGCATTATCACTGACTGCCTGCGAGGAAGAAGGCGAGCAACTACGCGTGCAAGACATAGAGGTGCCCGATGGCTATGCTCTGTCGGCTGGCACATCGACCGAATTCTCTCGCTCTGCCTACTCCTACGACGAGGCGTCAGACTGGGTTAGGGGTCGCTACGAGACGCTTTTCAACGAGGGCGACCGTCTTTATGACAATGTGGCAAGCAGCAATTACAATGGCGAGGGTGGCGGCCGTGGGCCTGTTTTCGTGGGTTATTGCTGTGGAAGCTGCCATCGTAACGCTGGCCGAACACAGCCTTCCTATTGGATGGCCTTTAAAAACGGCAGCGACAAGGCCACTGGCGAATATGGCTTCACGTCCATGTTGTGCTACATCACGAAGAAAAACGGAGCGTTCTTCCCCAATTATGGTCGTGTCATCCACGACAACACCATCTATGGTGTGACACCAGAGGGAGAGCTTCACTTTGACATTGACTCCGCCACCTACCAGTTTCCGGATGGCGAGAAATACACGCTCTGCTATCCCAAATATCGCATTACCAAATGGTATGCGGACAGCATCAAACCTGAAGACCTCTTCATCTCTGTGCGTGTGCCCCTCCGTCATGTCGGCCAAGGAGTTATCATGGCACTCGATCGCGAAGAGATCAGGCAGCTGGCAGCCAGAAGCAACTATCCCGAATGGGGCATCAGCGGCAGATGTAACATCATTTCCGAGCGAGGGGTGAGCCAGATTGGCGTTGGCGGTAACAAGTCGCACCACGCCGACCTCACGGTGGAGTTGGGCTATTCATCAGACATGGGTATGACCAACAGTCGCTTCCCGGAGGAGATTTGCCGTGGACAGAAACAGATGAGCGAGGGTGCTATGATGGGTATGGCTTATCATAAACTCGACGTAAGCAACAAGGACATGGAGGCTGTAGACCTTTATCTACATGCGTTGGCAGTGCCTGCGCGACGTGATGTCAACGACCCGGATGTAAAAGCCGGTGAAAAACTGTTCTACAAGGCAGGTTGCCACCTGTGTCATGTCACCACATTGCACACCAACAAACGTGGTGTAACCCTGCTTGGGGGCATGTCATTGCCATGGTTAGGAGGGCGTCAGGCGGTACATCCCTACTCTGATTTCTTGCTTCACGACATGGGATCGGAGATTATGGGCGTAGGACTCAACGACCATATGGTGAGTGGATTGGCAAGAGGTAACGAGTGGCGAACCACTCCTTTGTGGGGCATCGGACTGCAACTGCTTGTCAACGGTCACACCTATTTCCTGCATGACGGTCGCGCCCGCAACTTCACCGAGGCCATCATGTGGCACGGAGGCGAGGCACAGGCCAGCAAACAGAAGTTCGCACATTTCTCCAAGCAAGATCGTGCCAAACTCATTAGATTCCTCTGGAGTCTGTAATCAACTTTACCGTAGAAACAAAATAAAATATTAAATATAACATGAAGCTATATCGCGCTTACGCTGCTATCATTGCAGCAGGACTTAGTTCTGTGGCTTTTGCAGAACAAACAGACAAGGATGTCGTTCTGAACAACTACAAAAAAACGTCCACAGAGGTGAACACCACAGCTGAAAACATTGACGAAAACATCGAAAAACAACGTGACGTCACCTATGATCGGGAAAATGGTGTGCTCCCCATTGCTGACAACAGAGGCTTCTCCTTGGCTTCCAAAGATGGGAAATTTATCCTCAAACCTTATTTAATGCTACAGACGACACTTGCGTTCAACTACTATCCAGACGAGGGTCTTGACAAGGCTTATAACCAAGACAACGTTGCCAACTCTGGTTTTGCCATACCATTCGGTATCATCGGCTTCACCGGCAAGGCCTTCGGAAAGATCGATTATAACGTTTGCGTCAATGCGGCGGCCAAGGGAGGCGCACTGCTGCAACAGGCATGGATAGATTATGCGCCCTCCAAGGCACTGCGCTTCCGTGTGGGAAAGCAGAAAACTCCGTTTGCAGGAGCATTCCTAACCACCCTTGGCGAGACCCTGTTCCCTACCATGCCTTTGTCGCTCACCTGCACGTCGATATTGCCCTACAGCCTGAATGCCGTTAATCCCTCTATTAACACAGGTTGGGATTTGGGTGTCAAGATGCACGGCTTAATCGCTAATAAATGGGGTTATGAACTGGGTATCTTCAATGGAACGGGCGGCAACGTCAACACGGCAACCAAGGGTTTCAGTGACGACAACCACCTTCCGTCACTGCTCTACGCCGCACGCGTCACTTTCCAAGGCAACGGTCCCATGCCGATGAGTCAGGGAAACCCCAACCTTTTGGATTTAGGCACAAAATACTTAGTGGGGCTTTCCGTCAATTATAACAACGAGGCAGAGAACGAATCGACCAACGACTTTCGCACAGGAGTGGAGCTTGCACTGCTAAGCGGTTCTTGGTCTATGGCCGCCGAGGGATATTACATGCACGTGGGGTTCACCAAGCGTATGAAAATAGACGATAAGTTCAACTATTTGGGAGGCTACGCACAGTTGGCTTATTTCCTCAACAAATCATGGCAATTAGGTGTCCGCTACGACTGGATGGACCGAAATGGCACCCGCAAAGACGGCAGCCTGAACTCTCCGGGCGTGGTTTGCAACTATTTTATACCCCAAACCAATATCAAACTCTCCGCCATGTATCAATACACAGGCCGTTGGGGGCACGACACCCAGGCCGACCGAGACCTTGACAACCTTGGCCTGGCCACCCATTCTGCCATGATTATGATGCAATATGCTTTCTAAGTGTTGAACGAGATGAATCATTTGATCTATAGATTTTTACCTGTGTTAGCCTTGGCGTTCCTTGCAAGTTGCGACTCTGGCAGCATTGAGGAAATAGCCCCCGACAGCGAACAAGGCCGCGTGATCAAGATAGAGGGCAACATTGCCGGACTGAAAAGCTGGCCCTTGGATTATGATGTCGCAGTGGCAGGTTTCTCAAGCAAAGCCAATTCGACCGCGGCTCCCTATGCCGAAATATCTAAAGTGGTCACCACCGACGCCAAAGGCAACATGTCATTGGTGCTGTCGGGACTAAGCTCGGACATTGACGTGATACAAATTTGTGTGCTCAATCGTCTGCGGCAGCGCGTCATGAAGTTCGTGTCGAAAGACATTTCCAACGCCACAGGCCACGACACCATACGCCTGCACGTTGACAAGGTAGACGCAAGCATGTTCAATGCCATTCAGGTTGGCATTTTCAATGGCGTGTGTTCGTCATGCCACAATGCCTCGAAGCCTGCCGGTGGTCTCGACCTTACCGATGGACACAGCTACGCCTCATTAATGAACCATGAGTCCGTAAAGGTGCCACAAATGAAAAGAGTGACCCCTGGCGACAAGGACAACAGCCTGTTGTACCAAGTGCTGAACTCTGACATATCCCGCTCGTGGAAGCAAGACCACACCGATATGGGCAACAAGGAACGCACTGAAAAGTATATCCTTCAGCTCATCAACGACTGGATTGCATCTGGCGAAACCCAGTAAAAGCATCGAGAAGGATTGGTTGTAACGGCCAATCCTACTTGCTGTTCTCTTATTTCTATCCAACAACTATGTTGGCATAGGACTCAACACCATATCAATGAAAATTATCAAGTATGCCATAGCGACTTTGTTTGTTGCACTTATTGTTCTGATGGCCTTTGCCACCTATATGGAACAGCAACACGGCACGGCGTTTGTGGCACAGCACATATATCACACACTATGGTTTTGCGCCTTGTGGGGCATGCTGACCCTCCTGTCCGTGATATATATCATCAACCGTAAACTTAACCGTCGACTCCCCATTTTCATGCTCCACGGCGCATTTGTCATTATCCTCATTGGTTCCGTTATCACATTTTTTACTGGCAAAGAGGGCAAGATACATCTGCGCGTGGGTGCCGCCGAGAACACTTATTTAGAGCAAACAACCAAGCAAATGCTACAGTTGCCATTCTCGTTGACGCTCAAATCTTTTCAAATCGAATACTATCCAGGCACTAACGCACCCTCCGATTTTGTCAGCACAGTGTCTTGCCAAAGTCCCAACGACAGTAAAATAGTCAACGCCAAGATCTCGATGAACAACATTTTGCGACTTCACGGCTATCGTTTTTATCAAGAAGGGTTCGACCCTGACCACAAAGGCACCACCCTGAGCGTCAACCACGATCCTTGGGGCACGGCCGTTACCTATACCGGGTATCTGCTGTTGGCATTGAGCATGATACTCACCCTCATCTCCCGCAAGGAGACGTTTCGCCGTCTTCTTGCCTCACCCACATTGCGCCGTGGCGCACTCCTTTTTGTCTTGGCCATG
>NZ_GG704782.1:335034-349306 GCF_000160535.1 Hallella bergensis DSM 17361 | reverse complement strand
GAGCAGCGGTGCGCGCTCATCGATCAGGTCACCACGCTCAACCGAGTCATGCTCTATCCATCTGTTTTTCTGCTGGCCATAGGCATTTTTCTCGGAGCCATATGGGCCAATGTCAGTTGGGGAAGATATTGGAGTTGGGATCCCAAAGAGACCTGGGCGCTCATCACCCTCATGGTCTACGCTGTGCCGTTGCACCGGCAGTCGTTGGCCTTCGCTCGTCACAACAAGCATTTCAATATCTATATCACTTGTGCATTTCTCTGCGTTCTCATGACCTTCTTTGGCGTGAACTATTTTCTGGGAGGCATGCACGCATACGCATAAAACAACTATCATTATGGAAAACAAGAAGCTAAACATAATCATCAACGACGTGTCTGTCCGACTTTTCGCCTTTAACGGGGGGCATGGTGTGCACGAATACCTTGGCATGCTCACCTGTATCAATCCCGAACGCTCTTTTGAGGAGCAAGCACAGGCAGTGACCGACAGCTGCGAAAAGATACGAACAAGCAATTTCAACGGCAAATTGGACAAACTAAACGCTGCCTTCCCCGTGTTCAAACGCTATTATCTCAGCGACGCAGCCAATCAGGTGGAGGCACTCCAACAGATAACCGGTGAGGAAAATTGTGCCGTGTCCTACGTGCAGCAACCACCACTCCACGGCGCAAAACTGGGACTATGGATCTATCTGATGACCGGAACAGAGAACCACAAGATAGGAGACAACCTATTTTCCGTGTCGCACAATGGCTACACCGAGCTATGGTCGGCACAGCTCACAGCTGTGGGCGACAACGCTTTCGACCAAACATTTGACATCATGACCACCTATGCCCGGTATCTGCGCAACTGGGACTGCACCTTGGCCGACAACTGTCTGCGCACGTGGCTGTATGTCAACGACATCGACAACCACTACAACGGTGTGGTGAGAGGACGCAATGCCGTTTTCGACACCGAGCATCTTACCGACAACACTCACTTCATCGCCTCAACAGGCATTGGCGGTCGATGTGCCGACCATCGGACACTGTGCATGATGAACGCCTACGCCATCAAGGGCATCAAGCCCAACGAGGTGCACCATCTATACGCTCTCGACCACCTGAACCGCACATCCGACTATGGTGTGCGCTTTGAGCGAGGATCTTACATAGACTTCGCAGGACGGCGCAAGGTGTTTATATCCGGAACGGCCAGCATTGACAACAAGGGCAACATTATGCACGTGGGCAACATTCGCAGGCAGGTGCATCGCATGTGGGAAAACATCCGCGCCCTGTTGGCAGAAGGGGGATGCACCTTTGACGACGTGGCAGAGATGACGGTTTACCTTCGCGATACAGCCGACTACAAGACCGTATCCGACATGTTCGCCCAAAAGTTTCCCGACACACCCTATATCATCGTGCTCGCATCTGTGTGCAGGCCGGGCTGGCTCGTGGAAACAGAGTGCTTTGCACTGAAGAAACTGTAAACCAAGTACCACATGTCACACATCATACCCTATCAAATCCTCGGTTGCGTGAACGTCCGTTTAGCTAAATTTACCGCCGGAACCGACGTTGACGAGTACCACCTCACACTGTGTATCGACGACAAAGCATGCCACATGAACTATGCCGAGCAACTCCGGCATCTGTGTGCCGCCTTTGAGATCGTTCGTCAACAAATCAAGGCCAGTCCTGTGTTCAAGCGCTATTTCATCAGCGACGCTGCCAATCAAACAGCTATGCTGATGAATTACGAGCTGACTTCGCCCGACTATGAGCTGTCTGTCATCGAGCAGCCACCTGCCAATGGCACCCAGGTGGCACTGTGGTGTTACCTCATGACCCATATCAACACCAAGGCCAACACCTTCGGTCTATATGAGGTGGAACACGGCAGTTACCGCCATCTGTGGAGCGCCAACAACACTGCACAAGCCAAAACCTGCTCCGCACAAACCAAACTGCTGCTCAACGACTATGTAATGCAACTCATGAATGAGGGTTGCACGCTGCGCGACAACTGTGT
This sequence comes from Hallella bergensis DSM 17361, assembly GCF_000160535.1. Classification (GTDB taxonomy): domain Bacteria; phylum Bacteroidota; class Bacteroidia; order Bacteroidales; family Bacteroidaceae; genus Prevotella; species Prevotella bergensis. Next base: position 347,281 of record NZ_GG704782.1, on the reverse strand, counting down.
TCGCACATGGTTTTATGTCAATGACATAGAACGGGACTACAAGGATATGGTGAAGGCTCGCAACGATGTGTTCTATACGCAGGGCATGAACCGCCATACCCACTTCACCGTCAGCACCGGCATTGGCAGTAGGCCGGCCGACAACCAAATACTCTGCCAGATGGACAGCTACGCGGTGTGCGGACTTCGCCAAGGCCAAATGCGATATCTCCATGCCTCCGAACACCTCTGCCAAGCAGCCGACGGCATGAGCTTTGAACGTGGTGCCCGCATCGACTACGGCGACCGTCGCCACGTATTTATCTCGGGAACGGGCAGCACGGATCGCGACGGTAATATTGTGAGCCAAGGCGACATTCTCGGACAGTGCGTGCGAGTGTGGCAAAATATCGAGGCTCTGATCAATGAGGCTGATTGTGAGATGAACGACCTGCAAGTGCTGACCTGTGCCATTCGCGATGCCTCAGACTTCCATGTCGTGCGACAGTTTCTTCAAAAGAAAACAGAACACCGTGTACCTTATGTTTTGGTTAACGCACACATCTGCAAACCAGGTCGGTTGGTCGAGATGGAATGTATCGCCGCTCGCAAAGTCAAATCAAGCTATCCCGATTTCTGACCGTATGGGTAAATAGCGTGGGCAGAAGTCGACACAACTTCTTTATCCCGAATCTTATGATATGGAAACTTCTTGACAACAGGCTCCTTATATTTCGCGTATTCTAAAAATAAAACCCGGCGGGCGCAAATACGAGAAATTTGAGCATGTTTTTTAATTTGCTGACAGACAACGATTTAAGAAGAAAAACGGTTTTTAGCAAAAATGTCTCGAACAGAACTGCTTGCGAAAGCATATCGAATGGCAGTGGGACTAAGGCCTAATCGCAGGGCGACAAGAGCTTTGTCGCATGCTGACTAAGCCTCAACCATGATGCCATTAGACTCTAATGGCAAGTCGAAAACTTTTTTGAGCTGGTCGGCATGACGTTTTTGGGCATAACAAACAGGAAAAAGAGACAAAAAGAAGTTTTCCAAAAGCTATAATGACGAAAAAAGAAGTCACTTTTACAGTGAACTAAATTTGACATTCCGAGCAGCCCGACTTGCCCGGCCTGCTTATTTTCCGTCCTCTTCACTATTGGTCAGACAGAGCAATATATCACCCTCCTCCATGGGCAACTGACCATTGGGTACGAGAATAGTCTTGCCTCGTTTCACCATCATGACCAAGGTGCCTTTGGGAATATCCATCTGCGACAGGAGGTTGCCATTGGTCAGCATGTCCTGGGTGAGCACCACCTCGTTGAGGTTTGGACCCAGTTCCTCGGGAATCTCTACGCCAAACTCATTGCCCGTTTTCTCGACAGGCATATCAAGATGCAGCTTCCGCGCCACAAAACTAATGGTGCTGCCCTGTACGATGAGCGACACGAGGGTGATGAAAAACACGATATTGAAAAGGATGTTGGCTCCCTCTACCCCACTGAGCAAGGGGTAGGTTGCAAAAATAATGGGAACAGCCCCACGCAGACCAACCCACGAGACAAACACCTTGCCACGTGTAGGAATCTTGCGGAAGGGCAGCAGGCAGAGGAAAACACTCAGCGGGCGCGCCACTAAAATCATGAATACGCCCACCGCAAGAGCCACTAAGCTCACGCCCACCATCTCCGAAGGATTGACTAACAATCCCAGGGTAAGGAACAATACGATTTGCAACAGCCAGGTCAGTCCATCGAGAAACGTACTCATCTCGCGTCGATAAGACAGGCGGCTATTGCCCACCACAAGTCCTGCGATATAAACGGCTAAGTAACCGTTGCCATGCAGCAGATCGGTCGATGTAAAAGTGATGAACACCATACTCAGCAACAGTACGGGATAGAGGGCGGCATTGGGCAGGTTGATGCGGTTGATGAGCAGCACAGTCAGCCTCCCTGCGGCGTATCCGAGAGCCATTCCCAGGACAAATTGCTCGGCCAAATTAAAAATAAGACCGCCGAAAGAGAAATCCGTAGTTGACGTAACGATCTCGACCAACGCAATGGTGAGCATATAAGCCATGGGGTCGTTGCTGCCGCTCTCCAGCTCCAGCACAGGTCTCAGGTTGTGCTTCAGTCCTATTTCCTGAGTTCGGAGGAGATTGAATACAGAGGCAGAGTCGGTGGACGACATGGTGGCGGCAAGCAGCATTGACACCACCAACGAAAGCCCAACATCCATGGCCGACCACCGCGAGATTCCATAGATGAACAAACCGGTGAATGCAGTTGTGAGCACCACACCCAACGTGGCGAGTATCACGCCTGGCCCCACAATGGGCTTGATATCCTTATACTTGGTGTCCATTCCTCCGGCAAAGAGAATGACGCTCAAGGCCATCATGCCTATAAACTGTGCATCCTTAGGGCTGTCGAAGTGCAGACCCAAGCCTTCGTCTCCGAAAAACATACCTGTAAACAGGAAGAGCAACAGAGTGGGGATGCCAAACCGATACCCCGTCTTGCTAATGAAGATGCTAACCAAGACGAGGAAAGAACCGAGAAGGAATATATTTTCTGTGGTGAATGTCAACATAAAAAGTATAGAATATATAAATGTAAAATCATGTTTCCCATAGGGCACAACGGCAATCACCCGAAACACCCTATAGCAAAGATAGTCAAAAATACTGAATATCATGATGAAGGAACCATTTTAGTATCATTAAAAAAAATTAAAACGTAACCAAAAGAATACCGTAGAGCATGATTGTTTGGCTTGGTACTCGACATGTAACGTGCGCATCGTCAGATCTGACATTACCTATTTTCTTGCCATGATTTTCCAATGTCTCCATATCTTCGCTCTGTGAGTCTGTCCTTTTGTTTTTTCAACAAAATATTGCTTGTTTCAACAAAAACACCTACATTTGTATACCAAATTCCCAAACGATGAAGTTGCGACATATTTTCCTATCCACACTCCTCATCTTTTCATGCATGAGCTTACGGGCACAACATGTTTATGTGGAGGCCGGCGGCGCGTCCACCACTGCGGGGGTGCATTATGACTCTCGCTTCAACGACCACACCCGATGGGGCGGACGCATCGGAGTAGCCTATACCTACTCCAGGAGCCCAGACTTCCTACCCTCGGCTCCCGACAAAACCACCGGCTGGAGCTTTCCCATGGCCGTGAACTACCTGATAGGGGGGAAGCAACACTATTTGGAATTGGGTATCGGCGTATGCTACGGGCTATACCAATGCACCAGTACGGACAGAAGTTCACACATCGTTGAGTCACAAGAGTCTGGCTCTTTTGGTTTCATCGATATAGGCTATCGCTTCCAATCATCTATGGGCTGGATGCTCCGGGCCGGATTAAGCCCCGGCATGGGGTTCGACAGGACCAATGAATTGGAACACAATGAACCCAAGATTAATCGTGCGAAGACCATCTATCCTTATTTAGGCATAGGCTATTCGTTCTAAGTGGGTTCTATAAAACGTTATACACATCAAAACTATTAAACTCACGGTGGTAATTGACAGAAACCCACCTCTGAACATATTTTCATCATCGCAACAAGTATCATGGAACAAAAAAGATTCTACACCGTGCAAGAAGAACATTGGAATGCTTGGAGCCATGCCATTGGCATTCTGCTGGGCATCGTGTGTGGGATATTTTTCCTGCGTCACACGATACTGACTCACCAGCCCTGGGCAACGTTCGGCGTCGCACTCTACATGCTGGGCATGCTGAGCAGCTATGTTTCTTCCACCGTCTACCATGCTCTGCCTTTCTCCTCCGCGTGGAAAATGAAAGTCAGGAAGCTCGATCATGCTGCCATCTACTGGCACATCGCGGGGTCGTATGCCCCTATCACGCTGGTGGCCCTGCGCAATGAGGGACTTTGGGGATGGGGACTCTTCACCTTCGTTTGGCTCTGTGCCGTCGTGGGTACCTGTTCTTCTTTCTACAAACTGAAAGACCACAGCAATCTCGAAACCATCACTTTCGTGGGAATGGGACTTTCTGTTCTTGTGGCCTTCAAGCCGCTTTTGAATTCGGTCGACTTCTCTATCGTGGCCTGGCTCATAGCCGAGGGTGTGATGTATATCACAGGTGCAATGTTCTACACGCTACACAAACAGCGATATATGCATACCGTTTTCCATTTCTTCGTGCTGGCCGGCTCTGTCTGTCACCTCGTTGCCGTGTGGGAAGTCATCTCCATGTAGCTTCCCTCGCACCTGATCGTTCAGCCCAACAGGCATCTTTGCAACCGAGTTGCAACCCTTTATTCGTATCTTTGCAAACGGAATCAAGTTTACATAAGGATATGAACAAAAAACTATTAAGAATTATCGCGGCAGCCGTGCTGCTGCTCATCGCTTTTCTGGTGACCCGAAACACCCAACTGCCAATGGTCGTACAGCTGGTCGTTTTTCTTGTCCCCTATCTCCTCGTGAGCTACGACGTATTGGGCGAAGCCGCCGAGGGTATTATGGAAGGTGACCCTTTCGACGAGAATTTCCTCATGGCAGTGGCCACAATTGGTGCACTGGGTATCGGCTTCCTGCCCGGTGCTGAGCCTCAGTTTGCCGAAGCGGTGTTTGTGATGTTATTCTTCCAAGTGGGCGAACTCTTCGAGAGCTATGCCGAAGACAGGAGCCGCAAGTCAATTGCCAAGCTCATGGACATCCGTCCTGACACGGCCAATGTGGAGCGCGGGGATACAACGGTGGTGGTATCTCCTGAACAAGTCAAGGTGGGCGAGACCGTGTGGGTGAAGCCGGGAGAGAAAATCCCACTCGATGGAAAGGTGATTGAAGGCGCTTCGAGCCTCAACACCGTAGCCCTTACCGGCGAAAGCGTGCCGAGAGACGTGGCGATAGGCGACGAGGTGATATCCGGATGCATCAACCTTTCGGGCATGCTTAAAGTGAAAGTGGACAAGGCCTTCGGTGAGTCCACGGCCGCAAAAATCATCCGGTTGGTCGAGGAGTCGTCGGGAAACAAATCGGAAAGTGAGACCTTCATCACCAAGTTTGCGCGTGTCTACACCCCTATCGTCGTATTTCTGGCATTGGCCATCGCCCTCATTCCACCCTTCTTTGCCTCCAGCTACGGCACGGCCTTCCCCACATGGCTCTATCGTGCACTCACCTTCTTGGTGGTGAGCTGTCCGTGTGCCTTGGTCATTTCAATTCCCCTAACGTTCTTCGCAGGCATTGGCGGAGCCTCGTCCAAGGGCATTCTCATCAAGGGCGGCAATTACATGGATGCGTTGGCCAAGACCTCGACAGTGGTGTTCGACAAGACGGGTACCCTGACACAGGGTGTATTTGTCGTTGATGCTGTGCATCCCGACATGCTGGATAAAAATCAATTACTGCACCTTGCCGCCCATGTAGAGCGTTTCTCCACCCACCCCATTGCCGCCGCGTTGCGCTTGGCCTACCCCAACGAGCAAGACGACTGCACGATAGAGAATGTCAAGGAAGTGGCCGGACAGGGAGTTCAGGCCCTGGTCAATGGTAAGAACGTGTGCGTGGGCAATGAGAAAATGATGAAAAGCATGGGGGCTACGCTGTCCAATTGTAGCCTGTGCGAGGAGTACGTGGGTACCATTGTTCATGTGGCGATTGACGGGACATATGCCGGACATATCGTCATATCCGACCAAATCAAACCGGATGCAGCCGAGTCTGTCAGTCGGTTGAAACAGCTGGGCGTTGAAAAGACCGTGATGCTCACCGGCGACCGCGAGGAAGTGGGACGGTTTGTAGCGGGAAAACTCGGAATCGATGAGGTCCACTGTGAGTTGATGCCCACTGATAAGGTGGACTATGTGAAACAATTCTCACGAGAGGGAGCAGCCGAAAGCAAGCTTGCTTTTGTTGGCGACGGTATCAACGATGCGCCTGTTCTTGCCTTAGCAGACGTGGGTATTGCGATGGGAGGACTGGGAAGCGATGCCGCCATAGAGGCTGCCGACGTAGTGCTGATGGATGACAAACCCTCGAAAATAGCCCAAGCCATTCGCATAGCACGCCGCACCATAGGCATCGCCAAGCAGAATGCATGGTTTGCCATCGGCGTCAAGGTGATCATTCTTTTGCTCGTTGCCACCGGCTTGCTTGCCTCATGGGCAATGGGAATAGCCGTGTTTGGCGACGTGGGAGTCATGGTTCTGGCCGTGATCAATGCCATGAGGGCCATGCGAACCTAAGTCATGATAATATCTGGTCGGCCTCATTCCATCGGGAGTGAGGCCGACTTGGCTTGCCCGCTCTCCATTTGCCTACACCAGCTGCATCTCGGTAATTATCGCCGTTAGCCTGTAACATTGACTAACATCTACATCATGCTGTCGAGACAGCCCTGCACGGTGGCATGGACATCCTCCCCTAAAATCGATTTGTTGACTGGGATGTGCGCTGGGAAGGACTGCTGCCTATGCCATAAGAAACCCTTCGCAAAACATACAAAACAAGGGGCATGGACAGATGGGGGAGAAAAATATTCCGTGTTCAATATTAGATTTTCAAAGTCTTATATGCAAAGAAATGATTACCTTTGCATTCTAAGACTTTCATTCCATGATAGATATTTGTAGCATCGGGCACATTACCCGAGACAAAATCATAACATCCAAGGGCACGGTCTGCATGGCCGGAGGCACATCTTTCTATATGTCGCGGGGCATCAGTCAGCTACCCGACAAACTGAGTTACAAGTTGGTAACCAAAGTAGGACAGGGACAGTTGCCCGAAGTGGAAAAGCTGCGCAGTCTGGGTATAGACATTTTGTGCTATCCCAGTCGCCATACGGTTTATTTCGAGAACAAATACGGTGCCGATACCAATCAGCGCACCCAGCGGGTATTGGCCAAGGCCGACCCTTTCACCATAGACGAGATGAAGCCTCTCGAAGCCAAGGTCTTTCATTTGGGCAGCCTTCTCAATGACGATTTTACCCCCGATGTGGTGAAATACCTCTCCACCAAGGGCAAAGTCTCCATCGATGCCCAGGGCTATCTTCGCGAAGTGGTGGGCCAGCAGGTTCATCCCATCGACTGGAAAGACAAGGAGCAGGTTCTTTCGTACACCAATATCCTGAAACTCAACGAGCACGAGATGGAGGTCATCACCAGTTCCAAGAACCCGCGCACAGTGGCCATGAAGCTCGCCGAATACGGAGTCGAAGAGGTGATCATCACGCTCGGCAGCTTCGGCTCACTCATCTATGCAGAGGGCAAGTTCTTTGAGATACCGGCCTACAAACCCAAGGAAGTTGTCGATGCCACCGGATGCGGAGACACTTATTCCACGGGGTACCTCTATTGTCGCATGCAAGGCATGGGCTACATGGAGTCGGGCAAGTTTGCCGCAGCCATGTGCACCCTCAAGTTGGAGCACAACGGCCCCTTCGACAGGACCATCGCCGACATCCAGCGGGTTGTCCGACATAACCAGTAACCCACTGTCACCCCTACCGAAGTCCGCGCCAGCGGACTTCTTTGCTTTCCGTCCGTTACTGACAACAAGCCCCTATATTTCTTTGATGACAATCATTTCAACGCCAGATATCATGATTCTGTGGCATTTTATCATGAATTGATTCTTTATTTTGAGCAGATTAGCGTAATTTTGCACCGTCAATTCAAACCAGCGTAGGACCATGGCCAATTTAAGATTTGAAGCTGTTACGGCAGCCTTCCACAAACGACCCCTCGACATTGTAGCGCCAATTGAGCGCCCTTCAGAATTTTTCGCACGCAAGGTGTTCAACCGTCAGAAGATGTACAAATATCTTCCATCCGACGTTTACGAAAAACTCATCAACGTCATAGATAATCACGAACGACTCGACAGAAGCATTGCCGATGCTGTGGCCAAAGGAATGAAACAATGGGCAGAGGAAAACGGGGTAACCCATTACACCCACTGGTTCCAGCCACTCACCGAGGGAACAGCCGAAAAACACGACGCCTTTGTGGAGCACGACGGCAAAGGCGGAATGGTGGAAGAATTTTCCGGTAAGTTGCTCGTACAGCAAGAGCCTGACGCATCGAGCTTCCCATCGGGCGGAATACGCAACACTTTTGAGGCCCGCGGCTACTCGGCATGGGACCCCACCTCGCCGGTGTTCATCATGGACGACACCCTCTGCATACCCACTATCTTCATCTCCTATACCGGCGAAGCCCTCGACTACAAGGCTCCACTGCTTCGTTCGCTCCACGCCGTGAACTCGGCAGCCCTCGATGTGGCTCAGCTGTTCTATCCTGACGTGAGAAAAGTGCAGACCAACTTGGGGTGGGAACAGGAATATTTCCTCGTTGACGAAGACCTCTATATGGCCCGACCCGACCTCATGTTGACCGGACGCACCTTGATGGGCCACGACTCTGCCAAGAACCAACAGATGGACGACCACTATTTTGGCGCCATCCCCGAGCGCGTGCAGGCCTTCATGAAAGATCTCGAGGTGCAAGCTCTGGAATTGGGCATACCCTGTAAGACCCGCCATAACGAGGTGGCACCCAATCAGTTTGAATTGGCTCCCATCTATGAGGAATGCAACCTGGCCGTAGACCACAACATGGTGCTCATGGGACTGATGAAAAAAGTTGCCCACAAACACAACTTTCGCGTGCTGCTCCATGAAAAACCCTTCAAGGGCATTAATGGCAGCGGCAAGCACAACAACTGGAGTCTTGCCACTGACACGGGCATTCTGCTGCATGCGCCCGGCAAGACTTCTGAAGACAACTTGCGCTTCGTAGTGTTCATTGTCGAAACATTGATGGCCGTTTTCAAATACAACGGTCTGCTCAAGGCATCGATCATGTCGGCCACAAACTCGCACCGACTGGGTGCCAACGAGGCACCTCCGGCCATCATCTCGTCGTTTCTGGGCAAACAAGTGTCCGACCTTCTTGCCCACATTGAGAAGGCCGACAAGAAAGACCTCTTCACACTGACCGACAAGAAGGGCATGAAGCTCGACATTCCGGAGATTCCCGAACTCTTCATCGACAACACCGACCGCAACCGCACATCGCCGTTTGCCTTCACCGGCAACCGATTCGAGTTTCGTGCCGTGGGGTCCGAAGCCAACTGTGCATGTGCGCTCATCGTGCTCAATGCCACAGTGGCCGAAGCCCTCACTAACTTCAAGAAGCGGGTTGACCAACTTGAAAGCAAGGGAGAAGACCGCACAAGTGCCATTCTCGACGTGGTGCGGGAAGACCTCAAACAGTGTGCCCCCATCCATTTCGATGGTAACGGCTACTCCGAAGCGTGGGTGAAGGAGGCCAAGCGCCGCGGACTCGACACCGAGAGTTCCTGCCCCTTAACCTATGACCGATACCTTGACGACGAATCCATCAGGATGTTCGAGTCTACGAATGTGATGCACGAGAATGAGCTCCTCGCACGCAACGAGGTGAAATGGGAGACCTATACCAAGCGCATTCAGATCGAGGCGCGTGTCATGGGCGACCTTACCATGAACCATATCATACCCGTGGCCACGCATTATCAAAGCCAGCTGGCCAAAAATGTGGAAAATATGTTCTCTATATTCGACAACGATGAAGCCGTAAAACTCACCGCCCGAAACAAAAAAATTATTAGAGAGATAGCCGAACGAACGCAAATCATCGAGACGGGAGTGGAGGAACTGGTCAATGCCCGCAAGGTGGCCAACCGCATAGAATGCACGCGGGAGCGTGCCATTGCCTACCACGACATCGTGGAAACCAAAATGGCCGATATACGCTACCAGATAGACAAGCTGGAACTCATCGTCTCAGACGAACTGTGGACGCTGCCCAAATATCGCGAACTGCTGTTCATCAGATAAGCCCGAGAAAGGCGTCGTAGAGGCAAAATACTGGTATGACGGATGGTGATATTTTTTTACAAACAGCCTTCCATGCTTCGCGTATTTGAAAAATTCTTCTGCCGGCGTCGAAATTCGCGAAATTTGGCGTCTTTCATAGCACGCTGATTATCAGCGCATTCTGTGAAATTGCATTTTCAGTTCGATTTTTCCATTGACGATTACATATGGAATGGCAGCACGACAAAGGCCTGACCGCATCGCGGTCAGGCCTTTGTCGTGTGGCCGCGGAGCCTTAACCGCGCAGCGAAAAGACTGTAACCACAACGTCCTGGGCGTTTTGGACTCATACAAGAAGAAAACAAGCCAGAAAACATGGCGCATTTTTCTCTGGATGAACAAAAAATCATCACAGGAAAATGGTAATTTGTTCTTACAAGCACAGACCATCTGACCAAAAAACAAAATAATATACGCGGGAGCGCATCGCGTTTCTGTTTTTTTTATACCTTTGCATTATTCTGCTTTCACCTTGAACTACAACTAAAACAATATTACGAATATGACTAATCGATTATCACCAATCAAAACATGCATCAAACCCTTGTTCCTGCTGCTTGCCTTAACACCGGGAACGGCAATTGCCCAAACCCGGTACAATCTCTCACAGATGCAAACCGAACGCCTGAACCGGGGCGTAGTCGCGATTCGGAGCGGCAATAAGGTCGTGGTGTCGTGGCGGTTACTGCCCGGCGACAAACCCAATGAGGGATTCGACGTGTATCGCGACGGCATCCGGCTCACCCCAAAGTCCCTCACCGCAGGTGGCACATTCTTTACAGATAACCACCCCACGTCGGGAGAGTCAGTGTACGAGGTTCGTGGCGGAGGGCTCAATGGTTCGTGGACGCTCAAGGCATCGCAACACAAGGACCATCTCACGATTCTCCTCACCCCTCCCACCACCACCGACAGCATTGAGATTCGACCACAGAGACCGCGGGGCAGGCGCGGCAACAGGACGGGGCAGGCGCGGCTGATGAATAAAAACACAGCGCTGCGCAAGATCCCCGTGACCTATAGTGCCAACGATGCCACAGTGGCCGATGTGGACGGTGACGGGGAATACGAGATTATACTCAAATGGGACCCGCGCAACGCGCACGACAACTCACACGTGGGCATGACGTCGAAGGTCTACTTCGATTGCTACAAGCTCGATGGCTCCCGCCTGTGGCGCATCGACATGGGACCCAATATCCGCGCCGGCGCACACTACACCCAGTTTATCGCTTATGATTTTGACGGCGACGGCAAGGCCGAGCTGATGATGAAGACCGCCGACGGAACTGTAGACGGAACCGGAAAAGTTATTGGCAACAGCAATAAGAACTGGGTAAACACAGAAGTTGGAACTTCACAGTATGGGCGTATCATGCAAGGCCCGGAATACCTCACTGTGTTTAACGGTCTCACGGGTGCTGCAATGAAGACCGTTGACTACATACCCGACCGTGGGCCGGAGGGTGTCTGGGGCGACGATCATGCCAACCGCTCAGAGCGCTATCTCGCCGCCTTGGCCTTTCTCGATGGCAAGCATCCCTCAGCCGTGTTCTGTCGCGGATACTATACCCGCACCACCCTCGCCGCATGGAATTGGGATGGCAAAGACCTGAAGCTGCACTGGTATTTCGACACCCACCCGCAGCAAGCGCAAAATGAGATAATGGCCAAGCTCGACCTGACCAACAAGGCTACACCCGACTATGCCGGACAGGGCAACCACAACCTTCGTGTGGCCGATGTGGACGGCGACGGCAAGGACGAAATTGTATATGGCTCAATGTGTGTAGACCATGACGGTAGTCCGCTCTACAACACGGGGCTTGGTCATGGCGATGCCATGCACTTGGTAGCCGAACCCCTAACCAACAAGCTCTTGATATGGGACTGCCACGAAAACCGCCGCGACGGCTCCACGCTTCGCGATGCGGTCACAGGCAAGGTGGTTTTCCAGAAGAAGGCCAACTTCGATGTAGGACGTGCCATGGCGGCCGACATCGACTCCACCCACTATGGCGTGGAGGTTTGGAGTGCCAATGTTCCGCTCACTTCCCCATTCTCCAAGTGTATACAACAGAACGGACAGGATAGCGAGACAGACTACAGCGATGCCAGCCGCAGCGTGAGACGACTGTCGTGTAACTTTGCAATATGGTGGGATGGAGGACTCACCCGGCAGCTGCTCGACCATGCCACCATCACCAAATACAATCCCTCCACACAGTCGGTGGATGTGGTGAAACGACTCGACGGCGTGTTCAACAACGGCACCAAGTCTAACCCCTGTCTCTCAGCCGACATTATAGGAGACTGGCGCGAGGAGGTAATCGTGCGCAATGAG
>NZ_GG704782.1:285330-334681 GCF_000160535.1 Hallella bergensis DSM 17361 | reverse complement strand
GTAATCGTGCGCAATGAGGCGAGTACGGAACTGCGCATCTACACCACTGACATCCCCACACAGCACCGCGTGCCCTGCCTCATGACCGACATCCCCTATCGGGAGAGCGTGGCTGCAGAGAACGTGGCCTACAACCAGCCACCGGAATTGGGCTATTATCTCGGTCCTGATGCTCCATTACCCAACACGAAAAAGCCCTGACGATCAGGGCCTGAAAAACGAACAGCGTTGCCCCCACACTTGTAAGGAAGGGGCAACGCTGTTTTTATTGTCTTGCTTGTTCTGTCCTCTGTCTAAAACTTATACACCGCAAAGGTCTTCGCAGGAACCGTAACAGTGGCATTATTGCCGTTGGCCTGCACAGCTGACTCCTTGGGAACCACATTGGTGGGATTGGCAAGCGAGTTGGTTGCACGCATGTCATCGGCATGCAACAGGGTGGCTGTACCTGCTCCAAGACCCTTGGCACCCTTGAAGGTCAGTGCGATTTCCTTGGGTTGGTCGTTGTTATTGACAATCTTCACAATGTATTTCTTAGCATTCTTGTCATAAACGGCACTGGCATAAAGTCCGTTGTCACCCTTCACAGCCTGGTTGTTCTCGGTCAGTGAGAGCGTATGGGTACCGCGGTTGGTGGCATAGAGCATCTGCACATACCAGTTGACCGAACGCACACTACGCAGATTGTCGAACCAAATTAGGTCGGGTCGCCATTGCCATCCCTCCACATGGGCGAACAAGGGGGCGTAGGTGGCCTCATGCACCAGGTCGGCATTGCGTTCCAACCCTGTCATGAAGGCAGCCTCCGAAAGCGCGGCCTCGAAATTGTTCATGGCCACGTCAGGCTCGTTGCCGATGCCGCGCACATGGCTGGCATATTCACCGGCAAACACTTTCGGCCCTTTGCGGTCGTAGTTGTCATAGCGACCGGCGTTCTTAAAGAACCAGTCGGGAGACATATAATAGTGCTCATCCACCAGTTCTACGCCGAGTCGGCGCATCTCTTTCCACCCATAGTCGAATTGTTCGCCTCCGGCTGATGGACCGGAAGAACCACAAATCATGATGTTGGGATATTTCTTGCGAATCTGCTCGATAAACTTTTGCAGGCGCACGGGATAGAGTTCACCCCACTGCTCGTTACCGATGCCAATCTGTTTCAGGCCGAAAGGCTCCGGATGCCCCATGTCGGCACGAAGTTTTCCCCATTTTGTCGTCGTTGCTCCATTGGCAAACTCGATGAGGTCGAGGGCGTCGTCGATATACGGCTGCAAATCATCTAAGGAAGCGTGCGCCGTGGTCGACTTGTCGTCGTTCTGATACTGGCAGGCCAATCCCACTGAGACGATGGGCAGAGGTTCGGCTCCAATCTTCTCGGCAAGGAGGAAATACTCGTAGAAGCCCAGCCCGTAGGTCTGGTAATAATTAGGGTACATGCGATGGGCAAAGGTGTAGTTCCACCGGTTTTCGTTAAGCGGGCGGTTCTCGGCCGGTCCCACACTGTTCTTCCATTGGTAGCGAGTGGCCAGGTCTGTGCCCTCCACAATACATCCACCGGGGAAGCGGAAAACGCCCGGATGTAAGTCCTCGAGGTCTTTCACGAGGTCAGCGCGCAGGCCATTCCAGTTATCCCCGGGAAACAGACTCACGTGATCAAGGTCTACCGCATCTGCACTTTCGAGGAAGATGCGCATCAATCCCTTTTCCACAGTCTTGTTGGCTTTCAGCGTTACGGTAAACTTCTTCCACAAAGTATTAGTTATGGAAATGCTCTTTCTGTCCATCGGAATATTCTGGTCGTCCACCAATTCCACCCGTATCTTGGCTTCCTTGTCTTCCAAGTTATGCATTCGGGCATACACGGAGAACTCATAGGTCATGTCTTTCTTGAAACCCATGCCAAAGAAGCCGCGGTTTTCTACTCCCGATCGCTTCTCACGGTGACCTGAACGCAGTATCACAATGTAGTTGGGATTACGGTCGAAAGCCGGCTTTGCCGATGCTAAACTTACATTACCATAAGTGTTCCAGCCCATGAGATGACTGGGAAAGTCAAAACTTCTGTTCTGCACCATCTCAGCATACAGGCCGCCATCAGCACCGAAGTTAATGTCTTCAAAGAAAATTCCATACATGGTTGGCTGAATCTCAGCACCTGGTTTGGTGTTGACCGTGAACCGGTGCTGGGCTGAGGCGCCCAACGGCACCATCAGACCCAACGCCAATACGCTAAGGAAACTACGTAGTATCATATCTGTTTCGTTTTTTTATTATGTGTAAATCATTTGATTTGATTCTATCAACGCTTGCTCAGCGGGGTGATGCGGAACCTGAAAGTCATGTCCTTGTAGCCCAGTCGATGCTGTGGTAAAGGCCATGCGCCCCAGCTATTCTCACCAGCCAGGCCGAATTGTGCAAGGTCAAAGCAAAGCTCCGTAAACTTACTCTTCTTCAGATCCGTGGCATGACGCTGATCCTTCTCATCGCCCTCATCGAGATCATCGACACTGTAGTGCAATGCACTGGCGCTAAAGAGCTTGTCAGAATTAAGGTTGAATCCCGTGGTGGAATTGGCCGACTGCCTCCACCAGCGCAGATCGCTCTTCGTACCAGTCTCCTGCGGACGGATGTAGGGATAGAACTGCTGGTCCGCTGTCTGTGCATAGATACCCACCGGTTGACTCTCCTTGCGGTCAATATAGTTCTCGATGGGACCGCGACCATAGAACTCACTCTTATCCATCTTGTAGGGCAGATCCATTCGCATACCAAAGCGGAGGAGCCCTTCAACCTTGTCTTTCGTCATGGCATTGAGGCTTTGCTCCACCTCCATGGTGCCATCGCCATACACTGTATAGGTAAGCGAGAGACCGCTCTTCACCTCAGGCATGTCATATTTGGCAATTACCCGAACAGCATCCTTGCCCATCTTTTGATAGGATAGGGTCTTGAGGTTCATCGTGGGATTGCGCCAAGCCTTGAATTTCTTCTGCAATTGTGCGCCCATGTCATTGTCGGTCACGGCTCTCCAGAAGTTGGGGCGCAGGGTTCCACCCTCACCTAAGAGTTCCTTGCCATCCACATTATACTTGGTGAGCAGCCCGGTGGTCTTGTCAAACACAACATCAATGTTACTCTTGGAAGTGATGTGGTAGACATTTGCCTTCTTGTCGTCCTTCAGTTTGATTTTCGATTTCACCCCCTGCATCATGGGCAGGGTGGGTGATACCTCGCGCACGGCAAGCTGACGATAGGCCACAGTCTGTCCGGCTGACATCAGAGGCTCGGCCTCCTTGAGCTTAAACTCGATGTTGAGCATTACCTCTCCTGTTGCGGGAACCTTGTAGGGCAAGGTCAAAACGGTCTTTTGCTGAGGAGCAACATTCAGATCTGACACCTCGCCGCTCTGTATTTTCCGACCATTTTGCATCAGATTCCACACAAGTTTGTAGTTGGAAAGGTCGCGGAAGAAGTACTCATTATAGACTGACACCTTGCCATTCTTCATGTCAATGGGTTCGGCCCAGATGTTCTGATAGCAGTAGGCAAGGTCGTAAGCATGAGGGTTGAGTTGGCGATCAGGACCGATAGCGCCGTTACAGTTGAAGTTATTGTCCGACGCATCCCTGTCATTGTAGTCGCCACCGTACGTGTAGACGGGCGACATGGTTCCCGTACCGGCCTCATATTTGGCTGCAATGGCCTCGTAGTCGGCCAGTGAACGACTAGCTTTGAAATCGGGCTTGCGATGCAACGCCTGATCTACGAAGTCCCAGTTATACCCACCTTGGAACTTGGGATACTTACGAATCAAATCCCAATATTCCTTCAGTCCACCACCAGAGTTACCCATCGTGTGGTTGTACTCGCATTGTATCAGAGGTTTGTTGTATTTCGCATTCTTGGCATAACGCTCGGAGGCATCATGCGAATAATACATCGGACAGAAGATATCCGTGTTGTCACCATGTCCTGCACGCTCCCAATGGATGGGACGACTCTGGTCTTGGCTCTTGATCCATTGGTAGGCGGCCGTGAAGTTAGGTCCATCCACCGTCTCATTACCTAAACTCCATACCACCACCGAAGGATGGTTGTAGTGCATCTCGACGTTATGCTGATTTCGCTCAAGTATCTGCTTGGCAAAGCATGGCTTCTTAGCCTCCGAGTCATCCTTATAACCGAAGGCATGACTCTCCTGGTTAGCCTCTGCCGTCACATAGAGTCCATATTCATCGCAAAGGTCATACCAAATAGGATCACTCGGATAATGACAGGTGCGCACGGCGTTGATGTTGAGCCGTTTCATTATCTTGATATCGTGAATCATACGCTCACGCGTCACCACATAGCCGCCGTCGGGGTCCATTTCGTGACGGTTGGTACCCTTAATCAGCACAGGCTGACCATTAACAAGGAACTGTCCGTTCTTGATTTCCACCTTACGGAAGCCCACCTTCTGCGGAATCACCTCCACGACATTGCCCTTAGCATCCTTCACGATGGCCAGCAGTGTATATAAATAAGGTGTCTCGGCCGTCCATTTCTTCACATTCCGCACCACAAAACGCGATGCTCCATGGGTCATTCTGCGGAAGTTTCCAGTAGTTTTACCCACCACAAGGTCGTTGTGGTTGAGCAATTGGAACTCGATGATGGGGTCTCCCGTCACGTCGACATTGACCATCAGCTCACCATCCTCGTAGTTGTTGCCCAAGTCAGGAGTAATACGGATATTGCTCACCTGCACTTGTGGGTTGCGCGTATAGAGATAACTGTCGCGCGATACGCCTGAAAGCCGCCAAAAGTCCTGGTCTTCACTCAGCGAACCGTCACACCAACGGAAGATTTGGAAGGCTATCAGGTTCTTGCCCGGCTTTACGTATTTGGTGATGTCGAATTCGGCAGCGACCTTCGAATCCTCCGTATAGCCAACGTAGCGGCCATTGACAAAGAGATACATATTCGAGGTTACCGACCCAAAATGAGCAATAATCTGCTTGCCATCCCAGCCTGCTGGTATGTCGATGGTACGGCGATAGCTTCCCACGTGGTTATCCTTCGTAGGCACATTCAAGGGATTTTTCCAGTCCATCTGGTAGCGCCAGGCCAGTCCTATATTCACATATACCGGGTCACCATAGCCGTTCACCTCCCAAATTCCAGGCACAGACATGGTCTTCCAAGACGAATCGTCGAGATCGGTTTTGTAGAAATCAGTGGGGCGTTGGTCTGCATTGCGCACCCAATGGAATTTCCAGGTGCCATGCAGCGACATGAATTTGTCCGACTTAGCCATATCTCCCTTCATGGCCAACGCCCTATTCTCATAACTAAAGAACTGGGTGTGCAACCTATAGCGGTTCACCGCGTTCACCTGCTGGTCATTCCACTCCGTCCAAGTGGGCTGCGGGTCTGGTTCTGCAGCTGCCGGTTTCCCGGCAATCGCTGCATTCGTATTCAGGGCCATGGCAGCCACAGCCGCTATCAAAAGGTTTTTCTTCATAATGAATATGGTTTTGGTTTTTAATGATAAATTCGCAGTGTATCTCTCTTCTTATTTCTTATCCAAATATCTATAGTATTCGCAGGCAGCCAGCAGAAACGCTCCTACACCAAAATTGGCCTGCGAATTCTGGTCCACCACCTGTCCGGGAATGGCCTTTTCGCCAATAGGCTGCACATAGCCCACCTTCCCACTCGGTTGCAAGGCCGTCTTAGTCAGGTAATTCCACGCTCTTTTCACAGTCTTTGCAGCAGGATGTTTCGGGGAAAGCACACCATTGTTCAATCCCCACAACAACCCGTAGGTGAAGAAAGCCGTGCCCGATGTCTCAGGGCCGGGGGCATGCTTGGGGTCGAGCATCGAGCGTGTCCAGTAGCCGCCCTTCTGCTGTGTTTTCACCACAGCATCGGCCAAGACCTTATACTTGTTAAGGAAAAAGTCGTAATGGCGGTAGCTCTGGGGCATGTCCTGCAACACCTTGGCCAACCCGGCCAGCACCCATCCGTCTCCGCGTGCCCAGAAATCCTTCTTGCCGTTGACACTCTTGTGCTTGGGATACACATATTTCCCGTCGCGGAAATAGAGACCAGTCTCCTTGTCGAGCATGA
The DNA here is from genome assembly GCF_000160535.1 of Hallella bergensis DSM 17361. Taxonomy (GTDB): domain Bacteria; phylum Bacteroidota; class Bacteroidia; order Bacteroidales; family Bacteroidaceae; genus Prevotella; species Prevotella bergensis. The sequence goes on along the minus strand of NZ_GG704782.1, from coordinate 328,567 downwards.
TTTCATCAGAGTATAACAGATAATCGTAGAGCTTGTCGAGATAGATCTCGTCGCCCGTCAGCTTGTACATCTTGGTCATGACGGGCATCACCATATAGAGTGCATCGGACCACCACCAGTAGTCATTGGCCTTGGTACGCACCTGATAGCCCATCACCTCCTTGGCACGTTGCACCATGCGCTCGTTGCGGGCAGAGCCTCCCTTGGCATTTTCAATCCAATACATGTCTATATAAGTCTGGAAACATATCTGCCAGTCGCCGAAGAGCACGAAGTCTTGCCCCTCGCCGTAGTGCTTGTATTTCCACTTCGACGGGTCCTTCTCGCGTGCTCCCTGCCAGTTGTTGTGCTCGGCCCAGCGCTTGCTGTAGTCGAGCCATGCCTCGTTGCCTAAGAGTTTGTAAGCTTCCATGTTCCCCGTATGGTAGGCAGCAGGATCCCAGAAGCTGCGTGTCTCAGCCTTGTTGTTCTGTTGCCAGTAGTTGTTCACTTGGGCGATCACGTCGGCCACTTGTTCTTTTGTCCATCCCTTGGCTTGCGTAGCAAGGGTCATGCAGGCCAATACGGCCAAAAAAAGTATTCTTTTCATATCACAAATCAAGAGCCCGTAAGCCCTGTTTTTTATTAATCTTACCACTTGTCTCTCGTCTGTATATCGTCGCTCCATCGGTGATCTTTCGGGAATGGCTGTCCACCCCATGCCTTCACCTGTGTCCAGGGTTCTGCCTCTGAAGTCCAGAACGGCGAATTGGCCGGCAGGCCGAGGGGCATAAAGCTGAGCGAACACATATAGAGCGAGCCGTTGTTGGTGTACCAGTCGGCCGTTCCGGGCTGCGACCCGCAGAAGCCTATGGTCAGGAATCCACCCTCATTATAGTTGTTCTGATGGTCGAACATGCGGTGCACCACCTGCGTGAGGGCTGCGCGCACCTGTCCGTTGCTCAGGTCTTTCGGCAATTTCTGATACCAGGCCAGCAGTGCCAGAGGTTGCAGGGCAGCCAATCGGTAGGGCGTTGAGCGACCGATAACGGGGAATGTGCCTTCGGGCGAGATGAAACGCTCAAGGATAATGGCAAACTTCTGCGCACGTTTTAAAGCGCGGTTCCAGTATTTCTGATAATCCAAGCGTGTATTGGCCTTCGCATCAACCATGCATTGCAGGGTTTCGAGATACATGGCATGGAACACATAACTGCTGTAATAGTCGAAGGCAAACACCGGACCGTCGGCATACCATCCGTCGCCCACATACCATTCCTCCACCTTGCGACAGGCCGTGTTCACACGAAACTCATCGTATTCGGCACCGGCCTTGGCCAAAAAGCTCTCGATCACCGAGCTGAAGAGGAACCAGTTGGTGTAGGGTGGATCTACGCGACGCAACTGCGTAAACTCCTCAACATATCTTTTCTTCGTTACATCGTCTAATGGTTTCCACAGCACGTCGTAGGCGCGGATAAAGCTTTCAGCCACATAGGCTGCGTCCACCAGCGCTTGTCCATGTCCGCGCCAAGCCAGATAGTCTGGACTTTGTGGGTCAACCGCGTTCTTATAGGCTGCCAGCGCCCAGGTGCGCAGCTGCTCACGCTGCTTGCTTTCGGCCGTAGCGTCGTCGGGGAGAGCCAACCAGGGCGCGATGCCAGCCATCAGTCGGCCGAAGCACTCCATGTAGGCCACTTTCTTGTTACGGCCATCCCAGTTGGGGCTTACTTCGAGCTGCATGTTCTTCTGCAATTCGCCCTTGGCCATATTCTCCAACACCGGACGCGCCATGGTGTAGGCTTGGTGGCACCAATACTCGCGATCGGTGAGCTTGGCTTTCTTCTTTGCTGAAACGCCACTCACGGGCAGCAGGCACACCACGACCACTACAATGGCTTTAAGAATTTGTCTTGTCATTATTTTTAGGTTTTTGATGAATCTATCAACTTCATGATTGGGAAGGCAGGAAAATGCCAGATAGATAGCACAAAGATAATGTTTATTTAGCTATTTCTACCACATTAAACATTTTTTAAATTCGTTTTGTGTCATATTTACAACCAACAGGCCTCATCATGACGTTTTATCGCCGGCGTTTGGCGGCCGCAATACACGTGTATCGCGTTCGGCAGACAGGTGTATGACGGCCGACGTACACGTGTATGGCGGCCGTTGTGTGATGACGTTCAAGTCGAATGGGCATCACAAAACAGCTGGTAGTCACTCCGGAGAGATCCTCATGACCGAATGTCCAAATAAATTGAAGCATCACAGCGAGACTTTTTAGGTGAAAATTTGTATCTTTGCAATAGTTATGGGAGTTGCATAAACGACCCTGCCTCACCCCACGGGAATGGCAGAGGTGCCGGCGGAGGCAACTTCCAGAAATGATTTTTCGACCTCCCAAAAGAAAGAACCATGGACAATCCTTACATCAAACAATTTCCCGACCTGATGAACGGGAAAACCATCATGTATAACCACGGCTTCGGCTCGTCAGCAGCGACGGGTACGGTGGCACGCATCCGACAGGTCTTTCCCCATGCGCGCGTCGTCGCATTCGACATTCCGCTGCATCCGGAAGAAGCCTTGGATTTTCTGAAAAAGAAGGCAGCCGAGGAGCGTCCCGACCTCATCATCGGTACGTCGATGGGTGGCATGTACACCGAGATGCTCTACGGCTACGACCGCATCTTGGTGAACCCTGCCTTTCAAATGGGACAAACCATGAAAGACCACGGCATGACGGGGATGCAGACGTGGCAAAACCCACGCGAGGACGGCGAGAAAGAGTTTATCGTGACCAAGGCACTGGAGAAAGAATACAAAGAGATGACCGAGCGGTGTTTTGTGGAACTGGAAGCCATGACTCCCGAACAGAAAACCGAGGAACAGCGTCGCGTATGGGGACTCTTCGGCGATGCTGATCCGGTGGTGCATACGTTCGATCTCTACAGGAGCCACTACCCACAGGCGGCCCACTTCCACGGCGAGCACCGCATGGACGACCGCTCGTTCATGAACGGTGTGGTGCCGGCCATCAGATGGATTGATGACAAACAGGAAGGGCGCGAACGCCACATCGTATATATTGACCAAAGCACACTGTGCGATGGCTGGGGCAAGCCGGCTTCGAGCTTAGTCAAGGCCTTCTCGATGCTTGTCGAGACGTATGACGTGTACATCGTGATGCCGGCTCCGACCAACGAGCACGAAACCTTTGCTGCCAACGCCGCCTGGGTGGAGCAGTATCTGTCCACGCCGGCCCACGACCGCGTGATCTACACCAACCGGAAGCATCTGCTCTATGGCGACTATTTCATCGACACCAACCCCTGTGAAGAATTCATGGGCACCGGCATTGCGTTCGGAAGCGATGAGTTCAAGACGTGGGAAGAAATCATAACGTTCTACAAAAGGCTAAACGGACAATGACAGAAGCATCCCGAAAGGGAGCAAGAAGGGTTAATAAGTAGTCTTGTTGATTGTGCTGCGCCACAGGTCGAAGGCTTTCCGGCCCTCCTCGGGCAGCAATTCTTCTATGGGTTTTTGGCGGTCTGCCATGGCCCGGCCTATCTCCTGATAGATCAAATCGTCGTCGAAACCTATGCTGGCAGCCGCCTTGCGATTGTTGGCATAGTAAATATGGTCGAGTCGGGCCCAATAGATGGCTCCGAGACACATGGGGCATGGCTCACAGGAACAATAGATCTCGCACCCCGACAGGTCGAAAGTGTGCAAGCGATCGCAGGCCACCCGGATGGCATTGACCTCAGCATGCGCCGTGGGGTCGTGGTCGATGGTCACACTGTTGGAAGCCTCGGCCAACACCACGCCGTTTCTGGCAATCACTGCCCCGAAAGGGCCACCACCTGTCATCACACTCTTTTCGCTGAGGACAATGGCCCTGCGCATAAGTTCTGTTTTATCCATAACTGTCTATATTATTGTCGGTTTTCAAGGCCACAAGGCCGCTTTACAAAATTAAGAAAATTCTGAAGTTCCACAACGGATAACCCAATTTTTTTTACATCTTGCGGTAGGCTTTCACCCGTTTTTTATATCTTTGTACCATGATGGGAACTATTGTTTACGGATTCAGCGACAGCCCCTTTGGCGAAATCATTGTAGCGGCCACGGCAAAAGGCATCTGCGACCTGCAGTTTCTGGAACACAGCAGGATGCAAGCCATCCACGAGCTGGGCAGTCGGTGGGGTGTTTACACCTCCACCACCATTGACAACGAGATGGCAGAGACCGTAGCAGGTGTCATTTTTGAAGGTTTGGACAAGCCCCTGACCATCGACCTGCGTGGTACGGAGTTCCAGATCGGGGTATGGAACCAGCTGCGTGAAATTCCGTTCGGCCAGACCGCAAGCTATCAGGACATGGCTGACCGCCTGGGTTCGCCCGGAGCCGTGCGTGCCGTGGCATCGGCCATCGCCCGCAATCCCGTGGCCATGCTCATTCCCTGTCATCGGGTTATCCACAGCGACGGGTCGGTAGGCGAATACCACTGGGGACGGGAGCTGAAGAAAAGGCTGTTGGAATGGGAGGCCCAGGTGGCCGAGGAGGCCGCTGCCGGAAGCGCTCTGAGCAAGGGACCCCTGCGCCTGACGGTTAACAGCAGCACTGTTCCGTTGGCCGAGGAATTGTCTAATGATATCTTCAAGGGGGAGCTGGATGGACTGTTCTGAATTGTTCGGGAGAATTTCGACGGTTCTCTCCGATGACCAGGTTGCTCCCGCCGTGCGTAATAAAATTATGCACGAAACGCTCGTGCTGACGTGTGCGGAGGGACTGAAAGACTCCAAACATGGGTTTGGCGACCTCAACTCGCAGGTCGAGACGCTCATCCGCCAATTCCACATCCCTCTCGAGGAGGCCAATGCCATACGGCGAATGCGACGCAACAGCAACCGCACGAAGGCTCTCCTGCCCGAAGACCGACTGTATGATGCCAGCGCCTTGGCCACGCTCATCGGCCGAGTGTTTGGCGTTGCTGTGCCCGACAACCTCACATCGAAACTTCCACGGAACCGGAAAACGACGGACAGATCCATCCATGCCAATGCGCCCGACAAGCGGTGCACCGTGAATGCGTGGGACGAAAACACCATCACGGTGGTGGTAGACGAGGAGGGTGCGGAGTCGATGAAAACCGTCTGCTATACCAAGGAGACGCAATATGCAGACATGGGATATCTGAACAACATTCTGCAAGTGGGTATGAGCCTTAACTTGCTGGGCTGCGAGGTGGATGGAAACACCATCACGCCACGCCTGATCGTGGTGGAACCCGACTGCCTGCTCGATATCTCGGTCATCGCATCGTGCTTCGAAGACTACGGACACCACCCGTTGCTCTACCTCGTCAGCCGCATGCAGGAGAAAACCAACAGCCAAGCCATACTGCTCGGAAACTTTGCGGGCAGCGCGCTCGACGACATCATCAACAATCCGAAAGCCGACATCCGGCATACCTTGATACGAAGTTTCAAGGATAAGGCGCTGGAATACAGCACCTGTCTGGATTTCGACGCAGAACAATTCAAGCAGGATGCCTCTGCCCAGGTAGCCAACCTGCGACAAATTGTGGAACAGTTGCGCAGGGAGTTTGACCTGAACAAGGCCATCCTTGAGCCTTCTTTTGTCTGCGAAAAATTAGGCATACAGGGACGTGTGGACCTGATGACCACCGACCTGAAACTGCTGGTGGAGCAGAAGTCGGGGCGCAACATCATGCTCGAACGCAACACCAGAAACGCCCATGGTTCGCAGATGATGGAGAAGCACTATGTGCAGCTGCTGCTGTATTTCGGTATACTCTACTACAACTTTCATCAATCGAGCACTGATATACGGTTGCTCTATTCCAAATATCCCCTTCCGGGCGGGCTGATAAGTGTGGCCAATCTCATGAAACTGGTCTATGAGGCCATACGTTTTCGAAACGAAGCCATCGCCCTCGAGTTTGACATGGCCCACAACGGGGTTGCTCACATCCTGCCACAACTCACCTCCGACAACCTGAACACCACGGGACTGAACGGATATTTTTACGAAAATTACCTGCGCCCGCCGCTCGAAGCCACCCTCATTCCCCTGCAACACCTACAGCCATTGGAGCGTGCCTATTTCTGCAGGATGATGCAATTTGCCATCCGCGAGAACCTCATGTCGAAAGTGGGGGTGGTGGAAGGCACGGGCAACTGTGTGGCCAACCTCTGGAATATGCCCCTTCAGGAAAAAAAGGAGACGGGTAATATCTATACCGGACTGACCATTATCAATAAGGAGAAAAGCCGGGAACAAAAGGGCAACAACAGTTATGACCTTGTCACTCTGGCAGTTCCTGTGCAGGGCGAAGACTTCCTGCCCAACTTCCGGAGGGGTGATATGGTGTGTCTTTATGCGTATCCCGAAAACGAGGAACCCGACATTCGGAAGGCGATGGTATTTAGGGGTGGGCTCTCGGAGATTCATCCTGACCGTGTCACCGTGAAACTGAACAACGGACAACAGAATCCGGACATCTTCGAACGACTTCCCTATTCAGCCCTCCTGTCTTCTCCCGGAGCGGATGCACGCCCCGATCAACAGTTTGCGTGGTGCATTGAGCATGGCAACAGCGATGTGGGAGGGGGTGCAGCCATACATTCCCTCTACGAATTTGTCACCTCCACCGCCGATCGCAAGGCGCTTCTGCTTGGCCAACGCGCACCGCGTAGCGACAAAACCGTGACTTTGTCGCGCAGCTACGACACCCTGCTCGACCCCATTCTGCTGAAGGCCAAACAGGCCCGGGACTATTTTCTGCTCGTTGGCCCACCGGGTACCGGCAAGACCAGTAGGGCGCTGAGATTCATGATGGAGGAAAGTCTTGTGCTGCCGGATCACGCCATTCTCCTTCTGTCCTATACCAACCGTGCGGTCGATGAGATTTGCAGTATGCTCGTGGAGGCCGGTATCGACTTTATCAGAATAGGTAATGAGCTGAGCTGTGCACCTCAGTTCAAGCCCTATCTCCTGTCAGGCAGGATTGGTGAAAAACCCAAACTGAGCGCGATGCGACAGATGCTGCTCGATGCCCGTGTGGTGGTGGGAACGACATCGATGTTGCAATCCCGACCGTTTCTGTTCAGCCTGAAGCATTTTTCCACAGCGATCGTCGACGAAAGTTCACAGATTCTCGAGCCCGGTATCATCGGATTGCTGGCCAGTCACCGTGCTACGGCAAGCGGACAAGATGAAACGATATGCAACATTGACAAGTTTATATTGATAGGCGACTACAAGCAGCTGCCGGCTGTGGTGCAGCAAAACGACCGCGATGCAACGGTGACAGAACCTGAGCTGCAGGCTATCGGACTGCAAGACTGCAAGAGCAGTCTCTTCGAACGACTGATCAGGTTGGAACAAAAGAGCGGACGGACGGACTTCATGGGTGTTCTTCGGCGTCAAGGTCGAATGCATCCGGACATTGCCCACTTCCCCAGCACGGCATTTTACTTCGACGAACGGCTCACAACGGTTCCCCTGCCCCACCAGGAAACCAACTCGATTGGCTACTCCGCAGCATCGGAAGACGCTATAGACGACCTCCTGAAGCAGCATCGGATGCTCTTTTTTGCCTCGGAGGACTGCCGTCAGCCCGACATATCCGATAAGGTGAATGCCGATGAAGCGCGCATCGTGACTGACCTACTGCGGCGCATTCATCGGTTCACCGCAGAGTGTTTCGACCCTGACAAGACTGTGGGCGTCATCGTTCCCTACCGAAACCAGATAGCCATGATACGCCAGGAAATCGAGAAACTTGACATCTCTGCCCTCGAAAACATCAGCATTGACACCGTGGAGCGATATCAAGGCTCGCAACGTGACATCATCATCTACTCGCTAACCATACAACAGCGATACCAGCTCAACTTTCTCACAGCTAACACCTTTGAGGAGAACGGACATTGGATAGACCGTAAACTCAACGTGGCCATGACTCGCGCACGCAAGCAACTGATCCTTACGGGAAATCTTAAAGTTCTTTCACACTCTCCGATATTTAAACAACTTTTGGACTATTATAAAGAGGGAAAGGGATGTTTAAGTAGTTATAAAAATGTAAAATAGTGAAAAAAATATAACAAAATAATGCCGCCCGAGCTAATTTACGTATATTTGCCGTCGAATTTTCAAGGATAATTTTGTTTAATAAATACATGAAGATTATGAAAAAATTTATTTTATCAGCAGTTGTAATGCTTGCTTCTGTAGCAACCTACGCACAGCACGAAGTTGGAACAACGACCATTCAACCAAAGATCGGTGTTAATATCGCAAACCTTAGCGAATTGAAAGGTGATGCCAAAGTTGCCTTGGCCGCTGGTGCTGAACTCGAGTATCAGGCAACTGACATGGTTAGCTTCTCTGCCGGTGTACTCTACTCCATGCAAGGATCCAAGTGGGGCGGTGGCAAAGCAGACATTCCATTGTTAGGAACCGTTAAGTTAGATTCGAAGAAACTCAACACGGGCTACATCAATGTACCGGTTATGGCCAATGTGTATGTTGTTCCAGGATTAGCCGTGAAACTCGGTTTGCAGCCTGGATTCTGCATTAGCAAGGACAAAACCGATGCCAAAACAGTAGACCTGTCTATTCCTGTTGGTCTGTCTTACGAAATCAGCAATTTCGTAGTTGACGGTCGTTACAACTTCGGAGTAACCAAGGCCTTTGATACAACCAAGGCTAAGAACAGCGTGTTCCAAATCACCTTGGGCTATAAGTTCGAACTCTAAACAATACAGTAGGGTGCCGCAACCCGACTCCCTTGTATAACAACAAACCAGACCCGGACGCCGACCATCGGTTCCGGGTCTTTTTATGCCATAGTGGTATAAGCTTTTTGGGAAATTTTGTTGACCCGATTCACGATATCGGGAAAAAACAACCAAAAAAATTGCCCATATCAAAGATTATACCTATCTTTGCAGAAACACGAAAAAACACAAACTTTAGAAAACAAGATTCCGACATTGTAGAGATGTCGGAATCTTGTTTTCTAAAGTTTATATTTACAAAAAGCATTAACAATTAAAAGAAATAACGAATGGCTTACATGTCAAAAGAGGGCTATGACAAACTTGTAGCCCAGCTTCACCAACTTGAAGCAATTGAACGCCCCAAAGCTTCTGCTGCAATAGCCGAGGCTGCCGACAAGGGCGATTTGAGTGAAAATTCGGAGTATGAGGCCGCTAAAGAGGCCCAGGTTCATCTGGAAAACAAGATCAACGAGATGAAGATGACAATTGCTCAGGCAAAGATTGTCGATATGAGCAGATTGTCGGCCGATGAAGTGCAGATTATGTCGAAAGTGGAGATGACCAATCTTGCCACCAAGAAGAAAATGACCTACACCATCGTCAGCGAAAGCGAGGCCAACCTGAAAGAGAACAAAATATCCATCCACACCCCCATTGCGCAGGGTCTGCTCAACAAAAAGGTGGGCGAGGAAGTGGAAATCAAAGTGCCGCGTGGTACGTTGAAGCTGCGCATAGACAATATCTCCATCGCATAATCCAACAACCATGGCTACAATATTCACTAAGATCGCCAATGGCGACATTCCCAGCTACAAGTGTGCCGAGGATGAAAACTTCTATGCATTTCTGGACATCAACCCTGTTGTGAAAGGTCATACCTTGGTAATTCCACGCAAGGAAATAGACTACATCTTTGACATGGAGGATGACGATCTGGCTGCTTTCGAACTCTTTGCCAAGAAAGTAGCCAAGGCCATCCGCACTGCTTTTCCATGCAAGAAGGTTGCCCAGGTGGTGCTTGGCCTTGAGGTTAACCATGCCCATATCCACCTTATGCCCATCAACAGTGAAGGCGACGTGGATTTCAAGAAGCATGTGAAGCTAACCGAAGAGGAAATGAAGGAGACCGCAGAGAAGATATTCGAGGCGTTTGAAAGCCTCTAACCCCTCACTTCCCACGCATAACGAGGGAGAGTAATCACCCGGATAAACAGAGAAACTCATACGGCCTGCCTGCTTAGGCGGCCGTTATTCCATTCTTTTACACATACCGATCTCCATTCTTCATCCTGGCCTCAGTAACATATTTGCGGATAAGGTCCGAAGAATCTTCTTTCTTACATATCAGCAACACGTTGTCGTTCTCTGCCACAATAAAGTCATTGAGTCCATCAATGACACCAAGTTTTCCCTTGGGCAGTTTGATAACGTTGCCGCGGCTGTTCTCAATGATAACATCAGAGTTAATGATCACGTTGTCATCGGGTGTTTTAGGCAGAGCCTCATAGATGCCATGCCACGTCCCGACATCAGCCCAACCGAAATCACATTTCATCACACACACTCCCTCGGCACCTTCCAGAAGTCCCATTTCCACCGACACATTAGGATAAGACGGGAAGTGATCCAGCATATAAGCATCCTCCTGCTCGGTGGAGGCATAATAGTTGATGTCATCGAGCGTACGTAACACCGAGGGCAGAAGTCTGGAGAGACGTTGCCAGAGGTGGTTTGCATTGGCCAGAAACAGGCCGGTATTCCAACAGAACTCGCCGCTCTTCATAAATGTCTTGGCAAACTCACGGTTGGGCTTCTCAGTAAATGTTTTCGCCACATACACATCATGCTCCAACGGTTCCGCCAACTGGATATAGCCATAGCCCGGCTCAGGTCGGGTTGGCTTGATGCCCATGGTAAGCAACACATCGTTACCAGACACAAAAGTCAGCCCGTCAAGCACATTCCTCCGAAACGCATCTTCATGGATAATGAGCTGGTCCGAGGGAACTGCAATGAAACTTGCCTTGGGGTTAGCATGCAATATTCTGTGCGTTGCCCACGCAATGCTGGGCGCGGTGTTGCGATGGATGGGTTCGGCCATGATCTGCGAGCGCCGCACATCGGGCAGTTGTTCCATCACATAGCTCAGATAATTCGTATTGGTATTGATAAAAATGTGGTCGGCAGGAAGAATGGCTGCCATCCGGTCGTAGGTCTGCTGCAGGAGCGTGCGCCCCGTTCCGAAGAAATCAACAAACTGCTTGGGAAAGTTCTCCCGGCTGCACGGCCACAGACGCCGACCCTTCCCCCCGGCTAAGATCAGACAATAGAAGTTTTCGGAATTTGCCATTATTTTCTCAGTATAGATTTAAATCAACAATAAAATTACAATGTTAAAACGAGTCTTCAAACGTTTTAGTACCTTTTTTCCGTTATTTTTCGATTATCCAACCTTTTTTGTCTTTTTACTTCTCCACCTCCCTGCTTTTTACTAATTTTGCACACGATTCTACAGGACAACGCGCGTCATGGATTGGACATCTTCTCTTTTCTGCATTCATTCGCCTTTACAGACGGTTATCGTCATCTCCTTGGTTATTGCTCTGGGCCTGGGTCTGGGAAGAATCAAGGTGATGGGCATATCGCTTGGCATTGCTTTCGTATTCTTCGCAGGCATCCTGGCCGGCCACATTGGCTTGTCGGCAGATGCCCAAACCCTCGACTTCATCGAGACTTTCGGCTTAGCCCTATTTGTCTATTGCCTGGGGCTGCACGTCGGGCCTAACTTCTTCGGATCGTTTCGAGAAGAGGGTATGGCCCTCAATCTATGGGGATTGGCGGTGATTGTCTTAGGAACCGTCATGGCGCTTGTCCTCATTCCCATCACCGGCGTGAGCCTCCCCAATATGGTAGGACTGCTTTGCGGTGCCACGACCAACACTCCTGCGCTCGGTGCAGCCACCCAAGCCCTCGAGCATATTGGTATTTCCAATGGCAGCGCGGCATTGGCAACAGCCGTCACCTACCCGCTTGGTGTGGTGGGCGTGATACTCGCCATGGTGTTTATCCGTAAGTTTTTTGTCAAGCCCCAGGACCTCGAGGTGAAATCACAAGATGACGACAACCACACCGTCATCTCTCAACTCAACGTGATCAACCCCGCCGTAGACGGCAAAACGATATTGGAGATTGTGCAGATGTCACACTTGCGCTTCGTTATTTCGCGCATCTGGCGTGGCAACGAGGTCATCGTTCCACTGGCTGACACGGTGATTCGAACCAACGATTCACTGCTTGTCGTGACCAACAGAGAGGACGATGATGCCCTCGTGCTGCTCTTCGGCCAACAGGAAAAGAAAGACTGGAACCGGGAGAAGATAGACTGGAATGTCATCGATTCGAACGTGGAGAGCCGCATCTGCGTGGTGACCCGTCGCACCCTGAACGGCAAGCGGCTTGGCGACCTGCACATGCGGCAGGTCTATGGCGTCAACGTGAGCCGTGTGATTCGTGGCGATATCAAACTGCTGGCCAGTCACAACCTGCGTCTGCAATACGGTGACCGCGTAACCATCGTCGGCAAACACGAGGACGTGAACAATGCCGAGCAATTCTTCGGCAACTCTGTCAAGACGCTCGAAGAGCCCAACATCGGCAGCATATTCTTCGGACTCATCCTCGGTCTGGCCATCGGCACCATTCCCATTGCCCTCCCAGGCATGAGCACACCGGTTCGCCTGGGCATCGCCGGAGGCCCAATCATGATGGGCATCCTTGTTGGCGCCCTGGGGCCCCGCATGCATTTCATATCCTATACCACGCGCTCCGCAAGCCTCATGCTCCGCAAGCTCGGCATATCGCTATACCTCGCGTGCCTTGGCTTGGATGCCGGCAAAGACTTCCTAAGCACGGTGGTTCGACCCGAAGGCATCACGTGGGTAGGCATCGGCTTTCTCTTAACCGTTATCCCCGTGCTCATTATCGGCATTGTCGCCCTGAGGACCAAGAAATACGACTTCGGAACCATCTGCGGCATACTCTGTGGCAGCATGGCCAACCCCATGGCGCTGGGCTATGCCGACGACACCATCAAGGGCGACACCCCAAGTGTTTCCTACGCCACGGTGTATCCGTTGGGCATGTTTATCCGAGTTATCATCGCACAAATACTGATAATGTTTCTGGCATAGTTAGGCGAACGGTTTTTAATAAGAAATCTTGACAAACACCCCTTCAGGCTTGGCGAATTTCAAAACACAAAGTTTGGGATTTAATATTCGAGAAATTTGCAGAAATTCGTAGAACGCTAACCGTCAGCCAGTTAGGCAAATCGTTGTTTCCACCTCCATTTCATCGCTTGCGGTTGACTATCGAATGGCAAGGCGACTAAGCCCTAACCGCACCGCGACTAAGGTTTCTTCGCACAATCAATCGACTCGAACGACACCACGACAAGACCTTTTTCGCAGGGCCAACCGATTTTTTTGTGTCGCTCGGACGAACTTTGGTCGTCAAAACATGGCGCTTTTTGCTCTGGTTTGCTCAAAAAACTGGACCGATAAACGGTCATCTATTTTTACACGTCGTGCTGTCATTGCAGAAGGGAAACGGCCTGAAAATCGTGATTCGTCAGAACGGAGCCACCGACGTAAACTCCACTTCCTCTCCCGTCGCCGGATGCCTGAAAGCCAGCCATTCGGCATGCAGGTACAGCCGTTCGGCCCGTCGGCCATAAAGCTCGTCGCCCTTGATAGGACTGTCGAGTCCGTCGCGGTGGGCACAGTGCACGCGCAGTTGATGGGTGCGCCCGGTACGGGGATAGAGCGCCACACGGCAACCGTCAATAATTTCATAGTGCGTCAACGCCGGTTTTCCATACACCGAATCAACCACCTGGCGCGGTCTGTCGTCGAGATCGGGACGAAGCGGCAGGGCGATTTCTCCCTTAGGCTCCCGAGGTTGCCGACTCAAGATAGCCACATACCGCTTTCTCACGCTCCGCGTGGCAAACTGCCTCTGCAACTCCCGATAAGCCTCCGCCGTCTTGGCGACCACCATCAGTCCACTCGTTGCCATGTCTAACCGGTGTACCACAAGGGCTCCCGTGGCATCGGGACACCGCCGACGCATCACGTCGAGCACGCTCTCACGGCAGCCCTTCCCCGGCACCGAGAGCATACCTGCAGGCTTGTCCACCACACAGAGGGTGTCGTCTTCATAGACAATCTTCAGTTCGTGTGTTTCCTCCTGCTCCAGCGGGTTAGGATCGACATCCATGCCTTGGAGCATCCAGCGCAGAATGGGCTTGCACTTTCCACTACATGCAGGATAGAATTGCAGATGATGGCGCACCTCCTGCTTCGGACTTTCGCCCCACCAGAACATGGCCATGCTTACCGGACGCAGCCCATGGGCAAACGCATATTGCAGCAGTCTGGGCTCACAGCACTCGCCGGAACCGGCAGGCGGATAGTCATGATCCATTCCGAACAGGCTGATCAGGTCGCGTTGCTCGCCCCGTGCATTTCTCATCACAAAATTACGGAATAACCACGCCTGCAAGTTGTCACTCTTTTGTCGTCGCAGTCGCTTCAGGGCAGCTATCCTGTCCGCTTTCTGTTGCTCCCTGGCTTCAAAATCTTGCCGCTCCGCGCGCACCCTGAGTTTCCAGCGGTGCAGTTCTGCATTCTCAAACTGCCGACGACGGATGTATTCCTCATGGCTTTCGTCCGCTCGCCTGTTCTTGTTAAACTCGGATTTCTCACCGGCTTGCGAACTCCCCTCCCACTGGAGCGGCAGGGGGAGGTGTTCAATATCGCGGGTTAGCTTCTCGATTTCTGCTTCCTCGCGTTTGAAGTATCCTTCGGGCTGAAGATAGTCGAACACCGCGGGCACGAAGTCAGCCCAGTCGCTCCGTCCGCAAATCTGACCGCTGTAGCCGGAAAGATAAGAGAGAGAAGAGTGAAGAGGGGAAAGAGAAGAGTGAAGAGGGGAAAGTGAAGAGTGAAGAGAGGAAGGATGGGGAGAGAAGAGGGAAGGATGGGGAGAGAAGAGGGAAGGATATGATGGGGAAGCACTGTGCTCCACGACTAACACGCCGAACATCTTGCCCTTGGCAATCTCTGATTGAAATTCGGGACTGATGGGACGAGAGGAAAAATGCTGGGAAGGAGCACCCGAGAGATAGTCGACAAGTTCGTCGACCGCCTGACGCGTTAGTGCATCGGGGGTGTAATAAAACGGATTGTTCAGCCGCGGCCGCGGCCGAACAGACGAATGGAGGGGATGAAGGATGGAAAGATCTTTCAAACTATTCTGCTGCTATCAGTCCCCGCCGGCGAAACTCCTCCATCAATGGCTCGGCCAGTATCTTTGCATCGGGATGGGGTGCACCAGTGGTGCCGATAGCACGGAGGTCGAAAAAGTGATTCCAGTCGGACACAAAAGCCGTGTGCACCAGTTCGGTGTTGGTGTCTAAGGGTAACACAGCGCGCGCCTCCTGCGCCTTGCGCCCGGCTGCCGTGAGATTCATATAGGCCTTTTCGGCCGCAAGATTGGCAAACGTCCAGTTCTCCAAATCGGTGGCCGTGCCAGCCATCACCTTCTCGAAAAGCTCGGGAAGCGAAGCCGTTTCGTCCACTTCCTTCACCCATGTGGGCAAGTTCACCGTTATCTCGTTACCAAATTTTGCCTTGGCATAGTTACAGTAGCGGGTGCTTTGCTCGGCCATCGAGTTGGCCCGGTGACGGTTGAACTCGCGCGTGGTGCCAATCTGGGTCGTGAAGTGCACCGTGATTCGGCGCTCGTGATGCGCTGTCGGCTCCACAAAATACCGCAAATCGTCCATCCAATGGTTTTCGGCAAGAACACGTAGGTTGGTCGTAATGTATGCCACACCGTCCACTGTATGAACATGAGAAAACTTATTCTGCACGTACTTCTGGGCTACTGTTGTTTCCAAGCGCGCCTCCGCGTCATCGGTAGAAGAAGAGACCTTAAGGGCAAGATACACCGTGCCATGCTCCAACATCGCCGTATGGTCATTTCTGAGCATTCGTTCCACGAAGGGTCGGGCTGAATCGTCGGTGCGATGCGTCTCACTCTTGTAACAAACACGGCCGGCACGCTCGATCTGGCGGTACACCCCTTGGAGTCCCGGCTCCTGCAACCATATCTCGAAGGATGGTTCTTGTATTTTCATTGATTGATATTTTATCGCGATTAGATATGCAAAGATAAGAAATTTAACACCATATCGAGGATAAAACAACATTTTTATTTGTATTTTTGCAAGTACTATGGATGAATCTACATGCGTAAAAATGCTCGAAAAGCACGGCATCAGACCCACCAGCAACCGTATCGTGGTGCTGAAAGCTTTGGCCGCGGCGATGAACCCCTCGTCGATTTCCGACCTGGAAAACAAGATCGTGACCATCGACAAGAGTGGCATTTTCCGCAGCCTGATGCTCTTCCGCGAACACCGATTGGTGCATGTGCTGGAGGATGGTGACGGCGGAGTGAAGTATGAGCTATGCCTGAGCCACGACGAAGACGAGGACGAGGACATGCATGTGCATTTCTATTGCGAGCAATGCCACCGGCTGTTTTGTCTCCACGACATGCCCGTGCCCCAAGTGGATCTGCCCGAGGGCTACTCCATGACAACCGTCAACTACGTGGTGAAGGGCACTTGTCCACAATGTGCAGAGCGCTGCCGGCATGAGCATTGACACAACAGTCGGCCTGAACCGAGCCGACAACACTCCCAATAAATTATAAAATTCCCTCCATTCATGTCTCCACATCACTTTGTCCACACCCTTCTCGCGTGGTTTTCGGTCAATGGCCGCGACTTGCCATGGCGCCACACGCGTGACCCATACGCCATCTGGCTGAGTGAGATTATCCTCCAACAGACGCGCATCAGTCAGGGCATGGACTACTGGAAACGTTTCATGGCAACCTATCCCACCGTTGATGACCTGGCGGCGGCATCCGAGGATGAGGTGCTGAAACTCTGGCAGGGACTCGGATATTACAGCAGGGCACGCAACCTGCACAAGGCTGCCCGGCAGATTGTGGCCATGGGCAAATTCCCCGACACACCTGCCGACATTAAAAAGCTCAAGGGTGTGGGCGATTACACGGCCGCAGCCATCGCCTCGTTTGCATTCAGCTTTCCAGTGCCGGCGGTGGACGGCAACTGCCACAGGGTGCTGTCGAGAGTCTATGGCATCGACACTCCTATCAACTCTACACAGGGCAAGAAGCTGTTTCAGGCCTTGGCCGAACAACTGATGACCGAGGGACGGGGGAACGCCGACCGCCCGGAAGATTTCAATGCCGCCATGATGGACTTCGGGGCAACACAGTGCACACCCAAGCCGCCGGCCTGCATCGTGTGCCCGTTCAACGAGCAGTGCGAGGCACTGAGGCAAGGCCGAGTAGATGAGCTGCCCGTGAAGCTGAAGACGACACGGGTGAAAACACGCCGGATAGTCTACTTTTACATCAGACATCAGGGCCAGGTCGCCATCCACCGACGTGGTGAAGGCGACATCTGGCAAGGGCTATGGGAGCCGGTTGTCTTTGAAAACCAGAAACTGCCGGCATGGGACGGCAAACTCACCATGGTGGCAAACCAGGTGAAACATGTGCTCACCCATCGTGTCATCATGGCCGATTTCTACCTCCTTGAGACCGACACTAAACCACCGCTCCCCAAGGACTACATCTGGATTGACGAGGGGGAGTTCGAAACCTATGCCGTACCCCGGCTCGTGGAGATATTGATAGAACGGCTTTCGCGCGTCTGAACCTGTCTCCGGACATGTTGACAAAAACGGGAAAACTCACACTCCATACGCTCCCGGAACCGCGCAGCAGCTACCAAAAGTCATTGTATGCAAATTAATAAAGGTATAGAACACTTTTATGAATTACTTTTTGTAATTTTGCATATTAAATAATCAATCTCCTAAAAGATGGAAGAAAAGAAATTTAAACGTACCACCGTCACCGCCGCCCTGCCCTATGCCAATGGCGGCGTGCACATCGGTCACTTGGCCGGTGTATATGTTCCTGCCGACATCTACGTGCGCTATCTTCGCCTAAAGAAGCAGGACGTAGTATTCATCGGCGGCAGCGACGAGCACGGTGTGCCCATCACCATACGTGCCAAGAAAGAGGGCATCACACCACAGGAGGTGTGCGACCGCTATCACAAGATGATCAGGGACTCGTTCAAGGAATTTGGCATCTCATTCGACATCTACAGCCGCACCACCTCAAAGATTCATCACAAGTTTGCCGCCGACTTCTTCAAGAAGCTTTACGACGACGGGAAGCTTGTGGAGAAAGAGACCGAACAGCTCTATGACGAAGAGGCGCATCAGTTTCTGGCCGACCGCTACATCACGGGTACATGCCCCCACTGCGGCAATCCCAATGCCTACGGTGACCAATGCGAGAAGTGCGGCTCTGACTTAAGTCCTGAAGAGCTGATCGACCCGCACTCCACCATCTCCGGTGCAAAGCCCGTCAAGAAGGTCACGAAGAATTGGTATCTGCCCCTGAACGACTATCAGCAGTGGTTGAAAGCGTGGATTCTCAACGGCCATAAAGAGTGGCGCTCCAACGTATACGGCCAATGCAAGAGTTGGCTCGACCTCGATTTGCAGCCCCGTGCCATGACACGCGACCTCGATTGGGGTATCCCCGTACCCGTGGAAGGTGCTGACGGTAAGGTACTCTATGTGTGGTTTGATGCGCCGATAGGCTATATTTCCAACACCAAAGAGCTTTGCGACAGCAACCCTGAGCAGTGGGGCACATGGCAGAAGTGGTGGCAGGATCCTGAAACGAGACTTGTCCATTTCATTGGCAAGGACAACATCGTGTTCCACTGCCTCATCTTCCCAACCATGTTGAAAGCTCACGGCGACTATATCCTGCCCGACAACGTACCGGCAAACGAGTTTCTGAACTTGGAGAACGACAAGATTTCCACGAGCAAGAACTGGGCTGTGTGGCTGCATGAATACTTGGTTGATTTCCCGGAAAAGCAGGATGTGCTGCGCTATGTCCTCACCGCGAATGCGCCTGAAACCAAGGACAACAACTTCATGTGGAAGGATTTCCAAGAGCACAACAACTCTGAACTGGTGGGAGTATACGGCAACTTTGTGAACCGCGCACTGCAACTCACCAAGAAATACTGGAACGGCGTGGTTCCGGCCTGTGGCGAACTCAACGACACTGACCGCCAAACCATTCAGGAATTCAAAGACATCAAGGAGAAAGTAGAAGCCTACCTTGACGTGTTCAAGTTCCGCGAGGCACAGAAAGAGGCCATGAACCTGGCACGAATCGGTAATCGTTACATCACGGAATGCGAGCCTTGGAAGGTGTGGAAGACCGATCCGAAACGCGTGGAGACCATACTCTATATCTCCCTGCAACTTGTGGCCAATCTCGCCATTGCCTTCGAGCCATTCCTTCCTTTCTCGAGCAAGAAGCTGCGCGGCATGATTGGCATGGAGAACTTCGACTGGTCGGAACTCGGAAGCATCGAACTGCTTAAGCCGGGAGCACAGCTGAATGAACCGGCCCTGCTCTTCGAAAAGATTGAAGACGACGCCATCCAAGCCCAACTCGACAAGCTCGCCGCTACCAAGGCAGCCAACGAGGCCGCTCTTGCTGCCAAGGAATACAAGGCAAAACCTTTTAAGGAGAACATTGCCTTTGACGAATGGGAGAAGCTCGACATCCGCGTGGGTCACATCAAAGCCTGTGAGAAGGTGAAGAAAAGCAACAAGCTGTTGCAGTTCACCATCGACGACGGCAGTGGGAAAGACCGCACGATTCTCTCCGGCATTGCCAAATTCTATCAGCCCGAACAACTTGTGGGCAAGGATGTGCTGTTTATTGCCAACCTCGCTCCACGCAAAATGATGGGCATCGAGAGCCAAGGCATGATACTCTCTGCCGTTGATTTCGACGACTCTCTGGCCGTGACGACTACGCTCAGCGGCGTAAAGCCCGGCTCACAAATCAGTTAAATGCGCATGAGGAAGAACTCCTGCATACAGGTAGGACTTCCTCAGCTCCTTTCATGATACAGGATCGAACTGATATTATATTTCGAATCAATATTTACAAACCGCTAAATTAATACGAGGAATGTACCCTATGAAAAAAGCAACGACCTTGATTTTGGTGATGCTCGTCAGTATTCTGGCCAATGCACAGATGCTTAATCCGGTGAAATTCACCTCACAACTTAAGACCAACAACACGGCCGAAGGCGAAATAATCTTCTCCGGGAAGATTGATCAGGGCTGGCATGTATACTCCACCGGACTTGGAGCCGATGGTCCCATATCTGCGACATTCAACAAAGTAAAGCTTGACGGCGTGGAACTCGTGGGCAAACTTCAGGCCCGAGGCAAGGAAATTTCGAATTTTGACAAGCTGTTTGAGATGAACCTCCGGTATTTCGAGAACAGCGTTCAGTTTGTGCAGCGGGTGAGATTTACCAAACCTTCCTACACCATTGAAGGCTACTTGGAGTATGGTGCGTGCAACGACCAGAACTGTCTGCCACCTACCAGTGTGGAAATCAAGAAGTCTGGCAAGAGTCCTGCCGTAGTTGACAACAAGGCTGAGGTTAAGAAAGAGGAGAGCGAAAAGGCTTCTGCTGAACCGATTACAGCCACCCTAACCGAGGCTGACACCCTAACCGAGGCACAAATCGACTCGGCCGCCACAGCCGTTGTGGCCGAAAGCAACCTGACGGACAACGAAAAAGCTGACCTTTGGCAACCCGTCATCAAGCAGTTGCAACAGTTTGGAGGCAACAGCGACATCGCCAACCATTCCTTATTATATATATTCCTCATGGGAATCGTAGGAGGTTTGCTCGCCTTAGTGATGCCATGTATATGGCCCATCATCCCCATGACCGTGAGTTTCTTCCTGAAACAATCGAAAGATGACAAGAAAAAAGGCATCCGCGATGCCGTGACCTACGGTATTTCGATCGTGGTAATCTACCTCGCTTTGGGTATCGGTGTAACGGCAATATTCGGTCCCAGCACACTTAACTCACTGTCGACAAACGCTGTATTCAATATCTTCATTTTCTTATTGCTGGTTGTTTTCGCCGTCAGCTTCTTCGGCTGGTTCGAAATTAAACTTCCCGACAGCTGGGCAAACCGTGTTGACAACAAAGCCACACAAACTTCGGGCCTGCTCTCCATCTTCCTGATGGCATTCACATTGGTGCTGGTTAGCTTCTCGTGCACGGCCCCCATCGTTGGCCTGCTGCTCGTACAGACGGTTACCTCAGGCAACTGGGTGGCTCCCGCCATTGGCATGCTGGGGTTCGCCTTGGCTCTTGCCGTTCCGTTCACACTCTTCGCCATGTTCCCCACCTTGATGAAGAAAAGCCCCAAAAGCGGCTCATGGATGACCCAAATCAAGGTGGTACTGGGTTTCATAGAACTGGCTTTCGCCCTCAAATTCTTCAGTGTGGCCGACTTAGCCTATGGCTGGCACTTGCTCGACCGCGAGGTATTTCTCTCACTTTGGATAATCATCTTCTTCGCTTTGGGCTGTTATCTCGTTGGCTGGCTCAAGTTTCAGGAAGACGAAATTGGTGGCGACATCCGCAAACCCATGCCGGTTCCTTCCATCATGCTCGGTCTGTGCTCATTGGCTTTCGCCGTTTACATGGTTCCTGGACTGTGGGGCGCACCCTGCAAGGCCGTATCGGCGTTTGCTCCGCCCATCAATACGCAAGACTTCAACCTCAATACTCAAGTTGTAGAAGCCACTTACAAAGACTACGAGGCAGGCATGGCCGCAGCCAAGGCACAGGGCAAACCCGTGCTTATCGACTTCACAGGCTTCGGCTGTGTGAACTGTCGCAAGATGGAAGCATCCGTCTGGACTGACCCGAGAGTGGCCGATAAGATCAAAAAAGACTATGTCCTCATATCGCTATACGTAGACGACAAGACCTCGCTGCCCGAGCCCATGGAAGTGGAAGTCAATGGCAAGAAGCGCACCTTGCGCACCATTGGCGACAAATGGAGTTATCTTCAGAGCCACAAGTTCGGTGCCAACGCACAGCCATTCTACGTGGCTCTCGACAACAACGGTCTCCCCTTGGTCGGCTCCTACGGCTACAAGGAGGATGTTCCGGCATATCTCGAGTTCCTGAACAGCGGATTGGAAGCGTATAAGAAGTAAAGCTTTTCCACCTGCATCATTCTTCTTCTGTTCCCCTTCTTTATCTTTTGTATGATGTTAGAAAAAACGATCCGCGATCAAATCATTGACCTTATCAACAAGGAAGTAGTACCCGCCGTGGGCTGTACAGAGCCCATGGCCGTGGCACTGTGCACGGCCCGTGCCACCGAAATACTCGGGCAGAAGCCTGAAAAAATCACAGCCCTGCTCAGTGCAAACATCCTGAAAAACGCCATGGGCGTGGGCATACCGGGCACGGGCATGATAGGCTTGCCTATCGCCATCGCACTCGGTGCCCTCATTGGCAAAAGCGAATACAAGCTCGAGGTCATCAAGGATCTCACCCCCGAGTCGTTAGAAGCAGGCAAAGCCTATATACAGGACCCCGAACGCATCAATATCAAGCGTAAAGAAAATATCAGCGAAAAGCTCTATATCGAGATTACGTGCGAAGCCGGAGGCAACAAGGCAACGGCCATCATCGCCGGCGGACACACCAACTTGGTCTACGAGGAGCACAATGGTCAAGTCATCGTAGACCAACGTCAGCCCGTCAACAACAAGGAAGAGAAAAAAGACATACAGTTGGACATGAAAACCGTGTGGGAATTTGCCACCACGACTCCTGTCAATGAAATTGATTTTATTCTCAAGACGCGCGATTACAACATCCGGGCTGCACGCGAAAGCCGCAAGGGCAACTACGGGCATAACCTTGGGAAGACAATCGAGCGACCCATGAGTTGCGGTATTTTCGGCAAGTCCATCTACTCACGCATCATCTCTGTCACGGCATCGGCCTGCGACGCACGCATGGGTGGTGCACTCATCCCCGTGATGTCAAACTCCGGTTCGGGCAACCAGGGCATCTGTGCCACCAATCCTGTGGTCATCTATGCCGAGGAAAACGAGAATACCGAAGAGGAACTCATCCGCGCCCTCACCCTCTCGCACCTCACCGCCATTTATATCAAACAGAACCTCGGCAAGCTGAGCGCACTCTGCGGATGCGTGGTGGCCAGCACAGGGTCGAGTTGCGGCATTGTCTATCTCATGGGTGGCAACTATACTCACATGTGCCATGCCATCAACAACATGGTGGCCAACCTCACCGGAATGATTTGCGACGGTGCCAAGCCGAGCTGCTCTATCAAGATCTGCTCGGGCGTATCGTCGGCCCTTCTCTCTGCCTTGCTCAGCATCGAGGGACAATATGTCACCTCGGCCGAAGGCATTATCGACAACGATGTGGACCGAAGCATCCGCAACCTCACAAGCATCGGCAAGGATGCCATGTCTCTGACCGACGAGATGGTGCTCGACATCATGACCCACAAGGGCTGCTAACCCTTCCGCAGCAGCCCTTTTTGCAAATCCTTTCCTTATACTTGATGTTCGCGATTCAGTCCTATCATCATTGCATCGCATCCGCAGTATAGTAGGATTTCATTGGCTTTATTCATCAATTTGAACACGATTCACCTTAAAATACCGCTGAATCGTGTTACCATCATAGTCATGTGACTCTACAAGACGGACATTATCGGGCAAATCGGGGGCATCAACGCCCTCGGCCACACTCCAAGGAGCTGTTTCCACCCGTATCTCATCCCACAGTCCTCGTTCCAGAAAACTCCTCAGTGTGACAGCTCCACCCTCGACGATGAGACTCTGTCTGCGGTTGTTGTAGAGATATTGCAACAGCTTATCCATATCGTCAAAGCACTTGAACCATTGCGGCACATCGTCCGTGCAACGCGCCAGCACCAAACGTTCAGGGTCACGTCCGCTCCAGCTGCGCGTGTTCAGTTGCGGATGGTCTGCCCGCACCGTCTCGTGCCCCACTAAAATGGCATCGTTCTCGGCTCGCAGCTTGTGGACAAGCATCTTGGTAAAAGCGGAGGAAAGAACGAGGGGGGCGACTGTCATAACAGTCGAAACACCGCTCCCTACCGCAGGTGTCACGGAGGCAGAGGCTATCTTTCCATTCTCCGTCTGCGCCCACTTCAATAGAATATAGGGTCGCTTTTCCGTATTAAACGTGATGAACCGACGATTTAGCTCCAGGCACTCCTGTTCCAATACGCCGACTGTTACTTCAATTCCAGCCTTTCGAATATGTGCCACCCCGCGCCCCTGCACCTTCGAGAACGGGTCGATGCAACCACAAACCACGCGGCGCACCCCTTTTTTCACAATCAAATCGGCACAGGGTGGGGTCTTGCCCCAGTGCGAGCACGGTTCGAGGGAGACGTAAACCGTAGACTCCTTCAACAGCACCTCATCCTCGGGGCGAACCGATGCGAACGCATTCACCTCAGCATGACCCTCACCACAACGCACATGATAACCCTCGCCGATAATCCTACCGTCACGGCTCACAATGACCGCCCCCACCATCGGATTAGGCTTTGCATTCTGCCAGCCGTTGCGTGCCAACTGCAGACAGCGGCGCATATACCGTTCGTCGGTGACGAGTTGTTCTTCCCGACCGCACTCTTTTGCTTTCGCGGATGTTGTATTTTCCATTATTTCTCCAATTATCAAAGCCACTTACCCTTTATATACTACAAAATACTTGTTGCGACACACTCATTTGGCCTTGAGCCTACGAGGTAATTTTGATATTCTTTATGTATTGCAAATATAATAATAAAGGGCTGTTCATACTATCTAAAGAGTGCTTTTAACTCAAATTCTTGCAAATTCTTCAAGAACTTGCAAGAATTTTAAAGAATGACAGCAGAAGAATGGGCTGTACTTCATATCAGATAGCGAAAGAAAAATAGGGCGTTGGACAACGTAAATCCCGTCGTATCGTTCATTTTCAACACCGAGACTTGTCTCGTTGGGTTATTTTTTCTAATTTTGTCCGAACAGCCGCGGCAACTCCACATTGCATGATTGCCCGACTGAAAACATGCAACAGGATGATGACAACAAACCATCAGGACATATATACTCGCCTGTGGCGATCGCTGACTCCCATCTATGGAGACGGCGAAGCCAAAGCCGTAGTCAGGCTTTTGCTTGACGAAGGCTTCGGCTTGACACTGACCGACATCATGAGTGGGAAAGCCGACGAACTACCGACAAGCGATAAGGAGCGGCTCTCGGTAATGGCCGACCGGCTACAAAAGGGCGAACCGGTGCAGTATGTGTTGGGGCGGAGCGACTTCTGTGGGCGCACATTCCATGTGGAGCCGGGCGTGCTGATACCGCGACCGGAAACCGAGGAACTGTGCCAGATGATTGTGTCGGAATACACCAAACCCTACTGCGCCCTGCAACCGCCTGTACCTCTGCAGGTGTTGGACGTGGGCACGGGCAGCGGATGTATCGCCGTGACGCTGGCACTCGGCCTGCACAACGCGGAAATCACAGCCTGGGACGTGTCGTCCGAGGCGCTCATCATCGCCCGTGACAACGCCCACCGGCTCGGAGCGAAGGTTAATCTGGAATGGCAGGACATGCTCTGCCCGCCCGAGGACGACCGCCAATGGGACATCATGGTGTCGAATCCGCCCTACATTGCCAACCACGAGCGCAAAGCCATGAGCCGAAACGTACTCGACTATGAACCCGAACAGGCACTCTTCGTGCCCGACGACGACCCACTTCGCTTCTATCGTGCCATTGCCACCTATGCCCGTCGGACATTAAAAAAGGGCGGAAAAGTCTTTTTTGAAATCAATCCTCTCTATGCCGAGGAACTCCAAGAGATGTTCCACCGGCAAGGATTCGAGTCGACAAAACTGATCAAAGACAGTTTTGGAAAACAACGAATCGCCATCGTCCAAAACTAATTGTAATTTCCAAAAACATCACTCAACTTTCTTAATCCACCCGTCCCATGAACTATTCCGAGGAAAAAGCCCTGTCGAAACTGGCCGCTCTCTGTTCCCAAAGGGAGCACTGTACAGCCGAATTAGATGACAAAATGAAGCGATGGGGCCTTGACGAAGATGCCCGCGAACGCGTTGTCGACTATCTGACAAGTCATCAATTTGTCGACGAAGAGCGCTACTGCCGCGCGTTTGTCAACGACAAGGTGAAGTATAACAAGTGGGGACGGCGAAAAATTGAGCAGGCACTATGGATGAAACACATTCCCAACGACATCTCCACACCCATTCTGGATGCTGTGCCCGATGAGGATTATCTCCGTGTGTTGCGCCCTCTGCTCAAGGCCAAATGGCCTACCATCAAGGCCAAGACCGACTATGAGCGAAGCATGAAGCTCATCAACTTTGCCATGGGCCGTGGGTTTGAAATTCGGTTGATTCGCCAGTGTATCGACGAGGCCGAAGACATAGAAGAGTTCTAAGATGAAGGTTGGTTTGCTGCAACGAATTCTCGACCTCATTGCCCCACGGGCCTGCTGCATCTGTGGCACGCGCCTGGCACCTGAGGAAAATGTGATCTGCGTAAGCTGCAACCTGCATTTGCCGCGCACCGACCATCTCGCAGCCCCATACGAAAACGAAATGGCCAAGATATTCTGGGGACGCATCAAGCACATCGAGAAGGCAGCGGCGTGGATCTATCATCAGGGCGGCTCACAAGCCTCATCCCCCATCTACAGACTGAAATACCACCATCAGCCGGAAATCGGTACAAGGTTAGGCAGGATCATGGCTACTGAAATGGAAAAAACGCATTTCCTGGAAGACATCGATGCCCTCATTCCCGTCCCCCTGAGCAGCGACAGACAGCGTGAACGAGGCTATAACCAAAGTGAGGCCATTGCCCGGGGCATGTCGGAAATATGCGGCAAACCCGTCCTGACCGATGTGTTGGAACGAACCGAATACCACGGAAGTCAAACACAGAAAGGACGCTGGGAGCGCAATGACAATGTAGAAAACGCCTTTCGCCTTATCAACGGTGACAAAATCAGGAACACTCACATCCTCCTTGTAGACGATGTGGTAACCACAGGAGCCACCATGTGTGCATGTGCCAAACAGCTGGAGCAGGTCGGCAGGGTAAATATCAGCGTAGCCGTGATTGGATTTGCAGCCCCGGGAAGATAATTACCAGCCCTTTTTAATTCTGCTCCGACACCTTTTTCTCAAAAAATTCTCCTGAATTGTCGCACTATTGAATACGATTTCGTGGTTAGTAGACCAGCCGCACGTTATCTACCCATAATGTGTTGCCCACCGAACCGACATACGCACCACCATGGCTCGATGCAAACTGCAACATGAGATGCGTTGGCTTCTCGTTTGCCCCGGCCCATCCGGTCTCCCTGATCAGCACACTCTTGCCTTTGCTGTTGCGTGCGTAGTCAGCGTGGCGAAGTCCCATCGTTTTGGCATCATAGTGGGGGTTTTTACGTATATCGCCATACATAATCTCATACGTCGCATTGTTCACCCATCCACCGGTGCTCTTGCCGTATTTCACGACCATGGTACCCACACGTTTCGCAGTGATATTACCATTCTTGTCCTCAGTGCGCTTTTGCAAATAAAGCACAGCGGTGGCATAGTCTCGTCCACGTACAATCTGTTTGTCGCTGAATCCCGTCAATTTGATTCTGTTCGCCTTGCCAGCTGCCTGCATGCGGTAGTCATACCTCAGGGCTTTCGGCCTACCGGTGAAGCGTATGCCATTGTTGATGGCCTTCGGAGCATCCTTCATGTCGCCGATCGGCTCCTTCATGTCACCGAGGAACATTGAGCCGGCAGCCAGCACATCGACCTTCTTCAGTCCCATCATATTCACGCTCTCAACGTGCGTCGTTAGTTTGGCACACCATCCCTTGCCCCGTCGGTCCCGATAGACAGAGTTGCTGGCCTTCACCACACCCATCACTTTGGCCATCACGTTCGATGTCGCCCAGGGCGATCCCCCTCCGTTCACATAGGGTTTGTTTCCACTTATCGTTCGGTTGGGTCCTATCTCGTAGAGGGTTTTGGAATCTCCACCGATAACGCCCGACTCACTTACTTTGCGTATGGTCCAGCGGTTCATGTCTCCATAACGAATGGGGACTACCTTCCCTGCAACATTGGCGCTGACAGCTGCCATACATGCGATTATTGCTACTATAGAATTGAAAATATACCTCATAATGATAACAAATATATAAAACTTAATGATAACAAAGATATAAAAACCAAACCTAATATAAAAGTTTTTTAATGCTTTTTTTATTTTTTAGAGATACGTTATTACAGTTTCCTCCAGCTCTAATCCCAACATGGACAACGATGCCTCGGCGTATCTTCAAACCCATTGGGTAAGAGCGTGTTCCCGTATGACACACGCACTGATATGCTGCAGCGCATGCGGTCTGTTCGGGTGTAAACCCGATTCGGCTTCTTTCTCATCGTTTGGCGACCGTAATACACGCGTATCGCGGACGAAGTACACGTGTCTCGCGGTCGTCATCCACGTGCATTGCGGTCGAAAGACGCTCTCATAAAGCGATGGCGGACGTCGCCCTACCGTCTGCAGAAGGCGTGTGAAACAGGGCAAGGATACAGCAGGGAACTGCCGGCGTTGGGACATATCATTCCCGACGTTGCATCCTTGGCAAGAAACAGAACAGTCGACATCGATTCAAAACATAAACCTGCTGATTTCTTTGCGTTTTCACTATTTTACCTTAACTTTGTAAAATCATAAATCAATCGAGGAGATAGCCGGGGTAAGTCACGCCAGGACAAACAGTACGGCATTGGCAACTGCCTCTTTATCTTCCAACTGTTTTTAATATAATTCCCGTAAAATAATCCCAAAACATCATGGACAACTTCAAAAAGGCTTTTGCCAAACGGATGCTCGACATCAAGGCCATTAAGCTGCAACCCGACAACCCCTTTACATGGGCATCGGGCTGGCACTCCCCCATCTATTGTGACAACCGCAAGGCACTGTCGTATCCCGACCTGCGCAACTTTGTCAAGCAGGGACTTACCCATGCCATACTCGACCATTTTCCCGAGGCAACAGCTGTTGCCGGAGTGGCAACAGGAGCCATTGCCCAAGGCGCATTAGTGGCCGACCAGTTGGCTCTGCCCTTCTGCTACGTTCGCTCGAAACCCAAGGATCACGGCATGGGCAATCTCATTGAGGGCACCCTGCCCGAAGGGTCGAAGGTTGTGGTTGTGGAGGATCTGATTTCCACGGGCGGCAGCTCCCTGAAAGCTGTCGAAGCCCTGCGCCAAGCCGGCTTCGAGGTGGTGGGCATGGTGGCCAGCTTCACCTACGGTTTCCCCGTGGCGGCCCAAGCCTTTGAGGATGCCGGCGTGAAATTAGTGACCCTGTCAGACTATGAGCAACTCGTGGAGGTGGCACAGGAAATTGGCTATGTCAAGGACAGCGACATCGAGGCTCTGCACGTATGGCGCAAGAACCCGGCAGACTGGAAAAAATAACGGCCGCTCCTAGCTCCGACAAGGAGTGGGGACATCCGAAATACCGTCGCAGGTATTTCGGTGTCACGAAAAGGTAAAACACAAGAATATGACAACAATAGAAAGCACTATTCGCCAGATTGACTACCCACAGCAGTCTGTGTATGACATGCTGAGCGACCTCAGCAATATAGAAAAGGTGAAGAACATGATACCCGAGGGCAAGGTGGAAAATCTTGTTTTCGACACCGACAGCATCTCGATTTCCACCCCGATGGGTGCAGTGAAACTGGGTATCGTCGACCGCGAGGAACCCAAAATGATTAAGTTTGGTACGCAGGAAAGTCCTGTGCCCTTCAGTTTCTGGGTTCAGATCATGCCCGTGACCGAGGCCACGAGCAAGATGAAGCTCACCATCAAGGCCGAACTCAATTCCTTTATTGCCGGCATGGTGAAGAAACCGTTGCAGGAAGGCATAGAGAAGATTGCAGATGCCCTGCAGATGATTCGTTACGAATAGTCTCTAAGCACCTCCATACTCACGATCATTGCTTATGTCAAACAAACTTTGGGAAAAAAACTTTGAAGTCAACGCGGAAATCGAACGCTTCACTGTTGGCCGCGACCGGGAGATGGACCGCTATCTCGCCAAGTACGATGTGCTCGGCTCCATGGCACACATCACCATGCTCCAGAGCATCGGACTACTTGAGAAAGACGAGCTCACGCAACTCCTTGCAGCGTTGGGGAACATCTACAAGACATGCGAGGAGGGACAGTTTGTGATCGAAGAGGGTGTCGAGGACGTGCATTCGCAGGTGGAGCTGATGCTCACTCGCAAACTCGGCGACATGGGCAAGAAAATCCATTCGGGACGCTCGCGCAACGACCAGGTTCTCGTGGACCTAAGACTCTTCATCCGACAGCAGCTCATGGAAGTGGTTGAGGATGTGAACACTCTCTTTGACGAACTGATTCGGAAAAGCAACCACTACAAGGATGTGATGATACCGGGCTACACCCATCTGCAAATCGCCATGCCGTCGAGCTTCGGCTTGTGGTTTGGTGCTTACGCGGAGAGTCTCGTCGACGATATGCTTTTTCTTCAAGCCGCATATCGCATGACCAACCGAAACCCCTTGGGCTCGGCTGCCGGCTACGGTTCGTCGTTTCCGCTGAACAGATCCCTGACCACCGAGTTGCTGGGCTTCGACTCGATGGACTATAATGTGGTCTATGCACAGATGGGGCGTGGCAAAACCGAACGCAATGTAGCCTTCGCCATGGCCACAGTGGCCGGAACCCTGGCCAAGTTGGCCTTCGATGCCTGTCTGTTCAACTGCCAGAACTTTGGCTTCGTCAAGCTTCCCAAGGAGTGCACCACCGGCTCGAGCATCATGCCCCACAAGAAGAATCCCGACGTGTTCGAACTGATTCGAGCAAAAAGCAACAAGTTGCAGGCGCTGCCCCAACAGGTGATGCTCATCATGAACAACCTGCCCTCGGGCTATTTCCGCGACCTGCAAATCATTAAGGAAATTTTTCTCCCTGCATTTGACGAGCTGAAGGACTGCCTGCAGATGTGCGCTTATATCATCAACAGAATGGAAGTGGACGAGCACATTTTAGACAACCCGATCTACGACCCGATTTTCTCCGTAGAGGAGGTAAACAACCTCGCTGTAGCCGGCATGCCCTTCCGCGACGCTTACAAACGCGTGGGACTGGAGATCGAGGCAGGTACTTTCAAGGCCAACAAGGACATCCATCATACCCACGAAGGCTCCTTGGGCAATCTCTGCAACGATCAGATTCGAGCCTTGATGAAGAGGACACTTGGGGAGTTCAACTTCGAAAAAGTGCGCCGTGCCGAGAAGTCTCTGCTCAAACAGGCGATTCCTGACACCCCAAAAGCTTCATTATGAAAAGACTCTTCATCACGCTGATGGGTATCATCACCTTGTTTTCCGGTTGTGGAGACACCGAGGAACTATACAGCAGACACTTCTGTCGTTTCTTTTTCGACAATTCCATCCACAACGACCCCACCTTAGCCACGGCCATGACACCCAACTCGGGAGCCTTTGTCACCATCACGGCCTCGGGCAAACAGTTTGTGTTTACAAGCAACCAGGGGTTGGAAAGCAAAGCCAACATGACCGCCAAGGGTGAACGAATAGGCTATGTGCTGGGCATAAACAACGGCATCATCGTAGGCTATGGCACATCTGTGCCTCCCACCTTCTTGGCCTACGACCGCGAATGCCCCAACTGCTTCGATGTGAATGCCCTGCCCATGCGCAGTTACAAACTGTCGGTCGATGAGTTTGGAACAGCAACTTGTGCCCATTGCCACCGCCAGTACAACATGAACAATGGTGGCATAGTGAGCAAAGGCGATGCCGGCAAGAAGCTCACACGCTATTATGCCACGACGAGCGGTGCCTACGGAAGACTGTCTATTTAATAAGGTAAAGGCGATTATCTGCCCTCATGAAACAGGAACCATCGGCTCTACAATTATTAAATAGTGTAAATCTTTTGGCTTTCTAAGGATTTAACGATAACTTTGCAACGCATAATGCGGCAATAGCTCAGTTGGTAGAGCACGACCTTGCCAAGGTCGGGGTCGCGAGTTCGAGTCTCGTTTGCCGCTCTTCTTACAGAATTAACCGCGCCGCAATGGTGGAATTGGTAGACACGAGGGACTTAAAATCCCTTGGCCAGTAATGGCTGTACGGGTTCGAGTCCCGTTCGCGGCACTTTCTAAAAGCTTACAACATGCGTAAACATCTCATCTATTCTCTTTCTATTTTATCAATTTTATCACTCGCTTCTTGCTCAAAAATGGGACCGTTGTCGGCCGACAACTTTACCGTCACCCCCAACCCCCTCGAAACACAGGGTGGGCAGGTGCCTGCAACCATCAACGGAATATTCCCTGCCAAATACATGAAGACCAAGGCCGTGGTAACCATTACCCCGGAATTGCGATACGGCAACGGGCAGGTGGCCAAAGGGCAGAGCGCCACTTTTCAGGGTGAAAACGTCATGGGCAACGACCAGACCGTGTCGTACAAAATCGGTGGACGATACACCATGAAGACCTCTTTCGACTATGTACCCGAGATGCAGCAAAGCGAGATGTTCCTTACATTTAATGCCCGGTTGGGCAAGAAAAAGGTGAACGTGCCCGCCGTGAAAGTTGCCACGGGCGTTTTGTCCACCTCGGAACTGTACAAGCAGACGCTGATGAATGCAGGGGGCTGCATTGCACCGGACTCTTTCCAGCGTGTGAAGGCACAAATGACAGAGGCCAACATCAGGTTCCTCGTCAATCAGGCCAACATCCGACAAAGTGAATTGAAGAACAACTCTGTTCAGGAGTTTGTGCAGATGTTGCGCAACATCAACGCCGACCGCGAAAAGCTCAACCTGAGAAATGTTGAAGTGCGCGCCTATGCTTCTCCGGAAGGTGGCTACAGCTTCAACAACAAACTGGCTGGCAAGCGTCAGGACACCAGTGAGAAATATGTGAAGCAACAACTGCAAGCTGCAAAGCTGGGCAAGGCAAACATTGATGCCCACTACACCGCACAGGACTGGGACGGCTTCAAGCGCTTGGTGCAGGCCAGCAACATACAAGACAAGGATGTGATCTTGCGCGTTTTGGAAATGTATAAAGACCCGGAGGAGCGCGAACGCCAGATTCGTAACATGAGCGCAGGCTTCCGCGAACTGGCCGACGGCATTCTGCCCGAACTGCGCCGCAGCCGCCTCATTATCAACTATGAGACCATCGGGCGCTCTGACGAACAAATCAAGCAGCAGTATGCCAGCGATCCCGCCCGCCTCAGCCCAGACGAGTTGCTCTATGCAGCAACACTGGAATCCGGAACGGCTAACAAGGAAGCTATCTACAAGAAGACAGCAGAGATCTATGACAAGGACTACCGCGCCTTTAACAACCTGGCTACACTGGCCTTCAACGAGGGTAACGAAGTTCTCGCCAAAGAATATATCCAAAAGGCTTTCAGCAAGAATCCCAAGGCTCCGGAAGCCAATGCCAACTTGGCTCTGATAGCCCTGAAGCACGGTAATCTGAAGGAAGCAGAATCGAATCTGGCCAATGCCATCGATGCCAACGGCTTCGGAGAAGTGCTGGGCAACCTGAATATCGCCAAGGGAAATTATGCCACCGCAGTGCAAAACTTTGGTGACTCCAACTCCAACAGTGCTGCCCTGGCTCAGATTCTCAACAAAGACTACGCTGCAGCCGTGGCAACACTCAAGGCCATCAAGAAGGGTGACGCAATGACCGACTACCTCATGGCCGTGGTGCTCAACCGCCAAGGCAACATCGCCACAGCCAAGGACTATCTGCAAAAGGCAATCGCTGCAGACCCGAGATTGGCCGCATACGCTGCGAAAGATTTGGAATTTTCAAACCAAAGGTAAACAACCTGTTTGCCGAGTCATCATAAAGCCTTTTGCCAATCAGGCAAAAGGCTTTTCAAATATCATACAGATGCACAAGCAACTCCTTTTCTCCCTGGTCACGATGCTGTCGCTTGTATCTTGCGGAGTAGACAGCAAGCACTTCAAAATGGAAGGGCGAATCCTCAATATGAACCAAGGAGAGTTCTATGTCTACGACGATCAGGGTTTCATTTCGGGTATCGACACCATCAAGATTGAGGGCGGACGATTTGTCTATGAAATGGAATGTGAGCGACCTACGACGGTGATGCTTGTATTTCCCAACTTCTCCGAACAGCCCATTTTTGCTGAATCACACGAATCCGTGACAATCAAGGGTGATGCCTCACACCTGAAAGTGTTGAGCGTGAAAGGCACCAAGACCAACGAGCGGATGACCGAATTTCGCCAACAGATATCGAATGCCTCTCCCCCGGAAATCAAAAAACACGCAAGTCAGTTGATAGAAGACCACCCGGAATCCCCGATTGCTCCCTATCTGCTTAAGAAATACTTTGTCAATACAGCCAAGCCGGATTTCAGGGAAGCGAGTCGACTTGCCAAAATCATCATGGAGAAACAGCCCGGGAACCTACGGTTGGCACGCCAATCCCAAATGATAGAAAACTTGAACAAGGCTAAGGTAGGCTCTCCCCTACCCACCTTTACGGCCTATGACCTCAGAGGAAGGCTTGTCTCCTCATCCGATTTGTCGAACGGACTGGCTGTTATCTGTGCTTGGGCATCGTGGAGTTATGAGAGCACCAGCCAGTTGAGATCGATTCAAAGAATCCAGAAAAAGTCGAAAGGACGGCTCAAGGCTGTGTCCATCTCGGTAGATGCCAGCCGCAAGGATTGCAAGGACGTGATCGACCGAGACAGCATCGCCTGGCCGAATGTCTGCGACGGAAAGTTGTTTGAAAGCAAAACGCTACTGCAATTAGGTATGACAAGCATTCCTGATAACATACTCATCAAGAACGGGAAGATAATAGCCCGAGGACTTTCCACTTCCGATTTGGAAGACACCATTGAGAAAAACCTTTAGCACAAACACCGACTCCTATACCGAAAACAATCTTTTATGCTCATCAAGACATACTCTGCTGCCGTCAACGGCCTTGAAGTGACACCCGTAACCATTGAAGTAAGCATTACGAAAGGAATTGTATACCATCTGACCGGGCTTGGTGACGAGGCTGTCAAGGAGGGTCGTGACCGTATTGCCGCTGCCTTGATGCATAACAATTTCCACTTCCCCAGAGCCGACATCACCGTCAACATGGCTCCGGCTGACCTGAAAAAGGAAGGCAGCAGCTTCGACTTGCCATTGGCGATCGGCATTCTTGCCGCCGACGGACAGATTGTTACGCCCACCCTCAACCAATACATGATGGTGGGAGAGCTGAGCCTCGACGGCAACCTGCAACCGGCAAAAGGCGTTCTGCCCATTGCCATCAAAGCGCGGGCAGAGCATTATAAGGGACTCATCGTACCGAAAGAGAATGTGCGCGAAGCCGCCATTGTGAATAATCTCGAGGTCTATGGCATGGATAGCATGATGGACGTGATCAAGTTTCTCTCGGGCGAGGCAAGCTATGAGCCGACTGTAATCGACACCCGGAAGGAGTTCTACGACCAGCAATACAATTTCGACCTCGACTTTGCCGATGTTCGTGGTCAGGAAAACGTGAAGCGCGCACTTGAAGTAGCCGCTGCTGGCGGACACAATCTCATCATGATAGGCCCTCCCGGCAGCGGCAAATCGATGATGGCCAAGCGCCTCCCCTCCATTCTTCCGCCGCTCACCCTGTCGGAGAGTTTAGAGACCACACAGATACATTCCGTAGCCGGGCTACTGGCCAAGCAATCATCACTCATATCCCAGCGCCCTTTCCGATCGCCCCACCACACCATTTCGGAAGTGGCTCTCGTTGGCGGAGGCACCAACCCGATGCCCGGAGAGATCAGTCAGGCACACAATGGCGTGCTCTTCTGCGACGAGTTACCGGAGTTCAACAAGCATACGCTCGAGGTACTTCGCCAACCGCTCGAAGACAGGGTTATCACCATCAGCCGAGCCAAATACACCGTGACTTTCCCCTGTAGCTTCATGTTTGTAGCCAGCATGAACCCTTGTCCATGCGGTTATTATGGCGATCCCACCCACCATTGCGTCTGCACCCCGGGGCAAATCCAGAAATATCTCAATAAGATCAGCGGTCCCTTGCTCGACCGTATCGACATTCAATGTGAAATATCGCCCCTCCCCTTCAAAGACATCAGCAAGGCGTCACCCGGCGAACCCAGTGCCAAGATCCGTGAACGTGTCATTGCCGCTCGTGCCCTACAGACCAAACGATTTGAACAACACCCCAAAGTCCACTGCAATGCACAGATGACTGAGCGCATGATTCACCGCTACGCCGAACCCGATGCGCAAGGTCTCGAATTGCTCCGCGTGGCGATGGAGCGGCTCTCGCTGTCCGCCCGCGCCTATACGCGAATCCTGAAGGTTGCCCGAACCATTGCCGACCTTGCCGGTTCCGAGCGTGTCACGTCCGCCCATTTGGGTGAGGCCATAGGCTATCGAAACCTCGACCGCGGCGATTGGGCAGAGAGATGATACTCCATCTTTTGACCATCCGACTCACGGATGGGGCCTACAGCCTTTAGGACAACAATGCCTTGAGGGTTCGTTGTAGCCTTCTTTTAGCCTTGGCCCATTTGGAATTGGTGCGCGCATAGTAACGTTCGTACGCCTTCCGGGCCTCTAAGTTTTCCACAACGGGACTGATTGGGCGAACCTCAATGGGGTTCATGCTCAGCGCCGAGCGGTAGGGGTCCAGCGAAACCGAGTTGGTTCCCGACCCATCGAGTCCCTCATTCGAGACCAAAGAGCGGCCAACGTTCAGCGAGAGCACATCGGCCAGGAACAACGACGCGTTCCAACGGATAGCCCATGAATTGTTTTTCCCCTCAATTTGCTGCCGCAACATGCGGGTGAAACCGTATTTGCCGTTGAAGTCGAACTGCTTGGTGAGACGACGTTCACGCAGTTGGTCGAGCAACTCTTGCCCATTGGGGTTGAACAATTCCCAAGCTCTTTGCCAGGTAGCCCAGCCCCAACTGCCCGTCCACTTAATCAAAAAAGTGTCTGGCAACGTAGGCGACTGTATGAAGTCGCATGCCTGAATATGCCCCACCCGAGGCTCATCCTTGTAGACTTCCAGTGCATCGTTCATAAAGCGGAGGAAGTAGGGCGACACCACCAGGTCGTCTTCCAGTACAATGACGCGTCCATACCGATTGACAATACTGGTTACTCCTTCGATGATGCTGCGCGCCAACCCAAAGTTTTCGTTTCGCTCAACAACACTCACGCTTCTGAAACCCTGAATGTCGGCTATCTCCTCCCTCACCATTTCCACAGCTGCGGCACCCTCCGCAGACCTGGCAGCATCTGAAAAAACATAGAGGTCGGAAGCCGCTGCCTCCCTGTTCTGCAATAGGGAGCCGAGGGCTCGTTTCACATGCTGCGGACGATTGTAGACAAACAAGAGTATGGGGGCAAGGTCTTTCATAAATAAGAATTTAAATCAACGTGTTTCGACATTCGCCGTGTGCGCACCACTTCATGGGTCTTGCATAGCAGTCGGCCGGCCATGGAAAGATAGGCCGTGGCATCATTCCACTTTGCTCGTATCACGGATAATGCTGTTTTCTTGAAAACGGCCAGCACACCCATGGCGCAAGCCTTGCCCAAACCATAGTTGATATTGGCATATTCCGTCAGATGATATACATATTCGGAATGCAGGATTCGTTTTCGGGTCTCCTCCCTCGCCTCTCGTCCGTGGCACCCAAAAGCCGCGGGCAGGTAGCCAATCTTCCATCCATGATACCTCATGCGATTGACCAAGTCCTTGTCTTCGCCATAATGATAGAATAGTGGAGCGAAAAATCCCACATCCTTCAAGACCTTCAGGGGTACGTACCAAATTGCCGCGTTAATAAAATCCACCTCCACAACTTCCTCAGAAGGAAGATGCGCAAGGTTCGTCAGTCCGCTGTACACTGCAAAACCATGTTCTATTCCCTGCCTGTTTCCCATCAGGTGAATGGGCGACAAGATGCCAAACTCCGGGTGTCGCTCGGCTGCGTCAACAAGCTTTGTCAGGGCATCATGGTCTATCCAGGCATCCTGATTGAGCAGCAACACCCCCTCGTAGCCTTCCTTCACGGCATAGTCCATACCCTTGTTGTTGGCCCTGCCAAAGCCAAAGTTGTCCCTGTTCTCCACAATCCTCACCTCGGGATAGCGTGCCTTGAGCACACTCACCGTGTCGTCTTGCGAGTTATTGTCTATCACCATGACATCCACCGGCTTGTCCAACTTGCGCAACGACCCGAGGCAGCGATCCATCCAGGGCACGAAGTTATACGAAACAATAATGACGAGTATCTTCATGGTTTAGTGATGTTTCAGTTTTGACCATACGAAGTTCTGGCATTCTTCCAATATTTTCACCCGCGCAACCTTCATCACGGCATAATAAAGCACCACGGCCATGACGATTCTACTCAGCAACAACGCCCATAGGTTATCAATTCCCGACGTTGCCCAATACGTTGTGCCCATCACCCCGGCTGCTGCCAAGGCAAAGGGGAGGGTGTCTTTGAGGAAGGATAAGAGGCGGTAACCGGTGAGACGCCAGGTGAAATAATGCCAAACAAATATCCAAACCACATTCAGCACAGCATATACAATCACCATGTTCCTGATGCCATAAGGCCAGATGAGGAGCATGGTAACGATTTGCAACAGCCCAAATACGAGTGTGCACCAGAAGAATATACCCGATTTCCCCTTGGTCAGTATCATGTTGGTGAGCAATGTGTAGATGGGCATTGTGATGCCGGCAAAGCTCAATATCTGAATATAACCGGCACTAACGAGCCACTTTTCGCCTATGGCCAGCACAATGAACTCCTTGGCCACCATGCCAAAGCCCCATATCAGGGGAAACGAGATA
The DNA here is from genome assembly GCF_000160535.1 of Hallella bergensis DSM 17361. GTDB lineage: Bacteria > Bacteroidota > Bacteroidia > Bacteroidales > Bacteroidaceae > Prevotella > Prevotella bergensis. The sequence goes on along the minus strand of NZ_GG704782.1, from coordinate 289,621 downwards.
AAGGCGTCGAACCGCATCATCTTTCGAAACACGAGCAATTGCCGTTCCCGCTCGTCCTTGAGATTCACCAAAACGGGCTGTGCCACTTGGCTCACCATACTCTGTACTAAGTAATAACACTTCGACGTCCATTGGTAAGCCTGATTGTAGTTACCGGTGTCGTGGGGCGAGAAATAGTGGCCCAGCAGGATGTTGAGCACGTTGTTGTTGACATGATTGGTGATGGTTGTTGCCAATATCTTGAACGAGAACCTGAACATCCGCCTGACCGGGGCAAACGTGATGTGATGAACATTGGGACGCCAGGGGGAATAGTGCCATGCAAAACAGGTGTTCAGCAAGATATACAAGTTGCTCTGCGTGGCCAATGCCCAATAGCGTGCACCATAGTATGCCATCATCACGCCCACCGTACTCGACACCAGCACCGAGGCTATGGCACCCTTGGCTTGTTGCCTGGCCTTGAGATTTTTAAAGAGATAGGCGTTTTGCGCCGTGCCAAATGAGGCAAACACAAAACCCAGAAAGGCATAGCGGGCGAGTGGGACGATGGCTTCGGTGTGATAGTAGGAACCGATCAGCGGAGCACAACAAAAGAGAAGGATATAGAGGGAGACCCCCATAATGATATTAAACCAGAACACTGAGTTGTAGTCCTCGTCCCTCGGCTCCTTGATGTTGGTCAGCGCCACCGTGAATCCACTGTTTTGCAGGGCGTTGGCTATGAGCGAGAAAATGAGAATCATGGCCATCATGCCATAGTCGGACGGAACCAGCAATCGGCCGAGGATAATGCCGAAGACCAGTCCTATGAGCTGTTGCATGCCATTGTTCAGGCCTCCCCAAAACAGCCCCCTTGCAGTTTTCTCCTTCAGTGTTTCAGCCATAACAGTTGCAAAAATACCACTATTTGTTTGATCACCAAAATAATATAATTATTTTTGCCAACGAATCCAGACTGTCCCGCACCCCACCATGCCAAAACTTATTTTCCCCTTTAGTGGCAATTTTCCACTCATTGTGGCGTTATAGCAATGACAACAATAACCCAAATCAATATTGACATGTCCCTCAAACTCAACTTTCTCAAGACGCTGCTGCTCGCAGCATTACTTGCAACGCCCATGGTCGGACTGGCAGGAAACAAGATGTCGGCCTATCTCTTTGCCTATTTCACAGGCAATGCACCCGAAAAGGAGCAGATACACTTTGCCTATAGTCACAACGGATTTGACTTCACACCGTTGAACAATGGCAAACACATCATTGCATCAGACTCGATCGCCCTCATGAAGGGAGTGCGCGACCCACATATCCTTCGTGGCCACGATGGCTATTTCTATATGGTGGTGACCGACATGCGCAGCTCTTTGGGCTGGGCCAGCAACCGCGGCATCGTGCTGATGCGGTCAAAAGACTTGGTGAACTGGACCCACCACACCGTGAACTTCCCCACCAAATTTGCCGGGACCAACCTCGCCAATGTGACCCGCGTGTGGGCACCACAGACTATCTACGACGAGAAGGCAGGCAAATACCTCGTTTACTTCTCGCTGCTCACCAACGACGGCACCATACCCTACGACCGCGTGTACTGCGCATACGCCAACAAGGACTTCACCGACTTGGAGGAAACCCCAAGAATTTTCTTCGACTATGGGCAGGCAGCCATCGACACAGACATCGCGCAGGACAACAACGGCACCTACCACATCTTCTTCAAGACCGAGGGGGCAAAACAGAAAGGACTCAAACAGTATGTGGCGCGCGACCTCAGCAACTGGCACTCGTGGAAGATGGTCGGCGGCTACTGCCAAGACACCAACCACGCCGTGGAAGGTTCTGGCGTGTTCCAACTCCTGAACGGTGGGTGGTGCCTGATGTACGATTGCTACATGGCCGGATTCTACCAGTTCTGCAAAAGCGACGACCTGCTGTTCTTCAAGGCGGTGAAAAACACCGAACCGCAAGGAGCCTTCACACCCCGTCACGGCACAATCATCCAGATTACCAACAAGGAACTGAAGCGACTGCTGAAGGCCTTCCCCAACACAAGTAAATAACCGGCAGGGCTTTTCATTCGCCTCAAGAATGGAAAGCCAAGCGCATCAGGCCAATTCCTGTTCACACCCCTTTACTAAACTTACGATTTAACAGCTGAAAACATGGAACAAAAAATCACGATCCGCTGCAAGAACAACGGGCAGTCCATCAAGGTTCCCGTTGGCACGACCCTTTCTGAAACCTTCAGACACCTTGACCTCAACATGAAATACGGACCTATCTGCGCCAGGGTCAACAACAAGGTCGAGGGAATGCACTACAGGGTGTACCACAACAAGGATGTAGAATACCTTGACATGACATCCGGCTCAGGCTCGCGCAACTACACCCGCTCGCTCTTCTTCGTGCTCTGCAAAGCCGTGCACGACCTTTATTCGGGCACAGACCTGTCCATCGACATACCCGTGAGCAACGGCTATTACGTCAACCTGCAAATCGGTCGACCCATCGAGCAGGAAGACGTGGACAACATCCGCAAGCGCATGCAGGAGATCATCGATGCCAAACTGCCCATCACGCGCTATCATGTCCCCACCGAGGATGCCATTCGCATGTTCGAGGAGAAGGGCGACGAGGCCAAAGTGAAGTTGCTCAAGAGCATTGGCACGATATACACCACCTATTATAAGATAGACGACTACGTGGATTATTACTACGGTTCGTTGCTCACCAATACCTCCAAGCTCTATCTCTTCGGACTGGAGAAATATTTCGACGGATTGCTGCTGCGCATCCCCGACCTGCGCAATCCCGGCGTGCTGCCTGAGATGACACGCCAGGAAAAGATGTTCGAAATATTCCAGGAACACCACCATTGGCAGAGCATCATGGGCATGAGAACGGTCGGCGACTTCAACGAGTTTGTGCAAAACGGGCGTGCCACCAACCTCATCAATGTGTCGGAAGCCCTGCAGGAAAAGAAAATTGCAAAGATTGCCGAGCAGATTGCCGCGCGTAAGAATGTGAAGCTGATTCTCTTGGCCGGTCCTTCTTCCTCAGGAAAGACCACCACCTGCAAGCGGCTCAGCATCCAGTTGCTCACCAACGGCATACGCCCACTGCAGATTTCGCTCGACGACTACTTCGTGAACCGCGATGAAACCCCCAGGGATGCCATCGGCGACTACGACTATGAGAGTCTCTATGCCCTCAACCTCGACCTCATCAACGAGCAGTTCAACGCTCTATTCCGGGGCGAGGAGGTGGAACTGCCCAAGTATAATTTCCAAACAGGAAAGAGCGAGCGTAGTGGTAAGAAACTGCACATGGACGAGCACAACGTCCTCATTGTGGAAGGCATTCATGCCCTCAATCCGGAGCTGACCTCCCATATTCCTGAGGAGCAGAAGTTCCGCGTGTATGTATCGGCCCTCACCACCATCTTGCTCGACGACCACAACTACATTCCCACCTCCGACAACCGCTTGTTGCGCCGCATTATCCGCGACAACAAGTACCGCGGGGTGAGCGCACAGGAAACCATACGGCGATGGCCGTCCGTGCGCGCCGGTGAGCGCAAGTGGATCTTCCCGTATCAGGAAGAAGCCGACGCCATGCTCAATTCGGCCATGCTTTTCGAGTTGGCCGTTATTCGTCAGCAGGCTGAGCCCCTGCTCGAACTGGTACCCCAAAACACGGAGGAGCATGCCGAGGCTTACCGGTTGAAGAAATTCCTGCAATACATCCACCCCATCCCCAATCTCGACATCCCGCCCACCAGTCTGCTGCGCGAGTTCCTCGGCGGCAGCTCGTTCAAGTATTAAGCACTGGGGCTCTCATTTCGCACACAGCCGGCAAACCGCAACTCGACGGATTTTGCCGGCTGTTTTGGTTATGCATCGGCCTCGAGAAGTTCCTGAGGACACGCGAAAAAGGCAAAGTCGGCAGCGTCTACCGTCCGACAGACGATCGTCTCTCGAACGACAGACAGGTGGATGGCGGACGAAAGACAATCGTTGCGCGGACGCCATACACCGCCGAAACAACCCAAAGATTAACATACGTCCTCCGCAATTTTTTGGTTTCGGGCTATCTGGCTGAGAAGGAATAGGTTACCGTTTGGATGGATGCGGATAGGTAACGATTTAGAAATGAGCAGAGTGCTTTGAAGTACATCGTTTTGGATAGCCAAAGAACGCTCACTATTATCACTTGCAAAGATAGTGATTCGTGGGAGAAAGTGAGCGTTCATGCGTGATTTTCTTCTTAAAAGTTTAGTCGAAGCCCG
>NZ_GG704782.1:274738-284423 GCF_000160535.1 Hallella bergensis DSM 17361 | reverse complement strand
TCGGAACAACTGTCGCATGTATGTGCGGGGTCTCTTCATCAGCATGAAGTGTGGCTGCCACCACGTTTGCCTTGCCAAAGGTGGTATAAAGCCACTGCATCGTACTATTGCACCACTCCTCTAAGCGTCCATCGCTTTCAAGTTGGAGCATATCTTCGTGTGATCCCGATAGGATGAAACGAAGTGCTTTAACTTGATTGTCCGCAACCTTTCGGTAGATACCAGCCGTTGCTATGCGATGTGCAATAGCTTCTGTACGGTTGGTGACATTTGCGGGGAATTGCACCAAGTCTCGATTGAGGTGCGTGCGAGAGGCATCGACATTGTTCGGCACGAATGTACGCTCTATGTGGGCACTCATTGCCGAGTCGTTGCCCCGAGCCTTGTCTATGTGTAATACTGCGTAGCCCATAAGTTGAATATAGCTTTAGGGGGTATCCAAAGGGGCTGCTTCCCCTTGGCTCAGGAGGGCTTTTTTAGCGGTAACGGAGTGGAGCGTGAAGAAAATGCCCTAATGAGCTATGGCATTTCTCCAAATGCCCGCTCCGCCCTGTCCCGCAGCCTGCCCTTGAAGTGCTTGCATTCTCTGAATGCACTGAGTCTTTGTTTCTAAGTTTGCCCCAGCAAACTTGCAACTCCAAGGGAGTGCCATAACTCTTGAAACAAAGGCTCACATCTATACGCTTTACAGCTCTAGTCTCTTCGAATACCCGATTGTTCCGTTGTTGAAATTTCTCTCTTTTGCGTTATCGTCTAAGCCCCCTTTTTCGAGGGACTATTTTCTGTTTCTGCGCTTCTCGTTGTGCTACAAGAAACTCGTTGAGGTCTTTGTGTCGGGCATAGTGCCTGCTCATATCCTCTACGGTCACACCTGATGATTGGATAGTAAGGAGTGCTTGCCGTCCTACTGGGTCATTATCGAGGAACGCTCGAACGGAGTCAATGTCTTGCTCTTGGAGATAGGCGATGGCTCGTGAAATGTTGCTGACCGAGTTCAATACAAGGCAAGGCGCCGTTTCTTTTCCGTTTATCGTAAGAAGGGAAAGGAAATCCATAAAGCCTTCAAAGATGCAGAGAGGGGCTGTGTCCTCTCCTCCTGCAATGACAGATATATCCTTTGGCGCAATAGTTCCCTTGAATGCGTTGTCATCCCGAAGCTCATATCCTCCAGAACGATTGGGAAATCCGATGGCGGAGTATTCTCGTCCTCCTACCTCGTAGTGGATGTGACGGAGATATCCACTTGCCACTGCAAGATCTATCTTGCGAACCTCTCGAAGATAGCGTTGCAGATGTGAGGGCAATTCATCGCTGATGGAGAGGATATGCCTTCTATTATTTGCTCTCTGCTCATCTCTTCTGTGCTCTATGTGATCTTCACGATGAAAGGTAGAGGGTGCAACTATTGTCTCTCGCTTTCCAGCAAGATGCTTCATTGCTTCATAAGCACTACACCCTTGCATACGCATCACAAGGTCTATGATGCTTCCGCCTTGACCTGTGCCGTAGTCGTGACACAAGTTCTCCCGAAAGTCTACCTTCATACTAGCATTGAAGTCTTCTCGGTAAGGTGCATGATAAAGGGCATACCCATTGTACCGCTTGGCCGGTTCGATACCATAGGCAGTATGCAGATAGTCGGCTATTGGTATTGCCTTAAGGTGTTGTAGATTGTAATATTCGTTGTTCATTGCTATTGTCTTTGGATTTGGATTATTCGTATTCATTGTTCACGGATTCTTCGTATTCTTTGTTTGCAGTCTCATCGCATGTTCTATTTTCTCTTTTTGGAGTTTTCCCCTTTTTATCTTACTACGTTTCTACACTAGGATAAGTGATTGACAGTGAAAGAGAAAAGTGTAACACTTTGTCGGGGTTTATCCTACTACACCATCTGTCTACACCACTTGTCCTCTATTAAGCTGTAGAAGCGTAGAAGGATTGTAGTAACATCTGTCGTAAGATGAATGTCTTCTGTAATCCTTTCTCTTTCACTGTATTATCCTTAGTTGTAGTAACGTAGTAAGGAGAATAGGAAAGAAAAGAGAATGGGGTATTACAAAGGAAGTGCAATAACAGAGTGCTATGGTGGTTGCTCGGGGTAAATCTTACGGACGGCATAGACATATACGGGATTGCCATTTATCCTGCGACACTCCCTCGTATAGCCCGCCTTCCGCAGGGCTTCTCCCATCCGTTTGGGAGAGAGAGGTTGTCGGGTATAGCAGGAGAGATACCCTACAATCTCCGAATTGGTCATGTAGAAGCGTTTCGTAGCCATCTCAGCTTCCGAGGGAAATGTGAAGTAGCGGAGCAACAGCTCCATCTCTGCTGTATAGACTTGGAAGGCTTCACTGTTTCTATGCAACTCAACAATCTCTTCATCATTGAACCAATAGCGAAAGCCTTCATGCAGTAGTCGCTTGGCGTCACCGTAAACAGCATCCATCGGGATCGCTTTAGCACTGTCTATATCTATTGCCAATACTTCAAAGGGGAGGAAGCGCCTGCTCCCTGTAGGGTCTGTGAGGAAGTCGTTGCCATTGACCGAAGCCACGAAGCTTGCCAAGTGGGGGCGCTCCTCAATGTGCTTCTCGTAAGGCATACGGTACTTTACCTGCGGACAGGTAATCAGGTTCTTCAGTTCGTTTTCATCTCGCTTGTTGAGGGCTTTGAGCTGGTCATCAATGTTGATGATGAGATTTTGCCCGATAAGGCTCAGTACATCTTTCTCCTGCGGATATATCTTTCCTGTATAGCGGTAGTCGGATAGAGCTGGTGGGCAGAGCAGGTCTAGAAAGGTCGTTTTGAACTTGCCTTGCTCGCCTGTCAGCACAAGGCAGGTGTGATTGCGACACTGATTGTCGTCCATAGCATTGGCTACTACGGCCACGAGCCACTTGGTAAGGTATTCCTTCCACTTCTCAGAATTGTTTACTCGCACGCAGTCGGCAAGAGTTGTGATAGCATCCGCATTACCTTTCGTCAGCGGTAAGGCTCGGAAATAGTCTTGCACGGGATTGATACGTGGGGAGAAATCACTTTCAATAATGCAGTACAGATTATCTGTTGAGGTCTGTATGTTGACTTCCTTGTCCAAGACTCGTTTGAGGGTGTTGATACGATAGCGGTCTACGGGTGTGTAATCGCCCTCTCCTCGTAGACGATACTCGGCTCGGTGTAACACAGTGTTGTACCGAAACTGGTACTGAGCGGAAAGATACGCTTCTATTTGGTCGTTTTTGGAGGGGCTATCCTTTTCTTCTAGCTTCATTGTGCGGATTGCTTTGTATTACATTGTTTTGATGATTAGCTCCTTTTTGAGAGCTAAAGCCAAGTTAGAAGAGTTTTTTCGCAAGAAGCACAAGGACGATTTTCTTGCTTCAGAGTGCATCGCTTTTCTCAGGCACGGCACAACGAAAAGCCCCTTTTCGCAATCCAAATGGAGGAAAAGAGGCTCTATGAGTGTGCAAATAGCACTAACGAAAAGTGTGTCGTTTGCTATGGATCGCTTTGCTTTACTTCCATGGGTTGAAGTGATTACTTGAACTAGTGACGCAATGGAATAAAGTATGGACAATCTCAGAGAGTGTGCAAGAGCCACTCTTCCGAATGAGACTGTTGCAAAAGTCAACAGTCTCACAATCTTGCTTGCAAGATTGTCTTGACTTTGCAGAAAGGATGAAGCGCAAGGCGCTGAGGGTGAGGTCTGAAGGGAGCATACCTCCGTATGTGACCGAAGCCGAATCCCGAAAGCAACACAGCGATTCGCCTTTATGCAACAGTCTCCTAATATTTCCTCGTATATCCCGCTATCTCTGCGCTTAAAGGAATAATGGAAGAGCCTGCTTACTTTTGCGTCAGAAAGTAATAACAACGCAAATAACACAACAACAAAATGAGATTTACAGCCATTGACACCTCCGCTTGGGAGGAACTGAAAGAGTGCATCGAGGAGCTGACAAAGAGTTTCAATGAACATTTTGCACCACCAGCCCAATTCCCTGACTTATTACACAATGGGGATGTATACCGAATACTGAACATCAGTAAGCGAACATTGCAGCACTATCGGGACTCGTCTGTGCTGCCCTTTATCCAAATCGGACATAAATGCTATTACAAGCGTGAGGATGTGGAAGCTCTCCTCGCTAACTCTAACACTCGTAAAGGTTAATGACTATGGAGTACGAAACGATCAATAAAGAAACACCAGAGATGAAGCAACTCATCTCTGGCATTAAAGGTTTGACGAATCGAGTGAGAAGTATCGCTCAAACTCATCGTCCTCTTTTTGAAGGTGAAATCTATCTCACAGGACGGGAGGTTTGCGAAAAACTGTTCCTTTCCCCTCGAACCCTGCAAGACTATCGGGACAAAAACATTATCCCTTACACCCAAATCGCAGGGAAGATTCTCTATCGCCTCTCAGACATAAACAGAATACTGAGTGAGAACTATAGAAGATAAAAGCCCCCCCGATATAAATTCTTAGACGGAGCCAATCTCCACGTGGTATTGTCAAATCGTCTCGGGAGGGACAAAAACTGCGTAGAAATGAAACTTCGGAGGAAACGATTCTCGTCTATGTAAAGAATAAAAATAGCCACGTGAGAATTTACAACTTTCACGTAGCTATTGAGCAAAAGTCGCTCGATTGCAGTACGTTTGGTTTCGACCTTTCTCAGTGTACCATAATAGGGATTCGCTTTCCATTTATGATTCGTCATCCCTAGAAATTAGAAGGGAGCACGAAAACCGTATGTACGGTGGTGCGAGAAGTGGTAAATACAAGAGTAGGAGATAAACACCTATGGTTAGTGTTTACCTCCTACTCAATTTCAATTAGCCATCAGTTTAGAATCTAAAGCCGACTGATATAAAAGGTATTCCAGAGAATAGTCCTTGTCTCTGCTGTGAGCCAGCTTCTCCCACCAATAGCCCTCTCATTTGGAATTTGTAACCTAATCCAACGTAGGAAACGTTTCGGTAGGCGTAACGAAATTCGCTAGAGAAATTCAGCCCACATCCGTGCTGAGCCTTTAATAGAGCCTCATATTCAGAAGATGGGGCTTGCAGGTCTTTATTTGGAAAGAGATAAGTGTAGCCGATACTGAGACCTCCTACTACTTCCCATCCATTACCTCCTCCGTACTTATAGAAGAGCGATGGACCTACAAAAAGCATACTAGAGTAGGGATTTTTAAGCGAAAGTTTGTTAGCTGGCATATTGAAGCGAAAACTAGATAGTGACGCTTCAACGCCAACCCACGTCTGGGGCTTAATGCGCCCTAATACAGTCAAACCCACATCATACACCACAGGACTTACATATTGAGGCGTTAGAGAGGCACCGACACCAGCTCTTGCATTGACTTCAACTTTAGGGACGATCTGCTTCTGAGCAAAAGCTGTAACTACACTGCAAGGTAAGAGTAGAATGATCGTGATGTAGATGAATAGTCTTATTCTCCTCATATTCGTACTCTTTGCTAGTTGTTTGTTGTGCGTTTCCAGTAGAGTGCGCTGTTTGCGGAAATGCTCGTGGCATCTATTAATAATTGTTTATCCGCAGAAGGAAGGCTAGACTCTTTCACAATCTTGCTGATATCGATATTCAGCTGTTTGAGATCTTTGTCTTCCAAAGTAAGCTGATAGTTATTTATGCATGACGTTAAGATAAAGTTGACTTGATAGGAAGGTAAGTGTGTGATACTGGCTATTTCGTGTACAAGATCTTCGTATGTGTTTACATTGGGACGGTCGATGACCCCAATTAGATCTCTAACCTTAAAGTTCAAGGGGTTCTTTATATTAAAGTGAATGAGACAGGTGATCAATCCTTTATATCTCAAGTTCAGAATTTAATCAGCCAAGCTCAAAGTCAGCCTTCCAGAGCAGAAAATATTGCTCAAAAGGTTGCAGGATGGCTCTTCTATATTGCTGTTATTGTCGCGCTAATTGCTTTTGTAACATGGATGGTTATAGAAGATGTGCCAACGGCAGTTATATTTACTATTACTACATTAGTTATTGCTTGTCCTCACGCTTTGGGTCTAGCTATTCCATTGGTCACCGCTCGTAGCACAAGCTTAGGGGCAAGTCGTGGCTTACTAGTAAAAGACCGCCAAGCCTTAGAAATAGCTCAAGATGCAGATGTGATGATTTTAGATAAAACGGGTACTTTAACAACTGGTGAGTTTAAAGTATTAGACGTTGAACTTTTTAATAACAAATATAATAAAGAGGAAATCATTGCCTTACTGGCAGGTATTGAAGGAGGATCTAGCCACCCGATTGCTCAATCAATTATAAGCTTCGCTAAGCAGCAAGGTATAAGTCCAGTATCTTTTGATTCAATTGATGTGATTTCCGGTGCTGGCGTAGAAGGCAAAGCCAAGGGCCATAGTTACCAATTAATCAGCCAAAAAGCCTACGGACGTAATCTGGATATGGATATTCCAAAAGGAGCAACTCTCAGTGTCTTAGTAGAAAACGATGATGCTATTGGTGCTGTAGCTTTAGGGGATGAATTAAAACCAACGAGCAAAGAGTTAATTAAAGTTCTTAAAAAGAACAATATAGAGCCGATTATGGCAACAGGTGATAATGAAAAAGCAGCTCAAGGAGCGGCAGAAGACTTAGGGATTGAATATAGATCAAATCAGTCTCCACAAGACAAATATGAGTTAGTAAAAACACTTAAAGAAGAAGGAAAGAAAGTTATCATGGTAGGTGACGGTGTTAATGATGCCCCTTCTCTTGCCTTAGCAGACGTTGGAATAGCAGTCGGTGCAGGAACTCAAGTGGCGTTGGATTCAGCTGATGTCATCTTGACTCAATCTGATCCAGGAGATATTGAATCATTTATTGAATTAGCACACAAAACAACTCGTAAAATGAAACAAAATCTCTTTTGGGGAGCTGGTTATAACATTATAGCTATCCCTCTAGCTGCAGGAATTTTGGCTCCTATTGGTATCAAATTAAGCCCTGCATTAGGAGCAATCCTAATGTCTGTGTCAACAGTCATCGTCGCCATTAATGCTATTTTATTAAGTTTAGATCCAAAAAATAACGGTTAACAGACCGAATGATTGAAACTCCTTAAAGTATCAAGATACAATAGTTTTACAGGAAAAAAAGAGATGTAAGTACTGGCTCTTTGTAAAATCGTGTTGGTAGAAGTAGACGATTTTTCTACCAACACGATTTTTAATTTATTATAAAACTGATTTCTTTTAAAATCCTATAAGCCATTGATTTTATAAGTTTTATAGCTTGTTATTCTATTTTCTTGACATCAATACTACAGTCTCAACCCCTATGGTTATGGGGAACATATCCACGCTCGTAGATGGAAACATATCAAAGATTGGCTCTCGTTTGTAGGAACATATCGGCTGTAATTATTTCATTTTCAAGCCTTTATCGATAGCTTCCTGAATAATCTTATGACAACAAACTCCCAACGGATTGTTTTCTTTACAATTAGAATTTTTCATTGCCCCAGTGATGGCATTTACTTCTTTTACGGATTTCGCGCCATGCTTTACAACTGCTTCAATTACCTGATTTTCTGTGACTTCGCTACAATAACAAGCATACTTAGGATCTGCATCTTTCTTAAACCAGATAGGAACTCTAACTTGGTCTTTCAAGAATTTTATTTCATTATCTAAGTTATAGTAAACAACGTCGCAGTCCTCGTTCATGCAAATCTTATATTGATCTCCGTTAACAGCATTACGATAATCATCTACCACTAGATGTTCAACAGTTACTTTACTAACGGAAATCCCTTCATTATTACATACAGGACAATTGTCTTTAATTTGATCCGGCTTTTCTGTTTTGCATCCACAACAACATTCATTATTAATCTTCATATTCTTAGCCTCCATATTTTCATTATAATTTCTTTTTTAAACTAGGTAAAACCAATTTTGTAGAGTCCAACAGCAAATGCAAATTTATGGAAAGTTTTCGAAGAATTTGTATTTAGGGGTATCAAAATTTAATTTTTCTCTTGGTCTTCTGTTTATTTTCTTTTGTATTTCCATTATTTTTCGGTCAGAGAAATCGTTGAAGTTTGCCTTTTTTGGTATGTACCTTCTAATGAGTTTATTTGCGTTCTCTACAGCACCTTTCTGCCAGGAGGAGTAAGAATCGGTGAAGTAAACCACCACCGGATTTCTTCCATTCATGCTGAGCCGCCTTGTTATTTCCTCGTGTGCGGCAAACTCACATCCATTGTCAGTGGTAATGGTAAGCAGTGATTCCCTATATGGAAAGAGCAATTTTGCCACGGTCTTTGCCGTTGGTAACGCCTTCCGTCCCTGCGGCAGTCTTTCCATGAGAATGTAGTTAGTCGAGCGTTCCGTTAAGGTAACAATGGCATGACCGTACGAGTCGACGATAGTGTCCAGTTCCCAGTCTCCGAAGCGCGTGCCGTCAGCCTGCATTGGTCTCTGGTGTATGCTTATACGGTTAGGGATATTGGTAGCCTTCGTAGGACGCAACGCCTTGCTCCTCTTTGTGTATTTGAGCCTATGTGGCATATGTGAAGCAAGTTTTCCGGTGGTGTCTGCATGGACGTGGTTGTAGATGGTCTGCTTCACGATGTGAATACCCTCACGTCTGAGCACGCCTGCAATTTGGCTGGGAGACCAGTCCTCATCCTCTAACATGCGGTCAACACGCCACCATAAGTCCTCAGGCTTGCGGTGATTGCCTTTAAAGCCGTGCTTGCGGGCTTCGCACTTGGATTGTGCATACTTCCACACATACGTGCCGTCTGGCTTGGAGTTTCGCCTGATTTCACGGATGACCGTTGAGCAGGACACTTCGATTTCCCTTGCTATACGGGATTTGCTCCATTTCCTTTGAAGTCCAAGATAGATTTCGTATCTTTGTGCTTCGATTAGTTGATTTGACATAGTGTCGTTCCCTGAAAATGGTTGACTTATTTTCTGTCCACCAATACGGTCCGCCTTGCGTCTTTTATCCCGTCCGACAACTCTCATAATTCACCTGTTTGGATAGATTGATGTAAAGACACCTCAAACAGAAAGGACTTGCTCCACTAATACGGAGCAAGTCCTTTTATACCTCACGACTTTTTCCTAAATACTCATGCCGCCTCTTCTCAATGCGCAGATGCCGCTGAAAAGAGATTGAGAACGACTACTCCTGCAAGGATGAGTGTAATGCCGATGCCTGCCGCAAAATCGAATTTTTGCCCGAAAAATACAACGGAAATAATATTACCCAATACAATTCCCAGCCCAGCCCACACTGCATAGGAAATTCCTAACGGAATAGTTTTCAAGGACAACGAGAGGAAATAGAAACAAGCAATGTAAGCAAGGCAGGTCCCCACTACCGGTAGCGGCTTTGTGAAGCCATCAGAGAGTTTTATGCACACCGTTCCTGCTGTTTCTAAAATAATGGCAAGTGTAAGAAATAAGTAAGCCATAGTAAAAATAATAAAGTAAGAGCCGAGTGTACGCCGTCACCCTTCTGCGTTTTCGTCTGCAAAGGTACAATTTTTATTTGAGATTGCCGAAAAGCGCGCATTCCAATGTCAAGCGCACATTCCAGTGTCAAGTACAACACGGTTACAAATGTAGGAAAAAAACTTCATAGGGAGTTTTATAGCCTAGTTTTTCTCTTGATCAACTTA
>NZ_GG704782.1:225464-272036 GCF_000160535.1 Hallella bergensis DSM 17361 | reverse complement strand
TGCCAATACCCAAATAAAAATTCGCATTTGTTTTGTTATATCCTAAACTTATCCTAACTTTGCATTACCTGACATTAAACCTATGACCTTTGAGCAACAACCCAAACGAGGCAAGATGTAAGCATCACAAACAAAATGAAAACCTATCTAAATTTATTACACGATGGCAGAAGCATTAGAGGTTAAAGATCTCGAGGATGTAGTTGTAAGATTCTCGGGCGACTCGGGTGACGGCATGCAATTGGCCGGTAATGTTTTCTCAACCATATCTGCATCGGTTGGCAACGACATTTCCACATTCCCCGATTATCCCGCCGACATCCGTGCCCCGCAAGGGTCGCTCACGGGCGTTTCAGGCTACCAGGTGCATGTGGGCGAAAGCAAAGTCTACACCCCCGGCGACCAGTGCGACGTGCTGGTGGCAATGAATGCCGCCGCGCTGAAAACTCAGTTCAAGCATGTGAAACCACAGGGCATTATCATCATCGATACCAATGCCTTTGGTCCGGAAGACCTGAAACGTGCAGACTTCAAGACCGACGACTACCTGCGCGAACTGGGCATAGACCCCGATAGAGTGGTGGCCTGCCCCATCACACGCATGGTGAAGGCCTGCCTGGCCGAGACGGACATGGACATGAAGAGCAAGCTGAAGTGCCGCAACATGTTTGCCGTGGGACTGGTATGCTGGCTGTTCAACCGCGACCTGGAACTGGCCGAACAGTTTCTGCGCGATAAGTTTGCCCGAAAGCCGGCCATCGCCGAGGCCAACATCCAAGTGGTGATGGCCGGATACGACTATGGTGCCAACACCCACACAACGGTGCCAAACACCTACCGCATCGAGGCAAAACACAAAAAGCCCGGGCGCTATATGGACATCACGGGCAACAAAGCAACGGCTTATGGTCTGATGGCTGCCGCCGAACGTGCCGGCCTGAAACTTTTCCTGGGCTCCTACCCCATCACGCCGGCCTCAGACATTCTGCATGAGCTAGCCAAGCACAAGTCGCTGGGCGTTACCACCATGCAGTCTGAAGACGAGATCAGCGCCTGTGCAACGGCCATCGGCGCCTCGTTTGCGGGCGCACTGGGAGTCACTTCGACATCGGGACCTGGCATTTGTCTCAAGAGCGAGGCCATGAACCTGGCCGTGATCGACGAGCTTCCCTTGGTGGTCATCGACGTACAGCGTGGCGGACCGTCCACGGGCATGCCCACCAAGAGCGAACAGACCGACCTCCTGCAGGTGCTCTACGGTCGCAACGGTGAAAGCCCCATGCCGGTGATTGCACCCATCAGCCCGACCGACTGTTTCGAAGCAGCCTACATGGCAGCCAAGATTGCCCTGGAACATCTCACGCCCGTGGTGCTGCTCACCGATGCCTTTGTGGCCAACGGCTCGTCAGGATGGCGCTTGCCGGAAATAGACAAGCTGCCGGAGATTCAGCCACACTATGCACCGGACAGCCAGAAATACAAATACGTACCCTATAAACGCGACCCGGAAACACTGGTGCGCTATTGGGCCATTCCCGGCACGGAAGGTTACACCCACATTCTGGGTGGACTGGAGAAAGACGGTAAGACGGGAGCCATATCCAGCGACCCAGAGAACCACGACTTGATGGATCGCATGAGATACAACAAGATTGCAGCCATCCCGGTGCCCGACTTAGAGATTGAAGGCGACAAGGACGATGCCGAGTTGCTCATCGTGGGCTTCGGCTCGACCTACGGACATCTCTACTCCGCCATGCAGCAGCTGCGGAAGAAAGGCCACAAGGTGGCGCTGGCTCAGCTGAAATACATGAATCCGCTGCCCGACAACACGGCCGAAGAGCTGACAAAATATCCCTTGGTGGTGGTGGCTGAGCAGAACCTCGGACAACTGGCCGCCCTGTTGCGCATACGCATCAACGACTTCTCACCCTATCAATACAACCAGGTGAAGGGGCAACCCTTTGTCGTCAGCGAGCTGGTAGAGGCCTTCGAGACGCTCATCACCAACCCCAACGACAAAGCCATAGGCCGCACCTTTGATACCAAGATGCTGCAATAGCAGCGTCAGACCTGTCAAGGCCAAATTACAGAACCCAGATTAAAAGAAGACATCTTATGGAAGAAAATATTCAGACTGCAGCCCAGGAACAACCCGCCACGACTGTAAAATATACGGCAAACGACTTCAAGAAGGGACAGCCCAGATGGTGTCCCGGATGCGGTGACCACGCCTTCCTGAACAGCTTTCAGAAGGCCATGGCCGAGATCGGTGTGCCACCGTATGAGACGGTGGTCATCTCGGGCATCGGTTGCTCAAGTCGGTTGCCCTACTATGTGAATGCATACGCCATGCAGACCATACACGGGCGTGCCGCTGCCATTGCCACCGGGGCAAAGATCGCGAATCCAGAACTCACGATATGGCAGGTGAGCGGAGACGGAGACGCACTGGCCATCGGGGGAAACCACTTCATCCATGCCATGCGGAGGAACGTGAACCTGAACATGATTCTGCTGAACAACCGCATTTACGGCCTCACCAAGGGTCAGTATTCGCCCACCAGTCCGCGCGGATTCGTATCGAAGTCGAGCCCCTATGGCACCGTGGAAGACCCGTTCCGCCCAGCAGAACTGTGCTTTGGCGCACGCGGTAAATTCTTCGCACGCACCGTGGCCACCGACGGCTCACACACCATCCGCATGCTCAAGGCAGCCCACAATCACAAGGGAGCCGCTGTGTGCGAAATTCTGCAAAACTGCATCATCTTCAACAACGGCATCCATGAATCGGTCTACACCCAGGGAGGGCGCAAGAAAAATGCTATCTATCTGGAGCACGGCAAGCCGCTGGTCTTTGGCGAGAACAATGAGTTCGGACTTGTGCAAGAAGGGTTCGGCCTGAAAGTGGTGGAAATCGGCAAGAATGGCTACACCATCGACGACGTGCTTATCCACGATGCCCACTGCGAGGACGACACCCTACAGCTGAAACTCGCCATGATGGACACAGAAAAAGGATTCCCCGTGGCTCTCGGCGTCATTCGTGACGTGGAAGGCCCCTGCTATGATGAGGAAGTGAACAAGCAAATCGAAGAGGTGAAACAACAAAAGAAATATCACACCTTCGAGGAATTGCTCGAGACGAACGACATCTGGGAGGTAAAAGAATAAGACTCGCGGATTAGATTTTGCTGCCGTAGCACAGATCTCCGGCATCACCAAATCCCGGAACGATGTACTTGTTGGCATTCATTCCGGGATCAATGGCGGCACACCATATCGTGGTTTTGTCGTGGGGGAAGGTGTTCTTGATATGTTCTATGCCCTCGGGATTGGCTATGACGCAGCACACATGGACTTTCTTGGGAGTGCCCTTGGTGAGCAACGCCTTATAGCCCAACTCCATGCTGCCACCGGTTGCCAGCATGGGGTCGGCAATGATCAGCGTCTTGCCATCCAGTTCCGGAGTGGCCAGATATTCTACGTGAACCCCTACCTCGTGGTGCGCCTCGTCCTCATATTCCCGATAAGCCGAAACAAAAGCGTTGCCGGCGTGGTCGAACACATTGAGAAAACCCTGATGAAAGGGCAGCCCGGCACGAAATATCGTTGCCAGGACAATCTTGTCTGACGGCACGCTCACCTCCGATGTACCCAACGGCGTAGTGACTTCCTTGGTTTCATAACTCAACATTTTAGACACCTCGAAAGCCTCATACTCCCCTATACGCATGATGTTGTTGCGAAACAAAAGACGGTTTTTCTGGTACTCGGCATCGCGAATTTCTGCCATGTACTGGCCAATGATACTGTTACGATCAGACAGATTGATAATTTCCATAGATTTTGGGTTTATCTTTTGTATGGAAAGAGCATAAAAAAACAGCCCTCCCTAAAATTTGGATGCAAAGTTAGCAAAACGGATTTGCTTTTGCAAAGTCTAAATAGCAAATATCTTTCAACACGTTTTCTTTTTAACTTCTTTAACCTAAAAAGAGAAGAGTTAGGATAAAAATCACGCATAAACATTGTGTAGGTAAGCACTTTTTGTTAACTTTGCATGGAGTAAGTAGAAGATATTTATCACATTCATAACTTAAATACATTGAACGAAATGGCAAAGTTTGACAAATCCGTATTGGAAAAATACGGCATCACAGGTACTACAGAAGTAGTTTACAATCCCTCCTATGAGGTACTGTTCGAAGAAGAGACCAAAGAAGGCCTCGAAGGCTTCGAAGTTGGTCAGGAAACAGAACTTGGCGCAGTAAACGTAAAGACAGGCGTTTACACCGGTCGCTCTCCTAAGGATAAGTTCATCGTTGACGATGAGAATTCTCATGACACCGTTTGGTGGACATCAGACGAATACAAGAACGACAACAAGAAGGCTTCCAAGGAGGCTTGGGCTGCAGTAAACGAACTGGCTAAGAAAGAGCTTTCCAACAAGCGTCTGTTTGTTGTTGACGGCTTCTGCGGTGCCAACAAGGACACCCGCATGAAGATTCGCTTCATCGTGGAAGTAGCATGGCAGGCTCACTTCGTTACCAACATGTTCATCAAGCCTGTTAATCAGGAAGAACTCGATCAGGAGCCGGACTTCATTGTTTACAATGCTTCCAAGGCCAAGGTGGAGAACTACAAGGAACTCGGCCTGAACTCAGAGACAGCTGTTGTGTTCAACGTAACGACCAAGGAGCAGGTGATCATCAACACATGGTATGGTGGTGAAATGAAGAAGGGTATGTTCTCTATGATGAACTACTACCTGCCACTGAAGGGCATTGCCTCCATGCACTGCTCTGCCAACACCGACCTCAACGGTGAGAACACCGCCATCTTCTTCGGTCTCTCCGGCACCGGTAAGACCACATTGTCTACCGACCCGAAGCGTCTCCTCATTGGTGACGACGAGCACGGATGGGACGACAAGGGCGTGTTCAACTTTGAGGGTGGCTGCTACGCCAAGGTGATCAACCTCGACAAGGAGTCTGAGCCCGACATCTACAATGCCATCAAGCGCAACGCTCTCCTCGAGAACGTGACCGTAGATGCTAACGGCAAGATCGACTTCACCGATAACAGCACCACCGAGAACACTCGCGTGTCTTATCCGATCAACCACATCAAGAACATCGTTAAGCCGATCTCAGCAGGTCCCGCTGCCAAGCAGGTGATCTTCCTGAGCGCTGACGCATTCGGCGTGTTGCCTCCCGTATCTATCCTGAACTCAGAGCAGACCAAGTACTACTTCCTCTCTGGCTTCACCGCCAAGTTGGCAGGTACAGAGCGTGGCATCACCGAACCTACGCCTACTTTCTCGGCTTGCTTCGGTCAGGCATTCCTCGAGCTGCATCCTACAAAATATGCTGAGGAGCTCGTTAAGAAGATGGAGAAGAACGGTGCCAAGGCTTACTTGGTGAACACAGGTTGGAACGGTACCGGCAAGCGTATCTCGATCAAGGATACACGTGGTATTATCGACGCCATCCTGAATCACTCGATTGATTCTGCTCCTACCAAGACTATTCCTTACTTCAACTTCGTTGTTCCTACAAAGTTGGAAGGTGTAGACACCAACATTCTCGATCCACGCGACACATACGCTGACGCATCAGAGTGGGAAGAGAAAGCTAAGGACTTGGCCGGACGCTTCATCAAGAACTTCAAGAAGTATGAAGGCAATGAGGCAGGCAAGGCTCTCGTAGCTGCCGGTCCACAGCTGTAATCATTGCTCATTCTCTGCTTGTAAGGAGGTGCGCATCCGCACCTCTTCTACAAGACACAGAATCAGAATATATCACCCAAAAAGGCTTGTCTTCATCCGGAGGCAAGCCTTTTGGTTGATGTCTGTCAGGAGAGTAAAAAACACGGGCGCAAATCAAAAGAAGTATTAAAACCGTTAAAACTTGCAATAATATTTGGTGTGTCCGAACACAATGCGTATATTTGCATTGTCTTCGTGAGAAGATTCACATAAAGTTTCATTAGGTTAGTAGTTTGATAGATTTTTTAAGGTAAAGATTAGGATTATGTTATTAGATTTTGAATCACTCGTGATGTCTGTATAAAGTCTCACTTTGATGACTATTCTTAGTATTATTGCTTTGGTAATACCGACATCCGTTAACATTATTCTTACAAAAAAGCAGCGTGAGTGATCATACTGCTTTTTTGTTTTATAAAGACAATTAACGCTCAACTCATTTAACAAACGCAAAATACAGCGGCTATGTTCTTAATATTTGTTAAAAATTAGAGGGGGGGGGTAATTTTCTCTGTCAATTTCTAAATACTTTTGTAAAGTTTGCAAGACACAAGCATATTCGTAGCCCGTTTTCATGGTCTTGCACATGCCCGTATCTCGAATTCCTGGCAACACTCCCAAGTTGTTGCTACACCATACAAAAAATTATGAATGATAACACATTAACACTTTAAGAAGATGATAAGAAAACATCTACACACATTATTAATTACGTGCCTCGCTCTGCTGTCCTGCGTCACCGCCCAGGCTGGCCTCAACGAGTGGACAGTAAATCCGAAAAATTCGAAAGAATTGTTGTACACGTACAAGACAAAAACTTATGACTATGCCGGTTATAAAGTATACGGTGAAATTACATTTTCATTTGTCAACGAGCGTGTGAATCGTGTAGCTAACGACAACTGGAAAGATTTTCACATGCGCATAGGAACAGTTAAAGAGAATGGCGTAACTTATCAAACGTCTGGATATGTTAAAGTTGTAGGAACTGATGCCAATGGATTTTCTCATGATTTATCAAATTATTGTCACTTTCATTATTACAACTCAAATATTAATGAAAATAAGAAAGACTTGGTAGAATATAGTGATTTTCCAGTTTGGGGCTCAGCTTGGTGGGATATGGATGTGCAAAGTAGTATTAAATTGTTCTTCCATGACTACTATCATAATGTTCTTGAAACGGTACGAATCCCTCGCCCCATCGATACTGAAGTTAAATGCTACAGTACCACCGAAGGTTCATTGCTCACTGATCAAACACTATTAGTGCGTCACTATCGCACCAACCTTTTGAATCGCTATAATCAGTTTAATCAGCACATGAACAAAGGCGTGATGTATGTGAAGAACAATGGCGACGGTACATATCTTTTCGATCCTGTATGGGAGGAATTCAAGACCACTGACGCGTACAACAATCAATATGCCCGAAACAAATACAAACAAAACGCTTTAGGATGGACAGGACAAGTTGGTAGCGACAAGGTTGTAGTAGCTCCCAAAGGTACAGATGGAAAATATCGTCTTACCATCAATGCACTCTTGCCTATTGCTACAATCGAAGAACAAAAGGACGGTTTAGCCTATACACTGTTACAAGCCATTGTACGTGCACCAAAAGGTGCTAAAGTCAGAATGAGTGTCAAGGCTTGGGACTATGTAGATCGAGTGTACAAAATGGCTGAAACAGATGGTGCTGTTGTAGCAGGTGTTGGTATTGACGACACTCGCGATCTTACAAAAAATACTGCATACGGCACTGTTAATAAACATGGTCGCGTAGACTATCTAAAACGTGAGGCTAATGGTGGCTGGTTGAAATTGGAATTTCCAGTTAGACTGAAACAGGTTGAAAACAAACCAGGACAAGAAATGGAATCGAGAGGCTACATGATTCTCACTTCTGACCAGGAATTTGAGGTGAGCGACATTTTTATGCTGTGGCGTCCCAACCAGCCTGGATACTACCAAACATCTGCGAATTACAACCCCAATAAAATGGGTGATTACGATATGAATACATCCTACATTGACCTGACAGCAGAAAAAAAGTTCAGCCTCTTTGACCGAGGAGACAATCTCAATCGTGTGGTAAAGGTTAATGCAAACACTACCTTTGCACTTAAAGGGCACGAACACCCATGCAACGTCTTAGTAGAAGGGAAAAATATGCCGCTGCTTTATCTTACAGACCGTGGCGTGCTGACACACGACAACGGCTCATTCAAAGCAAACACTGGCGTATGGATAGACAAAAACAGAGACAAATATATGAAGAGCGGCTATACCTTTGGTGTAGACGAAGGCTTTACGGCTGATAAGGTATGGTTCGACCGCAACTTTGCTTATACGACAGATGCTAACGGCAAATCTCACAGCATGTCTACCATCTGCCTGCCATTCGCAATGAACGCAACAGAGCTGTCCAAGTTCAACGTATCAAAGGCTTACGAGTTCATGAAAGCCAAAGGCAACACGGCTACATTCCAGGAAGTGACATCAACCGAAGCTGACACTCCTTATTTGATAGAACCGAACGAAGCTATCACCACAGCCAACGAAACGCCTATCGAGTTTGTCAACAAGCAAATCCCTGCCAGCAACATTGCCACAGGCGACTTCATCGGAACCTACCAATATCGCAACTTACCAGCCAAAGACGGAGAATATACGAACTATATCTTCGGTTTCAATACACAGAAATTCAACTACGTGAAGTCTACCGGTGCTTCGTTTAAGCCTTTCCGCGCTTATCTCCGCTCTAAACAACAGGCCAACAAGGCCAAGAGCATTGTGTTGCAACTGTGGGACGGTTCGACAACTGATATCATGAACATTGACAACACAACAGCGCCATCGCCCAATGCACCGCTCTACACCATTGACGGGCGCATGGTTAGTCCCACGGGCAACTGTCAGAATCTGCCGAAGGGCATCTATATTCAGAACGGAAAGAAATTCGTAAAATAAGCACACATGATGAAGAAGATATATCAAAAACCACTTATCGCTATATGGAGTATTAACTCCGAAGATATTTTGCAAAAAATAGTGTCTGCGTCTAAAGAAGATGACGCTGCCGGTGCTAAGAAATTCGACATTGAAGAACCCGGCGATGAATGGAATGAACCTGTATGGTCAGATTCTGATTTCGAATAAAGCAAACAACCAAGGGCAACTTGTTGGCAGCAACAAGGCTCCTGACAATCAAGAATGGGTGGATCGGTTTTTCCGACTCCACCCATTCTTTTTTTTGTTGCCGTGCGTCCACACCCGACTGACCGCAACAAGTTCTGACAAACCTAAACAAACCTAAAAATACTCCTATAAATCAATATTTTGCATAATAAACAATTAAAATACATGATAAATTGAATTATTCTAAGTAAATTTGCAGCTAAATTCATTAAATAGCGCGCAATGATGAAGAAGCTTATGTCAGTAGTCATCATGGTTTCTGCCATGTGCCTACTTTCTTCTTGCTTGAAAGATAACAATGACGAGATAACCTATCACGACGACACTGCAGTGACGGGATTCTCGCTCGGCACCCTGAAACGCCACCTTCATACCACGGCCAAAGACGGAGT
Source organism: Hallella bergensis DSM 17361 (assembly GCF_000160535.1). Classification (GTDB taxonomy): domain Bacteria; phylum Bacteroidota; class Bacteroidia; order Bacteroidales; family Bacteroidaceae; genus Prevotella; species Prevotella bergensis. The sequence continues at coordinate 262,673 of NZ_GG704782.1, read as the reverse complement.
TACCGACAGTGTGTATACGGTTGCCTATAACGCCAAGGACTTTGCATTCAGCATCGACCAGACAAGAAAGCTGATCTATAATCCCGACTCCCTGCCCCAAGGCACGGATGCATCGAAGATAATGGCCTCGATCACGTCGAAAAACAGTGGTACGATTGTCCTGAACCTGAAAGACAGATCGGGCAGAGACAGCCTCTGCTACTATAATCCCAAGGACACGCTCGACTTCACCGAGCCCATGCGCTTACGCGTCTACAACATGCGCAAGACGGCCTATCGCGAGTACATCGTGAAGGTGAACATTCACCAGGAAACCGGAGATGAGATGACTTGGAAGCAGGGTAGCTTCGCAGAGCTTGCTGGCGTGGCCGAGCGCAAACTGATTGAGAACAACGGAACGATGTATCTCTTCGGCATGAAGGAGGGGAAGACCGTCGCCTTCAGGCAAGAGGGTGACAGCTTTAAGCCACTCGGCATCTCGTTTGGCTCCAAGGCCTACAAGAACGTGGTTGCCATGGAGGGTTGGCTGTATGTATTCGATGGAAAATCCGTGAAACGATCGGCAGACGGTCTTTCGTGGAAAGAAACCGGATCGCCAACTGGTCTGACCCAACTGGTGGGTGCAAGCAGCAACAAGCTCTATGCGCTGGCTGCGGGCGGACTCATGTCGTCGGCCGACAACGGTGCCACATGGAGCACCAATGCCTTGGACGACAACGCCGCCAACCTACCCACTGAAAACATTTGCTTCGTGTGCATTCCGGCCAAGACCAATGCCCAAACCAATAGCCTCATGATCATCGGAACCCGCGACGGGGAGACGAAGATATGGCGCAAGGTGGAGGAGAACGCAAGTGGATCGCAGGATCAGCCCTGGGCATTCTATTCCCCGGACGACTATAACAAGCACACCCTGCCGGCACTGACCAACCTACAGGTGATCAGCTACGACAATGCACTGCTGGCACTGGGCGGCGACTTGAGCACACTCTACAGCAGCAAAGACCAAGGGCTAACCTGGTTTGCAACCGACAGCTACAAGCTGCCAGCGAGCCTGCCCCGGCGGGAGACGCCCTTTAGCATGGTTTGCGGCAACAAAAACATGATATACATCACCCAGGCCAACGATGCCATCGTGAGAACAGGACGCATCGCCCGAATGGGATGGGCCAGGGAAGAAAGGACATTGACCGCATCAAGATGAAACAACTGGCCATCTTCATCATGCTGTTGGGTTCTGTCACTCAGCTGAGTGCACAGGACGACCCGGAGTATCGCATGGAGATTGGCGCAGGAGTGGGACTGAACGGGTATCTCGGAGACTTTAATGGTAACATGACCAAGAACCTCCAGCCCATGGTGTCCGTACTGGCAAGATATGTCTTCAACCCGTACATGGGGTTGCGCATGAATGTGAGCCGCGGTACGATGAAAGGTTCGTCGGCTGACGTGGAAACCCACTATCCCGACTATGCCAAGGCGCCCCACACATTTAACAACGCGCTCTATGACGCATGCCTGACCTACGAGTACAACTTCTGGCCATACGGCACAGGACGCGACTACCGGGGAGCCAAACGCCTTGTGCCGTTTGTGTTTGCAGGCATAGGCGGCACATACGCAGATACACCAGACAAGAGTGTACTGGCGTTTAACGTGCCATTGGGCATCGGCATGAAATACAAGGTGGGCGAACGCATGAACTTGGGGCTCGAATGGGCCATACACTTCGCCCAAACCGACAAGATAGACGGAGCAAAGGATCCCCTCTATGTGAAGAGCAGCGGACTGTTCAAGAACACCGACTGCTACTCGGCGCTACAGCTGACATTCACCTACAGCTTCATGGCCAAGTGCAAGACGTGTAACAAGGAATAAGAATATGGCAGAACCCGATATGACAAAGATACCCCGGCACATCGCCATCATTATGGATGGAAATGGCCGTTGGGCTGCCGAGCAAGGCAAGGAACGCAGCTTCGGCCACCAGGCCGGGGTGGACACGGTGCGCTGCATCACTTCTGAGTGCACGCGCCTGGGTGTGAAATTCCTCACGCTCTACACGTTTTCCACCGAGAATTGGAGTCGTCCGCAAGACGAGATCAGTGCGTTGATGGGACTCGTGCTGACATCCCTGGAAGACGAAATCTTCATGAAGAACAATGTCCGGTTCCGCGTCGTGGGCGAGATGGAACGCCTGCCCAAGGACGTTCAGGACAAACTGAAGGAGACTATGGACCATACGGCGAAAAACTCGGCCATGACTATGGTGGTGGCGCTGAGCTACAGCTCACGCTGGGAAATTACCAAGGCCACCCGAGAGATTGCCGAGGAGGTGAAGGCGGGCAAGCTGAGGCCAGAAGACATCAACGAGGACATCGTCAACGAACACATGGCAACCAACTTCATGCCCGACCCCGACCTGCTCATCCGAACCGGCGGGGATCTGCGCATATCCAACTATATGCTGTGGCAAATTGCATACTCCGAGCTCTATTTCTGCGACACCTATTGGCCTGCCTTCAGGGAAAAAGACCTGCACAGGGCCATTGTGAGCTACCAGAATCGCCAACGGCGTTTCGGCAAGACAGAAGAACAGGTGGAACAGGAGAGCGGGGTAAAGCAAGAAACGGAGAAAGAAAAAGAGTAATCAGGTAAAAAGGACGGGGATACAGACGGATTGAAACGGAGCGGGGCAACAGCCCACAGCCACCGTACAACAACAACCCTCCGACACCTAACACGATACAAAATGCACCATAATACGAACAAAATACTTGCAGTTCTCATGGCAACGGCTTGCCACATGGGGGCAGAGGCACAGGACAAGATTGTCTTTCCTGATATCACATACGCCGGAACACCGCGCGAAGTAGTCATCGGCGGATTCAACGTCAGCGGTATGGAAGGCTATGAAGACTATATGCTCACAAGTATTTCCGGACTGCAAAAAGGTCAGCGCATCACACTTCCCGGCAACGAGATCACCGAGGCGGTGAAACGATACTGGAAGCACGGCCTATTCTCTGATGTGAAGATTGCGGCAGACTCGCTGGTGGGCAATAAGGTATACTTGCACATTGCGCTGAAGCCCAGACCTCGCGTGTCGGAAATCAATTATATTGGCCTGAAGAAAAGCGAGAGGGAAGACATGGAGCAAAAGCTCGGCATGATCAAGGGCGGACAGATAACACCCAACATGATTGACCGCGCCAAAATCCTGGCCAAGAAGTATTTCGATGACAAGGGCTTCAAGAATGCCGATATAGACATACAGCAACGCGAAGACGTTACAGCCAAGAATCAGGTGATACTTGATGTCATCATCGACAAGAAACAGAAGATGAAGGTGCGCAAGATCACCATCGAGGGCAATGAGAAACTGAAAGACCACAAGATCAAGGGACGCCTTTTCAGCAAAGGAGCTTTTTCCAAGACCCACGAGGCCGGCAAGCTCTCTTCTTTCCTGAAGTCGAAAAAATTTACGCCGGAGCGTTGGAAGAAGGATAAGGAAAATCTGATCAACAAATATTATGAGCTTGGCTACCGCGATGCTGTGATACTGGAAGACAGCGTGTGGAACGTGGACGATAAGCACGTCAGCATCTATATCAAGGTAGACGAGGGACAAAAATACTACATCCGCAATATTCACTGGGTGGGAAACACGGTCTACAATTCCGACTATCTGGGCAAGGTGCTCGGTATGGAGAGTGGCGATGTGTATAACCAGAAGCTCATGGACAAGCGCCTCAAGGAAGACGAAGACGCCGTGGGCAACCTCTATTATAACAACGGATATGTATTCTCATACATCATACCAACCGAGATTAATATCGTAGGCGACTCGATAGACTTGGAGATGCGCGTGCAAGAAGGCCCGCAGGCTCACCTGAGTCACGTGCGAATCAATGGCAACGACCGCCTGTACGAGAACGTGGTGCGTCGGGAATTGCACACCAAGCCGGGCGACCTATTCTCCAAGGAGGCACTCATGCGTTCGGCTCGCGAGCTGGCATCGGTGGGACACTTCGACCCTGAAAAGGTTACCCCCGACGTTGTGCCCAACGGAGAAACCGGTACCGTGGACATCAACTGGAACCTCGAACAGAAGTCCAACGACCAGATTGAGTTCTCGCTGGGATGGGGTCAGACCGGTATCATAGGGCGAGTGGGACTCACACTCAACAACTTCTCCATGGCCAACTTGTTCAACAAGAACAAGGAGCACCGCGGCATCATGCCTATCGGCGACGGCGAAAAGCTGTCACTGGGCGTGCAGACCAACGGTACTTATTACCAAAGCTACAACGCCAGCTACTCCACCAATTGGTTTGGAGGAAAGCGCCCCATACAATTCTCGTTCGGTGTGTTCTATTCGAAGCAGACCGACATGGCGAGCAACTTTGCTAACTCTGCTTGGCGCAACAACTATATGTACAGTCTGATGGGGTCGAGCAGCTATAGTTACAACTACACCAACTACGAAAACTATTACGATCCGGACAAATACGTGAAACTTTTCGGTGCCAATTTAGGCTGGGGAAAGCGCCTTCGCTGGCCGGACGACTACTTCAATTTGTCGCTTCAGCTGTCGTTCACGCGCTATATGCTGAAGAACTGGAGATACTTCCCATTGACCACCGGAAACTCCAACAATCTGAACTTGGGCATCGCGCTCAACCGCGCATCCACCGACAACCAACTCTTCCCGCGTCGCGGATCGGACTTCTCCGTCAGCCTGACGCTCACGCCGCCATGGTCGAAATGGGATAAGAAGGACTATAAGAACCTTGCCACCAACCCCAATCTGCCCAGCTACGTGACAGAACAGCAAGAGAAATTCAAATGGATAGAATATCATAAGTGGAAGTTTAAGGCCCGCACCTTCACAGCACTCACCAGCGCCCAGAAATGTTTAGTGCTGATGACCCGTATCGAATTTGGTATTCTTGGTTCCTATAACAAGCATAAGAAGAGTCCGTTTGAGACGTTCTATATGGGTGGTGATGGCATGAGTGGATACTCCACAACCTATGCCACAGAGACGATTGGACTTCGAGGATACGAGAACGGCTCACTGACGCCTTGGAGATCTGAGGGCTATGCCTACGACCGATTCTCCCTGGAGCTTCGCTATCCGTTGATGCTCGGCAACACCACCATCTATGCCCTCTCCTTCTTAGAGGCAGGTAATGCATGGACAGATACCAATAAGTTTAATCCGTTCGACATGAAGCGCTCTGCCGGTGTCGGCGTGCGTATCTTCCTGCCGATGGTCGGACTCATGGGTATCGACTGGGCTTACGGCTTCGACAAGGTGTTTGGAACAAAGGGTGGAAGCCAATTCCACTTCGTGTTGGGCCAGGAGTTCTAAAGCCCTCGCCCACCACCCGATCTCTGAAGAAGGTGATATCACGCTACAAACAGCAAGTAACTTAATTGTAGTTTAGCCCGTCTTAACTATAGCATAGACTTTAAAAAAGGAATTAGTCATGAGAAAGATAATCAACAAAACGATGCGTAAGAGCATTCTGAAGGCCTGTTTGCTGCTTTCCCTTTTCGCGCTTTTACCCATCAAAGGCAGCGCACAGAAGTTCGCCCTCGTCGACATGGAGTATGTGCTGAAAAACATACCGGCCTACGAGCGTGCCAACGAACAGCTCAATCAGATCTCAAAGAAATGGCAGGCAGAGGTGGAGGCGCTCAACACAGAGGCCGGAACCCTGTACAAGAACTACCAAAACGAAGTGGTTTTCCTGTCTCAGGAACAAAAGAAAGCCAAGCAAGAGCTGATTATGAACAAAGAGAAGGAGGCCGCTGAACTCAAGAAAAAATATTTCGGACCGGAGGGAGAGCTGTTTAAGAAACGCGAGAGTTTGATGACTCCCATACACGAGGAAATCTACAACGCCGTCAAAGAGATTTCCGAACTGCGCGGCTACAGTTTGGTGCTCGATCGTGCTTCAGACACCGCCATCATCTTTGGCTCGCCCAAGGTAGACATTTCGAATGAGGTGCTCGAGAAGCTGGGCTATGGAAGATAAGATAAACGAAAAAAACACCAAGCCACGGAATATATAAATTAAAGATATAATTAATAATTAAACAATAGAAAACGAAATGAAAAAACTATTATTGATGGTGATGCTGATGGCTCCCTTGGCCACATTTGCACAGAAATTCGGCAAGGTTAACACACAGAACATCATGCAGTCACTGCCCGAGATTTCAAAAATAAACGGAGAACTCGAGGCCACATCCAAGCAGTACGAGAACGAACTGAAGAGCATGCAGGAGGAACTGCAACGCCAGAGCGAGGCCTACGACAAGGGCAAGAGCACCATGAACGCTACCGCACAGCAGGCTAAGGAGCAGGAATTGCAGCAGCTCTATCAGAAGATTCAGCAGACATTCCAGGACAACCAGCAGTCGCTGCAGAAGGCACAGCAAGAGAAGATGCAACCCGTCATCGCTAAAGTGCGCAATGCCATCGAAGCCGTTGGCAAGTCTGGCGGATACACTTACATCTTCGAAGAGGGTGTAGCCGTTTACACCGGTACAAACGTTGAAGATGTAACAGCCAAGGTTAAGGCTGAAATCAACAAGACAAAATAACCGTTCTGCCGAACGGACTGAAAGTCAAGGCAAGAGAAATATCAAGCAAGGTAGGTTCCCAGAAGCTCCGAGCTTAGTATTCCTCTTGGCTTAACTTTTTATCATTCATACTGTTTTATATTACAAGAAAGGCATACACAATGAAAAGACTATTCCTCTACATCATGCTCACAGCTGCCACTTGGCAGGCTCAGGCACAACAGCCAGTCACACTTCCTGAGTCTATGCCCATGACATCCACACAGGCACCGGCTCTGCGCTTTGGCTATTTCAGTTACAAGTCAGCCCTCGAGGCTGCGCCCGGCTATGCTATTGCCCGCCGCAACATCGATGACCTGCGCATCAAATACGACAACGAGATGAAGCGCGTAGAGGATGAGTTCAACAAGAAATACGAAGACTTCCTCGAAGGACAGAGAGACTTCGCACCCTCCATCCTGCAAAAACGCCAAGCCGAATTGCAGGAACTGATGGAGAAAAACATGGCTTTCAAGCAAAAAGCCAAGCAGCTGCTCAAGCAGGCCGAAGAGGAAGCCTATCAACCCCTGAAGGAAAAGCTGGCACACGCCAGCCTTACCGTTGGAAAGACGAAGGGATTAGCATTCATTCTCAACACTGATAATAACGCCGTGCCCTACATCAATGCCAGCGTAGGCGAGGATGTAACGTCTGCCATTATTGCTGCCATGCAATAACCACCGGACAACTCTTACACCCCCAAACACCCCAAATCACTCGCACTCGTCTGCCCCACCACACCATTTTTATCTACCACACCGCCGCGACAAAATGAGCAAACAACTGTCAGCACAAAAGCAAGGAGCCATTGGCGTGTTCGATTCCGGTTACGGAGGACTCACCATCCTGCATGGCATACGCCGACTTTTGCCGCAATACGACTATATTTATCTCGGCGACAACGCGCGCGCACCGTATGGTCCCCGCTCGTTTGATGTGGTTTACGAGTTCACCCGGCAGTCTGTCGCAAAACTCTTTGCCATGGGTTGCCAACTTGTTATCATTGGCTGTAACACAGCATCGGCCAAGGCACTGCGATCAATACAGCAAAACGACCTGCCACAATGGGATCCCGACCGGCGCGTGCTGGGTATTATCCGACCCACAGCAGAGGTTATCGGCCAACTCACCCGCAACAACCATGTTGGTTTGCTGGCCACGGAAGGAACGGTGAAAAGCCAAAGCTACAACATGGAAATTGCCAAGCTGTGGCCACAAATTCAAGTGACGGGACAGGCATGCCCCTTCTGGGTATTACTGGTGGAATACAACGAGGCCGACTCTCCCGGTGCCGACTATTTTGTCAAGAAGCGCATCGACCAGCTCATGCAACTGGATCCGGACATCGATACCATTATCCTGGGCTGCACACACTTCCCGCTGCTTATGCCGAAAATCCAGAAATACGTGAAGCCGAACGTGCGAATCGTGCCACAAGGAGACTATGTAGCCAAAAGTCTGAAAGCTTATCTGGAGCGTCACCAGGACATGGAAGCACGACTCACAAGACACGGAACGGTGAGCTATTTCACCACCGAAAATCCCGAAAAGTTCAAGGAGAGTGCCACCATCTTTCTTCATGAGAATATTCAAGTGACCCACATTAACCTGGAATAACACATCAACGAACCATTCTAGAACCGTTCTTAACTATCTATATTATGCAAGAGACAAGACAAAACAAGGTGTCGCGCCTGCTCCAGAAGGAACTGGCCGAGATTTTCCAAAGCCAGACACGCCAAATGAAAGGTGTGTTGGTGAGTGTGACAAAAGTACGAATCAGTCCTGATCTAAGCATCTGCACAGCCTATCTGAGCATTTTCCCCTCCGAAAAAGGCAGCGAACTGCTCGACAATATCAAGGCCAACGAGAAGACCATTCGCTACGAACTGGGCAAACGCGTACGAAACCAACTGCGCATCATTCCGGAGCTGCGGTTCTTCATCGACGACAGCCTCGACTACAGTGAGCACATCGACGAACTGCTGAAAAAATAAGAATCCGATGGAAAAGAAACCTTCAGGCAATCGCCCAGGAGCAGCCTCCTATAAGAAAAACGGCCTTGGAGTCAACTCCTTCCCGTTTTTCGTAGCACGCCGGTACCTCTTTTCCAAGAAAAAAACCCATGCCATCAACGTCATTTCCCTCATATCGGTGATTGGCGTTGCCGTTGCCACCATGGCACTTGTCATTGTCATGTCGGTCTTCAACGGGTTCCATGACCTGGTGGCAAGCTTCTTCACCAACTTTGACCCACAAATCAAAGTGATGCCGGTCATGGGAAAAACCGTTCCCGCCGACGATCCCATCCTGACCGAGATCAGACAACTTCCCCAAGTGGATGTTGCCACCGAAACCGTAGAAGACATTGCCCTCGCCGTCTACAACGACAACCAAGCCGTGGTGAAAGTGAAAGGCGTGGACGACAACTTCGACCAGTTGACACACATTACGGAGATTCTGTATGGCGAGGGTGAATTCAAACTGCACACGGCCAACCTCCAATTTGGAACGCCCGGCATCCGTCTGGCTCAGGAACTCGGCACCGGGACACAATGGAGAGACTACATGAAGCTTTACGCCCCGCGCCGCGAAGGACAACTCGACCTGTCGAACCCGGAAGATGGTTTTGTGGCCGACTCGCTCATATCGTCGGGCGTCGTATTCTCTGTCAACCAGGGAAAATATGACAAAAACCTGATTATTACCAGTCTGGGCTTTGCGCAAAATCTCTTGGGACAGCCGGGCATGGTATCGGCTTTGGAGTTAAGACTCAAACCGGGATCAGATTTTGACAATGTGAAATCCAAAATGCAGAAGATTGCCGGCGACAAATACAAGGTGCTGGATCGGTTTGAACAGCAGGCCGACACCTTTAAAATCATGCAGATAGAGAAGTTCATGGCCTACATCTTCCTCACCTTCATCCTCGTGGTGGCTTGTTTCAACATCGTGGGGTCGCTCTCCATGCTTATCATAGACAAGAAAGACGACGTGAACACGCTACGCAACCTGGGAGCCACAGACAAGCAGATCACGCAGATATTTCTCTTCGAAGGGCGCATTATCAGTGTGATAGGAGCAGTTGCAGGCATCTTGCTTGGACTACTGTTGTGCTGGCTCCAACAGCAATACGGCTTTGTCAAGATGGGCAATGCAGACGGCACATTCGTCGTCAATGCCTACCCCGTGAGCGTTCACTATACCGACGTATTGCTTATTTTCTTCACCGTGATCATAGCCGGTTGGCTCGCGGTGTGGTATCCCGTAAAAACGTTTACAAAGAATCATCTGAATGCCCACGTTCCGCAAGGAACAGACAGCAACAACAAGGCAGAATAGTTTTTCCCGAATCCAACGACCATCAGGGATTCACGCGGATGATGGTGAGTCCATCGCGCATGGGCAGCATCATCTTTCCCACCCGCGTGTCGTCACGGATATAATCGTTAAAGCGTCGTATGCCCTGTGTTTGCGGGTCATGGTCATAGGCCGGGTCGGCCACATGTCCATCCCACAGCGTGTTGTCGGCCAGAATGATGGCACCGGGAGTCATCAGGGGCAACAGCATGTCGTACATCTCGACGTAGTTGCGCTTGTCGCCGTCGAGAAAAGCCATATCAAACTTCACACCCAGTTTTGGAGCCTCAACTATCGCATCGCCAATGCGGAAGTCTATAAACTCGGCCACCGGTGAATTTTCAATCCAAGGTCGTGTGAAGTCTTCCATCTCGTCGTTGATCTCGAAAGTAAACAGTCGTGAAGCTGCTTCCGTAGCAGGGCGATTCTCCCCGCCACGCACCACTCTCTCAAGCTTGGTAGCGTGAGTGGCAATCTCTTTCAACCCTTCAGCCATGCAGATGGCCGAATAACCCGAAAAAGTACCAATCTCAAGTATGTATCGCGGGCGTTGCATCATGACAAACATTTTCAGCAACCGTCCCTGCAGGTGCCCACTGGCCATCCGTCCGTGTATGGTATGGATGTTGGTGGCCCGATACAAACGGTAGAGATAGTCACCCTCAGGCTCGCTGTGGTGGAGAACATATTGTTCTAATTCACAATTCACAATTTTCAATTCACAATCATTTGCAATTCATAATCCTTTGCAATTCATAATTCATAATTTTCAATTCACAATCCTATGCAGCTCAGAATAAGCTGCTCATAACTTAAAGTCAGTCTATCTACAGCTTTACATTCGTTTTTCAACGCGCAGCCAATTGTGAATTGAAAATTGTGAATTATGAATTACAAATTCCTTGTACCGCCAACCGATACGAGTCGAGGCCGAAACCGCAGATCACACCCTTGCAGCCGGCGGAAATCATGGAGTGATGGCGAAATTCCTCACGCTGGTGCACATTAGAGATATGTACCTCAACCACAGGACTTTTCAATGATCGGATGCAATCCAAAAGAGCCACCGAGGTATGGGTGTAGGCTCCGGCATTCAGCACAATGCCATCGTAGGAAAAACCCACCTCCTGCAATTTGTTGATCAACTCGCCCTCGATGTTACTCTGGTAATATTCCAGCGTCACATCGGCAAACTCCGACCGTAACGTGGGCAAGTAGCTCTCAAACGAACTTTTTCCATAGATTCCGGGCTCGCGAACCCCCAAAAGGTTCAGGTTCGGCCCATTCATAATCAATATCTTCTTCATGATTGTTTTGCCTTTCGGCTCTTTTGCTGTAAATTTGCATACAGGGACAGACCGCAACCGACCTCCTGTCGGACTTTCCGTCACCGACGCAGAAGCGTCTCCCTGCCCCTGCAAAGATAGTGCAAAAGAGAGACAACACAAAGAAAAACAAATAATTGTTTTGTCGCACATCCTTCTCATTCGCTATGGACAAATATCAATACCAAGACATCACCAAGCGCTACATCCGCTATCTGAAACTGCAACGCAGCTATTCGCCAAACACCCTCGATGCCTACCAGCGCGACCTCAACAAGCTGCTTGACTTCCTGAGGAAGGTCGACGTGGCACCCTTCGACGTGAAACTGGAAGACTTGCAGCAATTCGCTGCCTCGCTCCACGAGCACGGCATCGGGTCGAAGTCGCAGGCTCGCATCCTCAGCGGCGTGCGGGCGTTTTATCGTTTCCTCGTGCTCGACGGATATCTGGAGGTAGACCCCACCGAACTGCTCGAGTCGCCCCACCTGCCCAAGCACCTGCCCGAATACCTCACCACCGACGAAGTGGACATGCTCCAAGACAGCATCGACCTTTCCACCAACGAAGGGCACCGCAACCGGGCCATCATCGAGGTGCTTTTCTCCTGCGGGTTGCGCGTTTCCGAACTGACCAACCTGAAACTTTCAGACCTCTTTTTGGAAGAGCAGTTCATCCGTGTCATGGGCAAGGGCAACAAGGAAAGACTTGTGCCCATCTCCGATCGGGCCATCGAGGAATTAGGCTATTGGTTCGACGACCGGCGGCAGATGATCATCAAGCCCGGCGAGGAGGACTATGTGTTTCTCAACCGGCGAGGCCATCATCTCACCCGTACCATGATACTCATCATGATCAAGCGCCAAGCCGAGGCCGCCGGCATCAAGAAGACGATATCACCCCACACCCTTCGCCACTCCTTCGCCACCGCCCTGCTGCGCGGAGGAGCCGACCTGCGCGTCATTCAAGACCTCCTGGGCCACTCCAACATCGGCACTACAGAGATGTACACCCACCTTGACAACACTTCGCTGCGGAAAGACATCCTCGAACACCACCCGCGAAACATCAAGAACAAGAATCAACACTAACTCCCCTCTTAGCTCTTATCTCTTATCTCTTTCCTCTTCATTCTTCCCTCTTCCCTCTTCCCTCTTCCCTCTCCTTCGGCCGCAATCCACGTGCACGGCGTTCGACAGACAATCGCACATCGGCCGATATCCATTCGTTTCACGTTCGCACCACGCCAACAAGCCGCACGATTCACAACCAGCGCACAGCCCATGGGGCCGGCGGACGAGCAAGCATGAAAATACGGAATATTCAGACTTTTAAACATATATTTTTTTGACCTGTAACGGAAAAGGGTTAACTTTGCATTCTAATTTCCAGAATATCAATACATAATCATCATTTACGATATGAAAATCAAAAACATCGTCACAGCCCTGCTGCTTCTGATAACAGCTGCTGCGCAGGCACAAATGCCCGACATGACCCTCCCTGTAGACAAAGATGTCAGGATGGGCAAGCTCGATAATGGCCTGACTTATTTTATCCGCCATAACAACTGGCCGGAAAACCGAGCCAACTTCTACATCGCCCAGAAAGTGGGCTCTATACAGGAAGAGGAGAGCCAGCGCGGATTGGCTCACTTCTTAGAGCACATGGCCTTCAACGGCTCGGACAACTTCAAGGGCAATGCCCTGATCGAGTGGTGCCGTACCAAGGGCATCGAGTTCGGTGGCGACCTGAACGCATACACCAGTATCGACCAGACGGTGTACAATATCGACAATGTGCCCACGCACCAACAGGGCACCATCGACTCCTGCCTGCTCATTCTGCGCGACTGGTCGTGCGGACTGCTGTTAGAGCAGGACGAGATTGACAAGGAGCGTGGCGTCATCCATGAAGAGTGGCGCATGCGCACATCCGCCAACAGCCGCATGCTGGAGCGCAACCTGCCCAAGCTTTATCCCGGTTCCAAATACGGACTGCGCTACCCCATCGGACTGATGTCGGTGGTAGACAACTTCAAGCGACAGGAGTTGGTGGACTACTATCACAAATGGTATCACCCCAAGAACCAGGGAATTATCGTGGTAGGCGATGTTGACGTTGACCAAGTTGAGGCAGAAATCAAGCGCCTGTTCGGCAGCATCAAGACACCGGACCATCCGTCACCAATCGTCGACGAACCCGTGCCCGACAACCCCAAGCCCATTGTCATTATCGACAAGGACAAGGAATACCCCAGAAGCATCATCGAACTGATGATGAAGCACGACACCTATCCCGACAGCCTGAAGCAACAGCTGCCCTATATGATAGAGAACTATGCCAAGACCGCAGCTTTCAGCATGCTGAACCAGCGATTTGTGGAAGAGGCACAGAAAGCCGACTGCCCATTCGTGAGTGCTCAGGCCGGCGACGATTCCTACATCTTCTCAAAGACCAAGGACGCCTTCTCGCTCAGTGCTTCGCCCAAGAACATGGAGCAAACCGCACAGGCTCTCAAGGCGGCCTTCAAGGTGGTGCGCCAGGCAACGGAGTTCGGATTTACCCCGACCGAATACAAGCGTTTCCAGACCAACATGCTGAGCAGTCTCGACAAGACCTACTCCAACAAGGACAAACGCTATTCCAAGCAATTCTACAACGAGATCCTGGGTTACTTCCTGACCAATGAACCAATGCCCGACATCGACTTCACCTACCAAACCATGAAGCAGGTTGTCCCGGCCATTCCATTAGAAGCCATCAACCAGGTGCTTCCCAGCTTGGTAAGCCAGAACGACACCAACCTGGTTATCATCAACTTCAACAACGAAAAGAAAGGTAACGTATACCCCACGGAGGCACAGTTGCTCGGCGCCCTGAGCGAAGCTCGTGCAGAGAAAATCGAGGCCTACGTGGACAACGTGAAGGACGAACCACTGATGACCAAACTCCCGAAAGCAGGAAAAATCACGAAAGAGGAGAAGAGCAAGAAGTTCGGCTATGACATCCTCACCCTCAGCAATGGCGTGACCGTGCTGCTGAAAAAGACCGACTACAAGAAAGACCAAGTCATCATGAGCGGCGTAGGTGGTGCCGGAAACTCCGTGTACGGCAAGGAAGACTATGCCAATATCAAGGCGTTCGACAGCGTGATCGATGGCAGTGGCCTGGGCAACTTCTCGCTCACCGAACTGGGCAAGGCACTGGCCGGTAAGATTGCCAACGCCAGACTCTCGATGGGACCTCGCCGTATGGCCGTGAGCGGCAATTCCACCCCCAAGGACGTGGAAACAATGCTGCAGCTGACCTATCTCTACTTCACCGACATCAGAAAGGATCAGGACTCGTATAACAACATCATCCAGCAATACGAGCTGGGACTGAAGAATAGGGAACTCAGCCCCGAGGTAGCCTTCAGCGACTCCATCTCGGCCACCATCTACGGACACGGTTGGCGCGAGGCTCCGTTCCTGGCCAAGGACATCAAGAACATCAACCCCGACCGCATCCTGGCCATGGCCAAGGAGCGCACAGCCAATGCCAACGGCTGGATTTTCGAAATCGTGGGAAACTATGACGAGGCAACCATTCGCCCGCTCATATGTCAGTATCTTGGTGCGCTGCCCTCAAAAGGAAAGAACATGACTGGCACACGCGTATCGGTGCCCACAAAGAAGAACGTTGACAATATCTTCTACCGCAAGATGGAGACGCCCAAGGCTAACTCTCTCATATCGTGGTTCAACCACAAGATGCCCTATTCGCTCGAAGGCTCCATCAAGGCCGACGTGGCCGGACAGGTGCTGTCGATGGTCTATCTCAAGAAAATTAGGGAGGAGGCCAGTGCAGCCTACTCGTGCGGCGCACAGGCCAGCATGAGCACTGCCGACGATGGATTCCACCTGGCACAAATCATGGCTTTCTGCCCCATGAAACCGGAGATGAAAGACGAAGCCCTGAGAATCATAGACGAGGAACTGTACAACCTGGCCAAGACCTGCGATGCCGAGATGCT
The DNA here is from genome assembly GCF_000160535.1 of Hallella bergensis DSM 17361. Lineage (GTDB taxonomy): Bacteria > Bacteroidota > Bacteroidia > Bacteroidales > Bacteroidaceae > Prevotella > Prevotella bergensis. Next base: position 247,337 of record NZ_GG704782.1, on the reverse strand, counting down.
GGCCAAGATCAAGGAACTGATGCTCAAACAAATCGACGACAACGAGAAGACCAATGGGTTCTGGAGCGGTCTGATTATGAACAACTACATGATGGACCTCGACTCCTACACCAACTACAGAGCCATTGTACAGGGGCTCACCCCGGAGGCCATCTCGCAGTTTGTGAAAGAGTTCCTCAAGGATTCCAACAAGGTGAGCGTCGTGATGTTGCCCCAGGAGTAGTCGCCGACCACCACGGCATCATCCGTAACTTTTGCACCATCAAGTTCAAGTCAGCGGCAGGCTGCATCCTGCCGCGCTTCCCCTCAGAACATCGATTAACATAATAGGAGGTTTGCATGCAGGCAACCTCTTTATTTGATTTGTTTTTTATGTCTTATTTATTTTCATCAGAGTCTGTTTCCGAGGGACATCCTGACAAGGTAGCCGATCAGATTTCAGATGCTATTCTCGACCAGTTTCTTGCCTACGACGAATCTGCACACTGTGCCGTCGAAAGTTTCGTAACGACCGGGCAGGTGATCATCATGGGTGAAGTACGGTCGAAAGAATACATTGACCTGCAAGCCATAGCACGCCGGGCCATCAAGCATGTGGGCTATACCAAGGCAGAATATCAGTTCGACCATAACTCATGTGGTGTGCTCACGGCCATCCATGAACAGAGCGACGACATCGACCGCGGCGTATCGCGCGAGGAGGAAGAGCAGCAAGGAGCAGGCGACCAGGGCATGATGTTTGGCTATGCCAGCAACGAAACCGACAACTACATGCCCGCCACACTCGACCTGGCACACCTCATCATGCGCACACTGGCGGATATCCGCAAGGAGGGCAAGCAGATGACATACCTGCGCCCCGATGCCAAGAGCCAGGTAACCATAGAATACAACGACAATAACGAGCCCGTGCGCATCGACACCATCGTTGTGTCTACCCAGCACGACCCGTTTGTCACGCCGGAAAATGACACGCCGGAGGCCCAGCAGAAGGCTGACAAGGCCATGCTTGACAGGATTAGGGAAGACGTGATTCGCATCGTGATACCGCGCGTCAAAGATGCTGCCGGCAACAAACTGCAGGCTCTCTTTAACGACGACATCAAATACATGGTGAACCCAACGGGAAAATTCGTGATAGGCGGACCGCATGGAGACACGGGGTTGACCGGTCGCAAGATTATTGTAGATACCTACGGCGGTCGCGGGGCTCACGGCGGCGGATCATTCTCGGGCAAGGATCCGAGCAAGGTAGACCGCAGTGCCGCATACGCCACACGATACATCGCCAAGAACATGGTAGCCGCAGGCGTGGCCGATGAAATGCTCGTACAGCTTGCTTACGCCATTGGCGTGGCTGAACCCGTAAGCGTTTATGTCAACACATTCGGCCGAAGCCATGTGAAGGAGTCGGACGCAGACATCGCCCGGAAGATTGAAGAACTGTTCGATCTGCGCCCCAAGGCCATAGAGCGCATGCTCAAGTTGCGCCAGCCCATGTATTTTGAGACGGCGGCATACGGCCATATGGGTCGGGAGAACCAGGTGGTGAGCAAAACCTTCACCAGCCTGTATCATGAACGGAAAACCATGGAGATCGAACTCTTCACATGGGAAAAAATCGACCAAACGGAGCGCATCAGGAAAGCTTTCGGCCTTTAAAAGCCGAAACTTCCCCTATCCACGCTTTGGTTCCACAGGCTACTGCCGGCAGTAGCCTGCATTTTTATTAATCCCATGACCCAGCAAGACTCTCTCTCCACAAGCCCGACAGCCACCGCAGAAGCCCCGATCAAGGCTTCTGCCCATTCCCGTTCCGGCTACCACACACCCCATGAGATCATCAGCCGGCTTCCTGCAACAGCCACCCCATGGCAGCAAGACTCAATATTAAGAGCGAACTACAAGTTTCCGAAAGTAGACTGGAGCAGCCGTGCCAATCCCATGAAAACTCCTTTGGGCAAAGCCGACAAAGTCCTCACCGCGGATTTGGCAAAACCCATGTACCACGGCAAGTCGCTGGTGCAACCCGATTCGACATACATACCAGAGCATGTCGTGTATCACCAGGGGGTTGCGGGCGACCCCATACCCTACAATATTGCCAACGACAACCTCATCACGTCCATTCTGCTGGGTTGCTTTATACTTGCGGCCGTGTCTATTGCCCAGACCGGGAACTTCATACAACGACATTTCAAGAACTTCTTCCGCACCCCAAGCGAGGGCACAACCGTCATCACGGAGACAGGCAACGAACTGCATTTCCAGTATTTCCTACTTCTGCAGACCAGTCTGCTCTTTGCCCTTGTGTTTTTCTTCTACTCCAAGACGATGGGCAATGGCACGACAGGGCTGCCGCAATACCTCGTCATTGGTATTTACACGGGTATCATCATCGCCTACATATTGACCAAAGCACTGTTCTACAACCTTGTGGGCTGGGTGTTTTTTGATAGGAAAAAAAATGAACAATGGACCAAGTCCGGACTGTTCCTAACAGCCACTGAAGGGGTCGTACTTTTCCCCATTGTCATGCTCCATGCCTACTTTAACTTTTCAATCGAAACCACCGCCATTTACACCATCATAGTTATCATTTTGGCCAAAGTACTGGCCTTGTACAAGACATATATTATCTTTTTCGAAAAAAACACTGACTTTGTGCAAAGTTTTTTGTACTTTTGCACATTAGAAGTAGTGCCACTCGGCGTTCTATGGGGCGTTCTCGTCTTCATGGACGATTATTTAAAAGTAAATTTTTAAAACAAAAGATGATAAAGAAGATCATGATATCACAGCCGAAACCGGCCAATGATAAATCTCCTTATTTCGATCTCGAGAAAAAATATGGCGTAGAGTTTGTATTCCGCCCATTCATCAAGGTTGAAGGTCTTAGCGCAAAAGAGTTTCGCCAGCAAAAAGTAAGTATTCTTTCCCATACTGCCGTTGTATTTACCTCGCGGCATGCCATCAACAACTATTTTAAGCTTGCCAAGGACCTGCGTCTCACCATCCCTGAGGAGATGAGATACTTCTGCGTTACCGAAACTATTTCCCTCTACATCCAAAAGTATGTGCAATACCGCAAGCGCAAGGTGTTCTTCGGAAGCACGGGGAAAATAGACGACTTGCTGCCCGCCATGATGAAGCGCAAGGATGAGAAATTCCTCGTTCCCCTGAGCAGCGTTCACAACGATGACATCAAGCATTTGCTTGACAGCAAAGGACTAAACCACACGGAATGTGTGATGTATCGCACCGTGAGCAACGATTTCACTCAAGAGGAAGTTGACAATTTCGATTGCGACATGCTCATTTTCTCAACTCCTACAGGTGTGGAATACCTGACAAAGTCTTTCCCAGACGTCAAGCAGGGTAAGTTGAAGTTCGGAGCCTTTGGCCCGGCTACCGGCAAGGCGCTCGAGAATGCAGGACTCAAAGCCTCGCTCGTTGGTGGCACGAAGGAGCACCCCTCGATGATCAGTGCACTGGAAGATTTCCTCAAAAAGGAACATAAGAAGAAATAAAGTATCGCAATGCCGGAACTTCCCTCCACACTTCACAAGGAGGAGCGGATATATAGCAAGAAGACTATAGATGCTCTTTTCCAAGGAGGCCGAAGTCGATCGATGTCGGCTTTCCCCCTGAGAGCAGTGTATATGCCTCTGCAAGTAGGACAGGAAACGGCAGGAAGCAGCACCTCGAACCATGCAGAAAGGTCGAAAGCCAAGATGATGGTCAGCGTTTCCAAGCGGTGTTTCAAGCATGCGGTGGATCGCAACAGGGTGAAACGTCAAGTGCGCGAAGCCTACCGAAAGCATAAAGCCATCGTTGCCGAACACGAGATTGCCATCGCTTTTATTTGGCTTGACAACCACTTGCGCAGCAGTGAAAAAGTAGAGAGCAGTGTGATTCGTTTGCTGCAACGGATCGACGAGTGCCTGCAGAAGGAAGGACTACAGCAATGAACAAAATGAAACAGGCTTTACATTTTATCGGCCGAGTCTTGGCCTGGGTATTGATACAGCCCATTGAGTTTTATCAGAGATTCATCACCCCTTACACCCCGGCCTCCTGCAGATTCACACCAACCTGTTCCGAATATGCCCGCCAAGCTTTGCTCAAGCACGGTCCCATCAAGGGATTGGCATTGACCATATGGCGAATACTAAGATGCAACCCCTGGGGTGGAAGCGGGTACGACCCGGTTCCGTAAGTTGTCCGTCAGGCGCCCCATTATTCTGAATATACCCCATCGGATCATCATACCCGTGGGGTTCAACCCAAACAACGATTAGAATTAAAATGAAAAACTTTGTCGAAGAACTGAAATGGCGCGGTATGCTGGCACAAATCATGCCAGGTACAGAAGAATACCTCCTCCAAAACATGGTATCAGCCTATCTCGGCACTGACCCTACAGCCGACTCGCTTCACATCGGTCACTTGTGTGGCATCATGATGCTGCGCCACTTGCAACGCTGCGGACACAAACCCTATCTCCTCGTGGGAGGTGCCACGGGCATGATAGGCGACCCTTCGGGCAAGAGTCAGGAGCGCAACCTGCTCGACGCAGACACGCTCTACCACAACCAAGAGGCCATTAAAAAACAGTGCGCCAAGTTCCTGGACTTCGACGGCAACGAGCTCAACAAGGCCGAATTGGTGAACAATTACGACTGGATGAAGGATTTCACCTTTCTCGACTTCGCCAGAACCGTGGGCAAGCATATCACTGTAAACTACATGATGGCCAAGGAAAGCGTACAGCAACGTCTCAACGGAACGGCACGCGACGGACTGAGCTTCACCGAGTTCACCTATCAGCTTCTACAGGGCTACGATTTCCTGCATTTGTATCAACACAACGGCGTTCGCCTGCAGCTCGGAGGCAACGACCAATGGGGAAACATGACCACTGGGACAGAACTCATACGCCGTACGCTCGGCAACGATGTCGAGGCCTTCGCACTCACCTGCCCACTCATCACCAAGGCCGATGGCAAGAAGTTTGGTAAAACTGAGAGCGGTAACGTGTGGCTCGACCGCAACCGCACCACCCCCTACACTTTCTACCAGTTCTGGCTCAACGTGTCGGATGATGATGCAGAACGCTATATCAAAATATTCACTGACCTCGACCGGGAAACCATCGCTGCACTCGTTGCAGAGCACACCGAGGATCCCGGACGTCGAACCTTGCAGCGCCGTCTGGCTGAGGAGGTCACCACGATGGTACACTCCAAGGAAGACCTTGACATGGCCATCGCCGCCTCGAACATTCTCTTTGGCAAGGCTACCAAGGATCAGTTGGCTCAGCTCGACGAAGCCACGCTCAACGACGTATTTAAGGATGTGCCTCACTACGAACTTGACAGAACGCAACTCGGCGGCAAGGCCATCGACTTGTTCTGCCAGGAGGATTGGGAAATATTCCCCAGCAAGGGCGAGATGCGCAAGATGGTGAAGGGAGGAGGCGTGAGCCTCAACAAGGAGAAACTGGTTGCCTTCGACCAGCCCGTCACCGCCGACGACCTCATCGACGGCAAATACCTGCTCATGCAGCGTGGCAAGAAGAACTACTACCTCATCAGCGTGAAGTAAATCATGCCATCAATTACCGCGATGAGGTAAGATTTATAGAAATGACTCGGAGTGCCGGCTTTTAAGTCAAGCCACCTCCGAGTCGTATTGTTATTACAGGGTCAGATATGAAGTGATTCTCTAATTTGTCCTCAACAATTCCCCTCATTTTTAAATATTATTTAGGGACAGCGTTGGGTCGTTCTACGGTTTTTCGCTATATTTGCATGAAACAACAAAACAGTTATGAATAAGTTGACATCGAACACTGTGAACCCATTGGGGTTGACAGATGTCCAAGTCGCGGAGAACCGTCAAAAATATGGTGATAACGTTTTAACCCCGCCCAAGCGCGTTTCTCCTTGGAAACTTTATATCGATAAATATCGGGATCCGATCATTCAAATTCTTATTGTAGCAGCAGTCGTTTCATTGGTTTTAGCATTTTTCGAAAACGACTTCGTCGAGACGATTGGTATCATTCTGGCTACCTTTATTGCAACCACCGTTGGCTTTTATTTTGAAATGGATGCTGCCAAGAAGTTCAAGGTACTTACCGCCGCCAACGAGAATCAGTACGTAAAAGTGCGACGCAACGGAAAAGTGATGGAGGTTCCGCGACGGGAAGTTGTTGTCGGGGATATCGTCTTGATAGAGGCGGGTGATGAGATTCCGGCAGACGGGGAACTCATCGAAGCGGTGAACTTGCAAGTGGATGAATCGAGCCTGACAGGGGAGCAACTGACAACAAAGAGCACAGCATCACCCTCCGCTTCTGAACACCGAAAGACCAACACCACATCGGAGCATGGTCAGGAATCATCAGAGGCTCAGGGTGCAGCCCATCCGCTGAATGCTTATCCTGCCCATGTTGTCCTTCGATCATCTATGGTCATGAATGGCTATGGCGAGTTTGTTGTTACCCAGGTTGGAGATGACTCGGAAATAGGCAAGGTCGCCACAAGTTCTACAGAGCGCACAAGTATTAAGACGCCCTTGAACCTGCAGTTAGAGAAGCTGGCCAAGTTGATTTCGAGAGTCGGTACAGGGGTTGCCTTGGCTGCTTTTGCTATATTCTTGGTACATGATATATTAACCGACAGCATCTGGCAGGGCAACAACTATGTTGCCATGGCCCATGTGGTCCTGAAGTATTTCATGATGGCAGTGACGCTTATCGTGATGGCGGTGCCCGAGGGACTGCCCATGGCCGTTACGTTGGCTTTGGCCCTGAACATGCGTCGCATGCTAAAGTCGAATAACTTGGTTCGCAAACTCCATGCCTCTGAGACGATGGGGGCAGTCACCGTGATCTGTACAGATAAGACAGGAACACTGACACAGAACCAAATGTCGGTGAGGGAATGTACGCTGGCCGAGGACATAAACCGTGATCAATTTTATCAGGCCATTGCAGTCAACACGACGGCTCATTTAGACGATGCCAAGGGAGTCGGTAATCCCACCGAAGTAGCTTTGTTGAAGTGGTTAAAGGAACAGGGGGAGGATTATACCGCACTCCGTAAACGTGCTCCTATTACCAAGATGCTGCCCTTCTCCACCGAGAACAAATACATGATGACACTTGTCGACAACAAGTATCTCTACGTTAAGGGTGCACCCGAGATAGTGATGGACATGTGCGAAATACCCGAGGCCAAGCGACAGGAAATCAATGAAAAGGTTGTCGGATTTCAAGAGAAGGGCATGCGCGTCCTTGCCCTTGCCATGGGTGAGCGAGATGATTTTGCATACTCCGGTTTGATTTTCCAAGGCATTTTCGCCATTGAGGACCCCATTCGTGAGGATGTGCCTGCAGCCGTTTCATCGTGCCGCAAGGCCGGCATAGAGGTCAAGGTCGTTACCGGAGATCATTCGGCAACAGCCATCGAGATAGGCCGGGAAATAGGAATATGGCATGAAGGGGAAAAGAATGAAGACCAATGGCATATCACGGGTGCTGACTTTGCAGCACTCAGTGACGACGAGGCCTACGAATTTGTAAAGAATCTCAGGGTGATGTCTCGCGCACGACCTTCCGACAAGCAACGCCTTGTCAATCTGCTGCAAAAACGCGGCGAGGTAGTTGCCGTGACCGGAGATGGTACCAATGATGCCCCGGCCCTGAATCATGCCCATGTAGGGTTGTCGCTCGGGTCGGGAACCTCTGTGGCCAAGGAAGCCTCTGACATCACGTTGTTGGACGACAGCTTCCATTCGATTACCTCAGCCGTGATGTGGGGACGATCGCTCTACAAGAACATCCAACGGTTTTTGTTCTTCCAGCTGGTCGTGAATCTGTCTGCCTTGTTGCTGGTGCTTGGTGGGGCATTTATCGGAACCGAGATTCCATTGACCGTTACCCAGATTCTTTGGGTCAATCTCATCATGGATTCCTTCGCTGCAATGGCAATGGCATCCCTGCCTCCTTCTCGCGAGGTGATGCGCGACAAGCCACGCAGTCGGTCTGAGTTTATCATATCCAAACCGATGATGCAGAGCATTACCGGTTGCGGACTTGTGTTTTTTGCTGTCATGTTCGTATTCCTCATCTGGTGCGAACGACATGGCATGGGGCAAGGAGTGGATGTACACGAACTAACTCTCTTTTTCACCACCTTTGTCATGTTGCAGTTTTGGAATTTATTTAACGCCAAATGTTATGGCTCAAGGCATTCGGCCTTTCGGTATTTATGGCGCGACAGAGGCTTACTCATCGTGCTGGTGTTTATCCTTGTGGGCCAATGGGGTATTGTGACCTTCGGGGGAAGAATGTTCCGCACACAACCGCTCAGCCTCGGCGAATGGGGCACCATTCTATGCCTGACCGGCATCTTTGTGTTTGGCGGTGGCGAATTGTTTAGGGCTTTCAAGCGACTGAGAAGCAGAGAATAAAATGACTGTAATCAATTTCAATCAAGATCATATCGCCAACATCAACCCATGTGTGGCAACGATCGGTTTTTTTGACGGTGTACATTTGGGCCATCGCTTCCTCATCGAACATGTCAGGGATGAAGCACAGCTGATGGGCTTATCGTCAATGGTTATCACTTTCGACCACCATCCACGCGAGGTGTTGAACCAAGATTATCAACCGGAACTGCTGACCACGTTGGACGCCAAACTGCAATTACTTGAAAACACAGGAGTTGACCATGTGGTTGTGCTGCATTTTGACGAAAAGATGTCGCAGCTTTCAGCCCAGGAGTTTATGAACCATGTGCTCCACGATCGGCTTCATGTGAGAAAACTTATCATTGGCTATGACAATCGGTTTGGCCATAACCGTGCTGAGACTTGCGAAGACTATGTTCGTTACGGTGAGGAACTGGGGATCGCTGTGGCCCATCATTCAGCTTTAAAAATGGATGGTCTCGAGTTAAGTTCCTCGGTTGTCCGCGCATTTCTGAAAGGCGGCGAGATAGAACTGGCCAACCGCTGCCTGGGATACCCCTATTCCATCGTGGGCAAGGTCGTTCATGGCTTCAAAAAGGGTCGTGGGATAGGATACCCCACGGCCAATCTCGACTTGTCCGACTCCCACCAGCTTGTACCTTCCGATGGAGTGTATGCGGTTAGAGTCCAGATAGGAGCCTCTGGCCAATCCCTTCCTGCCATGACGGGCATTGGACTGCGACCGACCTTTGGAGGCACAGAGCGCACACTGGAAACCCATATCTTCAATTTTCATGAAGACATTTATGGACAGCAGTTGCGACTGACCTTTGTCAAACGAATACGTGCCGAGCAAAGGTTTGACCATGTAACACAACTTGTCAACCAGCTCAAGGAAGACGAGAAGATGATAGAAAAATTATTTAATAAGGAGAATACTGATGAATAAAACGATTCGCGGCATACTTGATGTCGTATTGTTTGTGGTGTGTTTTTTCATGATTCAATACGTTGTGACGATAGGTGTCAGTGCGGCCTCGGCATGGTTTGATGGAGAACCGTGGGCTGAAATTTCCGATCGGTTAGTCCATGGTAGGTTCTACATGTCGGGCAAGCTCCTGGTTGCTACCTCAGCTCTGGCAAGCGGCCTGACCATAACCATTTTCACCTATGCCAGATGGGCCGTGGTGTCGCGCACGTGGCTGGCTTCTCATCCATGGACAACACTGATATGGGTAGCTCTCATGGCTATAGGTACCATATTGCCTTCGCAGTGGCTGCAAGAACAGATGGACTTCACGTTGCCCGAGAAAACCGTGCAATTGTTCGAAGCCATCATGGGTGAGCCCGCCGGATATTTGGCGATTGGGATATTGGTGCCGATTGCCGAAGAACTCGTATTTCGCGGAGCCATACTGCGCACACTTTTGAATCTGTTTAACAAAAACATGCATTGGGTCGCCATTCTCGTCTCGGCCATCCTCTTTGGAGCCATGCATGGAAACCTACCTCAATTTGTACATGCCACGCTGATCGGACTCATCCTTGGTTGGATGTATTACCGCACCCATTCCATCGTTCCCGGCATTGTGTTCCATTGGATCAACAACACGGTGGCATACATCATGTTCAACCTCATGCCCCAGATGGCCGATGGTAAGCTCATCGACATGTTCCAAGGCAATAGTCGCACCATGTGGCTTGGACTTGCCTTTTCCTTTTGCGTGCTTGTTCCGAGTATGTATCAGCTGTTCTACAGGTTGAAACGAAACTAAAACCGTCTTGTTCAAGCAATAAACACAAGAGGCCACACCTCGATCACGAGTGGTGGCCTCTTCTCTACGTTAGTATGTTATGAAAAATTTGAGAGAATCGAAGCTTCACAGCTTCATGTTGTTTTACTAAACATTATTTTATAGAGAAAGCATAGAAAATAATCTATTTAATGATGGGTTGCCCGACTGTTGCACTTGGCTCGACCATGCTTTGCTTCATGGTATCCGACATAGCACTGTCGCCTAAGGCTACTGATGTTCCCTTGTCGAATTTGGGCATGCTGTACCCGTCGTAATTCACAATGGGGTTGTCCATATGATTGCCGAACGGCAACTGCATGGCGTTACCCAAGGTCAGGATAATGGCCACGACGGCTGCGGCCTTGAAGAGCGGCTTGAAACGCTGTGCCATAGTGATGACACGTGCCTTTACCGGTTTCGAACCTTCAATGACAGAGAGAATCTTCTCGTCAAACTCTTCTCCCAACACATCATGTTCCTTCTGCACCTCCGCATAGTTGAAGAGGGGCTTGTAGCGCATGAGGTCAGCGGGCACGCTGTCCTGACTGAAGAAAGCGCGCAAGATATCCTCCTCTTCGAGTGAGGTCTCACAGCGCCAATAGCGCTCCAGAAGTTGGTTGATGTATTTATAATCCATTTTAATCTTTTGCCTGTCTATTCAAATGACGTTTCAAACAGACGTAAGTTACAAGAAACCGGTTTTTTAACTTTTGTTTAGTATTTACATCGTTACAGTTTCTCCTCGTCAATCAACCAAGACGATGTTACCTTCCTACAAGGATAGCAGGATATCCCTGGCCTGAAGTTTGTTGGATTGGTGCATACGGCCGTTCGAAAAGCGTAAAATATAGTTACTGTTTTTCGGTCATTATTTTCGAGACTTATAGAGAAAAAAACGCCATCTTTTTACGGCATAACCGGGATCGGCATAACCAAAATGCGAAAGGTTGCTGCGACAGGAGCCTTCTCATTGCACGATTAGGCCTTAGTGGCTGTGCGGATGAGCTCGAATCGCACAGCGGTTGAAGCCTATTCGCCATGCCGTTCGATACTCAATCGCGCGTGGAAAAATAGGAGAAAAAAGGCTGTTTTATAAAAAGCGCTGATCGTCAAGCGGTTGCAAAATGCCGTGTAGTTCACGTATTTCGAGCAAAGGCAAACTCATTTTCAAATCGGCGAAAATCTGGAGACGTTTTGTCAATAGTTTTAACCTTTTCCGATGGTTAAAACCGGGTGAATCGTTATCCCGAATGGACAAGAAGAGAACTGCCCATGTGGATGTTCTACACTACACCTAAATGCCAAACTCGTTAAGGTCGTGAAATCGTTGTTTGATGGTTTGTCGCCCTCTGAAGATATTGACTTTTACCTGTTCTTCGGTTATCTGCAACACTTTTGCAATATCCTTGTAGGTCTTGCCCTCGAAATCCCGCAACTGGATGCAGCTTCGTTGCTTTTCGGGTAGGCCATCCACAATTTGCCGAACGAGCGAGAGCCTGTCCCGTTCGACGAGCAGTTCATCAGGGCTTAGGTTATGGTCTGGGTGTTCTTGCTGTGAGGAGTCGAGCGATTCATTCTGGTTTCCGCGCTTTCTGATACTGTCAAGCGAGAGGTTTCGGCAGACGGTGAAGCAGAAAGCCTCGATGTTGTCTATCTCGTCCCACGACGCTCTGCGGTTCCATATTTTTATCATCGTTTCCTGCACAATATCCTCGGCTTCGGCACTGTCGAGCGTAATGCGCTGTGCGAGGCGGTAGAGCTGATTTTTCAGCGGTAGGATATCGTCACGGAAACTTATTTTCTTCATGCTTTAATCACGGTGCCCTGTTCGCCGTCCATGGCGGTGGCCAACGTAATGATAACACGCGACACGCCAGCCTTTACTGCCCGGAGTGCGTTCTCAATCTTTGGAATCATACCACCAGCTATAACGCCTTGGGCTACGTAGCGTTCAAAGTCAACTTGGGTTATCGTTGGAATCACACTGTTGTTGTCATCAGGATCGGCCAATACCCCTGGTTTTTCAAAACAATAAATCAAGGTTACGTCGTAAAATTTGGACATAACCTTGGCTACTTCTGAGGCAATGGTATCGGCGTTGGTATTGAGCATGTTGCCTTGTCCGTCATGAGTCAACGGAGCCATGACGGGCGTGATGCTCTGTTCGATGAGGTCTTTCAGCCGAGCTCCGTCGGTGCTTTCCACATCTCCTACAAATCCAAAGTCTATCCCATCCTTGAGCGGGCGTTTGCGGCTTCGGATCACGTCCATGTCTGCTCCTGTAAGTCCCAGGGCATTCACACCACCAGCCTGCAGACAGGCCACAATATTCTTGTTCACCAACCCACCATATACCATGGTCACCACCTCAAGCATTCCGGCGTCGGTAATGCGTCGCCCGTTCACCATTTTGCTCTCAATACCCAAGGCCGCAGCAATCTTGGTGGCCCTGCGCCCACCGCCATGCACAAGTAACTTGTTCCCTTTGATGGTCGAGAAGTTTTGCAGGAACTGCGCAAGTTTAGCCGGGTCTTCTACGATGGCGCCGCCAACTTTCACTATGGTGACCTTTTGTTTCATGATGATATGGGTAATGATTGTGAAGTCTTTCTATTCCAGATAGGTGTAGCCATACAGGCCGGAGCGATAGTTGCTGAGAAATTCTTTTCCCTCTTCTATGGAGATCTTTCCTTGCTTGACACTCTTGGTTACCCACTGCTCAAGTTGGCGTACCAGTTTCTTGGGATTGTATTGCACATATTCCAGTACTTCCTCCACGGTTTCGCCGTCAAATATCTGGTCAATGTTATATTTCCCATTCTTCACACTGATATGGGCAGCGGTGGTATCGCCGAAAAGATTGTGCATGTCGCCGAGTATTTCCTGATAGGCACCGACAAGGAAAACACCGAGATAATACGGTTCGTTTTTCTTCAGGGTGTGCAAGGGCAGCACCCTGCTGATGTGTCCGTCAACGACAAAATTGCTGATTTTCCCATCCGAATCGCAAGTGATGTCGTGCAACGTGGCCTTGCGCGTGGGACGTTCCTTGAGACGCTGCAGGGGGGCAATGGGGAATAATTGGTCAATGGCCCATGAGTCGGGGAGACTCTGGAAAAGCGAGAAGTTGCAGAAATATTTATCGGCCAACAGTTGGTCGAGCCTTCTCAGTTCGTCGGGAACGTGTTTCATATCCTTGGCGAGAAGGTTCACCTCGTGGCAAACACTCCAATACATGGCCTCGATTTCGGCACGTGTTTGCAAGTCAACGAATCCATGGGAGAAGAGTTCGAGCGACTCCTCACGTATTTGTTCGGCGTCGTGCCAGTCCTCAAGCATACCTTTGGGACTCAGGTTGCACCAGATGTTGTACAACTCTTTTACCAACGGATGGTCATCTGACTTGGCTTCAAACTCCTCGGGCATTTCCGGTAGCGAGGTAGTCTCCAGCACATCGATGACCAATACGGAGTGATGGGCCGCAAGACTACGTCCACTCTCTGTGATAATATTGGGATGCGGGATGTTGTTCTTATTGGCGGCATCCACAAACGTGGACACACAGTCGTTCACATACTCTTGAATAGAATAGTTGACCGAGCTTTCACTATGGGCACTCCGGGTTCCGTCATAGTCCACACCAAGACCGCCACCGCAGTCTACGAAGTCTACATGATAGCCCATCTTGTGCAGGTTGATATAGTATTGAGCCGCCTCGCGAAGTGCTGTTTGTATGCGCCGTATCTTGGTTATCTGGCTGCCAATGTGAAAGTGGATGAGCCGCAGGGAGTCGTGCATGCCCATGGCATCAAGTTTGCGCAAGGCCTGCAGTAATTCCGTGGCCGTAAGCCCGAACTTCGAGGCGTCTCCACCACTCTCTTCCCACTTGCCCGAGCCGGAGGAAGCCAACTTGATACGTACACCAAGATTGGGACTCACCTTCAATCTCTTGGCCACCTTGGCAATCGTGTCTAACTCATTGAGCTTTTCCACGACAATAAAAATGCGCTTGCCCATCTTCTGTGCCAAGAGAGCGAGCTCTATATAATCTTCGTCTTTGTAGCCATTGCAGATGATGAGGGCATCGCTTTGGCATTGCACGGCAATCACGGCATGCAGTTCCGGTTTCGATCCTGCCTCAAGCCCCAGGTTGAACTTGCGTCCATGAGTGATGATCTCTTCCACCACCGGTTGCATCTGGTTGACCTTGATGGGATAGATAATAAAGTTGTCGGCCTTGAATTCATATTCCTCCTTCGCTTTGATAAAACAGGATGCTGTTTTTTCAATTCGATTATCAAGAATATCGGGAAAACGCAGCAATACGGGTGGAGTGACATCGCGAAGGGCAAGTTCGTCCATGACATCCCGGAGGTCTATCTCGGTGTTGTCCTTGCAAGGAGTCACATAGACATCGCCTTTCTCGTTGATGCCAAAGTACGAAGTTCCCCAGCCGTTAATGTTGTATAGCTCTTTCGAATCTTCAATAGTCCACTTCTTCATGAGTGAAAAGAGTAAAAGGGTAAAAATAAATAGTATGTTGTCTGGTTGCCTGAGGTGATTTTACCGGTTCAATCCGACAGCCTCCTTCAGCTTAGCCACTGTATTTTTTATCTTGTCGTGATCATCCAGCAGGGTCACATCTACAGTATGTTTGGCTTGGGTGTAGTACACTTCACGTTGCTTCAGTTGTTGTTGGATGAACTCTTTCACCTCTTCGGCTGTTTTGTCAAGCAATAGCGGGCGGACGGTCTTGCCCATCTTCAGATGTTTGAACAACACTTCCGGGTTGCTCTTCAGATACACCGTTTCAGCCTTGCTGTTAATATATTCCATATTGTCGAAGAAGCAGGGCGTTCCTCCCCCACAGCTAATGACCACGTTTTCAAACTCTGCCACTTCATGCAACATGTTGTGTTCAATAGCACGAAATCCTTCTTCGCCGCGCTCGGCAAAGATTTGACTTACTGTTTTGCGCATCCGATTCTCTATGTACCAGTCAAGGTCATAGAACGGCACGCCCAAATCTGCAGCCAAAGCTCTGCCCACGGTAGTTTTGCCCGACCCCATGTAACCAATGAGGATGATGCGACATGGGGTTTCCGGCTTTCCTTGGCCTTCTCCATACTCTTCAGAGATGGAGTACTCCGACCGGGAATCCGAACCGCCAATTTTGGCATTTGTATCATCAATCATTGGTCTGTGCATTATCTATCAACGTATTCTTGCGCTGTAAGCGGGGCTGTTTCGCTTGAAATGAGAATGGAAGTAGGTATAAAGAGGGATTACTTCTTTCTCCTGGCTTTGGTTTTTGGAGCCGTGTTTACAATCTCCATACATTCCTCGAAGCTTAGATCTCCAGCCAAAGCACGCTCGTGCAGTTTCTTATCGATGCGATAGTTTTTACCATCGTAAGCTACATAGGGGCCGTAGCGACCCTTCAGCAGTTCCATCTTATCGTCTTGTTCAAAAAGCTTGATGTGGCGTTCCTTCTCTTGCTTGCGTTTGTCTTCTATCAATTTGATAGCCGTATCGAGCGTCACGGTCATGGGATCTTCGGACATAGGCAGCGACACATATTTCTTGTTGTGCAGCACGTAAGGGCCGAAGCGGCCGGAACCAATGGTGACGGTGGTTCCTTCAAACTCGCCAATCTCGCGTGGGAGCTTGAATAACTCCATGGCTTCGTCAAGCGTGATGGTCTCCATACTCAGGTTTTTGGGTAGTTGTGCAAAGCGAGGCTTCTCCTCGTCGTTGGCAGACCCGATCTGAACCACGGGGCCATAGCGCCCTATTTTGACAAATACCGGCTTGCCGGTGCTGGGTTCCTTGCCTATCTCGCGCTCTCCAACTTTATGCTTGAAACGTGACTTCATCACCGATTCCACCACCGGACTGAAATCGCTGTTGAACTTCTTCATCATGTGCTTCCACTCTTTTTTTCCTTCGGCTATCTGGTCGAATTGATGCTCCACCTTGGCCGTGAAATTATAATCCATGATTTCAGGAAAGTTTTCGAGTAGGAAGTCGTTCACCACAATGCCGATATCAGTAGGCAGAAGCTTTCCTTTTTCCGAGCCGGCCATCTCCTTCTTTTTCTTGGATGTAATCACGTTGCCCTTCAATGTGTCCGTCACATAGGTGCGCTCAGTACCGCTTTTGTCACCCTTCTGCACGTATTCGCGCTGTTGAATGGTCGATATCGTCGGCGCGTATGTGGATGGTCGGCCGATGCCCAATTCTTCCAGTTTATGCACGAGACTGGCCTCGGTATATCTGTATGGGCTTTGGGAAAAACGCTCGGTAGAACTAATCTCGCGGCGTTCCAGCTTGTTGCCTACTCGGAGGGTGGGCAATACGTTTGTTTCTTCCTGACCGTTGTCGTCGTCATCAGTTGATTCGCGGTATACTTTCAGGAATCCATCAAAGGCCACAACCTCTCCGGTCGCTACAAATTTGGCGTCCATGCCGTCGATATCTATCGTTATCGTAGTCTTCTCAATCATGGCATCCGCCATTTGCGAGGCGATGGTTCGTTTTCTGATCAAGTCATACAAGCGCCGGTCTTGGTTGCTCAACTCCTGCCCATGCTCACTGACGAAAGTCGGACGAATGGCCTCGTGAGCCTCCTGTGCTCCCCTCGACTTGGTGTGATAGTTGCGGGGCTTGCTATATTCCTCGCCGTAGTTGGTGATAATGTCGTCCTTACAGGTGTTGATGGCCAGATTGGACAGATTCACACTGTCCGTACGCATGTAGGTGATGCGCCCGCTCTCATACAATCGCTGGGCAACCATCATGGTTTGCGACACACTGAATCCCAACTTCCGAGCCGCCTCTTGTTGAAGCGTAGAAGTTGTGAAGGGTGGAGCGGGTGTTCGTTTCAGCGGTTTTTTGGCCACGTTGTCTACCGTGAACGTTGCATTCTTGCATTTTTCAAGAAACGCCACAGCCTCCTCATGGGTCTTGAATCGCTTGTCAAGCTCAGCCTTCACCTCATTCTTACTACCATCGGGATTCTCTATGGCAAAAATACCATTGACACGGTAAAAGGCTTCGCTTTGGAAAGCTTGGATTTCACGTTCGCGCTCGACAATGAGTCGAACAGCCACACTCTGCACACGTCCTGCCGACAAGGCCGGCTTCACCTTACGCCACAATACGGGGGAAAGCTTGAAACCTACGATGCGGTCGAGCAAACGGCGAGCTTGCTGAGCATTCACTAAGTTCATATCAAGATGGCGCGGAGTCTTGATGGCCTCTTGAATCGCATTCTTTGTAATCTCATGGAAAACAATGCGCGAGGTTTTCTCCTCATCCAAGCCGAGCACCTCACATAGATGCCAACTGATGGCCTCTCCTTCGCGGTCTTCATCAGATGCCAGCCAAATCTTTTCGGCTGTCTTTGCATTTTTCTTGAGTTCGGCTACAATCTTTTTCTTTTCTTCTGGAATCTCATAGTCAGGCTCCAGGGTGTCTTCATCGATGCTGAGCTCTTTTTTCTTCAAGTCCCGGATGTGTCCGTACGAGGACATGACTTTATAATCTTTACCGAGAAACTTTTCTATGGTCTTAGCCTTTGCAGGGCTCTCTACAATAACTAAATTATCTTGCATACTTGCATTGTTGTTATATAATGGTTGGCAAAAATAAGGAAACTTTTACACCTACCTTATTATATAGATTTTAATTTGGATTTTTTAACAGAATCCGCCGTCGCTAATTCCAATTAGAAGTGCAAAGCTTGCGATGTATAAAAACATGAAAACACCGCAGAGGTTTGCACTTCTAATTGGAATTAGCGCTTTCGTGGTATCAGACTTTCGAAGAAAAAGTCGACCCGTTGCCTTACTTTTGCTGCGAGGCTATAAACTCAGTGAGACCGTGCCTGATAGACCGCAGACCAAACAACTCCGTGTGAATATCTTCAAGTGCTATCCAATGGTATTCCGCAGCATCATCATGCGCCTCCACATGCGAAGTGTCGGACACATGGCATAGGAAAAAACTGTCAAGGGTCTTGACTTCAAATCCTCCATACTGATAAACATTGGGAAAGCTGAACAAATACTCCACGCGGGAAACCTCTAATGTTGTTTCCTCCTTGACTTCCCTGATGACTCCCTGTTCGGCAGTTTCTCCAATATTGGCAAAGCCACCGGGCAAATCAAGCGTGCCTTTACCGGGGTCTATCTTCCGGGTGAGCACCAGTAATTCGTTCTTTTCATTGAGAATCAAGGCCACGTTGGCTGCACTGGGATTCAGATAATATTCGAATCCGCAGTTATCGCATTTCTTGCTTTTGTCGTCGTTGACCTCAAAGTGTCTGCTGCCACAAACAGGACAGTACTTGAATTTTTCCAGTGGATGCATAGTATTTTTCTTTATAGTGTAGGCTACAACATAGCCTTGATTTCGGCATCGATATCTCGTACCTGTACGTCACGCTTCTGCAACACGTTGTTCCTGTCGATGAGGAAAAAGGTTGGAATGCTCTGCACATTGTAATGAGCGGCGGCTTCTGATGCCATGGCATTCTCATCGCGGACAGAGACCCAAGGCAGAGCGGCTACTTTTTCTTTCCAGAAATGCTCATCTGGATCCAGGCTCACCTGATAAATCTCAAGCCCCTGTGCATGATACTTGTTGTAGAGCTCACGCAGTCGCATGATGCGTTCTGTGCTGGTCTTGGTAGCAAAAACATGGAAGTCAAGCAGCACGACCTTCCCCTTTTGTTCTGTGAGCTTGCGTATATTTCCCTTGTTGTCGGGCAGGGCAATTTCTATAACACCTGCATCCGACACCCTGCTCACATCGATGGACTGTTGCTGCCGGGCTTGGATAATCCGAATATTCTTCATGCCTTCGATGGCGATATTGTGCAGATTCTGCCCGCGTTCAGTCCCGGGATAGAACGTATCCCAGCTTGTGGCCACGGCTGCAAACACCTGTACATCCTCCTTGTTGCTGTGCGGGTCGAAGATAAGCATGGGACGACTCCCCACAACGAATGTCTGGAACAGGGCATAATAAGAGTATGCTCGCTTCGGTTCCTTGAAGATATAGTCGCGCTTCACCTGATTTTTATAGACGGCAAGCACCTTTTGTATGCTGTCGGCCTCGAGAGCATAGGGCACATTGGGATTCTGGGTGATCGCGTTCACCTGACTTTGCAGGTTCATCTGCAACAAAGCCAGTTCCTTAATCTTGGCACACTCCTCCGAGCCGTCAATCTCATATTGTACGGACATTGTGGGACAAGAAGCCTTCACAGTGATAGTTTCGGTAGAGTCCACACCGATGTTGATGATCTGGCGCGCAATGCGCAGGCGATAAAATTCAGGATGATCGGCTGCCTCAGCCTTGAAGGCAAAGGCTCCGTCTGCTCCTAACTTCACAGAGTCTATGGTGACGGGACCATTCAGGCTCATGTTCTCAAAGTACAGAATCGAGTCCTTGGCTTCAGAGATATTTCCAGTAACTCGAACCTTTTCTCCCGTGCAGGAGGTCATGGCTAATGCGGCCAGTGTCAAGGCCGAGGCTACAAAGAGTTGAGATATTTTCATTTGTCGGTATTCTATTTTCTAATTTGCTGTCACGAGGTCAGTTGCAAAGTTAATGTCAAAAGGCCAAAAAAACAAAAAATAACACCCTTTTCTTCTTTTTTTACGTATTATATGGGTAACTTTGTGGCATTCTATATTTAGATGTAAGTCAAAACAATAAGATTTTTTAGATTTTTAGATGAACGTAATTACAAAAACCGTTCAGTTGCCAGATGGCAGAACCATCTCAATTGAAACCGGAAAGGTTGCGAAACAAGCCGACGGTGCAGCTGTCCTTCGTTTAGGAAACACCGTCCTACTGGCCACTGTTTGCGCAGCTAAAGAGGCAGTTCCGGGTACAGATTTCATGCCTTTGCAGGTCGATTATCGTGAGCAGTACAGTGCTGCCGGTCGTTTCCCCGGGGGATTCACCAAACGCGAAGGCAAGCCAAGCGACGAAGAAATTTTAACTTCCCGTCTCATCGACCGGGCTCTTCGTCCACTTTTCCCAGCAGATTATCATTGTGAAGTTTACGTGCAGGTTATGTTGCTCTCCGCTGATGGCGTGGACCAGCCCGATGCATTGGCAGGTTTCGCCGCATCAGCAGCCATGGCATGCTCAGACATTCCTTTTGATTATACCATTTCTGAAGTTCGCGTTGCGCGCGTGAATGGCGAATTTGTTATCAACCCCACATTCCAGCAGATGGAAGAGGCCGACATGGACCTCATGGTAGGTGCCACAAAGGACAACATCATGATGGTTGAGGGCGAGATGAAGGAAGTTCAGGAAACCGACCTGATCGCTGCACTCAAAGCAGCCCACGAGGCCATCAAGCCGATGTGTGTACTGCAGGAAGAACTCTCCAAGGAACTGGGGACAGACACCAAGCGCGAATATGAAGACGAGGTAAACGACGATGAGCTGTGCCAGCAAATCAAGGATGAACTTTACCAACCTGTTTACGACGTGAATCGCCAGGCTTTGGAGAAGCACGCTCGCCACGAAGCTTTCGACAAGATTTTCGCCGATTTCATCGAGAAATACGATGCTGCCCACACCGACCTCACAGAGGACGAGCTCGAGGAGAAGCACGCCGAGGCAGCCCGCTATTATGAAGACGTGATGCGCGATGCGATGCGTCGCTGTATTCTCGACGAAGGCTTGCGTCTCGACGGACGTGGAACGACAGACATTCGCCCCATCTGGTGCGAGGTGTCGCCACTGCCCATGCCCCACGGAAGCGCTATTTTCCAGCGTGGTGAAACGATGAGTCTCTCGACCTGTACATTAGGCACGAAACTCGACGAGAAACTCGTAGACAACGTGCTCAACCGCGGATACCAGCGTTTCCTGCTGCACTACAACTTCCCCCCATTCTCTACCGGCGAGGCCAAGGCACAGCGTGGCGTGGGTCGTCGCGAGATTGGCCATGGCCACTTGGCATGGCGAGGCATCAAGGATCAGATTCCGGAAGACTTCCCCTACACCGTCCGTTTGGTGAGCCAGATTTTAGAATCCAACGGTTCATCGTCCATGGCCACGGTTTGTGCCGGCACATTGGCACTGATGGACGCAGGTGTTCCTATGAAGAAGCCCGTTGCAGGTATTGCCATGGGGCTGATTAAGAATCCTGGCGAAGACAAGTATGCCATCCTGAGCGACATTCTCGGCGACGAGGATCATTTGGGCGACATGGACTTCAAGACCACCGGTACGAAGGATGGTCTGACTGCCACCCAGATGGATATCAAGTGCGACGGTCTGTCATTCGAAATTCTCGAAAAAGCCCTGATGCAGGCTAAGGATGCCCGCGAGCATATCATGGGCGAGATGATGAAGACCTTATCAGAGCCACGCAAGGAGATGAAACCTCAGGTACCACGCATTGTGGCTATCGAAATACCCAAGGAGTTTATCGGTGCCGTGATTGGCCCTGGTGGAAAGATCATCCAGCAGCTGCAGGAAGACACCGGATCCACCATCACTATCGACGAAGTCGATGGTGTGGGCAAGGTTCAGGTTTCTGCCCCCAACAAGGAAAGCA
>NZ_GG704782.1:187867-225123 GCF_000160535.1 Hallella bergensis DSM 17361 | reverse complement strand
AGGAAAGCATCGATGCCGCATTGAACAAGATCAAGGGCATTGTTGCCATACCAGAGGTTGGCGAAGTCTACGAAGGTACGGTAAAGAGCATCATGCCCTACGGCTGCTTCGTAGAGATTCTTCCCGGAAAAGAGGGTCTGCTCCACATCTCAGAGATTGAGTGGAAACGTCTTGCAACGGTAGAAGATGCAGGCATCAAGGAAGGCGACAAGATTCAAGTTAAGCTCCTCGACATTGACGCCAAGACCGGCAAGTACAAGCTGTCTCACCGCGTGCTGCTCGAAAAGCCCGAGGGCTATGTCGAGCGTGAACGTCGTCCACGCCGCGATAATGGCGATCGCCGCCCGCGCCGTGAGAACAACAACGGTGGTGAGCGTCATCGCTTCGAGCACAACAACAACTCTGAAAACGAGAACACCGAAGAGTAAGCTATTGTCGCAAGACACACTCTATACCCCCGCAATGTCGATAGATGTTGCGGGTTTTTTATGGAACAACAGTATGCTCACTTGATTTCCAACTGACAGGTGTTATGACCTGAAAAACAGACCTTATCGCTTGACATTCATCAATAATCTCATGCGTTTAGTTAAATATAAGATGTATAAAAAATAAAAGGTGAAAAAGGCAAAGGTTTGAAATGGTTTTTTATTATCTTTGCAACAGTTTTGTATTAACTGTTTCTTAGATATTGTCTTGATGGAAGGGAACTATTTTGTTATTTTCATGAAGATCCTCGGGGCACTTGCACTCCTCATTTATGGAATGAAGGTGATGAGTGAGGCTCTTCAAAAAATGGCCGGATCGCAGTTGCGACATATCCTCGGGGCCATGACCACCAACCGGTTCACCGGCCTACTCACCGGAACATTTATTACTTGCGCCGTACAGTCATCATCTGCCACAACGGTTATGACGGTGTCTTTCGTGAATGCCGGGTTACTCACCCTTGCGCAGGCCATATCTGTTATCATGGGAGCCAACATCGGTACCACCCTCACGGCATGGATTATGTCGCTGGGGTTCAAGGTAGACCTTACGATGGCGGTGTTCCCGGCTTTCCTCTTTGGTATCATCCTGATATACAGTAAGAAGAGTCGGTATATAGGCGACTTCCTATTTGGTATCGCCTTCCTTTTCTTTTCGTTGGTTATGCTGAGCGATGCCGGCAAGGAGTTGGATCTGGCTCATAACTCAGGTGCCATCAACTTCTTTTCGAGTTTTGACACCAGCAGCCACCTGTCCATCCTGACATTCTTGCTGATAGGAACGATCATCACCTGTATGGTTCAAAGCTCTGCTGCCGTGATGGCTATTACCATTCTGCTGTGTTCTACGGGGGTGCTGCCCATCTATCTGGGTATTGCCTTGGTGATGGGTGAGAACATCGGAACAACCGCCACCGCCAACCTCGCGGCGCTCGGAGCCAACACTCAGGCTCGCCGTGCGGCTCTTGCCCACCTCGTGTTCAATCTGTTTGGTGTGATCTGGGTGCTTTTCCTGTTCTATCCTTTTGTCGATATGGTGTGTTCCTTAGTAGGTTACAACCCAACAGGGATAGGTTATAGTGAGGCAGAAAAGGCCGCCATACTCCCTATTGTGTTAGCGGCCTTCCACACATGCTTCAACGTTACGAATACATCTTTACTCATTTGGTTTATCCCCCTGATTGAGAAAGTGGTGTGCTGGATTATCAAGCCCAACGCCAATGTCGACGAGGAGGACTTCCGTCTGCGCTTTATCCAGGCTGGAATCATGAAGACTCCCGAACTCTCGGTGCTGGAGGCTCAGAAAGAGGTGCAGAGCTTCGCTGAGCGCATGCACCGCATGTTTGCTATGGTGCGTGAGCTTCTGGGCGTGGAGGATATAGACAAGTTCAAGAAGATATACGACCGGATCGAGAAGTATGAGGATATCTCTGACAACATGGAAATTGAAATCGCCAAGTACCTTGACCATGTGAGCAGTGCCCACCTGAGCGATGACACGAAAGGCAAGATCAGGGCGATGCTCCGGCAAATTTCCGAAATAGAGAGCATTGGCGACTCATGCAACAACCTGGCTCGCACCATACAACGCAGGAAGATGAGCAAAGAAGACTTCACAGAGACGCAGTATGAGCGCATTCACCAGATGTTTGAACTTACTGATGACGCCCTTGCCCAGATGATCGTGTTGCTCAAAGGCCATAAAGAAAACCTTGACCCAACGCGCTCGTTCAACATCGAGAACGAAATCAACAACTACCGCAACCAACTTCGAACAGAAAACATTACAGATATCAACAATCATGCCTACACCTATTCCATGGGAACGATGTATATGGATATCATTCAGGAATGCGAGAAGTTGGGCGACTACGTGGTGAATGTGGTCGAATCGCGCATGGGAATCAAACAGGCCGAAATATAATATTCTGGCAAACGCCGGCCGAGGAGCATATGGCATCGCCTTCAGGCTTATGCCATCTCCTCTTTCTCAAGCTCGCCAAGTTTTTGCCATATTTTCAGAAAGGTGGAATGATCCACCTTTTTTTCGTATTTCACCACAATGCCAGCATCGTTGAGCACATCGTAAGCTTGTTGTGAGATCACGTCAGCATAGACTTCGGCCACACCGCCTTCAGCCATCATACGGGCTGCCGACCGTCCCACGGCCTTCACAGCCAACTTGGCCTCAAGAAAGAGTTCTGGCTCGTCGTTAATAATGTTGTAGAGACGGCGCACGCCGTGACCGTCATAGGTGGTGATATTGCCTTCATGAAGGACAACAAGTGAGCATTGTTCTGTATGTAGCGTGTCAATTAGTTCTTGCATCATAGGACATGGTCTTTAAAGGTTGTTATCTTTCGCAAATATAAGAAATTATACTTGAAAGACTGTCAAGGATTAAGAAAAAAATAACGGCCCACCATCTATACAGCCTATCGTGCCAACTGTCCGGGAATGTACGGCTTGGCCACTATTCCCGGACTTTCAAGAGAGCGATGATAAGACAGATGTTGTCAGACTTGGTTCCACATCATGACTTGATGTAACTCCTGAGTGCCTCAACATATTCCTCGAAAGCCTTTTGCCCTTTCGACGTGATGCGACAGATGGTGGCGGGGCGCTTGCCACGGAACGTCTTCTCCACACGGATATAGCCGGCTTCCTCCAATTTGCCTATCTGCACGCTCAGGTTTCCCGATGTGGCGCCCGTCTGCTCCTTGACATAGGGGAAGTCGGCCTCCTCTACATCCATGAGCAGAGAGATGATTGCTAATCGCAGTTCGCTGTGTAGCAGTGGATTGAGAGGCTCAAACATCATTACTCCTCCTTCGTTTTGATGATTAATGCAGGCACGATGAGCCCCACGACAGCCACCCCGGCCAGTACGACCATCTCGTATGGACCGGCGTAGGCCAGTGCGAGGAAACTTCCCAAAATACCAGCGATGTAGCAGCATACGGTGATGGCGGTGCTCTTCAGGATGCGTCCGGTAATCATTCCGGCTATACCCATGAGCAGGATAATGAGTGCAGTGATGGGGGTATGGGGAAAGCTTTCCGGACTGTTCGGGGCAGGTATCACGGGCAGGGGAATCGACACTTGTAACAAAGCCAGCATGCCCATAAAGAGACCAATAGAGCCTGCCATGATGCCAAGGCTGCCCCAAATCTGCGAGATGGTTTTACTGACGAAAGTTTGTGGTATTTTCGGGTGTCTCTTCTCATATCTTTGTTCGGCCAATGCCACCAGACCGAGGGCACCCCAAAGCCCGTTAGCGCCCGCTCCAGTCGAGGTGTTCTTCCACAGATGGCCCACGGTAAGCGCGATGATAGCAACGGCCACGCCCCATATCAGCATGCTTTTCCAGCTGCCACGAGTGATGCGTTGACGACTCTCCTCAATGGTACGGCTGATGATTTCGAGACTGCGCTCGGCAGTCATGTTGTTGTTTGAAGATTCCATCGTTTTTCTTTTTAAGTTGTAAGTGAATGATTTTGTGATGTAAACGCTCAGCAAACAACTTGGCGGCAGGCCGGATCCTTTCCTGTCTCAAACTTGTTTACGCTGCAAATATAAACAAGTTTATAATATAAACCAAATTATTTCGCAAACATTTTTCATGTTAAGCCTTATTTTAACATTTGGCATGGGCTGCAGCATCAACAAGAAACGACGGTGGAAAGGGTGTCTTTCGCGATAGTCATTAGGTTTCAGCAAAAGCGTCTTGCGGACGACATACAAGCGTACTTCGGCCGTCAGACGACTGTCTTGCGGACGGCATGCATGCGTCTATCGTTCGTCAAACGATAACGAAGAAGCCAAAAGATGAAATCAATGAAGAAAATCGGATGCCCCTACAGAGGGTTGGTGCTTATCTTTTATTACCGAAGTCGGCAGGAATCTCGCCCCATTTTTGGGTTTCCCATTTAATAACCGGTGTGGTGACGGCGTGTGCACGTAGCCACTGTTCGGCACGGGCAATGACCTGATATAACTGTTCGGTCTTGGCATTACGCTCAAGCTTGGTCTTGCATTTTTTCTTCTTAACCCATAGAATGGCATTGTAGGAGTCGGAATAAATGACCTTGTCCTTGATGCCCTGTTTGTCCATCAGCGCCAAGGCGTGCACAATGGCAAGAAATTCTCCAATATTGTTTGTCCCGTGTACGGGGCCATAATGGAACACCTGTGCGCCGGTCGCAAGATCGATACAACGGTATTCCATGGGCCCGGGATTGCCGGAGCAGGCTGCATCAACGGCCCAAGCGTTGGCTTTTACTTCTGGCGGCAGGGGCAGCACTGTGTCGTGGCGATAATCTGGAGGGTTTTGAAGCATAAATTATAAGGGAAGAGTTATGAGTGAAGAATTAAGAGTTAAGAATGAAGAGGGAAGAATGAGGTATAAGCAATGGTAAATTGCCAACGCGCCAGCTAATTTTGAATTATGAATTTTGAATTGCAAACGCGTTAGCCAATTATGAATTATGAATTATGAATTTTGAATTGCTACATTCTTTCCGGCACCTCAATTCCCAATAGCTCCATGGCATTCTTAATGGTTTTGGCAACATTCGCGGCCAGTACCAAACGCGTAATTTTCTGGGCTTCGGTGTCAGCATTGAGAATGCTATAGTCATGGTAGAACTGGTTGAAGTCCTTGGTGAGTTCATAGCAATAGTTGGCTATTCCGGCCGGGTTGTAGTTCTCGCCGGCATCCTTCACGGCCACCTTAAACTCGTCTAACTTCTGAATGAGGCTTATCTCCTTCTCGTTCAGAGGAGAGTCGGCAGGCAATTCGGCGGGGATAGTGATGCCCTCGGCTTCAGCCTTACGCAAGATGGAACGGATGCGCGCATGGGTGTACTGGATGAAAGGACCCGTGTTCCCGTTGAAATCGATCGACTCCTCTGGGTTGAAGAGCATATTCTTGCGGGCATCTACCTTGAGAATAAAGTACTTCAAGGCACCCAGTCCAACAATGCGGGCAACCTCCTGCTTTTCCTCTTCGGCCATGTCGTGGAACTTGCCAAGTTCGTCACTGGTTCTGCGGGCATCCTCAATCATGGTTTCGATAAGGTCGTCGGCATCGACCACGGTGCCCTCGCGACTCTTCATCTTGCCGTTGGGAAGCTCGACCATGCCATAGGAAAAGTGAACCAAATCCTTGCCCCACTTGAAGCCGAGGCGATCCAAAAGGATGGAGAGCACCTGGAAATGATAGTTCTGCTCGTTGCCCACAACATAAATCATCTTGTCGATGGGATAGTCCTTGAACCTCAGGTCGGCCGTGCCGATGTCCTGGGTCATGTAGACGCTGGTGCCATCGGATCGAAGCAACAGTTTCTGGTCAAGACCTTCATTGGTCAGGTCAGCCCATACACTGTTATCTTCTTTCCTGAAGAAGAGCCCTTTTTCGAGTCCTTCTTCTACCTTTTTCTTTCCCTCGAGGTATGTTTTTGATTCGTAATATATCTTGTCGAAACTCACACCGAGTGCCTTATAGGTCTCGTCAAAGCCGGCATACACCCAGTTGTTCATGGTTTGCCACAGTTCGCGCACTTCCGGATCGCCCTGCTCCCACTTCACGAGCATCTCGCGGGCCTCACGAATAAGCGGAGCGTCGGCCTTGGCTTTCTCCTCGGCCTCCTCCTCGCCGAGTCCCTCGGCCATGAGTTGAGCCTTCAATTCTGCCACTTCCTCACGGTAATGCTTGTCGAAAGCCACATAGTAGTCGCCGATGAGATGGTCGCCCTTCTTGCCGGCCGACTCGGGAGTGGCATTGTTGCCCCACTTCTTCCAGGCAAGCATCGATTTGCAGATGTGTATGCCGCGGTCGTTCACAATATTGGTTTTCACCACCTTGTTGCCGTTGGCCTCCATGATTTTAGCCAAGCTCCAACCCAGAAGGTTGTTGCGAACATGGCCCAAGTGGAGCGGTTTGTTGGTGTTTGGCGATGAATACTCTATCATCACAAGCTTGCTGTCGGCCGAGACGGGTGTCTCGCCATACTTCGCATCGGCATTTATATCATTGAGAAGGGCTATCCATGCGTCGGGAGCAATGACCAGATTGAGGAATCCTCCCACAGCGTTGAAGTCTGCTACGGCTTGGCATTCGCGCACGAGGACGCTACCAATTTCCTTGGCCGTGTCTTCCGGTTTCTTGCGGGAGAGTTTCAGGAAGGGGAAAACCACAAGTGTAAGGTTACCTTCGAAATTAGCCTTGGTTTTTTGAAGTTGAATCTTGTCTGCAGGCACATCCTGCCCATAGAGTTCGCTGACAGCCTTGAGGACTGCGGAACTGATTGCCTTTTCAATATTCATCGATTTTACCGGTGTATGTTTGTTATTCATAAGTGAGTGTTGCAAAGGTACTAAAAAGATTAGAGATAGGTCGTTGAGAATCGATATTTTTAGGATAAATCCTTGCCGTGTAGATATTATTTCGCTATTTTTGTACAAGATTTGACACGGGGATGCCGGCGGGAAATCCGAAAGCCCTCATTCCCTTGGATATAGGACATCGAATGACACAGATAACCTTATCTTGCAATGATGGAAATACAGCACCGGAATCATAAGGCCATTTACCGCACCATACACGATTATCTCATCCTTGCCATTGCCATGTTGCTGGGTGTGATAAGCCTCAACTTGTTCCTGTTGCCCAACGAAATCACGATGGGCGGCATTGTGGGTATTGCTTCTGTCGTCTATTGGGGTACGGGAATACCTGTGCAAGACACCTATTTTGTATTGAACGCATTGTTGCTCTTCGTTGCCCTGCGTGTGTTGGGATGGAAGTTCTGTGCCAAGACGATCTATGCCGTAACTGTTTTCACCATTGGCACTGCGATGGCTCAGCAATATATTCCCGCGGAACTTCACCTGCTGGCTGATCAGAAATTTATGGCTTGCATTGTTGGAGGTGTCTTTATGGGAGTCAGCGTTGGACTGGGATTGTCGTCGGGAGGCAGCACCGGCGGGTCAGATGTTGTGGCAGCCATCATTCACAAGTACCGCGATGTGTCGTTGGGTCGCATCATCTTGTTATGCGACGTAACCATCATCACGTCGAGTTATCTGGTGCTTCGAGACTGGGAGAAGGTGCTCTACAGTTATGTACTGTTGTTCGTGATTGCATTCTGTGTGGATTATGTTGTCAACAGCCTGCGGCAAAGCGTGCAGTTCTTCATTGTCTCTGACAAGTTTCAGGAGATTGGCGAAGCCATCAACAAGATTGCTTCACGGGGTTGCACAACCCTGAACGGCAATGGGTTTTATTCCAAAAAGGATATCAAGGTGATTTTCTGTATTGCAAAAAGGAGCGAGTCGGCGTTTATCTTCGACCTGATCAACGAGATTGACCCTGAAGCCTTTGTGGCGCAGAGTGCTGTGATCGGCGCGTATGGACAGGGATTCGACCGTGTGAGAGTAAGGAGAAAAATGAGAATCGAAGAAATTAACCGACAATTAGGAAAGAAATACTCAAATGAAACATAAATGGATGGGCTGGCTCATGGTGATAGTGGGACTGGTATTTTTGGTTCTGTTGGGCGGCAGTATATACATGCTCTCGTATTCGCTCACGCCCGACGACAACGACACTCGCTCCTATGAGAAGATGTACAAAAAGCTATACGCCGATTATCCTGAGATAAAACCGTGGTGCGACTCTCTCCGACAAGTGAGTGCCCTGCGCGACACTTTCGTGACGATGGATAACGGCGAGCAACACCATGCGATGTATATCCCGGCAAGAGAAGATTGCAATCGCACGGCTGTGGTGGTTCACGGATATACATCCAATGCTGCGGATATCATGTATTTGGGATATATGTATCACCACGACTTGGGCTTCAACGTGCTACTGCCCGATCTCCATGCTCATGGAAAAAGTGAGGGAAAGGTGATTCAGATGGGCTGGAAGGATCGTGCCGATGTACATCGATGGATAGCGATAGCAGACTCGTTGTGGCGCGACAGCACTGATGCCGCATCGATTGTGGTGCACGGCGTGTCGATGGGGGCTGCGACAACAATGGGCGTGTCGGGCGACAGTACGCCTGCATCGGTCAAATGCTTTGTAGAGGACTGTGGCTATAGCTCGGTATGGGAAGAGTTCAGGGCGCAACTCAAAGAACAGTTTGGTATACCCGAGTTTCCTATCATGTACACCACTTCGCTGCTGTGCAACCTGCTATATGGCTGGTCGTTTGGCGAGGCTTCTCCCTTGGAGCAGGTGAAAAAATGCCATAAGCCCATGCTCTTTATTCATGGAGATGAGGACACGTTTGTGCCAACATCGATGGTATACGACCTCTATCAAGTCAAAACCGAACCCAAGGAATTGTATATAGGACGGGGGTCGGCACATGCCATGAGCTACCAAGACCATCAGAAGGAGTATACCGAAAAAGTAAGGAGTTTTGTGGAGCGGTATCTGTAGGGTGCACTATATTTGTGGGCTGACAGAAACCTTTGCCTTCAGCCTCTTGTAAAGCATGATGAAAGCCGGGATGAGGAAGAGATCGGCAGCCACCCATGCCACGGGGTCGCCCAAGCAAACACCCGTAAAGGCCAACGCCGGTACTAACCATAAGCTCACTCCACATCGCGCTATCATTTCCATAACACCCGAAAGCATCGAAAGGTTGCTGTATCCCAGTCCCTGAATGCTATAACGGAAGATGGTGAGCAACCCAAGCATGGGAAAGAAATAACTGGCTATGCGCATGAGCAAAGCTGCGTTTTCGATAACCATGTGCTCATCAGCACTGACAAACATCATCATCATATCGTCGGCAAAGGGATAGATAATGAGCACGGTGAAGACAAAATAAACCATCATCACCTTGATGGCTGAATAGACGCCCTGCTTGATACGCACCACTTTTCCTGCACCAATGTTCTGTCCACAGTAGGTAGCCATGGCCATCCCGGTATTCTCGAATACACAGGTGAAGAGATATTTGATACGCATGGCTGCTGTAAACGAAGCAACATATACTGTGCCCAAGGCATTGTTGGCACTTTGAAGCATGATGATGCCGATACCGGTAATGCTGAACTGCAGTCCCATGGGCACACCATTGTTGAGAAGAATACTTATCTTCTTGTTGTCGTACACCCGCTCCCTGCCCTGCGGGATAAGCAGTTGCATCTTCCTTTTTATATATATCCAGCAGAGCAGTGACGAGAATCCCTGAGCCATCAAGGTTGCAATACCGGCACCCATCACACCGAGGTTCATCCACATAATGAGCACCACATCGAGCAAGATGTTAAACAGCGATGAGAAGATGAGAAAATAAAAAGGTTGCTTGGAGTTGCCCAGTGCACGGATAAACCCTGCAAGGAGATTGTAGGCAATCGTGAAGGGGATGGCCAGAAACATCAGAAATAGGAATGTCCAAGCTTGGTCGAAGATATCGTAGGGCGTGTTCACGATTTTCAAAATTCTGGAACACAACATGCACGATAGAAAGGTGATGACAACGGCAAATACCAAGGCAATGCGCATGGCATTGGCAACGTAGGCTCGCATCTTCGCGAAATCCTTGGCCCCAAAGGCCTGTGCAATGGGAATGGCAAAGCCGGCACAGGCTCCATTGCAGAAACCCATCACCAGAAACATCACCGATGTTGATGCGCCTACAGCTGCAAGTGCATTGACACCAACCCAATGCCCCACGATGGAGGCATCGATAATATGATACATCTGTTGCAGAATGTAGCCTAAAATCAACGGCAAGGCAAAGCGCAGGATGCCCCGGGTGGGTGATCCTACGGTCATATCATTAATATTCGACATGGTCTGTTATCTTGAAAACGGTGCAAAGATAACACTTTTACGTGGGAAACAAGCTCTATTCCTTGACGTTTCCTATCTCGCTAACGATATTTTCCATTTTCCGCCGTCGTTCCATCGACATAATACCGCTGTTGGCATCGAGGTATGTGTAGACCTTGAAGGCCTTTTCCATGAGTATTGCCCTTAAGGGGTTGGCCTTGCAACAGGCTTCGGAATAGAGCAACTCGGCAACAAAGTTCAGCCTATCCATCCGCTCGTCATCCTTCCACTGCTCGTGGCTGTAGGCTATAAGCTCGTCAAAAGAAAGGTTGCGGACGTCATCGTACTTCCCCACATACTGTCGGTAAAGGTCCCTTAGCTCCAAATCTTTCTTGTCTCCTTCAGGCTTCTCCAAGAATTTAGTGAGGGCTGCTTGAAATTCTTCTATCAAACGGAGAAAGTAATCTCGTTGTAACATAATGATAATACGTTGGTTGAATCAAATTGGAATCATTCTTTAGATACGGAGCGTATGGGGCTACCTACTCCCTGCTTCGCCCGTACCGATGTTTTTCACCCGTTCCTCGAAGGTGTCGCGATCGACGAGAGAAGCATTCTTCACTCGTGCTCGATAGTTGTATATCGTGTTCACTGAATAGTGTAGAAAGTCAGCGATCTTACTGGAGTCGTCAATTCCCAAGCGTATTAGTGCAAAGATGCGCACCGTGGTGTTAAGGCGGAGCTTGTCGTCAAGCAGCACACGCTCCTCCGGCTTCAGCAGTTCGTTGAACGCATCGACAAAATTGGGGAACAGATGCAGGAATGCAGAGTCAAAGTTAGCATACAACTCGTCCAGCTCCTGGTCCTTGTACTGGGACGACCGGGTCAGGTCGTGAATTTCCTCGAGCTGTCGGTTCTTCAGCATACGACCCACCTTTCTGCGGAAATCATCCAACCGATCTACGTAACTGGAGCACAACCTCATAAACCGTCCCACATATTCTTCCTTAACCCGGTTGGCATCCTGCAACTGCCGATTGGATTCCCGCAACCTGTCGTTGAGCCCCGACAGCATGCCGTTGGTTCGAGACAAATCGTCGCGCGCCTCGGCCAATCGCCTGCGCTGACGATTCACATAAAGCAACGAGGCAAGCAGCAACAGTGTCATCACACTGATAATAACCAAGGTTAACCTGAGCCGGCGGTTGTATTCCGCATTCTCCGTCTTGTACCGATGGGCTATGTCAGAGAGGAGTGGTGAAATCTGAGACAAGCGTTGCCGCGACCCGAAACGAGCGGCGCAATCGCTGGTAAACCCAATATATTTGTACGCGCGGTCTACATCGCCTGTCAAAAACAACTGGTTGGCCATCTCCCACATCGAACCTTGATCCATGACGCCGTTGGTAACATCGGCCAACACCGACTCTGCCAGCCAGCGCATCATCTGCAGGGTATCATTCACATTCTTATATTCAAGATAGCGGTACATCGCTACCAGCGCATAGGGGTGCGACCCCTTTTCCACCCGCTTGAGCCACTCATCATTAAGTGCCATCGACTCCTTGAACTTTTTGTCTGCCTGCAGCTTTTGCTCCAGTATTTGGAGACGGTTGTTGTTGTATTTGGGCAGCGTCTGCAAGGCCAGCTGGCGATAGTGTTGGGCATGGCTGTCATATTCTCTCCTCATATCGGGCAATCGCGTGTAATAGGCCAGTTCACCATAGACATGGGCACGGGCATAGTAGTATATGCCACGCCCCCACTCGTCCAAAGCCGACTCGTTGATATTGCCGAGCACAGTTAAAGCCTCGTCATACATTCCCGTATTACTGCATCGTAGTGCCAGCCAAGCCCGGCATTCGTTCACTCTCAACGTATCTTTCATGCGATATGCCAGTGCGATGCATTTGTTGAGATAGAACACTGCCGAATCGTTGACATATGGTTTGTACTCCTCATACAGTCCGAAAGCTATGTCGTAGCGTCGTCGGTCGTCGGGAGCCTCGGCATATTGGCCTTTCAGTTCTATAATGCGCTGTTCTCTGATATCCACATACTGCTGAATGTTGTCTATGCCCTGGTCAATCCGTTGGAGCAGAGAATCGATCCGCTCATCCCTGGCATAGCCTGGTACGAAGATAAGAAAACATAATAATGGTATAAGGAGGCTTTTGTTATTCATACAAGTGATTGATGACGTCTGTAGACAAAGGTAGCGAATTTTTTGAGTTCATACCAAAGATTCACATGTTTTTTAACGGTCGACTTCAAGATAATCCTACCTCCGTTTTGTGCTCCCATCCTTTTGCCCTACCTTTGTAGTCGCATGAAGACCATCACCATCAACCAGCTTTCGATAGGCTACCGGGGCAAGGTCATTGCCGGCAACCTCAACGGTGAGGTGCAAAGCGGGCAACTCACCTGCCTGCTTGGCACCAACGGGGTGGGCAAGTCTACCCTGCTTCGCACCATTGCCGGCCTGCAACCCATGCTGCAGGGCGAAGTTGCGTTGCAAGGCGGGGATACCGACACAAAAGTCGTGTCTGAACTGTCGAAGGGAGAAATGGCCAGAAGGGTGGCTGTAGTCTTAACCGAACTGCCCGACGTGCGGCAGTTCTCCGTGGAACAAGTGGTGGGCATGGGGCGCTTGCCTTATACCGGATTCTTCGGACGGCTCAGTCGTGAAGACCGACAAATAGTTAACAACGCACTCACCCAGGTAGGCATCTCGGCCTTTGCCCACCGTCGCTTTGATGCCCTGAGCGACGGAGAACGCCAGAAGGTAATGATAGCCAAGGCACTGGCGCAACAAACTCCTATCATCCTCCTCGACGAGCCCACCGCATTCCTCGACTATCCCAGCAAGGTGGAGATCATGAGGATGCTGCGCCTCATGGCCAACTCCTTGAACAAGACCATACTGCTTTCCACACACGATTTGAATCTTGCCCTGCACTATGCAGACCGACTGCTCATGCTGGAGCAAGGCCTTCGGGAAATTTCCAAGAAGGAACTGGAGAGCTACCTGCAAAAACTCATCTAACAAGGGGAATCCCGACGGATTCCAAGAACTTCCGAAACACAATTTTTGCGCACTGTGATACCATGGCTTTTTCCATTGATACACAAAAGTATCAGAAAAATTTGGTAATAGCCCAAAAAAGCTCTACCTTTGCACCGCTGAAGTTTCAGCATCATCACTCTTCTACTGTCCTATGGTGTAATGGTAGCACAACAGGTTTTGGTTCTGTTTGTGGTGGTTCGAATCCGCCTAGGACAACACACGAATGCCAAGCTTTCCCAAAAAGCTTGGCATTTTGCTTTCCACACATGAAATTTCTCTCCGTAAAAGAACAAGGATCCATCGACGATGGGTACAAAGCCTATTAAAATATGGTAAAACTTTACTTATTTTTGAAAACTATCCAATAAAATACTTGTTTGTTTCACGAAAATTCCCTATATTTGCAATATAACATTATGAATAAAACAACTATGGCAAAAAGAAACGAAATTTATAAGAGTGCCTCAACAGGCAACATCGTAGAGGTAATGGTAGCAGGCGAAAGTGCGCTTGCATGTGATTGTGAATTGCTGAAAGAGAACACCACCGACGCAGCAACCGAGAAGCACGTTCCCGTGATTGAGGCCATCGAAGGTGGCTACCGCGTGACCGTAGGCTCCGTGGAGCATCCCATGACCGAGGAACACTACATCCAGTGGATCGAACTCCTTACAGAAAAAGAAGTTCTCCGCAGATATCTTGACCCCACCGACAAACCGGTGGCAGAGTTCAAGACCGATGCCAAGCACGTTTGCGCCCGCGAATACTGCAACCTTCACGGACTGTGGAAGGCTGAGAAATAAGACCATAACACAGAAAACATAATCAGGCAGGAGGTAGTCATCACTCATTGATGACTATCTCCTGCTTTTTTGATTTAGTCGTCTCTCAAAAAAATACATCCGAGGAACCATTATAGGTATAGACTTGCTGTGCTCAGCTCAATCGCAGTTAACCTTACCGCAAAGAAGTAAAAATCACACTCTTGCTTATAAATTAGTGCTAATCACCCCTCTTTTCCATTGAAAAGACGTACCTTTGTACGAAAACAAGAAATCTAACAGATATGGGAAGAATAATTTTGACCGGTGACCGTCCTACCGGCAAACTTCATTTAGGACACTATGTAGGAAGTCTGCGCCGTCGCGTGCAGCTTCAGAACGAGGGCGACTACGACCGTATGTTTGTGTTCATGGCCGATGTACAGGCTCTGACCGACAACGCCGACGACCCTGAAAAGATTCGACAGAACATGATGGAAGTAGCCCTCGACTACCTCTCTGCCGGACTTGACCCGGAAAAATGCACAATCTATATCCAGAGTCGCATACCCGAATTGGCTGAACTCACCACTTACCTGATGAACATTGTCAGCGTGAGCCGTGTGCAGCGCAACCCCACGGTGAAGACAGAGGTAAAGATGCGCGGCTTCGAGAACAACTCCATTCCTCTCGGATTTTTCTGCTATCCTGTGTCGCAGGCTGCCGATATCGCGGCCTTCAAGGCAACAACGGTTCCGGCCGGAGAAGACCAGGAGCCCATGTTGGAACTTGCCCGCGAACTTGTCAATCGTTTCAACCAGACCTATGCACCTGTGCTTGTGGAACCCAATATCATGCTGCCCGAGAATGCCAAGGCCCGACGGCTGCCCGGAACCGATGGCAAGGAGAAGATGAGCAAGAGCCTCGGCAACTGCATCTTTCTTTCGGACGATGCCGACACCGTTTGGAAAAAGGTGAAGGGCATGTACACCGACCCCACGCACCTCAACGTTTCCGACCCCGGTCATGTGGAAGGAAACGCCGTGTTTACCTATCTTGACGCTTTCTCTAACGATCAGGATTTCGCCGATTTCTGGCCCGATTTTGCCAACCTCGATGAGTTGAAGGCAGCCTATACGGCCGGCGGCATTGGTGATATGAAGTGCAAGAAGCTCCTCAACAACGTCATCAACCGCATGCTCAACCCTATTCGTGCTCGTCGACACGAGTTTGAACAGGACATTCCTGAGATATTCAATATCCTGAAGCAAGGTTCCGACGATGCCCGAGCCGTGGCCGCACAGACCATGGACGAGGTGCGCGCCGCCATGCGCATTGACTATTTCGAAGATGCCGAGCTTATCAAGGAGCAGGCCGAGAAATTCAGAAAGGCATAAATCCACGCCTCCGCCTGCCTGCTTTCATCCGTCCACCTGCCTTCTTGCAGATGGAATCACACATACTTGAGGATGCAGGAGCTTGACGATTAGCTCCTGCTGACAACTTCTTTCGTCCGCAATACAGCTGTACTGCGGACGAAATCCACTTGTACTGCGGGCGGAAGACAAGCGTCTCACGGCCGCGAAACGATATAAGAAAAGTTCTTTTTTTACTCCCCTACCCCTCCAAACTATTGTGCTCATGCCGACTTTTAGTTGGATTTGCTATGCCATGCTCCGTGATCAGGTATATCGGGAATAGTCCACCGGAAATGATGTATATATCAACGTCTTTAACATGACTTAATCTCCTGTAATCCAACGCTTTTCTATGACGGGTTATAGGGTGACATTTTGATACTCCCCCACATTTTGTCAGTACCCTTTTAACATTTGTGTGCGAACACAAAATATTGATTTAGGTCAAGAAAAGGGTATTTTTCACCATTATCAGTCTAAAATAGTTGGATTGTGCCGCAATTCGCCCTACCTTTGCATTGTCAAAAGGAAACAAGGTCTTGATGAGACACTTTCCGAATGACAGTACAAAAATAGAAAAAGATTAAGGTTAGTAGATTGTTTCATATAGGTTTTTAGTTTTTAGGTTTAAGATTAGGTTTTAGGTTTTCATTTAGGTTATTAGTTAGTTTTAGGTAAATTAAAGATTAGTTTTTAGGTTAGCACAAATCCCCACCTCAATATTGAGAGGTGGGGATTTGTCATATCTGGCCACATGTCAGATGGCTTGTTCCCAGTGAAAAGTCTTATTTTCCAGCATCTTGTGCAACGTGGGTTTCGATGACCTGCATGTTGCCGCGAAACTCTATTTCGTTGGTGGTGGCGGGCAGAAGCAGCGTGTCGCCTGTTGTGATGTGTTGTTCACAACCTTTGTTTTCGATAATACTTCCGCTTCCGGCAGTGCAAATGAGCACGATGAAGGAGTCAAGGTCGGAGCACTCCATCAGGTCATTGTGGCTGATGGTCCACAGTGAGGTGGTGAAATAGGGGCAGTCCACGAGCGGAGTGCAGCCGCTATTGGTCAAAGTATACTTTGTTTTGTAGTCGGGTTGGGCTTGATAATCAATGCTTTCGGCAGCAAGATCCACGTGCAGTGGACGAAGGTTTCCGTTGCTGTCGCGCCGATTGAAGTCATAGATGCGATAGGTTACGTCTGCTGTCTGCTGTATTTCCACCAACAGGCATCCGGCTCCGATGCTGTGTATGCGACCCGCAGGCAGGTAGAAGCAGTCGCCCACCGAAACATTGTAGCGCATCAGGGCATCGCAGATGGTGTTGTCGGCCACCATGTTCATAAAATTATCGGGTGTGAGGTCGTTTTTCAACCCTACATACATAGACGCCTCCGGCTCAGACGGCAACATGTACCACATTTCGCTTTTTCCCCGGGCATGACCGTGCGCCCGGGCTGTTTCGTCGTTGGGATGCACCTGAATGGAGAGCGGTTGGCAGGCATCAATAATTTTGATGAGCAGTGGAAATTCGGTTCCGAAGCGCTCATAGTTGCGCTGCCCCAACAGGTCTGGGCCATGTTTTTCGATGAGCTGCGTGAGAGTCATTCCCTTTTCCGGACCGTTCGAGACCACGGAAACACTGTTTTCAATTCCGGAAATTTCCCAGCTCTCACCGACATGGGTCGGGGCATCCTTGATGTTTTTTAGCGTGGCAATCTTATCGCCACCCCATAATGTTTGTTTGAGAATAGGTTGAAACTGGTATATCATCTGATTCTTTGCTTCATAGAAATTAGTGGCTCATGTATTGCGTTCCATTCACATCCCTCCGTCAAGTGCAATACACGATGGCCAAGACTCTGATATCGACGGCGCCAAGTCTGACACACAGACCTGGCGCGTGGGATATAAGCGTAGCACATACAGCCGTTTATAGGCAGTTAATCTTTTGCCAAAGTGAAGTCCAGCTGTCTTTTCTCCAAGTTGGCGCGAGCCACCTGTATGCGTATGGGGTCGCCAAGCTGATACTTATGATGGCGGCGGCGGCCAACGAGAATAAAGTTCTTCTCGTCGAAGTCATAGTAGTCATCGTCGAGATCACGCATGGGCACCATGCCTTCGCAGTGGTTCTCGTCAATCTCGGCATAAATGCCGTAGC
Organism: Hallella bergensis DSM 17361; assembly: GCF_000160535.1. Classification (GTDB taxonomy): domain Bacteria; phylum Bacteroidota; class Bacteroidia; order Bacteroidales; family Bacteroidaceae; genus Prevotella; species Prevotella bergensis. Next base: position 207,442 of record NZ_GG704782.1, on the reverse strand, counting down.
TTGTGATGCCACTAATATGGGCGTCATAGCACTCACCGATCTTGTCGCCCATGAATTCCACCATTTTATATTTTATCGAGTCGCGCTCGGCATTCTGTGCAATTTGCTCCATGTCAGAGCAGTGTTCGCAGAGCGATTCGCACTTTTTCTCATTAACCGAACGTCCTCCCGCCTGATAGCGCGTGAGCAAACGATGGAGTATGGTGTCGGGATAGCGGCGGATAGGCGATGTGAAATGCGTGTAGTAGTCGAAGGCCAGGCCAAAGTGGCCGATGTTGTGGACAGAGTATTTGGCCTTCATCATAGCCCGCAGAGCCACACTCTGAATGACCTTTTCCTCGCGTTTGCCATCGCAGGCATCCATCAGTTTATTGATGCTTCTGGCCATGGCGGTTTTGGTGCCGTCGGTCTTCACCCTGTATCCAAACTTGGCAATGAACTCGCGCAGGTTTTCCATTTTCTGCGGGTCGGGATTGTCGTGCACGCGGTAAGGTATCACCTTGGGCTTCTTTCCGCGCACCTTTTTGCCAAAACTCTCCGCCACGGTCTTGTTGGCAAGCAGCATGAATTCCTCGATGAGCTTGTTGGCATCTTTCGACCGTTTGAAATAGGCGCGGATGGGATGCCCTTTTTCGTCAACATCGAAATGCAGTTCCTCGGAATCAAAGTTCACGGACCCGTTCCTGAAACGCTCTGCGCGCAGTTTCTTGGCTAAGCGGTCGAGCATGCACAGCTCCCAACCGAAGTCGCCCTTGTAAGCCCGACCCTTGGGTTCCGGAGCCGGCTGTCCGGTGCCATCCACCACGCCGTTGTCTTCGAGAATCTTCTGCACCTCCTCATAGGCATAGCGGCGGTTCGACCGAATGATGGTGTGTACCAGCCGGAAGTCGCGTATCATGGCGTCCTCGTCGAGCGTGAAGACTGCACTATAGGTCAGTTTATCCTCGTCAGGACGCAACGAGCAGATGAAGTTGCATAGGTGTTCGGGCAGCATCGGAATGGTGCGGTCTACAAGATAGACCGACGTTGCACGCTTCCTGGCTTCCTTGTCGATGATGCTGTCCTCGGCAACGTAGTGGGAAACATCAGCAATATGCACACCCACTTCCAAAAGACCATTGTCCAATTTCTTGAGCGAGAGGGCATCGTCGAAGTCCTTGGCATCGGCAGGGTCGATGGTGCAGGTCCACGTGTTGCGGAAATCCTCACGCTCAGCCTTGTCCTGTGGCGTTATCTCTCCGCTGATTTTTTTTGCGGCATTCTCTACATTCTTAGGATATTTATAGGGCAGTCCGTACTGTGCCAGGATTGTGTTCATCTCCACATCGTTATCCCCGCTCTTGCCCAGTACGTCGATAACTTGGCCCAGAATGTTTCGATGCTCCTCATCGGGCCATTTCATGATGCGCACCAGAGCCTTGTCTCCGGTCTTCCCTCCCTTGAGTTTGTTCTTGGGAACGAGGATGTCGTGCACGAGAGCATCGTTCTGCGGGGTGAGAAATGCGATATCCTTATCCACGCGCAGTCGTCCCACGAACACGTCCTTCGCACGCTCAATGATCTCGATGACCTGTGCTTCCTTGATGTGGTTGCGGCGGCGTGCGTTGAACGATACGCGCACCCAGTCGCCCGTGAGGGCCGACTTCGAGTTGCGTTCGGCCACAAAGATGGGTTTGTCGTCTCCGTCGGGAATGAAAGAGTTCTTGCCGTTCAGCTTACGGATAAATTTACCTTCCTGCACTTGTCCCTTGGTGTTGAGCGCATACGCGTTGTCGCCCACTTTGTCCAGGAAGTCGTCCCATGTCATCTCCTCCATGATGTCGATAGCCAACATCTTCATGGGGTGAGTGTTAAGACCTAATGTTCGGAAGATTTCCTTGAGCGACAGCGTCTTTCCCGGTTGCGTAGAGAAGAGTCCCTCGAGCATTGCGGAGAGTTGCTTCTTGTTGATACGCTTGCCGGCTTTCTTTGCTTTTGCCATAGTTTTGGTGTTTAAGAATTCGGAGGTTTCGCTGGTCTATCTCTTCTTGGGCTCCCCACAGAAGCGTTGCGTCATATCCATGTGCCCTGCGTGGGAAAAACAAACCTGCAAAAAGCAGATTCACCATGAAACCTCTGTTATATACTTGCAAATTAACAAAAAAGAATTGAACTTTCCTAATTTCATTTTGATTATTTTGCAATTCATGGGATTTGTATTAACTTTGTAACCGAAAATTGGATGTCGGCCGACGAGTTACAAGCGGAGAACTCATTAATCCCCAATAAGTTTACAACGGAATGAAGATTTTAGTAACGGGTGCCAGCGGATTCATTGGCAGCTTTATCGTGGAAGAAGCCCTGAGGCAGGGTTTCGAAACGTGGGCAGGCGTGCGTAGCACCAGCTCCCGCCGATATCTGACAGACGACCGCATCCATTTCCTGGAGCTTGACCTTTCGTCAGAAAAAACGCTCATGAAGCAGCTTGACGGTCACCATTTTGACTATATCGTGCATGCTGCGGGGGTGACCAAATGTCTTCATGCTGACGAATTTTTCAAGATAAACTATGAGGGAACGGTGAATCTCGTGCATGCCATCCTGAAACTCCGGATGCCCATGAAGCGCTTTATCTACATCAGTACACTTGGTGTTTATGGTGCCATACGCGAACAGAAACCCCTCCGCGAGATTGAGGAAAGCGACATACCACGCCCCAACACGGCCTATGGCAAGAGCAAGCTGAAGGCTGAACGCTTTTTGGACTCCATCGGAAATGACTTCAACTATATTGTTTTAAGACCAACGGGAGTGTATGGCCCTCGTGAGAAAGACTATTTCCTGATGGTCAAGAGCATCAAGGATCATGTGGACTTCAGCGTGGGATACAAGCGACAGGACATCACCTTCGTCTATGTCAGGGATGTGGTTCAGGCCGTGTTTCTTGCCCTCGACCGCGGAATGTCGGGACGTAAGTATTTTCTTACCGATGGCCATGTGTACGAAAGCAGTGCATTCAGCAACAGCATTCACGAGGAGCTGGGCTCTCCCTGGTGGATCAGGATCAAGGCTCCGCTGTGGCTCTTGCGCTTAGTCACCCTCTGCGGGGAGTACATGGGGCGTATCACTGGCAAGACTTCGGCCCTCAATAATGACAAATACAACATTCTGAAACAGCGTAATTGGCGATGCGACATCGAGCCAACGTGCGATGAACTCGGCTATCATCCTCACTATGACCTGCGAAAGGGTGTGAGGGAGACTGTGGCATGGTATAAGGAGAATAACTGGCTTTAACTGTATTTCCGGGAAATGAATATCAAGAAGTATTTCGAATTGGAGAAAGACTCCTCCCGCGGCCTGATGCCGATGGAATGGGTGATTATTGCCTATATGGCCTTCACGCTCGTCATCGTGCTGCTTGGCAAGACCAAATTGGAAAATCCCGATGCCATGATATGGGGAAGATTGCGCATGGGAGCTATCACGATGGGCATGTGGGCAGTCTACAGACTTCTTCCGTGCCGGGTGACCCGTCTGCTCCGTATTGTGTTACAGTTCTCGATGTTGAGTTGGTGGTATGCTGATACTTACTACTTAAACTGCCTTTTCTCCAACCTCGACCATATCTTTGCCCGTGCCGAAGAGGCTCTGTTTGGCTTTCAGCCTGCCTTGGTATTTGCCGAGAAGATGCCGCAGATATTCTTCAGTGAGTTGATGGATATGGCCTATGCAAGCTATTTTCCCATCATAGCGACCGTAACATTCTATTATTTTTTTAAGCGCTACAGAGAGTTCGAGCGCACGGCATTCATCATTCTCGCCTCTTTTTTCTCATTTTATGCCATATACGCCGTGTTGCCTGTCACGGGGCCGATGTATTATTATCCGGCTATCGGACTGAATCAGGTTGTCAACGGCGTGTTCCCCGCCGTGGGCGATTATTTCCGCACTCACAGTGAGATGATGGAGTCGCCGGGCTATAAGGATGGCCTGTTCTATTATCTTGTCACCGCGGCACACGATGCCGGCGAGCATCCCACGGCCGCCTTCCCCAGTTCTCACGTCGGCATCTCGGTGGTTTGCCTGCTTCTGGCCTGGCGCTCGGGAAGCCGCAAGCTCTTCTTCTGGCTGCTTCCGTTTGCCACGCTCATCTGTTTCGCTACGGTGTATATCCGTGCCCATTACGTTATTGATGTTTTTGCCGGACTTGCTTTTGGCGTTGCTTTCTTTTATCTTTGGAGTTGTGTTTCTAAGGGTAGTAAGAACCGGCGCCCCTGCAAATAACCTTTATTCCTTGAGGATACGCTCGACCTGCAGGAGGTAACTATAGCTTCAGGCGCATCTGAATCTCCAGGTCGGTCATGTTATTGCCTTGGATTTCCTGCAGGCCACTGCCCAGGGTTTGTCGGTCAAAATAATTGGTGGAGCCTAACTTGGCAACAACCATCAGCTTGCTGCTGATATCCACACGTGCATTGATGGCACACCGCACGCCCTCCCCGAAGAACGAAGGAAATGCAAGGCTGTAGAGCATTCCCTTTTCATAAACATAGATTCGGCTGTTATAGTCGTCTGTTTTAAAGTAACCCACATTGAGATTCAGTTTCAAGCATCCCCTGCTATAGCCCAAAGCCTCCGAGAACATGAATCCCAAGCTACTGGTTGTGAAGTTGCAAAGCGACAGGTCGGCTTGCGTTTTGGTTGACCATAGGTTGCCATCGTAGCCCACGGCCAGCCTGCCACGGTGTTCGTTTTTATAAATGAGGGCCGTTTTGTCGGCATTATCGCGCTCACGCATCCTGAGCCTATAGCGTGCCAGCAGATTCCAACGGCCGTGGGTATAGGTGGTTTGGACAAAGTTATCCCAGCTGTGCGATGATTGCTGTGCTTGGTATTTGGCCCATGCAAAATAAGCCATGTCAGTATAGAATATGACATTCATGCCAAGTATCGGTGCCCATTGCGCACCCAGATACAGTCCACTCTCGTTGTTAACCGCGCCTCCCTCGGCAAAACTTTGGCCGTAGATGGCCGTGTATTGATAAGGATAATATCGCTGTAGTGTTGTCAGCGTCAGGTTACTCATGAGCTGATAGCTGACCGTGTTGATGGTGGCCACGGCTCCGTGCTGTCCAATAGCCGTTTCGCCGGAAATGTTCAGTCGGTTCGAAACGTAGCCATAGTCCACCCCAGCATTCCAGAAAGACTTGCCCTGGGGATACCAACGGCGGTAGTTTTGCATCGTGTTGGGTCGCAACTCGCGGTCGAAAGCAGTGTGGAGGGCGGTTACACCCACATGAAATCCATTCTTGAAGAAATTAAGATGGGTGCCCACGAGCGTTTGCGCGGTGTTGCGCCGACGAGCCATTTCGCTCGGTGTGCGGTGATATCCCGTGTGAAGCAGGGTCGCCACGGTGACCGAGTCGCGGTTCAATGTGGCGTCTGTTTTTCTCCACGAGGCAAATGCGGTGAGGTCGAATCCCTTGACCAGTTCCACAGTAGCGGCTGCGCCCTGCAGATAGTTAGCCTCCAAGCGGCTGCCATGCGGGAATATAGAACTGATCGAGCGACTGAACATGGCCAGTGTGTTGACCTTTCCGAGTCCGAAAGAGTTGTTGAGTACAAGCCCCATACCGAAGCGCAGGCGGTATCTGCCCAAAGCCAAGGCCTTGATACGACCGAGATTTCGAAGCATCACGTAGAACGAATAGAAATCGTAACCGGCTGCATTCTTGCCGGCAAAAAACGGTTCACCGGCATCCTGCGATGCCACAAAGCCCGCTTTAACGTGCTGTCCCGATGTAAAAGTATAGCGCAACCAATGCTTATATTTGTAGCCTAAATACCCGTTTTCATCGCCTTTTCTGGTATAAAACGGAACTTTCAGCGTCCCCACCAACTCGTGTTTTCCATATTTCCAGATGTTATTCATGGAAGGTATGGTGTCGCGTGACAGTTCCGGACGAATCTCCACAAACTGCATCAGCAGGTCAATGATATGAGGTTCGAGCGACAGAACCATGCGCAGCTCGATTGGAGTTTCTATCCGCTTGGCCCGGTCGCGGTACTCGATGATGCCCATAACCTGCTGCTCCGTAAGGAAAGGCAGGCGCCGCAGCTCCTCTCGCGTACAATGGTTAAGATCTAATTTGTTGGCTGCCATGGCCGACAGTTCCTCGTACATCTGCTCCCAGCCACCCGATTCGGCATCCTCCTGTTGACCCATCCGGTCGAAATATTCCTCCCACGATTTTGTATGCTGGGCATAAAGGGATGTGGACCAAGTCAGCAAACAGAGAAAAAGCAGGAAGTTTTTCATTTTGTCAGTGTTGAAAGAAGGTTGAACAGCTCGAATCAGGAGATATTGATTCCAAAAGTAATAAAAAGCCAAGATGCTGCCAACGCATTGGAAGATTATTTTACAAAAAATCCATTGGATGACCGCTTATTCTACGTCTGAATGCAGGAAGAACGGCTCATAAACCGAGACCAAGCTGCTTTTCGTGGCAGACAATACGGTTCGAGGATGAGCGGAGAGCAAGATAAGTCATCTGGCGTTTGTTTTTTTTAAATCATTTCTTTTTGCCATCGCCAAAATAGGTAGTAATTTTGTGAACGTGAAGAGAGTACTGCAGTTCATGTTTTTATTGCTGACGATGTCGCAGAGCATCAATGCCCAGACCAATAAGCCTACCCGTATCAATCCCGAGGAACGTGAGGTGGATATGGATAACCCCACGTTTGTGCCCATGGTGAAGGTGGGGAAAGTGCTGTTGGGCGGCGATTCCATACAGTATGTGGAGATGAACAATGTGTGGGTTTTCTCTGAACCAACCTTTAAGAATGCCCGGCAGCGCGCAGCTTATAACCGATTGGTGTACAACGTGAAGAAGGTGTTGCCCATTGCCAAGGAAGTCAACAAGATTATCATCGAGACCGGTGACTATCTCGAAACACTGCCCAACAAGAAGGCGCGCGATGAACACATGAAGAATGTGGAGGCGAGTATCAAGAAAGAATACACCCCACGCATGAAGAAACTCACCTATAGCCAGGGCAAACTTCTTATCCGTCTCATCTATCGCGAGTGCAACAGTTCGAGCTACGAACTCATTCAGGGATTCTTAGGTCCGGTTCGTGCCGGATTCTATCAGGCTTTTGCATGGGTGTTTGGTGCCAGCCTGAAAAAACAGTACGATCCCAACGGAATCGATCGGCTCACCGAAAGGGTGGTGCTGCAAGTAGAGGCGGGACAACTTTGAAACCGCCGACGTCGTCCGGTTGGGCTTCGGTTGTGTCCGTTTCACAACCTGTGGAACGGACAATGCATATCTTTAATGGCTTTAACTCCACACCGTTTGGCTTGCCAAGTCACGGTAAACCACAAAAGAAAGTTGCCTTTTGTTTTTCCGTTTTTTCCTTTGCTTTTTCTGCATTTTACTGTATCTTTGCAAACATTGCTTACAGATTGAAAAACAAAAACAACATATTAGGAAATGGATTACAATTTCAAGGAAATTGAACAGAAATGGCAGGAGAAATGGGTTGAGCGCAAGACTTATCGGGTTGTGGAAGATTCCGACCGCCGGAAATTCTATGTACTCAACATGTTTCCCTATCCATCCGGTGCCGGCTTGCACGTAGGCCATCCGTTAGGATATATTGCCAGCGACATCTATGCACGCTACAAGCGTCTGCAGGGTTTCAATGTGCTCAATCCGATGGGATATGATGCCTATGGCCTGCCTGCCGAACAGTATGCCATACAGACCGGACAGCACCCGGCCATCACCACCGAAACCAACATCGCGCGTTATCGCGAGCAGCTCGACAAGATTGGGTTCTGCTTCGATTGGGACCGGGAGATTCGCACCTGTGACCCCAAATATTATCATTGGACACAGTGGGCGTTCCAGAAAATGTTCAATTCCTTCTTTGACAAGAACTTGAACAAGGCTATGCCTATCGAGGATCTGATCAGTCATCTCGAGGCCAAGGGGACGGAAGGCCTTAACGTTGCACAGAGCGACGACACCATCAGTTTTACTGCCGAGGAGTGGAAGAAGATGGATGAGAGACAGCAATCCGACACCCTGATGAACTATCGTATTGCCTACAAGGGTGAAACGATGGTGAACTGGTGCGCCGGACTGGGTACTGTCTTGGCCAACGACGAGGTGGTGGACGGTGTGTCGGAACGCGGTGGATTCCCCGTTGTTCAGAAGAAAATGAGCCAATGGTGTCTCCGCGTCTCGGCCTACGCTCAGCGATTGCTCCAAGGTCTTGACACCGTGGAGTGGAGCGACTCCATCACTGAAACCCAGAAAAACTGGATTGGACGTTCAGAAGGTACCGAGATGGAGTTTAAAATTCAAAACTCAGAATCTGCCATAACGATATTCACAACCCGTGCCGATACCATTTTTGGCGTGACTTTCATGGTACTTGCACCCGAGTCTGACTATGTGAAGGAGGTCACAACAGACGGGCAGAAAGCCGAAGTGGAAAACTATTTGGAGTATGTGAAGAAGCGCACGGAGATCGATCGCATGTCTGATCATAGGGTGACGGGAGTCTTTACAGGCTCCTATGCCATCAACCCCTTCACCGGAGAGCCGATCCCTATTTGGGTGTCGGAGTATGTGTTGTCCGGCTATGGCACCGGAGCCATCATGGCAGTGCCAGCCCACGACAGTCGCGACTATGCCTTTGCCAAGCATTTCGGCCTGCCCATCATCCCACTGATCGAAGGCGTTGACGTGTCAGAGGAGAGTTTTGATGCCAAGGAAGGCACCGTGACCAACTCGCCCAAGGAGGGAAAAGACAGCTTCAAGAACTTCTCGCTGAACGGTTTGACGGTGAAGGAAGCCATTGAGGCGACCAAGAAATTCGTGGCTGATGAGGGTATCGGTAGGATGAAGGTGAACTATCGTTTGCGTGATGCCACCTTCTCCCGACAGCGTTATTGGGGTGAGCCTTTCCCTGTTTACTACGACAATGGCATTCCCAGAATGATTCCCGAGGAGTGTCTGCCCATCGAGTTGCCTGAGATCAGGGAGTACAAACCCACTGAGAACGGGGAACCCCCATTGGGTAGAGCAGAGAAGTGGGCATGGGATACCGAGAAACGCGAGGTCGTGGAGAATGACAAAATCAACGAACGCACGGTGTTCCCCCTCGACCTGTACACCATGCCGGGATTTGCCGGTTCGAGTGCCTATTACCTGAGATACATGGATCCGCACAACGACCACGAACTGGTTAGTCGGTCGGCAGCCGAATACTGGAGGCACGTAGACCTCTACGTAGGCGGTACGGAGCATGCCACGGGACACCTGATCTACAGTCGATTCTGGAATAAATTCCTGTACGATCTGGGCGTGATCTGCGAGGAAGAACCGTTCCAGAAGCTCATCAACCAAGGCATGATTCAGGGTCGAAGCAACTTCGTTTATCGCGTAGAAGAACTCAGCACCACCGAAAAACCTGTGTTTGTGAGTTACAACCTGCGTGGAAACTATAAGGAAGTGACGCCTATCCACGTGTGGGTAAACCTCGTAAAGAACGATGTGCTCGACGTGGAGGAGTTCAGAAACTGGCGTCCTGAATACCAAAATGCGGAGTTTATCCTCGAGGACGGCAAGTATATCTGCGGATGGGCCGTGGAGAAAATGTCGAAATCGATGTACAATGTGGTGAATCCCGACGATATTATCCGCGACTACGGAGCCGATACGCTGCGTCTCTACGAGATGTTCCTCGGCCCCGTGGAGGCTAGCAAGCCGTGGGATACCAATGGTATTGACGGTTGCTTCCGTTTCCTGAGAAAGTTCTGGAACCTGTTCTTCAACAACCGAACGGGCGAGGCATTGGCAGACGATTCGAAGCCGACAGCAGAAAGCCTGAAGAGCGTTCACAAACTCATCAAGAAGGTGACAAAAGATATTGAGGATTTCTCCTATAACACAAGTATCTCGGCTTTCATGATCTGCGTGAACGAATTGGGGCAGCAGAAGTGTCATAGCCGCGAACTGCTGCAACTGCTTGTGGTGCTTATCTCGCCCTTCGCACCCCATATCGCCGAAGAGTTGTGGGAGCGTTTGGGTCAGGAGGGCTCGGTCTTCGATGCCCAATGGCCGACCTGGAACGAGGATTACCTCGTGGAAAATGAGGTTCAGATGACTGTGAGCTTCAATGGCAAGGCACGCTTTCAAAAGACCTTTGCTGCCGATGCAGACAAGCAGACTATCGAGAAGCAGACCCTCGACGATGACCGCACTGCCAAATATACTGATGGTAAACACGTGGTGAAGGTCATCGTGGTACCCGGAAAGATTATCAACATTGTGGTGAAATAACACCACAAGCCGTCTTTGAGGAGTTGAAGAAATGAAGGGAAGCATAGAACCAAAGATTGATTCTCCCGAGAGGAGAGTCCCCATGCGTTTCCGTTGAACAGGCATTGGGCGGTCGCCTTCCAAAGAGGCGACGATTCCCTGCCCCTTCATTCCTTCCACTCCTTTAACCTTTAACTCCTCCAAACATCATGACTATTGACCACCGGATAATTTTCAACGAGGCTAAGGACTATATTTTCATCACCTTCGGCCTGATGCTGTATGCCTTTGCATGGGGAATTTTCCTACTGCCATACGAGATTGTAACGGGCGGAGTTACAGGTATGGCCGCTATCATTTTCTATGCCGTTCGTATCCCAATACAAGACAGCTACTTCGTCATCAATGCCGTACTGTTGGCATTGGCACTGAAGATATTGGGCATAAAGTTTCTGATGAAGACCATCTACGCCATATTCATGCTATCTTTCCTACTATGGGTCGTACAGGAACTTATGCCCGTTGATGCCGCCGGTAGGTATGTCAGGATATTGGGCGAAGGACAGGACTTCATGTCGCTGCTCATCGGCTGTACCATGACCGGAAGCTCACTGGCTATCGTGTTTATGAACAACGGTTCAACCGGTGGAACCGACATCATTGCCGCATCGGTCAACAAGTATTACAACTTCTCACTCGGCCAAGTGCTCATTGCCGTAGACCTTTGTATCATTGGCAGTTGCCTGTTTGTTCCACAGTTCGGCGATGGGCTGAGTCGTATCCACAAGGTGGTCTTCGGATTGTGCACGATGGTTGTCGAGAACTTTATGCTCGACTATGTGATGAATGCCCGACGGGAATCTGTGCAGTTTATGATTTTCTCGAAGAAATATATGGAGATTGCCAACGCCATCGGGACGCACATGGATCATGGCGTGACGATTCTCGATGGGCACGGATGGTATTCCGGACAGGAACTCAAAGTGCTGTGTATCTTGGCCAAAAAGCGTGAAAGCACATCCATATTCCGACTCATCAAGATGATCGACCCCAACGCATTCGTGAGCCAAAGTTCTGTTATCGGAGTGTATGGCGAGGGCTTTGATAATATCAAGGTAAAGATTCCCAAGAACCATCCGGCACAAAACAAGATACGCAGGCAGCCTCCTTCAGCGGACAAAACTCTCTCATGACACTCCCCGGGCAGCTGCTTTCTATGCTGCTCTAATTTTTTTCAACCGCTTCACAGATGCTGATCGGTTGCAACAAACCTCAATCAATATGAAAATAGTATTCGCCACCAACAACCCCAACAAACTCCGGGAAATACGCGAAATCCTCGGCAGTGATTTCGAAATAGTTTCTCTCGCCGACATTGGCTGCCATGTCGACATACCCGAAACGGGCGACACGCTTGAGGAAAATGCTCGCCAAAAGGCTGAATACATCATGACCAACTACCACATCAATTGCTTTGCTGACGACACCGGGCTCGAAGTAGAAGCGCTCGGTGGGGCACCCGGTGTGCATTCAGCCCGTTATGCTGAGGGTACCGACCACGACAGCGAGGCCAACATGGCCAAACTCCTGCACGAGTTGGAGGGCAAGGAGAACCGCACAGCACGTTTCCGTACGGTCATTTCGTTGCTCGAGGTGAAGGGAGAATCCCCGTCCAACTATCGGGAAATACAATTTGAAGGAGAAGTGCGCGGCCGTATAGACACCAGCAAGCATGGCTCCAGCGGCTTCGGCTACGACCCCATCTTCATTCCCGAAGGCTATGACAAGAGCTTTGCCGAACTCGGCGAAGAGGTGAAAAACCAAATCAGTCATAGAGCAAAGGCCGTGATGAAGCTGGCCGACTATCTCAGACAGCTGGCTGCCCGCCGCTAACTCCACGCATGAGCCGGGAAAGCCTCCCGGTCGACCCCAGTAACCTCCTTTACATGTGTCATTGGTTTCCGCGCTCTCCACACACCGCGGTCTTTGCCCGGAAACTGAACCTTCTAATCCTTGTTCTGCTATGAAGATTACCGCTGTTGTTGTGACCTATAACCGTCTCGAATTGCTCAGAAAAGTAGTCGATGGTCTGCGCAAGAACAACCTGTCAGACATCATTGTTGTCAACAATGGCTCTACCGACGGTACCCGGGAGTGGCTCGAAGCTCAGACTAATCTCAATGTGGTCCACCAAGACAATGTAGGCGGATCTGGTGGTTTCTATACGGGCATCAAGAAAGCCTACGACGAGGGTGCCGACTGGATATGGTGTATGGACGATGATGTCGTGCCCCATCCCGATTGCTTAGAACGACTGCTGCAACACACGGCATACCCCGGTGTGGGCATCATGTCGCCGCGCCGCTTGTCCGATGGCAAGGTCTTCACCCACGAGTTCCAGAAATACAACTTCACTAACCCCTTGGCAAGTCTGCACGGTCGGAAACTGGCCGGAAGACAGATATCGGATATCACACCGATTGTGGGCTGTGACTTTGAGGGGCCGTTTATCTCGCGGAAGGTGGTGGAAAGCATTGGGCTGCCCAACAAGGACTTGTTTATTTTCTGCGATGACACCGACTACTGCCTGCGCGCCCATTTAGCCGGCTTCAAGTTGCTCTATGTGCCCCATGCACTGATGGACAAGCACGTTTTTTTCAGCACGGACGGCTGGGCCGAGCGCAACCGGAAGAAGAAATGGAAACGATATTACCAAGTGCGCAATTCGGCCTATCTCAATCATCATTATGGCCGCAACTGGGGCGTGCGCTATCTGCGGAGCTTTATCGGCATGTTGGGCTATTACTTTCCTGCCCTGCTCACGATGCCTTTTACATCCGCCTGGCAGCCAAGCGATCTCGCCATGCTGTGGCAAGCCTATACCGACGGCATCAACGAGCGCTTGGGCAAACGCTGAATGCGGCGTTGTGTTCCCGTTTCGGTTTTGAGAATCCTGAAGTTTTTTTGTCGGTGTTTTTTCTTGACAAACAAGCTTCCCTATTTCCCAAATTTAAAAAATCTTTTCCTTTGGACTGAAATTCGGGAAATCTAAGCCATTTGGCAACATTTTGATAATCAAACATTTATTAATACCCGTCTAACCCTCTCTACTTTTTCGTCTGCGATTAACTATCGAACGGCATCGTGATGAAAGCTTAATCGCAGTGCTCGAAGGGCTTCAACGCATGGCCACGAAGCCCGAACCGCACCATCGAAAGGCTCTAACCACCATGTTCTCAAAATAAAACCGCTCAGCCTAACCGATTTTCATGGCTAAAACATGGCGCATTTTTCTCTGGATGTTACGAAAAATTTCTCTGAAAATTGGTAATTCTTTTTCACATCACCTGAAAGTATCGCAGGGATTGGAAGTCTGAAAAAAGTTGGACATCCGTGTTGAAAATTTCAATTTTCCCTCTTTTTCATCTAATTCTTAGTTAATCAGGAAAAAAACAATTATCTTTGCAACTGCAATACAACGAACATGCTCTGATAGTTCAATGGATAGAACGGAGGTTTCCTAAACCTTTGATCCGGGTTCGATTCCCGGTCGGAGTACCAAGTATGCAACGTCCGTTTTTTTACCGTAATTTTGTTTGGCAGTTGGGTTGACCATGTGCTTATAGGTCAATAAAACCGAGAAATCACTTGGAGGTTATACATCTTTGGGTTATCTTTGCAAAACATGATGGTACGGCTAATGTACCGTTTATCTGAATCCTAAAACTACAAACAACGCCTATGCTTGGAGCAATTATTGGAGATATTGTGGGTTCGCGATTTGAATTCGACGAAACACCGAAAGAACAGTTCACCTTGTTTATGGATAAGCCACAGTGTGATTACACTGACGACACTGTGATGACGGTTGCTGTGGCCGACGCGATTCTCAGCCACAGGGAATACAAAGATGCCCTGCACGACTGGGGCAACCGCTATCCCCATCCCAAGGGCGCATACGGCAACATGTTTGCCGAGTGGCTGCGCTCAGACTCGCCCATTCCACACAATTCATGGGGAAATGGGGCAGCCATGCGAGTGTCTGCCGTTGGCTGGCTCTACAGCGACTATCACGAGGTGCTGAACGAGGCCAAACGGTCGGCTATATGCAGCCATCTGCACCCTGAGGCCATCCGGGGTGCGCAGTGTGTCGCAACGCTGATTTATTGGCTTCGCACGTGCCGAATCACCAAGGAAGAAGTGGAAAGTGCGGTGAAACGTAAATTCGGTTATGACATTCCACCTCTCCGCGATATCTACAAGATAGGTGCACAGGGGCATTTCGATGCCTCATGCCAGGAAACGGTGCCTTGGGCCATACGCTGCTTTCTCAATAGCGACAGCTTTGAGGATGCTATCCGAAAGGCAGTGATGGCTCAGGGAGATGCTGACACCAAGGCAGCCATCTGCGGCTCGATAGCCGAGGCTTTCTATAAGATTCCAGAGTCGTTCTATGAAAAGGCATGCGACTATCTGGAACCCGATATGCTCGATGTGGTGCAGAAGTTTTGCACGGTTGTGCAAAACGAAATGGAACGATAAGAGGGTGTGCCAAGCCCACCCTCTTGAGTCAGGCCAAGTTTTACTTGGCCTGTTTGTTTTTTTCACGAATCTTGTTTACTTGCATCAGCATGTTATCGTAATGCAGGGCGTTGATGCTGCCTGTTGCGCAGTTGACTTTCTGCTGCTTACAGAAATTCTCGATCGTGTTCAGGTGCTGAAGCACGTAGAGCACAGCGTCTGAGCGCCGCGAATCCGATGACAGGCTTGCGAGTTGCTTCTCCGTGGGATTGACAATTGTGTTGAGTGCCTCTATATAGGTTCGTTCCAGCTGTCGACGGCATGAATTGCGACGCTCGTCCGTGTTGGACATCGGTTTCCACACGCTTTTGAACACATCGTCAAGATATTCGTCTACAGGGTATGGTTCAGAGGCTGTGAGGCTGTTTTTGCTCAAGCTGTGGAGTGTGGCTGGCATGAGCATATAGCCCAGCACTTTGTTGCTCCGTGCTGTCATTTCGCTCTCGGCATCGATACCGGTCTTGGTCACGACGCCGTCGGGATAGAGCCACAAGGGTGCATCGAATACGTAACGACCCATCCAGTCAACAGCTTCCTGCTGTCGCTTTTTGGGAACAGACTCGAATCTTCTCTCGCAGGGGAAGTTGTTAGTGTATCGGCCGTTGATGTTGCGTTGCACATGACCAACATAACGTTGGAACTGTCCGCATACGCTTTCGTGCAGTTCCGTGAGATTGTCGGTCTTGTCATCGTCCTGGGCTGTCCATTTTTCAATCTTGTCCATCACTCGCTTGAGGTTGATGATGCCATATTCGCTTGCTTTCATTGAGTTGTCGCCGAGGTCTTCGGTTTGCGAGCGTGGGTCATCCCCTCGTCCCTCATCACCAATATAGTGCAGTCGAACGTTGTTCTTCAGCTTGCGTGTCACCTCCGAACGCAAGGCCTTCTGCTCCTCAACGGGGGTTTTAAACTCCGGTCGGTATTGGTAACCCCATTTGATAGCCCATCGATCGTAGTCGTTGATGCGTGGGAAGAGTCCTTTTGGTGCTATGTGATCCTCGGGCTGAGCTACGTAGTTGAATCGGGCATAGTCCATGATACTGGCCGTATGGCCATACTTCTCGACCCATTTCTTGTCGCGTAGTTTCTCCACCGGCGTTGCAGACGATGCAACCATGTTATGGCGCAGGCCCAGCGAATGGCCTACCTCGTGGGACGACACGAAGCGGATGAGCTGGCCCATGAGTTCATCGTCAAGCTGCCAGCGCTGTGCACGTTTGTCCAGCGGGCCGCATTGTGTGATATACCATTTCCGAAGGAGGCTAATCACGTTGTGGTACCAGCAGATGTGACTCTCGATAATCTCTCCGCTTCGCGGGTCGACGATGCGTGGGCCATAAGCATTCTCGGTTTCAGAGGGCAGGTAGCGAATCATGCAGAAGCGCGCGTCGTCCACGCTCATGTCGGGATCGTTAGGCCATTCCTTGGCCGTGATGGCGTTCTTGAATCCTGCTGCCTCGAAGGCCACGTTCCAGTCATCAATGCCTTGCATGAGATAGGGTACCCATTTTTTGGGTGTGGCCGGGTCAATATAGTAAACGATTTGCTTCTCCGGCTCCGTAAGTCTGCCTGCTGCATACGCTTTTTTGTCTTTGGGTATGAGGCGGAAGCGTGAGATGACTGCTTCGTGTTTGGTGGGGTTGTCGTCTGAAAAATGTGTGATTCTGTTCTCGAAGTATCCTACGCGCTCATCGGCCAGCCTCGCTTTCATCGGTACTTCGGGAAGCTGGACAATGCTGGTGTTGAGCGATAGTGTGATGTATCCGGTTCGCGATGCCGGTACAATGCTGGTGCTGACACTGTATGTGCGCAGGGTGGACACCTCAGCGTTGATAGGATAGGTGCGTATGGTATCGATAAAGGTGAGGTTGTCCTTCAGGGCACCGAGTTTCACAATGGTGCGGTCGGACGATGTGAGTCCGCCAATTTTATTGTCGGTGCTGAATAGTGAAGTAACCTTGATGAGCATGTGCTTGGTTTTTGGATTGGTGCCGATGATATTAAATTTCTCGACAATGGGGTCAACGGTCGCCAAGTCCACAAGTCCGGCGATGTCGTCGCCATCTTTTGTAAAAGTGGATCGCACGTAAGACCGGAGCAGTAGCGTCTTATCGTCGCGTTTTTCAAAATAAATGGTATTGCGCTGAACCTCCTCGCCCACGAGTTTGCTAAACTTTTCGGGCACGGCTGTGAAGCGGGTGACCGTGAGGAAAAGGCGCCCCAAGACGGATTCAGGAATCTCGAAGTACCAGTCTTTGTCGATATGACGCACATCGAAGATACCCTTCTGATAGCTACCTCCCTTCTTGATGAGCTTGTCATATTCGTTGACTTTCTTGTCCTTTTCTTTATCCTCTTTGTTGCTCGCCGAGTCAGTCCTGAGTGAGTCTGTGCTGGTTTGAATGGTTTTGTTGTCCGGCATGGGATTAGCTGCCAGTGTGATAGATGGTGCTATCCATGCCAGTGCGATGATAAGAGTCTTGAGTTTGTTCATTGTTACAGTATATAATAAGGTGAGGAATATTAGTCTTTGTCTAAGAAAATAATTGAAAAAGAAAAAGCCACCTCCCACAACATCATCGTGCGGGAGATGGTTTTAATCAATTATTAATCTTCCATCAGGGAAGAGTTTTCTGTTTCTCTTTATGCTTCTGCGTTCTGTAAGGCCATTTGTGCCTCCTCTTCAGCTTGCTGATTCTGAATCTTGCGACCCATCACGATGTAGGCGATGGGAGACGCAATGAAGATGGAGCTAAGCGTTCCGAAGATTACACCCAAGGTCATGGCGAAAGCGAATGGCTGGATGCTCTTGCCACCGAGGAACAGGATACACAGCAACACAATCAGCGTAGAGAGCGAGGTGTTGATGGTACGAGCCAAGGTCTGGTTGATAGAGTCGTTGAACAACGACTGGATATCCTGTTTGGGATGCAACTTGAGGTTCTCACGGATACGGTCGAACACCACCACCTTGTCGTTGATGGAGTAACCAATCACCGTCAGTACCGCACCGATAAAGGTTTGATCTACCTCGAGTGAGAATGGCATGATTCCCTGTAGCAGTGAGAACAAGCCGATGACGGTCAGTGCGTCGAGTGTCAGTGCAACGGTAGAACCTACGGAGAATGCCACATTGCGGAAACGAAGCAGGATGTAAAGGAAGATGGCAATCAGGGCGATAAGCACACTGATGATAGCCCCATAGGTCACATCCTTGGCCACGGAGGGTCCTACCTTTGAAGAGCTGATGATGGAACCACCCTGTCGTACATCAGGATTCTTGAAGGTTTCCACGCTATTCTGGGTTACCAGACCGGCACGTTTCAAGCCATTGTAAAGCATTTCCTCTACTTCGTCATCAACGGTTGTGCTGCTGGACTCAATCTTGTAGTTGGTAGAAACGCGGATGGTCTTGTTGTCTGTACCCAAGGAAAGAGCTCCTGTGGTAGCACCGGGGAAGGTCTTAACCAACACTTCGCGCACCTGCTCTGGTTCTGTATTCTTCTCGAAAGCAATGACATAGTTGCGGCCTCCGGTGAAGTCGATGCTCTGTGCAAGACCCCGAACCACGAAGCTGCCAATGAAGACAACGGCTGCTGCGATAGCAACGGTGAAGGTCTTCTTGTACATGGACATAAACTTAAAGTTAGTGTCCTGCATCATATTCTTAGAGATGCCGGTCCAGAACTTCAGGTTAAGCCATTTATCCTTGTTGAGTTTGTATTCGTAAACCAAGCGGGTGAGGTATACTGCACTGAAGAATGAGCACGCAATACCGATGATCCATGTGGTGGCGAAGCCGCGGATGGGGCCTGTGCCGAATACGTAGAGGATGACACCGGTGATGATTGATGTCAGGTTGGAGTCGAAAATAGCCGAGAAAGCGTTGCTGTAACCTGCGCTGATAGCTTGCTTCATGCCTTTGCCTCCACGCAGTTCTTCTTTGATGCGCTCATAGATGAGCACGTTGGCATCCACTGCCGTACCCAGCGACAGCACCATACCGGCAATACCCGACATGGTCAACGCGGCTTGGAACGACGTCAGGATTCCTAAGGTAAAGAACACGTTGATGATCAATGCACCCACGGCGATAGACCCCGGAATGATGTTGTACATGGCGAGCATGTAGATAATCAGCAGCACAAAGGCAATGATGAACGACACAACACCCTGCTGAATCGACTGCGCACCAAGCGTAGGACCTACCACTTCTTCCTGTACGATGTGTGCAGGAGCAGGCATACGTCCGGACTTCAGGGTGTTGGCCAAGTCCTTGGTGTCTTCAACGGTGAAGTTTCCACTGATGGATGACTGTCCGCCGCTAATCTCTCCATTCACTCGAGGAGCTGAGTAAACCACGCCGTCGAGCACGATGGCGATGGCCTTGCCTACGTTGGCCTTGGTCAGTTCGGCCCACCGGCGTGCACCTTCAGAGTTCATAGTCATGCTCACCTCGGGCTGTCCACTCATGTTGTTGAATTGGTCTGAGGCATCGGTTACTACGTCACCCTCCAACGGAGCGCGTCCGGTGGTGGTGGTCACCTTGAGGGCATGAAGCTCAAAAATGTTCTTGGCAGAGATGCCGTCGGCCGGCTTGGCACTCCATAGCAGCTTCATATCTGAAGGCAATACCTGCTTAGCGAGGTCTCCGTAAATCAATTTGTTGATGGCA
>NZ_GG704782.1:157325-187671 GCF_000160535.1 Hallella bergensis DSM 17361 | reverse complement strand
GCGAGGTCTCCGTAAATCAATTTGTTGATGGCAGCTGTATCGCGCACGCTGGCATAGCCTACCAAACTGAGGCTCTGTCCACCCGTGGTCTGCAGCATGGCAAACAGGGGATGCAGCTTCTTGGCCTGTTCAAGTTGGGCATCGGGCGTGGTTTTCACGTCCTGCTTGTTGGCTGCTGACTTCAGCTGAAGCTTGGGCTTGGCAGTCTTGACAGCTGCGGTGTCCTTGGCAATGGCCTTGGTTGTGTCGCGCACGGCAGTGGTATCTTGGTCATTGTTGGCCAGACGGCTGTCGAGCTGAGAGAGATACGGTAATACTTCTGAAGCGTTATAGGTTTCCCAGAACTCCAGGTTGGCACTGCCTTGAAGCAGTTTTCGCATGCGTTCGGGCTCCTTGATACCAGGCATTTCGACCATGATGCGCCCCTGAGCACCCTGTACTTTCTGAATGTTTGGCTGTACAACGCCAAATTGGTCGATACGCGTACGTACAACGTTGAAGGAGTTGTCAATAGCCGAACTCACCTCCTTGCGAATGGCCTCCTCTACTTCATCGTCCGAGCTTGTAGGTGAAACCTTGCCCTGCAGCTGCTGCGTGGCAAACACCTCTGCGAGGCGATGTCCAGGTGCATTTCTGTGATAAGCTTTGATGAAGTGCGAGATGAAGTCGCCTTGTGAAGTTTCAAGCTCCTTGCGAGCTTCGTTCATCGACTTGGTGAAAGCTGCGTCTGTCTTATGATCGGCCAGCATTTCCACCACGTCAGGTACTGAAACCTCGAGGATTACGTTCATTCCGCCCTTGAGGTCCAAACCGAGACCAATCTGCGTTTCGAGGCACTTCTGGTAGCTGTAAATACCCATATATTTCACAGAATCCTTATAATCCTGCTGTGCAATGGGGTCTTTCAGCTTGGCTGCCTGTCCGTCATAATATCTTGTGGCGAACGAGAAAGACAAATAGAAGATGCTTGCAAGCGTCAGTAAGACGGCAGTTACAATTACAATTCCTTTGTTTTGCATTTTCTTAGTGATATTTATTTATTTTCTATTGTTTCAATATAGTGATGTGCAAAGATACTACTTTTTTCATTTTTTGAGCAAAATATACACTTTAATTATTTATTTTTGCGCTTTCGGTTGCTTTTTTAGCCAACAATAGATGGGGTAATGGTCTGAATTTTTAATTTCATTATCCACGCGGCATGCAAATGGCTTAAAATGAGCGGAGCACATGATATTGTCGATACGCACGTAAAAACCATTGTGATGATAGCTGATGCCGGGACCGTTGGCGGTTTCCACATAGCAGTCGGTGAGTCCCTCCGCAATGGTTCTGTGGGCATACGAAATGGGACTGTCGTTGAAATCTCCACATAAAATAATGGGCATGTCGCAGTGGTAGGCAATATATCTGGCCACGGCTTGAGCCTGAGCTGCCCTTATGGCGGATGCCTTGCCCAGTTTGCTCACGAGGTGCCGGGATGTCGACTCGGCCTTGCCGGCTTTCATTTCGCCTTTGATCATGGTCTTAAACTCGCTTTTCTCCTCGACAGTTAGTCCGGTGGTCTCCAAGTGATTGTTCACCACCAGCACTTCCTCCCCGTCTATCATGAGTTTGAAAGCCGCACTCAGATTCCCCCTGGATTCATACTCAATGTGTTCCTTCGATAGTATGGGATACTTGCTGTAAATACTGATCGTGTTGCCTTTCCCACGTTTGGCGGTGTCGCAGTATTGGTAGATGGGACCGAGTGCAGAATCTAATTTCTCTTTCCCAACCTCGTTATTGTCTGACTCCTGCAGGCAAACGATGTCGGCATCCTGTTTCTTGATATATTCCAAAATGGGGTTGGGGTCGTTCTTTCCGTCTTCCCATCCTGCAAAAAGCCACACATTATACGACAGCACCTTGATGGCATCCTTGGGTGGTTCCTGCTTGATGTTGAGTGGGCAATATCTCCTTGTAGGACCGTAACATATGATGAAACCCACCAATGGAATCCACGCCCATCTCGCTTTAAAAATGAGCCAGAAAACAAGGAAACCGAAGTTGAAAATCAAGAAGATAGGAAACAGCAGTCCCCCGTTGCTCAGAATCGGGAAAGAAACGGGATTGATTCTGTCGGAATAGCCCAGAAACAGCATGACAAGAATGGTTGCCATGTTGGCTCCTGCTAAAACATGACATGTCAAAGTCTTGAGTTTTCTGATCATTTCTTGCTTTGGTCGAAGAGCGTTTGCTTTTCTTCCTTCGTCAGGCTGTCGTATCCGCTCTTCCTGATTTTGTCGAGGATACGGTCAGTTTCTTCTTGATCGGCCTGCTTCCCGGCATTGTAATCCCAATCGGGGTTGCCCGTACGCTTAAAATTGCTATGGTTTTCAGCATGGCGGTTGTGTCCGCGCTGTTCCCACTTTGTTTTGAGATTGTTGAAAAACGACATACCGTTGCTGCTGTCGAAACCGTCTCCCGGGTGCTTCCTCCAGTAGCGAATGAGGAAGAAACCGAAAATCATGCCACCCAAATGAGCCAGGTGGGCAATATTGTCGCCTGACATGGCCATGGCCGAGAACAGCTCCACGACAATGGCACCCATCACCATCCACTTGGCCTTGATGGGTACCGGAATAGGGATAATAAACATCTTCTCGTTGGGAAACATCATGCCGAAGGCCAGCAGTAGTGCATATATAGCTCCTGACGCTCCCACCGTGGTCAGTCCATTGAGCTGACCGGACAGCTGGTGCATCACGCTGAACGACTCGGCGATTCCCAAAGCCTGTTGTCCGTCGAGCATGAAATAAACCCAGAAGAACTGTGCGATTTCCTGCATCACACCAGCACCTATTCCACAGAAAATGTAATAAAAAAGGAATCGTTTTCCTCCCCACATCCTTTCCACCACGGAACCAAACATCCATAGCATAAACATGTTGAGAATGATATGTTCCCACCCTCCGTGCATGAACATATAAGTGAGCAGTTGGTATAGTTCGAAATTGGAGGCCATGAAGAAGTGCAGCCCCAACAGGTCGTTCAGGTCAATGCCCGACATTTGCCTGCCCACGAGTAAGGCAATAAATGCCAGAAAGTTGATGACGAGCAGATTTTTGGTGACGGATGGAATTTTCAGCATATATATAGTCTGTCTTCTTGTTCTGTATGAAATCGGTGCAAATTTACTAAAAAAGTCCGTTAATCGACTATATTGCAGCCCTTTTACGCTTTTTTTTGAGCTGCTGCACGAATTTTCTGTTATAATTCTTTGATTTATGAAATGAATAGCCTATATTTGCCACAAAATATCAATATCTAAACCCGATATATTCATCTAAACAAATAAAAATTATGAACAAGACAGAATTAGTAAAGAAGATTGCTGATGCTACCGGTTTGTCAGCAGCAGACGCAAAGAAGGCTCTCGACGCTACAACATGTGCAATCAAAGAGGCTTTGGTAGATGGCGACAAGGTACAGCTCATCGGCTTTGGTACGTTCTCCACCAAGGAGCGCCCCGCACGCCAGGGTGTGAATCCTTCCAGCGGCGAGAAGATTCAGATTGCTGCCAAGACGGTTGTGAAGTTCAACCCGGGCTCAGAATTTGAAGAAGCTGTTAATAAATAATGTAAATTTATTTTGCATCTTAATCAAAGGGGGCTGCGCCATGGCGCAGCCCCCTTTAACTTGAATGGGTAGCGGATGACGTGTTGCGCCATCCGCTCTCACGGGTCTTACTTGGGCTGTTTGCCAATGTAAGCCAGAATGCCACCGTCTACGTAGAGCACGTGTCCGTTTACAGCGTCAGAAGCCTTTGAGGCCAAGAATACTGCCGGACCTCCCAGCTCGCACGGGTCGAGCCAGCGGCCTGCCGGCGTCTTGGCGCAGATGAAGCTGTCGAACGGGTGACGGCTGCCGTCAGCCTGCTTTTCGCGTAGCGGAGCTGTTTGCGGCGTGGCGATATAGCCCGGGCCAATGCCGTTGCACTGGATGTTGTATTCGCCGTATTCGGAGCAGATGTTGCGGGTGAGCATCTTCAGACCGCCCTTGGCAGCTGCGTAGGCCGATACCGTCTCACGTCCCAGCTCGCTCATCATGGAGCAGATGTTGATAATCTTGCCTTCCTTGCGCTCCATCATTTCAGGCAGCACGGCAGAAGACACGATAAACGGACCAACCAGGTCGATGTCGATCACCTGCTGGAACTCCTCGCGCTTCATCTCGTGCATGGGGATGCGCTTGATGATACCGGCGTTGTTCACCAGAATATCGATCTGGCCCACTTCTTTGTGAATGCGCTCAACGAGAGCCTTTACGTCGTTCTCCTTGGTTACGTCGCATACGTAGCCCGTTACGTTGTCGATTCCTGCTTCTTTATAGGCAGCCAGACCTCGATCTACCAACTCCTGGTTGATATCGTTGAAGATAATGTGGTTGATACCAGCACCGGCAAAAGCCTTGGCAATGTTAAAACCAATGCCATAAGAAGCACCAGTAATCCATGCGTTTTTTCCTTCGAGAGAGAAAATGTTCATGTTGTTCATTTTGTTGTTATTTTAGGGTTTGAAAATTGTTGATTCATTCCGGTTTATCCGGTTTGGGCAGTCGGCAGTCGGACAGCTCTGTTTCTGTCCATTCTTACGTCGTGCATCCACTTGCAAAGATAGCAAATATATTTGATATAAATCAAGTAAAATGTATTTCTTTGCTGCCTCGAAAACTTAAAAAATGTGAGTATCGGTCCACTTGAAGATGAATGAAGATGAAAACGGTATGTTCACTCTCTTAGGGATTTGTCCTGACAACCGAATTTCGGATACAAAGCATGCGGAAAGGTTAATAATATTGACAAAACATCCTCTCATTTTCGTTGATTTGAAAACGAGTGTGCCTTCGTCCGAAATACGTGAAATTTGCGGAATTTTGCAAACAACTGACAGTCAGCGATTTTAAAAAACCCACTCATTATCTCCTGTTTTTCCGCTCGCGATTGAATATCGAATGGCATGACGAGAAGGCCTCAACCACGGTGTGATTAGACTTCTTCGGCACTGTCGCGGAAGCCTAACCGCACGATGAAAAGGCTCCCATCGCAGAATCCTTGCGCATTTTGATCCTATCGAACTCGGTTATGCCGAAAAAAGATGGCGCTTTCTTCGCTATTTGTCTCAAATAAAATGACCCAAAAACGGTAATTATATTTGACTGTTTTGAAAAGGGCGTATGCTCAAATCAATCCGTCCAGGCGGTTCTTGACATGTAGAAAGCTATGGTTTTCAGCTTCACGTAATCAGCACTGAGATACATGAATCCACGGTAGCGACCAGTATTTCCCCATGAATTTTTGGCCAAGAAGTATTTTCGCCCGTGGCGGTCGCGCGCCAATCCGCAAAGCTCCATGCAGTGGTCGTCGGTGGTTTCCAACCGTTCGAAAGCGCGTTGCCGGTCGGCCTGGGTGATCTCCTTCCGCTTATTCAAGAACATGGCCTGCTTGTGCATCACCACAGCCCTACCCTCCTGGAAGTTGAATCCCGGCTCACTGATGTCGCCCTCCCAACACACGGGGTGGCCGCGGCGGATGGCGCGCTCCACCCGAAACATCAGCGTGTCGATGGGAACGTTCATGAAACTGTCGCGCATTTGGTTGTCGGGCACTTCGAGCACGAAGCGTTTGCCAAAGGGATGATGCGTGAAACTCGTGAGCGAGAGATAGTCTCCGGGCAGACAAATGCTCTCGGCAAACTGCTTGGGCGTGTATTCCGCGCCATACATATATGTGGTACCGGGCAGATATCCGATGTTCTCATCGAGCAAACGAACGATTCTCCCGTTCATTTTGGTCAGGTCTGTAGCTGTGGCAACCACTTGTGCAGCCTTTCTCGCCAACACGTTGTAGTTCACTGCGCGCTCGTTATAGTAGCCGGTGTAAGGCGTTGCCCCATAACGGTCCATCAAGCTGGGAAGCATGGATGACATGCCTCGCAAGGAAATGCCACCACGTCGATGCGAGAAGTAATATTCGCGCGTTTTCTCCATGAGCAACATGCGGCCATAATAGTCGGCGGAAAGTTCCACCGAATCGCCCTTCATCAGCCGCTCGGACTCGATGGTGGCCAGCATGGCATAGACCCAGCAGAGCGGGCTGCGCCCCTGATCTTTCACGGGAGTGGTCTTGATAACCACCTCATCGACAAACTCCCTGTCCGCGTTTTCGCCGGGTTTCGAGGCGCGACGGTCACACGAGGCGAGCACCACCACGGCCAACACGATGATTGATAACGTCTTGTTCATGATAAGTGCAAAGTTAGCAAAAATTCAAGACGCGTGGTCATCAGCCGATGTTTTTATAATTCAAAATTATTCGCAAGCTCATCAACTCGTCATAATTCATAATTCAAAATTGGGCTGGCGCTTTCCAATTCAAAATTCATAATTCATAATTCAAAATTAAACTGACGCTTTCCAATTCAAAATTCATAATTCATAATTCAAAATTAAACTGACGCGTTGATTTTTCACTCTTCCCTCTTAATTCTTCACTCTATACTCTTCCCTCTTATCTCTTATCTCTTCATTCTTAACTCTTCACTCTTCATTCTTAACTCTTCACTTACTTTTATTCTTCGTTTTTTTATGCTGTTACATCTTTAGTTTTTAGTAACTTTGCAACATGAACTTAGCGTTAAAAGATTTCGAGATTATGGCCCCGGTGGGCTCACGGGAGTCATTGGCGGCCGCCATACAGGCCAAGACCGATGCCGTTTATTTTGGTATCGGACAGCTAAATATGCGCTCACACAGCGCCAACCACTTCGACATCAACGACCTGCACGAGATTGCCGAGACCTGCGACAAGCACGGCATCAAGAGTTATCTCACGGTGAACACAGTGATCTACGACAACGACATGGAAGCCATGCGGCAGATTATTGATGCTGCCAAGACTGCCGGCGTGTCGGCCATCATTGCTTCCGACGTCGCCGTGATGGCCTATTGTCGTGAGGTGGGCATGGAAGTGCATCTGTCCACCCAACTCAATATCTCCAATGTTGAAGCCCTGAAATTCTACAGTCAGTTTGCCGACGTGAGTGTTTTGGCGCGCGAACTCAACTTGGATCAGGTGAAGAGTATTCACGAACAGATCGTGAAACAGAACATCTGCGGCCCCATGGGCAAACCCGTGCGCATCGAGATGTTCTGCCACGGAGCCTTGTGCATGGCCATTTCGGGCAAGTGTTACCTCAGTCTGCACGCGCAAAACCGATCTGCCAATCGTGGCGAATGCGTACAGATATGCCGGCGTTCGTACACCGTGAAAGACCGCGAGACCGACAATGAGCTCGAAGTGGACAACAAATATATCATGAGTCCGAAAGACCTGAAAACCATCCGCTTCATCGACCGCATGATGGAGGCTGGTGTAAGGGTTTTCAAAATCGAAGGGCGTGCACGCGGTCCGGAGTATGTTTATACGGTTGTGAGATGCTACAAGGAGGCCATTCAAGCTGTCTTGGACGGGACATTCACTGAGGAGAAGAAGGCCGACTGGGACAAACGGCTCGCCACAGTCTTTAACAGAGACTTCTGGGATGGCTACTATTTGGGGCAGACCATGGGCGAATGGAACAAAGGCTATGGCTCGATGGCCACCGAAAAGAAAGTTTTGGTGGGCAAGGTGGTGAAGTATTTCTCGAAACTAAAGGTGGCGGAGATAGCTGTCGAAGCCACTGACTTCAAGCTCGGCGACAAGCTGCTCATCACCGGCAACGCAACGGGCGTGATGTATCTCGACGCAACGGAAATTCGCTACGACCTCAATCCGGTTGAAAAGGCGGAACAGGGCACACGCGTGTCAATTCCCGTGCCCGACAAAGTGCGCCCGAACGATAAATTCTTCAAGTTGGTAACGGTAAAAAAATAAATCAAGATGAAAACAATCAACGAAATTCAAGACGAGGTTATCGAGGAATTCGCTGTCTTCGATGACTGGATGGACAAATACCAAATGCTAATCGATCTCGGCAACGAGCTTGATGCTTTGGACAATAAATACAAGACTGAGCAAAACCTGATCGACGGTTGTCAGAGCCGCGTTTGGTTGCAATGCGACTACGAAGATGGCGTTCTCGTATTCAAGGCCGACAGCGACGCACTCATCGTGAAGGGTATCATCGCCCTGCTCTTGCGGGTGGTCAGTGGGCATACGCCAAAGGAAATTATTGACGCGGATCTCTATTTCATCGAGAAAATAGGACTTCGTGAGCATCTTTCCCCCACACGCAGCAATGGTCTGCTGGCCATGGTGAAGCAAGTGAAGGCCTATGCCTTAGTATATTCTGTGAAACAAGCCTAAAATTAATGAAGTCGATGAAACGCATCGTTCTCCTTTTCTTTGCATTTATTTCTGGCATAGCCGCCTTTGCACAAAGCGCGGACAGCCTTGCCGGTAAATACCTGAACGAGAGCGATTGGTTTCGATTGCAGACGCTCTATCGGTCGGACAGCACCCGTATGTCTCCTTTCATCCGATGTTTTTCCAAGACCATGCTGGCTCATTTTTTTAATCAACCGGCCCAGGCCAACGCTGCCATCCGCCAGCTTTTGGGTGGCTATCAAGCAGAAATGGGCTTTGGAAACGTGAGCACGATGATGACTTTGATGGGCAAAAACCTGAGTAGATTGGGACAAAACAAGGAGGCCGGGCAGCTGCTTCGCAAGTTCATTGCCCAACTGCAAGGGAAGGTTGACGATAAGATTACGGCACCATTCGTGGCTCAGGCCGAACGCTATGAGGCTTTGGCACGCTACAACGTCAATCGCCTGATCACCCAAAACGATAACAACCCCGTGGACTTCGAACTGAAAGAAGTGGGTGATTCGGGACAGGTGCTCATGTTTATGAAAGGAAAAATCAATGGCAAGACCAATAATTTCATCTTTGACACTGGTGCCGGTTACAATGTGATCACCCCTGAATTGGCTCAAAAGTACGGTCTGGAACTGCTTGAGGGTAGCATCAAGACGGAGGGTACACGCGTTCTGCAGGGTCGTATAGCCATGGCCAAGGAACTTATTGTGGGCAACATCAAACTCGAAAATGTGCCTTTCTTAGTGCTGGACGTGACACAAGGGAACGAGCTGATCAAGGGCATGACCGCACCACTGCAACTCATTATCGGACAACCCACGCTAAGATTATTCGACAAATACAGCATCGACTTCGCCAATCGGCAAATCGTTTTTACACGTAACGCTGCACGACAAGACGTGGAGAGCAATCTCGTGCTGACAGGAAGCGACATCATGCAGGTTAACGTGAGCAAGGATGGACGAATGTTCCCCCTAACGATCGACACCGGAGCCACTACAAGTTCTATGGGAACGGACTACTACAAAGCCTTTACGGCCGAGGTTACGCGGCACGGGAAGTGGGACATCAAGGGCGGATCGGGCTACGGCGGCATCGTTTACAACAGTGTTTTTGTGATGCCTTCCATTAGTTTTGCGATTGGAGGAAAGGACATAACGATGCACAAAATCCCAGTTACAGCCATTTCGGGCGAGGCAAATGCGATTCAATCGGGATATGGCCGACTTGGACTCGACTTCTTCCGACAGTGCCGACGTGTGGAGATTGATAATGTCAACATGACTTTCCACATTCATTAGACCGACAAAATACAATAGTATATATGCGCAAACTCAAGACCATTGAGATGCAACGCCTCTCTGTTGAGGAGTTCAAAGATGCTCCGAAGCTGCCACTTATCGTTGTTCTTGACGATGTGAGGAGCTTGTACAACGTGGGCTCCGTATTCCGCACGTGCGATGCTTTCCGCGTGGAGGCGGTTTATCTATGTGGCATTACGGGTACGCCACCGAATGCCGAGATACACAAAACAGCACTCGGCGGCGAAGACTCCGTAGACTGGCGATACTTTGAAAAGACTGAGGACGCAGTGCAAGAACTACACGACCGCGGCTACTTTGTGTACAGCATTGAGCAAGTGGAAGGGTCGACCAAGCTCTTCGAGCTTGGTAATTCAAAATTCACAATTCATAATTCAAAATTGGCTGACGCAGTAGATACAGCAATTGAGAACAGACAATCTGAATCCATTTTTCCCTGTGCCGTTATCTTTGGCAATGAGGTGAAAGGTGTGAAGCAGAGCGTGGTTGATATGAGCGACGGCTGCTTGGAGATTCCGCAGTTTGGAACCAAGCATTCATTAAATGTGAGCGTCACTGCGGGCATCGTTGTGTGGGAGTTTGCTAAAATGAAGCTGGCTAAACAACCACAGCATCAGCAGTGAGTTGTGAAAAGTCGTGAGTGTCGGTGCCACGATTCTCACTACATAAGCAGAAAGTTGTGAAAAGTCATGGGAGTCGATGCAAAACAATAAGAAAGTCGATGCAACGACTCTCACGACTTTCCACGACATAAGCAGGAAGTTGTGAGAAGTCGTATCTTTTAACCCAACATTTTCTTCAGCAGCTCGGGTATCTCGCTTGTTTCCTTGGCCACGGGTACGCCGACTGCCTCAAAGGCCGCAACCTTACCCGCTGCCGTACCAGCTCCTCCCGAGATGATAGCACCCGCATGCCCCATCTGTTTGCCCGGAGGCGCCTGACGACCGGAAATAAAGGCGGCCACCGGCTTCGTCACATTCGCCTTGATAAACTGAGCTGCACGCTCTTCGGCATCGCCACCTATCTCACCGATGAGAGCGATGGAATCGGTGTCGGGGTCGTCTTGGAACATCTGCAAGAGGTCTTCAAAATATAGCCCCACCACAGGATCTCCACCAACACCAACGGCAGTAGACACGCCCATGCCGGCAGCAGCAAGGTTTGCCACCACTTCATAGGTCAGAGTACCGCTACGGCTAATCACACCCGTGTGTCCTTTCTTAAACACATTGGCAGGCATGATGCCCACCATACTCTCCTCCGGCGAAATCAGTCCGGGACAGTTGGGACCGATCACTTGCACGCCCTTCACTCGCGCATAACGCTGCACCGCCACGGCGTCGAGCGTCGGCACACCCTCGGTGATGCAAACCAACAACTGAATGCCACCGTCGATCGCTTCCAGCATTGCATCTTTGGCAAACGCCGCCGGCACAAAGATGATGGACGTGTTGGCACCCGTTGCTGCAACAGCGTCTTTCACAGTGTTGAACACGGGAATGCCGTCAACTTCTTGTCCGGCCTTCCCCGGCGATGTTCCACCGACCACATGTGTTCCATACTCTTTCATTTTGGAAGCGTGGAAGCTCCCGTCTCGTCCGGTAATGCCCTGAACGATGACCTTTGTATCTTTATTGATTAGAATGCTCATGTTTTTTTAATTCAAAATTCACAATTCACAATTCAGAATTAGCAGCAAACCCGCCTCATAGAATTCTTAACTCTTAGTTCTAAATTCTTCACTCTTCACTCTTATTTTCCCAAGCTCAGTTTCACAGCTTTTCGACCAGCGTCGGCCATACTTGTGCCCACATGGAACTGTGTGCCTTCGAGCAGTTTGCGACCCTCTTCCTCATTCGTTCCAGTGAGTCGGATAACAATGGGAATATCAGTCTCCACAACTTTAAATGCTTCCAACAAACCCTTCGCCACGTCGTCGCACCGCGTGATACCGCCGAAGATATTGATGAGCACCGTGTTCACGTGCTTGTCGGAGAGCAGAAGTTTCATGGCCTCGACGATTTTCTCAGGATTGGAACTACCGCCAATGTCGAGGAAGTTGGCCGGCTCCCCGCCGTAGAGTTTAATCATGTCCATGGTGGCCATGGCCAATCCGGCTCCATTCACCATGCATCCTATCTCTCCTCCGAGGTTCACATAGCTGAAGCCCTTTTCCTTAGCCTCATGCTCCTTGCGCTCCTCTGCAGTGGGTTCAAACAATTCGGCCACATCAGGATGACGGAACAGAGCGTTATCATCGAACGTCATCTTGGCATCGATGGCCTTCAGCGAACCATCCTTGAGCTTCACCAACGGGTTAATCTCAGCCAGTGAGGCATCTTTTTCGATGAACAGACGGTACAGATTCTTGAATAACGGCACCGCCTGTTTCACCTGTGCCATGTCGTCGAACAACCTGAATGCAGCCTCACGAGCCAGAAAATCGGTCATACCCACCAGCGGGTCAATCACGATTTTCTCTATTTTCTCAGGTGTTTCGCGGGCCACCTGCTCGATATCCATACCTCCCTCGCGACTCAACATCATCAGCGGGCACTTCGACTTGCGGTCGACCAGAATGCTCACATAGTATTCCGAGGCAATGTCCACAGCCTCGCCAACCAACACGCGGTCTACGGTGAAACCCTTGATGTTCATACCGAGAATGGCCTCAGCACGGCTTCGGATTTCAGCAGCCGATGTTCCAAGCTTCACACCACCGGCCTTTCCACGACCGCCCGTGTGTACCTGTGCCTTCACCACAGCCTTATCCACACCCAACTTCTCATAGGCTTCCACAGCCTCATCGGGAGTTTTGCAAACCACACTGCGGTCCACCGGCACCCCGTACTGGGCAAAGAAGGCTTTTGCCTGATATTCATGTACCTTCATAGTAAAGTATTTATGTTAATAGAATGTTTATTCCTCCTTACAAAAGTACGAAAATATCACTAAGGGCAAAAGAATTTGACAGAAAAAAATACGAAATTCCTCTCACCTCTTATTTAACTTGAACCATCAGGGATTTTCTATTTCTTATGAACTCAAATACCGTGTATTCCGTGTAGTTTTACGTTTGGAAGCATGTAATCATCTCTTCTCGCCGTACGACCTATAGAGCATGAGCAAATGAGCTGCGCTCCAACTGAAATGGGAGGCCTGCAGCCCTTTGCCGGTGAATGTGTCATAGTTTTCGTAGATGGGAGCATCTGCTGTCAGTCCCTCAAGTCGATCGAAAACCTGTCGGGTGTACATATCTGCTTTGGCATGCTCACCATAGTTTCTGAATCCCTCAATGGCATAGTAGGTCTGATCCAGCCATATCGGTCCTCTCCAATAGCCATTAGGATCATATTTGGGGTTGTCAGCCGCAATGGTTGGGAATGGAATATAAGTAGAAAACTTGGTTTTGTCTTCCAATGTTTTTTTTGCCATTTTCCATTGCTGCTGCGTTGCTATTTTAGTCCAAAAAGGCAAATACCCCTCACAACCCGCTTCTCTGACAAAACTTCCATCCGTGAGTCGGCGGTCAAAGAAGTAGCCGTTCTTTGTATCAAAGAAATAATCCGCAATACGACCTCTCATATCCGGCTCTTCGAACTTCTCATTCAATATCTTTGAAAACTTCTTGAGTATAGTATATTCGTATGCCAAATATCCATTGAGGTCCACGCTTTCCTGATTAATGCTCCACGCATTTTCTCCATTCTTCAACATCCGTGCACCATCAAAGCGTATGGCGTTGTCCATTCCACTCTCCCATGCGGCAGCCTCCAACGTGCCATCCGTAGAGCCAAATTCGCAGATGCCGTTGCCATCATGATCCCTCTTTTTGTACCACCACTTGTAGTAAGCCAATAACTTGGGATACATTTCCCTGACAAATGCTGTGTCTGCCGTGGCCTTCCATATCTCATCCACAGCCCAGCAGGCCAACGGGGGTTTGCTGTCACGTGCATTGTTTTCCTTGGGATCCGTATATATACAGTCTATCACCATACCATCAGCCTGTTGATAATCGAACATCACACGAATGTTATCTTTGGCTAATGAAGGAAAGAAGTGAGCCATGGCTGCCGAAAAGCGCCAACAATCCCAAGCCCAGCAACCCACAAAATAACCAATGGCATGACTTGGTACGATACCATCGTGCAACAATCCACCACGCTGCACGCGCCAGTTGGAAATAAGTGTGGTAATGGCTTTTACGGCCACCCGATTGTATTCGACGGGCATATCTTGCCTCAATATCTTATTGATATAGCCGTTCCAACGTTCACGCCCTGCCCTTTCCACTTGCTCAAATTGCTCAGTCATCTGCTCTGCAAATAACTTTTGCACAGGTATGCGGTCGCCCGGCAATAGCATTGATATGGCAATGGTGGCATCTTTAATATTGCCCGTCATCACAGCCATATAGTTGGTGCCGTCGGTGGAGAGTTTAGTGCCTACGGGAAAGGTAAGCATAATCGTCTCTTCAGGTAGTCCATGTATCACCACATGTCTACCCTCAACCCCCATTTTTACTCCCTTGCCTGGCTCAAGAGCTTGCAGCCGCAATGTGTCCATGTCGTATGTGCATAGGTTAAGCAATGCAGTGCGCGAGTCTGCAAATATCAATTGTTCCTCGACCCTTGAATCTCCGTCTTGCAGTGTCATCACTATTTTTCCCGGTGAATAGTTCGAACCGGTGACCTGGTATATACCGTGCCTATCCTTCAATGCTATCACGGATTTTGCTATCCATTTACGGCTGTTGATGCTAAATGGACCACAGAAACCTCCCACAGGCTTGCCGGCTTCAGGGATTGTAAATCCCATCCATGCCCCTTGGTCGGAAAAACAACCTGTGAGTCGCTCGTTTCCATTGGGTGTGAGACGGATATTGATAATATTCTCAAAATCACTACATTCATAACCATCTGCCAACATTGTAACTTTACTGCTGAGAATCAGCAACACCAACGTACATACGGTCTTGATTTTATGTTTGTTAATCTTCATTCTCTTATATTATTTGATGGGAGTTATCGAATAAGTGTAGTGCCATTCGTGCGGTGTGATGGTGTATTCCGGATGCACCTGCGCACCCCAAGTATTGTCACCCCCCACACCCATCAGCCGATGGTCGATATTGAGCCATACCAAGTCTTTGCACACGACACTTCCTCCATGCTTGTTAGTCACGGTTGATGGCACGTAGTCAAGGTCATCCTGCGTACAGTTCCATGCACTGACGTTTAGCAAATCAGTGCTCTCTATGCGTATGCCGCGTCCGGTCTTGTCCTTCAGTTCCACCCATCTCACATCGCATTTGTTGGCTGTCTCCTGTGCCCTGACGTAGGGGTGGAATTGATCCCATACACTCGCTGAGTAGACATCTACAAGCGCGCTCAACTTACGGTCTGCATAGTTCTCATGTGGGCCGCGGCCATACCATGTCATTTGGTCGCAGTTCTTATCTATAATCATTCTCATGCCTAATCGTGGCATTTCCGGAAGCGGCTTTGTGCCAGGCTTGAAGTGCATGGACACCGCCAGTTTGCCACTTCCAGAAATCTCATATTCGACAATCACCTTAGCATCTTGCTCTGCCAACTTGTAGGTGCTGACAATCTTTGCAA
The DNA here is from genome assembly GCF_000160535.1 of Hallella bergensis DSM 17361. Taxonomy (GTDB): domain Bacteria; phylum Bacteroidota; class Bacteroidia; order Bacteroidales; family Bacteroidaceae; genus Prevotella; species Prevotella bergensis. The sequence continues at coordinate 172,363 of NZ_GG704782.1, read as the reverse complement.
CTCCATTGGTCTGTATGGCTTCAAATTGCGTAAGCGTCATGTTATCGGAAGCATGTTTCCATGTTCCGCACCGATCCAAGGTACCATTGGCCACATCGTTGTCGGTAAGTGGTCGCCAGAAGTTGGGACGAGGTCCTTTCTGCAGAAACTCCCTGTTATCATAACGCATGGAAGTAAGCTCACCGGTTTGTTTGGCAAAAACATAATCGTAGCCGTTGCCTGATATTAACACTTCGTCTTTGACTGTCCTCAGGGTTGGCGAAAAATTACTCTCAATTGATTTTTGCGCCGTCACTGTCGGAAAACCAATGACCCATTGACCATTGGCCATCTCATGGTGTGCCGGCAACATTGGTGTTGCTATCTTGGTAAACACTCGCAAAGTGAGTATATGCTCGGCGTTTTGTGATGTAATGCCGGTCAAAGGCAGGGTGAGCACGGTTTCATGATGCGGCTTGATATGTGGAAGCTCGCACCGCCCTTGTTCAACAACCTTACCATTTTCTTTCACATCCCAAGATAGGTAATAGTCGTCAAGAGTTATGAAATCGAAAGCATTGTACACCCTAACCGCATTGCTGCTGAATGGCATTGGTGATAAGCGGATGTTCTCATAAACCTTTTTCACTTCCCAATAGTGTGGGTGTGGGGAACGATCGGCGGCCACAAGGCCGTTCGCACAGAAATTAGAGTCGTTCACGACACCCACAAATCCCATGTCGCCTCCGTATGCCCAGATATGATTCCCCATGCTGTCTTGACGTTCGAAAGTCTGGTCTACCCAATCCCAAATGAAACCGCCCTGCAACTGGTCGTACTTATTAATGAGATCCCAATAATCCTGCAAGTTGCCAACGCTGTTGCCCATAGCATGTGCATACTCGCACAATATCAGCGGACGGGCATTCCGTTCATTGACATGACGACGCAAAGCCCATATCCGAGCATACATGGGGCAATATATATCTGACAGTCCCTGATATCCACCCCCCTCGTATTGCACGGGTCTGGTGCCATCCAGTTGTTTGGCAAGATGATATATCTGCTCAAACAACGGCCCATACCCCGATTCGTTTCCAAGACTCCAAATGATGATACTGGTAAAGTTTCGATCTCGCTTCACCATACGCCCCATACGCTGATGAAAAGCATCTGCCCAATCCTCGTTGTCGGCAAGGGTGGGATGCGATGCGTTCTCCATGCCATGACTCTCTATATTGGCCTCATCGACGAGATACAGCCCATACTTTGTACAGAGATCATACCACTCCGGTCGGTTGGGATAGTGACAGGTTCTAATGGCATTAATATTAGCCTGCTTCATCAGCCTGATATCCTCAAGCATGCTTTCTACCGATATGGTACGGCCGGTGCGGGCATCGTGTTCGTGCCTGTTCACCCCCTTGAGCTTGATAGGCATGCCATTTACAAGAAGCAAACCATTCCTCATTTCAACACTCCTGAAACCGAATTCATGAACCACCGACTCTGTTACCACACCATGAGCATCCATCGTATTAATGACCAACTTGTATAAGTTAGGCATCTCTGCACTCCATTGTTTCACCGAAGGAAACACATGGGCAACATTAAGTGTGGAGTCTGACGACTTCCTGATTTTATATTCCTTTCTTAATATTGTCGTATTTTTGTCATCAAGCACCTTAACCTCCACCTTGTTGCGGGGGGCTGCGCCCTTTAACAGTACGTCAAGACTGAACTTGCCATCGCGGTAATCATTGACAAGACCGGCACGAAGAATAAAATCATGTAACCTGAAGTGCGGACGTGCCTGTAGATATACGCTTCGTTCTATGCCGCTGTATTTCCAATAATCCTGATCTTCCAAGTATGATCCGTCACTGTATCTGAACACCTTCACAGCCAACTTGTTTTCCCCCGACAACAAATATGGTGTGATATTAAAATGAGCCGGCAACCTGCTATCCTCGCTATAGCCCACCATCTTGCCATTAATCCATACATAGAAAGCCGACTCCACACCTTCGAAGTCGATGAAAATATCCATGCCGTGCCACTCCTTGGGGACATTGAATGTATGAATGTACGACCCAACGGGATTGTAATCGGAGGGCACAAAAGGAGGATTGGCGGGGAAAGGATATCGCACGTCGGTATAGATGGGACAGTCAAACCCTTGCAATTCCCAGCTGCCAGGCACCTGAATTTGCTGCCATGAGCGCGCATCGAAATCCTTTTTAAAGAAATTTTCAGGTGCACTCACATTGTTCTTGGCATATTTGAAGAGCCAAGTACCATCCAGCTGGAGCCTCCGTTCGGTACTTGGATCGCAGCTTAGACGTTTCAAATCAGGCATAATGTATCGCGCCATTGCCCCACTCTCTGTTTTATATGGGATGAAATGAGCTGTCATTGGCTCCCGGTTGATAGACGATATGTGTGGATTTTGCCAAGGCATAGCATCGTTGGCAAAGCCCTGAAGCGAGAAAAACAAAATACAAAAAACGGTTAGACTGGATATCTTCATAAGTGACTATTGTTAAATGGAACAAAAGAGAGTGACCAAAAAAGGCACCGTGAAATCTGTGATGAAGCCATGGGCTATGGAGATTACCGTGAACTGCTTGCCCGATACTTGCGTAATGATAGGCAGCGTAGTATCCATGGTTGTTGCACCGCCGGCCGAAATCGGAGCCAAAGGGCCAAACCATTTGCGCAAAATCGGTGCGCCAAGCAGCGTTATGATTTCCCGCATGATGTTGGCCAATAGAGCAATGGTACCCAACTCAACCCCTCGCATCTCAGTTATAAAAATGCTGGACAGAGAATAGTAACCAAATCCGGAGCCAATGGCAAGACAACTGGTGAGTTGTCGGCTGGGCAGTAACAATGCCACTACCGCACAACCCGCCAATGTGCCAACTATAGTAGCAATGGGCAACAACAGAAATTTAGCACCAACCCGCCTGAAACTCTTTAGCGTCTCTATGTCGTTTCCGATGGATATACCCACGCAAAACATAAGCATGCACAGTGCATAGTAGCTCCATTCACCACTGTTTATATCGGTTGGTAGCAAATGAAATAAACCAACCGCAATACCTATGGCAAAGAACGAAACTATAATGATACTACCTTTCATGTCTCTGCCCTTTCCTATTGATGAATCGCCATAAAATCCATGCGAGCAGAACACTGCCCATCATGCCTCCACACGTAAGCAGCAAGGCCTCTCCTCCGATCTCTATCATCCCATTGATAATGCGTTCGTTGCTGCCAACCTCTATTCCCAATAGGAACAACAGCAACCATATCAAAACAGTGATGACTCGTGGAATGACACTTAGTCGATGCCTGTGCAGGACCCTTCCGACCAGTATTCCGCTCAGCATGATAATGACGATTTTAAGCATTGATATCTCAATTATTATTTGATAAGCCCATTGGCATTGTGCTCTGTCTGTGGAATGGGATAGAAGTCGTGAACAGAATCCTTAAAGTTCTTACGTCCGGAAGCCTTCATTGCCACTCCCAACTTACCCCAACGGCGCAAATCGTAAAAACGCATATTTTCTAAGGGGAATTCCAATATTCGCTCATGTTCTATCTGATTCTGCACCTCCGTCTTACTACTGCCTTCCATCTTCGGCATGTTGCCATGCACGCTTCTCACCTTGTTGATAAGTTCGATAGCCTGAGCTGTCTGTCCTATTTGGTTTAGAGCCTCTGCCTTCATGAGCAAAACGTTAGCATAACGCATGAGTGGAATATTGATGGCTGTCTCGTCCATGTTGAGTTTCTCCAACGTGGCGGGCATGAATTTTCTGAATGCAGACCGATTATAGGCACCTTTGTCATCTCTGAACCATTCGTCGTATGTTTTGCCATAGATCCTGCCCTCCGGTGAGTTCCAATAATCACACTGGTAGAATACGGTTGCATACAAACGGCTGTCATATTCTCCATCAGTAGCCTTTTTACCCTCTTTCATAAACTCATTCATGAGAAATTTTGAAGGAAGGATTTCATCCCATCCACGCAGTTCGCTACATCCTATCCAGCGATGCATCTGTGTGCGATAGTTTGCACCATTTGCATCGTTGAGCGTAAACTGCATTTCGAAAATAGACTCCTTAGAGTTCTTATTCTGACCATTAAACATACTTTCAAAGTTGGGTACCAACTCATAACCCTTCACCTTGTCAAAGGCGTCAACAGCTTTTTTCAAGTATTCGTCCTTGCCGCTACTTTCCTCTGCAGCCCGCGTGAGATAGGCCCATCCAAGATAAGCGTAAGCCGCGCCACGAGTAGCTCTACCTACATCTCCGGGATCATAACTTTCCGGCAATTCCGTTGCAGCTTTCAGATCGTCAATAATGAAATCCCAACATTCCAGACGAGATGACAATGGCTTGTCTAATGCTGCCGGCTCACCCGATGTGATGTATTTATCGCGAATGACAATCTCCTTCCAGTTGAGCAGGAGTCGCATATGGTAATAGCCTCGCAGAAAATGAGCTTCTGCCATGAGTGTTTTGCGGTCAGATTCGGATAAATTTGTTGATGGCACATCAGCCGACTTCGCTAATATCTGATTGGCAAAGTTGGCTCCACGATATAGGTGACGCCAATAATTGGAAACCTGAGAGTTTCCATTGGTATACGTATAATTGTACAGGTCTACCCAATTTTGGTAGTTCATGGCGTCGTTTCCCATATTGACGACATCTTCCCTGTAGGCTTCCACAGGCCATATCACCTCACTCATGGTCCACTCATCACTGCTGTAATCCATGAAATATAGCTGCGAGTAGGCCGCAGAAAGTGCCGATTCTATATCGGCCTTATCTCTCCAAAATGACTGTGACGTGAGGTCGTCGGGCGAGTCTACGGTCAAATAATCCTCACAGGCCGTAAAGCTCAAAGATGCCGAAACGGCTATCATATATATTATTTTTTTCATAATAGTTTCTTTTCTTGTTAATGATGAAGTCTTTTTCGCTTTTAATCAGAAAGATACTTGTGCGCCGATGGTGAACGAACGAGTGAAAGGATAGATGAGTTTGTCTATACCCGCGTTAAGAACGCTGTTACGAGAGAACTCCGGATCGACGCCGTCATAACCTGTAATAGTGAACAGATTTTCCGCACTGACATAAAGACGAACTCTTTCAAGATAGATCTTATTGGTCAAAACCGTAGGGAATGTGTAGCCCAACTGTATTTGGCGCAGGCGGACAAAGTCGCCTTTCTCCAAGAATCGGGTAGACTCCCTACTATTACCGTTAGGGTCTTGATACACGGCTCTTGGCACGCTTGTGTTGGAATTGTTGGGTGTCCAAGCCTGCAAAGTGGAGCGAAGCATGTTCGACCCGGAATTCATGGCCTCATAGAAGTATTTATTTCCGTTATAAATCTTATGACCCCAACCGCTTCCAAGCACAAAAGACAGGTCTATGCCCTGATATGAGGCATTGAAATTGAGGTTGGCCTCCACCTTGGGAATACCACTTCCCGAGTATTCCTTATCATTCTCATCAAGCACTCCATCTCCGTTTAAATCCTTGAAGCGAATATCACCGGGCTGAGCGTTGGGCTGGATAAGAGTTCCATTGGCACTAACGTGTTTGGCCACCTCGTCTGCATTTTGGAATATACCATCTGCCTGATACAGGTAGAACGCACCTATGGGTTTTCCTACACGTGTCTGTGTGGGGAAGTGTTCGGATCCGTATTTCAACCCCTCACCATAGAGTACTTGCGATTTGTCGGCTAACTCTATTACTTTATTGTTTACGGTACTTAGGTTGAATCCAACACTGTACAACAGTTTGCCTACACTATGGTTCCAATTCAGCTCTAATTCCACACCCGTATTGCGCATCCTGCCTACGTTGAGCACAGGGCTGTCCATACCTGTGCTTGGTGCCAGTTCCTTAGTTATGAGCAAGTCTGTGGTCTCATTGATGTAATAGTTGATATTACCCGAAAGGCTGTTGTTGAACAGTCCGAAATCTATACCGATGTTCTTTGTTTCGGTAGTTTCCCATTTCAGGTCTCTATTTTCGAGTCCGGCAGCTATGCTACCGGGCCACGCAGTGCTGCCGGTACCGCGTACATAGCCTTGATACATGCTGTTATTCGTATTGATGAGGGCAAGGAAACTGTAATATCCCAATGCGTTCTCGTTACCAAGTTTACCCCAACTGGTGCGTAGCTTGAGATTGTTCACAAACGTATTCTTGGGGAAAAACTTCTCCTCAGTGATACGCCAACCTAATGCTAAAGATGGGAACGTGCCCCATCGGCTGCCACTGCCGAACTTGGACGAACCGTCACGACGCATGGTGAACTGCACGAGATAGCGATCATCGAAATTGTAGTTCAACCGTCCGAAGAACGAAGCACGGTTGTATTTCCATTTAGATCCGTCTCCACTATATGTTCCACCCTTACCAGCCTTAATGGTCTCAAATGCCGTAGAGAGGAATCCGGCAGGCTCCACACTCTGCACAAGCTGTCCGTTTTCCACCTTATATATTATGTTCTTTCCTTCCACGGCCACCTCATTCCATGTATATTTTCGCGAGGTTAGCGATGTTCCGATCATCGCCCCTAACTTATGCTTGCCAAACTGGCGATCCATGTTGAGCACGTTATCCCAAACTTGCTCCTCCCAATAATTACTCCCTTCGGAGTTTTGGGCATATTGGTTTTTCGATTTGATGTCGGCTATGTAATCAGGCGCATGATAAGCTGAACGTCCATGCTCCCCACGGTAAGAGTAACTGGTTTTAAAAGTCAGCCATTTGGTGATGTCGAATGTCACGGCAAGGTTGGCATCCGTATGATATGAACGGGTACCTGCCTTCTGGTAATGGTGGTCAGCCATGATGTTTCGATTGTTGGGAAGACCATCAAAATTAGTCAAGCCATAGCCGTATTTCTCATTTTCGTTATAGATAGGAACCAATGGAGAGATCATGTACATCTCCTTCAACGAATACTGAGGCTGGTGACTGTCTGTGTACTTAAAGTTGATGTTGGCATCAAAGGTCATAAAGGCTTTCTTCATATTCAGCTTCATGCGCACGTTGTCTTGCCTGAAATCGTTACCAATAAATATTCCCTTGTCGTATGCATGGTTGTAGGATAACGAATAGAGCGCCTTTTCCGAACCTCCACGCATGCTTATCATGTAGTTTTGGGATAATCCTCCACGCTGCACGGCATCCTGCCAATCAGTATCCACACCGGTTTCCTTGCTTATATAGGCAGGCAAGGTTATGGGCTGGTCTGCATTCTGTACGTTGTAGTTCTCATACATGGCCCGGTGCACCTGCTTATATTCAGGGGCATTGAGCATTTCTAATTTCTTGGCAATATCCGTAAAGCTCAGATAGCTGTGCACATCTATTTTCAAGTCACCTCGCTTGCCATTCTTCGTCGTGATAAGTATCACGCCATTAGCAGCTACCGATCCATATATGGCAGCAGCCGCACCGTCTTTCAAGACCTGTAGGGTTTCTATGTCTTGTGGATTGACATTCTCAATGTCTCCAGGAAAGCCATCGATAATATAGAGCGGTGTATTGTCGCCAAAAGTTTTCACTCCGCGTATCTTCACTTGCAGACCCGCTCCGGCGTTGCCACCACTCTTCATAATGTTTACACCTGCCACCTTGCCCTGCAATGCCTCTGCGGGATTGGTGGTTGTGCGCTTACCAAGTTCAGACGTATTCACAGACGAAATAGCACCGGTCATATCGGCCTTGCGCATGGTGCCGTAGCCCACCACGACCACCTCGTCCAAAGCCTCAGTATTTTCTGCCATGACCACTTCCATATTGTGACTTGCAGCAAGCTCATGATCTGCAAATCCCACGTATGTAATCACGAGTGGGACTCCTACCTCCGAGTTTATTTCGAACTTCCCATCCAGATCGGTAACAACGCCCATCGAAGATCCTTTCACCTTTACCGTGGCACCGATGATAGGCTCGCCAGACGCATCTTTAACAACCCCGGTTATCTTTCCGGTGGTTGTCCCGCGCTGCTTCACTTGGGTTTTTTCGTTGCGGTCGGTGACAACAATGGATTTCGGGGAAACAATGGAATAAGTAAGGTTACGACCCTTGAATGCATCATCAAGCACGCGGCTCACAGGAGCGTTTGTGTGGTGAATGTTAATGTTGGCACGGTGGTCTATCACTTCATTACGATAAGAGAAACGATAGGACGTCTGTTTTTCTATGGCTTTGAAAACCTGCTGAAGCGAAGCTTTCTTCAGATTTACAGTAACCGTTTGGCCTTGGGCGTGAGCACAGAGGGCAAACAGGCACAGAAATAATACAACAAATTGACACCTTAAAAATACATGTCTTTTCATACGAACAATGTTTAGGTTATACTTTTGGTTCTTGATTAATAGTTCTATATAATTATAGACACTCTTATTTCCAATAGGTACCTAAAAAATATTAATCTTTTCGAAAAATTTTTTTGCAGCAGTGGTTGTTGCTCGTAGATTATACGTCGTGGATTATCATATCAGCTATTTTCATCTTTTCAATGTCTGAAGTCATTTATACAAAGATTTATTCATAACTTTGCAAGCGAAGTTTTGTATGTCTACACGTTACTGTAATCTGTATATGGATGTAGGCACATAAGTTATCTATCTCTGTTAAATTACTACAGTACCATTGCCATAATACAAACTTTACACTTACGTTTAACCTTAATAGGAATATGAATGTATTTGACGAACCTTTACTAATTTCCTTGCTTAAAAGAAATTCACAACCTGCTTTTCGCCAGTTATATGATCACTATGCAGGTCATCTTTTTGCCTTCTGCATGCAATATACTCATTCGCGCGAAGCATCTGAAGAGTTGGTTGAAGATACTTTTGTGTGGCTGTGGCGAAATAGACAATCCATACGACAAGACACCACGCTGAAGTCGATTCTTTTTACCCGTACCCGCCATTATATCATCAATGCTTATCGCAAAACGGTCAATGCGCCCGTTTTTGAGGACTACATAGACTATTTAGGACAATTCGAAGATCGCAGTTTCAATCATTTGGAATATGATGAGTTCCAAAAGGCCGTGAATAAAGCCATAGACAGCCTCCCTGAAACACAACGCAAAGTGATAAGAATGTCGAGAATAGAAATGATGCGGATCAAGGAAATCGCACAAACACTTGACTTAAAGGAGCAAACTGTAAAGAATCAGCTATCAATTGCCACCAAAACACTACGTCGTACGCTCAGGCAATTATATATCATATTTATATATTTCTCCTTCATTAAAGTACTTTTTCACTTTTCGATTGTTTAATATTATAAATAAAAATTACATACAATGACTCTACTTCAAGATAAATATCGGTCTCAAAGGATAACAACGGACGAACTTTCCAAGCTACGCGAGGAGATTAACGCTTCCACTGACGAAGTCTTGGAAGCTTCTATGCGAAAAGAGTGGAATGATATGGATGTTGAAACAGACCGCTATCACGCAGAGACCGAAAATATATGGCAACGGATTGAAAAACAGATAAACCCGGCAAGGAAAAGTCCATGGAACATTGCGTGGAAGTGGACACAAATAGCTGCGGTAATCATGTTTCCCGTTTTGCTCTTCGTTGCCTACCAACTTTATGACGAAAATGCATCTTTAACGGGTAAGACAACCACATTCAGTACACATCAAGGAGAGAAGGCCAACATCGTATTACCTGACGGAACAAGTATTTTGCTGAACGAAAATACCGTACTATCATACAATACAGCTCACTTTCAAGGCCGTCGTCGGGAAATAGCCTTTGAAGGTGAAGCATCCTTTCAGGTAGCCAAGGATGCACATCGGCCTTTTGTGGTAAAAAGTCAAGGGCTGAGTGTGCAAGTATTGGGAACAACCTTCAATCTTTTAGCACGAAAAGATGACGACATAGCCAAATTGGCTCTGTTATCCGGAAAGGTTGATTTGGCATCGCTGTTGTCCCATCAGAACAAACTCGTCAAACCCAAACAAATCGCTATTCTTGACAAGTCTACAGGATATATCTCCGTCTATAACGCCGAGGATGAAATGCATGAAGTCACGGCATGGCAACGCAACGAAATAGTATTCAGGGATGCCCCACTGAGCAAGGTAATTTCCACCATTGAGAAAAACTACGGTGTTAAATTTGTATTCAAGACCACACCCAACATGACAGATGTGTTCACGGGTACAATGTTATCCAATGATTTGAATGAAAACCTCAGGATTCTTGAACAATCCTATCATGTCAAATCTACAGTATGTAATAAGACTATCACCATGACAAGTCAGCCTTTAGATTGAGTGGCATATGTTGTCCCTGTTCTGGTCATACCCCATGAGCGGTGTTCATAGGTATTATCTTTATCCATGACTTGACAACAAGAGTACCGATATGTTGCAATATCCAACAAAATCCTTTCGGTGTGCGTCCTTTTTCAGGATAAATAGTTACCTTTGCAATCATCTAATTGTTCATGGTCATGAAACAGAATTTATTGGTTTACAATACGCTCACGCGCTCGAAGGAACTGTTTAAACCGCTGCACGCCCCCAATGTGGGGATGTATGTGTGCGGTCCAACCGTGTATGGCGACCCGCATTTGGGGCACGCCCGGCCGGCCATCACCTTCGACGTGCTCTTCCGCTACCTCAAACACCTGGGCTATCAAGTGCGTTATGTACGCAACATTACAGATGTGGGGCATCTCGAGCACGATGCCGACGAGGGCGAAGACAAGATTGCCAAGAAGGCGCGCCTGGAACAACTGGAGCCTATGGAGATTGCCCAGCACTACACCAACCGTTATCATAAGGCTATGGAAGCCCTCAACGTGTTGCCCCCAAGCATCGAGCCGCACGCCACAGGCCATATCATCGAACAGGAGGAATTAGTGAAACAGATTCTCGCCAACGGCTATGCCTACGAGAGCAACGGCTCGATTTATTTCGACGTAGCCAAATATGACAAAGACCACAAATACGGCATTCTCTCCGGTCGAAACCTCACCGACATCATCAACAACAGTCGTGAGCTCTCCGGTACCGACGAAAAGCGCAACCAGGCCGACTTCGCGCTTTGGAAGAGAGCCATGCCAGAGCACATCATGCGCTGGCCCAGTCCGTGGAGCGACGGCTTTCCTGGATGGCACTGCGAGTGCACGGCGATGGGTCGCAAATATCTCGGCGATCATTTTGACATTCACGGTGGCGGCATGGACTTGGTGTTCCCACACCACGAATGCGAGATAGCCCAGGCCGTAGCCAGTCAGGGCGAACAGATGGTGCGTTACTGGATGCACAACAACATGATTACCATCAACGGACAGAAGATGGGTAAGTCGCTCGGCAACTTCATCACCCTGGAGCAGTTTTTCAACGGGGATCATGAGTCATTGGAGCAGGCTTACTCACCCATGACGATCCGTTTCTTCATTCTCTCGGCCCACTACCGAGGCACGGTGGACTTCTCCAACGATGCCCTGAAAGCCGCCAAGAAGGGATTGGAAAAGCTCATGACGGGCATTGCCGACCTCGACCGCATACAGCCGTCCAAGGGATCGCAGCCCGACACGGCCAAATTTGTCAAGGCCTTGCGCCAGCGTCTCTACGACGCTATGAACGATGACCTACAAACTCCGCTCGTTATCAGCGCACTGTTTGAGGCTTGTCACCTTGTAAACTTGCTGCTCGACCACAAGACCAAAATCTCTGAGGACGACCTCAAGGAACTCTCCGACACCATGCATGTGTTCACCTTCGACCTCCTCGGCCTGCAAAACGAGCAAGGCGAGAGCAACGAAGTCCGCGAGGAGGCATACGGCAAGGTGGTGGAGATGGTGCTGAAGCTACGCCAGCAAGCCAAGGAAGCCAAAGACTGGGCGACCAGCGACGAGATTCGTGATGCGCTTGCCGAGGCCGGATTTGAGGTCAAAGACACCAAAGACGGGGTGACCTGGAAGCTCAACCGCTAAGTCTCCACACACCTCAAACATTATAACGACAAACGCCCGATGCTTTTATCTGCATCGGGCGTTTGTCGTTTCCAGAGCAATGAAGCCCACTCTTATTTCACAACGAACTTCCTACCATTCCTGATATAGATACCACGGGGCAGCCCAACAGTACTTGTCCCCACGCTCTGTCCATTGAGATTGTAGATTCGGGCATCATACATGCGCACCTGTTCCATACCCAATGTTTCAATGTCGGTGGTGTATCGAGGGCCGGTCTCAATAGCATAGAGCGATGCAATGTCCTTTTCAGACAACACCCTGTTGTAGACTCTCAGGTTGTCATAGGTGGCATCGGCCGAGCCCCAAAACGACCCATAACCCAGATACAAGTTGGAACACTGCCACACAAAGTCGACAACCTCGCCATACCTGAACCGACTCGGCGACGATACCTTGCTGCCGTTTTGTTCCCCGTTGACACTGATGAAGGGCTTTTGCTCGCCGTTAACATATATTCTCATGCCATCGGTACGCGACGCGGTGAGCGTGACCATCGTCCATTTGCTGGCCAGGATGTTGCCCGTACGATTTGTCCCACGGTTCAGGTCAATCCAATTGCCCGACCCACTGTTATATCCCACGTAGGTGTTCCCGGTAATCCAAAGCTTAGCTTCCCTTGCCGGGTCACGGAATCCAAGCAGGGCATCCCAAAGATTTTCAGCCGACATTTTCACCATGAACGACACCGTGAAACCCTCAGCAAGTTCCATTCCCTTCAATGGGTTTGGCATTTCTACATAGCTCTCGTTCTTCGCCGCCCCAAAACCGGTATGCAGTGTCTTGCTATTGCGGTCGGCATCGTTGGTCAGCGAAGGCATCACCGCACTGCCGTTGCGCTTCAACACAGCACGCTGCGCGGTGTTGTAGTTGTTGACCAGCGGTTCACCGTCGAACGGATAAAACGCCACCGAACCCATCTCGGTATCGGCATTGCTCTTCTTCACAGTCACCGTCATGTTGTCCTGATATTCATAGTCACCCACCCTGATGCTTACACTCAGCTTCACGGGCATGCTTTCAGCCGTCATGGCCGATGGGTTGTACACTCCGGTATTCGACAATATGTCTGGGTTCGACGATGTCCAACTTACCGTTACATCCTTATTGCCAAAGGCCGTGAGGTTCACATCCCTATCCACCACACTGCCTTCCCTCAAAGGCATCATGTTGTTCACCACGTAGGCCAAGTGGTAGTCGTCCTGCATCTTGTAGCCCCAAAGGCTCACGCCCTTGTTGTCGAGAGCCGTAAACGACAGAGCTTTGATGGTGTAGGGTTCCAACTGCTGCTCTACCACGACGCCCTGATACGTAGAACCACCCACCGTAATATTGATATAAGAGGTGCCGTCCACCAGCTCCCACGTACCCGTATATGCACCGGTGACGCTTCCATCCCCATTCAGCTGAACGGTAACGGGTCTCACCATTTCCATACCGGAATAGTCAAGAAGTTGTCGATGGATCATGATTTCATAGCTGCCGGTCACCTTCGACACGTCAAAAACTTGCTGAGAAGCAATCGTAGCATCGGTCGTTGTTTCCCCGCTAAACTCAAACGGAGCAGCAACGAGCCATCCCTTCTGATTGGTAAAGAGTTGGTGTACACGAACTTGGTGCCCCTCTGACCCATTGTTAAAACGGGTGTGATACACCAAGAAGCTGCGATCCTGAGCATCCGTAATGGCCGAATTATGACCTTGCGACACCTCACCATTGTTTCCTTTGGCCATCAATCCCCAATCCGTGTACGCACCGAGAGGTTTGGCTCCGCGTGCCTTGCCGTCCGTGCCAAAGTTTTTCTGATACTCGCTGAATATCGCGCTCACGCCCCGGGGATCAACATATGGCCCGTCGGGATTCTTCGAGCGGAACACCTCCATCATATATCCCTTATTTGCTTCTAGTCCGCCATAGGTCATAAAGAGGTAATAATATTCCCCAATGTGCTGAATGTAAGATGCCTCACCCGACACATAATAGCCTCCGGCAATTTTCTTCCCGAAGTAAGGGTCGGAGCTATAATTGCTTCCACTTCCCGTCAAGGGATAGGTCACGTCATAATCGCGCAGTCCGGTGGTCTCGTCAAGTTCGAGCATAAAGATGCCGCCCGACCACGAACCATAGCTCATCCACAGCTTGCCCTGCTCGTCATAGAACACACAGGGATCGATGTTGTTGGGCCAAGTGCGCCCCCATTGGCTGCCTTTGGCATAGCGCGCAGGAAGCGAAGACTGCGGACCGAGCACAATTTCGAGATCGGTGTCCTTATAGTTGTTGGGGTTGGTGCCGTTGAATCCGGATATCACCACCGGACCCTGATAGAGATAAGGCCCCGTAATCTTGTCGGCAGTGAGCAAGATGATGCTCGAAGCCCATTGATCACCATTGACGCTCAGATACTGGCACCACTTCTTCATCGTGGGATTATAGATGATGTCGGGAGCCCAGAGATTACCGTCCACCTTGTAGCCCACTTTGGTTTTCGCCGCCCATTCCTTGGCATTGAAAGCCGGGAAATCCACCTCCTTACCGCCCTTATTCACCTTCTTCACCGCAGGAGTATTGAAGGCCACTTGGTTAGACATGGGATATCTGATAGCACCACTTTCGGTAAGCGTGGCCCACGGAACAGGAGTGATGGCTGTCCAGTCGCAAAGATTGTCTGTCTTGGCCTGTGCACGATGCGAGCCAAAAATGTAATACTGTTTACTGTCGGCATCCCACACCACCGAGGGGTCGTGCACGCTCACCCGGGTAGGATATTTTGTGGTGTAGTATGTGCGTGCCTGTTCCTTGGTCATCTGCGTCTGTGCAGACATTGGTGCCCAAGCGGTAGCAACCAATAAAAAAAGCGTAGATAGTTTGTTCATATATGTTTGTTATTGAGATGGTTTCATGCTGTGTGAGTGCAAAGATAATAAATAATTCATAATTCAAAATTCATAATTCAAAATTAAAAGCGGAGAGGGATACAATTCATAATTC
>NZ_GG704782.1:97044-155986 GCF_000160535.1 Hallella bergensis DSM 17361 | reverse complement strand
CAAAATTCATAATTCAAAATTCATAATTCAAAATTCATAATTCAAAATTCATAATTCAAAATTCATAATTCAAAATTAAAAGCGGAGAGGGATACAATTCATAATTCAAAATTCATAATTCAAAATTAAAAGCGGAGAGTAATACAATTCTTAGTTCTTAATTCTTAACTCTTAATTGTAATCTGTATTTTTCTTGACAAACACCGCTCCATATTTCGCGTATTTGAAAATGAAAATTGTTCAGTACGAAATTCGGAAAATTAGCGATAATTCGTAGTAGCTTGACTATCAGGATGTTGGTTACTTTGTCATTAAAAAGTTAATTTTATCGCTTGCGATTGCATATCGAATGACGATGCGACTAAGGCCTGATGGCAGCGTGACAAAGGTTTTGGGGCATGACCATAAAGCCCAAACCACACCGCGATAAGACCGTAATCGCCATGACTTTAAATTTTTAAGGGTGAACGCATTGAAAAACTTGGTCAAAACATGGCGCTTTTCTCTCTAAATGCTACGGAAATCATCACTGGAATTTTGTCATTCTGTTTTACATCAGGAAACATCATGGTGTGGGTTGAGGAAAGTTTGTATTGACTTGGACATCCGTTTTTTGTAGAGTGTTGGGGATAACTCTAATATTATTCGTAACTTTGCACAGCATAACCCTTTATTGTCAATGAACAAGAAATTATATATCGAAACATACGGATGCCAGATGAATGTGGCCGACTCTGAGGTGGTGGCCTCAGTGATGAAAATGGCGGGATACGAGCTTACGGACAACGAGGACGAAGCCGACGCCATCTTCCTGAACACTTGCTCCATCCGTGAGAATGCGGAAAACAAGATTTACCACCGCCTCGATGCCCTGCACGCCGAACAGAGAAAGCGTGCTGTTGAAACTCAAAATCCCAAGTGCCCGACACCCATTCTCGGTGTGTTGGGCTGTATGGCCGAGCGTGTGAAGGACGACTTGGTGAAGAATCACCATGCCAATTTGGTGTGCGGTCCCGACGCCTATCTCAACCTGCCTGAGATGATTGCAGCTGTGGAGATGGGGCAAGAGGCCGTTGACGTACAGCTTTCGACCACCGAAACTTATCGCGACATCATACCGCAGCGCATTGGCGGCAACCGCATCAGCGGGTTTGTGAGCATCATGCGCGGTTGCAACAACTTCTGCCACTACTGCATCGTGCCCTTTACGCGGGGACGTGAGCGCAGCCGAGACGTGGAAAGCATTCTGAAAGAGGTGCACGACCTGCATGACAAGGGTTTTAAAGAAGTGACGCTCCTGGGGCAGAATGTGAACAGCTATGGCCTGCTGCCCAATGGCAAGCGCCCCGAAAACGGCACGTCGTTTGCCGAGTTGCTACGCTTGGTGGCGCGTGAGGTGCCCGATATGCGAGTGCGGTTCACGACTTCCAATCCCGAGGATATGACCGAAGACATCATCCAAGCCGTGGCCGACGAGCCTAATCTGTGCAACCATATCCACTTCCCGGTGCAGAGCGGAAGCAGCAAAATACTCAAGCTGATGAACCGCAAATATACTCGTGAAGACTATTTGGAGAAGGTGGCCGCTATCCGGCGCATCATTCCCGACTGCGGACTGACGACAGACGTCTTCGTGGGCTATCACGATGAAACGGAAGAAGACCACCAGATGACGCTCGACTTGATGCGTGAGGTGGGCTTCGACTCGGCCTTTATGTTCAAATACAGCGAGCGACCGGGCACATATGCTGCCAAGCACCTGCCCGACAATGTGCCCGAGGAGGTGAAGGTCAGACGACTCAACGAACTCATACAGTTGCAGACCCAAATCAGCGCCGAACAGAACAAAAAGGACGAGGGCAAAGAATTTGAGATTCTGCTGGAACGTTTCTCCAAGCGCAGCAGGCAGCAACTCATGGGTCGCACACCACAAAACAAGGCCGTACTCGTCGACAAGGGCACGCACCATATCGGTGAAACAATGAAAGTAAGAATCACCGGCAGTTCCTCGGCAACGCTGTTTGGCGAAGAGATTTAGACGACAAGGCAAACCCCTATATCGCTTGACATGAAAGAATTCCTACAAGTTTTACGGAGATACCTGCCTCCCTACAAGAAGTATCTTGTGCTTTCCGTGCTATTCAACATCCTTTCCGCCGTGTTGAACATCTTCTCCTTTGCCACCCTCATCCCCATTCTCCAAATACTGTTCAAGACTGGCTCGGAGCGGGTTGCCACCCATTGGATGATGCTGGGCGACGGCGATTTCAAGGATGTGCTGGGCAACAACGCCAACTATGTGGTGCAACAGCTTGTCGGCACATACGGACAAACCACGACCCTGCTGCTCATCGGACTGGTTCTCGCACTGATGACCTTTCTCAAGACGGGTGCCTACTTTCTCAGTTCAGCCTCGGTTATCCCTGTGCGAACGGGGGTGGTGCGCGACATCCGCAACCAGGTCTACCGAAAGATCACCTCTCTTCACCTCGGCTTTTTCAGCGAGGAGCGCAAGGGAGACATCATTGCCCGCATCAGTGGTGACGTGCAGGAGATAGAAAACAGCATCATGTCGTCGCTCGACATGCTGTTCAAAAACCCCATTCTGATCATTGTTTATTTTGCAACCCTGATCTATGTCAACTGGGAACTCACGCTGTTCACCATTATCTTTGTGCCCCTTTTCGGATGGTTCATGGGCTTGGTGGGTCGCAAACTCAAGGCCAATTCCATCAAGGCTCAAACCCTGTGGAGCGACACCATGAGCCAAGTGGAGGAAACCTTA
Source organism: Hallella bergensis DSM 17361 (assembly GCF_000160535.1). GTDB lineage: Bacteria > Bacteroidota > Bacteroidia > Bacteroidales > Bacteroidaceae > Prevotella > Prevotella bergensis. The sequence continues at coordinate 153,201 of NZ_GG704782.1, read as the reverse complement.
GGCGGCCTTCGCATCATCAAGGCTTTTGCGGCAGAAAAGAAGATGAACCAGAGATTCGACAAGATCAACTCTTCTTACCGCGAGCATATCAAGCGCGTGAACATCCGCCAGCAAATGGCTCACCCCATGAGCGAGTTTCTCGGCACACTGATGATTGTCATCGTATTGTGGGTGGGTGGCATTCTGGTACTGAACTACGGCACGCTGTCAGGACCCTCGTTCATCTATTATCTCGTGATGCTCTACAGCATCATCAACCCCCTGAAGGAATTTTCCAAAGCCGGATATAACATACCCAAGGGTCTGGCCAGCATGGAGCGCGTGGACAAGATATTGAAGGCCGAGATTGCGATTAACGAACCGGAACATCCACATCGCATCAAGACGCTGGAACACAGTATTGAGTTTCGCAACGTGTCGTTCAGATATAGCGACACGTGGGTGCTGAAAAACATCAACCTGACCATAGAAAAAGGCAAGACCATAGCCTTGGTGGGGCAGAGCGGAAGCGGCAAGTCGACACTCGTGGATCTGATTCCCCGTTACTATGACGTGCAGGAAGGTGAGGTGTTGATTGATGGCATCAACGTGAAAGATCTTAAAATTCACGATCTTCGCACCCTCATCGGCAATGTCAATCAGGAGGCCATCTTGTTCAACGATACCTTTTATAACAACATCACGTTTGGTGTCGATCATGCTTCGATGGACGATGTGAAGCGGGCGGCCAAAATTGCCAATGCCTACGATTTCATCATGGAGTCGGAAGACGGTTTCGACACCAACATCGGCGACCGCGGCGGGCGGCTCTCGGGCGGTCAACGACAGCGCGTGAGCATAGCCCGAGCCATACTGAAGAATCCCCCCATACTCATCCTCGACGAGGCCACGTCAGCCCTCGACACCGAGAGCGAGCGACTGGTGCAGGACGCATTAGACAACCTGATGAAGGCACGCACCACCGTGGCCATTGCCCACCGTCTGTCGACCATCAGGAATGCCGACGAGATTTGTGTGCTGCACGAGGGACGAATCGTTGAGCGGGGCACCCACGAGGAGCTTCTCGCCATCAATGGATACTATAAAAAACTGCACGACATGCAGGCATAGACACGGAACCCAGCGCTTCATCTTGCGCTCATCTCAATCAAATGACCATGACAAAAATCGTTTATTACATTTTCTATGCTCTTTCTTTACTCCCCTTCCGGGTGCTCTATGCGCTGTCAGACTTTGAATATCTCATTCTCTACAGACTGATAGGCTACCGGCGGAAAATAGTGAGGAGCAACCTGACCTCATCTTTTCCAGAGAAAAGTGAAACGGAAATCAAGGAAATTGAACGAGGATTTTATCATTGGTTCTGTGACTACTTCTTCGAAGCCATCAAGCTATTGAGCATCTCGGACAAGGAACTCAGGAAGCGGCTCATCATCACTAATTCGGCCGAACACGAGGAATGGTTCAGGCAAGGACGCAACACGGCAGGCATTCTGGGTCACTACTGTAATTGGGAATGGCTTTCACGTGTAGGCTACGACATGCAGCAGAACAGGCGTATATGCCTTGTCTACGATCCTTTGCACAACAAGGCATTCGACAATATCTTCCTCCGGCTGCGCACATACCCCCCAACGGGAGTGCCCGTTCCGAAGAAAAATATTCTCCGACAACTGCTGGCATGGAAACGTGAGGGGACAATGAGCCTCAGCGGATATATCGCAGACCAGGCTCCCAAATGGCAGAACATACATTGCTGGTTACCATTCCTAAACCGAGATACGCCCGTGTTTACCGGTGGTGAACGCATTATGCGCAAGATGAACAACGTGGTTTACTACGTGGATATGTCGCGACCCAAGCGCGGATACTATCAAGTGACTTATCGGCTCATCACTGACGACCCCAACAGTCTGTCGGAATTTGAAATCACGCGGCGCTTTTTCCAAATGCTCGAGGAATCTATCCGCAAGAATCCCGTGCCCTACCTGTGGACCCACAACCGCTGGAAACGGACACGGGAGGAATTTGATAGAAAGTTTGAGATTGTGCGCGGAAAGGTTGTTCCACGCTCAGACACCTAATGACTCCCTGCGACATGAAACTTATCATTAACCCAAAATACGAACCACTCCGCCCGTTCATCGAAAGCTTTCCTTCTGTTTTCGACGAGCAGGGCACTGTTGTCTACCAGGGAAGAAACACCATCCGGGAGTTTTTTACAGACAATACCCACCTGGTTGTGAAACGGTTTGGCAGGATGAATGTCTTGAAAAGGGTGATCTATTCATTTTTCAGGGACAACAAGGCCATAAGAAGTTACAGACATGCAGAACAGATTCTGCAAAGGGGTTTTCAGACTCCGGAACCCATTGCCTATATCGAGGAACGCAAGAACGGGCTTCTTTCTGACCTGTACTACGTATGCTGTTACACGAAGGCCCGCGACATCAAATCGCAACTCATAGACAGGGAGCCTTATAACGAATCGTTGTTACATGCCTATGCCACCTTTGTCGCCTCGCTTCACACGCATGGCATACTCCACCGAGACCTCAATCCGACCAATGTGCTCTATGAGGTCAGCGAGCGTGGTGACTACCAATTCACCCTGATCGATATCAACCGCATGACCTTTTACGATGGTGAGGTACCACTCATCAAGTGCATGCACAACCTCACGCTGTTCTGGTGGCTCTCGCCGGTCTATCGAGCCATGCTCGACATCTATGCCCAACAACGTGGGTGGAGTCGTCAAGATGTGCTCAAGGCTATTCGTATCAAGGAAAAACATGATAATCGATGGATACGCAGGAAGAACTTCACAGCGATATTCAAACACAAAATCTAAGGATATATGAACTACTACATCAAGATTGCCACCATCAACAAGGCTAAGAAAGACATTGATACGGTGGTCGAACAACTCGGGTATGTCAACCTCTCCAAGGTGCAATGTGGGAATGGGGGGATAGGTCGTTTCCTAACGAAACTGTTGGCCATGGTGAATATTCTCACTACCTTGAAACGCGACGATGTACTTTTCCTGCAATATCCCATGAAGAAATTCTATAAGATGGCATGCACTTTGGCACATCTCAAGGGTGCCAAAGTGGTGACGGTTATCCACGATCTGGGAGCCTTTAGGCGGCATAAGCTTACGCCCGAACAGGAAAATCGACTGTTTTCCAAGACTGATTTCCTTATCGCACACAACCCGACGATGACCGAATACCTACAGCAACACGGCTTCCAAGGAGGAGTTCATCATCTCGGTATTTTCGATTATCTCTCCGCCAAACCCGTCAGACAGCCAAATGCACAGCCTCATGATCCCTGGCGCATAGTCTATGCAGGAAACCTCGGCGTATGGCGCAATGAGTTTCTGTATCATTTAGATACGGCCATCAAGCACTGGACACTCGACCTCTATGGTAAGGGATTCGAACCGAAAAAGAATAATTGCCAGAAACTTACCTATCATGGATTCATCGACAGTGATGAGTTCATTGAACGAGTGGATGCTGATTTCGGACTCGTTTGGGACGGGGCATCGGTCGATGAGTGTAACGGAGCCTGGGGAGAATATCTTAAAATCAACAATCCACACAAGACTTCGTTCTATCTTAGGGCCGGTATTCCCGTGATTGTGTGGAGCAAATCGGCCATGGCTCCGTTTATCCGGAAGAATGGGCTGGGACTGACCGTAGACAGTTTGGCTGAAATTGATAGCCATTTGGAGCAGCTGACACCTGAGCAATACCAAGCCATGAGAGCCAATGCCTACACCATCGGGCAGAAGTTAGCCACCGGCTCGCACATCAAACGGGGACTCGACGCTGCACAAGAGTATTTTAAAGAACATGCGGAATGAAACGAGTGCTTATTGTTACACGCGATCCTGTAATCAGTTTTAGGCAGATGCCGGGAGGGGTGGACCATACTCCTGACGGCGAATATCAGTTTCTTATCAATGAGACTGATGCCGAAGTCGACTTCGTTGTGGTCGTTGGGAAAGGCCTCCGAGTGCCTACTGAGTTCCGGGTTGCTCCGCAAAACACCATCCTGATGACTGGGGAACCACACTCCATTCTTGAATATCCAAAAGGCTATTGCAGTCAGTTTGGACTGGTTTGCGCCTGTCAACCTGAGATCAAGGGAGCCAATGTGGTCTATACTCCGCCACTACTGCCATGGTATGTAGGCGTGGATTTCAGTCAAAACAGCGACAATCGATTCACCATGAACTATGAGGACGTGAAGCGTGCAACACCGGATAAGACGAAACTCATGTCGGTTATATCCAGTGACAAGGCCTTCTCCCAAGGGCATGTAGACCGTTTGCGGTTCATTCGGATGCTCAAGCGGCAGTATGGCGACAGCGTGGACATTTTCGGGCGAGGCTATCGTGAGTTCAAGGATAAGTGGAATGTGCTGGCACCTTACAAATATCACATCGTCATTGAGAACTCTACTACCGATTACTATTTCACCGAAAAACTATTTGATTGCTACTTGGCCGGAGCCTATCCCATATACCATGGATGCCGGAACATAGCCGACTATTATCCGCAGGAGGCCATGACGTGTATAGACATACGGAATGTTGAGGAATCGTTCAGAACGATAGATCGTGTTGTTAGAAGTCAAGAATATGAGAAAAAACAAGCGATTCTGAACCAGTGTAAGCAGTTGTCGATGACGAAATACAACCTCTTTCAGCAAATTGCAGATGCTTGTAACCGACTGGATGCAAAGGCTTGCAAACAGCCAGTAACCTTGCAGCCGGCCGCACACTTCTTTAGTCTTCACAATTTGTGGCTGTACACCGTAGGGCGCAATTATTATAAGTTCAAGGGATGTAGGTACCGAGAGCAACTCAAATGATGTTGCGATACTTTCGGGGCTTGAGTTTCAGCGCATAGAGAATGCTGTCTAAGCCCGTCTTCAACTTCCACGACAGTGGAACTATGGGTCGAAAACCTCTCCACTCCGTCATATCAACATACTTGAAAAATAAATTCTTGTAGGGATTCAGACAGCTGAAATTCCACGGCTTCCGGTGTCCGGTGAAATGAATGATCACTGGATTTTCAAGCTCTTGATCCAGTTTCGGCATCACCTCCGGCCTTATTTTACGTCTCTTTCTCAGCAATCCGTCCTGCACATTCCATCGGAATGGCAACAGCAATTTACTGTCATGGAACAACCCGTTCAGCACATCCTGATCGTTGAATTTGAGTTGTCCGGCGTGTAGTGCTACATATTGGGCTGCCTGTTGACTGACGTTGTGCTCACGCCAATAGTCCAAATTCACCACCAACACCCCGGCATTGAAATAGGTATCGGCTGCATCGTAACCCAAACGAACATAGTTATCGGCCTTCCCACTCCACATATCCTCCACCGCTGCCAATGCATAGCCCTCGACATCCGTGTTCCACAGTCCGTCAAGACTCCCGTTAACAATGAGATCGCAGTCCATATAGATGATCTTGTGAAGCCGTTCGGGTAAGATATCGGCCACAAAAAGCCGCAGGTAAGTGGCCATCGAGATATGTCCTTGCTTATCGAAAATCTCATAGTCCGACATCGCTTCGGGGTTCACAACATAGAAGAACACCTGCTGATGGTAGGCTTCTGCCACTTGCTCGATTTTCAACCGGCTCTCATTCGTCAACCCATTGCTGATAACATGAAAGCTGATTTGCCCGTCCTTGTTGTTGTGCAGAATCGACACCATGGTCGTGCAGCACTGCATTAAATAGTTGTCATCTATATTGAATACGATATCCATGATATATGAATCTAATGATGTAGCATCTTGTAAACCGACAAAGCCATGCGCAATAACCATCCATCGGGGTTATCTCGCCACAGTTTGATAAACGGCACGGGGATGAACGGCACACTCAACAACTTTCTGTTCAATCGGCCATAAAGTTCAGGGTTGGCGTTGCGCAGGTTGTTGTCAAACTCCAATAAGGGCTTGGCATGGCGATCATCGTATGTTATCATACATTCCCTGTACGACCAGCCAAGTCTCTTATACAATTTATTATAGAGCAATTTTCGGGTCTGTGCACAGCAGAAATCTACTTGACCATACGCTTTTACTACTTCAAACAAAACATGATATTCATCGGCCAGATGCTGCTTGTGTATCTTCGTCTCCATGCTTTGCCCCGTGCGTCCCATGAGATAAAGATACACTGTCTTGTCTAAGTAATATAATTTGCGCACCCGACACATCGGCACCATACCCCACTGAATGTCCGAATAGAGTATGCCCTCACTCTGCTGGTAGTCTATTTCGTTGAATATGGAGCGACGATAAGTCAACTCGTGCATCCATGTTCCCTTCCTGCCCATGGTTTGATACACATCCTTGATATCAAGTATCCTGTTGGCTGGAAGATGCAAATTCCGCGGTGTGCCCCGTTCACCTTCGGGTGATATCGTGACGAACTGGGTTATCAGCAAATCCACTTCTAATGTGTTCAGCAGATCCAACATACTGCTCAGGTTATTGGTATCAAAACTGTCGTCAGCATCGAGCACCTTAACATATTTACCTACTGCCACTTTCAGTCCCGCATTCACACACGAGCCATAATGACCATTGGGTTTGTCTATCACCACAAACACATCAGGATATCGATCGTGAAAGCGGCGAGCTATGGCCAAAGAATCATCCGTGCTACCGTCATTCACAACGATCACCTCTAATCTGTCAAGGTGCTTGTCAACCAAAAGCGATGACAGCGTGTGCTCCAAATAGCATTCCATGTTGTAGGTGGGAATGATAACAGACAAAATCTTGCGTGTGTTCATTATCGTAGTTTAATTACCTGACTGCAAAAATACGAAATAAAATCCGATAAATAGAACAAAAATTCAGATTATCAAAAAACCTTCACAACGACCGAAAAAGTAACTATCGAAGGGCTAAAAGCAACAAAAAAAGTCTGCACATTTGCTGAATATGCGATTTTTAAAGCTCTTAAATACAATAAATTACTACTTTTTAAGATTATACTAATATGAAGAAGACCATTATATTGACCACGATATTCCTGCTTGTTGCAGTGGGTTATGCCAATTCCCAAACCGGAAAATGGAAATCCTATCTAAGCTATGACGAGCCTACAGAGATTGAAGAAGCCAATGGAAACATGCTCTACGTGCTGGCGTCCAATGGACTTTACGCCTACAACAAGAACGATCACAGCCTGCAAATCTACGACAAGACCACTGTGCTCAACGATTGCGGCATTGCTCATATCGCCTGGTGCAAAGCAGCCAAACGGTTAGTCATCGTCTATGAAAACCATAACATAGACCTCTTGGAGCAAAATAGCAATGTGCTCAACATGGCCGACTATCTGAACAAATCAATGACTTTGGACAAGACCGTCTACAGCATCGATATATCAGGCCAATATGCTTATCTATCCACCGGATTCGGAATCGTTAAGCTCCATGTAGCCAACGCCGAAATCAGCGATACCTATCAATTAGGATTCAAGGTCGACTATAGCTACACCGAGGGTCCATACCTTTACGCGGCAAGTTCGACCCACGGACTCTACCGGGGGCTGCTGACCGACAATCTGCTCGACAAGGCCAAATGGACACGTGTGGGAAACTTCACTCCCCGACCCAAAACCATGGATCCCAACAATCTGGCATTGGTGAAAACACTCAATCCCGGCGGTCCGAAATACAACAATTTCGGCTTCATTCGTATGCATCAGGGAGCATTATATACCGTTGGTGGGGGCTATTTGGCTGCTAATGATTTGCTTCGTCCGGCATGTGTTCAGGTATTAAACAATGGAAATTGGCAAATCTATGACGATGACTTGAAACAGAAAACCGGTCACGATTTCGTTGATTTAAACTCGGTTGACATAGACCCTACTCATCCACAACGCGTGTTTGCTTCAGGCAGAACAGGACTATACGAGTTTAATCATGGTAAGTTTGTCAAGGAATACACCCCCGAAAACAGTCCTTTGCAAGGCGCGGCAACAGTAAGTGCCGACAGCAAAGACTATAATATCGTTCAAGGAATCAAGTTTGATTCCGATGCCAATCTATGGGTACTCAACAGCATGAGTGCCACAACCTCCATACTGAAATACGGCAAAGACAACAAGTGGACCAATCATCACAAACCCGAACTCCTTCGCGACGGTTACTCATTGTCGCGTATGGAAACTCCGATCATAGACAGCAGGGGGTTGCTATGGTTTGCAAACAAATTCTTCAACTACACACAAGCCGTATGCTATCAGCCCTCCACAGACGCCCTAAAAACATATACTAACTTTGTCAACGACGATGGAACAACCTTGAATATAACTTATGTGAACTGTGTCGCGGAAGATAAAGACCATAACATTTGGATCGGTACGAACGTAGGTCCGATGTATCTCTCACCTGAACAAATCGATGCTGAAAACCCCGTTTTTACACAAGTAAAAGTTCCCCGAAACGACGGCACAAACTATGCAGACTATCTTCTCTCGGGCATCGACATCAATTGCATGGTTGTAGACCAAGCCAATCGTAAATGGTTTGGTACCAATGGTAACGGCGTTTACCTCATCAGCTCGGATAATATCCATCAAATTGAACATTTCACCGAAGAAAACAGCCAGTTGTTTTCCAATAATATTGAATCCATTGCCATCAACGAGAACACCGGAGAAGTGTTCTTCGGCACCGACAAAGGGCTTTGCTCCTATATGAGTAACGCTACAACGGCTACGCAGGGCATGATAAAAGACAATGTCTATGCCTATCCCAACCCCGTAAGACCCGATTACACCGGTCCCATCACCATTACCGGACTTGATGAGAACGTGGATGTAAAGATAGTCACCGCCAATGGCACTTTGGTCAGCGAGGGGCGCGCTTCGGGCGGAAAATTCAAGTGGTATGGAATCGACCGCAGCGGCAGATCCGTGGCCTCGGGAGTATATATGGTTGTTGTTGCCGATCAAGAAGGAGAAAAAGGAGTCGTATGCAAAATAGCCATCGTCAGATAATTCTTGCATTCACCCTATTGCAACTCCTTGTGCTATTGGTGTTTGGCTACACCCCCTACCCCGACAGCAACGGCTACATCACACTGGCCAGAGATTGTATTCTTCATGGCGAGCCCTATCCCATTAGTCATCAACTCAACGATTTACCATTTATATGGAACATAGGTGCCATCAATTTGGTGGCGCTATCGCTGAAACTTTTCAATTCCATTACTCCCCTACTTGTTTTCTACTGCCTGCTCAAAGGAGCGACAGCATGGCTCGTGTATCAGCTTACAAAGAAACTATGGAATCGGAAAGCAGCCTTGATCACCCTGATTTTATATGTTGTTTACCCCGCCAACTATGGCGAATCCACCTCACTGCTGAGCGAAATTCCCTCATTCTTCTTTGCGCTTTCAGGAATATGGCTCACCGTATGCCATAAAAAACCGATAGCCGGAGGTGCAGCAATAGCCCTCGCCAACTGGTTCAGACCCATGGGAATTGTCTTTCTGTTGGCTCTTTTTCTATTTAACCGAAAATCCATTCTGAGAAACATCGCAGGCTATGCAGCCGTGATTTTGATCATCGGAGGCACCTGTTACATGCGTACCGGTCACTTCATCTATCAAGCCAAAACAGGGTGGATGGCGCTGTTGCAATACAGCGTAGACCACACAGAAAGCACCGACGACGACACCCTGCCCATCATACAACATGCCAACGCCATAGAGAAGGATAAAATATGGAGAAAGCGATTCTTGGAATGGCTGAAGGATCATCCCTCAGAATATGTAGCACAGATGCCGCGTAAACTCATCAATACTTATGCGTCGGACAATGTTAATCTATGCGCGTTCCTCAGTCACAAATCGCAAAGAAACTACCTTTACGAAGAACTGAGTATGAAAACCCTATACCATCAGTTTCCAAATTGCACGCCTGTGCAGATTCTTACGCTACTCAATCTCATTTATTACTATATTCTTCTACTTTCCTTCGTCATGGCAAGTGTGTTCCTCATCAGGGAAAAAGCATGGCAGCGGGCTATCATCCCATTTGCTCTCATTTTGATTATGACAGCAATGATTATCGTTGTCGGCCACGGTGAAGCCCGTTTTCATAACGTCCTCATGCCCTTTTTTATCATGGACACGGCGTTTGCCGTCACACTATATCACGATAAAAAACAGATCAAAATCACTGACAATGCCTGAGAGAAAACGATGGATAGACCTATTAAGAGGCATCTGTATGATGGCCATCTTATGGGATCACACGGAAATCTATATGTCCGGCCGAAACATCATCCCCTACTCCATCTATGTGACAGATGCGCTCGTTGTCTTCTTTTTTCTTTCAGGCTACCTCATGTTCAAGGCAAACGGATTCGATATCAAACATAAAATCAAATCGATCTGCCAAACTCTTCTCCTGCCTTACTTCCTATTCACGATTGGCATAACCATTACAAAAACATGGGTTAGAGGCCAACAACTCGTATTTCCCGACCTCATCACACATATAATAACAGGACAAGCCTCCTGGTTTATTGCCGCCCTCATCACTGCGGAACTCCTATTCAGCATCGTCTTGTACCTTTGTCGCGAAAAGATAGGAGCCGTCGCCATGGTCTCCTTCACGCTGAGCGGAATACTCTTGGTCTTCCACGACAAAATAAACATGAGTTTTTGGCAAATCCAAAATGCCTTTTTAGCCATTTTGTTTCTGTTCTTAGGCTATGCCTACCATCGGTATGAATCGCATTTTAAAATACTTTCTCGTCCAATCTACATACTTTTAGGCGTGCTTGTCATGGTGGTCATCAAACTGGTGGTCTATACTCAATCCATCGATTTGTTCATCAATCCCATTGTCATCAGCCACTATCCCCTATTCTTTCTCAACGTTCTCGTATCCATATTGGTTCTGACCTGCCTCGCCAAAAATATGCCCTCTATGCCTCTCATACAATGGACGGGGAGAAATTCGATAGTCTATTATTTCCTGAGCGGCGCAGTGCCCTTGATAACTCAAAAACTGTTCACAGCGATTGGACTTGCCTACAACCACAATTATTTCATCATTTTAGCTGCTTTTGCAGTGGTCTATTTGCTTGCTTCTGCATTGACATGGATCATATGCAGATACGTTCCCTTCATCACAGGAAGGTTTTAAGGCTGTATCGGATTTCACCAATCAACATCTGTTTTGTCTTTACTTGAAAAAAACGGTGTGGTGAATGTTATCAACATCTCTTTATATTCTTCTTATGTTTTTTAAAATTAAATAAAGAAAAGAATAAGATGATGTGCCGTTGATAAGTTGATAACTTTTATGTGTAATTGGCCTTAATCAGGATATGAACATATTGTGATGGGTTATTCACCAGCAAGAAGAATAAGTTTTAGTTGATTCTCAAGGGTTTATTACAGTTATCCACAATATGGAATATCGGTGAATAACTCATAAGTTGATAACTTTTGATAACTACACTCTGTTGATAACACAGTATTATCGCTGTGATAACCATGTGGATATCCACGTCATGAAGGTATTGGGAAGGGGGTTGTGGATAAGTGGAAAGTTATTAGTTGGGTTATACCAGGGTTATCCACAGAGTTATCCACAGGGCATGGGAACAAAACTTTGCGTAATGATGATATAACAGTAGTTGTTTTGGATTGTCAGGAAAACTTGCATCAAATCGTGTCATGTTTTTGTGGTGCTACAGAAAAAAATGCGCCATGTTTTGTCATGGATAAATTATTCTTGCGCACATCTCTTTATCATGCGTTTGCGTTTAGACTCTTTTCGCATCGGGGTTAAGCTTTGATGGCCGCGCGTTTCAAGCCGACTCGTCATGCCACGAAAGCTTAATCGCGAGGCCATCTGATATCTAATCACGGGCGCGAAAATAGGAGTCAAACGACCAAGTCGTGATAAAATGATATAAATACCTGATTCATAGCGTATTAAAAAATAGGAGTAAAATTCGCGTATAGACAGCCAACTCCTTTGATTTTTTAAATACGCCAAGCATCATCGACCCTTTGTCAGGTTTTTTATCGATGATTAATTCACAGCGAAGGGAATGGACAACTACTCCCTGAGCAGTTTTACTAATTCGCTCATGCCCGCTGATGCACCTTTCTGGATATGGGTAAGGTTGGGCATATAATCGATGGAAACGGCGTTGGGATCGATAAGATAGATTGGACATCCCGGCTTGGTGTAACGCACAAGTCCTGCCGCGGGATAGACATTGAGCGAGGTGCCGATAATGACAAAGATATCGGCCTGCTGCGCTTCGTAAGAGGCTGGCTCGAGCATGGGCACGCTTTCGCCAAAAAACACAATGAAAGGGCGCAGCAGGGAGCCGTCGTCAGCCCGTGTTCCGGGCTCCACGTCACTGTGTTTCGGTGTCAACTGCTGAATGTACAACTGGTTGTAGGGGTCGTCGGAGGAGCATGCCTTGCTTAGTTCGCCATGCAGATGTATCACTTTTTGTGAACCTGCCCGCTCGTGAAGGTCGTCTACATTTTGGGTCAGCACCGATACATCATAGTCATTTTGCAATTCGGCAATCAACCTGTGACCCTCGTTGGGTTGGGCGTCCCACAGTTTTCGGCGCAGCATATTGTAGAAATTAGTGACTAAGGTGGGGTCGGCGAGCCATCCCTCGTGCGATGCCACCTGCTCCACGGGATAGTTCTCCCACAATCCGTCGTTGCCACGGAAGGTTTTGAAACCACTTTCCACCGACATTCCGGCACCGGTAAGAAACACGACTTTCTTTCGCATAGCAAATCCTCCATTTATTGTTATTATTGTACAAAAATAGTATATTTTCAGCAATAATGCCCGCATAAACGATTAAAAATAGTATCTTTGCACATTATTTAATAAACAAAGGAAATAAAAATGAACAAAGTAAGTTACGCATTGGGAATGAGCATTGGACATCAGCTCCAGCAGATGAATGCGACAGATTTAAATATTGACGACTTTGCAGAGGCTGTCAAGGATGTTTTTGCAGGCAAGGCCAAAATGAACGACAGCGAAGCACAGACGGCAGTGCAGACCTTCTTCCAGGAGAAAGCAGAGGAACAAGCCAAGGAGATGAAAGCCGGAGGCGAGACCTTTTTGGCCGAAAACGGCAAGAAGGAGGGCGTCGTGACATTGCCTTCAGGACTGCAATACGAGGTGTTGAAAGAGGGTAACGGCAAGAAGCCGACAGCTACCGACCAAGTGGAATGCCACTATGAGGGTAAGCTTATCAACGGACAGGTGTTCGACAGCAGCTACAGTCGCGGTGAGACAGCAACGTTCGGACTGAACCAGGTGATAGCCGGATGGACCGAGGGACTGCAACTCATGCAGGAGGGAGCCAAATATCGCTTCTATATTCCCTACACACTGGGCTACGGAGAACGTGGTGCAGGGCAGTCGATTCCACCTTATGCCACACTGCTTTTCGATGTGGAACTGATAGAAGTAAAATAAACAGGAAAAGATAAACAAAATGAAACAAATGAAAAATCTGAAAGTAGTGGCCGCCATGGCCATCGCTGCAGCAGCATTCAGCGCTTGTGGCAACTCGTCAACCCCAAAGGCTGACCTGAAATCTGACGTAGACTCAATGAGTTATGCCATCGGTCTGTCTCAGTCGCAGTATGTTCGTCAGGCCATCCAGCAAGGTCAGGTGATCGACACCACCTATATGGACGAGTTTGTAAAAGGTATTAACGAAGGTGCCAACGCAGGCGACGACAAGAAAAGAGCGGCCTATATCATGGGCCTCCAGATCGGTCAGCAGCTGGCCACTCAGCTCGTTAAGGGAGTTAACCACGAAGTATACGGCGCTGATTCTACCAAGACCATTTCTCTGAAAAACCTCTTGGCAGGTTTCGTAACCGGTGCTACGGGCAAGACTGGACTCTTCACTCCTGAGGCTGCCAACCAGATTGCGCAAAACAAGATTGAGGCAATCAAGAGCGCAACCCTGATGAAGGAGTTCAAACCCAACAAGGAAGCTGGCGAGAAATTCCTCGAAGAGAACAAGAAGAAGGCCGACGTTGTGACCCTGAAATCAGGTTTGCAGTATAAGGTGATCAAGGAGGGCAAGGGTGCCATTCCTACCGATTCCACCACTGTGACTGTAAACTATGAGGGTCGTACCATCGACGGAAAAGTGTTCGAAAGCACTTTCAAGGAGGGACAGAAGCCTGTTACCATTCAGCCCAACCAATTTATACCCGGCTGGACTGAAGCATTAACACACATGCCCGAAGGCTCTGTTTGGGAGGTTTACATCCCCCAGAACCTGGCCTACAAGGAGCGTCAGAGCGGCGACATCAAGCCTTTCTCTACCCTGATCTTCAAGATTGAACTTGTTAAGGTGGGTAAGTAATTACCGCCTTACACATCATACATCCCCTCCTCCTGGGTCATACGATCCCACAGGGAGGGTTTTTTATTGCACACAAACCATAAAACCGTTTGAAAAATGAAGAAAATTCTATTTGTTGCTTTACTTTTCCTTGCCGGAACTTCGGTATCAACAGTACAGGCAGGAAAGAAGAAAGACAAGAAAAAGAAGGTGAATAATACTGAGAAAGTCAAACCTCTGGCATTAACATCGAGTGCTGACTCGTTGAGCTATGCAGCGGGATACACGGCCACCATGGGTCTGTTGGGCTATCTGCAAAACCAACTGCACGTAGACACCACGTTCCTTGCCGACTTTGTGCGTGGATACAAGGAAACCCTTGCCAAGGGAGACGATCCGGCCTTCACGGCCTATATGGCCGGCACACAGATTGCCAACCAAGTTAAAAACCAGATTTACCCAGGCATGAACAAGGATTTGGAGGGCACGGCCGACTCGCTTCGCGTGGCAGCTTTCCATGAGGGTTTTCTTGCCGGTGTTAACGAGGACACAACCGTCTATCGGACTGAGGATGCACGAAATCTTTATGAAACCAAAAGCAAGGAAATACGTGATGCCAAAAATGCAGCCTACAAGGCTGAGAACGAAGATTGGCTTAAGACCAACGCTACGAAACCGGGGGTGAACGTCATGGCTTCGGGATTGCAATACAAGGTGCTCAAGGCAGGCACCGGAGCAAAGCCGGCTGCCGACCAGACCGTTGAGGTGATCTACGAAGGGAAGATGATTGACGGAACCGTTTTTGATGCCACATCGCGACATAACGGCAGGAAGACTGATAGTTTCCGCTGCAACCAAGTGATCAAGGGATGGACAGAAGCCTTGACGAACATGAATGTGGGTAGCAAATGGGAGATTTATATCCCTCAGGAATTAGCTTATGGCGCACGCGAAGCCGGACAAATCAAACCGTATTCAACCCTGATTTTCACTGTGGAACTGGTGGGAATAGAGGCTCCGGAAAGCACGTCTGACAAGACAAAAAATAAGATGACTAAAAATCTCGGATGAAAAAAATCGGGAATTTTATACGCAAGATAGGATAAAGTCCCATCTTTTGTATTACAAAATGCACGAATTATGTAAAATAATTGTGCATTTTGTTGTATATATCACATAATATATCTATTTTTGCTAAAATAAAATCATCAATTTGTTAAAAAAACAATATGGAAAAAGTAGATAACCTGGACAAGAAGATTCTGTCAATTCTCTCCACAAACGCACGTATTCCTTTCAAGGATGTAGCCGCAGAATGCGGGGTGTCACGTGCCGCTATTCACCAGCGTGTGCAAAGACTGACAGAAGCAGGGGTTATCACCGGCAGTGGCTTCGATGTCAATCCGAAAAGTCTTGGCTACAGAACTTGTACATATGTTGGGCTGAATTTGGAGCGCGGTTCGATGTACAAGGAGGTTGTCAAACGTATCGAAAACATTCCCGAAATTGTGGAATGCCACTTCACTACCGGCCCCTACACAATGCTGCTCAAGGCTTATGCGCGCGACAACGAGGAACTCATGGATTTGCTCAACAACAAACTTCAGACCATTCCCGGTGTGGTTTCCACGGAAACGCTTATCTCCTTGGAACAGAGTGTGAAGCGGGAAATTCCCGTCAGCAACGAATAATATGAACACATTTGACATTGAGGCTCACCTCAAGGAATATACTGCGACCTTCCCTCCGGCTGTTCGCCAACCGATTATTGGCATCACATCAAACTATGCCGACGGTGACTCCACGCTTCGCGAACGCTATTATATGCAGGTGGTTCGGGCTGGAGGAACCCCCGTCATCATACCACCGGTAGCCGATAAGGACACAATTATCAACACACTCGACCGTATTGATGGTCTGTTGCTAACCGGAGGCGGTGACATCAATCCGCTTTGGAGTGGAGAAGAACCTGTTCCTGAACTTCACAATATCAATGCCAAACGCGACCTTCCCGAATTGCTCATCACGCGGTTGGCCTACAACCGCCAGATTCCGATACTTGGCATTTGCCGTGGTATGCAAATGCTGGCTACGGCTTTAGGTGGGAAGGTGGCACAAGACATGACTTATATTTCCTCGCTCCTGCCCAAAGTGGAACCAACGGCGAGATACATCAAACATTCGCAGGATGCCGATAAGGATGAGCCTACACATACCGTTAAAATAGTTTCCGGCTCGTATCTTGCTGAAATATACGACCCGGATTTCCACACTACCCTTGGAGTGGACAGCCAAGAGTGCAACAACGATACGACTGAGGAAACCATCTTAGCCGTCAATTCCTTTCATCATCAAGCTGTCATCGAACCAGGTGGCAGGTTCAGAACTACTGCGACTGCTCCCGACGGCGTGATCGAAGCGATGGAAAGTAGCGAGTTCAAACCCATCATGGGTGTGCAGTGGCATCCCGAATGGATGGGCGAGGAAGGCCAAAAACTGTTTAAGTGGCTCGTTTTGCGTGCTCGTGAGTTTTGCAAGGCCAAACAACTTCATGACCGAATCCTGACGCTCGACAGCCATTGCGACACCCCAATGTTCTTCCCGCAAGGGGTGAAGTTCAACCAGCGTGACCCGAGAATACTATACGATCTCCATAAAATGACAGAGGGAAGACAGGATGCAGTGATCATGGTGGCCTATCTTCCACAGCCCAAAGCTGGACAGGAGTTCTCCCATAATGTGGATATTGCAGGTATCATCAGGCACAATCCACATCTCCAAAATATCTCAACCCAACTGTCTCCCACCGAATATGCGGATCTCATCTTTGACAAACTTGAGGATATTGCCAATGAGAACAGCCTCTATGTCGGTATTGCACGAACCTCTGACGAACTCTATGAAAACAAGCGTAGAGGGCGTAAGAGCATCATGCTTGGTATTGAAAATGGTTTTGCACTCAATCACAACCTATCCCAAGTGCAGCATTTTGCACAACGGGGAGTGGTTTATATTACGCTCTGTCACAACGGTGACAACGATATATGCGACAGTGCCCGGGGTAGCAATACGCACCACGGCGTGTCTCAATTCGGGGAGAAGGTCATTCAACAAATGAATGACGAGGGTATCATGGTTGACCTGAGTCACGCTGCAGAGCGTTCGTTTTACGATGCGCTCGACATCAGTCGTACACCCATCGTATGCTCCCACAGCAACGCTCGTGCGCTCTGCGACGTACCGCGCAATATCACCGACGATCAAATGAGAGCCTTGGCTCAGAAAGATGGTGTGATGCAAATAACACTCTATCAAGGTTTTTTGCGCAAGCAAGGTGAGGCAACCCTCATGGATGCCATTGTACATTTGGAGCATGCCATTAGCATTATGGGCATCGATCATGTGGGCATTGGTACCGACTTCGATGGCGACGGAACCGTTCGGGGCTGTGCAGATGCTTCCGAACTCATCAACTTCACCCGGCAACTCATGCGTCGCAAATATAGTGAGCAGGACATTGCAAAGATATGGGGAGGCAACTGGTTGCGCGTCATGTCGATGGTGCAAGCCAGTAAAACCCATTAATATCTCATGGAAATGAAATTATCAAAGAAAAAATACATCATCGTGATAGGAATGATATGTGCGACGGCGGTTGTCGCCATTGCCCTCTGGTCCGGCCATTCGGCCAATACCGACCGAATTGAGGACACTGAAGAATTGGAGAAGCTTGCTCCCGTAGGTCCCGAGTTCAATGCCGACTCAGCCTATACATTCACTCAAACCCAATGCGACTTTGGTCCACGAACCATGAATAGCGAAGGGCACGAGAAGTGCCTGAACTGGATTGTGAGTCAGTTCAGGCATTACGGATGCAAAGTGGAACTGCAGAAGGCCGACTTGAAAGGCTATGACGGCACTATTCTGAAAGCTACGAACATCATGGCAAGCTATAATCCCGAAGCCACGACACGCATCATGGTCTGCGCCCATTGGGACACAAGGCCATGGGCGGACAATGATCCCGACTCGGCAAACTGGCGTAAACCCATACTCGGAGCCAACGATGGGGCAAGCGGAGTAGCTGTGATGCTCGAACTGGCCAGACTGCTTTCGCTGGCGTCTACGGCTAACCAGCAATCCTCTACGGCCAATTCGCAACCCTCTGCGGCCAATTCACAAGCCTCTGCGGCCGCCAACGAACCATCATCAGACAATAATCACCTGCTGTCATCAGAGCTCGGCATAGACTTTGTGTGCTTCGACGCCGAGGATTGGGGCGTTCCCCAGTGGGCTGATGTACAGGATGACGGCAACTCATGGGCTTTGGGTGCTAACTATTTTGCCTCCAACCTGCCTCAGGGCTATGCTCCACGCTACGGCATCTTGCTTGATATGGTGGGTGGTCAAGGTGCTCAATTCCACCAGGAAGGAATGTCCCAACAGTATGCTCCAGCGATTGTGAAGAAGGTGTGGCGTGCAGCCCGACAGGCCGGATACGGTTCTTATTTCCCCAAGACGCAGGGCGGGATGATTACCGACGACCATATCCCCATCAACCAAATTGCCAAAATTCCGTGCATCGATGTTATTGCCTACTACCCGGACTGTGCACAAAGTTCCTTCGGTCCTACCTGGCATACGCTCAACGACAACATGGACTACATCGATAAAAATACACTCAAGGCTGTGGGACAAACCATGATACAAGTGATTTATACCGAAAAGTAATACGACACACAACACAACCAGACCACTTTCAAGGCGTATCGGGCTTGTCGGTGAACCTCTCTCAATAGCCCGATATAGACTCAAGAATAGCCCTTAGGGTGCAATATATGTAATATTGCACCCTTTTTCACATTATTTTTCAATACTTCCTCCGTTTTCCTTTGACTTTTTTCTATCTTTGTGATCATAATACAAATTAGTCTATGGATGCTTTGACCTATCTTGAATCGCGCTGCCAACTGCGACGAAATGTGCTCACCGGCGAGATCCAATACGCCGTTCCGGGTTCAGAAAACTATCGGCCACTCTCCAGGGAAGCTGTCAACACCATGATCCTGGAAGCCGGGCGCGATGGGATAGGACTCACCGAGACTCTGCTACAGCGCTACGTCGAGTCTACCCTTATCACCCCTTGGAATCCCGCCGAGACCTGGCTCTACAGCCTCGGCGAATGGGACGGCACCGACCATGTGGCTGCATTGGCCGACCGTATCATTACCACCAATCCCGACTGGAATAAGCGCTTTCACAAATGGATGCTCCAAATGGTGGCCCGCTGGATGGGCTACGAGGTGGCACAGCAGGATATTATCGTACCCGTCATCATCGGACAATGGGGCTTTGGCAAAACATCTTTCTGTAATATCCTGCTGCCTCCGGAGCTACGCACGTACTACACTGACCAGGTTCGGCTCCGTTCCACTACCGAAGTACATGAACTTGTCACCACCAACCTGCTGACTTGCATTGACGAATTCTACCAAGAGAACGTTGATCAAGAGGTGTTGGTACGGTATCTGTTCTCCCGAAGCACACCCGTTTTCAGACTTCCTTACGGCACCATCACCGAGAAACGCAAAAACTTCTCGGCCTTTATCGCCACTACCGGCAATCTCCATCCCATGACCGATGCAGCCGGTGCTGCCCACTTGGTGTGTGTGGAGATCAGCCATCGCATAGATATCCGCACCCCCGTTCCCTACGAACAGCTCTATGCCCAACTGCTGGCCGAAATAGAAACTGGTGCCGACTATGGGCTCACTGACGAGGAACGCGAGGCCATGGCCGTGCAGAACTCGCCTTTCCAAGAGGCCGACAACCTCGTGAAGATGCTCTCTATGCTCTACGCCTCGCCCCCCAAGGGGAAAAGGGTAAAGGCCAAGGACATCGACACCATCGTGGACCGACTGATGAAGGAGTATCCCTACTGGACCCCTGGCGAGAACGTCAATCAGGATGTGGGGTTTGCCTTGCAGGAGGCCGGCTTTACACGCAGTCGGATTCACGGCCGTTCCTGCTATAAGGTGGTGGAGAAAGACCCACGTAAATACGACTTCATTGACGAACCTCAGGAGTCTGAAGACGAAACCCTCGACAACAACCCGCTGGCCCGTGCACTGCTCTCGGGACTGGGAAATTTAGTTAAGAAATAAAACAAACCCCAAAGTTTCACACATCATATTATTTCAAATGAAGCGATTATCCATCTTATTTTTTTCCTGCCTATTGGCTGCCGGACTTCAGGCACAGGGCTATTACACCAAATATTACGCCGACAAGGCGTTAAAAAACACGGCGCAGGAGTGGCTGAAAAGCGGCCAATGGCGCAACGGTTTTAGCAAGGCCGACCCGCATGAGACGGTCAATGCTGTGGAGTTCTATTTGCAATATCAGAAAAATCCGAGCCAGTGGCAGGCCATGTTCGAATGGTTAGAAAAGACCGACCTGCTGGCTTTGCCCAAGGGACGTATCCCTATTCCGGGCACAACAATGGTGGCCAGCGTGGAGGACGACACCAACAGGGACCTCGACCGACAGCGGCCGGAGAGCCATTATCACCACATCGACTTCCAATATGTGGTCAAAGGCACTGAGCGTTTCGGCATCATCGACCATTATACAAGCAAGTCCAACACGGCCTACAAGCCCGATGTCATAAACTATGACTATGACAAATCCAAAACCCGATTCTACGACAGCACACCCTCGGAGTTCTTCCTGTTTTTCCCCGACGACTGGCACATTGCTAAAGTGAAAACCGACGGCGACGACCAAAACATTCGTGTCATTGTCATCAAGGTTGACTACCGGTAGACCTCCACTTTTAAAAGAAAGCTCAATCAACATGCCCAAAAAAGCTACTGCCATGACGCCCATGATGAAACAGTTCTTCTCGATGAAGGCCAAGCACCCCGATGCGGTGTTGCTCTTCCGCTGCGGCGACTTCTACGAGACCTACGGCGACGACGCCGAAACTGCATCGGGCATCCTCGGCATTACCCTCACCAAGCGCAACAATGGTGGAAACTCCGGCGACATCGCCATGGCAGGATTCCCCCACCACGCCCTCGACACCTATCTTCCCAAGCTCATCAGGGCGGGGAAACGCGTGGCCATCTGCGACCAGCTGGAGGATCCGAAGAAGAAACGAGCCGCCATCAAAGGCAAGAAGGGACTCTCGGAGATGGACAAGATGGTCAAGCGGGGCATCACCGAACTCGTTACGCCGGGTGTGGCCATGAGTGACAACGTACTGAACTACAAGGAAAACAACTTCCTCTCTGCCGTTCATTTTGGCAAGTCGGCCTGCGGTGTCAGCTTTCTGGATATCTCGACCGGCGAGTTTCTCACCGGGCAGGGTAGCTACGACTATGTGGAAAAATTGCTCGGAAGCTTCTCGCCGAAAGAGGTGCTCTACGACCGCGACCGTAAAAAGGACTTTGAACGCTACTTCGGCACACGGCATTGCATCTTCGAATTAGACGACTGGGTCTTCACCGAGCAGTCGGCACGACAGAAGTTGCTGAAGCATTTCGGCACCAAGACGCTCAAGGGATTCGGTGTGGAACACCTGCGCGAAGGCATCATTGCAGCCGGAGCCATCATGCAATACCTCGAAATCACACAGCATACGAGCATCAACCATATCACCGCTCTGCAGCGCATCGAAGAGGATAAGTATGTGCGCATGGACAAGTTTACCATACGTTCGCTGGAGCTGATACAGCCCATGCAAGAGGACGGAAGGTCACTGCTCAACATCCTCGACAGCACCGTAACCCCCATGGGCGGACGACTGCTGCGGCGATGGATGGTGTTTCCACTCAAGGATGTGGCACGCATACACGACCGACAGGACATCGTGGAATACTTCTTCAAGCAACCCGACTTCCGCCAGGTTGTCGACGAGCAACTCCACCGCATTGGCGACCTCGAACGCATCATATCGAAAGTGGCCGTCGGAAGGGTGTCGCCGCGCGAGGTGGTGCAGCTCAAGAATGCACTGACAGCCATACAACCCATCAAGTCGGCCTGCCAATCGGCAGATAATGTCAGCCTGAAACGCCTCGGCGAACAGCTGAATCTCTGCGAAAGCCTGCGCGACCGCATTGCCCACGAGATCAACCCCGACCCTCCCCTACTGATCAATAAAGGCAACGTCATGGCCGACGGCTGCAACGAGGAACTTGACCAACTGCGCAGCATATCGAGAAAAGGCAAGAACTTCCTGATTGAAATCCAGCAGCGAGAGGCCGATAGCACCGGCATTTCCTCGCTCAAAGTGGGCTTCAACAATGTGTTTGGTTATTATCTGGAAGTGCGCAACACGTTTAAGGATAAGGTTCCCGAAACCTGGATTCGAAAGCAGACCCTGGCTCAGGCCGAGCGCTACATCACGCCTGAACTCAAGGAATACGAAGAGAAAATACTGGGTGCCGACGAGAAGATTATCGAGTTGGAGATGCGACTATTCAACGAACTTATCCTCGCCATGCAGGATTTCATTCCGCAAATCCAAATCAATGCCAACATTATAGCCCATATCGACTGTCTGCTCTCGTTTGCCAAGGTGTCTGAAACCAATCTGTACGTGCGACCGGAGGTCGACGACAGCGACATCTTAGACATTCAACAGGGGCGACACCCCGTCATCGAGACGCAAATGCCATTGGGCGAACACTATGTGCCCAACGACGTGTATCTCGACACTGCAAAACAACAGGTCATGATCATCACAGGCCCGAATATGGCCGGAAAGTCCGCCCTGTTGCGCCAAACGGCACTCATCGTGCTGCTGGCTCAGATAGGATGCTTCGTGCCGGCAGAGCGAGCCAGAGTGGGTTTGGTGGATAAGATTTTTACACGCGTGGGAGCCAGCGACAACCTTTCGCAGGGGGAATCCACATTTATGGTCGAGATGACTGAGGCCTCCAACATTCTCAACAACGTCACCCCGCATTCGCTGGTGCTCTTCGACGAGCTGGGGCGCGGCACATCCACCTACGACGGCATCTCGATAGCATGGGCTATCGTGGAATACCTCCACGAGCAGCCCAAGGCACAGGCACGCACGCTCTTTGCCACCCACTACCATGAGCTGAACGAAATGGAGAAACATTTCGCACGAATCAAGAATTTCAATGTGTCGGTGAAGGAGGTTGACGGCAAGGTTATCTTCCTACGCAAGCTCATGCCCGGCGGTTCCGAGCATTCGTTTGGTATCCATGTGGCCGAAATTGCAGGCATGCCGCCATCGATTGTCAGACGATCCAACACGATTCTCAAACAGCTCGAGGCCGACAATGCCGAGGTGGGGAGCGTAGGAAAACCCTCGGTGGAAAGGCTTGCCGACAGTCGCGATGGCATGCAGCTGAGCATTTTTCAGCTCGACGACCCTGTTCTCTCTCAGGTGCGCGATGAGATATTAGGACTCGACATCAACAACCTAACACCGGTGGAGGCTCTGAACAAGCTGAATGATATCAAGAAAATTGTGACGGGAAAAAGCTGATAATTCATAATTATTCGCAAGCTCATCAACTCGTCACAATTTACAATTCACAATTAAGTAGCCAGAATGTGCAATCCGAATTGTGAATTATGAATTATGACGAGTTGATGAGCTTGCGAATAATTGTGAATTATCGTTATGTGTTATTTTTCTTGACAAACACCCTTTCATATTTCGCGAATTCAAAAACAATCTTTGCTTTGTCCGAAATTCGTGAAATACGCAACAATCTATAGTTCCCTGACCATCAGGGAATTAAAAAAGACGGTAGAAATATATCGATTTTTTCATCCGCCGTTAGCTATCGAATGGCACTGTGAATAAGCCCGAGTCGCATCGTGATGAGGGTTCAATCGCAAGACGATGAAAGCCTGAACGCACGACCATTAAGGCCTCATCACAATGCCGCGGATATTTCTATCGTTTTTTAAGCGATAAAAATGGCCAGGACATGGCGCATTTTTATCTGGATGGTCCGAAAATAATGACCAAGAAACGGTTATCAATTTTTACAAATTAAGCCTTCGTGTGGTGGAAGGAAATACCGCGGACATACCCACGGTTTTATTTCACCTTAGAGTCTACGGAGCTTCTTACACCGCGCATATTGACTAAGAAAGCTTTGGCCGAACCAAAACGAAGGTGCATGTCGAGACGCACGGGCACATGGTTGCTGTCGTCGGTCACGAAGAAGTCGACTAATGGCTTGAACCCCTTCCCCTTGTCATTTTCCAAATACGATAGCTTCAGGCACCGGTAGGTGTGCCCGTTGTCGGTCTTCACATTGTGTTTTCCCTCATAGCGAATCTTTGCCGGATAACGCTTGTTGCCATCGGCCATGGGAAAGTTCACGATATGTCCCTTCTTCCATCCTGCCGGATTGAACGATCGGGCACGCATGAAAATACTCATCATGTCGTACACGCAGTCGTTGTATGTCATGTTTTTCCACGAGTGTGTGCCGTTGCCGTGCAGACGGTGCTGCTTGATTCTGCACTTGCCATTGGGATAGGTATAAAACAGCTCGTCTATCGTATACCGGTCGCCCTCGCGTGCTCCCTTCCTGTAATATAGCGGCTCAAGATCGAGGCTGTTGTAGCAGAGCAGGGTATCACGAAGTACGAACATTTTGTCCACCTTGCTGTTTCCTCGGGTGATCAGGCTGCCCCGAAAGGCCGGAGTGCCATTGTAAACACTTTTAATGGTTGAGAACGATGCCGTCCCGGCTTTCACCCAGACAAACTTCCAGTTGAAATAGAGGTTGTATGACAGATGTTCTCCTGATTGAAATGCGGTGTTCTTGTATGAACATTGGGCTGATGTACTGCTGGTTCCAATCAACAGCAGCATCGTGGCCATGAATATTCTGAATTGTTTTGTCATTCTATTTTATTTTAGAAATGTATTCTATGCCGAGTTTTTTGGCACGCTCGAAGTTTCGGTTTTGTATCTTTTTTTCTTTCTCGCCTTTCTGTTTGGTAATGGCCCTCGGCTTTTGTCTATACAGTAAAGTAGACGTGGGATTCCACGTTCTGGTTACATCCCATTTTGCCTTGCACTCGATTTCCTCGGGATAGTAATATACCTTTTCGGGCTGTTGGTCCTCGTCGTAATTACCTGTATCCCAAAGGCGATTGTTGTTTTCATCCACGATGATACGCAGATAATACTTGCCGGCTTTGAGATAGAAAAATTCCAACTGGTCGCCGGATGAATAAACTTCTTTCACAACCTTGTCAGAACCGTCCATAAGCTGTCCGATGACAGACTTGCCCGACAGGCCATTCAGGGTGATGAGCAGGGTGGCATACGTGTCCTCTGAACGTATTTTAAGTCCCAGCTTCACCGCCTCGGCCATATCGCCGTATATGCTTCTGAAGGCTGTGCTGTCTGCTTCGAGGCTGTATTCGGTCTTGGGTTTCCACTCTGCCCTGACAATATAGGATAGGGCATTGAGCCTGTTCATCTCGAAGGGTTCGCGATACCATATCGTGTCACCTTCATTTTTGGAATACAGATGTACTTTCGACTTCTCAACGTCCTCAATGGGGAGTGTGGAAACAATCGTGACGTTTTGGTCAGGATTCATGTCTCCGTTGGGCGATATGTTGAGTGTGAGGGGAGGCTTGGGCATGACCGAATCGTAGGGTTCACCTTTCTTCTTTTTCTTTTCTTCCGCCTTTTTCCAGGTTTCAAAGGCCTTCTGCTGAGCCTTCATCCGCTTGTTGTAGGGCTGTTTGGACAGCAGGGCTATCTTGTCGGTTTGCATCCGCAACACCCCAAGCGTATCGGTGACGTGATGTTTGAGTTCGATGGTGAGCGTATCGCGGTTGACCAATGCTGTGTCGCGGAGCCAATACGTGATGGTGTCCTTGTCTTCGGAGGGGTCGATGACAAAGGCATTCTCGGCATTGAAATCCAACCCGGTGATGGTTGGCAACTCTTGGTCACCATAACTATAAAACAGTGTGAAATGGTTGGCTTCCTTTCGCTCGCTCTTGATGAGGTATCTGTCGGTTATGATTTCATTGAAGGCAAGCAGGCAGATGTCGTCGGGCAGGAAGCGGGTGTACGGCACGCGGGAGATAGACTTGATGCGCAGTGAGTCGATCCACGTCGTGTCCTGACGTATATCCGGAGTGGACGACGGTTCGATAATATCATGGTTG
This sequence comes from Hallella bergensis DSM 17361, assembly GCF_000160535.1. Classification (GTDB taxonomy): domain Bacteria; phylum Bacteroidota; class Bacteroidia; order Bacteroidales; family Bacteroidaceae; genus Prevotella; species Prevotella bergensis. Next base: position 126,579 of record NZ_GG704782.1, on the reverse strand, counting down.
AAGGCTATCATCTCGCTCTTCTGCCCGAATATGTAGTCACCGTCGGCATCCTGAAGCGCATATATGCGGTAGCGTCCCGGCGCAACGCCTTTCACGACAAAATGACCACGCGAGTCGGTACGCGACACGCGGAGCATGGGCTGCGATTTGAAAATAGTGTCGGAGAGATTGTCATAGAGTCCCACGAGCATGCCCTGGACAGGTTCCAAGTTGTCTGCCTGCAACACATAACCCGACACTTGCAGGGTGTCGATGGTGTCGCCGGTGGAAAAGCTGTAGGTGTAGTTGCCAAGGGGGTTGCCCTCGTTGTTGTCGCTGATGGAATTGGAGAAGTCGATGGTGTAGGTGGTGTTGGGCTTCAGGGAGTCTTTCAGCTCGATTCTGATGCGCTTGCCTTGTCCCTTGATATCGGGAGCCTCCATCTGCGGGGGAGAGACCACGACATTCTGCGTGGGGTTGTCGATGGTGATATACTCATCGAAATTGATATAGATGCGGCGCTTGCTGACGTTGACAGCCTTGTCCTCAGGCGTGGCACTGACCACCTTTGGGGGCGTTTCGTCATACCATCCTCCGTCGGGACTGCCCATACGGGCACAGCCTACAAGCAAAAGCGAGAAGAGGAGAAAAGACAAGAGCCCTCCATTGCCCAAATTTTTCCGTATTATCTTACTTCCATTTACCATACCTTGAACTTGATGTTTATCCTTTGGAAGAGCATATTTCAAACCGCTTTCAGCATAAAAGAAACAATTTCTCACTGCATGTTGGTTCCTTCAGCACGATGCCTTGTTCTCCTTTACCCTCTTTACTTAAAAACCCTTGGCTCTTGATCTTTTGTTTTTCAGTTCATCGCCAGCAACTCGTCCATGTTTTTTCTGGAGTTGCTGAGTCTGGGAACCTTGTGTTGTCCGCCAAGTTTCTGCTTGGACTTGAGCCAGTCGTTGAACAGGTTGGGGCGTGCCTTGACCACCTCGAGATGTTGAAGGGTCACATCGTGCGACCTCTTGGCCTCGTAATCGGAATTGACTTCCTGCAGCTTTTGGTCGAGCAGGTTGGCAAAGTGCTCCATGGTGTCCGGTTCCTTGGTAAACTCGATGAGCCACTGATGGCAGCATTTGGCATTGGCATCCATATAAACGGGCGCCACGGTGTACTCGCTGATCTGTGCGCCGCTATGCTCACAAGCGTATGCCAAGCCCTTCTCGGCATTCTCCATAATCAGTTCTTCGCCAAAGGCATTGATATAATATTTGGTACGCCCTGTAATCATGAACTTGTAGGGCTTCTTGGATGTAAACTTTACTGTGTCGCCAATCATATACCGCCACAGGCCGCACGAGGTAGTAATCACCATGGCATAGTTGCGGTCGAGCTCCACATCCTCGAGAGGAATGACGTGGGCGTCGTCCTGATCGATTTCCTCTAAGGGGATAAACTCATAGAAAACACCATAGTCGAGCATCAGGAGCATCGACTTGTCATTGGGATCATCCTGAATGCCGAAGAATCCCTCGGAGGCGTTGTAAGTCTCCATGTATTGCATTTTCGGCGATGTAATGATTTGCTCGTACTGGTTGCGATAGGGCGTAAAGGCTATGCCACCATGAAAGAACACCTCCAAATTGGGCCACACTTCTTCAAGATGCTGCTTGCCCGACAGCTCCAAGACATGCACCAACACACTGAGCATCCACGAGGGAACACCGGAAATGTTGGTGATGTTCTTTTGCATGCATTCGCGGGCAATGCGGTCTCGTTTCACCTCAAAATCAGAAAGCAGCGCTGTTTTCTTTTTGGGCACACGGAAAAGATTGACCAAGGGATTGATGTTCTCGATGAGGATAGCGCTCAAATCGCCTACCAGCGATTCGTTGAGATCGTAGTTGGGCGAATGGCTTCCGCCCAGAATGAGCGATTTTCCGTCAAAAATGCGGCTGTCAGGATTGTTGCGGAGATACAACGCCACAACATCCTTGCCACCCTTGTAATGCAAGTTGTGGAGTCCATCGTGCGAAACCGGTATAAACTTGGACTTGTCATTGGTTGTTCCCGATGACTTGGCGTAGCATTTGACAACTCCCGGCCAGAGCACGTTGGGCTCTCCGTGGCGCATGCGGTCGATGTCGCCTTTGAGTTCCTCGTAGGTGGCGACAGGAATGTGTTGAACAAAATCCTCGTATGTTTTGACAGCCCCTAACAGGTGATTGCGCCCATACTCCGTACGCTGTCCCTTGCCAATCAGATAGTTGAGCACATGATGCTGTAACAATTCCGGATGAGAATAATGTTTCTCAAGCTCTTTTTGACGGGGGATGAAAAATTTACTGGCAATCCTTGTTAGATTCATAATGCATAGTCTATCAGTTTAATATGCAAAACTACCCTAAATTATTGACAATGAATCATAATTTAGTTATTTTAAGACAAATCCTATCTTCCTGCTTCCAATTTGTTTTCTCCCTCCGAAAAGGCTATGTTTTCAGCGAGTTCGATGATGCGGTCCGGGTCATCTTCACGCTTGTTTTCAAGTTTCAGGTCAGTCTCTTCTTCGGAAAACTCGGTGTCGTTGTCGGCCTCGTTATCAGTGTTTTCCCGAACGCTTTCGTCCTCTGTATAAACCTCTTCCTGAAAAACAGTTGGATGTTTGGATTCATCTTCTCGGGTGGAGTCGGCAATGATGAGGAAATCTTTCGGCTCATCGGTTTCCGGAGGTGTCTCCACCGGTTCTTCCTCCATTTGGGTACGGCTGGTCTTGGCTGCAAAAACCTTGTCAATAAACCGGGGTTCGTGTCTCAGTCTTTTTAAAGTTTCCTTGCATGCTTTCTGCTGGCTTTCTTTCTTCGAGAATCCTGTTCCCTCGCATCCGGCAATGCCCTCGAGCATCACCCGATAAGAGAACGTTGGACTTCCGTTCTTGTCCTTGTCCTCCTTCAGGAGTTCAAAATCCATTTTGATATGGTTTTTCTGACTCCATTCAATGAGTTTGCTTTTGAAGTTCACTTCCTTGTAGGCCATCTTGTCGATGTTGATCATCTGTGCAAGGATGCGTTTTTTCAGGAAGTGCATGCACGCATCGTAACCCCGATCAAGGTATATGGCTCCCACAAGGGCCTCGAAAGCATTGCCCCCCATATAGCTGTTATGTGAGGAGGAACATCCGTTGGATAATATTAAATCGTTGATTCCCAATTCCTTGGCCAGCTTATTGAGCGTATCTCGCTGCACAAGTTTGGAGCGGGTGTTGGTTAGAAATCCCTCTTTTTTTCCGGGAAAATGACGGTAAACGATGTCTCCCACCGCAGCATCCAGTATGGCATCGCCGAGAAACTCAAGCCGCTCGTTGTTGACACGCTTACCCATCTTGTTGTGCTGCGTCACGCTTTTATGCAGCAGGGCCATCTTGTAATGGCTGATATCGTGTGGATAAAAACCGATGATACGATACAAAGAAAAACAAAGCTCCTTATCCTTGCGGAAAGGGAGCCTCATTCTATCAAATAAGTTACCAAGCATACTTAACTTATTCAGCATACTTTTTAAAGATTACACACGCGTTGTGGCCGCCGAAACCGAATGTATTCGACAGAGCAGCACGCACTTCACGCTTCTGCGCCTTGTTGAAGGTGAAGTTCAAATTATAGTCAATCTCGGGATCCTTATCGTCCTCTGCGTGATTGATTGTAGGGGGAATGATATTGTTTTGAACACTCAACACACATACCATGGCCTCTATCGCACCAGCAGCACCAAGCAAGTGACCGGTCATACTCTTTGTAGAGCTGATATTGAGCTTATAAGCCTGCTCACCAAACAAATCCTTGATGGCCTTGGCTTCAGAAATATCACCCACCGGAGTGGATGTGCCGTGAACATTGATATAATCGATGTCCTCTACCGACAGGCCAGAATCATCGAGCGCAGAAGACATCACCAGTTTGGCACCGAGTCCCTCCGGATGAGAAGCGGTGATATGATGGGCATCCGCACTCATACCCTCGCCGACCATCTCAGCATAGATCTTCGCACCGCGTGCCTTGGCATGCTCCAGAGTTTCGAGAACCAGACAACCAGCCCCCTCGCCCATCACAAATCCATCGCGGCTGGCACTGAACGGACGGCAGGCGCCTTCGGGATCGTCGTTGCGGGTTGAAAGGGCATGCATGGCGTTGAATCCGCCTACACCACAGTTGCAAATTGCTGCCTCGGCACCGCCGGACACAATAACGTCGGCCTTGCCAAGACGCAACAAGTTGAAGGCATCGGCCAAGGCATGGCTTGAAGATGCGCAGGCACTGGTCGTGACATAGTTGGGTCCGTGAAATCCGAAGTGAATACTAATCTGTCCGGCTGCAATATCTGCAATCATCTTGGGGATGAAGAAGGGATTGAACTTCGGTCCGTCCTCAGCATGCTTCCCATAATACATCACTTCATCCTGAAAGGTCTTGATACCACCAATGCCAATGCCATAGACAACGCCAATGCGGTTCTTGTCCTCCTTCTCCAGATCAATGCCGGAATCTTTCACACCCTGCATGGCACTGATCATAGCCAACTGTGTGCATCGATCCATCTTACGAGACTCCTTGCGGTCAATGAAATCATTGACGTTCAAGTCTTTCACCTCACATGCAAAAGTAGTCTTGAAGTTGGTTGTATCGAAGGAAGTAATAGGGGCTGCACCACTCTTTCCGGCCAACAGGTTCTTCCACATCTCTTCAGGTGTATTGCCAACCGGGGTAACGGCACCAAGTCCAGTTACTACTACTCTGTTTAATTCCATTGAAAATTTATTAAGGTGGGGTCTGTAAAAATGCCTTGGCAGATTCTAAACTTGGTTTTTAAACATAACGCAAGCAAACGAGAGAACGTCATAGGCTACACGGCAAGGTGCGCTTACAGCTTGCATCAAAACAAAACCGAAAGATGACAAGACGTCACCCCTATTGTTAAATATTCCTTGTCGGTGACTGGTTGTGTTCAAGTCACCCGAATTACAAATGTTTAGCGTTTGGATAAAAACGCTAAACATTTGACGCCCAATTTATTTAGCGTTCTCTTGAATGTAGTTGATGGCATCCTGAACAGTCTGAATTGTCTCAGCCTTGTCATCAGGAATAGAGATACCAAATTCCTTCTCAAACTCCATGATCAGCTCTACAGTGTCCAAGGAATCTGCACCAAGGTCGTTGGTGAAACTTGCTTCAGATTTAACCTCTGACTCATCAACACCAAGCTTATCTACAATAATTGCCTTTACTTTTGATTCAATTTCTGACATGATTCTACCTTTTTATAATTAATTTAAATCTACAAAACGGCTGCAAAGAAACAACTTTTTATTCAATTAAACAAATAATTTCGTTTAAAAATGCCAATTCACTGCACAAACACCCCATCACTGTGCATATTTTAACACCTTTTTATGTGACAATATGTTGTTTATGTGGAAATCATTTGGTAACTTTGCACAAATCAAAAAACCTAAAAATGTCATTTACAAAGCTATGCAATGAGATCTTCAATCAAGCGATTGACGATTATCACATGACCGACAACATTGACACTCCTATCAACAATCCATATAAGCGCGACACCATTGAGAATCGCTTATATCTCAAATGCTGGATAGATACGGTGCAATGGCATCTCGAAGACATTATTCGCGACCCACACATCAACCCCTCGGACGCCCTTGGTCTGAAACGTCGCATTGACCGATCCAACCAGGATCGCACTGACCTTGTGGAGCAAATCGACTCCTATTTCCATCAGAAATATTCTGACACCAAACCCCTTGACAATGCCCGACTCAACACTGAGAGCCCGGCATGGGCCGTCGATCGCCTGTCTATTCTGGCTCTGAAAATCTACCACATGCGCGAGCAGGTAGACCGGAAAGATGCCAGTGACGACCACAAGCAAATGTGTGCAGACAAGCTCAGTATCTTGCTTGAACAGCAGAAAGACCTCAGTTTGGCCATCGATCAATTGCTGGAAGACATTGAAGGCGGGAAAAAGTACATGAAGGTGTATCGTCAGATGAAGATGTATAACGACCCAAGCACCAACCCCGTGTTGTACAAGAAGAAATAGCCTACACCTCCTTCCTGCTTCCTTCCTATGAAAACAGAACACATACTGGTTATTAGGTTCTCTGCCATGGGCGATGTTGCCATGACAGTACCTGTTTTGTATTCTGTTGCCAAACAATATCCTCACGTGAGATTCACCATGCTCTCGCGGCCGTTTGCACGGCCCTTCTTCGAGAACCTGGCCCCCAACGTGAGTTTTATGGGGGCTGATACCCACCATGAATATCATGGTATCAAGGGCTTGAACGCACTCTACCGACGGCTCAAAGCCAAGAATTTCACTGCCGTGGCCGACTTGCACAATGTGCTTCGCACCAATTATTTGCGCATGCTATTTAACATTGACCAATGCCGAGTAGCCCATCTCAACAAGCACAGACAGCAGCGCAAGCAGCTCACGGCCATCAAAAACAAGGTGCTCAAGCCCCTGCCCACCGCCTTTGAGAATTATGCCCAAGTGTTCGAGGATTTGGGATATCCAGTCACACTCGATTTCACCTCGATCTTCAACAGTAACAAAGCCACGCTCCGACAACTGCCCGAAGCCATCGGAGAGAAAAAAATATTCCAGCAATGGATCGGAATTGCACCCTTTGCAGCCCATCGCCCCAAAACCTATCCACTGGAATTGATGATCAAAGTCATCGAGCAAATATCTGCCAAACATCCCTCTTGCCGCATATTTCTGTTCGGAGGAGGTGACAGGGAAATGCAAACCATCAACTCCATTACGGCTCAACATGCCAACTGTATCAATGCATCGTCCCTGCTGAATGGGCTCAACCAGGAGCTTATTCTCATGAAAAATCTCGATGTCATGGTTTCCATGGACAGTGCCAACATGCACCTTGCATCGCTCGTGGGCACACCCGTCGTGAGCATTTGGGGCGCCACCCACCCATACGCCGGTTTTATGGGCTGGAACCAACCTGCCGAAAATGCCGTTCAGATCGACCTTTCCTGCCGTCCCTGTTCCATCTTTGGTAAAAAAGACTGCATCCGCAAAGACTATGCCTGCCTGTTCAACATCAGTCCCGAAACGATTGTGGAACGGGTGGAAAACCACCTCAAATAAGTTTGTATCAATCAACTACAGCACCGATTGCATAAATCACAACTGTTGAAATGGAAGTCTAACCACACGGTTGTGAATATTCCTGCTTTTTATTTCCTGGGTAATGGAGGAACGGGAAATGGGCTGTACAAATCTTGACAAACACTGCTGTATAATTCGCGAATTTGAAAATTAAAAATCATAGTGTCGAAATACGCGAAATTTGAGGTGTTTTGGTTATTCCTTCATCTATAGGGAGTTATGGGTTTTAACACAAAGTGATGTGATGTTGCTTGCACAATAGGGCTGCGATTAGGGCTTATCGGTTACGCGACTAAGCTCGAATCGAGCGATGACGCAGGTGTCAACACGAGGTGGTTGAAGCTTAACCATGGTGCGAAAAGAGCCTTATCGCAGGACGGTCAGAATTTTGTTGTGGTATGCATGATTAATCTTTGACAAACGACAACTATTAAATTTCCAGAACGATCAAAAACGAGTGCACGGTTTAAGTGAAGTTTTTCTGACAATTCTATGGGGTTGGTTCTGCTTCGTATGATTTATTGAAACAGGCCGTTTGCAATGGTGGGCCGTTTGACTCTTTTAGCGTCGTCTCAGATAAGAATTTTTATCGCGGGACAAGGGGATGTTCTCCTTGTCATCGACTCATCAAAATCTTGTTGTTTAGTAGCAGGTTTCAGGCAGGTGCTACCATTATATGAGATCACGTTTGTCGTGCTTTCTTTTTATCTATTTTACCCTGAGATTCCTCGTCAAAATCGATTTTTTCCTGCCCGTTTAAGGACTTCTTGATGTCAATATTTTAAAAACGACTGTTCTACCCTACTCTCTTGGTGCGACAAAAAGGGAGATTGTTATAAACCTTTGAATATATTTGATAAATAACCATCATATAAAAACAATAAAAATTTTAAATACCCTTTATTTATTATGGTTTAGAATAAATAATAGATGTTTTAGTAAAAGAATAAACTTTACACTTTTTTGTCGCAGTTTGATAAAGTCTTATTTTTATCGTACTTCAATAGCTTTGTTTTCGATACGATTTTCGCGAACTTCACAAGATCGTGAACACCGATATGTTGTTTTTCCTGTCATTTGTGGAGACGGGACTGGAACAATTTGGAAAATAACAAAACTGTTGCTTAATAATATATCTTTTTTAGGGGGGAACAGGCAGACGAATGGTGCTATCGGCAAAGAAGAGAGAATCAACACATGCAATTGCTCCCGCGTAGATTGTTGGTAGCAGGTACGTGAATACTGCTACTCTTTGGCTTTTAGACGAAGTTTGTTTCACGGTTTCATCATGACCAAGGTCACTTGGCACGCAAGGTTTTCTGAATATAAAATTAAAACCAATAATGATTTGGCCGTTATCTTGTAAAATAGTATATTTGCAAAAGAAATCCCTGTGCCCATAAATGGCGAAGGGACAGCAGCGTTCAAGAAACAAATCGTTATGGCAAATCATCCGCTGTGGCATGATGAATATTGGCTACTCCTCATGCAACTCTATCTCAAACGGCCGAAGGGTGTGAAGCCCCTGTACAGCAGGGAGCTTGTGAAACTTGCCCTTGAACTGCACATTGAACCCAGTTTTCTCTACAGGCAGATGTTCAAGCTCAGACAGATCGACACGCCGCGCATACAGCAGCTGTGGGACACGTATGCCCGCAGTCCGAGAAAGCTCTCGCGCGCGACCAGTGTGGTGCGACGGATGAAGGGATTTGGAAACTTCGAGTCATTCTATGCCGGTGTGGAAGTGAACGAATCTTGGGAGATAGATTTTAAGCCTATAGACGCGAGCAGGGGAGAGGAATCGCTCTCGCCCATCAAGCTCATCATGATACTCGACCTTTATTTCAGGCTCATTCCGGACACCATGGTTCCACAGACACCGGAGATTATAGACTTGGCGAGGAAGATAAAATCCACACCGGAGGAAATTGCCGAGGTGATGGAAGTGTTTTGCTTTTGCGACCCCCTGCTTACCAAGGGCGACATCATGATTCACCCGTTGCTCAACGCATGCATGAATGTATGGAAGAGGTTTGGCAGTGAGTCGCCCGAAACCCTGTCGGCACTTGCCGCACAACTCAGGAACTATTGGAAATAACAGCCGACAAGAGGCTGACAGATATGGCACAGAAATTAATTCAAACCCAGACACAGCAGCAAGTGCAGCGGCAACGCCTATCGCAACAACAGATGTTGCAGGTGAAGTTGCTCGAAATGCCATTGGCTGAACTGGAGGAGAATGTGCTCTCTGAGCTCGACGATAATCCTGCCCTGGAAGAACGGCGCGACGATCCGGACGACAGCGGCAGGGAGCGTGACGGGGAAGACGGAATGCTTTCTGACCCGGAAGATGAACCATACGAGCAAAAGACGGAGCGCGAGGAACGTGAGGAAGCACTCAACAACGCCTTGGAGAATCTGGGAAGTGACGATGAGTTGCCCGCGCCTGCTGGCTACACGGGCTCGCAGGGAGGCTCCGATGCCGACTATGAGGAAATTGTGTGGGGCGACACCCGGTCGTTCTACGACAAGCTGAAGGAGCAGATGGGGGTGTTGGTGCTGACCGAAGAGCAGCGTAGCGTGATGGAATATCTCATCGGTTCGCTCGATGACGACGGACTGCTGAGAAAGTCGCTCGATACCATTTCTGACGAATTGGCCATCTATCATAATATTGATGTGTCGGAAGAATTTATAGAAGACGTGTTGCACAGGTTGCAAGCGTTCGACCCTCCCGGCATCGGGGCACGGTCGCTGCAGGAATGCCTGCTGCTGCAAATCGAGCGCAGGCAGGACAGCAAACTGACGCGATTGATGCGAGAGGTGGTGGAACAGTACTACGATGAGTTCACCAAGAAGCACTGGGGCAGGATAGCACAGGCATTGCAGCTCACTCATGAACAGGCGGACGTGGTGCATGAGGAACTCAGAAAGCTCAACCCGAAACCGGGAGCATCGCTGGGTGAGACGCTGGGCAGGAACACGCAGCAGATAACACCCGACTTCCTGATCGACACAGACGAGGAGGGTCATGTGAGTTTCACAATCAACCGAGGTCGCATTCCAGAACTGAAGGTTTCGCCATCGTTCAGCGACATGGTGAAGACATACAGAAGCAGCAAGCACCAGATGAACCGCCAGGAGAAGGAAGCCCTGCTTTATGCCAAGCAAAAGGTGGAGAAAGCACAGGGCTTTATCGAGGCCGTGAGACAGCGTCGCCATACGCTTTATGTAACGATGAAGGCCATCATCAACTGGCAAAAGAAATTTTTCCAAGATGGAGACGAGGCCGATCTGAAGCCTATGATCCTGAAAGATATTGCTGAAAAGACCGGGCTTGACATATCAACCATATCGCGTGTGAGCAACATCAAGTATGCACAGACCCCGTGGGGCACATTCCCCCTGCGATTTTTCTTCACGGACGGCTATGTCACGGAAGACGGTGAGGAACTGTCCACACGCAAGATCAAGATGGTGCTTAAGGAACTTGTCAGGAAGGAAAACAAGAAAATGCCATTCAGCGACGAAGCCCTGGCCCGGGAACTGAAGAAGAAGGGCTACCCCATTGCACGGCGCACAGTGGCCAAATACCGCGAACAGCTGGGACTGCCGGTGGCCAGACTACGGAAAGACAGCACATATCGACACAAAAGCAGACCATGAAGGAAAAGAATATCATATTGGCAGCACGGGTGATGAGCATGATCTTCACGCCGTTTTATTTGCCTTTTGTCGGACTGATCGCGCTGTTTGTCTTCAGTTACATGAGTTTGATGCCCTGGCAATACAAGCTGATGGTGCTCGCCATGGTCTATTTTTTCACCATTCTCCTGCCCACGCTGCTCATCCACGGATACCGAAGGTACCAGGGATGGTCTACGATCGAGATAGGGCAGAAGGAGCGACGCATGATACCCTATGTGGTGGCCATACTGTCATATTTTGCCTGTTACTATCTGATGAGCATCATGCGTATCCCGCAATTCATGGCCAACATCCTGGTTGCTGCACTCATGATTCAGGTGGTTTGCGCCATTATCAACGTGTGGTGGAAAATATCCACGCACACTGCAGGCATCGGTGGGTTTGCCGGAGCGCTGCTGGCCTTTTCAATCTTGTTCTCGTTTAATCCGCTGTGGTGGTTTTGCATCATCATGGTCATAGCCGGAATGGTGGGCACCAGTCGTATGATTCTCCGTCAACACTCCCTCACTCAGGTTGTTACGGGATTCCTCGTGGGGGTTGTCATGGGTTTCTGGATGATTTTATGAAAATGGAATCGCAAACCGAAACCGTCCTTCCTGTTCATTTAGAATCATGTTATAACAACATAAAATATGAAACCAATTATTAGTATTATCATGGGTTCTACAAGCGACCTGCCCGTTATGGAAAAGGCTTGTAAGTGGTTGAATGATCAGAAGATACCTTTTGAGCTCAATGCCCTGTCAGCGCACCGCACGCCGGATGAGGTGGAGAATTTTGCAAAACAAGCCAAAGGGCGCGGCATCAAGGTGATTATTGCCGGTGCCGGAATGGCTGCTGCCCTGCCGGGTGTTATTGCAGCATCTACCCCCCTGCCTGTGATTGGCGTGCCCATCAAGGGTATGCTCGATGGCCTTGATGCCATGTTGAGCATCATTCAGATGCCACCGGGCATTCCTGTGGCTACGGTTGGCGTGAACGGCGCACAGAATGCGGCCATCCTCGCTGCTGAAATGATTGCCCTTGGCGATGATGAGATCGCTGCAAAAGTAGAGGCCTGGAAGGCCGGACTGGGCAGCAAGATCACGAAGGCAAATGCCGATTTGGCTGCCATCAAGGACTATGAGTACAAGTGTAACTAAAGGGTAGGGGAGAGGTGGTTGCGGCAACACCCTTCTTCCCTGTTTTCAAAACAATAGAATGATAGACCTGTTTAATTATCGTCGTCGCTCCTCTTCGGTCGTCCACGTCGGTGCTATCGACATGGGGGGCGACAATCCGGTGCGCATACAGTCGATGACAACGACCAACACCAACGACACCGAGGCATGTGTGGCGCAGGCGGAGCGAATCATCAAGGCCGGCGGAGAACTTGTGAGACTCACCACGCAAGGCATTCGCGAGGCTGAGAATCTGAGAAATATCAATGCAGCCCTGCGCCAAGCGGGTTTCTCCACACCGTTGGTGGCCGATGTTCATTTCAATCCCAAGGTGGCTGACGTGGCTGCCTGCTATGCCGAGAAAGTGCGCATCAATCCTGGAAACTATGTGGATCCGGCTCGGAAATTCATCCGGCAGGAATATACGGATGAGGAATATGCGCGTGAACTCAAGAAGATAGAAGAGCGTTTCGTGCCCTTCCTCAATATTTGCAAGGCGAACCATACGGCTATCCGCATTGGCGTGAACCATGGTTCGCTGTCCGACCGCATCCGCAATCGCTATGGCGACACGCCCGAGGGAATTGTGGAGAGCTGTTTGGAATTCCTGCGTATCTGCAAAACGCAGCACTTCGACGATGTTGTGATATCCATTAAGTCGAGCAATACAGTCGTGATGGTGCAATCGGTGCGGCTTCTTGTCGGCAAGATGGAAGAAGAAGATATGCACTATCCGCTCCATTTGGGAGTGACGGAGGCTGGCGAGGGCGAAGACGGCCGCATCAAAAGTGCCGTGGGAATAGGAGCCTTGCTGGCTGACGGCATTGGCGATACCATTCGTGTGTCGCTCTCGGAAGAGCCTGAAGATGAGATCCCTGTGGCTCGGCATCTTGTGGATTATATTGGCAGGAAGGCCGGACAACTGGTTATCCCCGGACAGGCATATGCCGGATTCGACTGGCTTCATCCCACCCGGAGACCGACTAATCCGGTTGGTAATATCGGAGGGGAGCAGGCTCCGGTGGTGATTGTGAGCGACCGACAGGAAGAATCCCATTCTTCTCCGGATTCCGCTGACGGCATGATGGAACAGAAACCGACAGCAGACTATATCTATGTGGGTGGGAAAGAACCCGTAAATCCCAAGCCGGGACAAAAGTATATTGTCGATTATCAGCTTTATATCAAACGGATGCAAACTTCGTCTTCGACTCTAAACGATCGGGAGGAAGCTTCTATTTCCGGAGGAGGAAGGCCGGAAATGGCGATGTTCCCTATCTTCCCCGTTACTGCCATGCCGTTTATCGGAATGGTTAAAGCCGATATCAAGTTCTTGGTTGTCCAGTTCGGAACGCCTGTGGAGGAGTATATTTCTTGTTTGAAAGCCCATCCTGAGGTCGTGGTGATTAGCACAAGCAACCACCAGAACAGGCTTGGCGAGCAGCGTGCGCTGGTGCATGAGATGATGACGGCAGGCGTGAGAAATCCGGTTGTCTTTGCCCAAATGTACCGGTTGAACGATAAGGATGAGTTCCAGTTGCAATCGGCAGCCGATATGGGCGCGCTGATGATGGACGGACTGACCGACGGTATCTGGTTGATGAACGATGGAAGAATCGCTGATGAGGAAATCGAGGAAACCGCTTTCGGCATTCTTCAGGCCGGCCGACTTCGCACGACACGTACCGAATACATCAGTTGTCCGGGTTGTGGGCGCACCCTTTATGACTTGCGCACGACGATAGCCAGGATTAAAGAGGCCACAAAAGAGTTGAAAGGGCTGAAGATTGGCATCATGGGATGCATTGTCAACGGTCCCGGCGAGATGGCTGATGCCGACTATGGCTATGTCGGAGCCGGACCCGGGAAGGTGTCGTTATACCGCAAGCAGGAATGTGTGGAGCATAATATTCCCGAGGAAGATGCCGTGGATCGCCTGTTGAAACTCATTCGTGACGACCGAAAAAAGGAGTAGGGCGACCGAAGCCGGAAGGCGTACAGACCCAATAACCCCATAGAAAATAACCTCGCTGTCGATCCGGACAGCTGCAACCATCCCATGCTATGCACGAAAGAACGATAAAAGAAATAGATCTCAAGGGCACGTATTTGCCTTCAGAGTCGCGCTATGATGATGCCGACAAGCTCTATAACCGCTGTGGACGGTCGGGCGTCAAGTTGCCCAAGGTGAGCCTTGGTTTTTGGCACAACTTTGGAGGAGTGGATGCTTACGAGCGTTCCAGAGCCATCACGCATTATGCTTTCGACCATGGCATTACGCATTTCGACCTCGCCAATAACTACGGCCCACCGTATGGGTCGGCTGAGGAAACCATGGGTCGGCTCATGGATGATGACTTCCGCCCCTACAGAGATGAGCTTTTTATATCCACCAAGGCCGGCTACGACATGTGGCCGGGACCGTATGGCAACTGGGGTTCACGCAAATACCTCATGGCAAGCCTTGAACAGAGTCTCCGGAGAATGCACCTTGACTATGTCGACTTGTTCTATAGTCATCGTTTCGACCCCGAAACCCCATTGGAAGAAACCCTGCAAGCCCTTGTCGATATTGTCCGTCAGGGCAAGGCGCTCTATGTGGGAATCTCGCGCTGGCCATTAGAGGCCTTGCAAAAGGCTGACGAATACTTACGTGCCCACGACGTACCGTTGCTCATTTTCCAGGATAGACTCAACCTCCTCGACCGTGAACCCATCAACAAGGGCACACTCGACTATTGCCGGGAGCATGGCATCGGCTTCATCAGCTTTTCACCATTGGCACAGGGTCTGCTCACCGACCGTTACCTGAATGGCATTCCCAGTGATTCCCGAATGGCTCGGGGACAGTTTCTCACCCAAGATAAACTAACGCCTGAACTCCTTGATTATCTCCAAAAACTCAACCAAACGGCAACAGAAAGGGGTGAATCCTTAGCCGGAATGGCACTGGCCTGGATTCTCCAACAGCCCGGTGTGACGAGTGTCTTGGTTGGGGCCAGCAGCACAGCACAGCTGGAAAAGAACATGGAATGTGTTCAGGCGAAACCAATTCAACAACTTTCGATGTAACAAAACCCACAAGGTTACGTCTAAACAAATAGAACAGCGATGGATGCCTCCGAATTCAAACAGATCTTTCTACCCTGTCATCGTCGTATGTATGCGACGGCATGGCGATTGACCGGCAATCAGCAGGCAGCCGAAGACCTCGTCCAGGACGCGATGATGCGACTGTGGACGAAGCGCGACAAACTTACGGTTCCCGACAATGCGGCAGCCTTTGCCGTGACCACCATGCGCAATCTCTTCTATGATCAGCACCGCAAGAAGCGGTTGAAAGAAAACGATGAGGAGCCGGCCGACCATCAGATGCGCACTGAGTACGATGCCAGCGATGAACTGGCAACCAAGCAGGAAGCCTCCATGGTGCTTGAAATCATTAGGGAATTACCCGAAAGGCAACAGCTGATCATCACACTTCACGACATCAACGACCTCACATACGAGGAAATAGAGCAACACACGAGGCTTAATGCGGTGAACATAAGAGTAGCCCTGAGTAGGGCACGAAAGGCTGTCAGAGAGAAATTAAAGGGCATTAGAACATGATTAATACAAACGTTACCACTATGACAACTGAAGAAGCAAGACATTTGCTCGGAAAATTCTATCATGCTGAGACCACGGCATGGGAGGAGTCTATGCTCAAAAAATTCTTCCAGACCGCTGATACGCCCCGCGACTTAGAAACCGACAAACAGCTTTTCAGTGAGCTCTTCAATGGTCAGGTCGATGTGCCCGAGGGACTTGAAGCTCGTCTGGACAAGGATATAGACCGTTGGAACATGGTGGAGAAAAGCGTATCGCGCCAGTCTCGCGTGGTCAGTCTGCGCTGGATAGCGGGCGTGGCGGCCAGTTTGATGTTGCTTTTTACCTTGGGTACTTATCTCAATAACCGGCCAACCACGGCACGTCCATACGTCAACAATCTCAGGGAAACATACGACAACCCCACCGATGCGGCCGGAGAGACCGAGCGTGCACTCACGAAATTCTCCATCGCCATCAACAAAGGGCTTAACAAAATAAATCAAACCGAAACCACCAAAAGACAATGAAAAGATCCATTTTCATCCTTCTCATGACTGTCCTTTGTGCCATGGGACATGCCCAGAACTCCTTATTCAAGAAATATGAAGACACCAAAGGTGTAAGCACCGTTGTCGTGTCGAAGTCCATGTTGCGCATGATGCCCAATATCAGTGTGGGCAACCGCAACATCAAGCAGATAGCATCGAAGATTGATAACCTTCAGGTGTTGTCATGTGAACGTTCGGCACTCATCTCCAAGATATCCAAAGATGCGCTCGCTATCTATGGCAAGAAACCCTGGGAAGAGGCCATGCGCTATAAGGAGCAAGGTCAAATCACAGTGATCTACATGCGATCATTGGGCAAGGGAAAATACGAATATGTGCTTTACAACACTGAGCAGGGCGAACTGCAAATTATCAGTATCGTGGGCGATATTACCTTGCAGGATATCCGGGCGATAACCGATTGATAGACATCGGGTGGGGCGGCGAATGCCGTGCGTCACCCAACATGGAAAAGGGATATAACGAAAGCCAATCTTTGGATTACGTTATATCCCTTTTCTCATGTCCTATGGGTAGGTCAGTCCACCCTTGCACCGAGTTTTCCCATCCATTTTCCACCTATCATCGTGGCGATGCCGAGAATGATGAAAGGAATGGAGAGTAGCTGCCCCATGTCAAGAAGCATGCCAGACTCGAAGTCCACCTGAATGTCTTTGGTGTATTCGATGAGGAAACGAGCCACAAACACCAATGCGATGCAAAGTCCGAAGAAATAGCCCGTGCCCACCTTCTCGCGTTTTCTGCGGTATACGCCGTAGATGATGAAGAAGAATAGGGCATACGAGAGGGCCTCATAGAGTTGGCCCGGATGGCGCGGATATTGGTCCACGCGTTGGAAAATGAACGCCCATGGCACATCGGTCACCTTGCCGATAATCTCGGAATTCATCAGGTTTCCCAGTCGGATGAACGTCGCTGTGATGCAGGAGCAGATACCCATATTGTCGAGCACCACCCACACCGGCACTTTCGTGTTGCGGCTGTAGAGCCAAATGGCAATGAGCATACCGATCACTCCGCCGTGCGAGGCCAATCCCTCGTAGCCCACAAACTTCCAGGAGCCGTCGGCCAAGTGGCGCATGGGGATAATCATTTCGACGAAATGATCCCACGAGGAGAGGAAATATTCGGGCTGGTAGAACAAACAGTGACCCAGACGGGCACCGATGAGCACGCTCACAAAGATATACAGGAAGAGCGGCTCAAACTTTTCTTCGGCAATCTTTTGTTCCTTATAGAGGCGATGCATGAGCAGATAGCCGAGCAAAAGCCCCATGAGCCAACACATGGAATACCACCGGATGCCGAAGCTCCCGATGTGGAACATCACTTCGCTGGGGTTCCAAACAATGTAAAGTAATTCACAATTCATAATTCATAATTCATAATTAGGCTGACGCTGGGACAATTCAAAATTATTCGCAAGCTCATCAACTCGTCACAATTCACAATTCATAATTAGCCGTGCGGGCTTGATAATTCACAATTCACAATTCATAATTCACAATGAGCCGTGCGGAGAGACAATTCATAATTGTTTTTTCGTTGCCGAATGGCCTAATTGTGAATTGAAAATTGTGAATTTTGAATTGTTAAACATTGAATCTAAAGTGCATGATGTCGCCATCCTGCACCACATAGTCCTTGCCTTCGATGCCGAGTTTACCGGCTTCGCGGATGGCCGCCTCAGAGCCGTAGTGCAGATAATCCTCGTATTTGATGACCTCAGCGCGGATAAATCCCTTTTCAAAGTCGGTGTGGATCACGCCTGCACACTGCGGAGCCTTCCAACCCTTGTGAAATGTCCAGGCCTTCACCTCCATTTCGCCGGCGGTGATAAAGGTCTGCAGGTTGAGCAGACTGTAGGCCTTTTTAATGAGGCGGTTTACGCCACTCTCCTCCAATCCCAGCTCATCGAGAAACAGTTTCTTGTCCTCATAGCTCTCCAGCGAAGCAATGTCTTCCTCCGTCTTGGCAGCAATCACCATGGCTTCAGCCCCTTCTGCTTGAGCCATTTCTTCAATCTTCTTGCTGTATTCGTTGCCGGTCTTGGCACTGACCTCGTCCACATTGCACACATAGAGCACGGGTTTGGTGGTGAGCAAAAACAGGTCGTGGGCTGCCTTTTCCTCCTCGTTGGTATCGAAAGTCACGCTGCGCGCGTTTTTGCCTTGGTCCAGAGCCTCCTTATAGGCTTTCAGCACGGTGACCAGCACCTTAGCATCCTTGTTGCCTGCCGATGCGGCTTTCTCGGTCTTGGCAAGCTGACCCTCAATGGTTTCAAGGTCTTTCAGCTGAAGCTCGGTGTCGATAATCTCCTTGTCGGCAATGGGGTCTACCGCCATGCCGCCCTCGCGCACCACGTTGTCATCGTCGAAACAGCGTATCACGTGGATGATAGCGTCACATTCGCGAATGTTTCCGAGAAACTTGTTGCCCAGCCCTTCACCTTTGGAAGCACCTTTCACCAGTCCGGCGATGTCCACAATCTCGCACGTAGCAGGCACGATGCGCCCCGGATGCACAATCTCGGCGAGCTTCGTCAGTCGCTCGTCGGGAACGGTGATCACACCCAAATTAGGCTCAATCGTACAGAAAGGGAAGTTGGCTGCCTGTGCCTTGGCGCTCGACAGACAGTTGAAAAGCGTAGACTTTCCCACGTTGGGGAGCCCTACGATGCCACATTTTAATGCCATAGCTTATGATAAACGTTTATATTCTAACGTGCAAAGTTACGAAAAAGATTGGGAAACAGGCGAGGGAAAACCTATAAAAGTGCTGGCCGGAAATAAATACCCCTCATGCCGCGACTCGTGTGTCGTGGCTCGAATATGATGTTTTTTGCTTTCCTTGCCAATATTTGTCCGCATTGTTTTTGTTGTTAGTCAGTATTTTTATAATTTTATTCAAAAATCCCGGAGAATGACTAAACTTTGGACATCACTCTTTTGTATCTTGCTCCTTGCAGCCTGTGGCGGCAGGCAACCAAACGACGATGCCACCCGCAGCATGTATTACTGGCGCACCACTTTCCGACTCGATTCTGCCGAGCGTGCCTTCCTTCGCCTGCACAACGTGAAAAAACTCTACGTCAGATATTTCGACGTGACCCCGGACGACGATATGCACCCCATGCCCAATGCCACAATCACCTTTGCCGACACCCTGCCGCAAGGTGTGGAGATTGTGCCCGTGGTGTTTATTGTCAATCGTTTCCGGGCGGGAAGCATTGATGACATAGCCGACCAGGTTTTTCGCCGTATTCTTCAGATGAACGAAACGCACGACATCAAGGGCATCAAGGAGATACAGATAGACTGCGACTGGACCATGAGCACGCAGAAACGCTATTTCAGTATGCTTCGACGCATGCGCGACCTCTGCCATGAGCGTGGACTGACACTGTCGGCCACCATCCGGCTGCACCAGTTGTCGCTCGAAGTTCCGCCTGTGGACAAGGGCACCCTGATGATGTACAACACCGGCGATTTCACCCAACTCTCCGTCCATAAGCCCATTCTCGACATGAAAGACGTGAGACCCTATCTGCACAGTTTGCCCCGATACAAATTGCCCCTCAACGTCGCTTACCCGCTATTCACGTGGCGTGTGCTGTTCCGCGATGGCAAATATGTGGGCATTATGCACGGTGATGACGATTTGCCCATATTGCAGGGCGACAGCGTAGCCACGCGCCGGCCGGAACTTGATGATATCATGGCTGCCCGGCGGGCTGTGGATAGTCTGCGGCCGGAGGCCAACAGCGAGGTGATACTCTATCATCTCAACAACAAGAATATCAACCGTTTTACTCCCAACGACTATGAAAATATCTATCAGCAGCATTAATTTTCGAACAGGATTAGTTACCCTTATTTTGGCCCTTATGCCCTGTCTCGGCGCGATGGCATGCGCATTCGAGTGGTCTACCCACAACTATTACCTTTTCAGCGTGTTTCATCGCAGCTTGATGGGAGATTGTTTCACAACCGAGACCGAGGTGTTTTGGAACAAATACGTCGGCAACGATCCCCGTTTTTCTTCCTATCGGTGGAGCAGGGAGGTGGTGATGGATGTGGCCAAGCGCAGGGGAGACACCGAGATGATGGCCTACCTCAGGTTGCTCAATTCCTACATTGATGCCTCTGTCTTATACGACGCTTGGGAATATCCGTCGAAGGAGAAAATTGCCCAGACCCAGGCTACCATGCGAAAACTTCAGGCTGAGGCCCGAAAATACAAGGGAAGAAGGTTTCGCGCGCAATATATGCTGATGGTGATGCGCACGCATTTCGCCCTGAAACAATATCGCGAGGCCATGAACTGTTGGACGCGACAGGGACAAAAACTGCCACAAAGTGTCTACCGAGACCTGATGCAAAACCTCTATGCGGGCTGTCTCCTGCGCCTTGGGCAACGTCGTGAGGCTGTGGAAATCTATGCTGCGCAGGAAGACTTCGCAAGTTTGCAATACAGCGTGCGCAACTATCGCAACCTTGCCGGTATCAGCAAGGTGTTTGCCGAAAATCCCAATTCGCCCACGTTGCCCTATCTTGTGCAGGACTTTGTGAACAATTTGCAGGAAACGCAGGATGTCTATGCCAACGAATGGCTCTCGAAAGAAGTTTATCCGGAGGATTCCGACAAGGTGAACTGGATTAGGGAGATAGGTGCACAGCCCATCTATAAACCCGAAGCTCGGCAGTTTATCGATTTTGCCCGTAGGGTGGTGGCCGGGGGAAAGAGCCGCACACCCTGCCTGTGGATGTCGGCCATAGGTTGTCTGGAACACCAAATGGGCGACTATCAACAGGCTAAAATAGACCTCGCCAAAGCGCTCACCCTCAACGGAACGCCGCGCATGAAGGACAATGCGCGCGCCATCTATGCGGCCAACTCGGTGTTTGTGGAGCCGATGAAAAAGAAGTATCGTCAATGGATAGCGGCCGAATTGCAGTGGCTTGATGCCAAGTCGAAGCAAGATATAACCGACAGCGTGCTGACCGACGACCACTATCGCGACGTGAAAGAACGCATTGTGTACAACGGATTGGTGCCCCGCTATTTCAAATCGGGCGACCACACGATGGCCATGGCGATGCTCTGCATGATGGATAACGAGTTCAATCGCATTGTGGGTATGCCCAACTGGCGGCATCCCGACTTCAAGGCCGCCGACAAGCCATGGAACTCAGACTATTTTGGCGAGTATTTCGAGGCTCTCGACAGCGTTAATGTGGAGCAGCTCAAGCATTACGCGCGTTTCCTCAGCAAGAAGCCCAAGGATGCCCTGCAACGCTATGTGTGGGCCAAATGCTATCGCGATGCCGATTATTACAACGACCTGATCGGCACCAAACTCATGGCAAGGGGGAGGTTTGCCGAGGCCATTCCCTATCTTGAAAAGGTGAGTATGGCCTTTCTCAACACTCAGAACATCGTGCCCTATGTCCGTCATTGCAGCTATGAGACGGAGCGGTGGCTGTCCAAACAGAAAGCGGAGGACGAGTTTGAGGGTTACATGCCCCTGCTTACCACAAACCGGAAAGTGGAGTTTTGCCGTCATATTCTTGCTGCGCAGCATCTTTATCGCAACATGCGCCCATCGGAGCAGCGTCTCGAAAAGGCCTACGAACTGGCCTCGCTCTATTATCAGGCCAGTTATCTGGGCGACTGCTGGTGGCTCACGCAGTATGGTCTCAGCTCTGCGCAAGACAGCACCAAGACGGGCAACATGGACTTCGTGGCCCATGCCATCAACCTGTTGGAAGAGAGTGTGTGCTCGACAGACTTCTCGTTGAAGCAGAAAAGCCTTTACGCCCTGGCCTTTATTCCGCAGGATTCGTGGTATGAGAAAGGGTGGGACGGCACCATCGGGGTGTATCACGACCTTGGTAATCTTTCCGTGCGTCCTGCTTCGCGACAATACCGAGCCATGATGCGACTCGCGGAGTTTGCGCACGACAATGCCGAGCGCATTGCTCCTTATGTTTCCCATTGTGAGGAACTCAAGGCTTTCGAGCGAACCAGACTGACGTTTCCCGTCTCATTTTTTCGTTACGATAATGCGCGATATGTCAAATAGAATGACAAAATTCCGGTGATTTTTTTCGGAGCATCCAGAGAAAAATGAGCCATGTTTTGACGGCCAAAATATGTTCCGACCGTCAGAAAAATTCTGTGGAAATGCGATTAAGCCTTTTTGGCGGTGCGGATAAGGCTTAACGGCACGGCGACAAAGGCCGTATCGCATGACGAATAAGCCCTCATCGCAGTGCCATTAGATATGCAACCGCGATGGGTAAAATAAGACTTTTAAGTCTGTTTTTACTAAGTGCCTGATGGATAGATTGTTACAAACAGGCGCAATTTTCTCGTATTTCGAGCTCCGGGATATTTATTTTAGAATACGCGAAGCATAACGGGGTGTTTGTCAAGAAAATTAGCATAGTTCTAATGCTTTCGGAATTTATCTCCGTCGTTGTTTGTAACCATTCAAAAACACTCCACACCGTCTCTTCTATAGGAGGGTGGAGTGGAGTGTTTTGTTAGGTTGGGATAGAACTTCTATTTCTGAATATATTTCTTTCCGTTCTTAATAACGATGCCTTTGTAGCTCTCGTTCACACGACGGCCGCTGAGGTCGTATGCTTTGCCATCGCCTGCCCGGTCGGCAGTCTTCACGTTGTCAATACCTGTAGTCTTGCTTGTGAAATAACCCGTGAAGGGGTTAGCCATCTCAATGCCGGTTTTGTATTCGTTGAACGAAGTGTTGGTTCCTTTCAGTTGTCTACAGTATTGAAACATCCCTTCATCTTTAACATTTTGGCCAACCTCCCAGTTACTCTTGCAGAAAATAGTGGTTAGGGAAGTGCAGTATCGAAACATGTCGCACATGTTGGTGACGTTTTGGGTATTGATGTTGCTTAGGTCAAGTGATGTCAATGCCTGGCAGCCATAGAACATGCCACCCATGTTGGTGACGTTTTCGGTATTGAAGTTGCTTACATCGAGTGATGTCAATGCCTGGCAGCCATAGAACATGCCACCCATGTTGGTGACGTTTTCGGTATTGAAGTTGCTTACATCGAGTGATGTCAATGCCTCGCAGCGAGCGAACATGCCACTCATGTCGGTGACGTTTTGGGTATTAAAGTTGCTTACATCGAGCGAAGTCAATGCCTTGCAGTCAGAGAACATTGCGTCCATGTAGGTAACGTTTTGGGTGTTGAAATTGCTCAGATCGAGCGATGTCAATGCCTGGCAGCCAGAGAACATGTAGTTTATGTCGGTGACGTTTTGGGTGTTGAATTTGCTCACATCGAGCGATGTCAATCTCCAGCAGCGCATGAACATGCGGTTCATGTTGGTGACGTTTTGGGTATTAAATTTGCTCACATCGAGCGATGTCAATGCCTCGCAGCTATAGAACATGCCCATCATGTCGGTGACGTTTTGGGTATTGAAATTGCTCAAGTCGAGCGATGTCAATGCTTTGCAACCATCGAACATGTATCTCATGTTGGTGACGTTTTGGGTATTAAATTTGCTTACATCGAGCGATGTCAATGCCCTACAGTAAGAGAACATGCCGCTCATGTTGGTGACGTTTTGGGTGTTGAAATTGCTCAGGTCGAGCGATGTCAATGCCCTACAGCAAGAGAACATTCTGCCCATGTTGGTGACGTTTTGGGTTTTGAATTTGCTCACATCGAGCGATGTCAATGTCTCGCATAATTCGAACATGTTTCTCATGTTGGTGACGTTTTGGGTATTGAAGTTGCTCAGATCGAGCGATGTCAATGCCCTACAGTAAGAGAATATGCCGCTCATGTTGGTGACGTTTTGGGTATTAAATTTGCTCACATCGAGCGATGTCAATGCCTGGCAGTTATAGAACATGTAGCTTATGTTGGTGACGTTTTGGGTATTGAAGTTGCTCACATCGAGCGATCTCAATGCCTGGCAGCCAAAGAACATGTAGCTCATGTTAGTGACGTTTTGGGTATTGAAATTGCTCAGATCGAGCGATGTCAATGCCTGGCAGTTACGGAACATGCCGCTCATGTAGGTGACTTTTTGGGTATTGAAGTTGCTCACATCGAGCGATGTCAATGCCTGGCAGCCAGAGAACATGCTACCCATGACGGTGACGTTTTGGGTATTGAATTTGCTCAGATCGAGCGATGTCAATGTTTCGCAACTATCGAACATGCTTCTCATGTCAGTGACTTTTTCGGTGTTAAGGTTTCGTATGCCTTTGATGTCCTGCAAATTGATGCAACATCGGAACCAAGAGTAGGTGCTGGAGGGACGGTACCCGGAAAAGGAGGCATCGAACACAACGTGCTTGATATTTTCCTGAGGATTACTATCATCACCTGCCCAAGCGGGTCTCTCCCAAAGTTTGGGCATGTCGTAGATGCGTTCATAATTCTGATGGGTGGGACGCTGATTGTCATAATAAAAAGTGAGCGTCTCGTCGGATGTTAATACGGCATAAGCTTCTTGTGCTATCGCAGGCAGGCTACCCGTGACCGCCAAAAGAGCGACGAGGAGTGAAAGTAGATAATTTCTCATAATGATGGTTTTAGATGAATAAAAATAGGTCATCCGTCCGTCTTGTTTCCCAAAGGGGGCTTGGGCAAACTCGTGACCGCGATTAACTATCAATTGCGGATTGCAGTAAACATTCATCTTTTCGTGAACAGATGATGTTCCTGCATCGGAAATCTCACCTTAGCCATATCGGTTGCGTGTCGCAGAAGGTGAATACGAATACAAAATTAAATATAAAAACCAGAAAAACAACGGTTTACCCTAAAATATTTGAATGATTAATCGTTTCAAGTGAGTGAGCCGCCACCTACATTAGAAAATGAGATTGAGCGTCATGTTATTTTGCAGATATTCTAAAGGTGTACACAGCGTGTAGTTAAAAATCACTATATTTGCAGCTGCAACCCTTTAATCTCAAAACATTGATAGAAAAATCTGATTCCGACCGTCAGCGAGAACATTCCATATATCGTGTTACCATAGCCGGAAGCATCATCAACTCGGTGCTGCTGGTGCTTAAGTTCGTGTCGGGCATTGTGGGCGGGTCGGCTGCTATGATAGCCGACGCTGTGCATTCGCTGTCCGATTTCCTGACCGATATCGTGGTGCTGGTGTTTGTCAAGCTCAGCAACCGGCCGAGCGACCACGACCACGATTATGGGCATGGCAAATACGAGACGTTGGCCACAGCCTTTGTCGGACTGGCTCTGATGGCTGTGGGCGTGATGATATGTTACAACGGGGTGATGAAAACGTGGTCGGCCATACAGGGCGAACAGCTTGCCACGCCGGGATGGATAGCATTGGTGGTGGCCTTGTTGAGCATCGTGCTGAAGGAATGGGCTTTTAGGTTTACCAATAGAGTGGGGGAGCGAGTGGAGTCGCAGGCTGTGGTGGCCAATGCGTGGCACCACCGAACGGACGCGTTCTCGTCGATAGGTACGGCCGTAGGCATTGGTGGTGCCATCCTTTTAGGCCCGAAATGGGCGGTGTTGGACCCCTTGGCAGCCATTGTGGTGAGTGTGTTTATCCTGAAAGCAGCCTATGGACTGATCAAGCAATCGACCAGCGAACTGCTCGAGGCCAGCTTGCCCGACAGTCTGGAAAAGGAGATTGTAGCCTTGGTGATGCAGGAGCCGATGGTAGCAGATGTGCACAGCCTGCGCACCCGCAATATCGGCAACCGTATCGCCATAGAAATGCATTTCCGCATGCCAGGCTCCATCTCGCTCTATGAGGCGCATGAACATGCCACGAACATTGAGCGTCGCCTGCACGACAAGTTCGGTCAGAAATCAATCATCACGCTGCACATCGAGCCTGAAAAGGTGAATGGGAAGTATGAGAAGCCTGACAAGATCGTTTCGGGACATGCTGAAAAATACTAATATATTCTGAGTAAGATCGTTTAACTTTTTAAATCGGACTGCGGTTCAACTATCCTGCCATGGCTTTTAATTCCCTGCTGTTTGTCGTTTTTTTCCCCATAGTCTGTCTGCTCTACTATATTCTTCCGTTTAAGCTTCGCAACAGCTATTTGTTGTTGATCAGTTTCCTGTTCTATGCCATTTGGAAACCCGTGTATTTGGTGTTTTTGCTGTGGGTGATACTGGCATCGTTTTTTACGGCCCGCATCTTCGAACGACAACGAAAAATCTCCATTTGGATCGGCGTGACGGTGGTGTTGCTGCCATTGCTCTTTTTTAAATACTATTCGTTTTTCAATCAGGTGTTAAGGGATATGCTCCCGTCTGTCTTTTCGGATATTTCGTTGCCCGGGCTGAATTGGGCTATCCCCATAGGCATTTCGTTTTACACGTTTCAGGCTCTCGGGTACGTATTTGATGTTTACCGGCATCAGATCAAAGCAGAACAAAATCTTCTGCACCACAGTTTGTTTATTTCTTTTTTCCCGCAAATACTCTCAGGGCCGATAAGTCGATATGCCGATCTGATGCCTCAGGTTAAGCAAGTGAGAAGACCGGTTGATACTGGCCTGATGGCTCAAGGGTGTAAATTCATGGTGTGGGGCATGTTTCTGAAGGTTGCTGTGGCCGACAGGTTTGGGTTGTTTGTAGACACGGTGTACGGACAGCCAGACGCCTTCACCGGTCTTACTGTATTTTTTGCCACCCTGTGTTATTCCATACAGATATATACCGATTTCGCGGGTTATTCGCTGCTGGCCATTGGCTGTGCCAATATACTCGGCTTTCGCATTCGCGACAACTTTGCCCGACCGTATTTTTCGTTTGGTTTCGGCGAGTTTTGGCGACGCTGGCACATCACCTTGTCGACATGGTTGCGCGACTATGTGTATATTCCGATGGGAGGGAGCCGGACAAGCCGTTGGAAAATTCGGCGAAATCTACTCGTTACGTTTCTGATCAGTGGACTGTGGCACGGAGCCGCATACACCTATCTGCTGTGGGGTGTCCTGCATGGACTTTTTGTCATCGCGGACAGACGGGTGCGCCAATACAAAGAACGCTGCAACCGGCTGGTAAATGCTGTTGGCATCGTGGTCACGTTTATATTGGCGAGCCTGTTGTGGATTCTGTTTAGGGTGCCTACTGTTCGTGAGGCTTTCCACCTATGCTCGCACATGCTTTCTGACCATAGATTCATATTGCAGATACCGGACAACCGCGATATGAAAGCCACCGTGTTGACCATGGCTGTCATGGGGAGTCTTGTCGTCGCCAAGGATGTGAGAGACGAATGGTTCCCCGCCTTGTTCAAAGGCAGAAAATGGACTGTGCCGGCCATGATTTTCACCGTCGTATTGATACTCTTGTTTGGTGTTTTCGATGCCGGTCAATTCATTTATATTAGTTTTTAATGAGATGAAAAGATTTTTAGTCACTTTGATGGGTGCATTTGCTGTGATATTTGTCCTGGATCGCGCGGTGGGATTCATGCTGAAAACGGGATATGAACATACTCGTTATGGAGCCATTGGAAGGAAAAACGAGATCGTAAACCACGTTAAAAGCGATATCATCATCTTGGGTTCGTCGCGTGCTTTGCATCACTATGTTCCGCAGGTGATCAGCGATTCGACAGGACTAAGCTGCTATAATTGCGGACAGGGAGGGCAGGGGATTATCTATCATTATGCCCTTTTGCGCGCCATGACAGAGCGGTATATGCCCAAAATGATCGTCTACGAATTGACGTATGCATACGATGTGGAAACGTCCGACAACTCGCGTTTCCTTGGCGAAATACGCACCCTGAATCATCGCGGATGTGCCGACTCCATTCTCTATCGGCTTGGAAATATGGAAAAGCTGAAGATGATGAGTCATATTTACCCGTATAACTCGTTGGTTTTTCATATTATAGGAGACGAATGGCAAAAGAAAAACCTGACGGCTCAATATGGTTATATTCCGAAATTCGGTCGGTTGAACCCCGCTTACACCAAGCCCAAGGCACCTACGAAAGACAGCACTGTAGACTCAGTGAAGCTGTCTTTCTTGAAAAAATTTATCAGCGAGTTTGCTCCTCAAACAAAATTAGTTGTTTTCGTGTCGCCTGAATATGAAATCAAGGCAGGCGACAGGAACTATTCCATGGTGCAACAGCTGTGTCAAGAGCATGGTGTTGCTTTTGTGAACCGAAACAGCGACCCCGACATCTCGCACAACCCGTCTCTGTTTATCGACAATGTTCATCTCAACGATGAGGGTGCCACGCGTTACACCCGCTCGATATGCGGCATTATAAGAGATGTCCTGAACGCTGTTCGATGATAAAATTTTGAATTACATCGCGCAGCCCAATTCTGAATTATGAATTGTGAATTGTGAATTGTCCCCGCGCAGCCCAATTATGAATTATGAATTGTGAATTTTGAATTACATCGCGCAGCCCAATTCTGAATTATGAATTGTGAATTTAGAATTATCAATTACTCCGCGCAGCCCAATTGTGAATTATGAATTTTGAATTATGAATTATCAATGTGCTTCCAGCCAATTATCTCCCCATCCTGCCTCGGCGATGAGGGGGACATGGAGAGGATAGGCGCCTTGCATTTCCTCAAGGACGATTTTCTCTACCTTCTCAGCTTCGTCAGGATAGACGGAGAAGTTGAGTTCGTCGTGCACTTGGAGTATCATACGCGAGCGGATTCCCTCCTTTTTGAAGCGCTTCCAGATTCGTATCATGGCGAGTTTGATGATGTCGGCCTCACTGCCCTGTATCGGGGCGTTGATGGCGTTACGCTCAGCGAAACCGCGTACAGTGCCGTTTTTGGAGTTGATGTCGGGCAGATAGCGCCGGCGGCCGAACAGTGTCTCGGCGTATCCGCGTTCGCGAGCTATCTCCTTCGCTTTCTCCATATACTCCTTCACCTTTGGGAAGGTAGTGAAATAATCGTCAATGAGCTGGCGTGCCTCACCGTTATCGATGCCCATACGCTGGGCCAATCCGTAGGTCGTGATGCCGTAAATGATACCGAAGTTGGCCTGTTTGGCCTGTTTGCGCTGACTATCGGTCACCTCGTCCATGGCTTCTTTCCAAATCTTAGAGGCCGTAGCACGATGAATATCAAACCCCTCGCGGAAGGCTTCCATCATGTTTTCATCGCAGCTGAGATGCGCCATGATGCGGAGTTCGATCTGACTGTAGTCGGCCGAGAAGAACTTGCAGCTCGGCTCAGGGATGAAACACTTGCGTATCTCCTTGCCATCGTCGTCGCGGACGGGGATGTTCTGTAGGTTGGGATCGCTCGAAGAGAGTCG
>NZ_GG704782.1:85017-96676 GCF_000160535.1 Hallella bergensis DSM 17361 | reverse complement strand
AGAGTCGTCCTGTGGCCGTAACGGCCTGATTAAAAGACGTATGGATGTGTCCGGTACGCGGATTGATCAGTTTGGGGAGAGCCTCGACGTAGGTGCCCAAGAGCTTTTTCATGCCCCGATAGTTGAGAATATCCTCGACGATGGGTGCCTTGTCCTTGAGCTGCAACAGCACTTCCTCGGAGGTAACAAATTGCCCCGTCTTGGTCTTCTTGGGCTTGTCGACAATCTTCATCTTGCCAAAGAGAATCTCACCCACCTGTTTCGGACTGCTGATATTGAATTCCTCGCCCGCCAATTCGAAAGCATGACGCTCGTATTGCTGCATGCGCTCGGTGAAGGTACGCTCGATTTCGTTCAGCGATTCGGTGTCCAAGAGCACACCGTTGAGCTCCATGTCGGCCAGCACTTTGACCAAAGGCATCTCGATATCCCAAAACAACGACTTGGCACCAACCTCTTTCAGCTGAGGCTCCAACACGTTTTTGAGCCGCAGGGTGATGTCGGCGTCTTCGGCAGCATATTCGTATATTTCCTCCGGGGAGAGGTCGCGCATGTTCTTTTGCCCCTTGCCCTTGGGGCCGATGAGTTCTTCGATGTGCATCGTTTGGTAATGCAGCAAAGTTTCGGCCATGTAGTCCATGTTGTGACGAAGCTCCGGTTGGATGAGGTAGTGGGCGAGCATGGTGTCGAACATCTTACCTTGGATATCGACGCCATAGTTTCGCAACACCACATAATCGTACTTAATGTTCTGTCCTACTTTCAGAATTTCGGGGTCTTCATACAGCGGTTTGAATATATTAACATATTGTAAGGCTTCTTCACGGTCCTTAGGGATGGCCACATAAAATGCTTCTTTTTCCTTCACTGAAAAGCTCAAACCGACCAATTCGGCCTCCATGGGACTGGTAGAAGTGGTTTCTGTGTCTAAACTTAGAATTTTATTTGTCCGTAAAAAGTCACAAAGTTTGCGTGCTTCCTCTTGATTGTCAATGAGTTTATAATGGTGAGAAGTGGTTTTTAGGCTCTCAAAAGTCGAGAATTTGGGCTCACTCGTAGTCTTGGTCGGATTTTCTTCAAATAAATTGAGTTGTAAATTATCAGACGTTATCTTTTCTTCACCTTTATTAAGAAATTTCTTTGCGAGTCTCCTAAATTCCAATTCTGTGAATATTTTGTGCAGTTCGGCCTCGTCGGGTGAGGTCATCTTCAATTCGTCGAGATTGAGTTCAATGGGCACATCAGTTCGGATGGTAGCGAGAAACTTAGACATCTTGATATCGTCCACAGCGTTCTCCACCTTTTCGCGCATTTTGCCCTTCAGTTGGTCGGAGTTCTCGATGAGGTTCTCACACGTTCCAAATTCATGGATAAGTTTCACGGCGGTTTTTTCCCCAACGCCCGGGCACCCTGGGTAATTGTCGGACGAGTCGCCCATCAGCGCCAGGAGGTCGATGACCTGTGCGGCACTGGCAATACCATATTTGGCTTGTATTTCTTTTTCTCCGATTTTATCGTAGCCTCCTCCATGTCTGGGACGAAACATATAAACATGCTGACGAATGAGCTGTCCATAATCTTTGTCGGGCGTCAGCATATAGGTTTCGATGCCTTTTTCAGCAGCTTGGGTGGCCAGGGTGCCGATGACATCGTCTGCTTCGAAGCCATTCACCTGCAAAATGGGGATATGCATGGCCTTGAGTATGTCCTGAATGTGAGGTACGGACAGTTTGATGTCTTCGGGTGTAGCCTCCCTTTGTGCCTTGTAGGGTGGGAAAGCCTCGTGGCGGAAAGTCTTGCCGTAGTCGAAAGCCACTCCGATATGTGTAGGATTTTCTTTTTCGATAATCTCGTTCAGCGTGTTGCAAAATCCCAATATGGCTGAGGTGTTCAGTCCTTTGGAATTGATGGTTGGGCGCTTGATAAAGGCGTAATACGACCGGAATATGATGGCATAAGCATCCAAGAGGAATAGTTTCTCCATAATAATTTTGTTTTACTTGTAAAATTACTAAAATCTTGCGACAATATGCGATAAAAGCCGTAATTTTGTAACAAATTAAACAGAAGTTTATGGATTATGTATCAACCATCAAGCAACCAATTAATTCGGAATTAAACGATTTCATCGCTCTGTTCGACGAGTCGTTGTCGCATACGGATGGGCTGCTTTCACAAGTGCTGGATCATGTCCGCCAACGTGCGGGAAAGCGCATGCGCCCCATACTGATTTTGTTGATGGCGAAGAATTATGGCCAGATCACCTCAACGACTCTGAATGCTGCCGTGGGGCTCGAGTTGCTCCACACGGCCTCGTTGATGCATGATGATGTGGTGGATGAAAGTGAGGAGCGGCGCGGTCAGGCTTCTGTGAATGCGGAATATAACAATAAAGTGGCTGTCCTGGCAGGTGACTATGTACTTTCCACGGCTCTGCTGCACGTTAACTTCACACATAATGAGGCGATTATCGAGACGTTGGCAGAATTGGGAAGAACGCTTTCGAATGGCGAGATTCTGCAACTCTCGGCGATTCAGAACCAATCCATCTCTGAAACAACCTACTATGATGTCATCAGCCAGAAGACTGCAGCGCTCTTCGAAGCTTGTGCTGAGGTGGGGGCGTTGTCTGCTGGAGCAGATGCGGCTGCTACGACACAAGCTCGGAATTTCGGCCGTAACATTGGTATT
The DNA here is from genome assembly GCF_000160535.1 of Hallella bergensis DSM 17361. Lineage (GTDB taxonomy): Bacteria > Bacteroidota > Bacteroidia > Bacteroidales > Bacteroidaceae > Prevotella > Prevotella bergensis. The sequence continues at coordinate 93,985 of NZ_GG704782.1, read as the reverse complement.
ATCTTCCAAATCCGCGACGATATTTTTGATTATTATGACACGGACGAAATAGGTAAGCCCACGGGCAATGATATGGCGGAGGGTAAGCTCACCCTGCCAGTGATTTATGCCTTGAAATCCACGGGCGATGAAGCAATGATGAATCTGGCTCGCAAGGTGAAGCAAGGCACAGTTTCTCACGATGAAATCGCGCAATTAGTCCAGTTCACCAAGACCCATGGAGGAATAGAATATGCTGATAAGCGTATGTGGGAATTTCATGCAGAAGCCATGGACTATCTTAAGAATCACGTGAAGGATGTTGAAATAAAGACGGCTTTGCAAGCCTACATCGACTATGTGGTGAAGCGTACAAAATAAGGGGTACGAACACCTTTTATTGTCTTATTCGTATAGAGCGTGATAGATTAATCTATCATAATCATGTTAATATAGTTATGAAACAAAGATTTCTCACTATTATTTTCCTTTTGTGTGCTTACGTTTGCGTATCGTATGCACAGAAATTGGAAGGTAGTTGGACTGGAAAACTGTCAGTTCAAGGTGTACAACTAACGATTGTCTTTCACGTTGAAAAAGACAAAAACAGTGATTTCATAGTAACGATGGATAGTCCTGACCAAAGTGTAAAAGACGTTCCTGCCACTGTAAACAGTCTGACGGCTGACTCTGTTGATATTGCTATCTCGTCGATTGGGGCCCGGTATCTTGGTAAACAGCATGGAGACAGCATTCAAGGTACGTTTACGCAGTTTGGAAGGGCTTTTCCATTGATGCTCAATCGTGGTACGGAGGAGCTAAAAAGACCACAAACACCACACTTGCCCTATCCTTATCAAACTGAGGAAGTAACCTTTAATAATGCGAAGGCAAATGCTGTTTTCTCAGGTACATTGACTTATCCAGTGGGGTATGAGCAGATGGACAATCACAAAGTGCCAGTGGTACTGATGGTAACAGGTAGCGGTCAGGAAAATAGAGACGAGGAAATTTTTGACCATCAACCCTTCTTGGTCTTGGCAGATTACTTGGCTCGCCATGGCATTGCATCACTTCGATACGATGATAGAGGATTTGCAAAGTCTACTGGCGATGCTTCTAAATCGACCATGAAAGACAATGCGGAGGATGCTCGCTGTGGTCTTAACTACCTGAAAACCCTTAAAAGGTTTGGAAAGATAGGTGTCATGGGACATAGTGAGGGTGGCAGTATTGCCCTAATGTTGGCAGCAGAGGGTTTACCCGATTTCATTGTCAGTCTTGCGGGAGTTGCTGGACGTGGTGATAGCTTGATGTTGAAGCAGGTTTATCAAGCTATGGAGGCGAGAGGTGATGCGACATTCGCACACGACTATTGTAAGGTGTTAGGAGCTATTTATGCTTATAGAAATGCTAAGAAAGACATTTCTGACCCAGATGCCGTGTTGGATTCCTTGCTGAAGCAAACCAATGTGTCGCTTCCAGCATTGAGCAAACAAAGTTTACTGCCCGTTATCACCATGCAAACCCCATGGATTCTCGATTTCATCGCAACCGACATGGCTTGCTATCTTCCAAAAATTAAGTGTCCCGTAATGGCAGTTAATGGAAGTAAAGATGTGCAGGTAGATGCACACGACAATCTTTCTGCTTTTCGTAAAGGCCTGATACCCAATAAAAAGAACTTGATAAAAGAATATGAAGGACTCAACCATCTTTTCCAATACTGTACTACAGGTCAGACAACAGAGTACCGGTTGATAGAAGAAACCTTTGCCCCAGAGGTGATGAAGGATATCGTTGATTGGATCAAGACACTTGAATAACGATACAAAAGAAAAGCGGATATACATTTCTCAGGTGTATATCCGCTTTTTGCAGGGCGTTATTTCGTTGCTTCTATCGTATCGTTAGAAGAATTTTATCTCATTTCCTTCAATCTCACTGAGCAGCAGGTTTGTCAATCTACTGGTTCCCAGTCTGAACCATTTGTTGGTCAGCCACTTCTCACCGAGTACTTCTTTGACGATGGTATAGAATATCACAGCGTCCATCACGGTGTTGATGCCGCCTGCGGGTTTTAGTCCAATCTGTATACCTGTTTCCTCGTAATACTCTTTGATGGCTTGGCACATCACGTAGACATCCTGGGGTGTTGCTCCTCCTTTATCCTTGCCGGTGGAGGTTTTGATATAATCTGCACCCGCATACATCGAAAGAATGGATGCCTTTTTCACGTTGGAAAGGCTGCCCAGCAGACAGTTTTCCAGAATAACTTTCATGGCAACGTTGCCACAAGTTTGTTTCAGTTCGCTGATTTCCTCGCATGCTCCTTCGTAGTCTTCACAGAGAAACTTGCCTACGGGCAGTACGATATCCACGTTTGTGGCACCGTCTTTGACAGCCAGTGCGGTCTCGGCCACCTTTACTTCGATAAACGTCTGGGAGGAGGGAAATGACCCTGAAACAACGGCTATGTCCACACCCTCAACATCCAGCGTGTCTTTTACCACTTCTGCAAAGTTGGGGTAAACGCAAATGGCAGCCACATGAGGAAGGTCAGGGAAAGCGGAATCAAAGTTGTTGACTTTCTCTACCATCTTCATAATCTTGAGATCGTAGTCGGCAGCGCTCAGCGAGGTGAGTTCCACGCTACCCAATAGGAATTTCTTGACCTCTTTGGTGTCGTTTTCAGGTACTTTCTCTACGATGAGTTTTTTCAGGGCTTCGCTCACTTCTGCCTCGTTGACGTTGCAGTTGTATTTCGCCAAAGCCTGTTCATACTTGCTTTTTTCTGTTCCCTTGTCTGCGCGTTGCGCTTCTACCTGAGCCTTCAGTTTTCCTTTATTTACTGTAGGTTTAATGTCTTTTGAGTATGCCATAACAGTTGATTATACTTGTTTTTTTATATGATTATTTTTGTATTTTGCTCTGTGTCAGAGGCGGGAGAACACTTGGCACGTCACACATGCCGTTGGCAACTTCTGCCTTTTGGAACGTAGGGTGGGAGATGAGACTCCTATTTCAGTTTTTCATTCTTCTTATGTCTCGTTGCGTCGCGTTTGGTCTTCTTCTCGATGCTTTTGCGTAATTCCTCCGTAAGGTCCACACCCGTCTGGTTGGCGAGACAGCAGAGCACCCAGAATATGTCGGCCATTTCTTCGCCTAAGTTATCTTTTTCGCCTGCCTTAAAGCTCTGGTCGCCATATTTGCGAGCCATCACGCGAGCCAATTCGCCCACTTCCTCAGCCAGGACGGCCATATTTGTGAGTTCGGAGAAATATCTCACGCCATAGGTTTTAATCCATTGGTCCACGGCGTTTTGTGCTTCTTGTATCGTCATTCCTTGTGGTGTGGTTTATGAGTTTCTTTTATTGTGGATAGCTTCTAATTTTTTTAACAGCAGGATTCCGCCCGTGGCGATTACAGAAGTGATAAGATGTCCCCACCAATCCACGCTTTCGCCTCTTATCCAATCTATTGCCGCCAGGGCAAGGAAGAATGCAAACAGAAATATTATAGGAGCGAATATTGAGTAGGGGAGCTTCATTCCTTATTCTTTGAGTCTATGCAAATGGTCACCGGACCGTCGTTCACGAGTTCTACTTTCATGTCAGCCCCGAACTCACCCGTTCCTACAGGCTTGCCCATCGCGGTGCTTAGAGCCTCGCAGAAGCGATTGTAGAGCGGTATTGAGATGTCGTGAGGTGCCGCTTTAATCCAACTAGGGCGGTTGCCCTTCTTGGTGCTCGCCATGAGTGTGAATTGCGAAACCACGATAATATCGCCACCAGCATCTTGAATATTTCGGTTCATCACACCATTTTCGTCATCAAACACCCGTAGCCCTACAACTTTTTTCACCAACCAGTTCATGTCTTCTTCGTTATCGTCGACACCTATCCCTAACAAGATGAGATACCCCTTTCCGATTGATGATTTTATTTTTCCGTCGATTGTAACAGATGCACGGCTAACGCGTTGGATTACTATTTTCATTCGTTATATGATGTTTGTACCAGTATTATTTCCCACAAAGATAAGCACAAAGATGATTATATTCAAACTTTTATACTTTTATTTTCAATTCAAACCCAGAGCCAAGGCTGTTAAAAAGTGGGCCTTGCACTTTTCTTTTGCCCCAATGCATCAATCACTCATTCGAGTGGTCCTTATGGTTTGACTTTTCAAAATATTCCGTAACTATCTTTGCCTTGTTTGATCCGATAATGGTCGCAAGTTCATCGGGTGGTGCTACCTTGATGTTATTTACTGATTTAAAGGCTTTTAATATCTTTTCCTTTGTTTTAGGACCTATCCCCTTGATGTTGTCTAATTCCGAATGCAAAGCATGTTTTGATCGTTTGTCTCGATGGAAACTTATTGCATATCTGTGCACTTCATCCTGAATTTGCGTTAATACCCTGAAAAGCTCTGTATCTGTCTTAAGTCCAATGACTTGCGGCGGAAAGCCATGCAACAATTCATTGGTTCGATGTCGGTCGTCTTTGGCCAGTCCTGCAATGGGAATGCTGAGTTTAAGTTCATCTTCGACAACCTCTCTTACCACTTCCATCTGCCCCTTTCCCCCATCAGTTATAATGAGGTCGGGTAGGGACGTGCCTTCTTTCATCATACGGCTGTACCTGCGTCTCACCACTTCCTGCATGGATGCGTAGTCGTCGGGTCCTACAACGGTCTTGATGTTGTATTTTCGATAGTCCTTTTTAGAGGGCTTCATACCTTTGTATACCACACATCCGGCAACGGCATCAGTCCCGGATATATTCGAGTTGTCAAAGCATTCTATGTGGTAGGGCAGCGTGGGTAATCCAAGTTTTAGCTGCAATTCCTTCATCAGTCTTGTCTGTTTTTGTTCCGGATTCAGCTTTTCAGCCTGCTTCAGTCTATCAAATTTATACTGTTTTCCATTCATTTCAGACAGTTCCAACAGATGTTTTTTATCGCCTCTCTGCGGTATGAAAAACTCCGCATCTTTTAGTTTCCACTCCATCTCAAAGGGTACGATAACTTCCTTAGCCTTACTGTTGAACCGTGCGCGTATCTCCGGGATAGCTTGGATGAGCAAATCTTCATGTGTCTCGTCCAATTTTCGTTTATATTCGAATGTAAAACTTTGACTTATCGTGCCATTTTTAACATGAATATAGTTGATAAAAGCATTCTTTTTCAGCTCATCTTCTGTTATTGTAAACACATCTACGTCATTAATCGTATAACTTACCACCTCGCTTTTAGCAACGAAGTCCTTCAGCATGATATATCTCTGTTTCAATTCTTCAGCTTCCTCAAACTTCATTTCCTCAGCTTTCTGCATCATCTTTTGATAGAGCCAGTCGCTCAGTTGACGTGTGTTGCCTTTGAGAACCTCCTTGGCCTGCCGAATATTTTCCATGTATTCCTCATGGCTTTGCTTGCCGATACAACAACCTTTACAGTTGTGTATATGATAATCCAGACAGGGGCGGTATTTGTTCTGTGCCACACCCTCTTTGGTGATGGGTTGCCTGCATCGTCTCGGTTTGAAAACCTTGTTAATCAATGACAGTATATTATACATCGACGCCACATGCGGGTAGGGGCCGAAATAAGTACCATGTTTTCTGTTTATCGTCCTTGTCTTATAAATTCGAGGGTAGTATTCATTGGTGATACAAATGCTGGGATACGTCTTCCCATCCTTCAACAAGACGTTGTATCTTGGATTATACTTCTTGATGAGCGAATTTTCCAACAGCAGGGCATCTTCTTCACTATTCACAACGGTGTACGTGATGTCGTGAATTTTGCTTACCAGTACCTTGGTCTTGAATCTATCCACCTCTTTATGAAAATAGGTCGACACTCGGCTTTTCAGCTTTTTTGCCTTGCCTACATAAATAATATGATGCTCTTTGTCGTAGAATTGATAACTGCCGGGACGTTCCGGCATGCTCAATACGATGCTCTTAAGATACTCCAATCTTTTTGTGTCTTCTTCTTTTTTCATATTTCAAGTACCCAATATATATTGGTATTATAGCTTATTTTGTTTCACGTGGAACATACATGCGTGAAGAACAAAAAAAGTGTTGCCTTTTGGTGGTAAGAATAACGAGTTGACGTCTTGCCTGCAGTCTTCCTTTTCTTTTCTATTTTATGAGATTGACATGCAAATATACCAAAAACGTTTTTTGATTGCAAGCGCTATGACGTTATAGTTTTATAAAAGTCATTGTTTGTTTAAAAGATTGTCCCCGAAAGGAGAGGCCTTACGGGGACAATGTTGTGTTAGTCTTCTATCGAGGTCAATGTCGACACAATTTTAGAATTGAAGCAGGCTACTGATCTCGATGTCTTTTGCAAATGTGTCGCGAGCATGTGGAAATTCACTTTTCAATTCAATGATGAAGTTGCAATAAATCTTTTTAGGATGGAACTTTTTAACCAAGTCGCACGCCGCTTTCATGGTTCCACCGGTGGCGAGTAGGTCGTCATGAAGCAAGATGATATCCTCTTCGTTGATCGCGTCCTTGTGAATTTCTATGGTATCTATGCCGTATTCTTTAGCATAACTTTCCTGAACGGTCTCACAAGGAAGCTTTCCAGGCTTTCGACAAAGTACAATTCCTGCGTTCAGATGGTAAGCAACGGCCGAACTCATCACGAATCCACGGCTCTCGATGCCCACAATCTTGGTGATACCTTTGTCTTTGTAAAGGTCTACCAATTCGTCGCTCATGATTCTCAAGCATTCAGGGCTCTTGAATAATGTGCTTACATCTCTAAAATTCACTCCTTTTATCGGCCAATCCGGAATACTCCTTAGATTTTCCAATAGTGTCTTGTTGTTCATTTTTTTGTTATTTTATTGTTGTTTAATTCTTCTTTTTCAGTGAATTGAGCAAACCTATGTTTCACGTGAAACAAAACTCCGTTCAATGTGTTCGGGGGTGGGGGTTAATATGTATCCTTTGCTCCGAAAGAGCACGCCACTGGCTTGATACACGTGTTAGGTATTGCTTTTGGCTTGGGTGTTATGGGTCTCTTGAACTATCTCCCCATCAAAACCAGTAAGACATTAATATCACTTGGTGATACGCCGGGTATTCTGCTGGCCTGTCCAAGTGTTTCCGGGTCAATACGCTCGAGCTTTTGCCGTCCTTCCGTACTAATCTCCTTTAAGTCTTGATAGTTAAATTTCCCTTTAATTCTGATATTTTCCAACCGATGCATTTTATCGGCAATGAGTTTCTCCCGTTCGATATATCCCCTATATTTAATACGGATTTCCACACCCTCAACAATTTCCTCAGCCCTGTTTCGAGGCGATTCCATCTGTTCCTTCAAGCCCGGTATGATTTCTGCCAGCACTTTCATGTTTAGCTGAGGTCGGCCGATGAGGTCTGTCAATTTACACCCCATGCGGAGTGGGGGGATGCCCAGTGCTTCGAGAGAAGAGTTGATTTCCTTCGGCTTAACCGATGTATTCTTGCAATATTGTATCATGCGGTCTATTGCTTCTTTCTTCTCTAACCACCAGTCGAGACGTTCGCGGGATGCCAACCCCAATTCGTAGGCTTTCTCGGTGAGACGCGCATCGGCGTCGTCTTGGCGCAGAAGGATACGGTATTCGGCGCGCGATGTAAACATTCTGTATGGTTCGTCCACGCCCTTTGTGGTGAGATCGTCTATGAGAACGCCGATATAACTCTCGTCCCTCCTCATGACAAACGGTTCGTTCCCCGAACAATGGAGAGCTGCATTCACCCCGGCGACGATGCCCTGTGCGCCCGCTTCTTCGTATCCGGTGGTACCGTTCACCTGTCCGGCCATGAATAATCCCTTGATAATTTTGGATTCCAAAGAGTGCTTGAGCTGCGTGGGATCGAAGTAATCGTATTCGATGGCATATCCCGGACGGTAAATCTTGGCCTCTCTCAAGGCCGGAATCTGATGAAGAGCCTTGAGTTGGGTCTCCAGCGGCATGGACGAAGAGAAACCATTTAGATACATCTCGTTGGTGTCTTCGCCTTCCGGTTCAATAAACAAAGGGTGTGAATCCCGATCCGGGAAGGTAACAAGTTTTGTTTCGATCGACGGGCAATAGCGTGGTCCGATAGATTCAATCTGACCATTGTAGAGTGGGGAGTTGGCGATGTCTTCGCGCAATATTTCGTGTGCGTCACTGTTCGTGCTGCATGTCCAGCAGGGTAGCTGCTTGAGGGTAGGTTGCGACCAAAGGTAGCTGAACTTGTGAAAGTCGTTCTCTCCGGGCTGCTCCTCTGTATCTTCAAAGTGGATACTTCGCTTGTCAAGACGCACGGGCGTACCCGTTTTCATGCGTCCGGCTCGCACCCCCCAGCGCGTTATAGACTCCGTAAAATGCAAAACCGCAGGCTCAGCACACCGACCTCCGGGATACTGCTTGCGTCCAATGTGCATCAGGCCGTTGAGAAACGTGCCGGCGGTAACGACAACGGCCTTGGCGCGTATCTCCACACCCCAGACCGTTCTCACCCCAACGGCTTCTCCATGCACTGTCAGGAGCTCGTCGGCCTGGTCTTGCCAGATATCCAGGTTGGGTGTCCGGTCGAGCACGCGTCTCCATTCCACGATATATTTTTCGCGGTCGCATTGCGCGCGTGGAGACCACACGGCCGGCCCCTTTCCCTTGTTGAGCATCCGAAACTGTATGGCCGTGGCATCGGTCACCTTGCCCATGAATCCTCCCAGGGCATCAATTTCTCGAACAAGCTGACCCTTGGCTATTCCTCCTACGGCAGGGTTGCAACTCATCTGTGCAATCTTGTTCATATCCATGGTCACCAGACAGGTCTTGGCTCCCAGGTTAGCTGCTGCCGTGGCCGCTTCACATCCGGCGTGACCACCCCCGATGACAATCACATCGTAGTTGAAATCCTTCACAGTCTTTTCTTTTTTTGCAAAAGTACATAATTATATCGATTTTTTGTATTTATTGCTTTGA
>NZ_GG704782.1:49144-84437 GCF_000160535.1 Hallella bergensis DSM 17361 | reverse complement strand
TATAATATAGTATTTTTGCACTTGCATGGCGTGTGGTGTATACCAACAAAGGACTATACGTAAGGTATTTTGACTATGCGCAGGCTGTCCGTATTCGGCTATTCTGATAATATCTAACAGTAATATAATTAAAAATCAGTCATTTATGTGGTTAATCAATTCTCCAATTGGTAGAAAAGTTGTGATGTCGTTAACGGGCATCTGCCTTATTCTATTCCTGACTTTCCACTGTTGCATGAATGTTGTGGCCTTCTTCTCAGGAGATGCCTATAACATGATTTGCGAATTTTTGGGAAGCAACTGGTATGCAGTCGCCGGAACGCTGGGTCTTGCTGCTTTGGCAGTGGTGCATATCGTTTACGCATTCATTCTGACCATGCAGAACCGCCGTGCCCGAGGCAATGAGCGCTATGATGTGTCAGCCAGCCATGAAACCGTGAGCTGGGCCTCTCAGAACATGCTCGTCCTGGGACTTATCATTTTAGTCGGGCTCGTGTTGCACCTCTACAATTTCTGGGGGCACATGATGTTTGCCGAGTTGGCACATATCCAGGTGGCTCACGACCCCGCCGATGGATTTGCGTGGATTCTCGAAACCTTCTCCTGCCCGGTTTATTCCGTACTCTACCTCGTGTGGATTGTGGCCCTTTGGTTCCACCTTTCCCATGGTTTCTGGAGTTCGCTCCATACATTGGGCATCAGTGGCAAGATATGGTTTAAGCGTTGGCACACCATCGGCATTGTTTACGTAACAATCCTCATGGGTGTGTTTGCTTTCCTCGTGCTGGCCTTCTGGCTTGGCTTCGCTCCAAGTATGTGCTGCGCATATTAACAATCAACAATCTTAAATCATCATGAAAGAGATTATGACTAAACAATTAGATTCAAGAATTCCAGACGGCCCCGTGGCCGAGAAATGGACCAACTATAAAACTCACCAGCGCTTAGTGAACCCCAAGAACAAGCTGAAGCTCGACGTCATCGTTGTCGGAACTGGTCTTGCCGGTGCAAGTGCTGCCGCCTCACTGGGCGAGATGGGCTTCAACGTACTCAACTTCTGCATTCAGGATTCGCCGCGACGTGCCCACTCGATTGCCGCACAGGGAGGTATCAATGCTGCCAAGAACTATCAGAACGATGGCGACTCGATTTATCGCCTGTTCTATGACACCGTGAAAGGTGGTGACTATCGCGCCCGCGAGGCAAATGTCTATCGTCTGGCTGAGGTTTCCAACTGCATCATCGACCAGTGTGTGGCACAGGGTGTGCCCTTTGCCCGCGAGTATGGCGGTATGCTGGCCAACCGTTCTTTTGGTGGAGCCCAGGTGAGCCGCACATTCTATGCCAAGGGACAGACCGGGCAGCAACTTCTTCTCGGTGCCTATTCCTCGCTGATGTGCCAGGTGAATGCCGGCAAGGTGAAGCTCTATACGCGCTATGAAATGGAAGATGTGGTTATCGTCGACGGCCGCGCTCGCGGCATCATCGCCAAGAACCTGATTACCGGCAAGCTCGAGAGATTCTCAGCCAATGCCGTAGTTCTCGGTACCGGCGGTTACGGCAATGCCTACTTCCTCTCCACCAACGCCATGGGTTGCAACTGTACAGCAGCCATCCAGGCCTATCGCAAGGGCGCCTATTTTGCCAACCCCTGCTACGTACAGATCCACCCCACCTGTATCCCCGTTCATGGCGACAAGCAGTCCAAACTCACGCTGATGTCCGAGTCGCTGCGTAACGATGGCCGCATCTGGGTACCCAAGAAACTTGAAGATGCCAAGAAACTCCAGGACGGAACCCTCCAGGGCTGGGAAATCCCCGAAGAAGACCGCGACTATTACCTCGAGCGCCGCTATCCGGCATTCGGTAACCTCGTTCCCCGTGACGTGGCCTCGCGTGCCGCCAAGGAGCGCTGCGACAAGGGTTATGGTGTGAACAACACCGGCTTGGCCGTGTTCCTCGACTTCTCCGAGTCTATCAACCGTCTCGGACTCGATGAAATCATGCAGCGCTACGGCAACCTCTTTGAGATGTATGAGGAAATCACCGACGTGTTCCCGGGCGACCTCGCCAACGAAATCAACGGCGAGAAATATTACAAGCCCATGATGATCTTCCCTGCCATCCACTATACGATGGGCGGTCTCTGGGTCGACTATGAACTCCAGACCACCATCACCGGACTTTTTGCCATTGGCGAGTGCAACTTCTCCGACCACGGTGCCAACCGTCTCGGTGCCTCTGCTCTGATGCAGGGCTTGGCCGACGGATACTTCGTGTTGCCGTATACCATTCAGAATTACTTGGCCGACCAGGCTGTCTGGCCAAAGATTCCAACCGACACGCCGGAATTTGAGGAAGCCGAAAAGGCTGTTAATGCAGAGTTCGACCGCCTCATGAATATTCAGGGCAAGCGCTCTGTGGACTCTCTCCACAAGGAGTTGGGACACATCATGTGGGACCATGTAGGCATGGGACGCACCAAGGAAGGCTTGGAAAAAGGTTTGAAGATGATTGCCGACTTGCGCAAGGAATTCAACACCAACCTCTTTGTTCCTGGGAAAAAGGAGGGGCTCAACGTCGAACTTGACAAGGCCATCCACCTCCGCGATTTCATTTTGATGGGCGAACTGGTGGCCTACGATGCCCTCTCGCGCAACGAGAGCTGCGGCGGTCACTTCCGCGAAGAGCATGCCACACCCGAAGGAGAGGCTGCCCGCGACGACGAGAACTACTTCTATGTAGGTTGCTGGGAATACCAGGGATCTGACGAGAAAGTTCCCGAACTTATCAAGGAGCCTTTGGAGTATGAGGCAATCCAGGTTCAAACACGTAATTATAAGAATTAACAACTATGGCAAAAAATATCAGTTTCACACTAAGATTTTGGCGTCAGAATGGTCCTAAGGCACAGGGCTATTTTGATACGCACGAGATGAAGGATATCCCTGATGGCACCTCATTCCTTGAGATGCTCGATATCCTCAACGAAGAGTTGATCGAAGCCGGCAAGGAGCCCTTTGTTTTCGACCACGACTGTCGCGAGGGCATCTGCGGTATGTGTTCACTTTATATCAACGGCACACCTCATGGCAAGACCGAGCGCGGTGCAACCACTTGTCAGTTGTATATGCGCCGTTTCAACGATGGCGACGTGATTACCGTTGAGCCTTGGCGCTCGGCCGCATTCCCGGTTATCAAGGACTGCATGGTCGACCGCACGGCATTCGACAAGATCATTGCTGCTGGTGGATACACCACTGTCCGCACCGGACAGGCTCAGGATGCCAACGCCATCCTGATTTCCAAGGAAGCTGCCGACGAGGCTATGGACTGCGCCACCTGCATTGGCTGCGGCGCCTGTGTTGCAGCTTGCAAGAACGGTTCGGCCATGTTGTTCCTCTCCTCCAAGGTGAGCCAGCTGGCACTCTTGCCACAGGGTCGTCCGGAGGCCGCTAAGCGTGTCAAGAATATGATCGACAAGATGGAGGAACTCGGATTTGGCAACTGCACCAACACCCGTGCTTGCGAGGCAGCATGCCCCAAGAACGAGTCTATTGCCAACATCGCACGCCTCAACCGCGAGTATATCGCCGCCAAATTGGCTGATTAAGCGCACCGTTTCCCCTGTGGAAACCGCCAATATCAAATCAAATCCCGTGAACCCTACCGTGTTCACGGGATTTTTTTCGCACGAAGACGTTTCTTTGTCATCGTCTATCGTCCGTCATCCAATCGTCTATCGTCCGTCATCCAATCGTCTGCCGTCCGTCATCCACTTGTCTGTCGGCCGCGATAATCCCCTTGTTGTTAGTAGTAATGCAGCTGTTCTGCCCCCTGTGTGTCGGGATAACTACCCAAATCTAATGATTTTTGACTTAATGGATTAATATATTACATAAATATTTAGTTTTCTTTAATAATCTTCGTATATTTGCAACAATTAGTAATTTTTGCTGTATATTCTGCAACATTTTGTAAATTTTTATGGACTTTATTGCAAGGGATATGATGAAGAAAATTAAAAAGCGGTTGTTGTTCCTGTTCTTAACACAACTGTGCCTTTTCCCGCTGTGGGCTCAGAATGCCCCTTCCACCGTTGTGGGCTATGTCTACAACCAAGACAAATTGCCGTTGGCCGAGGTGACGGTAAAAGTGGAAAACACGACCCTTGTTGCTGTGACGGATGCCACCGGTCGCTATTCGCTCAGAGGCTATTGGGGACGGGAGACGAAGTTACTGTTCACCTGCATGGGCTATCGTTCGCAAGCCGTTGCCATAGAGGGGCGAGGTCGGGTGGATATCGTCATGAAAGAAGATGTGAAGCGCATCGAGGAGGTTGTTGTCAAGAGTTCGCCCAACATCAACGCCATCGATTTGCGTGCCAAGGCCGGTGTGGTGGACAATATCAACATGAAGCGACTCAGCGAAAAACCCATGATCGACTTTGCGCTCTCGCTGCAGGGACAGACCCCAGGACTTGTTGTGACCAACACGGGCGAACTTGGATCGCACCCCCGCATACGCATTCGTGGTAACTCCTCATTCCAGCGCGGCGACGCCATCAACGAACCCCTTTATGTCATGGACGGACAGGTTATTTCTCCGGAAACCTTTTATAACCTCAACCCTCAGGACATCAAGAGCATCAAGGTGCTGAAAAATGCTGCCGCTTGTGCCCTCTACGGAGTCAAGGCCGCCAACGGTGTACTCGAAATCGCATCACAGCGCGGATATGAGGGCAGAACGGTGGTCAGTTATTCGACCAACATGGGTATCACCACCCGAGGTCGGCGCGGCATCAACATGATGGACAGCGAGGAGAAATTAGAACTCGAACGGCTGTTGCAAAACCCTGAAACACCGGGCTATCGCTACAGTGCCGATTATCTAAACAAATATTATTCCACAAATCCCGCTCTGCAGGCTATGATTACCGACGGTCAGCGCAAGCTCGACTCGCTTCGGGGTATCAACACCGACTGGTTCAAGGAGTTGCTCCGCAACCAGGTGTATCATCGTCATAACCTCAGTGTGAAGGGCGGCAATAACAACACATCTTATTATATATCCGGAAACTACGCTTATCAGGGCGGACGCATCAGAGGAAACGATGAGCGCCGCATGGGATTGCGCATGAACATCGACCAGAAGCTTGGTCATATCGGTTATTTCCTGCTCAGCGTCAATGGCAACTATACGAAGACCAAGACTCCCAACGGTAGCAGCTCTGACCCGACGGCACTGGTTTATCAGCTCAACCCATACGAGCAGAAAACAGGACGGCTGTGGTCTTATCCGGGCAGGACATACAACGACCTGCTGAACCAATATGAAGCCGAATCGACCGGAAAGACTGCCGGCGTGAGCGCCAATATCACCTTGGAACCGTTGGCGGGACTGAACATCGGCTATGTGGCCGGATTAGACTTTACGCTGAGCGAGGGCAATCAGTTCACCCCAGGCACATCATACAGCGAGACGCACAGCGGTATTCCGGAAATCGAGAGAGGTATCTTCCAGAAATTCAAGAACACGTTGGCCAACTTCTCCAGCAACCTGCGCGTGACGTACAACCATACCTTTGCCAAGGTGCACGACCTGACCATAGGAGTCAACATGGACTACTACCGCATGAACAGCGACAATGCGTTGCTGCGTGGTTATGGCGTGGGCAATCTCAACTCGGCTGCGGCCATCAACCAAAGTCTTCATGGTTCGCGACAACCATACGTCAGTGCGCCGCGTGACCGCTCTGCACAACTGGGCACCGGTGTAGTGCTGGGGTATACCTATAATTCCATCTACGATTTCTACGGCACTTTCAAGTCAGATGCCTCGTCGGTGCTACCCAAGGAAAAGCGGTGGAACAACGCGTGGGCAATGGGAATCGGATGGTCGCCAACCAATTATTCATGGTTGCACGACAACAAAGTGCTTACGATGTTGAAATTCAAGGCATCCTATGGTATTACTGCCAATCTCAACGGGGTGTCGATCTCCAACACGGTGGGCAGTTTCAGATATGCCACGACGAGCTATGAAAACCAACGCCCGCTTGACTTCGTGTCCCTTTACAATAAAGACCTAAAACCCGAGCAAAACAAGGAGTTCGACCTCGGTATGGAGTTTGACTTGTGGAAACGATTCACGTTCAGCATCAACTGGTATAACCGTAAAACTGAAGATGCCCTGTTGGACGTGCCCATCCCTTCATCCACCGGATACACCTCGATGAAGCGCAATATTGGAACGCTGCAAAACAAGGGCGTGGAACTCGGCACCAACATCAAGATTATAGACACCTATGACCTGCGATTGACCGTGGGTGCCAACATGGCCTATAACAGCAACAAGGTGATCGACCTGTATTACACAGACCGTATTTATACCAGTGAGGAAGCACTCGTTCCGGATTACCAGGTGGGCAAGTCGTATGACATGATATATGGTCCTGTGTCATTGGGTATCAATCCGTTGACCGGCTATCCCGTGTTTCGCACTCCGTCTGGTGAGAAACAGGCTACCGAAGCCCTGCTCAAGGATGATGTGGCTGCATTGGGACACCTCACTCCGCCCTATTCGGGGACGTTTAATCTCACCTTTTTCTGGAAGTCGCTCGAGTTGGATGCCGACTTCTATTGGGTGAGTGGGGGAAAGCAGCGGTTCAACTATAGCTATGTGCGCAACCGTGACAATGCCAACAAGAACGCCGTGCAGGGACAGACAGACAAGATGTGGTTCAAGATGGGAGATGAGAACAAAACTTACTGGACGCCCTATTACACATCTTCTGTGGCAGAAGACAACATAGCCTTGTATCCCAATTCGCGCACCGTGGGCAAGAGTGACTACATGAAATTGTCGATGGTTTCATTGAAATATCATGTTTCCGGCTATTGGTTAGAGCGGCATTTACCGTTTATTTCCTATGCCACTGTGGGTTTGCAGGGGTCTAACCTGCTGTCTTTCACAAATTATAAAGAGAGCGACCCGGAAAGTGGCACGCTTGCTGGAACCATTCAGCCGGTTTATACTTTCAACCTAAGTTTGACCTTTTAAACATTCCACCATGAAAAAGAAATGCTTTGTCAAATATATCATTTTATGGAGCGCGCTCCTCATGGGAGCCGAATCTTGCTCGGTAGATGTGCCCTCTCCTGATCTGTATTCCGATCCCGACGCCATCGCATCGGTGGAGTCGGCCCGCTCGCTGCTCACCTCCTGCTATCAGCTTTACCCACATTATGAGTTTGAACTGTCGCAAATGGGGAATGACTTCTGCCTGACCAATCTGTCTGGCAAGAATTCGAATCAAAAGAATCTGTACCTTTGGCTAGACAAGCAGATCAGCAGCTTTGCAGCGGATGCCTGGCTGGGCTATTACAACTGTATAGCCAACTGCGACGTGTTGCTGGAACGCATGGACAAGGTCAATGCGACTACAGACGCAGAGAGTAAGCAGAAAGCTGTTATCGGGGCAGAAGTCAAGACGCTCAAGGCCATGGCCTATTTCGATGTGCTGCGACTCTTTGCCTCCTCCTACAACGACACGTCCGACTCGCTGGGCATCGTCATCAAGAAATCCGTGGGATTGGAAGAACCCGAGCGGGCATCGAAAAAGAAGTGTGTCAGCTATATCCTTCAGTTGCTCAATGAGGCTATTGAGGTGGGGAGTTCTCCTTCGCAAAACGGATGGTTGTCGGCCAATGCCGCCCGCAGCCTGCGTGCCGAGGTGGAACTTTATACCGGAGACTATGCTCGCGCCCTTGACGATGCCCAGAGTCTGCTCAAGGACTGTCCAGACGACGGCCTTATGGCTTCCGGTGTGGAGCGCTTCTGGGCACAAGAATCGTGGAACGGGCGTATCTTTGCCTTCAATACAAATGCATCTTACTATGCCGACATTCAGTATAGTGCTGAAGAAGGCGACTTTTATGCACTGAATCCCCAGCTGCTGTTGGATGAGTCTGACGCTCGCAGGAAATATGCCGAATACACCAAAATGATGGCTGGTGAGAACCGCCGGCTGCTTGGCAAGTATAATCGTATGAATAAAGAAAACCTTTCCATTGCCTATATCAACCGCATGCGCTATGCCGGGGCACTCTTCATGGCATCCGAGTGCCAGGCTCGTTTGGGTCGTTTCAACGAGGCTGTAGCCACAGTCAATCGTTACCTTGGGCAGATGAACTCAGGCCTGATCGATTCCTCGTTGACAGGCGAATCGCTCATTCAGGCCATTCTCGAAGCGAAATGGAAAGAATTTGCAGGGGAAGGGCAGAACTATTTCGACCTCAAGCGCGTGCGGCCGGACTCATTCGAGCGTCCGGGTGTTTGGGGAAAGGGCAGCCAGGGAAGTATTGCCGCCAACGACTACCGCTGGACTTTTCCTATCCCGGCCTCGGAATACAAATATAATAACAACATGAAACAGAACCAAGGCTGGCCTATTAATCGCTAAAACAGTCAAGTATAACACGCAGTTGATTCAAAAGAATGATGAGAAATCTTAAAATAACGATAGCATTATTTTCGCTCATGCTTTGGGTAGCATGTGGCGAGAATGTGGACACGACGGAGAGAATGTCCAATTATGTCATGCTGACGGCCAAAGGAGAAACCAGTTTCACAGAGGACGTTGCCGAAGGTGTGGAGGTGAATGCCATGATGGCTTATCGAATGGACAAGGACGTTTCTGTCAGGCTAAGGATTGAGGGCGACGACAAGAATGCCGTTAAAATAGACAAGGATACGTTGGTTTTTAAGGCAGGAACAAAGACGGCCTCGTTCCGTGTATTGTCCAATCAAAAGAGTTTGTTAGCCGTGCAGGAGGTCATCAGGGTGGTTATTGACAGTTGTTCCGACCCAAAGATGACGCCTTTCGGCAATGGTGTGAACATCACCGTTAAGCCTAATGCGGAGATTCCGCCCCTCACGGACGAGCAGTTGAAGCTGATAGCGGGTTACAAGGACCAGCTCGGCATAGACCTCACGCGCATCATGGGCGTGTCAAACTGTACGGTGACCATCAAGTTTGGTAATGATGACAAGGAGACTTGGAATGACGGGAAGGACACGAGAACGTTCACAGGCAAGTCTATCATTACCCTTAGCGACAAGGCTACAGCCGAAACCCCTGTGCTAAAAATGGTTGGGAATCCGATGGGCATGGGCAGTTATATCTATGAAGTGTTCCGTAAGGTCACTACCGAGGACAATGATTTCTTCATGCAAATCCCTGTTTCCATAGCCGTGCTGCAAGCCGTAGCTTACGATTATCCCCAGGAGACATTCAATGTGACGTTAGACGGAATCACACTCAACCGTGACGGTAGCCTCAATTTTACATCCCTGATGGAAGATGAGTATGGAGACGAAGTGACCAAGATTCCCTTCGACTATAAGTTCTCAGCTTGGGAGCGCATGAAGAAAATGGCCGACGAGGGGAAAACCGTCGATGTGGATGAAGGTGGCACCACCGCAGAATATGCGCTCAGCGACTTGCTGCAACAAATAGGAACGCTTAATCCCTCGTACTACCTTGGCAACAGCGACATTGCTGCCGATGCCTACGGGAACGAACCGAGTAACTATGTGACTCCCATGGGCAAGGTAGATTTCAATGCCGGAGTCATGGAGTTTGTGTTTCCGTGGGACTTTGGTGCAGGCGGATTCCTTTCAGATTATATTAATATTCACGTTGTCTACACCATGCATCCATGAAAAAGATACGAAACAGCCTTTTGGTGCTCCTCACATCAACCGTCATGAACGTTACGGTTAATGCCCAACCGATAGCGTTGCCATCCGGAACGGTGACCGGGAAGTTGCCCAATGGATTGAGCTATATCATCCAGCGCAACCCGCTTCCACGTCACACGGCGGAGTGTCGGTTGGTCATGCACGTTGGATCCATACAGGAAAACGACAACCAGCAGGGCTCTGCACACTTCCTGGAACACATGTGTTTCAACGGCACCCGCAACTTCCCCGGTACGTCGATGGTGGACTATTTCGAAAGACAAGGGATGAAATATGGACGCGATATCAACGCTTTCACCGGCTTCGACCGTACCATATATTGGATGACGATACCCGTGGAAAACAGCCAAGACAGGATTGTCGACACCACGCTCATGGCGATGAACGACATTTTGAACCATGTAACCTTTGACAGTACTCTCACGCAGAGGGAGCGTGGGGTTATTCTGGAGGAACTACGCGGGTATGATACACACGACAACTTTTATGATCTTAAGATAGGCAAGGGAAGGTATTCACGACACATGCCATTGGGAACATCCCGGGACATCAGCCGTACGGATCGAAATCTGTTGGTGGACTATTATCATCATTGGTATGTTCCATCATTGGCTACGGTCATCATTGTGGGAGACATAGACCCTGGCGAGGTGGAGAAAAAACTCAAGAACCGAATGGGACAGCAGGGTAGGCCACATCCCAACGACTTTCGTTCATGGCCACTCGACTATCCTGACGGGCTCTCTTTTAAGGAAGTAGACGACTCTCTGAACACTTCGTCCAAATTAGAATTGATCATTCCCCATGCAACCACACCGACTGGAAGCATCGAGGCCTATATACAACATTCGCGCATGAACATTCTTGTCAGAGCATTGGGGCATCGACTTGCACAGCACGGCATCGATGCAACCGTCAGTGACAACTGGTATCTTGCCGACAAGAATCATTTTGTTATCTCCCTTTCGGAAAAGAGCAAAGAGCGCTTCCTCCACAATATCACAACAGCCTCTGCCGAACTCCGTCGACTCGCCGGCAAGGGCATAGAGTCCCGAGAGCTTGCCCATTGGAAAGAAGCTGAGGGCAACCGACAACGCCTGGCCATAACCGACAAGCTTTCTTCGGTTTGGGTGGAGGACTGGATAGATTATGCGCTCATGAACGACCGACTTATCTACCAGCCTGATGAGGCAGAGCGCATCAAGGCTGGAATCCGCAATACCACTCCCTCCGATATCAAGGCATTAGCACGCGGGCTGCTCAGAGACATGGATCGTAGTCTGCTTGTGGCCTATACCAATAATGGGGGAAAAGGCAACAGGCTAACTGAGATGGAGATCACAAGGGCCATGAAAAACTACAAAGCCGTGAAGTCGGTGTCTTTTGCACTGCCCCAAAAGCCGACTCATGTAGAATCTTTGCTGCCGGTGCCAGAGGTGCTCAACACCGATTTGCCTTATCGTGCCGAGATGATCAAGAGCACCACCGACTATGACGAGATAGGCATCAGGGAAATAGCATTGCACAATGGTGTCAGGCTGCTGCTCAGACCTACCTATGAAGGAGACTCCACCGTCTATTTGACGATATGGGGACGGGGAGGCACAGCCGACTTGCCCGATTCACTCTACCAGCGTTATAAAGACACGGCAGGCTATGTAGACATGGGAGGCATCGAGGGACTGAACACAGACTCCCTGAGCGAGTTCATGGGTCAGCAGCAACTATCCATGACTATCGGCATCGACAACTACTGGCATGCGCTGCTGGGTTCCTCAAAAACCGAAAAAGCCCCCATGCTGCTGAGGCTCATGTACGAGAAAATGGCACATCCAGGAGTTGATAGACAGGGATTCCGCGAGCTTATCGACGATGAACTCGAGAATTATGGAAAGACAACTGTCTTGGAGGAGATGATGGTGCGCGACACCGAGCGGCGCATCATGGCCGTGGCCGACTCCCTCTTGGGGGCTGCCGTGGGGCTGCAATATGCCCCCATGACCAAATCTGACATCCGGCAGATGAATATCGATAGCATGACCACTTATTACAAGCGGCTTTTCACATCAACACGCGACCTGTATATCTTGGTATGTGGGCAGTTTGACAAACAAGAGATGGCACGCGAGTTGGTCTCCGTCTTCGGGCGCCTTCAGCAGCACAAATCTCCGGTGATTCGTCGGAACGAACCGTTTGCCCTGCCCGGAAAGGCCATGACCATGCAATTTGAAGGAGGGGCTGACGGCACACAAACGTCCTGCAATTTCATATATCCATTCCGCTACGAGCCATCGCTTCGCTCAACGCTGAAATTCAAACTCATGCGCGATATCATCCAAAACCGGATGCTCGACGTGCTGCGCTCACAGATGAATATTGTCTATTCCCCATACGTCAATGCCTTGTGGCACGGAACACCACAACGGGTTGCCGCCCTTTGGCTATCCGCTGACGTGAAAAACGAGAACTATCAGCACCTGCGCCAAGCGCTCGATAGCATCATCACAGACCTCAGGACAAACCCCGTCAGCAACGCAGAGTTGAGGCGCCTGAAGCTCTCTTTCTTGGTCAACAAGCGGCAGAACCTCAACGATGTAGCCCCAGCCGAATGGCGTCGTGTGGTGAAAGAACTCATCGAAAGCGGCGAAAAGCTCAGCGACTATGACCAATACGACAGCATTCTCCGCTCGATCACACCGCAGGAAATCCGCGATGATTTTTATAACAGCATCAATCCTGACCGGCTGATACTGCTCTACCGGAAATAACATCGATTTTTTTAATCATACAACAAACAAAATGAAGAAAACAATATGTACGCTGTTGCTGTCAATTCTACTTTTCCCGACAGCATTTGCAGGTAATCCTGTGCCTTACTCCATCTTCGACAAGGCGGGTAGGCCTATCTCTTTCGATGACATGATACGGTCGCTGTCACCCGCCGACGTGGTGTTTTTTGGCGAGATGCACAACTGTCCGATCACCCATTGGCTCGAATACAAGACCGTGGAGGCTCTCTTTCAGGCAAACAAGGGACAAATGAACCTTGGCATGGAAATGTTCGAACGCGACAACCAGCCTCTCATAGACGAGTTTTTCCAAGGTGTCATCGGGTCGGATTCGTTCGAGGATGAGTGCCGGCTGTGGCCAAACTATTCCACCGACTATGAGCCTATGGTGAGCTTCGCCCGGGAAAATGGCATGCGGTTGATAGCCACCAACGTGCCCCGCCATTATGCAGCCATCGTCAAGCAACACGGTCTGGCATACCTCGACTCGCTTTCCGATGCCGCCAAACAATATTTTCCACCGCTGCCAGTTCCCTACCGCGAAAATCCCGAGGCCGAAAAAGGATTCAGTCTCATGGCCATGCTGGGCAACAAGCAGCACGCCAATGCCGCATACATTGGGCAAGCTCAGGCTTTGAAAGATGCCACCATGGCATGGGTTATCGCACACAACCTTAATAAGAAAATGGTGCATGTCAACGGAAACTACCACAGCGATGCCAACACAGGCATCATCACCTATCTGAAAGAATATGCACCCAAGACGGTGTATAAAACCATATACACCGTCAAACAGGAAGATGTTTCAAAGTTAGAACAAGACTATCTTGGTCATGGGGACTTTTATATCGTCGTTCCCTATGACATGGTTACCTCCTATTGACGATACCGGTTCGTCGGGGCGAGCTACCGAGCCTGTTATTGCTCGTGTAGCTCCCCACGGCTTTATTTCTGTCTGCTGTCGAGCCACTGCCGTGTCTCGTCCAACACCCATTCAGCCACCAATTCGCTCGATGCGGGCAGGATGCCCTTGTCGCTGTATACGATTGCTATACCCTGCCGGGTCAGTTCGGCTTGTTTTTCTTCCATACCGTGCCTGTCGGCCATTCGTTTGACATCTGATGTGAGATAAACACCCTGCACGATGATGCGTTTTTTCTCCTTGGTCGCCTGCTGGAGCATTGGCAGCAGCTCGTTGGCAAAATCGTGCCCCATCTCGATATCCTTGCCTGCCGTATATCCAATCTTGGTGTTTTCCTTGATATAATTCTGCACATTCTCCAACATCATATTCCAGAATCCGCAACGCTCGGGATCGCCGTGAGCCAGGAAGATAACGGCTTCTTGCTCGGGTTGCTCCGACAGGGCTGTGATTTGTTGTAGCATAGCCTTTTCCAAAACATAGCTGTAATACATTGTCGGCCCCAGAATGATGGGAATGTCGGTGCTGACGAGTTGAGTGTTCTCCTCAGCAAGTTCCTGACGCACATACTGGTTGTATTTCATTCCTAATATGTTGGGCAGGTCGTTTTCGGTGTGGCTCGACGGTGCCATAAACATGGGCAGGGCAAAAATAGTGTCAACGCCCTGGGCTTCGCAGTCGCTCACCACCGAGGCCACCGAGGGCTCGCTGTATTCCATGAGAGCCAACCTGACATAGTCGATACCTTTTAGGGGCGAGGTTTTGAGCTTTTCGCGAACAAGTTGCTCCATGGCCAAGACGGGCTTGCGCCAACTGGGCATTGGCGAACCGTGGGCAATGATAACCAATGCAGTCTTGGCTTGAGAGAAATTTGCGGAAAGAACCGCAAGTAACAGAGAGAAGATAATTTTCCGAATCATAGTGATAAAGAATAATGGATTGGTTTCTTATTTGTTAAGCCATTTTGGCTGCTGCAAAGGTAGCGAGTTGTTTAGGTCTCTACAATACCTAAATATGATGATTCTGTCACCGTTTTGCGTCCGACATCCGATCGTCTCGCGGACGACATCCAGTCGTCTTGCGGTCGATAAACGATCGTCTTGCGGTCGATAAACGCCAGCATAGAACTTTTTTCTATAGACAACATGACAAAGAAAAAGCAGTCGGTGTTGGCTTTTGTGGGTAAGGTGATAGGGTGATGCTGCACAGGGTTTGCCCTGCAAAAAAAAAGGAGGGACTCCCGTGTTGGGAGCCCCTCTCTGTCTTAACGACGCAACCTTTACGGTTGTATGTTTCGTCTGTTCATGTTTAATTTAATGATATCACAAGTAAAATGTTTACTGATACCAAACCTCTCCACCCATTTCCTGAGTCGGATTGGTGTCCGGTTGCCTTGCTTGGATTTCGTTTTCCTCGAAGACACCAGCTAAGTTCTTAGGATCTTGTTTCATTGGGGTGAATTTTAAAGGGTTACCTAATATGAATGTCTCACTGACAAATATACGAAGAAAAATCGGATTATGCAACACTCGAAGTTATAAATAATGTTACATTCTGATGAAAAATTGTATAAAACAGGAAGCAGTTTTCTTAAATTTAAGCAAATTTGTAAGAACAATACTGTTTTTTATATTCTATTTTTATGGCAAGCAGTCCGCCGTGATGAGTACCGCACGGCATGACTCGGATGCAGGCCGGATGGCCTTCTCATCATATGGTGGCCCCAGGACAGGGCTAACATGAAGCACGAAAGCAAAATTTATAGCATTCATTTTGCCTTATGCTATAAAATGACTACTTTTGCACGGGGAAGATATATTCTAAGTATCAAGACCATACCCTGTTTATTAGGTCTGTTTTAGAACATCATCAACCGCTTTAAACATTAATTCATAAGACAATTCATGACGGTAAATATAAAGAAGGTGGAGACGAAGAAAGATCTTCGGGCCTTCATAGAGTTTCATTACGACCTTTACAAGGACAGTCCCTATGACGTACCCTCTTTATACAGAGACGAGGTCAACACCCTGAGCAAGGACAGAAATGCGGCTTTCGACTTTTGTGAAGCAGAATATTATTTAGCTTACAAGGATGATAAACTGGTGGGACGTGTGGCAGCCATCGTCAACCACCGAGCCAACGAGCGCTGGAATACCAAGGATGTGCGCTTTGGCTGGATCGATTTTGTCGACGACTTGGAGGTGAGTGGTGCGCTTCTCGCTGCCGTGGAGAATTTTGGCAAACAAAAGGGCATGACTCATATTGTTGGTCCGCTTGGCTTTACCGATATGGACCGCGAGGGAATGCTCACGTGGGGCTTCGACCGGATGAGCACACTAGCTACGCTCTACAATTACGAATACTACCCCCGGCACATAGAACAGCTGGGCGGATGGAAGGAGGATGTAGGCTACGTGGAATACCTTATCCCCATTCCCGACAAGGTGCCCGAGAAGCTCCTGAGCTTGTCGGAAATGATACAGAAGCGATATAACCTGCGTGTGAAAAAGATCACGCCGCAAGACGTCAAACAGGGTTACGCCCGTAAGTTGTTTGAGATTATCAACGAGACTTACGTTGACCTGTATGGTTTCGTCACGCTGACCGATCGCCAGATTGACCAATATGTCAAGATGTTCTTGCCGGGGATTGACTTCAACTTGGTGACAGTGATTGTGGATGCCAACAAGGACGACCTGATCGTGGGTGTGGCCATCACCCTGCCTTCGCTCTCCAAGGCGTTGAGAAAATGCCGCCGGGGTCGCCTGTTCCCCTTTGGATGGTGGCATATATTGAAAGCCAGTAAGTTCCACAAGACCGAGGGAGTGGACCTGCTGCTTATTGGGGTGCGTCCCGAATATCGCTCCAAGGGAGCCAACGCGCTGATGTTTACCGATCTCATTCCACGCTATATTGAATATGGATTCAAGTGGGGAGAGTCTCAGGTAGAGATGGAAGAAAACACTGGTGTGCAAGGGCAATGGTCTATGTTTGAACCCGAAAACCACAAGAGACGCCGTTGCTATCGCAAGCCGATTGCCTGATTGAAGGCATTGTGCCAATCGCGTGGATGCAGTGCGACTGCTTGATTCTCCGAACGACAAGCCAACGGGTTGTCTCGGAGTTTTTCAGATTAGAATAAAGAAATATGACAGATTCCAAAAATATGGACGGTGATGGAAAACGGCCGGGGGTAGGAAATTCTTCAACCCCGGGCACGCAACCGCAAACACCGGAATACACAGACGACAATATACGACACCTGAGCGACATGGAACACGTCAGGACCAGACCCGGTATGTATATCGGGCGGCTTGGCGACGGCAAACTGCCGGAAGACGGAATCTATGTGCTCCTCAAGGAAGTTATCGACAATTCCATCGATGAATTCAAGATGAACGCGGGCGACAGGATAGAGGTCGATATCGATGACAACCTACATGTCAGCGTCAGGGATTATGGGCGCGGCATACCGCAAGGCAAATTAGTGGAGGCGGTCTCGATGCTCAACACGGGAGGAAAGTACGATTCCAAGGCCTTTAAAAAGAGTGTCGGACTCAATGGTGTGGGCGTAAAGGCGGTGAATGCACTGAGTGCCCACTTTGAGGTGAAGAGCTATCGCGAGGGCAAGGTGCGTGAACTGAAGTTTGAAAAGGGTCAGCTCATGGACGACAAAACTTCGAAGAGTCAGGACGAGAACGGCACCTATGTGTTCTTCGAGCCTGACAGCAGCCTGTTCAAGAACTACGCTTTTCGCGATGAAATTGTGGAGACGATGCTTCGCAATTACACGTACCTGAACTCCGGGTTGACCATCATGTACAACGGCAGGCGCATCAAGAGCCGCAACGGACTGGAAGATCTGCTCAACGACAACATGACCGTGGATAGCCTTTATCCCATTGTGCACGTGAAGGGCGACGATATCGAGGTGGCTTTCACCCATACCAACCAGTATGGCGAGGAATATCATAGTTTTGTGAACGGTCAGCATACCACCCAGGGTGGTACGCATCAGAGTGCGTTCAAGGAGCATATAGCCAGGACAATCAAGGAATTTTTCGACAAGAACTACGAGTATGCCGATATCCGAAACGGCATTGTGGCAGCCATTGCCATCAATGTGGAGGAGCCGGTGTTTGAAAGTCAGACCAAGATTAAGCTTGGCTCCACGGTGATGGCACCAGACGGAGAGACCATCAACAAGTTTGTTGGCGATTTCCTCAAGCGCGAAGTGGATAATTACTTGCACATCCATAAGGAGGATGTGACCGATATTCTGGAAAACAAGATCAAGGAAAGTGAGCGCGAACGCAAGGCCATGGCCGGTGTGACAAAGCTGGCTCGGGAGCGTGCCAAGAAGGCCAGCTTGCACAATCGCAAGCTGCGCGACTGCCGCATCCACTTCTGCGATGCCAAGAACGACCAAAAGGAAGAAACGTCTATCTTTATCACCGAGGGTGACTCGGCCAGTGGGAGTATCACCAAGAGCCGTGATGTGAACACGCAGGCCGTGTTTTCGTTGCGTGGCAAGCCGCTCAACTCCTTCGGTCTGACCAAGAAGGTGGTTTATGAAAACGAGGAATTCAACTTGCTCCAAGCTGCGCTCGACATCGAGGATGGGCTCGACAACCTGCGCTACAACAAGGTGATCGTAGCCACCGATGCCGATGTCGATGGCATGCACATCCGACTTCTTATCATCACATTCTTCCTCCAGTTTTATCCCGAGCTCATCAAGAAAGGACACGTCTTCGTGCTTCAGACACCGTTGTTCCGCGTGCGAAACCGTCGCACGAAGATCAAGAACAAGAAGATAATCGCTGAGGCTGATGCCCGCTTGGGCAAGGGGGAGAAAAAGAACGACTTCATCACCTGGTATTGCTATACGGAGGACGAGCGCCTTGAGGCCATATCGGCACTTGGCCCTGACCCAGAAATTACCCGTTTCAAGGGTCTTGGGGAAATCTCACCCGAGGAATTCGCCCATTTCATCGGCCCTGATATGCGATTGGAACAGGTGACCCTCCACAAGAACGACCAAGTGCAGAAACTCCTTGAATACTACATGGGTAAAAATACCATGGAGCGACAAAACTTCATCATCGACAATTTGGTGATCGAAGAAGATATTGTGGAAACGGAGGAGTAAAAGAACCAACGGCACCCTGCCCAATGATTGAATGACAAGCATTGGATCGGGGGCTGACATCATCAATAAACCATAAGGATATCAATGACAAGACAATGGCATAGGGTAATCTCTTTTTTAACTATATCCCTTTTTGTTTCTTCAACTATACAAGCGCAGTTTCGTCTCAACTTGGGCTCAAAGTCCCCATTCCGCAAGCTGCAGGTTGCCGAGATGGCCATCTCCAATCTATACGTTGACTCGGTCGACGAACAGAGATTGGTGGAGGATGGCATTCGTGGCATGTTGGAGAAGCTCGATCCCCACTCCTCATACACAACGGCCAAGGAGACCAAGATCCTGAACGAATCGCTCCAAGGGGCATTCGAGGGCATTGGTGTGCAGTTCAACATTCAGTCTGACACCTTGTTGGTGATACAGCCCATTGTCAATGGCCCTTCTGATAAGGTAGGCATTGTGGCCGGAGATCGTATTGTGATGGTCAACGATACAGCGATTGCAGGGGTAAAAATGCCACGTGAGGAAATCATGAAGCGATTACGTGGCAAGAAAGGCACCAAGGTGAAACTCGGTGTTGTGCGGCGTGGAATCAATGACCTGCTGACTTTCACCGTGACGCGCGACAAGATTCCTGTGAAGACGATCGACGGCTATTACATGATTCGGCCGGGCATCGGGTATATCCGGATTGGGAGTTTTGGGGCAACGACATACGATGAGTTCATGACCTGTGTGCGTGAGCTTCAGGACAAGGGAATGAAGGATTTGATACTCGATTTGGAGGAGAACGGCGGCGGATATCTGCAGGCTGCCGTGCAAATAGCCAATGAATTCTTACAGAAGAACGATCTCATTGTCTATACTGAAGGTCGCAAGGTGCGCCAACAGGAATACCATGCCAAAGGCAATGGGAAGCTGCTTACGGGCAAAGTCGTCGTGCTGATCAACGAATTTTCTGCTTCTGCTGCGGAGATTGTTACCGGAGCCATTCAAGATCAGGATCGGGGCGTGATTGTAGGGCGTCGCAGCTTTGGCAAGGGACTGGTGCAACGCCCGGTCAATTTCCCCGACGGCAGTATGATGCGACTCACGGTGGCCCACTATTTCACACCTTCCGGACGATGTATCCAGAAGCCCTATAAGAAAGGGGATAAGAAGGATTATGATATGGAATTGGACGATCGGTACAAGCATGGTGAACTGTATTCGGCAGACAGCATCCATTTTGACGATTCCCTGAAGTATTACACCCTGCGCAAACATCGCACGGTGTATGGCGGGGGTGGGGTGATGCCCGATGTGTTTGTGCCACTCGACACCACGAAATATACCCGATTTCATCGACAATTGGCTGCCAAGGGTATTGTGATGAATGCGAATCTCAAGTATGTCGACAGCCATCGCAAACAGCTAAAAAACCGATACGAGGCATTCGATAAGTACCTTTCAGATTTTGAGATACCCCAATCTGTAGTCAATGAAATCATTGCTGAGGGCAAAAAACAAAAGATAGAGCCTAAGGATGCAGCAGAACTCAGCAGGACCTTACCCTATCTCAAGACCCAGCTTAAGGCTCTCGTAGCCCGTGACTTGTGGGATATGAGTGAGTATTTCCAAGTGATTAATGAGCAAAACGACATCGTCTTGCGTGCCATTGAGGAGATGGAAAGGCAAGAAAGGCAATTTTAGTTCTGCCTTTGCATTTCTTTGAGCAAGGCGAGCGCTTTTTCCTCATGGGCTTCCATAATCTCCCGCTCGCCCGGTCCTTTGTCGTTGATACCGCAGAGATGGAGAATGCCATGAATGATCACACGGTTGAGTTCATCGGCATAGTCCTTGCCGAATAGTTCGGCATTGCTTCGCACGGTGTCGAGGGAAATGACAAGATCGCCATTGATGACATCGCCATCATCATAGTCGAAGGTAATGATATCGGTGTAATAGTCGTGGCCAAGGTATTGGTTGTTTACTTCCAGTATCTTCTTGTCATCCACAAACATGTATCCGATGCTACCCACGCGCTTGCCATAGGTCGCCGCCACCGCCTTAATCCATGCCGTCGTCTCCCGGTGCTTGATGCTCGGCAACTCAACACCTTCTGCTTGATAGGTAATCATGTGCTTATTATTTTATAGTTTCAGTTCCAACACAGTATTCAGAACCCCTCTTCATTCTTCCCTCCTCATTCTTCCCTCTTCATTCTTCCCTCTTCTCTCTTCCCTCTTGATTCTTCCCTTTCCCTGGCAGCATCCATGAGGCATCCTTTTGGAAATAAATCAACTGCCGGTACGCACTCGACGAGACGGCAGTGAGCGTCGGGTCGGCATAGAGCAGGAGAGTTTCCACGTTTCCGAGCCTCTTGTTGTATTCAGCTTGGTCGCGTTCGTATTCAAAGTCTTTGACCGAGCGCACGCCGCGCACGATGAATTTTGCCCCGACACGCTTGGCAAGGTCAACGGCAAGGTCGGAATAGGTCACCACCGACACGCGTGGTTCGTCGTCATAGAGGCTTTGGATAGCGCCTATGCGCTCCTCGGGAGAAAACAGAGTGTGTTTGTCGGGATTCACTCCCACGCCGATGACAAGTTTGTCAACAAGCTGTAGTGTGCGTTCTACGATGTCAGCATGACCGATGGTGAAAGGGTCGAAAGTGCCGACAAAGAGAGCCGTTGTGTGAGTAGGGGATGGTTGCATGAGGGATGGGTAATGGAAGAAATTAAAAGAGTTCTTGTTGCATCACATTTCCGTCATAGGGATTACGGCCGAGGTGGTCGTATGCCAGTCGGGTAGCCATGCGCCCGCGTGGTGTACGCTTGATGAAGCCCTCCATAATGAGAAATGGCTCGTAGACCTCCTCCACGGTTCCGGCATCCTCGCCTATGGCAGTGGCTATGGTCGACACGCCCACGGGTCCCCCGCGAAACTTGTCGATGATGGTTGTGAGTATTTTATTGTCGATTTCATCGAGTCCGTATTGGTCGATGTTCAGGGCTTGCAGGGATAGCTGGGCAATGTCGGTGGTGATGGTGCCATTGCCCTTCACCTGTGCGAAATCGCGCACGCGTCTCAGCAATCCGTTGGCCACACGGGGCGTGCCCCGACTACGTCGCGCAATCTCCATGGCAGCCTCATCGTCAACGGGCACCTTGAGTAGCTGAGCCGATCGCCTGATGATGCGTGTCAATGTTTCAGGATCGTAGTATTCTAAGTGCATGTTGATGCCGAAACGCGCACGCAGTGGTGCCGTGAGCATGCCTGACCGAGTGGTGGCACCGATGAGTGTAAACGGGTTCAGGTCGATCTGAATGCTGCGTGCCGACGGCCCTTTGTCGATCATAATATCGATGCGATAGTCCTCCATGGCAGAGTATAGATACTCCTCCACGACCGGCTGCAGGCGGTGAATTTCGTCGATGAACAGCACGTCGCTGGGTTCGAGCGAAGTCAGAATGCCTGCAAGGTCGCCCGGTTTGTCGAGCACAGGTCCGGAAGTAATCTTGAAGCCTACACCCAGTTCGTTGGCAATGATGTTGCTCAGTGTGGTCTTTCCCAGTCCCGGAGGGCCATAAAGCAGCGTGTGGTCAAGAGGTTCGCCCCGGTATTTGGCGGCTTCGACGAAGACCTGCAAGTTCTCCACCACCTTCTGCTGACCGTTGAAGTCGCCGAAGCATAGAGGTCGGAGCGCATTTTCAAATTCCTTTTCATTGGATGTGATCTGCTCGTCCCTGATGTCAAAGTCTTCTGCCATTCGTATGTTTTTGTTGCAAAGATACTCAAAAAGATTGGAGATGACAGTCAATGTTGTCCTAAATAAACAGAAATACATTAGCGATACGGAAAGGAATCGAAAAAATCATTTTACCCGACAGGCCCAACAGTAAGAATCAAAAATATGTAAGAGCTTCATCTTGGTCACACTGTGCACACTTGAAATGCGGAGCTTATGCCATTTTTTCAAAACAAAATCTCTTGGAATGCCCGTGTATAATGAGAATTTATTATTACCTTTGCGAATGTGGGTGCAAGCCGGGAGCAAAAATACAGAAGCCCACCTTTACAATAAGAATGTCTCAACCCTGTTCTGAATGGAACAACTATTGCACTATGTGTGGAAACACAAACTATTCCCGTTGAAGCCCTTGGAGACTACAACCGGACTGTCCGTTGAAGTGATCGACCCAGGACTGCACAACCATCATGCAGGACCCGACTTCTTCAATGCAAAGATAAGGATTGGTGACACGGTGTGGGTGGGCAATGTGGAGATACACGACAGGGCTTCCGACTGGTATTTGCACCATCATCACGAGGATCGTCATTACGACAATGTAGTGCTTCACGTGGTGGGGATGGCCGATGCGGACGTGCAAGCCGGAGACGGGCGCCTGATCCCGCAGATGCAACTTGACGTGCCCGATGGGGTGAGAGAAAACTACAGCGAGTTGCTGCGTGCTGACAAGTATCCGCCCTGCTATCAGATTATTCCGGAGTTGTCGAGTCTTATGATACACTCCTGGATGAGTACCCTGCAAACCGAACGGCTGGAACAGAAGACAGAGACCATACGCCAAAGGGTGGAACGCTGCAATGGGTCGTGGGAGGATGCTTATTTCATGACCTTGGCCCGCAACTATGGATTTGGCATCAATGGCGATGCCTTCGAGCAGTGGGCAGCGAGCGTTCCGCTACACGACGTGGCGCATCACCGCGATGATTTGTTTCAGGTGGAGGCTATGTTCATGGGACAGGCTGGGTTGCTCGACATCGAGGCCGTGCCGGAGCGTTACCGTGATGCTGCGATGGAGGAAGGCTATTTCAGTCGGATGCGCGAAGAATACCTCTATTTGTCGCATAAGTTCCAACTGAACCCCATTGATCCTGGCTTATGGCGTTTCCTTCGGCTCAGACCACAGAACTTCCCGCATATACGCATTGCCCAAATCGCCAATCTTTGTTATGAACACAAGACGGGACTCGCCCGACTCATCGACTGCAAGGATGTGAAGGCGGCCAGAGAGCTATTCCGGACGGCCGTCACACCTTATTGGGAAACGCATTACATGTTTGGAGCCGAGAGCAGGAAGAGTGAGAAACGACTCTCGCAGTCGTCCTTGGACTTGCTGCTCATCAACACCGCCGTGCCCATGCTCTTTGCATACGGACGGCACAGGCAGGTCGAGGAGTTCTGCGATCGTGCTCTCGGATTCTTGGAGCAACTCAGGGCTGAAAACAACCACGTGGTGAGGATGTGGAAGGAGTGTGGCCTGACGGTGGAAAATGCTGGCGACTCCCAGGCTCTGATACAGTTGAAAAAAGAATATTGCGACAAGAGAGAGTGTCTGAGATGCAGAATTGGTTATCAGTTCCTCACTAAAGGCAGGCTGACGAAATAAGCTTACTGTATTCCTCGAAAAAATCCAGCATATGACAAGGATGATGTCTTGAATCCAAACTTCAAAACAACGTATGAAGAGAAACAACTCGTATTTATTTGAAACAAGGATGGATGTGCGCGACTATGAATGCGACATCCAGGGAATTGTGAATAACGCCAACTACTTACATTACACGGAGCACACGCGCCACCGGTTCCTGCGTTCGCTGGGTGTTAGCTTTACCGAGCTGCACGAGAAAGGCGTGGACGCTGTGGTGGCTCGTATGCAACTGAAGTTCAAATCGCCGTTGAGGCCCGACGATGAGATGATTTCATGCATGAACCTGCGCAAGGAAGGCATGAAATATGTATTTGAACACGACATCTATCGTGCCTCTGATGAGCAACTCTGTTTTCATGCCGACGTGGAATTAGTGACGCTCATCAATGGTCGCTTAGGTATGAGCGAAGACTATGACCGTGTATTCCTGCCCGTCATAGAGGCATATGAGAAGAAGTGCAAGGAAGTCAGTGCAGGAAAACGAGATGTCGATGCAGTCTGCACCCGACAACCCAGATAATCATCCTCACTTCAGCTATGACGACAACTCCGCAAGAACTGCTCAACACAGCCATTCTCACCCGATTGAGTTATTTTAACCTCAATGCGATGGTCGCATTGTATCGCGAACTTGGTTCGGCAACGGCCATCGTGGAGCAGCGCAAGGAACTGGCGAAGATGTATCCGGGTATTCCCCAAAAGGTGATGGAGGCGCTGAGAGATATTGATACGGTTCGCCAAAGGGCCGAGGAGGAACTTGAATATGATGAGAAACACAATATCCGCACCTTGTGTCTCAACGACGAGGCATACCCCATGCGCCTCAGGGAATGCCCCGACGCACCGCTGATGCTCTTCTATAAAGGAACGGCGGATCTGAATGCGCAGCGCATCATCAATATTGTGGGCACGCGGCACAGCACTGCCTATGGCGAGGATCTCGTGCGAAGGCTGGTGGCCGACCTACGTGTCAAATGCCCCGAGATAGTCATTGTCAGTGGATTGGCATACGGCATTGATGTCTGTGCCCATCGCCATGCATTGCAAAACAACATCGATACCATCGGCGTCTTGGCTCACGGACTCGACAACCTCTACCCGCCACGACACCGCGACGTGGCCAATGCGATGGTGACTCGTGGCGGATTGCTCACCGAGTTTATGACCCATACCAATGCCGATAGACTCAATTTTGTGCGCCGCAACCGCATCACGGCAGGCATCTCAGACGCATGTATCCTTGTGGAAAGTGCCCGCAAGGGTGGTGGACTCATCACCACGCGCATCTCGCGGGATTACAATCGCGATGTTTTTGCTTTTCCCGGAGCGGTGGGAGCCGTCTATAGTGAGGGCTGCAATAATCTGATCCGCGACAATGGTGCGGGCCTCATCACCTCGGCCGACGACTTCCTGAATGCCATGGGGTGGGATGACGAGCGCGCTGTTGTCGCTGCCCGTCATGCCGGGATAGAGCGAAATCTTTTCCCAGATTTGTCGCCGGAGGAGGCCAAGGTGGTGGCGCTACTGCGGAAAATGAACGACATCCAGCTCAACATTATCAGCGTGAGGACGGACATCCCTGTCGGCAAGCTCACGTCCCTGTTGCTGGGTATGGAGATGAAAGGCATCGTTAAGCCGTATGCGGGTGGGACGTATCACTTATTAGAGTGATAGAAAATCATTATCTTTTCATGCAATGATGAAAATAGGCAATATAGAATTTAAGAAACAACCGCTCTTCCTCGCTCCGATGGAAGACGTGACCGACATAGGTTTCCGTAAGCTATGCAAGCGTTATGGTGCCGATATGATGTACACCGAGTTCGTATCGGCTGAGGCCATTATACGCAACATCAAGTCGACATTGGACAAGATGCAGATCGATGACGACGAACGCCCGGTGGGCATACAAATCTATGGGCGCGACGTGGAGTCGATGGTCGAGGCTGCGAAGATGGTCGAGACGGTAGAACCGGATGTCATCGACATCAACTTCGGGTGCCCCGTGAAGAAAGTTGCGGGCAAGGGCGCTGGTGCCGGCATGCTGAAGAACATACCGCTGATGCTCGACATCACACGCGCCGTAGTCGATGCCGTAAGGGTTCCCGTCACGGCCAAAACTCGGTTGGGATGGGATTTGGACAACCTCATCATAACAGACCTGGCCGAACAACTGCAGGATTGTGGCATCCGCGCGCTCACCATACATGGGCGCACCCGCTCGCAGATGTATACCGGTGACGCCGATTGGTCGCTCATTGGTGAGGTGAAACGAAATCCGCGCATCCATATCCCGATTATAGGAAATGGCGACATCACTACACCGGAGCAGGCCAAGCAGGCCTTTGAGCGTTATGGTGTAGACGCAGTCATGATAGGCCGTGCCACGTTCGGGTGTCCATGGATTTTTAAGGAGATGCGCGACTATCTGAACAGTACGTCGGGTGGGGGATTGGAACCGG
Organism: Hallella bergensis DSM 17361; assembly: GCF_000160535.1. Lineage (GTDB taxonomy): Bacteria > Bacteroidota > Bacteroidia > Bacteroidales > Bacteroidaceae > Prevotella > Prevotella bergensis. The sequence goes on along the minus strand of NZ_GG704782.1, from coordinate 57,909 downwards.
CTGCACCCTTAACGGTCGACGATAAAATAGATATCCTTGAAGAGCAACTCCGCATCAACGTCGAGCGTATAGACGAATACCGCGGCATCTTGCACACAAGGCGTCATTTGGCTTCCTCACCTATTTTTAAGAACATTCCCAACTTCCGTCAGACGCGCATCGCCATGCTGCAAGCCAATACCATGGAGGAGCTCACCGGTATTCTGGAAGAATGCCGATTAGTGCTCAGGGAGCATTCCCGATAACTTGGAGGAAAATGCCCAGTCTTGTCGCGTGCCAGCTCAAGGTGTTTTGAAATAATAGCGCGATGGCTAAACGGATGTCGTTGTTGTTCAGGCACTCATAACCTGAGGAGACCGCACTTCTAATCCATATAGCCGCTGTTCATCTTTTGATATGAACAGCGGCTATACGCTTTACATAGCCACAACAAAACCACATGATTTGTTGGGAGAATCCATTATTTATGTGTTATTTCTTTCTATAACCGCACTTCGGACATACACTGTCTTCGTTCAGTGCTACACCACAATAAGGACAACGTTCAAAGCTCTTGTCCGACTCATAATCGGCTGTTGCAGCATTGTCGCCACTTGTAAAAGTGAGTTTAACAATGTTCCTGTATGACCGTGCAAATACTGTGCTTCACCTATGAAGCCATAGAATCGATGTGCATACTGCAAATCAAAAGTTGCGATACTAACTTTTTGAGGATCAGTAAAAACTTTTAAAAGACACGGGCTTCTTGTTGGTATATTAGACAAATATAATTACCGTTTTTCGATCATAATTTTCGAGATATTTAGAGAGAAAAGCGCCATCTTTTTTCGGCATAGCCGAGCCGAACATGAGCCAAATGCATAAGATTGCTGCGATGGAAGCCTTCTCATCGTGCGGTTAGGCCTTAGCGGCAACGCGGAAGAGCCTCTATCGCACGGCGGTTGAGGCCTTCCCGTCATGCCGATCGATATTCAATCGCGGGTGGTATAACAAGAAGGAAAAAGGTCTAATTTTCAAAAACGCTGACCATCAGACGTTTACAAAACCCTATATATTTTTCGTATTTCGAGCGAACACAAACAGTTTTTCAAATCAGCGAAAATGAGAGGTCATTTTGTCAACATCTTTAACCATTTATGATGCCTCATGATAGGAATCCAAGATAAGATCGACCTTGTCAAGAATAACCCAACGTGCGTGAACAAACCGTTCCATCTTGAAGTGAACGCACGTCTCATTTGTCCTTGTAATTTTCATTTCCCTTTTTGTATTCCTCAAATAGAACACAAAGAATATAATAGGTATTGCTGAGTAGTGACATAAAATAATATGACAAACAAAGTTAATTCCCGATAATACGTGGTTGTAATCCTTTGTTAATCGGAATAAAATATGTATATTTGAGACAGATTATAGACAATAAAAAACTACTCATTATTATGCAAGATTTTATTTATTATGCCCCTACCGAGGTAGTGTTTGGCAAGAAGTCAGAAAGTAAAGTGGCAGAGCTTGTCACTAAGTATGGCGGACACAAGGTGTTGGTACATTATGGCGGCAAGAGCGCCAAGGCATCCGGATTGCTTGATGCCATTTGCGAGAACTTGAAGCAAGGCGGGGTTGACTATGTTGAGCTTGGCGGCGTGGTGCCCAATCCACGTCTCGGCCTTGTGAAGGAAGGAATCAAGATGGTTCGGGAACAGAAGATTGAATTTATCCTTGCCATAGGAGGCGGTAGCGTCATCGACTCCAGTAAAGCCATAGCGATCGGAGCTAACTATGATGGCGATGTGTGGGACTTTTTTGAGGGCGTCGCAGAACCCAAGTGCTGCCTGCCGGTGGCTTCAGTACTCACCATTCCCGCTGCGGGCAGTGAGATGAGCGATGCCATGGTGATCACCAAGGAAGAGGGAGAGATTAAGCGTGGCTATTCCAATCCCCTTACTCGTCCGAAGTTTGCCATCATGAATCCCGAGCGCACCTTTACGCTCCCCGCCTACCAAACAGCGGCTGGAGTGACCGACATGATGATGCACACCATGGAACGTTTCTTCTCTCACGACAACGACATGGTGCTCACCGATAATATTGCCATCAGCCTGCTCCGCACCATGAAGGAATGCGTGCATGACGTGCTGAAAAACCCCAATGATTACGAAAACCGTGCACAGATTATGTGGGGCGGTAGCCTGGCTCACAACGGACTTACCGGTTGTGGCCTTCTCGGCGACTGGGCTACACACCAGATCGAGCATGAGTTGAGCGCGTTGTTCGACGTTGCCCATGGTGCCGGCTTGGCAGCAGTGTGGCCAAGTTGGGCGCGCTATGTGATGAAGGAAAATATTCAACGCTTCGTACAGTTTGCTGTGGAGGTGTGGGACGTTCCTGAGAATAGCGATGATCCAGAGGGAACAGCCCTTCGTGGCATTGAGGAAATAGAGAAATTCTATCATTCCATAGGCATGCCTACTTCCATCCACGAACTGGTTGGTCGTCAGGTGACAGAAGACGAGATCAAGGAAATGGCACGCAAGTGTACACGCAACAACACGATTACACATGGCCACTTCAAAGTGCTGAAAGCAGAAGACATCGAACAAATTTACCGCATGGCGCAGTAAAAAGAATGGTCATATTTTGTTGAGAAAAACAACTCCCCAAGTCGATGTGTCGATTTGGGGAGTTGTTTGCTTCTTTATTATTTTGATGTTTTTGTGAACGTCGATTTGTTCTTGCCTCGTCTACTTTACCCGCTTACGCAGAAAGTTGCAGAGTTTGGGGATAGACGTGTCTGCATCGGCTACCCCGAAAGCTCTCAGGATGTCTACGGTGTATGTGTCTTGAAGATCATTGCAATCAAAGGCTATAGGTCGCACCCAGCGTTCCGAAGATGGGGTAGAGGGTTTGCTCTATGGTTTTGAAATCCTTCTTATGCACTCCGGTGAGTCCCCAGCTGATGTCGGCAAAAATGCCGAATCGACGATACAGGGTCCAATCTACCCCAAAGTTCAGGCCCCATTGCAACGGGCGTAAATGTTCCGTGAAGTCGTAGTTGCCCCTTGCTTCCTCGTCGTTTCCAAGCTCCACTTTAGCTCCGGTCGGATCGCCCACGCGCAGATAGCCGTTGTGCACATAACCGGTGAAGGATTTGCTGGTGAGCATGGAGATGTATGGTCCGCAGCGGACATCGATTTTTGGTGTTGGAGACCATACGGCCTGCAGAGGTATGGTCATCATCCATAGCCTCACTTGGGTTGTCACGTCGCCGGTAAAACGTCCGGCCAACGATTCGTTGCCTTTTACAATTTTCTCGTAATAGTTCTTCACACGGGCATCTACGTGCATACCTTTGCTTTCAAACCGAAGTCCAATGAGCATGCTCCAGTTTGGATCAAGGGTATTCTTGGCATCGACTCCCAGACAGAAATTGGGTTGGAGGCGATATTCGTTGATTCCCCGGATGGTTGCGGGGAGTGACACAGGAGCTGTTCCGCCGATGCTGTAGCCCACGCGTGCCTTCAGACTGAGGCTGTCGAGAATGTTATCGGCTTTTGCGTTGACCGTTCCAACATATAAGGCGATTGCAGACAAGAATATTTTGATGGGTGACATGTTGCTGTGTGTTTATGATTAAAAATCGATGTAGTCTATTCCTCTTTCTTACAAATAATGCGTATCTGATCGATACAGAGTTGCGATCCGATGGCTCCTTCGAACCGATCTCCCTTGTTGCTCGATGAGAACACGATGGCAAGATTGTATCCGCGGTTTAGCATGACATCATAGTCTATTGGTTTTTTATAGACGAAGTCCAACCTGAACGGTGTCCAGCTGTCGGTTACAGGCACTTCTTTCATATCGGCAATAGCCACAATGTTCGGACTGGTTTTCACGTTCTCACCATTCAATACTATTTTTCTGTGTTCTATGTTGTTGCCGCTTCTTATTTCCTCCGTGTTGTAGTAGAGCACGGCATAGATAGCTGCCGAATCTTTCCGGTCGGGCATAGCGGTTCCATTTTTATCTTTGAAGATAGGGCCGGGCTGGTATTTGAACACGCCGGTCATGACAAGTGGTTCGCGGTCGAAGGGCACTCCGAAGCTCGTGGCTTTTAGGGGATTGGTCGATGCAATGGAAACGTTGAATGTTCCGAGAAAGAAGTTGCCGGCGGCAATAGGCTTCCTCGCGAAAGCACCGAAGAAGCCGGTGCTGCGTGTGGTGAGCTGAACGGCATGACCATCGAACCCGTTTTCCATGGGCGCCGATGGATATTCTGAGGGTTGGGCCGACGGCCTTGCGATTCTGAAGCCGGGATTGCCGTTGCTCCAGTCGTTGCCAAAGGTTCCGTCTTCCAACACATTGTGCCAGACGTAATATTTCTTATCCTTCGGTTCGAGCTCGAAATGTTCAAAATCATACTTAACGGTATCATTTACCGTACGCATGGTCGGCGTGATATTCAGGCGGTAACGGCGTTTCCACTGTTTGTCCTCTGACAGGGTTTCATAGTAATAGGTCCCGCCTTTTTCGCTGTCCATAGTTCCACCCTCCAACTCAACGAGCTGTGCACCGGGCGTAAGTTTGAATTGTGGCTTGAGCGTAGCGAGGTCAATGCCGCTTTTCCGCCTTACGTTGAAAGTGATGACATCTTCGCTCGGTCTCACGTTTTGTAGCGTGTCTGAGACCGAGAAAAACACATCAGTCGGGTTGTCTACGTGGAAAAAGACCTGCTCGATGTCACATTCTGCATTGAGGGGCTCTTCCTTAAAACAAGAGGTCAAAGCGACACAAGTCAACAGACCGGCTATCCATTTGTATCCTTTCATACAGTCTTGAAGATATTTACATGGTGTGAAAATACGTGACTAACGTCACGTGCTAACTTGCAAAGTTAGTGCTTTATTTTATGGAGAACCATTTTAGAATGCAAAATCTAATTAAAAAAGGGTAAATATTTGCAGCAGGTTTCGAATTTGAATAATTTTTAGCCTGAATAACAACATTTTCCACATAAATATGGTTACTTTTGCAGAAACGTTTTAATTTAAAAAAAACATGAATATTGCTTTAATCGGCTACGGTAAGATGGGGCACATGATTGAGCAGGTTGCCTTGGAGCGTGGCCACCGGATTGTATGCAGAATAGATGTAGACAATCAGGAAGACTTCGACAGTCCCGAGTTTGCATCTGCCGATGTAGCCATTGAATTTACCAATCCCACAGCAGCCTTCGACAATTACTGTCGTGCTTTCAAACACCATGTGAAGGTGGTGAGCGGATCGACCGGATGGATGAAGGACCATCGTGCAGAGGTGGAAGAAATGACGCGAGATGGCAAGCAGACGCTCTTCTGGGCCTCCAATTTCTCGATAGGAGTCGCTATTTTCTCTGCGGTAAACCGATATCTGGCACAAATCATGAATCGTTTTCCACAATACGATGTGCAAATGGAGGAGACCCACCATGTCCACAAACTCGACGCACCATCGGGGACAGCCATCACTTTGGCTGAGGAAATTGTGGATAACATCGACCGCAAGGCCAAGTGGAAACTCGGAACAACCACTTGGGACGACGGACGCGTGGAAGGGTCGGCAGACCACAATGCCGACGAACTGCTCGTTAACAGCATTCGCCATGGAGAGGTGCCGGGTATACACCGTGTGACCTACAACTCCGAAGCCGATAGCATCACGATTACACACGATGCCCACTCGCGCATGGGGTTTGCATTGGGAGCCGTGCTGGCAGCTGAATACACCAAGGATCATACCGGTCTGCTGACCACTAATGACTTGTTCAAATTTTAACCCATATAGTCAGGCAGGTCTGGCCAGTCTGATAAAAACAACCAATACTTTCGACAAACAGTTATGATAGATAAGGAAAGAGCTAATCTCAACATGACCAAACAATGGGCTAAGTTCATTGTGGTTCTCATACTTTACTTGTTATTTCTCTTTTGGGTGAAGAGTTGGCTGGGCTTAATCGTTGTGCCCTTCATCTTCGACGTATATATTACAAAGAAAATTAAGTGGCAGTGGTGGAAGACTTCAGAGGGTCCCGTGCGATTCATCATGAGCTGGGTAGATGCCTTGGTGTTTGCGCTGGTGGCCGTGTATTTCATCAACCTTTTCTTCTTCCAGAACTATGTCATTCCCTCAAGTTCGCTGGAAAAGAGCCTACTCACGGGCGACTATCTCTTTGTGAGCAAGCTCAGTTATGGCCCACGCATACCGCAGACCCCGCTCACCATGCCGCTCACACAGCATACCATGCCGGTTATCAACACCAAGAGCTACATCGAGTTCCCCCATTGGGACTATCGTCGCGTCAAGGGATTGGGCACTGTGCAACTCAACGACATTGTTGTGTTCAACTATCCCGCCGGCGACACCATCCTGACCGAACCGCGTTATCAGGCTGCCGACTATTATGCGACGGTCTATGGCTTCGGGGAACAGATCTACAGACAGCAGGCTGAACAGACAGTCAACCCTGCCGACCTGAACCGGCAGGAACAATTCGACTATTTCAAGCATATGTATGCCATTGGTCGTAGCTACATTGTCAGCAACCCCAACGAATACGGTTCCATAGACCATCGTCCCACCGACCGTCGGGAGAACTACGTGAAACGATGCGTGGGCTTGCCGGGTCAGACGCTGCAAATCAAGGACCGCATCGTCTATTTGGACGGCAAGGCCAACAAGGAGCCAGACCATGTGCAGTACACCTATTATGTCAAACTACGCCAGGCTATCCCCGATGAACTGATGAAAGAACTGGGCATCTCCATGGAGGATTTGTCGAGCCTGAACCAAAACGGATTCATGCCCCTCACCCAGGCAGCCGTCAAGGCGCTCAAGGCCCGCAAGGACTTGGTGGAGAGCATTCGTATCAACAACGATGCTGTCATCGGTGACCTCTATCCCCTGAATATGGTGACAGGATGGACGCGCGACAACTATGGGCCTGTGTGGATACCCAAGAAGGGTGCAACCATTCAGCTCACGCTTGACAATATAGCCGTCTACGAGCGACCTATCCGCGTTTATGAGGACAATGACCTGGAGGTGAAGAACGGACAAATCTATATCAATGGCAAACTGGCTAAGAGCTATACGTTCAAGATGGACTACTATTGGATGATGGGCGACAATCGCCACAACTCTGCCGACTCGCGCTACTGGGGCTTTGTGCCCGAGGATCATATCGTGGGCAAGCCTATCTTTATTTGGTGGAGCTCCGACCCCGACCGTCACGGCTTTTCTGGCATACGTTGGAACCGGCTGTTCAACATGGTGGACAATATTAAGTAATTCATAATTCACAATTCATAATTCATAATGTACAATGTATAATTTATAATGTACAATCACTGCTGTCCGGTTAAGTTTCACCAAAGCGAAAGTTGGTGGTCATTTCCAATAAATTTAAATGTGTTTGGAGCTTGGAATTATAGCGCACCTGGAGGCCACGGGACAGTTACAGGACCGACTATCATTGGTTTTATCACTGGTGCATGGGGAAGATATAACCAAGAATTCAGAATTAAATAACAAGGCAATAAAGTTTCTATGAAAAAAATATCGTATTTTTTTATTGTCTTCGTATTGATTGTAGGATGCGTCAAAGGACAGAATAAAGAAAATCTCAATAACCTTCGTGATAGTTTAGACAAAATGGTTCTTGAGGGGACTCTGCGTACCGACACGACAATGCTCGAAAGAGCATTGAAACTGTCAGACTACTTGCTTAGTATTGATACTACGAACATCGGTAAGAGGCAGTGTTATCGTCACCGTTCCATGGTTTTCTTTTCTTTGGGACACATGGATGAGGCTATAGCCAACGCTGAACATGCAGTTTTGACCCTTCAAGCAAATAATCCGTTACGGCTTATCTTTCTGTCGGAAAAATACTTAAGGGAACATAATAAAGACTCGGCTGCTTATTACATTGAAAAGACAATTGCTGTTTGTGACAGTTCATTGAATGATGAGTATAACGAAGATATGGCTATTAATAAGATGAAAGCAATTTATCTGCGTGATGGAGAGAAGAATGCAAAGATTTATTTGTCAAAACTATTAAGAACACATCCAAGCCCATTGCTAAAATCATTAGACGAAGACTGGGATGAATGGGTTCGCATGAATAATGAGGAATTAAAACTGATGAATATTAAGATCTTGAGATAGAAATGGTATGTTGGAAAGCTAATTTAGTGTTTACTGAATAAATAATATTCGTTTGATATACAATAAATTATAATTTATTCAGTAAACACTAAATATACGGATTAATAGAACTTACCTTAATTTTTTGTCGCTTACTTTTCTTTGATATCGTTAACGATCCCCCAAAGTTTATCTCGCATCTTCTTCACGTTTTCATTAGCGCGAGCCCCTTCGATAGCTTCTGCCGTCTTTTTGGCAAAGTCGCGGCGTGTCTCTGTTATTTTCTCTTTAGTGTCAGTAATAGCGTTTTTTACGTTTTCAATTACATTATGTGTTTTGGCCGTAGCTTCATCGGCCATATTTTCGCCCTGGTCTTCAGCATCGTCCACAGCATCTTTTGCGTCTTTCTTCGCGTCTTTGGCTGCCTCCTTCACGTCGTCGGCTACGTCCTTGGCTGCCTCCTTCACGTCGTCGGCTACGTCCTTGGCTGCCTCCTTCACGTCGTCGGCTACGTCCTTGGCTGCCTCCTTCACGTCGTCGGCTACGTCCTTGGCCTCTTTTTTAGCATCTTTGGCTGCCTC
>NZ_GG704782.1:6077-48756 GCF_000160535.1 Hallella bergensis DSM 17361 | reverse complement strand
TCTTCACGTCATCGGCTACATCCTCGGCTGCCTCCTTCACGTCATCGGCTACTTTCTCTGCCTCGTCCTTGGCTTTTTTCACATTCTTGTTGTCCTTAATATCATTGACAACGTCTTTTACCTTGTCTTCTACTTTGTCAAGACACTTGTTGTTTTTTTCTGTGTTTGGTTTCATATTTTTTAATTTTAGTGATTGGTTTAATATTTAATGATAGTTTAATACTGCTGTATACCATGCAAATATAATTTTTTTAATGCAAAAAAGCAAATTTATGCCAAATAAAAAACGTAATCATTTAAAAAGTGGCGTCAAACATCTTCCCTTGAGTCGTGTATATCCCTTTAATGCCGCTGACATTAGGCGGCAAGTCATGATACAAATCTTAAATTCGTTCCATCACAAAAAATCCTGCCATAGGAAACGAAGTTTTGATATTTTATTGCTATCTTTGCCATGCTACATAGAGTTTTACTTATTTCGTTTATACCATAAGGATAGTGAAAATTCTATAGATGGCAAAATGCTGAGGAACATAAACTTCAACTATGAAAGGACATGGCCATAAAATAAGAATATTGATAGGTGCCTTCCTGTTTGTTATTATAATAAGCATTCAATTACCTTTTTGTAAAATTAGTCAGATAGGCACCACATATGTGGATACCACTTTCTATGAGTCGATTTTACAATTTGAAGCGAGGATCCCTTTATATACGCAAACATTTTTTTTAACTAAGGGTAAAACCTATCATAATATAATATTTTCTGATCACAGGCAATATAACATTAAGTTTGGCTGGGACAATAGTATAACACTTGCCTCAAATGATAAACAATACAGGTTTGAGGTTGACAGCTTGGACATCGCCGAAAGAACAGATGCAAAAACAGTGAAGGAAATGTATTCCCATATAAAAGCAGATTCTGTCTACACATACATAGGATTTTATGATGGGGATAACTATTTCATGCTATTTCGCCAGAAGAACTCTATGAGATTCAAAGGTAAAAGGGAAGGTTTCGAGATGTATGTCAATGGAAGATGTTATAAGACAGGAAAATCATCCTTTTTTGATTATTAAAGGGAATAATATACAGGTTTTGTAACATTTTATATGGGTAAGTATTGATAATGAAATGTGAAATCATGGTATAAAAAGCTTTCTTAAAAGTTGGGTGTAATCAAGAAAAAGTATATCTTTGCGAAAGTTGGACCTGAGTAGCCTCATCATAGTTCGTAGGCTCTACTAATGGGGGACTTGAATTTTGAATTGAAATGAAGCAAGCAATAAAGGCTCTATCAGCACTTGGCGTTGCTTTAGTTATAGTTTTAGCAGTGCGCGCCTATGCGTTTACCGTATATACCGTGCCCACAGACATCAGCCAGACGCTGAGACGTGGAGACAGGGTCGTGGTAAACAGGCTGTCGCATGTTGAATTGAGAAAAGGAGAACTGGTAGTGTTTCGCAGGCGAGGCGACGTCATCGGCAAGGTGGAAGCCGTGCCGGGCGACACGGTGAAGATTGGCTCGCGGCTATATCTTGTGCCGTGGACTTGCTGTTCCAAATGCAAGTGCAGCGATTGCAGGCTCTATTTGGTCAGCATGGGCCGCGGATGGGCACTGGTGTATCGGCACCAGATGATAGGTCGGGCCACCAAATTGTTTCATCTCCCCTTTTGATTTTGTTACGATGAGTTCTACTTCCTGTTTGCTTTCTTCCACTTATTTCGGTCCCGTCCAATGGTATCAGAAACTGTTCCGTTATGACAGAGTCTTACTGGAACAGCACGACAACTTCACCAAGCAGACCTACCGTAACCGTTGTATTATTGCTACGGCCAACGGCTTGCAGGCGCTTTCGATTCCCATTGAGCGATACGATGGGTTGAAATGCAAGATGAAAGATGTGCGGATAAGCGACCATGGCAACTGGCGACATATCCATTGGAATGCGCTGCTGTCGGCATACGGGGACAGTCCGTTTTTTGAATTCTATGCCGACGACCTCCGACCTTTTTTTGAGAGAAAGTGGGAATATCTGTTCGATTTCAACCTTGATATTACCAAGCTGGTCTGCGAACTGCTTGATATAGAGCCTACGGTGTTGCCGACGACAGATTATGGAATTGTTTCCGAGGAATCTGGTGCCGCGTCAGACCATATTCCCGATTTCCGCGAGACGATTCGCCCAAAACATTCCCTGCCCGATGCCGAATTCCATCCCCGGCGCTATTATCAGGTTTACGAGCAGAAACATGGTTTTCAAGCCAACCTGTCTATTCTCGACTTGTTGTTCAATATGGGCAACGAGGCGGTGTTATACCTTTGATATCACACCGCTTCGGAAGTCTGCTGACAGTGCTTGGCGGTCGCGAAACAGGTGTCTCGCAGCCGCCAAGCACGTGTCTAACGGCCGTAGTACGCGTGTGTATCGAGCGAAACACACTACCGATGCTACATAATGATCAAAAAGGAACAGGTCAACGACGTGACAGGGAGAGCCTGATGGTCTAATCAATCTTATGATACTGCTCTTCGAAGGGAATGCGGAACCGGTCGCCGCGCACCCCTTCAGGCACGCGTATGCCGCAGGTGATCAGCATGTTGATGCCGCAATTGTAGGGCAGATGCAGAGCCTTTTTCACCAAACGGCTGTCGTAACCCTCCAACGGACAAGTGTCGTAGCCCTGCTCGCTCATGGCCAGCATGAAGGTTTGAACGGCCAGGGCGCAGCTCTTGTGTACCACCGTGCTGACCTCGGCCTCTGAAACCTGACGTACGATGGGGCGGAAGAGTCCGATGCACTGAACCAAGAGCTTGTTGAGCAAGCCCTTAATGCCCAGAAAACGACTGTATTGCATGGGCATGAGATAATTGTAATACATTTTCTGGAGACGTATGCGATGCTCTTGCCGGTCTTTCGGACTGTTCCTTAAAACGTCGTTGATACCGGCCTTGAGCACTTGCGCGGCATGCGCGCGGTGGCGGCTCTGTCTGGTGACGAAGACTACCATCTGCTGGGCCGTGCGCGCCGTGCTTTGGTCAAGGCAGGCATGAGCCAGCTTTTTCAGCGTTTCGGGGTCGGTGACATGGTAACACTCCCACAGCTGCATGTTGGAGCTTGTGGGCGCGAGGGTAGAGAGACGAATGCAGTTTTTCACCTTTTCGTCGTCGAGAGGCTTGCTGGAATCGTAGATTCTGATGGCCCTGCGGTGTTGTAAGATTTCTTCTAATGTCATCATAAAAACAGGAGTTTGAGGCCCGCCGGACTGATGCGGTCCTTTGGGCGTGGTTCGTTTGGCGGCACGCTGCGATGCTTATTGGTAGATGAGCGTCGTCATTCGTTCAGGTGCAAAAATTTCTGTCGCCACTTCGTGGATATCTTGTGCGGTAATTCCGTCAATGTCCTTGTACAGTGCGTTGATATCTTTTTCCCATCCATAATGCAAGAAACTTTTGCCAAAGTCGAGGGCAAAGTTCTCTCTATTGTCGCAGGCCACGCCTATCTGCCCCTTGAGTTGTTTCTTGGCTGCATGGAGTCGCGTCGGGGTGATGGGTAGCCTGATGAGGCTGTCGAGCTCTTTGCGCACCAGTCGAAGGCATCGTTTCAGGTCGTGTGGATCACATCCGAAATAGGTGCACCATAGCCCCGCGTCGCCATAGCTCACCATCGTGCTTTCTACGGTGTAGACCAGTCCGTGGCGTTCGCGCAGCGTGAGGTTGAGACGCGCATTCATCCCCGGGCCTCCGAGCATGTTGTTGAGCAGGTAGAGTCCCATTCGCTTGCTGTTGTGAATGTCGTATGCGCGGCTGCCCAGCATCACGTGAGTCTGATGAGTTTGCCGGTTCATGATGATGGTTTCACCATGTGCTTCCGAAGAAAAGGGTTTGAAAATGCCGGACGATGCCACCCCCATATTGTCAGCATGCGTTTGGGCATCTGCCGCTTGGGAAGGATCGGTGCAGGCAGGCGCTGTGTTGTGGATACGGCACAGGTTTTTAACAACTTTGCTGAACGGCACGTCGCCATACACAAAGAAGATGGCGTTATCGGGCCGGTAGTATGTCCGGGTGAACCGCCTGACCGTTTCGGCATCGAAAGTCCTCACATTTTCGGTCGTTCCGAGTATGGCATGGCCAAGGGGATGGCCCTTGAATATCAGGTTTTCGAACTCGTCGTATATCAGTTCGGAGGGCGAGTCGTTGCAACTTTGTATCTCGTCGCACACCACCTCTGCCTCCTTATCCAGTTCGGCTTGTGGATAAGTGGAGTGGAAAACAATGTCGGTAAGTATGTCGATGGCTCGTCCGATGTGCTCTTTCAGCACCGCGGCATGATAGGTCGTGTCTTCTTTGGTGGTGAAGGCGTTGAGGTCGCCACCCACACTCTCTAAACAGTTGAGTACGTTCCAGGCCCGTCGGTGCTCGGTACCCTTGAAGGTGGCATGCTCGCAGAAGTGGGCAAGCCCTTCCTCTCCGGGCTGTTCGTCGCGAGAGCCGGCACGAATCTGATAACCGCAATAGACCACCGGCGACGAAGAGGGTAGGTGGATGATGCGGAGACCATTGTCGAGCGTTACTGTGTTATATTTCATTTCACTGCAAAAATAGACAATTTCGTTTTGAATTGTGCCCTTTTTTTCGGATATTTGCAGACTGGGAACTGTAGTTTGCATGGAGAGTATGGGCAGGAAGCCACGACATTCTGTAAACTCCCTTAACTTCTTAAAGAACCATAGCATGCGAAAGGTAATCGGAATCGGCGAAACTGTTTTCGACATCATCTTCAAAGATGGGCAGCCCATTGGTGCCTATCCCGGTGGATCATCATTCAATGCCATGATCTCGCTGGGCAGGGCTGGCATCCCCGGTACATTTATCAGCGAGACAGGTAACGACCGAGTGGGGCAGCGAGTCATTGCCTTTCTCAGGGAGAACGGCATCAATGCCGACCATGTGAATGTTTTTCCGGATTCCAAAACGCCCATCTCGTTGGCCTTTCTCAATGAGAACAACGATGCGGAATACATATTTTACAAGAATCATCCCAACGACAGACTTGAGTTTGTGTATCCTGAGATACAACGAGACGATATTGTTGTATTTGGCTCCTTTTATGCCATCAACCCCGTGATACGTCCACAGATGGTGGCGCTACTGGAGGATGCCCGCAAACATGGTGCGATTATCTACTACGACGTCAACTTCAGGCCTTCTCATCGGCATGAAGTGATGAAGGTCACACCCAATTTGTTGGAGAACTTAGAGTACGCCGACATCGTGAGAGGAAGCCACGAAGACTTTGAGGTGCTGTATAAACTGAACGACTGTGACAGGGTGTACAACTCGGAGGTGTCGTTTTACTGCAAGCGGTTTATCTATACACAGGGCAGCCGGCCGGTGGAACTCAGGGCAGAGAACGGTCTGAAGAAGAGTTATGCGGTGGAGCCGTCGGAAACCGTGAGCAACATAGGTGCTGGCGATAATTTCAATGCCGGGTTTATCTATGGCCTACTGAAATACGGCATTACGCGCGACCGGATAGAGCGCGGGCTGACTGAGGAGGAGTGGGATAGTCTTATTGCGTGTGGTCAGGAATTTTCGGCTAACTGCTGCAAGAGCCTTCTCAACTATGTATCCAAGGAGTTTGGCGAGAGCAAGCGGTTGGGGTGATAACGTAACAAACAAGAAGGCCTGACGCGAACCCCAAGGGCAAGCGGTCGCTACAACCATCAAACCTGAACGAAAACCAATGATTGGAAGCTTATGAAACGATGGAAAATAATAGTGGGAGTGATTCTTTTGGCAGCCTTGGGGCTGGCTGATTATGCGCTATGGGACTTCGCAGGCTTCGGGTTGCGAATTTACAAGTGTGCCGACGATTCGGCCTTGCAAATCAGAACATACGCCATAAGCTTAGTCGATAAACTGGGGGTGGTGCTTCTGGTGAACTATCTCGCAGCAGTTTTTTTGTTTGTGAAATGGGTGAGAAAAGCTGTTGCCAAGCAACAGGAAGGCCACAGGCCCGACGCATACGTGCCTGAAAACAACGATTCAAAATGATATAGAACCAACAATCCACCGATATACCTTGCCTTCAAGGGTACATCGGTGGATTGTTGGTTGGGTATGGAACAGGCGCTGAGGCTTTGTTCCTGCCCAGTCTTATAGACGAGCGGTGCGTGACATATTATTTGCCGAACAGCTCATCGAGGAAAGTGTAGAACGCTGGATCCTCACCAACCACGGTCTTGGCTATCTTGCCGTCGGGGTCTAAGATAATCTTCGTGGGGAAACCTTGTACGGCATAGTCGGCCAACACCTTGCTGTTGCGTGGATAGTAGACGTGGAGCCAAGGCAGATTATGCTTCTCTACAGCGGCCTTCCACTTGTCTTCGGTGTCGTTGCAGTCAATACCGAGAATCTCGAACTTACCTTTATACTTCTCGTAGTATTTCTTCATTTCGGGGAATCCCTTGATACACCAGCCGCACCAACTACCCCAGAAATCGAGCACCACATATTGACCACGCAGTGAGGACAGAGTCAACGGCTTGCCGTTGATGTCGTTCAGCGTGAAATCGGGAGCCTGTACGCCTACCGCTTGCTTTTTGGCGGCCTCGGCTTCGGCTTGCTCCTGCGCTGTCATTTGGTCGATAACAGACTGATAGAAATTCTTCATGCGACCATCGCGAACCTCGGGAGACAGCAGCTTGACGGCTTCATTCATCTTCGCTAAATTGCCAAGCTCGGGAATGATGACGGCACTTGCCTCATAGGAAGGGTGCTCCTTGATAAAGTTGAAGATGCTTTCGGTTATCTGCTGGCGCAACATTGGCACCTTAGCTCGATACTCCTTCATCAGGGAATCTTGTGATTCTCCTGCCTTCATGCGGGCATTCAGCTTGTCCATGTAGGTGTTGAGGGCATGAGCGGCAGTTTCGATTGTGCGGTTAGCCTCATTGTATTCACGGTAGAATTTCGTTCCGGAAAAAGAGTAAGTTGAGGCCAAATCACCGCTTAGCTCTGCCGATTCTCCCGGCACGGCAATGGTCTGGAAGCCAATGTTCTCCTGGCGACGCAGGGTGGCTGGAGTGTAGGCATAAATAGACGTGGGATTAGCAACGGTCACGGAGAAGTCGAATTTTCCGTCTTTCACAAGCACGGTGTCACGTGTCATGTCGTTGCCATGGGTGGGAATCATCACGATAAGCGTATCGGTCAAGCCCTTGAGCTCTCCCTTGAAGTGTACGTTGCCATCGGCTGCATTGGCCGTTCTCGGTGCTACGGCACAAGCCATAAGCGCCAATCCGAAAAGTATTTGTTTCATTCTGTACAATATTTGTATGGTTATTTTATTTTTTTACTCTTGAAAATCTATTTTTTCTTGGGTCTGCGGCGCGCCCATCCTTCTTCGCTGAAATCGGGTTCTTCGCCTTTCAGTTTTACAGACGAACCCTGAATCAGTTTTTTCCAATCGTCGCGGCCGTACCGGGTGTTTTCACCAGAGGCTTCACGCGTGTTCCATGGAGCTTCGTTTCGCTGGTTCCTGGCTGCACCACGTGACCCTCGTGAGGAATTTCTGACGCTTCTCGACGCACCTCTTCCACCCCTTGAGGCTGCTCCGGAGCCTCTCGAGTCTTCTGCATCGTTACAGCGTACCTCACGTCCGCGATAGCTGGTACCGTTCAGTGAGCGTATCACTTTCTGTGCGTCCTGTTCGGGAACCTCGATATACGAGAACCTCTGCATGAGGTCAATGTGTCCCACTTGCTGCTTCCCGTGGATATGTTGATTCATGAATTGCATGATCTCACCGGGGTAGAAGCCATCTTGTTTACCCAGATTGATGAAGAGACGACGATATCCAGCCTCGGCCCCACGCTTCCTGTCTTTGCGTGATGCACCTCTTTCCCCTCTCTCCGCTTTCCGTTCTCCCCTTTTGGTTGAGGGCTTTTCGATAACCGGTGCGTTCTTGTAATAATCGAGAAAGCGGCCGAAGGTGACTGTAATCATCTTCTTGATAATGTCCTCTTTGTCAATATACTCAAACTGCCGGTATATCTCCGTAACGTAGGGAGCAATCTGTTCCTCGTCCACATCAGTCTTCATGATGTTGTTCATCATCTTGTAGAGTTGCTTCTTGCAAATTTCCTCGGGTGCGGGCAACTCGTCATCGACAAACTCCTTACCGATTATCTTCTCAATGCTGCGCACCTTATGTTTCTCCCGCGTGTGGATAATAGCAATCGAGGTGCCTTTCTTTCCCGCGCGCCCGGTACGTCCGGAGCGGTGGGTGTAGCTCTCGATGTCGTCGGGAAGACCATAGTTAATGACGTGGGTCAGGTCGTCCACATCGAGTCCACGGGCAGCCACATCAGTGGCTACAAGCAACTGCGTGATGTGCTTGCGAAACTTCTGCATGGTCAAGTCGCGCTGTTGTTGCGACAGGTCGCCATGCAACGCCTCGGCGTTGTATCCGTCCTTGATGAGCTTGTCGGCAATTTCTTGGGTCTCGATTTTGGTTCGGCAGAAAACGATGCCATAGATGTTGGGGTAGTAGTCCACAATGCGCTTCAGTGCCAAATATTTGTCTTTGGCGTTCACCATATAGTACACATGGTTCACGTTCTCTGCGCCCTCGTTGCGAGAACCCACTACAATCTCTTTATAGTCGTTCAGATAGCTCTTGGCTATCTTTTCAATCTCCTTACCCATTGTGGCGGAGAACAGCAACGTGTTGCGGTCTCGGGGCACCCCTTCGAATACAGCGTTAATGCTATCGGTGAATCCCATATTGAGCATTTCGTCGGCTTCATCCAGCACAACGTTGCTCACGTTGTCAAGTTTTGCCACACCGCGATTCATCAGGTCGATCAGTCGACCTGGGGTGGCCACAATAATCTGCACACCATGGCGCAGCGAACGAATCTGTGCCTCGATGGAGGCTCCTCCGTAAACGGGCAGGATGTGCATGCCATCCATGTATTTAGCAAATGCATTGAGATCGTCGGCAATCTGCAGGCACAGCTCACGAGTGGGACTAAGGATTAGAGCCTGAGTCTCTTTCTTTGTTGGGTCAGTGCGCTGCAACAGTGGAATGCCAAAAGCAGCAGTCTTGCCGGTGCCGGTCTGTGCCAGTGCGATAACATCGTTTCCTTGACCAAGTAAATACGGGATAACTTCTTCCTGAACGGGCATAGGATTTACAAAGCCCAATTCATCAATGGCGCGGCGAATCTCTTCGCTAACGCCCAATTCTTCAAATGTCTTCAAAAAAATATGATTAAAAATGTAACCGTAGGGACTACTTCACAACGCCCTACCGTTCTGATATGTCCCTTTGAACGGTGCAAAGGTACGTAAAAAAAGCGATATATAAGCCACTGGGACTAAAAAACTGGAAATAAATTTTCGGAACCCTTCACATGTCATTCCCCAAAAATGTGTTGTCAAGTCATTTTTTTTAGGGAAAGACAGTCCGACTAATCAGTACATGTGTAATCACATCAAAGAAGGCCTGCGAAACGATTGCGCTTTGCACCTGAAAAGGTGCTTTTTAAGCATGAAAAGATTTCGGTATATCACGTTTTCTTAGTATCTTTGCAACACAACTATTGAAATAAAAAAAATGGCAGAAAATCTCAAAAGAGAAGAGAACTATTCAGCCTCCAACATCCAAGTGCTGGAAGGTTTGGAAGCCGTGCGTAAGCGCCCGGCTATGTATATTGGCGACATCAGCGAGAAAGGACTCCACCATCTCATCAACGAGACCGTGGACAACTCGATTGACGAGGCCATGGCAGGCTACTGTGACCATATTGAAGTAACTATCAACGAAGACAATTCATGTACTGTTGAGGACAATGGACGTGGTATTCCCGTGGATCAACACGAGAAGTTGCACAAAAGCGCACTCGAGGTGGTGATGACTGTGCTCCATGCCGGCGGTAAGTTCGACAAGGGCTCCTACAAGGTCAGCGGTGGTTTGCACGGTGTGGGCGTGAGTTGTGTCAACGCTCTATCCGCCCGCATGCTCTCGCAGGTATTCCGCGACGGCAAGGCCTACCAGCAGGAATACGAGAAAGGAAAGCCCCTCTATCCCGTCAAAGTTATAGGCAATACCGACAAACGGGGTACCCGCCAGCAGTTCTGGCCGGATCCTACGATATTCACGACCAGAACCTTTCAATGGGACATCGTTGCGCGCCGTATGCGCGAGTTGGCCTATTTGAATGCCGGCATCAAGATTACACTGACTGACCTGCGTCCGAACGAAGATGGGAAAATACGCCAGGAGGTGTTTCATGCCAAGGATGGACTCAAGGAATTTGTTCGTTATATTGACCGTCATCGCACCCACCTCTTCGACGATGTGATCTATTTGAAGACTGAAAAGCAAGGCGTTCCCATAGAGGTGGCTATCATGTACAACACCGACTATTCCGAGAATCTTCATTCATACGTCAACAATATCAACACCATTGAGGGCGGAACACACGTTACAGGATTCCGTCAGGCACTCACCCGCGTACTGAAGAATTATGCCGACAATGACCCACAGATTGCAAAGCAAATCGAAAAGGCAAAGGTCGAAATTGCCGGCGAAGACTTCCGCGAAGGCCTGACAGCTGTGATTTCGATCAAGGTGGCAGAGCCACAGTTCGAAGGACAGACCAAAACCAAACTGGGCAACAGTGAGGTGACGGGTGCAGTGAATCAGGCTGTGGGTGAGGCTCTGACCAATTATCTGGAAGAGCATCCGACTGAGGCCAAGCAGATATGTGAGAAGGTGGTTCTCGCAGCAACCGCCCGTGTGGCTGCTCGCAAAGCCCGCGAGAGCGTTCAGCGCAAGAGTGTGATGACCGGCGGTGGTCTGCCGGGCAAGTTGGCCGACTGCTCCAACAAGGACCCGAAACTGTGCGAGATATTTCTTGTGGAGGGCGACTCGGCCGGTGGATCAGCCAAACAGGGACGTGACCGCTACACTCAGGCCATACTGCCATTGCGCGGTAAGATACTGAACGTGGAGAAAGTGCAGTGGCACCGTGTTTTCGAGGCTGAATCGGTGATGAATATCATTCAGAGCATCGGCGTACGCTTTGGTGTGGATGGCGAGGACGACCGCGAGGCTAACATCGACAAGTTGCGCTACGACAAGATCATCATCATGACCGACGCCGATGTCGATGGTTCTCACATCGACACCCTGATCATGACATTGTTCTATCGTTTCATGCCGAAAATCATCGAGGAAGGACACCTGTACATCGCCACACCCCCACTCTACAAATGTACGTACAAGGGGAAAAACAGCGAATATTGCTACAACGAGGGACAGCGACTGGCCTATTTCCAGAAATATGCTAACGGAGAAGAGGACAGCAAGAACATTCATACGCAACGCTACAAAGGTTTGGGAGAGATGAACCCTGACCAGTTGTGGGAAACTACGATGGACCCAGCTAACCGCCTGCTGAAGCAAGTAACAATAGAAAATGCTGCCGAGGCCGACGAGACGTTCTCAATGCTCATGGGCGATGACGTAGAGCCGCGACGTGAGTTTATTGAAGCCAACGCAGCCTACGCCAATATCGACGCATAACATCGGCATTGCAAAGAGTCTTTCCTTAGGGTTAAGAAGATTGTGTATCACCACATGACCCATAGGGAAAGACTCTTTTTTTAACCTTGCACAACGATGCAGCCTTTCACAATTTATCCATATAACCGCGATATGAAAAGATGGATGCACCCTCTTTTGCTTATGGCAGCCTCCACATTTGGTTCTGCCCTGATTAATGGGGACGATTCACTTCTGCTTCGTGCTCCGCACAATGATGTCGGAGAAATCGTGGTATATAACGGAAAAACGATGGTGTTCAAAATTATGAAAGGCGAAGAACCGATTGATCAATGAAGCAAATTGTCCTTATATGCTACATCATAACATGGGCATTCAGTTCGTTTGCTCAAGAATTTAACACCCATTGGATATCTTATCCGGAACCGGATAGCACCTCGCACATCTGGTTTCGCCAGTGTTACCTGCAGCAGGGAAGACCAAGCGAAGGTCATATCACCATTGCCTCGACAGGCTATTACAAACTCTATGTCAACGAGTACAACATCGGTACAGCCGTGTTCTATCCTTTCAGAGCTTCTTATTCCGATGATGTTGTTGTGATGAACTTTGATGTCACGCCGTATCTCAGGAACGACACCAACATTGTAGCTGTAATATATTCGCCAACATACCCACACATCAACTCAAAGCAAGTTTCCATTATATACTATGGTCGGGGAAACGACGGACAGCCTTTCTCCTACACAAGCGATGCCAACTGGCTGTGTCGCAAGGCCAACTCTGCATTCAACAGCAATGGCGGGGAAACCATAGACGGCCGCTACCACAACACCCAATGGCGTTCCACCCAATTCGACCAAGCATTGTGGCTCAGCGCACGGGAACAGTACACACAGCAAGCATCACCCGTGACGCTATGCCACGACATATGTCCCGTATTGAGGATCAACGAGCGGCGGGGTTACAAATACTTTGACCAGGTCAGTGACGGTGTGGAGTACGAGTTTGGAGAAGGTATGCACGGTTGGGTCAGACTAACGCTGAGAGATGCCCGCAAAGGTCAGATCATACGCTTTGGCAACACACGATACATTTGCAGTGGACTACTCGACGAGCAGGCTTGCCCCGTTTTTAGCATATCCGACTACCGGAGAGTCCGTGTCGGTGGTGACAGTTCATTTCAAAGAGACCAGATTTTCGATATCGAGGCCATAGGAATTGCACCCGTTTCAACCGTGTTTTATTAGTCCGTCCATGGGACAAACCACACACTTTGACAGGCTTTCATCATAAAAAAAACAACACCCGAACAAGCATATACAAGTTTATGAATACGATTAAATTAGAAAAAATCAGCGTTGAGAACACCAAAAGGGAGTTTCCCAATATCAAGTATATCGACAATGACTTAGTGCTGATCGAAGATGCCACCAAGATCAAATACGCTAACGAGCCACGTAGGGTGACTTGCAAGTGCTTCGGTCTCTGCACTCAAGGCACGGCCGAATATACCCTTAACACCGTCAAGCATACGCTGCGATCCGGCGACATCATCATCATCAACAACGGACAGGTGATTAGCGATTACCATCAGTCGGACGATTTCGAAGGCATTGCTCTGCAAATATCCGATGCTTTCTTCTACGAGATCTTCTCCAGCGTACACGGACTGTCGATGCACTTCACCTTCTCCAGACTACACCCCGTGTTTCATCTGAATTCTGAGGAGAAGGACAATATCATCACCTACTTCAATCTTATCAAGGAAAAGGTAGCGCAAACCGAGCACCATTTCCGCCGCGACACCGTGCGTTCTTTGTTGCAGGCTCTTATCTACGACACCGCAGAATCGATCGCCAACTTCCAACAAAACTCCACGATGAAGAACTCAAGGGCAGAAACCATATTCGTCAGCTTCATACAAAAGGTTGAGGAGAATTTCCGCGACAAGCGGCGTGTGAGCTGGTATGCCCGCTCCCTGAACATTACAGCAAAATATCTGTCAGAAACCATCAAGCAGGTAAGCATGCGCACACCCAACGACTGGATTGACGACTATGTGGTTCTCGAGATACGCGTGTTGCTCAGAAATAGCACCAAGAGTATCAAGGAAATCGCAGAATACATGAATTTCCCCAACCAAAGCTTCTTTGGCAAATACTTCAAGGAACATGTGGGCATGAGCCCTTCGGAATACCGAAAGCGATGATTGCCCACCTCTTGCGCTCAACAGATTCTAAGGGTAAGACTACAATAGACCTTGTCTTTTGAGTTGACTTGCTATGCCGCACAGTTCGTCATACCATTCTTTTCCAAAGCGCCTTATGAGCGGTTCCTTCAAAAACATATACAATGGCAGGTTAAGTTCCCTGCCCTTTTCCACTGCTGCCCGGCAAATTTCCCAGCGGTGGTAGTTCAATCCCACCGTCCCGTCTGCAAATTGCTTTTCGCGAATGGGATACAGGGCACACGAGATGGGCTTGCACCATTTCGTCCTGCCTTGGCGGAAAGCACGCTCAAGCGCACAAAGGCAGCAGTATTCTATCTTATCACCACTGTCCGCATCCTCAAGATCAGCATAACAGGTAAACACACAATCCTGACCCTTCACAATGCTGGTCACCAAGTCGCCCTCGTCGTCGCTATAGGCCACTCCCTGTCTGTCGATGACACTTTGTGCCGATGCTGCCAATCCGTCCCACACTTCGTCCAGGCATTCTTCTATACATCCCACCTCATCGAGCGTAACGGGCGCACCGGCATCGCCGACAATGCAGCATTCGCCTTTGCACACAGCAAGGTCACAGCAAAATTTCTCGGTGAATATATCGGGAGAAACCAACACGTCTCCCACTTGGATGATATGCAACATGAATCAAAAAATAAAGACAGAGAGGCAACGAAGGGAAGATTACCAGTCGATGGGAGCCTGCTGATGAGCAGTCAGATACTCGTTGCACCTCGAGAATTGGTGCTGCCCAAACCACCCACCACGGTTGGCCGAGAGTGGCGAGGGGTGTACCGATTCCAACACTAAGTTATGCTGCGAGTCTATAAGATACCGCTTGCTGCGCGCATAGCCACCCCACAGCATGTAGACCAGTCCGCGACGATGCTTGCTCAGCGCACTTATGGCGGCATCGGTGAAAGTGTCCCAGCCCAGTTTCTGGTGGCTGTTGGCCTGATGAGCACGCACGGTAAGGGTGGCATTGAGCAGCAACACGCCCTGTTCGGCCCATCGGGTCAGGTCACCATTTGTCGGCATGGGCTTTCCCAAATCGTCTTTTATCTCCTTAAAAATATTGAGCAGCGACGGTGGCATAGCTGTACCCTCGGGCACCGAAAAGCTCAGTCCCATAGCCTGTCCCGGCTCATGATAAGGGTCTTGTCCGATGATCACCACCTTCACCTGATTGAACGGACATAGATTGAACGCGTTGAAGATCAGTTTCCCGGGAGGATAACACGTCTGGCTTGCATATTCCTGACGCACCCGAGTCACCAAGCCATCGAAATACGGCTTGTCAAACTCGACGTCCAAATGCTGCTTCCAAGATGCTTCAATCTTTACATCCATCTTTATACGGTCAACTGTCCAACGTCTTGCCCAGACCATCACACCCCTCTCCTGCCGGGGAGGGGGTGTGGGCATAGGTTATTCTTAATCTTCTATCAAATTCTCACCGGTCATATCCTTCGGCTGTTCCAGCCCCATGATATGCAAGATGGAAGGTGCCACATCGGCCAGACGACCGTCTTTCACCGTAGCCGAATTGTTATTCGTCACATAGATGAACGGCACGGGATTGAGTGAGTGTGCTGTGTTTGGCGTATCGTCATCGTTAATGGCGTTGTCAGCATTGCCATGGTCAGCTATGATAATGGCCTCATAGTCATTGGCCTTGGCAGCCTCGATCACGTCTTTCACACAGTGATCCACAGCCCATACGGCCTTAGCAATGGCATTGTACACACCCGTGTGACCCACCATGTCACCATTGGCAAAGTTCACCACAATGAAATCATACTTCTGCGTGTTGATGGCCTCGACCAACTTGTCCTTCACCTCGTAGGCACTCATCTCCGGCTTCAGGTCGTAGGTAGCCACCTTAGGCGACGGCACTAAGATGCGGTCCTCGCCCTCAAATGGAGCCTCGCGACCACCATTGAAGAAGAACGTCACATGTGCATATTTCTCGGTCTCGGCCGTGTGGAGTTGCTTCAGTCCCTTGGACGAAAGATATTCGCCGAGCGTGTTTTCTACATTCTCTTTCGGGAAGAGCACCGTGACATTCTTAAACGTGGCATCGTATGGGGTCATCGTGAAATAGCGCAGGTCTTTCACCGTGTGCATACCTTCCTCGGGCATGTCCTGCTGGGTCAGCACCTGGGTCAGTTCCTTGGCGCGGTCGTTGCGGAAATTAATGAAAATCACCACGTCGCCTTCGTCGATAGTACCGTCTACACCAGCGTTATGGATGGGTTTGATAAACTCATCAGTCACATCCTCGGCGTAGCTTTCCTCCACGGCCTTCACCATGTCGGTAGCCTGCTTGCCCTTGCCCTCCACTAAGAGGTCATAGGCTTCCTTCACCCTGTTCCACCGCTTGTCGCGGTCCATGGCATAGAAACGTCCAATCACGCTGGCTATAGCAGCACCATTGGCATCGCAGCACTCCTGAACCTCACGCACAAAGCCAGCACCACTTTTCGGGTCGGTGTCGCGGCCGTCCATAAAGCAATGAACAAACAGTTTGTCCAATCCGTATTCCCTACCTATGCTAATGAGCCGGAGCAGGTGGTCGAGACTCGAATGCACACCACCGTTTGAAGTGAGTCCCATGAGGTGGAGCTTCTTGCCGTTTTCCTTGGCGTATGTATAGGCCTCCACAATACCTTTGTTTTTCAGAATTTCGCCCGTCTGGCAAGCCTTGTTGATTTTCACCAAATCTTGATCAACCACACGTCCCGCACCGATGTTGAGGTGTCCCACCTCCGAATTACCCATCTGGCCGTCGGGCAGACCCACGTCCTCACCACTGGCCTTCAGCTGCGAGTGTGCGCTAACCGCGTTGAGATAATCGAGGTAAGGCGTGGGCGTGTTGTATATCACGTCACCCTTACCATGCTTGCCGTTTCCCCATCCATCGAGGATCATCAATAAAGCTTTCTTTGCCATAATTCTTATAATTTTTATATCGTTATCTTGTTAAGCTCTACAAAGTTACCACCTTTCCATCTTTTAACAAAATATGAAATCATAAATTGACTTAAACCTTAACTATTTCTCAAAAATCCTCGAGATGGAACCTATCGAATCAAATGATTAAAAGTATTCTGGCACGTTATTTTTCTCGCTGATTGAAAACGCTCGCCTTATTGTAGAGCATTCGCAATAAAGAAAAGATACAGAAAAATGCCATCGTCAATATTCCGATGGCATTTTGGATTTATTCTTTATTGGTTTTCAAAGACAGTTTTATTCTTTTATTATCTTTATGGTTTTTGCGCCTTGTTTCACAATATAGATGCCTTTAGGTAGCTGGTCTGACTTGCTTTGCTGCCGCACGCCGGCCATATTGTAAATGGCCTCTGCACCATTGCTGTCTGCACCTATGGTGCTAATTCCGCTGGCTTCCTTGGTGACATGGATCGTAACACGTTGGTATGCCACGCTGTTGTCAGCCACGTTACCACCGGCTTTCACTAAAATGACATAGTCACCGGCTAAGGTGGGCTTACCTGTGAGGGTAAAGAGCCTGTCACCATAGTTCCTGGTAAGCTCAAAGTCGCTATTCAATCTGTTCTCCCTGGTACCATCGGGAGTGTAGGTAGAGTCTATCTTCGCCAAGTAGATGTTGCAATTTTTCAACTTCAGTACTACCGGACTGATCGAATCTCCTAATGTAACAGTCTGTTCAACCCCTGTTTCTGTTTGTGGCTCAAACTTCGTGGCGAAACGGTCGGGCAGGTAATATCCGAGGTGAGGAGGCTGGTTATATGCCGAGTTTTGCCATGTGATACCCATGCGGTATACATGGTCGTGCATCAGGGTGGGCACTCGGAACTGCGTCGGCTCATTGGTGGTGAAAATCGTAAGATCGCTGCAGGTTTCACCATTCCATAGGATTATCTCCTCGCGCCAGTCGCCTAAGATGTCGGCTGAGAGGTTTGGAGTGGCCTTGGTGCTGTTGCATGATTGTGAGTGATTCACCTCATACAGACTGAAAAGACGGGTTGCTCCGTTGCCGTTCCATTTGTCGAGTTTCGTACCATCGAGCAGTTCGTCCTGCAAATCCCCGTCCCAATAGATGCGGAAATTTACAGACACACCCTTGTTGTTAACAACATCCCCAGTCCGGGCACTGCGCAGACTCCGATCGTTCGACGACCAAAACTCGTATCCCCGATTGCTTTTTTCAAGATCGGCAGCCAGTCCTCGACCATTGTCGCTACCACCAGGGGCAGAGCGTATCACTTCGCCCGTGGCGGCATCATGTATGTCCCATCCGTATGGCTCTACACGATCCTCATGGACAGTAAATACTTCCAAGCCAGGGCGATCAGGATTCAGGTCGCCCAAATGCATGGCGTCGCCATGTCCGAACCCCACGCAGTAGAGCAGACTCCCGTCATCGTCGATAGCCGCGGAGCCGAGTATAATCTCATCCTTACCATCTCCGTCCACATCGGCGCAGCTCAAATTATGGTTTCCGTTGCCATAGGCGGTGTAATATGAGCCTTTGCCACATGTGTTGGATGAATATTTCTTGATCGTGAGCTTACCATTGGCATCCCACACTCTCGTATTTTTTTTGTCTACCGAAGCATGTAGCCATTTGGTTGTGAGCGATGTTCCATCAAAATTAACAGCCCAAATGTATGCTTGTGTATAATACCCACGGCACATCACAGCTGAGGGATTGGCCTCTGGCCCGTCGAGATAGGCTACTGTTGCGAGGAAGCGGTCGCCACGGTTTCCGTAGGAGTCGCCCCACGCACTGGAATAAGATGCATTACCCGAGTTACCGAAAGCACGGTTGGGACGATAAAAAATGGTATGTATCGCTTCACCCGTTTCACCGTTAAATACGCTCAGATATTCCGGCCCATTCAGAACATATCCGTTACTGTTGCGATAGTCTTTCGAATTGTCGGTACTGGTAATGCGATCATCAGTAGCTGCATCCGATACATATTTGCCCATTCCATCGATACTTCCCGGAGCTGTCTTGCATATCATTTCGGCCTTGCCGTCTCCGTCGAAGTCATAAACCAAGAACTGTGTGTAATGGGCTCCGGCTCGAATGTTCTTGCCCAAGTCAATGCGCCATAGCTTTGTTCCGTCGAACTTATAGCAGTCGATATACACGTTTCCAGTTTTTCCTTTCTGAGAATTATCTTTCGAGTTGGAAGGATCCCACTTCACAATAAGCTCATATTCTCCATCTCCATCTATATCGCCCACGCTACAGTCATTGGGTGTGTAAGTACAGTCAGAGGCGGTGGGACGGTCAAGGTGCAGGGTGGTGTATGGTTCGCTCCATGGTTTGGCAACCGCCGTGGTATCTGTTGGTTCGCCATTCACCAAAGTCACCACCTGATATTCACTGGTAGATGATCCGGTCTTGTCCACAAAGCATGTAGCATTGGACACTGTGCCTGATATGCTCACACCGTTGCGGAGCACCTCGAAAGTAGTGGTTTCATCGTCGTCGGTTCCTAAAAAACGCCAACTCACCATCTGTCCGCCGCCCTTAGCCGGCACAGCTACAACGCCACGCGAAAGCTTCTCCATTTGGGAAACGGGAGTGTTTTGTGCTGTTGCCATCATGTTCGAGCAGCCCAGCAATGCGGTAACAAGATAAAGGTAATGTTTCTTCATAAGAATACTTAGTTTTAAGTCAAGTTTGATATTTAGATAAAATCTTTATCTACAAAATTAAATAATAATTTGGTATACCAATCGATAATGGCTATTTTTGATGTGTTAAAATCAAAAAGTCATGATAATAGGATTTTTTTGCTCGGCCAACAATGATATTCCACATCATTGTTGACTTTATGAGTCAACTTTTTTTAGGCAAAGACACCAACGCTGATAACCATTCTCCTTACTTTTTTAATAGTGCGATGAGATCCGCAATGAAAGCAGATTTTTTGTCATCGAAAAGTTTTTTGTCAAAACTATAGTAAATAAAGGGACTACAAGAGAATTTAGGGCTCTTTTTGTCACTTATGCCCTAATCCTTTTTACGAAAGGCAAAGGCTATGTAAACCAGACTGGTCAGAGCAAGAAGACTGGAAAAAATGAAGAAAACTGAGTAGCCGAAATGTTGAGCCACATGGCCGGCGATGACTGAGAAGACGATGCCGCTGAGGTGGGTGATGACGGTCTGGGTGGTGAAGTCGGTGCCTTCCAAGCCCGGTCGCACCATGTCCATCGACGTGGTGTAGACCATCACTGTGGAGAGTCCGTAGCAGCTCCAGAGCAGCACGATGCCCAAGACGACATGCCATGTTGCGGGATGCAGCTGGGCAAGCACGACAAAGTAGAGGCAGGTGACGAAGGAGAGCAGGGCGAACAGACGGCGCGCGCGCCACCGGCCGAGCACATAAATGAGCTGGCCGCTGACGAGAGTGGCAATGCAGGCGGCCGACGATCCGATGATGCCGCTGAGCAGTCCGATGTCTTTCATCGAGTAGCCGAGGTCGACCATCCACGGACGCACCATCGAAAGCACGCTGATGAGTCCCGCGTAGTAGAGCAGTAGAAAGACGATCTGCCGCCGGTTTCGACGCAGGCCGAGGAAGGTGAAAGAGTCAGTGAGACGCACTTGGCGGGTGTGAGGCCGCTCCTTGATGGTGAGTTGGCGGTTGCGCATGAGGGGGATGACGGCGAGAACGACGAAGAGGGCGAGAGACGGCAGCACACGGTGCCAGCCATAGCGTTGCAGCAGGGCGAGCAGGATACCACTGCCGATGAGCGTCGCGCTGAAGCTGCCCAACGATTGTATGCTGTTGACCATGCTCTTTTCCTCGCGCCGGAACGACAATACGGCCAAGGCATCGGTGGCGATGTCTTGTGTTGCAGAGGCGACAAACGACAAGATGATGAGCGTGATGATGACCGTGAAGTTGGACAAGAGGTCCATACAACCGATGGCGAGAATGAGTAGGGCGTAGATACCCTCGCACAGGAAGATGCAGCGGCGAAAGCCTTTCAAGGTGGTGCAACGGCGGTCTACGAGCGGTGCCCAGAGGAATTTCACGATCCACGGCAGCTTGATGAGCTGGGTCAGGGCAATGGCGGAGAGCGAGAATGAGGCCTGCCGCATGGTGATTTGCAGGGCCGTCGCGAAGAAAGTCATGGGCAACGCTTGCGCGATGTAGAGGCAGAAGAAAGTGAAAAGATCGTATTTGCGCTGGCCGGCGAGCTGGGAAAATTCTTGGAATTTGGTGTGAGACATGAGTGAAAATAGAGTTTTTGAGAGGGCGACAGGTCGGACCTGTCAGACGAGCCAGACCAGTCGAATAATTCAGAGCGGACGAACGGGTCCGACAAGTCCGACTGGTCCGAAGCCCCTTTTAGTAGTTTTCGTTCGCGGCCACGTCGCACCCCTGCTTGATACGGTCGCCGATGCCGATGCCGTCGCGCAGGTTTCCGGCGATGGTGAGGGTTGAATAGAGCTTGCGGAGCCGTTCGACGGCAGCTATCCGACGGTCTGTGCTGGCCTCATACTGAGGAATCGCACGCTCGTGACGGAAAATGCGGAGGGTGTCGGGATGTGTTCCGACGGGATATTTCAGCATATCGACGAGCGTTCGGTCGACGATTTCGGTCAGCTTCTCGTCGCTCTTTCCGACCATCTCGGGATGGCGCATGCCTCCCATGAAATAGGCCAAGGAGGCTCCATTCTCGGGAGCCCTTCCCGAAAAACAGGCTGAGGGAAAGAGGATGCCGAGCACCTCGCGCCGCTCTTTGGACGGCACCAATCCGCCGAAGGCGAGCCAATCGTGATAGTGGGTGTCGCGGAGGCCTACGCCGATCTGCACCACCGGCGCGTAACGGAGGTTGCTCAGGTCGGCCATCACGGTGCGATCGACGAACGGAAGAAGGTCGGGCAGCGAGTAAGAGCCACAGGTGGTGACCACGCGACGGGAACGGATCGCTCGCGTCTCGCCGTCTTTCTCATAGCTCACCATCCAGCCGTCGCCGTCGGGCATGACGCGGATGTGGCGGGCCGAAGTGGTGATGCGGTCGGCGCCGATGGCCTCGGCCAAGGCGTCAACGAGCTTGTTGAAACCACCCCGGGCCGAGAACACCGCTTTGGTGGCCTTGCGGTCGCGGTCGGTCTTGGGCTGGCGGGCCTTGGCGATGGAGCCTCGAATGAACGAGCCGTAGTCTTGTTCCAAGCGGTAGAGCTTGGGCAGGGCCAGACGGGTGGGCAATTTGTAGGGATCGCCGGCATATACCCCAGAGAGGAACGGGTCGACAGCGTAGTCGACATACGATTTCCCAAGGCGCCGCTCGGCCAAGCTGCCGACCGACTCGTTGGGGTCGGTGCCGCGCTTTCGCCACGGCTCCCCGAGGATGCGCAACTTGTCTTTCCATGTGAATAGTGGCGTGGCGATGGCCGTGGGGAGCGACGACGGCAGGTTGTGGAAACGGTCGTCCTTCCAGATCAAGCGCCGTTTGCTCGACTCCAAAGCCGTCTCCAGTTGACATTTGTCGGCCAACTGCTCGAACAATTCGGCCACCTCGGGATGTTTCACCACGCCAGTATTGGGTCCGCTCTCAAAGGTGAAGCCGTTGATGTGGAACGTGTGGATCTGTCCGCCCACACGGTTTTGACACTCCAAAACCTCTGCGTCAATATGGCGGCGGCGCAGTTGGAAGGCGCAGGTGAGGCCGGTGATGCCGGCTCCTATCACGATGGTGTCGCGTTGGGTCATTCTGATTGGGGATTAAATGGGTTTGGAAAACTTCTTGTCGGTGTACTGCATGAGTGGGTCGAGGGCGGCGGCGACATTGCGTACGAAAGGATGGCCGAGGTCGGTCATGGCGATGCCGTCGTTGCTCAGGTTGATGATGCCGTCGCGCGCCATATCCTGCAACTGCGCCGGGTCATAGTGGATGGCCGAGAAAAGGGTGTCATGGTCGACGGCAAGCGTGTCAGCAAGCTCACTCCACCGGATGCGGTAGTTGCACATCAGCCGCTCGATGACCTCCTTGCAGATGCGTTGCTGAGGTGTGAGGTGGTAGCCCTTGGCCGTGGAGAGCCGTCCGCTCATGGTGTCTCGGATGTAGCCTTCGATGTCCTTGGTGTTTTGGGCGTAGAACGTGTCGAGCTGACTGATGCCTGTTGCGCCGAAGGCATAGACCTGTCCGGTGGTGCGACGGGTGCAGTATCCCTGGAAATTTCGGTAGAGCAGTCCTTCTTGCAAGGCCGTGAACAGTTCGTCGTTGGGCAACACGAAATGGTCGAGGCCGATGCTTCGATAGCCCGCCTCATGGAGCAATCGGGAGGCCTCGTCGAACATCCGCCGTTTCTCGTCGGTGGGAGGAAGGCCGATTTTCTCCAGGATCTGCTGCCGCTTGAACACCCAAGGCACATGACCGTAGCTGAAGGTAACGAGTCGCTCGGGGCGGATGGCGATAGCCCGGCGGATGCTTTCAACAAACGACCCGGCCGTCTGGTAGGGGAGTCCGAAGAGTAGATCCATGTTGACGGTGGCTCCGGCGACGTGGAGCAAATCCACAATCTGCTGCAACGGCAACAGCGACGGGGTGCGGTTTACCGTTTTCAGCACCCGCTCGTCCATGTCCTGCACGCCGATGGAGAACCGATTGAAATGGCTTTCGGTGAGCTGTTGCCAGTCTTCCAGGGTGAGATAGCCGGGATGGCACTCGATGGCTATCTCCGGGCGGTCGATGGTGGGAAACAGCGAGAGCAGATGCTCGTTGAGCTCGCGCAACACGCCGACGGGCATGGCGGTGGGACTTCCACCCCCGTAGTGAATCTGGGCGATGGGCCGGTGGCGGTCCAAATGGGCGGCCACGAGGTCGATTTCCCGGTGCAGAGCCTTGACATATCGGTCTACGGCATCGCCCGTGCGAGGCATGAGATAGGAGTTACAGCCGCAATAGTGGCAGAGGTGGCGGCAAAACGGCATGTGGAGGTAGAATGAGAGCATCGGGCTCCCCGTGTG
The DNA here is from genome assembly GCF_000160535.1 of Hallella bergensis DSM 17361. Lineage (GTDB taxonomy): Bacteria > Bacteroidota > Bacteroidia > Bacteroidales > Bacteroidaceae > Prevotella > Prevotella bergensis. The sequence goes on along the minus strand of NZ_GG704782.1, from coordinate 24,954 downwards.
ATTCGACTCGTCGACGGCCTCTATATAACGGCCACTATCCATCGGCTCGAAATAGTTGGCCGGTGGATAGCTGGTGTATCGGGGTACGGATACGTTGTATTTCTGGATGATGTCCATTCGCAAAGGCTTGGTTTTTAGAAGTCCACAATGACGTTGGCGCCGAAGGTCAGGGGCTTCCCTTTCTGTGCGTAGCTGCTTGTGGAGATGAAGTAATAGCTCAGATAATCGGTCGAGGTGAGGTTCTTTCCCCACAGCTCGAGGGTGACGATGCCTTTCTGGAATGCGGCCTTCGCATTGAGGAGCGCGTAGAATTTCTGCGCTTGCCCGTTGTTCTCGTGCCAGTAGAGCTTGCCCACGCCCTGCACGTCGGTGCTTAGCCGGATGGCGTCGAGGCCCCGGCGGGGATGGATGGTGTATTGTCCGGCCACGTCCATCGTGTGGCGCGGCACTAAGGGAAGCATGTTGCCCGAGTAGTCGGTGGTTTTATTTTTCTTATAATCGAGGAAACGGGCGTAGGTGTAGCCGTAGTTTGCCGTGAGCAGGAGGTCGCGCAGCGGACGTGCCCTAAACGTCAGCTCCACGCCCTTGCTGTCGGAATGGCCGGCATTGTCGATCACATTGCCCACGGCGGGCACCGTGTGGCTGATCTGCTGATGGCGCCAGTCGATGTAGAACAGCGTCAGCTCGCCCCCGAAACGACCATCGCGCGTGGTGAGTTTCGTTCCGATTTCATAGTTCCAATTGTACTCCGGGTCGTAGCTTCGCTCGTCATCGGTCTGGAAAGACTGATTGAACGCGCCGGCCTTGTAGCCGCGGGTCACGTTGGCAAAGACCTGGTTGTGGCTGTCGAAAAGATATTGCAACCCGAATTTCGGGATGAGCTGGGTGAAGTGGAGCGATGACTTGAAATCCTTGAGATGCTTCTGCGCCCCATTGGAGATAGTGATCATCTCACGCGAATATTTCATTTTGCTGTGCTCATAGTCGAATCGTAGTCCGGCTGTAGCCGACAATCCTCTCCACAGGTTATAGGAAGCCTGCGCGAAGACGGCAGCTCCCTGCGTCGGCGTCTTGTAATGGGCAGGCTGGATATTGTCTCGCATGAAGAAACTTGTAGCTTGGTCTTGGTTGGCCGTCTGGACGAAGCCGTTAGCTCCCGCCACCCATTGGAAGCGGCTGTCGTTCTCCGATTTGAGCACGATTTCCTCGTTCCACGTGTTCTGCGTCACCCCGTTGGTCACGAAATAGAGGTCCTTGCTTGTGAAGTCCTGGTCTATGCTCTGGTTGTCGTGGATGTGCTGGAAGGTGGTCTGGCTGTTCAGGCTGAAGCCGTTGCCGGTGTAGTGCGCCATGAGCCCGGTGGTCGAGATGGTGCGGATGTAGCCGCACGCACGGTTGTAGGCGATGTCGGCAAGTTCCTGTTTCTTCGTGTCGTAGGGGGCGTAAGGGTAGCCGCCCTGGTTGGTGTAGTTGAGTTCGGTATTCAACCGCAATTTCCAACGGTCGGTGGGGTTATAGTAAAATCCCAGCTTTCCGCCTGCGGCATCCAGCTTGTCGGCCTTTTTGCCGAGAAAGGTATTCTTGAAATAACCGTTGTTGTGCTCGTAATAGCCGCCAACATTCACGCCGAATGACGATGATAGGCGGGTGTAGTTGGAAAATTGCGTCACCACATGGTTATAGTTGCCATAGCCTACTTTCAACTTGGTGCCCTGATAGTCGAAGGGCGTGTGGGTGTAGACGTTGATCACGCCGCCGATGGTGTTGCGGCCGTAGAGCGTGCCTTGCGGACCGCGATAAACCTCTATCGCCGTCACGTCAAGCATATCGGTGTTGAATGCGGAAATCTCAAAATGGGGCACGCCGTCCACGTAGAAGCCCACGGCCGTGCCTTTCACCTTCGACATCACGCCGCGGATGGCAATCGGGGTGGTCTGCCGGGATCCGTATTCGGGGATGAAGAAGTTGGGCATCATGGCCGACATATCGGCAATATCAGTTACTCCCTGCGCCTGAATCTGCGCGCGCCCGATGGTCGACACCGATGCGGGGGTGAGGTTGTGGCGATTGATTTTGTAACGGGTGACGACCACTTCGTCAAGTTCTTGGTGAGGATAGATGCTGTCGGTTTCTGCTGCTTGCGAGAGGGTGGGCATGAAGGTGAGCAGCATGCCCATCAGAAAACTTGCAGTTAGGTTCTTGTTTGTCATTTGCTAAAAATTCATTTGTGACTGCAAAATTACTGCATTTTGGTTTTTCCTGCAATCCTACTTTATGATGATTTTTTATGCAGTTGGTCGGGCTGGATACGGGTGTTGTCATGGGGTTGTATAATAGAATGGTGCTATGACAGAAACTGCCGTATATCGAATGGCTGGTTGACAAATTGGTTGAAAAATTTGGTATACCAATCGATAATCGCTATTTTTGATGTGTTAAAATCAAAAAGTTATGAAAATAGGAATTTTTTGCTCGGCCAACAATGATATAGACCCGGACTTTTTTCGGCTCACTGAGGAGCTGGGTACATGGATCGGGCGTAATGGGCACGACTTGGTGTATGGCGGGTGTGACCTCGGACTCATGGAGTGTATAGCTCAGTCAGTGCACCGTGCCGGTGGACGAACCATCGGTATGATACCCACCATATTGGAAAAGAATGGGCGCGGGTCTGATTATGTTGATGTCAACGTATCGTGTGACAATCTCTCCGACCGAAAGCAGCTCATCATGGCACAAGCCGATATCTTTATTGCCCTGCCCGGAGGGATAGGTACTCTCGATGAAATCTTCACTGTTGCGGCATCTCACACCATTGGCTATCATCACAAAATGGTGGTGCTCTACAACATGAAGGGATTTTGGAATTCGACCATTGCCTTGCTCAATGACATGCAGGAACGTGGCCTCATCCGTGGCAAATGGTCCGATTTCATCGCTGTTGCCAATGATTTTGACTCGCTGGTAGAATATGTCAGCTAACCAATAAGACCAACCATCGAGACCAAAAGCTACTCAGGGCCAACGTATACTCGTTGCAATGCCATGCACACCAGCTTCACCACCGGCGTCTGACGTCCGAAATACACGTGTACTTCGTCCGTAGAACGATCGGATGTCGGCCGTCAGACGCTTGTACTTCGAACGCGATACGCTAACGATAAGCTGTTAAAACAAAGCCATCTCACCCGAAAGACATGAGCCTTCGGACGAGATGGCTGTATTGTATTTGTGATTTTTATTTCAAACCCATTTCCTTGAGCAGGCGGTCGGCATGTCCCCACTTATCCATCATGTAGAGCACGAATCGGATGTCCACGCTGATGGTGCGGGCCAAATGCTTGTCAAAATGGATGTCGGAGCTGAGGCTGTCCCAGTTGCCGTCGAAGGCCAGTCCGATGAGACGACCCTTGCCGTCGAACAGCGGCGAGCCACTGTTGCCGCCCGTGATGTCGTTGTTGGTGAGAAGGCACAGATGTAGCTTGTAGGTTTGGCGGTCGACATAGGGGCTACAGTCATCGACATTCATCAGGGCGTGCATGATAGGCTCGGCCTGATAGTCGATGATGCCCTTATCGCCCTGCTCCATCTTATCCAACAGGCTCTCGGAGGTGGTATAGTAGCCCGAAGGCTTGCCGCCCAAATCGAACCCTCCCACTTGTCCATAACTTAGGCGCATGGTGAAGTTGGCATCGCTGTAATGGGGCATGTCCTGTTCCATGCGCAGCTTGGCGGCACAGAGGTAACGCTCCTGATCGGCTATGCTGTCGGCCAGTGTGGAGAGAAGTTCGCGGTTTTGGTCGATAAGCTCGCGCAGTTGTTTACCTATAATCGTTCCCGGGTCTTTCCTGAAAGACTTCTTGCGGAAATATATTTTCCCGTTGGGTTTCATCAGACAGCTCTTTTGCCAGAGATCGTTCACATACCGGGTGTAGTCGTTGCCGTATTTGGTTTCGATGGTCTTGTAGAACGCCGGCAGGTTGTTTGGGTCGGTGATGTGGTTGCGGTAGTTTTTCAGTGCCACTGCCAGCACCTCCTTATCGAGTGCCTCGTCCCAGGTCTTCTGGACGTCCTTGTAGATGAAATATTGCTTCTTGGGCCTGTTGTCCGGGCCTTGTGTCTCCTGTCCTCGGTTTTCGTTGATGGCGCGTGTGGTGAACTCGTTTGTGCGGAGAAAACTTTCGGTGAGATACAGCAGGTCATGGGCGGCCGTTGCACTTTTGCGATAGAGTTTTTCGAGCAACTGGAAGTTGAGGCTGTCTTTCAGGTATCCCGTCCGATTGACAAAGGATTCCACTTGACGTTCAAATGCTCGTTTCTGTTGGATGAGACCGATGGAATCGATACATTTGTTCATTCCGATGGAGTTTTTCCAGTAGTTGGAGCTGTTGGCATACTTGCTGTCGTACTTGATGCGCACGCCTTCGTCGGCACGCATGTGGCGTAGCATCACCTCCTGCTTAATGCCTCGGGCCTGTGCGCGGACAGCGTTTTTCATCCGCATCTGCTCGATGCCGTAGCTCGACAGATAGCGGCTGGTGGAGCCAGGATAACCCATGGTCATGGCAAAGTCGCCATCTTTGTAGCCCTCGAGCGACACGGGAGCCCAGTGTTTGGGGCGGTAGGGCACGTTGTCTTTGGCGTATGCGGCGGGGCCGTTGGTTTTCGGGTCAGCGTAAATGCGGAATACCGAGAAGTCGCATGTCTGTCGGGGCCACATCCAGTTGTCGGTCTCACCGCCGAACTTACCCATCGATTTGGGCACGGTGAACACCAACCGGAGGTCGGTGAAGTCCTGATAGGTGGTGGCGTAATATTTGTTTCCCTCATAGAAGGCATCGATGACAACGTGTAAGGTTGAGTCGATATTCTTGACAGAATCGGTCATGGCATATTGCAACGAGTCGATGAGCGCGCCCTTCCTGTCTTTGCTGAGGCGGGAAAGCCCGAGACTCTCGAGCCGTGCGGTGACATCTTGTTGCTCTATCATGAAAGAGACGAACATGTCTTCGTTGGGCAGCTCCTCCTCGTAGGTCTTGGCATAGAAGCCGTTGAGCATGTAGTCGTGCTCCACGGTGGAGTGGGAGCGAATGGCCTCAAAGCCGCAATGGTGATTGGTAAACACCAGTCCGTCGGGGCTGACCACCACGCCGGAGCAGTAGCCCGAGAAGTTGACCACGGCCCGACTCACAGCATTCTCGCCGTGATACAAGTCATTGTAGGGCAGTTGGAAACCTTCTCGTTGCATCTCGCTATAGACGGCTTGAGGCAGATTGTAGAGCGTCCACATGCCCTCGTCGGCATGTAGGGGCAGAAAAGATAAGAGGTTGAGGGTTAAAAAAACAAGGGGCTTGATAAGTCTGTTGTTCATTTGTCTGTTTTCTTTTAATGGGATAGCTGTGGTATCCGTTATTGAGTTTATTGTTTCTTTTTTATGATGTTCAGTGGCAGGTCTTTCTTCACGAGATAGGCAACGAAGATGCAACCCAACAACGTGTTGACAATGATGGCCGGAAGTGGAGTCAAATAGTTGTTGGCGGTGAGCATGCCCGCGGTGAGTACGACGGCCAGGGCTACATATGCCAGTATTTCCTTGACGGGATAGTTAATGGGATAGTATTTCTGTCCGACGAAATAGCTGAGTAGCATGGCTGTGGCATAACCTGCAAAGCCTCCCCATGCACACGCCATATAGCTGTATCGGGGTACGAAAATTACGTTGACGGCGATGAGAACGAGGCATCCGGCACCACTGAAATAAGCTCCCCAGATGGTGCGGTCAATGAGCTTATACCAGAACGACAGGTTGAAATAGATGCCCATCATGATTTCGGCGGCCATTACGATAGGCACCACCCGTAGGCCGGACCAGTAGTCGCGGTTGGGGATGATGTGCCTTAACACGTCCATATAACCCACCACCACGAGGAAAGCCAATAGGGTAAAGATGACAAAAAACTTCATGGCCTTGGCGTAGGTCTCGCGGTTGTCCTTGTCCTTGGACTTGCCGAATACAAATGGTTCGTAGGCATAGCGGAAGGCCTGAGTAATCATGGCCATGATCATGGCTATCTTGACGGTGGCTCCGTAGATGCTCAGTTCGGCAGCCGCATCGCTTTCGCGGTAAAGGAAAGGAAAGACGATCTTGTCGAAAGTCTGGTTCAGGATGCCCGCAATGCCTAATATCAGCAGCGGCCATGCATAGCGCAGCATGCGCCTGAGCAGCTTGGGATCGAAACGATAGGGAAAGCCGACGAGTTCCTTCCAAAACATCAGGGTGACCAATGTGGTACAAGCCAAATTGATATAGAACACCATGCCCACGTTGAGTGTGAAACTGTCGTCATAGAGTCCGAAGGGATTGATGCGCAGGGCAGGGAGTATAAAGAGGTAGGTGATGTTGAGGAGGACATTCAGAAATACGTTGGCCAGCTGTATGGTGGCAAACTTGATGGGTCGGCTTTGGTAGCGCAGATAGGCAAAAGGTATGCATTTGAAGGCATCGATGGCCACACATACAAACATCACGGCCACCCATTCGGGGTGGTCTTGATAGCCCATGAACGATGAAACGGGGCCGAGGAAGGAGAGTATCAGGATAATAAAGAGCAGCGACGTGGAGCCCACCGAGATGAGCGTAGTGGTGTAGACGGTCTGCGGATCCTCCTCGTTTTTGTTGGCAAAGCGGAAGAATGTCGTCTCCATGCCGTAGGTGAGGATCACCATCAGCAGTGCCGTGTAGGCATAGACATTGGTCACGACGCCGTATTGTCCGCCCGAGGCAGCCCACGCAGCGGTCTGGATGGGCACGAGCAGGTAGTTGATAAACCTCCCGGCTATGCTGCTGATGCCATAGATGGCAGTGTCTTTTAAAAGCGATTTCAGGGTTGCCATTTTTTTTAATTCATAATTCACAATTTACAATTCACAATTGGCCATGCGGGGTGAAAATTCAGAATTCATAATTCACAATTCATAATTGGCCATACGGAACGGAATTACTCTTCACTCTACACTCTTCATTCTTCACTTTTCATTCTTCACTCTTCACTCTTTCAAAAGAAGATATATGCGATGAACACGGCTGCAATCACTCCCACGAGATCGGCCAGCAGGCCGCAGGCCACGGCGTGGCGGGTGTATTTGATGCTCACGCTGCCGAAATATACTGCGAGGATATAGAATGTCGTGTCGGTGCTTCCCTGGAAAATGCAGCTCAACCGCCCCACAAAGCTGTCGGGACCATAGGTTTTCATGGTCTCGAGCATGAGTCCGCGGGCACCGCTTCCCGACAGGGGTTTCATAAGGGCCGTGGGCAATGCACCGACGAAATCGGTGTTGATACCGCATTGTTTCACGGTCCATGCAATGCCATCGATGAGCATGTCCATCGCCCCGGAGGCACGGAACACGCCCACGGCCACCAGGATGGCCACCAAATAGGGGATGATCCGGACGGCTGTTGTAAAGCCTTCCTTGGCTCCTTCGATAAAAGCGTCGTAGACGTTGACCTTTCTGAACAATCCGGTGAGGATGAAAATGATGATGATGCCCAGCAGGATGAGGTTGCTGGCAATGCTCGTGACGGTGCCCAGTGTGTCTTTATCCATCTGCCCGAAACTCCATACCACCAAACCTACAAAGGCCACGAGTCCGGTCATCGTGGCCAGAAGAACGGGTTGAAAGATGTTGATACGTTGCCAGGCGGAGGTGATGATGATGCCCGCCAAGGTAGCTATTGTGGTGGCCAGGAGAATGGGGATGAAGACATCGGTGGGCGATGCTGCCCCGTAGGAGGCGCGAAAGGCGAGGATGGTTGTTGGAATGATGGTGAGACCCGAGGTGTTGAGTACGAGGAACATGATCATCGGGTTGGTTGCCGTGTCCTTCCTGGTGTTCAGTTCCTGCATCTGCTGCATGGCCTTCAGGCCGGTGGGGGTTGCGGCATTATCGAGTCCGAGCATGTTGGAGGCGATGTTCATGAAGATAGAACCCATGGCCGGATGGTTCTTCGGAATATCGGGAAAGAGTTTGGTGAACACCGGACTGAGCACCCTTGCCAGTGCATTCACCACGCCGGCGCGTTCACCAATCTTCATGATACCGAGCCACAAAGCCAAGACACCGGTCAGGCCGAGGGAGATCTCGAAAGCTGACTTCGACGTGTCGAATGTGGAATCCACTATCTTTTGAAAGATAGTGGTGTCGCCCATGCATAGCTGAAAAGCCCCAAAGACAAAAGCAATGAGGAAGAATGCAATCCAAATGTAGTTCAGTACCATACGGAGGGCAAAGTTAGCACAATTTCCAAACTCTTACAAGGAAATCCGCCCGAAAACGAACAACAACTTAAAAGAGTCGGGAAGATGCTGCCAAAGCAACTCTGCCTCAATTGACCGACCACTCGAAGAGGCCGGACGAATATTTCTCGGGTTGGTAGACATTGAGCCTCACGGCCTTTGTCTTGACCGGATCGAAGTTGACGATGCAAGCCTGACCTTTCTTGACAGGGTATTGATCAGCGTGGAATACCGGTTTCCATGCACCGCTTTCGTCCTGGTATTCCATGGTCCAGCTGTCGGGAACCTTGCACCCTCCCCATGGCTGGTCGTCGAACCAATATACGGTTGCGCTCTGAATGGTTTTGGCATTAGCGAAGGTGTAAGTCACCCATTCGTTGCCTCCCTGCTTGGGCCACCAGTGGAAATAGGGTACGGAACGGTCGTTTTCGTCGGCCGGTACCAGTCCGTCGACTATGCTTTTCATCGACCGAGAAGGTGTTGATGATGCGATTTCGGCCTGCGAAGCAAGTGTTGGTGGGGTTGAAGGCCGACTTGCCGATACGTTTTGTGCCATCCAAACCTTCATATTCCCACTGCCACGGTGACACCATGCGAAATATGGAATGAGTTTCAGATTGACGTTTTGGACGGTCAGGCGCCCCTCCTTGTCATAGGCTAAAGCCTGAGCCTGTGTGGTTAGGGTGGTCAGGTTTTGCCCCTGGTAGAGTCTGAGGGTGTTCTTGTATTTGTCGGATATGAACTGACTGTAGGGCAACTTGCTTTCGGTGAATTTCGGTTTTTGGTTGAGGAGCATGCTCATGATGTCGAAGTCATTGTCTGCCCACTCTGCGCAATAGACCACGGGGCCACGCTCAAAACTCACTTGTCCGCGGTCGGCTTCCACCTTGGTGTTAGCCCTAACCGTGCGTACTTCCATGTCGAAATGAATGGTTACCACGTCGCCTTTCTTCCATCTCCGATTGATGGTGCAATAGCCATCGTCGGTGATGGTCGGCTCGATAGCCTTTCCGTTTACCAGGATGGTGTAGTTGGGACGTTTGCCATCGCTATAATAATAGAGGTCAGAAGGTACGGGTTGTCCCTTTATCCATCCCGGTATGCGAATCTTGAGACCGAAGCTACCAGCCTTGTTCCGATCCACGCGGATAGCGATATCACCGTCCCAAGGATAGTTGGTGGACTGTGTCAGAGACACGTTCTTGCCATTGACTTTCATCGTTGCCGAATTGCTGAGAAAGAGGTTCACGTAGAGGTTGTTGTCTTTCACGGCATAGACATAGCCGGGAAGCGAGGGTAGGAATCGGCAGATGTTGCTCGGACAGCATGCACAGCCAAACCAAGCCTGACGCTGGTGCTGACCCATAGACTCCAATGGGTTGGGATAGAAGAATCCACCGCCGTCCATGGAGACACCCGATATGAGTCCGTTGTAGAGCGAGCGCTCCAACACATCAAAATATTTGCTCTCACCATGGAGCAGGAAGAGCCGGTAGTTGACGTAGACATTGCCGATGGCGGCACATGTCTCGGCATAAGCACTCATGTTGGGCAGTTCGTAGTTTTTTCCGAAAGCTTCACCGTTGCTGGTAGCCCCGATGCCACCGGTGATATAGAGTTTCTTACCCACGATGTTATCCCAGATACGGTCGATGGCCTTGATGTAGTCGGCATCGCCCGTGAGGGCAGCCACATCGGCCATACCGGCATACATGTATGCGGCGCGGACGGCATGTCCCACAGCTTCATCTTGCTCAACAACAGGCTTGTGACTCTGCGAATACTCCTGCCTGATGGTGGTCTTTCCGCGATAGTCGAGGAAGAATTTGGCCTGGTCGAGATATTTCCTATTGCCCGTGGCGAGGTAGAGCTTGCACAGGGCCATTTCGGCGATCTGATGTCCGGGAACAACACAGACTTGGCCCGGATTGGGACCAACCTCGCGCACCACACAGTCAGCATAGCGTGTGGCGATATCGAGGAACTTGCGACTGCCCGTAGCCTGCCAGTGAGCCACGGCACCCTCGACCATGTGTCCGAGGTTATAGAGTTCATGGCTCAAGTCTTCGACCTTACTCCATCGCTTGTCGCCGGCCCAATGGTGGGGGTTCTTGGGGTTCTGCGTCCGTGCGGTGTAGAGATATCCGTCGGATTCCTGTGCGGAACCAATGATGTTGAGCACGGAGTCTATATATTGCTTCAGTTTCTTGTCGGGATAGGTCTGAAGAATGTAGCTTGCTCCCTCGATAGTCTTATAAGGGTCGGTGTCGTCGAACGAGAGCCCCATGAGTTTGCTTACGTCGTAACTGTCGCTGGGGTGAGCAGCCCGCTCAAAGTTTTTGTACCGACCTTCCGATTCGCATTTGCTGAAAGCAAGCGGAACGGTTACTTGTCGAGAAGTTTCGAGACGCTGTCCCCAGAAGCTGTTGCTGGCCACTTTCACAGCTGTGAATGGGACAGGAGTGATGGGGTAGCCGCCGTTGCTTTTTTGTGCCATACCGGCAGTGGCAATCATGGCTGTCAAAAAGGTTATGATTTTCCGTTTCATCAGTTGTTTGGTTTTATATTTGTTTGTATTTTATTCGTTCTTATCTGGTTACTGGTTCAAGGGTCACGACAAACCCACCTCCTGATGCCAAATGCAGATTGAGTGTTGAAGATGAGTTTACTGTATGTCGGTTCAACTTGTAGTCTTCCGCATTCTTGTTGGCATTGATTCCGTCAGACAGGATTGTTGCCGTAAACTGAATGTTCTTGGGCAGAAAGCTGAGATCGATCGTGATGTCGCGCTCGTCCCAGTTGGTCATTCCTCCTATATAATATAGGTGATCCTTCTCTCTCAAAGTAACGATGAAATCGCCTATTTTGCCTTGTAGCACCTCGGTTTCGTCAAACACGGTGGGCAATGCGGCAATGAAAGCTGTGTAGTCCGGCTCGGCTTCATAGCTCGTGGGGGTATCGGCCAGCATGGTGAAAGGCGAGTCATAGACAATGTAGGTGGCAGCCTGATGTGCCCGTGTGCCCTGACTCATGGGCTTGGAGTAGCTGGCAAGCCAATCACGACGGCTCCCGTTGCGCATGGCTCCGGGCGTGAAATCAACCTGGCCAGCCATCATACGGATAAAGGGGAAGGTGACATCATAGCGTGGGTGGTCGTTTTTGAGCTTTCCCCATTTCACCTCTTCCATGCCGAAGACTCCCTCATAGTTCAAGATGTTGGGATAAGTTCGGTTGAGTCCTGCCGGTGTGTAGAAACCGTGGAAGTCGAGCAACAGCTGATTCCGAGCTGCACAGTCGGCCAGGCGCTCCACCATTTCATTGGCAGTCTGGTCGTTGCGGTCGAGGAAATCAACCTTGAAACCCTTGATGCCCATGTTGGCATAGTGACGGCAGATGGTTTCGAGATTCTCGTCCATGACGTTGAACACAGCCCATAGCACGATGCCAACGCCTTTTTGCCTGCCGTATTCGATGAGTTCCGACAAATCGACATCGGCAATAGGGTGCATGATGTCACCTCTGTTCGAATCGTACCATCCCTCATCGAGAATGATATATTCCAAGTGATGTTTGGCGGCGAAGTCGATATAATACTTGTAGGTTTCGGTGTTGATGCCTGCCTTGAAGTCCACCCCCTTCAGGTTCCAGTCGTTCCACCAGTCCCAAGCCACTTTGCCAGGTTTAATCCAGTCGGTGTTTTTCAATCGGCTGGGTTCGGCAAGAGCGTAGACAAGGTTATTGGTAGGCATATCAGTATCGGCTTCTGATACGGCAAAAATACGCCACGGAAACTGGTGTGAGCCCTTGTTTTTTGCGATGAAATCGTGCCTTTCTGCCACATACGTCATGTTTCGCCAATCATGTCGGGCCATGGTCTTGGGATAAGGTGGAAAGACGGCAACAAGATTGTCGCCATCGGCTTTGACAAACATACCCGGGTAATGATGCAAGGCACTTTCCAAAATTGTAACTTTGGCTTTCCCACAATCAACCGTTGCGGGTAAGAATGCAAGCTGTCGCCTCGCGGTGTCGAGAGTTGTTTCGTGGTAAATGTTTTGGAAACCCATAGCGAAAGGGTCGCCATGGCTGGTGGAATAAGCCAGCCATGCCTTACGCTTGTTCCCGAAACGATATTTTGCTATCTCATTTTTGATCACATTTTCCTTCTTGCCTTGGTAGTGGAAACGATAAGCCACTCCCTCATCGTAGACACGAAATGTGATTCCAAAGTCATTGTTGAGACGAAGGCGCAGTTCGTTGGCCTGACTCCTGAAGCTCTTTTGGCGATGGAATGGGGAAATTATTTCCTCACTAAGCGTGGTGGGACGTACAGACTTGGGGACTCTGAGTTGTCCAATTTCAGTACCATTGTTTAATATAAGCCCTATGGGCGATTTGTCCATTAGGGTTTGATCATCCAATGTTATCTGCAGCGAGAGACTTGGAGTTGAACTGATTATTGCTTTCAGCCTACCGTTGGGAGAGCTCAGACAAATATCTTGAGCTGCTGATTGAATGCAGAAAAACAATAATAATAGCGTTAGTGGTTTTGGGATTCGATTCATAGACTTATACTTAGGATATTACAAAGATAGATATTTTCACGCGTTAGCTATGAAAATTTTGTCGCAAAGGATGAGAGAATAATCTAAAACCGCGAATCCACCGTGATATTAGACTATTTTGCTATCTTATCAGACGGGATTTTTATCGCCTTTGCCATATTCTTCCTTACTTTGCAATATTACCTCAACATAGCTTTTGAACATACTAACTCACTTAAGATATGACTAAAAAAACTCTATTATTAATGGGTATTACGGTGATGGTTTCGGGCTCCTTGGAGGCTGCTCCCGCAAAGAAAGCTGGTGGGAAAACTGGAAACCTTATTGTCGAAGTACCCTTTACGAAGGTACATCTGAATGATAATTTTTGGTCACCCCGCATAGAAATCAATCGCACCGTGTCGATACCCTCTGCTTTTAGGGAATGTGAAAAGAACGGACGGTTTGACAACTTTGCCATTGCCGGCGGACTGATGAAGGGTGAACATCGTGGAGATTTCTCGTTTGACGACACTGATCCTTATAAGGTAATAGAGGGAGCAAGCTACTCTCTGGCAGTACATTATGATGCCAAACTCGACCACTATCTTGATTCTGTTATCAGCATTATAGCTTCGGCACAGGAACCGGACGGTTATCTCACAACCTGCGTCACCAACAAATGTTATCGTCTTTCGGGTTGGTGGGGTCGCTCAAAGTGGGAGAAAATCAACAGCCACGAATTGTATAATAGTGGCCATCTCATCGAGTCGGCAGTAGCACATTACAAGGCTACGGGCAAGAAAAACTTTCTGAATGTGGCCATCAAGAATGCCGACTTGGTATGTAAAACCTTCGGTCCGGCTCCCAATCAAATTCACCGTCCGTCCGGGCACCCTATTGCCGAGATGGCATTGTGTAAGTTATATAAGGTGACTGGCAATAGAAAGTATCTTGAAACGGCAAAATATTTTGTGGAGGAAACGGGTCGAGGAACCGACGGTCATCGTCTGAACGCCTATTCACAAGACCATAAGCCTATTCTTGAACAGGACGAAATAGTGGGTCATGCCGTTCGTGCGGGCTATTTGTTTAGCGGTGTTGCTGATGTGGCAGCACTAACAAACGATGCTGAATACTTCCATGCACTGGAACGAATATGGAACAATATGGCAGGGAAAAAGCTGTATATTACGGGAGGAATCGGCAGCCGTGCACAGGGTGAGGGCTTCGGACCCAATTATGAATTGAACAACATGACGGCATATTCGGAAACTTGTGCCAGCATTGCCAATGTGTATTGGAATTATCGCATGTTTCTGGCTACAGGCGATGCCAAATATGTTGACGTGTACGAACGGGCTCTATATAATGGTGTGTTGAGTGGTGTAAGCCTGAGTGGAAAAGAGTTTTTCTATGACAATCCGCTGGAATCTATGGGACAGCATGCCCGTCAGGCATGGTTTGGATGCGCTTGTTGTCCGGGCAACGTAACGCGATTCGTAGCCAGCGTGCCCCAATATCAGTATGCCACACGGGGCAATGATATCTTCGTGAACCTCTATATACAGGGCAAGGCTGATATCAATGGCGTACAACTGACTCAGACTACCAACTACCCATGGGATGGAAACATTTCTATCCAGGTCTCGCCGAAAAGACGTTCAACTTTTGCCATTCGTTTCCGCATACCGGGTTGGGCACACAATAAGCCTGTATCGACAAATCTTTACCATTTCATCGACAAAGCAAAACCTTATGCGGTGAAGCTTAATGGCGACGTGGTGGACGCAACATTAGAAGATGGATATGTAGTAATCAGCCGAAAATGGAAAAAGGGAGACCGAGTGGAAATTGAGCTTCCGATGGACGTCCGCAGGGTACAGGCCAACGACAATGTGGAGGACGATCGCGGTAAGATAGCCTTGGAGCGCGGACCTGTGATGTTCTGTCTGGAAGGAAAAGACCAGAGTGACAATACGGTTTTCAACAAAATAATTACACTAACCACTCCTATTACAGCCTCCTACCACAGTGACAAGCTTAATGGCATCGTTGAACTGACGGGCAATGCCATGCAGTTGGAGCAAGATGGAAGTGTGAAAAACGTAAGATTCCGTGCTATCCCATACAGTACCTGGAATAACAGAGGCGCGGATCAGATGGCCGTTTGGATAGCATCATCTCCTGCATATGCCTATGTGCCCCCCCGAGAAACTATTGCAAGCAAGGCGCATACACGGTCTAACCGCGCCCCAATTCAGAAAGATGCACCCGAAACAGCTGTGGCTGAGGGGTCGGCCTGGGGCGTGAACGACCAGTGGGAGCCACGCCGAAGCAGCGACACGAGCAAACCTTACCACTACTGGTGGCTCAAGAGGGGAACCCCCGAGAGTATCTTCTATGCTTTTGACAAGCCCTATACGGTGAGCAACGTACAAGTATATTGGCTCGACTTCGACCATTATGATGGCAATTTCCGTGTGCCTGAAAGCTGGACACTATATTATAAGGACAACGAAGGTTTATGGAAAGAAGTGGAAGACCATACACCATACGGTTGTAAGAAAGATGTCTACAACAGCGTAGATTTCCGTCCTGTTACGACCACCGGCCTTCGTATCGTGGCAAAACTGCAGAAGGGTGAGTCGGGTGGTATTATTGAATGGAAGGTGAATGAATGAGGAAGTATAATATCATTGAGCCAACTTTATAAAGTCTGGCTTTTTAGATATTTACTGAATTTTCGCACGTGATTTTTCAATCATCAAGTGACATTAAATTATACATTCTATACAGTATCCGGAACTTAGAAGCCCTCTTTATTTCAATTTATCGATTTATTCAATTGTGTCTTTATTCATCACAACTATAACTTTCGAAGATTCATTGACTTTAATGGTCTGACTATAATTTCTATATCCTTTTTTTGAAAAATTAAATTTGATATCTAAGCCTTGTCTTACAGGTCCCATTCGTATATATTTAAATCGTCCTAGCGAATCTGTGAATACAATTTGATTTATCATGTTGTCTGAAACTAAAACGCTATCTAAAGGAACGTTATTATTATCTATAACAAGACCTTCTAAACTTTTTATACTCTCACATGAGAATAAAACCAAAACACAGGCTATGCTGATTGATTTGCGATATATTTTCATATGATGTATTTTTATTGATCCTATGCGGATTTCAGCAAATTAATAATATGAAAGCATTTTTGAGCCTATGCCTCGGCATCTGCCGCATGGTAGGACGAGCGGACGAGCGGACCGCTCTCCACATGCTCGAAGCCTTTGGTAAGAGCAATTTTTTTATAGTCGGCAAATTGCTGGGGAGGAATGTAGGCCACCACGGGCAGGTGGGCTGCGGTGGGTTGCAGATATTGTCCGATGGTCAGGCGCCGACAACCGGTGGCAAGGATGTCGTCCATGGTTTCCAACACCTCCTCGTGGGTTTCTCCCAGGCCAAGCATGAAGCCCGTTTTGGCCGTAATACCGCACCGAGTAATCTCCCGGAGTACCTCCAGGCTACGCTCGTAGCGTGCCACACTGCGCACCGAGGGCGTGAGACGGCGCACGGTTTCTATGTTGTGCCCGGTCACGTGGGGACGGGTGTCCATCACCCTGCGGATAAGGTTGGCATCGCCCATGAAGTCGGGGATGAGCAGTTCAATCTTGGTATTGGGATTCAACGCACGCACCTCTTCCACGGTTCTTATCCAATGGGCGGCACCATAGTCGGACAAGTCGTCGCGGTCGACAGAAGTGATGACCGCATAACGCAGTCCGAGACTCCTGATCGATTCGGCTACACGGCGCGGCTCATCAGGATCAAGAAGCTCCGGGCGACCCGACGGCGTGTTGCAGAAACGACACCGCCGCGTGCAAATATTGCCTCCGATCATCAGCGTGGCCGTACGGGCCATCCAACATTCGGCTCGGTTGGGGCACAGTCCGCTGGTGCATATTGTATTGAGATGGTGTTTGGCCAGAATTTCAGCGGTCTCACCGGTCTGCTTTTTGGCCGTGAGATCAATTTTCAGCCAGTCGGGCTTCATCACATGGGGCTTGCGCCCAAAGAGCAAGCGGAGAAACTGCTGAAGGGTCAGTGCCCGGATCATGGTCGAGAGATCGGTGCCACGGAGCCTTCGTTCCACGGCCTCGCGGGAAAACTCCACACCCCTGAGCGGAGCCAAAAGATGCCGGTCGATATCGCCCAACTGGAAATAATCGCCCGACAAACTGATGTTGACAATCACCCCGTTTTTCAGTTCTATGTGCGCTTCGAGCGTGCCCACGCCCTCAAATCGATGTTTCCTCACTTCCGAATATTTCGGGTTTTTGCCGTAAACAAAACTGTCGGAAGCCAGTTCCCTTTCTATCTTGGCAATGCCTTCCATATCGGTCTCAGACAGCATGCGCGAGGCTTCGCCACACATATAGCGACGTGCATAAGCCATGAAGTCTTCGATGGTGAGACGGGTGTGTGGAGCAATATTGTTGACGCGCTGACTCACTGAGGCCACGCCCTTGCTCTGTAATTTCTCATGTGAGGGAGTCAGCGATTGCGAAAGGTGCTCAAGCCGGGTGTTGAAGAGCATGGAGTTGTGGAGCACGCACCGGTTTGGCAGCCCGTAGAAGGCACTTCCCGCCACCTTGCCACCATTGACAAGAATATCGTTCCTGCCCGACAAACGGGCATCGACACCGAGGCTTTGCAACATGTCGGCCACCCGTTGCATATAGCGTGCGAAGGCCTGGTTTACATTGTCGGCAGACGAGATATAGGAAAACTGGATACAGCCCAAATCGGAATAGATGCATCCGCCACCGCTTTTGCGCCGGAAGATATGCACATCGTTTTCCTGACAATAGGCTGTGTTCACCTCGTTTTCAATGAGTTGGTTGCGTCCCAACATCACTGTAGGTTCCACGCGCCAGACCATGAAATAGTCGTCGTCAGTGTAATGGCGAGCCACATACTCCTCGACGGCGAAGTAGAAAGGGAGCGTGCGAATGGTTTCGGGGTGGGGGATATGGATGTATTTCATTGACGGGCCAATTAAGTTGCGTCCGCAAATGTACAAAAAAACCTGAAAAGTTCGTTCGTTTTGGGAGGTAATCTATGCAAATATCAATCTATGGAATCAGCTGGTTGCGCCCCATACCGCAACGGTTTAATTTCTTTCTATCGTATTCAGGGGGGTGGCTATTCGCATTCTCCGCTACAATCTTGACAAGGCTTTTCTTATCCTGCATGCCGTTATTTAAACCTTCAAAGCAGAAGTGCAATTTCTTTTGGTGTTGAAGAGAGTCACTCGGTGTGAGGAGCGGACTGGTTCTCAATAATAGGTATAAAGGCAGGGGCAAATTCTCTGCATTATTTTTTTTGTCAAAATACTTCTGCATTTTTTAACACTTCAGAATTTCTGAACCAGAAGTGAAATTGGAAATCATTCAACGAATAAAATGAGTTCTCGATGCCATTTCAAAGCGTCTGACTTGCGATAAGATAGAGATGACATTGCCAACTTAGCCCTTTTGCATGCTCTCAACAGTGTAACCGCACCGCGATTAGATAACAACCGCGTTGCCATATCTATCCTTTCGCAAGCCCATTTTTGACTCGATTTCTTAATATCTTGATTTCCAGATGTTTGAAAACTGTCCCAAATTTCGTTTATTTCCGGCAAAATATCTTGTCATAGAAAATATCGCAGTCACAAGAGAGGGATTGTAAAAGAAAATGGGTTGTTTATATTTTTATTATTGGCGGTTTATGAATGTTAAGTATGAAAACGTAAATTTCAAATCATAAGCGATTTACTCGTTTTTTAGATGATATGTTTTGCTGCTCCTCAAAAAAATTACACCGAAGCGCCAAAAAAAAGCGCTCAGGTATTCTATTGAAAAATAAAAATCCTATATTTGCCTACATGCTCACTTTGGTCTAAACGCGTAAAGTGATGAAGAAGCATTTAAACCTGTTGGAGAAAGAGTTGTAATATAATCCCGTCTCATAAAAATC
>NZ_GG704782.1:3520-5512 GCF_000160535.1 Hallella bergensis DSM 17361 | reverse complement strand
CGGTAATGCTTCAAATCGAGAATTATCAAAATAATCATCTGATTATGATGTAAATGTTATAATATCTGGTAACGCTAATGATAAATTAAAAGATCAAAAAGATATAGTTCTGGAAGATGAAGCTGCGGACATACTATATCATGAAATAGTAGGGCATGCAGCTCCTAAAGTTCTTGGTGCGGATACTGGTAATGCAATTAATAATGAAAATAAAATTAGAAAAGAATTAAATAAACCTTTGAGGAGGGAAGATCCTAAACATGTTGAATAAATTATTTTTCCTATTTATATACATTTTTTCGAGTAGTATGCAAATTTCAGCTAACGACTCACTATTAGTAAATTCAAAGTGGACTTTAATGTACACCCTTATTCTACATGGTGATACTATCATACGCAATGGTGAATCCTATATTCGTGAAAATACGGAGATTGGAACTGGCAATAACGGAGGTCCTACACTTATTTTTAAGAATAATCATACCCTTATCAAGATAGATCCCATAGGGTCAAAAAAATATTGGATATGGTCACTTGATAAGGATACACTAATCATGCAGAGAAATTATAAGAAAAAAACTTTCAAAGAAAAATATCTGATAAGTTTTGAAAATAAAAAACGAATATTATATCTATCTCCAGTATTTCATCAGAAGACAATATATGTTTTTGGAAAAAGGGATGATGAGTTATAGAAACTAAATAAAAGATTAGTAATGAGATTTTGTGCTATATTGATACTTTCTGTGATTTCAATTCTAAATAATTTAGAATTGAAATCACAAACTGTTGTAAAAACTTTAAGCAATGGTTGTAAGTTAGAGAGAAGTTTATTTCTAAACGAAAAAAAAATCGGGGTGTATAATAAACGAGGTAGATTGGTTAAATTGTCCGCAGATGAAATCAAATGTCAAAAGATATTTTTATATCAATCTTATAGCCTGATTGATTATGGAATAATTCTAAAATATCCCGAGGTCATATATAAAGATGCGTGTATTATTGCTGATATTTTGTCAAGTTATGACCCAAGCGAAATCTTATCGTTTACAAAGCCTATAGGGGAGCGAAAAAAGATTTCTATACAAGATATCAATAAGTATTACACGTATCTTGATGCCAGTGTTGACTATGTAGTTAGTATTAACATTATAGTCAAGGATAGTCTTATTACCCAATATAGTTATACTTACAAGCCCAATATGTCTGACGTCATTATTTCATATACATGTGTATTTACTTATGATAAAAATAATCGAATAGTAAAATTAGAAAAAATATATAGTCGACACTATGAAACAAAAGAAATCATATATGAAAACAAATAACACACGGTTTTTGGTAATGCTCCAAATCGGGAGTTGTCAAAATAAAAAGAACAACAAACTTAGCACACAAACGCCAAGCCATCGCAGCAATAAATGAAAGAATGTATAGCATTAAGAGACCTTTTAAAAAAGGGTAATTCGCGCACAGGAAAGTAGAGTAGAGAAATATAGATGGTATTCTAAAAGACTCTATGAAGGCATATAATAATTGGATTAAAAATCCTAAAAACAAAGGAAAGGAATTTAGGTATGAAATCGATAAAGACACCCCTGATAAATAAATTTTTTAAAAGTTGTTTCTTTAGACTGACGGTAATAGACTTCGTCTTATTTCTGTTGTTTAGATATTATCAGCCATTGTGTGAACCTTGTTTAGATAACGATTGGGAACCGTGTCTATCAAAAGAGCAATACATTATTATTTACATAGGTATCGCGGTGAATGTAATCGGTTTCATTGTATGTATATATAAAACAGTAAAGAACAATCAAAAGAAACAACAAACGTGGCACGAAAACGCAAGCCACAATAGCGATAGAGAACAGAATGTATAACATGGAAATAATAATCGAGGGGATAAAAAAAGGTGCACAAAAAGAGGCCTAATCCCAATAAAAGAAAGGGGAAGTAATGGAAAGGAAAATAACACTATCAAAGGAAGAA
>NZ_GG704782.1:0-2920 GCF_000160535.1 Hallella bergensis DSM 17361 | reverse complement strand
AATTCATGGGGAAGGCCTGAAATGGGCAATGTCTATTAAAAACGACTCTTTATATCTAAAGGCTATTTGTCAATTAAATCTTGGAAAATTAAAAGAAGCATATAGCCTTATAGGAAAACACCTTGCGCAGAGGCGAAGAGGTGTATATAGTGATTTTACCAAGAAGCAAGTTAAGCGAAAGGAACAATATATTATAAATGAGTTAAACAACAAAGTTGTGAAATAAATGTTAGAAGCATTAATTTTCAAAATATGACGGTCAAATTAAAGAACAACAAACGTGGCACACAAACGGCAAGCCACGGTAGCGATAAATAACAGAATGTATAACATTAAAACAACAAGTGAGTGCTAAACCATATTTAGATTGTTTGAACTTGCCCATACAAGAGCGCGCTCCAACATCCATATAAGGGTAACAGGCAATACCCTTATATGGGTGTTCATCATTACCCTTATATGGGTATTAAAAGCCGTAAGCAATAAATAGGAAAGAACAACGTTAAGTACTTGATAGCCATAAACAATAAGAAGTTATGATAGAATTTGAAGTAAAATCAAAAAGCAGCATATATTGGTGAACATAAGAGACAGACCCAAGACGAATACCATACGCCGGCAATGAAGCTGACGGTGTGACTGTCAATTACAAGGATAAGTACAATCAGCAGTTACAATCCATCAAGGACAATTACAAGACATTTGATTTGCCATACAACGGTGTAGACAATAGCGACTATGTCAATGGTAATTGTGGCTCTAATTTTGATAACGGTTATGGATAAATATTTTTTTGCATTAATCTTCTTTGCGAACTATCAATTTTATGCATATAGTCAAGAAGAGATGGTAAAGATAGAAGGATTTCTTATAGAGCGTTACAGCAAGAAAGAAATCTTTAGAAAGGATACATTGTCAATAGATCACTCAATGGACACTTTTTATTTTACGACCCAAATAGATAGTATTCGTATAATGAGTCCGAAAGAAATTTATTCGGCATTAGTTTCTCCTTGCTATAAAAATGTAGAAATTTACAAGTTTTCTCCATTTGATAGGGAATATGGTAATTATATTGCCCCCAACATATGTCCTGTTCCTCTAAAGAAGCAAAATCTTTTCTATACTTTATGCTCAGATTCTGTTTTTGTGTATAAAGTTTATTCTGTGAAGGGACAAGCGATTAGATTATGTATAGCGAATGATTATCTGAACAGCAAAAAGAACATAGAATTGGCTGTTAAATGGAATATTTCTCCGACATCAATTGATAAGCGAATTCCTTTCTTTTACATATATGTTTTTTTTGACGTTATAAATAATTCTATCAATACGGGTATACCTGTTTTCTTTAAACCAATTGTATGTTGTGGCCTAGGAATTCAAGGAAATCCCAAAGGGAATCCTTGATGAATTTTGATGATTATGTGGAGATGCTTTTGTATTTTAACACAATATTGCCCCCTGCTGCCGTGCGATTGAATCGCGTGACAATATTGGGTTTAATACCCTCTATAGGCTGTCGTGCGATTCAATCGCATGGATTTGTTTCCATTATTGCCACACGATACAATCGTGCGGTAAACGACAACTACAACGGTATGCCGGAGGCGGCACAGGCGAAAGCCATGACACGCGCAGCCATCGACGGCAACTTAACGGAGTTGAACCTTGGCGGCATTTGGCAAACTGCAAGCGAGCTTGCTTTGCACTCGTTGGCACAAGGTTTCAAGCCGAACGACGACTACGAAAAGATGCAATTCTACTACCACCTCGACCATTTGGGTAGCAGTAGCTACATCACGAACCTTGACGGCGAGGTATCGCAGCACATCGAGTATGTGCCGTTCGGCGAGGTCTTCATTGAGGAGCGCAACAACACTTGGAACACGCCTTATCTCTTCAACGCCAAAGAGCTGGATGAGGAGATAGGTTTGTACTACTATGGTGCGAGGTACTATGAGCCAAGGTTGAGTCTGTGGATGAGTGTGGATCCATCTGCAGAGGAAAAGCCATGGCTTACTATCTATTGCTATACAAGGAATAACCCGATAATATTAGTTGATCCTGATGGAAGAGACGAATGGGAAATTAATAGCAAAGGCGACATCGTCAAACAGATAAAGACTGATAAGCACGATGCTTTCTTTTTTGTAAGTAAAGCAGGAAAGAGGGTAAAAGGAAAAAGTTTATCATTTGAATATGGAACAATCGAAAAGGCTTCGGGACAGAAAACAGATGGAGGAACAAGATACGATGTTTATCAGGTACGTGGAGATAAGCATGCCAAACAGTTATTTGAAAGTTTTGCTAAGAATACATCAGTAGAATGGAGTATTATGCAGACAGGTACTGAGGGTGCAAAAGATTAGAATTACCTAACGACTTCTCATAATGAAAAGAGTGAGTCTGGTATGGTTGATTTGTTTAACAAACAACTTAAAAATGGATATACTTTGCGTGCATTTTATCATTCACATCCAAGTAATGTACTTATTCCATCGAATATTGGAGGTAAATATGGAGATATTCCTATTGCCCCAAAAATGACAGAGATTAGCAACCAATCAATAACATTTGGTATTTATGGACCTATGAGTGGAGAATATGTCACATTTGATCCCAACTCAAAAATAGAAGATTATTCTGTTAATTTGGAAGGCTTTACTGTTACTGCAACAAGAACAACTAAAAATAGAAAAAAATGAAACACTTTATCATATCTATATTCCTTCTGATATTTGTTCCCTGCTTTTCACAGAGAACAATAAAAAAGGTGTATTTACCATCCTATCGGATAATACATTGTAACTTTTTAAAGACGGTGAACAACATTGCTGCTCGTTATAATCAAAACAATAATAATATATTCATAATATATATGCAAGGTAGTTGCAGAGTTTATGTTTGGATGCTCGAT
>NZ_GG704783.1:268311-293739 GCF_000160535.1 Hallella bergensis DSM 17361 | reverse complement strand
TATTGACAAAAGAAAGGGAGAATAAGGATATTCACCTTATTATATATTCACTATTGGATCAGTCTCCACTTTTTTCCCCGTCAAGAGGCACAAGGTCACCAAAGATGTGTAATATTTCTGACAAAAGGTGCGCGCTGTTTCGCGTATTTCAAAACACAAACCACATGACTCAAAAAACGGGGAAAATAGCAATGTTTTCAAAACGTTGACTGTCAGCGGATTACAAAACAGAAGCTTTCTTTACAGTTTTATTCCCTGCGGTTGGATATCGATCGGCGGTGCGGTTAAGCCTTATCCGCACGACGACAAGGCTGTCGACGCGTCATCCGTGAGGCCTAAACGCGATGCCGAAAGGCTGTAATCGCAGGCAAGTTCGATTTTTCCCGTTTTCCGAGCTGGAAATAACGGCCGAAACATGGCGCTTTCTGCGCTAGATGATCCGAAAAAACAGGCCAGGAAAATGTCAACTATGTTTACAAACTGAAGAGCCTCCACATCGAAAGAACTAAAAAAGAAAAAGGATAAGAAAATCGACTATACCAAAAGGAAGATTGGTCAGCGCAACCTTTTCTTGATAACTGCCGGATTGCCAGCAGCAAGGCAATCATCGGGAATATCGCGAATGACAACAGAACCGGCCGCAATGACACAGCGCTTGCCTATCGACACGCCTGGACACACAATCACCCCTCCGCCAAGCCACGTGTCGTCGCCGATGGTAATGGGGTAAGACGTCTCCTGGGTGCCACGCCGTTCCCTGTAATCAACGGGATGCTGAGGTGTGAGCAACTGGCAGCCCGGACCAATCTTAACATCGTTGCCTATGGTCACCATGGCACCGTCGAGGATGACACAACCATAATTGAGAAAACTATTGTCTCCTATAACGATGCCATGACCGTGGTCACAATGGAACGGGGGGCACACCGCACTCGTCTCTGGTACGTTGGGTATCACCTCAAGAAGAGCCTGGCGATATCCAGGCGAGCTCATCGTCAGACTATTCAGACGAAGGCAAGCCTCCTTGGCATGAACCAAACTTGCATTGATTTCGGGGTCGGCAAAGTCGTATAGTTCCTGCGACCTCATCTTCTGGAATTCCGTTTTCATTGTTTGCAAAGATATACATTTTATGTTGGAACACAACAACAAAAAGAGACCTTTCCTTTGCTTTCTAACTTTTAATCGCTAATTTTGCATTATGAAACAAGCCATGATATTTGCAGCAGGCTTGGGCACTCGCCTGAAGCCGCTTACCGACACGATGCCTAAGGCATTGGTAAGCGTTGGCGGCGAACCTCTTCTGAAACGAGTAGTGCTTAGATTACGCGATGCCGGCTTCACTCGTATCGTGATCAATGTGCATCATTTTTCCGAGCAAATCACCGATTATCTGAGAAGCAACAACAACTTTGGCCTCGACATCCGCATCAGCGACGAGACCGATGCTTTGCTCGACACGGGGGGTGGTATTAAGAAAGCCATGCCACTGTTCGACAAGGACAGTCCGATTCTCATACATAACGTGGACATTCTCAGCAACATCGATCTTGCCAAATTCTATGAACAAGGACAAAACGCTGATGCCACTTTGCTCGTGAGCAGCCGCAAGACCAAGCGCTACCTGCTCTTCGACGAAAACTCGCTGCTATGTGGGTGGACCAATACAGAAACGGGTGAGGTGCGATCGCCCTATCCCGACATTGATGTTGCCCAGCTCCACGCTTACGCTTTCAGTGGCATCCACCTCTTCTCTCCTTATCTCTTTCCCTGCTTCGACGAGATGCCCGACAAATTTGGCATCATCGATTTCTACCTGAAATGGTGCAGCACCTACCCTTTCAAGGGTTTGGCGAAGCCCGGACTTAGGCTGATGGATGTGGGCAAACTGGGCACGCTGGAAAATGCAGATAGCTTTGCTTCGAGCTTATGTGCCGGAGATATGGTTTAGAAAACAGCTAATAAAATAACAAAATAAGAAAAAACGAGTTAGTCATCAGAACTTCAGGCCGTTCGGCATCCATCCTTTGAGAAAAACCGATCAGACTTTGGGTTCCTATTACATCTATTTCTATGCAGCAAAAAATCATCATCCTCGATTTCGGCTCGCAGACCACGCAGCTCATTGGCCGACGCGTGCGCGAGCTGGACACCTTCTGCGAGATTTTGCCCTACAACAAATTCCCCAAAGACGACCCGTCCGTAATTGGCGTTATCCTCAGCGGGAGTCCCTATTCAGTACACGACAAGGAGGCGTTCAAGCCGGATCTCAGTCAGATTATCGGCAGATATCCCGTGCTGGGTATTTGCTACGGCGCACAATACATTAGCTATTCCAACGGCGGGAAAGTGGAACAGGCCGATACGCGAGAGTATGGACGGGCCAGCCTGAAGCAGTTTGATAGCGACAACATCTTGTTCCGCGGTTTCGAACCCAACTCGCAGGTGTGGATGAGCCATGGTGACAGCATTACCGCCATACCCGATGATTACCGTGTTATCGGCTCCACGACCGATGTGAAATATGCTGCATTTGCCAGCACCACCAATCCCGTATGGTGCGTACAGTTCCACCCCGAGGTGTACCATTCCACACAGGGCTTACAGCTTCTTCGGAATTTCGTGGTGGATATCTGCGGCAGCCGACAGGAATGGAGCGCGGCTTCGTTTGTGGAGACAACAGTTGAGGAACTGAAAAAACAGCTTGGCAATGACCGCGTTATCCTCGGCCTCTCGGGCGGTGTTGACTCGTCTGTTTGCGCCGTATTGCTCAACCGTGCCATTGGTAAGAATCTCACTTGCATTTTTGTAGATCATGGCCTGCTTCGCAAAAACGAGTTCAACAAGGTAATGAATGCCTATCAAGGCTTGGGACTCAACGTCATTGGGGTAGATGCATCAAACAAGTTTTTCAAGGATCTTGAGGGCGTAAGCGACCCCGAACAAAAGCGTAAAATCATTGGACACGATTTCGTAGAAGTGTTCAATGCAGAGGCTAAGAAAATAACCAATGCCAAATGGCTGGCACAAGGCACGATCTATCCTGACCGCATTGAGAGCCTAAGTATAACCGGAATGGTTATCAAGAGTCATCACAACGTGGGTGGACTGCCCAAAGACATGCAGCTGCAACTCTGCGAACCCTTGAAATGGTTATTCAAGGACGAAGTGCGCCGCGTGGGCCATGAGTTGGAAATGCCTGAGCGTCTCATCAACCGCCACCCTTTCCCAGGGCCGGGTCTGGCCGTTCGCATACTCGGTGCTATCACCCGCGAAAAAGTGCGCGTGCTGCAAGACGCAGACGATATTTATATCAGCAAGATGCTCAGCTATACCATGGAAGATGGCTCCAGCCTTTACGACCACGTATGGCAAGCCGGTGCCATTCTGCTATCCGATATTCGTTCAGTGGGAGTGATGGGCGATGAGCGCACCTACGAGAATCCTGTGGCATTGCGTGCCGTGACCTCTATGGATGCCATGACCGCCGATTGGGCACAACTTCCATACGACTTTTTGGCCGACGTATCCAACGAAATTATCCGCAAAGTGAAAGGCGTCAACCGCGTCTGCTACGATATCTCGTCGAAACCACCTTCGACCATTGAATGGGAGTAGTCTCCACTTGACATCAGAATAGAAAAGACTTGCTTTCGTAGGGCCTACACTAACTTTCTCCAAGAGTGTAGGCCATGCTAAGTTGGGCGTCGATAGAATAGCCTCCCTCTGCGGGGCTTATTAATCCAGGTGAAAAAGTTCTTCCAGTGGGATGGAGATGGGTGAGTTGTCGGGATGCGTGTCCATGATGTCGGCCATCATGTCCCACCATTTTTGTGTTATTGGATCAACATCAGTAGTGTCTTGCGAGTTGGTGTCTTTGGAGCATTCCTGATAGGCAAAAAGCAGATTGGTTTCCTTGTCCCAAAAAATGCTGTAGTTGCTCACGCCCTGATCTTCAGTAATCATCTTCTTCAACTCCGGCCAGATAGCGGCGTGCCTCTTGGCATATTCTTTCTCGCAACCTGGCTTGAGATACATCTTGAATGCGAATCGTTTCATGTTTTAGTTTTTAGTAAGTTTACAAGGGAGAAATGCCGTTAGCCCTGCCGGAACCGAACAGCTTCCTCCGTAGCTGATATGGGACAAAGATAGCAAAAAGCAGCATATTGAACAAGCAAAATTACAAAAAGAAAGTGCCGCAAGCCCGGTTTTGCAATGTACAATCCTGACTTGCGGCACTTGAAGTGTGTTAGTCGCTGTCTGAGGCTTATTGGCCTGTCGTAGCTTCTTTCATCATCTTGCGCCAACGGATGTATCCGAAGACGGCAATGACGATGTAGAGGCCGTAGAGCGAGGCCTTGAATGGAATACCCTTGTAGAAATAGAGCACGCAGGTCATCACGTCCACAACAATCCAGATAAGCCATTGCTCCAGATATTTGCGAGCCAATGCCCAGATACCCACAAAGCTCAGAGCTGTGGTAAAGGCGTCAGCCACAGGGACGGTGGACCCAATCTGTACGAGCCAGTACCACAGTACAGCCCAGATAGCAAGTGTGCCGAGTACCCAAGGGAGGATGAGGCTCTTCTTGAAATGGGTGACGGGCAGGTCGGCACCTTGCTGTTGGTTTTTCTTCCTGCCAAACTTCCACACCCAGAAGCCGTAGATGGTCATCCCGATATAATAGAACTCCATGGCGCAGTCGGCATACAACCCTTTGTCGTAATAGAGCACGATGTCGAGCGCTTGCATCACGAAGCCTACAGCCCACAGCCAGATGGAAGCCTTGTATTCCAACAGAATATAGGCCAGCCCGAGCAGGGTGGTGATGATGTCAAGAGGATTTAATTCAAAATTCACGATATGATAATTGACAATGGATAATTGACAATGGATAATTGACAATTAACAATGGACAATTATAGTTGATAGTCTCCGCTAAGACCACGGCGTAAGCCAATTATACATTATACATTGTTCATTATACATTATCCATTATCAATTATACATCAGAATTTAATCGTCACGTTTCCCATTGCCGTAAAGCCAGCCATCGGGATGTATCCCAACTGATAATACCGGTTATTCTCGGGATATTTATCGCCTACAATAGCCGAGTAAGCCCAGGCGCTTGAGGCATAGTGACGGTCGAAGATATTGTTCAGATTAACTCCGAAAACAACTTCCTTGAGCCCCGCAAACTTCTTGGCAACGTTCCATGTGTAGTTCAGTTTCACATTCGTTTGAGAATAGCTGGGCAGTGAACGGTCTTTGTTTTCGGTGTTGTCGATATACTGACGACTCACGAAGTTGGTGTGCCATACAGCTTGGAATCCGGCATAATGGAAATTAAGGAAACCGTTGAGAATGGCCGACGGGGAGAAGGCGAGGGTCGATTGGTCGTAGTGCACGGTAGTAGGATCCTTTTTTTTCCAATTGCCGTCACGGGTTTCCACCACTTCGTCGAAGTCCTTGATCTTGTTTTCGGAGAGAGCAGCGTTGCCGGCAAGAGTAAGCCAACGCAGGGGACTCCAGTCTGCCGACAGTTCAACACCCATACGATAACTCTTATCAATGTTTACGGTGAGGTTTTCGCCAATGTCGCTTTGAGCTCCGGTCTGCACAAATTGGTCTTTGTAATCCATGTAGTAGAAGTTGGCTCCTGCATGCCAATTGCTTCCGTTGTAGTTATAACCCAGTTCAAAGTCGAGCAGATGCTCTGCCTTTGGGGCAGGATAGGAGCCGTTGTCGGTGAAATTGTTGCGTTCGGGCTCACGACCGGCATAAGCTGCAGAGGCATAGGCATGATGCCCGTTTTGATGGAAACTGATACCGGCCTTGGGATTGAAGAAGTCGTAGTTCTTGTCAATATCCATGCGCTGGTTGCTGTATGAGCCGTCCTTGTTCTCATAGAACTTATCGTTGATACCATCTGTTTTATATCTCACGTGACGATATTGCAGGTCGGCGAAGGCGTCCCAATTGCCGGTGATGTGATAAGTACCTTTCACGTAGACCGAGTAATCGTTCTTATCGGCATCCGAATCATAGTACTTCCCGTTCTTCCATGGTGCGAGAATACCGATCTTTCCTTCGTTCTGCCCCACGTTGGAGATGTAGTCGAGGTAACCAAAATGGTTACCGCGGAACTGTTGCAGGTTCACGCCGGCAATGGCATCCCAGTGGTTGTCGGTGTAGTTGGCATTGTAGACGATGCCGTAAGTGTGCTGTGTCAAACCCTTGCGGCGCACGAAGTCGGCTTTCTCGACCACTGGCTCGTATGGAGGGTCGATGATGGTGTTGGTGGGAATGAAGACTATGCCGAACTTCTTAGCCTTGTTGTTCGGGCGGAATTCCTTGTAGTAGCCGTGGCCATAGGTGTAGTGCAGGGCAGCACGGTGGCTCCAATGGATTGATGGTTTCCAAGTGGCTGAAAGGATGTTGTGGCTCTGTACAAAGTTGTCAGTAGTCTTTTCCCACAGCGTGCCGTCGTCCATTTTGTAACGGTTGATGGTCCATCCGCCCTTCCAGTCGGGGTCAAAACCTTCATACAAGATATTGTATTTGCCCAATCCGGCATTGTACATATCCTTGTAGGTCTTGATGCCGTCATAGCTGTTCATGCTGTAGTCGTTGTTTCCTGCGGTCACCCCACTCCATGCTTGGCCGGTGTGTTCATAGTTGCCAACAGACTTGAAGCTCAGCGTCAAGTTGTCATCAAGCCATGTCAGGCCACCATAGTAGGAGCCCGAGTTCCCGCTGGTACCATGGAGATAACCGTCTGTGCCCGTGTGGTGGTAGGCAGCGTCGATAATCCAGTGGTTGCCCAGCAGACCGGTGGAGAACTTGGCACCTGCATTGTATGTGTTGTACGATCCGTACGATCCGGTTACTTCCAGACTCGGAGTCTCGCTGGGCGCTGCCATAGCGAGCGATATGGAACCACCAAACGCACCGTCGCCGTTGGTCGACGTGCCGATGCCTCGCTGTACCTGAACCGAGCCTAAGAGTGCGGCGTATGAGTTCATATTGGCCCAGAACACCGTCTGGTCCTCGGGCGAGTTGAGCGCCACACCGTCGAGCGTCACGTTGATACGGCTTCCTGCCGCACCGCGGATGCGCATATAGGTGGTTCCTGTGGCCAGACCGTTCTCGCTCCAAGCCAGGATGCCAGGGGTCTGTGCCAAGAGGAAGGGCAGTTCCTGCCCGGTCTTCGAAAAGTCGCTGAGTTGTTTCTTGTTGATGTTTGCCACTGCAAACGGGGCGTTACGCTGTGCGCGGACACCCTTGACGATTACCTCTTGCAGTTCGGCCAATTTGATTGAGTCGTTGTCCTGCTGTGCTGCATGAGTAGGCACGGCGCCAACCACGGCGAGTGCCAGTGAAGAAGTCCATAGTAATTTCTTCATGGATACGTTATGTTTAAAAAAAAATATGAGGGGGAGTTATCCTACCTACGCCGGCATTATCCGGATCAGGTTCATGGGTATGTTCTCAGCCGCCCAACTGGGCTGGCACCCCTTAGACAGCATTCTGCCATCCAGGTGCAAAGTTAGGGAATAAATATGTAATCACCGAAGGAATGAGAGAAAAAAGTTGTCTGTTCCCGCAGACAACCGTGCGTTTGAGCAGGATATACGGAGACTGAAAATCAAAATGAAAACTTCTGTACCTTCCATGAATCTCATACCATTGCGGAAGTCGTCGGGAAAACACTACTAATCTTCTTTACATATTTCTCAAACTGGCTTTCCAAAATCATTTCAATATCATTATCATTGATTAAATGCGCTTTTAAACGGACTTATAATCCTGCAATTTAACATTAAATAGCTATTCAACATAGCTGTACTTCCATATTTTTTATTACATTTGTACAAATTATCAACCATTAAATATTAAGAAATATGGGAACAGGATTAATTATAGTTATCATCGTTG
The DNA here is from genome assembly GCF_000160535.1 of Hallella bergensis DSM 17361. Lineage (GTDB taxonomy): Bacteria > Bacteroidota > Bacteroidia > Bacteroidales > Bacteroidaceae > Prevotella > Prevotella bergensis. The sequence continues at coordinate 285,797 of NZ_GG704783.1, read as the reverse complement.
CAGTCATTGCTCTGGGGGGCATTGGTATTTATAATAATTTGGTTCGCCTGCGCAACAACCGTGAGAATGCCTTTGCCAACATCGACGTGCAGCTCAAGCAGCGCGCCGATCTTGTGCCACAGCTTGTCTCTACTGTAAAAGGCTACGCCACACACGAACGCGAGGTATTGCAGCGCGTGACCGAGGCTCGTGCAATGGCTCTTGGAGCAAACACCATCAACGAAAAAATGAAGGCCGACAACATGCTTACTCAGGCACTGGCCGGACTCAAGGTGTCGCTGGAAGCCTACCCCGACCTAAAAGCAAACCAGAACTTCATGAACCTGCAGACCGAAATCTCGGACATAGAGAACAAACTGGCTGCGGTGCGTCGCTATTTCAATACAGCCACGCGTGAACTGAACAATGCCGTGCAGTCGTTTCCCTCGAACATCTTTGCCAACATCTTCGGTTTTAAGAAGGAGCCCATGTACGAAATCGATCCTACGCAGCGCGCCGAAATAGAGAAAGCACCCGATATTAAGTTCTGACGATGAAATACGTAGGCATCCAATCTCAGATACGCCGCAACAATATCATGAGCATGATATTGTTAATCATGTTTCCCGTCATCATATTGGGCATGGTATGGGTGTTCCTGGCCCTGCTCAATTATTTCGGGGGAGGGTATTATGATCAATATGGCAACCTGGTTCACGAACTCGATGCCGAGGCCGTGAACTATTACTTCCTGACCACCATCCCCTGGGTGATAGGGGGTGTAGGCATTTGGTTTGCCATAGCCTATTTCTCCAACGTCTCGATGATCAGACGTGCCACGGGAGCGCGGCCATTGGAACGGCGCGAAAACCCACGTATATATAATATTGTGGAAAACCTCTGCATGGCCTGTAACATGCCCATGCCGAAAATCAATGTCGTGGACGACCCGCAGCTCAATGCCTTTGCCAGCGGTATCAACTCAAAAAGCTACACCGTAACCCTGACAACCGGAATCATGAACCGGCTCAACGACGATGAGCTTTCAGGTGTCGTGGCTCACGAACTTACACATATCCGCAACAAGGACACGCGACTCTTGGTGGTTAGTATCATCTTTGTGGGCATCATCTCCACCGTAATGTCACTCGTGCTCAGAATGTTGTATTACACGATGTGGTCCGGCGGGAACTCGCGCAAGGGCAACGGATTGTCTGCCATCGTCGTGCTAATCATAGGGTTGGTGTGCTGCGCCATTGCCTACGTCTTCACACTTGTCACACGCTTTGCCATCTCCCGCAAACGCGAATACATGGCCGATGCCGGCGGTGCGGAAATCTGCGGCAATCCCTTGGCTTTAGCCAATGCCCTGCGGAAAATCTCATCCGACCCCGGTCTCGACAATGTCAAGCAACCAGATGTAGCCCAGATATTCATCATTCGTCCCGATCAGATCACCAGCGGCATCATGGGATTTATGAATTCCTTGTTCTCCACACACCCTGATACAGCCAAGCGAATTGCCATTCTCGAGCAGTTCTAAATCCTCAACATAAAAACCATTATACCATACGGCCGCGCCAACAGCGCGGCCGTATGGTAATTTCAGATTCCTTCTGTAGTCATCAATCTTCACTGCCGCTTCCTATTTTTCAAACAAGCGTTCACCAGAAATTATCAGAATACTCGTGTGGTATCACACAGAAGATAAGAAATGGTTTTGAAGTCTCAAATCAGTTTGTATCTACTCAGCAATAATATTTTGTTTCCTTTTGTTCTATTTGAGGACTACAAACAGCAACATGGATAACGCAAGAACAACAAGACGTTCGTTCGCATCAAGATCGAAAGGGTATGTCCACGCACGTTGTGCTTATCTTGACAAGTTTGCCTTCATCTCGGATTTCAGTCATGCGTCATTATGAAAGGTTAAACATGTTTACAAAATGACTTCAAGTTTTCGCTGATTTGAAAATAAGTTTTACTTCATTCGAAATACGAAAAATAGGCGCGGTTTCGCAAACACCTGACTGTCAGTTATTTTAGAAAAGCAGTCCATTTCCTTCCTATTTTCCCACCTGCGATTGAGTATCGAACGGCATGACGGGAAAGCCTCAATCGCCGTACGACTAAGGCTCTTCCACGTAGCCACAAAGCCCTAATCGCCCGATGAGAAGGTTCCAATCGCAACAAACTTACGCATTTTGGAAATACCTGGCTCGGCTAAGCCGAAAAAAGATGGCGCTTTTCTCTCTGGATGACTCGAAAATTATGCTCCAAAAATGGTAATTATATTTTACCATTTTTGAAAGTGCATACGCTTAATTTAATGTCCGTAGCATACGCTTTCATAGGTATAAAGGCACGAAAATGTTTCATATTGCAAGAATACAACCTTGTTTCCAATTTTTTGAGGGATACTTTACAGGAAATAAAAGATAGGGTAAAAGGAGTTTTTACTACCGTTGAATAGTTGCAACAGTTTTTGCGACTCATAAATGTTCCCAAATCGTATGTTATTGTTTCATCTCATTAAAAATATAGGGTTTGCGTTACACCTTGTTTCATTTTGTTATATTTTTGCATCGATGCCAAAAGTGCCTATCAAGACATTTTGACTAAATACCTTAACGATTATCAAAAACTTTTAACTTATTCTTTTCATGATGAATCTAAACTTAATTGAAAAAACATTAGCACTACTTTTCCTGCTCTGTTTACTCCCATTGGGAATTTCGGCTCAGAGCATTGTCAGTGGTTTAGTAAACGACGAAACTGGTGAACCTATTATAGGTGCAACCATCCGTGTGGTTGGAACCAGTGATGGCACTGTGACCGACCTGAACGGACGTTTCGAGGTGAAAGCAAAGCCCACCGCACAACTTAGTGTGTCTTATGTAGGATATATTACAGAAAACATCAACGTCGGTGGTAGGAAGGATCTTGTCGTTACACTCAAGACTGACTCAAAGACACTGAGCGATGTTGTTGTCGTAGGCTATGGAACCATGAAGAAAAGCGACATTTCCGGCTCAGTAGCTACCGTGGATCGCGATGCGGTAATGAAACGTATACCCGCCAACATTGGACAAGCTCTGCAGGGCTCGGCAGCCGGAGTGATGGTTACTCAACAAGACGGATCGCCCGATGGCAATTCGGCAATTCGTATACGTGGTGTGGGAACCATCAACGGCGATGCTTCTCCTCTTTATGTAGTAGACGGCGTACAAGTGGGTAACAATGCTAATTTTGTAAACCCATCGGACATCGAAAGCATCGAAATACTGAAAGATGCCTCGGCGACTGCCATCTATGGTTCAGCCGGTGCCAATGGTGTGGTTATGATCACAACCAAGCGTGGAGGAGCAGGCAAGGCCATTGTTACCTTCACTGCCGACTACGGATTGCAAACTCTGCCTGCCAAGCTTGACGTATTGGATATTGACGGTTATACCGAGGCTCTTCGCGAGGCAAAGAAAACCAATGATGGTGATGGTATAGGCAATGCCGTATGGGATCCTAAGTTCGACGGAAAGCGCAACTACATCGACTGGCAAAAGGAGATGACCCGCGCAGCTCTACGCCAGCAATATGGAACATCCATCACGGGAGGTTCGGAGAAAACAGACTACAACCTCTCATTTGGATATCTGGATGTAAAGGGTATGGTAGTTAATACCAGCTACAAGCGCTTCACTTCCCACGCTAATATCAACACCAAAGTAAACAGTTTTTTGGAGATTGGTGGAGACATTAACTATACACACAGCGAAAGTCACGGTTCTAATGGTACGGTTGGTAACAACGGAAACCTATCGTCCATACGTGACTTCGCCACAATGACCCCTACGCTTGACTATGTTAACAACAACGACCTGGCCAAAGGCGAACTAATCAATGTGAACCTTCAGAACCCAGACGGCACCTACGGTGTAGGTTATCAGTTGACTCCTGATGGATGGGAGGGTAACTCAGCCATGGCCAGCAACGTATATGCCATGCAAATGGAGAATGGCGAGCGTGGCCGTAACGGTTTCGACCGTATCCAGACCACAGCCTATGTCGACCTATCATTCCTGAACACCAAGCAACACAAGCTGAACCTTAGGAGTCAAGGTACTTATACATACGCTGCCAACAACGGCTCAGACTACACCGGTGGACGCAAGCGCTATAACCTGATTGGCGGCAAAATGACGGAAGTGACCTTAAGAGACGACCAAGCCTTTGCTTTCTCACTGAATAACAGCCATAACTATACCCTTGGCCTTCAGACTTATCTGACGTATACCCTTAACTACAATATCCATAACCTGACATTGATGATCGGCAATGAAGTCAGCAAATCATGGGGTCAGTGGGTGAACGCAGCTGCCCGAAAGTTCCCATCGGAGTTCAACCGCAGCCTGTCTCTTACCGAAGATCCCAACTCAAAGAATGCCAATGGGGGTTACAATGCAGACACACGTATGGTTTCATACTTCGCGCGCGCATCTTATGTTTTACTCGACCGCTACATCCTGACAGGTACGGTTCGTAAGGATGGCTCATCAAACTTCGGTACTGGCAACCGCTGGGGCACCTTCCCCTCCTTGGCAGGAGCATGGCGCATCAGCGAGGAACCTTTCATGAGAGATGTGAAATTTGTTGATAACTTCAAGTTTCGTGTGGGTTGGGGCCAAACAGGAAATGCAGGCAACATGGCTGGCAAAGCTATTGTGGCTCTGAGCGGCGATGCTGCTTATGCCTTCTATGGTCCCAATGGCATTTCTGGATATTGGGGTAATCGCAATCGTGAGACAGGATGGTATGCTCCGTTGGTAGATCCTAACTTGAAATGGGAAACTACTGAAATGACTAACTTTGGAATTGATTTCGCATTCCTGAACAACTGGGATATCACGCTTGACTATTTTATTAAGGACACCAAGGACTTGCTACTCTCCCGTCAGATACGTTCTTCTGCAGGTTACACACAAATCTATACCAACTATGGTGAAATAGAAAATAAGGGATTCGAATTTGCCGTGGGATACCATAAGCAGGTGAACAGGGACTTCGGTTTTAACGTCCGTGTAACAGGCTCTACTTTGAAAAATAAGGTGAAGAAGATGGGTGAACCGCTCTACAACACCTGTTCGGAGAATGGTGCAGGCACATTGGATGGTTCCAACGTGCAGGCTGTGTTAGGAACCGACGGGGTGTGGACCAATCACTCTATCTGCAAGGAAGGTGAAGCTGTGGGGTCTTTCTTTGGATTTTTAACAGACGGTATTATCAAGGATGAAGCAGACCTGAACGAGTATCAAAACAGAATCAGTGACAACATTTCAAAGAGTGACGCCAACCACCCACTGAGTGTTGGTGACATGAAGTTCAAGGATCTCAATGGCGACAATATCATCGACCAAAAAGACATGACGATTATTGGCAATGGCTTTCCCAAGTTAAATTACGGTATCAACGTTGGAGCCAACTACAAGAACTGGGATCTTAATCTCTATATGTATGGCGTGCTGGGACAGGATATCCTGTCATACTCAGCCATGCGTCTGAGTAATATGGCACTGTTCGATGAGCAGTGGACACCCAATATCCTGAAAGACGCCTATAAGAATGCATGGCGTAACGGACAAGGCTCTCTACCACGATTAACTTTCAATGACGCAAACCGAAACGGTCGAGTAAGCGACCTCTGGGTGAAGAACGGAGATTTTCTCCGCATCAGCAACCTTCAGGTCGGGTATACACTGCCACAGCAACTGACAAACAAACTTTACATCCAGAAGGCACGTGTATACATGGGTGTTCAGAATCTGCTTACCATCTCCGCATATAGTAAGTACGGAGATCCTGAGGTTGGTCAAGGCTCTGTACTCTACACTGGTCTCGACACCGGACGCTATCCCATGCCACGTACTTTTATGGCAGGTGTCAACGTAACCTTTTAAAACAATGATGCTGAAAATATAGAAACATGAAAACTACTATAATGAAAAACAAATATATACATATCACTGCCGTTGTTTGCGGTGTTCTAATCGGTATGACTTCTTGCAATGACAATAAGTTTCTTGAAGTAGACCAATATAATATCATCGGAAAAGATGCCATGTTCGCCAATGATGCCAATGCAAAGAAAGGATTGAATGGCGTTTACGACATGTTGTTCCCTAACGATTCGTATGGCCCAGACTGGGGGTTCAAACCCAACTTGTTCACGGGCTGCCATCCCACGATAGATACACAAGCCACTCTTGATGATAAGGACTGGAATACGCAAAATTGGAATCAATCTGACGGCAACTTGCTCAATGGTTGGAAACATGTCTATGCTGGTATCTGCCGTGCAAACGACTATCTGGCTGGATTGGAAAAGGCAGAGGCAGTAAGTTCTGGTGCTAAAAAATCATTAGAAGGTGAAGGGCGAGCACTGCGCGCCTTCTTCTTCCACTGGCTAGCCACCACCTTTGGCCGTGTGCCCATGCTGTCCACAGGAGAAAACTATATCAACACACCATATAAGGCACGGGCAGAAACATACGTGGAGATGTGGGACTTCATCATCGATGATTTCAGAGCAGCCGCCGACTTGTTAGACTGGCAACCCATGGATGGTCAATACGGTCGTGCCACCAAGGGAATGGCACTAACCTATCTTGGTGATGCCTACATGTGGAAGGCCTATCGACTCACCAATGGAGCCAATGGACAAAAGCAAGATGAAGCCGAAGCCAAGAAGTGCTATCAGGAAGCAGAAAAATGCTTTGCTGAAGTTCTGAAGAATGGTCCATATAAGCTAAATGACTCATTTACCACGTTATGGGATCCAGCTTCAGCTTGGGGGCCTGAGGCCATATGGGTGGAGCAACTTGACGAGGGTAACAACTGGGGTAAGTGGGATAACCTCACCTCTAAGCTGATGCTGAAATGGTTCACTGCATGTCCTGAAAACGGAGGATGGGGGTCGCTTTATCTTTCCTGGGAGTGGTGGTCCAGTTTCGAAAGAGGAGATAAGCGTCGTGAAGGATCTGCCTGCACGGGAGCTGTTCCACAGATTGATCCCAATAATGAAAAATACGACCCACAGTATAAGGATTGGTACGTAGCATCTGTATATGGTAGGAATCCATACTTACAGGAAGTGTTGGGCAAAGGCAACCCTGGCACTAAGACCAAACAATTTCACTTCACCAATGGACAGTTCGCACCGGCTATCTGGAGCACGAAATTCTGGCGTACTGCCTCAGCTGACTACAAGGCTTGGGGTGACGGACACTGGAGTCCAACACCAATTTACTGGAAACGCTTGCCTAACGTCATGCTCGACTATGCAGAATGTCGTTTCCGTCTGTATGGCGGTGATGACGCAGAGGCTTGGAAACAGATAGACCTTCTCCGAGAGCGAGCTTTCGGACTCCGCGAAAATGGGAAGGAGAAAGCCTTGACAGAGAAGTATCTTCCTTATTACAATCAGTTTGCAGAATGGACAGAGCGCACTCACAATCCCAATAGTGATAACGAAAACGATAGAATTTTTCAGAAAACACGTAGTGAGTACCCTATCCCATTTGGTAGTTATCCAGGCATCAACATAGCTCCCGACGCTAAGGCTTTCTACACAGCCTTTAAGACAAAACAAGGCTTGAAGTCTCCTTTGTGGAAGGTGGCTGTTAATACTGAACGTCGCAAGGAATTCAACTGCGAATGGAGTTTGCGACCTGACATGCAGAAGTCTGGTTTCATGGAGGATCACGTAGAACATGATTATCCTATGCGTGAGACTCCCAATGACAAGATGGCTGACACTCCATGGACTAACCGTAACTATAAATACAACGATTTAAAAATGGACATGCCCATACCACATGACGAGATCCTGAAGAATCCATTGTGTGATCAAAACGCAGCATATACAAAGCATGAAACAAACAAGTAGAAAAAACTGATAAGCCATTTCCGCTCTATATACAGCTGAGTAATGTCAAATGTTAAAAGGTGGTGTTTCTCACGAGACACCACCTCTTTTTATTGTATTGGGCACAAATCATAAGGTTTTTGACACATGTGTTAAGGCCGATCTTGTCAGGAAATACTAACTTTGCAGTAAGACCAAGAACAATCGCACCTCATAACTTAATGGAATAACTATGAATAGAAAAGCGACATTTGTATCCCTGCTGATGGCTGTATTGCCATTCTGCAACATGCCGGCGCAACAGTTGCCTTACCAAAATCCCGCACTCTCGGCTCATGAGCGGGCTGTCGACTTGTGTGGCAGACTTACTCTGGAGGAGAAGGCATCGTTGATGCTTGATGACTCGCCTGCCATACCTCGGTTGGGTATCAAGCGCTTCCAGTGGTGGAGCGAGGCCTTGCACGGCGTGGCCAACATGGGCGATGTAACAGTGTTCCCGCAACCCATCGGCATGGCAGCCTCGTTCAATGACAACTTGGTATATCAGGTATTCAATGCCACCTCCGACGAGATGCGGGCTAAATGGAACGAACTGCAGGCAAGTGGTAAAGAGGTTACTCGTTTCCACGGCCTATCGGTGTGGACACCTAATGTGAACATCTTTCGTGACCCGCGTTGGGGGCGTGGACAGGAAACCTACGGCGAGGATCCGTATCTGACATCGCGCATGGGATGTGCTGTGGTGCGTGGCTTGCAAGGACCGGAGACCGCAAAATACCGTAAACTATGGGCTTGCGCCAAGCACTATGCCATCCATAGCGGACCGGAATGGGCTCGCCATACTGATAATGTCACCGATGTTTCTCCACGCGATCTTTGGGAAACATATATGCCAGCCTTCAAATCGCTGGTACAAGATGCCAACGTGAGGGAGGTGATGTGCGCCTACCAGCGATGGGACGACGACCCCTGCTGCGGCAACAACCGGCTGCTACAACGCATTCTGCGTGATGAATGGGGGTTCAAGTATTTAGTAGTCTCCGACTGTGGTGCCGTCAGCGATTTCTGGACAAGCCACAAATCATCGAGCAATGCCCGCAACGCTGCCACCAAGGCGGTGCTTGCCGGCACCGACGTGGAGTGTGGCTACAACTATGTCTACAAATCTATTCCGGAGGCTGTGAAGTATGGCGCAATGACAGAAGCCGAGATGGACGAGCATGTCGTTCGTTTGTTGGAAGGCCGGTTCGACCTGGGTGAGATGGACGACAACAGCATCGTGCCGTGGTCTTCCATCCCCTCCTCGGCACTGTGCAGCAAGAAGCACCGTCAGCTGTCGCTCGACATGTCGCTCCAAACCATGACGTTGCTCCAGAACAGCAACGACGTATTGCCGTTGAATAAAAAAGAAAAGAAGATAGCCGTCATCGGTCCTAACGTCGACAACGAACCGATGATGTGGGGCAATTATAACGGCACGCCGCGAAGCACTGTCACTATATTGGACGGCATCAAGAGCCGTTTGCGGAAGAACCAGCTCGTCACTTTCAGAGGCTGCGACTTAGTCAACGACCAGACGCTCAATTCTTATTACGACCAATGCAGCATAGACGGCAAGGTTGGGTTCAGGGGAACTTTCTGGAACAACCGCAACTACGAGGGTACGCCCGTCACCGTGACGCAGGAGAAGCGCCCCGTGCAGGTAACTACCTATGGGCAGTATGCCTTCGCACCAAACGTGAAGTTGGTGGGATTCTCGGCCAAATACGAAACCGTGTTCCGCCCGAAACAGACTGATAAGGTGTTGCTCGACGTGGCCGGCTGCGGCCATTACGAGGTGTATCTCGACGGTGAGAAAAAGGCCGAGCACTCCACTTGGCGCACCACGCAGTCGCGTATTGAGTTCGAGGGAGTGAAGGGCAAGGAGTATAAGATAGAAATACGCTATCACGAGATGCCCAATTATAATGCCGACATCAAGTTTAATATTGGCCACGAAACCCCTATCGACTATACATCGGCTATCAAGCAGCTGAAAGATTGTGAAACAGTGGTGTTTGTAGGCGGTATTTCTCCACAGCTTGAAGGCGAGGAGATGCCCATCAATGTGGACGGTTTCAAGGGTGGCGACCGCACGGACATAGAGCTGCCTAAGGTGCAGCGAGAGTTCCTGAAAGCCTTGAAGCAAGCTGGCAAGAGCGTTGTCTTTGTCTGCTGTTCAGGTTCGGCCATCGCTCTCACACCGGAAACTAAGACCTGCGACGCCATTCTTCAGGCTTGGTATCCGGGACAGGAGGGTGGCGAGGCCGTGGCACGCGTACTCTTCGGCGAGTACAATCCGTCAGGAAAGCTGCCCATTACGTTCTATAAGAACACTGAACAACTGCCCGACTTCAAGGATTACAGCATGAAAAACCGAACCTACCGATATATGAACGATGCCCTCTTCCCATTTGGCTATGGGTTGAGCTATACCGATTTCAGCATTGGCGATGCCACGCTGTCGGGCAAAACACTGACACCGGGTGCCACAATCACCATGAAAGTGCCGGTTAAGAATATCGGCAAACGAGACGGCACCGAGGTGATACAGATATATGTGAAAGACCCAACCGACAGCGAGGGACCACTCAAGTCGTTGAAAGGCTTCCAGCGAGTGCCCGTGAAGGCTGGTCAAACGGCCGAAGCTACCATTACGCTTGACAGCAGGACCTTTGAGCTTTTCGATGCCGGCAGTAACACTGTCCGCGCCAAGGCGGGCAATTACGAAGTGTATTACGGTAGCAGTTCCGCCGATAAAGACCTGAAAAAGGTGAATGTGACTCTCGAAAACTAAAACCTATCAACCAACACAAAAATCTGTTATTCATATGAAAGCGATGATATGCGCCGTGATGGCGGCACTATCCAGTGCCGCCATGGCACAGAATCCGATTATCAGCGGTCAGTTTACCGCAGACCCGACAGCACGCGTATTTAATGGCAAAGTGTATGTTTATCCTTCGCACGACATCCCAAGTCCGATAGAGAAGCTCAAGGATTGGTTTTGCATGGCCGACTATCACGTGTTTTCCTCAAGCAACCTTACAGATTGGGAAGACCACGGCGTCATCGTCTCGCAAGACCGGGTGCCCTGGGTTCAGGACGGCAGCTACACCATGTGGGCTCCCGATTGTGTACACAAGGACGGCAAATATTATTTTTATTTCCCGGCGACACCCAAGGGAGTTGAGAAAGGATTTGGCGTGGGCGTAGCCGTTGCCGACCGTCCCGAAGGACCTTTCACACCGATGTGGCGACCTATCGCGGGCATCAACGGCATCGACCCCTGCGTGCTCATCGACCATGACGGGCAGGCCTACATCTACTGGGCAGGCAACGGACTGCGAATGGCTAAGCTGAAACCCAACATGACGGAACTCGACTCCGAGCCGAAACTCATAGAGGGACTGCCGGAGGGCTTCAAGGAAGGGCCGTTTGCCTTTGAGCGCAACGGCAAGTATTATCTTACCTTCCCATGGGTGAGAGAGAAGAACGGAACCGAAACCCTGGCCTATGCCATGGCCGACCGCGCAACGGGTCCCTTCACTTTCAAGGGCATTATTATGGACGAGTCGCCTACAAAATGCTGGACCAACCACCATTCCATCGTGGAATATCAGGGACAATGGTATCTGTTCTACCACCACAACGACTACTCGCCCAAGTTCGACAAGAACCGCTCCGTGCGTATCGACTCCTTGAACTTCAATGCCGACGGCACGATACAAAAGGTTATCCCAACCCTGAGGGGCGTGGGCATCACAAAAGCGCGCACCCGCATTCAGATAGACCGATACTCATCTCTGCAAGGCAAGGGCATTCAGGTGGAATACCTTGATACCAAGGATTACTTCAAAGGATGGAAGACTGTCTTCGCCCGCTCCAAGACCTCACTGACGTATAACACGGTGGACTTTGGGCAGGAGAGGGTAGAACAAATCACCGTTCGTGCCAAGTCGTCCAAGGGTGGCACGTTGGTAGTGCGAGCCGACGGCGCACAAGGTCGGGTCATGGCCAAGGTCAGGATTCCGAAAAGCAATCAATGGATCAACGTCAGCACCGCAGTAGCAGATGCGCCTTTGGGCATACACAACCTCCACGTGTCCCTCCAAAAGGGAGCCGACGTGCAGGTAGACTGGCTCGGTTTCGATGCCTTGCCATGGGAGAAAGGAGCCTTTGAGACCGGGCGATACCGCAACCTCTTCGTGGAGATGGGATATAAGGCCGAGGATGTGAATCGAAAGCTCAACAAGATATTCCACGATGTGTTCTATGGCAAGAACAAAGTATACTTCGAGGTGGGCGACTCCATGGGCTATGTCAGCGACATCAAGAACCGCGATGTGCGCACGGAGGGCATGTCGTATGGCATGATGGCCGCCGTACAGTTTAACAAGAAGGATATATTCGACCGCCTCTGGCGCTGGGGTAAGAAATACATGCAGCATCAGGACGGCTCCTACAAGGGCTATTTTGCATGGAGCTGCAAAACCGACGGCACACGCAACTCCCAGGGAGCGGCCTCCGACGGCGAGCTCTATTTCGTCACCTCGCTCATCTTTGCGTCCAACCGCTGGGGCAACGACACGGGCATCGACTATCTGAAGGAGGCACAAAACATTCTCGACTGTAGCATGCAGAAGGTGGGAATGGATCAGATGGCACCCCTCATCAACCTCGAACACCAACTCATTAACTTCACGCCCAGCAGGCACGGCAACACGTTTACCGACCCCTCTTATCACCTGCCGGCCTTCTACGAGGTGTGGGCCAAATGGGCCAACGACGGGCGTTCGGAGTTCTGGAAGGAGTGTGCCCGGAAGAGTCGCGAGTTCCTGCACACGTGCATCAACGAGCGCACTGGCCTGAACCCCGACTACTGCAATTTTGACGGAAGCCTCATGAAGACGGGAAATATCATCGGCGATGCCTTCCGCTACGACTCGTGGCGCGTGCCGATGAACATCGCGCTCGACTATTCGTGGGCATGCAAGGACAAGGAGTGGCAACAGCAGTATGCCAACACCTTCCAGAACTTCCTGTATAGTCAGGGCATCGATACCTTCGTGGACCAATACAACGTGGACGGCACGACCGTGACCGACACCCTGCGCGCCGGCAATGCGCCCAAGGCACTGCGCCATTCGATAGGCCTGATAGGCACGTCGGCCGCGGCATCGCTGGTCAGCACACACGTCAAGGGCAGGGAGTTTGTGCACAAGTTCTGGAATGCCCGCCACGAACCCGATGCAGAAGGCTTCTTCGATGCCTACTACGACGGCCTGCTGAGGCTCTTCGCCTTCATGCACCTGAGTGGCAACTATCGGATCATCGAGCCGCGCAACCAATAGTCTCCTATATATCAAAAACAAGCAACACAGACTAAGAATGAACAGATTGACAAAAATCATCATGGGGATAGCGTGCTGCACCATGCTTGTTGGGCAGGTCGCCGCACAGGCTCAGGACAGGAAGCTGCCCGAAGCTCTCAACCCCTACTTCACCCCCGTTTCCCAACAGGACAGCAGTCCCGACGAGGATGGTTTCATCAGGCGCTGGCTACTACTTGAACCTATCCCCATGCCTATCAAGTCGAATGTGGTGTTTACAGACAGCTATTTGAAAGAGAAGTTCAACACCTCCTATTTTCCCAGTCCGGCGGCAGTACTACCCAAGGCCGGTACCACCGTCAGGGTAGGCAGGAACAAACTGAAATGGCATGCCTTAGACAGCAAGCTCTTCAACGTGAAGCTCTTCCGGTTTGCCACCTCTTTCAACAAGCCGAAGTATGGTGTGATGTTCTGGGCGGTTACCGTCATCGACAGTCCCGAGGAGATGCACGACGTGCGCTTGGCAGTTGGCTCGAACAGCGCCTCGATGTGGTGGCTCAACGGCGAAGAGGCCGTCATGCTCCAGGGCGACCGACGCATGGTGAAAGACGACGTGGTCTCCAAAAAATTCGTCCTGAACAAGGGGCGCAACATCTTGCATGGTGCCGTAATCAACGGACCGGGCATGAGCGATTTCTGCATCAGGCTAATCGACGGACAGGGCAATCCCATCCGAAACATATCTATCAACGTGAAATAAGTCATGAAACATACAATCTATGCAGCTGTTCTGTGTGCCATGCTGACGTTCTCGACCCGGATGGCACAAGCCCAGGTGGGCGAGCCTTTCATACACGACCCCTCGACTATAGCAGAGTGTGACGGCAAGTATTACACCTTTGGCACAGGCGAAGGCGGTCTTTGGTCGACCGACGGCTGGACGTGGCACGGCGGCGCGGTGCGACCCGGACGTGGTGCGGCACCCGACGTACTCAAAATAGGCGACCGCTATCTGGTGGCCTACAGTGCCACAGGAGGCGGACTGGGCGGCACTCATCGGGGTGACGTGCTGACCATGTGGAACAAAACACTCGACCCCGAATCTCCCGATTTCCAGTTCACCGAGGCCGTGGTTGTCGCATCGTCCATGGACGACGAGGACTGCGATGCCATCGATGCGGGTCTCCTGCTCGACCCTACAACGGGCAGACTGTGGCTGAGCTACGGCACCTACTTCGGGTTTATCCGGCTGGTGGAGCTCGACCCTGCGACCGGCAGGCGCATGGAGGGCAACGTCCCCGTCAACATTGCCATCGACTGCGAGGCCACCGACCTGATATACCGCAATGGCTGGTATTATCTCCTTGGCACGCATGGCACGTGCTGCGACGGCCCCAACTCCACCTATAACATTGTGGTGGGACGATCGCGCCAGGTGACCGGGCCATACGTGGACAACATCGGCCGACAGATGTTGCAGGGAGGTGGCAAAATGGTCATTGCGGCCAACAACCTCAAGACCGGTCCCGGCCATTTCGGCAGGTTCGTTGTCGAAGGCGGGGTCGAGAAAATGTCGTTCCATTACGAGTCAGATTTCAGGCAGGGAGGACGGAGCGTACTGGCCATCCGCCCGCTGCTGTGGAGGGACGACTGGCCTGTGGCGGGCGATGAATTTCACGAGGGCACCTATGAGATAGAGTCGGTGCGTAGGGGTTATGCCCTGGAGATTGCGGTCGACTTTGTGAGAATGCAGCGCGACATCGAACCGTTTTGGGTTAAGCCCACCAAGCCATTGGGGCAAATCGGGCCCCAGACCTTAGAGGAGGTGGAGTCGACGTGGCCCAAGGGTGAGGTAAGCGTGAGAATGAGTGACTACATGTTTCGTCCGCATCAGAAATGGACTATTACGCCCGCGGGTAAGGGTGGCTATCTGGGCGGACCTTATTATAAGATATGCATCGAGGGCACCACGCGTTGCCTCACGGCCACGGCAGGGCACGACGTCGTTGCCAAACCCGAATTTACCGGCGAGGATGCCCAGCTCTGGCGCATCGACCAGCTGACCGACGGCACCTACCGCATCATGCCCAAGAAGGTGCCCGGCACCAACGAACCCTTGGTGTTGGTTTCGCTCGGCGACAGCACGCCGGTACTGGCTCCATTCGATTTCGGGAGCGACAACTCCAAATGGAATTTTACCAAGAATTAAATCGCGGCTTCCATAAATAGATGTTTCTTAGGGTGTTTATGTTTCCATGAGCAAGCCGTTTTGCCTTGAAAACGGTTAAGGAAAGTGTTGCCATTTAATAAAAGTTAAAATAAAGGATACTCAAAAGGATACGCGTTTAGCGTCAAATTTGAGAAAATAATCTCTTTTTTTTAACTGATATATAGTTCTGTGTGGAGTGCGGAATGTGCGTCAATGCAAGTATTTAAAGGGCTTCCGCTACTGTGATCCGCATGGGGCATCAAGTGATCCGTTTGGGGTCGCAAATATCAAAATAATGGTATTATTGCAATGTGCTCACAATGAATGTGTTATCCTTAATTTTGCAGGCAAGTGAATATTGCCTAAAGAGTTGGTAACACACCAGTAACACATTTGACTCGGTAGTAACACATTTTTGACCCCAACATCCCTTGTTTTCTAATTTAACAAACATTAGAAGTATATGCTGACAATTATTCAAAGAACTCGTCACCCGGCTATTATTAAAAAGCAAGGAGACTCTAAAGAGAATTGGAAGGTCAATTAAAACTATTTTAAATTGTTGTTAGTGACTCATACAACCTCTAAATAACATTGCAAAGATAGCATTTTTCCCACAAACAAACAAGGTTTATTCTTCCTTTTTATTCTAATTGAAAGAAAAATTCGTTTATTCAAATAAAATCCTCCAGATAATTTGGTACTTTGAATTATACTCGGTATTTTTGCAAAAATAACCGACTTAATGTATGTTAATAAACAAAGAAGAGAAGAAGGTTGTTGATATTCTTAGGAACTGTATTGAAAAAGCAAACACCGGTACTCTGTTTTTTAATAATAGTTTCCCAGAATACGACGATGAGTATGTGGGCAAGATTTTATCAGATTTTGTCCGACAGGATTTGTTGTTAAGATTATCTCGTGGCATATACCTTAAAGCGAAGAAAACTAAATTTGGTATAGTTTATCCAACTACCGAAGAGATAGCCCATGCAATTGCAGAGAGAGACAATGCTGAAATTCTCCCTACTGGTAGTACAGCGTTGAATATGCTTGGATTATCCGAACAAGTTACCATGACCCCTGTTTTTCTCACCAGTGGGTCTGCAAGAAAAATCAAGTGTGGCAATAAAACCATCACGTTCAAAAGAGGAGTGCCCAAGAATTTCGCATTGAAGGGAAAGGTCACACGTCTGTTAGTACAAGCCATGAAAGCTATCGGTGAACGAAACTATAATGGCGAGTGGGAAAGTGCAATCAATGTGATATTGAGTAAATATCCAGAGGACGATACCATGTCGGAAGACTTAAAAGTCATGCCTGCATGGATAAGAAGAAAAATAATAAACATCCTAAACAATAAGAATCATGAGCAGTTGGCAGAATCATAGCATTGATGAGAGGATCTCAATGATACAATCAGTCGCACAAGATCATAATATCGAAGATAATGCGATAGAGAAGGATTGGTGGGTGACAGTAGTCCTCAAAGCTTTGTTCAATACATCTTGTGGGAAATGGCTTCTTTTCAAGGGGGGAACTTCATTGAGTAAAGGATGGAATCTCATCAATCGATTCAGTGAAGATATAGACATTTCCATTGGCAGGAACTTCTTTGGGGACGTCCTTAACTTGCCATTTGCAAAGTGCGAGAACAACAATCAGGTAAAGAAGTTAAGAAAAGCGTCGCGAGATTATATTCATGGGACACTTTCAGCAGAACTGGATGTGGAACTTCAGAAAATGGGAATTGAAGGATATACTGTAAAGAATGAAACGATGGCGGGGGAACCTCCCAAGCCTATAGATCATGACAGTGACCCAACGGTAATATTCGTCAATTATGAAAGTATCTTCCCGTCCAGCATGAGACTTATTGATGCGAGGATTAAAATAGAAATCAGTTGTCTATCTATGTCTGAGCCTAATGAGAAATGCGACATTCGCTCTCTTGTCTTTGATAAGTTCCCTGAAGAGGATGATGAAATGACAGCATCTATCAAGACTG
>NZ_GG704783.1:253010-266629 GCF_000160535.1 Hallella bergensis DSM 17361 | reverse complement strand
TTATAGTATTTATATTTTCTACCATTTCTTGTCTTTTCTCAATAAATTTTCGTATTTTGCAGTCGGATTGTATAGCGACAGACCTCAGTTGTCGCTGTAAGACGAGTTCTTTCATGATAACCGAGTCGGCAGCCTACGCCGTGCTGAGTGTAGTGAAGTTAACCATGACATATCTATACGAAAGTGGGCTTTGGGTGTGAAGACAATCCAGACATAATGGAAGGCGTTTATCGACGCTGTGTTTAGGACTCTCTGTAAATATAGCAAGTTCACAGTAATTTTGGTCTTGAACGTGGCAACGGTAGATGTCTCGGGCGTGATTATTTCAATCCCGTGGAGACCTTGTAAGCATGGATTGTACCATTTTGGCGCAGTCTAATGTATTATATAGGTCTCTTTACGGTAATGATTTTCATATCGACGTGGGCTCTGACGTTGTCTGTTCAACTTTGATAGGCAGTTGGAAGAGCCTCAGTTCGTGGAATAGACAATAGGACGATTCCACACTTGAACCTAAACTTCGCACTTAACTAACTGATAATAAGAAGTAAGATATCATAATGAGAATGCTTTGATACCAAATTATTCCCATTACAAATCATCTTGTTCTACTTATAAATTTAATTTCCCAAAACTAATAGGAATGCACAAAGTTTGTTGCTTCTCCAATGTTTTTAAATTAACTTTCATTTACACTTGGTTGTGTGTTATGCCCTTCTGGGGCATATCGCCTCTGGCTTGATGTTATTATAGACAATCTCCATCAAGTAAACGTAACAACTTTCTTCCATCAGTCAAGACATTAGGAGACCATGCCATAGTCGATGATGATTATGGCACGGTCGTCATAATTTCGGGCACATCAAAATCCTATACCTGCACCGGCAACGAGATAGACATGGTCGTTGGTGGGTGAGACTATTGCTTGAACAAAGAGTGGTATCGAGAATTTACCAGATATTCCAAAACTCTTCGATGCTTTCAGCGATACATCGGTTATTGCGGCCTTGCCGTTATAGTAGCCTTTCCATGGTGTAAAGCCAATTGATGGCGTCAATGTCACTTCGGCCGGGCAAGCGATGTCGTATGACGCATTGATGTAAGTTGAACAGCAACGCTTGTCGCTGTCCGTACGCATATCGGCTCCGGCAAACCATGTTGACCAACTGAGAGTAAGAGGCAGTTTAGTGCTGAAGTTGTAAGCAACAGTCGCCTCAAAGTGATGGCCTCCATCTATGGGATTGTCTGTTGGACCTTGCTTGTAGTAACCGTAAGGATTATGCAATCCGCCCCACCAATAATCTGTCAATGTGGCTGATAATCCACCAATGGAGTAAGATAGATTAATGTCCAGTTCTTGAACGTCGCGGTCAGCATTATTTGTCAGACTCTGACTACACCATGCCGACAGGGACAATCCTTTGTACGACAAGCCAAGACTAGGCTGCACCGAAAAGCCGGAGTTCTGGTCCATTCCACGCCATACGTAGTTATTTACCAAGTCAATGTTGCCATTCACGGTTACTTTGTCTTGTGCGGAAGCGGCTGACGATAAGGTCATGACCGCTCCCAAAATAGATGCGAAAATAATTTTTATCTTCATCATTTTTGTGAAATCAAGATTGGTTTAAGTTTATCAAGAGCTACATTCAGTTTCAATACATTTACCTTTGCAGGACCGAATAGGCCAAGCAACGGACGTTCAATGGATTTCTCAACCAATGTTGCAACTTGCTTTTCATCGAGATGCCTTGCGGCAGCTACTCGTTTCACCTGCACCCGAGCTGACTGCGGAGTGATGTCGGGGTCGAGTCCCGAACCGCTCGCCGTCACCATTTCAGCCGGCACGTCCTTGCGCTCAAGGTATGGATGATGTATCAGGAAAGAGTCTATACGTGTCTCCACTTCGACAAGATATTCGGGATTCGTAGGTCCCTTGTTGCTGCCACACGAGTTGGCAGCATCATATCCATCGCCTGCACACGAGGGTCGTCCCCAAAAATATATGTCTTTGGTGAAGTACTGCCCTACGTTGGCTACACCTACCACTTTGCCATCCACTTCCACAACTTCGGCATTACCATTTCCCGGACCTGCCACTTTGCCAAAAATCCATAATACCATTACATAACCGAGGTACAGGAACATGCACAATACCATCGTTAGCCTGAAAGCTACTATAAAATTTTTCATATCTGTATTTCAATTAAAAGAATAAACCTACGATTAAATCAATCAGTTTGATACCCACAAATGGAGCAATGATACCTCCCACTCCGAATATCAGCAGATTGCGTCGGAGCAAAGCGCTTGCCCCTATCGGCTTGTACTTCACGCCACGCAATGCCAAGGGGATGAGCAGCGGGATGATGATGGCGTTGAAGATGACGGCCGAGAGAATGGCACTCTCGGGAGAATGAAGATTCATGACGTTCAGAGCTGCAAGTTCTGGTATGGATACCATGAAGAGGGCAGGCACAATGGCAAAGTATTTCGCCACATCGTTGGCGATGGAGAAGGTGGTGAGTGTGCCACGTGTCATGAGCAATTGCTTGCCAATCTCAACGATCTCAATGAGCTTTGTCGGGTCGTTGTCAAGATCTACCATATTACTAGCCTCCTTGGCCGCTTGAGTACCGCTGTTCATGGCCACACCCACGTCGGCCTGTGCCAATGCTGGAGCATCGTTGGTGCCGTCGCCCATCATGGCAACGAGTTTGCCGTTCTTCTGCTCTGCTTTAATATAGTTCATTTTGTCTTCTGGCTTAGCCTCGGCAATGAAATCATCCACTCCAGCTTTCTCTGCGATATATTTGGCAGTCAGTGGATTGTCACCAGTCACCATAACTGTCTTCACACCCATCTTATGCAGACGCTCAAAACGCTCACGGATTCCTTGTTTAATTATGTCCTGTAGTTCGATGACTCCAACAACTTTTTTGTTGACAGTCACAACAAGAGGTGTACCGCCATTGCCAGTTATGGCTGTCACGAGACAAGAGATATGCTCGGGAAAGGTGTAGCCGGCATCCTCGGTAATATGACGCATGGTTTCGAAGGCTCCCTTGCGAATCTCTGTGCTGTCCTTCAACACGATGCCCGACGACTTCGTCTCGGCAGTAAACTTTATCATGTGGGCACCCTCGGTGTGCAATGCCCTCATCCTGAATCCGTCGTTTCGTCCAAGCTCTACTATTGACTTTCCTTCGGGAGTATCGTCGGCAATTGAGGAAAGGAGGCATGCCTGTTCAAATTCGGCCTTATCCACCCCCTCGGCAGGATAGAACGCAGTGGCCTTACGGTTGCCAATGGTGATGGTTCCTGTCTTGTCAAGCAACAGCGTATCCACGTCACCCGCTGTCTCCACAGCCTTACCGCTTTTAGTGATGACATTGGCACGCAGCGCACGATCCATACCGGCAATACCGATGGCAGAAAGTAAGCCGCCGATGGTTGTTGGTATCAGGCAAACGAATAATGAGAGGAACGAGGCTATGGTGATCACTGTACCCGTATAGTCGGCAAAGGGCTTTAAAGTGACGCAGACTATCAAGAACACCAATGTGAACACTGCCAACAGAATGGTAAGTGCAATCTCGTTAGGGGTCTTCTGACGTGATGCACCCTCCACGAGGGCTATCATCTTGTCGAGGAAACTCTCGCCAGGTTGCGTAGTGACAACCACACGGATATGGTCGCTAAGCACTTTTGTACCACCAGTGACACTGCTCTTATCGCCACCGGCTTCGCGGATGACTGGGGCAGACTCACCTGTGATAGCACTCTCGTCGATGGAGGCAAGTCCCTCAACAATCTCACCATCGGCAGGAATAACATCGCCGGCATCGCACACAAACTCGTCGCCCTTCTTCAGAGAAGAACTGCTGACGGTTTTGATATTACCGTTCACATACAGCTTTGCTGGCGTCTCCTCGCGCGTCTTGCGTAGGCTGTCAGCCTGAGCCTTACCACGTGCTTCGGCTATGGCCTCGGCAAAGTTGGCAAACAGCAGGGTGACGAAGAGGATAAGCAAAACCCATGCGTTGTAGGCAAACGAGCCTTGCTCGCTGCTAAACGCCGAATAGATGGTCACGGGCAGCATAACGGCAGTGCAAATCTCCACCGTGAACATAATGGGGTTCTTTATCATCTGCCTCGGGTCGAGCTTCACAAACGACTGTTTGATGCTCGCTATAACAAGTTCTTTTTCAAATAGATTGTTCATAACTTACAATGTTAAGTGTTCAGCGATTGTACTTAGTGCATGTACGGGGAAGAACGACAAGGCTGCCACGATGAAGATGACGGCAAAGGTCATCACACCGAATGTAACGGTATCAGTTTTCAGCGTTCCTGCACTTTCGGGAATATATTTTTTCTTAGCAAGAATACCAGCTATTGCCACCTGACCTACGATGGGCACAAAACGTCCAAGGATAAGCACTATGCCACACGAATAGTTCCAGAACCAGGTGTTGTCACCCAAGCCCTCAAAGCCGGAACCATTATTGGCGGCCGACGATGTGTATTCGTAAAGCATCTCGCTCAGTCCGTGATAGCCGGGATTGTTGAGCCATCCGCCCTCACTTGCAACGAACTCAGGAGCATGAACGAAGAGGTATGCCGCCAATGCAGTGCCAACGAGAATAATAAACGGATGGAGCAAAGCTACCATCGAGGCTATCTTCATCTCGCGTGCCTCCACCTTATGCCCTAAGAATTCAGGAGTTCGTCCCACCATCAGTCCACTGATGAACACTGCAATGATAAGGAAGGTAAAATAGTTCATCCAGCCAACACCAACACCGCCAAACCAAGTGTTTATCTGCATATTCAGCATCTCTATCATTCCCGACAATGGCATGGTGGAGTCGTGCATTGAGTTGACCGAGCCATTGGAGGTGACAGTGGTAGTGACACTCCACAATGCACCAGCGGCCGAACCTATGCGCACTTCCTTGCCTTCCATAGCTCCTCCATTCTGTGCAATCCCCATGGCACCTATCCGTGGATTGCCGTTCATCTCCTGATACATGTTGATGCCCACACCCACAAGATAGGCAAAGAGCATCACTCCAAAGATGCTATAGCCCAACTTGCGGCGTTTCAGATAGAAGCCGAATGCAAAAGCCAATGCCATCGGGATAATCAGGATACTACAACACTCTACTATATTTGTAAGGTAAGTGGGGTTCTCAAGCGGATGCGATGAATTCACGCCGAAATAACCGCCACCATTCGTTCCAAGTTGTTTGATGGACACGATGGCTGCCGTAGGGCCTTGCGACACCTCCTGTTTCTGACCTTCAAGGGTGGTCAGCTCCATTTTTCCGTCGAAGCCCATGGGTGTACCTTCCACTATCAGAATCATACCTACAACTAAAGACAATGGCAATAAGATGCGGGTAGTGCTCAACACCAGATAACGCCAGAAGTTACCAATAGTCTGCGTTGTTTTTGCCGCCAAACCCTTCATGATACCAGCCATTGCTGCCATACCTGTAGCGGCTGTGATGAATTGGAAGAGCATGATGACAAAGAGCTGCGTGAAATAAGTCAGACCGCTCTCACCGCTGTAGTGCTGCAGGTTGCAGTTAACCATAAACGAGATACAGGTATTGAAAGCCTGGTGGCATGTCTGTCCGATGTTGCCGTCGGGGTTGAGAGGCAATACTCCTTGTGCTACCAAGAGCACCATACCCCACACAAACCAGAAGAGGTTCACCACAAGCAGTGCACGGAGAAACTTCTTCCAGTCCATCTCCTCGTCGGGATTCACACCGCTCAACTTATACATAAGGCGTTCCACCGGCTTCATGAAGTCGAGGTACGTTCGTTCGCCTTTATACACTCGGGCAATATACTTGCCAAGTGGCCAGGCGAGTCCCACCATAAGGACAATCTGTAGGATTACTCCCAAAACTTCCGTATTCATACGTCATTTAGAAATTTTCGGGCTTGATGAGTACGTACATTAGGTACGCAAAAACCACCAAGCTGATGATAAATAATGTTGTGTACATAATCTCTACCTCCTTTTTAGATTTTCTCGAACCAGTCGATACATTTGAAGAATAGCCAGAAGCAGCCTATGCCGCTCAACAAGCAAATTGCGAAACCGATTGTAAACAAATCCATTTTCTTTCTGTTTTTAAAAGTTATACATAAATGTTTTTAAAAGTGCGATTTCTCGCCATGGCAAAGCTCGAGTAAACTCGACTTTGTTCATATGGCTTAACGAAATCGTTGTCACCTTATGTATCGCAATGGATGTGCCAAATATGTTTTTAATCATATATTATACTGTGTATCAATATCATACAAAGATAAAGATTGAAAATGTAGCAAATAAAAACCCTTCCAAAATGAAATAAACACATTCACTTTGGAAGGGCGGGAATGACAGTGTGGAGCATTTATACGGTTATCCCATATTCTTCAATCTTACGATAAAGAGTGGTAAGTCCGATTTTGAGCAGTCGAGCCGTTTCTGTCTTGTTGTCGTGAGTATGGTGGAGAACCTTGATGATGTGGTTGCGCTCCACACTCTTCAGGTCAAAGGAATCATTGGCTACAGCGGATGTATTGTCCGAAAGCATGTCTATAGGCAGGTCATGATTAGTGATTTCGCTTTCGCATACGATGATGGCATGCTCTACGGAATTCATCATTTCTCGCACATTACCTGGCCATGGATAAGACAAGAACAAATTCTTTGCTTCGGAAGACAGCACAGGGGGTGGGCAACCAATTTGCTTGGCATAACGCTCAATGAAATGCTGGGCAAGCGGCAGTATGTCCTCCTTGCGCAGGCGCAATGGTGGAAGTTCTATGCGAAACACGGAAAGACGGAAATAAAGATCTTCGCGGAATCGCCCATTGGCTATTTCTTCTTTCAGATTGCGGTTGGTGGCTGAAAGGATGCGCACATCTACGTGGGTAGTCTTTGTGTCGCCAACTTTCACAAATTCTCCAGTCTCAAGCACACGCAGTAGCTTCGACTGCAACTCAAGCGCCATTTCACCAATCTCATCGAGAAACACCGTACCATGATTGGCTTCCTCCAATAATCCTTTCTTATCCTTCACAGCACCAGTGAATGCCCCAGCCTTATAGCCGAAAAGCTCACTTTCCAGCAATTCACGGCTAAATGCCGAGCAGTTAAGAGCAAGAAATGCCTCACTGCTTCGATGGCTTGCATTGTGGATAGCTTGGGCAAAGACTTCCTTGCCAGTACCGGTCTCACCGTTGATGAGCACGGTAACATCTGTTGTAGCCACCTTTTGGGCTTGTCGGAGGACGTCAGAGATTGCAGTTGATTTTCCTACAATAGTGTCAAACGTATGCGATTTTGCCGTTGTGGCACTTGGCTTCTTTTTCTTATTTTCTGACGCAATGACATCTATTGCACGGCTCACGATAGGGATAATCTTGCGGTTGTCATCACCCTTGACAATATAGTCAAAAGCCCCATTCTTGATGGCCTGCACGCCGTCGGGAATGTTGCCGTTGGCGGTGAGGAGAATTATCTTGGCTTTAGGAGCCAACAATTGCAGTTCCTGCACCATATCCACGCCGTTGCCATCAGGCAGGAACACGTCGCAGAGCACCACCTGCACTTCATTGTTCTTTAAGGTATATATAGCCGTGGCACGGTCTTTTGCTTTTAGTACCTCATAACCTTCCAGTTCCAGCATGCGTGAGAGGAGCATACGGATGGTTGGTTCATCGTCAATAATAAGTATCTTGTTCATAGTTTTTTATATATCTTTTTACACTGGCAAGGAAACGACAAACTTGCTGCCCTTACCCAATTCACTTTCAACTGTAAGTGTGCCATTATGCGCCTCGACAAAGTCGCGCGAGATGGAAAGTCCCAGTCCGCTGCCCTGTATCTTGGTACCAGGTACACGGAAATACCGCTCGAAGATGCTATCATGATAACGAGGGTCTATGCCTCGTCCGAAATCCTGTACATACAGCATTACGTGGTGCTCGTCCTGTTGCAAGGCTCCTATAGTCACCCGGTCATTTTCCGAAGAATATCGTATAGCATTACTCAGCAGATTGGTCAGTACCCATGCTATTTTCTCGCTATCGACATAGAGCTTGTTTATCTTTTCCTTTGGGTAATCCACCTCTATGTTGATATGGAACTTGTCTGCTTGTACTTGGTTGGCCTTTATGGCATAATCAATCAGCTCTATTGGCCTTGTGATATGAGGTTTGAGCTGCAATACTCCGCTTTCTACTTGTGTCATGTTGAGCAATTCGCCCGTGATGCTGAGCAGCCGTTCTCCATTCTCACGGATGCTGTCCGACAATTCTTTTTGCTCTTGGTTGAGACCGCCCACACGATTGTCGGCAAGCAGTTGCTCGCTCATCAGAATGGCTGATATCGGGGTTTTCAATTCATGGGATATCGTTGAGATGAATGTTGTCTTTGCCACATCTAGTTTGTGAAACTCGGTGATGTTTTTCAGCATAATCACTGTACCGCTTTCTTTTATGCTTCCCTCGTGGTCTGTCATTCTTACAGGCAGATATTTCACCTGGAAATAACTCTCTTTGTTGTCGGCATAGATTTTCAGTGGCTCTGTCTTTTTCTCGTCGGTCTCATGTACCTTATGTCTGTCCATCCCTACCAGTAGTCGGCGCAGCAGGTCGTTGCGCATGGCTGTTTCCTGTGCTGACTTTCCCACGACATCCTCACGTCGGAGATTGAGAATGCTGAGTGCCTCATTGTTGATGAAATAGAGTGTCAGTTTATGGTCTAAGCAGACGATAGGTTCGTCGATAGAGTCGATGATGGTCTCTATGTACTGTTTTGACACCTTCAGTTTCGAAAGCGATGAGTTGTGGTAATCACGCAGACGGCATGCCATTTGGTTGAAATTGGTGGATAACTGCTCCATGGCCTCACCACCATGGAGGTGCAACTGAGTATCGTAGTTGTGGTTGGCAATCTCGTTGATGCTTTTGGTCAGTTCCTGGAAAGGGCGGGTGATATACTCCGGCAATTTCAGAAGCATCCATACTCCCACGGCGATGCTCAATCCGCCAAACAGCAACAACAGAGTCAAGGCTCTCGTCAGACCATAGTCTGCCACAGGAGAAGTAGGTTCTGTGGCTGTGAGTATCTGCAGGCTGATGACGGAAAGCACCACCAAACCGATGATGAGCGACACTAGAATACCCACTGAGAGTGTAAGTTTTTCTTTTGCAGTCATATCCTTTTAATTTTTTATGCGAAAATAATTAAATCTACGCCCATTTCTTTCAATTCAGACAACAATTTCCGATAACTTCCTGCACGCATCAGCAAGCGGGGAAAGGAGAATGATGGTTGTCCCATACAAAGCAGTGTGGCATGCTGCTGTCGGCAGAACTCTGATATACTCTGCGGAATGTTGTCGGAAACCACCTTATGTACTTGTCCTCCAAGCTGGATGGTCAGTTCCAGATGGCTCATCAGATGACGTTGTGAGTCCAAAGGAATGAGGTCGTTGTTCTCGCCACGTGTCTGAACATATAGTGCCAATAGGTCAGCGTCAAAACTGTCCGCCATTCGTGCAGCCTTGCGGATGATATGCTGCTGTGTTTCGCTATTGCTGCTTACACATACCACAATCCTTGACATCCCTTTAGTCCTATATGTTCGTGGCAGTACCTCTTCCTCTACTTTTTTCCCTACTCGAAAGGCTACTTCCCTTAGTGCCAGTTCTCGCAGTTGCAGGATATTCCCTGCTTGAAAGAAATGGTCAAGGGCTGTTTGTATCTTGTCCTTGGCATATATTTTCCCGGATTTCAGACGTTCCAGAAGCTCTTCGGCCGTAAGATCAATGTTCACCACTTCGTCGGCTTCTTGCAACACTCGGTCTGGAATGCGTTCCTTCACATCGATGGCTACCATCTCCTTTATCTCATCTTTCAGACTCTCTATATGTTGTATGTTTACCGCAGAGAGTACGTTGATACCGGCATCAAGCAGTTCCATCACATCTTGCCATCGCTTGGCATTGCGTTGTCCCTCCACGTTGGAGTGTGCCAACTCATCAACAATTACAATCTCAGGATGAATCTGAAGGATAGCGTCTAAATCCATCTCTTCAATCTCCTTGCCTTTGTAGAACACCCGCTTGCGGGGAATCACGGGCAGTCCTTTCAGTGCCCTCACCGTGTCTGCCCGACCATGTGTCTCCACATAGCCTATCTGTACATCTGTGCCGCACCGTAGCATCTCTCGTGCATCCTGAAGCATGCGAAAGGTCTTGCCCACTCCGGCAATCATTCCGATGTATATCTTGAACCGTCCCCGATGTGACCGTCGTATCAGGTCAAGAAATTGCTGTATATTTTCTTCCATATATATATATAGCGTTTATTATAATACATTTATTGCCCTTAGGGGCAACCATATTTCTCTATGACCAACTGCCACTCCACGTCGATTTGTAGAATATGAGAAGGAAACCGAAAATTTCAAGTCTGCCTATGAGCATCAGTGATGAGAGTATCCATTTGGCGGCATCGGGCAATGCTGCCCATGAGAAGGCAGGACCGAAGCTGCCTAACCCAGGTCCTACATTACCCATTGCAGAAATCACGGTACTCATGGCTTCTGTAAGTCCTACTCCGAATGCCATCAGCAGTGTCCAGCCGATAAAGGCAACTGACATATAGGCGGCGAAGAATACAAGAACCATTGTCACCAGCTTATTGTCAAACATACTACCAACTCTTATAGGCAATACGGCACGCGGATGCAGTATCTGACGGAACTGGTTGCGTATGCAATGGGCGACTATTATCATTCTGAGATTTTTAATACCTCCACTGGTTGACCCTGTGCATCCACCCGACAGCATCGCAAAAATCAGCAGCATCCATGTAAATGACGGCCACAGGTTGTAGTCGTCAGTGGCAAAGCCACACGAGGTGTGACAAGTAGCCACTTGGAACAGGGATTTGCGGAATGCTTCCTCCACGCCATAGCCGTTGTTCAGGATGAGTGCCGTCGAGATAATCAGGGTAAGCAGACCTGCGGAGGAGGCGAACCATCTGAGTTCCACGTTTTGCCATAGTTGTTTCCAACTTCCCCTTAAGGCAACAATATAGAGCGAGAAATTGATGGCAGAAAGCAACATGAACAACGACACCACGTATTCTATATACGGAGAATGCCAATAGGCAATGCTTTCCTGTTTGGTAGAGAAGCCTCCTGTGGCTATGGTGGCCATGGAATGACACACGGCATCAAATAAGCTCATGCCCCCAACCTTCAAGAGTGCGCTCTCGATGACAGTCAACAAGATATAAACCAAGAATATATACCGTGCCATGACACGTGTCTTGGGACAAATCTTGTTGTGAGTCACTCCCGTTGCCTCAGAGAGATAGAGCATCTGACTGCTGACACCGAACTCAGGCAAGAGAACTATGGAAAAGCAGACAATCCCCAAACCGCCTATCCATTGCGTCAGACTTCTCCAGAATAATATGCCATAAGGCATGCTCTCGATGTTGTCCAATATGGTGGCTCCTGTGGTGGTGAAACCTGACATTGTCTCAAAGAAAGCGTCGGTAATATTCGGGATGTAGCCGCCCAACAGGTAGGGGAACATTCCGAAAACCGTGAAAAACACCCAGGAAAGAGCCACCACGATATAGGCTTCATAGCGTGAGGGAGCAGACTTCTTTTTCCGACCATAGACTAACAGCATGATGCTTGCCGCCAGACATACAGAACACGAAACGGCGAAGGCTATCAAATCTCTCCCGCCATACATCAGGGACACGCAGCAGCATGCTAGCAGCAGTATCGATTCGAATGCCAAGAGCAAACCTATCAGATAGGCAATAAACCGATAGCTGAGTTCCTTTTCCATATTGGGACTTACCCCGTATTGCTTTATATCCATAAATGTCACTTATTATACTTACATCACTATATACAAATGGAGTACCAAAGGATTAAGGATGGTAACAAACCGCAGATAATCAGTAAGATATGATTTTACAAAATAAACAACATCCTTGTAATACCCTTTCATTTTGAAAAGGTTGCTTTCCATTCTGACAAAGCGAAATCTTTATTTTTTGCAAACAACTGTCATCTCTTTTTCATAGGTTTGTATTTATCCTTGTACTTATCTCTCCACGGCAATTCTGATGTTGAACCTCCACCACCAGTGCCTACGTGTGGTTTTGCGGCTCCGCCTGTTGCCAGTTCGATGGCAGCACTTAGTAAATGGGATTGTATCTCTCAGACTTGCTCGGTAGCACTGAAACAGGCGTTGACAAACTCGTGTTCTGTTAGTTCCCTATTGCTGAAGGCGTGCAATCGCTTGTCGCTGTCACTAAGGTAAGTTACAGCGGTATGCTCAATCTACTTAACCCTGGTCCAGATTTTTAGGGTGACGGTATAAGAGTTGTTGCCGAAGAAACGATGACCGATGGGGTCCGCTCCTAATGATAGCCAGTATCGCTGAGGATTGGCCTTACGGTCAAGTTCGTCAATCCTGTTCTTCTGCCTCTCAATGACAGCATCCTTCTCGGTTGCCTTCCGCTCTGCGATTTCCGCACGCTTGATGGCAGCGTCGATTTCTTTCTGATAGGCATTCCTCTGTTTGGCGATGTCAGATTCATGCTTCTGTTTTAGAGAGACTTTCTCCGCCTCCAGTTTTGCAATCTTAACTCGGAGTTTTGCCAGTTCCTCGTTTTTTTGATGCCAGTTCTTTTCTTTCCTTGGCAAGATTGCCTTTACCAAATAGAGCGAATATTTTACTCTTGCCCTCCTTGGTCTTCTCCACCTCATCCTGCAACTTGGCGATGTTCTCCTCAAACTGTTGCATCTGCTGCTTGTAGTTGGTTGATGTGGCAATATGTCTGGCAGTGGAACATACAATGCCACGCTTTAGGCCGAACTCACTCATGGCAGCAGCGTATGTATTTTGATACTCATGAAGTCTGGCGCGTTTGAGCACGTCATCTGCTGACAGCCGTGGCCCAGACTTGGTGTTGTACTTCTTCTCTCCCTCTCGTTCATGGTGTTGCCTTTCGGCAGTGACGATGGGTACGATGGTGGCATGCAGGTGGGGAGTCTTCTCGTCCATGTGCAGCACACATGATACAACATTTTCCTTGCCAAAGGTCTCATGCAACCATTTGAGGTTGACTTCCATCCACCTGTCCAGTCTTCCTTCCTCCTGTATCGTCATCATCTGTTCGTGTGTCTCTGTCAGGATGACAATGGAATTATAAAACTGTCACCAAATGGAAAAGTCATTACTCCTCCAAAATATTGCGATATTACAGCCATTGGCTATGACTTGTATTTGTGCAAGACAGATGATATTAGAGGTGAGGTTCTGAATGGTAAAGGCATAAGAGTAAGATAAAACTTATCACAGTAGATTGGAAAAACACGAAGACTCTCTATAATCGAGTAGGTGATAAACACCTATGATTAGTGTTTACCTCCTACTCGATTTTAGTTCCGTAATTTGCACCTTGTCAACTTTTAACTTTGTTATTAATCATTATTGTTCAATAGCGGTTCTTTTTCTAACGATATGCTGTTTTTGCTAAGAAATAACATAAAAGTTGTTATAATATAT
>NZ_GG704783.1:225927-251899 GCF_000160535.1 Hallella bergensis DSM 17361 | reverse complement strand
TGCTGAGCAACTTTTTGTTGCTCAGGTACTTAAAAAGTTTAATTTATAATAGTGTTGCGGAATTAAGGACATTTATTATTTTGTTAGACTATATTTCGACGAGTGCAAATTTAAAGCAGACCATAGAAATATTTGTGGTTTTAATATATATGGAGATATATTTACGTACACACACGTAATGAACCGGCATTATTTCCCATACATGAATTTAGGAAATGGTGCATCTATGAATGACAATATTCATGGGGTAGATATTAGAAACCTACCGGCATCATTGCTTGATTTAGTGGAATTGCATGCAAAATATAAGGCAATAGACAAAAAAACCGAATATCTTTTATTTCGAATAAATGGTGATCCTTATATTTTATGGATTAAGTATGGTAAAATCGGAACGTTGCAAAATGTAGAGGGATTCGAAATACGGTCTTTCTACAAATGTTCTGAGCAAAGGGATTTTGATAGATATAATTATACAACTACAATAAAAGTGGACGACCAGATAATTGTTGTATTATAAATCACTATAAAAATGGATAGTATGTCTTTGAAGTTAAAGAAACTTGTTATACATGCATATAATTTGCGAAGCATTATACGAAGTTAATTAGCTGCGATTCATTGCTGTATTTAAGCATAAGGGGTAATTCAACTCTGATGTATTCAAATCCTAATGATAATTAATACGTTTTTATTTATTGCGTGTACGATTATATGATAATTCTGCACGATATATGTTAAAACAGAGTTAATTTCTATATTACAAGTGCCAGTAAAATTGTTTTATCACTATCTTTGCACCAAAAATAGGAAATCCATGTCTACAGATATACTTAGAATAATAGAAGGTGGTCTTTCGAATGATAAAAGAAAGATTATCAATTACTCCAAACGCTTGGCAGAGAGATTAAAGGCTGAAGGTGACGAGGAGATGGCTGAGTGCATTTTGGCTCAAATAGAGGCTTCAACCAGTAGAAGCGCAGCTACTATGGATGCCATGCGTATGATACCACTGGATGCAGACAGTAAGCTGCAGATAGTTGAGGTAATACCTGAGAATAGCAATCATACAGATATTGTGCTGTCGGATGTGGTAGAGCGCCGGGTGAAGGATTTTATCAATGTGGTGAATAATTCAGATGAATTGGAGTTATCAGGTCTTGACTTACAGAAATCTCTATTGTTGTATGGTGCACCAGGATGTGGTAAAACCTCGATAGCACATTATATCAGTGAACAGACAGGCTTACCTCTCGTGGTGGCCCGCCTGGATGGTATCGTATCATCACTGCTGGGTAGCACAGCAAAGAATCTTAGAAAAATCTTTCAGTATGCCAGCAGTATGCCTTGCATTTTGTTCTTGGATGAGTTTGATGCCATAGCAAAAGCTCGTGACGATAATCACGAACTGGGCGAATTGAAACGCGTGATTAATAGTTTGTTGCAGAATATTGATGAGTTGCCTTCGTCATGTGTATTGCTTGCAGCTACCAACCATCCTGACTTACTGGATAAGGCCGTGTGGCGCAGGTTTTTTATGAAGCTGGAAGTGGAAATGCCAGATAAGGATGCCATTGTTAAGATCGTAACTTCACAATTAAGTGGATTTGATGCTACTGTAACAGATGATAGCGCAAAGATGAATATTCTTACTGACTTGTTGAAGGATTTTTCACCATCGGATATTGTGACGATGCTGAATAAGTTGAAGGTGCAGAGCGTAATCAATGGCACGAAACAGATATCATACGAACAGATTGTGGCTGCAATTTATGAGTACGACGGAAAGCATAAGAAGAAGGATGATTTTGTGAAGTACCTGAGTCAGTATGGGGTTGCCCAAACATCTATCTCTATCTTGGCAAATATCAGCGTAAGACAAGTAAGAAATATATTATCTGAAAAATAATCTAATAAAATAACGATCTAATTATTATGGCTAAAACATTACCGATCCAACAAGTTTCTTTTAGGGGAGAAAAAGACGTGTTTTTGGCTGAAGGCGGCGGTGGCGGAAAAGCACCGAAATGGGTGAATGATAAAAATATCGAGCGTAATGCGCATGAGGTGTTCACGAATCTTACAGGGATGAGTAACTATTTCGATAGAGAGCGCTCATTGCCATTGCTGACAGAAGTAATTTTAGAAGAAAAGGCTACAGCAAAATCGCATCGTCCAAGCATCAGAAAAATGTTTGACGTGAGAACAAAACGCAATGTTCTGGGATCAGCTACAGCAGGTAAACTGCTTGTAAAAATCGATTCTAAGAGTGATTATGATACAATTAAAGGTAGATTTGCAAATAGACAAATTGGCGTGAAATCTACAAGGATAGGTTTGGCTGCCATCAAGAAGATCAAGAAATATGAAGCCGAGATAGATCCAACATTGGAGGAAGGTGATACAGCAAAGGTGCAATTGGTGGATTATCTGAATGAAGAATTGAACCATCGTTCGAATTTGATGTTGAGGGATTGGTGTAGTGCAGAAGGTTTAGATGCTGAAGAATTACACTATGCCAGTGGTTTGCGATTGTTCTCAATTTCAAATACAACTCGTGATAACCTGAAGACAATAGCAACTATGGATGGAGTCCTTTCGGTAAGGAAGATGCCCACTATTGAGTTTGAAGTAGCACCAGATTTAGAAGCATCAACAATGGATGTGATGCGCCCTAAGGAAAATGTATCTTACCCAAAAGTGGGTATCATGGATTCAGGTGTTTCGGCTAATAACTATCTGGCGTCTTGGGTTTCAAATGAAGATAATATTTCTGGACTTTTGGAAACTGACCAGGCTCTTCGTCATGGAAGCATGGTGGCCAGTGTAATCAATTATGGTGATATGCTGGAAGAGAAGGAACTAACCCAGACGGGACCTTGTATGATTCAGAGTTGCATTGTTAACAGTGATCGTGTTACCGTGTCAGAGAAAGAGTTGGTGCGTTATATTAGGGAATCTATTGCTAGACATCCAGACGTGAATGTGTGGAATCTATCCCAAGGCTCAAAAATTGAAGTCGAGGATGGAAGGTTTTCGGATTTTGCTGTCGCCTTGGATAGTTTTCAAAAGCTGTATGGTGTTTTGATATGTAAATCGGCAGGTAATGTGGAGCTGGGAGATGCGCGTATCAGAATTACTCATGGAGCAGACTCTCTGATGAGTCTTGTAGTTGGAAGTATCGCGCATGCGAAAACTACTGTGAGGGATGCAGAGGTCAATCATCGAAGTCCATTTTCAAGAGTAGGACCTGGTGTGGAATTTACGGTGAAACCAGACCTTGTGCATTATGGCGGTAATATAGATACCCATATGAAGATGCTGTCGGAAATGGGAAGGTCGATTTCACTATGTAGTGGTACAAGTTTCTCAACACCTCGTGTGGCTTCTTTGGCTGCGAATTTGGCTTTTGAATTAGGAGGTAATTTTGATCCATTGCTCATCAGAACCCTTTTGATACATCATGCCGACTATCCTGAGGAAGTAACCACGGCTACTGAAAATCTGAAGAAGGAAATGGGATATGGATTGCCTGCTGGTCTCGTGGAAATGACAAAGAATGATGCAGACGAGTGCACAATGGTATTTCAACACACATTGGATAAGGGCAGGGATGTTGTATCGCTAGATTTTCCATATCCTGAAAGTCTTGTTGATGATGAAGGATATTTCTATGGAGATATTCGTGTGACAATAGTATTGGATCCGGTGTTGGATGCCAGTCAAGGAAATGAGTATTGTCAGAGTCAGGCAAGCGTGTTTCTTGAGACCTATGATCATGTGGAGCATGTAAGAATGGAAGGGACGATACGTAATGAGGCAAGAACTTCTAGTGATGCAGTGAATGTGCTGAATGCTAGTTTATATAGAGCTGCTTCGAAGAATCTTGAGCGGGCAAGTGAACGTGTGCTGATAGAAAATGCTGGTAAGTTCTCGCCAGTGAAGAAATATCATGTTGATCTTTCTTCGATGACTCCAAAGAACAAAGAGAAAGCATTGACGAGCGGACGTAAATGGGCTCTAAAATTAGAGGGGCTTTATCGCGAAGCAGCTGAGCAGTCAAGGGAACGTGATGGTATTGATATCTCACAGAGATTAGTTTTGGCGGTGACCATCACAGATCCACAGCATAAGGGTGTGGTATATTCAGAATGCATGCAGCAACTCAATGCGCGAGGTTATATCCATTCTAGTATCCTAACTCGTGCTCATGTTCAGATAGATAATGATTAACTAGCCATTAGTGTTAAGGCGAATTCCTTAGCAAGTGTAACGTGTGCCTTATTTATATCGTAATTAAATGAAACAAAGAATATTCGACTTTTTCTCTCAAAGAGAGATGGATGAGCCCAAAGTTACTCCAGAGCAGATAGCAAAGTTCCCTAATATATTTCAACTAATAAAACTACACTTTTCCACTTGGAAAAATATTTCCTAAGTCATTGAAATAGAAGGATAATAAAGAAAAGACGTCAATTATTATTTGTGTATTAGCATTGATAACAATCTGATTTATAATATAGTAATATTCCTTCTATGAATGCAAATATACAAAGGATTTCAGAGTTAGAGTAGCTCCTTAGTATAAAAAGGCAACCAACTGGTCGATTTAATCTCTTTTGGCCAGTTGGCTCTGGGGCATGTATTGTCCTGACACTCCCTAGACAAGAACCATGGTGTTGATATGGTTCAGTTAATCCTCTCGCTCGTCATTTTGCACATCCTTTTCCGCATTAATCAGACTTCAATCATAGGTATGTATAATGCCCACTTTTATGATTTACTCGAAACAGGAAAGAACTGATATAGCCTTTCCATGAACCGTTCTGAAATGAACTGGCGTATTGTCCTGTTTAGCATGTTTTGTTGCACTATTGTCCGTAAGTACAATGGAAGAGAGTCCTCATAATAATAGTAAGACTATTGGCTGTATTGACAGAATATCTCATGATTGACATCTCCGAGACAATGGCCAAGATCGTGGGTGGCGATACAGAAACTGAGAAGATAATCGACATCGTGAAATTGTTGACGGTGCAGTCCACATCCACTGATTAACATACTTTGACCCACAGCAAACACAATGATTTTAAGGCATATCTGCCTAGAACTATCTGATAGAAATGCGGTAATATCGCAAGTGGGAAAGTTTAGTAATATTATACTTTTTCTTTAGGGGTATCCTCTTGAAGCATAGACGCTATGATGTCTTTGGGATAATAGCATGGAACATCAGCCTTGGTTTTTGTCTTGAGGAACAATATCGGGTGTACCTTTTGCCCCTTCTTTACGAATGGTAAGCGGCTGGCACGGCTTGTTAATTGCTCATAAATAGTCTGTGCATCGTCGCGTTCTCGCCATTTACATTCTGCCACGAGGATGTGTTTTTTGTCGAGCGACTCAGCCACAAGGTCGAGCTCTATCTGTTCGTAGTCATTGCTGCCATCTTCTTTTGGTATGCCGCCCCACCACCGTGAGGCATTGCCATAGACTACACCATCGATTTCATTACCTGTCACGAAGCCGCGACAAATCCTTTTCCATACCTGTCCAACGTATGTGCTGAAGTCTTTACGGATAATGTCCATTACGAGATTCTGACGGTCGAGTTCAATGAGGTATTTGTTGGGATTGATAAACCTGTAATAGAAGGAAAGAAAGTTATCACCAAGACGATACAGTCCTTTCTTGCTACTCTTCGGATTGTCGCCAAATGGTATATCTTTCTCCACATAGCCTAAATCGGTCAGTATGCTGATGGGCTGAGAAAGGTTGGTCGCAGGCTGCTGCATACGACTGGCTATTTCCGAAATGCGATTCACCCCGTTGCCCACCGTTGTAAGTAATGAGAAAGACGTAGCCGTATCACGACGTTCGTCACGGAGCAACCGAGTTGGCTCATCGTACAGCGTGCCATAATTATTGACCAACAGATTGCGTACCGCCACTTCCAAGGTGTCGAAGTCGGCACGAAGTTCCCAGTAGCGAGGCACACCATCCCAAACGGCATATTCCTCAACAGCCTGCTGGTCGGAACAATGCAGGGCTTCTTTTATATAAGGCAAACGCAGTTGCTTCAGCTTTGGCTGCCAAGCACAGCGTTGATATAGGGGAGACTTCTCATTGAGTACCAATGAGTGCATCATTAGTTGAGAGGAACCACAAAGTATCAAGTTGTATTTCAGTTTTTTGTTATCCACCAATCGTTGAATGATGGAAGGAAGCGAAGGATCGCTCTTGACGAGATACGAAAACTCGTCTAAACACACTGATGTGTTCTCTCCAACGTATAGATTGACGGAGGTGAGTATCGTTTCCCAATCATGGTATGACACACGGTCAAATCCATCAAACGTAAACGAAACAGTCTTGGCAAAGGAATCTATCTGCTGCTGCGTCTGTGCTTCTTCGCTCAGATGGTACACATCCTGATCGGTCAAAACATGCTTGATGAGTTCTGACTTTCCAATACGCCGCCTGCCATAAATTACAATCAGCACAGGCCGGTTAAGGCCCAGCGTGCGCTTGAACGTTGCAGTTTCTTCTATTCTATCAATAAATTCCATATTATCAATAATTATCTTTGCAAAACATTATGTTTTGCAAAGATAATATTTTAATCACTATCAATACACAAAATCACCAATCATTTTAACTCTAATCAAAATTATGTTTGCGAAAGATTATGTTTACCGAATATAATATAGGTGAAGTGAATACGGTGAATGACACTCTTCATGCAAACAAGAGACCCTTTGAAAGAGCTTTTGGTTTGCACATACAGCAAGGTCATTTCCCTAAAAAACGCATTCTATCCTATAGCTTCCCATATCAAAAATTAAATATTTGGTTGGCACAGTAATGTTAGTTCTATACATTACAACATTGAAAGAGCAGATGCACTTAAGATGATGAATAAGGATAGTGAACCCTTTCAACTTTGGATTACTGGTGATGCTTACAATGAAAATTAATGCTGGTCAATAAAATAACTTAAAAACACTATAATAGAACAAACTTTTTGCTATCTATTTGCGAAGTTAGACAAGAAATGTCTATTGTTGCAAACAAAATATTAAATGAGAGAAAATGGCAAGCATAGCAAACTGGATATATGATAAGCCTCTCAGAGGCAATTACACCTTCACACACGATGAGGTGAAGCAGGCATACTCTGATATGAGTGCTGGCAGCATTGCACGGGCACTGACCAGAGAGGTGAGCAAGGGACGGATTATGTCGCCTCTGCGCGGATTCTACGTCATAGTACCAGATGAGTATGTGCTGCGTGGGGCAGTGCCACAGTCGTTTTACTTGGACGACATGATGCACCATTTGGGACGTAAATACTATGTGGCTCTGTTGAGCGCGGCAAGTTATCACGGGGCCTCGCATCAGGTCCCGCTGCGGTTCAGTGTGATGATAGAGCCTCCCGCTTTGATTCATAATTTGTTAAACACAAAGTAGCGATTGGAACATGCGATCTTATAGAATCAGATTTGAAAACAACTCTGAAAGAAGTGCAGAAATTAGGCACTAAGAGTTGTTCATATGAAGGGGCGCGTGGCATGATGCAGTAATGAAACAACTAAAGGATGGAGGTGTAGATGGTATTACAACGAAAATCAAATTGCGAAGTGTCACATCAAGCAGCTATCCTTCAGGTATCAGTCCGTCAAAAAATGGAAACAATACTGGGCTCACGAATGTTTCTGTTTGTAATGGGAGCGTCAGGCTAACAGGCATTGCATCTTTACGGTTGAGAAACGATTCGTCATAGCAGAAGTGATATTCGCCACCATCTTCTGTCAGGATGCCAGCAAGGATACTTTTTCAATATACCTCAGCTTGGCTCATTGTTTCTTGGTAGCCGTTAATACGTAATCAAACCTCTCACGCTCCCATAGGGCTCGTCCTGAATCTTTCCAGAAGTGTTTTTGTATTTTATTCTATTTTTAAAGTCTTTGTAACTTCTACTGACTATCTTTGTGCCATTTATTAACCATCCAAGCATGAAGAGCTCAAAGAAACTTTCCCTTGTCCATGGGGTACGGCGGCTGGCCTACCTCCTCCTCTTGTCCGCATGCCTCCTCGCCTGTTCGTCTGAGGAGAACGGTACAATGCCCGGCACCCCCCTTTCTTTCACGACACTGGTCTATATGATGGCCGACAACTCCATGGATTCACAGGTGGATTATGCGGTCGGTCAGCTCAAGCAGGGAATGAAAAGCAAGGACGTGGGCAACACGGTGATCTATCTCGACCGGCAGGATGCTTCACCACGGCTGTTCCGCATTTCAAGGCAGGGAGAAGAAATACCCCTTAAAGACTATCCAGAGGAGAACTCGGCCAAGGCGGAAACGCTGGTGCGTGTCATTGGTGAGACTAAGCAGCTTGTCCCTGCCGACCATTTCGGGCTTGTGCTGTGGGGACATGCCACGGGCTGGCTGCCGGGAGGCTATTCGCACCACATAATGCAGGTCAGCGCCCCTTCACGTCAAAATCTCAACACCCGATATATGGGCCTTGACGGCACGCCCAACGAGGCAACCACCTCTCCATTGATAGAGATAGACGCCCTGGCTAAGTTGCTGCCCGACCAGGTGGCTGACTACATTTGGTTCGATGCCTGTCTAATGGCGAATGTCGAGACGTTCTACCAGCTACGCCACAAGTGCCAGTACCTCATCGGGTCGCCCACGGTAGTACTTGCCGAAGCCCAGTACGACGTTTCGGGCATTCCCTATGCCAAGGTGCTGCCTTTTCTGTTCGGTGGAAAGGATGCTTTGGTGCAGGCCTGCAAGACCTATTATCGCCACTATGAGGGAAAGAAATACAGCAATATGCGCTCTGCCACGATTACACTGGTTGATGCGTCCAAGATGGATGCCCTCCACCAGAATGTGAACGTCCTCTTGAAGAACAGGCTGTCCGGCGTGGAGACGATGGACACCCGCACCCTGCAAGCCTACCATCGCGACAATGACCCACACGTCTTTTTCGACCTGGCTGACATGATTCATCAGTCAACAAACCAAGCCACTCCGGCATTCGACAAAGCCCTGTCCGATGCGGTGCTCTACAAGGCCGCCACCAACAAGTTCCTTGACCAGCTTACGCTCGTCCCCGGCCATTGCTGCGGGCTGAGCGTCTATGTCCCTTTGAAACAATGGAACGCTACCAAAGAATACAAGTATTATTTCAGGGAAATGGAGTGGAGCGAAGTTTACGGTCGTGTCACTCCGTAAACATCAGCAGGGCTAAGAGCATGTAGCCACCTTGAATCAGAGCAAGGCGGATATTCCTGCGCATGAGGCTATATTTCTTATAGACAGTGGCTTCCGTATAGCCTACCATCCTGCCCACTTCACGAGCAGGGCAGCCTTCCGCCATTTTGCGGAACACGATTTGTTCCCTTTTTCTGTATCTATTCAATACTTTCGAGACGATGGATTCAATCTCCCGACTGGCTATGCCACCTGAGGCATCCGCCGACTCATCCTCCATGCTGTTCACGGCGAACTTAAGCTGCTCTTTATCATCCAAGGATGCCAGACCGTACTTTTTTTGCAGTGCTTCTTTTCGGTATAGGTCGATGACCTGACAGCGGGCTAAGTTCATCAGGAAACCCTTAATCCCGTCCGACGATTCGAGATGCGTCAATTCTTCTGCTCTTTCCAGGAGGGTAAGCCACAGAGACTGCGCCATGTCGCTGGCAGCCTCCTTGCCGTGCGTCCTGCAATAATAGGTAATTAGAGTATCCTCATACCGTGTGTATAGAGTGGAAAAAGCCTTCTGCCACCCTTCACATCTTGATGCAATCATCCGGAGCGCTTCAAGATCATCCATTTCCGTTGTTTCACCTACGATCGATCGCTGTTCATAGATTAACATGCGGCAAAGGTAGTTTGGGATTATTAAAATATCAATACAATTTTATGAATAATCTGTTATAAAAAATAGAAGCGTTCATGCGGCCCTTTCTTCTGGAAAGCCTTTAAAATAAGGACAAGAGAAAACTTAACATGATTGTAACGTGATTTGCGGTAAAGGTCACCCCTTTTCTTCGGTATTATATATAGAGGGGCATCTCATTTTTGAGTACCATTCGGACGTCATGCCTGCGCACTGGGAGCATCAATGCCCTTCATGGAAAATGAAACCAGAGTTCGGTTAAGAACTCAACATCATGATTTCCGATCAATGTAAACTAATTATGGATTGATTATGAATGAGTATATGAACGAGGAAAAGAGGAAGCACGCCAAGGAAGCTTGCGACTTCTACAATAAGTACATGACATCGTCTTCTGACACCTCTCTCCAGGCAGATGACCTTGAAGACGACATGCCGGAAGATTCCCCGACAAGGATCTCTCCACTGAAAGCCTGGCAAATTGAGCAATGCAAGCACATGACCCGAAAGGCACTGTCTGCTCGACTGGGCTTCAACATCGTGGGTTCACCACGGACGGCAAGGCCCAGGTTCTTTGGCATTGCAGCAGCGGTGCTGATCCTCTTCGGTGTAGGCATCATGCTCACCTGGCTTGACCTGCAGCCTGTTCCGCAGCATCGCCTACAGCAGTTGGCTCACTGTGTCACCGATACCACAATCACCCTGCTCGACGGCACGCGGGTGGATCTCCAGGCTGGTAGTTCCCTCTCCATCGCCGACGATTTTGGACGTTCTTCCCGTGTGGTCGCTCTAAGCGGACAAGCATTCTTCGATGTCGCCACCGATTCTGCCCGCCTGTTCACTGTCGAAGCCGGACAGCTCCACGCCGTAGTTCACGGCACATCTTTTAATGTGTTCGCCCATCCTGGGCAGGCTATCAGCGAGATTACCGTGAGTAGCGGATGTGTCGAGGTGAAGAAAGCCCACGGTGGACACTCCTTCGGCCGTTATCGTCACGGCGACCAAATCGCCTACGATGCCAGGACAGCACGGGCAACGGTACATCAGGTAGACGTGAACGACATGACTGAATGGCAACGTCATGAGTTTCGCCTGACCGATGCCACGCGACAGCAGTTCTGCGACAAGATACGTCGCCACTTCGGCAAGGAGATCGTCATTCGCGACAATGCCATCGATGCCTCCGCCCGCATCAACTATTCAGCCACCGCAGCGCGTCCCACCGTGACCAACGTGATGAATGATAT
This sequence comes from Hallella bergensis DSM 17361, assembly GCF_000160535.1. Taxonomy (GTDB): domain Bacteria; phylum Bacteroidota; class Bacteroidia; order Bacteroidales; family Bacteroidaceae; genus Prevotella; species Prevotella bergensis. Next base: position 240,737 of record NZ_GG704783.1, on the reverse strand, counting down.
CTGCGTCATTTTTAATGTGCAGTATGCCGACCTGGGCAATGCCATCATCATCTCAACTCGGTAAGGGCATGCAGACGATATTAATAGCGGAACGTGATGAATCACGCCCCTACGACAAGCGGACGATATCAAAAGCGGAACGTGATGAATCACGCCCCTACGACAAAACAAGAATATCAATAAACATAAACAAAACAATGAAAAAAAGGAATTACACTTTTCCCCAATCCTTTATCGCAGGGTTTCTGCTGCTGGTAGGAGGTCTGGTCGTATGGCCGTCATTACGCGCCAATGCAACATCTGCCAGCAGTATGACCACAACAGCAAACACCCCCACAGCAACAGTCAAAAGCCCAGTGGCGACAGCTGGCTATCCGAAGGAAAAACTCAGCAGCCGACTCAAGAGAATACAGCAGCAATACGGTGTAGACATCAACTACGACTCGTCCAACATGGATAACATCAGCGTGAAGGCCTCGCGAAAAGTCAGTGTGGAGAACGATCTCGCCAATGCACTCGCCGCCACACCTTACAGCTACAGGAAAGGTGCAGGAGCCAAGTCGTACGTAGTCTATAAAGATGCCAACAAGCCACGGCTCACGCCAACCGCTCAGAGACAGGCTTCTGCTACTACAGGGCGTGGCACCATTGCGGGCACCGTGCTCGACAAGGAGGGATTCCCCGTCATCGGCGCCACCGTCACGGTGGTGGGCATGAGCGGCAAGGGAGGCGTCACCGATATCAAAGGGCACTACAAGATTACCAACCTGCCCGCCCGCTCGTTCACCGTCGAGGCCTCGTGCATCTCCTTTCAAAAGATGCGCATCTCCGATGTCAAGGTGCGCGGCGGCAAGTCCACGCCGCTCGACTTCATCCTGCAGGAGGCCACCAACGAGCTGCAGGGTGTCACCGTTACAGCGTCCTACGGCAATGCCACTACCAATGCCATGCTCGCCCAGCAGAAGAACCGCATGGCCATGAGCGACGGCATCAGTGCCGACCTCATTCGAAAGACCCCCGACAACAACGTGGCGCAGGTCTTGGGCCGCGTCTCGGGTGTCACCATCGACAAGGGTAAATATGTGGTGGTGCGCGGCATGAGCGAACGTTACAACAACGTGCAGCTCAACGGGGCCGCCCTGCCCAGCACTGAGCCCAACAAGCGCAACTTCTCTTTCGACGTCATCCCCGCCGGACTGGTGGACAAGGTGACCATCGCCAAAACCTTCACCCCCGACTTGCCCGCCGAGTTCACGGGCGGATTGGTGGAGGTCAACACGCTGTCCGTGCCCACGAAGAAGTTTCTCAACGTGAGCATCGGCACGGGTATCAATACCATTTCCACTGGCAAAACCATGGAGACGGGCATCAACTACGCCTCCGACTATCTCTTCGGCAATATCAAGGATCGCAAGTGGACCACCGAGGACCATTCTGCCGAGGCAGCTGACGTGTACTGCAAGAACGCCGCTAAGAAAAACCGCATCCAGTTTTTCAAGTACAAGGCCTTGCCGCTGCAGACCTACTCGCTCACGGCAGGCATTCCCATCACCTTGCACAACGGCCACAAGCTCGGCGCTGTGCTCGCCCTGACCTACCGCAACGAACAGACCATCCACAACATCAAGGAGGCGCGTATGATCAGTGCCGACTCTCTCTTTCGCACCAACCGAGCCTACAACTTCGTCACCGCCACCGGTGCCGTACTCAACATGGGCTGGCAGGCGCGCAACCACAAAATTACGTGGCGCAATCTCTTCAACAACCGCTTCACCCACACCACCACCGACCGCTTTATCGTCACCGATTACACCGCATGGTGGGCCAGGGAGCTCTACAGCAACCCGCTGCGCACGTGGATGTTCCAGACACAGATGGACGGCGAGCACAAGTTCTGGGAGGATCAGCTCATCCTCACTTGGAATGCCTCCTACAACAAGGTGAACCGCACCAACCCCAACACTGCATTGGCCGAAGCGAGTATGGCAGGTGACCGCTCTACGACGAATATCTTTGGCTGGGGACCCGCCAGTGGCAGCGTCGCTCAAAATGATCTTAACAGTGGTCATCTGATGTATTCCGACCTGAACGAAAGCAAGAAGACCGCAGGGGTCAACGTGGAGCATCCTTTCGAGGTGGCAGGCAATAAGCAGCGTGTCAAGGCTGGTTACATGGGTACCTTTCGCCGGTCCGATTTTTTCCAGCAATACCTCAAATCCTTCTTTGTCGATATTTACGGCAGTTTTCCCGAGGAGGGCATACCGCTTAACGATGCCTTCAATCCCAAATGGTTCGAACAGGGTTTGGCGGTATATAAGCCGGCCGGCATCAAGGGTTCATACGCTGACTATTACGAGGGCATCCAGGACGTGCATGCCGCCTACCTGATGGGCGATTTCACTTTCTTCAACCGTCTCCACCTCACCGCTGGCGTGCGTATGGAGGATGCCCAAACAAGCACCACCACGAGAACAGCCATCCAGACTTCTACGAGTGTTAACTGGAACGACACTACTATTTCCATCAAAAACACCGACTGGCTGCCCGCTGCTACCTTGGTCTATAACATCACATCGACGCTCAACGCCCGCCTGGCCTTCAGCAAGACCCTGGCCCGCCCTGAGTTCCGTGAACTCACGTTCACCCCATACTATAGAGTGGAAGACCGCATGATTACCTATACAAAATTTGGAGATTATGTCAAGCAGTCCAAAATCACCAACTGGGACCTGCGCTTCGAGTGGTACCCTTCCATGGGCGAGGTGGTCTCATTGAGCCTATTCCACAAGAAGTTCAAAGATCCGGCAGAGGTCTATACCTGGCTAAGACAGGACGGTCACAACTACGACGAGATTCATGCCAATCTGCCCGAAGCCACCGCCAAGGGCATCGAACTGAACGTGCGCAAGTCGTTAGGCTTTCTGCTGCCTGGCTCCTTCCTCCGCGATCTTTGGTTCACGGGCAACTTCTCGATTATCGATGGTACAGTGAAACTCAACTACGATGAGAGCATACAGAACAGTTATAAGAATCGCAGACGCCCATTAATGGGAATGTCGCCCTACACCGTGAACGTGGGGTTGGGCTACTTCGGTAAGCAGCTTAGCGCTACAGTCAACTATGGGCGCAAAGGACGCAGTCTGCTACTATCAGCGGAGAATGATGCGTATGACATCTACGAGAATCCTCGCAATGTGCTTGACCTACAACTTGCCGCTAAGTTCCTGAAAAATCGGCTTGAGGTAAAGTTCAATGCCAGCGACCTGCTTCACGAAGACTACATCCTCTACCGCAACTGCCACGGGTACATCGACACAAGTGGCAACTGGTCGGATGTTGTCGATTGGACGGACAAGGGTATGGACTATACCCCCGGCGACTGGGTGATCAGCCGCATCAACAAGGGGGTGAATCTCTCCCTGACGGTAAGTTATCAACTTTAATTCACCCGTAAGGGTACTACATCAACTCGAGATAGTATGCAGAAGGACCAGATACGTGAAAGTCCAGCCAAGTAAGATAACAACAGTGGAACTTTTCATCCTTGACGGTCCCGAGGCATCTATTTATAATCATTTATTAACTAAATTCATTCTATTATGAAGAATTTTAAAAAGTTCGCCATGCTCCTCGTAGCAGTCATGGCAGTTGGAGTCACAATGACTTCGTGTTCAAATGAGGACGAAACAATCCCTGTAGTGAACAATGTACGTGCAACGGAAACGCTGTCGAGTATCATCAGTGCTGACAAGACGTTGTACAGCAATGTCACCTATCAGCTCAGTGGAAAAACCTACGTCACCAACGGTGCCACGCTCACCATTCAGCCGGGTACACGCATTGAGGGTCTTTACAACAGTGAAAACACCAAGGCTTCTGCTCTAATCATCACCCGTGGGTGCAAAATCATGGCTCAGGGTACAGCCGACCAGCCTATCGTGTTCACAGCCCAAAATGGACAGAAAGGCGGCTGGGGCGGTCTCGTAATTCTTGGCAAGGCTGTTGTCAATCAGGGCACGGAGTGTGCCATTGAGGGCATCGACGCATCCACAGCACCCGCAGGCGTGGACATCCATTTCGGCGGTACGAACGACAACGACAATTCTGGCGTGTTGAGCTATGTACGCGTGGAATATGCCGGTGCCAGCATTGCTGCCGACAATGAGCTGAACGCCTTCACCTTCGGTGGCGTGGGTCGTGGTACGCGGCTCGACCACTGCCAGGCATTTCATGGTGCCGACGATGCCTTCGAGTTCTTCGGCGGATGCGTCAACGGCAAGTACCTTGTTTCCACTGCCACCGACGACGATGGTCTCGACTTCGACTGGGGGTACACAGGAACTATCCAGTATGCGCTGGTCACCATCGAGCCTACCATGACCTATTCGAAAGACCCGAATGGTATCGAATGTGACAATGACAAACTTGGTTCTACAAAGGCTCCCTTCACTCATCCTGTATTGAGCAATTTGACGATAAAAGGAACTGTAAATGGACAGGTAGCCCGGGTTGGTAAAAGCGGAACCGCTCTGAAGTCTTGCACTGATTTCCGACGCAACTGTGAGTTCACTCTGGTCAATAGCGTAGTTTATGGCTTCCCAAGAGGTATTCTGAGAGAAACCAAGAACTCTAACTATGTTTTAGAAGACAATGTTGTGTGTGCTGCTTCACATGGACAGGTAGCTGGTATTAACTTCAGTACGGATAAGAGTGCAAACGATACGTTTACTCCTTCAAAAACCAATGTTGGATTGGCGGATTACGGTGCTATGGGAATCAAAAATGCATGGGGAAGTTACAAGACCAATGATTTGAGTCCAAAAACTGATCCTGCTTATTCTGGTGCTTACTCTCTCCCAAGTATAGAGAGTGTCAGCTATAAAGGTGCTTTTGATCCTGAGGGCACGGTTTGGACTACTGAGGCTTGGGTAAGATAAATAAAAAATATTCTCAGGATGGTAGGCTGGTCAAGGTCGGCTTACTATCCTTTGAAACATTTAAAAAGAACAATAAATGAAAACCAAAATTTTACTTTTCGCTATGCTGCTTGGCAGCACTATGTGTGCACATGCACAGGAAAACTTGGTGAATAATCCCGGATTTGAGGGAGAAACCATAGTTATCAATGAGGAAAAAGGTATCATTCATCCGGTGGGTTGGTATTCTGATCCTGGAATACAAGAGAAAGATAATGGGCATTTTAATACAATTGTAGACGAAGCGCATTCTGGAAATGCCGCTGTATATATATATCAGTCCTCGAAAGACGTTCCAATCAGTGCCGTGTTTGCGCAAAGTATTGATGTTGCCAATGTCGGTTTGGATAAGACATATACTTTCTCGTTTTGGTATAAAGTGCAGAAAGGGTCAAGTTATAACGGCACTCCTATGACTTTCCAATATGGCATAAGTATGTGGGATTCTCCCGATGCGACGAATCCTCGTTCTGCAAATAAACGGTTAGGCAATCAAGGTGTGTTTCTTTCTGGTGAAACCAAAGAAGGAGACTGGACATTCGTCACTGTGGACTATGACTATGGAGACCATCTTTCAAAATTCACGCCAACTAAATATACAAAAGACAAAACCAATATCCACTACATGAATTATGGAGTATTTGTTTACGATGGCGATCTCTTGCTTGATGACTTCTCTCTGACGGTGAAAGGCGGCACGAGCGGCATCGAGTCCACAACAGCCAATCAGCCGCTGCCCGTGAAGGTGGATGGTGGCGAGCTGTATGTGGGCGGCGTGAAAGGCAGCCGCATCACTGTGTACGACGCCATTGGCAGGACGGTGGCCAATACCGTGGCAACCAGCGAGACCACCCACATCAGTAACTTGCCCAAGAACCAACTGTTGGTGGTGAAAGCCGGAAACAAGACGGCAAAGGTAATGATGAGATAATTCATAATTCATAATTCATAATGCACAATGCATAATGCATAATTCACAATGCATAATGCATAATTCACAATGCACAATGCATCATTATTTCCATCCGAACTGTTATCATGCACTTGGAAAAAATGCTATCGGTCGGAGGAATCATAACAACAAGGTGGTGTGCCGCACACTCTGCTGGCAACTCCGCCTTGTTTCTACCAAAATATTGTAAAGAATGAAAATACTCAATCAAATCTTTCTCACGGCAACGGCCGTGGTGCTGTTGGCGAGTTGCAGTTATGATGACGAGCCCTTGGACGGCGGCTACTATCATCTGACGGTGGCAGAGCCCTATTCGTATGACTCTTGCTATTTCATGCTGGATGGTCAGAGTTCTTCAGGTAAGACAGCAAGTCTATCTAAGGATAGGGTTTTCACGAACAGCACCTACCGCGTCCGCGCAGAAGCGAAGGGCGTGTTGCAGGGCTTTCGCAAAGGAGCCGACCAGCCCGATTTCTCCATGAACGTGGACCTTAGCCAGCAGCGTGACTTCACCTTCGTGCAATTGCCGGGGCAGAAACTCATGACACCCGACGAGTCGGAAGGTGGCGAGCCGATGCCTACACAGACGGGACATGTCAAGGCTCGCTTCTTCTACACAGACAGATTTTATCCCGACATTCACCATCTACGCGTGCAGATACTCGGTGGTAAGACTCCCTTTGCCAGCAAGGAGGTGTTGTCTGTGTCGCTGGATCAGAACGTGCCGGGGAAGTTCGTGGAGATAGACACCACGGCGCAGGCCAACTTCTACTTCCGTCTCTACAATGCGGATGTGACACCCGAGAAGCGTATCGGCTTTATGCCCACGCTGATGAAGTTTGACAGCGATGCCCGCCAAACCTTGCAGGTGAATGGACATTCGGGAAATATTGAATATGAGTTTTAATGAACAATGCACAATTCATAATTCATCATGCTCATTACTTTCCGTTGGTCTGTGACCTTCGGTTCAAACCTCAAAGTTCAAACCTCAAAGTTCAAAGTTCAATGTTCAAAGTAAAAAATATCTTATTGATGCTCTGTATGTTCTCCATCACCACTCATGCGGAGAACGGGAGCGTGGTGAAGGCTCCATCGGCTGCCTCGCACAAGACGGTGGTGACGGCAGCCGGAGCAACGCTGCCCCTGCCTTTCTACAACAAAGCGTTCGAGTTGTACTGGGAGAAAAACGACGTACCCGTGACCTATGCCGGTATCGGCTCGGAGCGGGGTCTGAAAGCTCTGCAACGCCGACAGATCGACTTTGCGGGCGTGGACGTGCTGCCCACCAAAGCAGAGCGCGACAGCCTGCCGGGAAAGGTGCTGGCACTGCCCACCTGTATGGGAGCGGTGACTGTGGCCTACAACCTGAAGGGTACGGACAACCTGCGGCTGACGGGCGAACTGCTGGCCGACATCTTCATGGGTAAAATCGTGAAGTGGAACGATGCCCGCATTGCAGCGGTGAACCCCAAGCTATCACTGCCCGACCGGGAGATTACCCCCGTGTTCCGTCTCGACGGCAGCGGCACCACCTACGTGTTCTCCCAGTATCTCTCAAAGGTGAGCGACGCATGGAAAAACGCTATGGGCGTGGGCAAGAAGATAGGCTGCAAGGTGGGCGTGGCTGCCAATGGCAATACTGGCGTGGCAGGCCTGGTGGAACGCATACCAGGAAGCATCGGCTATGTGGCGACGGAATACACCACCGCCTTCGACACGCAACGGGCATGGCTGCGCAATGCCGCCGGCACGTTTGTGCTGCCCACGCAGGTGAGCATCATGGCCGCTGCCGAACAGGAGGGCAATGCCACCGACATCACCAACGCCACCGCTGCCGGGGCATACCCCATCAGCTGCTACACCTGGGTGTTGGTGTATCAGGAGCATAGCTACGCCTTGCGGTCATATCATGAGGCACAGGAGACGGTGAGCGTGCTGCGCTGGCTGCTCAGTCCAGAGGCACAAGAGCTGACCACCCGTCTGCTCTACTCGCCACTGCCCACCCGCACCGCTGCTACCGCCGCACGCCTGCTGGACAGCATGACGTATGAGGGCAAGAAGATGAAATAGCCCCCCCCCTGCCTCTTTGGCATCCTCAAAAGAAACATCCCCTCATGAGGACTCCTCATGAAATCTTTTTTATTCTTCATAACGTGAACGCTTGTGGCGCACCGCAACTTACCCTTGCGGTCGTCCACAGGCGTTTTTGTTTGCCTTGTAGCCTCGATGGCGGAGAAAATCTTGAACCTTATCAAAAATTCCTGTTGAGTATGAATATTCCATTCGTGTCCGTCAGATGATTGACAAAAGCAGTCTCTCTCCTTCTTCATAGGAAGCGTTGGGTAACGTTAAATACTTGGTTGGTTGGTCGATTTAAGCTGATTGGTTTTCGTTTTCTACCATTTTTGCTTATATTTTTGTAGCAAAAATTTAATTTCTGTTTCCTGTCAAACCATTTTGACCCAAAAAGGGAAATCAGAAATTCTACATTCGATGAAACGGAAGCCATGGAAGGATTTTTTGCATTTTTGATATTCCCTCAGCAAGATAGATGCTCATTCTCTTTTGGATCTCAGTGCAATATTGCCCTCATTTAAAATCAGAAGATTATGCCAAAAGTAGAGAGAGTTATCCATCCAACGACATGGATTAGGGAAATTCATGTAGGCCAGTTGAAGATCACCAATGTATCACTGGACAAGCGTCACAGTTTTGTGAACATGATCAGCGACTACAACCGCTCTTGGGGAGCCATCGCTGGTAAGTTCATCCATTACAGCTACAACAGCTATGGCTGCCGGCTGGCCATCTATGCAGTATCATCAGAGGAACGTAAACAGGAATTAAACAAGGAAACAGATGAAGGAAAATGGAAAGAAAAACTCCCCATTGATTTCTACGGAAAGAAAGAATGGGAAACGGAAAGCGAGCATGACTGATTTCATGGCTGCCAGTCATGGAGTACTTAACACCTCGGACACGGTCTATACCGTGCCCGACATCGCCCTTATGCTCGGACGCAAGGAGTGTACCATCAGGAAGCGCATCGAAAAAGGTCTTATCCCAGCTCATAAGATGGGTCGTTGTTGGTATGTCCTGAAATCGGAGTTCATTGCAGAATTAAGAGATACTTAGCAAATCCTCTAAATAACAAGTGACTAAGTAGAAGCCCTTGGCCGACCCGCTGAGAAGCCAGTCGGCTGAGGCATTTTTTTTATAACCCCAAACATGATTAGAGGATGAAATGATACCCAAGGCCATTATAGAAAAGATACTTGATGCGGCGCATATAGAAGAGGTGGTGGGCGAGTTCTTGTCACTCCAGAAGCGAGGCATCATCTATCGTGCGCTGTGTCCTTTCCATCAGGAGAAGACACCGTCGTTTACAGTTACGCCCAACCGCAGCATGTTCTACTGTTTCGGGTGCCATAAAGGAGGTAATGCGATTACCTTCCTGATGGAGCATGAGAACATGACCTACCCGGAGGCCGTGAAGTGGCTGGGCAGGAAGTACGGCATAGAGGTGGAGGAACGTGAGGAAACCATCGATGAGAAGCAGCAGCGCCTGAAACGTGAGTCGCTACTGATTGTCAATGCCACCGTACATAAACATTACCGTGAGGTGTTTCTGCGCTACAAGCCTGCCCAGGACTATGCCTACCGCCGCTGGGGGCAGAAGTATTGCGATGAGATAGAGATCGGTTTTGCGCCCATCGACGGCAAAGCCCTCGTTCGTCTGCCCTTGCAAAAGGAATTTCTCCAGGAGTTGGGACTCATTAACAAGCAGGGCTACGACTTCTTCCAGAACCGTATCGTCATCCCTATCAAAGACCGCTACCAGCACATCATCGGCTTCACGGCAAGGGTGATGGACGACAGTCAGCCCAAGTATCTCAATAGCAAGGACTCGTTTCTTTACAATAAGCGTAACACGGTCTTTGGTTTGGACGTGGCATGGCGGGCGGCAGGAAAGGCCGAGCAGATGTACCTTGTGGAGGGAGCCCCCGACTGTATGCGTCTGCATGCCATTGGTGTGCAGAACGCCGTGGCCGACCTTGGTTCGGCATGGACAGCGGAGCAGTTTCAACTCATCAAGAGGGCAGCCAGTAAGGTGTGCTTCATTCCCGACAACGACCCACCCAAGGGCGGCGCCGATTATGGTACGGGTATCGAAGCCGTAATGAAGGCAGGGAAGCTCGCCACTGAACAGAACCTTATCGTATCGGTCAAGGAAATACCCACCTCCGAAGAAGGTAAGAAGGAAGATCCCGATACCTATTTCAAGAATCAAGCTCTCTTCAAGGCTGTAGAGGAAGAGGACTTTATCCTGTGGCTGGCCGCCAAACTATTTGAGACAAGCGGCAACACTGAGCAAAAGAGTGATGCCGTGAAGCAGATAGCCCACCTGTTGTCCTTTATCGATGACGACACCAAGCTCACCATGTTCATTGATGCCCTCACCAAATATCACCGAGGAAAACTCTTCTGGCAGAAAGCCGTCGAGAACGAGAGGACGAGGCGCGACAGCCCAAAGGAGGACGAAATCGACCTAAGCCGTCAGTACGGTTTTTGGATAGACCACGGCAAATACTTCTCCACCACCGAGAAGGGAGGAGTGATTGAATGGAGCAATTTTACGCTGACACCACTCTTCCACATCAAGGACCCGCTTATGGCCAAACGACTCTTCTTGCTCACCAACGAGTTGGGCATCAAGGAAATTATAGAGATGGAGCAGGAAGACCTTATCTCGCTGCAAAAGTTCCGCCAAAAACTCGAATCTCTCGGCAACTTCATCTGGAAGGCTGGCGAGAAGGAACTCATTAAGCTGAAGTGCTTCCTCTACGAAAAGACCGAGACAGCAGCCCAAATCAAGCAGCTCGGCTGGAACAAGAAAGGCTTCTATGCTTTTGGCAACGGTATCTATTATGGAGGCAAGTTCAGTGAAGTCAACGAGTACGGTATCGTACACCTGGACGAGAAGGGTAACTACTACCTGCCAGCCTTCTCTCAGATTTATAAGGAAAACACTGACTATTTCCGTTTTGAGCGTCAGTTTGTGCATTTCAATTTCTCAATGATTTTGCTCCGAGACTTCACCCGTCAGCTCTTCCTCGTCTTTGGCGACAATGGCAAGATAGGCTTCTGCTTTTATCTTGCCACCCTTTTCCGTGACATCATCACCCTCACCACACGCTCATTCCCCATCCTCGATCTCTTCGGTCCGAAGGGTTCTGGCAAGAGTGAGTTAGGACACACCTTGATGTCGTTCTTCGTGATTGACAACATACCGCCTAACATACAGAACTCCACCATTCCCGCCCTCAACGACACGGTAGCTGCCGCCGCCAATGCTCTGGTGCACATCGACGAATACAAGAACGGCATCGACACCGCCAAGATAGAGTTTATCAAGGGCCTTTGGGACGGTACGGGGCGCACGCGCATGAACATGACCACCGACAAGAAGAAGGAGACCACCGCCGTAGATGCAGGCGTGATTATCTCCGGACAAGAGATGCCTACGACCGACATCGCACTCTTCAGCCGGCTTATCTTCCTCTCGTTTCCCAAGTCAGACTTTACAGATGATGAAAAGAAGAACTACCAAAGATTGCTCATGATGCGTTCCAAAGGAATGACGCACTTAACCCTACAGCTTTTGACCTATAGAGAACTGTTTGTCAAAGCCTTTTATGACCAGTATCATTTGATATTGGATGATGTAAACAAACGGTTAGGCAGTAGGAATGTCATCGACCGCATTGTGCAAAACTGGGTGGTCCCACTTACAGCCTTTCGATGTTTGGAAGGCAAATTGGATTTGCCTCTTTCGTATTCAGAAGTATTGAATATCACGGTTGAAGGCATTATACACCAAAACATGGAATGTAAGACAAATGACGAGTTGGGTAGCTTCTGGCGCATGGTGCAGTTTCTCAATAGTGAGGGAGAAATTTACGAAGATGCCGATTTTAGAATTAGAACTGTCAGCCGGTTCCATTCCAGTATCATCAATGAAACCGAATGGGCAGAGCCGCACAAGATACTCTATCTTCAAAAGACCCGCATCTTCATGCTTTACAAGCTTAATGCCCACCGCAACGGAGAGACCTCACTGCCCGAAGAGTCGCTCCGTTACTATTTGGAAAACAGCAAAGAGTATCTGGGCGAGCAGCGCATGACGTATCATGTTGTCAAAAAGGGTAACCAGGTCCTTGACTTCGATCACCGTGATGCCAAGGGGCAGCCCACCAAAATGTCCGTCCAACAACGTTCCTATTGCTTTGATTATGAGAAGCTCGTCGAGGCGTTTGACATCAATCTGGAGATGGCAAGGGAAGAAAATAATAGTTAAATACAACCTATGAGTTGTATAATTCAAATATATAACTTATCTTTGCAACATAAAAGAAAGAACATGACGTTCGATAAAATTACTGACGACGGTCGTCTATGGGCTGTGCGATACAATGGAGAGAGCGATAATGCACTCTATACGCTGTTTGACAAGTGGGGCGACGTAGTATGGCTTAGACAATTCTTCCGTGATAATTGGGATGATCTGATAGCCTACTTCAAGGTGACAGACATCAACCAAGCCATAGAAGACACGATTGAGGACAGCGATCAACTGCAATGTTTGATGCTGGACTTAAATCCTGATTCAGACTTAGAATTGCTATTTCACCCATTGGAAAACTTCCGCACCTCGGAGATGGTGCTCGGCAAAGAAAAAGCCAGGCTGAAACGAACGATTCGTCATTCTTCGTGGCTTCGCATCTATGCTATAAAGTTATCACAAGGCGTGTATGTCATCACAGGTGGGGCAATTAAACTTACGCTCAAAATGGAAGAGCGAAGCCATACAAAGGCGGAATTGGCAAAACTGGAAAAAGTCCGCCGTTTTCTCCTGAATGAGGATATTATCGACGATGATTCTTTTATAGATTATGTTACCACAATATAATATAAAGAAGGAGGTAAGTATGAACCGAATTATAAGCAAACTGGAGGCGCATGAGAGCAAGACACCCTCTCGCTGGCGTGAGGCTGCCGAGTACCGACAGGCTAACAAGTCGTGGCTCCGCCACTCGCAGCGTATTGCGATGCTTATGCTCGACAAGATGGACGAACTCCATCTCACCCAGACAGAACTTGCCCAGCGTATGGGCTGTTCGCAGCAGTATGTGTCAAAGATACTCCGAGGGAAAGAGAATCTCTCCATCGAGACGCTTTGTAAGATAGAGGATGCCCTCTCACTCCACTTACTCCCCAGCGAGGTAGAAACGGTTTGATGAAGTTATACTCACATGACGAGATGCTCAACCGAGTGTTGGGCAGCAAAAACACGCCTGCCCGTAATGCTTACGAGCAGAAAACGAATCGCTTCTTGAAAAAGATAAAAGACGCTCATTGAGCAAAAAAGAGAAGTAACAAGACTCACTCTGTATACCTTAAGAACTGCTTGTGAGTCATGATAGGCTACCCGCCATTCTCAGGTAATTTGTCCTGGTAATGGCGACTTCATTTTTACCCTAAAAAAATCTCAGTAAACCCCAAAAATGCTTGTCTTGCTTGTCTTATATGTCTTGTCGTTGAGTATCAATAAATTATATGTCTCTGATGTTGTCTTGACTTGTCATTGCTTGTCTTAGAAAATGGTCGAAGTGGAGAATCTCTCTATTTTAGTCAAATAATATAAGTCATGTCTAATAATAAAGAATATTATATTCTTGAATATCAATACTTTATGTGTTTATGACAAATAAGACAGAAAAGACAGCCAAAATATATATGTCCTACAAAAATAAAAAGGCGGAAGCTTCGCCTATTCTATAACGCTTAGCTGCACTCGGCCATTTGAAAGCGAGCTTTCATGGCTCTCGCTTGCAAAATCTTTCGTTACTGCTCATCATATAGCTTTGACAGGAAATCCTGTAATCGCTTATCCTGTATCTCGGCAAGTGGACAGTGGTTAAAGTCTGATATCTGCCTAATGCTCAACATGCCCAGTCCATACCGCGAGCCATCCACCTTGATGCCTTCCATCTCCCTTACAGAGGCGTAGCCATACTCCGTTTCAGCTATCCCCACTACGATACAGAACAAAGTAAAGTCGTTGCCTTTTGGTTGCCCCTCCAGTACATACCAGCGGATGAGTCCAATTCAAACACACAGACGCAAGTGGCGTTCTTCTGCTTCCCGTCCTGAGAATAAAGAGGGAAGTTTTTCAACTGTTCGGCGAGTTTTGCCGTCATCAAATGATTTACAATATAAAATGCTATTGTGGAGCAGTGGTGAGCACCCCGTTACCTAACTTTGTTTAGTTTCCCTCTTGTGAAATCTAATGACTTCTTCGGGGGAACGAACCTGAGTTCGGGATAAGAGAAATCAAGGAATCTAAGCGGCTTTATCTGCCTATTGGCGCAAAATGTACTTGGAACAATTGACTGGAGATGTATAAGCAAGGCCAAAGGATAAGAATGGTGACGAGCTTTTTATTCCAAAGGACAAACGTGCATTGTCTCGTAATCTTGGGCTTTTCTTTTTATGAATCCCAGCGATAGGCAGACAATGCCTACCTGCTCAAAGAGCCGAAACAAGAAGACAGAAAGACTGACTTGTTAAAAAGAATGCGTCCAGCAGAGCGTGCCGCCTTAATGGAAGAGGGTTGAGGAACTTTTCTTTTCCCGTTGACTTGATTTCCAGCATATTGCTTGCAGATTTCAAGTATTTTTTTGAACTTTGCCATGAGGTTGTGCATCACAAAGATTTTATGACCTAATTGGGTTTGTACCACTAAGTTACTAAAAAGTTAACGACGTGTACAACTTTTTACTCATGTTTATCAACTTAAATTAATTCCGCCAACGAGT
>NZ_GG704783.1:158849-225406 GCF_000160535.1 Hallella bergensis DSM 17361 | reverse complement strand
GGGTAATGCTTCAAATCGGGAGTTATTGTGATAATCATCTGATTATCAATATGGTGTTTAAATGATTTGGCGTAAATGCAGGGAACGATTCTCTGCCTTTTGTTATATTTGTAGTCCAAAACAAAGAAAAATGAATATACAAGAACACATCGGCACCTTATGCTCCAGATTGGAAGTGAGAAACTCAAGTTTTCAACACCAAACAAGAGTTTTATAAAAGGATTGACTAATTTTGCACTTGCTGGTTGACTCTACGGTTGAATTTGGCATCATCAAAATCCACCAAAATCATCAAGCCTTTTCTCTTTCCTTCATAGCCAGCGTGCTTTTCGCCCAAGGAAGCCCGTGTCTTTGTGTATCTACGAGCGGCGGCTCTGCGTCTTTTTGCAACGGCTTTTCTAGCTAAAGTTGTGAAATCGGCAGGTCGATAAGCTTGAAGTTGTTCGTCAAAAACGTATTTCTGACCATCTTCTGCCTCCATGTAATGCAAGTGTTCATCGCCTTTGAACATTGCTCTTACCTCCACTCCACTCGCAAGATGAATGATTTTTCACCCGTTCTTTTTGACTGGTATGGCAACAACCCACTGCGTCATCCATATAAATAATAAAACGGAGAAAAATCTTTTCATGCCATACTTTCTATTTGATGACAAAAATAATGAAAAGATTTTTAAAATCATCGCGAAGATTCAAATAAGAAGTACATAACCATTAAGCACGTTCGTTCACATGCTTTGTGCTTTCAAAACCGTGACAAGAGCATCATGCACGCTCACCAATGGACATCTGTTGAGCTTACAGACCAAAATGTAGGCGGTAGACTACCATGGGGAAAAAGGAGAAATGATATTGTGACACATACGCACCTTTGTCAATATCATAAAATATGTATGCTATATTTTTTCGATCGGTGAGGTTAATTAAGTCAATTCCCCACTCCTGTGAGACCTTCTTACCGTTCAGTCTGCCGCCCAAACGAGTGTCCAATCTGAAGTAAACAGGCATTTGTTCTTGATACCACTTATCGTATTGGTACACCTGGTCGTGAGTCGCTTGAGATGCCACCTCGTCAACAGGCGTGTATCTCAAGCCACCCGAGAGCGCCAACTGAGGTGAGACAAAGAGGGTCCAACGGCTGCTCACAGGCCATTCAAACCCTCCAGTGACATTGAGGATGTAACCACCATCGAACACTGTGCTGAATTCATGGTTGAGTACTGGGTCGGTATAGCGTGAGCGATAGAGGGTGCCGGACATCAAGAAGAAATAATTTTTGCTGAAGAATTTTTCCACCGTCAGTTCAAGTCCATAGTTTCGTCCCCTGCCAATATTGCGAAGTCCGGCGATGCGTTCCATGGAGTTTTCGCCTGCTCCATAATTGAGTAGCGACACTCCATAGGCTTTGTTCTCAGCCGCAATATCAAAAAGCCATTGATAATATAGTTCTGTATGCACACGCCAATCCTTGTTAATTTGGTAGTTGTGCGAGAGGTTTGCATGCCAACTCTTGGAAAAACCCAAGTGATGATTGCTGTCCGAATAATGACCATCGGCCTCTTTGACAAAGAAAAAAGTGTGCGGAGGCAACTGACTGTAAAGGCCTCCTGCGAGACCAATGGTGTGATGGGTACCAAGTTTTAACTCAGCAGCAGCGCGTGGTTCCAAAGCATAGTTACCATTCAGGGGCAAATAACTGCCATGTACGCCTGCAGTGACAGTAAGAGCATCGCTGAACAAATGCTGATACTGCGCATAAGCGCGATAAAGGGATAATGTGCTTGTATCGTCATTGAGGGGATAGGGTATATCTTCCACCTCATTGAACATATTGAAAAAATATTGATCGACAACCGTACCCACATAAAGATTGTCGTGATGCGTGGATAATCGATGACGGATGTCGGCCGAAAACGAGAGTTTATGTTCCTTGGTTAGATCCGTAAAAATCATTTTAAAGTCTTCTTGATTGGCCATTTCCTTATTGTACACTCTCATCTTTATATCATTATAGTTCCAAGAAAGTGTGGCATGAAGATCGGTCCGAGCAGCCAGTTGGCCATGATAGACCATACCTAACAATGCCAAGCCACTGCGTAAGTTAACCTTTTGGTCAAACGATAGATTGTCAACTTGCACGGTCGTACCCGCCCCTGAGAGTTCTGATGTCTTGAGATGAATGCTACTAGTACCTACAATGCCAATCAATGAAAGCGTGTGACCCTCGTGGATGCGCCAATCTATCTTGGTTGTTAGGTCTTGATATCTTGGCACAACGGCCATGGATTTGCCGAAAATCTTCATGGCATAGCTTGCCAACTCTGGGATGGAATAACGATAGGAGGCAAGATAGGTCATCGAACCGTCCTTGATTATCGGCCCCTCTGTCATGAGTTCGGCTCCATTATAGCCCATCTGGAAGCGCATTTGGTGGTTGTTGGGATTGCCTTTTCTCAGATTCAAATCAAAGATTGCCGCAAGTGCATTGCCTTTTGTTGCCTGCCAACCTCCCAACAAAAAATCAGAGTTGGTAACAACATTCATATTAAGGGCAGTTACCTGTCCAGCCGTCATTCCCAGTCCGGCGTT
The DNA here is from genome assembly GCF_000160535.1 of Hallella bergensis DSM 17361. Taxonomy (GTDB): domain Bacteria; phylum Bacteroidota; class Bacteroidia; order Bacteroidales; family Bacteroidaceae; genus Prevotella; species Prevotella bergensis. The sequence continues at coordinate 222,818 of NZ_GG704783.1, read as the reverse complement.
GAAATGGTTAGGATTTGGAATTTCAATCCCATCCAATCGATATTGAACCCCTAATGACGAGTTGCCTCTCACCACAATCTCATTACGCGAATCATTGATGGGCATCACGCCTGCAAAGCTCCTCACCATCCTGCTTGGATCGCCTAACGAACCCGCATAACGCTCTGTTTCTTCCACACTAAAGCTTCGAGCGCCCGCATAGGCAAGCGGCTGAATGGGACGAGCTTTATTGTAATATCGCTTCACCTCTACGCCCTTGAGATTATAAGTGGCAGACTCCAGTTTGACATCAAGTGACACTTCTTCACCCATAACCAACAACAAACTGATCTCCTTGTCCTGGTAGCCCACTGAACTGGCCCGCAAAACTTGCCTGCCCAACGGTACTTGTAGTTCAAAACGACCCGCTTTATCTGTAGTTTGGGTGATTGAAGGCTCCGCGTTTACAATGCTCAAACTAACATCAGCCAACGGGTTTCCATGTATGTCCGTCACCCTACCCAGTACTTTTTGCGTTCTGTTTCCTTGTGCCATGATGGCCATGGAAACAACTAACAACAGCATACCAGTGCCAATCCACCTTTTCATCATACGATAGTTATAAGATTTGTTCGCTCCAAAAATAATTATATCATATTACAAACCTGTTAAAATCCCATCAATTAATCATGAATGCTCAATACTTTCTCATTGAAATTTTGCTGAATTAAGCAATCGAGTAGGAGGTAAACACTAATCATAGGTGTTTATTTCCTACTTTCGTGTTCACCGACCTCTCACACCACCGTACATGCGGTTCCGCATACGGCGGTTCCTATTTTGGGTGGCATTCGAGATACGACCCCATTAAAGTTGCATACCCTGCAGAGCGTAGTCTATAGTTATCTATCGCCCTTCACTACTGTCCGGTTAAATTTCACCAAAGCGAAAGTTGGCGGTCATTTTCTGGATTTTGATTAATAATTGTTTTATCAAATAGTTCATTCAACGGAGTCCTCTCAAAGAGAACTTGTCCGATGACGTTAGAGAATATGTAAAGATTTTGCTTAATATGATACATCTTCAAAGCAATAGTAAGAAGCAGATAATCGCAGATAGCTATCCATATTTGCGTAAAGACTGCATTCTGGGTTGTTCCATAGAACGACTTGATATGCAAGTGCTGCTTAATCCATTTGAAGAACGTCTCGATAGTCCAACGCTCTCGGTAGAGTTCTGCAATGGTAATTGCTGGAAGGATGAAATCATTAGTCAAGAATCGATACACAACGTTCTGAGCATAGTCTTCATATGTAACCAATCGCAACACGTCTGGATGTTTCTTGGCAGTCAAGAGACCAGAGAGACTGATAGTTTCATCAGAGATGACACCAGTCTGCCTATCAACCACTCTTGTCTCGAAAACATTGTACTTCATATTATCCTTTGCTCGGGTAACAAAGTATGCATGTTGTTGTTGAAGGATTCGGAACAGCCGATCAAAATCGACATATCCTTTATCCATAAGGTAATAGGCGCCTGTTTCGATTGGCAGCATATCCATAGCTTGGCTATCATGTACATTGCCGGGAGTAAGGAGAACAAAGTTAGGTATACTGTTCTTAACATCAACCAAGGTATGCATTTTGAACGCCCCTTTATCATGGAGGAACTTTGCCCAAGGACAAAGTTGCAGACAAAGATTAATGGTACTGCTGTCAAAAGCATAGACCATGTTGTCGATGTTCAGACGGTAATAATTATCCTTATAAAGGGCCTTAGCTCTATCGACAAATATCATTGCATAGTCTTGATAAATACGCCAGTTTTTCTTTTCGTTCATATCAGCAAGAGTAGATTTTGGCATGATTTTCAACCCCGCATGGTACAATTTGGAGTTGAATGCGGTAAGTTGAGCTTCTATACTTCGAAGACTTGCACTGCTAGTAAATTGAGCATAACTCATGACAAGAAACTGATCACGGCAAGTGAAACGTCTTGCATGAAAATCCCCTCGATATTTGTCAACACATTTCCTGAGCTCGTAATCAGGGATGAGAGACATCAGTTGCGAGAGTACAGTGTTTCCGACATTCATATCCTGTGCTATCTTATATATGAGGCAGTACAAAGATAAGTAATCAAATCGGAAATTTTTTAAATCGATGTATCTCATTGAATATTAACGAAATGAATGATAGTCTGGAAATTTTAACCGGACACTAGTGAAAAGGATTGACTAATTTTGCACTTGCTGGTTGACTCTACGGGTAAAATATTATAAAAAATCGAAGGTTATTAATTTTGTTTTATAGAAAATGTCTAACTTTGTAAACCAAACTTTATAAGATTGCGCAATTCTTCAAGTTTTTATTCACATACCATGATAAAATAAAGAGCGGCCCATAAAAACCTGAAAAATAAGGCACTGGTACTTGATCAGAATGTGCCAATAGCGAACTTCGCGAAGAAAATGGATGAACACCGAAGAAGTTTAGTTTCTCACAGCAAAAAGAGAGCGCCATGGCAGGTAATGAGTTGAAGAGAGCCGGAAATGGAATGGAAGAACTGCATGCAAGGATGCTTGGGCATCTTGCTGCAAGTTTGAAATGGAATGTGGCATCTTCAACTCATCACTGGCCTTGTAGCGCACGAAATGACCTAACCTCTCTCCCTTGTCATTCTACGTCCCTGAAGAATGATGAAAGCGGTATTGTAATGGTTGCTGCTCTATGCGCAATGAATGGAGATACGGCTTTCAGGGAAAAAGCCTTCTGAAATATAGGTAAAACCACATAGGTAGTCTGTGTAACCCCAATGCAACACAAGAGTTGGGTTACACTGGAGATGCACTGACGTCACACAGGAAAAATGTGCGATATGGTGGGCATAGGCACGGAGCAGGAAGTAAGATGGGCGGAGCCGTGGAGCGGTCATGGGCGACAATCCATCACCAGCGTAACAGCGGCAGCCTATCCTTTCTGTACCATGCTATGCACTCCATCCAGCACATAATGGATAACCGCCCTCCCTTGTTGCTCCGTGTCCCAACGGAGCGATGAAAGCGGTGTGGAGTCATCACACTCATTTATGACGTGATATCGAGATACGGCTTTCAGGGAAATTAAGTATTTCCAAATAAAAGTCTTGTTTTTTTGCGTCAAAAACAAAACTTTTATTTTAAACCAAGCGTTATTCAGCTAAGCTTCTTTCTTTCAAATAGGCAGCGGACTGTGACCGCTGCCGGATTTTGAAAGCAGGTCATACCTTGTCAGATATACCCCAGCCATGCTCGCTCCTCCCTGCTTATTCTGCCCACCTGCTTATAAGGATGGTTGCAGAATACCCAATCAATCTCACGGTATGACAAAGTGGTCTGTATGCCACTGTCCATGACCATTCCTCAGAGTTTTATGATTTTGCATAACACTTGGCTTCCTCGCAGCTCTCTGCTTCTACCTTGAAAGTACCCTCGAAGATGTATCGAGCCGGTACGCGATAAATCTTCTTCATTGTATTTCCTTTTGATGGAGTATGCCTGAAACTCGGCACACTCCTGGTTCTACTTAGTCAAACATCGCATTGACGTGGGTTTCAAACTCGTCGTCTGAATAGCTGTAGAAGATGTCATCTTCCACATATCCGTAAAATAGATTGTCCACTGATGGAAAATCGTCTTTCCACTTGTCGCACACACTACAGGGTGCAAATAGGGCATCGCCCAACTGCGCATTGCAAATCTCTCTTGCATCAACGCCCTCTATCGAAAAAATACTGATATTCTCCATGCTTTTAGAAATGAAAATCAATGATACCACCGATATAAAGTTCGTCACCCTCCGTCAGATGCTCCACCATGCGCATCAACTCCGCCGACTTTTCCGCAAAGGTCTGATAGTCGTCATTACAAAGGTAGAATTGGGCATCAGTGTCCAGCGGATTTTGCAGTTCGGTCTCCAACAGGTATACCTCACCGCAAAAGTTCATCACGTTTTCCGTGTTTACCTTTGCCGCTTTCGTCTGAATACGCTCAACCCACTCACGTTTCCACTGTCCAAACCCGCCTTGATACACCAAGGTCGTTTCATCTTTCAGGCGAAACATGCCCAATGGCAGAATATGAGCCATGAGCGAGTAAACGGCTCTCTTCCGTTCTTCTTCTGATATGGCGGCACAATAGTCATAATCGCTGCCATCACCCTGCAACAAGGTATCTTCACAGAGATAGCCCTCGATGCGTTCTTCCGATAATTGAAAAATCCATGCGTGCATAACTTATCATTTTAAGAGGTTATCAATCTTAATCTTTTCCCTTTTGTGAAGTCTTCAGACTTCTTGCAGGTACTTAATTTTCGAGCAAAACAGGACGGCATAAGAGGGAAAAATAAGGCAAGCAATGCACGGAAAAATTGACGGAATACCCAAATCTTGATTTGAGGAAGGCTGCCGTCTATTTTTCTGCGCATAGCCCCCAGCGATGCTTGCCGTTCTTTCCTATGCCGTAACTTTGCAAAGAAAATGAGTACTTGCAGCAAGGAGGCAACCGCAAACATGGAAGTGATAGGACAGTAAATACCGCACATCATGACGTACCTTTCTCTGATAATAAGAAAAACAAGGAAATAATTACTGTTTTGTTGCTTAAATGACATGAAATAGTTGTATTTGCTGCATAAATCTGTGTCGTGACACAAAAATATATTCTAAAATGCTATTTGAACGGAGGTATTACCTAAGCCAGCTACAGAATGCTGATGGAAACGGTATGATCAAAATCATCACCGGGATGCGACGCTGTGCCATGTCATTCCTCCTTTTCAATATCTTCCGAAAGAGTCTTTTTGAAAGGGGCATTCACGAAGATCACATTATCAAAGTTAATTTGGAGGATCGCCGAAATAAGAAGCTACGTAATCCAGATGCACTTCTTGAACATATTGATAAATTGATGACAGATACAGAGAAGTATTACATTCTGTTGGATGAGGTGCAGTTGGTCAGTGAGTTTGAGGATGTTCTTAACTCTTACCTTGACGTACCCAATGCAGAAGTGTATGTTACCGGCTCAAATGCAAAATTCCTTTCAAGAGATATTATAACGGAATTTCGTGGACGAGGATGGGAAGTACGCATCCACCCACTTAGTTTTGCAGAATATTATGAGGTGATAGGTGGTGAAAAGGCAGAAGCCCTGGATCAATACTATAAATATGGTGGCCTGCCAGCTGTGGCAGGAATGAAACGAGCTAAAGATAAGCAGAATTACCTCCGCGAGATTTTTGAGACGGTGTATCTAAGAGACGTTATTGACCGCAACCATCTAAAGAATGCAGACAGCTTACGGGAGCTGGTTCGTATTCTTGCCTCTACTATGGGGGCGAGTACCAACGTGCGACGAATTTCAAACACTTTCAAGACTGCCGCAGGTATAGATGTTGCCCCGGCAACGATAGCCAAATACATCGAGTGTCTGCAAGATGCATTCATCATCAGCGAAGCATTACGCTATGATGTCAAGGGTAGGAAATATATCGGCACAGAAACCAAGTATTATTTTGAGGATGTAGGGATAAGGAATGCCGTTGTTGAATTCCGCCAATTTGAGCCAACCCATATTATGGAGAATGTTGTATATAACGACTTATGCCGCAATGGTTTCTCGGTTGATGTCGGATTAGTTGAAAGTTTCAAACGCGATAATAACGGCAAACTCACAAGACGAAACCTCGAAATAGATTTTGTCGTCAATCGGCATGATGAACAATTATACATTCAGTCTGCCTATGCTTTACCTTCAAAGGAGAAAGTTGATCAGGAACAAGCCTCACTCTTGCAAGTGTCAGACGGCTTCCGCAAGATTATCATTGCCGGTGATCATTACAGTACTGGTTATAATGAGAATGGCATCTTGGTAATTGGACTTTACGATTTTCTGTTGGAGAAAGCGAATATCTGGAAATAGTATAAACAGCAAGTCTATAATACTCAAGGAAGAAACAGGGGAAGCTACAGATAACTTCCCCTGCTACTTTTTTACCATGTATCTTCATGAAAGAACTTTTATGGCAGCGGTAGTTCAAACGTCCTCACCACTGACTTGCCGTCCTTACTGATGAAGAACCATCGTTCAGCATTGTATTTCATGCCATGATGCGTTACTGCCTGATAGTCGATCTTCACTTTCCAACCCGTCCATTCCTTTTTGCCAGTAGCCTGACTGAGCATCTGTCGAATGTCCGAGTTGGCACGCATCTGCCTTTCGGCGAGATCCATCACGTAGAAGTCATTGATGTCCAGCGACTGCATATTGTTGGTACGTTTCATAATACTATCCGTGACCGACTTCATGATACGGATGATGCCTGCCTTCTCTTGTTGCGAGAAGTAGCTGAACCCAAAAGCCGAATCAGGCTCTGATATAGCCAGCATCTGCAATTGCTTAGGATATTCCACCGACTGTTTCAGATTCTCCACAGCCAACTGCTTCAACGCATGACGCTTATTTTTACAACCAGTGAGGCATAACAATGCCACCACTACATATATAATACTTTTTCTTTTCATCACTAATAACTGCTTAAATCATGATTATTCTGTCTTTTTCAGGTGTCAGTTGCAGCCGCTTGTAGTACACCGTACCGTCTTCCTTGTAAAATTCGATGCAGTCTCTGGTTACGCCCTGTTCGCAAATTTGCTTCACCTCCTCCACCGATACGGCATGACCGCTGATGTTACGCCAGATAGAGAACTTGCATGGATGTTCGGCATTGCGATAGTTGGCACAGTTGTAGGCCTTCAGTCCAACATGCAGGTCGCCGCCGCAATGCGGACACTTTGCGATGCGCGATTCCAGCTTCACCTTGCCTTCGGCTATCGACAACGACGAGGCAAACATCTTCCACTCATTTGAGGCAAAGCCCTCCAGGGCGATATGCTTGCCATTCAAGAACGCCACGGCATCCTGCTCCATAATCCTACGGTTGCAGATAATACCCGGAATCATAAAGTCACACGATGGATGCTCACCGATGGAATTTTCACATCGGTAGCCCTTTGAAGTCTTGCGCATCTTACCTCCACAGATAGGACATACTCCGTCGATATAATGTACACCTGATGATACCTCCACCTTTCCATTACGGATGACGAGAGCCGCCTTAAAATACTGTCCGTCCTTGTTTTGCAGCGAGAGCACCCCCGTATGACCATGCTTGACAAGTGGCGCCACCAGTTCCTCCGTTACCTCCAAATTAAACAAACGATTAGGGATAACGAATCCACAGGACTGCTCACTGCACTTCCAGTCCTGCTCGTCGTGCACCATTGTACCTCTGCCACAAACGGGGCAAATCATTAAGTTATTTGTATCACTCATATCTTTGCTATTTCTTAAAGTTTAATGATTACCAGGCAAATCCGTTGTTTGCACTGCTCTTCCTCGAAATAACAAAGTGTCGCCATGCAAAAGTACAGAAAAATGCCCATATTCAGACCTCTCAAATATATTTCCACTCATAGATTAGTCCATCCACAATCGCCTTTCCTGACATCACCGTGGCCCAACCTTCAGGATCAAGCCCAAACCACAGGTCATTCCACGAGTACGTCCTTACCTGCCATGCCAGCAGCCACAGATCGGTGTTGATCGTCTCCAGTTTCGTCACCACCTCATTGGCAATGTAATACCGTTCCGCTGAGGACAGTAGGTTTACCTTATGCTTCTCATTCACAGACTTGCCGGTGGCATCATAGCCACTCACGTTGTATGTGCCGCTCGTTACCAGTTGTTTCATGAACGGATAGAGCGAAGCCATTTGCGTGGCAGCATCCGTCAGTTCATCAGACACCAAGAGAGCAATGGCCGTTCCTTTCAGATGACCGGGCAGCGACTGGCGCAACAGGTTCATGTTTCGTGGAATCTCTACTGTTGTCAGTTCTGCCGCTCGCTTGATCTGATAAAGGTTCTGCATGGCTCCTTGTGCATTGGAGAGATACGCCAGCATCTTGTCCTCCACCTTGTGCATTCTGTCCATCGCCACAGTGACTGCCGTTTCCGCAGCAATGATTTTTTTCTGTGTCTTCTCGCGGTCCTTGAAAATCTTTTTCAGCATTCCGCTCTGCGCTATCACTGCACCCGTCAGCGTCGGGTCCGTCTGTTGTGCCATCATAGGGCAGAAGGTTAAACTACCCAACAATAATATGATGAAGATTCGTTTCATAAGCCCACCCCTTTCTCACGGCGGTCAGCCAGATTCCGATCTCTTGCAAACTTGTTTTCTACCGCCACAACTTCCATCTGTTTACCCATCAGCTGGTCGTTCCAGTCCTTGTAGTTCGCAGCAGCCTTCCATTCACCTACATTATAGCGGATGTGGATATGCTTGCGAAGCTCACGGATAGACAGCTGTTCATTAGCAATGGCAAAGTTCTTCGCGCCAACAGTAATCATCACCTTGTCCTCTTCCTTATGCACATTCAAGCGGATGCCCTCCAGCAAGGCAGCCATGCGGATGCCATAGATACGCCCGGCAAGGTCATTATCAAAACAGTCCATCGCCTTAGCTTCCGGGTAATGCGCCATGATACCCTTGATCTGACTGTCGGAGAAAGTGCCTCCCAGCGATACGAATGCCGAATGAGTACCATCTAAGCGAAGGTGATTCAGCTGATAGAACGCCATGATGTCGTAGGCACTTTCAGCGAAATAGACATGTCTGATGTCTGTAGGCTCTCCACCTTGTGAGAGATCAGCAATCCATGCCCCCGTCGTCGAGTTAGTACCAGCTGCCTTACTCTTGAATGAGCCAAAGCCACGGATTTCATAGCCCACCACCTTGTCCTTGCCAGCCTCCGTATAAGGGAAGCCGATGTTGAACTGCTTGTAGGTGGTATGGCTGTTGTCCCTTATTTGCTTGATAAATGGTGCGAAGGCACTCACCGTCTCCTCGTTGATGCCACGCTGGGCAAAGAATGCCATCACTTCAGAAGGCGCACCATTAACATCCTTCGTTTCATAGCGTTTCGGATCAAACACGATACTACCCGTGTACCCAGCTTTCGTAAGATACTGGCTATCCCCATAGTCAGGAATCGGCTCATTGGCGAAGTGGGCCATCACCTTGCCGATGATTTCCCACTCGTTTCTTCCAGACTCGTGGAAGCTGCTAAGGTTCTCACGTATCAAAGATACCACATCACCGCCTCTTGCCCCGTTACGCCGGAAATAAGTCTGCGCCGCCTTCTCCTTCGGGTTCTTGATGATGAGCTTGTCCTGATGACCCGTGGAGTCAGACAAGACCATTTCAATGTATCTTCCCACACCAGCCGAGCGGTCGAGACGATAGCCCAGATAATAGGCAATATCATCTACGCCTACCTTTGTTTTCAGGTCTTTGTAGTTTACACTCTGTTTCATAACTGCCTACAAGTATAAAGGGTTATATTTTCATACGATGAGCATGCTGCTGTGTCTGTGCCATGACCACATCGCCAAAACTTTTTTCCAGCGTATGGGAGAGCAGACGCGCCTTCTCCGTTTCTTCCGAGAGAGAGAAATAAAGGATGCCCAAATTTCGGTCAATCGGTTTGAGTCCCAAATCTTGACCTTGGAATGAGGCTCGCACCGCATAGTCGCCATCATTTTGCTTGATGATGGAGGCGTTCTCAAAAACGACCTTGTCCTTGGGAATGTCGGTAGAAAGGTTTCTGTTTTTACCGAGTAAAGGCTCTTCACCCAACGCCATTTTCTGCTTGTCCACCTCTTCCAGTACCATGTTAGCAGCCTTGTTCACGTCGGCCATCACCGACACGATGAACTTAGGATTTTCCTTGAGAGTGGAGATCCAACTATCGAGGTAAGCCGCATTGTTGTCCAGAATACGCTTGTCAAAGCCCATTGAGTTGCCTACCATCGCTGCCGTCAGCTCAGCCACCAGTTCCTCCTTGGCATATTTCGCATCGCCGAACTTCTCATGGCTGCCCCTGTTCAGCCGAGGTTCCGTACCGGTGGAGTGAGCCATCTCGTGCAGGGCCGTGGAGTAGTATTCCATACCGTCCTTATAGACCTCTTCCAGTGTCTTGCCGATGTTGAACTGCTCTTTCTTTGGAATGACGATGATATCCTTGGAGGGAGAGAAGTATGCACCGGGTACCTGCTTGTCATATTGGATAGGACAAATCCACTCCTGCTTCTCAAACATACGGTCGAGAGCCTTGCTGGTAAACATCCCCTCGGCATCACGCAGCTCCGGTGGGGCAAACAGCTTTTTGAGAGCTTCCATCTTGTCAGGCTTCACCTCAACCAGATTGGTCTGATCGACATTGAACACATTGAAGGCTTTCAGGAAAGGAATGGTCTGCACCTGCATCCGCTCTGCAAGGCTCATCTTGCGGTAGGCCTCTTTAGAAACTTTCTTACCATCCTTGTCCCTTGCCATGATATCCCAGTAGAGCACTGGCATAGCCGACTCACCTTTCTTCACATGTGCTCCCATGTCGTTGGCCTGCTTGAAAGTGAGGTACACGGGCATGGAGTAGCCACGGAGAGCCGTGTCCAGTTGGAGGAAGAAAGAGTTACTTCCCGAATATCCACGCCCAGATACATTCTGCGGCATGGCACCAGGGGCAGTAGCACTGCCAATCCACCCCTTATGCCAGCCAACGGACTTCATCTGTTCCATGCGCTCAATCATCATCTCCGTGAACCTGTCCACGGCTTTCTGACCGAGCGTCTTTGTTTCAGTTCCAGCTGTAGTCATAGTCGTCCTCCGCCAAGATTTGCTTATCCTGCATACTCAGTTCCACCGACTCCATATAGAACTCTGCGGTATCTTCGCTGGGATGGATGTTGTGTTCCTTGCACCACTGCATGAAGTCGTCCGCATGTTCACCTTCAAGCGTGAACTGCAGCCATCCTATCCGTCTGTCCTGTTTGAGCTGGACCAGCTCTTCAAAACTATATGCCATTTTCTTTAAATTTATGTTATCTGTGTTCATTATAGAAATCCCCCCAAGGGCTACATCTTCAGTCCATTGCTGATAGCCTGCTTCTGACCCGACAGTACTTTGATGTCATCTGAGAGATATTTGGCTGCCAGCTGTTCACGAGTGACGGTCTTGGCTTGGAAGAGAGAAAAGCCGTCGTCAAAGGAAATCGCCTTCTTGTCCGTGCGTCCGTTCTCGCCCACGGCTGCTGAAATCTTCCACTTGCCGTCCATGTTGTCCTTTGCCACCCGAATATCCTCCACTTTGATGTTGGCAGGGAGCTGATAGACGGCGTAGGCCGATGCCAGGTGCAGCCGTTCGCCAAAGTTCTTTTCCACCAATGCCGCCGGTGTCGTCACGCGGTCGAAGAAAGCACTCTGGTCTTCTTTGGTCATAGGAGCCGACATTCGCTGGTCGCCCACCTGGGCATAGAGCTTGTACTTGCCATAGTCAGCCCGCTGCTCATCTTTCTCCTTATACACTGTCATCTTGTCAATCACCCTGCCGTCAGATAGGATGTTGGCGGCCTTGTACTCCTCGGCAGATACTTTGGGTGCCAGCTTTGTGGGATAATATTTCTGCATCATATTCTCCACCTTCGCTTCCCGTTTCTGATAGGCAGCGATGTCGACAGCGTCCATCTTCATGGGGTTGAGCTGCTTCCCATTGAGCTGCGCCACATAGAACCAGTCGGCTGGATTCACCTTGGACTGGAAGGCATGGGCATGGGAAACCTTGTCGCCATTGACCGTAACCATCTGCGGCTCACGCGGCTGATGCTCCTGCTTGACGGTTTCCGTTTTTTCCACCGATTTTCCTTCCTCTTTCTTTTCCTGTGCTGTCGTTTCCGTTTTCTCAGACACGGCTTTCTCCACATTTTGCTTCTTCTCCAGACTGTCCACGATAGCCACACGAAGACCAGCCCGGATGAGTTTGGGCAGATTCGTGTCCAGCGCATGATGGGGAAATGTAACCTGCAGAGAGCCGTCTTCTGCCTTGGCAGGCTTGTTCGCTTTGAGCCCCAATGTGTCAGCCACCTTGGAGGCATCAGCGTTCAAGGTTGTGTAGAAGTCTCCCGTTCTGAAGAGCAGGATGGCATCAGGGTGCATCTCCTTCATGTTCTCGTACAGCTCTGCCAGCGTCTTTGACTTCGGGAGCTTTGTCGTTTTCTTTGCAGCTTTTTTCTCGGTTTGAGCCGTCGGCTCTTCCTTCAGGGTAGCTTGCTGCTGCACCTCTTCTTTTTTCTTACTTGCCATATTGTTGTCAATTAAAGGGTAAATATCCGACTTCCATTTGTTGGGCGTGAATTTATGCGTATCACCGAGTACCGCCATCAGCGTGTCCTGTCTGCCCATTGCTTCATATGCGGCCATTGCCGTATGCCCGGTGTCGAGTACATTGTCAATGAGTATGGGTATCTTGTTCCTGGGTAGCCTGCGGATGCGATAAAAATAGAGCGGCACCTCATCGAGCGAGCCATTGGCCTTCTTCACCAGATAAAGCGGATCGTGGGTATTGCTTGCCAGCGCGTCGATGACAGGCAGATGCAGTGCTTCGCTTATTTTCTCGGCCAGCGTCTTGGTGTAACCGGCCCTGCCGGTGCGGTTTGGGATAGGTACCAGTACCACCTGCTTGTCTTTAGGCATGACATTCCTGACTGCCGCAGTCATCATCGCCGCAGCCTTGGCAATGGCCATGTCGTCCCCAGCTTTCACCTTTCGGGCAATAGGAGCAACTTTGGCATAGCCAGCCACGGAGCTGACGATGTAGTCGAAATCAAGATTTTTATATTTCTTTCTACCCACCTTGCTTGTCGTGATATGCTTTAACGCTACAGTTCTACAACAGAAGAACTCGCCAATAGAGAGGAATGTTAAAGCACTCACTGGCTCTTATGAAAGTGACAAGCCGGGAGCAGAATATTAAAGAATCCCTTGTTGGGAGGATGGTTATTCGTCTTGTGCTATCGAATCAAGCCAGTATGCTGTTTCTTTTCGATAGACTCCGAGGGGTTGTTGGTCATGGCTTGGCGTTCCACCACTTTCTGGTATTCCCAGCGGTTTTCGTCGGTCATCACATAACCCATAAAATCCTCGTGAGCATCATCGTAGCGCATCTTTTGCAATTGTTCCCACTCCCTCATGTCGCCGTTGACAATTTTGAAGCCTTGTGGCTCACGTAGGTCAACGCCCACCGTTACCTTGGTGTCGCCGAGATCCAATTCCACAGGTTTACCTTTCTGCAAAGCCTCCTTTTGATTGGCACCCAGCTCGATGTCCTTCACTTTATCTCGTGTTTGTAGTTCTGTCTCGATAGGAATGCTGGTCACATTACGGTGCATGAGCGAGTTCGTTTCCTTATCCAGCTGAACAAATCTTACTTTCCTTTCTCCCTCCACGTCCACTTCCTTGCGTATTACCTCGCCAGACAGCACTCGTTGGAGCTCATTTTGGTTAAGTCCTAATTCATTGGCAACCTCTCTACGGAGTGGGTAAGTCATCAGTAACACTTCTTCGTTATCATCCAGTACGAATTGGGCTTTCATCGGTAACTGTATCACCTTGCCATTTGATGTTTCCGTGTTGGCTATGAAAACAGGCGTTACCTCTCCACAAAGCAGCGGAACTTTCAGAGCATCAGGCATCAACGCCAGTTTCTCCTCGTTGATACCCAACTGCTTCAATTTGTCTAAAACAGTTTCTTGGGCTTGAAAAGTAATCACATCTTCCATACGTTAAATGTTTGAAGGTAAATTTGTAAACGAAAAACCCGAAAAGAGGGCACCGCACTGAACAAAATTATCAAAAGAAGATGAATATAAGACAACGATACCGATTATTTCTGATTGTCACTGCTGCCATGTTTTTTAGTAGTGATATGGCAGCACAGTTCTTTACCCTCAGACCACAGATAGTTACAAAGCAGAAAATGGCTGTAAAACAAAGAGTTACGACACAACAAAAGGACACTATAAAGGTTCGTCCTATGGATATTTCGTTCCAGACAGGAAACGGCATGGAAGTGAGTATCGAAAAGGATGTACCACTGTTTGTCAACGTGAAGGACTCCCTGCTTTTTGGCTTGATTAGTCAGCGTATGAATGTTTGCTTACCTCTTGACTTCCTGAAACTCACTTCTGCCTATGGTTATAGAAAAGACCCTGTGAGCAACTGCACTGTCTTTCATAACGGCATCGACCTGCAATGCAACCATGCCCATGTCTATGCTATGCTGCCTGGTATCATCAAGAAAGTACACTATGGGAACAAAGGCTACGGCAACTATATCGTGTTGGAGCATGGCATCTTTGAATGTCTGTACGGACACCTTAGCATGATAACCGTCCATGAGGGCGATGCGGTGACGGCAGGAACCATCGTGGCAATATCAGGGAATACAGGTAAAACTACAGGACCACATCTACACATCAGACTACGAAAGGAAGGCAGAAGTGTGGACCCTAACCACTTCGTTGATTATCTCAAAGTCTACATCACTGAATTACAAGATAAAATGGCATATCTCCGCTTCGGCACAAAGCCAGACCGAGCGTTGAACATCAAAAACCTGATGGCCGTTCTCCGTCAGTATGATGTGAAGTTCCCCCAAATCGTAGTGGCACAAGCCCTGCTTGAAACAGGTTACTTCACTTCCAGAGTCTGTCTTGAAAACAATAACCTCTTTGGACTACGTCGTCCCAGCAACGGCAACTACTACACATTCAGCTCATGGGAAGAGAGCGTCAAAGCCTATAAAGACTATGTGCAGTACAAATATAAGGGCGGCAACTACTACGATTTCCTGAACAGAATCGGGTATTCGGAAGATTGTGAATATATAAATAAAGTGAAGCAGGTTGCTTATAGCTTATAATTTTTGTGATCACAGAAAAAATTTTGAATGGTCGAGCATTGAAATACATTTTTTCTAAAAAAATATATAGTCAAAACTACAACTTTTCTAAAAAAATATATATCTTTGCACAGAAAATAATCTCTGCGGCAACAGAGATTACTAACCGAGTCAGATGACTCATAAAATTATTAAGTATGAAGCATAATAATTTCGATGCAAAGGTAAACAATTTACCTGAGAAAGCAAAACGAAAAAGAGTAACTAACCCAGATGAATGCAAATTCGATCTTGGCGATGACATCACCAAGTTGTTTATGGGCTTCCATGAAGCCCTACCCTTGTACCAGCAGGAGTTAGGTTTGACTGCACCCGAAGACAGAGTGAGGACACAAGCTGCTGTTACTCTACAGTCGAAGGTGATGCAGTGCTGGCGTAGACATTTTGGGGACAATGTCAAACGTGGCAAATACGATAGACTCTTTTTGTTTAACAAGGGCTATGTCATTTTGTTTAAGAAGTTGGGTAGAAACGGTATGCCGATGAATATCAAGACCAAGAATTCCACGAGTATTGGAAACCAATATCAGGGGAACCTGTTTGGCCCAGATGAGGATGGAAACTCGCCCATTTTGTTTTTTGGTTATACTACTAACGATTTTGGTGTTATTGTTCATCCACGCATTGTTTACATAGACGAGGAGAAGGTGAAGTGGATCATTGATGAAGAAGGTATTCAAGATAATACGCTTCCCCAATTAGACTTTGCACCGACACCGCCTACAGGTGGAGTCTCTGTAAAGAAAAGTGCAAAGGCCCTTATCAAGAAAGCAGAATAATAGATAGAGACACCTTACTCTTGTCATATACTTTATATTAATAATAAAACGATATGAACATAAGTCCAAAACAACTAACATTTGCAAGGGAATACCGAGGGTACACCCAAAGTGAGCTGGCTTCTCGTATCGTAGGTTTATCCCAATCCAACTTATCTAAATTTGAGAAAGGTATAGAAGTACTCTCTGATGAAGTTTTAAAGAGAATCATAGAATTTTTAGGTTTCCCTGAAGGATTTTACACATTATCTATATCCAATAACGTGGAGAATGCCCACTACAGGCGCAAATCAGGCATGACTAAAAGAACGAAAGAAGATATAGAGAAATCTAACAAGCTGATAGGGTATATTGTAGACCAAATGGCTGATTCTATAGATTTTCCAACTTTTACACTCAAGACAATTGACTTGGAGGATGACTTCACTCCTGAATATGCTGCTCAGTTCACTCGTAGATATATGGGCATTATACAAGGAACG
Organism: Hallella bergensis DSM 17361; assembly: GCF_000160535.1. Lineage (GTDB taxonomy): Bacteria > Bacteroidota > Bacteroidia > Bacteroidales > Bacteroidaceae > Prevotella > Prevotella bergensis. Next base: position 206,683 of record NZ_GG704783.1, on the reverse strand, counting down.
GTCAAAGAAATTTGTACCATGCTCGAACGATATGGTATCATCATTGTGGAACAAACTTACGATAAGGAAAATTTTGACGGCGTGTCCTTCCTTACCGACAAGGGCATACCTGTGATGGTGATCAATCGAGATTTCAGTAATGATCGGAAGCGACTCACCATTGCACACGAGTTAGGGCATATTGTGATGCACCTATCCAGAGAATTTGCCATACCCGAATATCGGGACAAGGAAGACGAAGCTTTCCGATTTGCTTCCGAGTTTTTGATGCCTGAAAAAGAAATCCGCAACTCTCTCTATGGCCTTCGTCTCTCCAGTCTGATGCCTCTTAAGCTACATTGGCTTACATCTATGGCTGCTATTATCAGGCGGGCATGGTCGTTGGGATGTATAGATAAAAATAGATATCAATATCTTAACATTGAGTTGAGCCGACACCATTATAAAAAACATGAGCCGGGTATGGTTTTCTTAGACTTACCTCAAAGTTTCACGCAAGCTTATCAACTCTTCAAGACAGAGTTGGGCTACACAGACTTTGATTTGTCACGAGCTTTCCAATTACCAATAGATGTTATCCAACGTTTTTGTGGAAATGCTCCACAACTAAAAGTAGTATCTTTAAGAAGATAAGAACAGAACTTAAAACATCAAACCAATATATGGACAAATACGAACTGGTGAAGAAGCTGAAAACCCTGCAGGGGCTGACCGACGACGAGAAGGCGGCGCTTATAGGGCTGCTTCGGAGCCACAAGAAATATGGGCTGGTGTGGGAGGACAAGCCCGAGGCCGTGGAGGCGCAACTCGAAGAGAAACTACCTGCGCTTACCGAGGTGAAAGAGCGTGCTATTGTGGGTGACACGGAAACCGAGCATTATCCCAACCACATCCTGATAGAGGGCGACAATCTGCACGCCCTCACCGCCCTCAGCTACACCCATGCTGGGAAAATAGACGTATTCTATATCGACCCGCCCTACAACACGGGTAACATAGTTCTTTCAATTTGCTCAAGTAAGATACAATGTTACTGTAATAATGCTATATGTATGGGGTAATACGTATAGCACAAATACTTCGCATATTGTCCACTAATAAACCCCCTCTGCCCATTATAGCAAAGGATAGCAGCCAATCCCAGCCAAACCCCAATCACATTGTACTGGTACATAAAAAGGGAGGCCAAAAGACATTTCGCTACATTGTGTTTGCGAAACACGTAAAACGTACAAACCAGCAGTATTCCTGAATATTCATAATCGACGTGTAGCCACATAGCGATGCCACAGACTGCAACTATCAAGACGCAACAGGGCAAAAACTTCTTACCAATATTGCTTAACCCCTCTATTGCCACCAGTCCCAACAGCAGGGTGAAGAACACATTATGTGTATTGTCATGATTCAGTAGCCACCACGGAATATCCGACACAAGAGCAAAAATGAAAAGACTCAGCGCATATTTCCTTACGGAACGGGTATGCACATATCCCTCCACCAGCAGAAATGCGAAGATGGGGAAAGCCATCCTACCCACCGTTCGCATGGCATCGTAGGCAATGCTTTTGTCCATCAGATAATAGGCTATGTGGTCTAATGTCATGGACACCAATGCAATTACCTTCAATGCGCTTCCTGACAACCCTTTACCTTGAACGAGGATCATGTCACTTTGTTTTCTTTTCTTTGCCCAATAACTCCGCAATCATCGCATCCACCTCGTCATTGACACGCTTGAAGTTACGCCCCAGCATGATTTCCTTCTCACGGTTGGAGGCAAACTGATAAATCTTTGGCAGGTCGGCATACAGACTTTCCTCCTGTTTGATTTGTTCCATATCAAAGTGGGTCTTACAGAAATACTTCGAGGTCTTGAACTCCTCCGACTTCTCTATGTCAAACCCCTGCATCATGCTGCCCTCCGTAGGTGTGAAGTCACGAGCTGACTGACCAGCGAGCCAACCAGTCGCCATGTCCGCTATCTTAGCAGCAGGGACTAGGAAGTCCAACCGCTCCGAGATAGACGTGGAAACCTTCTGGTCATTGATGGTAATAGACTTGGACGTCTGCTTCGCCTTACCGAACACGTCATTCTGCGCCCATTCAAGCGTTTCCTTGTTGCGGGCGGCACCCATAAAAATGTTACCACAGGTGGTAATAATCTTCTGCATCCCATTCTTGCCATAGTCCGCCTCCAGCTGTGGCAACTCTTGAAAACCAAGCGTCACTGCTACCTTGTTGCTTCGCGCCGTGCCGATCAGTCGGTCAATCTTATGAAAGTACAAGGTTGGCAGCTCATCCACGATGATGGAAACAGGGATATTCCCTCTGCTGTTCACACGGGTCACGAGACGGTTGAGCACCAACGCATTCAGTGCCCCCACAATCTGCTCTTTCTCCGGGTCGTTGGCAATCACGAGATAGGAAGGGCTGGCAGGGTCTGAAATCTTCAGGTCGAAGTCATCCCCCGTAAATATCCAGTAGGCTTCCGGTGAAACCAAGCGAGCTGCATTGACACGGAGCGTACCCACCATACCTTCGAGTTGGTCCATCGCTTTGTTGGTATAAGCCGACTGGAACGGAGCCATGAGCGAGAGTATTTTCTGATCCTGCATCAGGATGTCAAATACGTCACTGTACTGCTTACCTAAGAAGGATAGTACATGTGGCATATCCGAATATTCTCCTGTAATGGTGTCAGGCTCCACTACCTGCCCCTGCTCATCCTCATACCAGGACGAAGCGATATGCACTTTCTGTCCGTTACGGCTGATATAAGTGAAATCATTCAGATCCACGAACATGCCATCCTCATCCACCGACACATCGTGGCTCAGCTCATCCACAAAGTCAAGAATCATGTTACCGTTCTTATCAACAGCCCGGTAGTCATGCCAGTTCTTTGTCATCAGTCTTAGTTTCTTCCCCTTGTATTTGATGTAACGAGTGAGTTTCTTGCCGTCCTTGAACCCCGTCGGATGGAAGTTGACGAAGAAATAGATGATAGCCGAAAGGAAGTTGATGGCCGAGTTCTGAAAAAACGCCTCCGATCCGCCTTTCTTGTCGCCTCCCTTGTTAAGCGATTCAAGCAACGTTGCAGCTGTCTCTGCCGCTGCTGCCAAGTCAGGGATATACTTCCGTTGTATAGGGTTGATACGGTTGGAATACTCCACATCGGTAAAGTTCACGATGTGGAAACCACAGTTTTCCGGCAGCCTCTCCAGTTTCTTGTTTTTGCAGTATTGATAGAACAGCGTCTTTCCCAATGTCGGAAACTTGTAGTCATACACCATCATGGCAAAGCCTTTGGCCGCATGCTGACGGATAAATGGGTCGATGATACCAAACGACTTGCCAGAACCGGGCGTACCCAGTACAATGGTTCCACGGAACGGATTGATGATGTTAATCCATCCCTTGTGCATGCGTCCCTTGAAATAGTAGATCATCGGGATATTGACAGAATAAGGATTCTCATTCAGGTCCTCCGACTGCTGGAACGACTCATTCTCAAAGTTGAAACGGTCTTCACCCAATTTGTAATTGTAGTAGCGAGAGATACCATCTAACCCCTGATGCAGAAGCATCGTACCGATAATGGAAGTCATGGCGTAGAGCACGCGATTGGTAGGGAAGCCAAATGAAACTCCGCCCCAGACGCCTTTATGAAGCATCATGCAGAGCGCGATGAACGTAATGCCGATGCCGATAGGGTAAAGCACCATTGTCTTGACGTTGAACTTCAACGCCTTCTGTGGACGTGTACCGATGCAGGTCACACCAATACATATCAGTTCGATGAGCTTACACGATGCTACATTGTTGAAAACCTTGAAGCGTGTGATGAGTTCCAGGATAAATCCCGTCACACGGTTGTCCGCCGTGATGGGGAGATTCATGATTAGCTCTACAATCAAGAAAAGGTAGATGCAACTCCTGAACGTGTTGTACATCTGTTGTTGTTCCCTTGTCTCTTCTACTGCCATGATGCTACTTTTGAGAATTAAGAACCGGGAGGAACGCCATTATCTGTTCACCAATGCCGTCGGCATGAAGAATATCCTTATAGTCAATGTTGAGTGTGACGACACGACCAGAAATCTGTTCCTCCGAAATCTCCAGTTTCAGCACCTTTTCTTCAGGAAAGGTCAGCTTGTCGAGTACCAGCACGTTACGATATGCCTTCTTGAAGCTCTTGGCACTGTTCAGGGAATAGACTGGAGTCAGCTCAATTGTCTGCGAATTGGTGGCCTTCAGCTCCTTCTTGTCCGTGAGTTTGATGCGTACCTCACTGATGTCATACTTGATTTTGGTGGCATTGTAGAGTGAATAATCGATGAAGAAATAATCACCGATGCTGAAAATGTTGTTCACTCTTGCCCTAATGCCATACTCATGGGAACGGATATGCTTTTGCGGTTTACTGGCAAAGATAGCCCAGGCGTAGGCTGCCATTTCTTTACGTGGCATCGTCACGTCGGGATTCTCATATCTGCCCATATCCCTGGTCTTGATGCGATAGATGGAGTTGGCTTTCGCTGGTCCGGCAGTATAAACCACGTTGAGTTGTACGATATGCCGCTCACCGATAACGGTAACTGTACCTACCAACTCATTGTCGTACATTCTCCTGGAGGGTTTAATACGCACGATATTGTCCGTACACTGGTTACCTACAATCTTGTTCGTCGAAATGTCCACGAGCTTGATATTCTCTGGCATCAGCAGATGCGTTGTCACCTCTTCGTTGACAAACACCACATCCTTGCGTCTGTTCTCGTCAAAGATGTAGCTGTCCGTGAGCCTTGCGTTGCGGATATATCTCACCGAAACCGAGTCTGCCTCAATGTTCTTATACATTTTCTGTGCCTGAAGGCTGCCACACAATCCCATGAGGGCAACCAAGATAACTAAAAACTGCTTCATATTTTCTAATGTTTGATGAATTGTTGAATGCTACTCAGCATTGGTATTGACCAGATAGACGATGGTGTTGTACTTGATTCGTGCCTTGTTCTTTCTGATATTGGCAGATACGGCAGAGGTTGCTGATTGGTACATGTTCTGTAGGGCCTGCAGAGCCACTGCCTCAGAACTCAGTCCGCCACCATACCCACCGTCGAAGTTGATATTGCTCTGCAAGGCGTTCGCCTTGGCATCCTTCATCAAGTCACGGAATGCCGATTCCGGCACATAAAAGCCCTCCATGCCGTCATTGTCATAGACGGATAGTCCCACCTTGATGAATTTATCCTTGACCAAGATGCTGGTGATGGAAGCCATGACACGCTGCTGACCGAATCCCGTCACCGTACCATAGAGATAGGTACCCTTCTTCAGTTTTGTCCCTTTGAGCGTCACATCATCGAGGAGTTTGAAGCGGAGGCGCGTACCCTCGTGTGCTTTGGTCGTCTTGTCTATCATGGCACGGATCAACGGAACCTCCGCCGTAGACTCGGCACTGACGGTGTTGAACTTATCCGCATTACCCTCCATCACCTTCTTGACAATAGCTGGTTTCTCTTTGGTCTTACGATTAGTTGCATTGAAGGGTTGTGACACTTTTGATTCTTTGACACTTTCATCCTCATCGCCGATGCCCATGCTCCTATCCAAGGATTTTTGCCGGGCAAGGCTTCTCTTCTGAATCGCTTCCACCTCCCTTGCATAGTCATCCATCTCCGTTTGTCGGGATCTACGGCCGTAGCTGCTGCCAGAACCGTATCTGGATGCACCGCCGTAATTTCCACCCTCATAGGCATTGATGTGCTTCCGAGACTGTTCCAGTCGTTGTTGCAAGGCTTCCATGTCCTTCTGCCGCTGTGCATTGATAGCATTCTGCCGGTCTATATCGTCCAGCTCATGCTCTTGATAACTGTTGCTGAGCGAGTCCTGCTGTGGCTGGTCCTCACCGATGCCGTTCACTGCCGATGCCGCATCTTCCTCGTTATAACGTTTGTTCATCTCCGCCATCTTGTCCCCCATTTCATCATTGGCTGCTGTGGGCAGCGAAGCGTTGATACTGTCGGTGGCAACGCCCTTCTTGGCATCGTCCTGACCTCCGAACACACCTATCAGCTCATAGCCTAAGAACAAGATGGGCAGGAGAATGGCCAATGGAAAGATATACTTGGGCTGCTTGAAATCGATGCGCCACCAACTCTTGCCCTGTGACAAGGGCTTCACCACTGGAGGTTCTTTCGGACTTGTCTTTTCCCTTTCGTCGGACTCTTCCTTGTTCTCGCCCTGCGCTTCTGCATCAGTCTCCGTCCGTGCAGCGTCCGACGGATCATCCTCCTTTCTTAGTCCAGCTTTAAGCAAGAATTTCTTAATCAGTTCTTTCATATCATTAATGTTTTAAGTTTGTCACTATCATTTCGAGCTGCCTATATTTATAGATGATAAGTGTGGAATCCTGATGCGTCTTGATAGGAATACGCACCAAGGAATCCAGTTCCCATTTCAGCCGCTGTCCTCGCAGAGCCAGTTGTCCGACCTCTCGAACCTGTACGTTCTTGCCGTTCTGTATGCTCTGCAGTCCGGCGAACATAGGCTGCACATTCTCTATCTCCCCTACAATATCCTTGCTGGGTTGCGGAGTATAGAGGGACACGACTATCCCCAAGCAGAGCGAACAGACCAGCGCACCGATGGTCATGGCTGCCGTACGTTTCGGATGTTTCACAGCCCATGCGTTGGCAGCATCTATCCGTTCCCGTATCTTCCATTGCAAAGAGAGCTTCCTTACAAAGGACTCCAGCTTCCCCTTGGTTTCCTGTTCCCATCTGGCTTTGGCTTCTTTCGCACGTTTCATTTTCTTCCTCATACCCTTAGTAGTCTAAATCCTTGTTCTCCAATGTTCTCCAGTTGGTAATAAGCAGACCGTGCGGATTGTTCCTTGTCCGGGGCACATTCTCAATGCCGCCCACCGTAATAAGAGAGCGTTTCATGTCGCGTGAACGACGTTTAATAATCTGCGTACCGTAGTATTTGAATTTCCGAGTGTGTTCGTCCAGCTTGATGGAGTCACAGATGATCATGCACACGGCCGAAGAAGAGACAATGTCCGAGTAAAAACCATTTTCCTCCATCGCCTGTTTCTGTTTCAGTGCCGTACCGTCCGCCATATACATGGCTTTGGACAGTGTCCATTTGATATAGTCGTCATCGGGTGGCAGATTGAAGAAATATTGATGGAAGAGCTGGATGTGTGCTTTTGCCTCCATGACAAAATTCGCCTCTTGCTTACTCCTTTCAGCGAGGAAAGGAATGTCGCCATCGAGGACATAAATCTGATTACGCTCTTCCGTTACCAACTTGGCACAGTAGAAGATGCAGCAGGCACAGACCACCGTACTGCCGATGATGGTCAGCAGTACAGTTGTCAGCGCGAGCCTTGTTTTCTGTTCCAAACTTTGTATTAACATATCCTGTCGTTTTTAGTTTATTTTCCTCTGTTATAAGAATCTCTCATGGAGCTGCCCATCTTCGATGCCGCCTTGCCAGCAGAGCTTTCTGTGAACATGTGTTTGGCCTCTTTCGCTATACCTGAGGCAGCACCTCCCATGACTCCAGCCATAGTAGCCACTCCGCCATCAGAATAGCCACTTGCGCCGCTCACAGCTCCTGCCATACCAGCTGCGCCAAGATGCGCCGCACCAGAGAGTGCCGACCCCGCCATTGGTGTAGCCACTGAAGCGATACCCACTCCAGTAGAAGCGGCACTGCCCACAGCTCCACCTACGGCTCCTGCCACGACACCTCCGGCTGCACTGCCAGCACTTGAACTCACACCACCTGGAATTAGCCATGATGCCACTTCAGGGACGAAACGGATGATATAGGCACCCACCAGCATACCCATAGCATACATGCAGTTGGAGCCGATGCCCTGAATGCCCAAAGCGCCTATCTGTCCCCAAGAGTTCACCTGCCCCTGCAGAAGCCTGCCATAGGCATTGAGGTCCTCGCCGAGGTTATACATCAGGATGAAGTCAATATAGTACAGGCACATATAGGTGACAAATCCCCATAGCGACAAGGACAGATATTTGCTGATCCATTGCGACCATGCACTGTTCCATGGCGGTACTATCGAGAGGGCGAACATGATGGGGGCAAATGTGGCCAGTATGGCCATGAAAATACGCTGGGCTACCAAGATGCCATAATACGACATCTGGAATATCAGTTCACCGATGAAACGTATCACGTCGTTTATCCATTCCGACACCTTTGTCTCAGCGGCTACGGTGGCTCGCTGCGCATAGTTGTTGATGGTCGTGCCCAGATTTTCCATGTTGTAGATGAGCTTATCCCACCAATGGGCATCCTCCCCGATGGTCTGTACCTGCTTCGCTGTCTCAATACTGTCCTGCACCTGGCGGAGTCGTTTGAGATAGTCCGACTGCTTCTGTGCTACTTTGAGTTCCAGCGCAGCCACTTCCTTGTTCTTGCTGCTCGCCATCTGTTTGGTGGTCGCCTCCAACGCTTTGCCCGGTCGGGCCAGTTCCTGACAGATCCAAGAACTGTAAGTGATGCAGATGGACAGTCCCACGATGCGGAGAAGTTTCATTACGTCCATCGCCCTACGCCCAAGCATCATCATCCAGCACTCGTAGGAACCCACACAAAGGGCGAGGCACAAGCCTATGACACGGGCGTAGCCCACGGTGTTGCCCAGCACCGCCGACTTCGGAAAAGTCTCCATCGCCACCAGCAGCTTCTCAAGGCTTTGGTCAATAGAGGGCAGTCCCATGGTGAGTAGCTGACTTGCAATATTCATCAAAATATCTGTAACCATAATTTTATCGTTTGTAATAGTTTTGCGCCATGCCTACAAGATGCGCCACGCGGCTGACAATTTCCTCCATCTGTTTCTTATATTGTTGGTAGGCTTTCTGCCGTTTGGCGTTTTCAAGTTCATATCCCACACCCGTCCGATGGATATAGGCTATATCCTGGCAAATCATCTCGTTCTGCCGGGTCAGCTCATCGACCTGAAATTTCAGTTTGCCGCTGCTCCTCTGCATACAGAAGAGCAGTCCGTCGGAAATAGATTTCTGCATGCGTTCGAAGTCGGCTTTGAAGGAGGAATAAACCAGATCGACATTCCTGTCAGCGGCACGCGCCACTTCCTCCTTGTAGAGTTCTTCTATCTTCGCACGTTCCTGCTCGGTTTCCTTCATCTTCTGTCGTTGCGTCTCTTCGGCGGTGATACGAGTGGGCATGATGCGTTTCACGCTGGACTTACTTTCCTTAAACCTAACTCTCCAGCCAGATTTGAGAAATCTCCATTGCCAGTAAGCCTCACCGCCGCTATATTTCTTGTGTAATAAGTAATAATACCATGCTGGAGCAAAGTCCCATGGTCCGTTCTCCATCGACTTCCACTGCTTTTCCTTCTGGTCATCGTAGGTCGGATGCTGTGCAAATGTGGACAGGGAAAGATAAAGTAACCCAGCCGTGATGAATAGAAATTTTCTCAAATACTGTTCCATTTGTTAATTACTCCTTCTGCTATTTTGTCTGTCACCTCACTGTTGAGGATGTCCCAAATATAATCGTATCTGACCCCGCCGACGGTAATGATGCTACACCAGACGTTGGCACCGTCGATGATACCTCTCATGTTTTCTATGGAAGTCTTCAACTCCATGATAAGGTGAAGCTTCTCGTCCATCGAGGCCTTCATTACATTGACACCGCTGGCGGCAAGCGATGCATAAAGGGCTTTGATGTTTTTGATTTCTCTTGCACAAGCCATATTCGCTTCTGTATAGTACCATGCCACCATCGGCTTCTTTAAGGTATATTGAAAAGTGGAGCGTGTAAACTGTGAGTACTCCTGTATCAAGCGATACATGCTGTTGACTGTCGAACCCAATGCACTGGCTAAGATGACGTAGGAATAGCCATTATTCAATTTGCTGTCCAAGGTCGTTCTGACATCATTGAACTTGGTAGCACCCTTTGTGATGATGCTCTGTTCACCAAAACTCGTTGCCACCTTTGCCAAGGCCTTGTCCTCTTCACCCTTGATGAGTTTATGGAGACTGATAAGGGCTTCAATGGTTAGCGGATCCCTCGGCGTCGGTATAACATCGGCAAAGATGGGAGCTGCTACCATGAAGCACCATAACAACAGCCCATATCTTTTTATATTCCATGCCTTTTTCATAAGCCAAACATTTTTAGACACCCAAGCCGTTCCAGTTATCAATCAACCCGTCAACGGAGTTTTGAGCCGTGATATAGGCAGCCCACGACTCCACGTCAATGGCCATGAGCACGTCCCCCCAGTTGTTACCGAACTGGCACATCATCACCATAACCTTCAGCTTATAGTGGATTTCAAGCAGACGACTGTAGATCTTGTTGGCCATCGTCAGCCGCTCATAGCGGTTGAGCAGGTTATATCCGTCGTCCTGGCCATCATCTTTGGCCGTGTCCAAAGGATTGCGTACCTTGCCGTTGTTTACAATATCCACAAAGTCGTGTACCAGTCCTTGCGTCTCGGATACGAGATTGGTCATCTCATTGAGGCATACCACATAGTTCTTGCCCGGTGACTTGCCGAGCTGTTTCAGCACGATGGGCACATCCTTGAAGATGCTGGCTGTGAGCGAGACGATTTCACCGTAGTATCTGCTTTCTTCCCCAAAACCAGTGATGTTCTGCATGGAGAGTTGGTAAAGTTCCTTGATGCTTGCCATCGTAGCTGTATATTTCATCAGCTTCTCTTGCTTGGTATTGATGGAATCCAGACGCCCGTTGTGCCTGTCCTCTATGAGTTTCTGCGAAGCAGCATTGGACATAACGGCGGCCGTGGTCTTCTTGTCTATCACCACTCGCCAGCCAGCCCGAATGTTCAGCGAGGCAAGGAGCATCGCCAGAACGAAAATTAACCTTAACTTTTCCATAAGCTCATAATGTTTTGATGTTCGTTGACATGCCGCGCGAAATCGAGATATTTGCTTATCCCTGCCTTTCTGCGGTCTTTCTCTATCTCTGTGATGGCACGTTGGATGTTACCACCATAATGCTTCGTGTAAATCTTGAGGGCTTCCTTTTCCGCCCGTTCCGTGGTGTAGGCCCAGTAACATTCAGGCGGTTCTTCCACACCATACACATCCGATACCTGTCCACGGCATATCCATACCTCCTTGAAGTAATTCCGCCCCTCGTGGTTGTTAAGACTGTTGATGGTGAAGATCTGCTGTCGTTGAACCGCTGTCAGTCCGAGGATAGCCGCGATGTCATCGTACCGATCCTTGAATTTGGCCTGGTCAAGCAGAATTTTCACGTCGCTGTTGTTGATGATAGCCTCCTTGACAATGGGAGAATCAATCACGTCGTTCAGTTCCTGTGTCACTACTCCGGCGATGCCGTGGAACTTACGCACCGTCTTGTAGAGATACTTGATATATTCTGCCATCGTAGGCGAGGCGATAGCTTTCCATGCCTCTTCGATGATGAGAGCTTTTCGGCCTTTCTTGATACGCATCTTCTGGAGAAACACATCCATGATGATGAGCACCACGATAGGGAACAGCACAGGGTCATCTTTGATCTTGTCAATCTCGAAGACAATAAACCGTTCATCGAAGAGTGACTGTTCCAGATCGTTGTTCAGCGTGCACTCCAGCTCGCCACCACGGTAGAACTGTTCGAGAATAGCAGCAAAGTTGTCAATGTCGAAGGCTATCTTCTTTTCGGTCATCAGCTGTGGAATACGTTCCAGCGCATATTCATAGAAAGTGTTGAAGGACAGCTTCCTGACCGTCATCTTACGTCTGCGCTGCTCCATCTTCTCGATTTTCTGTTCGATGCGCATGAGGTAGCTGCCTTCGATAACCTCAGCCATGAGGCGCATGAGTTGACGGTTGGCAGCCACCTTCTCACCCTCCGTCGCAGCCTGGTCATTGACCAGAGCATGCAGCTTTTCTACCTGGCGCTTTGCCTTGATGTGATGCGCAACCTCGGCTTCAGAAAAGATGGTATCTCTGCTTTCTGCATTTACACTTGCAGAAGTGTTTCCCTGATATCCCTCAAAATCTTGATAGTAGCTATGCTCCACCTTCTCACCATACTTCTCATACTCACCGTTCTTTTTATCCTCCAGCAAGAGCCGGTGGCGCAACCTATCTTTTTCTTCTGCGGAAAAACCACGGAAGGGGTGGAAGAAAGCGTCATAATACTCCACGATGACCTGATTGATGATAGCATCTTCAATCTTTGAAGGCATCTCGCTTCCCTTGAAGATGAGGAAGATAAGCGATTTGAGAAAGTTCTTCTTCTCCCCGAAGTTCTGTCGGTATTCCGTCTTCGTAATCTTAAACGGATTCATGGAGATGGGATGCTCTTTGGAGTAGGTGATATAGGTGCCACCGAAGTAGCTGCATATACCCTCGTAGCTATCTCCAGTATCTACCATCACCACATCCGTATTCTGCTCCAGAAGCTGGCGCACCACACTATTCATGTGGAAGCTCTTACCGCTGCCACTGGGTCCGATACAGAAGAAATTAGCATTGTCAGTGTACTTGTGTACTCCCTCCTTACCGGTAATGTCTATCGCCACAGGAAGTCCCTGCCTGTCTGTATAGTAGGTTTTGAGCGGCGTATCCTCAGAATGTTTCAGATGCTCCTTAAAGCATAGGCAGAGCGCCGCATCCGACAGCGTAAGAAAAAGGTCGTAATCAGGATTGAAGGCATAGCCATTGCCGGGAAAGCTACACGTGAAGAGCTCCAGCTGGTTATATGCCGATCGAGAGGGCATGATGGCACAGTCGTAGAGCTTTGTCTCGATGTACGATGTAACCGGCGTTATCTTGTCATGCGGACAACTGACGAGGATATTGAAATTGGTATAAACCATCAGTTTGCTATCCACAGCCAGTGTGTCCAACAGTCGTTCTATATCTTCTTTGGCGATGCGGTTCGACGGATCGGGCATGGAGCCGTGGCGCTTCGCTTTGCTTTGCAGCTTGCGCATAAGCCTGCGCTGGGCAGGTATTTGTATGACCTGATTGTAGATGACGCAGTCAGTATAAGGTATCTCCGTTAGGAAAGAGAAGAGGTCGGTGGCAATGTAGGTGCCGTTGATGTTGACCGAAAGGAACGGCCTCACGAAGTTAGGCATATTGATTTCATCTATATCCACCAAGGGAAAAGACTTTACCGTCCGGTCGCCTATCTTCAGGTTCTCATCAGAACACTTGAAATTGGTCATGGAGAATGGACCCTGCTTGAACTGGAATGCCATAAAGCGGTGAAGATACTCGTCTATCTCCGACTTGCTCAGCTTGCGGTGGGCGATACCTTTCTCTTGCAGAATGTCAGCTATCTTGGCTACTTTGACGTGGAAGTCCTCCCATCGTTTGGCGTCGTATTTCACGAAGGCATTGTGCGCACACTCCTGCGTAACGATGAGGAAGGTGCGTATGTCGGTATATTCCCGTCCCTCGAAGTAGTTGAAGTAGCTTTCGGTCAAGAACTCCTGTCCTCCCTCCGGCTCATGGTGATACTCCTGCTTGCAGAAGATGTCCTGTTTTTGTAGGGCATACCCCTCACCGAGTGTCTTTATAATGTTGGCCAGTACGTCCTGGAAGAGGCAATATAGGTCAGCATCGGTACAATATTGCTGCACGGGATTCTCAATCTCGAAGAGTACGGACGGATTTCCCTTCTGGGACCAGAGCACCGTATTGAGCAGTTTCCCGTCCTTATCCCTGATGTCCTGCAACTGGGAGAAAAGTTTATCGAAAGGTTTTCTTTGCTGTACCATAACCGTTAGTGTTTGAAAATCCCATGATAGATGTAAATACCCTTATTCCGATGCTTGGCGTGAAGCCCATTGCGCTGCCGTATGTAGATGGTGGCCAGTCCGACAAGGGCAAGAACAATCATGGCAATAAAGCCAGCCAGCTTGCCCAGGATGATGGAAAAAAGGATGAAACCGAGAAAGGATACACCGATGGCAATGGCGGCAAAGGTTAGGAAACGCCCTCTGATGCCCATGAACTCCAACGGTTTCTGTATGCCTTTGTATATAGGAAAGAAATCTTCCATAAAACTTTGAAATTTGGTAGGAGCCAGACGCTTGGTTGCAGGTCCGGCTCCCACCGATTGATTACTTGAAGAAGAGCGGAAGAGCTTCCGACATGGCGATGAAAGCCACACAGCCACCGATGGTGAGCATGATAGTCTTTTTCACGTCCTGGTCGCCGTTCTGCATCTTGAAATACACATTGAACGCTCCTACTAACACGATGACGGCTGCGATGGCCTTCATCAGGTTGGAAACTGGGGTCTGGTACGAAGAGATTTCCGTGGTAGCTTTGGAAAATCCGCCAGCACCCTTGCTGTTGGCCAGCATTGTTCCAGTACTCATAGCGAACATTCCCACGCTTACTGCTAATTTCAAAGACTGACACTTCGCAAAACTCCAAGCACGTCCCACGCATTTTACTGCTTGTTTTCTCAATTGCGACATAATCGAATGGATTAAATTTGAAATTCAATTCCATGTTAAAGCCGAAAGTCAAACAAGTTAAAGTGCTAGGTCAGAAATATTAAAGATAAAAGGTTGGTATGTTTTATGGAGAAAGGTCTCCTCTTTCGGGATCAAACTCCTTCCATTTGGCAAGCAAGCTGCCCAGTTCGCTGTTCTCACCGTCTTTCGACAGGTCTTCCACCTTGACCAGCAGGTTGTTTACTTCAATACCGCCAGTCATCAAGAGCTCTGCTGTCTGCTTCCGTTTCAGGGCAGCCGTCTTCTGTTTCTTGATGATGGGGCGAGTGATAAGGATAGGCGTAAATTCCCTTACTTCATCGGAGATGTCAATGGCTTCCTCCTGTACCTTATCGTCTTCGCTGGTAGCACGCTTTCTGTTTGCCAGCAGGTCGTAGGCCACCGTACCCAAGTAATAGCAGAGGTAGCAAGCCACAATAAAACCAAGGAATATTTGAAAACTCATACGCAATTGGCATTAAGTGAACGATGGACATTGAACCGGCATGGCAAGATAGACACTCATTGGCTGAAACTGCAATCCCAGCTTCTGCCCATTGCTCTCACGGATCGGTCTGCGCTTCAGCTGTTCATTATAATATAAGGTGTTATGGCCAGGAATGGCCAGATAGCCATACGATTTCAGGATGCTCTTCAAGACTACACGTTTCTTGTTGCCCACCACCTTGATGTTTGTTTTTTGTGGTAGTCCGAACAACACGCGGGCCTTCTCCCGTTTGATGATGCTCTTCCTGCTGCGCGACCGTATCTGTCGGATTTCGTCTGCCGTTCTTTCAAGGTGGTACTTCTTAACGATTCGTGAAACCGACCTAGTAGATATACCTGTAAACTGTGCTATCTCACTATGAGAGTGATTGTTATATAACTGCCTGACCGTGTCAGCCGCCGCCATCGCCTTGGTGACAGGACGTTTACGCAAGCCCAACTCATGCAACTTCCGCCGTAGGCAGCTCAGAGAAATACCCAAATGTCCAGCTAAAGCGGTATTGTTCATCTTCTTGTGGTGGTCGATAAGGAAATCCACCATTGATACGGTCCAGATAATATTTTGCCTATACATGACTTTGAAGGTTATTGACAATATAATCGTTACTGCGTAGAAACTCTTTGAGGTAGTCACTGTTGGTGCCGATAAAGGCACGGAGGGCGGCATTGATGATGTCGGTAACCGACATGTTGTTGATATTGCAGAGCTTCAGCAGCTCCACTACCTCGTTGTCTATCTCGTAGTTCTTGCGGTCGTACTTCTTGACACGGTAGCCGTATTGTTGTGCATACTGCTGGAAGAGCTGCCAACTGTCATCAGACTTGTGGATGTTGGGCTGCGCTGTTTTGGGTGCAGTTTGCGAGGGTTGTGGAACAGATGGTCCTTTCACCTCATTAAACACCCCGTCTATATCGGGCAGGTTGAGCAGGTCGTTGGTAGGCAGCGTCTGCGAATGGGAAATGTCTACTTTCATTTTGTCTGCTCTTTAGGTTTGAATATCTGTTGATACATAAAGTCGAAGGTAGGTGATACGATGTCCTTTTGTGGTCCCATCAGTTCGATGGTGTTGTATCGTTGCATGTCCGCCTTGACTTCTATGCGTGGCGTAACCAGACCGAAGTGGCGTAGCTTTTCCTCCGTTTTATCCCACAGCTCAAGTTCCGCTTTCTTGCCATACCGTTTGTCCCATTTATTAACCACGAAGACGAACTGGCACTTCATGATGGGCAGCATACGTTGGAGTTTGGCGATGAAGCCGATGAAAGTAGCGGTGGAATTGATGGAAGTTGCCTCGAACTGATAGGGGCATACGATGTAATGACTGAGGGCAAAGATAGGCACCAGTCCCTGTTGCGACAGGTTGCCGGGTGTGTCCACCAGCACGATGCCTTTGTAACCCTCGCGCAGACTGGTAAGAAACTCCCTGACGTTATTGGTGTCTTTGATGTCGAAAGGCTGTACGGTATAAGGCAAACGTACCCCTCTATATTTCTCTACATCCTCCTTTCGTTTGGAGTAAATGGTTTGCTGTCGGTCAAAATCCACAACGAGTACGCTCTCTCCCTTTGCCGCCAGGTAATCGGCAAACATAGTGCAGAGCGTAGTCTTACCGACACCGCCCTTCTGATTGGCAAAGGTGATCATGATATTGTCTCTCATTGTCGAAGTTGTTATTAGTTGTGTGATAATAACAAACTCCTTTTTGGTAGGCCGGTTATCAAATGGAGTTGGGCCCCAGTAGCATTATTTCGAGAAATAGGTATCTTGCGAATTAGGTAAATGAGGAAGATGCTAAATCGTGAAATCATTGGCAAAGATAAAAAATGGAAATGAAATTTGCAAGAGGTTATTAACTCGTCAGCAAGCACGATAATGCCGATATTCTGGTGATGGTTTCAAGCCATAATAATATTTATAGAAAGGTAGTGATAGTACGCACAACTTATTGGGAATATGGATTGTAGGCTGCAATCCTTTTTCTTTAACGTAGTTTAACTACAGGAGATGAAAATATCCGTAAAGCCCTGCTATGTTTCTGGCTGTTAACGATATCATGGGATAACAACAAAAACATTCTTCTTGTACTTTATAAAAGATGTGGAAAAGTTAAATATGTATATAGTGAACAATAACACCATTAAAAATTACCACATTTGGGAATTTTATCTTATCTTTGCAGCATAAAGGCTAAGATACATTTCACCGCATGAATATCATCTTCAAGGAAGAAGCCTTATCTGAGCTGTATGAAACAGGCAAAACCAAAGACAAGAAATACAAACAGATATGCAAGAATAAACGTTTGGTAGATGGCTACATCCGGGCAGTAGGAATCATTTATGATGTAGAGTGTACAGACGAACTAAAGAATTTCAGCTTCTTACACTACGAGAAATTGAGACATCAGCAGAAAGAGCCTCTAAGCTCTGTTCGACTTGTAAACGGTTTGGTAGAACGCCTGTTGTTCAAGGAGACACAGGATGGCATCGAAGTAGAACTAATTGAAATTGATAGTACACATTATGGCAACAAGAAGTAACAGATTGGTTCCTGTTAGGGCAATCCACCCAGGAGAAATCTTGCGTGAAGAGTTGCGGGAACGTGGTATCAAGCAAAAGGACTTTGCAAAGCAGATAGGTATGCAAGCTACCCATCTGAGTGAGTTTATTCGTGGCAAACGCAATCTGAACGACGATCTGGCCATGAAGCTGGAAAACCATTTAGGGATTCCCTATAAAACCTGGATGAGCTTGCACAATGGTTATATGTATGACAGCAAAGCTGTCAGCAAGAAACAATCGGAAGAACAAAATGCACGTTCGTTTGAGGACGCATGTGCTCGTGTGTTCAATCTTAAACTTCTTTATAAGAAATTGAATTTAGCTGTTCTTCCCCTCCTTGAACGGGTGAAAGAAATAAAATCGCTTTTCTCCTTTGACCTGCTGTCATCTGCAGAGATGAGTAAGCAAGTAGCTGGATTATATAAGCACAGCGACAAGGTTCAGATTGACGAAAAGAATATGCAGACTTGGCTTCTGCTGAGCTGGTTGGCAACTTCACGTGAAAAAGTAGAAAGGACTTATGTACATGGCAATGGAATAAAGGCCGCCGATGCAATCGCAAAATTGGCTAATGAGCGGAAACTTACAGCCAAGGCCATCAAGGATAGTCTTTATCAAAACGGTATAGGTTATGTTGTAGTGGAAAAGTTGGATAAAACCCCTGTTGATGCTTTCTCTACTTATGTAAACCAACATCCTATAGTGACGGTTACCTATCGGTATAATGATATTGATAAATTAGCATTTGATGTTCTTCATGAATTGTGTCATATCGAAAAGCATTTCTCAGAAGAGCACACATCGTTTATCTCTATCGAAGGAACTATCTACTCAAAAGATCCAAGGGAAAAAGAGGCTAACAACTTTGCTAAAGAGCATTTAATTCCATGTGAAGTTTGGAATAAAATACTTTCAGGTAAAAGCAGTAGCCTATCGCCGCACATTGTAGTGAAGGCTATTGCAAAAGAAGCTGAAAAGTATGGAATTAGTCCGACTATAGCAGTTTCAAGGTATAAACATGATACCAACTGGTATCAGACCTCGGCTTACAAGTCATCTAAAATTTATTGATAGAACATGGGCTGGGCGACTTGCCCGGCTCTTCTTGGTCTATGGGCTTACAAGTCTATCGTTTCAGGCTTCGTTCGTCATCAACCTCATAGCTATTTTTACTACCCACTTCCCATTCTGCATTTCTTTCGGAAGCCGATGTCTGGTATGAAAGAATATTTTTCAGGATGCTATTAGAAAGATGAGTGTCGTGGATAGACATAGGTTGGAGCACTTGCAGAGCAGGGAGCAAGGCTTTGAAGTTGATACCTTCTGAAGCCAAATTAAAAATGCACTTGTGCGAGAAATCGACACAATAGTATTCGTCGCCTTGTCTGAAAATGGCAAGATGATTTTCTTTTAATGCTGCCCACAAGTCTTGCTTCTCGGTTGATGCAGCCAGATTGTTCAGCACTTCTACGGCAAAGCCATTGTTGGGCTTGTTGTGTGGATCTATATAAATAAGGTAGGGATTTTCAATCTTCCAGATTCGACAGAGTATATCACGCTCCACCTCGTTGGTGGGGCAAAAGGCCTGGACACAGCGCACCATAAAGTTGAATTTTAATACCTTTTGCACACTGTCGCATAGGGCGACCTCCCTACCATTGAGCAGCCTGAAACGGCCTTTGGAAATGCGAGTACCATACTGTCGCCATAACATTCTGTTGAGTTCATAAGCAATCATCCGGGGATTATCCTCCAGCATGGCATCCACGTAGAGCTCTACCTTATTGATTCGTTCCTTTTCGCTCATGAAGTGTTGCAGTTGTTTGATAGAGAGCACGCTGCCTCCTTTATACACCGCTTGTTTGTAGTGATCCACTATCATGTAACCGTATGGTTTGTCCTTTGAACCAAAGAAGACGAGCGATACACCAAACTTCTTTTGCAAGATGTCTGACAGTTCACTGCGGCTGGCAACCATGTTGCGATACTTTTTCATAACAGCCCCCAGTTGCCTACGACGTTTGTAGGTTTTCTTTTCATCAATAACAGAGAATTTTGAGGTCAAATCTTCCATTTCGATTTTTGTTCGTACCCGTCCGCCACGTGCAATTTCGAGGTTGCCGTCACGCTCGAAACATTCATAGCCAGATGCTTCCATGATGGCTTTGAATTGTGTAAGCGAATTGAAATTGTAACCAAGAGCCTCCTTCAAAAACAAACTAGCACGCAATTCCTCATCTTCGCCAACAATTTTGTTGATGGCCTCCTGCGAGCGGATGCGCTCGTGACTGTGGTCTATTTTCTGGCCATTGGGATTCACCCGGCTGGTGATGATGTGCAGGTGATTGTTGTCGGTGTCATTGTGCGCATAGATAAGAAGCGGCTGCCCCTCATCATCATAGTCCATTTCGTGAAGATACTGGTGGGCAATATCCAAAAGCTGCTCTTGAGAATATTCATGTCCCCGGCAGGAGATAGCCACATGGAACTGCGCCTTGCGGATATGCTCGTTTCTTGCCGAGTAGTCCATCAGGTACTGTTGCAGTTGCTTGGGCGTGTAGCCATCGACGGCTCCCACATAACCGAAGTTCTGCATTTCAAGGAGCACGGCCTGACCTTTGGCCACCTTTCGCTCGTTGTACTCGACGGCATGGAATGTTGTGCTGGAGGGTAGTATGGTTGCTATCATATTGCTTTCTTGTGATTTTACGTTATCGTGAGACGATGGAAACGGTAAATCGGTATTTACCGATGACGGTTTTTCGCTTTATCGTGTTAATCGTTTGACTATTTGATGCTGTTCCTGTTTTACCGCTGTTAAGAGCTTTTGCAGCTCCATGATTTGAGGGTAAAGCACTTTCTCAAAATAGGGAAGTGTCAGCTCATTGGCTATCGCCAGTTCGTTGGCACGCTTGACCACCTGATTGAAGTTGCCGCCCATCCATGCCAAGTCCTGCTGATACTTTTTGTAAAGAGCCGTCATCTCGTTGAGCGCGGCTATCTTCCGCTTTGTTCCCGTGTCGTCAAATTGTTTGATGGCATCCCATATCATACTGCTTACCGTCTTGTAGTTGACCGCTTTCTGCTTAATCAGTTCGGCATCCTGTGCAGAAATCCTTATCCAGAGTCTTTTCGTTTTTCGTTCCATATTCCTCTGTTTATATTCTGAGTTGCGAAGAATAATCCCCAACTTGACAGAGTTGGCAATTCACTTTTGTCCGCACAAAAGTACAACTTGCTACCCAAACTCCGTAAGGGAAATGTAGTCCCGCCACTTGCTTGTCTGTAATAAAGTTAGCAAGAAATGATGAGTTGCAATGTCCCTCGCCCTTTTTTCAATAAAAGAGTTTTCGTGAAATTGGAATATCGAAATCCCGATTTGTTGATATTGGGATAAACCGAAGTCATGAGTCCGTTGCTTCGAGAAAAGCCGAAAAGCCGAAGCCGTGAAATCGTGACATTACGAGAATATATAACCACAAAAAACTACTGATTATCAATGTTTTAGATTGCGTTTTGCTTGTTTTTCTCAGTTATTTTTCGTACCTTTAGTAGAACTAATAATGTTTTAAGATGCAAGTGTTTCTCTTCGTATATATCATGTTCAGGGTCATCTTCCAGCTGATAGGTTGGGTGATTAAAGGCTTTTTGTATGTCTTGTGGATGATTTTTGGTGGCATTGCCTACTTGGTGAATTATCTGGTGGAGCGTAAAACATAAAACACACCTCGAAGTGGGAGGTATGGCTCTATGTGGTGTGTCAATAAATCATCTAATTGCCCGCTGAAGATTCTCAGCGTGCCGTTCTATCGTGGTCTTTAGTACTTTAGCGTAGATTTGTGTAGTCCGGATGTTCTTGTGTCCGAGCATACGCGATACATTCTCGATAGGTATGTCATGTGCGAGAGCCAATGTTGCGAAAGAATGCCTGGCGACGTGAAAAGTCAACGGCTTGTTCAACTTCAGGGCAGTCTCGATGAGGTGAAGAAAGTCATTTGCCTTCTGATTTGAAATCTTAGGAAGGACAAACTTGTATTTCTTTAGCACTTCCATGGCTGGTCCCAGGATAGGGGTGAAAAACTTCGATGCAGTCTTGATACGGCTTCCATCTATGTAATACAACTTTCCCTGCTGTTCTGTCATTTTCTCAAAATCAAAGGCCTGCACATCACAATAGGCCAGCCCAGTGTATGCAGAAAAGACGAACAGGTCTCGAACCTTATCTAATTTTTCGTCCAACTTAATCTTTCTCAACTTTTGTAGCTCAGCCTCTGTCAGAGGCTCTCTTTCCTTGCATTCTCCACGCTTGAATTTGACCTGGGTATATGGATCTACTTCAATCTTACCCTCAATATATAATAGGTGAGAATACTTTTTCAGATGTTTGTGATAGGTATGTATTCCGACATCTGATCGTGTACCGTCGTGTAGCCATTCATCAAAAGCCACCAGATTGTTGCTTGTCAGGTCTGTCAGCTTCTGTATCTTGCCAAATCTCTTCAATGCGTCCAGCGTGCATTGCTTGTGTTTTCGAGTACCCTCACTAATATCTTCAGCCTCGATATGCTCTTTCATGTATTCTATGAGGTTGATCGAAGGTTGAACTTTCACCTTGTACTTTGTGGGGGCTATCTTCTTAGGAGAGGAAATGAAGGTAGGCCGTTGTTCTGCACCATAATAATAAGCATCGAAAGTGGCAATTGTCATTTCATTGCCCAGTAGCTCCATAGCTCCGACAATCTGTTCACACTTTCTTCGCTCGGCTTTCACCTGTGGTGAGGAAGCAAATTTTTCCCACTTTTCAGCAGGGAAGTCACCTAAAGAAATGTACTTACGCTCAGTTCTGCCAAGATAGATGCGTAATTCTACCTTGCCAGAGCCGCGTTTCTCTACTTGTTTCTTTCGGTCAAAAATAACCGTTACATTCTCTTTTAGCATAATTTAACTAATTAAATCGGCTAAAGGAGTAATTTTGGGGTCATCATGTACAAGTGGTAACACATTTTTGGGGGGTGGTAACACATATTGGTAACACATTTTGTTCCCGATAGGGCTTTTTAATTCCCGTTACGTCCTGTTAGCCGCAGGTTCAACATTTAGCATAACTTCCTCTAAATGTGCAACTTAGCTAACAAGTGGCTTGTATAAACGGAAAAGAGGACTTCATTGCTGAAATCCTCTTTTTTAGTACTTTGTGACCCGCATGGGGCTCGAACCCATGACCCCAACATTAAAAGTGTTGTGCTCTACCAACTGAGCTAGCGGATCTTTGTACCAACTTATAGTAATTATAAGCGGGTGCAAAGGTAGTTAGTTTTTTTGTAAATGCCAAATAAATAAATGCTTTTTTGATTCCAAGCAATTATTATTTGTTCTTTCTGCCGAATATGGAGAAGTGTACATAGCGCTTCGGATGTGCTTTGACGTTCGTAACCAACGAATCGGCATTCACCACGGCAGAGTTGAGATTGTTATAGAAAGTAGGATCGTTCAACAACCTTCCAAAGGTTCCCTCGTTGCTGTTCAGCCGGTCCGTAAAATTTTGTACGTTGGTCAAGGTCTGATTGACCTTAAGCATGGTTCCATCTATATCCACAGCAGCGAGCTTGGCTGTCAGTATGGCTGTATTGTCGAAGGTTGTGCTTGCCCTGTCGAGTGTCACTTCTGCCTTGTCCATCACCTTGGGAAAACTTACATTCAAACTGGCGATCAACCTGTTTAGACTTGCAGTTGTCGTGGTAAGATTGCTGGATATAGTCTCCACATTTTGCAGCGAATGAGCCAAAGCGGGATCTCTTGTCAGCATGTTGATGCTGGCCAGAATACTGTCCATCTTGGGTACAACGCGCTCGATAGACGGCATCAACTTGCCCACGGCACCTGTCACGCCATCGTTGATTGACCCATCGATCGTGTCGCCAGGTTGCAGCAGTGCTTGTCTGTTATCAGGGAGAATCAGGTTCATGTGCACACTCCCCATAATGTCGCTCACAATCTCGGCCCTCGATCCATAGGGGATGTGCAAGGCTCTGTCTGCTTCAAACTCCACAAGGATGCCTTGTTTGCCGGAGTAATCGTATTGGATTTCCTTGACAAGCCCCACTTGGAAGCCTTTGGCATAAATGGGACAGGATTCCGTGAGTCCGTTGATATCAGCGAACTTGATGTAATATGTGCTGTTGTGTGAAAACACAGACGTTCCCTTAAGGAAGTTGAGGCCGAAGTACAATAGCACAATCCCCACAATAGCCACTAAAGCTATTTTGACCTCGTTTGTGAAAAACTTCATATATTCTCTTGATACTCTATTTGTTATCTGTTGGCTTTAAACTCTCTGATCCCTTCATTCACATTGATCTTTTTTCCATCTTTGAAGGCAATGATGAAACATTCGGGAAATCTGTCCAGAATTTCTTTCCGCAGCCGGTATATCATGTTATAGTCATTGCTTGCCCCGTATGTGTATTTCTTGTATTCTCCTTCCTCGTAGCTGTCACATCCTACGAGTCCCTTGAAGTTTGGATCTCCGGCTTTCAGCAGATTTCTGCTGGCAAAAATCTGCACTTTAAACACGGGTTTGGACTGATCTGCATTCCCTGTCGGCGAGACAATCTTTTTTTTCACAGCCTTTTTTTCCACAGCCCTATCGGAAACAGCCTCCTGGTTCGTCTGACTGTTCTGAGGAGCTTTCTCTTGCGGTTGGTTGGTCACCTGCGTCTGTGGCGGCCGTACTGCCACGACCTTGGCCATACGGTTGGTCTTGCTGCTGCGGTAGGGCACCCTGATGTTGGTGTCATACTTGTTCTTATAACGAACAAATGCATTGTAAATGCCCTTTGTGTAGCAATCCAGCCCGGCTTCGGAATTAAGGAACTGCTCCTCGTCGGGTGTTGAGATAAAGCCCAGTTCGAGCAGTACAGCGGGCATGGAGACCCATCTCAGCACCGCAAGATTGTTCTGGTGAGAACCGGCATCCCGGCGTCCCGTGGCCGCACATACCTCTGCCTGCATCAGCCGCGACAACTCCACACTGCGTTCGCGATTCTTGTCGGCTATAAATTCGAACATGATATCGCTTTCCACTGAATTAGGGTCAAAGCCCTTGTACACAGTTTTATAGTTATCTTCAAGATAAATCACGGAGTTTTCCCGCTTGGCCACGTCAAGGTTCTCGAGTATTCCCACATTGCCGGTTCTCTGTCCCCGGCCCAAGGTATAACTTTGAAAACCGCGCACCAAACGGTTGCCAGGAACGGCATTGATATGAATCGAGATGAAAAGGTCGGCCTTCTTGCTATTGGCGAAGTCTGCCCTACTCTTCAGGGCGACGAACTGATCTGACTTTCTGGTATAGAACACTTTGACATCCGGACAGTTTCGTTCGATCATCCTGCCCAGCGACAGTGCGTACTTCAGCGTGAGATCCTTTTCCTTCGACACGGCTCCTGGAGCTCCATGATCCTTGCCTCCATGCCCAGCATCGATGACAAGCTTGAAACGCTTGTCAGCACCATTTGCTGTTAATGCAAACATCAGGAGAACCATGAAAGGAGTAAAGAGTCGTCTGAACATGTTAGAAAATTATCTCTTGCAAAAATAGTGAAAACTATCTGTAAACCGCTTATGGGCTTACAGTTTTATCATTTATTAAATGTAAATGGACACCGGCGCCACTGCATTCACCTCCCATGGGAGGATTAAGTTTGATAAGGTCGACCTCCACAGTGCTTATCGCTGGCCACCGACTGATGACGGCCTCGCCAATACGACCGGCTACATGCTCCAAAAGATTGGAAGCCGTTGCCATCTCCTGCTTTGCCAAGGCATAGACTTCGGCATAGTTCACCGTGTCGGCTACATCGTCGCTGGTCATGGCTTTGGACACATCTACCTGCATGCGCAGGCCTAGCTCGTAATCGTTGCCCGTCAGACGCTCCTGCGCCTCCACACCATGAAAGGCATGAAAGCGCAGTTTGCGTATATAAATATAGCTGTTGGTGAGCATTGCCTTAGATTATCCGCAGCGGCTTGCCCCGCAGTTCGTGCAGATGAGACAACCCTCTTGATAGACAAGCGTCTCCTGACCACACACCGGACACGTCTGTCCGGAGGCTATGGTGCCGTCTGTGACATACTTCTTGAGGGCGCGCTCCACACCATTCTTCCAGGTGTTGATGCTCTCATCCTTGAGCTGCAAGGAGCTGACAAGTTTGATGACGTGACTGATGGGCATGCGATAGCGCAGCACGCCGGATATCAGCTTGGCATAGTTCCAGTATTCAGGGTTGAACTTCGAGCTCAGTCCCTCAACAGTGGTTTTGTAGCCGCGCTTGTTTTCAAACTGGAAGTCGTAGCGGTGGGTTCCGTCTTCGCAAGTCTGCTTG
Source organism: Hallella bergensis DSM 17361 (assembly GCF_000160535.1). Lineage (GTDB taxonomy): Bacteria > Bacteroidota > Bacteroidia > Bacteroidales > Bacteroidaceae > Prevotella > Prevotella bergensis. The sequence goes on along the minus strand of NZ_GG704783.1, from coordinate 180,712 downwards.
ATGATCTTTCCCTTCACCACCGACTTGGGCAGCACGATCCCCTCGTCGTCGTCCTGAAGACCAGTGAAGATTTCGTATGGGTAACCATCGAGCAGACCGACAAAGGCAACCCACTTGTCCTTGTTGTTCTGGAAGCGCACAACGTCGCAGTCCAAGACTTTCGGACGGGTCTCCTGCACCATGGGGTGGTTCAGGGTGGGGGCGGTAATCGGTTCCGGTGCTTCATGTCGTTCTTCCTTCTTCTTATCCTTCTTCGACACCGACACCATCACGCCCGATCGGCTTCCGTCACGGTAGATGGTGCATCCCTTGCATCCCGAACGCCAGGCTTCCACATAGAGTTTGTTCACCAAAGCCTCGTCTACATTGCCTGGGAGATTCACGGTGACCGAGATGCTGTGATCTACCCATTTTTGAACTGCTCCCTGCATGCGCACCTTCATCAGCCAGTCCACATCGTTGGCCGTGGCTTTATAGTATGGAGACCGGGCTACCAGCTCATCAATTTCTTCTTGTGAATATTTCTTGTTGGTGTCAATGCCATTCACCTCCATCCATGTCAGGAACTTCTTGTGATAGACAATATACTCTTCGAAAGAGTCGCCCACCTCGTCGACAAAGTCCACATGCACGTCGGTGTCGCTGGGGTTGACCTTACGGCGGCGCTTGTAAACGGGCATGAACACCGGCTCTATGCCGCTCGTAGTCTGCGTCATCAGCGATGTGGTTCCGGTTGGGGCAATGGTGAGGCAGGCTATGTTGCGACGCCCGTGTTTCACCATATCCTTATACAGTTGGGGGTCGGCCTCCTTCAGGCGGTTGACAAAGGGATTGTTCTTCTCGCGCTCGGCATCATAGATTTCGAAAGCTCCACGCTCGGCAGCCATCGTCACAGACGACCGGTAGGCGTTCAGAGCCAGCGTCTTGTGCACCTTGACCGAGAATTCAGTGGCCTCTTCGCTGCCATAGCGCAGTCCCATGGCTGCTATCATGTCGCCCTCGGCAGTGATGCCAACACCGGTTCGGCGTCCCATGCCACTCTTGCGCTGTATCTTCTCCCAGAGATGACGCTCCGTGCACTTCACCTCCTCATTCTGGGGATCGGTGCCCACCTTGTCCAATATCATGTTGATTTTCTCCATTTCCAAGTCGACGATATCGTCCATGATACGCTGTGCCAGCTGAACATGTTTGGCAAATTTCTCAAAATCGAACGAGGCTTCCTTGGTAAACGGATTTTTTACATAGCTGTACAGGTTCAGGCTCAGCAATCTGCAGCTGTCGTAAGGACAGAGGGGGATCTCGCCACAGGGATTGGTGCTCACCGTGCGGAATCCCAAGTCTGCATAGCAATCTGGTATACTCTCGCGGATGATGGTGTCCCAAAACAGCACACCAGGCTCTGCACTCTGCCATGCGTTGTGTACGATTTTCTCCCAGAGCTTGCGTGCGGAAATCTCCTTTTCGACCATGGGTTTCTTCGCATCGAGCGGAAATTGCTGCATATAGAACTTGTCGCCCACGGCGGCTTCCATGAAAGCATCGTCTATCTTGACGCTCACATTGGCCCCGGTCACCTTGCCCTCGGTCATCTTGGCATCGATGAAGGCCTCTGAGTCGGGATGTTTGATACCAACCGACAGCATGAGGGCACCACGGCGACCGTCCTGTGCAACCTCTCGGGTGGAGTTGCTGTATCGCTCCATGAAGGGAACGAGACCGGTGGAAGTCAGCGCGGAGTTGTTGACAGGACTGCCCTTGGGGCGTATATGACTCAGATCGTGACCAACGCCTCCACGACGCTTCATCAGTTGCACCTGTTCTTCGTCCACCCGCATGATGGCTCCATAGCTGTCGGCGTCGCCGTCAAGCCCAATCACAAAACAGTTGCTCAGCGATGCAACCTGCTGGTTATTGCCAATGCCTGTCATCGGACTACCGGCTGGAATGATGTAGCGGAAATGATCCAGCAGACCAAACACATCCTCAGCACTGAGGGGATTTTTGTACTTCTGCTCAATCCGGGCAATCTCACCGGCAATGCGCCAGTGCATCTGTTCCGGTGATTTCTCGTAGATGTTGCCAAAACTGTCCTTCATGGCATACTTGTTCACCCACACTCTGGCGGCCAGCTCATCACCGTCGAAATACTTCAATGAGGCCTCGAAAGCCTCATCATAAGAGAATGTCTTTTGATTTTCCATCAGATATATATAGTATAGTTTTTGTCATTGCAAAACTACAAAAGAAATTTGGATTTGGACCAACTTCTCGGAGATATTTATTGGCAAAGTTTACTAATTTGAAAATTTTTGATAACTTTGCAATAATTAAATTTTCCAAAATGAAAAACTTAACACAACGACGGACTATCCGGAAATATGCTGACAGAAAGGTTTCCACTGATTTGCTTCATCAACTGCTTGAGCAGGCGGAGCGAACGCCCACGATGGGCAACCTGCAGCTATACAGTGTCATCATCACAAAGGATGACCAGAAGAAAGCGCAACTTTCGCCGGCTCACTTCAATCAACCTATGGTGAAAGAAGCTCCTGTTGTGCTCACATTTTGCGCCGATTTTCGTAGGACGACACTTTGGGCAAAGGCAAGAAGTGCCCGACCGGGCTATGACAACTTCTTGAGTTTCATCAATGCGGCAACCGATGCCCTGCTTTACTGCCAGACTTTTTGTAACCTTGCCGAGGAACAAGGATTAGGGACGTGTTTTCTGGGAACCACCGTATATATGCCACAAATGATAATCGACACATTAAAACTTCCCAAACTTGTTTTTCCTGTGGCGACAATCACACTGGGATGGCCTGCCGAATCGCCGGCCATGACTGATCGGCTTCCGCTTGAGAGCATTATCCACGAGGAGGCCTATGAAGACTATACGCCCGAAAGAATAGATGAATTCTACGTCACCAAGGAGCAACTATCCGAGAACCGGCACTTCGTTGAAATTAACAACAAGAAGACCCTGGCGCAAATTTTTACCGATATTCGCTATACCAAAAAGGATAACGAGGCCATGTCGGAGGGTATGCTGAAAGCTCTGCGCACACAAGGTTTTCTTCCATCGAGTGATTGAAAAATGAAAGAAGCCGACAACGCGCAGTCAATTGTCAATTCACAATGTACAATTGATAATTGTGAATTGTGAATTTTGAATTACAAAACCTCCCGGACAAGGCTCATCATGAACCTGTCCGGGAGGATTTTATGTATCATACAGCGATGATGTTCGCGCCGTATAAATTATGTCATCGCCATTAGTCTACAATGATAGGCTTGTACTTCGGCACAAGAAGTTTCATGACTACCCATCCTATGAGATAAGCCACAGAACAGATACTAAACACAATCATATATCCGGCCGGTTTGCCGTGAAAACCCATGAATGCGAAAGCTGTATCCTGTGCGTGAGCGTAATCGAAGAGCATACCTGACCCTTTGTTGATGAGGAAAGATCCGATACCGCCCGCCATGGCACCAATGCCGGTTATTGTCGCAATGGTGGATTTGGGGAACATGTCACCAATGGTTGAATACAAATTGGCGGACCAAGCTTGGTGTCCCGCACCCAGCAAACCAATAATAATAGCTGGCCACCATGCACTGTAGGTTCCCAGCGGCTGAGCCAGCAAACCCAATATGGGGAAACAGGCAAAGATGAGCATGGCGCGCATGCGACCGATATAGGGGTTCATTCCCTTTTTCTCCACAAAATAGGTTGGTAGGTAACCGCCACCAATACTCAACACCGTTACAATAGCGTAGAGCGTAAAGATCAAGGCGATAGCCATGGTGGAGTCAGACGTATAACCATACTGGTCGGAGAAATATGCCGGAGCCCAGAAGAGGAAGAACCACCACACGCCATCAGTGAGCAACTTACCCATGATGAACGACCAAGTCTGACGATAGGTAAAACACTTGAAAAAACCAATGGTCTTCTCTTCTTTTTCCTCCTCGTCGGTTGTGGTCAACACACTGGCAGCATGATCTTCGTTATCTTGCTCTATATACAGCAGTTCCGCTTGGTTAACATACTTGTTCGTCTTGGGTTTGTCATAAAGCCAAATCCAAAATGCCATCCAAACATACCCCAGTGCACCGATGATGATAAACGCCATTTCCCATCCCAGCGCACGCGCAATCAGAGGAATGCTGGCAGGAGCTGCCAACGCACCGATCGACGCACCACTGTTGAAGATAGACGTAGCAAAGGCGCGGTCCTTCTTAGGGAAATATTCGGCTGTCACCTTAATTGCTGCAGGGAAGTTGCCGGCCTCGCCGACGGCAAGAATCAGGCGGCATGAGAGAAATAGCCACACACTAATCGTGGCAATAGCCACAGCCGCATCGCTTCCAGCCTGTACCATGCGCAGCGCTTCGATGGAGTTGTAGCCTTCTGCTTGCATAGCTACCCAGCCGCATCCCGCGTGCATCACTGCACCCGTAGACCATACGCCGATAGCAATCAGGTAGCCTTTTTTCGTACCCATCCAATCGACAAACTTTCCAGCAAACAAGTTGGCTAAGGCATAAAAAATAGAAAACCAGCCAGTGATTGTGCCATAATCGTTGTCGGTCCAATGGAACTCAGGGGCGATAAAGTCTTTCCAAGTCAGGGATAATACCTGACGATCCAGGTAGTTCACTGTGGTTGCCAGAAACAGCAAACCACAGATGACCCACCTGAAGTTGGACATTTTTTTTGTTTGAATAGCAGACATTGTAGTGTTTTATAAGTAGTTGATTTGATTATTTCAAGTCGGGAATAGGAACCACTTGCATATCAGTATAAACTAAGTTTTCACCGGCCATACCCCAGATGAAAGTGTAGTTGCTTGTACCAGCAGCACAGTGAATGCTCCACTGCGGAGAAATCACAGCTTGCTCATTGTTAAGCCAGATGGGGCGTGTTTCCTGAGGCTCACCCATCATATGCAGAATCTTCTGACCTTTGGGCACCTTGTAATACAGGTAGGTTTCCATGCGACGGCAGTGAGTGTGAGCCGGCATGGTGTTCCAAACAGAGCCTTCTTTCAACTCCGTTACACCCATCTGCAGCTGGCAAGTACGAACATTGGCCACACCATCAATGAGCAACTGGTGGATAACTCGGTCGTTACTCTCCTTCATGCTACCGGCCTTGATATTGTTGGCCTCTTTCAGCGTAACTTTCTTGTTAGGGAATGTGGCATGAGCACAAGCAGAGTTCATGTAAAACTTGGCCGGCTCTGCAGCATTCTTGCTCGACATCACAATATCCTTGGCGCCGCGTCCTACATATAATGCCTCTTGGAAACCGAGGTCATACTTTTTACCATCGACTGTTACGGTGCCGTCGCCACCAACGTTGATAATACCCAACTCGCGGTTGTCGAGCAGGTTGCGTCCGTCATCACCCTTGCTGGCATCAACATAGAGCGGTGCTATGGAAACGAGCTTGAGCGGTGTAGAGGTTGGCTCTGCACCACCAACGAGGAAGCGGTCATACATCGTGTAGGTCCAGTTCACCTCGCCCGGGGCAAAAACCTTGTCCACAAGATATTCCTTGCGCAGGCGGTCTGTGGTGTAATGCTTGGCATCGTCCGGCCCTGTTGCCCAGCGCATGTTATAATTGGTGTAAGCATTCTCTGCATGAACTTCGTATGCTTTGATAGAGTTCTGTGCCAAACCATATCCGGCAACCAGGCACAACGCGATTGTCAATAGAGTCTTTTTCATCTTGATAATTTTATTTATTAATTACTGTTTCTTGTTGCTATGCGAGTCCAATGCTTGGCTGGCAGCTTTTTCGTCCTTAATGATAAGTCTACGGTTCCACAGCATCATTCCTACGGTGACGATCACCAGAACGGCAGCTCCAATCATCTTGGCATACTTCGTAGCCGCATAGATGGTGTAGCCCAGCAGTGAACTTGCAAAGTCCATGCTACCGGCCATAAATCCATCGGGAACATCGGCTGCCTTGTCACCGGTGGCCGCAAACACCGATGCTGCAGCCTTGGTGAAGTCGGGAGCCATGTCCGTAACGAACCAAAGACCGACAAGCAGTGCAACGAGGCCTATGATATAGGTCCTCACAACGTTACCCTTAGTATACGGCAACATAATGGGGAACAGATAGAACAGTCCGGCCAACGATGCCAGGGGCAGAAATTGGTTACCGGGCAGCACTACGGAGATAACAAGATAAGTGGGAATCAGCAACAAGGTGCAAACTAAGGAGGTGGGGTGTCCGATAACGAGTGCAGGACTCATTCCGATGAAAACCCTCTTGCCATGAAATCTCTTCTCGACAATATCCTTGGTCTTGTCCGATATAGGCATCAGTCCGTCGATAAACAATTTGGTGATGCGGGGAATCAGCTCCATCACGGCTCCCATTGTCACGCCGAGGAAAAGCACTCGCTTCACCTCCAGCTGTGCCACAAGACCTATCAGTGCACCGACAATCACACCCAACACAAGGGGCTCGCCCAGCACACCAAACTTTTTCTTAAGACCCTCGGCGTCGACATCAAGTTTGTTGAATCCGGGGATTTTTTCCAACACCCAGTCAATGCACAGCGTGAACGGAACAAAGCTCTGGCAGAACGGCTGTGGAACCGATATTCCGTCCAGTCCTTCGTAGTAACCCTGAAACTTATCAGCTGTGAGATCGGCCATGACCAAGGTGATAATATAGCACACAATGGCTGCAAAGTAACCCCAAGCCAGGCTTTGGTCGAAAACAAAATACACCACAGCACCTATAAAGGCAAAATGCCAGTAGTTCCAAAGGTCAATATTGACCGTTCGGGTAGTCTTGGTGATGAGCATCAGGAAGTTGATACCCAGACAAATGGGGATAATCAGTGCACCCACAGCTGTGTTGTATGCCACAGCGGCCGCTGCCGGCCACCCCATGTCAAACACGTTGAGTTGCAGATGATATATCTGCGAGATCAATGTCAACGGATCTCCGAAGTTTGACGTGAGCAATGCCGTCACGATACCCAAGCCTACAAATCCAACACCGACGTAAAGCCCTGATCGCAAAGCCTTACCGAATTTCATGCCTATGCACAACCCAATGACGGTGAAGATAATAGGCATCATCACACTTGCTCCCAAGCTGATGATATAACTGAAAATATTTTCCATATTGATTATTAATAGATTGCCATTAAAACAATTCAGCGCAAATTTACTAAATAATATTGTAAATGTGCGCCAAATATGTAATAATTTTCTTATTTTGACAATAGACAGAGTCTATTACCATGTGCATATCTAACTAATTAGTTCATAAAAGACTCCTTAGATTCAAAAAAGGGAAGGCCTTTTTCCATGATGTCATAACTTATTCGAGTTATTTATTTCGGGGAGTTGGATTTTATGATAGGTGAATGTGTCGATGTCTACATATCCGCCAGCCTTCTGCGTAGCATAGCAAAACAGCGCCACCCGGGTTCCCATGAAGAAACGGCGATAGTCAAATCGCATCTTGAAGTCGCGACCTATCTTATGCCATGTGCGGTTGTCGAGCGAATAGTAGAATGAGGCGATGTCTCGGCCGGGTCGGAAGTCGGCATCTATTCGCAGATACACATATCGCTGCTTCACCTTCACCTGCTCAACTACAGTTTCCTTGACATTGGTAATAGCTTTCTCGCGGTCGGAAAGAGAGACAGAAGCTTCTGACATTTCAAGTGTGAATGACTTTCCCATGCGTGAGAGTGTGAGCAGTCCCGAATCACCATTAAAGGCTGCCAGACCGGCCTTGTCGCCATCGGTCAGATGAGATATATCCAGAGCTACAATGGCCGTGCATCCAGGTCCTTCCATACGTTGCGAGATCGTGTTAGGAGCTGCAAAAATGCTGCTAACCACACGTCCTGTCTTAAGCCGCAGGAATCCAGGACGCTCGGAAAGCGACCATAGGCTGTCGATGGGGTTATGGTTCCACTGCCATACAGACTTTAAGTGGTCCGAACCGAAGTTGTCACTCTGCACAATATGCAGTTCCTCACTACCCATAACAGGCTTGTCCATGATTGTTGGAACATGACCCGAACGGTCGCCAAGAATGGGCCAGCCATCTTGCCACGAGCAAGGCATCAGCGTGAGCACGCGCCCTACTCCACCTCTGTCTTGGAATATCACACCATACCAACGCCCATCGGGTGCATCGACAATGGTGCCCTGTCCCACATAGGAAAAGCCTCCAAATTCAGTTTCCAGAATAGTTTTCTTCTCGTATGCACCCTCTATTTTTTCAGCACGGTAGCACACCTGGCGACGAGGCTTGCCCTGTGGCCATGAAACCATGAGCAGATAATACTTACCGTTGTGTTTCACCATACGACTACCCTCGAGTAGTCCTGTCTCATCAGGCTCCCGCTGGAACAACTGACGATCGCTATCCTCGACGACTCCACTGAAATCAGACTTCAGCTCACACATCTGACCTGTGCCATAAATGACATATACTCGGTCGTCGTCATCGAAGAAAAGTGAGGCATCGTGGAAATGACGAAGACGCGAGACAAGCGTCCAATGACCTGTGGGGTCGGCCGTGGAGTAGATATAGGTATCACCACCAGGATTGTCGTTAGGGGCAAAAAGCACATAGAAACGGCCTTTGTGGTATTTCAGTGACGTGGCCCACTGACCACGTCCGTAGACGGTTCCACCCTCCATATTGTACTTAGGCGAATCTGTAAGCCGGTCGAAGACAAAGCTCACCGTCTCCCAGTTGACCAAATCGCGCGAACGCATAATGGACGCTCCTGGCATGAGATGCATGGTGGTGGTGACCATATAGAAATAGTCTCCCACCCTGATAACATCAGGATCGGGCAGGTCGGCCCATGCCATCGGATTGGTAAATTGGCGTTCATGCTGGTGAGCTGCACTCTCGGCAGCCGTTGCTGTCAATGTGCAAGACAACAAACTCAGCCACAGAAGAAATAAGTTAATGAGTCGTTTCATCTTTATGTTTAGGATTAAATAGGTGAGCTTAGTATAGGTGTCACCACATGTTACGACGACCAGAATTCACAAGTGTCATCGACTATAATCACTGCAAAAATAAAAAATTAAAATAAGACATTTATTGGAAAATGTAACATATATTGTTGCAAACGTACCATTACAGCCATAAATCTTGTTTTATGTTTGTGAGTGAACTTTTTTATGGTTCATCCGACATTTCGAGTGATACGACAGTCATGAAGTGCATATTCCTCACTCTTCATTCTTCATTCTTCATTCTTCATTCTTCACTCTTCATTCTTCACTCTTCACTCTTCATTCTTCACTCTTCACTTTATAAAATATTATTACCGTTTCCGGCCATTTCCTATCGTCTCATCTGGACAGAGATGCGCCATGTTTTTGCGGATAACTTTGCTCCTGAAGAACCTCAGAAACACAAGACTGATGCGGTTACAGTCTTGTGGCACCGCGATTTGAGCTTATCGATTGCGCGACCGCACCATTGTCGCATCGTGATTAGAGTTTAACCGCAGTGGCATTTGATATCTAATCGTAGACGACAAAAATCGCATTGTAAAACTATATTTATTAAAACTCTGATTATTAGCCCACTACAAATTATCTCAAATTTCTCGAATTTCAAACCAAAGGATTCTTTTTTTTAAATTCGCGAAATACAGAGAGATGTTTGTCAGAAAAAATATCAGTATCTGTTGTCTTAGGATTCATCCCGGACATCTGTTGATGAGAACAAAACTGCATGGATGAACAATGATCCATCTTAGTTGATGTGATAGGACACAGAAGGCATCCTCGTCAGGAAGAATCTTGCTCCTCGTGTTCAACTCCAAATGTCGGATGATCCTTTTTTATGTGAAAGCCAAGGCATATATCCAACAGGAGGGTGTGCCAAAATTTTGGCACACCCTCCTGTTGTCGTCTATAAAACGTATGCGGAAATTATTTTCCGTGGTGCTCGTCTGACACGGTCAACTTCTTGCGGCCACGGGCGCGACGGGCATTCAACACGCGACGGCCGTTCTTTGTTGCCATTCTCTCGCGGAAACCGTGCTTGTTCACGCGACGACGATTGTGAGGCTGAAATGTTCTTTTCATCTTTCTATTCTTATTTTAACTTGTTATTTCTGATTTAAAGGGCACAATAATACCCGTTTGGGCTGCAAAATTACTCATAAATTTCGAAATAACAAAGAATTAAGTGCCTTTTCAACGCCTTTTCTGCGTTTTTTTATAAAATTATAGTAACTTTGCATGCCTCAAGCCATTGCTTCATGCAGGCAACATATTGCACAACAACAAATTTAAATAATAACATCAAATGATTAATTCTCAGGAAATTAAAATCGGAACATGTATCCGTATGGATGGTGGCATTTGGAAGTGTATTGACTTTCAACACCGCAAGCCCGGAAAAGGTAACACTGTTATGAACACCAAGCTCAAGAATGTGGCCGATGGCCGTGTGCTGGAGCGCACATTCCTCGTTGGGCTGAAACTCGATGATGTACGCGTGGAGCATCGCCCCTATCAGTATCTCTACGAGGATAGCACCGGTTGTATCTTTATGAACCAGGAGACTTTCGAGCAGATTCCAATCTCCAAGGACATGATTACCGGCGCTGATTTTATGAAAGAAGGCGACGTGGTGGATGTGCAGACCGACACCTCAGACGGCACCATCCTCTCTGCCGAGATGCCCATCAAGACCAACTTGGTTATTACACACAGCGAACCGGGCGTGAAGGGCAACACAGCCACCAACGCCACCAAGCCGGCTACGCTGGAGACTGGTGCAGAAGTACGCGTGCCTCTCTTCATCAATGAGGGTGAGACCATCACCGTAGACACCCGCGACGGAAGCTACGTGGGACGCGTAACAGCAAAATAATGAGAGAGCGGGAAACCAAAGGATAAAAGGGGTGAAAAAGTAATAACCAACCGAGCGAGAGCTTCGCGTTATTACTTTTTCACCCCTTTTATCCTTTTTCTTCCACTTTGCTTTTTCATTTCACACCTTATTTATCTTATTACCTTTTACCTTTATGAAATACTCCATCATTGTTCCCGTTTTCAACCGTCCCGACGAGGTGGACGAGCTGCTGGAAAGCCTGACACGCCAGACTGTGCGCGATTTCGAGGTGATTGTCGTCGAGGATGGATCGCAAACGCCCTGCCAGGAGATTTGTGAGAAATACAAAAACCAGTTGGATATCAAGTATTTCATGAAAGCCAATAGCGGCCCGGGGCAGAGCCGCAACTATGGTGTGGAACGCGCAGAGGGAGAATATATGCTTATATTAGATTCCGACGTGGTGTTACCCGAAGATTATCTGCAGGCCATCGACGACGAATTGCTGCGTGAACCATGCGATGCCTTTGGCGGACCCGACCGCGCACACCACTCGTTTACCGATACGCAAAAGGCCATCTCCTATTCCATGACGAGCGTCTTCACTACAGGAGGTATCCGCGGAGGGAAGAAGAAGCTCGACAAGTTCTATCCTCGGTCGTTCAACATGGGCATTCGCCGCGAGGTCTACCGGAGGCTCGGGGGATTTTCCAAGATGCGCTTTGGCGAAGACATCGACTTCTCCATCCGCATCTTCAAGGCCGGCTGCAAGTGTCGCCTCTTTCCCGGTGCATGGGTATATCACAAGCGCCGAACCGATTTCCGCAAGTTCTGGCGACAAGTTTACAACAGCGGCATCGCGCGCATCAACCTCTACATGAAGTATCCTGAGAGCCTGAAGCTGGTGCATGTACTACCAATGGTATTCACCGTTGGCGTGATAGGCCTCGTACTCGTTGTGTGCCTCGGCATCCTCAACTACTTTTGGGGCACCACCCACATGCAGCAGTCGTTCGGCTTTGCAGCCATGGTTTACGGGTCGCTGCCCATCCTCCTCTATGCCCTCGTCGTCTTGATCCACTCGTCAATTCTGAACAAGAGCCTGAAAATCGGGATTCTGTCCATTCGTGCTGCCTTCACGCAACTCATGGGATATGGTTGTGGATTTATGGAGGCAATATGGAAACGAATGGTACTCCAGAAAAGCGAGTTCTCGGCTTACGAGAAAAACTTCTACAAGTAGGCTGATCTTCCTCTCTCATCCTATCCTACCCATTCCGTCAACGACCTTTCACACGCCCCCGAAACCTTTTCCACTCATGAGCAACATTACCATTAATCATTGGGCCGAAGAAGACCGGCCACGCGAAAAACTGGAGCGCCTCGGAGCCTCAGCACTTAGCGATGCTGAGCTTCTGGCCATCCTCATTGGGTCAGGGTCGGCCAGAGAGAGTGCCGTGGATCTCATGCGCCGCATTCTTAAAGACTGCCACAACAATCTCAATTCTTTAGGAAAAATGTCGATTAGCGAACTGCAGCGCTATCACGGCATGGGACCGGCCAAGGCCATCACCATCCTGGCCGCCTGCGAACTGGGCAAGCGCCGACGGGAGTCTGACCGTGAACAGCGCGAAGACCTCGGCTCCGCCACAGCCATCTACAACTATATGCACCCCAAACTGCAAGACCTCGATGTGGAGGAGTTCCATGTTCTGCTGATGAATCAGGCCTTCAAGCTCATCAAAGCCATCCCCATCAGCCATGGTGGCATGACCGAAACCGCCGTGGACATCCGCGTGATCATGAAGCATGCCTTGCTCAACAACACCACCGTCATGGCCGTATGCCACAATCACCCCAGCGGAAACACCTGCCCCAGCATGCACGACGACCGGCTGACACAGCAAATCAAGAGAGCCTGTGAAACCATGCGCATTTGTTTTCTTGATCACGTCATCATCACCGACGGCCAATACTACAGTTATCACGAGGAGGGAAAACTATAACTCCACCAGTCCGTCATGCATGCGTTTGCATGTATTTGACCTTGCTTTTACGAGCCGTCTTCTATAACATCACCGATTTCTTACAATAGATTCGTCGGATTTCTCAATTTTATTTCTTAAATTCGCAGCATAAACAAACCATTAGCAACATGACACAAGAAGAAAAAGCCAAGATTGAAGAGCGTATCGTGGACGTTATCAAAACCGTGTACGACCCCGAGATTCCCGTGAACATTTGGGATCTTGGCATGATATATAAGGTGGATCTCCAAGACGATGGCACACTGGATCTGGACATGACCTTCACCTCTCCTTCTTGTCCCGCAGCCGACTTCATTCTCGAAGACGTGCGTACCAAGGTGGAAAGTGTCGAGGGTGTGACGTCTGCCAATGTGAACCTCGTGTTCGATCCCGCATGGGATCAAAGCATGATGAGCGAGGAAGCACGGGTGGAACTGGGATTTGAGTAAATCATCAAGAATTGGCAACTCATCATGAAAAAAATATATTTCTTATCTGATGCGCATTTGGGCTCGCTGGCTTTCAAGCATAAAAGAACGCAGGAAAGACGCTTGGTGCGATTTCTGGACAGCATCAAGAACAAGGCTGATGCTATCTATCTGCTGGGCGACATGTTTGATTTCTGGAACGAATACAAGTATGTGGTGCCCAAAGGATACACCCGATTCCTGGGCAAACTGTCCGAAATAACCGACATGGGCGTAGAGGTTCATTTCTTCACCGGCAACCATGACCTGTGGACCTACGGCTATTTAGAGCAGGAGTGTGGACTGATTGTGCATAGAAAGCCGCTCACCACCGAGCTTTATGGTAAGGAATTTTACATTGCACACGGCGACGGCCTGGGCGACCCCGACAACAATTTCAAACTCTTGCGAAAGATGTTCCATAACCCTGTCTGCCAGAAGTTGCTCAACTTCCTGCATCCTTGGTGGGGCATGCAGCTCGGCCTGAACTGGGCCAAGCACAGCAGGATGAAACGCGCCGACGGCAAGGAACTTCCCTTTCAGGGCGAAGACAAGGAGTTCCTCGTTCGCTGGACCAAAGAGTACATGAAGACTCACCCCAATATCGACTATTTCCTCTATGGGCATCGGCATATTGAACTCGACCTTACATTGGAAAACAAGGCACGTGTGCTCATCCTCGGCGACTGGATATGGCAGTTCACGTATGCCGTGTTCGATGGCGAGCATCTCTTCCTTGAACAATATATAGAGGGCGAGAGCCAACCCTAATCTGTGGATATCAAAATGGGTTAGTACGAAAAACAGCACCCGGGCATCTTGTCCGGGTGCTGTTTTTCATACCATTTCCTGTTTACCGGTCAATGCGCCCACCGGTTCTGCTCATGTTGGCAAGCACTTCGGCTTCAGTAACAAGGTTTTGATCTCCGGGAATGGTATTTTTCAGAGCTGATGCCGACACTGAAAACTCCAAGCATTGCTGGTCGTCGTCAGGCCATTTGTGGCGGGCATGGATAAATGCAGCCACCCAGGCATCGCCCACGCCCATCTGGTCCACCACAGGATTGATGTTCCAAATGCGCGACGTATAAATCTTACCCTCGGCCCAAAGCACTGCAGCATTGATATGATGCTGGAAAGAAAGCTGGTTGCGATGAGCCACAAGCATGCGCTTGCAATTGGGAAACATCTTATGAATCTTGTCGAAATAGCGCTGGTAAGCATCCCTGTCAAACTCGTATGAGGCATCGACAGCTGTAAAGGGAATGGGGTTCAAGCCGCTGGCCACATACCATTCAATCTGGTCGCCAAACACAAATTCACTGTATTTCATCAGTTCACGCGTAGCTTGGCGGGCGTCTGCACCGGGATATTTCCACAGCGACCCTCGGTAATTAATGTCGCATGTGAGTTCTACCCCACGCTCATGGGCCAACTCCACGGCCTCCATCGTGGTGCAAAGTGCGTCACGGCTGGTGGCACATGTGATGCCCGAACAATGGAACAGGGTGGCGTCGCTGAATACAGCATCCCAGTCTATGTCGCCATGAGCCATGGTGTTGAATGAGGAATTGTCGCGATCGTAAACCACTTTGGTGCTGCGAAACGATGCCGATGGCTCGAAATAGTAGGTTCCCAAGCGCGCGCCCCTCCTGACAGCATGCGACACGTCGAGCCCCAAACTGCGCAGATGGTTGAGCGCAGCGTCGCCGATGGGGTTGTCGGGCACACTCGTCACGTATTCCACCCTATCGCCCAGCTGTGCCAGACTCACTGCTACGTTAGCCTCTGAGCCTCCATAGTTGGCAGCAAACCCACCGGCCTGAAACAGCCTCTGGCTGTCAGTCTTCGACAGCCGGAGCAATAGTTCACCAAAGGTTACAATCTTCATGATTTCTCCACCAAGTCGCGCGTATCCCGAGCAATGACGATCTCCTCGTCGGTGGGCACCAGCACCACCTTCACCTTGGAGTCATCGGCAGAGATAATCTTTTCCACGCCACGGCAGTTGTTGCGCTCCGCATCCATCTTGATGCCAAGAAATTCAAGGCCTTCGACAGCCGTCATGCGTAAACCAATCTGGTTTTCACCCACACCGGCCGTCCACACGATGGCATCCACACCACCCATGGCCGCAGCATAGGCACCGATGTATTTCTTGATACGATAGCTGTACATCTTCATACCGAGAACAGCTCGCTCGTTGCCGGCCTTTTCGGCAGCCTCAATCTCGCGCATATCACTGGATATACCCGTAATTCCGAGCATACCGCTCTCCTTGTTCAGGAAGTCGGCCATCTCCTGCGGTTTCTTGTCAAGTTTCTCCATGAGATACGTCACGGCACTGGCATCGATATCGCCCGAACGACTGCCCATCATCAGGCCGGCCAGCGGGGTGAGTCCCATGGAGGTGTCGACCACCTTACCATTCTTGATGGCTGCAACACTGGCACCGTTTCCGATGTGACAGGTGATAATTTTCATGTCGTTGATATCCCTGCCCAGAATCTCGGCCACGCGCTGGGAAACGTAACGATGACTCGTTCCATGGAATCCGTAACGGCGTACATGATATTTCTGGTACAGCTCATAGGGGATGGCATACAAATAGGCATAATCGGGCATCGTGCTATGGAATGCATTGTCGAACACCACTACCTGAGGCACAGTTGGCATCAGTTCATCTACCGCGCGAAGTCCACGCAGGTGTCCGGCATTGTGTACAGGAGCCAGATCGATCAGGCTCTCAATGCCTTTTTCCACTTCCGGTGTAACGAGGCAACTTTTTTCGAACAGGTCGCCACCCTGCACAATGCGGTGCCCCACAGCGTCGATCTCGTCGACACTCTTCAGCGCGCCGATCTCCGGATCGAGCAACACCTTGAACACCAAGGCAACCCCCTCTTTGTGAGTAGGTAGGTCTGCCATAATTTGCTTTTTCTCACCGTTACCAAGAGTCACCTTGATAAAGGCTTCGTCGAGCCCAATACGCTCCACGCCGCCCTGAGCGAGCACGCTCTCGTCGGCCATGTCGTACAGCTTATATTTTATAGAACTGCTTCCGCAGTTAAGTACTAATATTTTCATTTTAAATTAAAAGTTAAGAGATGAAAGTTAAGAGATAAGAGTGAAGAATGAAGAATTGATGCAGCGCCAATTGTGAATTGTAAATTGTAAATTGGGAATTGCAAACGCGCTGCACCAATTATGAATTATGAATTATGAATTATGAATTGCCCTTCGCTTCCTGCGCCTGACAAGCCGTAATGGCCACCATATAATAGATGTCATCTACCGAGCAGCCACGACTGAGGTCGTTCACCGGACGAGCAATACCCTGGAGGATTGGGCCGATAGCCGTTGCACCACCCAAGCGCTGCACCAATTTATAACCAATATTTCCTACCTCAAGGTTAGGCACTACGAGCACGTTGGCCTTACCGGCCACCTCACTACCCGGTGCTTTCGTTGAAGCCGTTTTAGGGTCGAGCGCTGCGTCGGCCTGAAGTTCCCCATCCAATTTCAGATCAGGATACCTCTCCTTGGCTATCTTCGTTGCCTCCAACACCTTGTCGATAATATAGACGCTCTTGCCCGTCTGCTTGTCAATGGCATCCTTAGCCGACCCCTTGGTAGAGAAGCTCAGCATGGCAACCTGTGGTTGTTCAATTCCTGCAACGCTACGGGCCGTCTGAGCCGTGGTATAGGCAATCTGAGCCAACTGGTCGGCGGTTGGATTAGGTGTCACGGCCACATCGCCCATCACCACAATACCATTTTCGCCATACTGCTGCTCGTTGGTCAGCAACAGCATTGCACCGCTCACGCAGGTAACGCCGGGTGCGCACTTAATAATCTGGAGAGCCGGACGGAGTGTGTCGCCCGTGGTGCTCAATGCTCCGGAGATCTGACCGTCGGCATCGCCAGTCTTGATGATCATACAACCCAAATAGAGATTGTTCTTAGTCACCAATTCGCGAGCCTGATCAACCGTCATGCCCTTCTTCTTGCGCAGTTCAGCCAGCAAGGTTGCATATTCCTCGGTCTTGTCGCAGTTCGACGGGTCGACCAAGGTAGCCTTGTCTATATGCTTCAATCCCCACTCCTCAGCCTTTTTCCTGATGTTATCGGGATTGCCGATGAGTATCAAATTGGCCATTTCATCGGCCAGCACCTTGTCGGCTGCTCTCAATGTGCGTTCCTCCTCTGCTTCGGGCAGAACGATGCGCTGCTTGTCAGCCTTAGCACGCGCTACAATGCTTTCTAATAAATTCATAATTTGATTTTATTCGATTAGATAACTGTTATTTCCACAAAGTTACTTATCTTTTGCGAGCCTGGCAAGAAATCGTGCAACGGGCTTGGGTTAAATGTCGTTAACATTTTTCGTCAAGTCCGCTTCGTCATCTCCCGCGCCAGCGTGCTTTCAAGTTCCTCTGCCGAGAGACGCAGATGGAACCGACCCTTGATGGCCACACTGATTCGACCGGTCTCCTCAGACACCACCACGGCAATGGCATCGGAATCCTGAGAGATGCCTAAGGCAGCCCGATGTCGAAGCCCCAACTCCTTGGGAATGTCCATACTGTGGCTCACAGGCAAGATACAACCGGCCGCCTTGATGCGTCGTTTGGAAATAATCATGGCTCCGTCATGCAACGGTGAGTTCTTGAAGAAGATGTTCTCGATCAGAATCTTGTTCAACGCTGCATCCACCACCTCTCCGGTCTGCACAATGTCATCGAGCGGAATACCCCGTTCTATCACGATGAGTGCACCCACTTTACCCTTGGCCATATCCATACACGACCACACGATGGGCATGATGGTCTCCTTGTCTTCTTCCTCACTGCCGTCTTTCTTCTGTTTGAAAAACCTCAACAGGTGCTTCACCCGCTGATGCTCGCCCAGCTGATAGAGAAACTTGCGTATCTCGTCCTTGAACAGCACGATCAACCCGATGACACCGACACTCACCAACTTGTCCATGATGCTTCCCAGCAGGCGCATTTCAAGTACCTGCGACACAAACAACCACATCAGCACAAACACCATGATACCGACAAAAACGTTGAGCGACCGGCTCTCTTTCATCAGTCGGTAGATATAGTAAAGCATCAGGGCGACAAGCAGGATGTCGATGGCGTCTTTAATTCCAAATTCAAAGAACATAGCTTCTTTACTTTAGGGAGTGAAAATGTTGAGAAGGCAGTTCCTAACTTCGGAGTGCCTTATACAGCCTGACGGCCTCTACGGCTTCTTTTACGTCGTGCACACGAAGGATTGAGGCTCCCTTCGTCAACGCGATGGTGTTGAGTACGGTAGTGCCGTTGAGCGATTCCTCGGGCGTGGTGCCAAAAGTCTGATAAATCATACGCTTGCGCGAAATTCCTACAAGCAAGGGTAGCTCCATCACCTCAAAACGGTCCATTTCATCGAACAATTTGAAGTTTTCGGCCATCGTCTTGCCAAAGCCATATCCCGGGTCGAGGATGATATCCTTCTGTCCAAGGTCGCGCAACTGCTGCACCTTTTCCGAGAATTCCATCAGTATATCGTGGAGGGTCGCCTTCTGCGTCATCAGGATATAGGGCGTACCGGTTTCCGCCACGAGGGGAAACATCTCGGGGTCTTCCCCGGTGGAAATGTCATTGATGATGTCGACATGATATTTCTCAATGCACATCTGTGCCACCTTGGCACGAAAAGTATCGATGGAAACAGCGATTTCGGCATCCTCTTCCTTCAACACGGTCAGCGCCATGTCAAGTTGGCGCATCTCTTCCTCCTCGGAGGTGAGCTTCTCGAGATAGGGATTCGTGGAGCAGGCACCCACGTCTATAATGGTCCCTCCCTCTGCACGGATTTGCTTCACACGAGCTCGGATAGCCGTCTCGGTCTGTACGCGGCTCGTCGCGTAGAACGAATTGGGCGTGACATTCATAATACCCATCACCTGCGGTTCGCCCAGAGACATCAGGCGACCACGAACATTGATTGTATAGTCCATTGTTGCGATACTTTTCTGCAAACTTACAAAATAATCAGTAAACTGCCAATGAAATATTCATCTTCGTCACATACTTTTCTCATCACAACTGCACCTTGCTGTTTTCCGACCGCGAAACAACTGTTCGGCGGCCGACATCCACATGAACTGCGTCCGTGCGACGGGTGTCCGGCACTCGCCATACGACATGGTTGCCGCCATACCCCCATGTGGTGATGATCGTAGGGAAAGGGTTGCGTATCTTTGCCACACGACAACACACATACGGTGGAATGCGGAAAAGTCCAAGCTTACGCGCATGTTCTACCCTATCTATTCAACAAATTCATTCAACAATTATGAGCATCAAATTTGACATTCATTCCATTGAGAATTCTAACGGAAGCGGCGAGCAACGTTTTTATGCCCGTCCGCAGTATGAACAATCCCTTTCTCCCAGAGAACTGGAAGAAAAAATAAGCCACAACTGCACCCTCACCGCCAGCGACATCAGGAGCGTCTTGGCGGCCCTGAACCATGTCATGACCACGGAACTCTCGGCAGGTCGTCGCCTACATCTGTCGAGCATTGGTTATTTTTCGTTGAAAGTGAGGAGCATCAAGCTCGAAGACCGGAAAAAGATGAGGGGCAACCATCTCTATGCCTCGGGCATCTTGTTTCGTCCCGAAGCGTCTGTCATGAGCGACATGCAAGGCAGGGTGAGGTTCTTGCGCATGGAGGGCACCACGCGTTCGCACCGGTATAATGCCGATGAAATGGCGAAAAAAGTGAGGTCTTATCTTGCCAGTCATCGATTCATCAACCGGAAAATCATGGAGGACGAGTTTGGGTTGCGCAAGTCGGCTGCCTTGCAATGGCTCAAGCAACTCACCGAACTCGGAATACTTGTGAAGGAAGGGTCAAGAAGATCGCCTGTCTATATGAGTCCATTGTCCTGACCACGGGGACAAGTCGACCTGTTTTTTTCTTACCCATTTCTTGCAGGTCATGAACTTTTGGAGTATTTTTGCACCTTGAGAAACGCGAACACAAAACGATTATCATCCTATTAAGAAAAGTCATGAACATCAAAGAATTATATCAACTATACCTGCAGCACCCGGAGGTAACGACCGACAGCCGCAACTGCCCCAAGGACAGCATCTTTATTGCCCTGAAAGGGGCTTCGTTCGACGGCAACAAGTTTGCCAAGGCTGCGCTCGACAAGGGTTGCAGCTATGCCGTTATCGACGAGAAGGAATACGATGACGAGGCCGACGACCGCATCATTCTGGTGGACGACTGTCTTCTTACCTATAAGGAACTCGCCCGCGAGCATCGCCGACAGTTCGACATACCGGTGATTGGCATTACCGGGACGAACGGCAAGACAACAACCAAAGAACTGCTTTCGGCGGTGCTGTCGGAGAAATACAACGTGATGCACACCGAGGGCAACTTCAACAACGATGTGGGGGTGCCCAAGACGCTACTTCGACTGAACAAGACGCATGACATCGCGGTGGTGGAGATGGGAGCCTCTCACGTGGGCGACATTAAAAAATTGGTTGACTACGTGGAACCCACCTGCGGACTGATCACCAACGTGGGGCGTGCCCATCTGCAGGGTTTCGGGTCGTTCGAGGGTGTGATGCAGGCCAAGGGCGAGCTCTATGACTATCTCAAGGCGTGCCACGCGCCGGTTTTTCTCAACACGAGCAACGAGCATCTGGTGGACATGGCTCACCAGCGCAGGCTTGAGCGCATCATCAGCTATGGCCAGGACGATGGGGCACAAGTGTGGGGTGAGGTGATGAGCTGTGACCCATTTCTCAAGCTGCAATGGGGGGCTTCACATGCCGAACATCATTCTCCCACCTCTATGCAGGAGGTGTCGACCCATCTTGTCGGTGCCTACAACCTTGACAATGTGTTGGCAGCCATCACGGTGGGGTTGCACTTCGGTGTGTCGGAAGAGCAAATCCGTCAGGCGCTCGAAAGCTACACGCCGAGCAACAACCGATCGCAATTTGTTGAAACAAGCCGCAACCGACTCATCATAGATGCTTACAACGCCAACCCCACGAGTATGGCGGCAGCCATAGACAACTTTGAACGCATGAGCATGACGCAGCCCAGAATGGCGATTCTGGGCGACATGCGAGAGCTGGGAGAGGTGAGCGAAGAGGAACATCAGAAGATAGCAGACAGTCTCAAGGCTTCTGACATCGATACGATTTGGCTTGTCGGAGGGGAGTTTGCCAAGACTTCGTGCAAATTCCGCAAGTTCAAGGATGTGGAGGAAGTGAAAGCAGCGCTCGCCACTGAACAGCCTTCCGGCTACTGCATCCTTGTCAAAGGCTCAAATGGCATGCATCTTTCACAACTCACAACGGAGTTGTAATTCACAATGATTTGCGAGTTCATCAACTCGTCACAATTTTCAATTCACAAGGAGCTGACGGCTCAGTAGTATTTCAATGGGGGTAGGCATATAGTTTTGCAATTCTGAA
>NZ_GG704783.1:89485-157424 GCF_000160535.1 Hallella bergensis DSM 17361 | reverse complement strand
CTGAATAGGAAGAGCTTCTTGTCTGCCATACCTCTTAGATTGGCTCGGAAAAGTTTAATTTTGGCATTGAACGATTCTGCCATGGCATTCGACGACCTGTTGTTATAGAAGTTCAATATCTCATCATAATGCTCGTAGAATGTGGCCGCAATGACATTGAATGAATGGAAGCCTGCCTCTTCAACTTTGTTGTACCACCGTGCCATGGAGAGCCTGGCTGCATCCTTGATGGTGTTCTTGGCGAAGATCATTCGCAGTGAGTGACACAGCCCGTATGCCTTTTGGATATCCGGATATTGTTCGAATAGAATGGCAGCCCGCAGTTTCTGACGCTCGTTCCATTTGTCAGCAGACTTGAAGAGCAGGTATCTTGACCTAGCGAGAAGCTCCTTTCTTGTGTCCCCGTTGGCGCATCTGTATGGTCTGTATGGCTTGTCGCAGAGCTTTGCCTCCTCCATCTCGTCGTTTGCCTGCTGTATGGCATCCCAGCGGTGCTTGATGCGCAACTCCTGTACGGCATCGCATGCTAACTTCTGTACATGGAACCTGTCGATGACACGCTTGGCGTTGGGAAACGACCTTCTGACGATTTTGCGCATGGAGTCAGACAAGTCCAGGGTGACTTCCTCAACAGAGGAGCGCTTGTCCTCATCAATCCTATCCAGCACCGCTATGACATCTTCTGACTTTGTTCCCGCAACTACTGCCACGAGACTCCCTTCCCGTGTACGTGCGGCACGGTTGGTCACAAAAGTGTACAGCTCGCCGTTGGACAGTGAAGTCTCGTCAATGGCCAGGGAGGGTCCGATGTTGTCAGGAAAGAGCAGCCACTCGTCGGCATGTTCTGCCTGGTCCCATTCACGGAAGCCGCTCAGGACTTCCTTATATTGTTTCTCAAATGTGTGTCCGTCAATATGATAGTAATCCTCAAGCGTAAGGCAAGTCACCGGGGATGTCTCCATACGTTTCTTTTAAAAAAGCTCCAAATTCCTTGGAGTAACGGGTGCCCTGGGCTACCATGTCTAAAGCAATGGGAGGTGTAAAACTCTTACCCGTGCGCAAATCAGTCCATCGTCTGCGACGGACTTTCAATATCACCTTATGGTCTCGAATTGGGAAGTCAGTTATATTAACGGCTTCCATGAACCCTTTGGACTCGAAGTTGGGGTCATCCGACAAAGTCTTGTCCATACGTTCGTCAAGACTGATATGAAACTCTGATCCAACCTCGCGAACAGAAACGACAGTAAAATAATCTAATATTTGAGTGGGCAAAACAAGAGTTGCCAAGATACGTAACATTTTTTCTTCCATGATGCGAAGGTCGGAATTATGAAGATATAGAACAAATTATTCCCCAGGAAATTTCTACTGAGCCGAGCTGACGCAAGCATCTCTACCATTTTTAATTCACAATTTTCAATTCACAATTGGCAGACGTTGGTGTTTGCGCCAGCTCCTTGTGAATTGAAAATTGTGAATTGTGAATTGAAAAAGCCCGGCATCACACGAGGTGAAGACCGGGCCGAATGAAAGGAGGAAGTGGTACCTCTTGGAGTTGAACCAAGGACACATGGATTTTCAGTCCATTGCTCTACCACCTGAGCTAAGGTACCGTTTCATAATTGCGAGTGCAAAGATAGGGCTTTTTAGCCAAACAAACAAATTTTTCGCAAAAAAAATTCTACTTTTCAGAAAAAAGATGTACCTTTGCATCGTTCTTAAGGGAAACAAGTCAACTTTGCGTACCTTGGGGATGCTGATCGGGATGTAGCGCAGTTGGTAGCGCACTACGTTCGGGACGTAGGGGTCGGGCGTTCGAGTCGCCTCATCCCGACAAAAGCAAAAGAGGTTGCCACGGCAACCTCTTTTGCTTTTGTCTCCTCTTAATCATGAAGCCTTGATTATCAGCAACTATAGCATAACTTCTTCATATCATTCGTTTTAAAATTCAACATAATGGTTGAGTCGCTCAATATCCTTGGGTGTAAAATCCTGCAGTAACTTCAATTCATTCAGACTGGTCAAAGGTCCATGCAACCGGCGATAGTCCATAATGTCCTTAGCCTGATAATAATTAATGTAAGGGTGACGCTTCAACTCGTTCAACTTGAGCTTGTTGACGTTAATTTTATGAATAGCGCCACTGATATGGAAGTAAGATATGGCAGTTTCGGGAAAATCCTCAATCTCCAGAAGCTGCTTCACATGATAAAATCCTCCGAGTCGTTGGCGGTAGCCCACTATTCTGCGGGCAAAATAACTACCTATGCCAGGCACTCGTTTCAATGCAGAGGTGTCGGCAAGATTGAGGTCGATATGCTCTGTGGGTTTCAGTTTGACAGGATAACGGTGTGTGGTGTCGCGTGGTTCGTGTTTCTCTTCGGCAAACAACTCTGCAGCTGGGGCATAGTCACGGCTTATGCGGATGTAGGGTTCAAGTTCACGATACTGTTTCTGCGTAAGTCCGTAGAGTCGGGCAAAGTCTTGTGGCCGGCGATAAACGCCGCCTGCTGCACGGTATTTGTAGATGTTGCGCACTTGCCAATATTGCAAGCCTAAGCGCAGGAACTCGGTGCTATCTGCTGTGTTGGGGTCGAACACAAAATGCTCAACCCTGCGAGTTTCAGCTTGAATATACTGAGGATTCGTGCGGGGAAATACCGATGAAACGGCTTGTTTCTGCACGAAAACAGTATCCTTTTCGTCAACTTGGGTCATTCCTTCATCTCCACCCAAAAAGAAAATGAGAGAACAGGAAACTACGGCAAGCAGCAGGAAAAACAATAATACTGCACGATCGGAACGGTTGAAATAAAAGAAATCTCTAAGTTTCATTATTCGAGATTAACGCAATGATTTAGTTTTATCGTTGTTTTGAAGATCTTTTAAAAGAAAACTGCTGCGTGCAACCTTGACTTATATCACGTTGAGTTGATGGAGAAAGATGGCTAAGATGGCCAAAGGGCACACAAAACGAACCAAAAACAGGAAGATGCCGAAGAAACGAGCGCTCAATGTACCCCAGTTGGTAAACTCGTCACGAACGACCTTTTTGGGAACAAACCATCCCAGGAACACGCAGGTAAGGAATCCGCCTACAGGAAGAAATATCTGTCCGGTTACAAAGTCGAACGCGTCGAACAATGACATTCCGGCCACACGCAGATAATCCTTGCCACCAAGTGACAATGAACAGAAGGCACCAATAATGATTGTGGATACAGTCACGATGACTGCTCCTTTTTTCCGGGAGATGTGCAACTCCTCGTAAAAGAAAGAGGTGCTCACTTCGTGAAGCGACATCAAGGACGTCAAGGCAGCGAGCGAGAGCAACCCATAGAACATCAGTGACACCACCCACCCCATCACGGGCATGCTTCCGAAGGCTTCGTTAAAGACATTAGGAAGGGTGATGAAGATAAGTGAGGGTCCACTGTCGGGGTTGACGCCCACCGAAAAAGCTGCCGGAAATATCATCAATCCAGCTAGAATGGCCACCATCGTGTCTACGACTGATACCTGAATAGCAGACGCGAGCAGATTGGTCTGCCGACTGTAGTAAGAAGCATAGGTGCAGATGCAACCCATGGCAATGCTGAGAGAATAGAACGATTGCCCCAATGCACCGAGGAACACACCTTGGTCTACCTTTCCAAAATCTGGCTTGAGCAAGAAATCTATGCCTCTCGAAGCGCCAGGAAGCAAGCATGAAGCCACAACAATAACCAGCAACAATATAAATAAGGTAGGCATGAGCAGCTTCGAAGCCCTTTCTATTCCACCCCGCACTCCATGGATAATCACAAAGTGAGCCGTCAACAGAATAACAGACAGCCAGAATATAGGGCGTACTGGATTAGTCGAGAAAGTGGTGAAATAGTTTTGGACAAACAAGGAGTCACCATGCAACTCGCCCATAACCGATGCATAGATATATTGCAAACACCATCCCGAGACAACCGCATAATACCCCGTGATTAGAAATCCGGTAAGCACGCCGAGCAAACCGACGAACTTCCATGCTTTCCCACCACTCACACGGGCGTATGCACGATAGGTGTTGGAGGCTCCGTGGCGACCAATAATGAATTCGGAAACCATACATGGGATACCCAACAGCAGCACGCAGCCCAAATAAATGAGAATGAAAGCTGCACCCCCGTTCTCTCCAACCATATAGGGAAAGCGCCAAACATTGCCCAAGCCAACAGCTCCACCGGCTGTGGCAAGAATCATTCCAAGCTTACTTCCAAAGTTTGCCCTTTTGTCAGACATACAATTTAAATGCTATTTGATGGCAAAAGTATAAAAAAATATCTACTTTTGCACACAATTTGAAAGTAAATATAAAGCCATGATGCATTTCATTAAGCAATACACCCTATCCTTCATCTGCATGGTTGTGATATGGATATTATGTCTTGTGCCCATTCCTGAAACGCCCCTGAGCCAAATCAACATGGTAGACAAGTGGACGCATATCGTGATGTTTGGCGGCTGGTGCACTGTGCTCTGGTTGGAATACGGATTGCATCACCAGGTAATCAACATGAAACGGACTATCCCCTATGCCATCATTTTCCCCATTTTAATGGGCGGACTGATCGAAATTGTTCAGCAAACCTGTACCGGAGGTAATAGAAGTGGCGATTTCATAGACTTTATTGCCGACGCCATCGGCGTGCTATTGGGTGCTGCTATCGGTATTCCTCTGGCACTGATGATTTCCAAACGAAATAAGGATTCCTAAGCATATGGGAGTTGTAGAAACGTGCATCACCCGTAACTTCCGGCCCGATGAAATCGGGTTTTTCGTAAGATTCCGCGTTGTTTCCGAGTTCAACCTCTGCTATCACCAGCCCCTCGTTGTCACCATGAAACTCGTCAACCTCAAACACATGGGTGCCACTTTTCACCAAGTACCGATGTTTGTCTATCACTCCGCCCCGACACAGTTTCAGAAGGTGGCCGGCTTCATTGAGCGATATCTCCTTTTCAAACTCATAACGCGTCAGGCCTCCGTCAACACTTCTGCTCTTAATCGTCAAGAATGCCTGCTCATCCCGCACGCGAATGCGCACGGTTGCGCCATCGGCAGGAATATAACCCTGTTGAATATGGCTTGACGAAAAAGCGGCGCGCTTATACGCACCGCCTTTCTTAACAAGGAACTTGCGCTCTATTTCCAGTCCGCTCATCCCACAATTGTCATGGTCCAAACCATATAAAGAATAGCCAGGACGAGTAAGGCACCAAATATCCATTTCACCACACTGTCGCCTTGGATTTTCTGCTTGACCTCTCGTTTTTCTCGCTTGACCTCCCTGGCAACAGCGTTAATTTCACGCACAGGCTCCTGTGGATTTCTTTTCTTTTTAGTCATAATAGTTCTTTTTAGGTTTTTATTTATCGATATCTTAACTTTTGTAAGGCAGTCTGGTCAATTCCAAATCCGTCGGAGGAATCTACTCAATACGGCTATGCCTCCTGCTCACCTCCTGAATATTCCATCAGGTAGGCTTTAATAAAACCGTCAAGATCCCCATCCATCACACCATCCACATCCGAGGTTTGGTAGTTGGTGCGATGATCCTTCACACGACGGTCATCAAATACATAACTACGAATCTGACTTCCCCATTCAATCTTCTTCTTGCCAGCCTCAATCTTAGCCTGAGCCTCCAGGCGTTTCTTCATTTCGCGGTCATAGAGTTGGCTTTTCAGGAGGAGCATGGCCTTGGCCTTATTCTTCGGCTGGTCGCGCGTCTCGGTATTCTCAATCAGAATTTCCTCCTTCTCGCCGGTGTCTGGATCTTCATATTGATAGCGAAGTCGCACGCCAGACTCCACTTTATTCACATTTTGACCTCCTGCTCCGCTCGACCGGAATGTATCCCAACTCAGACGCGCCGGGTCGACATACACCTCAATGGTGTCATCGACAAGGGGAGAGATAAACACACTCGCAAAACTCGTCATGCGTTTACCCTGAGCGTTGTATGGTGACACGCGAACCAGTCTATGAACACCATTCTCACTCTTCAAATATCCATAGGCAAACTCGCCCCCCTCGACAGTCATCGTCACACTCTTGATACCGGCCTCATCGCCATCCTGAAGGTTGGTGATGGTCACCTTATAGCCATGCGATTCGCACCAGCGCATATACATGCGCATCAACATTTGCGCCCAGTCCTGACTCTCGGTTCCACCGGCGCCAGAGTTGATTTTCAGCACAGCATCCATGGAGTCCTCCTCCGACCGAAGCATGTTTTTGAATTCCAAATCTTCTATGGCCTTGATCACCTTCGCATAATCGGCATCCACCTCCTCTTCAGTAACAAGTTCTTCCTTGTAATAATCGAAAGCCAACTCCAATTCATTGGCCAGCAATTCAACATCACTGTAGTCCTTGAGCCAGTTCTGAAGGCCTTTTACCTTCTTCATTTGAGCCTCTGCACGCTTCGGGTCATCCCAAAAGTCGGGAGCCTGCGTGCGAAGTTGTTCTTCTTCAAATTCTATTTGTTTCTTGTCGATATTGAGATAATGGTGAAGCTTGGTCGTACGCTCCAACACGTCTTTCAGTTGGTCTGATGTTATCATGTACAATGTTTGTTATATGAATGTCAGGAATTATTAATCCTCGTACATTTTGTCGATGATCTCCTTGTAATTCTGATGGATGATGGGGCGGCGGAGCTTCAGCGTATTGGTCAATTCTCCCGATTCCATCGAGAAATGATGGGGCAAGAGCGTGATGCGCTTGATTTGTTCGTAGTGAGCAAGCGACTGCTGCAACGTCTTGATTCGTTCCATCATCATTTGATACACCTTGTCGTTAGCGCAGAGTTCATCACGGGTCTCAAAGACGACACCGTTGTCGTGCGCCCATTCTTCAACCAGACGAAACTCTGGAACAACTAAGGCCGAAACAAACTTTCGCTCGTCTGCCACAACTGCCACTTGGTCGACAAACTTGTCAACCAACAATATCGATTCCACCATCTGTGGGGAAATGTATTTGCCATTGCTGGTTTTGAACAAATCTTTGATACGTTCCTTCAGGAAAAGCTCTCCATCCTGAACATATCCTGCATCGCCCGTATGGAAAAATCCATCCTTGTCAAAAGATTGAGCTGTAATGGCGTCGCGCTTGTAATATCCTTTGGTGATCGTCGGACCCTTCAGCAGTATCTCGTCATTTTCGCCAATCTTCATTTCTATCCCCGGTATAAGTCGACCGACAGAGCCGAGGGTACACTTTTTGCCCATATGGTCACAAGAAACGGTCGCAAGGCTTTCGGTGAGTCCATACCCGACTATCATCATAATCCCGATGGAATGGATAAATTCTTCCACTTTGGGCGACACACTTGCCCCTGCCGTGGGGAATATGTGAGGATTCTGCAACCCCAACTGCTTACGCACCAAACTGAACAATGTCGAATTGACGACCTTATACTCCAAGGCCAAGGCCATAGGAGGGCGCTTACCATTCATAAGATATTCTATATTATGTCTCCTCCCTACATCCAAGGCGTGTTTGAACATCTTCTGCTGGATGGGGTTGGAACGGTCGATTTTCTCATGTACTGCTTGGTACACTTTTTCCCAGAATCTCGGCACGCTCGACATGCTCGTGGGTTTTGTCTCGCGCATAGACTCTTGGATTTCATGCGGATAGGTGTTGATGATGAGCTGTGCGCCCTTGGTCAGCGCTAAGTAAGCCCATGCACGTTCAAAAATATGGGTGAAAGGCAAAAAGTTCATCACCCTATCTTTCTCCCCAACCGGCACCCACACTTCATTGGCCTTAAAGGCAGCTGAATATTGTCCATAGGTGAGCATCACTCCTTTGCTTTCCCCGGTCGTTCCACTTGTATAAAGTATATTGCAGAGATCGTCATCATTGGCTTCCGCCCACCGCTCTTCCACTTCCTGCTGTCTCGGGAGTTGTTCGCCGAGTTTCAGAAAATCTTGGAAATAAAGTGTGTTGGGGTCGTGAGAACTGATGCGCACACTGTCGTCGAAAACAATGATACGTTCCAATGAGGTGCACAGCGGGAACACCCGGTGAGCCTTGTCATATTGCTCCTGTTCACCCACGAAAAGCACTCGTACTTGTGCATCGTTGATCATGTACTGTATCTGCTGCTCCGAACTTGTTGCATAAAAGGGAATGGAACAAGCTCGAATGCCGTATGCACCAAAGTCGGTATACAGATACTGAATACAGTTTTGGGAAAAAACTGCAATATTCTCCTGCGGCTTTACACCAAAGTTGAGCATAGCATTGCTCACCTGCTTGACGCGCAGGGAGAATTGTTTCCATGACACCGTCTTCCATTTCAAACTTCCAAAGTTCCTGAATGTCAAGACAGGACGAGATCCATATTTCTTGGCCTGCTCATGAACAAGTATCGACAAATGACTTTTATTCTGCATAGCATGAAGGGAATTAATATATGCAAAGATAACGTAAATTAGGTACTAAAACAAAAATATCACCGCTTTTTTCCGTCAGATTGATCAGACCTATGCCTCAAACAACTTGATAAACGTGTAGCTTAGCGTCCTTGCTACACGCTGACTACCACGATGAATCCATCTGGCGTCGATACACATTCACGACCCTTGGCCAGCATATGTCGGCCGACAGACAGGTGCATCGCGGCCGACAGACAATCGTACTACGGCCGCAAAACGAATGGACAACGGCCGCAAAGCGGACACTATAGGGCTAAATCAGACCGGCACGTTACCTTTATGCCCATAATTACTGCTCATGGAAGATGTATGTTTGCGATTTTATTTTTATATACTGCAAACTATGCGCATGTTCAAAAAAAGGTTACTTTTGTAACATGGAACGACGAGAACAATACACCCAGGATGCCATCACCCTACTCTGCCGCTTGGTTGCCACCCCATCGGTAAGTCGCAGCGAAAGTGAAGCCGCTACCATCATGGAGCAAACCATCGCCGGTTACGGTTTCGAAACACATCGCGAAGCCAACAACCTGTGGGTCGTTGACCCTTGGTTCGACGACGCCCGTCCCACCGTGCTGCTCAATGCCCACATCGACACGGTGAAGCCAGTGAAGTCGTGGCAACACGACCCCTTCATCCCGACAATCGAAGGCGACATGCTCTATGGGTTAGGCAGCAATGATTGTGGAGGCGGATTGGTGACTCTGTTGCAGGTGTTCCGTCGTTTTTGCACGGATGCTGCCCGCTCCCACCGTGCCTTTAATTTGATCTATTTGGCTTCGGCCGAGGAGGAAGTATCAGGCAAAAACGGCATCAGTCGCGTATTGCCACGGCTACCCAAAATAGATGTGGCCATCGTGGGCGAACCCACTGGCATGCAACCAGCTGTTGCCGAAAAAGGACTGATGGTGCTCGATCTGAAGGCCCATGGCAAGAGTGGGCACGCCGCACGAAACGAGGGGGTGAATGCCATCTACGAAGCACTTGAGGATATGCAGTGGATTCGCAACTACCGGTTCAAGAAGACGAGTCGGCTGCTCGGTTCGGTAAAAATGTCACTCACCATGGTGAACGCCGGCACACAGCACAACGTCATACCGGACACCTGCTCTATGGTTGTTGACATACGCACCAACGAATGTTATACCAATGAGGAAGTCTACAACATTGTCTGCCGGCACGTCAAGTCAGAGGTCAGTGCCCGCTCCTTCCGTCTGCACTCTTCGCACATCGACCTTGAACATCCATTGGTGCGTCGCTGTGTCTCTCTGGGCATGACGCCCTTCGGCTCACCTACGTTGAGCGACCAGTCACTTATGCCGTTCCCCTCACTGAAGTTGGGACCCGGCGAATCGTCACGCTCGCACAGCGCCGATGAATATATCAGGATAAGTGAAATAGAACACGCTTTTGACACCTATGTCAAACTTCTTGGAATGCCATAAGCTACCATTTGCAACTCATCATTTGTCATCAAACAATAGTTGATAGGAAGGACAAATGATGAGTTGTATGGTATGAATTAAGAATCACGCTTATTTTCTGAGCCATGCCTCGGGGTTCAGCTTCGTCCTTTCCTTACGAAGCTGGAACTGCAGGATATTGTCCGTACCCACCGAGCCGAGTGCCTGCCCCGTAGACACCTTCTGTCCCTTGCTCACGCTGACCGATTTGAGGTTGCAATATACAGAGATGTAGGCGCCGTGGCGAACCATCACAACCGCTGTCCCCGCATAGCTGATCACCGCACTCACCTCGCCGTCGTATACCGATCGTGCCTGACAACCGTTGTTTCCCATGATGTTGATACCCTTGTTGTCAAGCGTCACACCTCTCAGGCCCTCCACATTATATTGTCCAAAGTGACTCACAATTTTATAACTACCGGTGATTGGCATGGGCAAACGGCCACGGTTGGCCTCGAATCCGTTGTTCATCATTCGGTCTACCGTGGAGAATTTCTTGACCTCCTCCACGTCCTGCCTTGCCTCTGCTATTTCCTGCTTGGCCCGTGCGGCATCGGCAACTTCTTTACGCTCAGCAGCGCGGCGCATCGACTCGGCTTCGCGTGCCGCTTGGTCTGCAGCCGCCTTTCGGGCTTCTGCAGCACGCTGTACTTCTGCGGCGCGTGCAGCCTTCTCGGCAAGTTCACGGGCTGCGGCCTGCTGGGCAGCTCGTTCATTTTCCATCGCTTGTTCGGCAGCCTTCTTGCGTGCTGCCTCGGCAGCTTCAGCACGGGCTTTCCGGGCAGCAGCCTCGGTCGCAGCTGCCCGACGCGCCTCTTCTTTCAACTTTTCCTCGCGAGCCTTGGCTTCGGCTATCCGGCGGGCATTTTCCCGGGCAGCAGCTTCGGCTTCGGCCTTCTTACGAGCCAACTCGGCCGCACGTCGCTTGGCTGCCTCGGCCGCAGCTGCCTTGCGTTTGGCTTCAGCCTCTGCACGGGCGCGGGCTTTCTGAATTTCTATTTCAACCAAGCGGTCTATCTGTGCATTAAGCGCGGCATCTCTCTTGTGCTGGTCGGCAATGACAGACTGGATGGTTTTCTGCTGTTTCTGCAACCCCTGCACCATTTGTTGCTGCTCGGTCTTGTTGGTCTCTAACTTCTGCTTTTCCTGCTGTCCCTTGGAAAGCAGATTATTCTTTTGTCCTCTGACATTTTGCAATTGGCGATGCTTGTTGTTCACCTCGGCCTGCTTGGCTCTCACAGCTTCACCTTGCGCCCGTTGATACTGTGCATATTCACGCACAAAACGAAGGCGCCGATACATCTGATAGAGGTTTTTTGCAGAGAAGATAAACATCAGCTTGTTCTGCACGGAGCGATGCCGCGCCATGTATTTCATAGACTTGATATACTTGGCCTGACGATCCTTGAGTTGCTGTTCCAAGGTCTGAAGTTGCGTATTCAGTATTCCTATGTTCCCCTCAATATACTGAATATCACTTTGTATTCCTTCTATATTCTTCTGCCGCTGGTCAATTTCCCTATTCAGTATCATCAAATTGCGCAATCGTTTCTCCACGTCGGCCTTGTTGGATTTCAGCGCGCGTTCCTGCTCCCGTATTTTTTTCTGAATGGCCGAACGTTGGTTTTGCAATCCCCGAATAGACGAATTGCTATATGTAGTCGTCTTCCGAGTGTTTTTTCTTTGCGGCGTACTCTTATTCGTCTTTGTTGTGGATACAGCTTTTCTTGTCGTCCGCTTACGGGTTTGGGCTCCCGTGGCTGCGACAAGTGACAAGGCTAAAAGTATAGTCAGTATTCTTCTCATTGCATATCAAGTAGTTTGCCAAGGATCTGCTTGGCATCCATCTCCTTATATCTGGTGGAAACCGTGCTACGGGTTTCCCAGTCATCCGAGGTCCTCAGTTTATCCATTTCCAGCTTCACAGTCATCTTCTGCAGTTTATCAGTTGATGTCGTCTCAAACGAAAACTCCTGATTTCCGGGGAATTTCTTCGACCCTATCGGCAGAAAGTCTGCATATTTCCACAGCAAATCCGATTTGCCGTGACGTGCACTGTTGTAGCTCACCATTGCTTCATTGATGAGCCCACTCTCGCGATTGGCTTTCCACACATAGTTCATGTTACCATTCTGCAGGCTCACAGGCACTTCCTGCCCCGCTTCTTGGAGTTCGACCTTGAATTTTCTCAAGTCACCTTCACGCACTTGTGCAACTCCTGGCAACAGCAATTGGTTCCAAAACAAAGCCTGTAATGAATAGAAGTTCAGTCCGTTAGCTTTTAAAAAATCAATCTGATTGTAGTCTCCCTTAACGTATTGCTTATGTATTCTGTCTATCACAAGCACATAGTCGGGTGTGAATTCCAGTCTTCCCACCTCACTGCCAAGCAGCGGAATAAACAGTTGCAACCGTATCACCTCATCTTTTCGCATACGGAGAGCACCCGGCACAGAAATGTTGCGACTTCCCATTTGGGCAGTAAATCTCATGTCGGCAACTATGTTCTTGGCATATATCTTCTGGTCGCTCACCTTCTGAACAAAGGCCAATTCACGCGAAATGGCAGACGTGCCCTTGGTTGCCACACCCGCTTCCCCAACGGAGGAATCTTTGACCATGGCCTTCTTGGCACCGCAAGAAGCCATCAGCAAGGCCACACACATCAATAGTATTCTGCTCGTTATCTTCATTTGCTCTTGGTATAACGTTTTCTTTTTTCATTCAACACCGTTGCATTTCCCCCGGCGTCGATGGCCTTTTGCCACATTTGCAATGCCTCTTCGGTGTGTCCCGTCTTGATATAAATATCTCCGGCATGTTCCAGAACATCGGCGCTGAACGTCGAATCCTCGCTGTATTTCAATGCCTGGTCAATATAAATCCGGGCTTCTTCATATCGCTTCTGGCAATAAAGTACCCAAGCGTATGTGTCGAGATAGGTTGGGTTCTTTGGCTCTGCCTTCACCGCCTTGGCACTCATTTCCTCCGCCCGCTTCAAGTCACCACCTTCTATCGAGAGGTAGTAGGCATAGTTGTTGAGCGTCATGATATGGTCAGGCTTCCATTGCAGGCAACTGTCAAAGGCCGCATAGGCTTTTTCTTTTTCTCCACGGCTGTGGTATATATCTCCCATGATGGCATAGAAGTCGCTCACAATGGATGGATCGCTCTTGGAATTGATTTCCGCTGTCCCCCGCTGCAGGGCATCAAGTGCTCCCGCATCATCCTTTTGATAATAACGGGCAAGTCCTGTGAAGTAATAAAAGGCCATTTCATCGGGATTATACAGCATTCCCGGCTCGCTCAGTTCGGCCACTTCCTTCCAGTTTTGCTTGGCCCATTTATTCTGTATCAACTGGAATCGCGCCCCGCCATTATCCGGTGCAAGCTCCAGCAAATCGGTCAGGGCTTGGTTGATTTCATCCTCAGGCATCTTTTTGAGCGTATAGTAAGCCACTTTCATTTCGGCCACGGCAGCATCTTTCGGTAGTGCCTGCTGCATACGATCGAAGAGCCCGATCATCTTCAGGGAGTCACCGCCCTGCTGCTCATTTTCCCGAATGGCCTGACGAATAAACTGCATCCGACTGTCAGCAGGAGTGTCCTTGCCCAACAATATACGCTCCATCATCTCATTAGCCTGCTCGTCTTGTCCTGCCGCACGATAGTAGTCGTACATCGAACTTTGTGCATACGTGTTCTCAGGCTCAGCTTCCAAGGCCTTGCTGAAAAGCCGATATGCCTCTTTTTTCTTTTTGTTGTGCATGAGCCAATTGCCCAACATAATACTGTATGTCAAGTCATTGGGATGAGTATCGGCCAACTTCTTGAGGGTTTTGTATGCGTTTTTGGTATCTCCCTTGAGTTCATAAACACTCATTCTGGCCAAAGCAAACTGCTCATTCTCCCCCTCTATGCGCTCCAACCGATCGATGGTATGGAGCATTTTGTCATATTCCTTCTGCTGTTTGTAGAGTTGGACGAGGATATTCAACACATCGCTGCGGTCGCGTTGCACCGCATACAACCGCTCGTATGTCTCAACGGCCTTGTCATAGTTGCCCATGCCGATATAGAACTGAGCCACCTTTTCCTGATAGGTGTCATTGTTCGGCCTCAGTTGGGCGGCTGTTTCCAGATCGTTTAAAGCCAGGCTGTCTTTACGAAGCTGGGAGAAATAGCGAGCACGCATATAGTAAGCTTCCGCCGCTCCGGGATTGATTTCTAAGCAATGGTTCAGCAAATCGAATGCTGCTGCATATTGTCCGGCATTCTGACAACGCACCGCCTCCAGGAAAAAGTAGTTATACCGCATACGATCCGTATAACCCGTATAACCCGTCATATCGACTTTGGCATCTTTCAAACCCGATGACGCCCCACCTTTCACAGCCAAGGCTGTGGCAGGCCGAACCACGCCAGTCAGCACCAGCATGGCCAAGAGAACAAAAGCCAGATGTCTACGCAGTTTTCTCATATTCCCATTATCATTTCACACCCGTGTGACCGTATCCTCCCGTGCCTCTCTCCGTTTCATCGAGCACTTCGACAACTTCCATTTCAGCCTGCTCATAACGAGCAATCACCATCTGTGCAATGCGCTCGCCATCGTTGACTGTAAAGTCTTCCTGCGAGAAATTGACGAGCAACACCATCACCTCGCCCCTGTAATCAGCATCGATTGTTCCGGGCGAATTCAACACCGTGATGCCTCGTTTCAGCGCCAGTCCGCTTCTCGGGCGTACCTGCGCCTCAAATCCCTCGGGCAAAGCGATGTGCAAGCCCGTGGGAATCAGGCGACGTTCCATCGGTTTCAGCACAACCGACTCGTCGAGACTCGCACGCAGATCCATGCCCGCACTTTGCGCAGTAGCATACGCCGGAAGTGGCTGATGCCCTTTGTTTACAACTTTTATCTTTACCATATAGAATGCAAAAGTAATGAATTATGGGCACATTACTACATTTTAATTATTAAAAAGAAAGAAAATAGGAGAATAAGCGGTAACTTTGTAACAGATACCCCTATCGACAATAAAGACACCACACATACCAACATTAGTGTTATGAACTGGAAACAACTCATCTCCAACAAAAGATTTGGACAGGAAGACCGGCACCCCACACGTCTTGACGACCGCTCTGAATTCAAGCGAGACGGCGACCGTCTCATCTATTCGGCTCCGTTCCGCCGCCTACAAAACAAGACTCAGGTTTTCCCGCTCCCCGGAAGCGTGTTTGTACACAACCGACTCACCCACTCCCTCGAGGTTTCATCACTCGGCAAATCATTAGGTGATGACGTAGCAAGCCGCCTTGTCAAAAAATACCCGGAACTTCGAGGTACACTCTTTGAGGAAATCGGCACCATCGTTCACACCGCAGGCTTGGCTCACGACATGGGCAATCCACCGTTTGGCCATTCCGGCGAGAAAGCCATACAGACCTATTTCACCGAAGGCGAGGGAATGTTCCTTCAGGACAAGGTGTCGCCGGAGTTTTGGGAAGACATCACACACTTCGAGGGAAATGCCAATGCCTTCCGACTATTGACCCATCGTTTCAGGGGTCGCAGGGCCGGCGGCTTTGTCATGACCTACTCCACACTGGCGTCTATCGTGAAATATCCGTTCGCAAGCGGTGCCGCAGGCAAGCACGGCAAGTTCGGATTCTTCTCATCGGAAGCCGACATTTATCAAAAAATAGCCGATGAATTGGGCATTATTCGCACCTCCAAGCCCGGCGAACCACCTGCCTACGTGCGCCATCCGCTGGTCTATTTGATGGAGGCCGCTGACGACATCTGTTACCAAATCATGGACATTGAAGACTCCCACAAGCTCAAGATCCTGTCACATGGAGAAACTGCGGATCTGCTCCTGAGCTTCTTCGATCAGCCTACGCAAACCTCCATACGCAAACGTTTGGATGAAGAAGGCGTCAGCGATATCAACGAACAGATTGTCTACATGCGCGCCTGCGCCGTGGGTATCTTGCAAAACGAGTGTGTGAAAACATTTCTGGAACACGAAGAGGAAATCCTAAACGGCACGTTCCGGGGCAGTCTCATCGAGAACATCGCCTACCCACAGCGCATGGCTTACAAACGTTGTGCCGAGCTTGCCTACAAGAGAATTTATCGCAGTAAACCCGTACTCGACGTGGAACTGAGCGGTTACAAAATTATGGAAACGTTGATGCAGCGGCTCATCGAAGCCGCCGTAAAACCCGACCAGTTTCACAGCAAGCAACTTATCGAGCGATTCAGTAGTCAATATGAAATCCAAAGCGAGAACCTTGAAACACGAATTATGGCTGTTCTCGACTACATCAGTGGCATGACAGATGTCTATGCACTCGACATCTATCAGAAAATAAACGGTCTGTCGCTACCGATTGTGTAGCGGGCTGCGACTTGCAGGCAAACCCTAGAACATCACGTTGTTGGGTCTTCCCGGCAGCTTGAGGGCTTCGGGGTGCTCCTTGACGAAACTGTTGACATGACGAATGCGCTTCTCTTCGAATATTTCGTCCATGGCTATCAGGATTCCGCTCTCCTCCACATCGCCAAACTCATAGTTGATGGCCGTGCCAAAAAACTTCATGGTGGGGCTTAGATTCATGTAGACATTGATAAGCGGAGGAATATTAAACCCCAAGTTACGCACCTCACGATTCAGGATTCGGTAATCTTTCCTGAAATCATCCTCACATAACAAATGTTCGAACTCCTCCCGGGAAGACTCTGTTTTCAGCGGTTCTATCGGGACAACAAGCTGTTCGTCGTCGCCAAAATGCTTGTTAAGGAAGTATAGAATCATATCCCGGCCACGACGCACGAACGACGGATACATCGTCATCTTGCCAAGAAAATACTTACAGTCGGGATTGATGACAGTCAGCGCCCCCAATCCATCCCACAGATTGTCCAAAGCAAAGATGGACTTGGTATTCTTTCTTACATTCTGATATTCCAGCGAGACAAACGAGCGTCCAAGTTCTACCGTATAGGGAGCATACTCCTTCATAAACTTCTCGGAAAACCTGAACATGTGATTCATGGCTAAATTAGGCTGTCCATCGGCATCCAGCCGCCACCTGTCGCCGAACAAGTAGCGATAACCACCTATGATTTCCTCGGCCTCCGGATTCCACACAATGAGTTGCATGCATCCGTTTTCCATCGTGTCAAACTCATCGATATCCACCGACTTGCCCGTTCCTCCGCCTGCCGTGCGGAAAGCAATCTCGCGCAGACGTCCGATTTCCTGCATCACATGGGGTGCCGTGTGAGCACTGACGATATATATGTCGTTGTGACTCTTATTGGTCGTGCGGAGCAAACGATCGGGGGGCAGCTCACTCTTCAGTAAATCCTTGCTTATCGGTTTGATAATTTCTTCTTGCATAATCATTATTGGTTGGGGCTACTCCGCACGCAAGCCGGCCGGTCCGGCTTGGTCGTAAACCCTATCTTGTACAAATTGTGCCCATTCCATCGGTGTTTTGCTCTCATCAAACGTCTGCCATGGAATAGGCTTTCCAATGACAATACGATAATTCTTGTGGACGTTCCTATACATTTCGTCAACTAAGAAGAGCATGGCTATATTCACCTTCAGCCCCAGCTTCTTCTGCCATTTGGCCAGTCGGTAAAATCGCTTGGAATTGCGCCCGCTGAAATAGATGGGCACCACGTCACGATGGTGTTCCACACTTTTGGTGATGAATGTTTTCTTCCAAGGCAAATCTCGGATAACGCCGTCGATATCGCGAGAGTTCAATCCTGCCGGGAACATCAATATATGGTTGTCGCTATTGAAACCTTCCTCCACCATTCGGGGAAAGTTTCGCCCCTGCCTTCCGGTTTTGTTAATACCAATGCTCACGGGCTTCAAACCGGGAAGAAACATCAGTAAATCGTTGACAAGGTAGCGGAATTTGCCGTCATAATGCTTGCCGATGATGGCACCCAGACAAACGCCATCCTGCCCTCCCAAGGGGTGGTTGGACACAAACGTGTAGAGTTTACCGTCGTTCTTGTCGGGCAGGTTTTCCTTTCCTTCGATGGTGACATGCATGTCGAGATACTTCACACACTCCTCGAGCCATTCCGTACCCTGCTTGCCACGGCTCTCCCACAAGAACTTATTCACTTCGTCCTCGTGAACCAACCGTTTCAGCCAATTGACAACAAATCCCGGCAAATACTTCGCCTTGCTGCCCATCTTGCTCCTCAATATCTGGTCAATGTCAATTGTTTTTTCCATGCTTTCACTCATCGTTCGCAATATAGTAAGCAATTGCAAAAATAACACATCTTTTTCTAAATACTCAAATTTAGTGCGAAAAAGTTTGGCATTTGCATGAAATGAAATCTAAACGAAACAAAACATCATCCCATGCGTTCTATGCCGTCTCCGACAGAAACCATCCCACGTTCCCCCACCGCTCTTTCCTGTCCGTCGCTACCTATCTGTAACTGCCGTCATGCATGCGCACCCGCTCATGAATCGGTGCAGGGAGTCATCAACCTGTAAAATATATATCCCAAAAAACAGGCCTGGCACGCCATCTCTTCCAGCATGAAAATCATCTCGATTTGTAAACAAAGAATCAAAAGCAGTCCTTTTATGCCGTCGGAATGCTGCGATCAAGTCCTGATGACCCTGCGACAAAGCCTCTTTCGCCGTGCGATTGCAGCCTGAACATCACGCGACCGAAGCCTTTTCATCCTGCGTTTAAGCCCTTATCGCAAGGCACTTGGGAAACTTTACGGAGACGATAATTCTAAAATAAATACAACACCCCATCAATCAATAGTTTGTAGAAAACTCATTTATTTGAGCAAATTTAGAAAAAAGCAAAATCCATTTATGAATAGACGCAGAATTTGAACAACTTTGTAAACTTTTATACAAGTAATTTTCAACCTTACGAGAACGCTCATACTTCCGCTTCCCACGGCGTCATTGGGCATCTGCCAGACCAAATCTGTTCGTTGACCCGTACGCGCAAAAAAGTGCCAAAAAGCCACAATATCATCAAATCAAGGGTGAAATTAAAATTTAGTGGGGAAAAGTGGTGGAAAGTGGGGAATTTTGTGTATCTTTGAAGGCAAATTTACAATAAAGATGTTCGCATGCGCTTTTTAGGTAATATTGAGGCAAAAATCGATTCGAAAGGCAGGGCTTTCCTCCCCGCACAATTTCGCAAGATGCTTATGGCACCTGGCGAGAGCGGACTTGTGTTGCGTCAGGACATCTTCGAAGACACGCTGATCATCTATCCCGAATCGGTGTGGAACTCGCTCATGGACGAGATGCGTGCCCGGCTGTCGCGCTGGGATCGCCAGCAACAGATGGTTTTCCGCACCTTCGTGAGCGGTGTGACCAGCATAACGATGGACGCCAACGGACGCATTCTCATTCCCCGGGATTTCCTGCAAGCAGCAGGCATCACCCAGTCGCTGCGCTTCGTGGGCATGGGCGACACCATCGAAATATGGCCCAACAAGCCCCAAGAGGCTCTACCCCTGATGGACAAAGAAGAGTTTGGGTCGGCTCTGGAAAAACTGATGAGTCCAAACCACGATGCCAACGCCACTGAATGAATGAGCACAAGCCGTTTCGGCAGGCAGAAGCAAGCATGACGCAAAACGCTGATGACAGTTTGAGAAATTTTGAAAAAGCAAGAATGGTTATTAAAGCAGAGAAATACCACGTTCCGGTATTACTGAAAGAGAGTGTAGACGGGCTTGACATCAAACCCGACGGCACCTATGTGGACGTCACCTTCGGCGGGGGCGGCCATTCGCGCGAAATTCTCTCACGACTCCATCAGGACGGCCATCTCTACAGCTTCGACCAGGACGCGGATGCCGAACAAAACCTGTCGGGCAGCGGGGAGACTTTAGACAACTTCACCTTTGTGCGCTCCAATTTTCGATACCTGAAGAACTGGATGCGCTATTACGGGGTGGAGCATATCGACGGACTTCTGGCTGACCTCGGCGTGTCGAGTCATCATTTTG
This sequence comes from Hallella bergensis DSM 17361, assembly GCF_000160535.1. Taxonomy (GTDB): domain Bacteria; phylum Bacteroidota; class Bacteroidia; order Bacteroidales; family Bacteroidaceae; genus Prevotella; species Prevotella bergensis. The sequence goes on along the minus strand of NZ_GG704783.1, from coordinate 137,429 downwards.
ACGATGAGGCCCGCGGATTCTCGTTCCGCTTCGATGCCCCGTTAGACATGCGCATGAACAAGCGTGGTGGGCAAACGGCTGCCGACGTGGTGAACAACTACGAAGAGGAGCAGCTGGCCGATATTTTCTATCTCTACGGCGAACTGAAATCCTCACGGCGCATCGCGTCCGTACTGGTGAAAGAAAGAAATCAAGGAAAGATTCTCACCACCCAGGATTTCGTCAATGCCGTGCAACCTCTCTTCAGGCGGGGGCGCGAGAAGAAAGACATGGCCAAACTGTTTCAGGCACTCCGCATCGAGGTGAATCAGGAGATGGCTGCACTCCGGGAAATGCTCACCGCAGCCACCGACCTGCTGGCTCCGGGAGGAAGACTGAGCGTCATCACCTACCACTCGCTGGAGGACCGGATGGTGAAAAACATGATGAAAACCGGAAATGCAGAGGGAAAGCTCCGGCAGGACTTCTTTGGAAGGGTGGAATGCCCCTTCAGGTTAGTGAACAACAAAGTCATTGTTCCAAGCGACGAGGAACTGGCGAGAAACCCAAGAAGCCGAAGTGCAAAACTCAGAATAGCCGAAAAGAAATGAACGAAGACAACAACAAAAACATCCAGGATCCCAAGCAACAGGTCGTTAACACCCCGTCCGAGACCGAACCCGAAAAGGGCACCCAAAGTCCTGATACGGAAAATGACGACGAAGGGCTCTCGCTGAAAGCGGTCATTCAGGAGCAGGCCATCGAAGGCGAAGCGCCACAGTCGCGCTACCTCTCCCTGCGCAAGGTTCTCGGTGGCGACATCCTGAACACGGCCGCCATACGCCGGCAAATATGGCTGTTTGTGCTTATCGTGTTCTTCCTGATACTCTATATCTCCAACCGATACAGTTGCCAGCAGGATATCATCGAGATAGACCGGCTCCAGGCCGAACTGCAGGATGCCAAGTACAGAGCCCTCTCGAGTACCAGTCAGCTCACCGAGAAGAGTCGGCAGAGCAATGTGTTGAATCTCTTGAAAAACAGTGGTGACAGCGTGCTGAAAATGGCCAATCAACCACCCTATATCATCAGCGTTCCGGAATAAACAGTAATGAGCAAGTTCGATTATAACAAAATTATGCCGAGATACAGTGCCATCGCCGTATTGATGACACTGATTGCACTGGCTGTGGTGGCCAAGGCAAGCTATATCATGACCGCCAAGCGCGACTATTGGCTCAAGGTGGCCAACCGCGTGAAAAAGGACAGCGTGGAGGTGATACCCACGCGCGGCAACATTCTGAGCTGCGACGGTCAGCTGCTGGCCTCATCGCTGCCTGAGTTCAAGGTCTATATGGACTTTAAACAGCTTCACATTGCCCAGACCGACAGCCTGTGGGACGAGAAGGTCGACAGTATCTGCATGGGACTGAGCCACATCTTCCCCGAGCGTAGCGCCGCGGCATTCAAGGCCAACCTGGAACAGGGGCGCAGGGAGATGAAGCGCCACTGGCCTATATGGCCCAAGCGCATCGATTACAACACCTATTCGCGGGTGAAGCAGCTGCCCGTGTTCTGCCTCTCAAAATTCAAGAGCGGATTCCACTGGGACGAGCTCAACTCGCGCGAACGACCCTATGGAACACTCGCCGGACGAACCGTAGGCGATATGTATGCGGCCATGGACGGCGGTCGCACACCGCGTTGCGGCTTGGAGCTGTCGTACGACTCCCTGCTCCGGGGCACCACGGGCATCAAACATCGCCGCAAAGTGCTCAACAAGTTTCTCGACATCATGGACACGCCGCCCATAGCCGGATCTGACATTGTAACCACCATCGACGTGGAAATGCAAGACCTGGCCGAGCGCGCCGTGATCGACGAGCTGAGGGAAATCAACGGCAATGTGGGTGTGGCCATCGTCATGGAGGTGAAGACCGGAGACATCAAGGCCATCGTGAACATGGAAAAATGTATCGACGGCGAGTATCGAGAAATCAAGAACCATGCCGTGAGCGACCTGCTCGAGCCAGGCTCCGTGTTTAAGCCCATATCGATCATGACCGTGCTGGAAGACGGCATGTGCGACACCACCAAGACTGTGGATACCGGAGGCGGCATATGGCCGATGTACGGCAGACAGATGAAGGACCACAACTGGAGGCGGGGCGGATATGGCATGATGAACCTGCCCAAGACCCTGAAGGTGAGCTCCAACATCGGTGTCAGTCGGATTGTCGACGAGTATTATCACGCCAATCCTGAAAAGTTTGTGGAGGGTGTTCGTCGCTCGGGCATCACCGCCGACCTGCACATCCCCATCGTGGGGGCAGCCTCAGGTATTGTCCGCATGCCTAAAAAGAACAAACGGGGAGAATGGATCAACTGGAGCAACACAGCCCTGCCTTGGATGAGCATCGGCTATGAAACCCAGATTCCGCCCATCTCTACCCTTGCCTTCTACAATGCCATTGCCAATGATGGGAAAATGATGCAGCCACGCTTTGTCAAAGCGGCGATCAAAAACGGACAAGTCATCGAGGAATTTCCTCCACAGGTGGTTGCCGGACATGAGCAAATAGCGTCGCCCAAGGTTATCAAATGGATGCAGGAAATGCTGACCAAGGTGGTGAGCGAGGGGCTGGGCAGGAAAGCAGGCTCCCGATCGTTTGCCGTGGCCGGAAAAACCGGGACGGCACAGATTTCGCAAGGTGCTGCCGGCTACAAAAGCGGCCGCATGAACTATCTGCTGTCGTTTGCAGGCTTCTTCCCAGCCGATGCTCCACGATACAGTTGCATCGTATGCATTCAGAAGTCAGGACTGCCGGCTTCGGGCGGCGGAATGAGCGGAGTGGTGTTCCACCATATTGCCGAGGGCATCATGGCCAAGGACATTCGCCTCGACGTGAGCGATGCGAGAGACTCCACCTCCATTTTTGTGCCCGACGTGAAGGGTGGAAACATCCTCTCGGCAGACTATGTGCTGTCTCATCTGGGCATCCGGACGAATGCCGACTTCAGAAGTCAGGCTCCTATGAAGAAGCCGGTTTGGGGCACCGTGGAGAAAAATGCCAACCACATTACATTAGTTAGGAAGAAAGAGCTGGGCAACAAGTTTATTCCCGACGTGACAGGCATGGGTGCGCGCGATGCCGTCTACCTGATAGAGAAACGCGGGGTGCGATGCCGTGTGAGGGGCCGCGGCAAAGTGGTTGGACAAAGTCTCCCGGCCGGCCATTGTATCCAAAAAGGAGATGTGTGCATGCTGACCTTGGAATAAGGAAGACTTCATGAGTGAAAAATAATAAACAATAATCATATGAATTTACAAGAGCTGCTGAAAAGCATCAAATCTCTTGCCATCATCGGCGATACCGATGTTGACATTACAGGCGTGAACATCGACTCACGCAAAATTAGCAACGGCCATGCCTTTGTTGCCATGAAGGGAACACAGGTTGATGGACACCAATTCATACCCAAAGCCATAGAACTGGGCGCAAAAGCCATACTCTGTGAAGACATGCCCGAAGACCGAACGGATGGTGTGACCTATGTGCAGGTGGCGTCGACGGCAGAGGCAGTGGGCAAGTTGGCCACGGCCTTCTATGGCTATCCGTCGAAGAAACTGAAACTGGTGGGGGTGACGGGCACAAATGGAAAAACCACCATTGCCACCTTATTATATAACATGTTCCGCAAAATGGGACACCGGTGCGGACTTCTGTCCACCGTGTGCAACTACATCGAGGACGAGGTTCTACCCGCCGACCATACCACGCCCGATGCCATCGAACTGAACGAACTGCTGGCCAAAATGGTGGATGCCGGCTGCGAATATGTCTTCATGGAGTGTTCGAGCCATGCCATAGCCCAAAGGCGCATTGGCGGACTGACATTTACCGGTGCGCTGTTTACCAACCTCACGCGCGACCATCTCGATTATCACGGCACCTTCGAGAACTATCGCAATGCGAAGAAGATGTTTTTCGACGATCTGCCCAAGTCGGCCTTTGCCATCACCAATGCCGATGATAAGAACGGAATGTTTATGGTGCAGAACACCAAGGCTACCATCAAGACTTACTCGATGGAGCGCATGGCCGACTTCCGTGCACGCATCATCGAGATGCACTTTGCAGGCATGTATCTCAACGTGGACGGCAACGACGTGGGGGTGCAGTTTATAGGCAAGTTCAACGTGAGCAACCTGCTGGCTGTTTACGGGGCTGCCCGAATGCTGGGTAAACAGCCGGAGGATATCTTGGTGACCCTGAGCACACTCCACAGCGTGAGTGGACGATTGGAGCCGATACAGTCGTCGGAAGGCGTAACGGCCATTGTGGACTATGCCCACACCCCCGATGCCCTGGCCAATGTGCTCAATGCCATTCGCGAAGTTGATAAAACGGGACAAATCATCACCGTCTGCGGTGCAGGCGGAAACCGTGACAAGGGCAAGCGACCGTTGATGGCGCAGGAGGCGGTGAAGCAAAGCGACCGTGTGATCATCACCAGCGACAATCCCCGGTTTGAGGAGCCGCAGGATATCATCGACGACATGCTCGCCGGACTGAACACCCAACAGATGAAAAAGGTTGTCAGCATTGCCGACCGACGCGAGGCCATCAAAACGGCCTGTATGCTGGCCAAGAAGGGTGACGTGGTTCTCGTGGCCGGGAAAGGACACGAGAACTATCAGGAAATCAAGGGCGTGAAGCATCACTTTGACGACCGAGAAGTGATCCGCGAAATATTCGGTATCGCCCAATAAAGGGAACTATAGAAATTTATAAACATGCTGTATTATCTTTTTAGATTCTTAGAACAGTTTGGCATTTCAGGCGCACGTATATGGGGATACATATCGTTCCGCGCCCTGCTGGCACTGATATTGTCGCTCGCCATATCCGCATGGTTTGGCGAGAGATTCATCAAGTATCTGAAGAAAAAACAGATTACGGAGACCCAGCGTGATGAGAAAATCGACCCCTTCGGCATCAAGAAGATCGGCGTGCCATCCATGGGAGGCATCATCATCATCGTTTCGATTCTGGTTCCGGTGCTCCTTCTTGGTCGCCTGAGAAACATTTACCTCATCCTGATGATCATCACAACCCTGTGGTTGGGCTTTCTGGGTGGTATGGACGACTTTATCAAGATATTCCGCCGCAACAAGGAGGGATTGAAAGGCAAGTATAAGATTGTGGGACAACTGAGCATTGGACTTATCGTCGGGTTGGTGCTATGGGCATCGCCCGATGTGAAATCGAACGAGAATATCGTGCTCGAACGCCAAGGACAGGAGGTTGTGGTGAAGCACAGGGCAGATGCCAGGAAGACGCTCAAGACTACAATCCCCTTTGTCAAGGGGCATAACCTTGACTACTCCTATATCATGTCGTTCTGTGGCAAGCACAAAGTGGCGGCAGGGTGGATACTCTTTGTTATCATGACCATTATTGTTGTGACGGCTGTGAGTAATGGAGCCAACCTCAACGATGGCATGGATGGCATGGCGGCGGGAAACTCCGCCATTATCGGGATAGTCTTGGGCATACTGGCATACGTCAGCTCGCACATGGAATTTGCCGCCTATCTTAACATCATGTACATTCCCGGGTCTCAGGAGCTGGTGGTATTTATGTCGGCTTTCGTGGGTGCTCTCATCGGATTTCTATGGTATAACGCCTACCCCGCGCAGGTGTTCATGGGCGACACCGGGTCGCTCACTATCGGCGGCATTATTGCCGTATGTGCCATCATCATCCACAAGGAGCTGCTGCTGCCCATCCTTTGCGGCATATTTTTCGTCGAGAGCCTCAGCGTCATCATGCAGGTGTGGTATTTCAAGTTGGGCAAGCGCAAGGGCGTTAAGCAGCGCATCTTCAAACGTACCCCCATACACGACAATTTCCGCGTAACCGATGATCAGCTCGACAGCGACTGCACTTATCTCATCAAGGCTCCACATTCGGCTAAGCACGAGGCAAAAATTACCATCCGCTTTTGGATCATCACGATAATCCTCGCCGCAATGACCATCATCACGCTGAAGATAAGATAAAAGGAGAACAAGGAGCGAGGGGAGAAAAAGCCCGGGAATGTCTGGAGCTGCAATCCATCCTCACCCGCACCTCACACAACAACAAGAAAAAAATTGGAAAAGATATGAAAAGAATCGTAGTTTTGGGAGCAGGAGAAAGCGGAGCCGGAGCCGCCGTACTCGCAAGGAAGGATGGCTTCGACGTCTTCGTTTCCGACTCCGTCCAAATCAAGGAACACTATAAGCAGATACTTGACGATCATGGCATTGCATGGGAGGAAGGCGGACATACCGAAGCCAAAATTCTCAATGCCGACGAAGTGATCAAGAGTCCCGGCATCCCCGACCAGGCGCCTATGGTTCAGAAGCTCATTGCACAGGGTACACGCATCATCAGTGAAATAGAGTTTGCCGGGCGGTATACCCATTCCAAGATGATTTGCGTCACCGGAAGTAATGGCAAGACCACAACCACATCACTAATATATCATATTTTCAAGAATGCTGGTTATGACGTGGGACTGGCAGGAAATATCGGCCGAAGTCTGGCCCTGCAAGTGGCAGAGGACCCGCACGCCTACTACATCATTGAGCTAAGCTCGTTTCAGCTCGACAATATGTATGACTTCCGTGCCAACATTGCCATCTTGCTCAACATCACTCCCGACCATCTCGATCGCTACGACTATAAGTTCCAGAACTATGTCGATGCCAAGATGCGCATTATCAGGAATCAGACCGAGGAGGATAGCTTTATCTATTGGAACGATGATCCTGTGGTGAAGAAGGAGCTGGAGAAATACGACATCCATGCCGTGCAGTGCCCGTTCTCCGAACTCAAGGAAAAAGGGAGCATCGGATATATCGAAGAGGGTCAATACAAACTCGAATATCCCGTGCCCTTCAACATGGAGCAGGAACGCCTGTCGCTCACCGGCAAGCACAACATTTACAACTCGTTGGCTGCCGGACTGGCCTCCAACATCAGCGGCATCAGGAAAGAGCAGATACGCAAGAGCCTCAGCGACTTCCCCGGCGTGGAACACCGACTCGAAAAGGTGTGCGATGTAGCCGGGGTGCACTATATTAACGACTCCAAGGCAACCAACGTCGATGCCTGCTGGTATGCCCTCGAAAGCATGACCACACCCACAATATTGATCATTGGAGGCAGGGACAAGGGTAACAACTATGATGCCATCAAAGAGCTGGTGAAGCAGAAATGCGTGGGACTGGTCTATCTCGGAGCCGACAACAAGAAACTGCACGACAACTTCGACGACCTGGGGATTCCCGTGGCCGACACCCATTCAATGAAAGACTGTGTAGAGGCCTGCTACAAAATGGCCAAGACCGGAGACACCGTGCTGCTTTCACCATGCTGCGCCAGCTTCGATCTCTTCAACAACATGGAGGATCGGGGAGACCAATTCAAGGCATTGGTGCGCAACCTGTAACAAGTTTGGGGTGGGCACAAGAATCGACTTCTCAACCTCTGCAAACCTTAAATAGGAAACGAATGAATGAATAAAAAACTCGGAAATATTTTCAAAGGCGACAAAGTCATTTGGATGGTATTCTTCTTCCTTTGCCTGATCAGCATCGTAGAGGTGTTCTCTGCTTCGTCCGGGCTGACCTACAAAGGGGGTAACTATCTGGCACCTATCATCAAACATATCCTGATTCTGGCCGTCGGCGTATTCTTTATGGTCGTGACACTGAACATCAAGTGCAAGTATTTCAAAATTGCCACGCCCATACTGCTCATCATTTCGGTCGCGGCACTGATTTGGGTGTATTTTGTCGGGCATTCCACCAACGACGCCCAGCGCTGGATTACGATTCTCGGCATACAGTTTCAACCTTCCGAGATAGCCAAGGGCACCATGGTATTGGCCACAGCCCAGATTCTCAGTGCGATGCAAACCGACAACGGTGCAGACAAACATGCCATGAAGTTCATCCTCATCGTGTGTGCCGTGATAATCCCACTGATTGGTGCCGAAAACCTCTCTACGGCAGCGTTGCTGTGTGCCGTGATTTTCCTGATGATGGTCGTGGGGCGTGTGCCGGCTCAACAGTTAGGCAAACTCATGGGCGTGGTGACTATATTCATCGTGGGCGTAGTAACCCTGGTCATGGTGTTGGGAAAAGACCAACAGTCGGAGAACAATAAAAACAATCTTACGGAACAAGTGGTCTTGGCCGGGGAAAAAGAAGGAAGTACCCGGAGCGGAGGTGTTCTGCACCGCTTTGACACGTGGAAATCGCGTATCGACAAGTTTCTCAACAGCAAGGAGGTTGAACCCAATGAGGTGGATCTCGACAAAGATGCGCAGGTGGCTCATGCCAATATTGCCATCGTTTCATCGAACATCATCGGGAAGGGACCTGGGAACTCGGTGGAACGCGACTTCCTCTCGCAGGCCTTTTCCGACTTCATCTATGCCATCATCATTGAGGAACTGGGTATAGCAGGGGCTTTTTTTGTCGCCATGCTCTATATTATCCTGCTGTTTCGTACAGGCAGGATAGCCAATCGGTGCGAGAACAACTTTCCGGCCTTCCTGGCCATGGGACTGGCATTGCTGCTCGTGACCCAAGCTCTGTTCAACATGTGCGTAGCTGTTGGCTTAGCTCCCGTTACCGGTCAGCCACTGCCCCTCATCAGCAAGGGCGGAACATCGTCTATCATCAACTGTGTTTACATCGGAGTGATACTGAGCGTGAGCCGCACGGCCAAAAAGAATATCGAACCCAACGACAAACCGATACCGGCAATAGCTGGCGAATAGGGTTGGAAGGAGTACGGCTTGACACGACAAAGACACAAATAAAGTGGTGAGAATATGGCCTAAAGCGATTTTTTTTGATTAATTTTGCCAAAGATAATATCGTTCACATGAACAAGGAATTAAGAATCATCATCAGCGGAGGTGGAACAGGTGGCCATATTTTTCCGGCCGTCTCAATAGCCAATGCCATCAAGGACAAATACCCTGATGCCAAGATTCTGTTTGTCGGAGCCCTCGGGCGTATGGAAATGCAACGCGTGCCGGCAGCCGGATACGAAATAAAGGGACTTCCCATCTCCGGTTTCGACCGCAAGCATCTTTTCAAGAATATTGCTGTGTTGTTCAGAATCCGCAAGAGTCAGCACATGGCCAAAGCCATTATCCGCGACTTCAAACCGATGGTTGCAGTAGGAGTTGGCGGATATGCCAGTGGCCCCATGCTCAACGTGTGCGAATCGAAAGGCATTCCCTGCCTGATTCAGGAGCAGAACAGTTATGCCGGCGTGACCAATCGGTTGCTGGCTAAAAAGGCCAACAAAATATGCGTGGCCTACGAGGGTATGGACCGATTCTTCCCAGCCGACAAGATTATCATGACCGGTAATCCGGTGAGACAAAATGTCCTGGAATGCAACATGAGCCGGGAGGAGGCACGACAATCGTTCGGCCTTGAACCCGACAAGAAGACGATACTCTTAGTGGGAGGAAGCCTTGGTGCACGTACCCTGAACGAAAGCATACGGCGACACCTTGCCCAAGTGAAAGCTTCTGACGTGCAGTTTATCTGGCAAACGGGTAAATATTACAACGAGGAGGTGAACAAGGCCGTGAGCAACTTCGGTGCGATTCCTAACCTCAAGGTCTTGGACTTTATCAGTGAGATGGGAGCAGCATACAAGGCAGCCGACCTGGTTATCAGTCGTGCGGGAGCCAGTTCAATCAGCGAGTTCTGCCTGTTGGGCACACCCGTGATTCTCGTTCCCAGTCCCAATGTGGCCGAAGACCACCAAACGAAGAACGCCATGGCTCTGGTCAACAAAGATGCAGCAGTCTATGTTAAGGATACCGATGCTCCCGACACCCTGTTGCAGACAGCTCTCAACATCGTGACAGACGACGCCAAGCTCGAGTCTCTAAGCCAAAACATCAAGAAGCTGGGGCTGAAGGATTCGGCTGCTATCATAGCCGACGAGGTGGTGAAGCTTGCCTGGGCGGAATAATTTGCAAACAAAGACAATGGAAATTAAAGATATCAAAGCCGTTTATTTCATAGGAGCCGGTGGCATCGGCATGAGTGCCATCGCCAGATACTTCATCCGCAAGGGTATGGTCGTTGCCGGATATGACAGGACTTCCTCTGCCCTGACACGCCAACTGGAAAATGAAGGCATGCTCATTCACTATGAAGAAAACGTGGACGACATCCCTCACGCCTGCCGAAACAAGGAGACTTGTCTGGTTGTCTACACCCCGGCTGTCTCTGACAACCACAAGGAACTACTCTATTTCCGCAACAATGGGTTTGAGGTTCAGAAACGCGCCCAAGTGCTGGGCACACTCACGCGCACCCACAAGGGGCTGTGCGTGGCTGGCACACACGGCAAGACTTCCACGTCGACCATGTGTGCGCACATCATGCACCAGAGCCACGTGGAATGCAATGCATTTCTGGGCGGAATTTCCAAAAACTACGGCACCAACTATATTCTCTCAGACTCGAGCGACTTCGTGGTCATTGAGGCGGATGAGTTCGACCGTTCGTTCCACTGGCTCTCACCCTGGATGACGGTCATTACGTCCACCGACCCCGACCACCTCGACATCTATGGCACCAAAGAGGCCTACTTAGAAAGTTTCAGACACTACACAGAACTGATCAGACCGGGCGGCGCACTCATTATCCATACAGATCTGGAGATGAAGGCCAACGTGCAGGACGGGGTAAAGACATACACCTACAGTCGCGACAAGGGAGACTTTCACGCAGAGAATATCGTGATTGAGGACGGAGAGATTACGTTCGACTTCGTATCCCCCATTGAAAATATCACGGGCATAAAACCCGGACATCCCATACCCATCAACATCGAGAACGGTGTGGCAGCCATGGCTATGGCACAACTCAACGGCTGTACAGCCAACGAACTTAAATACGGCATGGAGACCTATCGTGGCGTGGATCGTCGTTTCGACTTCAAGGTTCGCAATGACAAACACGTGTTCCTCACTGACTACGCACACCACCCGAAGGAAATTCTGCAAAGCGCCAAAAGCCTGAAAGAACTGTATGGCAACCGAAAGATTACTGCAATTTTTCAACCCCACCTCTACACCCGTACCCGAGACTTCTACCAGGACTTTGCCAATTCGCTCAGCCATTTCGACGAAGTGATACTCACCGATATCTACCCAGCACGCGAACAGCCCATCCCCGGCATCACATCGAAAATCATATTCGACAACATCAAACCGGGCGTGGAGAAACAAATGATTCGCAAGGAAGATTTCCCCGACTTCGTGAAGAACCGAGATTTCGATGTGCTCGTCATACTGGGAGCCGGAGACTTGGAGAACTATGCGACACAAATCGCACAGATTATAGAAAAAAGGAAATAAGGCTTAGGGAACAAAAAGTTAGGATAGTCAGGGATTCGAACAAATGCCCCACCTCGCAACTTACCCAATGCACAAACCCCATCCTCAATACAAACCATGCATATCAACTGGAAAAAAACCTTCATCGTCACAGCCGATATTATCCTGGGAGGCTATCTCATCGTTGCCTTTTCCGCCTTCGGCAAGCCGAATGTGGTTCAGCGGGTATGCACCAAGGTGAATATCAACATCCAGGATGAGGCCACCAACGGGTTTATCAGTGCTGCAGAAATCAAGAACCGACTCGAGAAGAATCGACTCTACCCACTGTCGAAACTCATGCAAGACGTTAATACCCGAGTCATTGAGGAGACCCTTGAGCAAAGTCCATTCGTAAAAAATGCAGAGTGCTACAAGACAGAGGATGGGCACGTGGTCATCTCACTGACGCAGCGCATGCCCATACTGCGCATCAAAGCTATTAACGGTGAAGACTATTACATCGACGACAAACACAGCGTGATGCCTAACTCGAACTATACGAGCGACCTGATCATCACAACGGGTTATATCAGCAAGTGGTATGCACGTCACTATATTTCATATCTGGCCGAATGTCTGATGTCGAACGAATTGTGGAAAAACCAGATCGTACAAATAAACGTACTGCCCGACAGGGGTGTGGAACTTGTTCCGCGCATAGGAAACCATATCGTGTACATCGGCCAGCTGCCCGAAACCAAATATGTGAACATGCGGCAGAAACTCATCGCCGACTATGTAAACAAGAAAATGGATCGCTTGGAGAAGTTCTACAAATATGGACTCTCACAAGCCGGGTGGAACAAATATAAGTATATCAACATCGAGTTCGACAACCAAATCATTTGTAAGAAACACATTGAATAGATAATTATTATATACCCATGGCAGAATTTATAGTAGCAATTGAATTAGGCTCATCCAAGATGACCGGCATTGCAGGCAGGAAAAACCTCGACGGAAGCATCAGCGTGCTTGCCGTTGTGAAGGAGGACTCCTCCACCTGCATACGCAAAGGTGTAGTCTACAACATCGACAAGACCGTTCAGAAGCTCACCAACATCGTGAAAAAGCTGGAAACAACGCTCAAAGCGAAGATTGCACTCGTATATGTTGGTGTTGGCGGACAGTCGATCCGAAGCATCAGAAACACAAACGTCAAGGAACTGCCACAAGACACTATCGTGACCCAGGACATGGTGAACGAACTGATGGATGCCAACCGCAGCATGCAGTATCCCGACCAAGAGATTCTCGATGCCATCACACAAGAGTACAAACTCGACAACCAGTATCAAACCGACCCCGTAGGCATACAATGCTCGCGCCTTGAAGGCAACTTCCTGAACATTCTCTGGCGCAAGACTTTTTACCGCAATATCAACAAATGCTTCGACAATGCAGGCATAGCCATTGCTGAAATGTATCTCTCGCCCCTCGCCCTTGCCGATGCCGTGCTAACCGATGCCGAGCGGCGCGGTGGGTCGGTGTTGGTAGATTTGGGGGCCGACACCACAACCGTTTGCGTGTATTACAAGAATATTTTGCGCCATCTCGCCGTCATTCCCCTTGGGGGCAACAACATCACCAAGGACATCTCTTCCCTGCAAATGGAGGACCGCGATGCCGAGAAGATGAAGCTGAAATATGGAAGCGCATACACCGATGCCAACGACATAGACAAGAACAAAACCTACTCCATCGATGCAGAACGCAATGTAGACATGAGCACCTTCGTCGATATCGTGGAGAGCCGCGTGCAGGAGATTATCGAAAACGTGTGGCATCAAGTGCCCAACGAATACTACGACAAGCTGCTTGGAGGTATCATCCTCACCGGCGGTGGCTCAAACCTGCACAATATCGAGCAGGCTTTCCGCAACTACACACGTATTGAGAAAATCAGAAACGCAAACTTTGTAAACCACACCGTGAACTCCAACAACCCTGCCATCACCGCTAAGAATAGCACCTTGTGCACCGTGATGGGACTGTTAATCAAAGGAGACATGAACTGTGCAGGCGACGAGTTCAGCAAAGACCTATTTGGCGGAGATACCAAACCAGCACAACCCGAGACCTCCAAGGAACCACGCTCACTGAGCGAGATATCCGGCAAGGGCATTGTGCAGACCGAAGCAGAGAAAGCTGCTGAAGAGGAACGCAAGCAGAAACAGGCAGAAGAACGCGAAAGGGAGCAACAGCGGGAAGCCGAGGAAGAGGCCATACGCCAGGCCAAACGTGAGAACTCCATCGTCAACAAATCATTGAAGGGACTCAAGAGCTTCTTCAAGAAAATGGTAGACGATGAGGAAGATGACAAATAAAGAACAAAGAATATGATAGAAACTATGCCAGACAATAACAATAACACCGAGAATAAAAAGCCGTCAATCCTTGATTTTGGTGACCCGGAAAAAGAAAACAGTATTATCAAGGTTATTGGTGTAGGCGGGGGTGGCGGCAACGCCGTGAACCACATGTATCGCGAGGGCATCCACGACGTATCGTTCGTGCTGTGCAACACCGACGCCCAGGCTCTCAACGACTCTCCTGTGCCCGTCCATCTGCAGTTGGGCAAGGAAGGACTGGGGGCAGGAAACCGGCCGGCACGTGCGCGTGAAGCTGCACTCGACAGCATAGACGATATCCGAAGAATGCTCAGCGACGGGACGAAAATGACTTTCATCACCGCCGGAATGGGCGGTGGCACAGGTACGGGCGCCGCCCCGATCATTGCCCAGGTCAGCAAGGAAATGGATATTCTGACCGTTGGAATCGTGACCATACCGTTCCGTTTCGAAGGGCCGAAGAAAATAGACCAGGCTCTCGACGGCGTAGAGGAAATGTCCAAGCATGTAGACGCGCTACTCGTTATCAACAATGAACGACTGCGCGAAATCTATCCCGACCTCACCCTTATTGATGCCTTTGGCAAGGCCGACGACACTCTGAGCGTGGCAGCCAAGAGCATTGCTGAAATTATCACCATTCATGGACTCATCAACCTCGACTTCAACGATGTGAAGACAGTGTTGAAAGACGGCGGCGTGGCCATCATGAGCACCGGATTTGGCGAAGGTGACGGCCGGGTGCGCAAAGCTATTGAGGATGCGCTCAACTCGCCGCTACTCAACGACAACAACGTGTTCAACTCCAAGAAAATCCTGCTTTCCATCAACTTCTGTGATGAGAAGCAAGACAAGCAAGGTCTTATGATGGAGGAGATGAACGACGTGAACGACTTCATGGCTAAGTTTGGCGACGACTTTGAAATAAAATGGGGTGTAGCCACCGACCCGGAACTTGGGAAGAAAGTGAAGGTGACCATCCTTGCCACCGGCTTCGGCGTCGAAGATGTGGAACCCATCGAATGCCGTGGGCGCCACTCGCAGGAAGAAGCCAACCGCATTGCCGAGGAAGAGGAAAAGGCAGCCGAGCGCCAAGAGCGCCGCAACCGATACTATGGCAGCGACACCGGCACCACTCAATACAAGCGCCGTCCGCATATCTACATTTTCAGTCAGGACGACCTTGACAATGAAGACGTGATACTGGCCGTGGACAATTCGCCAACCTACAAGCGTACACGCCAGATGCTCAACGAAATTCGTGACCAGGCAAGCGGCAACAACGTCAAGCCGGAAAGCGAATCCGGACAAGACACCGTACAGGGAGTGATAAGCTTTGTATAGGCAGAATTCGTCATCCCTCTCCTTTAATTTGATAACCCTTAGAACAAAAAAATATGTCTACCCTACTCTTCGACCAAGTCAGCAGCGGCATCCGCACGGCAATGAAGGCACGCGACAAAGTGCGCACGGAAGCCTTACGCAACATCAAAAAATATTTTATAGAGGCCAAAACTGCCCCCGGTGCCAACGACACCTTAGAAGACAGCGCCGCCCTAAAAATTCTTCAGAAGCTGGCCAAGCAAGGAGAAGACAGTGCAGCCACCTACGCCAGTGCCGGCAGGCAAGACCTTGCCGATGCCGAGTTGGCGCAAGTAGCCGTCATCAAGGAATATCTCCCCCAGCCACTTTCGGAAGAGGAAATAGAGACACAAATCAAGGACATTATTACCAAGATAGGTGCCACCGACATGAAGCAGATGGGTCAGGTCATGGGCATGGCCACCAAACTAATGGCGGGCAAGGCTGACGGCAAAACCATATCCGCTATCGTTCGGAAATTATTGGCATAGTCGTGCCAGTAAAAAACAATTATCTTGTAGTTATTCAATAATTGTGGAAACAAAAGAACAAGTATTACAAGTTATGCGTGAGGCCGGCAAGCCGATGTCAGCCGGCGAAGTGGCCAAAACATCAGGTATTGACCGCAAGGAAGTAGACAAGGCCTTCACTCAGCTGAAAAAGGAGAACGCCATCGTTTCTCCCGTGCGTTGCAAGTGGGCTCCGGCCGAATAGGTCTATTGAGCAAGCCCTACTTTCCAAGTCGATCCTTGCCATATAGAACCACGGAGCGACACCCGCTCATCATAAAACATGCGGGTAAAATGAACACAATCACAAACAGAGGCCATCCATTAACGGGCATAACCCAAATGGATGGCCTCTGTTTGAATATATTGCTTCTTAAAATGCCAGCGTATATCGAACGCAATACACTTGTATTCCGAACGCGATACGCTTGTTCTTCGGACGCACGCCACTTGTACTTCGAACGCAATACACTATAAAATAAGCTTAGAAAGGCAACCGCGCATGCAAGATTTGCAGGACATTAGCATTTATGGAATAAAGCATCTATCTGCAAATGATTAGCATATGAAACACCCGTGACAAATCATTTGTCGTCAAATCGAATAAAAATAATTGGTTAATGTGACAAAAATAAATTATTCAGGGATGTACACCCATAACCAACTATTAAAACAAAGTCCTGAGCACTTCAAACGACTTTAATTCCGGAAAGTTAGGGACATGCAACCGATAATAATACAATATAATTTCAACACAACGGTTGCGCTCGGCCTGCGACATACGGAAAAGGTGCATGTTGTCATAGTTCATGCGCATGAGCAGTCCGATAACGGAAGCCTCCTTTGGGCTGAGGTAGTCGCCGTGAGAAGGGCAAACAAGCGAAAAGCTGCCATCGCGAAGGTCGAACCACGCCCCGCGCACATTGTCCGAAAGATTGGGGAAAAACCCAATGAAACGGGAAAGATGCATCATGAACACCAAATGGAAGTTTGCAAACGACCGCGACACATTGTCAAGCCACATCATGCTACTCTCTATATAGTCATACAAATGCGTGTTTTCCTGTTCGCCACGTGTGGCATAGGTAAGAAACTCTGATATGAAAAGCGTTATCGAAAGCTTGTAGGCATCAAACGGCAACGAACCATAGGGTTGCGAGATACTAATCTCAGAAAAGCGTTGCAAGCTATGATTCGGCTTGTAGGTATATACAAGGTTTAGCAAGGTAAGTGGCTGGAAAAACTGCTTCTTCACCTTGCCCCTGCCCGTTTTGGGGATGTAACAAATAAACGACACACGCCCTTGTTCCCGGGTAAGCAGATCAACGATCATCTGCGAATCCCCAAATTTGAGTGCATGAAGCACCAAAGCTCTGGTTTTGACTTCCATACAGGGCAAAATTACGAAAAGTCAGGCATTTAGAGAAAATATATTGAAAAAAGTTTGGCAAAATGAACAAAAAGCCTTAACTTTGCACCCGCTTAATAAACCCCAACGGTCGGTTCATCTAGAGGTTAGGATTCAAGATTTTCATTCTTGCCACACGGGTTCGAGTCCCGTACCGACTACAACAGAAATAAAAAGAAAAAATTTAAGATGGCAAATCACAAATCATCAGTAAAGAGAATTCGTCAGACTAAGACGAGAACTTTGCACAATAAATACTATGCAAAGACCATGCGTAATGCCGTGCGCAAGCTTCGCGCAACCACAGACAAGGACGAGGCTGCCAAGCTGTTCCCGGCTGTTCAGAAGATGTTGGACAAGTTGGCCAAGACCAATGTAATCCATGCCAACAAGGCTTCCAACCTGAAATCAAGCCTGTCTCTCCACATCAGCAAACTCGGATAAACTCTAGCTTCTTGCTGGTTACACTATACAAGGTCGTATGTCCTCTGGACATGCGACCTTAAGTTATTTTCGCACACCTGATATGAAAGATAATTATCCAAATATCGTTTGGTTACGATTCTCCTACCCTTTTTCGTTAATGGAATCGCTCAGATGAATCCGACCTGTTAATGACACACTTTCGACATTCTGTCGTCCTTAAATCTTATTTAGCTACTTTTTAGCAAAAAAGTTTGGCTTTTCAGTTAAAAAACAATACCTTTGCACCACTAAACTGGTCAGTCATCAACTATTGACTGCGCATTATTAGAAATTTGGACTTGTAGCTCAGTTGGTTAGAGCAACAGACTCATAATCTGGAGGTCCCTGGTTCAAGCCCAGGCTGGTCCACACTGAAAATCATGGTATTCACAGTTAGAGTCCATGATGATACACAAGAGGCGGAAGTTCTTAATAATAAAGGATTTCCGTCTCTTTTTTTTATATAAAATGATACGCAAGAAGCAAAAAAACATAAGCTTATATTCTCCTAATGTTATTATCATGAACTGTACAAGTAGGTTTTAAAACACACAAGTAGATTAAAAATATTGACTGAATATTGACTTAAAATTAACTGAATAGATATGGCAACACTAAAAGCTGTTATAAAAAGAGGAAACAAACGTGCAGACGGCACATGGAACGTTGTTATTCGCTTCACACATAGTGGGAAAGTTAGGTTTATACCTACGACAATGTATGTGACCAAAAAAGATATGACAGCATCTTATAAAATAAAAAATGCTGTTATCCTTGATAAGTGCAATGAAATAATTAAAGTATTCAGAGAACGGGTAAATGAGCTTAACCTCGAATTTAATGATATTGACATTGATACGATTATCGATTATATGTTGAAAAAGAGGGAAGTTGGTGATATCTCTTTTACTGATTTCGCAGAAATTTGGATGGATACCCACTCGGACAAGAAAGGAATATTGAATTACAAGACAGCATTAAACGCATTTAAGGCTTTCTGTGGACGTGAAGATATCCTATGCCAAGAAGTTACAACGAAGTCCATGAAATCCTTTGAGAGCAGCCTTAAAGACCGCCCAAGAGCACAATCCTCTTATCCCTTATATATCAAAGTGATATTCAATGCCGCAAGAGAGTATTATAACGACGAGGACAATGGTATCATACGTATCAAACACTCTCTGAACAGATATAAGCCTGTCCGTCAGAGCGTAGCCAAGAAAAGAGCGCTGGACGTGGACACTATAAGACGTATATTTGCACTTTCCTATGAATGCAAGGGTGTAAAAAGAATATATAACAGGCGTGACTTGGCACTCGATTGCTTTAAATTATCATTTTGTCTGTTGGGAATCAACACTGCAGACCTTTATAACGCCACGAATTTTGATGGAAAGACCATTATATATAACCGTACAAAGACAAAGGACAGGAGAAGTGACCAAGCTGAAATACAGGTAGATGTACCGCCCTGCATAATGCACATAGTTAATAAATATCGTGATGACGAACGTATCTTTGAGTTCCACAAGCGGTATTACGACATGAAATCATTCAATAAAGCTGTTAATATTGGACTAAAGGAAGTTGGCCGTGAAGTAGGAGTAGATAACCTGCAATTCTATGCTGCAAGACATTCGCTCGCAACCATAGCAGTGAATGACGTGGGGATAAGCAAGTATATTGTCAATGATATGCTCAACCACACCGACCCAGCCTTAAGAGTGACAGAGCTGTATATCAAAAAGGACTTTAAGGCTATCAATGAAGCAAATATAAAAGTTTTAGACTATGTATTAAAAACGAGTTAACACAGCAACTAACACAGCAGTTAACACAGTAAGCACATTTATAATTATATAGAAACAAGATAGTTGCAGAGATTAAATTAAAAAGGTAACACAGCAGGTAACACAGTAGATAACACACCTTATTGCTCAATTTTTGTTATTGTATTTCAATAGAATAATGCAAGATTTATCTAAGTGAAATTTTGCAGTATTGATTGTTTGCCATATTTTTGTGGAAAACCGCAATCTATGGAACAAATAATCGAGACCATTAAGAGAATTGAAAAGGCACGCACAGCACTTCGTCAGGCTATTGTAGACAATGAATTGGCAACATCTCCACGACTGAAAGACTTGGCTTTAATACCAAAGATTTATGAGATATTTAAGGGGATCAAGGGAGATGATATTACGGTGAATGACCGCAAGGAGTTTATATTTGTGGCTATTTATCTGTATTCCCCCAATAAGTTTTTTGGGGGAAAGATGCCAAAAGGACTACGTAATGCCATAGCAAAGACAACTGGAGTGTATTCTGTAACCTCTATATCGAACAACTGCACAGAGCTGCTCATTCTTTACACAACCTATGATGATTTTAGGCACAATGTGGATACATTGCTGAACGAGGTGATGGAGAGGTTGGGAAAGTAAAAAGGCAGCCTTATATTTTAGTACTCATTAAAAATTTTAACCTACAATATTTTAGTCAAAATTATATTGATCTATGAAAAACTCCTCTATGTCTCTTATCAGTGACGGATTCTTGGATAGCGAGTTGTTATTTATAAGCAAATATGCACTTTTATCCTTGTTTTCCTTATGGTAAAAAAGCTGATCGCTGAAATATGTGGCAATAATGGTGGAATATACTTTGTATCTCTTCGTTTCCTTAATACTTTCGCCGATTCTGTTAGCACCAACAAATCCGAATGAAGCATTTTTGTTCTTATCATAAATACTCAACATAATGTTAATACAAGTATTTATAATTCTCCTTGGCTCATAAGTTTTTGTTAATAGCCTGTATTTGTTTTTTGAGTTTCTCCATTTCTTTGGATAAAACTTCACTGCAAAAACATCATACTTGTATTGTTCCACAAGCACGATATACATTAAATTCGATTTAGTTGATTTGAAGTGATACAAAAGGTCTCGTATATGTCCATTCCTGTTGATATTCTCATTTTTTATATGACAGAACGGATAAGAATCAGGGAGGATATTCACAACAAGTATTGATAGACGGATATTCTTCTCTTGTTAAGTTCATCCTTAGACACGTCAGACAATACAAAGGTGTTTTTATCCCCTTTGGCATCTTTTTGCTGCTTTAATATAAGGTTGCCCATAACTTATGATAATTTATTTGATGTCGCAAATATACGATATAATAAATCAAATAATATATTTTATCATATATTTAACTATAAATGGGCGTGGAATTAACCATAATTTAACGTAAACCGCTTAGATAAGCGAATTAGATAAGTAATTTTGCGAGATGCGGAAAAGATTGAGGAATAGCAAAGGGTAGTCTTAGTGACTGCTCCTGTTTCGATTTATAATGACATTTAGTAATCCTATAATATCATTTGCAAGTGTCCCATTTTGGCCACAATGCAGGCGAACTATCGGGGTTGAAAAGTCATCGATATTAACTAATACTGTATAATCGTGAAAAACTTTGTCATCTTCACTTACGATAGTTCCGTCTTTTTTTGCTGTTACGCCACCAGCCAAAGCTCCTGCCCCACCTAATAAAACTCCACCTACAACAGCTCTTTTTGCCATATTACCAGTATTGGTCTTAGATTGTATTGTAGTCTTTCCTTTTATTGTTTTGCTATTGTCAGAGAGATTGCAACTTAAAATGCTGTTCATTGGTAAATCATTTCCTGCGAGCCATATTCTTGAACCCTTAGAAAAAGCTAAAATAGCATTGTCTGAATTATATTCTGATAAGATTATTTCTTTGTCTATCTGCCCATATTTTCCAACAAGTTCGGACTTTAATTGTTCATATTCTTGTCTTTTCAGTTCTTTTTGTTTGGCAAGTTCTGCATTCCGCTTCTTTAATTCCTCCTGCTCTTTTTTCTTCTTATCCGAGTCCTGGACAGCAAATATAATCATAAGGAGAACCGTTCCAACAGTGCCAGCAACAAGAGCCCATCCTAATGTATTCCATCCTACAATAAAACATATTGCAATAAAGAATACAAATAATAAGAGATAACACATAACTTAAGGTTTTAGTTAATCGTTTACTCCGCAAATGTAAGGATTATGCTCCATAAGTGCAACTATTTCTCCTCTTTTTTCAGATCCCCGACAATTTTTTCCAGCTCCTCCACCGAAGTAACCTCCTTTAGCTCGCCGTTGTACTTGACAATGGCAAGGAAATTATTACGATTTACTATTTTCTCCGATGGCGGGAAGAAGAAATCATTAACCTTACATCCAACAGAATCTGCAATTTTGAGTAACGTCTTCATTGATATGCTTTCTGGAGAATTGATTTGCCTATAAAATGAGGGTAAGGATTTATATCCAATCCTTTCCGCAACTTGTTGTAATTGCAATCCTTTAGCTTTAATGACATCTTTAATGTATATATCCATATTCTAATATATTAGATTTGTTGCAAAGATAGCAAAGGTTTTAGAATGTATCATATATAAGATATATTTATTAACAACATTTAATTTAACTATCAGATCTTAGTCATATTCTTAATGTATCTAAAAATTGATACATTTATTTGCAATTTACTTGTTTATATCAAAATTATGATATATATTTGCAATGTGATTAGTTCACAAGTGAGTTACAGATTTTCGTGCAAGCCTTTGAGCCTTTCTCACTTAAAAGAAAAACGACTGAAAGAGCAAGAAACAAAGTCAAACATTTAATACATACTATTATGGCAACAATAAAACTTGTAAAGTCAGACATGCTCACAGAAGTTATCAAAAGCAGCAGAAAAGAAGCTATCGCACATATGATAACAGAGAAAGAGAAAGCATTTGAAAACGCAACGGCAAACGCAGACTATTATAGAAGCATAGGTAATGATGAATTTGCCGACAATGAACAGCAGAGAGCCGACAGGCTCGCAAGAGATATTGAAAAGCTAAACATGAACCTTTAAAATTATACAACCATGGCAACAACATTCAAAAATCAGTTAAGCAACATCATGCGAATGGCGTGGATATTTGTTCGCAAGTATGGATTCACCATGAGCGAGGGTTTGAAACAGGCATGGCTCAATGCCAAGTTAAAGAAAGAGCTGGGCAAGCGTATCGTCAAGTTTTACTTCACCAAGGTAAACGGTGAGATAAGAGAGGCATACGGCACGCTCGCAAGTGATAAGATCCCGCCTGTTGCAGGCACTGACAACCGCAAGCGCAACGATAGCGTACAGGTGTACTTTGATACAGAAAAGGACGAATGGCGGTGTTTCAAAATTGCAAACCTTTTAAGGCTGGCATGATATAAAATGGTGGGCGATGCTCACGCACTGCCCACCGTATAAACAATTTTTCATACGACTATGGCGCACTACAGCGTACGCACAATAATCACGACAAAGGTAACAAACTAAAATGAAATAACATGGATAAGAATTTAGAAAAAACAGCAGCGTGGGTGGATAAGATAGTAGACCACGCAATCGAAACAGAGAAGAAGAGTAAGAAACCAAAGCGAATTAAGAATATTTAACGCAACGTTTATCTAAGTGAAATTTGGCACCTGTTAGGGCAAAGGCTAATTTTGCAATAAACAACCCGCCTTAGTGGTATTCGGCGGTAGAGAGAAGAAATTTAAAGGGGCATTAACTTCGAGGTCTGAATACCACAACAAGACTTCTTAGTTTTTGCCCCTGTTTTATAAAAAGAAAGGGTGGTGCCTGACCACACCACCCAAATATAAACAAAATATTCAAATATGAATACACCAATTGTTTACGATTACAAAGGTAGTAAGATTTCTTTTGCCAACGGAAAGAATGTAATGGTAAATGCAACTGAAATGGCAAAATCATTCGATAAACGCCCTGCAAAGTGGTTAGAACTGCCATCTACAAAAGAGTTTTTATCCACTTTAACCGATGTCCGAAAATCGGACTTCGCTCTAATTCAGACTGAAAAGGGTGGTATCAATGGTGGTGGTGGCACTTGGATGCACGAAGATGTTGCCTTAGAATTTGCCCGCTGGCTTAGCCCTGCATTTGCAATATGGTGCAACGACCGCATCAAAGAGTTGTTGAAATACGGTATGACAGCCACGCAGCCAACGCTTGACGAAATGCTGGATAACCCAGGCCTTGTTATCAGAATGGCTACACAGCTCAAACAAGAGCGTGCGGAAAAAGCACGGCTTGAAGCTGAAAGCAAGCAAAAGGACAATCAGATCAAGAAACTGCAACCAAAAGCCGCCTTTGCAGAAAAAGCGTTTGACATGAAAGACAAGGTGGATGTCGGCATGGCTGCAAAAATTCTCAATCTTGGATTTGGCAGAAACACCTTATTCAAGAACCTGCGTGAGACGGGGGTATTCTTTGCATCGAAGAACGAGCCAAAACAGAGATTTGTAGATGCCAAGTATTTCGAGATGACCGAACACCCCATATACGATAATAACGGCGAGCTTATAAAGGTTGTTGCAAAGGTTCTTGTAACACAGAAAGGGCTTGCCTACATAAACCACTTGTTCGGCGGTCGCATGACAGAACCACAATTAGTAACTATCAAATAAAATAAACTATGAAAATAAACATAAATGCCAAAAAAGGCGTGGTGTTGTCTATACCGCAGCTCTCGCAAGAAAACAACATGACGATAGACGAAGTGTTAATAAGCCTGATTGATGAGGGTTTGATGGACGCATACGGCAAACCTACAGAAAAAGCAAAAGAAAGCAACATAGAAGACTATGAGGTTAGATTAAAAGACCTGCCAGTTGTTGTCTCAATGGGAACAGTATGCAAGATAGGCAAAAAATTCTATAATGCTATGTTGGCTATTCGTGACAATGACACTTCTAAGGCCTTCAGTGAGGCAAGTGAGGGATTTAATATTACATGGAATGCTCACGCTTTAATGAGAGACCCATATAAAATGAGTGACATGATTAACAAGAGAGGCTAATATTTATCACAAAAAACTTACACTAACAATTATACATCTATGGCAACAAAAGATATGACCCCGAGAACTATTGCACTCAGCGAAGAAACAGCAGAGTTGTTTAACTGCAAGCAGATGCTTGATGAGTGTTACGACAAGCTTGCCAAGGTACACGAAGATATCATTGGCTATGAAAGCGGATTCGATGACAAGATCGCAAGTGGTTATGTGATAATGAAAAACCTTATAAATGAGCTTATGACTGAAAGTATCGACATGACCTTCAGCGAGAGTCAGTATAAGGTTATTTGACAAACCGCCTATACAAGCATTCTAATAAAACAAAAACCTGACAATCCGCTTATTGTCATATATCAACAAGCGGATTGTTTATTAACCAGTATTATAAACCGTATCTTTGTATCAAATCGCGGGGTAGAGCAGTGGGAAGCTCGTCGCTTTGACTTGGCGAAGGTCGTGCGTTCGATTCGCACCCCCGCAACTAAGATGCAAAGATGTTGGTAATCTCAAATACTTTAAGTAATTTTACAGAAAAAGAAAATGAAAAAACTGACATTACAAATCAACAAAGAGAGCTTTCTGGCAATCATGAAAGGTGAGCAGAAAGTAGAACATCGCTATGTATACCCAAGTAATCAAAAGAAGTATGTGAAGTTCAAATGCGACGGCAAGGTGTACGATTCACAAGATGACATACCAGATGATGAGGTGGATATTGAAGTACAGCCGATTGAGTATGACGCATTGTATCTTATCAACGGCAGACGTAAGGATGCGCCACGTCTTACGGTAGAGGTAGAGCGTGCCGAATTCATTATCTTTACTGATGAAAACGGCAATGATATAATATATGAAGAAAATGGGATTGAATATGTAGGGTGTCAAGTATGGTACCATCTTGGAAAAATACTCGATACTGAGAATGTTTAACTTAAATATTTAGCTGAGTCAAAGCAAGAATTAACAGAATCGCAGGACCTCGCCGTAATATGAATGGCGCAGGTTTAGGTGGAAGACTTGTGGCAAACCGTAGAGGCGTAGGATCGCAACTCGGTAGCCGTGAAATGAGACGGACAGATTTACGTGCTGCCTTTGGTGCAGGTGGCTAATGAACAAGTACTTGCAGACAATTGAGATAATACGGCGTGTCAGGCAGGAAACTGACACTGCCGTATTATACTATTCAGCTGGGGGCAAGGATGGTATCGCTTTATTGGATATGTTGGCACATGAATTCAATAAGGTGATATGCTATTATATGTACATCATACCTAACTTAGATCATATACGCCCTTATATTCATTGGGCATACGTCCACTATAAAAATGTTGAAGTTAGGACGATAAAGCACTATCAGAGCGACTATTTTGAAAAATATGGGCTTTTCTGTGAGCCTAACGAAAATATTAAAACAAGAAGTGTAGGTGATGTAGAGCAGTATGTGAGAGATCAAACAGGAATAAAGTATGGTTTCAGCGGAATGAAAGGCGTGGACGGCTATATGAAGCGTATGCGCCTTAAAAAGTTCGCTAAAACAGGCTATATCACAGACAAGGGAATGGTTTACCCTATTGCATTATGGACTAACAAAGAAGTCCTAAGGTATATTGATCGGAAAAATCTTATCATGCCATTTGTATATGAAGAAGGGAAAGTGAGCCAAGGGTTTGGTGTAAACCTGCCAACGCTACTTATGTTGAAAAAGAAGTATCCAAATGACTACAAAAAGACGTTAATGAAATTTCCATTTGCGGAAAAACTGATATTTGATTATGAAAGAGAACAAAATAAAACAACCGCAGCAAATAACGATTAATCGTAGCGAGATAAACTTTGCTCACTACAATCCAAGAAAAATATCTAATGAAGCAAGGATGCAATTAAAAGCGAATTTAAAGCGTATCGGACTTCTTGGAGGAATTGTTTGGAATAAGACGACTGGGAATCTTGTCAGTGGACATCAGCGTGTGTCTGTCATGGATGACGTAAACAAATATGAGGACGGACGTAATGACTATGAAATAAGGGTTGAGGTTGTTGAACTGGACGAGAAGACGGAAAAGGAACAGAATATTTTCATGAACAACCGTAGCGTTCAGGGAGAATTTGATACTGATATGCTGGAAACAATGTTGTCGGATATTGACTTCTCTAACGCGGGTCTTGATGAATTCGATTTGCAGATGCTTGGAGTAGGTGACATTGAAGAAACCGATATATCAGACTTGTCTTGGGATGAATCCGAAACGGCAGAAAATAACAATCTTCAAAATCTTGCATTCACTTCAAAAGATGGGGAGGAGGATAGAAAGACAGACAGGAGTGTTAACTTCTACGAGGACACTCCAGAGAACCAAATTAAGCGGCATAATGAAATAAAGAAGATTAAAGACAGAATTAATAATCAGAAATCTTCAGATGGAGGAGCATTGAGTTATGTCGTATTGTCTTTCCCTACTCCAGAAGCGAGAATACGTTTTATGGCAGAGTTTGGATATACGGAGGAAGATAAATATGTGGACGGAGAAGAGTTCGCACATAAAATAGAATTTGGAGAATAATAAATATGATGCAAAGGAATTTAAGTTAAGAAAATACTCAA
Source organism: Hallella bergensis DSM 17361 (assembly GCF_000160535.1). Taxonomy (GTDB): domain Bacteria; phylum Bacteroidota; class Bacteroidia; order Bacteroidales; family Bacteroidaceae; genus Prevotella; species Prevotella bergensis. The sequence continues at coordinate 110,332 of NZ_GG704783.1, read as the reverse complement.
AAGTATAAAACTCAGCATGGCGGGGCTATCGACACCCTCATAAGGCTTTCGCCTCCTCTGTTCCAAACTATCATGTCTCTACCATGCTGAATTTTACACTACAAATATAAACGAAACATTCGATAATAACAAACATTAAACGTTAAAAGTTATGGCAAAACCAAAATATGATTACGACAGCGATTACTTCTACCAGCGCATCAGGGAGAGTGCGGATAGGCAGATGCAGGAGAATCATATCATTTGGGATAAGGTCATAGCAAAGGATATCGATTTGGAGTCCAGCGTTTTCTCCGCAATGAAAAGTGGGTGCTACCCTCAATGGTCGAAAGAGGAAAACGAAAGAAGAAGTGAACAAATAAACAACGTATTATCGCGCGCCCGTGCGAGTGTAGAGCCTGAAGTGTGGAGGATGGTACTCGAAATGGGGCTTGGAAAAGTACAGGCACAGGACATCACCTTTGACAAGATAGGCGACAAAATACAGGACGAGCAAAGGATAACCGTCCACAAGCTCCCTCCCAACCTCAATGCCTTGCAGATGTGGTTAAGACACCATTCGCAGATGTACCGAAGTATAGAGAGTGGGAAGCTGGAGGCGGAGGAAAACAGCGATATTCCGACGGACATCACCCATGGAATAGATATTGGCAAGTGGATAGAAAAGGAGGTGAGCGATGATAAAGACGCATAAGGTCTACTACCCTATATACTCCAACAAGGATAAGTTCATCATCCTTATTACAGGTGGGCGTGCCAGTGGTAAGTCACATTTTGTGTCTTCATTCCTTGAACGCCTGACGTTTGAGATGACACCAATAGATAAGATCGTGCACCAGATTCTTTATACCCGCTACACAATGGTTTCCGCCAATATTTCCATTATCCCTGAATTCCTGGAAAAGGCTGAATTGGACGGCACACAAAAGTATTTCCGTTCCACCCGTTCCGATGTGACCAACCGAATGACTGGCAGTACTGTGATGTTTCGAGGACTCAAGACAAGTTCTGGCAACCAGACGGCAAAGTTAAAGTCCATTCACGGAATTACCACCTTTGTTGTAGACGAGGCAGAGGAATGGGTTTCGGAGAAAGAATTCGAGACCATTATGCTCTCCATACGCCAAAAAGGAATACAGAACCGCATCATCATCGTTATGAATCCAACGGACAACAACCACTGGGTTTACAAACGTTTCATAGAAAACACGCATAAGGAGGTGATGTATGACGGCGTTCCTGTCCAGATAAGCACCCATCCTAATGTGTTGCACATCCATACCACCTACTTGGATAACCTTGAGAATTTATCGCAGGAGTTTATCAACGAGGTGGAAGACATGAAAGCCAACAACCCCGAAAAGTATGCTCACACCGTCATGGGTAGGTGGGCAGACGTTGCAGAGGGTGCAGTATTCAAGCATATCGGTGTCGTTAAGGAGTTTCCGAAGTGGTGCAAAAAAGTGGCAATCGGTCTTGATTTTGGCTATACGAACGATGTGAGTGCTGCCATGATGTGCGGAATGATAGACGACAACCTTTATGTTGACGAGTTGTTTTATCGGACAAGTATGCTCTCTTCCGACCTAATTAAGGCTTTGCACAGATATGAGATGAAAGTCTTTTCAGACAGCGCAGACCCACGACTTGTGCAAGAAATACATAACGGAGGTATAAAGATATACCCTGTTGAAAAGGGCGCAGGCTCAATCATCGCAGGAATAGACAAAATGAAGTCACTTAATATCTTTGTCACCGAAAGGTCGTACAATCTTAGAAAAGAGTTTCTGAATTATGTTTGGGACAAAGACAAGGACGGAAACTATATCAACCAACCGATAGACGCATGGAATCACGGAATTGATGCTACTCGCTACTGGGTTTTAGCAACACTTTTAGGTAAGATACAAAAACCAAAGGGCGACATCGCAGCAGCGTTCGCCAGATAAACAGGGTAACGATATGAAGGAATATATAGTGAAATCTTGGTCTTCCGCACATGGGAAGCAAAGGATAACGAGAGTTGAAGCCGAATCGGAAGAAGATGCAAGGCAAGCCGTAAGAGTTTATTACCGTTTTGATAGTATTGAAAGTGTAACATTAGCAGGATAACGATATGTATATAGTTCAAAGCAAAGATTTATTTGGCTTCCGTGATGAGTTTTCAGCAAATCATCCACATATAGCATTTTCGTATATGAAAGATTTAGAACACACCTATGGTAAGCGATACAGGATAATTAAGAAAGGATAACGATATGGATCAGGATATTTTAGCACTAAAATATGCAGAAAATGTTGGCAATGTTTTAAAAGCCGTTGCTATTAGCATGGATGATATTGCAGCTTTGAATACGAAACAATTAGCAAAAACTACAAAAGTAGAGTTAGGATAACGATATGGAAGCACCAAAGACATTAGATGAAATCCTCGCACTTGAGGACATCGACCAAAAGATAGCCTATCTCAAGAAAGGCAGGCGCACATCGCTGCCAGACACAGGCAAGAATCTCGCAGACTGGAATCCAAAACTCCATGACATCATGAAGCCAGAACTCTATCCGAAGATAAAGGTGCTGGTCAAAATGGAGGATGTTAAGTTTGACCCCGAGACAGGGAAGTCAATTAAAACTCCTGCCAAATACGAGATGAAAGAGCCTAACCGCATCGCACTCCCCATCGAGCAGGATATCGTAAACATTCATACTGCGTTTACTGTCGGAACAGAGCCTACGTTGGACTGCCTGCCAGAGGATAATAAGGAAAAGGGTGTGTTTGAAGCTATCAAACAAGTATTCAAGAAGAATAAGCTGAAATATCAAAATAGGAAGATTGTACGCTCGTGGCTCGCAGAGCAGGATGTGGCGGAATATTGGTTTGTCGTTAAGGACGATGGCTTTTGGGCGAAGCTCAAGCGAAAAGTTGCAGGATTATTTGGCAAGACGCTGCCGAAATACCGTTTGAAGTCGCAGGTGTGGTCTCCGTTTCGTGGTGATACACTCTATCCTTTCTTTGACAACAGCGGCGACATGGTGGCTTTCTCCCGTGAATATGAGAAGACAGACATCAATGGCAACAAGCACAAGGTGTTCATGACTATCACCGATAAGATGGTTTATCAGTGGAACTTGGACAAGACGTGGGAAGCAAATGCCGAACGCTCATTTGCCCACAACCTGCCTAAACTTCCAGTCGTCTATGCCAGTCGCTCCGAGCCATTATGCGCAAAAGTACGTCAGCTTCGCATGAGGTTGGAAAAGTGTCTCAGCGGTTATGCCGACTGCATCGACAACCATTTTTTCCCACTCCTTATGCTCTTTGGTGACTTGCAGCCCGACAGCATTACAGGCGATGCAAGAAACCGCATGATGCAGCTCACGGGGGATGGTGCAAATGCTCAATACCTCACATGGAACCAGTCGAGCGACCCTATCAAGGTGGAGATTGAGACATACTTTAATCAGATATACGGATTGACCAACACGCCACGCATCTCCTTCGACCAGCTTAAAGGCGTAGGCAACGCATTGAGCGGAACAGCGTTTCGATACGTCTTCATGGCGGCACACATGGCAGTGCAGAATCATGCGGAGGAGCTTGGCTCGTTTTTCCAACGACGTGTGAACTTCCTCACTTCCGCCATTGGCGCATTGAACGCATCGCTTGAAGAAGCCAGCCATACCATTGACATAGAGACGGAGATTGTGCCGTTCATGATAGACAGCGAGAGCGACAAGGTAAACACCGCAGCCGCTGCCGTGAGCGGTGGAGTATGGTCTCTTGAACATGGAATTGCTTACTGTTCCAACTATGGAGAGTTGCAAGACGAGCTTCAGCAAATCAAGGAAGAACAAAGGCAAAAGACGGGGCAACAGACACGCCCTGCCGAATCAAAACCAAAAGGAGAAGAAGTTTAACCGTCTGAAAATATCAATCGGAAACCCCTGATGCGTTAGTGTCAGGGGTATTTTTTGTGCTATTTTATGACAATAAAGTAATTGTCATTTTTAACTACTCTGGAAACACGAAAATCCTTGATATAAAGTGTAATTTTGAGCAAAAGATTGTTTCAGGATAACACTTTAAGTATGAACATTTACGAACAAATTTTGGCAGGTCTCAAAACCAAGTTCCAGGGGGTTGAGGATGCCACCCTCCAACGGATTGCAAGCAAGAAGTCGGAGGGAGTAACGGACGAGAGCAAGGTAAACTCTATCGTTGAGGGTATCTCCTTTCAGGACGTTTTGACCAGTTATGGCGACTATCGGGCTGATGGAGCGCAGAAGACCGCAATTTCAAATTACGAGAAGAAGCACAACATCAAGGACGGTAAGCCTATTGAGGAAACCAAACCACAGCAATCACAAACGCCTGCACCTACTCCGCAACCTAAGCCAGCAGAAGAAGTGCCAGCATGGGCGCAGAGACTTATTGACTCCAATAATACTTTGAGAGATAAGTTGGCAGCCATGGAAGCTAAGACAAAGGCGGACACCCGTAGTCAGCAGATTGAGAATGTGGCGAAGTCGTTTGGTATTCCTAAGTTTGCCTATGAGGGCAAGCAAATCGCTGAAGACGCAGATCTTAACCAGTACTTCACGGACTTGAAACAGGAGATGCAGAACAGCGGTTTCCAGTTCGCCAAGTCTCCCGAAGAGGGAAACGGTGGGCACAAAGATGAAATGGATAGTGTATTGGAGGGCATCAACAAGCGCACCGAGGCTATCAAAACAGAAAACGAAAAAAAGTAAATCATTATGGCAGCAGGATTTCATTTTGAATCAGCACCTCCCATCGAAAGGGAGGTATGTGATGAGAAGTCCGTCTATCGTCTCACAGACGGTGGTATGGACTTGGATATGAGTAATCTCCCCGCAAAGGGTTGGTTGCCCGAACTTGCACCTCTTTTCCGAGACAAGAAAGAGCGCAAGGCAACGGTGTGTCTACGTGTTAAGGTGGTAGAAAAAGCTACCACGGGCGCAACGACCATCAAAGTAGCAAAGTGTCCGTTCTTGGATTTCATCAAGGCAGGAATGTTCCTCTCAGACGGGACGAATGTTATTACCGTGAAGTCTGTGGACACTTCCAACGAGGATTATGATGTTATCACCGCCACGGCAGCAACAAAAGCCGACTTGGAGGTCGGCAAGGTGCTTCCGGAAGCAAAGGGCGCATCTGACCCAAAAGCAAGGAATGTGGCAAACTTTGCTTCTTTCGGCTGGCGCAACCTGGCAAAAGAGAATACCGTTGCGTTGGTTGGTTGTGCATATTCAATCATTGAGGACAACCTTTACATTCCTTTCACAGAGGAAGATAAGGCATCCCTCACTGAACGTTTCATGTTTATCTAAGGAAAGGAGTGTTATATGTTATTCACAATAGATTCATTACTTAACAGCCCGAAGTTCATCAAGGCGGTTATCGACCGTGCTCTTGTTACTATGGGCGAGCTTGACAAGGTTTTTTGGAAAGACTATCTTGTCTACGAGAAAGCAAACCCAGACGGTTCTTTCAAAACCTACATGGGGACGCAGGTCGGTGTCATCGCAGGTACTGTTATCGACCGATACGCAGGAAAGCCTGTTCGGAAGCGTCATGCCCTCACGAGAGGTTTTGGCGAGGTAGCTTGCTTGGGCGATGCCTATCAGATGGATAATACCCGTCTTGAGCGTCTGTCTGTCCTTATTGAGGAGTATAACGCCCTGAATATCCAATCCACCAATGGAGATGCAATCTCTGCCAAAATGGACGAGATTGTGGACTTCTTGGCTGACGATGTGCGGCAGTGTATGCTTGCCCCAATGAAACGCCTTGACATCATGCTCGGTGAGCTTCGTTTCAAAGGTGCTACCAAGGTAGACGGCAAGGCTAACAAGCAGGGTGTATCCGTTTCCGACATGAAATTGCCTATCTACACAAAGGCAGCCGCTTCTGCCGACAAGGATAACATTCTTTCTTGGCTTGAAACGGAGTTCGTGGACAAAGTGCGTACAAAGGGTATGCTTTTCGCCACCGCAGAGATGAACAGACATACTTTCAACACCCGCATTGCCGCTTCTAAGGAGTTCCAAAGCAAGTTCACTATGAAGTTTGGCGACATGGAGTTCAACACCGGAGGTATTGTTACCCCGGATATGGTGAACCGTCTTATCGAATCGGTCGGCATGCCGTTCCGTGTGCGTATCAAGGATGAGTATGTACAGGTTTCCGAAAGTGAGTCCGTGAATATCGTCCCCGATGATAGGATTTCGTTCCTGCCGTTTATGAACGACAGAACACGGCTCGGCTACATGCGCTGGAAGAAACCTTACGAAATGACCGACAAGGTCAATGACGGCCGTGCTTATCAAGATATTGAAGGCGGAAGAGGCTTCATCTCCTCTAAGAGAACTGACGAGGGGCGTTTTATGGAATATGGTTTCGAGGCTATCCCTGACATCAACATTCCTAACAAAATGGCTATCGCCGACCTTTCAAAACTGGGTTAATGACTATCAAGGAATATATATCAAACAAGTTTCAGTCTTTCGGCATACAGGTGTCGGAGGCTGACTTGTTAGATATATCATTCAGCGCCAATGTGATACTCGATGATTGCATAAGTTTCGATAACTTGGAGAATGTCATTGTTGCTTTGGTGCAATATGTTCCTTTCTTGATGAGCAGACCGTCGTCAGTCAGCGAAAGCGGGTTCTCAATGTCATGGGACAAGGATGCGCTTTTGAGCTTCTATAACGCAATGTGCAAGCGATATGGATTGAGAAACGAACTTGATGCAAATAGTCCTAAAATACGATTCTTATGATGTATGCTCCACACATTCTACAGGTAAAAGTAGTGACACCTCTTCAAGAGGATGAATTTGGGCATCCTATCCCTAATACGGGTGGTGTTAGTTGGAAGACGTTGTGCAAATGTCGTTGTGATGACAACTCCACAAAGGAGTTCAAATCTGCCAATGGAGAAGTGTACCGACCGAATTATCATGTAGTATGCGAAATGCGTGTAAATATAAAAGCTGGAACAGAGGTAAGATGTCTCGAAGGCAATTGCGTGCGTGGAGAGGGAAAGGTCTATATCCCCAAGAAAACCAACTATTTCAATTATTCTGAATTATGGTTATAGACGGCGATTTTTCTGATGTAGATAAATACTTTGAGGACGGCGAGCGAGAGGTGGAAAGTACAATTGCTAATGTTGGCGAAGAAGCCGTTGAGGATGCCAAAGCAAACCACACCTACAAGAACCGAACGAAGAATCTCGAATCTTCCAATAAGTACGAAACCGATAAGGATGGACTCACGCTAAGCAATACTGCCGACTATGCTTCTTATGTAGAGGCAAAGGGATTTGACGTATTGAGCGGTTCTGCGTTAAGAGCGGAAAAGAAACTGAAAGAGGTATTTGAATGATAGTAACCACCGACATAGCTGATATTCTCTACAGAGATTGCAAATGCTTTGGAATAAAGATTGTGCCTTTCGGGAAAACCCTCACAGGGGAACTGCCCGATGAGCGCATCGCTATCCATGTCAAAGGGCAGACGCCAGAAAAATACTGGGAAAAATGCTTTGTGGAAGTCAACTTATGTGTTCCTGACCTGACAGACAGCACCGCATGCAATGTGATAGACACTGTTGCCAATTTCATACGGCTGAGAGAGCTTGAACGTAAGGCTAAAGCTGACTTTAGAAGCGTAACTGGCAGGTATAAAAACACAACATATCACTATGAGGTACATACTATCTCTATTGAAGCGGACACAGCTTTGAAGTGCCATTTTGTTAATTGTAGATTATTGTTTAATGTTTTAAATACGATTTGATTATGGGAAAGACTATTACAGCCGTCAATATAAAAAAACTGTGGTACGGCGACACATCAAAGATTACAGCCAAGATTACAGGACAGACGCTGTTTGCAATGCTAAAGCAACTCACTGAAGTAAAGAATGTTCATCAGGACACATGGACACTGGAAGAGGCCGAGGCAAGCAAGACTAATTACAAGAATCAACTCACTGGAAAGACGTATCGTTCCGACAAGGAAATGGGCGACGTTGCCATGAACTTCACACTTGGCGAGTACGATTATCAGACCAAGGCGGACATGTTGGGTGGTACAGCTACAGAAACATCATGGGAGCGTGCTGCGGGAAAGGTCAACATCGAGAAGTGCCTTGTTGGACTGACAGAGGATGACCAGTATATCGTCATTCCTCGTGCCGACATTGTTGCTCGTGAGGCAACAACGGACAAGGCTGTGGGATTGCCTGTAGTAGGAACAGAGCTCGAACCAACAGTAGATGGAGTGGCTCCTGAATATTGGTTTGATTCTTCTGTTGTAAAGGCAGGCTAATAAAGTAACCGAATGTATAACGTAGGGTGGGAAGTGGCTTAGACCACCTCTCACCCTTTTTGTTTTTGATATGAGCAAAGCAAGTAAAATAGTTTCAGATGCCATCATAGGAAATGACTTTTCTATTGTCTATGTGAATAGCAAGGCCTATACGATACATCCTCCTACAATCAAAACTCTTGCAGGATCAATATCATGTATCAGCAATTTAGATTTAGGCGATAATGCGACGTTAAAGGATATGTTGCTTTCCGCTAAAGATTGCAAAGCATACGCAAAGGCTCTGTCGTGGTTTATAAAGGGAAATCAGTCGTTGAGTGCTGAACTATCCAAAGGAACGTTCGAGGAGGTTGTAGACGCGCTTTCGTCGGCATTTGACTTGGTTGGTGTAACCCCTTTCTTGAAAGCTGCCAGTTTGACGAGGAACGCAAGCCTGCTGGCAGCAAGTCCGAGATAGCCGGCAACCGTACCCTTTTGGGGCAGATAACATCATTCATGGATAGCTTGCATCTTACGTATGATGAAGTAGTTAATGAAATCCCTTATCGCAATCTTATCATTATGCAGAAAGACAAACAGCATGAGGTGTATGGAGATATGGTGAAAACCATCAGCGGTAAGGATATGGCAAAACGTAGAAATAAAAAATAGAATATGGCACAGCTTAGTTTCAAGATTCAAGCAGAATGGGATAAAGTTCAGCGACTTAGAGAGGAAATAGCAAAGTTGAAGCAGGAGATAGGAAAAACTGACGCTATTCAGAATCCTACTGCGTTCAACAAACTGAACAGCAAGTTGCAGCAAACAGGAAAAGAGCTTAGCAGCGTTACGGGAAAGATTGCGCAGGCTTCCGCTACAATGGAGACAGACTTCAGACGGAAAATTTATGCAGCATCCCAAACTGTAAATGGGTTCACCGAAAAAATTATTGCGCAAAAAGCCGTTGTTAAAGATGTTGCTGCTGACGTAAGGAGGCTTGGCGAATCTTACCGTGAAGCCAAGAGGTATAGCCCGATGTCAGCAGACGGGAAACTTGCCGAATGGAAAGCTGCCAAGCGTACGTTGGAAGAGGAAAAAGCTGCATTATTCGGAATAACTCAAGAACAGGCGAATGCTCGTTTATCAGTGAAGAAACTCCGTGATGAGTATGCCTCACTAAGAAAAGAGGACGGTGGGACAGCTGAAACAATGAACCTGCTTACTTCAAAGATGAAGCAGATGGGGGTTGCCGTTTTTGGTGGTATTGGCTTGAAAGAGCTTGCAAGCAGGATTATCTCTGTCCGATCCGAGTTCGAGAGTATGGAAACATCGCTTAAAGTCCTTTTGGGCGGCAGCCAAGAAAAACTGAACACTATCATGGGGCAAATCAAAGAGTATGCCCTTGCTTCTCCTCTGAATACAAAGGATATGGTCGGTGCCGTACAGATGATGACTTCTTTTGGTATTGAAGCAGAGAAATCCATCGACTTCCTTAAAGCCATTGGAGATATTTCAATGGGCGATACAGGAAAATTCAATTCCCTTGCGTTGGCGTTCTCTCAGATGAGCAGTGCTGGAAAGTTAATGGGACAGGATTTGATGCAAATGGTCAATGCTGGCTTTAACCCATTGGAGGAAATTGCACGTAAGACAGGTAAATCAATAGGAGAACTCAAAGAGGAAATGTCCAAGGGTGCTATCTCTTCCAAGATGGTTCAGGATGCTTTCATCTCCGCCACGAGCGCAGGTGGTAAGTTTTTTGGTATGTCACAAGAGGGAGCGAAAACTCTCAACGGACAGATTTCCATGCTTCAGGAGAGCTTTGATATGATGTTCAACGAGATTGGACAAAAGGGTGAAGGAGTTGTGATGTATGCTGTAAAGGCAGGAACCTACCTTGTTGAACATTACGAGCAAACAGGCAAAGTTTTGGCAGGGTTGGTAGCAACATACGGAACTTACAAGACAGCAGTTTTAATAACGATGCTTGCTGAAAAAGCACACGCCGCTAATATGACCGTTACAGGATTTTCTGTTGATGTACTGAAAACAAAATTTAAGTCTCTCTATGCTACCATACTTGCCAACCCTTATGCACTTGCCGCAGCCGCTATTGTTGCTTTAGGAGGGGCTGTTTATATGGCTTCAACAGCAAGTGATGAGTTTGATAAAGCACAAGAAAGACTAAATAAAACTATCAAATCTAATGAAGGCCAGGTGTTGAGTGAAATTGAGAAACTTGACAAACTTAACAAAAGGCTTCAAGAAACAACAAAGGGGAGCGCTGAATACAAAGCCGTAAAAAAAGAGATTGTAGACCAATACGGGCGGTATTTTAATGGGATAGACGCAGAAATCGAAAAGGTTGGTAATCTTTCTTCTGTATATGAACAATTAGTGGAAAGTATTAAACGCTCTATTGGAGCAAGGGGACTTAAAGCTTTTTATGACCAAGAACTTTCTAATTATGACAAGACCGTTTCTTCAAAACTTGAAAAAGCTTATTCTTCGTTAAAAAAGAAATATGGCGAAGATGAAGGCTCAAGACTTTACCACAATCTTTATAGGGAAACAATTCTCGGGAAAAAAGGAAGTTTAAGTGTTGGTGATATAGGTAAACTTCAAAAAACATCATTTTGGGATATAAGATGGGGGAAAAATGCAAAAGATGGAATTGTTGATTTCAGAGCGAGTGTTGATGACCTGCGTGAGGATATATATAGCTCGAAAGCTGCATTCGATAAGGTTATATCTGATTACAAAGATAAATATGAGATTTCAGATGATAAATTCAATAAATTAATAGAGGGAAATACTAAGTCGACAAACAAAATTGAAAGCCCAAAAAGAAAAGTAGAAAACAATAAGAATAATGTTACTTCCAAACAAATAGACTACGACAAACTCGCCCGTGAGCGTTCAGACGCAGAGAGAGAACTTGCTGATAAATCATCACAGGCGTACATAGATTCCTTGCAAAATGGTTATGAGAAAGAAAAGAAGCAGCGAGAACTCAACCATAAGAAAGAGCTTGACGACTTGGAAAAGTACAAACGTGACTTCTTGCAAAAGAAAATCAGTGACGCCAAGCAGATATTCGAGGCAGACCCAAAGAACAAAGGGAAGAAGTTCAACGCATCATCTGTAACGCTGACACAGGATGAGCAGGACAAATTCGACAAGATGCGTTCCGACACCCTCAAGAAGCACGCCAACGAAGATAAGGAGTACCAAAGGAAGCAGACAGAATCCCTCAATGGCTACCTGAAGGAGTATGGTACGTTTGAGGAAAAGAAACTCGCTATTACACAGGAATATGAAGACAGAATCCGAAAGGCAAGTTCTGTCGGTGAAAAGGCTATTCTTGAAATGCAACGTGATAAGGAGATAGAAAAAATAAAGAATGACGACTTGCAAAGTTCTATCGACTGGAATGGCGTATTTTCTGATTTACAGGGGCATACCAAGCAATACCTACAAGGTTTGCGTAAACAATTACAGGATTTGCTCAACACGGGAGACCTTCCTATTGACCAGATGCAGGTTATCTCCGATAAAATAAATACTATTGACGATGAACTTGGAAAGCAGCAGGGTATTTGGGATTTCATCGGAGAAAGAACTCGTGAGCACAACAGATTGCTAAAAGAAGCAGCTGATGCACAGGAAAGATTAAATATTGCAAGAAGTGAGGAAGTTAAGGCTAATCTTGATGTATTTTCTGCTCAATCAAATGTTCAAAAAGAACTCGCATCAAAAGGCGTAAATCTTGATATAAAAGATATTTCCACCGCCTCCTTAAACGGAAAGATTGACCTCGCGGACGAAAAGTTTAAGGACCTGGTTCCGCTCCTGCAAAAGCTGGCAGTTGCAGAGGGGAAACTCACAGAGGCAAGGAAGAAAACGGCCAATGCAACGAACAAGGCTAAGCAGGCAGAAGACGCTGCAAAGCGAAAGCAAGCCCAAGCGGTTTCCGACTGGTTCAGCGGTGTACAAGAGTTCATTGATAAAAAAGGTATTGACCAAATACCAGATTTATTAGATTCTGTCGGTCTTGGCAAGGCAGGCGATAAAATAGCAAAAGGGCTTGACGGAGTTAATAGTGCAGCAGGAGCGGCTGCTGACTTCGCAACTGGTAATTATGTCGGCGCTGTTCTTAATAGCGTCTCTGCCATCAAATCCTTTGGCTCCGCATTGGGTATCGGCGAGGGAAACCGAAAACGGGTAGCTGAGACTACAGAACGATTAACTAAGTCGAACGAAGTTCTTGCCTCTCGCATAGATAACCTTTCCAAAATGATAGGCAGCTCGGCAGGTGCCAAGGCTGTAAATGCTTACAATACGGCGTTGAAAGCGCAGGAGGAAATCAATAAGAATCAGATGGAGATTCTAAAGATGCAAATGGGATATCACGGAAGCCATCACTCTAACGCTAAATATGCTGACGACAGGAAGATAGCTTCTTATAACAGGGACGCTCAACTTGCATTTAAGGCAGCTGGTGTAGATATGTCTACCATATCCGGCTTGAAGTCCATTTACAATCTCACCCCTGAACAACTCAAGGCTATTAAGGACTTTGCTCCAGATCTGTGGAACTACATTACCACTGTTGGTAAATATGACAAGTCCAAGTATTGGGATGATGTTGTGGATCAAGCAGGAAAGGCCGCAGAACTGACAGAGCAGATACAAAATAACCTCACGCAAACATCATTCAGTAGTTTAAGGGATAGTTTCCTTGATACATTAATGGATATGGATTCCGACGCAAGTGATTTCAGCAAAGCGTTTGAGAATATGTTGTTTAAATCCCTAATCAACACTAACGTACTGAATGACGAGTTCGACAGTTGGTTAAAACAGTTTCAGGAGAAGTGGGCAAACAAAGTCAAGGGTGGCACTATGTCTCAAACGGATTGGAATAGCTATGCAGAGGAATGGAATGCCAAACGTGACGAACTCGCAGTTATGCGTGACAACATTGCCAAGAGTGTAGGCTATACTGGTGTATCCATAGACCAGAAAGCCACCACAAATGGATTGTCGCAAATATCCTACGAGCAGGCTACAAACCTTATTGCACTTATCACAGCAGGAAACATATCAAGAGACCAAATAAAGGATATTTTACTGTCGCAGAAGCTAAGCTCCATTGATTTGTCACTCTCTGGTATCTCTTTGATAGGAAAAGACACTGTTTCAATAGCCGACGAGACGAGGACTATCCTTGCCAACTCATACATGGAATTAAAAGAGATAAACGAAAATACTGGTGTCTCGGCAAAGTGTCTCACGCAGATAGATGAAAATATAAACAGCATGAACAGGTTAATAAAGGATAAACTATGATAGGAGAATTATTTATCAACGGGAAAGATGCTTATAAAGAGTTTGGTGTCAATATGGGAGATAAATTTCTGGACGCCCTTGGCGATAAGGCTGGGCTGAAAGATTATATCACAAACAATGACCGCACGAAGGACGGTATAGAATATTGTAAGTCAATTCCTAAAATGAACGAACGTACGTTGACACTCACGTTTACAATCATGGGTGACAATCAAGCGGACTTTATTAGTAAAAAGGATTTGTTTTACGAAGAATTGAGCAAAGGTGACGTAGTTCTATCTGTTCCAAAAAACAGCGCAAAAGTTTTCCACCTTAAGTTCAAAGACACTACTGGCATGTATGCACAAAACGTGGAGCGGACATTCTGCAAGGTTGGCGTGAAATTCATGGAGCCAAATCCAAGGAATAGAAAATAATAAGAACAGGGTAACTATTAATGACTGTCAATTCTATTTTCAGAATAGGCATGGTTTCCATAATTTGACCACACCCTTCTGTACATGGTTTTTTATGACATTTCACCTATTGTCACATTTCAGATTTAAATAAACTTCATACAATGTTATAAATTGACGAACTTTGATGATATGACCATCTACAACATCAACGGCACAAAACTACTCGACGCCATCCTCACAGAGGGAGGTGAGCACGAGGAAGAGCTTGGCAAGACAAATCTTGTCAGGCTGTCATGGAACAGTGACAAGAAAGTCACCCTCCCCGCAGGAGCATATATCATTCCGTTTAACGACGGGCTGAAATACCGCCTGCTTGATACTTACACCCCATCAGAAGACAGCAAGCAGTTCAAGTATGCGCCAGAGTTCCACCACCCGTTGATGATTCTCTCCCGTGTGCCGTTCCTTTATTCAACCACAGACCAGAGCGGGACACCTGTCAAGCAGCAGGATTGGTCGTTTGACGGACTTACCGCTACGGCATTACAGCACGTATGCGATGCTATCAACGAAGCATTCGGGTTCACTACAGAAACTGACAAATTCACCTATACCCTCTGCGGAACAGTGGACGGCTCGGTGAACTTCTCCGTGTCCTCCAATGATATTCTATCTGTTATTTCCCTCATCGCACAGGCATGCAAGTCAAACAGCTGCGAGGGGCACCTGTCATGGGAGCACCGCACACTATACTTCGGTCAGGTATCTGTCAATCTCGGCGAGGACGTGCCACTGCTGAAGGTGCATGGCAACTTGCAGGTTGCGTCAGTGACGGCTTCCAAGGAGGCTTACTACAACTGCTTCTATCCGCAAGGCTCAACGAAGAACATGTCCAGCAAGGCTCAGGTGGGAACGGGGAACGTAGCTACACTCGCACGACTGTGCCTGAACACGGATAATTACCCAGATGGCTGCATCTACATTGGCACAGACGGTAAAATCATTCCCAAACCAGCTTTTGATGCCTCCAATGCCGTCAGGCAGACCCTCGCCCTGTCCTTTGATGACGTATATCCGCATATCAACCTCTACGCTTACAACATACGTAAGCGCACGCAGTACGTCAAGAACGGCGATACGGGAGAGTACATGAAAGACAAGGTTTTCACAATTTGGTATATGCGACTTGCCTACTGCACGACAGAGAAAGACGCTACCAGGACACCCGTCAATACGACCACCGACAAGGATGAGCAGGGGAAGCCGGTCACGCACTACTGGTACGATTATGAACTCGACCCGAAGAAACAAGTCTTGCAGGGGCACTCGCTCATGGGGACGTTCAAGGTCAATACGCACACGACGAACAACCAATACGACGCGCTCACGCAGGCTCTGGTCGGTCAGCCCAACGGTCAGGATGGATTTGAGTTTGCCTATCATGAAAAAAGCCGAGACATTCCTGCCAACAGCACAACAGGTGACAGTGGTGTCTCCGTTCAAAAAGGTGACTACGAGATTATCAAGTATCAAAGTGGGGACGTTATCATTCCCTCCAACGAGGAGGACGGACTAATACCACGAGGAAACAGACTGCCCGACCTTACCTGTAATATCGTTATCCTGTTCAACATCGTCATGGGTGAGTACGAGACAACACTTGCGCAGGAAGAGCTCGCCACACGGACGATAAAGGAGATCGAACGCAGGACACGGGATAACAACAACTATACCGCACCGTCCAACGCCGTGGAGTTCGAGAAGAAGAATCCCAATCTCTACATCGGGCAGCAAGTGACTTATGACGACGGGCAAGGCTATCAGCTTTCAACCCGCGTCATCAAATTGGTCACGAAGCTCGACTATCCTATCATACAGGAGATAACCGTGGGTAACCAAGCTGTCAAGGGAAACATCACACAGCTAAAGGAAGATGTGAAAAACATTCTTTCTGGCAATTTCAGTGGCGGTGGACTGAATGAAAGGCAGGTGTCTGATATTATCCGCAACTACACAGGCAAGCATTTCCTCTCCAAGCTGCAAGACGACACCGCACGGGGTCTGATTACGTTCTTAAAGGGCTTGGTGGCGCAAGCCGTCTCCTACTTCAAGGGCATCGTGAACAATGGCAACATCATCAACACGGGTGATATCGTAACGAGGAACCTCAGGGTAACGGAAAAGGCCACATTCTTCCAGTTGGAGATTCAGAAGGCCAAGGCAGCAGGTGGTATGACGGTGCACTCCGCTGGTACTTTCCATATAGATGCGGTGGAGGAAGCAACCGACACCGACGGATATGTGTGTTACCAACGAGCAGAGCAGGACGGTGTGAAGCTGTTGCAGAGGTGCGAGGTGTCCGACCAGATGATGTGCTCCAACGGCATGAATATCCTCAAGGGTGGAAAAGGTAATCACTTCTATTGGCGCAAGGTGACGGATGCACCCAAAGAGGTGGTGACACACACGATTAACGGCAAGGAGGAAAAGTGCCTGAAGATAGTGCTGTCCAAGACTGACCATTCCAAAAATACCGTTGACATACCACAGGTGGGTGACGACCTCGTTCAGATAGGAAACCCTGACAATAAGGAAAGGCAGAGTGTTATCATGACGTGTGCCTACAATAGCTTTGACCCTGACCTCGAGGCGCCCTACTGGGTGCAGTACACGGGTGTGAAAAACTACGAACTGTCCAAGTACAAGCGCACTTGGTTTGCCGCAAATGGAAGTCAGGTGACAGGCAACTTCAAGGTGCAGAGTGATAACGGAGGAGAGGAATCTATCGAGGACTACATGAAAGGGCTGGCATCTGACAGTAACATGGAGATGTGGAACGTATCGTTTTCCATTCGCAATATCACTGGAAAACAAGGTGAGACTTTCAGTCTGAAGGTTGTGCGCATCGTGGGCGACAAGGCCGAGGAGGTAGATGGTGCCGCCCTTTCTGCCGCCGGTGCCGACCTGCTGCTATTTAGTGACGACATGGGTATGGAGATTCGTGTGCAGCCCGGTGTGAACTACCTTACGGCGAACTATGGCTATAGGCGTTACCTTGTGGCTCGTGTCGTTAGGAATGACTCCGACGTCACGCTGGCGCAAGACACCATCTATGCGGAGGCGATGGACGGGAAGCCCGGCAAGGATGCCGTGAGCTACAAGCTGATACCGATACAGGAAGCAGCCGTGGCATACAAGGCGGAGAATGGAGACAAACTTGTAAGATTGCTGTTAAAGTATAAAGTACAGAAAACTGTTGGTGAAGTTACTCAAGAATTAGCTCTCGGAGATGAGGGCATAACGCTGTCTGTGGTTGGTATTACTGAAACATTCGTGTTAACGGACGGTGCGTATGTCTTGGATAAAAAAAATATTCCATACAAAGAGGAGAACATCGAAACATACGTTGTCACGCTGACAAAAGGCAGTAATATCGTAGACCAGCGTATCGTGCCTATCACATTTAAGCCAAGCGTGGTGTTCGATATTGACACGGTGAATGGAACAATTACCAGTCAGATTGAAGCTGCTAATGGTAAAATAAACTCTGTTGAGCGGGACCTCAACCAGACCAAAGCCACGGTTGGAGATCTGAATGAGCAGTACACACAGCTAAATATGAAGTCAGACGCAATTAGTCTTACCGTGAATAATGGAACACGTCCTAACTTGCTGTGGGGCAGCGACCTTGATTTGTCGGAGGTGCAGAATAAGATACAGCTTGCCTATGACAATGGTAATATTATTAAGCAAAAGACAGCTAAAAAGGAAGATTTACAACGGCAGTTGGATGCTACTCCTACCAATGACACGGCAAAGCGCAATGACCTACAGAAGCAGATAAACGATTGCAACAATGAGATAAACACTGCAAGGAATAGGGTTAATGAGTGCAAGGTGGCCATCGAGAAGCATTTGGGCGTAAAAATGGAAGAGATAAAGGTGGATAGTAAAGAATATTTCCAACATCTCAAAGGTGGTGGTGTGGCTGGCTCTGATGCCCTGATGTTCAAATCAAAAGACGGTGTCGCTCGTTGGACAAATATTAAGTGGGAGAAAATAAAGGTAAAGCCAAACACGGTCTACACGATGAGTGCATGGGTGAAGTTTAAGCCTAACAAAGAAGATGTCAATCAGATTTATGTCGGCGTAATCGAGACGGAAAGCTCACAGGGATTAGCGTTTATGGAGGGCAGCGACAACCAATATTATCTGGGCGAGATAAATCAATGGGAGCGCAGGCACTGGACTTTCAAAACCAATGATAAAACGTTGCTTACGGTACTATTTGCACACTCTGGCACAGACGAGAGCCTGATGTGGCTCTGCCGTCCCAAGCTGGAGGAGAGTGACAAGGCCACACCGTGGTGCGAGTATGACGGAACGGTAGAAGCACTGTTAGCGAGTGGCTTGGACATCAAGAACAGGAAAATGATAGCTACCACCGACAACTTCATGGTGCAGAACAACAAGGGCGAATGGACGTTCTTGTTGGATGAGAACGGACACATCAACGCAAAACTCATATCCGCTGAAAGTATCACCGCACAGAAGATAGCGCAGCCGTTTGTGGAGCAGAAGTCGTTTGACTTGTTAATGACAAGTCCGTCACTGTCGTGGTATATCACTAAGGGCGATAATATCAATGGTAGATATGTTCTCGCTTCCGAACTTAACGGTGCTGTATTAAATATCTACAATTACACCACTGAAACGATATGGTTTTATTCAACGCTTGCTGCAGGAAAAACAACACATCCGAACAAAACGTTAAATGTCCGTGTGGAAATAGAGCCTGGAGCTATGTTTAGGGCGATTGGTGTGCCAATTGAAGGTGTGGAAATGGCTACAGACAATGGTACGACAACACTTGTTGCGCTCGTGCCGCTCGTTCCAATGGAGCTGACGAGTCTGTCTGGAGACATGAGAGCTAAATATATAGGAGTTGTAAAAGGATTTTTGACAATTAGATAAGAAAATCGTCAACTTGTGAACTAAAAACTAAAAAATATGAACTCAAACGAAATGTGTGGCTGCGGAACAGAGGAAAATACCTCGAGCGCAAAAGGAATAGTAAGAATCAACTACAAGGAGGACTTCGAGTTAGTGGTGGAGCTGCTGGCTGGAGATAAGCCGTACCAATTGGGTGATGAGGACTTCAGGATAGACTTCATGGTCATGGCGAGCCGCTACACGGTTGGGCGCACGGCAGGCGTGTGCGAGCGGTGTGCGGTGGACGGCAACAAGATAAGGTGCTTCATGGATGGACATGGCTTGCCACCGGGGGGACTGCGTGCGGAAGTCAAGGTGAACACGCCTGACCCGAACTATGCAGACGGCAAAAGGTTGAACGTGGCGATTGCCGAGGGTACGGTGGTATTAGTGAAGGACAACACACGCTTTGACGGTGCGGTGGTGAAAGCAAATATCCCTGTTGCTTTGGTTGATGCCTACCAGTTGGCTAAGGCACACGGCTACAAGGGTACGATTGACGAGTATTACGCCACCTTTACGGAGATTGGTCATCTGAAAGAGAATATTAAGGGAACGCTGGATGAAATGACGGAAGCTGAGAAACTGCGTGCTAACGCTGAAACAGAAAGAGCTAAGGCGGAAACAGAACGGCAGCGGAAACAAGACAGCGTGAATACTGCCGAGGATGAGCGGGTGAAGAATGAGCAGCAGCGACAGAATAGCGAGGAAAAACGTCAACAGGCGGAATTGAATAGATTTACCGCTGAAAACTATCGTGCGAGCGCAGAGGTAGAACGATTAAATGCTGAACAGCGACGCAACAGCACGGAACAGGCACGACAGACAGCTGAGAACCAACGTAGAGAAAATGAGCGGGAAAGGTTTGGTTCAGAAAATGCGCGTTTCAAATGGGAAGAGGGACGCACACAGGCGGAAACACAGCGACAGACTGCCGAAGAAGAGCGCAAGAAAGCCGAGATTGAAAGGGTTAATTCGGAAAAAGCAAGGAAAGGAAATGAAGATGCAAGAATAAAAGCCGAACAGCAGCGGAATGCCACGGAAGAGCAGCGGAAAGAGGCTGAACGCCTAAGGGTACAGCAAGAAACATCACGTCAGCAGGCGGAAGATGCAAGAGTAAAGGATGAGCAGCTGCGGACGGCCAGCGAGACGAAACGACAGCAAGCTGAACGTGAAAGAGTGCAGGCAGAGAATGCACGGTCTGAAAAGGAGAACGAAAGGTTGGTTAGTGAACAGTCACGCACAGATGCTGAAAAGCTAAGGGTTGAAGCGGAAACAAAGAGAGCAAGCGCAGAACAGCTCAGAGTAGAAGCCGAAACAAAGCGTGTGGAGACGGACAAGGAAATCATGTCCACGCTTGAGTACGTCAATGCACAAAAGTACATCAAGGAAAACGAGTACGAGCGTGAGGTAAGGGCGATCGAAGCGATTAAAAATGCACCGAAAGACCCAACGCAGGATGTGTGGCTGGATGCTACCGACGGTGAGATAAAGAGCGGCCCGGCAGAGGGAAATCTGACAAAGAATGCCATTACCTATTATTATCTTGGCAAGCGTGTTGTCAAAGGCAATTTCAGTGGGGCGACACGCGAGAACGATTGGGCAGGAAATAAATATGTTCGCCACTTGGATGTAAGGAACTGGGATATGACGCTATGCACGGACGCAAGTCTAAAATTTAATGGCTATTCAAACTTGGTATCTCTTGACACCTCTAACTGGAATTTGTCGGCACTGACGAATGGTTTTTACATGTTCGGTAGCTGT
>NZ_GG704783.1:54988-88546 GCF_000160535.1 Hallella bergensis DSM 17361 | reverse complement strand
AAGCGCGTGCGCGACAATATCGACGAAGATGAAAGCAAGTAATCAACTGATAGTGAAAATCAAGGAGTTCGAGGGGCTGCGGCTCAGAGCCTATCGAGACTCGGGAGGTAAGCCCACCATTGGTTACGGCCATACGCTGGGCGTGAAGATGGGGCAACGCATCACGGAGCGGCAGGCGGAGGAAATGCTGGAGCAAGACCTCTGGGTGGCGGGCAGGTTCCCGAACACGATGAAAGCGATAGACACGCAGGGTAAGTACGATGCCGTGGTGAGCTTTATCTTTAATCTTGGTGTGGGCAACTTCAAACGCTCAACGCTCTACAGGCGCATCCTGCACCACGCCCCCGACAGACTCATACAAGCGGAGTTCAGGCGGTGGGTGCATTCGGGTGGCAAGGTGTTACCCGGGCTGGTGAAAAGGAGAGAGTGGGAGGCACGTAGATGGGTAGAATAAAAAACTACATCAAGCACCTCAACATCCCGTTTTGGTACGCGCTGCTCGTAATAACCGTCTGCGTGGCATGCTGCACATCCTGCAAGACCAAGTACGTCACAGTACCTGAGTACCACACCCGCTACACCCACAATACCGATACTTTCCTGCGTTCTGACACGACGCTTATCCGTGATAGTGTGATTATAAGGACGCAGGGGGATACGACGATTGTAGAGAAGATAAGGTGGCGGGACAGGATTATTAAGGTGTACAAGATAAAGACGGACTCCGTGATACAAAGGGACAGCATCCGTGTGCCTTACCCCGTCGAGGAATCACTCTCCAAGTGGGAGCAGGCGAAAATGGACTTCGGCGGTATAGCCATCGGTGGCACGCTCGCGCTCGTTATCTTAGTCATTATCCGAGTGACAAAGTCAGTACATAAGATATAGGTTGAGTTTTATTCTCATTCGTCAAATAAATATAACTCCTGATATTTCCTTGGATATGCCTTGTCAAGATTAACCATGAACTTGTTCCAATCATAATTTGATATTACAGCGATGGCATGTACAGCTTCAAGATGTTGCCTGAGCCTTGGTAACCCTATATCTCGGCTAAGAAACTGGTGGTGCTTGTATGTTCTGTTCCCACTTTTGTTTTTAGGGTTTAACTTCTCCAATTCTGGTAATACAGGAGCCAGCCTATCATATACAATTTCTTTTATCCATGTGCCGACGACTCCGGGGCGTTTTGAAGTCTTCTGCCATGTCCATTTGCGCATTTTGTATAAATCCTCGAAAAACACATCGTCAAATGTTTTCACCCACTTTGCCGCTTCTTCTTGCAGAAATGAATTGAAAAATTTCTGAAGCTCGTCTTTAGCCCTTGTTTTTTCCTTATCATACCCAGTTGCCTCGTCCACTAATGCAATGATACCTGTTTTCGCTACGGCTCGGATAATGATATTTGCGTTTCTTATATAATTCTCTGGAATATCATACCCTGATTCGCCGGCTTTAATTATTACATCGCATAAATCAATAAGCAAGGTTGCTTCATACCCGTACGTATCAGACTGTGAGCCTCCTGCATCATTTCTCTTGAATATTATCGGGCTGTTCATCCGTTGGAAAGTATCTCCATCGCCGGTTTTAATTTCTCTAAGCAGATTTTTGATAGGGTCTCTCGACACGAATCTTGACAGCCATGTACCACTTGAACTTGTTGCTCCTATGGCTTTCTGCATTCCACGTCCGGAAAACACGCGTGTACCATCCTCAAGTACGTAGCATGGCAACTCTAAACTGCCAAGACGTAATGGCGTTTTATCCGATCCATATTTTGCTTTAAGTATCTTTTCCTCGATTGCTATTTCAGAATAATCTACTCCGATTGCTTGCGAAATCTTCTCCAGTGAGGATTTCGTTGTTGTACCATTAATCAGCTTACTCATTCCAACCTCTGTCATTCCAATTTTTGAGGCAAGCTCTTTTTGTGTCATTCCAATTTTTGGAAGAATCTCCTTTAACCTATGTTTCATAATATAAAAGTTTAATTAACTGTGCAAATATAGGAATATTTGTTTAATAAACAGTTGAAATATTAAACTTTATTTTGTTTCCGCCTCAAATATGAGGTTTTTAAATTTATGTTACCCCACCGTCCGTGATGGATAGTGGGGATTTGTTGTTTCTTGCAATCTCTTGCAAAACTTGCAAGAAAGCTCCCAATCACCATCACGATGATTGGGAGCATTTTGCCCTCACCAGAGCTTTAAGTTTAATTAATTTATCGATTGAGAAAAAAATTCTTTTCTTCTGTTTTCTTCTTGTCCAGTTCATCCGCCCATTGTACCAAGTCTTTATGATAGCCAAGCGCGGCCTTTCCTACGGCATTAATGGTATCAACACTTGTGGCCTTGCGCTCAATGATATTCATGGCGAGCTGGCAGTCTTTGTCCTTATTGAGATTGACGATGTTGTCCGGGTCAAACGAATGGCTTACGTCGGTAAAATAATTCAGCACATTTGTTAGCCGAGCCGACCTGAATGTATCAGACAGGTCTTTGCCAGTCTTTTCTCTCGACATCTTCCAAAAGGCGTCCCACAAGACACATGCATACTCCAGCATGACGTGAGCAAGGAAAACACTTGTTGCCAATTCTGCCTCATTTAAGTTTAGCTTGTTGACGTATCTGTTAATCGAGAATCGAAGAATGTCTATATCGTGTTTCATTTTTTCCTGCCACGTGTCCATGTAGTCCATGAGATATCCTCTTCTATCACCATATCGGTTAATTCGTGATTCCTCATAGAGCATCCGCTCGTATTCGTCTCCAGCTATTTCTGCTGCCTTGACGTTTTTCTTTATAAGTCGTTTGTATCTCTTGGACTCTTTCAATGCCTCGTGAGCATCTTTCAGTAGCGATAGTGCTACATCGTTCATCGGTACGACGATACAGTGGAATAGTGAAGCCCAATGCTCCCATTCTTCCTTATGCTGCCATGCGCCCTTGACCACTGCCTGTCTAATAGCGACTGTATGTGTTGTTCTCTCTATCATTTCATATCTATGATTATTGCCCAGTCAGGCAAGTATTCGTATTCGTTCATTATTTACCCTTTCTTACTATTTCCCATTTTCCGTTATCATTTTGTCTTAGGCTTTCGCCTTTCCTTGCTACCCATCCGTTGGTGACCTGGTGATTGAGTTCAAGAACAAACCCATCTCCTGTTTTTATCATCGAATGAACACATTCGAGATTCCATAGGTCGTTTATATTCTTTTCTGTGATTTCTATTTCCTGTATCATTTGCTTGGTATAAAACAGGCAGCGCACCGATTTAATTTAAAAGAGTCTATTTAATAATTTTATCGTATGAGTTGGTGCACCGCCTGTGATTGTTTATTGTTTTACGTTTCCTTTTTTAAGCTCCTCTACAAGTGCATCGGCGCATTTAACTGCAATCTCTGCCGATCCTTTTGGAGTCAAGGAAGCTCCATAGCTTGCACTGATTGTCGCCATCGTTTCTATCGCCGCATTTATACGTACTTTGTCCCAATCTATTGGATCTGCATCCATTTCCTCAAGCAGCACCAATTCGTCTTTATCATAGGTGTTACCGTCTTTGTCGGTATACTCTGATTCACTCACTTTCTTTACCTCTATGAGGTCTCCTTTAACTGCGTACATAACTGTTGGTTTTTATAAGTTAATATTTAACATTTGCTCATTAAAATCGTTAATTTATTTGTTGCGTGCTGTAAAACGCTCTATCTTTGTAGAGCAATTTAGTACGAGGTAATACCTCTGCGGCTATATGCCGTCTCTCCGTCCGCTCTCTGCCTATTAGAGAAAAGACACGCCCTCAGTCCCGTGCTGGGGGCTTTTCGTTGCATTTCGGCATAGTGCAACGACTTCCAACGCAATTAAGCATTGGTTGCAACCGCCGAGAAGGGAGGTATTACCGCATGAATACTAAATTGCATAAAGGCGAGATACGTGAAGTGTTTTGCAAGTTCATCCGCAAAGGTGGAAAGATTATCTACCCTAAGAATGGTACTTGTTTCCACTTCTTCGTAGAGGCGTAGTGTTAACGCCGTAGTCTTGGAGGGGGTGTTCACGGGCACTCCCTTTTACTTATACCACTCATTACCCTTTTCAGATCTTCTGCACTTGCAGTTGGATATTCTTTTAGCACAGCAAGAAAAGCATCTCGACTTAGTTTCCTGTAATACTTAACGAAGTCTTTTCTGACGAGGTCGCAAGGCTCGCCCGGGCCGATAGCCTTTTCCTTACCCTGCTTTTCGGCTATTGCAGACAATGTGAACACGTCAATACCGTCCTTATTAACGATGATGAACTCATGTCCGTTAATCTTCATCCGACCATAGTATCTCGCTATCAAGAACTGTGAGTTTGCCCAGTACTCCTCCGACATGCAAATTGGTATATCGTTGTTTGTCATATCCTTATAGTCCTTTCTATGTTTGTCTGTTACAGTTTTTATAATAAAGCAGGAACCAGAACTAACCCATTGTTCTAACACAACCAACCACCTCTGATTTTCGGTGGCCATTACTTCCTTTTGGGATGATTTAGTACTGGGATCGAACCAGTATTAATTCCTGCTGTTAGTTGTTTTCCTCATGGAACTTTCTTAACGTCTCTTTTATCGCTTCTGCTGCTCTCTCGGCTTGCTCTTGTGTTTTGAAGTAGTTGCCACATTCCCAAGAATCTTGGTCGAAATCATCGTTATCTTCTTGCATTCCTAACATATGTAAATCCGAAGATAATTTCCAATACCTATCACCTTTCTTTGCTCTCCACCTTATCTCCTCTATTTGCTTCTCTTCTTCGTTCCAACGGAGGCCTCGTTTTTTCATCTTGTCGAATAGGCGTTGCCTTTCCTCATCGGTGGCCTGACGAAAAGAATCCATATCCCAGCACTTGTTCTCAAGCCCTTTCACCGGATTTGTCTCGGTATTGAAATATGACATACCTCTTCCGCTACCATCGTTGTGATAACACTTAAAAATAATCGTTATATCATCATAGATTGATGTTAGTATGTCACCATCTTTGAACTCTCGCTCTTTCTCAATAATAATCTCGTTGCCGTTCACTGTTGCCTTGCAGCCCTGCGGGACTGTGAGGCGGTCACCGTTGCTTAATTTTATTTCCATAGCTGTTTGTCTTATTATTTCTATTCAGTTTTTTGTCTTTTAATTTCTTCGTTGATAATCTTGTTTATCTTATCCGCATCCTCGTAACGCTCCTCCTTTATCAGTTCATCACGTGCGATATATAGTTGGTTAATGTAAATTGCGTCGTTTTTTCGTTGCACCTCTTTTAGGTAGCTCTTAATATTTTGAACCTTGTTTTCAACGCGGCTCATCCAGCGAGCAAGCAGGATGCACATAAAGCTCACGCAACACATGTTGAACACCATGATAATTATATTGAACATTTCTTTCCACATAATAATCGTTTCTTCTTCATTTGCTTTATAGCCTTTTCCAGCAATTCGCTGAAACTTTTTTGGAGCCTTTAAGCCTCATTACTTCATCATGTTTACTTTGTAATATATCATACACACGTTCATAGCACATGCCAATGTATGCAGTGGCAAGGTTGCTCCAAACATCTATGATTGGCTTCCAGTATGGGAAAACCTTTTCTATTTTGCGCAAATCATTCAAATCTAACTTTGCAAACCTATATAGGTCATAGCAGCGTGAAAAATCGTCTGCATCGTGTGGTACATCATAATTACTACTGTTTGGTGTTATATTGGGTATTTCCATAAGGGCGACCCACATCGTTTTTGATGATACACCAACATGATGCGTACCAATCCATTCTATCATTTTATCCTTATTCATTCCTTACGTCCTTTTAGTTCTTCAATAAGGGCATCTACCCACCGCACACAATCATGGGCGTGTGACGCAATGCTTACACCGTCAATCAGCTGGTTGCATGATGCAACCAATATATCTTTCGCAATCTCGTATCTGCGTTGCTCCCAGTCAATGGGCAGAGCATCTGTAGTATCTATAAGCTCTATCTCTTTGTCTCTAAAAGTTTGTTGGCGGTAAATTCCATCACTACCATAATATTGAGCTGTTCCCCATTCTTTACTGATGCCTATAATCGTTATTTCTTCTCCTGTTTCTATTATTCTTGCTTTCATGTCATTTTGTTTTAATAAGTTCTTTGTTCTCTTGCACGTTTCCGGCTACAACATTTTTGCACTCGTTAATCATTTGTTGGTCGACGTCGAACTGAATGCTTGCAAAACCTTCGGGTACAACTACAAACCGCGATCTATCATCATTGTATTGTACGGTGTGATTGCATCCACTGTACACTATGATGTCCCCCTCAAATATCCTCTTTCCTTTTGCATCTTTCAGCCCTGTGTACTGACCAACGGTGTCGGCGTCCACAACATAGTCCTTATAAGTATCTAAAGGGTTCACTTTATCATCTGGCGATATAAAATGATTGCCACGATATGTGAAATAGTAGCCGTAAATCCACTTTTTGTTCTTCTTGTTCCACCCACGGAACAGTATCTCTCGTTTTGCCATTGTAGTATATCTTTTAGTGATCCATTACTCCGCTTGTGACCTTTCCATCTCTTACTATAGCATGTCCCCATACCCAAGCATCGCCATGTACCCAGTCATTGCCATACACACAAGTATCGCCATATACCCAACATTTACCGGCATGTGATAAGTTATCCTCGCTCTCAACATATCCGCCTTTGTCGCCTTTCTTCACATCTACAAAGTCTCGTAAGGCCTCTATTCGGTACAAAGTCCTACCATCTGCCGTAATGGTGTCATTCTCCAATAGTCTGTATTTCTTTTCCATTGTCATTGTCCTCACCTCCATTTTCCTTTAATTTAACTTCTGCATTGTATCCTTTTCTGTCGCTATCATAAAAGCTCGCCATCCCAATCTTGATACCGTCAAATACAAACTCTGTCATACCAAAAGGGTCGCTTGCCGTAATACTTATTACATCAGCTCCGATATGCGCCAAAGCCTTTGCCACGATGTCGAGATAAAACCATCGAAAAAATGTATTCCCGAACTTTATTACTGCCTTTTCGTCGTGAACTTTCCTGCCTGTGTATGTTTCCTTCTTGTGTGTTATCACGCCATCGCCACCACACATCGGACAATCGAAATCGTGGTAATGCGTATGTAAGTTATCATCTGTATATTCCCATTCTACCTCACCAGTACCACCACACTCCTTGCATTCTTCCTCGTTTCCTTCTGTTACCACTTCATCTACCAACGGACATGCATCCAACGCCTGTCTGATAGCCTTATATGTACAAGATAAATGGCATGGTTTTAATACTTTTGGTAGCTTTAGTTCTTCACATCCCTTGACAGGCTCGTAGTGTCCGTTAAGCCTGTCTGGGCTAATTCTAATTATTACATGACCTTCTGTTGCCCAAACTTCATTGTAGACAGGATGGAGGAATGGAACATACGTAAATGCTCTGACGCCATCTCCATCTGTAAACATTTCTAACAACTCGGTCTCGTTCTTGATTTTATTGTTGTTTTGGCTTTTGCACCCGTTGTTTGTTTTCATTGTCGTTATATCTCTTTTAGGTTAAACATTTCCGCTTGCGTGAAGCCCTCGTGCCAAGGTGTGGAGCATCGACCAAATTCAATGTATTTTTGGTAATACTCACGGCTGATGAGCCATTCATCTTCTGTATATTGGAATGCCCATTCGATTCCAAACTTATCAATCATCTGGTCCCTTGCCTTTCCAAAGTCTTCGGCTACTTCCACATGGTAGCATTTGCGGTGTGGCGTATCTATGCCGCAACCGAATGTAAAATAATATTTTTTCATAGTTTCATATAAATTTAATCGTCAATACTTCCATATCCAATCATTTCATAAAACACATCCAAATTGTATGATTACCTTTGCCTGACGTATGACCGAATAACGGTTTTCGTCCGACAATCTCAACTATCTTATCAGTCCGTATCTGCTGTTCGTTCCATTTGAATATAAGCACACCGTTAGGCTTCAAAACGCGCATACATTCATCAAACCCCTGCTTGATGTCATCTTCCCATGTTGGGAACAGACGACCGTATTTTTTTGCCATCCATGATGATTTGCCAAGATTTTTTAAATGAGGAGGATCAAACAACACGATATGGAAACTTTCATTATCAAATGGCATTTTGCGAAAATCACCGACAACATCAGGTCTTACTTCCAACGTCCGCCCGTCACATAGTGTCGTTGTTTCTTGTCGAATATCCATAAACAACGCTTCTGGATTATTCTTATCGAACCAGCACATACGGCTTCCGCAGCAAGCGTCTAATATTCTTTTCATAGTGTTACCTGTTTTTAATGTTTTCCAATTGTTCTGTTTTCTGTTTCATCACATACAGCTCATGCGATAGTTTATCCCTTTCAGCCCTGGCTTTACCAATCTCCACGTAGCTAAATGTCACCGCAGTGAAGACGACAACGAATAAAGCTGCAAAGGGGTAACGTTTGATGAGCCGCTTAAAGAAGTGCAGCGCATCAACAACGCACAGCCACAGATTCCTAACTGTTTTGCAGGCGTATATGCCGCACAGCACGAGGTGGTTGTCCTCATATTTATTCTCCGTGAAATTTATCATAGATTATATTCCTCTAAAAGTTTATTATATATATCGATATATGGCGTCCCGCTATATTCTTCTGTAAGTCTCGCTAAATCTCTTGCCCTTGCCCTTGCTGTTCTTGGGCAGTGCGAAGTTAATGCCGAATACATCCATATCATAATGTTGTTTTTTCGTTCCTCATATTCTTGACGTGTCATTTTCTTTTTGTTTTAGTTTCAGGTATTCGCTGTAATATATCCCGTTTGACTTTTCCCTTTTTGCAAGTTCCTTATATTGCTCCTGCTCCTTTATGCTCTCGCTCTGTGCTACTGTATCTCGATACAAATCATACTTCCGAAGCCAAGATAAAATAACAGAACCATCTATACGGCCATAAACCTCTCCATAGTTTCCAAGTTTGGCGAGCTTGAAAAATAGTTTGAAATCGTATATCGTATAATGTGGATAAGCGTCAATAATCATATTAATGGTCTCGGCCACTTGTATGGCATCCATCGTCCCATTTGTTGAATAGAAGTTAAGGAAGCTATTTACCCACTTGACCATCATTGCCTGCAACCTTTGCTCTCCTACCTCCCTCCGTATAGACGCTATACCAACTTCAGGTGCCATGAAAACATCCTGTACCGTTCTTGGGTTAATGCTCATCCAATATTGCATCGGCGAGTCTTTCAAGAGCTGCACGGCTTGCTTCCTTGTTTGCGGTAGATGCTCGATTATTGTTAACTCGTTTTTCATTCCTATTAAATTGCTTTTCATTATTACTCCAGGTAACAAGCCTTTTCTGCGTTTCCCAAGTCTTTTCCATTTCAAATCGCATCTTCGTTCCTGATTTGTTCTTTTCCGTCCAGTAGTTGAAGAAAGATCTAATCATCTCTGGTTGATAAATACCACCACGTGAAACGACAAATGGGATAAGACTAATTTCAAAATCCTTTTCGCGTTCTTTGCATTTCGCCTGTAAATGGCTAATTACATTCGATGTTGTCTGCTGTGTTACCTTTTTCTTTCCAACTCTATAGTTATCATATTTACAGATAATTACAAATGTACCTTTCATGTTATTTTGTGGGTTATGTGCTGTATTAGTCACAACATCTAATTCTCCCTTTTTGATAAGATTAGAAAGTGTAGATCTACATACCTGAAGCGTCATTCCACACATCCTCGCAAATGTTCTGTAGCTTATATTTGTTATTCCTTCGTCATCAGCCATCAACAGCAATCTTAGTAAAGCAAGTTGCTCGTTGGGAGAGAATTGCTCCGTAAACTTGTCATCAATTTTTATCATATCACCTACACGGTACCATGGGATGTATCTTTACGTCTCCAACTCTCGGTTCAAAATGCACACACTTTATCGGCGTGTTTGCCACTTCTCTTTGGTGAGTTTTCATACAATCAGAAACTATTGGATTATGGATAGACGACTGCATCAAGTAAGCATTTGAGCAGCTAAAACAAGTTTTACATGTTTTATCATTCCTGATTTTGTCATATAGCATCAAATAACGTTTTTTGATTTGTCTCAAATTCGGCTTTTTTACAATTCTTTATAGCTTCGTTAAAGTAGGATTCTTTCAATTCAAATCCAATACCTTTACGATTTAGAAGTATTGATTGATAAACTTCAGAGCCAATGCCCAGAAATGGCGTTAGTATGGTATCTCCTTCATTACTCCAAAGTGTAATAGCACGCTTAATCGTGTCGAGCTGTAGCGGACAAACATGTTTCTCGTCAGATCCTTCACGGCCAGCTCTTGCATTCAATGTGTTGGAGTAATCTATATCCATCCAAACCGGAGATGCGTATTTCTGCCATGTATCCACATCAATGCCACAATGAACAGGATGAGCGTGCTCTCCATCCTTGCGGAATATTAAAAGGTAGTCAGGTATGCCCACCCGGCTCATAGCACTGTCTTTCTTTACCTGCTTATGAAGTAGCCCCAGTGCCTTTGTACGCTGCATTTCCGTAACAGGGTTCTTCCATATCGTAACACGTGAATGATAGATAAAGCCAGCTTCTCGAAACGATTTTATTATCATTCCTGAAAAGTCTCGCAGCCCGATAAATCCCTCTTTGCTTTTCTGAATAGGCAAGTCCATGCAGTGTACAGCTATATTTCTACCGCTCCACATTACTCTGTATAACTCTTTAACAAGAAAATCAAAAGCCATAAAAAACTCTTTGTAGTCCTTGCTATTACCCATATCTTCCAGTTTGTCAGAGTAAGTGTATAATTCTGCAAAAGGAGGTGAAAATATAGAAAACCCAATACTCTCATCTGGTATATCTTTTATAAGTTGTACACAGTCGCCAAGACGTATGTCGCAATGTTCAGATTTATAATTTTTCTCTATTTCCATTTTTGTAAGTTTAGCTATCTGTTTTATATTCCTGCTTGTCGCTTCACTCATTTTATGCTGCATATCCACAAACGATTTTTGCTTTTCCAAAATTGAGCTTCTAACATTCTGCATAGTATCTGTTATTATCAGATAGATATTAACATCATCTGTCTGCCCAAAACGATATGAACGTCTTATTCCCTGATAGGTAGACTCGAATGAAAAGTCAAGCGAAGCAAAAATTTGATTGTGGCAATTCTGATAGTTTAATCCAAATTGTGCAATCTTTAACTTCGTTATAAGTACCCTGAACTTTTTATCGGCAAATCCAAGCAAATTGTCCTTCTTGTACTGCTTGCTGTCACTCCCTTTAACCTCAATAGCATCAGGTATTAGTGAACGCAATAATTCTCCCTCTTCATCATGTCCTATCCACACAATAAATTGTTCATCGGATCTGTTTACCATTCCCGCAACCTTTTCCATACGTTCGTTACGAGTATATCTTAGTTCTTTGTGGAATGTCGTTGCTGTTACTGCCATATCATTAAACAGCATACCATTATCACGCTTTTTGGTTTCGACAAACACCTCGTTAATATTCAAATTTGGAAGGACATATCCAGAGCCATCAAATCCAATATCAGTTGGAGATGTGAGCATCACAGCCCAAGTCGATACAAAGTCCCAGAACAAAGTCTCTGCATGTCCTTTCAACCTCCATGACGAAGTATTGCCCCCGTCATGCACAAAATACATCGCAAGCATTTCATTTCTTGACATCACATTCAGAAACTCTGCATGGTTGCACAGCTCCGTGACATCATTTGGTGAAGGAGTGGCTGTACAGCACAGCTTATAAGGCGTTTCGTAAAAGTCATCAATTAATTGCTGTCTTGTCTTTCCAGTGAAGTTCTTTAATATGGAACTCTCATCCAGTACAACGCCACTGAATAGATAGGCATCAATACTATCCATATTTTCATAATTGGTGATGTATATGCCTTTCTTGAGATCTTGGTCAAAGACTGTAAGAGCTATTTCAACAACTTCATACCCAAACTTGCATCCTTCTTTAATAGTCTGTGAAATGACACCCAGTGGAGCCAATATTAGCACAGGTTTGTTTGTGTGATTCATCACCTGCGATGCCCATTCAAGTTGCTGTATCGTCTTTCCAAGTCCGCAATCTTCAAACAGAGCGTATCTTCCAACTGACAGTGCTTGTTTTACGCAATACTTTTGAAAGTCGAACAACATAGGATTCAATTCTTTTTCGTCTATCTCGAATCCTGTTTTATTAATTTTCACTTGCTTATTTTTAAGAAAGTCAAGATATTCCATATTAGCCATATTCTATTTAATTTTTATTCCTTTTTCCTCGCTTAATTTCTTCACAAGAATAGTATAATATTTGATAAGCTGATCCAACTCAAACCTGCACCATTTCCTACTCTGATGTGCCTTGACATGAAGCATCTCAAACCTATGTATTCCAATCTTCTTGATAAGATTTTCACGATATCCGATTAAGTGGTCTGCCGAAAATCTGTTGCACGCTCTACATTCTGCTGAAACGTTATCTTCGTCAAACCTTGTCGCCATGTGTCGTCGGCTGTGAAAATGGCCTGCATCTGCTTGCTCAAACGGTTTTATCTTTCCGCACGAAATACAACGGAAAGTCCCATTTGGGTAGGCATCTCTTAATCTAATATACTGACTGAACACCTTATCCAGTTTCTTTACCAAAGTCGATAGGCTTGTTTGCCGTTTCTTTGGCTTGTCTGTTTTCTTTTTCTTAATATAGTATGGCATTACTTAAATCCCCATTCTTTCATATAATCAAACCTTTCTATACCTTTGAACTCATCAAGTTCAGTTGGGCTAAGGAGAATTTTGTCGTAACGTCGTTTACCCTTCCACTCCTCGATTACACCGATCAAATAGGTTTCAAAGTTTATTGACGACACACTAAAATAGGTTTGGAATCTAACACCTTGCACAGACGGGCCTAAATATCCGAATTTCTTGATACAATAGTTGTTCACTATCTCCCGTTGTAAACATTCTGTTGAATAAACTGCCACAAGAAAAGCCTTTGTAAAAAGCCCCGTTTCCGTCAAGTCAGGAGAATGTCTTACTAAAAAGAATTCTATTCTATTCAAGAACTCTTTTCTCTTTTTCTCGTATTCTTTGCATTTTATTTCTGACTCAAAAATTGTCCCGTCAAATGCTTTGAAAATCGTTGCTGATGTTATTCTTTCCATAATTATAAATTTAAGTCAATGTAGGCGGAATCGAACCGCCACTAACAGAACCAAAATCTGTTGTGCTACCATTACACCATACATCGGTTTGCCACACCGCTGTGAGGCTGTGAAAATAAACTATTAAAATATTATGAAATTACAACTACTGTGCCTTGGGCAGGACTCGAACCTGCACGGTGTATAATTTTTCAACTGTTTTCAAATACACCACAGTTTAGCGTCTACCAATTCCGCCACCAAAGCAAGTGTGGGGACGCTTCCCCACTGTAAAAAATTATACATACTTCTATGGCACCCTCACGGGCTTATCTGTTATCACCATCACCCGAAATCATCCCTCGTTTCTGACGTGAGGCGAGTTTTCTTATGTTCATTTCTCCTATAGTTTCAAGATTAAATCCCAAGTCATTAGCGAGTGTGGCGCAATACCAAAGCACATCTCCTATTTCCTTTGCAATCTCACGTTTCTTGTCATCTGTGAATTTACAATCATTATCACGGATAACTTTCTTTACTTTATCACTGCACTCTCCAGCTTCACCAGTAATACCCAGTGCAGGATATATGATTATGTATTCTTTTGGGTACGTCGCTGTCTTAAGAGCGGCTTTCTGATATTCGTTTAATGTCATTGCTATAAGTATTTTTCGTTCTTCTTTATTTCTACCTCCATGAGTTGAATTGAATAGTAATCATCTACGTTAGGTACATAAATGCTCGCTTCCATAGAACACCAGTTGCGCCACCTATCAATCGCCAAACTCATTTCAGTTACATCCAAATCTGCGCTGCTTCTCAGGTACTTCACCTTGCCAAGAAACCTATCCTCCTTTTCCCTTATAAATAAGTCTGGGTTTACAAGTTTCTTGAAGTATTGCGTCTTAGCCCATTCTAAAGTACAACCATATTGGCTGGCAAAATAGGATATAGCCAAGTGGCAGTAGGCATTTTGAGAAAGTGTCCGCTTTGGCTTTTTCTCTACCAACTCAACGATTTTCCCACTCTCTGCCAACTTCTGTGCACGGAGCATAAAGTTGGCTTTATCGAGGGGATTGGATGTGTCGTAAAGTGCCATTATGCAGCCCTCTCAATAAGTGACATGGGATACCTATTTGATAAGGAGTACCCTCCAGTCTTTTTGATAGGTGCTATAACTTCAGAAGTAATCCATTTGTGAAATACCTTTGCCTCTGGTTTACGGGAATCGAGTATAACATCGTACAAGCCATCTTCAGAAACAAAGTTTGCAACCTGCTGTCTTCCAAGACTGTCGGATATGGGGTGCCTTGTAATCACCCCATCGTCTAATTGTCTTATTACGGCTGATGCTTGCAATTCCAATGATTTACATACGTCAGCAAGGCAAAACAGTGGTGCTTCAGGTGTTCCCGCTGTGCGAATATCTCCGAACTGCGGGTTGTTGAATATTGTTATCCGTGTTTCCATGTCCTAACGTCAAAAAGGAAGGTCATTTTTCATTGGTTCGCCGCTTTCATCTGTTTGTGCTTGGAATTGTTGCTCCTGTGGTTGCGGTTGATACTGTTGTGTAGGCTGTGGGACATATTGTTGTGGTGCCTGCTGTACTGGCTGCCTAACCTCTATACCGAACGGACGAACGTGAACAAAGCGTTTAACTTGCCCATCTTGCCCCGTCATCTCTGTTCCTTGCAAGTCAAAAGATACAGTTACCACCTGACCTGGGATAATATTATCAAGAAGCGAAGTCTTACTCTCCATAAATTCAAATTGGATTTTATTCTCATACTGGCTACGCTCACCTGTAAGATAGTCGTGCGGTGTGCAGTCAATATAAAGTGCTCTTTTCGTATATGTCTTTCCGTTTTTGGATGTTATCTGCTCTCGCTGTCCTACCTCGAGGACGATGCCTGATTTCGTGTTTACTGCCATATTATCTTATTTGTAATGTTTCAGGATAGTTTGATTCTTTGATGCAAGCTGCATAAACTTCGGGATATTTTTCTTCCAATTTCTTGCTATCAATACTTTTCTTCGTATATGCAGCTTTGCGTGAGAGTGTGACGTAGTCACCTTTATAGGATTTCACGTCGTTTTCCTGCATGAGCTTCAAAAGTCCTTCTGATAATTTCTTTTTCTTCTCATTGAGTTCTTTTAACTGCGTTACGAGCGTATAAACAGAGTACTCGGCATTCTTTATCGCAACGGGCACGTCTGCATCTGCCTTTGCAAGCGGATTAACGAACTGCCGCCCTTCAACCTCACATTGCAAAAGATCTTTGATAATTTCTGTGTCAATACGCTCCACTTCGACAAACTCGGACTTGTCGCCACGCAGCCAAAGGGCATGCAACTTATTTACTTTCAAGTCGATGTTTTGGAGCTCAAATAGGTAGGCGTAAATTGACAGTTGCCAACGCACATATTCCTTGTTAAGTACGCTTGTCGTCTTGATGTCGGCAAGAATAACATTCTTTTCTCCATTGGTAAACACAAGATCTATCGCACTCGCAAAGCTTTCTCCGTCCGTTACAAGATATTCATTTTCAAGCGTCTTTAACCCGTTGTCGTGTTTTATTCTCTTGTAACTTTCAAGCTCTTGAGTAGTCTCTTTTGGCTCGAAACCGCTGTCGAGTAACTCTATACTCTCATGTATCATCGTGCCACGTTCAGCAGCTCTGTTTAGTACAAATTGAGGTATATTTGCATACATACCTGGAAACACTTGTCTTTGGAGCATGTCCGTTATTCCACGAAGTTCTTTTCCTTTGAGGAAATAGCGGTGTTCTTCTGAATCGAAGATGACACCGCTTTCTTGAAGTTTTTTCATACTGTTTTCGTTTTAAGTTCTTTCTTACGATTAGTTAGTGCCGAAGAAAATTTCTTGTCGCTTTGATAGGCATAGCATTCATTCCATATCTGTGTCAATTCTTGTATGGTCGAGGCAGCCTTGATATTGGCAATTATTGTTTCAAGATTCGCGTCTGTTTGCTGTGTGTACTCCTTGTTTACATTCAATGCGTCTGGATCTTTCGTGTCGTCGATGCAGAATAGACCATTGAGAGCGTATTTTCTTGCGTATGAGCTTGCGGCACCTGTCACTTGCGCCATATCCATGCCCGACTTATTTTCGCTTTCACGGGCAAACGCAGTGGTATGTACACTTTTTCCATCCTCATTTACAAGGGTGGCTGTTGCTTTTACATAAATTCTGTTACCAACCATGATGATGTCGTCCGATATGGTCAGCGAACAACTATTATCTGCAAGCAACGGTTTAACAGATTCTAAAATATCTTCGGCACTCCTATATCGGTAATGTCCAAAATTATTCATTTGGCCTTTTGGGGCTTTCAGCTTAGATTGGATTTCTCTCAACGCATGCTGGATTGTCTTATTCTCTTCCATAACCATTAATTTTATTGTTCATAAATATTCTGTTCACTCTCATTGTGGATAATGCTTTTTGTATCTCTGTTTTGGAGTAAATAAGTGGGGAATTTATAGCAGTACCTGAATGGCGTGCTCGTATCAATCCTTTTTCCTCCAATCCCTTGAATGTCTTGAATTCGATATGCCGATGCCTTAACCACTTCTTCACCTCTGACAGCTTAAGCCTATCCTGTGGTGGATCATAATCAGCTACAGCACAGTTATAGCCCACCCTGACGAAATCGGTTATGATTCCGCCAAGCTCCTCAATGGATATATTCATGGCTTAATACCTCCGATAAATAGTTATGTAACCCTTTTTATCTGTTGTAGATGTCGTGTATTTATTATTCTTGGGATCACATCCTGCATACTTGTTTTGGCGTGTGCATTCCACCTGAACGCCACTTGCAGAATAGCAGTCTAACGAAACGTGCAATGTGTTACCCTTCTGTATGTGTTGAAACAGCCCTGCATAACTGTATTTCTTACTATTCAAAGTCCTTTCCATATTCATATATTTAAATTGTGGGCATTGTGGAATCGAACCACCTCGAATACACCATTCCAAGCTACCATTCCTGGATTAGATGCCCATTGAAGCCCCCGCAAAGGCAGGGGCTTTTTACGTATTATCCTTTTACGTAAGCCACGGCATCTGCCTCAGAAGCGAAGCAGAATGCTTCATTGTATGACTCAAAATAGTTGCATCCGCCATGTCCGTCATCAGGATAGTATGTAACTAACACATTGTCATCATCTAATGCAACAAAGATTTTTGCAATTTCAAACTCAATGAGCTTGTGATTTTTGTCAAATGAGAAAACCTTTTCACCGACGCTGAATTTTGTCTTTACTTCCATAACATTGAATCTTTAATATTAAATTTATATTGATAACCACTCTGCCAATCCACACGCAAGGATAACCACCAAAATGCCTACATGGGTTAAAACAACATCTTTGTGGGTCACATCCTCACCTGCGATGTACGAAAACGTTTCGCATTTTTTATCAAGCCACTGTTTCATAGTCTTAGTTTTATATATTGTACCCGTACCCAATTCGATTGTAGCACCATTAACGTGCAGTACGGGTTATGTTTAACCTTAGCGACCACAGACCCCCGCCCTGTGTACTTATGAGTTATAGAGGATTTTCTCACTATCGGTTTGCTCTTTTCAGATCCATTTAAAGCCGCCTATTCAGTCCTTGATGTAGTCACGGCATTTCTGCTATACATCAATACCTTTCAGCTTTATGTCTCAAAATGTCAAAAATCTCTTGAGGTGCTTACCGACTTAACGTGCCTCACGTTGTCCGCCGTGCCAATTCGATTGCAGTGCCTTGGTGCACACGCGGCGGATATATCCTACCATGGCAAGAACTGTCTCTCTAAACTTCTATGCAGCATGTGCTCATCCTCTATGCTCATGTAGTCATTCTCTTGCGCTTGCCTTGCAATGTATGCAAGATCAGGTAGATTGTCTGCGATATACTTTGCAAGCAAGGGCGATTCATGTTCATTGTCATGTAATATATACACCTCTGCCGACTTCGAGTAATCAAAGGGCGTGTTGACCTCTATGTCACAACCGCCTATTGTTGTGGTAAAACTGATACCATTGTCGTACCAGCTATTCTCGGCTTCTGAAACAGCAACATCGTTGACCATTTCTGAAATTTTCTCTTTTGTGATCATAGTTGTATGAATTAACTGTTTGACTTTATGCTTCTGTGTAGCCCCTCTTGTTTAGCCATTGCATCGTGCC
The DNA here is from genome assembly GCF_000160535.1 of Hallella bergensis DSM 17361. Taxonomy (GTDB): domain Bacteria; phylum Bacteroidota; class Bacteroidia; order Bacteroidales; family Bacteroidaceae; genus Prevotella; species Prevotella bergensis. The sequence goes on along the minus strand of NZ_GG704783.1, from coordinate 70,130 downwards.
TTTGAGCGTCTTGAACCTTCTGCTGCTTTCAGTAGCTGTGCATGCTGAATAGTCCTTCTCGCCATGAACGAACAATGCGCCGTCAAGATCTAATTTTCTGTTTTTGAAATCTATAACCTTCATAGTCGTATGAAATTAATCGTTCAATATTTTGCAATTTTCATGTAAATGGTTTATCTTTGTCGCTGACGTTAACCGTTTACATTGCAAAGATACTGATTTTATTCAGTAAGACAAATAAAATACTGATTAGATTCAGTATTTAACGCGTATTTAACACCGCTAAAGATATATTAAGAATTACACCTTATATATAAAATGAAGAGTAAAGTAAATATTAGCATAGCGTTGAGTGTTGTTGCATTTGCTGTGAGTTTGGCGTGCGCAATATTCTATTCAAAGCCTGTTAATAATGTAGAGGTAATCATTTCTACGCTTTCTGTGCTTGTAACGGTGCTGATAGGGTGGAATATATATTCAGTTGTTGATTTCAATAAAAAGTCTGACATATTAAGAGATGAAATCAATACGTTAGATAAGCACAAAGCGGAAGTAGCTGATATGATTAAAGCAACACAAGAGAATTTGCAACATAAATGGACTATTGACATTATGGAGGGCGTGCCTTTAATGATTACAACGCAACTTGGCGATAATCTTGAACATACTTTGGCAGAGTGTATTCGTGTATATAAGAAAAACATAGAGGGTTCTGTTTTCGCTAAATCAGTTGCATTGAATTATATAACAGGCATTTCCTACATTCTCTATCAAAAAGGTAGAGAACATGACATTACCGTTCGGCATCTTGCAGAGGATTTGAGTGCTTCCGTTTCTGCCGAAGACGTTCAGCTTCTATGGAATGACATTTTTCAATGTAAGCCTTTGCGTCACGAATACCCGCTTGCATTACTAAATGACCTGCTACGATATTTAATAAAATTAAAGAACTCTCAAAATCCACCTCTACAGGACTAATTTCCTCCTGTGATCGCAATGGCGTATCTATAGATTTTGTTTTTCGTTTTCTCTTAAAAATTGATTTGAACAACATATCATATTGTATTATGGAGTTAAAAGATTTTGTAAGCGAAACACTCACGCAGATATGCGAGGGAGTGAAAGATGCACAGCAGAGGTGTGCAGATATGGGAGCGTTGATTAATCCAATGCTCGATGTTAAAACGTGTAATGCAGAAGTGTATAAGCATGACGGAAAGGATTATCCTGCAACAGCGGTTAAGTTTAATGTTGGTTTGACGGAGGTTTCTACGAATGGCGGAAAGACAGGTATTGGTGTCTTCTTAGGCAAAGTTTCATTAGGTAAGGAAACTGCAAAGGAGGCACAGTCTCAAACGGTTACATCTGTTGAGTTTGCTATTACAATAGTACCTCCATACATAAGCAGAGACGGCAAGCATTTTCCGCTGTCACAAATGGTGCTTTTGCGATGACATTTCCAATATTTTAAGAAAGTCTTCAAAAGCAATGCTAAACGCATCCTCTGCATGTGTGTTTGGATTGTTCAAAATAGAAAAGTATATCTTTTTAAATAACAGCATTCTTCGGAAGATTTTATACTGGTAAAATAGTTCTTTCATAACAAAATATATTTAAGCGTTCTTTGAAAATGTTTGATTATTTGGCAAAGTACAATCTTCCCAAAGAAGATGCCGAAGAGGCAAGGATGATACTTTTGGAAAGTATGCGCAAATACCCGATTAGGATAAAGCGCATCGTAAGATGGAAAAATCGAAGGGTGAGGAAGAGGTTGTACGCATTTACCAATGATGCTGGTTTCTTTAATGACCTTATAAACGATTTGTTGGAGCGTAGGCTGATTAGGTCGCAAGGTGCCTTAAAACCGTTTGTGGTAACGGAGCGTGGAATGCGCTGCATGAAACGTGGATATGTGGCATACCGCAAAGACAATTCCGCAAAGCGTGCAAACATTATAGCGAGCATGGCATTAATCGTTTCAATTCTCAATATTGATGAGGTTAGGGATGCTATAAAAACAGTCTTTCAAGCAATAGCCAGCCTGCTATAAGCGAGAATACCATAACGGCAATGGTGAGCCTGTGCGTTATCGTGTACAAATGAGAAATATCATTGAAAATGCCGTTGATATCCCTATCGTACTCGCTCCTTGTTACAATTAGTCTTTTGATGAAGCTGTGCAGCTTTCTTTTGTGATACTTACTACAATCATATATAATCATAACAAAATATATTTAAGAGTTCTTTGACTTACTGATACAACCGACTTCTAAAAAAGCAAGGATTGAACACTTAGAAAAAACGTCTAATTCTAATTTTCAATTTGTGAACATTCCTTGCATATTTTATGTACCTTTGTATGGTCTAATTCTAATTTTTATACAATGAAAAAAGAAGAGGTTATACAAAGAGCAGAAGACTTGCTCGAAATATCAACCCAAATAGAATATACAGCATTTCATTCAGTACCTAAAAGACTTTGGATAATCTTGGCGCGAGCATCATCGTGGTATTTTCCACCTGACTGAAGCTCCATTGCGTTCACAAACGCCTCTGCCACACTCATTCCAAGCTCTTTGAGATTCTTCAGATTCTTCACGGGCATGTCTTCGATACAAATTGAGAACATAGCATTTTCACTGTCATCTGTGTTAATTGTAATTGAACTTTTCATAATAATATAAATTTAATAATTAATAGTAAACTACCAGTGGAAGAGGAGGCTGGAGAGCAGAATCCACCCTTACCCGTAAACGGGAGGGGATTCTTGCCCGAACTCTACCGAGTGTTGTCGTCAGCAGTTTTCGCCCACCTGCAAGGGGCAATCTTGCAAATGACGTGGGGCATTCCTACATTGCCGTAGTCTTGCGCGCATCCCCACTCAAATCCTGCGCTTCCGCTTGCTGTCCTTTGCGGGATAAGACCGTACCAAGGCGGCTGTGGTCAGGAGGTACGGAATCGAGGTCGGTTGTATATAAAACAAAAAACCTCCGCAAGTGGTCAAGCCTTGCAGAGGTGAGTTATCTAAACTCCCTATGAGGGAAAATTTAGCAATGTCATTCGCATCTCTTGACCAAATGCGATGCAAAGATACTGATTTTATTCAGTAAGACAAATAAAGTACTGATTATGTTCAACTTTTTAACAGTTATTATATTATGAACAGCGTAAGTGACAGGCTTGCCTTCTTCCTAAAACAAAAAGGAAAAGGGCAAACTGCATTTGAAAAAGATGCAGGATTAGGGCGTGGGTATGTAAAAAATGCCAGCGATAACATGGGAAGCAAGGTTATGTCAAAGATTAAGAAACAATGCCCTGATTTGAATATAGACTGGCTTCTCACTGGCGAGGGTTCCATGCTTATTGACGAAGAAAACAAAGAAGTTCCAGTCGTTACGAACGAGAAAATAAGAGGAGCGGTACCATACTATGGAGACCTCCCCGTGAGTGCGGGACAGCAAGATCTTGCAACCATTCTTAACAACATGGAGCCTACAGGGTGGATAAACCTACCTGGGATGCCGTCATCAATAGGGGCGTTCCCTGTCGTAGGGTGCTCCATGGAGCCAGATATCAAACCCGGAGATTTCATATCCATAATAGAGGTAGACAGATGGGAAAGGCTTGATCCTGATAAGACATACATGATTATCACGCGCGACGACCGAATGATTAAGCACCTGTCTGTAGACGACAGCGATGATGAAATTCTATGGTGCATATCTCCGAACTATCCAAAGTTCAAGATTGAAAAATCGGAAATAGTTGCGATATATCGGGTGACGTTCCATGGGAGGCTCGTGTAATCATTGACTGAATAATGACTGAAAAACAAATAACAAAGTCATAACTTGCTGTACACAAAGCATATATATACACAAGAACTGAAGACTCATAATCTGGAGGTCCCTGGTTCAAGCCCAGGCTGGTCCACACTGGAAATCAAGCACTTGCAAAAATTTTGCGGGTGCTTTTCTTTTACGGTGGCCTTCTGATGACCTTTTTATAACAAAAGCGATCACATGGAACTCTATGTGACATTTTAGAGCTCACGGAATATTATAGCTCAGCAGAACTTTCCTGGGGAATAATTTGTTCTTTATTACTGTCCACTAAACATAAAAATTTCCACTCCAGCTCATTGATACATAGGAGTTGGAGTGGTAATTTTTATGTTTAGCGGACAGTAATAATATCAAGTCGTGTGAAGTCGTGGAAAGTCGATGCAAAAATAATTCAGTTACGCTTTTTGGGTGACAACGAGCCATTTGTCGTTGTTTGCGTCGGTTGTGGCAAAAAGATAATGGCTGCCACCATCTTTCAACTTGAGGCGACGGCGGAGCTCGGCTACAGAGAGGGGGAAGTTGCGGATGGCGATATTGGCCCGGTCTATATCGGCGAGAGTCGCCTTGAGGGCTTTTTTGTTGAAAGAAGACACGGCGGCGATGCGGAAAATACGACCCGGGAAGTCGGGAATGTGGTTGCGTGAGAGGAAAAGGTGGGAGTTGGGGGCAATGGGCAGAACATCGAAATGGGCTGACAACTCATCAAAACAGCCGGCCTTCATGACACTGGCATTGGGCACCATCAGCCATTTGCCGACAGCTTCAGGCGAAAGCCCGGCAAACTCGTGAATCGTAGGGGCAACCGACTCCTGTGGCATAAAGACAAATTGCTCGTTGTCATTGACACAAAACACCCGCAAAGGAGTGTCACGCCCCGTTATGACCAGCACCAACTCCTTACACTCGTTTCCCACCGACACCATGTGCACCTCGCCCCCCCTGCCTCCGGGACACAGCTGGTGCAGGGCTTCGTGCCAATCGAGCATGGGAGAGAGTTTCAGCAGCAGCACATCGGATATGTCGAGGAGACGCTGACGCAGAACCGTCACGTCGGGTTCACAGTCTTGCAAGCCGAACACCCTCTGCCCATGTGAGCCACGACGTGCCGGGTCGAGAAAAACAACTGTCGAGACGCTCCTGTCCTTCCCCACCGGAAGACTATCGAGGACCGTCTCACTGTCACGACACCACACCTCAGCCTGCTGTCGTCCGAGCACATTCAAGTTGTGGCGAACAACCTCACAGAGTTCTGCATCGCGCTCCACATAGATCGAACGGGAGAAGCCGTCTGAAAGGTAAAAGAAATCGACGCCAAACCCGCCGGTGAGGTCTATCAACACGGCCGAAGCCAGCGCATCTCCCAACAGACGTCGCACAATCTGTTGTTTGTAGGATGCCGTCTGCTCCGAACTGCATTGTTCCATATTGAGATGAGGCGGATACACAACTTCTTCATGGGCAGCCCATAAGGGTAATTTCTTGCGGGCCGTCTGCCACCCCTGAATCTGGTCAAGCGCATAGGACAAATCCACATCCGGGTTTCTGCCTCCACTCAGCGCCAACTGTCTCACATCGTCTTCGCGATGCTCTCGGATAAAGTTGCTTATCGCCTGATTGGTCATACGTTTCTGATATAAGAGTTGTTACAGCGTGAGCATACATACAATAGACAAATCATGTCTCACCAATGCTGTTTTTATTTCACAAACTTCTGCCCATCCACGATATACACACCTCGTGGCAGCACGTGGAAATCAGTGCCTACGAATTTTCCGTCGATGGTGTAGATTCGTCCCGTGCGAACCTTCGCGGTCTTGCTTTCGAGCTCCGCAATTCCGGCGGATATCATTTTCGCGACGACCACCTCGTCGAGGAAGAACCGTCTGTTCGGCTCAAAAGTGATACTCACACTGCCGTTACCCACAATTTTCAACGTGTACTCCGTCCATTTCCCCTTGGTCATCGTGAGACTCACATCCGAGTTTCCACTTTCCACGAACCGAGCCTCGTCACCATTAAGCGACACGATCAGTCCGGTGCCATCGCCTTGCGCATCCCATCCTGCAGCCTTGAAGGTCAGTGTCAGGGTGTCGCCGGGAAGTCTGAACCACGGGGAGGTGACAATGCCCGTACCGGCAGATGATTTGCCAAAACGTGCACAGCGGTCGCCTCCATACGCCACGGTATATTCCCAGCCGTTCAAATCGGCCCGCATAGCCGCCGAGGCTATGCTCCCCCTGAATCGTCCGTCATTGCCGCCGGACCCCGAGCATCCGTCGAATGTCTCACGCAGCAACACTCCGTCACCACTGGGAGAAGGCATCTCTGGGTCGGAACCTGACACGTTGACTGCCCTGAAGTTGAACGACATCGTGCCGTCGTCATTCTCCTTGATGTCGAAAATTCCGAAGCCTGGGCCAGTATTGCCGGCTTGCCCGGCTTGATACCATCGAACGAATGGCTTCGAACGACCCGTCAGACTGTCGTTGTCGCCATAGGGATAGAGGTCACCCGGCTCCGTGTCGATGCCAGCATCGTTGTCGGCATGATAGATGGTGACACGCTGGTGGGTGTTGTCAATATGCGATTGCGGGTCGTATCCCGTGGCATTCACGATGTTGTAGTTCCATATTTTCTCATCATAGTCCACATGCGTCACCATCAGACCATGCCCGGGCAGAGCTGAATCAAAGCCCTCGAACTGCCGATTGTCAAGCACGCAGAACTCCGACCGCCTGGCCGGATTGTAGACCACATAACTGCTGCCCTTCGTACTCACGGCTTGCATGTCGGTCACCGCAACCGACCCGCTGAGCTCGACAGGCATGCTCCACCCCAGGGTCATCTTCTCGTATCCCGTGTAGGCACAGGGCGTTCGCCCGTCGTCGTTGTTGCATCCATAGTCCATCAGGTCCCAGGAGCCCATGCCAAAATTCCCCGTTCCGCCGGTGTCGTAGAGGTCGGGCAACCCCAGGCAGTGCGATAGCTCGTGACAAACCGTACCTATGCCATTGAGTTCCTGGTTGCTGTCCATCTCGTTGGAACAGGCATAGGCATCGACCACGGTGCCGTCGAGTTTCAGCACCGTGTTCTCATAATAGGAATAGGCACTGAGAAAGTGCATGTGTGGCCAGATATAGTTATCATTGTCGCTGTGGTCAGCCTGCCCATAGCCGGCATAGACGATATACACCGCGTCAGCCTCTCCGTCGCCATCCCAGTCGTATTTGGAAAAGTCGACCTCACCATCCACGGCCAGACAGGCATCGTGTACCATCTCGCCCACCATGTCGTCATCGTTGCGGCCATAATAGGAATAGGGACGCGGCATGGTGACCGGCCCAACCACGTCGAACGTGATGTCGAACTTTCCATGGCTCTGCGCATAGAAATAATCGTGCACACTGCCATTGAAACCATTTTCATGGTAGTCTTTTGCGTTGAAAAAATTGCTGTAATAACTGCCGGGATTCGACATACTGAAGGTCTTGCCACTAAAATCAACCATAATCACAAGCCCATGCTTGCTGCCATTCAGCCGATTGCTTCGCATCGCATTACTCTTCAGTGTCCGTGCGCGCACCTTCCTCATGCCTGACGCTCGTGTTGCCGCCCCAGCAGTCTGCCGTCGCAACAATTCCAACGACGCCTCACGATAGAGCTCCGTATGGGCATCCTTCACATAGCATCGGCCGTCTACGGCCTGCCAGTAGAGCAGGGTCTCGTCGCCCCGCGCCTCCACTCTCACGCTGCTGCCATCGCTGAGCGTCACCGTCTGCCATTGTCCGCGGCGCACCGGCGAAGCCATTACGGCAGATACCACACACATCAGGATTGCCACGCAGAATAGTTTCTTCATCTATCCAAAATCAAGTTTTAAGTTCATCACCAGTCTTTACAAGGGCAAAAATAACGGTTTTTCACGGTTTCCACAAGGTATAACACTACTTTTTCACCTCTCTTCATCGCGCCACTCTACGCGTGGCCTGTTTCCCAGACCTCTTGTTCCTCCTGATCCTACCATGAAAATAAAATACGAATCTTTGCTTGTCTATATGAAAATAATTACGTAAATTGCACTTCATATAATATGAAGCGTACAATATGAAGTCATTAAACAACCCCTTTGTGGAATACGGATATAAAGGTCCGGAATACTTTTGTGACAGGGAACAGGAAGTCGCACAACTGATATCGGCTCTCCATAACGAGAGCAACGTGGCCCTGATTTCTCCCCGCAGGATTGGGAAATCCGGGCTCATCCACCATGCTTTCCACCTCATCCGGGAACAATCACCGGACATTGCCTGCATCTACATCGACATTCTCAACACAAGAAGTCAGAAGGATTTCATCGATGCCTTTGCTTCGGAAGTCATCGCAGCACTCGGCGGCAACCTGCAGACTGCCTTGAAAAAGGCCGCTTCCTTCTTCAAGGGATTCAGGCCGACCATCACTTTCGACGAGTTTTCCGGTGCACCTACCTTTTCTTTTCATGTCGAGCACAGCAAGGAGAGCAACACCATCGAGCAAATTTTCAAGTATATACACCAGTCCGGCAAGCGATGCTACATTGCCTTTGATGAGTTTCAGCAAATCACGAATTATCCGGAGCCTGGTCTGGAAGCCCTGCTGAGGTCCCAAATTCAGTTCGTCGACAATGCTTACTTCGTCTTTGCAGGCAGTCAACAGCACCTCATGAGCGAGATGTTCCTCTCTGCCAACAGGCCTTTTTATCTCGCTTCGCAGATTATGAACATTGACGTGATTGAAGAAAACAAATACCGCGACTTTGCCAACACGATGTTCCGGAAGCAGGACAGGCAAATCAGCGAGGAGACTTTCCACCAGATCTACACCGTCGTGGACGGACAGACCTGGTATATACAGACCATTCTGCATCAGCTTTACATCATGTCGGAGGAGCCGTTGAACACCGAGACCGCCAACAAGGCCATAGACATCCTACTCAACAAATACGCAACAGCCTTCTCCAACTACTACCTATCCCTCACCAACAACCAAGCCATGCTGCTGCGTGCCGTCGCCAAAGAGGGCATCGTGAAAGAGCCGCTGGCGCAAAACTTCATGAACAAACATCAGTTGCCAGCCCTAAGCAGCACCCGCCAAGCCCTCAATGCTTTGGAAAAGAAACAGTTTATCTATAAAACCGATGCCGGCTACATTGTGTACGATCGCTTCCTTAGCTTATGGCTGAGGAACCGGACATAATGATCATTAAAACTTAAAAGAGCCATATCTCAACTCATTACCAGAGTTAGATATGGCTCTTTTCTATATTGAGAAATGCCAATTTGTAAATTAAATGTATCTATCTTCTACACTATTTGACACTTTCTCTTTTATCTCCGTTCAGTCTATTTACCATATTCGGGATTCTGTTGAATCTCTTTATTGGCGTTGCATTCCGACTGAGGTATAGCGGAAATCGCCTTGTAGTAATCGCGATTGAACGACTGTGCATCCTTAGCCAAAGCCTTGTGCCAACCTTTATCTGTTTCGTTTGTATAGCGAACTATCGTCTCGTTGTTCCGCAAGGCATCAAAATAGCGCTGCCCTTCTCCTATCAACTCTTTGCGACGTTCAATCAAGATGCGGTCCAATGTCACATTAGATGCATTCACAAGAGCATCCTTGGTTGTCGTTCTGTTTTCCACCAGGGCATTGAGATATTTGGCAGCCTTGCCCTTGTCATTGGTTCTGAATGCACATTCAGCGGCTGTCAGGTAAATTTCGGAAAGGCGAATGATAGGAATAATCGGAACAATACGGTTGTTTCCATTAAGGCCACGGAGCTTGTTCAAAAAAACCTTATTCTTGCCGAATACAGCTACTTCTTTTTTCTTTGCAGTGTCAGTAGTTTCGAATATGTCATTACGAACATCGCCTGCGTCAGAGGAGAGCATGTCCACAAACTTTTTCGTTGCCACAAACTCACGATATCCTGCTTGTTGCTGAAGATTGCCAATGCTATTAAGGTCGTTTGCATCATCAGAGGATGTTACGTTCAGTCGGAATAAAAACTCGCTCTCGTTCGGCTTCTCAGCACTCCAGGCATCAACATACTGTCCGCGTTTCCACAGTGAAGCACCGGAGTTGGTCATCACATCCTCTGCCGTTTTCAGTGCATTGGAATAGTCACCCATGTGCAGATACACACGTGAAAGAATCGCTTTCGCCCCCCATATATTAACATAACCGGGTGATTGTTTCTGGGAAAGAACATTTGAACCGATAGCATCATTAAGATCCTTAATAACCTGCTCATAGACTTCTTTCACCGTACTCCTCTTCGGCTTAACTCCAAAGGGCAACACTTCTGTCACCAAAGGAACGCCCAAGGAAGCTCCGTTGTCAGCTGTGTAAGGTTTTCCATACACACGCACAAGGTCAAAATGAGCCAACGCCCGCAACACCCTTGCTTCTGCACAGAACTGAAGTTCTTCAGCCTTTGCTTCTTCGTCATCTTTGTCAGTCAACGTACCGTTCTCAACAGCAGCTATAATACGATTGGCACGACCAATGGTAACGTAAGGCGACTGCCAGGGAGTTAAACCTATACCAAAGTCGGAGGCCGTAGCATACTGCATGTTATAATAGAAACTTCCACGATTAGAGCCACCAATATGATTATACTGATAATCATCACCTGCGTGAATATCGCCGTAAACAAAGAATTGGCAACCATAATAATCGCTGAAATCTTTGTCTCCCTTCAGAGCCTTGTACATACCAGTACGGGCAGCTTCCAAGTCGGAGACGGTTTTCAGGGCACTTTCCGCGTCGGTGCCGTCAGAGGGCTCTACGTCCAACCACTCATTGCCACAAGAAGATACGACGGCAGTCAAGGCGAGGAAGCCTAAAAAATTGTATATTGATTTGATTATTGTTTTCATTGTAAAATCATTTTTTTAATTAGAAACTAACCTCGATACCGAATGTATAAGTTCTCAGAGCGGGCATCTCAAACGTGCAAAGACCATTGACCGGTGTCTCAGGATCCACGCACATATCCTTAGATTTCCATGTCAGGAGGTTGTTTGCGGAGAAATACATACGTGCTTTATTGATACCAAGAGACCTGATCCATTCACTCGGAGCCGACACACCCAGTGTCAGGTTCTTCAAGCGCAGGTAATCATTGGGCATCAGCCAGCGTGAAGAGTGAACACGCTTGCCGTATTCGGCCTGGAATTTGGGAAGTTCGGCCTTTTGTCCCTGCTTCTGCCACATCTTGGAAAGATCATAGTAATCGGGTATCGCACCACTTAAGGCAAAAGTTCCCCCGTTATCGTGCAACCATGAAGCATAATCATAAGAGTCACCACCAAGTTTATAGGTAAGGGTGAAGTTGAAGTCAATAAACTTCCATTTCATGAAATTGGAAAGTCCTCCCTCGATAGCCGGGTCGTGCTTACCGACAATCACCTTGTTGGCCTTTGCCACATCAGTCGTGGTCTTACGGGCATTCTCTGTACCGTCATTGATGTAATAACTCTCAAGTCCGGTTTCCGGATCCACGCCGGCATACTCATACATATAATATGAATAATAGGGCTGGTCTACCCGATGAACGAGTACGCCACTAATAATTTCATTGTCGTCTCCGGTCAGCTTGGTAATCTTGTTCTTGTTGTGTCCAAGATTCAGAGTGGTCGTCCAGGTGAAGTCCTTTGTCTGGATGTTTGTCGAGTTGAGCGACAGCTCTATACCGGAATTTCGCATCGAACCAACGTTTTGGGCAACGGAAGCACCATTGGTGGACGAATCATAATAGCCGGGAACATAAGATATGGGACGATCCATGATCAAATCCGAAGTGTTACGGACATAGAAATCCAAGGTCATGGAAATGCGATCGATAAACGTCAGATCCAAGCCCACGTTGAAAGCTTTGTTCTTTTCCCACTTCAGGTCTGGGTTGGCAACACCTATCACACCAATACCGTTAGCTCCATTATAATGTTCTCCGAACTTATAGAGATTCATATATCCATACAGTTTTGAAGGGAGCGTACCGTTGACACCATAAGAAAGACGCAACTTACCATCAGAAAGGACATCCTTGAATGGTTGCACAAACTCTTCGCTGCCGAAGCGCCATGCGCCCGAAACTGACCAGAACGAACCCCATCGGGAATCTCTTGACATGCGAGAGCTGCCGTCACGGCGATAGCTTGCACCGAAATAATAGGTATCATTATAGTTATAGTTGGCACGCCCAAGGATAGAAGTCAGCTTTGAATCATAGTAGTATGTTTCCACTGTCTTCTCACCTGCATTGCTGAATTCATACAACTCACCAGGGTAGGCCGACCCGTTTGCATACAAAAGGTTTTGGTGCCAGTCTTCGGTCTCAAAACCTATGAGGGCGTCAACATTATGCAATCCGAAAGCCTTGGCATAGTTCAGCTGGGTCTGAGTGTTCATGGTGGTCATCTCGGTGATGGTTCTCTGCATCAAACCACCGGATTTTTTCCCATTGTTGCTCAACTTGTCCCATAGTACACTTTCCGTTGAGTTGATATAATCGTAAGCTATTTTCTCACGTAGCTTCAGCGCATCCCATATATTCCATTCAAGAGCTACAGTGCTGTAGCTACGCTTGGTCTTGGTAATATCAGTTTGATGTTGATTTTCAAAAATAGAGTTTAAACCACGGTTGTACGGAGACCCCGTAGAAGTATTCAGGCTTCCATCTTTATTATATACAGGATTTGAAGGCCCTACGAACCAAACCGCATTTGACAGGGCGCCGTCAAATGAAGCACCACCTTCCGACGTTGAATGTTGATTCATGGACGAGAACAGAGTCGTAACGTCAAGCTTGAACTTCCCGAAAGTGTGCGAAAGGTTGGCATTACCCGTCATACGCTCAAGGCTGGATCCATCTACCACACCGTTTTGCTTGCCATAAGATAGCGAACTATAGAACTTGGTCTTCTCGTTGCCACCCGACACACTGGCCTGATAGTTCTGGTTGGAACCATTCTTGAATATCGCATCACGCCAATTGGCCCATCCGCCGGCTGGCTTTGCAGCATAATCATCGATATGCGCATCTGCATATGCCTTGGCAGCAGCCTCACTTGTGTCATCACCGTTATTGCCATCAAACACATAGTTCTTCAGACCCTGATAGATGAGAGCACGGCGCTCATCACCGCCGAGGGTAGGACGATAGTTGATCGCCATGTTGGAAAAGCCCCAGTCGCTGCGGAAGTTTACCGTCGTTTTGCCTACACTACCACTCTTCGTCGTAATCACAATCACACCGTTAGAAGCGCGCGAACCATAGAGAGAAGCTGCTGCCGCATCCTTGATCACAGTCATCGATTCGATATCGTTGCTGTTGATCGTAGACAGGACATTCGTACCTGATGTGTTGTATCCATCACCGGTTGAAGGGTCGTTAAAACCACTGATGTTTCCGGAATTCACGGGCGTTCCGTCGATCACGATAAGCGGATCGTTACCCGCATTGATAGAACCCATACCACGAACTCGTATGAAGTTCACAGCACCAGGCTGACCGGAGGCACTCGTTATCGACACTCCCGGTATGTTACCGGACAGTTTATCCTCTACCGACATAGATGGTACATCCTTTAACTTGTCAGTAGACATAGACGCTGCAGAACCAGTGAACGATGACTTCTTAAAATTACCATAACCCGTGACAATCACCTCGTCAATAGATTTCGAATCCGACTTCAGCTTAATCAGCATATTGTCACGTGCAGAAACCGTCTGTGTCTGCATGCCAATATACCGCACCGTCAACTTAGCTCCCGCCGGAACAGTCAGCGAAAAGTTTCCATTCACATCGGTTGTGGTTCCGCTTTTCGTACCAACAACCATAATACCGGCACCGACGACCGGTTCACCATCCTCACTTGAAACCACGGTTCCTTTCACTTGAGTCTGTGCCAGCGCAACTCCTATTGTAAGGAAAAGGCCGGCCAAAATCATTGTAAGTCTTCTAACCATAAAATCTCTCTTCAAATAATGTTATTAATATTTTATTAAAATATAATGGCAAAGTTAAAAAACATTTACCTAACATCCAAGGAAAGATTGCAAAAACTTTCATTTTTTATCTAAAAAAGCGCTTTTTAATTGATTTTTTCTATCATTATGCACAAAATCGTCACAAAATGTAGGCCGATTTGATGTTTTTAATACACCAGTTACTATCGTTAATATTATAAGATGTTAACACAAACTTCGCTAAAACGACCGACAAGCATCCTCATCAACACAGATCATCCGCCCCGTGTGGCCACTTGTCGCATCTCACAACTCATGCCCCGATATGCTCGCAACCTTCCCGAATGTTTACAGGAACTGTTTTTAAGTAAAGTGTGGTGAACTAAAAAAAATGGAAGAAATATAATGCTACAGAAAAGTAAAAACGGGATAACTCCCTGTTTTCCTTTATGGCATTATATAGTTTGGTTAGCTATGAAAGATCTTATTTCAAAGTTGCATTTTCCATATTCTCTTTATGTTGCTAAACAATACATGGCATCTGCTGCTATTCCTTTGTCATCAGAACTAACGTCCACATCATATTTGTGGATTCCTAAATTCTCCGAAGCTGAATACGACAAGCCTATACCAAAATTTTCTCTTACAAATTCAGCATACTCAATGACATCGGGACCAATTTCATTGAGATATTCCACCTCTTTCCAATCTTTATCGAGCACCTCTTTCGGGGTGTTCTCAAAATACTTTTTAAGGCTTTCAAAAAGACTTTCCATAAAACAGATCCTGATTGATTTTATAGAATTTATGCTACGGTTAGAATACAAAGTTACATTATTTCTTGTAAACAGCAACATTTTCGAGGCATTGTTTATTTGTTTCCTTCATTATTTAACTCTTTGGGCTCAAAACAACGGCTAACTGTCTCATAGACATCTTCCGCCACGTGTGGATACCTGCCACATTCCGCGACACATTCCCAATACCGTCCAACCTCCTCCCGAATGTTTTCAGGATATGTTTTAAAACAAGGAGCAAGGGTATCATATAAAAGGTATACAAGAAATCGAAAAAATGGAACTGCGAACAGGGATATGATGGAACAGAGAGGGAATTGGGGGAGACTTTCAAAATAGCACAGGTGCGGTTTGGGGAATTAGACCGAGGCTGCAAGGTAGGTCAAGGCACGTGCAGCACCCTACTCAACCATTCTGCATCATGGGAATGCGGAGTGGCAGCTGTCGGTATGTTTTCTTGACAAACACCCTCGAATGCTTGCCGAATTT
>NZ_GG704783.1:34577-54153 GCF_000160535.1 Hallella bergensis DSM 17361 | reverse complement strand
TTCGACCATCGATTTGAAATTCGCGAAATTCGGGTAATTCGTAGTTTGTTGATAATCAGCGCGTTTTGAAAACACGGTATCACATCGCTTTTGTCGTCATCTGCGATTGAGTATCGAATGGCAGGGCGAGGAAAGCCTAACCGCGTGACGAATGAAGCTTAACCGCACGACGACTAAGCCTTATCCGGGTCGCCGTTAAGGCTTCATCAGCGTAAGACAGCCTGTGAACCTCAGAAACAGGGCTATTTTCGCGTGGTGCGCGTTGCGGGTGACGCTGGAAACATGGCGCTTTTCGCGCTCATTGATTCAAAAACAAAGGCCGAAAAACGGTTAAAGAATTTTACATGTCCGAAACAGTCAGCGGAGTTTCATACGCTCGATCTTGGAACGCAGGAAACGTCGCAATTCGTCATTTTCAAGGATTTCGATTTCGTCGAAGAGGCCGAGGATGAAGCGGGAGATGCCCACATAGTTTGCCACGTCGGTCTCGAAAAACCAGTGCTCGTCGTCGTCGCGGGTCATGAACTTAGCCGAGCGGGGATGCTCCTCAAGCATGAGATGGTGTGCCAGGATGCTAAGCCTCAGCTTGATGCGGATTTTGTTCTCACCACTGAACATAAACATATCGGTGAACACCTCACGGTGCTTATGCTCATTAAACCAGGGGGTGTCGACCACCTCGACGGCTCCTATGCGCGCGACCTTAAAAGTTTTATTCTGTCTGGACTTGAGTTCGTAGGCGCGGATATCCGCCTTGTTGTCATAAAAGAGGTAGGGTTCCACCACCCTGTCGCTCACGCTGTGGCTGTGGGGCGAGGAGTAGTCGTGGAGTATGACCACCTGCCGATCGCTCATGGCCTGCTCAAGGAGACTTGTGTTTTCGTAAAGGCGTTGCCGGAAATGCACGTCGGCTTGGGATGTGAGATTGTAGAAGCGTTCAAGTTTACGCTTGATGGCTCCTGCCATCGGACTGTCCTGATCTTCTCCCAAAAGCCTGCCATGCAAGAAGACGACTTCGTCTTCGGTGAAATCGATGGCCGTCGCGATGCGCCGAAGGAAGGGAGAGTGGGGGTCGATGTAGTAGAATGTGCGATCGTGAACCACGTTGAAACCCATGTTGCGCATCCGCTTGAGCACATAATAAAGGTTGCGCAGGGTGGTGCCCAGCACCTCAGCCAGTTCCTTGGCCGTGTGTTCGCGACCGTCGATCATGGTCAGTATCAGGTCGAACCATTGTTCAAAACGTACCCTATTGTTTGTCATCGAAGCAGATTTCAAGTTGTCGGTTGCCTAACAGGTTGTAGCTTTTGCGGTGAAAGGGCGTGATGCCATAGCGGGCAATGGCCTCACGGTGTATGCGGGTGGGATAGCCCTTGTTGCTGTTCCAGTGGTACATGGGGTACTGCAAATGGAGTTCGTCCATGTAGT
The DNA here is from genome assembly GCF_000160535.1 of Hallella bergensis DSM 17361. Classification (GTDB taxonomy): domain Bacteria; phylum Bacteroidota; class Bacteroidia; order Bacteroidales; family Bacteroidaceae; genus Prevotella; species Prevotella bergensis. The sequence continues at coordinate 52,725 of NZ_GG704783.1, read as the reverse complement.
CATCGCGAAAAGTCTTGGCCAAGATGCTGGCAGCGGCGATGTTTTGGTATTTGCCGTCACCCTTGACGATGCACTGCCAGGGCAAGACGGCGGGGTCGTCGGGACGAGTCACCACCCGCTCTTTTCTTCCCTCGGTGGCATTTTCGGATAAGGGCTTGTAGGGGTCGAAGCGGTTGCCGTCGATAATGAGGGCCTCGGGTCGTACCGCGAGTTGGTCGATGGCTCGGTGCATGGCCAGGAAACTGGCATGGAGGATGTTGATGCGGTCGATTTCGGCGGGTGTGACGATGCCTACCGCCCAAGCCACGGCGTCTCTGATGATTTGTTCGCGGAGAGCATAGCGTTTCTTCTTCGATAGCTGTTTGGAGTCGTTGAAGTCTGGATTGTCGTAGTCCTTGGGCAGGATGACGGCGGCGGCAAACACACTACCGGCCAGGCATCCTCGCCCGGCTTCGTCGCATCCGGCTTCGATGAGATGAGGATTATAGGAGTTCTGCAACATAAGCTTGAAAGTGAAGAGGGAAGAGGGAAGAGTATGAGAGATAAGAGGGAAGAGTTTAGAGTGAAGAGTGAATCAACGCGCAGCTAAATTATGAATTATGAATTGTCAACGCGTTAGCCAAATTGTGAATTGTGAATTTTGAATTGTGAATTGATAACTCCTCCGCACCGCTCTGCGGTATCTTAGAATATTCGGAGAATATCTTTTTATCAATGAAAGGCTCATCGCAGAAAATCTTATTGTCTTGCTTCGCAAGATTAATCTTAGAATATCTGCCTAACCCTCCTCGCGTCAGCCAAATTGTGAGTTAAGAGTTAAGGCTGAAGAACGAAGAATCATCGCGCAGCTAATTGTGAATTATGAATTGTGAATTATGAATTATCAACGCGCAGCTAATTGTGAATTGAAAATTGTGAATTATGAATTATCAACGCGCAGCTAATTGTGAATTGAAAATTGTGAATTGTGAATTAAAACATCTTGACCACTCGCTCCAGCCCATCGACAAACGCGTCGATCTCTTGCTTGGTGTTGTACAGCGCGAACGAGGCGCGGACAGTGCCAAGCACGCCCAAGCGATCCATCAAAGGCTGGGCACAGTGGTGGCCCGTGCGCACGGCGATGCCGAGGCGGTCGAGCAGTGTGCCAAGATCCATGTGGTGGATATTGCCCACATTGAAACTGATGACAGCTTCGCCCACCTCGTCCGAAGACGAAGGATGCCCGTAAATCTTGATACCCTCTATATTCCTGAGTTGAGACAGGGCATACTTAGTCAATTCTTTTTCATGTCTTGCAATATTGTCTAATCCTAAATCGGTGACATAGTCGAGTGCCGTGGCCAAGCCGTGGGTGGCTACGTAGTCGGGCGTGCCGGCCTCGAACTTCAGGGGCGGGCGTTCGAAGGTAGTCTTCTCAAAGCTCACATGGGCTATCATCTCCCCTCCGCCCTGATAGGGAGGCAGTTTGTCGAGCCAGTCTTCCTTGCCATAGAGTACGCCTATGCCGGTTGGTCCGTAGACCTTATGACCGCTGAAGACGAAGAAGTCGCAGTCCAACGCCTGCACGTCGACCCTGAAATGAGGGGCGCTCTGTGCTCCATCGATGAGCACGGGGACATGGTGTTCGTGTGCAATGCGAATCATATCGGCCACGGGATTCACGGTGCCGAGCACGTTGCTCACGTGGGCAACACTGACAATGCGGGTGCGCTCGGTGAACAGGTTGGCGTATGCCTCCATGTCGAGCGTACCGTCGTCGGTCATCGGGATAACCTTGATCGTCAGTCTCTTTCGCTCTGCCTGCAACTGCCAGGGCACGATGTTGGAGTGGTGCTCCATGGTGGAGAGGATGATTTCATCGCCCTCGTGCATGAACGCCTCACAGAAACTGCTTGCCACGAGGTTGATGCCCTCGGTGGTACCGCGTGTGAAAACAATCTCGTTGGTGCTACCGGCATGGAGAAACCGGCGCACGGTTTCGCGCGCCTGTTCGTGCAGTTCGGTGGCCTGCTGACTCATCCAGTGTACCCCGCGATGCACGTTGGCATTAACATTGAGATATTCCTCGCGCATGGCATCGAGTACGACGAGCGGCTTCTGCGTGGTGGCGGCATTGTCGAGATACACCAACGGTTTGCCGTAAATGGTGCGGGAAAGAATGGGGAAAGAGGAGCGGGGACAATTCATAATTCAAAATTCATAATTCATAATTGGGCTGCGCGGAGTTGGCAATTCACAATTCACAATTTTCAATTCACAATTGGCTACGCGATGATTCTTCGTTCTTCACTCTTAACTCTTAACTTATAATTTGGGCTACGCGATGGGGGTAAGGCAGATATTCTAAGATTAATCTTGCGAAGCAAGAAAATGAGATTTTCTGCGATGAGCCTTTCGTTCAAGAGAAGATATTCTATGGATATTCAAAGATTCGGCATAGCCGAGCGGAGGAGTTTTCAATTCATAATTCATAAATCATAATTCATAATTAGGCTGCGCGTTGATTCTTCGTTCCTCACTCTTAACTCTTAACTCATAATTGGCTGACGCAGGAACAATTATGAATTTTGAATTGTGAATTTTGAATTACAACACCCTTCGCACTTGTTCAGCTCTCCACGGAAGCGCTTCTCTACCAAGTGATGGAGGCTGCTGCGGAGCGGTTCGAGCTTGATTTGGTCGATGACCTCACCCACAAAGGCGAACTCGAGGAGCAACTTCGCCTCGCGCTTGTCGATGCCACGCTGCTGCATGTAGAACATGGCCGCATCGTTGAGTTGGCCTACGGTAGAACCGTGGGCGCACTTCACATCGTCGGCGTAGATCTCGAGCATGGGCTGTGTGAACATACGAGCCGTCTTCGTAGTGCAGAGGTTCTGATTGGTCATTTGCGACTCGGTCTTCTGACTGTCGGGGCGAACGTGTATCAATCCCGCAAAAGCACCGACCGCCTTGCCATCGAGCACGTATTTATAGAGCTGATTTGATTTACAGTGCCCCACACGGTGATCTATCAACGTGTTATTGTCCACGTGCTGGTTGCCGTCTGCAATGACACAACCGTTGCACCAACATTCGGCTCCTTCACCTTTGAAGACGAGTTCGAGATGGTTGCGTGTAATGCCGTTGTGGAGCGTGATGACGTTATGATTCACACGGCTATTGGCCTGCTGGTCGATATAGACATTAGAAATGCGCACGTTCTTATGGTGCGTTGCCTCAAGACAATAAAGGTCGAGTGAGGCATTCTCGCCAACGAAGGCCTCAATAACCTGGGTACCAAGGAAGTTTCGGTCGTCGGCCGAGTCGTCACAAAACAGGAACTTGACCTCAGCTCCTTCCTCTACAATGATAAGCACACGACGGTTGACCATGAGGTCGACGTCGGATCGGAGGATGTTCACCACCTGTATGGCACGGTCCATCTTCACATTCTTGGGCACGTAGACAAAGAGTCCATCCTGCGCCAGCATGGTGTTGAGTGCGGTCAACGGGTCGCCGTTGGTTTTCGCAAGCTTAGCATAATATTTGGTAATGAGTTCCGGGTTGCGCTCGGCCTGCTCTTTCAAGCTGCCCACAATGACGCCCTCAGGTAGCGTGGTCTTGGGGTGAACCTTGCTATAGAACTGGTCGTTGACAACAAAATAGAGCGATGTACTCAGGTTGGGCACATCACAGCTAAACGACTGGTAAGGATTGATTGGGAATTGAATACGCTTCAGATTCACGCCATAATCCGGCTCAAAGAGCTTTTGCATATCGGTGTATTTGTAGTCCTCGACCTTTCTGTTGGGCAATCCCTGTTTCTTAAAATCCTCGAAAGCCTTGTCGCGCACAGCGTTCAGCGGTGCGGACGAATGTTCGAATAGCATTTGACGGGCTTGTTCGTACAGGTCGATGTATTGTTTCTCACTATTCATGAGTCGGCCTCCTCCTTAATCCAGTCATATCCTCGCTTTTCGATTTCCTTGGCAAGCTCCGGCCCCTCTGTCTTGACAATTCGTCCATCGTAAAGAACATGAATCACGTCGGGTTTGATCATCTCCAACAAACGTTCGTAATGGGTGATGACTATAATCGATTTCTGGGGGGTGAACAGTTTGTTCACACCTTCTGCAACGATGCGCATGGCATCCACGTCGAGTCCGGAGTCGGTTTCATCGAGAATGCTGAGCTTGGGATCGAGCATGGCCATTTGGAAAATCTCGTTGCGCTTCTTCTCCCCGCCCGAGAAGCCCTCGTTGACAGAACGTCGCGAAAGCTTGGCGTCGAGTTCCACGATCTGTCGTCTATCCTTCATCAACTGCATGAATTCGGACACATTCATGGGTTCCTGCCCATTGTATTTGCGTCGGGCATTGACGGCCGCCCGCATGAAGTTGGTCATCGATACTCCGGGAATTTCAACGGGATACTGAAACGACAGGAACAACCCCTCGCATGCACGTTCCTCCGGTGGCATTTCGAGCAGGTTCTTTCCATTGAACATGACCGACCCCTCGGTGACGGTGTAGAGCGGGTTACCGGTCAAAACGGCACTCAATGTTGACTTTCCCGAGCCATTGGGACCCATGATGGCATGCACCTCTCCTTCGTTTACGGTGAGGTCAATACCCTTTAATATTTCTTTGCCTGCAATGGTAGCGTGCAGGTTTTTAACTTCTAACATCTTAATTATTGTTTATTTTAGAAAAGTATATATTCATCAAATCACCCCACGCTTCCTTCCAATGAAACGCTTAAAAGCTTCTGCGCTTCGACTGCAAATTCCATCGGAAGTTTATTCAGCACCTCCTTGGCATAGCCGTTGACAATTAGTCCTACGGCGTCTTCCATACCGATGCCACGCTGGTTGCAGTAGAACAACTGGTCTTCGGAAATCTTTGAAGTGGTAGCCTCGTGCTCCACAATAGCCGTTTCGTTGTGGATATCCAGATAGGGGAATGTGTGTGCTCCGCAGTGAGAGCCAAGCAACAAGGAGTCGCAACTGCTGTAGTTTCGAGCATTCTCGGCGTTTGCCGTCACCCTGACCAGGCCGCGATAGGAGTTCTGGCTATTGCCGGCGGAGATTCCTTTAGAGATGATCGTCGACTTGGTGTTCTTGCCCATGTGTATCATCTTCGTCCCCGTATCGGCCTCCTGGTGGTTATTGGTCACTGCAACACTGTAGAATTCGCCCTGCGAATTGTCGCCGCGCAGAATGCAGCTGGGATACTTCCACGTGATGGCGGAACCAGTTTCTACCTGCGTCCACGACAGTTTGGAGTTGACGCCGCGACAGTCGCCGCGCTTGGTCACAAGGTTCAGCACCCCTCCTTTACCATCCTTGTCGCCCGGATACCAGTTCTGGACAGTGGAGTATTTCACCTCGGCATTGTTCATCACCACGATTTCCACAATGGCGGCGTGCAGCTGATTCTCGTCGCGCATCGGAGCTGTACAGCCCTCCAGATACGACACATAGGAGTCATCATCGGCCACAATCAGTGTGCGTTCAAACTGTCCCGTGTTTCTTGCATTGATGCGGAAGTAGCTGCTAAGTTCCATGGGGCACCGGACGCCCTTGGGAATATACACAAAGCTACCGTCGCTGAACACAGCCGAATTGAGCGCGGACGTGAAGTTATCGCGAATAGGCACCACACTACCAAGATACTGTCGCACCAAATCGGGGTATTCGCGCACCGCCTCGCTGATTGAGCAGAATATAACGCCCTTCTCAGCCAACTGCTTTTTAAAAGTGGTCTTCACCGACACGGAGTCCATCACTGCGTCTACGGCCGTACCACTCAAAGCCAAACGCTCCTCCAACGGGATGCCCAACTTGTCAAAAGTCTTCTCCAACTCCGGGTCAATCTCTTTGTTAGCCGGTTTCTTGGCCAAAGGATCGGCATAATAGGAAATGCCCTGAAAGTCAATCTCCGGCAGGTGGAGGTGTCCCCATGTGGGTACTTCCAGCGTTTTCCAGTAGCGGAAAGCCTCTAAGCGGAAGTCGAGAAGCCAGTCCGGCTCCTGTTTCTTGCGGGAGATAAGCCTCACCACATCCTCATCGAGTCCTACCGGAATAATCTCCGTCTCAATGTCCGTGGTAAAGCCAAACTCGTATTTTTGCTCTGCCACCTGCTTGACAAACTTATTCTTTTCTTGTTCGATTTGCTCTGTCTTCATATCTGTTCATAACCCAGCAAGGATTATGCCACGTCTTTAAATCGTACTATTTTTATCAAAATAGTGACACCCTGGATAGGAATGCCACTACTTTATATATGATAAGGTGACCGGGATTAACACCCGCCTATACCTTCATAACTGTCTACAAAACCTTGAAGAGCTTGTCAACTCTCCGTTTTGCCTGTCAATTTGTCGTTAGAGTTTTTGCTCAACTTCAATTTCTGTGAAGGTCTCGAGCACGTCACCCTCCTGTATATCGTTGTAGTTGACAAGCGAAATACCGCATTCCATTCCTGTCGCTACTTCCTTCACGTCATCCTTGTAGCGCTTCAGTGCAGCAAGGGGAGCAGTGTGAACCACAATGCCATCGCGCACTACGCGAGCCTTATCCTTGTTGTGCACCTTGCCTTCGGTAACCAGACCACCGGCCACGGTACCCACTTTGGATATCTTATAGACTTGCTTAACTTCCACTTGGGCGGTGAGAATTTCCTTCTTCACCTTGTCAAGCATACCCACCATGGCTGCCTTAACATCGTCAATGGCATCGTAGATTACCGAATAGGTGTTGATTTCCACACCTACAGAATCGGCCAACCTGCGTGCAGCCACTGACGGACGTACTTGGAATCCCACGATGATGGCATCGGATGCATCGGCCAATGTGACATCGTTCTCAGAGATTTGACCCACCGACTTGAAGATAACGTTCACCTGAACCTTCTCGGTCGACAGTTTGATAAACGAGTCGCTCAATGCCTCAACCGAACCGTCGGTGTCACCCTTCACAATGATATTCATCTCGTGGAACTCTCCACGGGCAATACGATGGGATATATCGCTCAGGGTCAGACGCGTCTGTGTACGCAAGCTCTGCTCACGTTGCAGTTGCTCACGCTTGTTGGCAATATCGCGAACCTCCTGTTCTGTTTCCAAAACATGGAACTGGTCGCCGGCTGTTGGTGCACCATTCAATCCAAGAATAATACACGGTTCAGACGGTCCGGCAGATTCTATGCGCTGATTGCGCTCGTTGAACATGGCCTTGATACGCCCCCAGTTAACTCCGGCAATGATGAAGTCGCCCACCTTGAGCGTACCGTTGCTCACCAACACCGTACTTATATATCCACGCCCCTTGTCGAGCGAGCTCTCCACCACGGTTCCCGTGGCTGAGCGATCGGGGTTGGCCTTCAGGTCGAGCATGTCGGCTTCGAGGAGTACTTTTTCAAGCAGATCGTCCACGCCGATGCCCTTCTTGGCACTGATTTCCTGGCATTGGTACTTACCACCCCACTCTTCCACAAGCAGATTCATCTGTGCGAGGTCCTCGCGAATCTTATCAGGGTTGGCGCCCGGCTTGTCTATCTTGTTGATGGCAAACACCATCGGCACACCGGCTGCCTGCGCATGGGCAATGGCCTCCTTGGTGGTGGGCATCACCGAGTCGTCGGCAGCAATGATGATGATGGCAATGTCGGTAACCTGAGCACCACGGGCACGCATGGCCGTAAAGGCCTCATGACCCGGAGTATCGAGCAAAGTGATGCGCCGGCCATTGTTCAGCGTCACGTTGTAGGCACCAATATGCTGTGTGATTCCACCGGCCTCACCGGCAATCATGTTGGTGTTTCGGATGTGGTCGAGCAGCGAAGTCTTACCATGGTCCACATGACCCATCACCGTAACAATCGGTGCACGCGAAATGAGATCGCTCTCGTCGTCTTCCTCTACCTTCACAGCTTCCTGAACCTCAGCACTGACATATTCCGTCTCGAAGCCGAACTCATCGGCCACCAAGTTAATGGTCTCAGCATCCAGACGCTGGTTGATCGAGGCCATTACACCGATGCTCATCAGTGTGGAGATCACCTGAGTAACGTCTACGTCCATCATCGTTGCCAATTCCGACACCGTCACAAACTCGGTTATCTTCAGCGTCTTGCTCTCCTTGCGCTCTGCACTGGCCTCAGCACTCATGCGTTCCTGAACGGCATCGCGCTTTTCCTTACGGTATCTGGCACCCTTACGGGTCTGACTCTGCTTGCTCTTCAGACGTGCAAGCGTCTCCTTTACCTGACGTGCAATGTCCTCCTCGTTGATCTCTACCGGTTTCTGGTTGCGTCTGCGGTTCCTGTTGTTACCGCGGCTGTTAGCATTATTGCCACGACCTCGGTTGGCGGCGCCGCCTTTACCATTCTGCTGCTGGTTTGCTGCAGCATTAATGTCCACGCGCTCCTTATTAATACGCTGACGCTTTCTGCGCCCGCCACCTTGCTGTTTGGCCTTGTCTTCACGCTCCTTGCGGCGTTCCTCCTTGGTTTTCTTCCTGGGACGCGTATTCTGGTTGATGGCGTCAAGGTCTATCTTGCCCACCACATTCACCTTGGGTGCATTCTGTATTCGCCTTTCACTGTTCAACTGGAACAGTTCCGGCTCTTTCTTTTCTTCTCCATCATTGGCTTCAGCGGTCTGCGTTTCGGCTTCAGGCTTGGTCTTTTCGATGGTATCTTCAGGTTCAGCAACAGGTTTTTCAGGCTTCTTTTCAGGCTGAACTTCCTTTTTGGCCTCTGGCTCCTTCTTCGGTTCCGGAGCTGCAGACTGAGGAGCCTCGGGCTTCTTCTCCTCTGCTTTGGTTTTTTCCGCCATCGGCTCTACCGGTTTTTCATTTGGTTCAGATTTGGCAGTCATTTTGTTTTCCTTCACCTCAGGATCTGGGCCAACGGCAGCAGCCTTCACCTCTGGGGCAGTTGTGGGCTTGGGAGCATCAGTTGCTTTTGCCGCAGGCTTCTGGCCGACGTCATCCAAATCGATCTTACCCAACGGCTTATACTGCTGGCGCTTGCTCGACTCCAGTAATCCCTCGGCACGGCGACTCTCCTTCTTCTCCTGCGCACGCTTCTTCTCCTTGGGTTTCTTGAAGAGTTTCTCAGCTTCGGTGCGCACGGCAGCATCCTGTCTGAACGCCTCGACCAAGGCAGCATACTGCTTGTCGTTGAGCTTGAAAGATGGTTCTGCTTTCACTTCGCCCAGCTCATTCTTCTTTTCCAGGAATTCAACTGCCGTTTGAAGTCCTATGTTTAATTCACGTAACGCTTTGTTTAATCTGATGCTCATATATTTCACTTTGAAGGCAATCAAGCTGAAAGGCAAAAAGGTAAAACCTTTGCTTCCTCGCCTTGTATATTTTATGTCTCTTTCTTGTTATGATTAACCCCTACCTTTTTACATTCTATATCCTTTACATGTCTTCGCGGGGATTATGTTAATATTCCATTTCGACCGTCTGTCACGGCTTAGCTCTCAAATTCCTTGCGGAGCACTTCGAGCACATGGTCTACAGTTTCTTCCTCCAGGTCGGCCCTCTCCACCAGCATTTCGCGAGGAGCGTTCATCACGGCTTTGGCCGTATCCAGTCCGATGGCCTTGATGGCATCGATGATCCACTGGTCAATTTCGTCGTTGAACTGATCCAAATAAACATCGTCCTCCTGCTGTCCTTGCTCATTCTCGTTCACCACGCGGTAAACATCAATGGTATATTCGGTAAGCATGGAGGCCAGTTTGATGTTCAGTCCGCCACGCCCAATGGCGAGGCTCACCTCCTCCGGCTGCAAGTAGACATCAGCCTTCCGGTTTTCCTCATCAAGACTGATACTCGTAATCTTGGCCGGACTGAGTGCACGCTGGATAAACAGCATCGTGTTGGCCGTCCAGTTGATAACATCAATATTCTCGTTGCAAAGCTCGCGAACAATACCATGCACACGGCTACCACGCACACCTACACAGGCTCCAACGGGGTCGATGCGGTCGTCATAGCTCTCCACGGCTATCTTGGCACGCTCCCCGGGCATCCGCGCAATCTTCTTGATGGCTATCAGTCCATCGGCAATCTCGGGCACTTCCTGTTCGAGCAGGCGCTCCATGAAGACCGGACTCGTGCGCGAGAGGATAATCTTAGGGTTGTTGTTCTCATTTTCCACACGATCGATCACTGCGCGCAGGGTTTCTCCCTTGCGATACTGATCTCTCGGAATCTGCTCGGACCTCGGCAGGATCAGCTCGTTGTTTTCATCATCCACCAACAACACTTCGCGCTTCCACACCTGATACACCTCGCCGGAAATCACCTGTCCCACGCGATCTTTGTATTTGTTGTAGAGTGAATCGTGCTCAAGTTCCAGAATCTTGCTGGCCAGCGTCTGGCGCAGAGTAAGAATGGCACGGCGCCCAAACTTGGCAAAGTCCACCGGTTCAGACACATCCTCACCCACCTCATAGTCGGGCTCTATCTTTTGTGCATCTGCCAGGCTGATCTGCTTGTTGTCGTCTTCCACCTCACCGTTTTCCACAACCACGCGGTTGCGGTAAATCTCGAAGTCACCCTTATCGGGATTAACGATCACGTCGAAATTCTCGTCGCTGCCATATTTCTTTGCAAGCACATTGCGGAAACTTTCCTCCAGCACGCTCACCAAAGTGGTGCGGTCAATATCCTTGTCGGTCTTGAACTCGCGGAAGGTGTCAATCATGCTCATCTGCTCGTCAACTTTTTTTCTTGCTGCCATAGCTTATTTGAAACTTATTAAGTATTTAGTATATTTTACGTTATCCATGCTGTATTGGTGGTCTTGGTCCATCATCACCGGGCGCTTCTTGCCCTCCACCTTTACCTTTTCGTTCACCGACACCACAAAGTCACGGCCTTCGACGCTTTTCAGCACGCCCCGCACTTTCTTGCCATCGGCGTCCAGCACCTCCACCGGCTTGCCGATGTGGTTCACATACTGCTGTTCCACCTTGAAGGGCTGACCAATGCCGGCCGACCCCACTTCGAGTTCGTAGTCTTCCTGCTCACGATCGAGTTGGCTCTCAATAAACTTGCTGAGTTCCACACAATCATTGATATAGACACCATCGGCATGATCAATCTCAACGGTGATCTTGTCGTTCGAGTCTACTTTGATGTCCACAAGAAAATACTCCTTGCCAGCCAGCCATTCTTCTACAATGTTTTTTACGGTGCTTTTATCAATCATAATGACGTTACTATAAAAAAATGAGGAACTCTCCAGGAGCCCCTCATTCCACTGAACGATGCAAAGTTACAAAAAAAAATGTATCCATGCAAACAAATACGCGTTTTTTAAAGCGGAAAAAGCTGATGTTGAAAAGCCACACGCCCTCTCTCACCTTTCCACACCTCACTGACGGCAGTCCCTTCCCGTCAGGAAACGGCAAGATACAGGTTTCAATCGTTAAATAAAAGTCACAAAAAACGCACCCTCCGAACTTTGATTTTAGAAGTTTCAGAGCTAAACCAAGTGGAGTTTCGGGGTCGTCCGAGCAGGTGGGAAAGTGGCTTGGCATTCGGTTAGGGCTTGATGGCACAGCGTTCTCAATCTAACCACAACGCGTCCAAGCCCTGATCGCAAGACGAGAAAGCCTTAGTCGCCGTGCCAAAAAGGCCTAATCGCAACGTGTATAGGAAAACTTTTTCAGACGGTTTGCTGTTGGAAACGCATAAGCGGCTATATGCAAGCCTATTATCAAAAACTCTTATTTTGGGCGTATTTCCGACTCAAGACCTTCGTTTTTGCTACGCGCGAAATATACGAAGGTCTTTGTCAGATATTTTACACATGATTTGATGCAAGCCTATACCATGATGACCCATGCTAAGGTATCTTCATCGGGGTGGGTCTTATATCGCGCGCATCGTAGCATGCCGTCAACCTATCGTTCGTGAAAATAGGCTTGGCTGCCTTGTCTACTTCAAGTTAAAGTCGGCGGCCGACACCCATTGCCCCGCGAAAGTGGCGCCGGTGAAGTTCGACTTGGTGGAAATGCCATAGCGAACCGAGCCTTTGGTGCTGCGTATATCCTTGATTTCTACGCGGTTCCACCCGTATCCTTTCCCATCATTGGCCTCAACGATTTTCCTATAATAGGTCTCGTCCGGGTCTGATGAGAGCGAGTCTGCGACGGCCAACTGTCGTTTGGCCGCTGCCCAGATATTACCGCCCGTATTACCCTCGGCCGGTATCTCCACCGCATATTTGCGTCCGTCGGCAATGGCATACAGATAGGCTCCCTTGCCATTGGCGCGAGCAGCCACGCTCAAGGTGTATGTGCCCGGCGCAACATCAGTTTTCTCTCGCTCCACCTGATAGCTCAGCCCCCATTCGGAGTAACCGTCCAGATAGCGCGTCCCTTCGTTGCCGGTGTAATATTCTCCACTTGAGGTGTAGTGGTCTTCACGGTCTGACGGAGCAACCAGATACCACCCACCCTGATTCAGGAATTCCCAGTCGGTTTCGTTGATGAACACACCATTGTGGGTGTTCGCCTTGATGTAGGCCTCGTGTTTGATCTCATCCAGTTTCTTCTCGGCCATAGAAATTCTTGCGCCAATGGCGATGCCGCTGACAATGGCCACAACGAGACTCACAGTCCACAGTCCTGCCCACATCAGGCGTTGCGGGGTGCCCATCGGCATGAGTTTCTTGGTGTTGCTCAGCAGTGAGTGGACGCCGCAATAAAGAGGAATCGAAAGTACGCCTGCCATGCCGACAACGCACACCAAACTCAATGCCGGACTAACCGCGTCTGAATAGAGCTTGGCAAATTCCATGTCGCCAAACAAATCGGGCATGGTCAGCAGCATGATGAGGATGGCCAAGATGGCCACAGTAACCAGGCCTGCAAGGATGCAAACGAGAATGATGAAGCCTTTCATCAGCAGCAGTATTATCCTGAAAAAACCACCTATGCATCCCGATGCCCCACTCCGGTGATGCTGGGGAATATCAGCTTGCACATGCTCTTCGGCCACTTCCTGGGCCAGGCTTTGTGGTGTCACATCCTTTCCTTTCATTTTCAGTCGGTCCTCGGGACTCTGTGCCACGGGTGTAATGACCGAGATCATCAAGTAGACGATCACCAGCCAGAGCGGTGTCCAAGTGAACGGCGTGACGTGGAAAAACCTGCCGGAAGACAAAGACGTGTCCAAAGTGATAAACACAAGAAACACGCAGGCCAGTCGCCACCACAAGGGGTCGCCGCCAAAGTAATGGGCGCATCCGGCCAGCAGTCCGGTGATCTTCTTGTCGGTGGGATCCCGGTAAAGGCGTTTGCCCGATTTTCTCAATCGATCGAAATAAGCCATGACTTCTTCCTTCAGTCGGTTGACCGTACTCTTTTCTCCTACCGGCTCCTCATTTTGCTCATCCTTATCCTCGTCTTGCAGCTCGTCCTCGACCATCTCTTTGGGATCTCCGATTCTCGTAATGATGTCCTGTACATGCTGAATGTTGATCGCCTCAACCCCCTGTGCCTTGAGATCGTCAAACAGTTCGGCGATGCGAGCCTCAATGTCGTCGGCAATCTCTTTCCCGTCGGGCTTATGCGCAAAATAGCTGCGCAGCGTGTCGATATATTGTTGCAACAGTCCGTAGGCGTCTTCATCGATGGCATAAAGCCGGCCTAACATATTGATGGTGATATTCTTTTTCATAATGACCTGTTGAATAATGATTAGAACTTTACTTTGGTTGTTTCAGATAGTTGACAGTGGCAGCAATCTCTCCCCACGCCTTATCCAACTCCTGGAGGAAGACTGCCCCCTTGTCGGTGAGCATATAGTATTTTCGCGGAGGCCCCTGCGTGCTTTCCTGCCATTTGTAACTCAGCAAGTGATCGTTTTTCAGTCGCGTAAGCAGCGGGTACAGCGTTCCCTCCACCACCAGCAACTCAGCCTCCTTGAGCCGCTGAATGATGTCCGAGGTGTAGGCCGATTGCTTTTCCAGTAGCAACAAAATGCAATATTCCAGCATCCCTTTGCGCATTTGCGATTTCACATTGTCTACATTCATAATCATCAATTTTTTAAGTTGATGTCGCAAAGGTATGTAAAACACAAGTACCTTGCAAAACATAGTACTATAAATCTTTGTTTCGTTAACTTTGTTTAACTACCAAACCACTGAAATAAACACCTAATCAGTAATATTGAAAATGTCCTATCTGAATATTATAAACCTGTTCATAGCTCCTGACAGGACCTTCTAAGAAAGTAGATATCTGATTTTGTCGAAAAAAGGAAAGGGTCCGAGAGTGGTTGTGAAAATACAAAACTTCGTCCATTTTAAAAAGTCTGGCTTTTTAAAGTGGACGAAGTTATCTGATAACGCCTTGTTCGATGATAAAGATTGGAAAACTATCTTATTCTCCGCTGCATCTCTAAAATCTGATTAATCAAACACAGACCTACTAAATGATGAACACCCGAAGTATCATACGGCAAGGATGTCGTGTGAAGTCGAAGTTCCCTCTAAAAGAAATTCGTGTAAAGTCGTGGGAGTCGATGCAAAGACAAAGGTTCTACGGCTGCGTTGCAGGCCTCAATGTTGCATGATATTTCTCCGGATTCTGCAACAACCGGAAAGCTTCCTTCAGTTGCTTATCAGTGCGCAGCGTGTTCTGTATGGCTCCGCGCTGATAGTAGTATGCCGTCACAATGTCGTTGGTGAGAATTTGCTTGATGGCCTCCTTGTTATACTCGAGATCCTTAGCCAGATTGTGTTTCAGCTTCTTGCGCAATGCCTCAAATTCAGGCTTAGCATCGTCATAATAGCCTTCGAACTTAGCCACTTTCTCCAAAGCATCGAGCGACTTCTCGCTGAGAGCATCATATTTGAAGTCGCTCGCCAGCACACGCTGCTTGAAATCCTCGTAATCGGCGTCAGTCAGCTCAAATTCGGCTGCCGGGGCGATTGTGGGATGCTTGGCAATATAGTCGATCTCATAGCTGTGCAGCACCTCAGCAGAGTCGCGCATGCCGGCAAGGTAATAAGCAATGTTGGGTAGCGAGTCGGCCTTGACCTCCACATCAGGCTCAATACCGCCCCCATCTTTCACCGGACGACCACTGGCCGTGTAAAAGGTTTGGATAAGCGAGTCGGCCGTTTCCTCCGTCGACCCACCGTTGGCATGCTTATAATTGAGCTTCTGAATGCATCGTCCCGAAGGAATGTAATATTTATTGGTGGTGAGTTTCATCTGTCCGTTGTAGGGAAGGTCTATCATGGTCTGCACCAATCCCTTACCGTATGTCTTGGTGCCCATCACCACTGCCCGGTCGAAATCCTGCAGGGCACCACTCGTGATTTCAGAGGCCGATGCCGAGTTACCATTCACCAGTACCACGACAGGCATCAACGTATCTACCGGTTCTACGCGAGTTTTGTAGTCTCGGTTCACCTGTTTCATCTTCCCACGATTGGAAACAACTAATTTTCCCTTCGGCACAAAGCAGTTTACGATGTCGACAGCTTCCATCTCGGAGCCCCCACCGTTGTTGCGAAGGTCGAAGACAAGCCCTTTCATACCCTGCTTTTTCATCTCGATCACCGCGTTGCGCACAGCCTTGCCACATCCCTCGGTAAAACTGTTGAGGTTGAGATAGCCTATGCCATTGGGTTGCATACCATAATAAGGTACCGCCGGCAGCTGGATGGCGCGGCGTTTCACCTTGAACTTCATATCTTTGCCGGTGGAGGGGCGATGAATTTTCAGTTCGAACGTCGTGCCGGGTTCGCCCCGCAGGTGGTCGCTCACATAAGCATTGTCGCGCTTGGTCATATCCTCACCATCGATGCTCAGGATGATATCACCCTTCTTCAGCCCCACCTCTGCGGCCGGCAGGTTCTCATACGGCTCATCGATACACACCCGACCAAGTTTGAAGTTATAGCGTATCAAAGCCCCGATGCCAGCATATTTGCCCTGCAACATCATCTTGACATCCTTGTTCTTGTCCTCGGGATAGTATTCTGTATAGGGATCGAGACTTCGCAGCATCGCCTTGACACCATTGCCCACCACCTCGTCGGCATCCAACGTGTCGACATACATCATGTCAAGATTCTTATATATGGTGTTGAACACTTCGAGGTTCTTAGCCACCTTGAAGTTATGATCGGCGTCCTGCGCCATGACATCGGCACCCACCGACAGGCATGCCAAGACCAAAAGCCACATCCCAACACCTGTCGAACGCCAACCCTCTACCAATATTTTTCTCATTTTCATATTCATTTGCCACACGGCTATTATCGATTACGATTCAATTCTTTCATTCTACCTCACATGCAAAGGTATGCAAATTATGGCGCTGCCCAAACATTTTTCACCTTATTTCAAATTTTTCGCCAAAAAAATTTGGAAGATTCCTCGAAACTGTTTACCTTTGCACTCGCAATAACAAAACTGCTTCAGTAGCTCAGTTGGTTAGAGCACCTGACTGTTAATCAGGGGGTCGTTGGTTCAAGCCCATCCTGGAGCGCACAGACGGAAGTTCTTAAACAAAAGAACTTCCGTCTTTTTGTCCTATAATATAGGTGTTTACAGCATTTCTAAAGCATTTTGGGCAGTTCATTAAAAAGAATAGTATTTCTACAAGTACAGTTTGCAAGCCACAAGTAAACGTAAATTATTGAGTGACCATTGACTGAAAGATATGGTTACAAGGAAAGCTAATAGTAAGGCTTCTCATATCGACAACACCTGCATATCGCGGACACGTACAAAGCTAATGGTACTATGTACCACATACTTTGACTTTAGGCAAGGCGTTGATGAACTACTGAATGATGTGTTAGAAAGATTGGAGAATAATAAAGGGCAGCCTTAGCGACTACCCGTGTGAATTATCTTTTTCAAGCTATTTATCCTACGGGTTTCGAAATGTCTATGCGCAACCCGAGAGAATTGACAAGGCGAAAGAACAGTCCTACCCCTGGCTCAATCAATCCGTTTTCTATTTTGGATATATACGACTTAGTCGTACCAGCCTTTTCAGCCAGTTCGGTTTGCGTCATTTTTGCTTCCTTGCGTGCTTGTAAAAGGATTTGCGAGGCATAAAATGCCTTTGCCTCATCTTCAAACTGTATTCGTTGTGGTGTACCTTCCTTGCCGTATTTTGCATCCAGCACGAGGTCGTAGTCTTCAATCTTGTGGTTGTTTGTCTTCATAATATGCCTCCTTTATCTTTAGTGCTTTTTCTATTTCTTGTCTGGGTGTTTTCTGTGTCTTTTTTTGAAAGCCATTGAACAGCACCACAATTTGTTCGTTGTCAAAAATGAAGAACACACGGTAGATATTGCTCTCGTATTCAATTCGCAATTCAAACAATCCATCTCGTATTGCTTTGACAAACTTTGTCGAAAGTCTTTCCTGCGTCTTCAGTAGTTGCAAAGCATAGTCTATCTTTCGCTGTACCTTCTCATCCAGCGTCTGCATGAATGCCTGAAAGTAGCCACCGTATGTCTTTATTCGTCTCATACTGCAAAAGTAGCAAAAGTTTCTATATATGACAACTTTTTGTATTATTTTTTCTGCCGCAAAGTAAAATTAAACTTTATTTCTATTGGAGTTAAAATATTATCAATATTGCTAGTACTTTGCATCAAGACAGTCCACAAGACAGAAGTGGCATTTCTACAAGTACAGTTGGTAAACCACAGATTATTGGCCGATCATTGACTGAAGAGTTTCTCTGTTTGCAATGGCAGATAATTGAATAGCAGGACGACTCTTGGCGTGAATGACGGAGTAATTCTAATCTATACGTGTCAATTATTGTTAATTGCTTTTTTTTCTGCAACCTTTTCCTTACTTTTGCGCTCAATTATAGGGAAGATTGGCAGAGTGATCGAATGCGCTGGACTCGAAATCCGGTATACCCTTTTTGGGTATCGGGGGTTTGAATCCCTCATCTTCCGCAGTCATGAATAACACTTTTGAAAGAGCTTTGGACAGTTTGTCTGAAGTTCTTTTTTTTGTAAACCTGGCATGAGCATACAAAAAAGTAAGGGGTTAGCATCTATTGATTGGCATTTGCCTCCTACCCTACCACCTTAAAGTTTACAGGTTCAAATAAGCAAGCAATATAAACGAAAAAGTAAAAAAG
>NZ_GG704783.1:25373-33785 GCF_000160535.1 Hallella bergensis DSM 17361 | reverse complement strand
GTCTCTTATTTCTTTTCGATGTCAATTATGTTTCATTATCTTTGTCCTCAAACTAATAACTTAAATTGTAACAAACATGTCAAATGTAAAGCCTGCAGAGGGCAAACTTGGAATTATGGTAGTCGGTTGTGGCGCAGTGTCTACAACGTTTATGACCGGCGTACTCATGGCGCGGAAGGGGTTAGCCAAGCCCATTGGTTCTGTAACGCAGTATGACAAAATCCGCGTGGGAAAGGGAGACAACAAGAAATATCTTCACTACCATGATATTGTGCCACTGGCAAAGTTGGAAGATATTGTGTTTGCCACATGGGACGTATATCCGCAAAACGCCTATCAGGCAGCAGTGTATGCAGATGTACTCAAAGCAAAAGACATTGAACCGGTACGCGATGAGCTGGAACAGATAGTTCCCATGAAAGCAGCCTTTGACAAAAATTTTGCCAAACGACTTGACGGAGACAATGTGAAGAACTGCAAGACAAGATGGGACATGGTGAAGGAACTGAGGAAGGATATCTCAGACTTCAAGCAGCAAAATGGCATAGACCGCATTGTAGTCATATGGGCAGCATCAACCGAGATTTATGTGCCCTACAATGATAAAATTCATAGTACGATCGAAGCATTGGAGCAAGCCATGAAGAATGACGACCGCGAGCATATAGCACCAAGCATGTGCTATGCATACGCAGCTCTCAAGGAGGGATGCCCGTTTATCATGGGAGCACCAAACACCACAGTGGATATTCCGGCCATGTGGCAGTTGGCCGAACAGGTTCGCATGCCAATAGCAGGGAAGGATTTCAAGACTGGCCAGACGCTCGTGAAGTCAGGCTTTGCTCCCATCCTGAAGGTTCGCAACTTAGGACTCAGCGGATGGTTCTCAACCAATATTCTTGGCAACAGAGATGGCTTAGTGCTCGACGAACCGGCCAACTTCCACACCAAGGAGGTGTCTAAACTGTCAACGCTTGAGACCATCCTGAAAAAAGATGAGCAACCCGATTTATACGGCGACATCTACCACAAGGTGCGTATTAACTATTATCCACCTCGCAACGACGCAAAAGAGGGATGGGACAACCTTGACATCTTTGGATGGATGGGATACCCGATGCAGATTAAAATCAATTTCCTCTGCCGCGACTCCATCCTTGCTGCCCCTCTGTTGCTTGATCTTTGCCTGCTCAGCGATTTGGCTGCTCGCGCCGGTCGCTACGGCACACAGCGATTCCTCAGCTTCTTCCTCAAAAGCCCCATGCATGACTACACCAAGGGTGAAGAGGCTGTCAACAACCTGTTCGACCAATATGTCATGCTGAAAAATGCAATTCGCGAGATGGGTGGTCATGAGGCCGATGAAGAGATAGATTGAAATACTAAGCAACAACTCATTGGAATCTCTTCCTAAGTAAAAAGCTAAGTGATAAATAATCAATCACTTAGCTTTTTCCTTATACGCAGACCTGTACAGAGTTGGTAAAGCAAGAGAAATGAAAAGAATGTATCTTACTGATAATCACTGTTTATCGTTTTCTTCTCTTTGGCAATTTTATCCTATTTGCCTGTTTGAGTTAGATAGTACAAGTGTCTCGTTTGAACTTGACTCCGCAATATTCTATTCCAAAAATGTGAGAACGGTTATAAAGTCGTTCTCACTCATTTTATATTTAGCCAATTAGAGATAGCTGCTTCATTCTATTCTTCTCCGGTTTCTCCTTTTTTCATTTCAGACAAAATATAGTAGGCACCCGATTGAGCAATATCAGAAAGTTTTCTTGTATCCTCTAAAGGTTCTATTGCTACAAATCCATTTTCTTCTTTTATCTTCTTGACACCAACAGGGAAGAACTGCCATCTTGTACCCTGACGAGAGGCTTTGTAGATATAAAATTTCCCATCTTCTTCGGCTATGGCTTCAGAAGGTACAGCTTTCATTTTTATTGCATTTGTAGCAATCTGTGCCTGTATATACATTCCTCCAATTAATCCAGTTCTTTCACCCACAATATTTGCCCGCACAGCTACTGTCTGATTTTCATTGTTAAAGGTTTTACCAATGGAATATACTTTGCCTCTATAGCTTTTCCCACTTTTGTCGGATTGTTTAAATTGTACAGACTGTCCTACTTTTATTTTAGAAATATCACGTAGAAAGACTTGTAATTCAACAAAAATATTGTCTGTATTGACAATCTTCATTATTGGCATTTCTGGAGTTGTATATTGGCCTGTCTGCACGTCAATTTGCTCAACAGTGCCACGGATAGGACTCTTTATGGCGACTGTCATCTTAGGATTTCCTTTGCGAATAGAGGAAGGATTAACACCCATTTGTCTAAGCTGGGCGGATAACATTTGCAATTCGCCATTAACTATTTTCAATTCTGATTTGATACGGTCGTAATCCTTACCTGCACCCACACCCTCTTTCATCATCTTTGTCTGGCGGGCAAACTCTTTCGAGAGATACCTCTGCTGATTGAGGGATGATAGATATTGTGTCTGAAGGTTGACGAAGTCGGGGTGAGACAAGTATGCGATGGTTTGGCCTTTAGCCACTATTTGTCCTTCTTTAACTAATATCTGTCTGATATTTCCACCCGTTTGCGGAGTTACAGTTGCTTCACTTTGCGGATCGATAACCAGTTTCCCATTCGCTTCTATAGCATTGTCAAAGACCATCTCTGTGAGATTGCCTACCTTAATATTCATCTTCTCCACTTGTTCATCAGTGAGGTCTACCTGGGTCTGTACCTTCAAGGCATTCTCTTCACTATTTTCGGTCTGCTTCTTGGTGTTACCACAAGCCATAAGAAGCAAGAGAGAGGTCATATAGAAATATTTTTTTGCTTTCATTGTCTTAAATATTTGGATATTGTAAATCTATCTTTGTATTGATGAATTTTTCGTAAGCCGACCAATAGTCAAGCTCTGTCTGCACAGCATCGCCCATGGTCTGGATAAAGCCGATATAATCTGTTGCCCCGAGTCGGTAAGCGGAAGCTGCTCCTCGTTGTTGCTCTCTTGCTGTTGGTAATGCTGTTTCTTGAAAGTATTTGAGTTTCGTTTGCCACTTTAGATTTTCTGTTTGTAAACGTTCTTGAACACGTTTAAGTTTCTGACATGATAAGGTGAGATAAGTCTCTTCAATGTCCTTATCCATGGCCATGGCTTTCTTTTGTGCGCGATATGAATTTCTAAATAAGGGAATACTCATACCAACATTTGTAGTCCAATAGCCTAACTTATTTCCAATTCTCTGCGCTCCTGCTTCTACGAAAAAAATTGGTAGCACTTTTGTTTTTTCAACTTCTATCTGTGTTTGTGCCAGCTTAATTTTTTCTTTCTGCAATGCTAATATTGGATTAACAGAGTTATTGCATACTGCGAATATTTCTTCCGGAGAGGTAGACGGCTCGTAAATTCCTTCTCCCAACCATTGAGATAACAATCTAACTGCTACTTGATAATCATAAGTTGACTGATTCAAATTTTCCTTCATCTCTATCGCCTTCTTCTTCGCTGTTAAATATTCTAATTGCGAGGTCTCGCGCATTTCATATTTTAATTTTGCGGCGTGTTCAAAATTCTGATAGATAGAGTCAATCATTGCATAGACTTTCATTCTCTGTTTCTGAATGTACGCTTGGGCATAATCGTGACTTACAGCTCTTTGTAAGTCATATTTTGTCAACGCTGCTTCTGCACGAGCTGTTCTTGTTGCTTGTTCTTGAGCACGAGTACGTTGCTTGTTACCGAATAGATTCAGATTCTGTCGAATAGTTAATAATGAAAAAGTAGCATCATTACTTCTGCCGAGTTCGTCAACTCCTGCTGAAAACTCCGTGCTTCCTATATTATTAACGCCTTTAATCATCGTTTCTTCACGATTGACACGAAGTTGAGCTATCCTCATTGTAGGGTAATATTGTTCTGCAAGTTGAAATGCTTGTTGAAGACTAACAGTTTGCGCTTTCGTACCATTGGTCATTAATAGCATGACCAATGTAAGTTTAATAGCTGCTGGTATTCTTTTTTTCTTAATATTTACCCCTTCTTCTAATGCATATAATAATGGAATTACTACCAGCGTAAGGAGTGTTGCGGTAAATAGCCCTCCAATAACTACTGTGGCTAATGGTCGTTGTACTTCCGCCCCTGCAGAGTCCGATACCGCCATAGGCAAAAAACCAAGCATTGCAGCTGTTGCCGTTAGCAAAATCGGTCGTATGCGCTCTTTTGTACCCACTATAATTCTTCGATTTATATCTTTCATACCTTCACTTTTTAATGAATTGAATCGGTTAATGAGTACCAAACCATTGAGTACTGCAACACCGAATAACACGATAAAGCCGACACCTGCCGAGATGGAAAAAGACATACCACGCAATATTAAGGCTAAAACTCCACCGATCGTAGCAAGGGGTACTGCCATATAAATCATCAAGCTCTGTTTCAATGATTTTAACGCAAAGTAAAGTAAAAGGAAAATTAGCGACATGGCTATTGGGAGTACTATCATCAAGCGTGCCTTTGCTTCTTGGAGATTTTGAAATTCACCTCCATATTCCAGTCGATAGCCCGTAGGGAGAGTCAACTCAGCATCAAGACTTTTTTGAATATCAGCGACGACGGATGCCACATCACGTCCTCGCACATTCACTCCTACATAGATTCGCCGTGAGGCTTTATCCCGTGATATTTGCATTGGACCTGATTCATAACTAATATTGGCGATCTCTCTCAGGGGTATCTGCGACCCATTTGGCAGATCAACGTAGAGTTGCTTAAGATTATCGATACTCTTACGATAAGTCTCGGAGAGTCGAATGACAAGGTCAAAACGTTTTTCACCTTCAAATACCACTCCGGCAGAACTGCCAGCAAAAGCAGAACTCACATACCCGTTTAGGTCAGCAATATTCAGTCCATATTGTGCTAAGCGCTGCCGGTCATATTTTACTGTAATCTGTGGTAATCCATCTGTACGTTCAAGAGCCACGTCTTTGGCACCAGATATTTTACTAATAATGCTTACCATCCGATTTCCCAATTTATTGAGTTTTTCGAGGTCGTCACCATAGAGTTTTACAGCTACATCCTCGCGGACACCAGTAAGCAGTTCGTTGAATCGAAGTGCTACTGGCTGAGAGAAAGAAAAGTTTAGCCCGGGTAAAATTTGGAGTTTTTCCTTAATCCTCTCAATCAGTTCCTCCTTCGTTGTGGCAGAAGTCCATTTACTCCTGTCTTTTTCAAGGATAATAAAACTGTCCGTATAGTCAAATCCCATAGGGTCAGTAGGAATATCAGCCACGCCAATGCGAGCACAGACCGTTTTGATTTCTGGAAAGTTATCCAGAAGCAGGCGTTCAACTTCTTTTTCTCTCTTGATTGTTTCAGAGAGAGAACTTCCTGGTCTAAGAAATGTTTGCATTGCAATATCTCCCTCATCGAGTTCAGGAATAAATTCTCCACCCATCCGCGTAAAGGCGATGGCCGTAATGCCTAACATGATTATAGCAGAGAGAATGACTGCTGTCTTATGTCGAAGTGAAAAAAGAAGCAGTGGATTATACGCCCTCGTGATTTTTGTAATCAACTTGTTACTTATTTGCTCCAATCTCTTCTCAAACCTGACAATCCTACTATCGGAATTATTTAAGGGGCGTAGAATAAGAGCCGAAATCATAGGTACATAGGTTAGACAGAGTATGATTGCACCTAAGAGTGCAAACGAGAACGTGTAAGCCATAGGTGAAAACATCTTACCACTGATTCCTGTCAAGAATATAATCGGTGTAAAAACGATTAGAATGATCAGCTGTCCAAAGAAAGCCGAGTTCATCATTGAGGATGCTGCATCGTAGCTAATTTGATTCATGGCCGTTTGGTCAACTTTAAGATGGTGCTTAGTCCTCTTTCCAATCTCAAAAACAATACCCTCTACAATAATAACGGCTCCATCGACAATAATACCGAAGTCAATAGCCCCCAGGCTCATTAAATTCGCCCAAACCCCAAAAATTCTCATCATGATAAAGGCAAACAATAGAGATAATGGAATAACGGAAGCTGTAATGATGCCACCCCGCACATTTCCGAGTAGTAAGACTAATACAAAAATGACAATAAGGGCGCCCTCCACCAAATTGCGAGCTATTGTACTCGTTGTACGGTCGATAAGATTAGAACGATCGAGAAACGGCTTTACCTCAATACCTGTAGGAAGTGATTTCTTGATACTTTCCATTCGACTTTTAACAGCATCAACCACTTTGTCTGAGTTTGCCCCCTTTAACATCAGAATCATGCCGCCAACAGCCTCATGACCATTTTGAGTAAAGGCACCATAACGTACTTGTGAACCAAAATCAACTTTATCGGCCACATCTCGTATCAGAACAGGAATGCCATTCGTATTCTTAACAACAATGTTTTGAATATCTGCAATAGATTTAATCACTCCCTCACCACGAATAAAATTAGCCATGTGGTTGCGCTCAATATAGGCTCCACCGGTATTAATGTTATTCTTGCTTAATGCTTCGTATACTTCACTGATAGTTACTTTCATTGCATTGAGCCTGTTCGGATTAAGAGCCACCTCGTATTGCTTAATACTCCCACCAAAAGAGTTCACCTCGACAACACCTGGAATCATTGCCAATTGACGTTTAACTATCCAGTCTTGAACAGTTCGTAATTCCTGTGGACTATATAAATTGCTATCTTTAGGAACTAATGTGTATTGATAAATTTCACCCAACCCTGTTGTTATAGGTCCCATTTGGGGAGTGCCAAAGCCTTCTGGAATTTCTTCACGTACTTCTTCTAACTTCTCCTGAACAAGCTGGCGTGGCAAATAGGTATCCATATTATCCTTGAACACAATGGTTACAACCGATACACCAAATCGAGAGATAGAACGAATGTCTATTACACCAGGAAGGTTTGACATGGCAAGCTCTACAGGGTAAGTAACAAACTGCTCTATATCTGTTGTTGAAAGGTTTTCTGACACAGTAATGACCTGTACTTGATTGTTGGTGATATCTGGCGTAGAATCTACATTGATGGTTTTTAGTGAATATAGGCCACCACCTATAATGATTACTAAGAAGAGTACCACCAAGAACTTATGCTTGATGGAAAAATAAATAATTTTGTTGATCATATCTCATGACATAATTATACACGACATATTGAGAACAAGCATAACGACTTATTCTATTCATTAATAAGAAAAATTGTATAAAATTATGAGATAGGAGGCGCTCGTAACCCACATGAGACTATATTTACCTCAAGCAGATGAAAAGAAGGTTCTTGTGATGTTTCGTTATATTTTGAAGCATCAAGGGTTGGCAATATTTTATACGGCGAGAAAACATACAATAAGTGTGATTGCTTCTCTATGGCCTGTGTGATCTGTTGAACGCACTTTTTACCATTAATGATGTGCTTGATTTGTTCAACAGAGCAATTGTCTGGTGTAGAACCTTGACCCGAAGTCGAGTGGCCAGTGTGACTATCATTAACATTGCCATCCAACTCGCACGTCCTTTCAATGAAGCATACTTGTTTGGAGTGATGATGATGTGCCATAACAGAGACAAACAACACCATGAGGATTGCCAACCAGATACTAAATATGGATATTTTTTTCATCATCACGATGCAAAGATATCCATTTAATCTTGCAACTCGGTTGCAAAGATTAATAATCTATTAATTCTTCTTCTATGTATGATTCGTAATACTCCTACTGTTTAAATGCAAATACATTGGTAAAATCCATGTACAACGTAAGGACGAACTGGGCATGTGTCCATATCAAAATAAAGACAGTATGTTCACGCGCTTTGGGGTTTATCTTGAAAACACCTTCTGATTCCGAACGCAGCGTTCAAAAATTTGAAAAGATAAATTATATGAACAAATACCCCTCTCAAATTCGTTTATTTAAAAATAAGTTCGCCTTTGCCCGAAATACGCAAAAATTTCGACAGTTTGCAAAAAGCTGACAATCAGCACTTTTCATAATATCGCCCTTTGTTTTCCTATTTTACCGCCTGTGACTGAGTATCAAACGGCGTTATGTCAAGGCTTCAACCGCAGTATGATTGAGCCTCTTCCGTGTAACCGATAAAGCCTAACCATGCTATGAGAAGGCCTCAATCGCAGCTACCTTACGATTTTCGGCATTGCAAAGCCCGGTTTTGACGAAAAATGATAGCCCTTTTTGCTCTGGATGACCAGAAAATAATAACCAAAAAATGGTAAGCAAATTTTATAGAGGGAAGAGTGGAGAGTGAAGAGTGAAGAGTGAAGAGTGAAGAGTGAAAAAATTCAGAATGCGCCTGAGAGCAGTAGGAGTTGACACGTGTGAACTTTTATTCCTAT
>NZ_GG704783.1:19332-24038 GCF_000160535.1 Hallella bergensis DSM 17361 | reverse complement strand
TTCCTATATCATATCTCTTATTTTAATTCCTGTTTTGTGGTTACACGGTTGCCACAATCGTAGTGACGTACGGTGTCATTCAAAGTAAACACCTACTGAGCCATTATCTTCCCATTAAATATCAACTGAGCCATGATTCTTATCATTTGTGAGGAAAACGTAGGCAAATTATAAAACAAAAAGAGCTAAGCGTTTTGTTATCAACAACCTAGCTCTTTTCAATGTACCCAGACCCGGTACAATGCCGTGAAAACAAGAGAAATTAAAAGAATATATTTAATTGATAATCAATACTTTGTGATTTTCTTATATTTGGCCATTTTGCTCATTTTTGCCTGTTTTTTGTTAGATAGTACACTTTTAGTACACTTTGATATTCGGAACTTTTTAGTATCTTTGCAAAATAAGAAAACATCTGAAAATAAACGAGTTAATGATTTTACTCGGTTTGATACACATTTAGGTACATAACTATCAACTATGGCAAAATTAGAAAATAAAGCAAAAGAAAACCCGAAATTGGAGCAAAATGTGCTTTCTGATGGTCGGATAAGTCTTTATCTTGAGTATTATCTTGGTAGAGAAGAAACGCCTGTTTTGGATGATAATGGTAATCCTGTTTTGTATGAAACAGGTAAAATGGTGGGTAAACCCAAAGTTCACATCAAACACAACAGGCGAAAAGAGAATTTGCAATTGTACTTGATAGCTAAGCCTCGCACTCCAATAGAACGGCAACAGAACAAAGAAACGTTTGAACTGGCCACCAAAATTCGTGCGGAGCGTGAACAACAGTTTAAGGAGAGTATGCTTGGTTATCGCCTGAAGAAAGACAGAAATGTCAACTTCTTAGACTATTATCAGGCGTACATTGATTGCTATACAAAGAAAGACCTGCGGATGATAAAGATAGCCTTGAATCGTTTTAAGGATTTTCTGAAAGAGCAATATCCAGTTTATGAGTTCAGTATTAAGCCCGAACTAATAACCAAGGATATGATGGAACACTTTGTTGAATATTTGCAATCAAGAAGTGTTGGTGAAGGAGCAAAGAGTATCTATCAGCGTTTCAAGAAAGTGGTGCGTTATGCTATTGATCACGAAGTGATGTTGAAAGACCCTTGTAAGGGAGTTGTGTGCAAGGTGGATGAGCAGATTTTACGCAAAGATGTGTTGTCAATGGATGAGATTCAATCACTGATTCAATGCCATTATGATAATGAAAATCCCAATGTCAGGCGAGCATTTATCCTATGTCTTTATTGTGGACTGCGCTTCTGCGATGTGAAAGATCTAACTTATAAAAACATCGACTATACCAATCGCCTCCTGAAATTTGAGCAGAATAAGACCAAAGGACATTCTGCAAATAGTGGTGTAGTTATTCCTCTGAACGACGGATTGCTATCATTGATAGGCGAAGCACCAGACGATTTGGATTCTTCCATATTTAATCTTCCCTCGTATGAGAGTTGCTGTAAATCTGTGAAACGGTGGGTAAAACGTGCAGGAATCAACAAACACATTAGTTGGCATTGTGCTCGCCACAGCTTTGCTGTGAATATTCTGAATAATGGTGCCAACATCAAGACCGTTTCAAGTCTTTTAGGGCATAGTGGATTAAAGCACACGGAGAAATATACTCGTGCTGTGGATAAATTGAAGTCTGAAGCGATAAATAGTTTGCCAGAATTAAAGATATAAAAAGAATTGCAAAACAGTTATTGGTATTATCTCTCTTAATCCATAAAATACTTATAGAAATCGAATCAGAGGAAAGACATGGCTTAATATAAAACTTATAACTGGAAAGACTAAAACTGCTTGAATTATAAGTTATATAAATGTAATTTCATTGTCTTGGTCTTAAAGAAATAAGATACAATTTACTTAAGGAATATCCTTGTGGTATATTGTATGTAGCTGTTTTTTTAGATTAATTTTAGGTGGAGACCTTTGTGGTTCGAATTATTATTATTACTTTTGTACCTACATAAATATACTCTTGCAAGATATGTTTGGAATTAAGACTTGTGACAAGGAACAATACAATCGTCACTTTTTAAGAGACGTTGTTTTTACAGTGCATTTTAAAGATAATGTCGCTTGTACAACGAATCGTGATAAATTTATATCTTCGTTAAAGGATAATTATCCAACCTGCCATGATGGTATTGCACAAGATATCTCGGTCACTCTTGGTAACGGTAAACAGGGAAATTCTGTCATCATCAATAACAATAATGATTCCCACCAAACAATCTTACGAACAGAGGATATGATGAAAGAGTTTGTCTTAAGGAATAATTCTTTACAATATAAAGAGTCAGGACATACTTATAAAGGATCTCAATCTTTTAATACGCAGCTTGAAAAAGCTTTGCAATTTTTAAAGTTTAATGGGACAGAAGAATGTAAGGCCCTTTCTCTTCGAAAAGTTAATATAATAGATTTTAAGTCTAATTCTAATAGTGATAACTCACAGCAAGACATACCCACTTATGGCCCTGCTCACGAATTATTGTCCAATAAATTGTTACCTACATATGAAAGTTATAATGAATGTAATAAGTATGTTGTTCAAAATTTACAAAGTTTACGTTTAAGGGATACTGACTATAATCTTGAAATAAAATATGGCTACCTTGTAGGTGAAAAGTCAGAGAATTTGGATTATGTTAAGGGGCAAGTCGTTTTGGATTTATTACTTGAAAGAATAGGCAATATATCAATTCAAAATATTGATAAGGAATTGACGAATTTTCATAATATCCTTTATGATGTGTTTAGATGGGCAACCACAGAAAAGATGTTGGAGATTTTAGAGAAGAAGTAGGCTATGGAAACAGTGCAAGAATATAGTATAGCATCCAATGATATGGAATTTTTGTCGGATCATACTAGTAAACGTGCTAATTATATCAGTAATACAGTTACCGCTGTTTTTCTTTGTAGTGGTCTTTTCTCTGTATCTTTACCAGCTTCGGTAACTAATGTGCCTAGGAATTCTCGTTTCTCATATTCTGTACCGAGGAATGACAAAAGGTACGAAAAGTATGCTAAACGTGATGAAAAGGATATTATAGAACTTAAGAAAATGAATATCATTTCTGATATACGTGATTTGAGTTTATTAGAGAATGATTGGGATGGATATGGTGCCATAAAGGTTTTACCTATATGTATAAATAATTCTATTAATATAATCAACTCTAAAATTATATCTTGCGATTATGTTGATGATATCTATGCAAATCCTAATGGTACAGTTTCCATAATATGGGATAATCAAGTTGCAAAAAGTACTGTTGGTTTGGAGGTTGGTGAAACAGAAATGTCTTTTTATTATCTTAATGGTAATAAACAAGAAATTGTAAACCATGTTCCTTTTAACGAAGAGTCTTATACGCAACTTTCAAAACTACTTTGCCAACTTTGATGTGCAGTATTACTTTAGACATAGATAATCAAGAGAACATATTAAGAACTATATATTCTCCTGCTAATTTCAATCCTAAGGGTAAATTGCGTGGAAATTTTATGCGGCCTCAATTTTCAAAGGCTGATGAAGATGACCCCACTATAGCAAGTAATAAGATTTCAGTAACAAGAGTTGATTTTGTTAATCTTGATTTTTGTAAAAACCATGCTAAATCTCATAGCAGCAAACCTAATCGCTTTTATTGGGGATTTGCTAGGTTTATAGCTTCTGATATAAGAAATACTCCTAACGTTGATATATCCTCTAAACCAGTAGAGGATAACCCAGCTCATGCTAATATTACGTATGATTTTAGAATCCCAATTTCTCCAGGAGCGACTATTGGTGCTGAGTATGAACTAGCCATAAAGGCATTAGTTGGTAAAGCGCAAATTATGCGGGATCCTTCACCTGATGATGCAAATTGGACAGGTGATAATATATAAAGATGAAGCTCATTTATATTTACAGAGGTTTAAACAGCAACTCTTATAGATGATATATAACTCATTGTAAAAACTTATAGCTAAATGATTTAGTCGTAAAGTTGTTGGCTTAATAATGGATATTTTGGAAAAAATCTTATTATTCGTTTCATAGAGTGCCATTTAAACTGTTTTATTGTGTAAATGACACCCTATAAAAATAAAAGCAATATTAAGCTCATCGAGCATCAATGGACCAACGTTGAATTCCATTAGCATCTATATATGAAGCATGGCATCCTATTGGATAGTCCAATACTCTATCTATGTTAACATCAACAGTGTTATTAACATCAACAGCACCAGTTACCTCCATTCTGTTTGGAAACTCAATATCTTCCTGATTGTCAACTTTTGTATGATTAGGTAGTATCCCCATATTCTGAAGTACAAGAATCCAAACCCCAATAACAATCAATAGACTAAGACTATCCTTTTTCTGCAATTTAGATAAAAGGATTAAAAGATTTTCTTTCAATTTCATTTTAAATTCCATACTATTATATCCTAGTGTCCGCAAGCGGATAAATTATATTTTCTAAGTAAATGAACGAACTAACATTAAGCCTCCTTAGATTTTATTATTTGAAAATTTTACTAAACTGAGTGTTGTGTAAGATTTTTAATAATGCAAAGATAGCAAATTTTTACTAAAACACTTTTTAGCGTACTTTTTTATTGTCGACTATTTCAATATGTATCGTATCATTTATGCGGACAGAGGTAATATTATAAGTTCC
>NZ_GG704783.1:0-18563 GCF_000160535.1 Hallella bergensis DSM 17361 | reverse complement strand
GTTCCTTGGATTTCTGTGTCGAGAGACGGTCTGCTTCCTAAGATGTATTTTGTATCAAACGATTATGAAAACCAACTTAAATTAGATGATGGTGTGATTCTTTCTAAGAAACTCAACCAAACAACACTTTTCTTTAGATTTGCTATCTCTTACATTCTTTGATCTTTTGCGCCATTTCGGCAGCCTCCTTTTGCTTTCTATCAAGATACCATTGGTTACGCCTGTTCTTTATCATGTTATCGACTGACACACCATTGATAAATAGCTCACGATGCCCTTGCTTGACCAGCATAGAAGAGAATATTGCATTATCAAGTTCAAACGGAACTTTCTCTCCCATTGGTGCGAACTTACCAGTGCATACCACTTTACTGCCACCGAGCAGTTTTCTGACAATATCCTCGCTTAACCTATAGGAGTGTGAGCACCGATTGGCAAAAGCAACATTGGTGCATGTTCCGGGGAACCATTTCTCTATATCTCGTCTGAACTGCTCAAATGCCCGTTCAACAAACTTCACATTGTCTTTCTCTGTTTCAATAGCCTTTTCCCTCTCACAGATGGTTTTATTCAACTTCGTGACAACCGTGTTCATCTGAAAGAGCTGTTTGTTAAGTTCTGCGATGGTTTGCTGTTCTTTGCTTGAGAAAAGTGAGCCGATAGCACGGGCTACATTTGAGCCAGCGTTGCTTATATCCTTCTTCAAAGTTGTCTGTTTGAGTTCCGACTTTGCTTTTAACAGATCGTCTGCAATCTGTTCTTTCTGTTCAGCCAAAAGAGAAATATCTTCCTTGAGGTTTTTGGCTTTTCGGAATTGCTCGGTATAATACTCACGGGTAGAGATATGCCTTGCCTCTGAACCATCTATACCACGCTCCAAGCCGAAGGACTGCATTGCATCCGCATACGATGTCTGATAGTGCTTGAGCTTAGCCTGAGTCATAACATCATCGGCACAGAGTCGGGCACCTTCCACCTTTTTGCGGTAGTGCTTCTTGACACAGTCTTCTGCTTTCTTCTTTCTACGTGCAGTGGTAACGATGGGAACTACCGTAGCATGGATATGAGGAGTTTTTTCATCTAAATGAAGAACAGCAGAGACAAGGTTTTCTGTACCAAAGGTTTCCTGCATCCACTCCACCGACTGCTCACACCAATCATCAAGTCTGCCTTCTTGCTCTACCCTTTCCATTGCTTCAGGACTGGCAGATAGTATTATGCGGATGGCATGCACTTGATTCTTTCCGACTTTCCGTTTGAGTTTTGCATTTTCAATTCTGTGTTCAATGGCTGCTGAACGTGATTTTACCCCTTCTGGAAACGCAATCAACTCTCGGTCGAGATGTATTCGACTTCCATCTACATTGCCTGCAATGAAAATCCTTTCTATATGGGCAGACATCTTGGTATCAGCCCCCTTTGCTTTCTCCAGATGGAGAACTACAAAATTTGCCATATTATAAAATTTTTTAGTGCGTTGTAGAGGTACTTACATCGTCTACTTGGCAAGACAATGAAAGTACCGTTTTTAAAAACTGGGAGTCCAGAGGGGTGTAACGCCCTCGGCTCATTGGGAATTTTTAGCAATACTTGTATTGCAGCTCGAAAAATTCCCTAATGAGCTATGGCATTTTATTGCCATAAAATACTCCGTAGGCAAGAGGTACGAAATTCTTATGATTAGAGTCCTCTTCGTTGTTTCCTAACAGGCTTCTGTAATAGCCTGTTCTGACGGCAAAGGAACTCATTGAGATCCTTGCAGTCAGCATAAAGACCTGAAGAGTCGATAACAGGAACTTTAAGTCCCATAAGCAATGCTTGGTATGCCTTTCGTCCTGCTTCGTCATTGTCCAAAAAACATTGAATATTCTCATAGTGTGACAATGGTTCTAATGCCTTCTGGATATTTGAGACAGAGTTAAGTACCAGATAATCTTGTCGTTTTAGTCCGTCATTCTCTTTTCTTCGGAGCATCATAAATGACAGAAAGTCCATGAAGCCCTCAAAAAGAAAACATACCCTCTTCGGCTCTTCTGCATAAAAATGGCTGATGTCTTTTGGTGTAATGCAGCCTTTGAAGAACGGATTGCGTATTTCGTAGCCACCTGCAATATTTGGAAAGCCAATACCAAAGTAATGTTTGCCCCTTGTATCAAAGTGCAGCTCTTTACATACTGTTCGTGCTATTTCAATGTCAATACATCTTTCTCCAAGATATTTGATAAGTGCAGGATGGGTTATGGAAAGTACCTGAAGATTTTCAAAGGAGTTCTGCGGTGTGTTCGGCTTGGCTGTAGGCAGACTTACCGATACACAGCTTGGTGCATTACGCTCTATCTGGTGAATGAGATACGACACATCCGAAGAGTTGTAGAGCAATTCTGCAAGGTCAATGATGTTACCACCTCTGCTAATACCGAAATCGTACCATAGATTAAGTTCGGTGTTTACCTTAAACGATGCGTGCTTCTCCGTTCTAAGTGGTGATAGGTACATGAGATTCACACCATACTGTTTTACGGGTTTGCAGTCTATTGTTGCAAGAAATTCCTGCAACTTTATCTTTTTTATTTGGTCAATATTCATAATTCTATGGAAGTTAAAGTGATGATAAATTTGATGATTTGATGAATTTGATTTTATCTATATGGTAATCAGATAGTTGAAAACTCATCATCCCCTTATCATATTCCTCTTTAAAATGGAATTACTGACAAAAAGAAGAATATCATCCTTTTCTTTTTTCATCAGCAAAACATTCACGATGAGCAAAAGATGAGAATATAAACAACATGTACTGAATGTTTTATATAACTTATTCATCATTTCATCAAAATAATGGATATAAGATTGTTTATAAACTTTTGAGTTGCTTCTTGGTGATCGTATAAAACCTTCCTGTCCTTCGGATAGGAGAGTAATACAATGGAGCGTTGTAACTAAGTTGATACGTAGTATAGGTCAGCGTATTGGACACTGGTGTAAGCTTCCAGATGTCCTGCACTATTCTCCTTATCTGCCCCTTGTCATACTTGCATTGAGTATTACTTAAAAGAGGCATCATATCATTGATACAGAAAGAGACTTCCTCGACATTGTTTGTTTCCATAATGTCAAGACACAACTCTGACATTTCTAGTTCCAACTTGTTTCTGTTATTACGGATAATGCGTTGCAAGGCTGGTGTAAAAATCAGCTTGGGTGCAAACCACATACGGCTTTCCTTTTGGGTAGACAACGGGCGATGCTGGAGAAAATAAAGAAAGGCAGGTATCTCTGCTTTCAACTTCTGAAGAAAGTCAGTATCGTCACTTTCCAAACGATTTATCTTCCTTACCCAATATCGGGTTTCTCCCACATCAATGATGACAGGGAGTAACTCGTTATTGGAACACAACACAAACTTGGCAAAGAAGGAGATTTCATCTCGGTCTTTACCCTTTGCTTCCACTTTATAGGAAAGTGTTGTACTAAGATTTTTCAATCGTTCACTATCCTCCCTGCGGTTGAGTAATACCTCGTCCACAACAATGAGCAGTTTTCCTGCCCAATCCGAATTGAACTGACTGCGAAAATCCTCGTTAGTGTTGAAAGTTACATTGTTATGGAAAACGGCTTTAAGGAAATTGAGGAATGTACTCTTCCCAGTATTGCGTTCCTCTGACACCATTAGGAGGATGGGTAGTTTCTGCACGGGTTGTAGATAGAGCAACTGCAAATAATCCATACCCAGCTCGTATTGTTCCCCGAAGATGTGACTTATAAGGGATTCAACGTGCGGAAACTCTCCCTCTTTTGGTTGGTGTCCTATTGGCTCGTAGAGATTGAGAAACTTGTCAATAACTGGTTGATAATTCACATGGTTAGGAACAGTACAGAAACCATCATACTTCGGTACAGTGGCAATGAAGTCCTTGCCATAGTCTTGCCGTAGCGTTTCGTTGTTCCATACGATACGCTTCTTGACGAAACCGCCATTGATGCGTGGTTGGTTCACGATCTTGTATAAGGTCGTGCCAACACGGATAAATTCTTCTTGTGCCATGAACTACTTCTGCATTAAAGGTTTGTTGCCCATGATATACCGCTGTGCATCTTGCGTTATCTGCGCAGAAGTTTTAATGGGATTCTGGCGTAGCCATGCTTCAAGTTCTGCTTTCTCAAAGTAAAGCATTTTGCCTTGTGGCTTGTAATGCGGTATCAGATTACCCGATGTGAGTTTGTAGAGATAACTCTTTGAGAGGTTTAAGAACCTGCTGGCTTCTTCAAAACTCAGCACATTCTTATTCATGAATACCATTTGTTCGAGTTCTTCAACTCGGGTTTCTAATGTTTTTTCCATATTGTAAACATTTTGAATTAAACAATATGAAGGTGCACCTTCGCTAATTATTTGTTAACGATGGCAAAATTAGAAACGATAAAAGTAAATGGCGTTGAGCGATGTTTGAGGTGTCAACCTATGCTCAACCTTTTTTCAGTTGTTTGATGTAGTTATCAATGGTTTCCCATCCTTTCGGTTGCTTCATATTGATTTGGTCTGTTGCGGTGGAAAGGTCGGTGCGTGTCAGTGGCGTATCTTTTGTTTTCCCCAAGACAAGTTCATTACGAGCAATCGCAGATTGCCATTCATCAGTAATGAACCCTCGAAGATTAAGACTTTGCATGAGATATGCCAGCTGGCGATTGTTGTTTGATTTCAAAACACCTTTTAGTTTACAAGCAAAAAAATCTTTGAGTATCTTAGGAGATATGCAAGTTGTAAATAATTGAACTTCGTTGATGCAAGCGGTAAGAATCTCAATTTGCTCATCTGTAAACTCGGATTGAAATGGATTTATTCCTTTACCAACGATGACCGGTTTCCTTTTCTGCTCACATGGGTCGTCGTTTATCAAGACTGAAGAGCGAGTCCGAACGGTTTGTACCTCTGTCAATTCAATTCTTTCTATTTCTGCCATGAGATATTTTGCGTATCGCTCATATAGAATCGCATCAACAAGATACGAGAACATCGGTAGAACATCATTATATACGGTGTGTTCCTCAATATACTTTGCATATTCAAATAAAGAAATGGAGAAGGAGGTATATTTCTGTTTTTGTTCTTTGGTCAGTGATTCAAAGAAAGTGCTTTCCCACAAAAAGTTATCATCTATGTAGTATTTCTCGACACATGCAAGGGCAGGATAATTCAGATAAATAGAAGAAAGTTCGTCAGTTATTCGGATATATTCTTTTTGCAAAATCTCTTTGAACTGTATATTGTTTATGCAACCTTTCTTCCTCAGAATATTTGCAATGAGAACATTGTAGGTTTGAGTAATACAGTAACTTAATATTTGCTGAATGCTGTTAAGCTGTATCTTTAGATTATCATTTTCCATTTTTGCAATTCTCTAAGATAGGTATTGTTTACAAAGATAGGGCATTCGTTGGAGAAAAAGCCAAGAAAGGGAAATAAACAGAATAAAAAGGAAGAGTTGTCGTTAATTAAATATAAATCTGAGTGGCGAGAAACTATAAAAGTACACCTTTCTCATTGTATTGTTATATAGTACACTTTTAGTACGCGTCGAAAAAGAAAAATCCCTTGTAAATCAATGACTTACAAGGGATTTTCGGTACCCAGACCCGGGATCGAACCGGGATGGATTGCTCCACTGGTGTTTGAGACCAGCGCGTCTACCGATTCCGCCATCTGGGCATACGCACGCTTCTATAAGATAAACGCGGGTGCAAAGTTACAATGATTTTTTGGAAGTAACAAGCTTATGTCTGTTTTTTTTCGAATTAATTTTAGAACATCCATTGCCAAGGGGAGTTCACTTGTCATGATGTCAACAAAGAAAATAGCTCCAAATTTCACCGTACATCAAAATCTCAAAAGTGTAACACATTCAAATTACGCTCTGAATGACCTATGGATTGGAATGACAAAAATACTGCCCCAAACTTAAACAATGTTGTTTCAGTTTGGAGCAGAATGGTGTTAGCGTTGGTCTCACGACGTCTTAATGCTTTTTAAAGGGTCGTGATCACTTGAGTGTAAACTGTTTTTTGAGCTTCAAGTTGTCTGAACTGTTACCCACGAGAACAGCGAACTTTCCAGGCTCGCAAGTCCATTTTTGTGCGGTTTCATCGTAGAAACTCATGGCATCCTTGCCGATGGTGATGCTGACGTTCTGTTGCTGTCCGGGCTCCAGAGAAACTTTGGCACATCCCTTCAATTCTTTCAGGGGACGGTCTACTGAGGCGTCGTTGTCACGAATATAGAGTTGTACAACTTCCTTACCGGCGCGATTGCCGGTATTTTTCACGATGACGGTTACGCGTAGGCTGTCGTCTGCGGTCTTCACGCTCTTGTCGAGACGCAAGTCCGACATTTTAAACGTGGTGTAGCTCAGTCCGTGTCCGAAAGCAAACAAAGGCTTGGTCTTGGCCTTGTCTACCCACCGATAACCCACATAGATACCTTCTTTGTATTCTTCATCTATGATTTTTTCACCCTCTCGCCACGTACCGGGATAGGTATTTAGGGCATGTGCACCCACGTCGTTGAGTTTGGCAGGCCATGTGAATGGCAGTTTTCCCGATGGATTGACGTCTCCGGTGAGAATATCGGCTAAAGCATTACCGGCTTCGGAGCCGATATACCATCCTTGTACAATGGCAGAAACTTTGTCTTTCCAGGGCATGGCTACGGCATTTCCCGAGATATTCACAAACACGAGATTTCGGTTGGCTTTAGCCAAGGCTTCCACAAGTTTGTTTTGTGCGTAAGGCAGATCGTAGCTCTTGCGGTCGTGTCCCTCGCAATCTTGATAATCGCTCTTGTTGAGACCACCAAACACCACGACGTAGTCGGCCCCTTTGGCTTTGGCCACTGCGTCGTTGATGAGTTGTTGTTCCGACCGATTTTCAGTAAGGTTCTGTCCGGTGGTAACGCCGTTATAATCGCCGGTGATATCGCCTACATAGCCACGCTCGTAGATAATCTGCATGGTGCTGCCGAGACGCGCTTTGAGTCCGTCGAGCGGAGAAGTCTCACGTTGCACTTTCAGTGAAGATGAACCACCACCAACAGTCATCATCTTGATGGCGTTCTCGCCTACCACCAATAGTTTTGGTGTGCTATTCTTCGATGAAATGGGCGAAATTGGCAACACGTTGTCCTTGTTTTGGAGCAACACGATGCCTTCTGTCGCAATTTTGCGCGCAGCCTCGTAGTGATTTTCGGAACAGAGGAATCCGCGATTGGCTTTGGGAGCCATCGTGGTGCGGAAGTGCAAGCGAAGCACGCGGCGCACCTTGTCGTTGAGTTCTGTCTCGGTGAATTTCCCCTCAAGGATGAGGCGTTTGTAGGCATCGGCCAGATAATAGCTGTCGTAGGCGTTAGTCTTACCCATGGTCAGCCCGTCGGTCCACGTGCCGAACTCCATGTCCAGGCCGTTTGTGATGGCCTCGTCGGTTTTGTGGGTACCACCCCAGTCACTAACCACCACACCGTCAAACTTCCAGTCTTGCTTGAGAATGCGGTTAAGCAGAATCTCGTTATGACAGTTGTGCTGGTTTTTGTACAGGTTGTAAGCCCCCATGATGCCCCATGCGTGACCCTTCTGTACGGCAGCCTTGAAAGCTGGCAGATAAATTTCGTGCAGGGCACGGTCGGACACTTTCACATTGACCTGATGACGGTGTTCCTCATCGTTGTTCAGCGCGTAATGCTTCACACAGGAAGCCACGCCATTCTGCTGCAAGCCAATGACATAGGGTACTACCATTGTTGAGGCCAGCCATGGGTCTTCGCCCATGTATTCAAAGTTTCGACCATTGAGCGGTGTGCGATAGATGTTTACACCCGGACCTAAGATCATGTCTTTACCCCGATAGAGAGCTTCTTCTCCCAAACTCTGTCCGTAGAGTAGAGACAGTGAGGGATTCCATGTTGCCGTCAGACAGGTCAGGGCCGGGAAGGCTACACACGAGTCGTTGGTCTGTCCGGCCTGTTCCCATTCGTCCCAGAGGACATCGGGACGCACGCCGTGAGGACCGTCGTCGGTCCAGAAATCGGGAATCCCCAATCGTTTTACGCCCGGAGCAGAGAATTTGCTTTGGGCATGGATAATGGCAATTTTTTCGTCGAGGCTCATGCGTGAAAGTGCGTCTTCCACGCGTTTCTCAATAGGCTGGGAATTGTCCAGATAGATGGGAATGTTGTTAGAGCCTATAAGTGATGCTGCCACCGGGGCTGCACCATAGGCGAAGGTACATCCTGCTATGAACAGGACGGATACCAGAGTGTTTTTAAAGATACTGTTCATTATAGATCACTAATGTCCCGTTAAGGTGGGCTAATCGCTCTTTGAATTAATTGAAATACAGTCTATTAGGTGGTGTTTTGAAATGAAACGGACTTGATTTCGTAACTTTGCAGTCAAATTTAAATGACTGTTATGTTCCAAGACAAATACGTTTTTGCCCAGCTCACCGCTTTTTTGAACAGAACTCAGTTTAACAACTATGTTCGCAAGTATGATGGAAACCGCTATGTGAAGCATTTCACTTGTTGGAATCAGTTGCTTGCTATGATGTTTGGTCAACTGAGTAATCGAGAGAGTTTGCGAGATTTGATTGTTGCTTTTGAAGCACATAGAGCAAAGCAATACCATCTTGGATTAGGACGTAAGTCTATTGCGAAAACGACATTTGCTTCAGCCAATCAGAATCGTGACTACCGTATCTTTGAAGACTTTGCTTTCTATATGATGGAGCAAGCCAGAAAGAAACGGGTGACGGATATCTTCAAGTTGAAAGGCAATGTGTATGCCTTCGACTCAACGACAATTCCTTTGTGTTTGTCAGTCTTCTGGTGGGCAAAGTTTCGAAAGAAGAAGGGAGGGATAAAAGCAAATGTGTTATATGACCTCGAATCTCAGGTTCCAGCTTTCTTCCATATCTCTACAGCATCCGTTTACGACTCAAAGACTATGAAGGAAATATAATTCATACCGAAAGTATCCGGTGAAACTCAGACTCGTCAAATTCTATGATGAAGAACAAGACAGGGAGTTAGCTTTCCTAACCAATGCCTTTCATCTTACAGCACCTGAAATCGCCAATCTTTACAAGAATAGATGGCAGATAGAGCTGTTTTTCAAATGGCTAAAGCAGCATCTCAAGATCATGAAGTTATGGGGTAATACAGAGAATGCTGTGAGAATCCAAATCTCATCGGCAATCATAGCCTATTGCCTTGTTGCTACCGTACAACATGATTTTCAACTTAAGCGATCGACTTATGAGGTTCTTCAGATTCTAAGTATTTCGCTTATGGATAAGACACCACTCGTAGATCTCTTCGAAAGGACTGATTTCAATAATGTCAAAGAACTCGATTGTCCCCACTTTCCGGGGTTATTTGATTAATATTTAACTGGTCCCGATTTTAACGGGACACTAATGATATGGTTTTAGCTGTTTAAGTCGATTCAGGTAATCCTTGACGAAACGTTGCAATGGTAAGTTCCGCCACAATAGGAGTATTGCAAATATAATAAATTAAACACCCGGTTATACGGCCTTGTTGACAAAAAGTGGTATTTCGTACTGTTCAATTAGCGTCAAACTATTCATTTTCAGAACAATACATCTATCTTCTTCTGCTAATAAAGTGGAACTTTAAAAAGTTCACCCAACGTACCATATGGTCATTTTACTGTTGTACAAACACTTAATAATATTCACTTTTTATGACTGGCTACATATTTTTATTATCCTTACTATCAGTCGTTTATGAGAAACAACATGGGGTTAGTGTCCACTTTTTTTCTTATGTGCTTCAATTCGTACGTTTTATTCTCTATATTTGCACTACTGACGAAACCAACATGAACTTTAATTTTATTACTAATACATCTAATTTTTTGTAACCTATGAAACAATTAAGATTCATAAGCTTATTGTTGACGCTCATGTTTGCAACGATGATGCAAGCCCAGAACGATCAGATTTCTGGAACTGTCATTGATGCTACTGGCGAGCCGATTATTGGTGCTTCTGTTCTGGAACAGGGAAGCACGCGAGGCACCGTGACCGACATTGACGGCAACTTTGCCTTCAGGGGAAAGTCTGGTGCCACACTTGTTATTTCATACGTTGGTTATGCCACGCAACGTGTTCCTGCCGGACAGAATCTAAAAATCACCCTCAAGGAAGACCACGAAACCTTGAACGAGATTGTGGTGGTCGGTTATGGTGTCCAAAAGAAGAGTGTCGTGACGGCTTCCATTGCCAAGGTGAACACCGAGGATTTGGAAACCACAGCACCCCTTCGTATGGATAATGCCTTAAAGGGACTCGCTTCCGGAGTTACCGTAACAAGTTCCTCCGGTCAGCCGGGTGCTGCCGCACAAATCCGTATTCGTGGTATTGGTACCATCAACGCTTCCGATCCTCTTTATATCGTGGACGGAATGCCTATCGAGGGTGGTTTGGACTATCTGAATCCCACCGACATTGCAAGCATCGAAGTGCTCAAGGATGCTGCTTCGGGTGCCATATACGGGTCACGTGCTGCCAATGGTGTGGTGCTTGTGACAACCAAGAAGGGAACAAAAGGAAAGGTTCAGGTGAACTACAACTTCTCTCAGGGATGGGCCAGCGCATGGAAACACCGCGATGTGCTCAATGCCACGGAGTATGCCGTGATGATGAACGAGGGGTTGGTCAATTCGGGGCGCGCTCCGAAGTTTGCCGATCCATATCAGTATGGCGAGGGCACCGACTGGCAGAATCTTGTCTTCAACGACAATGCACCAGTTCAGAACCATGAGATTAGTGCAAGCGGAGCCACCGATAAGGTGAACTACTACTTGTCGTTGGGCTTTTATACCCAAGAGGGTATCATCGGTGGAAACTACGACCGCTCCAACTATCAGCGTCTCACCATGCGTAGCAACACCGTCTACACCATGTTCGATGAGTCGAAGACACGCAACTGGCTGAACAAGCTTGACATTGATGTCAACATCTCGTATGCCCGCATCAAGTCGAAGAGCATCGACGCTAATTCTTGGAGTGGTTCCGTGCTGGGCTCTGCCCTCGACCTGTCTCCTATCCTCACGCCGACCATCAGTGGCGAGGCTGCCAACACCCATGTGGCAGAAAACAAAAAGCTCTTCAACGATTATGTTCCTTTTTATACTGGACGTGTGGACGAGAATGGTTATAAGGAGGTGTACACACAGCCGGGCAGCGACTACAACGAAATGGGTAACCCCCTGGCCATGCTGTCATTACCGGGCGCACAGGGATGGAGCCACAAGTTTGTGGCAAATTTTGCCGCCAACCTACAACTGTGGGACGGCCTGAAATATCGTATCAGCTACGGTGTGGACAAGAGTTTCTGGGGCGACGACGGTTATACACCTATATATTATATACGTAAGGGCTATTCTTCTGATAAGAGCGTAGCCTATAGTTCCAAGAGCGACGGTTGCGTATGGCAGTTAGAGAACACACTGACCTATGACAAGACGTTTGGTGATCACAGCCTCAATATTGTGCTCGGACAATCTGCCAAGAAGTCTACGGGAAGCGGTTTGAACGGTGGTCGTTACGACATCATCAGCTACAGTCGTCCTTATATCAATGCTTCCACAGGCGAACAGGCCGAAGGACGCATGTATGCAGGAGGTGCTCCATTCGATTGGCACACCCTTTCTTCGCTCTTCGGTCGCGCAAGCTATAACTATGCTGAACGCTACATGGCCGAAGTTACCGTTCGTCGAGACGGATCCTCGCGTTTCGGTCCCAACAACCACTATGCTACATTCCCATCGTTCTCTGCGGGATGGAATATCCACAACGAGTCCTTCATGCAGACCGCCAACGACTGGTTGTCCAACATGAAGTTGCGCTTCAGCTGGGGTAAGAATGGTAATGAGAACATCCCCAACTTCCTCTATACCGTCACAGCTGCCACGGGCAACAACAATAACTATATCTTGGGACGCGACGAGCATCAGCAAACCGGCTCCAAGGCATCAGGACTTCCCAATGCAGACTTGAAGTGGGAGGAGAGCACCCAAACCGACGTCGGTCTCGATTTCGGATTCTTCAACCAGGCTCTCACCCTCTCAGTAGACTATTATGTGAAGAAAACCAACGGTATGCTCCTCCAGCAACCCATTCCGACCTACGTAGGTGAGGCCAAGCCATGGGGTAACGTGGGTGAGATGAAAAACTCAGGTGTCGAGTTCGAGGCTTCCTACAAGTGGAATATCTCTGATGCCAGGTTCCGCCTGAGCGGCAATATGTCATATCTGAAGAACGAACTTGTCAACTATGGCAACGAGACCGGATATGCCAACTACGACTCCTTCCAGGGCATCGGCACCATCACACGTGCTGAAAACGGCCTGCCTTTCCCCTTCTTCTACGGTTTCAAGACCAACGGCATCTTCCAGAACATGAATGAGGTGCTCAGCTACGTGGGACCTGACGGAAAATTGATGCAGCCCAATGCACAGCCCGGTGACGTTCGTTTTGTAGACGTTGACGGTAATGGCGTTATCGATGACAACGACCAGACCAAGATTGGTAAGGGTATGCCCGATTGGACTTTCGGTCTGAACTTAACAGCTGCTTGGAGAGGCATCGACTTCAGCATGATGCTTCAGGGTGTTATCGGCAACGAGATTTTCGATGCCACTCGCCGTACTGATATCGAGTCGAGCAACCTTCCCTCGTGGATGCTGGGTCGCTGGACAGGTGAAGGCACGTCCAACAAATATCCCGCCTATCGCATCGGAAACACCAGCAACGACGGTATGAACTGGCGCTCGAACGATCTCTATCTCACCGATGGCAGCTATCTCCGCTTGAAGAACATTCAGCTGAGCTACACCCTGCCACAGAGCTTCACCAAGAAGGCTTTCATCGAAAAGCTGCGTTTCTATGTTGCTGCTGAGAATCTGCTTACCTTTACCAAGTACGC
The DNA here is from genome assembly GCF_000160535.1 of Hallella bergensis DSM 17361. Classification (GTDB taxonomy): domain Bacteria; phylum Bacteroidota; class Bacteroidia; order Bacteroidales; family Bacteroidaceae; genus Prevotella; species Prevotella bergensis. Next base: position 5,563 of record NZ_GG704783.1, on the reverse strand, counting down.
CGGAATGGATCCGGAAATCTCCTCCGGTGGAACATCGCTCGGTGTAGACTATGGTATCTATCCTCAGGCTCGCACATGGACAGTAGGTCTGAATCTGACATTCTAAGTAAGTCATGGAGATAACCTTTTACGATAACGCAAAACAAGAACAACAATGAAAAAATTCAATATCATCACACTGGGCCTCTTTTCCGCTGCTGCCTTGATGACAAGCTGTAGCGAATCGTTCCTGGAGGTGGAATCCTTCACACAGGATTTTGTAGACACCTATTACACCACAGAGGAGCATATCGGGCAGTCGCTGGTTGCCGCCTACAGCCCAATGCAGTGGAACGACTGGAACGGAAGCCAATATAATCCACAGAATCTCATGAGCGACCTCATGGCCGACGATGTTTATCCGGGTGGTAACGGTCCTTCGGACAATGAGTTCTATCATCTCATGGCCAACTATTCGGCCATCCCTACAAACTGTATGTCGGGAATGTGGAGCAACATGTATTCGGGAGTTAAACGCTGCAACGACCTGCTCAAATATGCAGAGGCAAGCAAAGGCGAGATTTCTGAAGAAAACTATAACAGCTGGACAGAGCAGGCTCGTATTCTGCGCGCCTACTATTACAACATGCTTTGGAAGTTCTGGGGCAATATTCCTTTCTACTTTGAGAATTTGGAAGCACCTTTCAAAGCTCCTCAGCTGAAGGCCGACGAGGTGTACGAGAAAGTGATTACCGACCTTGAGGGAGCCTTGGCCATGAATGCCATTCCCACCCGATGGGATGATGACAACCTCGGACGTGTCAATAAATACACCGGCTATATGCTGTATGCCGAGATGGTGATGTATCAGAACGACGAATTGCGTTACGGCAAGGCGCTGACATTTATGAACGAAATCATCGGTGATGCCAGCTACAGCCTGCTGCCCAACTTCGCTGACCTGTGGCAGTCGAAAAACGAATGGAACAGCGAGACCATCTTCGACGTGATGTATTCCGATAACCAGACCAATCGTGGCTGGGGTGCCGGCGATGCCATCTTTGCCGGTGGAACGGTGTTCCCGCGTCTCTGCGGTTGTCCGCAGGCCTTCACCGACTTGGGCTCTGACGACGGTTGGGGATTCTCGCCCGTTCGTGAGGCTACTTGGAATCTGTTTACCGAGAACGACACGCGTCGTGACGCTTCGATCATGGACGTGCGTGCCATGACCGATGCCATGGGCGCTGACTTCAAGCCTCGTTACCAAAATACTGGTTTATGGAATGGCAAATACTATGCTTATTCCAAGAACGTAGAAAATGCATTGGGCGACAAACAGCTCAACTACAACAACAACCTGCGCATCTATCGCTATTCTGAGACCCTGCTCAATGCAGCCGAACTGGAATTGAAAGTTAATAACGACGCAGCCAAGGCAGCAAACTATGTTAATCAAGTGCGCAAGCGTGCTGGAGTCAGCGAATTGTCGACGGTAGACCTTGACGCCATCCTGAACGAACGTCATCTTGAGTTTGTTGGCGAGGGCAAACGCTATTGGGACCTCGTGCGTACCGGAAAAGCAGTTTCTGTTCTTGTTCCGTCCGACGAAATGGGTGGACTATGGAGAAATAAGGCTTGGACCGAGAATAAAAAATACTTGCCGATTCCCTACACGGAAATGTCTGCTGACCCGGCATTGGAACAAAACAATTATTAAGGACAAGAAATGATGGAGAAAGGGGGGCGAAAGCCCGGTCAATCTGCGGCTACACCCCATTCTCAGTTCTATTTCAAATAAATCATAAACCTATGAACAAGATAATCAAAACATTGGGTCTCGCTTTGGTTGCAGGATTGACACTGGCATCCTGTTCTGAAGAAAAGTTTGATGGAGTCAATCAAAACGGCCAACCCAACATACAGGATGTTGACTACACAGTCAGCGTAGACCAGAAGACCAACATCGTTACATTTACCCTGAACACCCCGGGTTACTACCCCATCTGGGAAATCGAGGGGTCGCCCGAATACAAGGGAACCGCAAATGGTCTGCTAAAACACTACATCTTCAAGGGCAACTACAAATACACACTCAAGGTGGGTAACCGCAACGGTATCAGCGACGGTATCGTCGAAGGCACCTTCGATGTAGATACCACGCGTTACGACTTCTCCAAGACCTTGGCAGCGCTGACGGACAATGGCTCCAAGGAATGGCGTATTTTCGCTTCTAAGAAAGCCCATATAGCCTGTGGACAACCCGGTGGCGACGGCACAGACTGGTGGGCAGCCGGTCCCAACGAGAAGGCTGACCAGGGCATCTATGATGACCGCGTAGTGTTTACCAACACCAACGACTACAAGTATAACGCGGGAGAAGATGGAAACACCTTCATCAATGCTGGGGTCACATCGTTTGATGTGGTTGCCGGCGGCGACTACAGCATTCCATTGGTAGGCAATTTCGGCATGCAGGCAGAAGCCAAGTATGCTTTGGGCTACGACGATGCCACCGACACGGAGACCATCACCCTACCTGCCCACACCTTGTTCCCGTATATTGCAAATCAGGAACAGATAGACAAGAACTATACGTTCAGGATTCTCTCCATCGATTCCAAATACATGGAGCTGGCGCTCGACCGCGAAGGCATCGTGTGGCACTTCACCTTTATTAATGGCGATGACCCTGCACCAACGACAGACTTCGACCCTGATATGGTGAATTGGGCCGACGCAGCCTCTGACCTGAATCTGGCCAAGAAGCTGAACGAAGTGGGTACCATGGTGTTCTGGTGGGCTGACGGTGGCTGGGCTCAGCAAGCCGATCCAACCTTCTCTTATGCAGACGGCATTTACAGCATCACTGCTCCTTATGCAACGGTACAGCAGTGGCAGGCACAGTGCTCCATCCACGACGGCAACGTGGCGGTCGAGGCCGGAAAGCCCTACGACATTCAGGTGACACTTGTGGCCAGCGAGGCTTTCGGAAATGCCACCCTTAAGATTTGTGAGGATGTCGAAGGTGACAAGCCCGAACTGCTCAACGAAAATCCCGTCAGCCTGAAGAAGGGCGAGAACGTGTTGCGTTATGCCAAGCGTTATCCCCAGTCCGACGGTAAGGATGCTTCAGCAGCCAACTTGAAATTTATCCTTGACTTGGGCGGATGTCCGGCAGGGCTTAATGTTCAAATAAAGAATATCATTATTCAGGCACACAATCCTAAATAAATTGAAATCAAAATTGGAGCATCGTGCAGGAGAATCGACTTTCTCCCCACGATGCGCCATGCTCATTTCTTTTTCCAATTATTTTTATGAAACGACTATTCAATCTTTTGGCTACGGCTGCTTTGACATTCACCTGCCTCTCATGTAGTGGGAGTGACGACAACACCGGAGGCTCCGAGGTGGAAAAACCAATGATAACGGTAGACCCTGCGGAGTTGAACGTCAAGGCTGCGGCCGGAGATTATACAATTAAGGTGACCACATCGCGTGGCGAGTGGACCTCATTCAGCAATGGCGACTGGGTAACGGTATCCAATGCCAATACGAATAAGGCTCAAGGAGCCATCACGGTGAAAGTTGCTGAGAACAGGGAAGCGACGGGCCGTCAGGCCACGATAACAGTGAAGTCGGGAACGGCCCGCACTACGGTGGTAGTCAGTCAGGGAGCCTCTCTGGCGCTGTCGCAGTCAAAAATATATTCCGCGTCAATAGGAGGCACACAAGAAGTGACCGTGTCTTCTTCAGAAAGCTGGGAGGTTGAAAGCGAAGCCTCGTGGATAAAGGTGAAGAAAAAAACTGACAAGATGTTCTCGCTGAATATCGAAGCCAACGATGCCGAGCAGGCGCGCGATGGGATCATCAAGGTCAAGACCCCGACTCAGGTTGTCGAACTGCCTGTTCGTCAGGAGTCCGTATCAGACCGCACCATGAAGATTCCCGAAGGCTACACGCTGGTGTGGCATGAGGAATTCGATGGTGACCGGCTCGGACCGGACTGGACAGAGGAGGTGAAACCTTCGGGATGGGTCAATAATGAGTTGCAGAACTACATCAAAGGCTCATCTGTGAACGACGTGTCGAATGGCAAACTCAACATCCACTGCTATAAGGGCAACGACGGAAAGATCTATTCCGGACGTGTCTACGCCCGTGTCAGCAAGGGCTGGCAATATGGGTATTTTGAAGCTCGCATCAAGTTGCCCAAGGGCAAGGGCACATGGCCTGCATTCTGGATGATGCCTGTCGGCAACGACTGGGGCACCAACCCGTGGCCCAGATGTGGCGAGATTGATATCATGGAAGAGGTGGGCGTGGTACCCAACGAGGTTTCTTCGTCTATCCATACCGAGAAATACAACCACACCATCAACACCCAGAAAACCCACAAGATGACTCTGCCCGATGCAGAGGGCGAATTCCATGTGTATGCTTTGGAATGGACCGAGGATGCCATCACGACCTATGTGGATGGAAAGGTGCAGCTTGCCGTTACGAAGGCCAAACTCGGCTCAAGTCACGAGGCGTGGCCGTTCCATTATCCTTTCTATCCCATCCTCAACCTTGCTTGGGGTGGTGATTGGGGCGGTATGAACGGTGTGGACGAAAGTGCATTGCCTGTAACAATGGAAGTGGACTATGTGCGCGTTTTCCAAAATAGTAAGAAATAATTACCGTTTATAGGACATTATTTTCGAGACATTTAGAGAAGAAAGCGCCATCTTTTTTCGGTATCATCGTGATAGGCATGACCAAAATTAGAGAAACTCTCACAATTTGTTGCCTTGGCTCATAAGATAGGAGTTCTGTACAACAAAGCCGTGAAAATCCTCAATGCTTACCATTCTGCCACCACTGCTCAACGAATGCTGGATAAACTCGAAACTTATTCACAATCTCTCGTCAGGCTGCAACAGCAAGCCGTGCTACTGACAAAATCTCTTGAGAGTAGACATGAATAAATACTGATAAATCTAATACCCAGCATTCGTTCCGTACTGCGGAAGCCCAATCCCTCTTTGGTCAGTTGAGTGATTTTGGAATCGATGCTGGGCAATTAGGCTTTGTATGTGTAATCGGTAATAAAACGCTTCTGGCAATTCTTACATCGGTAGCGTTGTTTACCAGTACTACTTTTACCTCTTTTGAGAATATTGTTTGAGTAGCAATGCGGACATTGAAACTCAACTCTCAATCTGGAGCGTAAGGTGCGCGAAGCATCCTCGTATATTCATTTTTCTTTGTTTGGGGTTACAAATATAGCAAAAGGCAGAGAATTTATCCCTGCCTTTACGCCTAATCTTTTAAAAATCATATTGATAATCAGATGATTATTACAACAACTCCCGATCTGAAGCATTACCACTTCTGATTTAAAACAATACCACCCTACTCTGGACTTATAAAACGCAATAGTTTTACCCTGTCACCTGATATGTTATACGCCCATTCAAAGACCCCGTCTGTCATGGGGGGGATTTTCGTGTCCAAAAAGTTAAATAGTCGTTTTGAACCATTATGGGGAATTAAAATGTTTTGGTTCTTGTCTTTTTGGAGAAAAAAAACATGCTTGCCT
>NZ_GG704784.1:192889-213685 GCF_000160535.1 Hallella bergensis DSM 17361 | reverse complement strand
CTTCCTTTTGTTTGTCTTGTCCCCAATAATCTATGGGTTCCTTTGAGCCACATGCTACAAAAACAAGTAGAGTCAGGAATAAAAGGCTGATAGTACAATGTTGTTGCTTCATAGATTTGCTTGATAAAGTTTCTCCTGCTTGTCATGGCTTGGTTTATTTTGTGGCGTCTGCCTTGACTATTTTTTCTAACGTGGTCCAGCATTGGTACATGCCGCGAGGCACGTGGAAGCAACCTTTCCATTTACCACCCTTCAGCGGCATCAACACCTCGCCGCGCCTGTTGAGGTATCCGTACCATTCAGCATACTCGGCGTCTCTGAAATGTGTCCACGTGTATTCGTGCACCTTCTTGAACCAGTCCATACATCTCTTGTCGCCAGTGAGCTGATAGCCCTTGAGCATGGATATAAGTGTCTCTATGTGTACCCACCACAGCTTCTGGTCCCATTCCAATTGTTGGGGAGGATAGCCGTTGCGGTCCATGAAATAGTACAGACCGCCGTACTCCTTGTCCCATCCATATTCTAACATCGTAAGCGAGATGTCCTTGGCTTTTTCTATCAGTTCGGGTCTTTCCAGACGTTTGCCCAAGTCCATGATAAACCACATGGCCTCTAAGGCATGGCCCGGCGTTACCTGCCTGCCCTCGAAACAGTCCACCAATTTGTCGTCGGCACTCACGTTTTCCACGATGATGCCGCCAAGCTCTGGCCGGTAAAACACGTCCATCACTTCATGTATGCATGTCTCCATGGTCTCGAGTAGGTAGTCTTCGTCAAGAAGATGCTCTATCTCCAAGGCCAAGTTGCAGAGTATCATGGGCAGTGCGAAGTTTTTCATGTCGCGTGTTCCCGGGTGTATTTTATTCCACTTGCCTTTGGGATTGTCCACTTTCGACAGGATGATGTCGAAAGTTTTTTTGGCGATGGTGGCATATTCGTCATTGCCTGTGGCCAAACTGAGCTGTCCGAAGGCCATGGCGGCGAAGGTGTACGAGAAGATGTTGTATGGCTCGACCAATGGTTTGCCTGTTCTGTCTAACGAGAAATACCAGTTGTACTGTCCGTCGTGCCCATGTTTTTTCAAGAACTCGGCTCCTTGGATAGCACAGTTCAGCCATTCCTCATTTCTTTCCACCTTGTTATATAGCATGGCAAACAGCCACACTTCCCGGCATTGCAGCCAAATAAATTTGTCGGTGTCGAAGACGTTTCCCTTGCGATCCAGACATGTGAAATAACCGCCATACTCGTGGTCTTGTGAGTGCTCGAGCCAAAAAGGCACAACCTTTTCCAATAGTTCGCCCTTGTATTGGGCTGCCAACTTTTTGTAGTTCTCCATCTTTATGATATTTTTAAGATAATTATTCTTCGTATTTGCCACGCATGTCAACCTGTTTCCAGTGGAAAGGGTCTAACAGCTGATCCAACAACACTGCCATCTCGCCACGTGAGATATGTCGACTTTCGTCCAAGGGCATCAAATCAAAACGCTTGCTTATCTCGTCAATGCTCTTGCTTGTGGGTATGTGTTCGGCTTTGGCCACGTTGTTGATGAGTTTTAAGGCCTCTCTCACCGTCATGGCAGAGTGGGGCAGGGTGCCGCCCAATCGTCTCCAATGTTTGTAAAGGTCGTACATGCCTGTCAAATCAGAACCGGTCAACGTGCTGTCGGCCCTGAGCCAGGTCTCGTTTCTCCAGTCCACGCTTTTGCCCGTTCCTTTTAATAATCCTGTCGCGCCTACGCGCTGGTAAGCCTTAAATCGAGGGTTGTCGGCCGGAACGTCAAGGTAGGGCAGCAAATATCCGCCGGCCGATAGCACGGCGTCTTGCACGTCTCTTACGGCCACATCTGCCACTTCCTTGCCTTGTTTCAAGGCTATGGCGGCCAAAGCTCCGGCGGCCTGTCCTATCTGCACCACTACGGGTTGCAGCCGTGTGGAACCATTGATGAGGTTCGACACGGATATTGATTTCTCGGCCACAATCAGCCCCTTAGTATCGCGTGGAATGAGTGTGCCCAATGGCAAGCCGAATGAGGGTATGGGGTGGAAGTGAAGGTCGGGCAGCGTGTGGCTCTCCTTGTAGCGTGCATGGTGGTGATCCACGGGGTAGTCGCCTACGGCAATGCCTGTCCTATACAGCGGCTCAGACTGCCCGTATGGGTCTGACACGTGGCTCATGGTGAACCTCACCAGGCCGTGTATGCGTCTCGACTCTCTGTGATAGGGTATGAATGGCAGCAGGTCTTCGGTGGGAAACTCGTCGTCGGCCAATCCCAAATGTCTGTACCCCAACTCGTTTTGGATAAAGTAGACAAAGCGAAGGGTGTGCAGTTTGGCCTGCCGCAGAGCCTTGTCTCGCTCCGCGGGCGACATCTCCACAAGATTTGTGTAGAAGTCGTTGCCCTCTATGGGCCAATTTATCATATATTTGCCATTGGGCAAACGTCCGTAGGTCATCATCTTGTCGGCTGGCCACATCCGGTTGGGTTCCTTGGGCGAGACACACAATGGGTTGATGCAGCAACACGCAAACGCCGAGGGGTCGTAACCTTCGGGCTTGGGCATCGACACATCGCGACCGTAGTCTTTCAGGACGGCTACGTAGGTGAGGTCTTGTACCACATTATTCGCTTGTTCCAATGCTATGTCCTCGTGTGTGTCTTGTCGGCTTTCCATGCCCACGTCATACCCCACGCCACATTGTGCGGCGATGTCGCCCAGCTCGGTGGCGTCTATCACTATGCGTGCTTTTACCACGGCTGTCGCTCCGTCTTCCATGCTTGTCGTCAGGTGCCAAAGCTTGTTTGTCCTCTCTATTTGTTTGATGTGGCATCGTTTCCAGACGGTAATGTTTTTCTCCCGACTTACCATTTCTTGCAGTATGCGGTTGGCTACTGAAGGCTCGAACAGCACCTTGCTCACCCATCCGGTGGCCAATGAGTCCATGCTGCCATAGTGACGGGCAAGCTCTTCTCTGAACTCTCCGAATATGCCGGACGGCAGTCGGTAGTTGCCATCAATGGCACTCACGCCGGCTGCCGTCAACATTCCGCCTAACCAAGGGGTCTCCTCGACCACTAAAACACGCATGCCCATGCGTGCTGACTGCAATGCAGCAGCCACACCGCTGGCACCTCCGCCTGCCACCAGCACGTCTACCTTTGCCAACTTGCCAAATGCGGCGGTGGCTAAAACAATTTGCAAAAAAAGAATGAGACTGTATGCACGTGCTCTTCTTTTCATAGGTAGTTTCTGATTTTAGTGGTTTTTGTTTAGGTTCTTATTTGATGTGACAAATATAAATGTTTTTCTTTAAACATCCAAGGGAAATAAAATAAATTATTTAATAAAGGGCTAAATAAAAAAAGTTTATAAATAATAGGGGGTGAGTAAAATAAAATAATTTATTAATAACGCCTTTTCTACGCTATCTTGTCACCTTATTATATATAGCCTACATTAGCTATGACTTAGCATGGCTGTCTTTTTTCACATCACATGGGTTTGCAATAGGTCGGCGGGCAGATTGTGGGGTAATGGCAGGTGTGGTGGAGTTTATACAAGTGAGCACAAAACGGTCGGTAAAAGGATCGTCAAGCAGGGGCTTGGCAGGTTTCCAAGCGGTGTAAAAGCCAATACGGGGGTAGTCGTTATAGCTTGCATCACCCACGCGGCTTGCACCATCCACGTGGATCGGGTTGGGCAGTCATGTTAAATTGCACGCTTCTCCTTTTTTTTCGTAGGTTGTCATGACTGTCTCCCGATAGGCGATATAGCCCGGCTTCTTGCCACCAGGCATGCGCCAACCAGACCTGCGCGCTCTTGCAAGGAGGATGTCACCACCTCAGAATCTTCGTTGACAATATTGAGCGAGTATTTTTTGATGGCCATTTGAACGGGTTGTGTGATGTAATCACCAGTCTGAGAGAGTTCGCCTCCAATGACCAGCACCTCTGGATTGAATATATTGATGATGCCGGCTAAACCCTTGCCTAATTCTGTGGCTATTTTTTGCAGCATGCCTATGCAGAGCGTGTCTTCCTTTTCAATGGCATCCAGCACGTCGTACAAAGTAAGCTTCTTCTTCTCTTTCAGGAGCTTGTCTGACAGAATGGAGCGCTCGCCGTTGGTCACACTGCGTATGGTCTTGCGCAATAAGGCCATACCGGAGACCTCGGTCTCGACACATCCTTTCTTGCCGCACCTGCACAGCACCTCGTTGTCGTAGGCGTGCATGTGTCCAAACTCACCCGAAAAGCCCGACTTACCAAAGTAGAGTTCGCCGTCAACGATAATACCGATGGCGATGCCCCAACTTGCATTGACAAATACCACGTTTTTCGCTCCATTGCAGCATCCTGCGAGAAATTCGCCAAAGGCCATGGCTCGTGTGTCGTTCTCTATGCATGTGGGTATGCCAATGGCATTGGTGAGATAACGATCCAAGGGTTGCTCTAAAAAATTAAAGAAGCTGTAGCTTATTCCTTCGAATGGATTGACGCGTCCAGAAACATTCATTGATGCCTGCAATATCTTATCAGGATCGATGTCAATACTGCTGATGTAGTCGTTAACCTTGACTAAAAGCTCGTCAAGGCATTGCTGCGAGTTTTCCAATTGGAACGCAATATTGGTTTGCTCGTTGATGATGCGACCACTGAAATCGCACAGTGCTATGCCCAAGGAGTCGTGATTGGGGTCTATGCCCAAGAAGTAGCCCGATGTAGGTGAAAGGTCATAGATGGTAGGAATACGGCCATGTGTCTGTTCGCGTTTGCCGTTCTCCATGACATATCCCATCTCAGCGAGTTCGTTGATAATCTTTGTGGTTGTGGGAATACTTACGTTGAGCTTTTTGGACAATTCGGGAATGGTGGCTCCGCCGTCATACATAAGCGACTTGATGAGGTTCTTGTAGTTGACGTTTTTTTTCTTCTCCAAATCCGCTAATCTCATAGGTATAGTCTTTGGCATAGTTTATTTCTCCCTGTGGGGTGTCGCATGAGGTGCTCCGTGAAAGGATGATGCAAAGATAAGCAAAATGTGTTGGCTGAACAACAGAAAATCCACAAAAGATTTGTTCTTCTGGGCAATGTGATGATAGACAACAAAGTGTTTAAAATATCCTTGATTAAACTCACGAAATTTGGTGACAAATCAATAGATTAGAAGTGCTTCGCTTTCAACAAGAAAAGCGTTTGCCTTCTATGTCCCATTTTATTCTGGCGTGGTGGTGTAAGAGGTTGGTAAACACGTAAGTAGGAGATAAACTCCTGTGATCAGTGTTTACCTCCTACTCATTGTTGAATCCAGCTTGGGGTTACTCCCTTTCGCCAATCATCTCGTCGATGTGCGGGATGGCAGAACCCTCGCGGTGGCGGAAGAGGTTCAGGATGTCGCGCACGCTGGCTTCCTCCTCTACCTGCTCTTCCACGTATTTGTCGCAGAAGTTGGCCGATGCGCGGTCGTTCTCCTCGTCGGCCACGTTAGCCAGCTTGCTGATCAGGTCGGAGATATGCTGCTCATGAGCCATAGCCTCTTCAAATACATTCTGCGGATCTTTCCATTCGGTTTTCACGGCAGGAATATCGGTGAGTAGCACCTCGCCGCCACGGCTCAATACAAAATTGGCCATGTCCATGGCATGATGCTTTTCCTCTTCGCTTTGCTTGACCATCCAGTTGGCAAAGCCTCGCCAGCCTTCCTTGCGAAACCAGAATGCCATCTGGAGATAGAGGTTCGACGAGTACATTTCTTCTTTAATCTGCGCATTGAATGCGTCTTGCATTTTCTTGTTGATGTCCATGATGTTTTGTAGTATTAAAATGATTGATAAATCTGCAACAGTTGACCGAAACCCGGTGAGGGTTTCAGTACGGCTTGGGCAGAGTCTTGGGCAGAGGTCATTTCTGCTGCTCTGCATGACAAAGATAGACAAAAGCGATGATATAAAAAAATAAATTAGCATTTTTTCAAATCATAAACCAGCGCCTATCCGCTGATATCAGCGCGTGGTCACTCTTCCCGGGAAGGGGAATGGACTCCACGTTCTGACCAGACTTGCCCTGCTTCCTGCTCACAGCGTCATCTGTCGGTTCTTCCTTCTTGTCGTATAACTCACGTGCAGCCATCGTGGGGTGGGGGAGCCGATGGGTTCGAGGATGAGTTGGTCGAAGTCGAGGCGCGTCTTGATAAAGGAATACATGCGCAGGCCGCGGTCTGTGTTGTTGATCACAATGTCGGCAGCCTCGCCCCGTGTGTGCTGTGAGGCCGGAGCACCGCCCACGAGGCGGTTGACCTGACGCGTGCGGAAACCGCTCGATACAATCACCGGCCCAAACTGTCGACGCAGGGGTTCCAGAATGTTGAGGGCCAGATTCCTCAAGGCTTGCTCCTGTTGCAGGTTGGGCACGTTGGGAAGGTCGTGGTCGATGGCTGTACCCGATCGGGTGAGTTCGTAGAGTGTGAAATGATCCGATAGGTGTAGTTTTTCTTGTTTTGTCATGATATTTATATGTTAAAAATTAAGGATGTGTTCGTCCGTGGTTTGCAAAAGCGCTGAAGGATGTTGGGTTCGTCGACGAACTGCTGATACCTGTACAGGATGGACAATTCGGCCGTTGCCCGCTCGCGTATCTGCGACACCACGCGCTCTAAACTGTGTGGCATGGACTGACCCACCACGGCGAAGACCCGACGGGCAAGTTGTCGGCGCGAATAGGGTCTTCCCTGGCGGTCGGTCAGTGTGCGTTGCATCCATGCGAGGTCAATCATTTCCACGAGGTCACGTCGTGTGCTCATCCATCTGATGCTGTTGCTGGGTCTGCCTGCGAGCCAGTGTACATCGGCAGTAAGCCTGCCCAACGCTTTCCGGCGCAACTCGAAGGCTTGGATCTGAGTCTCAGCAAACTGTTCTGCACTTGCCCCCGCTGGGGAATGACTTGCGCCTAAGTTTGGCGCTGCTGTTTTTGACAGAATATTCATGTTGTTATAGAAGTTTGTAATGGTTTTAAAATATCAATTTCTCTATGCTTCCGGCATGTCTCTGTGGCAAAGATAGACGTTTGTCGGAGTTACCCCAAATAAGCTTTTGTGGTTTAATTATTGTTGGATTCGATGTGAAGTATTTCTTCAAAACAGCTTATTTTGCCCCTCGTAAATGTTAAAACAAACCATCGGAAAACACCAGATGTGTATAGCATAATCCACTGTAAATACCCAACAATAACCTGCTGTTTGCCTGTGGCTAAGTTGACGATAGTGAGTTAGAAAAAGAAATGGTTGTTGCAAAACATGCAACAACCACTCAGCATGGTGCCATCGAAGGGAAGACGCAGCCCCATGCTGTTGATGATTACAACCTCGATCTTTTGCTTATCCTCAAATCCGCAACTAAGCCCTTGAACGTCCTTCTTGCGTTTACACGTCCTCTCATTACTGAATTTGATGATTTGAACTGAAACACCCGCTTGCGGCCTACAATATCCCCTTACCCCACAATGTGACTTGAGGCAATACACAATATCATTCCCATAAGTTGTAGGCGTTATCCAAAATCTGTCTGATCTACACCTTAGACCGAGGGTTGAGTCGATTACAGATGATCATGTGGAGTCAAATTGCTCCATGACCCGAAAATAATCCCCCAAAAGGAGTGAGTCTCTCAGATTTAATCTGTATCTTCGCCATGTCTATCGCCGGATTCTCTTGTTTTTTGCAACACTAAGATAAGTGAATTCTTCGACATGACAAAATCCTGGGCCGCTTGCCAAAGCAAGAACTTTATGTTGCTCAGGTACTTAAAAAGTTTAATTTATAATAGTGTTGCGGAATTAAGGGTATGAAAAAGATCTTTTTGTTGATTGCATTTATGTCATTAATCATGAACGCTCACGCGCAAAATATCGCTGACGGGCATCACATGACATATCGAGGAGTTTCTTTTGCCGAGAGCCTTCAGGCGTTCCGACAAAAGTTGAGTGCCAATAATCTGGAGTTCACGCACAACGATCCTAATGATTTGGCCTATTTGATTGGAGGATACACCACGGGGGTGTTGGATGGTGACTTGGCAACCATATCCTATGACCAGAAAAATGGCAGAATAACGAAAATCTCGGTTTCCACGTTCGACCGTTGCTTGAGTGACGCGAAACCGAAGTTTGTGCAACTGCTTTCGGACATCCGCAAAGCCTACCCGAATGCTGTCTTTGAGAACGTTGTCGCCAAGAATGAATGGGGCAGCAGAATGGAGAAATATTGCTGGAATGTTTTGTCGCCTGACAAGGAATATATGCTTGGTTCGGTATACGTTACGCTCGACTTGAATGACGATGACCCTCACTATTGCGCCACAATGACTATAACCGACGCGTATAATTGTATGCAGGCAGAAGACGTTGTTTATGGATACGACGACATAAGCTATATAATGAGCCCTAAGTACGACGCGTGCTATATGTTCCTGGATGAGGACAACCTTGTTGTGTATCCTGTGAAAAATAATACTGTGGGAATGGTGCTCATCACGTCCGACGACCGCAGGAAGATAGTAGAATTGCTCTATGATAGCGACCGCTCGGAGGCGGAAAAGAGAAAAATACTGTCGAATTACTTTGACAGTATGCCCATATTCAACAATCAGTTCCTTTGCATGACGGAGGGCAGCTTCGGCAATAAGGATGTATATTGGGGCATCAGACAGGATCCTAATGCAAGAGTGTCGTCAACTGACAGCCAGCAGCATGGCGCACTTTATCAGCAGCAGTCTGCGCCACAGGTGAAGAGTGGAGCCACTACCAAGCAAAATGTGGCAAAGAGCTTCAGGAAATGGATGTTTGATGGTATTATGGGTAAGGATCTCGTGGATTTCTACAAATCCAACGGCACTTATGACTTTATGGTTGGCATAATGGGCGGATTGATGAAGGTTGTAGGTGGAAATGAGAACTACAAAACAAGCTGGGACAGCTACAGCGATGCCCAGAAGGCTGTAATTCACGAGCACGACAACGCCCGGTAGTTTTTCATAAATGATTTTTCAGAAAATACAAAACCGACTGATTTCAAGCTAATAGCCTAAAGTCAGCCGGTTTTATTTTGTTATTGCTGATCAGTCAATATCGATCAGTCGGAAATGCTTGTTGAAAGTCAAGTCCAATCCATTGGCAAATTCCACCTCGTATTCATTCCTGTTGATTTCAATCTTTCTCACTGGGTGTTCTGCATAATTATCCTTCAGGTAGTTTCTGATGTGTTGTGGAATTAAGGGTTAATATGAATATCAATAATAATACTGGCAAAAAATGATATTCAGATAAAACAACGGAAGTCAACTATAATCAGTTTTAATGTTTAACTGAGTCAACTTTTTCTAAGGATAAGCTTCTAAGGTAGTCAACCTAAATCAGGAAACTACACCACAAGGTTGCGTGAAAGAAATAAATTAGCAGACCCTAACTACTCAGAGCAACCTGCTGTTTGCTTGAGGTTAAGTTGACGATAGTGAGTTAGGAAAAGATATGGTTGTTGCAAAACATGCAACAACCACTCAGTACGGTGCCATCGAAGGGAAGACGCAGACCCATCCTGTTGATGAATACAACCTCGACCTTTTGCTTATTACATTGATCTCGCCCCTATGGATTATCTTGACAGGCCCGTTCTCATCCCGGACTCCGGTTGTGAAGTATCACTCATCAATGATCACACCAAATGTGGAAGGAACCAATAGACGTTGCGATTTCTTCCCTGGCCTGCCCATGGCATGGATACATTTCCTAAAGATAAAATTTGCCTTTAGATCGCCTCGACATAATACCCTTGACGGTTTGGGTCGGTTCCGTCAATAAAATGATAATAATTGCCACTCGGATTTTCAACGCACATGACTTCTGTATAGGTGAAGTCGGCATGGGTGGTGTGCAATGATTCAAGTATGTTGTTTGGCACTGTCGCGCCTTTTGGCAACGCATAAGTTGTTTCTTCCCACTTTGTGTCGAAGTTGGATGTTTTAAAGAAAACAGACTTCAACACGCCGTTGTGTATGACGAGGTAGTTGTCAGAGCCCAGGTCGTTGACATAACCAAGTGTCACAGCTCCGCTGTAGCGTTTGGAAATCCAATCAATATCAGTAGATAGCGGACGCGCATTGACCGGCAGATTCAACGTGTATTTGCACGACTTGAGTATCGTTCCGTCGCTGCCGATGACAAGTGTGTGAACGAGGTTTTTCTCAGTGGGTGTGTCCTGCAGATATGACAGTATGTAGTATTTGTCGTTGATGCAAGTCTGCGACATTTCCTTTATTTCACGAAACTCGTTTTTACGGGCCTCAGGGTTTTCATGGAACAGCCGTTGCAGCACTTTATAGGGCAATTGGTTAATGGCGGGCAGCGTCTTGATGGTGCGATTCCACACATTGTTAAGATATACCACAGCATATTCATTCCCAGCCTTGTCTGACGAGAATATAGATGTTTCCTGCTGGCCGGTATGGCGGTAAAAGTCATTGCCTATGTAAACGTGATCAATGGTGATGTCTCCGCAGCGGTTGTGGAAATCTTGGGGAACAGCCTCCGGCAGGTTATCGGTGTTTTCCGGTATATCGGTTTCGGAGTTGCAAGAAGATAAAACAAGTGCGATAGCAACAACCGTTACGTACAATAAATGGCTTGATTCTAAAAATTTCATTTGTGCTTTCTTTTTAAAGACGTTTGTCTAACTATTCATTTCAATGGTATGACCACCATGGTTTTCAACGGCGGATTCCATAAGGAGGTGCAAAGTTAAACAATTTTTTTCTGAAAGCTACCTTTCCTTTCCACCAACGTCATTGATCACGCCCCTACGGATTACCTTGGCAAGGTCGCGCTCATCCCGTACTTCGTTAGTGAAGCATCAAAAAAGGGTTAAAACTATTGACAAAAGGCCTCTAAATTTTCGCGGATTTGAAAATAAGTTGGCCTTCACTCGAAATACGTCAAACAGGCGGTGGTTTGCAAATGGTTGACTGCCAGTGGCTTTGAAAAATCGAGGTTTTTCTGCGATTTTTTCGCTTGCGATGGAGTATCGAACGGCATAGCGGAAAGGCCTGAAACGCAGTGCAAGGAAGACGCTTTCGCGCAGCCGCTAAGGCTTAACCACACGATGAGAAGACTTCAATCGCCACAAGTTGACAAATTTGAGTTATGCTTGTCGCGATGATGCCGAAAAAAGATGGCGCTTTTCTTTCTGGTTGCCCCGAAAACTACGACCGAAAAATAATCATTATATTTTACGATTTTGGAAGGGACGTATGCTCAAACTTGACTTTTGAAGGAACCATTCGGCAAACATTCACAACCGCTGATCATCATCAGATGACGTCGGGAATCTTCCTGTGGATCATGGTCAATCGCTCTGCTTGACAGTTGTTATAACCCCAAGGTCACTCAGTAAGTCATTGACACACCCTGTTATTGAATGCACAAAACTTACTTTCCTTGGCCCCTTTTTGTTAATATATTTAAACGTTTTAGGTAGAATAGGTGACATTTAGAACATAATAGTTACCTTTGCGGCCAATTATTTTTAAACTTTTTAAGATGAATAAATTTAAATTGTTTTTTGCAGTGTGCGCGATGACTGTCGCACACAACACGTATGCTGGTGGTTTGCTCACCAACACCAATCAGAATGTTGCTTTCAATCGTCACTTTTCGCGCGATGCCTGTATAGGGGTGGACGGTGTCTACGCCAACCCGGCAGGAGTGGTTTTTCTCAATCCGGGAGCTCACCTCTCTCTGAACTGGCAGACCGTCTTCCAGAGTCGGACCATCAAGAATGAATATCCACTGTTTGCTAACAACCCCAAGCAGCCAAACACCCAACGCACCTTCAAAGGCAAGTCGTTTGCCCCCGCAGTGCCCTCCATACAGTTTGCCTACAACTGGAAAAACTTTTCTTTTCAGTCCAATTTTGCCGTGGGCGGCGGCGGTGGTAAATGTACTTTTGACGACGGATTGGGGAGTTTCGAGAAGATTGTGTCTGAGACTGCACTCGCTGCCGTCGGACTGGCACGCACCATCGACGCCGTAGCCGTACCCGGAGGTCGCATGTTCAGCAGTGACGCCTATCTGGGCAGCACCGGCAACTACTCCTTCGACAGCTACATGCGCGGCCGCCAATACTACTACGGGCTGTCGCTCGGCGCGGCCTACAAGGTGAGCCCCAAACTCGGTGTGTTTGCCGGCGTCAGAGGGGTGTATGCGCTGACCAACTACTATGGCTACGTGAGGAATATCAAGGTGGGCAACATGCCGCTCTACAAACTGCTCGACGCCTCCAAAACCGGCTCGGCCGACATTGAGCTGAACTGTGACCAGAGCGGTGTGGGATTCACGCCCATACTCGGTCTCGACTATAAAACCGGACGATGGAACTTCGCCGTGAAATACGAGTTTAAAACGCAGCTTCGTCTGAGCAACAAGTCGGTGAATGTGGCTCCGAGTATCGGAAACCTGCCGGCCAACCTTGCGCTCATGTTAGGCAAAGCCGGCGTACCGCTCGATGCCTCCAAGGCCATCTTGACCGAGCCTACCGTTGCGAAGACGATGCAAGGGGTGAAGACCATGTTTGACAACGCGTTGGAAGATGCCGTCGGCGAGTTCGAAGACGGCAAGACAGTGCATGGTGACATTCCCGCCCTGCTCACGATGGGCGTGGGCTACAGTCCCATCGACCCGCTGCGCCTCAATGTGGGTTTCCACTATTTTTGGGACAAGCAGGCCAGAGCATACAACCACCGCGAAGACAAGCTCAAGCGCGGCACCATGGAGTTTAACGCCGGTGTGGAATATGACGCCAACAAAACGGTCACCGTGAGTGCGGGATGGCAAAACACCAACTACGGCCTCACGCCGGAATATATGGACGACAAGTCGTTTGTGGTCAGTTCAAACTCCGTGGGAGCCGGTGTTCGGCTTCACCTGAGTAAGAAGATGAGCCTCAATCTGGCTTATTTCTGCACGCTGTATGGGCATCAGAAAACTGCAGAGACAGCTCCCGGCGGCAAATACACGGCCGACTACACCCGTACCAATCACGTGCTGGGGGCAGGACTTGACATTGATTTCTAACGACAGTCCTGAAAACTACGGTCAAAAACCAATACTTATATTTCACGATTTTGGCATGAGCGCATGCTAAAATCCGACGTTTGAGCAGCAGGAGTTAAACTCTCTGACTTCTGCGCTCAAACATTCTTACACGTGCTCTGCTACTGTATCAGAAAGGAATCTTATTTTTTTCGTTTTTCTTAACAGGATATATACAATAAGTTTTTATCTTTGTAACCATAGGAATCTATTCTAACTATTGTTGGAATTAATGATACTACGGATACCAATTACAGTAAAGATTTAAACTTAAGTGTATGAAAACTCGTTTCTTATTTCTGTCCCGATTTCCAATTTTATTATTGGGAATTTTAATGATGATTGCATGTAGCAGTAATTCTGATAACCCTGTGGAAAAGTCAGAGCATCCTGTATTATTGAATTTCACACATTCTGGCTGTAAAGTTGTCAGTACTACCAAATCGAATCTTGTTGATCATTCGAATTACCTATCAAATTCAGTTCTGCAAACCGATGACATTGACAAAGATGCAATCTCTTTAAAAGCGATGCCGGATGGAAAACTTAGGATAGAACATGGCAATGTAACCTTAAGTTGTGAAGCCCTTATTCAAATAGATTTAAAAGTTGAAGGGAAGACACTTATCTTGACTGAGAAATCCACTGATGACACAAATTGTATATGTGATTACGATTTAGTGTTAACGTTGGAAGGTTTGGATGAAACTGCATATCATGTAATTGTTCAACGACAAACTATTGATAGGAAAGGGGCAGCCACTCAAAAGGAAGTCACGTATGGGGATTTTAATTTCACATATTCCAAAGATTTGTCATTAACAACAAAAATAAATAGATTATGAAAAGTATGAAACCGATTGCATGACTGGCTGGTGTGAAACAATATTAATCAGGTAGCAAAAACATTAGATATATGAAACGATTGGTATTAATAGCAATAGCTTGGTTGATGTGCATGTCAACCTATGCGCAGGCATACGAGGTGGACTTTTCTGTTGATCAGGAAAAGACAACAGTAAGCTATAAAATAAAAAACAATACAAAAGATTATCTATTCGTTTTTAAGGGATTCTTCTCAAATTTAAGGAGTTGTTGTATGGTGTTTTATGCTTTACCAAATGGAGAAACAGGTTTTGCTGATATCGATGTAATTCCTGATAAAAAAAGAGTAAAGGTTATAGAGCCGGGTGAGACTTATCAGTTCCAATTTGAATTATCATCTTACAGAAAGAAATATCACGTAACGAAGTTGGAGGGTGTTTTCGATTTTCTTTATCGGGAATCGGCAAACGATGATTTAGCTCCTGTACGAATGAAGAAGGTCATTACGCTTTAATGAAAAGCCCATGTGTTGCATGTGTTACTGGTGTGATACAGTAAAATATTCCTCAATGGAGACTAATGGCAACTCATATCTATATTGGAAACAAAATAACAGTTTAATATAATTTTGACATGAGACGTTACATATTGATGATATGCCTTGTATTCTCTATTCAGGGGATGGCGCAGATAGCTGTTGGGGTGGAATATAGCTCAAAGACAAAAGTAGTTACTCTATCCTTGAATAATAAAACAGATAGCTATTTTAATTTTATCCCAATCGACTATGGTAATTACTACAAATATTTAAACTCAATTTCATTTACCTTCAAAGATAGCAAGGGGCATGTGCTCGGGCATGCGGAGAGATTTATTTATGACGAGCAGTTTCACCAGCCACGTGGTAAAGGGAGATATCTATTTCCGCACGAGACAAATAGGTATATCCATAAACTGAGAAGATGGTATGATGGTGATGATGTGT
Organism: Hallella bergensis DSM 17361; assembly: GCF_000160535.1. GTDB lineage: Bacteria > Bacteroidota > Bacteroidia > Bacteroidales > Bacteroidaceae > Prevotella > Prevotella bergensis. Next base: position 198,734 of record NZ_GG704784.1, on the reverse strand, counting down.
ATAAAGTTGAAGTACTTGTAAAAATAGATGCCAGAATTGTAGATCCAAATCGAAAGGGGGGTGGGAAATCTACGAAACAGGAAACTTATAAGACTGAATTTCGGAAAACCGTCTTATGGTAGCAGAATCTTATTGAATCAGCAGCAAAAGCATTAGATAGATGAAACGATTGGTATTAATAGCAATAGCTTGGTTGATGTGCATGTCAACTTATGCGCAGGCATACGAGGTGGACTTTTCTGTTGATAAGGAAAAGACGACAGTAACCTATAAACTCAAGAATAACACAAAATTTATGCTTGCGTTGCTCAAGGGACATTTTACAGATTTGAAGAGCTATTGTACGGTATATTACATCTCATCAAGTGGATTAATAGATTGTTTTGATATAGATGTAATACCTGATAAGAATGCTGTAATGCCCATAAAACCAGGAGCAACTTATCTCTATGAAATAGATTTGAAACCTTATAAGAAGGAGAATCATATCATAAAATTAGAGGGTGTTTTCACATTTGTTTATCAGAAACCGACAAAAGAACTGGTGCCGGAAAGAATAGAGAGAACGATTGAATTTGAATAGAAGTGAAGAATCTTATGGGGTTGAACAGAATTCTGTTTTAGAAAAATCATTTTAACATAACTTAAAATGAGAAATGTTATCATACTCATGTGTTTGTTTTCTTTCATTCGAGGATATGCACAGATTGATATTCGGATGGACTATGATGCAAAGAACAAGGATGTTGTTTTGCTCTTGGAAAGCAAAAGTGATGTTTATTATAATCTTAGAACAAAGGAATTTGGTGATTCCTTTAAATTTCTGAACACAGTTACATTTACTTATAAGGATAGGGAGGACAATTTACTGTATAGTATTAGGAGGTTAATTTATGACGAACAATTCCATCAGACCAGTTATTTGAGGGGAGCTTTTCTTTATCCACATACAACAAATAGGTATATCCATAAACTGAGAAGATGGTTTGACAGTAACGATATATATAAAGTTGAAGTACTTGTAAAAATAGATGCCAGAATTGTAGATCCTAAACAGGAAAGAGGTGAGAAAGCTACGGAACAGGATACTTATAAGACTGAATTTCGGAAAACCGTGTTATGGTAGCAGAATCTTATTGAATCAGACAGCAAAAGCATTAGATAGATGAAACGATTGGTATTAATAGCAATGGCTTGGTTGATGTGCATGTTAAGCTATGCGCAGGCATACGAGGTGGACTTTTCTGTTGATCAGGAAAAGACAACAGTAACCTATAAACTCAAGAATAACACGAAATACGATTTATTTCTTCGGAGAGGTTTTTTCCCGAACATGCAGAGTTACTGTTTAGTATATTATACGACATCAACTGGTGAGCTTCGTTGTATTGATATTGATGTGTTACCTGATGATAAATATTTGAGGGTGATCAAGCCGGGTGAGACTTATCGGTTCGAATTTGCTTTATCTCCTTATACAACGAAGTATCACGTAACGAAGTTGGAGGCCGTATTCAATTTCCTTTATCAGAAATCGGGAGACAACGAATTTATTCCGGTAAGAAGGGAGATGGTTATCACGCTTTAACTGTAAGCGCATGTATTGCATGGAGTACTGGTGTGGCGCCTTGTTTTGATGTGAGCCGTGGGCTTGCAGCTGTATTTTCCTCAGAAACGTTTGAGCTTTCTCTGAAAAATGCTATCTTTGCAGACAGACAAACTAATCAACAACTTTTAAAACAAACAAAATCATGACCTACAGACACATCCTTGTGGCGACGGCCTTGTCGCTGCTCACCGTACCGGTTGCTGCGGGGACTGCCGACCCCGTGGTTGTCGTGAACGGCACACCGGTGGAGAACATCCTGTCGCAGATTACTTTTGAGGGCGATAACGTGGTGCTGCACTTTACTGATGGCGCAGCCGATCGGTCCGAAGACATGGCAACGGTGACCATCACCCTGCCCAACACCACTGGCATTGCGCGTATCAAGACTGCGGCCGCCGTTGCGGCGGTGGGCAACGAACTTGTGATGGACGGCATTGCGGCCGGCGAGCGCATTGCCATCTACGACACGGGCGGACGCCTGCGCATGCAGACCACCTCGCCGGGCAGCCGTGTGCGCTTCTCGCTGGAGAGCCTCGCTACCGGCATGTATATTGTGAGAGCGGGCAGTAACATCATTAAATTTCAAAAGCAATGAAACACAGTTACATACTCGCGGCCGTTCTTCTGTTTGCCCAGACTGCGGTGGCACAAAACAAGGTGAATCTCATGTTGAACAGCGGACAGGTGGAGACGTATGAGACCGGCACGCTGAAGAGTATCGACTTTGACAAAACGAAAGTAACGGTAAACCCCGCCGTGGGCGATGCGACGGTCTACGACGGTAAGGTGAACACCATCAGTTTTCAGAAGCAAAACGCCATTCGCAGGGCACAGGGCTGGCAGGAGTCGGCCTATGTGGAATGGGATCTGATGGAAGGTGCGACCTACAACGTATATATACAAGGTGGCGACTATGCCGACTGGATGGCGATCGACGCGCCGCTCGTGCGTCTCTACGCCGCATACGGACGCGCCGACGTGGTGGGACTGCGCGCAGGCTACTACAGACTGCGCGTGGTGCCGGTGGTGGACGGCAAGGAGCGCCCCGACCGGACATCGGAAACCGGGTTGCTCCGGGTGGTGAACTACGACCGCTCCGGATTTGCCCACAAGGACTATCAGGGCGTGGGAGCCTACAACGACGACGGCACGCTGAAGTCGGGCGCAAAGGTGATTTATGTGGATGCACAGAATGCCAAGACCGTGACCGCCAAGCTGTCGTCGGGAACGTTCACCGGACTGCAGGGCATTATCAAGGCATACGAGAAGGGTAACGTGAGCGAGCCGCTGGCCATTCGCATCAAAGGTCTCATCAGTGCCGCCGATGTAGATGCTTTCGGCAGTAGCACCGAGGGCATACAGTTGAAGGGCAGGCATGCAGACAGCGAACTGAACATCACCATTGAGGGCATTGGCGAGGATGCCACCATCAAGGGTTTCGGCTTCTTGGTGCGCAACGCCAAAAGCGTGGAATTCCGCAATCTGGGCATCATGCGACAGATGGACGATGGCATATCGCTCGACACGGACAACAGCAATATCTGGATACACAATATCGACGTGTTCTACGGCAAGAGCGGAAGCGGCGACCATGCCAAGGGCGACGGTGCCATCGACGTGAAGTCAAACTCCAAGTTTGTCACCATCAGCTATTGCCATTTCTGGGATACGGGCAAGTCGTCGATGGCAGGCATGAAGAGCGAGTCGGGCCCCAACTACATCACCTATCACCACAACTGGTTTGACCACAGCGACTCGCGGCATGCCCGGGTGCGCACGATGTCGGTACATCTCTACAATAACTATTTCGACGGTGTGTCCAAATACGGCATCGGTGCCACATCGGGGTCGAGCATCTTTGCCGAAAACAACTATTTCCGCGCCACCAACAAACCCCTGCTGAGTTCGTTGCAAGGCACCGACGCCAAGGGTACCGGAACATTCTCCGGCGAAAACGGCGGCATCATCAAAGCCTACGGCAACATCTTTGCCGAAACGGGCAACTCCAGCTACTACAATCCCATCACATGGAGCAGCAATCACACCAGCTTCGACTGCTACGAGGTGGCCATGCGCGAGGATAAGGTGCCCGCTGCGGTGGTGACGCTCAGGGGCGGAACGACCTACGACAACTTCGACACCAATGCTTCCCTGATGTATGCCTATACCCCCGATGAGGCTGCTGATGTGCCCGGCAAGGTAACGGGCTATTACGGTGCCGGCCGATTGAATCACGGCGACCTGCAATTCGCCTTCAACAACAGCGTGGACGACAAGGACTACGGTGTGAATAAGAGTCTGGCCGCCCTGCTCGACAGTTATGTCGGAGCCGATACCACATCGGGTGGCAACAGTGGCGACGAGGGCGGAACCGGAGAAAAACCCGGAGGCGAAGACCCGAGTGCGGGTGGCGAGACGCCTGTGGAGGGTGCTGTGGTGTGTAGCTTCGACAAGGCCGGAACGCCTTCGTCATCGCTCTTCACCGTAATGGGCAACGGCTCCAACAGCAAGGGTACGGCCACCTATAACGGCAAAACCTACAACACCTGCCTGAAAATGGAATCGAGCACCAACATCTCCTTCACCACGACGAAAACCATGAAGCTTACGCTCGTCTTTGCCGACACCGAGACCGCGAGCTTCAAGTTTGACGGCAAGAAGACTGTGGGCACCGGCAGCACCTACACCTTCGACTCGCTGCCGGCCGGAGAGCATACGATCACAAAGCAGGATATACGAAATCTCTTCCTCATCGTGATGGAGCCATAGAACAAATTTTCTTTAGGTTTTCATTTCGGGTATGGCGATGGTCGGATTGCCTTTTTTCCTGACCAATAGGTTGCCGACAGCTTAGTTGAGGCTGGTTCTATAAATTATCACCGCGTCGCTGGCGGGGCGAAGTGCCCTTGTCAGCGACGCGGTGAAATTGTGCTCCCTATGCGTAGAGGGAACTTAGGTTAAGATGGCAGATCAGCGCACGCGGGAAATGACTTTCTTTCCATTACGGATAATAATGCCCTTGTAACCCGTTCCGACACGCTGTCCCATCAAGTTCCATACGGGCTGTTGATTGGATTCGGTGGTGGCATGGAGGCTGTTGATGCCGGTGGTAGACGGTGTCAGCTTGGTGGGGTAGAGCTGAGCTTTTCCATCGTGGAGTGTCACGATACCCCTCACGGTGTATTTGCCGTTCTCTACCGCCTCCATGTCAAGCTTGAGCTTGTTGTAGAGTTGTATTTTCTCTCCGTTTTTAACCATAGAGTAAATTGTCCCCTCGAAGTCTTCTTCTACAGTTACGTCCATGTCTTTCAGTTCTACCAAGTCAGAGATATATTTCTTGGCTTGAAGGTCCTCAAAGGTTATTGCGCGTGGTTCCGGATTCTCAGTGCTATGCGCTATTACCAGATTATCAGCGTTGGTTGTCATGAAGTTTCCCTTGATTTCGGGTGTGCCTTTATAATTTTGGAAGTCAGCTCTGAATGTTCCGTTAATTACGTTGTTGGTATCATAGTTAATACCCGTCAAGTAGAGCATGATGGCATCATTGCCCTGACGAATCCAGGCGTTGGTGTAGAAGCAGTAGAGCACCTTGGCATCTTTGAGTTCAATTTTGATATCGGTCAGGTCTTCGGTGCTCTGGCAGAGGTCGTGGATGGTGTAGGTCTTGTCTACGGGTGGAGTGATGTCTCCGTATTTCACGACAATCTGCTCAAAACGCGTGTTCTTCGCAATGTTGATTTCCACGGTTTCAGCATTTCCTTCCCAGTGTCCCTTGGTGAGAGTGCCTACGTTGGCAGTGTTTCCTTCGCCCCACTTGTCATAATTCAGCTTCATGTCGATTTCCTTGATGGGCTTGGGTGCCTTAATGATGAGTTTGCCACCGAAAAGCCGCAGGGAGTTGGTCCACATCTTGTTGGGATACGCTTCATTTGGATTGGGTGTCACGGTGATGCTCACTTCGTCAATCTTGGCGGTTTTTTCTTCGAGAATGTCTCCTTGATGAGAATTCTTTGATGAAGGAGCTTCAAATCCGAAGAGTTTGCAACTGGTGTACCTGGATAAATCGAATGTAACTTGTTCGGCATGTGCCAAGTTAGTCAACATGAATAGCGCAAATAAAAGCGCGGTGCGTAATTTTGTTGTCATAGAGTTGTGATTTAAATGGTTTACAAATCGTGCGTCAAAGGTACATAACTTTAATTACAAGGAGCATATTTTCTCTATAAATATTTTGTT
>NZ_GG704784.1:170119-191671 GCF_000160535.1 Hallella bergensis DSM 17361 | reverse complement strand
TAAAAAAAAAAGAAAGAGGGCATTAACTTAGGAAGCCACATGCAATTTGTCTTTGCATGTGGCTTCCTGCGTTAATAGCCTTGGTGTTGCCAAGGGTTGGTTTATCATTCGACATTGGCTCTGCGGCTCTTCCCGGTGGGGAAGGGTAGGCGCAGAGGACGTCTAAAGTATGGTCTTGACGGCCTCCAGCATTCCCTTGTCTTGAATGAGGTCCAGATAGGTCTTGACGAGGGCAGTCAGGCCGGGAACCGTTTGGTTCAGGTCTTCTTTCCAGATATAGTCGAAAGCAAGCACACCCTCTGCAATCTTTTGCGTGTCTCCGGTTGCCCAGAGTTCGGTGAGCCTATCCATGATCTTGGGATCGTCGTTTGGCGAAATGGGCGCTCCGTCTGCTTGCTTTCCACCTTTATAATAGGTAATGATGGCGGCGAGTCCGAATACCAGGCCTTTGGGCAACTCGCCCTTGCGCTGCAGGTAAATCTTGACGCCGGGAAGGTCGCGTGTCTCATACTTGGGGAAGCTGTTGAGCATGATGCTCGTTACCTGATGGTCTACAAACGGATTCTCAAATCGCTCCAACACGTCGGCAGCGAACTGCTGAAGCTCGTCCATCGGGAGGTCGAGGGTCTGCATGAGTTCGTCAAACTGCACCTTGTGTATATATTTTCCGAGCACGGGATGTTCGCAGGCGTCGCGCACGATGTCCACACCGCTCAGGTAGGTAACGGGCGACAGCACGGTGTGCGGACCGTTCAGCAAGGTTACTTTGCGCTCATGATAGGGTTTCTCGTTATCGGTGATGAGCACGTGGAGTCCGGCCTTGTGGGCGGGGAATTCTGCCTTCAGCTCATCGACAGTCATGTTTTCTGCTTTCTCAATCACCCAGAGGTGGAAGTTCTCAGCCTTGACCACCAGGTTGTCCTTGTAGCAGATCTTCTCCTGAATTTCCTTGATGGTGTCGCGTGGAAAGCCCGGCACGATGCGGTCTACCAAGGTGGCACAGACATAGCAATACTTCGTGAACCATTCCTTGAAACCCTCGTAGTCGGCTCCCATGTCGTCCTTCCAAAGCTCGATGTATTTGAAGATGCAGTTTTTCAGGTGGTGTCCGTTTAGGAAGATAAGTTCGCAGGGCATGATAATCATACCTTTGGACGGGCATCCGCCAAAGAACTTGTAGCGATGGAACAGCAGCTGAACCAGCTTGCCGGGGTAGCTCGATGCAGGCGCATCGCTGAGCTTGCAGTTGTCGTCAAAGGCAATGCCGGCCTCGGTGGTGTTGGAAATGATGAACCGCATCTCGGGCTGTTCGGCCAAGGCCATGAAAGCCTGGTTCTGGGTGTATGGGTTCAGGGCGCGGCTGATCACATCAACGCGTGTTAGTGTGTTGACGGGTTGCCCGTTTTCCTTGCCTTGAAGATTCACATGGTACAGGCCGTCCTGCCCATTGAGCCAGTCCACCATGCCACGTTCGATGGGCTGTACAACGACAACGGAAGAGTTGAAGTCGGTTTTTTGATTCATGTTGTAGATAATCCAGTCTACAAATGCGCGCAGAAAGTTTCCCTCGCCAAACTGGATAATTCTCTCGGGCATGTTGCCCTTGGGGGCAGTGCGCTTGTTTAGTGCTTGAAGATGGTTCATGATTTGTTTTGTAATGATATAATTTAGAGTTGTTGTTCAATTCATTCACAAAGGTACTAAATTACATGATGCCACAGTGTTAAAGTCAGTGTTAAATATACGTAAACCTTTGCGAAAATGATTCATCAGGCGATTATTTATTTGCGGTTTTCATTGTCATAAAGCTAAAAAACATGTACCTTTGCAAGAGTAGAGTGTTGCCGATGGCCTGAAAGGTTAATTGGCAGGCTAAAGGAACGGGTTTCATAACACACAAAACTCCTCAAAAGAAATGAAACAAACCAAGATCGTATGCTCCATCAGTGACCTGCGCTGCGAAGTTGATTTCCTGCGTAAGTTGTTTTTTGCCGGAATGAATGTTGTCAGGATAAACACAGCTCATGCCACACCCGACGGCATCCGCAAAATTATCAACAACGTGAGAACGGTGTCACCGCACATTGGCATTCTCATCGACACCAAGGGTCCCGAGGTGCGCACCACGGCAGTAAAAACACCGCTGATCTACAAGATTGGAGATGTGGTGAAGATTTTCGGGCGTCCCGAAATGGAGAGCACACACGATAGCGTCAACCTATCTTTCCCCGATATTGCCAATGATGTGAAGGTGGGCGACAACATTCTTTTCGATGATGGTGCAATTGGCATGGTGGTGACCGACATTGTTGGTCCAACAGTCTTCACCCGCGTGAGCAACGATGGGGTTTTAGGCTCGCACAAGAGTGTGAACGTGCCCGGCGAACACATCAGTTTACCGGCCATCACAGAGAAGGACCGGAGAAACATTCTATTGGCCATCGAAGAGGACGTGGACTTCATCGCCCACAGTTTCGTGCGCTCGGCTGCCGACGTGAAAGCCGTGCAGGATATTCTGGACGAACATGATTCAGACATCAAAATAATTTCCAAGATAGAAAATCAGCAAGGGGTGGACAATATCGACGAGATTATTGAAGCCAGTTACGGTATTATGATCGCCCGTGGAGACCTTGGCATCGAGGTACCCCTTGCGCAGATTCCCGGAATCCAACGCAACATTATTTCCAAGTGTGTGCAGAAGCGGAGACCCGTCATCGTGGCCACGCAGATGCTCCACACCATGATCAACAACCCCCGGCCTACGCGCGCCGAGGTAGCTGATATTGCCAATGCCATCTACTCCAACACCGATGCCCTCATGCTCAGTGGCGAGACAGCCACCGGCAAATATCCGCTGGAAGCCGTGCAGACCATGTCATCCATTGCCGAACAAGCCGAAACCGACCGTGCCCACTTTGGAATACAGGATGAAGTGCCCTTGTCTGCCAACTGTTCGCAGCGGGAATTCCTGGCTCATTCGGCCATCAGCTCCACTCGCCAGTTGGGTGTTGCCGGAATCATCACCGACTCTGAGACGGGTGAGACGGCACGTCATCTGGCAGCATTCCGGGGTCCCAAGCCCATCCTTGCCATTTGCTACAAGGAGAAAACGCAGCGCTGGCTCAACCTGTCGTATGGCATCATACCGATTTATCAGAAGGAATATGTCAGCTCAGATTACATGTTCACCGCCGCCCTCCGCATGCTGCGACAGAATAAATATATTGGGTTAGACGACAAGATAGCCTACCTTTCCGGCTCGTTTGGCGAGAATGGTGGCACCACATTTGTCGAAATCAACACCGTCCGCAATGTGTTCGACAAGGGTTACCAGTTCCATTTGCCCGACAGGAGATAGTATAAATACTTTTCAGCTTAACCCATTGGTAAAAATCCATGCCCAACGCAAGGACGAACGAGGCACGTGTGCACATCAAGATAGAGCCTGTATGTTCACGCACTTTGGGATTTATCTTGAAAACACTTTCTTGTTCCTAACGCAGGGTTTAAAAATTTAAAAAGGTAAATTATATAAACAAACACCCCTCTCAAATTTGCTTATTTAAAAATAAGTTTGTCATCGTCCGAAATACGCAAAAATTGCGACAGTTTGTAAACGCCTAACAGTCAGTGCTTTTCAAAAAAATGCCTTTTGATTGCCTATTTTGCCGCTTGCGACTGAGTATCAAACGGCATGATGACAAGGCTTCAACCGCAGTGTGATTGAGGTTCTTCCACGCTGTCGATAAAGCCTAACCATGCTATGAGAAGGCCTCAATCGCAGCAGCCTTATGATTTTTGGCATTGCACGTCCCGGTTTTGACGAAAAATGATAGCTCTTTTTGCTCTGGATGGTCGGAAAATAATGATCCGAAAATGGTAAAAATATTTTTATAATTCAAAATTCATAATTCAAAATTCACAATTAGGCTGCGCGTTGAGCAAGTGGATGCAACAGAACGGTGGAAGGTTAATTGTGAGGAGGGAGGAAGGAAGAGTGAAGAGGGAAGAGTGAAGAAAGAAAGGGATTCAGGAAGCGTCTGAGAGCAATAGGAGTTGACATGTGTGAACTTTTATTCCTACATTATATTTCTTATATCATTCCTATTTTGTGGTTACTTCATGATGTTGTTGACATTGATAAGATATGATGTTATCTTTGAAAAAATGAGTAAAAACAAGAGTTGAGTCATCGAAAATGTGTGAAAACAAACAATTTTATCCTCGAAAAAATGTTTTTTTTGTTTCTTTTATCATAGAAAAAGTGTATTTTTGCAGAAAATATAGCTTATGAAGAGAAAGGTGTTTGAACAGCTTAGAGCATGGAGGGAAAATAGAAACAGGAAGCCATTAATACTTCTTGGTGCTCGTCAGGTGGGTAAGACATGGCTGATGAGAGAATTTGGGAAAGAATGTTATGATACTGTAGCTTACATTAACTGTGACGCGGAGCCTTTGGCAAAAGAACTTTTTACTGATGATTATAATATAGAGCGTTTGCTATTTGCTGTACAGGCTATTACAGGTGTGAAACCAGAAGTTGGGAAAACACTTATCATCTTCGACGAAATACAAGAAGCACCACGTGGGCTCCATAGCTTAAAGTATTTTCAGGAGGAAGCCCCTGAATATCATGTTATGGCTGCAGGCTCTTTGTTAGGCATCACGCTCCATCAAGGCGACTCGTTTCCTGTGGGCAAAGTCGATATGCTCAATGTTTATCCCATGGACTATGAAGAGTTCTTGGAAGCCAATGGGGAAGCGGGTCTTTCACATATGCTTCGTCAGAGGCATTGGAAGATGATAGACGCTTTTGGTCCAAAATTTATAGAACAGTTACGTTACTATTATTTTGTGGGCGGTATGCCTGAAGTGGTTTCTCATTTCGTTCATAATCATGATTTGGCGGAGGTGCGTCAGCTTCAGCAGAATATCCTCGAAGCCTATCGCAATGATATCTCCAAACATAGTTCTAAGACAGAGAGCATACGTATTGGACAGGTGTTAGAGAGTCTTCCATCCCAAATGGCGAAGGAGAATAAGAAATTTATTTATGGAGTCATCAAGCAAGGGGCGAGAGCCAAGGATTATGAGCTGGCCATCCAGTGGCTCATAGATGCAGGGATAATCCATAAAGTGAGCCGTGTGAAGGAAATTCAAGTTCCCATTAAATTCTATGAAGATTTGAACGCTTTTAAGCTCTACCTACTTGACTGTGGTCTATTTGCTTGTATGGTAGATGCACCAGCCAGGCAGATGATAGTAGGTGACAATGTTTTTAAGGAATTCAAAGGCTCCTTTACCGAGCAATATGTATTGCAACAACTTGTGTCGATGAATATTACACCTTATTATTGGAGTAATGATACTTCCCCGGCAGAGATAGATTTCGTTGTTCAATTGAACGATAGAGTCATTCCCATCGAGGTAAAGGCCGAGAAAAATGTGAGAGCTCGCTCTATGAAAACCTATATAGACAGGCATCCTGAGGCAAATCTGAAAGGTCTCCGCCTTTCAATGAAAGGGTATATGGATCAGGGTTGGATGGAGAATGTGCCGTTGTATTCTGTTTTGGGTTTAAAATATAATGATAATATATTATAGCAACAGTTCTTTGAATTTTGAGATAATGGCTACGCAGCTTTCCTCTGCCAGCTAAGGGGTTCTTTGATAGAATCACTAATTGCGCTAATCTGCGAACTAAAGCATAGATTCTTTAGTACAAAATTCATAATTATTCGCAGGCTCATCAACTCGTCACAATTTGGCTACGCGTTGAGCAAGTGGATGCAACAGAACGGTGGAAGATGAAAAGTGAAGAATTAAGAGGGAAGAGTGAAGAGTGAGGAGGGAGGAGGGAAGAATGAAGAGTTAAGAATACGATTGTCCAAAACGAAGTGCAATAAAAGAATGGCTCTCCGAGAGAGAGATAATAATGTGTTTTTAGCAATGCTATGGAAAGATAACGAATAACATACTGTTTGTTGAAAGGTGAATAAGGTGCATGCAAACAACATGATAGCATTTAGTTTTTGCTCAAAATAAATGATGCCAAGATGTGCACTTTTCTATGTTTAATATATTATTAAATAAATAAAAAGCGTTACTTTTGCATATTATATGATAGGTTGGTTGCAGCAAAGTCATCAACATAGTTGCTTTACACTTTAAACTGATGTAGTCATGGCAAAGAATACAATGGGAACCAAGCTTCCCCGAAAATTGGAGCAGAAGATGCAGATTGTTGGCGAGCAGATTAAGCTAGCTCGTTTACGTAGGAATCTGAGTGTGGCTCAGGTGGCAGAACGGGCTACCTGTTCACCGCTTACCGTGTCTCGAATTGAAAAAGGTATTCCAACTGTTGCTATAGGAATTTATGTGCGTGTGTTGTATGCCTTGCAGCTCGATGATGATATTTTGCTGCTTGCCAAAGAAGATAAAATGGGAAAAGCATTGCAGGATTTGAGTTTGAAGACGAGGAAACGTGCCTCTAAAAAGGGATAAGCGATGAAAAGGTTGTATGTATATGCCGATTTCGATTGGCTCAAAGAAGTGGAACTCATAGGCGAATTGGGCTATGAGTCTCTTCGTGGCACAGACAGCTATAGCTTTACTTTCAATAACGAATGGTTGAGGAAGCACGGAGAATTGTTTTTGAGTGATGATCTGAACAATTATCCAGGGCAGCAGTACTCGCTACCTGAGAAGGATATATTTGGATGCTTTTCTGATGCCTTGCCGGATCGTTGGGGACGTACTTTGTTGTTGCGTCGTGAGCAAATTGTTGCGGCAGAAGAAAAACGCCCCGTTAGGAGATTGTCATCTTTCGATTTCTTAACCGGAATCGATGATTTCTCTCGAATGGGTGGATTCCGTTTTAAGGAAATTCCTGATGGTGAATTTATAAATGTAAGTGAATCGTTGAAAATTCCACCTTTGACAGATATTCGGGGATTGATTGCTGCCAGTGCAGAGATTGAGAAAAGCGAAGAAAAGAATATACTCCCTGACAGGAAGTGGATTGCACAACTTGTGCATCCCGGAACATCATTGGGCGGTGCAAGACCTAAAGCTAATGTTATAGATACGGATAAAACTCTTTATGTAGCCAAGTTCCCTTCTCGGAAGGATGAATATGATGTTGGAATTTGGGAGCATTTTAGCCATCAGCTTGCAATAAAAAGCGGAATCAGCGCAGCTAAAACCGGAGTGATGGCGAACGGGGGAGAGTATCATACATTGCTGTCGCAACGCTTTGACAGAACTCAAGAGGGAAGACGTATTCATTTTGCATCGGCCATGACCCTGTTGGGGTTGAGTGATGGAAATAATGCAACAAGTGGGCATGGCTATTTGGATATTGTTGATTTTATAATTCAAAACTGCACGGATGTAGAGAAAAACCTGCAGGAACTCTACCGTCGTGTGGCTTTCAATATTTGCATTGGTAATAGTGATGACCATTTCTGCAATCATGGTTTTCTTTTGACGGCAAAAGGGTGGATATTGTCTCCAGCTTATGATATGAACCCTACTTTGAATGAATATCAAAGTCTGCTCATCTCGTCTACTTCCAACAAGGCAGATTTAAGTATATTATTGGATGCTTGTGAGGAGTATATGCTCAACAGGAATACAGCAGAGAAAATTGTATCAGAGGTGGTTGAAGCCGTAAAAGGATGGCGGGATTTGGCTGTACGGTCAGGCCTTTCTAAAAGAGAAATGGATATTTTTAGCGGAGTGTTGGATGGACGAGTCTTGTGAAATTTATGAATAGCATTTATCTCCTACCCAATTTGGCTATGGTTGGTTATGGCTGCTTATAAGCCATTATTTCCCGATGCAGGAAGAATTCAACTGGAACTCAAATCTATTATTGTTGACAATGTAATTGTCCAAGAAATTGATGGCTATTTAGGAGAAGAGTACTTTCTTAGTATTATGGGCAAAACAGATCCAATCTCAAAATGAATGAGACGAACGTTGTCTGTTACGTTATTTTCATGCAAAAGTTTTGGTAATAGTAGTTAAAGAGTTAAAAGTATTGTCTTTTAAGTACAGAAGAAGGCATATTGATTATAAGTATAAAACAATAAAAAATTAATAGATGAAAGCATTGTTAGTCATCATAATGAATTTGTGCCTACACGTAACTTATGCACAAAAACCAGATACAACTAAAACTTTTATTCAAGGCAAAGACCTTGGTGAAGTTGTTGTAAAGTCATCTTATCTTACAAGAGAAGGTGATCATATCCTTGCTATTCCTACAAAAGAGCAACGTAAACATGCTGTAACTGGTTATGATTTGTTGAGCAATCTCATGATTCCGGGAGTGTCTGTCGAGCGTTCGACTGGAAGTGTGACAACTCCCAATGGGGCTGCGACTCTCTATATAGATGGGCGTGAAGTTGATTTTCGAGAGGTACAGTCTTTAAGACCGAAGGACGTTTCTCGAGTGGAATATTTTGATGTGCCTAATGGTAAATATGCAAAAGATGCATATGCTATAAACATAATAATGAAACCACTCAACAATGGTGGCTACACGCAACTTGATGCGTCTCAGAATGTAGGCTATCTCTATGGTGATTACAATCTTATTTCGAAATTTGTCACAGGAACCAAAAGTATTAACCTTTGGGCTGGATATTCTTTGGAAAATCCAAAATCGTCTATGGACGAGAATGAGACTTTTATTTTCCCTGATTATCAACTGAATAGACTGCAGCATTACAATAATGCTGACAATAGGCAAACGGAAGAATATGTACAGGTATCAATCAGCAACCGAGGAAGAAAATATATTTGGATGCTTAGAGGTGGTATGGCATGGAATGCCTCAAAAAACGGTGTCAATAATGGAATGACGGAGTATTGGAAAACTGCTGCTGCAATCAAGAACGGTAGCATTTTGGACATTAACACTAGAAACAAATCTTATCGTCCAAGTGTCTATTTTTACGGATCGCACACATTTTCTAACACAAAATCGTTGGATTATGTTTTTGATGGATATTATTCTCGAAACGATTATGACCGTCTCTATAACGATGATAATGTGTCTTTTCGTTCACTTGTCAAGGAAGATTATTATTACATCAAAGCGAATGCAAACTATTCTATGGCGTTCAGTCATAGAAATAGATTGGCTTTCAGTTTATACGAGTTCATGAGAATTAGTGATTCCGAATACATTGGGACTTCTGCATATAATCAAAATTTGCATTCGTCCGAAACCATCCTTTTTGCAGACTATTCCCAACGTTTAGGGAGTTTTTTCTTTGATATTAATCCTGGACTGTCATTTCTAACATATCGTTTGGAGGGGATGAAGTCAATCAATCATCTTACGCCGAGACTTCAAGCAAGGGCTACTTATAGGATAGATAAAGTACAGCAACTTCAATTTATGTTCGCTTTGGGAAACACCTATCCGAGAATAAATACGATTAACAATGTAGAACAGCAGATAGATCCTATCATCATTCTCAAAGGTAATTCTAACATGGATAATTCAATTCTTTTGAATCCGCGATTAAGCCATACCTTGAACCTTAACAAATTCACTTTGCAAACGGGAGTGTCATACTTTTACCAAAATCATTCGATTATTTCGGATTACTATATTCGAGACGGGCATCTTATTAGCACTTTTAGAGATGACTGTATCTATCATCGTCCCAGTGCAGATATGTCTATAACCTATAAACCTTCTGGTACACTTAATATGAAGTTATCCGGTCAATGGGTTAAACATTTAGTTCGAGGAGGAGCAGAGCATCGTAATTTGTCTGCATTCTCTGGGACTGCTATGATAAATTACTATGTTCGGGATTTTTCTTTTGGTGCATCCATAGCGTCACCGGCAAGAGATTTGATAGACAGCCAGATTAGTAGAAAGACATTTTGGCGGTATCAACTATCGGCAATGTGGAATCATGGGAATTGGGCTATCGAAGCTAATGCAAACAATTTATTCATGATGAAGAATAACATTGTAGATGAATTATCTGCATCATATTATTCTTTCAAACAAATAGATCAAAGTCGTAGTTATAATCAGTATGCAAATCTGAAAATTGTTTATAGTTTTGACTATGGCAAGAAGACATCAAAATCACCAGATTACAAACATCAAAATAGTGAAAGTGCAATCTTAAAATAAGAAGGCAAAGACATAATCAAGTCATTGGTAACATGTTCATGCGAAATGCAAATTAAAAATTGCATTCAAACAGTCAATTATAATTATATTTTCACACATATATAAACATTAAAAATTTCAAATTATGAAAAAAAACAAAACAAGAATCGGAATTTTCTTCATTTTGTTAACAGTATTTGCAATGTTTGCAAGCTGTTTAAATGATGACGATGAACCCAAAGACAAGCAGAAGACTGTAACACTATATGTTTCTGCCACAACAGGAGAATGTATCGGTATGACGGGTACACCACACGAATGTATGTTGATAAAAGAAAAGGGAGAAAAGACTTGGGATCCATGCGAGTTCAACGGAATTGAAGGCTTTACATACGAGAAAGGATACGAGTACGAACTTTTGGCTACGAAGACCATATATGCCAATCCACCAGCAGATGGATCAAGCTATGACTATACTCTTATAAAAGTGGTGTCAAAAATGGCAAAGGGAAATGAGTAGTAGAGAGTTTTAATTGTATCAAATCAAACAATGAAAAAAATACCATCTATAATGATTGTAGTTTGGGGAATAGCGGTATTATGTACACTATTCTTGAGTTCATGCAAGCGACCAGAGGTCTTAGACAATAGTACTCTTGTAAATAGCGCAAGAAACGTGGCTTTGACCTTTGGTCCTGCGTATGTTCCATTTTTTAAAGAGGCTAACGTATCGGATGTTCAAGTTTTCAAAAAGGAGGATTACGGAGACAGCCGCCCTCAAATAAGAAAACAGATAGGAAGAAAGTTCTATACTGTAACTTTTACATATGATAGTACTGCCGTTAAATTTAACCTATAGCTCATTGTCTCAGCCATCTTTACTTTCTCCTCACGTCTTGCTGCCTTATAGGCATAACTGTTGCATTGCTTGGAGCAATAACGAGTTGTGGATTTTGATGCATAGAAGCTCTTCCCACAATACTCGCAAATTTTTAGAATTCTTTCTTTGCTTGCTGTCATTTGTACGCTTTTTATACTTTTTTACTTAATTTATTGTAGAAAAAGTCGTCTGTCATTACTCCGTTTATTTTCAATAGTCTTATATCATCGTCCATCATTGTCCAAAACTCTCGGCAATCTTGCACTCATTTGCCAAAAATGGAGTCTCAAATTATTACTTTTGAAAAGTGGAGGTACAAGAGCGGTACAAAAAGGTGCTAAAAAAGCCTTACCATTGATTATAACCAATAGTAAGGCTAAAAAGAAAGGTGCTCATTTTGAGCACCTTAACTATCATTTGTTGTCGATATTATTCGTTGTTTATCACGACTTATTTTCCGATGCAAAAGTTTTTGAAGATATGGGCCAGGGTTTCGTTGGAGGTTATGGTTCCTCCTGTGATTTCACCCAACTCTTCGAGACAGATGCGGAGGTCTTCCGCGAGAAGATCGCCGCTGAGGTTGAGGCCCAGTCCCTCGATGACTCGGGAGATGCCGGTGTGGGCACGGGTGAGGGCTTCATAATGGCGGGCATTGGTCACGATGACGGAGTTGGGGTCGAGATGGGGAATGTCGGCAGCTGCGTAGATGGCTTCTTCCAATTCGTGAAGGCCTTGTCCGTATTTGGCGCTGATGGCGATTGATGAGAAGGAATCGGGTAGGGGGGGCAGGGGAGTGTGCGCCAAGTCTGCCTTGTTTTGAACCACAATGACCTTTTTGCCTTGCGCACGCGAGCAGATGTCGTTGAGTTCCGGCTCTGTGGGCGGTTGGTCAACAACCCATAGGATGATGACGGCCTGTTCCATTTTTTGATAGGCGCGCTCAATGCCCATCTGCTCAATTTGGTCTTCTGTGTGGCGGAGTCCGGCGGTGTCGGTGAAGCGAAAGGTAACGCCATGGATGTCGATCGTGTCTTCTATTACGTCGCGGGTGGTTCCGTGGATGTTGCTGACGATGGCCTTGTCTTCACGCAGTAATTGGTTGAGCAGGGTGCTCTTGCCCACGTTCGTTTTGCCGATGATGGTTACCGGTATTCCTTTTTTGATTGCATTGCCCGTTTCGAAGGATTGTGCCAGGGAGGTGATGTGATTGCTGATGGTTGAGGCGAGGCAACTCAGTTCATCGCGGTCGGCAAATTCGATATCCTCATGGTCGCTGAAATCGAGCTCAAGCTCAATGAGGCTTGTCATCTTGAGCAGTTGTTTCCGGAGTTCGGACAACTCGCTGCTGAAATGTCCCTTGAGTTGGCTTAAGGCAAGTCTGTGGGTAGCCTCGTTGGTGGATGCTATCAGGTCGGCAACGGCTTCGGCTTGCGAGAGATCCATTTTGCCGTTAAGGTAGGCTCTTTGTGTATATTCCCCAGGCTGTGCCTGGCGTGCCCCGGCATCAATCAATGCGTGCAGAGCCTGCTTGAGAATATAGGCCGAACCGTGACAGCTGATCTCGATGCAATCCTCGCCGGTATAGCTGTGCGGAGCCCGATACACGCTCACGATAACATCGTCTATGTCTTCTCCCTGTGCAGATTGCAGCAAACCGTAATGCAAGGTGTTTGCCTGGGCATCGGCCAGCTTCATTCCTCGTTTTGCAGGTCGGAACAGGGCTGTGATGATGCTGATGGCCTCAGGGCCACTCAGCCTTAGAATGCCAATGGCACCCCCCGGGGGAGTGGCTATGGCCACGATGGTGTCGTTACGGTAAGAGTTCATAAACGAATAAGTTATCCTTGGTTTCTGGACTGTGTATCGGGCTTTCCGGAAGCGTGGTGGTTAGATCCTGTCAAGCACTTTGACGATCAAGTCGTCTATGCTGTTTTTGTAGCTGCTGTTTGCCTGCTTGGCTACGCGGTTAGCAATCACCATGCAACAGGTCAGGGCCTTGTGCCCCATCAGGTTGGACATTCCGGCCACGGCGCTCGATTCCATTTCAAAGTTTGTGATGTGCAGCCCGTCGTATTCGAACGACTCAATCTTTGCGTTCAGTTCCGGGTCTGCCAGGGGCACGCGCAGTTGTCGTCCCTGGGGTCCGAAGAATCCGCCGCAGGCAACGGTATATCCGCGCACCATGTCGTCGCCCGCAATGCGGTCAAGCAGTTCGGTGTTGGAAGGAGCAACATACGGATTTCCCATGGCATCTTTCCATCCCACATGTTTTTTAAAAGCTTTCTCCAAGTCGAGGTCACAGTGCTTGTCCCTGTCGGCATAAAAGTTGATCAGTCCGTCGAAGCCGATACTCTTCACCGTTGCCACGTATGTCCCGGTTGGGGTTTCGGGTTGCAGTCCACCGCAGGTGCCGACCCTGACAATCGTCAGTGATTTCAGTTCCGGTTTAGCCTTGCGAGTCTTGAAGTCAATATTGGCCAAGGCATCCATCTCGTTGAGCACAAT
The DNA here is from genome assembly GCF_000160535.1 of Hallella bergensis DSM 17361. Classification (GTDB taxonomy): domain Bacteria; phylum Bacteroidota; class Bacteroidia; order Bacteroidales; family Bacteroidaceae; genus Prevotella; species Prevotella bergensis. The sequence continues at coordinate 178,136 of NZ_GG704784.1, read as the reverse complement.
GTCAATGTTGTCGCAACCAATGCCCGTGCTTTGTACAGTGATGCGCTTGCCCTTGTATGTACCTGTGACGGCTCTGAATTCGCGGTTGTTCACCTCGCATTCGCGTTCGTCGAAATGTGCGGCAACCGTATCCACGCGTCCCGGGTCGCCTACCAGGATTACCTTGTCTGCCAACTGTTCCGGAAGAAGATGGAGATGGAAGATGGAGCCATCGCCATTGATAATCAATTCTGACTCTGCAAAATAAGTGTTCATAAGTGTTTCGTTTTCGGGTTATACATATAAGCTATGAACTGCTAATGCTCATGGACTTATGGCATTAATTCATGCTTTCTGATTTTCTTTTCCAGCAGTTTGACGTCTGCATTTTGCTGCAACAGGTCTTTTTCCAATTGCAATATTTCGCCGGTCATGGTTTTCTTCTCACTCATTTCGGCTGCAGCATAGGTTTGTCTTAACGTGTTGAGTCGTGCCTGTGTGGCTTGCTGCAGGGTGTGCAACTCTTGCAGCTGCTTGTAAAGGTTGCGCCCGGCTTCCGTCCGGAAGTCAGAGAGACTTCTTGCCACACGCTCGTCGTTGATGACAAAAGCCATGGTCTTGTTGTCTTGCTTTGCCGTGGCATTGGCAAGCATTCTCTTCCTGCGGGCAAGTGCCTCCTGCCGGTTGCCAAATTCCCATGTGTCGCTGATAGCCGTCAGTTTGGCGTAATGTTCCAGTTGGGCATGAGTAAGGTCCTCGCTCGTCAAGTCCAACCGTGGGTAGGTGGGCACAAAAGTGTAGATACAAACACTGTCCTCGGGCTGATACCGGTCGCTGACAAGCCATCCCAAGGAGTCGAGGTCGTCAATGGCCAGCAGGTAGTCGTTGGCCGTGGAGTTGTATGGCAGGCCGTAGTTTTGCGGTTCATACCATTCGCCCTTGTCGCTGTCGTATGTTGTCATGAAGATGTCGTAGCCCCCGATGCAATTGTCGCCCTTGGCGGAGAAGAATAGCGTCACCCCGTCGGTGCACAGGAAGGGGAAGTTTTGGAACGGATAGTCATCCTCGTCAATTCCGTTCGTCCGCATGGGGTTGCTCCATCCGTCGCCCAGCAGAACCTGGTCGTGCAACGAGGTTCCGGCCGTGTCTCCCACGGCACACAACCTGCGGTCGGCAAAGTCGTTTTCATATTGCCCTAACAGCATGGCCTTGCTGTCGGACCGTTTGGCCGAAAGTTTCCCGGCCGCATCAACAAGGGGGATTTTTGAGACAAACTCATCCTTGCCCACCACGATGCTGTCGATAAACATCACCTTAGCCGTTGCCGGCAACATGGTGTTGAACAGCTTCTGAGTGGGCGTTTCCACGGCGTCGGCCGATGCTTTTTTCGCCCTTGCCCTTCCTCTTTGCGCGTTTGCAACGGGGATGGAGAGAACCAGAAGGGCAATCAACAGAAATGTCTTAACATGCTTCATTGATAGGATTTTATAAACAAAGATATATAAAATATTTTGGGAGATCAAGAAACAGGCCATATTTTTTGAATTTATAACCTGAACCTTGTCTCCCAAATATGTCTAAGCCCTTGAAAAAATATGCTCACGACTTGCGCATCACCCAATCACGAAGTACCAGGGCATGGTTGCACTTTTCGTTTTTGGCACCATACACTAAGGTCACATCATCGTCTTGCAGTAGTTCCCGGATGTGCTCTGCTACGTGGGCAGCTTCTGGATTGCTGTCAAGCTCTGCCCGATACCGAATGGCAAACTCGTGATAGTTTTCCTCTTGATGCCCAAACCATTTACGTAGATCCGACGAAGGCGCCACGGCCTTGTCCCACTCGTCGATTCGTGCTTTCTATTTCGAAAGCCCTCTCGGCCAAAGGCGGTCTATCAGAATGCGATAACCGTCACTGTCCTCGGCTGCGGTGTAAACGCGTTTAATCTTCAGCTCTTTCATGAACGATACTTATCTTTTAATCAACAACTTGTTTATTCTAACGCAACAAGATGAGCCGGATTAATCCCTTGGGTACAACTCATCAAGTTTACAGACGTATCACATAAAACATAGGGTTTGCTAATTTGCCTTGAGTACATCACATCTTTGTGCGGTTAAGGCAAGTTAGCAAACCCTATCGAGTTTAAAAGGAGTTCCTTACAGTGATATACAGAGATCAACTCTGCGTGCGTAGGTGCTCAAATCCGATTTTGCGTCAATGTTAGACGACAATGTACTCATTTGATTCGCCTTCACTCCATGTCGGAGCAAGTTCGACTTCACACTTTGCATGCGTCGCTTGGCAAGGTTTTGGTTGAAAGCATCGGGTCCGTCCTTACTGGCATGTCCTGTCAATTTGACTTTCAGATCGCGATTGTCAACCAAGAGATCGGCTACAGCCTTGAGCGTTTGTTTTGCCTCGTTGGTGAGCTTATCAGACGATATCTCAAAGAACACCTGTCGCATATTGGTCTCGAAAGGTGTCGTCATGATGGACTTCGCCTGCTCATCAACTTGCGGTTGCTCCATGCTTTTAGGCCCATTCTCTACGAGCGGTTTTTCCAAGGAAGACGCCTGCCTTTTTTGCAGCGTGTTCAGATGGTTGGCCATGGAGTCCAGCTGGTGCTTGACGGCTGGATCTTGCATGTTCTGTCCAAGGTTTCTTAGCTGCTCTTGCAACTGGTCAATTTCCTCTTGCAGGAGTTGTGCCTGCTGGTACTCATCTCTTCTTGCCCTGTCTTCTTGCGGATTTTGCAGATTATTGTAGGGTAGGTATGGGTTCATTCCTGCACCTTGTGGCACATAAACCGGTATACTCTCGACTTGCCTTGACACGGTGTTGTAAACCGGAACGGTGCTACCGGGTTGGTATCCCCTGTTATACCTATATGGGGCCGCACCACTGGTATATGGGGTCGTACCACGATGCGACCTGTATGGGGTTCTTTTATTGCTGGCCGCTACACGCCTAAGTATGTCCATCAGCTCGTTTTTATCCACAACAATCGTGTCTCCCATATCAGGCCAAGCACCCTGTGCAGATGCTTGACCTGTGTACATGAAGGATAGAGCAAGAATGGCGAGTGAGGCCAGACTATGTTTCTTTTGCATGTGTAATGAGTTTTAGAATATGAAAGAATAGCCCACGGCCAGCTGATTCTGCTTGGTCAAGCTGCGTGCAGCATACTCTAAGAACACTTTTCCGCCCAGCATTTCGGTGCTGACACCTGCGATGAGGTTGGAACCGAAGTGCGTGTCTTTGCCATGGAAGATGCCAAGGCCAAAGCCGGCGTAGGGTACGAACTTACCTAAGGAGCTTACCTTGAAGTTGTAAACGATGTTGGCCGATATGCCCATACCACTCTTGTTGGCCATTGCTGCATACAGTTCAGGAACAAAATCTAAATTTGTAGCTGCGATCTGCATGTAGCCTTTCACACCAACATTCCATGTGCTCAGGTCGCCAAAGCCAAATCCTGTGAAAACGCTGAGGCGGTTCAGCTTCAGTCCACTTCCTGTGTTCGGCTGGTAAGTTCCTCCGTTATAGGGAGATGCAGGTGTCAGGTTGGCTCCTGTTGCCACATTGTCTCTGTAGACCACCGTGTTTTCACCACTGTTTCTCTGGCTGATCACTTTATTGAGCTTTTCATTCATGATGCGCAGTTCTGTTCTCAGAAGCTCGGTATCATTGTTTTGAGCAGGCTCTACTCTTTGTACAGGAGCGGGTTCTACTCTTTGTATAGGAGCGGGTTCTACTCTTTGTACAGGAGCGGCAGAACGGTAGGTTTCCCGTGGCTCAACATAGTTGTAGTCGTAGTTGTTGTAGTAACGAGCGTCCTCTTGAGATTCTCTTGCAATGCGAGTCACCAACTCGTTGAGCTGTGCGCGGGTCATCTTGATGTTGTTCTTGGAACTTTCTCCCAGTTCGTTCACCAATTTTCTCTTGATGGCCATCTCGTCATTTTCGATGTCCTGAAGTTCTTGCTTGTGGCGGTCCTTCAAACGTGCAATCTCAGCTACGCGGATTGTGTCGTTAGCCCTCATGGCTCGGTCTAAATCTCTGTCCAGACTGTCAATACGTTTCTCGTAGTCGGCCTTGAGCGCATTAACACGTTCTTCGTACTTTGCGATTTGCTGGTCGTATTCGGATATCTTGCTGTCGTAATCAGCGATTTGCTCGTCATAATCTTCGATCTGTTCGTCGTATTGCGACCTCATCTCGTTGATTCTCTTATTCGAAGCCTCGCGCTGATCGTCGAGTCTGCGGTTAACGTATTTCTTGTATTTCTTTTCGCCATCGGCTGACACGCCAAGGTTAAATCTCAATCCCGCGTTGTACATCACGCTGGTATTGACGTTGTCCGTGTTTTGGATATCTTCTTCCTTAATGCCCTTTTCTTTGGTGATCAGCGCGTTGGCAGCACCGAAGATAGCCATGTATTTTGTTACTGGAATCTCCACGCCGGCACCTCCGAAGGCAAATGCAGAGCTCTTGGCAGACATGTTGCCTCGCTTATCTGCATACTTGTCACCCACTTTCATGTAACCTCCACCGAGCTGCAAGTAGGGGTTGATGCCTCTTGGGAAGTTCAGACGGGTGATGATGTTACCACCATAGAGTGCCAATTCCTCGTTGAACGACAGTGAGAGCTTGTCAGCATCCTTAGTGGCCTGGTAGTAAAAGCCCCTAACACCTACGAGCGGCGTGAAGTCAAAACCTGCGCTTCCTCCTAATAAATAGGTGTCGGTCATCGGCATGTCTTTGTCAAAGTTGAGGTAAGCCATACCCGGTTCTGCAACAAACTTCAAACCCTTGAAGCCACTGGAGAACAGGTTGCGGTACTCGCGGCTGATGGCGTCGCTGCTATCGTCGGTTCTTCCACCCAAGTAAATGTCGAGCGTTGCGCCTGCGGTCCAGTTGTACAGGTGGTTTCCGCCGTCGGCCTTGTTGTATGCAGGACGCATGAGATAACTTCCCTTGCTGGCATTGAACATGGTGTTCTTGGCTTCGAGGGCCAGTGCCATGCGACTGCTCAAGTTGAATTTAGCACCTACGCCCAAGGCCACAAAGAGCTGTTCGTCTTTCATGGGCACATCCGTCAGGAGGATATCGTCTTTGTAGGTGTTGTATTTCATTTTCTGCACACCGGCGCCAGCTGTGAGATATGGGGTCAAGAATGTGCCCTTCCACAGGTTGAGCTTCATCTCCCCACCATATTTGGTCATGTTCAATTTGGTGTTTTGGATATAGCTCGGCCACAGGCTTTCATTCTGCCAGTTTTGCATGCGCACTTTGGCGTCTACATCATTGCTGCGAAAATAGAATCCGCGCAACTCAACGAGTGGTCCGAAACCGAATCCTACTTTTCCACCGTACAACCACATATCGTCAATGGAAAGGTCCTCGTCCCACCAGATGTATTCTGCAGAGGGAGATACAGTGAACGACACGTCACTAACTTGTGCCGCCGACTTGAGGGATCCTAAAAGCAACAAACTTGCCAAGGAAAGCGTTTTGGTTAATTTTTTTTTCATTGCTGAATATTTAATATTTATAAAAAATTTCTATATTAAAGAGAATTCTGATAGGCGGGTAAATGCCTTACCCTTGGGACTATCCGTCAATATGTCTTGGCTAAATTTAAAATAACGTTAGCACTTCTTTCGTAAATTCTATGCAAAGGTAATAAAAATATGTAAAATCTACAAGTGATTTGTCCATTATTTTTTATTTATCTTCATATCGTCAAAGCGTTTTCTTTCGATCTGAGAAACCAGACCATTGTTCGTGTGATTTGCTCATTCAACTACTGCTACTGTTCTGATTTTCCCATCAATGGTCAAGTTTGTAGGCCCGGTCCTGCAAATAATCGCCCCAAAATTGTAGTTTTTCCGAATCTTTATTCGTAATTTTGCGCCGTCAATCGAAAACTGTATCACAATCCTATGACCAAATGATAAAAATTCGGATACAATAACGACTTGACAAACAGCATCACACGGATATATTGTGTTATATTAAATAAGGTGTGTAAACACGAATAGCATGAAATGTGCAATGAACTTCAAGGTAAGAAAAGCTTTTGAGGCGACCAAACGATTTGTAGAGAATAATTTTACGTTTATAACGGTCATGATCTGCTGTAACCTGCCCATCTTGGCCACTTACAGCAACGCAGGTACCAGGGTTGCACAACTGGCCTATATCATTGTGGTCAATGCCTTGCTGGCCCTGCTTGTCGGTGCCGTTCCCTGGAAGAAGGTGCGGCGAGGAATACAAGCCGTCATCATCACTCTGTCGCTGCTGTTCTTTTTCGTCGATACCTATTTTTCATTCTTCTATCAGGGGGTGCCCGATCAGTCCACCCTCGAGGTGATATTTGCCACGACGACAGCAGAGGCGTCGGGCTACATCAGGGCCAACATGATGAGCCTGTGGTTGTATATCGTGTTTGTTGCTGTGCTGTCCCTGTTCTATCTCATCATACGCTATGTGGGCCGTTTCCGCAGGAATGCCCTGCTGGTCACCTCCCTGAGTGCAGGGATATGGCTTGGCGTGATACTCATTGCGGTCAATGTCGTAGAGTCAGAGTGCAGCAGGGACAGAACAACCTACAAGCGACTCAAATACGCCAGTTGCTCGTTCCTGCGCAACACCTTGTTCACGGTCAAGGCCATCAAGAACATGCACGCGCTGAACCGGATGAGGGACGGCATGAAGGCCAAACCCGTGATTGTCAGGAACGAGAGTTCGATTCCCTACGTGGTTTATATTCTGGGCGAATCGACGTCGCGCCATCGGATGGGCATGTACGGCTACCGTCTCGACACCACACCATTCATGAGTGCAAGGGAGAAGCAGGGCGGACTCACCCGGTTTACCGATGTCATCAGCCCCAATGCCACCACCATGAACGTACTGGCCAAGCTGTTCTCTTACTATCGGCATGACATGCCGGGCGAGTGGTATGAGACTGCCGACCTCTTCACCATCCTGAGAGAGGCGGGCTATTACACCACCTGGGTCTCCAACCAGGAATTTTCCGGACGAAATGGCAACAACGCACGCCTGTATGCAGAGCGCTGCAACAACTATGCCTTCACCACCTACAGAAATTCGACGAGCAGCACCATTCGTGAACCCTACGACGAGGCCGTGCTGCCCTTGCTCGACAAGACGTTGCAGACGCCCCGCAAGAAGAATTTCATCGTGGTTCATCTGATGGGGTCTCATCAACTCTACAGCAATCGCTTCCCGCAGGAACGCCGCAAGTTTGGCCCCGAATCAGAAAATGGCCCCGATGAGAAGGTAAGGAGCATCAGGGCCGACTATGACAATGCCGTGAGATACAACGACAGCATCGTCAATGCCATTGTCAGCAGGTTCGAAAACAAGAATGCCATCATTGTCTATACGTCTGACCATGGCGAGGACGTGATGGAAATCAACAAGAAGGCTGCCGGCCACAACGACATCAACCCCAACCAGCTCATGGTGGAAATCCCCATGCTGGTGTGGACGTCCAAGGCGTTTCGGTCGACCTATCCTGCCCTCGCGGATCGTGTGCGCCGCGCGGCCCACCGCCCCTTCGTCACCGAAGACATGATCCACTCACTGCTCGACCTGATGCAAATCCAGACCCCGGAATACCGCGACAGTCTGAGTGTGTTCAGCGACCAATATGACGCCACCCGCCCCCGCTATTTCACGAACCGGCTTTACCGCTCTGCACCATCTCACCCGTAGTGGCATGATAAATCACGCCCCGCCTGCCCATGATTCCTCATGCTCTGCAACACATTTGGGACGGAGCGTGATAAATCACGCCCCTACGGAAAAAATTTAGACTTTGTTTTAAGATCAACTGAGGATATTTGTGTTGATTCAATCCGTTTTGTAAAAGGAATAAGAATCGCCATGTTCAAATGTGTATAAACAAAAACGCCTCGCACGATTTGAGCATTGTTAAGAGGCTTGGCGAGGACTGACAATGCAAAGATACGAATAATCATTGATAACCTCAAATTCGCAACC
>NZ_GG704784.1:6257-169038 GCF_000160535.1 Hallella bergensis DSM 17361 | reverse complement strand
TGGAGTCAAATTGCTCCATGATTGAAAATAATCCCCCAAAAGGAGTGAGTCTGTAGTTTCCTGATTCCATTTGACGACCTTAGGGAAATTAGTTGAAATCCCGATGTATAGCAGGACGCGTATTTAGGACTTGCAATCAAGTCCTGTCAATTAGTTTTACAAACACCCCTTCAGGTTTCGCGAATTTAAAATTCGACACCCCTTGTGTCAGAAATCCGCGAAATATGTGAAATTCGTAGTTCCCTAATTACCAGCTAATTACCTCAAAACCCCAAATCCAACCAGTTTGCTCATCCGCGGTTGACTATCGAATCGCGGTGCGGTTCAAGCCCATCCGCCTCGCGGTTGAGGCTCCGTCGCACGGCCATTGAACCCGAATCGCACAGCCACAAGGTTCTAATCGCAGCGTCGCGTCATTTTTTAGTAGCTCCGACCTTGTTTCTCGTACAGAAACATGGCGTATTTTTCTCTGGATGCTCCGGGAAAAAACATCAAAAAACCGTCATATAATTTTACAGGCGGAGCCATTGGCTCATCAAAAGATAAAATGCACTTTTACGGGTCATTTCACGTCAATGTTACATTGTCACACGATTATGAAACAAATGGGGGGTGTGTTTAGGTCCAAAAAGGCTATCTTTGCGATAGAAATCTAACAATGAAACAGTATGAAACTAAAAACAACCTTGGTGGCAAAAGTCTTTGCCACACTTGCCTTATGTTTTGGAGCAGGTAACGCGCAGGCTGCCGTTGATCCCAATTTCTACATTTTCCTGTGTTTCGGACAGTCGAACATGGAGGGGAATGCCAAAATCGAGGAGCAGGACCTCACGGGTGTGGACCCCCGGTTTATGATGATGGCGGCCGTCGACGATGCTTCCCGAAACCGTCGCATGGGTGAATGGTACACAGCCGTGCCGCCACTCTGCAGGGAGAACACCGGACTGACACCGGTCGATTATTTCGGTCGGACCATGGTGGAACGACTGCCTAAGGAAGTCCGCGTGGGCGTCATCACGGTGGCTGTGGGTGGCTGCCACATCGAGACTTTCATGCGCGATTCGGTCGACAATTATGTCAAAACGCGCGCACCGCAATGGATGAAAGGCATGCTCAAGGCCTATGGCGACAATCCCTATAACCGGTTGGTGGAGCTGGCTCGCAAGGCTCAGCAGGAGGGCGTCATCAAGGGCATCCTGCTGCACCAGGGCGAGTCGAACACTGGCGACAGGCGCTGGCCGGAGAAAGTGGCTTGGGTTTACAACCAGCTCATCGCCGATCTGAACCTGAAATCGGAAGATGTGCCCCTGCTGGCAGGCGAGGTGGTGAGGGCCGACGGGCGCGGACGCTGTGTCGCCATGAACCCCATCATCAACTCGTTGCCCCAGACCGTGCACACGGCTCACGTCATCTCGTCTGAGGGATGCACGAGCGGTCCCGACGATTTGCATTTCGATGCGGCCGGATATCGCGAATTGGGACGGCGCTATGGCAACAAGATGCTCTCGCTTTTGGGCTATCCCACCTATCAGGCAGTGACTGTTCCCGCCGACGCCAAGACGGCTTCGACCGTCATACCGGGCAACGAATTCCCCAAGGTGGACGGTCAGCGCAGGGCCTATTTCCAGCTGCGCGCACCACAGGCAAACCGTGTTCAGTTGGATATCTGTGGTAAGAAATATGATATGCAACGCGATGCCAAGGGCGTGTGGACGGCCGTGAGCGACCCGCTCGTGGTGGGCTTCCACTACTATTTCTTCTTGGTCGACGGCGTGCAGATCGTCGATCCGGCCAGCGACACGTTCTTCGGCTGTCACCGTCAGTCGGGTGGCATCGAGATTTCCGAGGGTGCCGAGGGCAACTACTACCGTCCGCAGCATGGTGTGGCCAAGGGTCAGGTGCGCTCGGTGGAATATTTTGCGCAGTCTACCAATGAATGGCGCCGCGCGATGGTCTATACGCCCGCTGAATATGAAAAGGGAAAGAAACGCTACCCCGTGCTCTACCTGCAACATGGCATGGGCGAGGACGAGACAGGCTGGAGCCACCAAGGGCACATGCAGCATATCATGGACAACCTCATTGCCGCCGGAAAGGCCGTGCCGATGATTGTCGTGATGGAGAGCGGCGACGTAAAGGCACCTTTCCGTGGAGGGCGCAACGAAGTCGGCCGAAGCAACTATGGTTCCAGTTTCTACAAAGTGTTGCTCAACGACCTTATTCCGATGGTCGACAAAACTTTCCGCACCAAGACCGACAGAGACCACCGCGCGATGGCCGGACTGTCGTGGGGCGGACATCAAACATTTGATATGGTGTTTACCAATCTGGACAAATTCTCATACGCCGGAGGCTTCAGCGGAGCCATATTCGGATTGGATGTCAACAAGACTTACGACGGAATCTTCTCGCGTCCGGACGAGGTGAACAGCAAGCTGCACTATCTCTTTCTCGGCTGTGGCAGTGAGGAGAACATGGGAACGGGCAAGTTGATCGACGATTTGCGCGGTGCCGGTATCAAGGTCGACGACTATGTTTCTCCCGGTACTCACCACGAATGGCTCACCTGGCGTCGCTGTCTCAAGGAATTTGTGCCACATTTGTTCAAGAAGTAGGTTGTGTTTATGTTGAAGCAAGTCTTTCTTGCCGGACTTATCTTGCTGGGCACCCTCACGGGGAGTGCTCAGCAACGGCTTTGGTATCATCAGCCTGCATCTAAATGGGTGGAGGCTCTGCCCATCGGCAACGGCTTTTTGGGTGCCATGGTCTATGGTGGGACACGGCAAGAGACTCTGGCGCTGAACGAGACAACGTTTTGGTCGGGCGGTCCCCATGACAACAATTCCACGGAATCCTTGTCCTATCTGCCGGAAATCAGACAGAAAATCTTTGAGGGAAAGGAAAACGAAGCCCAAAAACTCATCGACCAACACGTGGTGAAAGGGCCGCACGGCATGCGCTTCCTGCCCTTGGGCGACGTGAGGATACGGTTTGAGGAACATGGCGAAGTGGGGCAGTACAGCCGCAGCCTGAACCTTGAGAAGGCACTGCACGAGGTGAGCTACACCATCGGTGGAGTGAAAATCCAGCGTGTATCGTTTGCATCCTTGCCGGATCGGGTGATAGGCATGCGCATCAAATCATCGCGGCGAACCTCTTTTACCATCTCTGTCCACAGCCTCTTTCAATCCGAGGCGCAGACCCACGGCAACGCGCTCGAGGGCACGGTCTATGGAGACAGTCAGGAGGGAGTGGCCGGAAGGCTGCGTGCGCACTATCGGATCGTGGTGAAAGGTAATGGCAAGGTGGTGCCCACGGGCGACAGCCTGCGTGTGGAGCGAGCCTCAAATACGGAAATTTACATGGCCGCGGCCACCAATTTCGTGAATTTCAAGGATGTCAGTGGCGACGAGAAGGCTGTGGTCAACCGGCTGATGGCGGGTGTAAGCGGGCAGTCGTTCGACAGGCTGCTGAAGCGTCACGTGCGAGCCTACCGCTGTCAGTACGACCGGGTGAGCCTCACCCTGAACGGCGCCTCGCCGTCACCCCATGCGCAGTTGCCCACCGATGAGCGGCTGAGACAATTTGCGGGGAGCCAGGATATGGGCATGGTGGCACTGATCTTCAACTACGGTCGCTATCTGCTCATCTCCTCGTCGCAACCCGGCGGACAGCCTGCCAACTTGCAGGGAATATGGAACGGCGAAAGAAATGCGCCGTGGGACAGCAAGTATACCATTAATATCAACACAGAGATGAACTATTGGCCTGCCGAGACCTGCAACCTCCGGGAGGCCGTGAAGCCGTTGTTCTCCTTGATCGGAGACCTCAGTCTGACGGGTGAGAAGACCGCACGGCAGATGTATGGCTGCAGAGGTTGGGTGGCTCATCACAACACCGACTTGTGGCGCATAGCCGGTCCCGTGGACGGAGCCTATTGGGGCATGTTTCCCAATGGCGGCGGATGGCTCTCCACCCATCTTTGGCAGCACTATCTCTACACCGGCGACAGGGTGTTCCTGAGGTTGTGGTATTCGGTGCTGAAGGGTGCGGCCGATTTCTATTTGGACTATATGCAGACCGATCCGCGCACGGGCTATCTCGTCGTGGTGCCCTCGGTGTCGCCCGAGCATGGCCCCCATGGCAAGTCGCCGGTGGGAGCTGGCTGCACGATGGACAACCAGATTGCCTTCGATGTGCTGTCCAACTGTCTGCAAGCCACGGAGATACTCAACGGCAACCGAGCGTATGCCGACAGCCTTCGCAAGGCCATTGCCGCCCTTCCACCGATGAAAATTGGTCGGCATGGACAATTGCAGGAGTGGCAGGAAGATGCCGACGACCCCAAAGATGAGCACCGACACATCTCCCATCTATATGGGCTATACCCCTCCAATCAGATTTCTCCTTACACCAACCCAGAGCTTTTCGGGGCTGCCCGCAATACGTTGTTGCAGCGAGGAGACATGGCCACCGGCTGGAGTTTGGCCTGGAAGATGAATTTCTGGGCCAGAATGCACGACGGCAACCATGCGTTCAAGATACTCTCCAACCTGCTGCGGATATTGCCCCACGACGGCGTGACCCGGCAATACCCCAACGGACGGATGTACCCCAACCTGTTTGATGCCCACCCGCCGTTCCAAATCGATGGCAATTTCGGTTGTACGGCCGGTATCGTGGAGATGCTCATGCAGAGTCACGACGGTGCGTTGCACCTCCTGCCGGCATTGCCCGACGCATGGGCTTCGGGTCATGTCCGCGGACTTTGTGCCCGTGGAGGATTCGAGGTGAGTATGTCGTGGAAAGACGGTCGACTTACCGAGGCCAAGGTGTTGTCGAAGTTGGGCGGCGTGCTGAGGCTGCGCTCGTCGGTTCCCTTGCAGGGCAAGAGCCTGCACCCGGCCGTCGGTCCATGTCCCAACCCCTTGATGGCCGGGGCCGAAATCAAGAATGTGGAATATGATCAAGCCAACCTGCACGGCGCTGTAGCTCCGGCCAAGGTCTACGAATACGACATTCAGACCAAGGCGGGGAAGAGTTATCGGGTAGAGCCGAAGGCATTCTGATCAAAAAACGATATAGGACAAAGTAGACGAAGAAAACAGCCAACTATATCAAATCCTATTTAACCAAACAGTAGAACATGAAACGATACCTTTCAATGATAGTGGCATTGGGTGTGATGACATCGGTTTTGGCAACCGAGAAGAGCTTTCTCAGTCCACAAGGAAAAATAAAAACAACCCTTTCGGATGCCGGTGGCCGTGCCACCTATACGGTGACTTATGAGGGAAAAACCATGATTTTGTCCTCGCCCTTGGGCGTTGTGACGCCCGAAAGGGATTTTTCCATGGGGCTGACACTCGTTGGTGCTCAGTCGAACGACATTCGGGAGCACTACCAGCTTAGGAATATCAAGCAGTCGGAAGTCGACTATCAAGCCACGGAAGCTGTGTGCCGATTCAAGACTTCGCAGGGCGACTCGATCGATGTCGTGTTCCGTCTGACCGACCGTGACGTGGCTTATTGCTACCGGCTCTATCCGGCCAAGCAGCGATTAAGGGAAGTGATTCAAAGCGAAAGTTCCGGTTTTCGGTTTCCTGAGGGCACAACGACCTTTCTTTGTCCGCAGGTAAAGCCCATGGGTGGATTTGCCTCGACCTATCCCAGTTATGAAACCAACTACACTTGCGACGACACTCTTGGCAAGAATGGATGGGGCGAGGGCTACACTTTTCCCTGTTTGTTCAAGGTAGGAGCCGACGGATGGGTATTGGTTTCCGAGACAGGGGTAGGCGGAAACTATTGTGGCAGTCGGCTCATCGGACATCAGGACGGTCTTTACACCATCGGATTTCCGCAACCGGGCGAGGGAAACGGCCTGGGATCTGTCGAGCCGGGCATGGCCTTGCCAGGACAAACACCTTGGCGCACGATAACGTTGGGCCGTGATTTGGCCAACATTGTGGAGACCACGGTGCCTTTCGATTTGGTGGAACAGCGTTATCCCGCCTCGCAGGAATATGTTTACGGCAAGGGCAGTTGGAGTTGGATTATCGGCATGGATGGCAGTTGCAACTTCGACGAACAGAAGCGTTATATCGACTTTTCGGCGGCCATGGGGTATAACTCCGTATTGGTCGACGCACTTTGGGACACCCGTATCGGTCGTGAGGGTATTCAACGATTGGCTGACTATGGCCGAACGAAAGGCGTGAGCCTGTATCTTTGGTACAACTCCAACGGATATTGGAATGACGCTCCGCAAGGACCGCGCGGCATTATGAGCGACCCGATCAAGCGAAAAGCCGAGATGAAATGGATGCAACAGACGGGCATCCGGGGTATTAAGGTCGACTTTTTCGGAGGAGACAAACAGGATATGCTGCAGCGTTATGAACAAATCCTGAGCGACGCCAACGACTACGGATTACTCTGCATCTTCCACGGCTGCACGTTGCCACGCGGTTGGGAACGCATGTATCCCAACTTTGCGGCCAGCGAAGCCGTCCTGGCCAGTGAGAATCTGCATTTCTCGCAAGAGATGTGCGATGCTGAGGCTCGTAATGCCTGCATTCATCCGTTTGTGCGCAACACCGTTGGCAGCATGGATTTCGGTGGATCGGCGCTCAACAAGTTCTATAATGCCAACAACCGTACGGGCAACCAGCGACGCACGTCCGATGTTTTTGCCTTGGCCACGGCCGTGTTGTTCCAAAGCCCAGTGCAGCACTTTGCCCTGGCTCCTAATAATCTGACGGATGCCCCCGCATGGGCTGTCGAGTTCATGAAGCAAGTTCCCACCACCTGGGACGAAACAAAATTCATTGACGGCTATCCCGGAAAGTATGTCATTATGGCTCGACGACACGCTGACCAGTGGTATATTGTGGGTATCAATGCAGAGAAAGATCCGTTGAAACGCAGCTTAACCCTGCCCATGTTGGAGCCAAAAAGCGAGCTGACGGTCTACTCTGACAGTCCGGCCTTGCAGGGCAAGGTGAAGCCCATGACCTATAAACGCAAACTCAATATCACGATACCGCAAAACGGAGGCATCGTTCTCATCGGTCGTGCAGAATAAAAGGATGTGATGATGAAAAGAAAAATAATGATGATAAGTGCAGCGCTCATGCTGCCAGTTGCCCTGATGGCGCAAAACCCCTTTGTGCAAACCCGATACACAGCCGACCCCGCCCCTATGGTGAAGGGCGACACCCTCTATGTCTATGCAGACGTAGACGAGCCGGGAGCCGATTTCTTCTGGATGTATCAATGGCGCGTGTATTCCACGACCGACATGGCAAACTGGACCGATCATGGCGAACTTTTAGGGCTCAACTCGTTCAGTTGGGCTGATGACCGCGCTTGGGCTACACAGTGTGTGGAGCGCAACGGCAAATACTACTGGTATGTGTGTGCCCACTCCAAGCTCTCCGGTGGCATGGCCATTGGCGTGGCCGTGGCCGACAGTCCGACCGGGCCTTTCAGGGATGCGCTTGGCCAACCTCTCTATGACGATGGGAAGTGGGACAATATCGACCCAACAGCCTTGGTAGACGGTGACCAAGCGTATCTCGTATGGGGCAATCCGGAGATTCATCAGGCCAAACTCAATCCTGACATGGTGAGTTTTGACGGTCTGGTGACGCGGGTGGAGCAGAATGAGAAAAGCTTTGGCGCCCCATCACCGGCCAAGCGGGAGAAGGGTGTGAAATACAAAGACCTCTATACCGAAGGCCCCTGGCTTTCCAAACGCGGCAAGAACTATTACATGTTATATGCCGCGGGGGGCGTGCCGGAACACATTGCCTATTCCATGAGCAAGAAGCCTCTGGGTCCTTGGACTTACCAAGCCACCATCATGCCACAACTCAACTCCACCCGGTCGTTTACCAACCATTGCGGCCTGGCCACATTCAAGGGGCACGATTACTTCTTCTACCACACCGGAAACCTGCCCGGTGGGGGAGGCTTTGCACGCAGTATGGCCGTGGAGGAGTTTACCTACAATGCTGATGGAACAATCCCAACCATCATGCCTTCTGCCCAAGGAGTGCAGCCCGTGGGCACGTTCAATCCCTATCAGCGGGTTGAGGCCGAGACGATGGCGTTCTCTCACGGACTCACGACGGAGCAAAACCACCGCACGGGCGTGTATCTGAGCGATGTGCATCATGGCGATTGGCTGAAATTGGCCAACGTTGACTTCGGATCATCCGGCCCCCGGCATATCACCGTGAGCGTAGCCAGTGCCACGCAGGGCGGTCGGATAGAAGTATATACGGACAGCATCGGCGGCAAACCCATGGCCGAAATTCCCGTCCCTGCTACCGGCGGATGGGAAGAATGGCAGACCCTTCAGGCCGACATCACTGCGCCGCCTACCGGCATCCACGATCTGTTCTTCTCATTCAAAGGTCAGAAAGGTCGAAAACTGCTGACGTTCGACTGGTGGAAAATGGAAGTTGCGAACCTGCAAGAACCAAGAAAATAACAGTAAAAGGCAAAGGGTTTGGCCAATGGCCAAACCCTTTGCCTTATCATTCAAACGTGGCACGCCTTTAACACAAACTCTTGAGGTTAAAGGCGTGCACACGAAATTTTAGATTAACACACTTTCTCGAGCTTCTTCATCACCGAGAAAATGAAGACGAACGATGCCAAGCAGAGTGCCACCAGCACGCCCCACACCATCGTGAGCGGCACGGCTTTCCACAGGTATGCGGGAATCTGCACCAGGAAGTTGCCAATGGCGGTTGCACCAAACCAGCAACCCATCATTAGGCCTTGGTATTTCAGCGGAGCCACTTTGCTCACGAAGCTGATTCCCATTGGCGAGAGCATCAGCTCGGCAAAGGTCAGCACCAAATACGTGGAAACCAGCCACAGGGGCGACACGCGCTGTTCGTCGGTGAGCGTGTAGCTCAGACCCACCGAGGCTGCAATCATCACCACGAAACCGAGACCGGCCACGAGCATACCGTAACCAATCTTGCGGGGAGCCGAGGGCTCCTTGCCCCGTGAGGCAAGCCATCCGAACAGAGCCATGCTCAGTGGGGTGAGGGCCACCACGAAGGCTGGGTTGAACTGCTGGAAGATGGGGGCAGAAACCGCTACCACCTCGCCGCTGCTCACCAATGCGCTGTATTTGTAAATCAAGAAAGCCAATGCAGCCAGAATCACCAAGCCGGCAATGCCCTTGCCCTTGCTCGTTTTGGCTTGGAAGACGGCTACAAGTGCATAGATGATAAAGATAACAGCCACCACGTTGGTCACGTCAAACAGCATGGCGGTGAGTCCCGTGGCACTGGTCTGCGTGAAGTCGCGGGCAAAGAACGTCAGGGTCAGTCCGTTCTGGTGGAAGGCCATCCAGAAGAAAATCACTACCGCAAACACCAGGAACAAAGCCACCAAACGGCTCCGCGTGTCGGCTTTCTCCTCGGGCGTTTCCTCATGTTCCTCCACCTTGACTTCCGACTTCACAGTCTTGCTCTTGGCTGAAGTATCGATGTGGGAGAACGTATAGCGGAAGACGTAGTAAATCAGCATCGACACCATCAGCGACACACAGGCCACCCCGAAGGCATAGTGATAGGCCACCTGCTCGCTCACGCCGAAAGTGTTTTGCGACCATTCCATCAGCTTGAGTGCGGCCGTGGGTGCAAACAGGGCTCCGATGTTGATGGCCATATAGAATATGGAGAAACCGTTATCACGCTGTCCGGCCATTTCGGGGGAGTCATAGAGTTTGCCCACCATAACCTGCAGGTTACCCTTGAACAGGCTTGTGCCGATGCTGATCATCAGCAGGGCGGCGATCATAATCACCACGGCCGGCGTTCCGGCACCGGCGGGAATGGCCATGAGCAGATAGCCCAGGAACATCACGATAATACCGATGGTCACACAGCGGCCAAAACCGATCTTGTCGGCCACGGCACCACCCACGATGGGGAGAAAGTAGACAAGCATCAGGAACGTGGAAAACACCGTCCCGGTCAGTCCCTCGCTCCATCCGAAGTTGGCTTGGAGAAAGAGTGCAAAGATGGCCAGCATGGTGTAATAGCCGAAACGCTCACCGGTGTTGGCAAGGGCTAAGGCGAATAGCCCTTTGGGTTGATTTTCAAACATAGTTGGTTTAAGTTTTAATTGGGTTATGATTGATGTTGAATATCTTGTTGTGTGGCCATGCGATTAGTGCTTGCCCCGCGTGTCCTGATAGCGGGTGATGTCGAACAGATAGGCCAGTTTCACCGTGATGGTGCCGAAATTGCTCGACCCGAAATAGTCGCGTTTGGAGTCGCCATAGATGTTTCCCAGACCGTAATAATAGCGTGCCTCAAGCAGGAAGCGCCCCGCCTTGGGGTGACTGTATTCCAGTCCCACGCCGGCCATGATGCCATAGTCCAGCTTGTTTTCCACGGCCATCGTGTCCTGCGCCACAATGGTGTTGGCCCGATCGGCCAGATTCATGTTGCGCCATTCAAAATTCGACTTCGTACTCTCGCTCAGGTAATAGCCAAACTGCGGTCCGGCGTTCACAAAGAAGTTCACGCCGCGGTCTTCACGCCCCCAGGCCAGATGGGCCATGAACGGCACCTGGATATAGTTGATCGTGCGACTGTATTCCTCGGGCAAACCCGTGGCAGCATTGATGACAGGCTGATCGTTGAGGTCGCGGATGTCCTCACACCATCCCATCTGCCCATAATTCACCTCGGCAGCTACCGACGCGATGGTGGAAAAATACTTCTCCACCGTGTAGCGCATGGAGATGCCGCCCGTGAGGCCGCCCTTCATTTTCTGCACCACTTTGGGGGTGAAGCGTATGGTCGTCATGTTATACCCGCCGTTCAGACCCACGGAGAATGTGCTGCGGTGCTCGCCCACCTGTGCCCCGACGCATAGGGGTAGCAGCAGGAGGAGTGCGGAGAGAATAGGCTTTGTCATAGCTTAGTAAGCAATGGATTCGATGCGGTTGCCGGGGGCATAGTGTATGAGTTGGAAAAACTGGTTTTGCATGCCGGCAGACCCCACCTGCCCGAACTTCAGCGGGCTCTGCAGCGGTGTGTAGGAACTCTGCCCCTTGGTGCCTTTGAAGTTCTTGCCGTGACTGACGAGTCCCCGGATGAAGAACTGGGCTTGGTCATATCCCGTGATGGCAAACCGTGGCAGCGCGTGCTGCATGTCCTGCCGGAACCATCGGCGGTAGTTCTGCTCCAAGCGCCTCGTCGCAGCATTCATGGGGTTATAGTAAAAATGGGTGGGGATGTAAGTGTCGAAGCGGTGAAACCGGTTCAGATTGTTCTCCGTGTACATCAGCCATTCGGTGTAGCCAAAGAGCGAGATGCGCAGCGAGGGCTGGTTGTTCTGCAGGCTCTCGAGCTTGGCCAGGGCGATGTTCAGTTCCGGCGACCGCCCCGTATTCAGGATAACCACATTGGGCTGGTTGGTGCGAAAGGCCTTGACAAACATGGCCTCGCTGTTGTTCAGATTGGTGATGCTGTAGGCTATTTTCCTGTTTTCCAATCGGTTGCGAAGGGCGAAGGTGAAGATGCCTTTCCTCGAGGTGGAGTCGTTGCAATCCACAAACACCGGATGGGCATTGGGGAAGCGCTGCAAGAAAGCCTCGATGGCGCTGTTGTTCAGCTTGTCGGGAGATTCCCATACCTGGAAAATCTGACTGTAGCGGGCCACGTCGTCTCCGTTGATGGAGAAGGGGATGACCAATTTGATGTCGCGCGCCTTGCAAAATTCGGCCAGGGCGCGCACCTGGTGGGTGTAGAGCGGGCCGAAGATCACGTCGCACTGTGCGGCGGCCGGGTCTTTGGTAAACTGAGTGATGTCGGCATCGATGTTCACGTTCCAGGCGTGCACGTCGGTCGATAGGCCGGCCGCCTTGAGGTCTTCGAGCGCCAGGAGAAATCCCCGATAATATTCCACCATGCGACGCCCGTCGCCGTCCACATCGTGCAGGGGCAGCATCACGCCCACCCTGACGGGTCTGCTTCCGAAAGCCACCTTGTTCTGGGGCTTGGGTGCAGTGCCCTGCTTCACGGCCTCGGGCTTGGGAAAGGGAATAAAGATATAGTCACCCTTTTTCAGCTCATAGCCCTCGACCTTCATCTCGGGGTTGGCCTCCATCAGTTCCGGCATGGTGATGCCGTATTTCTTGGCAATGCCGAAGATGGTGTCTTTCTTTTTCACCTTATACATATCCTGCCACTTGTTCACCTGGGCAGAAGCGTTGGCCACAAAGCAGAATGCTACGGCAACCAACAAATATCGCAATACTTTTCTCATATCTTCTTTACATGCAAAATGCTACTACCCTGCAAAAATACAAAAGTTCGATGTAAAAATGGCTAAAAAACCAAAGATTATTGTCGCGCGCGCCGCCTTTTGTCAAAAAAGATGAATGCTTTTTCGGTCAGGAATTTCGAAGCATTTAGAGAAAAAAGCGCCATGTTTTTGAACGTCAAACCAGGTCGGACATGCAGAAAAATCTTGCGGCGCTGCGGTTGAGGCCTTGTGGCGCTGCGGTTGAGGTTCCATCACCATGCGACGAAACCTTAATTGCGACGCGGTTAGGCTGTATCCGCACTGCGATTGCATAGTGAACCGCGGATGAGGAAACTGATTAGATTTTGGCTTTTGAGGTAATTGGTTGGTAATTAGGGGACTACGAATTTCACGAATTTCGCGAATTTCAGGGAAGGAGGGGGTTGGTTTTTAAATTCGCGAAACCTGAACGGGCAATTGTAAGATTTTCTGCCGGTGGCGATTTGGTCGGGCATCACCCTTCGCGGAGAACGGGGGCGGGGGCACGGCCGCCCTACGGCTCCGACGGTCAGGCCGCAACTTGTTTTCTGCCGGAGATGCAATAATCGGTGGGATTCGTGCGTTATTAGAGCGTATATACAATTTTTGCAAACATGATCGAATATATTCAAGGTGAGCTGACAGAGCTCACGCCGGCTCTGGCTGTGGTGGAGACCGGCGGAATAGGTTATGCCCTGAGCATTTCGCTCAACACCTACGACGACATCCAGGGCAAGAAGGCCGTGAAACTCTATGTTCACGAGGCCATCCAGACCGGTGGACGCGACGACAACTACACGCTCTATGGGTTTGCCTCCAAGCAGGAGCGCGAGCTCTATCGCATGCTCATCACTGTGTCGGGGGTGGGGGCCAACACGGCTCGCACCATGCTCTCGTCGCTCACTCCCAAGGAACTGTGCAACGCCATTGCCAACGGCAACGAGAAACTCATCAAGAGTGTGAAGGGCATTGGACTGAAAACGGCACAGCGCGTCATCGTCGACCTGCGCGACAAAATCGTTAGTTCGGGCATTGCCGAGGTGCTGCATGCCGGCACCCCTGACACCAAGGTCTCGGCTGTGAACACGGCCGTGAAAGACGAGGCAGTCTCGGCCCTGACCATGCTGGGCTTCTCGCCGGCGCCTGCGACCAAGACGGTGACGGCTATCCTCACCGAACAGCCCGACATGGTTGTGGAAATGGTGGTGAAGGAAGCCCTGAAGCGCATCAAGTAGGGCTGTCTGCTGTCTGCCCTTGAGCCTTGCCTGCGGGAGAAGTCAAACACGAAAGCATGAGAATCGGGAAACAATATGTCATTATTTTGCTGATGCTGGCCATGACCATGGTCAGCTATGCCGTTGTGTCCCCGTTTTTCCAGGTAGACCCCGCGCGTCGCAACGCCAACGCTCCAACCGCCACCAACCCCCCGGCACAGCCTGTGGCGAGCGACAGCAGCGAGACGCCCGACTCGCTCATCAACCCGCGGTGGAAAATCCAGCGCACCACGCCGATTACCTACGACGACCTCGACCAGAACGCCATGGACCTGAACCGTCCCGAGGGATTGCGGTATGAGGTGACCTACAACGACACCATCAACCGCTATATCATCGGTACCAAGATGGGCTCCACCTATCTCGCGGCACCCATCATGATGACGCCGGAGGAATATATGAAGTGGAGTGAGAAGCACGGCCGCGACGCTTTCTACCGCAGCAAGAACGACGAGATATACCGAGCCAAGGGCAAGGAGAAGTTCAGCTTTGCCGACATGCATTTCGACCTCGGCCCGGCCGAGAAGATTTTTGGTCCCGGCGGTGTGCGCATCCGGACGCAGGGAACGGCCGAGGTGAAACTCGGCGCCACGTTCAAGAGCATCGACAACCCCTCGCTTCCCATCCGCAACCGCAAGGTAACCACGATGGATTTCGACGAAAAGATTAACATTAACGTGAACGGTAAGGTGGGCGACAAGGTGAACATGAACCTGAACTACAACACCGATGCGACCTTCGACTTCGACGCGCAGAACATGAAGCTCAAGTATGACGGCAAGGAAGACGAGATCATCAAGCTCGTCGAGGGTGGCAATGTGTCGTTCCCATCAAACTCGTCGTTGGTGCAGGGGGCGAGCAGCCTGTTCGGATTGCGCACCGACATGCAGTTTGGCAAACTGAGTCTGCAATTGGTGGCCTCGCAGAAGAAGAGTTCGTCGAAGAGTGTGTCCAGCAAGGGCGGCAAGCAGCTCACGCCCTTTGAGATCGGCGCTGCCGACTATGAGGAAAACCGCCACTTCTTTCTCTCGCAGTATTTCCGCAACCATTACGACGAGGGCATGAAGACCCTGCCCAACCTCGCCACGGGCGTGAGCATCAGTCGGGTGGAGATATGGGTGACCAACAAGAACGGTACCACCACCAACACGCGCAACATCGTGGCCCTGACCGACTTGGGTGAGAGCACGGGCATCAGCAATGCGATGTGGTCGGCGGCCGGAACCAGAGTGCCGTCGAACGCGGCCAACACCGAGTATGCCACGATGGTGGGGAGCTTGGTAGGTGCGCGCAGCATCGACCAGACGTCGGGTGTGCTCGAGGGGGCTGGTCTGGTGGGTGGTGTCGACTATGAGAAACTGCAGAGTGCACGTCTCCTCAATCCCTCCGAATACACCCTGAACCGCGCCCTGGGCTATGTCTCCCTGCGCAGTTCGCTGCAGACCGACCAGGTGCTGGCCGTGGCCTATGAGTATACCTACGGTGGGCGTACCTACCAGGTGGGTGAGTTTGCCAGCGACATCACCGACGTGGGGCAGTCGCTGTTTGTCAAGGCGCTGAAAAACACCAGCAACAATCCCCGGCAGGGCAACTGGGGACTGATGATGAAGAACGTGTATTACCTGGCGTCGAACGTGGAAAAAGACAAGTTCCGCCTCGACGTGAAGTTCCAGAGCGACACAGCCGGCGTATACCTTTCTTATATTCCCGAGCAGCAGGTGAAGAGTCAACCGCTCATCCGACTGCTTGGTGCCGACCGGTTGGACAATAACAACAAGGCTCACCCCAACGGCTATTTCGACTTCGTGGAGGGCTACACCGTGACCGATGGGCGCGTGTTCTTCCCGGCGGCCGAGCCCTTTGGCAGGTATCTCTACAACTATTTGGTGGGCAAAGGCGTGAGTGAGGCCACGGCGCAGAAATATGCCTTCACCGAGCTGTACGACTCCACCAAGACCATTGCCCGGCAGATAGCCGAGAAGGACAAGTATCTGTTGCAGGGTCAGTATCGTGGAACGTCGGCCAATGTCATATCCCTTGGAGCCTACAGTGTGCCGCAGGGGTCGGTGGTGGTGACGGCCGGCGGCGTAAGACTGACCGAGGGTGCCGACTATTCGGTGGACTACAGTGCCGGGGAGGTGACCATTTTGAACCAGAGTATCATCGATGCCGGCACACCCGTCAATGTGTCGTTGGAGAGTCAGACGGCTTATTCGCAGGAGCGCAAGACGATGTTTGGCATGAACTGGGCCTACGATTTCTCCAAGAATTTCCAGCTCTCGGGTACGCTGCAACACCTCTCCGAGCAGTCGCTCACTACCAAGGTGCCCATGGGTAGGGAGCCGTTGAACAACACGTTGTGGGGCATCAACATGAACTGGAAGAAGGAAAGCCAGTGGCTCACCAACATGCTCGACAAGATTCCCTTGCTCCATCTCACCCAGCCCTCGCAGATATCGTTCTCCGGAGAGTTTGCGCAGCTCATCGCCGGACAGAGCCGTGGGGTGCAGGACAATGCCTCCTATCTCGACGATTTCGAGAGCACCACCGAGAAGTTGGACGTTTCCACCCCCATCAACTGGGTGCTGTCGAGTGTGCCTTCGATGTTTCCCGAGAGCAAAGACCGCACGGGTCTGACCAGCGGTTATAACCGTTCGCAGATGGCCTGGTACACCATCGACCCGCTGTTCACCCGTCGCAGCAGCAGCCTGACGCCTGCCCATATCAAGAGCGACCTCGACCAGCTGAGCGATGCCTACGTGAGAGAAGTCTATGTGAGCGACCTTTACCCCCAGCGCGACCGCAACAGCTACAGCGGAGCTACCTCCACGTTGCCCATCATGAACCTGGCCTATTACCCCAACGAGCGCGGGCCCTACAACTTTAACCCCAACCTGTTGCCCGACGGACGGCTCGCCAGCCCGAAAAACCACTGGGGCGGCATGATGCGTAAGCTCGACATGAGCGACTTCGAGGCCGCCAACGTGGAATATATCGAGTTTTGGATGCTCGACCCCTTTATCAATAGCAGCAAGCAACCCAATGCCTCGGAATACGGAGGAGACTTCTACATCAACCTCGGGGAGGTGTCGGAGGACATCCTGTGCGACGGCAAGAAGTTCTATGAGAGTGGTATGCCGGTCGACGGGTCAGACAAATTTATCTATACCCAGTGGGGTAAGATACCCGTGCAAAGCACGGTGACCTACGCCTTTGCCACGACCAAGGGCAGTCGCAAGCTGCAGGACGTGGGCTACAACGGACTGAACGACACCGAGGAACAGCAGTTTCAATCTTACCAAGACTACCTCACCCAAATGAAGGGTAAGGTGAATGCCGCCGTGTGGGATTCCATCTGGGCCGACCCGGCCAACGACAACTACCACTATTTCCGTGGTTCAGACCTCGATCAAATCAAGGCGCCCATCCTGCGTCGATACAAGTATATCAACAATCCGCAGGGCAACTCGCCCGACAACAACAGCCGCACCGAAGGCTATGACACCTCTTACAAGACCACGCCCGACGTGGAAGACATCAATCAGGACTTCACATTGAATGAATACGAGAAGTATTATCAGTATCGGGTTTCTATCCGTCCCGAGGACCTTGTGGTGGGCAAGAACTTCATTGTAGACAAGCGCGAATCGAAGCGCACGGCCCGCAACGGCACGTCGCCCACGCTCACGTGGTATCTGTTCCGCATCCCGGTGGATCGGTATGAGAGTCGCCACGGCTCCATCTCCGACTTCAGCAGCATTCGTTTCATGCGTATGTTCCTCACAAACTTCGAGCATCCGGTGGTGATGCGGTTCGCAAGCCTTGACCTGGTGCGTGGCACTTGGCGGTCATACGAGCAGAAATTGGACAACTCCGCGTCCACGGGGGCCATGACAACGGCATCGGTGAGCATCGAAGAAAATAACGATAAGACGCCCGTTAACTATGTTTTGCCGCCCGGAATAACCCGCGAGCAAGACCCAACGCAGCCGCAACTCGTGCAGGCCAACGAGCAGGCGCTCGACATCAACGTGTCGAACCTCTCGAGTGGAGAATCGAAAGCCGTATACAAGAAAACCATGCAGGACCTCCGGCAGTACAAACGTATCCAGATGTTTGTGCATGCCAATGCCCACGAACAGAACATTACCAACCTGCAGGACGGTCAGTTGGCCGTGTTTGTGCGCTTGGGTTCCGACTACAAGAACAACTATTATGAATACGAGATACCCCTGAAGCTCACGCCACCGGGCAAGTACAATCGGATGCTTCGGTCCGATTGCATCGCCGTTTGGCCTGAGGAGAACATGCTCAACATACCCCTCTCGGTGTTCACCGCAACCAAAAAGGTGCGCAACCAACAGAAGGGTCTCGGGCTCGCCTCATTCAATCGCCCCTACGAAGTCTACGACAACGGACATCCGCAAAACAAGATTACCGTGATGGGAAACCCCACACTGGGCGAGGTAAAGGTGATGATGATTGGCGTGCGCAACCTCTCTTCCGAGACCAAGAGCGGCGAGGTGTGGGTGAACGAACTGCGTTTGCAGGAATACAGCAACTCCGGTGGATGGGCGGCCAACGGCAATTTGAATGTCCAAATGTCAGACTTGGGCACATTGAACCTCCGTGGACGCTATGTGAGTCAGGGCTTTGGCGGACTGGAAGAGGGTGTGGACAGTCGTTCACAGGACGATCAAGGCGATGTCTCCTTTATGACCAACATCGAGCTTGGCAAGTTCTTTCCCGACAAGGCCAAGGTGTCGGCGCCGCTCTATTACAGTGTGACCAAACAGGTGACACGACCCAAATACAACCCCCTCGACACCGACATGGAGCTCAAGGAAGCCTTAGACGGCGCACCGACACGCCACGATCGCGATTCCATTGAGCGTATTGCCGTGACCAAGTCCATCAACACCAACTTCTCGCTGTCCAATGTGAAGGTGGGCATACAGAACAAGCGTCACCCCATGCCCTACGATCCGGCCAACTTCTCGTTCTTCTACAGCCATAGCCACAGTCATATTCAGGGCGAAACCACGGTCTACGAGAACGAGGACGACTGGCGCGGGGGCATGAACTACAGCTGGACACCGGTCTACAAGGCATGGGAACCCTTCCGAAAAGCCAAGGGCAAGAGCAAGTGGCTCGACTTCCCCAAGCGGTTCGGACTGAACTGGTTGCCGCAGAATGTGAGCTTCAACACCGATCTTTCACGCCACTATTATGAGTTCCAGGAACGCGACATGGAGGCCCTCGAGAATGCCGCCTTGCCGTTAGTGTTTGCCCAACAGTTCCTCTGGAACCGCGAATTCCAACTGCGCTGGGACTTGACCCGCAACCTGCACATGAACTTCCGCAGTGCCACCCATGCCGAAGTGGAGGAACCCTACACGCCGGTGAACAAGGATCTGTATCCCACTCGCTACGAGGCATGGAAGGACTCGGTGTGGAGAAGCATCCGAAGTTTGGGCACTCCGCTCGATTATCAGCAAAACTTTACGGCTTCCTACCAGTTGCCGCTCAACCTGTTGCCCATCTTCGACTGGCTCAACAGCGATGCCTCCTACAACGCGACGTACAACTGGTTGCGCGGCACCAAGCTCGAAGACGGCACCTCTCTGGGCAACACCATACAGAATAACCGCCAGCTCAACATCAACGGCACATTCGATTTGGTGAGACTCTACAACCACAGTGCGTTCCTCAGGAAGGCCAACGAGCGGTTCAGCAAGGAGCCGAGCCGAACGGACATCAACAAGAAGAAGGAGGCTCGAGAACGGGCTAAGGCTGAAAAGAAAAAGCAACAACAAGCCGAAGCCAAGGCGCGCGAGCAGGCCTTGGCCGACGGCAAGGACCCCGACGAGGCCGTGAGACAGCTTCGTGAGAGCAACAAACAGGCCGCACAGAAGAAGGCTGCGCTGCCCAAGAACAAGCATTCCTTTGAGAAAGAGATTACGCTTCGACCCGACACCACCATCGAGGTGAGCCACGGGCGGAAGACCAAGCGCCTCATGGTCTCGGCCAAAACAGCCGACGGCAAACGCCTGAAACTGCGATTCAGAAAGCTCGACGACAACAAGATACGCATCAAGAGCAACGTGGACTCGACTCTGAAGGTCAAACTCACCGTCACTCCCAAGTCGCCCCTCGACGAGAAAAAGTGGTACAGGGTGGCTCAATCCATGGCACGCGTGGCCATGATGGTACGGAATGTGAGCATCTCCTACCGCAATCAGTACGCCATGGCACTACCCGGTTTCATGCCCAACATTGGCGATGCCTTTGGCCAGACCAACCGCACGGGAGCCAATGTCCTCTCTCCCGGACTTGACTTTGCGTTCGGACTGATTGGCAACGACTACATTGAGAAGGCTCGTAGCAACAACTGGCTGCTCATCAATGACAGTGTGGCGACGCCGGCAACCACCAACCTGACCGAGGACCTGCAGGTGCGCATGAAGCTCGAACCGGTGAGAAACCTCATCATCGACCTCAACGCCAGTCGCACGATGACAACGGCCAAGAGCGTGCAGTATATGTATGAGGGCAACCCCACCACGCAGACCGGCATGTTCACCATGACCACCATGTCGCTGGGTTCGGCCTTCGAGGGCATGGGCAGTGCCGACAACGGCTTCAGGAGTGCCACTTTTGAGAAGTTCTGCCAAGCCATCACGACCTTCCGGGAGCGTGTCGAAGCCCGCTATGTCGGAACCCAATACCCCGCTGGTACGGCTCTGGCCGGCCGCCCGTTCGACCCCGCCAACGGAAGCGTGAACCCCTACAGTGCCGACGTGATGGTGCCGGCCTTCCTCAATACCTACACCGGCATGGGCGGCAACGGGCTCAACATCTTCCCCACGCTCAGGCAGTTGCTGCCCAACTGGACCATGCGCTACAGCGGATTGGGCAAACTGCCCGGACTGCGCGACTATTTCAAGAGCGTGAACCTGAACCACAGCTACAAGAGTGTCTTTGCCATCGGTTCCTACCAGAGCTATTCCACCTATATGCAACTCATGGGGCCGGGCATGGGCTTCATCAGCGATGCCACCACCGGCAACCCCGTCCCCAACTCGATGTACAATATTTCCACGGCAAGCATCAGCGAATCGTTCTCGCCGCTACTGGGGGTTGATGTCACGTTGCAGAACAATATGACGGCCAAGGTGGAATACCGGCAGACGCGCATTCTCTCCCTCTCGATGACGAGCATCCAGTTGAATGAGGCCGTGAGCAAGGACTGGGTGGTGGGCCTCGGCTATAAGGTCAACAACCTGAACCTTTTCGGACGACGCGGCGCACGGATCGCCCGGGGGCGAAGGAAGACCGGCGGCACCACCACCACGCAGAACAACAACCGCACGACCAGCTCCACGCGCGGCGGGGTGAACAACGACCTGAACCTCAGGTTGGATATGTCGTATCGCAAGCAGGCCAGCATCACGCGCGACATTGCCACCATGACTTCGGCGGCCAGCAGTGGGAACACAGCCTTCAAATTCTCGTTCATGGCCGACTACACCCTCTCCAAGCTGGTGTCGTTGAGCTTCTACCTCGACCGACAGACCAACACCCCGCTGCTGAGCAGCAGCAGCTATCCCACCACCACGCAGGACTTCGGTCTGAGCCTGCGGTTCTCGCTCACCCGATAATCCTCCCAGGCCTCGCCCCTGCCACCGCCGTCTCTGCCCGAACCGACGGGCAACGGGCAACCAACAAAAGGCGGCATCCGTGCCCATTGCACAGATGCCGCCAGTCTATAGCTATTTTTCTCCGACTTTACAGCTCGGCCTTGATGGCCTTTTCCACCTCGGCCATGTCTTTGGTCGGCTCGAAGCGCGCAACCACCTTGCCGTCGCGGCTGATGAGGAACTTGGTGAAGTTCCACTTGATGTCGCTGCTCTTGCGCCAGTCGGTGCCTTCCTTGTCGAACATGTCCACCAAGATGGGTGCAATCTTGTGGTCCATATCGAATCCCTGGAAACCCTTCTCGCTCTTCAGCCATTTGTACAGGGGCAGGGCGTTGTCGCCATTTACCTCGCTCTTCTTGAACTGGGGGAACTCCGTGCCAAACTTCAGGCGGCAGAACTCCGTAATATCCTCATCGGATCCGGGAGCTTGTCCACCAAACTGGTTGCAGGGAATATCGAGAATTTCGAAGTCTTTGTCCTTCAGACGACCATACATGGCCTCCAACTCCTCATACTGAGGGGTGAAGCCGCACTCGGTGGCGGTGTTCACAATGAGCAGCACTTTGCCTTTATACTCTGAAAGCTTCACTTCGTTGCCCTTCTTGTCGGACAAGCTGAAATCATAAATTGTTTTCATCTTCTGGTAGTTTTATGAATTGAATAATGATGTCACCGGGACTGCCCGGCGAAACGGTTGTTATCACAAATATAGTGGAAAAGGTTGATAACAGAAACGATTGCCCGAAACTATTAACGATACTTAACCCATCGGTTTGTACAAATTACATTTCTTAATTGTTGTGCGCGCCCTGCCGCGGCAGCCAAGCTGCTCATTCTTTCTACTCCGCCGCCACATGCTACTGGCCTGCGCTTATCGATCGTGCTTGGCTGCAGGGGAAGAAGCAGGGCTATGCCAGTTGGCAACATGCACCGGACTGCTGCCTGAAAAGCAGCTCACGGTCGATGCTGCATGTGTTAAACTTTGTGACGAGCGTGTAATGATTGTGCGGGAAAATGCGTTTATAGAGAGTAAACAACAAGAGCATCATGAAGCAAAGCATGGTTTTGACGGTCGCAGGAGTTGTCCTGACAAACCTGGTGGCATGTGGCGCGGCGGGGTCGTTACGGCGCGCACAGACAGACGTGCCCTACACCGTGGCACACCACTATTATTATAAACTCCACACCGAGGCGCCGGCCAACCCCATGGTCACCACGCGCGCAGAGTTTGACAAACGCTATGGCGAGGCTGCCGTCATGGGGAAGAACGGACAGCCCACCGCCATTGACTTTGAGCGGCAGTTGGCCATCGGCATTGTGCTGCCGCTCACCAACGACCATGTTGAGGTCAGGCCCACACGACTCACTGCCGACGGCGACACACTGGTGCTCTATTATCAGGTG
Organism: Hallella bergensis DSM 17361; assembly: GCF_000160535.1. Taxonomy (GTDB): domain Bacteria; phylum Bacteroidota; class Bacteroidia; order Bacteroidales; family Bacteroidaceae; genus Prevotella; species Prevotella bergensis. Next base: position 146,333 of record NZ_GG704784.1, on the reverse strand, counting down.
AAGACCCTCGAGCGAAACATGCCCTCGACCATGCGCCCCATGGTCCTTGTCGTGGTGGATCGGGACCACAAGCGCGGCCATTGCAGGTTGCAGCGGGAGTGAACTGTCAAGAAAAGTTCACCATAAACGTGGGTCTGAAAAATCTTGTTCCAGCGCGCAAAAAAGTCTGTTTCGGGTCGACGGAGGTCGTTGGCGGGCATGTAGGAGACGGGTTGGTTGTGCGATTCATATCTAACGGCACGCTGGATAAGCCTTCGACGCACGGCGACGGAAGCCTACTCGCGCGGCGGTTAGGCTTTTGTCGCGATGCCAGAAAGGCCTAACGGCACGACGGTCTGTCGCGAAATCTGCTCGTTTTTCGCTTGCAACCGTGTAACCGTCTGACAGCTTGATATTTATGAAAAACGTCGAAATTTTGGCGTACAGACAGCGAACGACTTTTCGTTTTCAAATACGCGAAGCATGCGAGGGTGTTTGTCCTGAAAAATCAAGTTCCTTTTTTGTCGTCGATGACAGCCTGGAGTGTTAAATTCTGATGTTTTGTAGCGCCCGATTTGTCGTGATGCGGGAAAAGCATTATCTTCGTGGAAAAATCACGATGATGAAAACTCAGGGCAAGTTGTTGCTTGTGCCGGCGGGCGGACTGGCTAACCGAATGCACGCCATCGCCTCCGCCTATAACATGTGCCGCCGGGCCGATGTGGCGATGCGGGTGTTGTGGTTTCAGGACTGGGCGCTCCACGCGCCGTTTCACGCTATTTTTCGCGACTCGGACTTGATCCAAGTGCGCGAGGCTTCGCTGGTGGACCACGTGGTGTATGACCGTCCGCGACGGCGCAACCTTTGTGTGCCGCGACTGTTTCAGAACCTGCTGTTCGACCAGCGCATCGACGAGGAGCAGGTGACGGCATTGGTGGAGCAGGACTTTGACTTTGTGCAGTGGGCGAGGGATCACAACAGTTATATGAGTTGCTTTCGCGAGTTTGGCACGTTCGATGACGCGATTTACAGCCGCCTCTTCCGTCCTGTGGCTCAGGTGGAGGAGCAGGTGGAGCGCTTGGTGTCGCAGTTGGGCACGCGCGCTATCGGATTTCACATCCGTAGAACTGACAACCGACGGAGCATTGAGAACAGTCCGCTGTCGCTGTTTGTGGAGGCGGGACAGCGGGAGTTGGCCAATTGTCCGGACACTAAGATTTTTCTGGCCACTGACGACGAGCCTACCAAGAGGCAGCTGACGGAGATTTTTGGCGATCGATTGGTGATGCAGCAGGCTGAGGCCGACCGAAGCAGTACGCAGGGCATACGGGGTGGGCTGGTGGACCTGTACACGCTGGCTCGCACGGAGGTGGTGTATGGCTCGGAGGGCAGCTCCTTCTCGATAATGGCGGGGAAGATTGGAGGAAAACGGGTGGTAATTCAAAATTCACAATTCACAATTCACAATTAGGCTAACGCATTGGTAATGCAATATACGATAGCAGGAGGTCGTGAAATGTCGTGAACGTCGTTGCGAAATACGCTTTATGTCGATGCAGATATTCTAAGATTAATCTTGCGAAGCAAGAACTTAAGATTTTCTGCGATAAGCTTTCTGTTCAAATAAAAGATATTCTTCAGATATTCTAAGATACCGCATAGCGGTGCGGAGGAGTTTGCAATTCACATTTCACATTTTTCAATTATTCGCAAGCTCATCAACTCGTCACAATCGACTGCGCGTTGATTCTTTACTCTTCACTTTTCACTTCATACGTAGCCAAGGAAAATACGTTTACACCCTCGCTCTCTTTCACACAGCGCCTGAACAACCACACGCTGCTGGCCGGCGTGCAGGGCTACTTCACCAATCTGCGTGAGACCGGACTGTATTGTGTCAATGATGAGGATGACCCTCATCACGGCACGGCCTATACTTCGGTGGGCAAGAAGCATGCCTGCGAGGTTGGCTTCTTTGTGCAGGACGAGTGGACCATTCTTCCCGGGCATGACGGGCGACCTTGTCTTGGAATATACCCCTGGCACGTGGACGTTCTCTGTGAACGGTTCGTTGCAGGGAAAGATGTATATCGACTATATGAAGGACGACGAAGTTGCTGAGAAAATCAAGGAGACACCCACTTTCATGCTCTTCAATGCGCGTGTGGCCAAGCAGCTCGGTGCATTCTCCGTCTATGCCGGAGGGAAGAATATCTTCAGCTATTTGCAGGACGAGAAGCACACGGACAATGCTGCATTCATGTATGCTCCGGTCTATGGAGCCACATGGTATGCCGGCGTGAGTGTGAAGCTGTAGAACCTCATTTTTCCTTCTTTCCTCTTCCCTTTTCATTCTTCACTTTCTCTTCCCTTTCTTTATTCATTCCGAATTTTGTGAATGATGAGGGTATGTTTGTTTCGAAAAGTTTACAAAACGGATGATTTAAAAATTAGAAAACAAATCGAAGTTTTCTTTTTATTTTTATAATATCCTGATAATTAAATGATTGACATTTATTAACATACCAAAAGTTGTCCAAAATGAACAACGTATGGATATATTTGCTATCTTTGCAAGTGAAATGAAAAGCAACTGACAACAAACTTAAATTTACAAAATAACCCCAGAAAAATGATACAGACAGTAGTAAAACGCGACGGTCGGATTGTGGGATTCAACGACCAGAAAATACAGGCAGCCATCCGCAAGGCCATGCTCCATACCGACAAGGGCGAGGACGAGCAGCTCATTGTGAGAATCACAGACCACATTGCCATGAAGGGCAACCCTCAGATGTCGGTGGAGGAAATACAAGATGCTGTGGAGATGGAACTGATGAAGAGTGCGCGCAAGGACGTTGCGCAGAAATACATTGCCTATCGCAACCAGCGTTCCATTGCCCGCAAGGCCAAGACGCGCGACGTGTTCATGGAAATTGTGAACATCCGGAAAAATGAGGTGACTCGTGAGAATGCCAACATGAATGCTGACACGCCCGCCGGGATGATGATGAAGTTTGCGTCGGAAAGCACCAAGCCGTTTGTGGACGACTACCTGCTGTCGGAGGATGTGCGCGATGCGGTGAAACACAACATGATACACATTCACGACAAGGACTACTATCCCACGAAGTCGCTCACGTGTGTGCAGCACCCGCTGGATCATATTTTGAATTATGGATTCGTGGCTGGTCATGGGTCGTCGCGCCCAGCCAAGCGCATCGAGACGGCTGCCGTGTTGGCGTGCATCTCGCTGGAGACCTGTCAGAACGAGATGCACGGCGGACAGGCCATCCCTGCTTTCGACTTCTACCTGGCTCCCTTCGTGCGCTCGTCTTATATAGAAGAGGTGAGTACCCTGGCGCAGTTGGCAGGTCGGAATCTTGACCATTTGAAGGAGGCCGATATAGACGACTATCTGATTAAAGACCTTGAGGGGCTTGAGGGAGACGAACGGCTGAAGCAGCATGCCATCAACAAGACGGTGAACCGCGTGCACCAGGCTATGGAAGCCTTTATCCACAACATGAACACGATACACTCGCGCGGAGGAAACCAAGTGGTGTTCTCGTCGGTGAACTATGGAACGGATACCTCGGCCGAGGGTCGGTGCGTGATGCGCGAGTTGCTCACCTCGACCTACGAAGGTGTGGGCAATGGCGAGACGGCCATCTTCCCGATTCAGATTTGGAAAAAGAAACGCGGCGTGAACTATCTGCCCGGAGACCGGAACTATGACCTCTACCGATATGCCTGCAAGGTGACGGCACGCCGTTTCTTCCCTAACTTCCTGAATCTGGATGCCACCTTCAACCAGCACGAGAAGTGGAATGCCGACGACCCCGAGCGGTATAAGTGGGAAGTGGCGACGATGGGATGCCGCACGCGTGTGTTTGAAAATCGCTTCGGCGAGAAGACATCGGTGGGGCGTGGCAACCTGAGCTTCACGACTATAAATATTGTGAAGATGGCCATCGAATGCATGAACGTGAAGGATCGGGAGGAGCGCATCAACCTGTTCTTTGCCAAACTGGATCATTATCTTGAGTTGACGGCACGCCAGTTGGAGGAACGGTTCCAATTCCAGAAGACGGCTTACAGCAAGCAGTTCCCGCTGCTGATGACAAAACTGTGGAAGGGTTGCGAGAATCTGGGCGAGAACGATACCATTGCCAGTGTGATTAACGAGGGTACGCTGGGCATCGGGTTTATCGGGTTGGCAGAATGCCTCGTGGCACTCACCGGCAAGCATCATGGCGAGAGCAAGGAGTCGCAGGAGCTGGGCGTGAAAATTGTGACCTATATGCGCGACCGTGCCAATGACTTCTCGGAGAAATATCACCACAACTACTCGATTCTCGCTACCCCGGCAGAGGGCCTGAGTGGACGGTTCACGAGGATGGATCGCAAGGAGTTTGGGACAATAGCCGGAGTGACCGATCGCGACTATTACACCAATTCGAACCATGTGCCGGTGTATTACAAGTGCTCGGCACGCCATAAGGCAGAAGTGGAGGCGCCTTATCATGAGTTAACGCGTGGCGGACATATCTTCTATGTGGAAATCGATGGCGATGCCACTCATAACCCGGAGGTGATTATGGGTGTGGTAGACATGATGGATAAGCTGAACATGGGCTACGGCTCAGTGAACCATAACCGTAACCGGTGCATGGAGTGTGGCTACGAGAATGCTGATGCGCACATGGAGGCATGTCCTAAATGCGGCAGTCATCACATCGACCGCCTGCAGCGTATCACAGGATATTTGGTGGGTACCACGGACAGATGGAACAAGGGTAAGTTGGCGGAGCTGAATGATAGGGTGCAGCACGACGGGCTATAGCCTCGCTCCCTGGCTCCCTACGGCCTCTCCCCCCTTACCCCCTCTCCCGTAGGGGAGGGGGAGTAATTACTATGTTGTACGGTGTGTTGTAATATGGTAGGAAGTTAAAGATATTTGATAGAAAGATATAATGTTAGATAATAGAAGCAATTCCTACATTTCAGAGAAAGAAGAACCCCTCCCGTCTCCATCTGTTTATCCAGCATATCACTCCCCCTCTCCCGTAGGGGAGGGGGAGTAATTACTATGTTATACGGAGTGATGTAATATGGTAGGAAGTTAAAGATATTTGATAGAAAGATATAATGTTAGATAATAAAAACAATCCCCGCTTTTCAGAATCAGAAGAACCCCTCCCGTCTCCGTCTGTTTATCCAGCATATCACTCCCCCTCCCCTACGGGAGAGGGGGTAAGGGGGGAGAGGCTTCTTATCCTCTCCATCCTCGAAGACACCATGGTCGACGGCCCCGGCTTCCGTACATCAATCTATTGTGCGGGTTGCCCCAACGAATGTCCGGGCTGCCACAATCCGCAGTCGTGGGACATACGCAACGGACACGAGATGAGCGTCGAGGAGATTATGCAAGTGATTGAAGCCGACCCGTTTGCCAATGTCACCTTCTCGGGTGGCGATCCGATGTTCCAACCCGATGGGTTTGCCGAACTGGCCAAGGCCATCCGGGAGCGGACGAATAAGAATATATGGTGTTTTTCCGGATTCACGTATGAGATGTTGCTGAGGAATCCGCGGCAGCGCCGTTTGCTCGAGTTGCTCGATGTACTTGTAGACGGACCCTTCGTGCAGAAATTACGCGACGAGAGTCTTGTATTCCGCGGTTCGAGTAACCAGCGCATCATTGACGTGCAGGCATCGCTGCGCGAGGGCAGCGTAGTGATGTATCAAGTGTCGGCGTGAGTGTGAAAAAGCCAGCGAGTCAGGAGTTCCGGCTTAAGAAGGGATGAGAAAATTAATAACTTCCTCTTCCACACTGATGGTGTATGGACCCACGGGGGTGCGCATCAGTCGGCCATCAATACCCACCATGGCATTCTCGGCATTCTCCACCCTGACCATGCGGGTGCGGTAGGGGTGAACGCTGCGGTAGTTGAGAATCTTGCCCTTTACAAAAAGATAGATGCCCTCGGCCACTTGGGTCATGGGTGAATGGTAGGCCACCGATACGTCGAGCTGCCCATTGTATGGCACCGCGTTGGGTGTCTGGCCATAGCCGAGCGCATTGCCCACACACATTGTCATGACGCGTCGGTCGATGGTGTCGGAGTTGATTTTGATTCTCATCTTGTATTCCATGCGCTGGAAGAGAAGAAGGATAAACGAAAAGAGGAATGAAAGGGTGCGACTACCAAAGACATGTCGTGTGCGCCGGCGCAGGTTCATGATGGAAGCGATAAGTCCCACGTTGACACAGTTGAGGAAATAGCGGCGGCAGGCAGCGCCTTCCTTGTTGGTATAGCGCAGGCAGCCGAGGTCAATTTTCCGCACATGACGTTTCTTGAGCCACTTGATGGTCTGCGTGTAATTGTCTTCGTCAAATTCCCAGAAGTGTGCAAAGTCGTTCATCATGCCATTGGGAATCACGCCCAGCACCACGCGGTCGCGCTCGGTCTTTTCGACCTCCATCAGGCAGTTCACCGCGTCGTTGAGTGCGGAGTCTCCGCCCACGATTACGATCGTGTGGTAACCGTTGTTAATCATCATCTTGACCAGTCGGTCTACGCTTCCCTTGCTCTCGCTCTGCACGTGGTCGTACTCAATGTTATTCTTCTTCAGACACTGCTGTATCTTTTCCCATCTGCGAGCGGACGATGCAAACAGTCCCGACTTAGGACAATAGATTATTCCCCAGCGATTCTCTTCCATGATATCTTTCGTTTTATTTCATCGATTTTCTGCTGCATCGGGAGCATGGCATCAACCCAGTAGATGGGTGTGCCGCGGCGTTCCATTCCGCGAAACCAGGTCATCTGGCGTTTGGCAAACTGATGGATGGCTATTTCGAGCTGACGGAACATCTCCTCATAGGATAGTTTGCCGATAACATATTCGGTAACAAACTTGTATTCCAAACCATAATATATAATGTCTTCCGCAGGGATTCCCTTGTCGAGAAGTCCGCGGATCTCGTCGACCATTCCCTCGTCCAAGCGTTGTCTTAACCGCCTTGTGATTCTCCGGCGCCGCTCCTCCCGGTCAATGTCGAGACCGATCACGAGCGATCGGATGGGCGACATCTGCCGCTTGCCAGCATCGTGTTCAAGGTTGTAGGTTTCGATCTCGATGGCTCGGATGGCTCGTTGACATGAGTCCACATCAGTGGTGTTGTGCATGTTGGAACCCGTTTTCTGTTTCAGTTCCACAAGTATTTGTGTCAGTTCCTCCATGCTCTTTTGCTCCAATCGAGCCCGCAGTTCCGTGTTGCAGGGCACATCGGGTAGGGCGTATCCTTTCAGAACAGCTTCTATGTACAGTCCTGTTCCACCACAGAGTATCGGTTGCACCCCCCTCGACACCATGTCACGGTAGGCCAACTGGAAGTCCTGTTGGTAGCGGTAAAGGTTGTATTTGGTGCCGGGCTCGGCTATATCGATGAGGTGATAGGGCACCTGACGCCCGTCTACCACATAGTCAGCCAAGTCCTTTCCCGTGCCGATATCCATTCCCCGGTACACCTGTCGGCTGTCGGCGCTGATAATCTCGGCGTCCAAATCGGCGGCCAACTTAGCTGCCAGTGCCGTTTTGCCACAGGCTGTAGGGCCGAGGATGGTAATCAGGGGAATAGATGCGCCGCTGTTTTCTTCCCCGAGGGCGGAGTCGTCGGTTGTAGTGTCTTTGCTTATCACATCGCAAATATAGGTAAAAATAATCAAAAGCACAAAAAAGAAAAACGATAATCACATAATTCTTTTGGTTCATCCGACAATTGGAGTGATAACCCTTAATGAACAGGAGAGGCAGGGTTATACCTGAACAGGATACCTTCTGTGTCCTATTACATCAACTAAAATGGATCATCGTTCATCCATGCAGTTTTGTTTCATCAACAGTTGTCCGGGATGAATCCTGAGACAACAGATACTGATATTTTTTCTGACAAACATCTCTCTATATTTCGCGAATTTAAAAATAAGTTTCCATCGGTTTGAAATTCGTGAAATTTGGGATAATTTGTAGTGGGTTGACAATCAGAGTTTTAACAAATGTGATTTTACTATACGGCTTTTGTCGTCTACGATTAGATATCAAACGCCACTGCGGTTAAACTCTAATCGGATGGCAACTAATCAACGAAAATGAAGAAATGTCGAAGTTGGTGTAAACAGACTGATAATGAGCAGGAAATGGAGTCATTTGCATAAAACAGCTCTGTTCATATAGGGTAGTAATATACAGATTTAAGCAGAAGTTCAGTTACCAAATCATTACCCGATTTTGTCATAGGTAACGATGGAGCAATATTCGGTAACGAAATTATTTTCGCTCGTGTGGCTGTTGCTACGGTCGGCAGTTTTCTGCATAAGTGATATCTCCGTGAATTTGTCGAAAACAAAGGAGTGCAGGACATACCCATCGGAACCATTACAGAGGACTTGTTCGAGGAATACCGCTTCTTTCTCAAAAAGCGTAGACTGAAAGCATCTACCATCAACAGCAACCTCTGCTGGCTGAGCCGACTGATGTTCCGTGCGGTCAGCAAGAGAATTATCCGCTGCAATCCGTTTGAGAATGCCAAGTTTGAGAAAGTGGAAAAGAAGATACGCTTTCTGCAAAAGAGCGATGTGATGAAAGTTATGGCAATGAAGATGAACGACAAGGAAGCGGAGCTGGCAAGACTGATGTTTGTCTTTTCTTGCTTTACAGGCTTGGCTATCTCAGATATGGAGAATTTGGAATACAAGCATATCCAAACGGCAGCGGACGGACAGATGTACATAAGAAAGGAACGTCAGAAGACCAAGGTTGAGTTCATCGTGCCGTTACATCCCATAGCGGAAACCATCATCAGTCATTGCCGGAAAGAGCCAGAAAGAAGCGAGGTACAGCAGACGGTGAAAGAAAAAGGCGACCACCTTGTCTTTCACCGTGATTGCAGCCGCAGTGTCATGGATGCCAAACTGAGTATTGTGGGAAAGGCTTGCGGTATTCGCCAAAGACTTTCCTTTCACATGGCAAGACATACATTCGGCACGATGAGCCTAAGCGCAGGTATTCCCATTGAGAGCATAGCCAAGATGATGGGGCATGCCTCCATATCAAGCACTCAAGTCTATGCGCAGGTAACGGACAGGAAGATATCAGAGGATATGGACAGGCTTATTGCCAAGTACAAGGCAAAGGACAAAAATACTGGAAATGCAGATGTGGAAGCAGCAACGGACACAAAGACAATTCCCTTTGTTGTCAATTCAAATGGCAGAAAGGAGGAAACGGCATGAACGCAAACAATAACTGCCAAAGAAAGGCAGGCGTAACCAATTATCGCAGCATCTTTGATTGGGGCTACAATATGCAGATTGTCCATAGGGGAAACGGGGACATTGCTATGACGGAGGGAGAACTTGCAAGGTTCTTCGGAGTAACGTGGAGCAAACTCAACCACAGACTGCAAACAATTATGAAATCTGCCAACCTGCATCCCGAAGAAAAAGTTGCAGACGAGGAAGAAGTCGTTATCAATGGACAGCTCAAAGGTTATGCTCCGCTCTATTCGCTTCCTATGATTATCGCCTTATCTTTCCTGTTAGATAGCACGGAAGCGCATTTGTTCAGAAAGTACGTCTGTCTAAAGTTGCAGAATTCAGCATCCATGATAACACCGATATTCCTGATAGGCAACAGGCATAATTGATGATAATACTTCCTTTTTCTTTCACCGATATTATCCTACTACATAACTACAATAGAGATAAGACGGTGAAAGAGAAAGGATTGTGCCGTAGTTGGAAGATGGAATAACTATTACTACCAAGTAGCTACATTCTACATCTATGCTTTATTCGCAAAGTATTTCAGAAACTGTACTTCACTTTCACCCATGCTTCGGAGTTCTTACTGTACATTTGGAACTTACCTTTGTCGGCATGGAAATAGTCGTAGCCAGCGGTGAGCTCGATTTGGTCGTTAAGGGAATAGGAAGCCGAGAAACGATTGAAGATGCCGCCGTTGGTTACATCAATGTAGGCAAAGGTGGAGAGTTTCAGCGTGTTGCGCAGCAGTTCTTTGGCGAGCCGTGCTGTGGCAAGTCCTGCATTGCGGTAGGCAGAAAGTCCGTCAAGATTGCCCGAAGTGTATTTGTGGCAGTATTGAAGACTTACATTCCAATCGTTGCCCGGATACCAATCAAGTCCTGCAAGGGCGTTGAGGGAGTTGCGCTGCACGGCATTCTGTCCCAAGCCTACACTCTGCGCCTCGCCTATATAGTCGGCTATTTCGGCACGGACAACGAACTTACCTATGGGCAGTGAGCAATCGGCACCGAGCATAGTCATGCGATGGTACTTCCCGACTATGCGAAGCGATTTCCCATTAGCCGACAGTTCAGGACAAAAGGCAGGCTGTTTGTTCCACGTTCGCAAGGCACTCACAGAGAAATCCACTCCGCTTAGGTTTACGGTTATGCGTCCACCAAACTCCATATTCTTCAGTCGTTTCTCTGGTTTTCCACTTTCCAAGTCTATCGTATAGGGCAAAGGTGAGGACAAAAGGCGTATTGCCCATGGATTGCGCTCATCTGTGGGCAGTATGAAGAAGTCGGCTACAGGATTGCACACAGCCTCGAGCGTAACCGCTCCCATTGTGTACTTAGCACGCAGGGCATTGACAGGCATACGAATATCGTCATAGTCCTGTGCAAGAAATTCGGTGTAGTCGAACGGCGACACGCAGTCGGTAAGTCGCAGCGCATCTGCCACCCCCCATACCACAATCTGCCGTCCCACACGCAGGTCAAGATTACCCTTTGCATAGGCGAGATAAGCCTCGCGCAGCTCCAGTCCCGTGCGCTCTTTGAGTATTCCGTTGTAGATAGCGTTCAGCGACACAAAGAGCGAAGCCGCCCCTTTTTCAAGTTTCAGTTCTCCTCGCGCCCGAGTCCTCGATGCCATCCAGTCGGCTTTTCCCTCTGTCCTTACAGCGTGATAGGTATCGAGGAAACCTTTTACCTGCACCTGCAAAGCGTTGTCGTCGATAGTTTCGACTGTTTCTTCCAAAACTTCTTTCGAGCCAGCAACAGTGTTTTCCAAACTGATAATGGTATCTTCACAAACAATGGTGTCGCTCTCAGTTTGCAGCGTGTCGATTTGGGCTGATGCCTGTGCCGAGAGCATCGGCACAAGCAGGAACATACATAATCGGAGTAGGTTCATATCAGAGCCCTTTCTCCAATTTGGAAACGGTGAAGAGGTTGGGCGCCACCTTGATGTTGAATCGCTGGTTGTCCATGCGAATGATGGTCTTGTGCCCCGTCTGCACATTTTCCATTTGCATGAGGTGCATCGTCCAAAATCCCTGTACTTTATCGATGTTGGAGATAGAGAGTCGGCGGTGTAGCTTGTTCAGTTTATCGTAGTATTCAGCCTTGACAGCCATCAAACAGTCCTGTCTTATCCATGTTACTCGACGTGTATAGATTTCGTCCTTGTCATTGGGAATCGACTGCACCACCCAGCATCTATGTCCGGCTAAGTTTTCTTCTCGCAGGAGCTGGTGTTTTTCCTCGTCCACATTGCGCATACTCATGTCGTTGTAGGTAAAGTCGCTACCCATGAAGTAGTCGGTCTTCGACGACTTACCGCTGATGCGTCTTGTCTTTTTCATGGCAGGCAGATAGAGCCACTTGTCGTCCACCTTGCGTGGATTGTCGTAGTCCCAAGTGAGGAAACCTGTTCCCTTCACATCTCCGGGATAAGTGAAGAACATAATTTTCTTTGTGTCCTTGCCTATGTCCATTGCCCACGATTCGAGTTTGCGCACCCGTTTGTGCCCGCTTCTCTGCACGAGCGTCATTTCGATGGTGGCATAGCGTGTGTCGCCATCGGCGCGGTTCCTTACTTTCTGCATGATGTCTCTTCCTGTGAGACCTGCGGCGTTTGCACTGCAAATCGCAAACAAGGCGATGAGTGTCAATACTAATTCTTTTGCTTTCATTTGATACTGTTTTTTATTGTGAATTTGTCTTTTTTTCTTTGCCAAACACTCTGAGATACTTAAAGAGAATCGGCGTGAGGAACAGGTCTGCCAGCAATGCCGACACCATGCCCGCCACGGCAAGGATGCCCCAGTTGACCATCTGCGTGGCGTTCGACGACATGAATCCTGCGAACGTCGCCGACACGACCACGGTGGACATCACGATGGCAAGCCCCTCGGTACGGAACGTGCTCCTGATGGCGTTGCCGTAGTCGCCGCATCGGTCGTATGCCACGTGGCTGTGATTGATGAAGTGGATGGTGTCATCGACGGCGATACCGAGTATCATCGGTATGAGAGAGGCGGTCATCATGTCGAGCGGATAGTCGAGCCAGCCCATCATACCGCCCACTATGACCGCGGGAGCGAGGTTGGGAATCATACCCACCAAGCCGACCTTCCAACTGCTGAAGACGAGCACGAGGATCACGCCGATGACCAGCACCGAGAGCATCATCGACCACATCTGTCCACGCTCCACGTATTGCTGCATCACGGTGAACTGCGGTATGTTGCCCACCATCGAGATGTGCGCTTGAGGGAAGAGCCGCCGTGCCTCTGCCTGCAATGCGTCCATTTCCTTCTCCGCCTCGTTGGAGTTGTAGTTCTTGATTTCCACTTGAAGGCGTAGTCGCCGGTAGTCATAGTCCATCCAATACTCCGACTCCGTGCCGCCGGCGTTCTCGTAGAGCAGGAGGAGCTGTGCCACCATGTCTGCATCGTCGGGAATACGATAGAATTGTTGCTTGCCACCGTTGAGCGTGCAGTTCATGTCCTTGATGATGTCCGTCACGGAGTTGTGCCGCTTGGTGAGCAGATAGCCTTCTGTGATGGTAGCCAACTGATCGAGCCGTTTTAGGTTCTCGGGCTTCTTTGCGTCGTCTGCGTGCGGCAGTGTAATCATCAAGTCGTAGGAATACATCGACCCCAATTCCGTGTCGCATAGGTCGAGGAACTTCTTCACATACTCCACCTTGCGCCCCATTGTCTTCTCCACGTCGAACGCCGGCTCGATGAAGAACAGACCGATGCCGCAGAACAGCGTGAGCACCGACGACACGACAACGATACGCCGATGGTTGCGCATGACGAACCCGCCGAAACGCTCGAAGTGGTCGCCCACATAGCCCTCGAAGCTGTGCGACATATTCGCGTGTGGCTTCCTGTCCCTGCCCAGCGACAGCAGCACTGGCGTGACCACGAGACACGTGAGCAGCACCGACAGCAGGCAGAGCGAGGTGTTCAGACCAATGGCTTTCATCGGCACGATGCTCATGGAGAGGAACGTCATCATCGCCGCCACGGTGGTCAGCCCCGAGAGCAATACGCCCCAGCCCGTCTCGCCCACGGCATCGGTAATGGAAGCCTTGCGCCTGCCCGTTTCCACAAATCGTGTCTTGAAGAAGTTATATAGGTGAATGTTGTAGGCAATGGAACAGGCAAAAGTGAGTATGACGGCTATCATAGCCGTGCTCATGTCGATGTAAAGCCCCGTCCATCCTATGATGCCGAAGCCGATTATCAAGGCACATATTGAGGTAATCAGCGGTGCAATGACTCCACGCAGCGAGCGGGTGACGACGAGCATCACCACGATGGAGACGAGGAAGGCGATAGCGAACAACCGTCCCATCTCACCCTTCAGATAAACGAACTTCTCGTAGCTCATATAGGGCATTCCTGCGGCATTGGGCGATAGCTCTGCATACTTTGCTTTCGTGATGATGCGTCCTGCCTCCTTGCCCGTGACCATATCGGGAGCGATGTCGCTCGTCTTCTTCCACACGCTGTCAGCGGGGAATGGGCGCAGCTTCACCATGATCCATGTCATCGTGCCGTCCTTCGACACGAGTTTCTTCGAGAGGTAGGGCTTGCTGTATGCCTTGCGCTTGATTTCATTCAGTCCGGCTGCGTCCGACGGGATTTGCTCGGGTACAATCTGCTCGATGGTCATGCCCTCCTCCGTGCCAACGGCAAACTCAAGGTCGGTGAGCGACGTTACCTTGTCGGCATACGAGAGGCTGTCCTTCAGTTCGTTGCTCAGCTCGCGGATGAGCGTGAGGCTTCGCTTGGAGAACACGTCCTTGTTCTTCACCAATACCGCCACATAGTAGTCGTTGCCGAAGATGGACTTGAACTCATCTGTTTTCAAGAGCATCGGGTCGTCGCTCATAAAGTAGTCGTCGAACGAGGTCTTCATCACGATACGCTTCGTTCCCACGAACGAGAATGCGACAAGCAGGGCGAACAGCCCTACCACAAGCAGCCGGTGGCGCAGTATCCACTCCGCCGTCTGCCTGAACTTACGGTTGATTTTTTCGATTTTCATTGTTGTTTTTATTTTATGATTTATTTTCCTGTTGTAATCTCACCATCTGGGCAAACTTGCCACCTTTTGCTATAAGATCTTTGGGCATACCCTGTTCGCTGACCGTCCCGCCGTCAAGTACCACGATGTGGTCGGCACCCAGCACGGTGCGCATGCGGTGGGCGATGATGATGACAGTCTTGCCCTGCACCAGTTCAGAGATACCAGCCTGAATCTTTGTCTCGTTCTCGGCATCAAGGCTGGCGGTTGCTTCGTCCAAGAGTATCACAGGAGCATCTTTTAAGAGCGCTCGGGCTATGGAGATACGCTGCCGCTCCCCACCCGAAAGGGTTTCTCCATTTTCGCCAATCACTGTGTCGTAGCCTTGTGGCATACGATTGATGAAGTCATCGCACTGTGCCAATCGCGCCACATGCCTTACTTCCTCATCGGTGGCGTTGCGTTTTCCTATGCGTATATTGTCGGCAACAGAGGCATTGAAGAGCATCACGTCTTGGAATACTACGGCGTAATTTTTGAGCAACGTCTCTGGTTCTATGTCCGAGATGTCGTGTCCGCCCAGTGTTATCTTTCCACTATTGATGTCCCAAAAACGTGCAGCGAGCTTGGCAGTGGTACTCTTACCACCACCTGAGGGACCAACGAGTGCGGTTATCTCGCCTTGTCGGGCAGTGAATGAAACATTGTGAAGCACCTGCTTGTCTGTTTCGTAGGAAAAGCTGACGTTGTGGAACTCAATGTCATAGTTTGAAACTTCCACCTTGGTGTCGCCCGTCTGTATGGGCATTGCCTCCATCTCCTTCATTCGCTTGATGCGTATATCGAGAAAAGTAAGAATGGCAAGGTGATTGCATACTTCAAGAATTGGATTATAAACCATTGCCGAAACAAGGAGGAACGCCAAATAGACGAACACCGACACGTCGCCACGCTGAAGCATCCATGCGCCTACAACGATGACGGTAGGCATGCCTAATTTAAGCAGTACGGCAGAGATATTGACAAACGCACCTGTCAAGAGTTCACCGGCAACAAGTTCTTTTTCCAATATTTTTAATCGCTGGTCGAACCGCTGGTTGTATTCGTCCTCGCCATTGTACGACTTGATTTCCTGCACACACTCCAGTCCTTCCTGTATCTGTTCGCTCACGCCTCGTTTGATGTGGTAGACATGTGTAAAAGCCCTGTCCATGCGATTTCGTGAAACCAATAGCACCACCAAGGCAAATGGCACGACCCAAAACACAGCGATGGCTAATCGCCAGTCGTAACAGAACATTCCCGCTGCGATAATGACAATGCTCACCACAGAAGCAAATAGTTGGGGAATGGCGTGCGAGAACGTTGTTTCCAATTGTGTGCAGTCTTCCATAATAGTGGCAGTGAGGTCGGAGAGATTGCGCTCACCAAAGAAGGCGAGAGGCAAGCGGCGCAGTTTCTCGGCTAAAGAGATACGGCGTTGCGCACTCTCATTATATACGGTGGTATAGGTGCTGTCGTATTGCCGACGAATCACGACGAGCATCACAACCATAAGCCCTGCTGCCATGAGGAGATAAAACCACAACGTATGAGGGGTATTCCTTGGCATATTATCGAGATACTCCATTAAGAAGTAAAACAAATAAGTGGGTGGCAGCATCAGCACAAGGTTGAGCAGTGTCGAAAAGATGATGCCTTGCTGCAAGTCTTTTGCCCCTTTTTCCGTAAGAGCGAAACGGTTTTGAAAATATTTAATCATGACTTTATGACTTTATGACTTTTAATAGATGATAGTTTCCACGAAACAGATTGTTGATATTCATTCCACATACGGTGGTAATACTTTTCCTCCCTCAATAGTTCCTCGTGCGTTCCCTGTTCGACTATTTCGCCGTTGTCCACAACTACGATGCTGTCGGCATCCTGCACAGTGGTAAGTCTATGGGCTATCATCAGCACGGTTTTTCCTTGGGTGAGATGTGCCAGTGCCTTTCGGATAAGCTGTTCGTTTTCGGGGTCGGCAAACGCAGTCGCCTCGTCGAGTACGACGATAGGAGCATCTTTCAGAATGGCACGAGCAAGAACAATTCGCTGCTGCTCACCTCCCGAAAGATAAGTGCCTTCGGCACCGATAACGGTATCCAATCCCTGTGGCAGACGGTCGATAATCTCGCGACTTTGTGAGAGGTCGATGGCACGGTTGATCTGCTCGGTCGTTGCATCAGGATTGCCGTAACGTAGGTTTTCGATGAGCGAAGTTTTGAACAGACGGGTGTTCTGGAAGACGAACGACACGTTGCGCATCAGTTCGTCCTTGCGCATATCCCTCACGTCTACACCTCCAATGGTAACGCTGCCATGACGCACGTCCCAAAAACGGGGTATCAATCTTGCTATGGTGGTCTTTCCGCTGCCTGACGCTCCTACAAGCGCAACCGTCTTTCCTTCGGGAATGGTAAGGTTGATATGACTCACTGCATCTTTCTCCGCTCCCTCATATCGAAACGAAACGTTGTTGAAACGAATGTCGTACGCTTCTGCCCGTTTTGGCTTGTCGTGCTGCGAGAGCGGTGCAATATCAGTGAGCTGCTCTAATCGTTCCACAGCCTCATTTGCTAAGAAAAGATCCTGACTGAGATACATGGCTTTCATCACGTTGGAAGCGATGAGCGGTGCAATCACCACATAAAGTATCACGTTGGCAATAATTGTGCTTGTATCTCCACCGTGTCCTATCAGGATAATAGCAGTAGGAACAAGGATGAAGGCAAAGGCATTGATAGCCAGTATATAAAATGACATTGGCGTGCGCCACACAAGCGTACACTTGATGACAAGGTCGCGGTAGCTGATAATGCTATCGTAGAAGCGTTTGAACGAGAAGACTGTCTGTTGGAACACCTTGACCACGGGAATACCTCTGACATATTCCACTGCCTCTGCCCCCATCTTCTCCTGCGCATCAAGGTAGAGCCTTTGAAATTGGTTGTTCTTCGGGTTCATCATATATCCCATAATGCCTATCGCGCCAATGAGAGGTATCATTGCAGCCGCACCCAACTGCCAATCCACAGCGAATAACAGTACGATAACACCTATCGGAGCAACGACACAGCTCGCCACATCGGGTAGCAGGTGTGCCACAAAAGTATGTGTCTGTCCCGAATCCTCATCAATGATTTTGCGCATACGTCCCGTGTTTTGTTCATCGAGATAGCCCAATGGCGCACGCATTAGCCGTTGCATCGCTTTGCGCCTCATGTTGGTTTCGATACGGAATGCTGCAAGATGAGAGAGCATCAGTGCCAAAAAGTAGAGCAACACGTTTGCCACCGATATGACAAAAGCCCATAGAGCATAGTCTATAAGAGGTGTGTTTGAGAGGTTGCCCTTGGCGATAAGTAGTGTGCGCACCACGAGCCACAAAAGTATGAATGGGACAAGCGACAGCAGTCCGTTGACTGCCGACAGTGCTACGGAGCATGGCAGCAAGTATTTGCGCCCTCCCATGTAAGCTCCTAAACGTTTGAGAGTTTTCATCATATATTATTGTCTTTTTAATAATTAGTCCTTATGGTTTCAGTAATGCTTTCCAACCTGCCATGCTAAAGTCCATGTACTGCTCCAAGGCAACTTTGATATCCTCGTCGCTGTAATCTTCGTGTTCTACAATCTCGCAGAAAACGGTTATCCATGTAGAACAATTGATGTGAACCAAGAATGGCGAAATGTTGGCGTTGAGATGTGGATAGCGTTCTTTCATCAGTCGCAGATATTCCATACCCACTTTCATCTGTCTGTCCACCATCTTGTCTTTATATCCTTGTAGCGACGTACCCTCCGAGTTGAATAGGAGCAGTCGAAGCTCTGGGCGGAAGTCTTTGATGATGGCGAGCATGGCAAAGATGTAATCTATTTGGTGTTGCCGCATGTTGAACACGTCTATCGACAGAAACTTTTCGTCATTGTGCGACAGGATGTGTTTGTTCAATGCCTTGGTGAGAGGCCGCAGCACCTCGCAAAACAGTTCGTCCTTGCTCTTGAAGTAATTGTATAGGTTTCCTACAGCGACACCTGATTTGCGAGCCACTGTGCGGATGGAGGTGCAGCGTACGCCATGTGCGATAAATTCTGCACGAGCGGTAGCGATGATGCGCTGCCGAATGTCATCTTTCAGAGTTTGCATGATGAGGGTAAAGGGTTAATAGTGAACGTTGTTCAATTTTGTTCATAAAAAAAACGCACTGTTCTTTTCTTGAACAGTGCGCTTCGATAGTGGAGGGGTGTATATCCATATATGCTATATGGTACTTTCGTTTTATCATACTCTTGTATTTTCTTTGCTGCAAAGGTACGAGGTGTGAACAAGTTTTGCAATACTTAAAAGTGGGTATTTTATAATGGGCATAAATTATAATAGTACCCTCTCACAGAAATTAATCTCTAATTAGACTGTCGTGTCGTAGTGTGCAACTCTGAAAGCGAATACAATATTATCCGAGGCCTCTGCAAAACTCCATTTTGCCAGAAACACAATATCTGCCTACCAATAAGTTATACCTCCTGTCAGGGGAGTTTTGCAGAGATCTCATCTAAATAGCTTTTGGCAGTAGTCGCTAACGTGACGGGCGACTATATGGCACAGGGCTGCTCGGTGAGACTCGGCGGCATAGGCTCATTCTACTTCACGGCTGCGACGAACAATAACGGCGTGGCAACAGAAAAGGAAGTAACCGCCGCACTCATCAACAGCGTGCGTGTGCGCTTCATTCCCGAAACCCGCTTCCGTGGAGGCGGCACGAGGGTCACAGGTGGCGACTGCCGTGCCGTGCGTAGACTGGCAGTTGTGGACATCGAGTGAGAGGAAAGGAAAGGCGAAGTCGCCTCGGATGATTCTTCTTCGGGCGGTGGAGCAATCATCAACCCGTAACCGAAAGTTTTTTATAACTCTCTAATTTGTATGGTGCAAGGTCTGTTTCGAAATAGAGCTTGCGCCTGTTTTGTTTTCAAACAGAAAATGTCAGATCTTATGCTGGAAGGTGTTTGATATGTCCTTACGGTAGTTATGACACTGCAAAAAATGTCAGATTCGGTAATAAAGATATTGTTGGTACGCACTTTGCATTGATTTCAAACAACGACAATCAATATCTATATGGCAGGAAATTCAAAATGGATAGAAGGGGAAACTGTAGATTTCATAAAAACAGAAATTCGCAAGTCGAGACGGATGTTTCCATATATTGATGATAATGATAGGACACCATCATGGGATGGTAATATTTTCTTATATTCCAATTCAAGTGGAGAAAAGAACAATTTACTGGGGAAAATCCCTGTACAAGTGAAAGGACATAATATAAAGTCTTTCCCTAAAGGGAATATGAAATACCGTGCGGAAATGGCAGATTTGCGAAATTTCTATAACGACAAGGGTGTCCTATTTTTTGTTGTGTGTCTTCGGGAACATGAAGCAGGGGGATTTGAAAAGAAAGGGTATTATACATGTTTGCCTATTGTTAAATTGAAAGAATTGCTTGAGAAAGGAAAGGGGCAGACAAAAACAACCATAGAATTATCTCCAATGCCTAACAAGATAAAAGAGTTAGAGAAGTCTCTTTTTACTTTTTATGACGATTTAGGTAAACAAGTTAGTGTCAGATATGCCAAAGAACTTCCATCCATACAGGACTTAACCGATGAACAATTAGGGCGGCAATTTGAATTTACCGTTATTGTAGAGAACAACAAAAATCCATGGAATCAAATTACTTCATCTTATAGGTATCTTTATGCCAAAACAGCAAACGGAATATTGCCATTCAAGGAAGGACCATGCAAACTGTCTTTTATGACAGAGCGTGAAGCTACCATAAGAATTGGAGAGCAAATTTATTATAAGATGGCACTAGTGTCCGGTTAAAATTTCCAGACTGTCATTTAGTTCGTTAATATTCAATGATATACATCGATTTAAAAATTTTCCGATTTGAATTCTTATCTTTGTACTGTCTCATATATAAGATAGCACAGGATATGAATGTAGGAAACACTGTATTCTCGCAACTGATGTCTCTCATCCCTGATTACGAACTTAGGAAATGTGTTGACAGATATCGAGGGGATTTTCATGCAAGACGTTTCACTTCTCGTGAGAAGTGTCAGCCCTAAATTTGTATCTTACCCAAAAGTTTAGCGGACAGTAATAAAAATTATTCGCAAGCTCATCAACTCGTCACAATTAGGCTGCGCGCTGAGCAAGTTGATGCAACAAAAACGGTGGAGGGTTAATTGGGAAGAGGGAAATATAATTCAAAATTCACAATTCAAAATTCACAATTTGGCTGCGCGTTGAGCATGTTGAGGCAACAGAAACGGTGGAAGGATAATTGTGATAGGGAAGAGAAAGGGAAGAATGAAGAGTGAAGAGGGATGAATATGCATTACATGACTGTCGTATCACTCGAAAAGTTGGATGAAGCATTTTTGCGCTAACGGCTGTAGGTTGCCTGACTGCGGAGTATCTCCCGCACTGTCATCGCTCGTAGGATTCAGTGAGCAGCCGACTCCCGTATCACAAAAGAAGCCGCCCGACGCAGTGCATCGGGCGGCTGTATGTTGGACTTCTGTCCAATCAGGTTATCGCTTGTGAGTTATTACTTCAACTCGGCGAGGTACTTGATGGTGCGAACCATCTGAGAAACATAAGAGTTCTCGTTGTCGTACCAAGAAACAACCTGAACCTCGTAGTGGTTATCGTCGAGCTTCAGAACCATGGTCTGAGTTGCATCGAAGAGTGAACCGAACTTCATGCCGATAACATCAGAAGAAACAATCTCGTCCTCGTTATAGCCATAGCTCTCGTTAGCGGCTGACTTCATGGCCTCGTTCACTTTCTCTACGGTTACGTCCTTGCCTTCAACAACAGCAAAGAGAAGCGTTGTAGAACCTGTTGGAACGGGAACACGCTGAGCAGCACCGATCAATTTGCCGTTCAAGTCAGGCAGAACAAGGCCGATAGCCTTAGCTGCACCTGAAGAAGCGGGAGTGATGTTGCAAGCACCTGCACGTGAACGACGGAGGTTACCCTTGCGCTGAGGACCGTCAAGAATCATCTGGTCACCCGTGTAAGCGTGGATAGTCTGCATGATACCAGACTGGATTGGGAAGGCCTTGTTCAGAGCGTCGGCCATAGGAGCCAAGCAGTTGGTGGTGCAGGAAGCAGCTGATATAATCTTGTCTTCCGGAGTCAGGGTCTTGTGGTTGGTGTTGTAAACGATGGTGGGGAGGTCGTTGCCTGCAGGAGCAGAGATAACTACCTTCTTAGCGCCAGCCTTGATATGGGCAGAAGCCTTATCCTTAGAAGTATAGAAACCTGTGCACTCGAGCACCACGTCAACGTTCAAATCGCCCCAAGGCAGCTCTGATGCATCGGGCTTGGCATAGATGGTGATCTCCTTGCCGTCAACGATGATAGAGTTGTCTGTTGCCTCTACTGTGTGCTTACCCTCACCGAACTTGCCGGCGAAACCGCCCTGGGCAGTGTCATATTTAAGAAGGTGAGCGAGCATTTTGGGGCTTGTCAAGTCGTTGATGGCAACAACTTCATAACCCTTTGTTTCAAACATCTGACGGAATGCAAGACGGCCGATACGACCGAAACCATTAATTGCTACTTTTGTCATTTTACTTTTTTATTTATAAAGGTTTAAAAAATATTTTATCCTGTTACAAAGAAACTTTCCCTCGTACACTTGCAAAGTTACGAATTATTTTCTAAATTTGCAGTCGAACCAAGTATTAAATATCTTAAAAACAAGCATATAATCGACTATTTTGAAAAAAATAACAGGTTGAGTTGGTGAGTGTAAACTCTATATGTCAAAAACAACGCGTAATATTAATTATATTCATATACTTATGGGTTTTATTCAAGAATTTAAAGAGTTTGCCATTAAGGGCAATGTCATGGACATGGCTGTCGGTGTGATCATCGGAGGTGCCTTTGGCAAGATTGTATCATCACTTGTCGACGACATCCTGATGCCTGTGACCGGTCTATTCACTGGCGGTGTAGACTTCTCTAAGTTGTCTGCCAAGATAGGCGATGCCACCGTTACTTACGGTATGTTCATTCAGAATGTGATCGACTTTCTGATTATTGCAGGCTGTATCTTCATTATGGTCAAGGCCATGAACAAGTTGATCAAAAAGAAGGAGGAAGAGCCGGCACCTGCCGCTCCGAAGCCATCGGCCGAGGAAAAACTTCTCTCAGAAATCAGGGACTTGCTGAAGAACAAGTAACACCTATTATAATCATGGCGCCAACCTTCACAGAGGTTGGCGCCATGCATTTTATAACTTGATATAGTCTTTCGAGATGAGATCATAATACAGCGCTTCGAGCTCGCTCAGCGATAGTTGCTCCACGCTGTGTTCGATGATGCGTATCAGTTCTGCGCGTCGACTTTCCTCATCTCCGTCAAAATGTGTAAAGACTTTATCCATTTTCCACGATGTATTCAGTTTCCGACCACGATGTAGTTCCCCATACGGGGGAGCCTGCACGTCGTGCCGGTTGTTTTATTGGTTCACCGGCTTACCGGCGTTCATCCATTCCATGATTCCGCCGTTCAGATTCACCACCTCGAAACCCTGCTTGGCCAACATCCTGGCTGCTTTCATCGAGCGTTGACCGCTTCTGCAATACACATAGGCCGGCCTGTCCTTGTCGAGCGTTCCGGCCGCCTTGCTTGCAAAGTCGGGCTGTTTCACGTCGATGTTGACGGCGTTTGCAATGTGTCCTTCTGCGTATTCGCCTGGGGTGCGCACATCAATCAGTTGCACGCTGTCGGCGCTGATAGCTGCTTCGAACTGTGCGGCATCTACCGAGGTGATGTGCTCATTCTGCGCACACGAGCCCGTTCCGAGTCCCAGTGCTGCCAATATAGACATGATCAGGTGTTTCATTCCTTTGCCTTTCTATCGTTTTGTTATTCCTTTTTCTCGCGCTGTCGGTGTTGCAGAAGCGGGGGGGGACAGCACCGTGCCACCCCCGCTTGCATCATCCTGATTAGTCGAGCCACTTCACATAGCAGAAGTCCTGACGGTGAGGCAGATCCTTGTTCTTGGGGAACATGCGCACACAACTGCGGAATGCACCAGCCATATCAGGTTCTACCTCCAGCTCGAAGGTGTAGTTGTTGCCTTCATGGCTCACCTGCTTGAATTCGTGCACACTGAAGATTTCCCGATCCGACGGGTCGGTCTCAGGTTTCAGCGTAACGAGTTCCAGACCCACGGCATCGTTGAGTCCCTGCTCGTCGATGACATACTTCAGCGTATATTTCACACCCGTCTCTCCGCCGTTATCGAATACGCTGATATCCTTGCTTACAACGTGGATTCCGTCCCAGCGCTCGGCTACGGACTCTTTCCAGAGCGCAATATCCTTGGCCAGCTTGCTGTCGTTGGCAGACAGCTTCCTGAATCGTTTCTCCAGTTTAGTGTAGAACTTATCGTAGTAGTCGTCGAGCTGCCGCTTCATGGTGTAGTGGGGCGCGATGGTGGCGATGGAATTCTTGATAACCTTTATCCACTTTTCGCTGTAACCCTTCTTGTTACGGTTGTAGTAGAGCGGTATGATCTCGTTTTCCAGGAGCGAGTAGATGGTAGCCGCATCGAGTTGATCCTGATACGTCTGGTTCTCATAGGTGCGTTCCTGGGGGAGTGCCCAGCCGGCACCCTCGCGATAGCCCTCAACCCACCATCCGTCGAGCACGGAGAGGTTCACCACACCGTTCATCTCGGCTTTCTCGCCTGATGTACCCGATGCTTCGAGCGGACGGGTCGGCGTGTTCATCCAGATGTCCACGCCAGACACGAGGCGGCGTGCGAGCTGCATGTCGTAGTCCTCGAGGAAGATAATCTTGCCCAGGAACTCCGGGCGCTGGCTAATCTCGAATATGCGTTTGATGAGACCCTGGCCGGCACCGTCAGCGGGGTGGGCCTTACCCGAGAACAAGAAGATAACGGGATGCTCTTCATTGTTCACGATGCGGTTCAGGCGATCGATATCCGTAAACAGTAGGTGGGCACGCTTATAGGTGGCGAAGCGGCGGCAGAAACCGATCATCAGCGCATTGGGATTAATCCGATCGAGCAGCGACACCACGCGAGCCGGATCCTGCTGATTGCGGAGCCACGACTGCGTGAACTTCTCGCGGATATAGGTAACGAGCTTCTGCTTCAGTGCCATGCGTGTCTTCCACACTTCGTCATCGGATACATCGTAGATGGCATGCCAGATGTCCTCGTTGCTCTGGTCGTTGATGAAGTTCGGGTCGAAGAACTTATCGTACACCTTGCGCCACTCGGTAGCAGTCCATGTGGGGAAGTGCACACCGTTGGTGACATATCCCACGTGGTTTTCTTCCGGGAAATATCCCGACCATATCGGCGCAAACATCTTCTGGCTCACCCATCCGTGGAGCTTGCTCACGCCGTTGATCTCCTGCGAGGTGTTGCAGGCAAAGGTGCTCATGCAGAAGCGTTCATTGTGGTCGTCGGGATTTTCGCGTCCCATACCGATAAATTCGTCCCAAGAGATACCCAGGCGTGCCGGATAGCCGCCCATATACTTGCCGAAGAGTGCCTCGTCGAAATAGTCGTGACCGGCTGGAACCGGTGTGTGCACGGTGTAGAGCGATGAGGCGCGCACCAGCTCGATGGCCTGGTTGAACGTCAGTCCACTGTCGATATAGTCGCAGAGCCGCTGCAGGTTGCACAGAGCTGCGTGACCCTCGTTGCAGTGGTAGATGTCTTTCTTGATGCCCAGCTTGTTGAGCGTGAGTATGCCGCCGATGCCCAGCAGTATCTCCTGTTTCAGGCGGTTTTCCCAGTCGCCGCCATAGAGGGAGTGGGTAATCGGCCTGTCATATTCCGAGTTCATGTCGTTGTCGGTGTCGAGCAGGTAGAGCTTGATACGCCCCACGTTGGCGCACCACACCAGTGCATGCACCTGATAGTTCATATAGGGCACCTCCACCACCACTTGGTTGCCGTTTTCATCGAGCACACGCTCAATGGGCAACGAGTTGAAGTTTTGTGCATCGTAGTGTGCAATTTGCTGACCGTCCATCGAGAGCATCTGCGTGAAGTAGCCGTAGCGATAGAGGAAGCCCACGGCACAAAGGTCCACGTTGGAGTCCGATGCCTCTTTCAGATAGTCGCCAGCCAACATGCCGAGGCCGCCGGAATAGATCTTGAGCACTTGGTTCAAGCCGTATTCCATCGAGAAATAGGCCACGGAGGGGCGCTTGGTATCGGGCTTGGCATCCATATAGGCGCGGAAGGAGGCATACACGTCCTTCACCTTTTTCATTAGGGTGCGGTCCTTCACAATTTCTTCCTTGCGGTCATAGCCCAGTCGCTCGAGCAACAACACGGGGTTGTGACCCACTTCCTCGAAGAGCTTTTCGTCCAAACTCTTGAACAGTCTGCGGGCCTCATAGTTCCATGCCCACCACAGGTTGTGTGCAATCTCGTCGAGGCAGTTCAACTGCTCGGGGAGACGCGACTTGACAGACAGCTCCTTCCATTTGGGAGCATTGCTGTAATCTGCTTTAATTTTCATAACTATATAATTTATTAATTTTGTTTTACTGTTGTTTTCTTGCCTCAGCCTTGCGCAGTGCCAAGTCGTAGGCACGCTCATAGTGGACGATAAAGCGGTTCCATAATGCTTTTTTCGAGAGTCTCCGGGCTTTCTCCCGCACTTTTCTCACTTGCGTGTCGGACATGTTCGAATAGTCCACCACGATGTTCCTGATGGCGTCGGCCACGTCGGAGAGGTTGTAGTCAGTGCGTTCGATAACTTTCACGCCGTCTTCGATCACGCCCTCATGTCCTAACTCGGAGTTCACCCACAGCCCAAATCCGGCCAAGGTGGTCGTGATGGTGGGCACTCTGAAGGCCACCGACTCCAGTGGGGTGTAGCCCCAAGGCTCGTAGTAGGAGGGGTAGACCGAGAGGTCGCTACCCGGCACAATATCATAATAGGGCATGTCGATGATGCCGTCGTTGCCCGTGAGGTAGCACGGCACGAAGATGACCTTCACCTTGTCCGTGGCCCGATTCTTCATGCCCAGCCCCTGCATCATGCCCAACACCCTGTCGTCGTTGGCATTGTGCAACCAGTGGGTCACGGCGGGGAGTGTCAGCGGTTCGGCAAAGGTTTCCCCCGAGGCCAACCGCTCCTGTAAGTCCTGGCGTGGACCGGCCTCCCAGCCCGGCACCATGATGAAGGCTACAACGTTTCTGGTCAGTCGGTTGTCGCGGTTCAGGTCGTTCATGGCCTCGATGAACACATCGATTCCCTTGTTCCGAAATTCATATCGCCCACTGGTAGACACGATGAGGGTGTTGTCATCGAGCGTGGTTCCCAGCAGGGCATTGGCCACGTCGAGCAAACGCCTGCGCGCCTTGCGCCGTGTGGCCGTGAGTGCCGCGCCCTGTGGCACGAAGTTATCTTCGAACCCGTTGGGCAGCACCACATCCACCGGTTTGTCGAGCAACTCGGCACACTCGCGCGCCGTGATGTCGCTCACCGTGGTGAAACAGTCGGCGTAGTGGGCAGTTTGTTTCTCGATGGAGTGCTTGCTTTGCATGTTCAGCTCGCCGGCCATCTGGTCGCCATTGTAGGCGGGCAGGTAGTCGTAGAGCGGTTTGTTGTTGCCGGCAATGCTTCGGCCGATGCTCGTGGCATGGGTGGTGAAGATGGTGGCCACCTCCGGCAGATGCTTGTGGATATAGAGCAGTCCCAGTCCCGTCATCCATTCGTTGGCATGATACACCACCTTGTGCGATGGACCGAGGCAGAACCGATAGAAGCTCTCCACCACTAATGCGGCTGCATACGAGAATATGGACGCCTCGTCGTAGTCGCCATAGGCATGGAGACTGTCCACCCCGAAACTATTCCACAGTTCGGTGTAGATGCGGTTTTTCTGATCAAAGTAGGGGCTGAAGTCCACGAGCACGGCGACAGGCTGACCGGGGATGTCCCAGCGTCCAACCTTTATCTGGAGTCCTTCCCGGGATGCATGCTCCTGCCAGTCGGCATAAAGGGAGGCATCCTCCTTGAAATAGATACATTCTTGTTGTTTCCAACAATCCGGGCCGATGAAAATCAAACGGTCCCCGATTCTGTCTTGTAATGTCTTGGCGCGTGTCGATAATACGGCATATATACCTCCGACCTTGTTGCAAACTTCCCAACTCGATTCGAAAATATAATCAGGAAACAGCATTTCTGTTGTCATCATTTATCTAATTGTTATAATAAA
Source organism: Hallella bergensis DSM 17361 (assembly GCF_000160535.1). Taxonomy (GTDB): domain Bacteria; phylum Bacteroidota; class Bacteroidia; order Bacteroidales; family Bacteroidaceae; genus Prevotella; species Prevotella bergensis. The sequence continues at coordinate 118,643 of NZ_GG704784.1, read as the reverse complement.
CATACGCAAAGATAGTATAAATAATACAAACGTACAAGTTTCATTAATATATTTTGAAAAACACCTGCCTTTTCTTGATATAAAGCATTAACTTTGCAATATTCAACAAGTTATCACCATGGGGAAAATCATTATAGCAATGGTTGCCTTGATAGCAACCATCGGAGTTTGTGCACAGAAAACAACCACTCTTCCTGACTCGACGTTGTTTAAAGGGTATTTTATAACAACGACTACAATATCTATCTGCAACTCGATGCCTATCGGCAAAACATAACCGTGCCCGGGCAGGATATATACGGTGAGCTGCCGGGCTATTTGGGCGACACTCGCGACTCGCGCAAATAGCTGTTCACGTCGTCGAAAATCATCAACAAGTCTACGCTCAGGCTCAGTGTCATCAACGATTATGGCAGCGAAGACCTTGTGGCTACGCTCACACAGGAAGATGACACAACCTTTGTGCTTAAAAAAGAGTCGGGCAGTACTCTGAAAATTGCGCGCAACGGCAAATCGCAGAAACTGCCCAAGCAAATATCCTTTTATAAAAGAAGGCCGAAGAAATAACCACCCAGGCTGATACGGCGACGCTTCCCTGCTGGGACGCGGCACGCCTACGTCTCAACAGCCATGGCCGTCCCGTTTGTCGGTACGGATTTTGCCATTATCTGCAGGCTCATCCATGCCGACTAATCAACGCTTGAAAAGCCCCTGTGGATATCAGTCGCCTCGATATACACCCATGAAAAATATGGCACCGGTGCTGCTCTCGGTAATGGCATACACGAACGGATGGTCGGCATGAAACTCCATCAAATCAGGCAGACCAGCAGAAGTCATCATCACTACGACAGCAGTAACTGCTGCTGCACGCGTACCCTCCTCGTCCAATTCGATTTTTGCACTCTGCAATACTTCTGACACGGCCGTCTGACCGTCACACAAGGCTCCGAAATCAGCTTGCTGCGAATTGAACATCCGCCGCATACCCATATTCGACAAAGGTTTGTTGAGCACACTTTGACAGGTTGTTGTGAATCGCGGCAACTTCAAGTCAACCTCCATTTCCAAACAGCTTTCTATGTTTTCTCTCCATTTTTCGGTAGAAAGGCCGGCCAAAACGTCGTTCACCGTCTTGCCCTTCTGAGGCAAAAGGACAACCATGTTGAACGAACCGTTGCCATAAGGCAAAATCACAGTCTTGCAGGTGTCGTTGACATTGGCTCTGTATTGGGATTCCTGATGCATCATCGGCAGTTGTCTACGCGCTCCGTTTTCAGTAACAAAAGATTCCTTTTGCGTCCGCGCCTTGTCAAACTTAGATGCCCATATACCCTTGAAATAAACAGCGTTCATCAAATAGGTCACAGCCATAGGGTCGACAGCATTCAACACCTTTGGTATCATGCCTTTTGTTTTTTCCTTGGCCCAATTATTGATAAATGACAATGTAGCCGGCGAACCGAAATCCTTGTTCTCAACCAAAGCATCGTAATGTTGCCTGACTGTTTTCTTAAAGTCGGTCCGGAGCTGATGCTTCTGATTAACCACCACTGCATTGGCAATGTCGATCGTAGCAGACTTGTCCAACCAAGGTGCATCGGTCATCAACTGTTGACATATCGCGTTGACATCCTTCACATCTTCTGTTCCAAATCCCAAACCTCCAACGATTTCCCGCCGCGTATCGCCTTGTGCACCATTGGCCAACATGCCCAACGCATAGGTGGCACTCAGGGGAGAAACGAGCACACTGCCTTCCCCCGAGGCAGCAACTTCTTTGAACATACGCAACGAGAAGTCGTTATTGCTGCTCACTGCCGACAACTGATCCTCCGTCATTCTGACCATACCTGGCATGTTGTTTTTTTTCGACATTTTCTGATTGACACTATGGCAAGAAACCAACAGTATTGTTGCCAATACCAGTACACATATTTCTCTTACAGATTTTCTCATCACTTGATTTTGTTTAAATGTTCTATCAAACCAGTTCTATCAATCAGCCTTATCAGACTGGCAGAACTTACTTAAATAATGCCAAAACTCCGAAATTCTTGCATGGCCGACAACCCTTTTAGCTTTTTTAAGGTTCTTCCGCTTTTCTCGTTGGTCGCCATTAATTTAATTCAGTTTTGACGGTTTCATCTTTCATGCCTAAAAGAAGCAATTTGAAGTATTCGTCATCTCTGTAACCATAGCCTTTCCTCTTTATCAACTTCACCTTGTTGTTTGTCCCCTCAAGTATGGCATTTGTAACCTTACAATCATACCAGGCAAGTATCCCCGTCCGTTTTGCCAATAGCGTGTTAGCTACTTTAACCATTGCCGGCAGTTTGCTTTCTATGGCCCTGTCGCACCAATACCGCAACTGTTCCTCAGCCTCCACCTTGTTGTTTTGCATCCATATCTGTGCGATGTCTTCTTTTAAGTAATATGCCTTGAACAGGGGGGGGTCGTTTGTAGTCAGGATGTTAGTAAAGCGTCTCCTTGATGCTTCATCGAACTTATCCAACGACTTTGACAACAGCATCCATCTCGTTCCTTTTATCAGCTTCCTCTTCTCCATATTCTTCTCCTGATTCCACACGCTACGGCGGACTTGGTTCACGGCTTCATTTACAAGCTCAACCACATGGAACTTGTCATATACATGTGTAGCCCATGAGTAAACGGTATGTCTGCCTGATGTACTTTTCCACACGTCTTGCACTGGTAGCGTTGAACTGTAAGGTATAGGAAAGTCCTTTTGCTGCCAATGGGAAGATTGTGTATGTTGCGATAGACCACACCATATCGTATGACTTCCGTGCTGCCGCAATGAGGGCAGGTTACTTTCTTTACCGGAATACTTTTGAGTTTTAAAACTATTGAGCTATCTTTGTACTCCGTAGTATGATAATGGTAACTGCGGTCAATACCGAAACCATGATATAAGAAGCTTAGTTCCATGTTCTATATTTAAGATTTGTGGTGAATCCTAATATATAACGGAATTAGGCTTCTTTTTTATATGATCTCTAAAATTATCCGATGAAACTTACCATCGACCAACGAGAAAAGCGGAAGAACCTAAAATAATTTGACGAAATCATACAATTCTGATATTTTTTTCTTATCTTTGTCCATGTTTATAACAACTTTTAAACAAATAGAAATTATGATTTGGACAATTATTGTAGGTCTTCTTGCCGGATTGATAGCCGGTAAAATTATGGGTCATGACGGCCAGGGATGTTTGGTCGACTTGTTATTGGGTCTTGTTGGTGGTTTTGTTGGTGGCAACGTGCTCGGCTGGGTTGGCATAGAGTGGAACGGTGTTATCGGACAGATCGCTACGGCCGTTATCGGTGCTGTTATCATCTTGTGGGTCTGGTCTAAAATCAAGAAATAAATATTCGGACAAAGACTTTTGATCATATTGTACGCCTTTTTGGCGTCAGATATCAGTATCACAGGTGTCAACCTGTTGTGCCTATGAGAAAACTGATCGTGGGAATTGTGTGCCTGATGGTGTCGGCATCTGCAATGGCTCAAGGAACTGTGGCCGGCGCGGAGTCGAAACCATTCAAAGGCAACTTCCTCAACCGTGAATACGACGTCTACATCTGTCTCGACCCCTACCAGAAGAACGTCATCGTGCCTGGTCAGGAAATCTATGGGGAGTTGCCCGGCTATCTGGGCGACAACAAAGACGGGCGTAAGTGGCTGTTCACCTCATCGGCCATTAAGAATGCCACCACCCTCAGGCTGGAAGTCATCAACGACTACGGCAGTGAGGATTTGACGGCAACACTGGAACAGACCGACGACACCACGTATGTGCTGAGGCAGGGTGCCGGCAGCACACTTAAGATTGCGCGAAACCGCAAATGGGTGAGGTTGCCCAAAAAACTGACGTTCTACAAGCAGAACGATAGACGGTAAAGCGTGTTGCAGCATTTGTTGGCCATTCCCTTACAGTTTTGTGAGGGATAGGGTGAGATGCTATGTTGACAGCACCAAAATGAGACGGGGTTCGCAATTTTTCACCCTTTCCTATTAAATATGGCAAAATAATAGGGCTTCTTTTGTACTATTTTTGTAATTTTGGCGAAGAATCGATGAAAAATGCATGAACATTACAGGTATGACGACTGAAAGAAGACATCACCACCATCATCACCACCAAGACGCATCAGATATTTTCAAGCAGAACCAGTTTCATGCCAGGAGGCGCCGCCGGATTATTTCCAATGTGCTATTCACCTTGGGATGTATCCTCTCGGTGCTGATTATCATTGCCGTCGTTTGGCTTTATACCAACGAGTAGGGTAGGCTGCCGGCCACCGTATTCTGCCAAACGCAAAGCGCATCTCATGACTTGACTCGTGAGATGCGCTTTGCGTTTCGGTCTATACGACTGCGGGGACTACTTGATGATTCCCTGCTCTGTGAATATTTTCTTCAGAATCTGCACACCACGCTCCACGTGGTCGGTCGTGTGCGATGCCATCAGGGCAAAGCGCACAAGCGTGTCCTGCGGTGCACAGGCCGGTGGAATGACGGGGTTGATGAACACCCCGGCCTCGAAAGCCAGATGGGTGACGAGGAAAGTCTTGTCGATGTCGCGTACGTAGAGGGGGATAATCGGACTCTCGGTGTCGCCAATCTCAAAACCCTCCTCGCGGAATCGCTTCAGCGCGTAGTTGGTAACGTCCCACAAATGCTCGATGCGCTCCGGCTCTTCCTGGATAATGTGAAGCGCCTTCAGTGCGGCAGCTGTGGCTGCGGGCGTGTCACTGGCCGAGAAGATATAGGTGCGGGACGTGTGGCGAAGATAGTTGATGGTGTCGGCATCGCCAGCGATGAATCCACCGATCGAGGCCAAGCTTTTCGAGAAAGTGCCCATGATGAGGTCTACCTCGTCCTGAAGGCCGAAGTGATGGCACACGCCCCGGCCCTGCTTTCCAAACACCCCGAGGCCGTGAGCCTCGTCGATCATGATCGAACAGTTGTACTTATGTTTCAGTTCCACGATTTCGGGCAGCTTGCAGAGGTCACCTTCCATAGAGAAAACACCGTCGGCCACAATCAGCTTAATGGCCTCTTTCGGGAGTTTCTGAAGCACGCGCTCCAAGTCGTCCATGTCGTTGTGCTTGTAGCGTAGTTGCGTGGCGAAACTCAGGCGCCGCCCATCCACGATGGAGGCATGGTCGCGGTCGTCGCAGATGATGTAGTCGCCGCGTCCCACAACGGCCGGAATCACACCGGAATTTACGGTGAAACCCGTGGGGAAGCACAGCACATCGTCCTTGTGTACAAACGTGGCGAGCTCTTTCTCCAGCTGCACATGCAGGTCGAGGGTTCCGTTGAGGAAGCGGCTGCCTGCACACCCGGAGCCATATTTCTTCAGGGCTTGCCCGGCGGCCTCGATGACGCGCTCGTCGCCTGTCAGTCCCGTGTAGGCATTGCTGCCGAACATCAGCACGTGATGTCCGCCCATGGTGACTTCGGGTCCTTGTTTACTGGTAATTTCTCTAAAATAGGGATATACGCCAGCCTCCATATAACGCTGTGGCTCGCGATAGTTTTTATACTTTTCCTGTAATTGTCCCATTTTGATAAATAGGTGTAGAAATCTCTACAGATGTTATAAATAGGCTGCAAAGATACAAAAAAGAACTAATATCGCGACTAAAAAAGGGATAAATCGTTTAATTTGTAAAATTCAGCGGGTTATTCGTATATTTATCACAGTAAAATGACTAAATTTGCGTCACTTAATTCTCATGGCATGAAGAAGTCGATACTGTTTATTATCAATCCGATTTCGGGGACGACGGCTAAGAATCGTCTTCCCGGGGAGATAGAGAAATATATAGACCATGAAAAGTTCGATGTCGACATCAAGTTCACGGAGTATGCGGGTCATGCCAAGGAACTGGCCGCGCAGGCTGCCGACCGCGGTGTGCATGTGGTGGTGGCTGTAGGAGGCGACGGTACGGTGAACGAGGTGGGCAGTGGTCTTGTCCACACATCCACCGCATTGGGTATCATACCCTACGGCTCGGGCAACGGACTTGCCCGACACCTCTTGATTCCGATGAATTTCAAGAAGAGCATGGACATCATCAACCGTTGCAAGATTCGCGAACTCGACTACGGTGTGATCAACGATTACCCATTTTTCTGCACCTGCGGCATGGGGTTCGATGCCTTTGTCAGCCAGAAGTTTGCCGAGGCGGGAAAGCGTGGGCCGATATCCTATATCCAAAAGGTGCTTGAAGAAGGTGTGAGCTATAAACCCGAAACCTACGAAATCATTGAGGATAACGACAAGACGAACCATAAGGCGTTCCTGATTTCGTGTGCCAACGCCTCGCAATACGGCAACAATGCTTACATCGCTCCGCAGGCTTCGATGAGTGATGGGCTGATGGATGTGGTGATCATGGAGCCGTTTGATGTGCTCGAGGCGCCGCAGATAGCCATCGATATGTTTAGCAAGACACTCGACAAGAGTTCGAAAATCAAGACTTTCCAAACCGGACACCTGCAAATTCGCCGGTCCGAACCGGGCGTTATACACTATGATGGTGAGCCTGTGATGACGGGGGCGGACATTGATGTGCACCTCGAAAGAAAAGGCATACGCATCATTGTCAATGCCGAGGGCAACAAGCAACAGCGCAAACCCAACGCCATACAGACTGCCGCAGCCGACCTCTTTAATGGAATCAACGCGGTGCGCTCGGATATCGCCAGAAGGACGAAGCGGGGTATGGCCCTTGCCCGGTTTATACAGAAAAAGATAGAAAGGCGTCTGCCGGGCATCTAACCCCCGTCGCAGCCTTTGCCCAAGACCGAAATTGCCGGATGCGTGAGATGCATCCGGCAATTGTTGTCTTGGCGTGTCCGCCGTGTTCTTGTTGATTATCTTCCGACTCTCGTGTCCAACTTCATCCTCACACCCACGTTGAGGTTGAAGTTCAGCGGCTTATCGGTATAGGAAGACTTGATTCCACTGCCGTTCTTGAAATAGAACTCGGCGCCGGGTTCGGCAAAGAAGCTGACCAGTTTGGCCGGTTGGTATTCCACCCCGGCGGCAGCATGAGTGCTGAACACCGGCCGATGCTCGCTCAAATCGGTCGTTTTGCGTGGTTCGGATGACGTTTCGGACACCCGTTGTGTGATGGATTCGCCCTTGACGAGTTGCTCGATTCCGCCCCCGCCCTTGACGTAAACGTTCAGGTGTGGGGTTTGCCAAACGCTGTAACTCAGGCTGACGGGAATGCCGATGTAGTGGAGTTTCTGTCTGGTTGTACGCACGGCCGAGGGACTTTCCTCGGTCAAGTCGGAGGTCAGTCGGCTGTAGGTGATGCCCGATTGCAGGCTCCAGCGGTCAGACAGACGGTATTCCAGCGACACGCCCACCTTGATGGGGCGGTGGTGTTTCTCGTGCACGATGGGTGGAACGTTGGCCACGGCCAGTCTTTGAGCATCGTCTTGGGAGAGTTCGGTGGAATACTTGCAGTCGGAAGCCGGCAACGACATGATCGTGTTGCTACCGTCACGGACTGATGTTTGCATGGACGGCTGCCCACCGTAGTACATGCCGATTCCCCAGGGCGAGCGTCGGGAGGAGCCGAAGGAGCTCGCGGCGACGTGGCTGCGACGCGTGGTGGCAGGCTGACGGGTCGAGGGAGACACGGTGTTACGCCTGCTTTCGCCCGCGGAGACTTCCCGCGTGTCGTTTCCGGTTTGAGCCACAAGCGGCTCCGACTCGTTGTCGGCATGACCGGTAGCCTTCAGACCCAGCACTTCTTTCGCGTCTGCTGCCACAGCCAGCACACGGCCGCCGAGGCTCCGTGGGGCGCGCTTCACCTGCGATTCACTCTGCAGGAGCGCATCGGGTGCGGTGTCGAGGCGCGGTGAAGACGTTGTCTGCGGTGCCTTTCCAGCCGCAGATGCCATGGCCTTCTCCCCTCCGGAGCCGGCTGAAGCCATTGGCTTCGGGTCGCCGTCGTAGGTCAAATAGCCTATTGTGCCCACGCCCAGCAGGACTGCAATGGCCGCCGCGACGGCCACACGCCGCCACAGGGGCACCGCTTTCGCATGCGTTTCCGCCAAGGCGGGCTCAAGACCGCGGGCTGCCATCACCCGTTTGATGTCGCCAAGCAGTCCCTCGGGTGGCGTCTGGCGGTATTGATCGCCGAGTCGCCTCAGGTCTTTCATCCATTTATCGTTCATAACTTACCTCCTTGATGATTCTTGATGAGTTGTGCCAGCATGTTTTTGGCACGGTGTAGTTGCGATGCCGAACTGTCGGGCTTGATGCCGAGTAGCTGCGCAATCTCCTTGTGGCTCTTCCCCTCAAGGACATAGAGGTTGAGCACAGCGCGGTAACCGTCGGGCAGTTTCCTGATGAGGCGCACCAGCGTATCCGCTTCCAGTCCGTCGGTGTCGGGCTCTTCATCGGGCAAGTCGGGCATCATGTCCTCCGGCAGGGGGCAGGTAAGCTGCTTCTGACGGCGCAAAGCTTGCAGGCTTTCGTTCACCATGATCCGGCTTGCCCATGCGCGCAGCGACCCCTTCCCACGGTATTCGAACCGGTCTATCTGTGTGAAAATCTTGATGAATCCTTCTTGCAACACATCCTTTAGGTCGTCATCGTTGCGGATATATCGTGCGCAAACTCCCGTGAGATAACTGGCATAGTCGGCATACAGCATCTCCATCGCCAAGGCATTACCCTGTCGGAACAAGCTGACAATCCTTTCCTCCCTGTCTGCTGGTACGTGTCTCATCAGATGATACTTCTGTCCATTAAACGCAAACATGCTGAAAACCTTGCATGCCCACCCCCGCAAATTTTCCATCATGTAAATATCCACGGGTACCTTGAAGGTCTCGTCATTGTTCGACAAAGTTAAAGACAAAACTGAAAAGAAGCAATAGCCCAACCCTAAAGATGCCATATGCGCGTATCATCCGCAAGCCTTGCGTGTTGGTATTTTTATTGACAAAAGCCCTCGAATGCTTCGCGTATTTGAAAATAAAAAGGCGGTCGCCCAAAATACGTCCAAAATACGGTGGTTTTTAATTCGTTGACAGTCAAAGGTTTAGCAAAAAGGCGTTTCTGGTGCCATTGAGATCGCCCGCGATGGCATATCGAATCGCATTGCGGTTAGGCTCGAATCGCCAGACGGATGAGGCTTACTCATGGTGCCGTTGGGCTGTAGTCGCGCTGCCATCAGGGCTTAACGGCAGGACGACGAAATTTTTGAGACCTTCGCTGCGCAATTTTGGGCAATGATGCGCAGAAATTTACGCCTGAAAGACGACTTCTGCGCGCTAGAATGAGCAGAACGGAGACCCCGTTTTAAGACAAAAAAATCTGACATCAAAACTTCATGAATATTTCATGGCAAAAGAAGAGCGCATGATGAAAATAATCACTAACTTTGCAGCGACAAAATTAGGATTTGTTGGTTATAAAAAATGAAGAGAGATTTGAGCATTCTCCTGGCCGAGGTTGGCAGGAGAATGAAGCAGGAGCCGCAACAGCTGTCTGCTGATTTGGATCAGGTTTCTGTGGCACTGTCCAGACACCATATCAACCTGAGCAAAGCCTCGCTCAGAAGGTTGTGGGATGTCTTGGCGGGCAGGCGCAAACCGTCGGCTAGCACCCTGAACAGGCTGGCACTCTTTGCCGGGTTTCAGGATTGGCATGATCTCCGCAGCGCCCTTCGTGGCGACGTAGATGCTTCGGTGAACTACGAGCAGGAGCAGAACTGCGACAAGCAGCACAGCTGACAAGCGCTCATGGGAGCATTTCGCCCGACGACTTCTGTATGATTTGTAATCAGTTGGGCTGCCGAAACTTGCCGTCAGCTCGGTTGGGGTGCTAATAATAACTTTTAACTCCCGGGGCACACCTTTTTCGTGCAAAAAGCGTTATCTTTGCATAATCAACTTTTTGCAAAGATGAAAATCAGGCTTTCCCTTTTTACGATACTCTTGGTGCTCTCGTCGGTAGCGGCGAGGGGACAAGGCGCGTTGCCCATCATCTCGCCCACGGCCACCTACACCGACAGCGAGGGCAACGAGCTGAGCGAAACAGCCATATCCGAGTCGGCGCCGCTCACCGTGACCTTCAAGGCCAATGCCGAAAACACGGGCGGATGGGCGGCTCACTACGAATGGCACTTCTACGAGGAGGGGAAGCGCGACCAGGTGTATCTCAAGCGATACGAGGAGAACACAACCTACACCTTCACCAAGGCCGGGGCACACAGCGTGGAACTGTGGGCCATCTTCACCCAGGGCGCCGACAGTGTGGCCTACACGGATGAATACTGGCGTTCGGAGGGCTCGCCGCTCACGGTGACCATATCCGAGAGCAAGCTCGACATGCCCAATGCGTTCTCGCCCAACGGCGATGGTATCAACGATATCTACAAGGCCAAGGAAGGCTACCGCAGCATTGTGGAGTTTGAAGCCACAATCTTCAACCGCTGGGGACAGAAACTGTATTCGTGGACCGACCCCGCAGGCGGATGGGACGGCAAATACAAAGGCAAGGACGTGAAACAAGGTGTGTATTATGTTCTGGTCAAGGCCAAAGGAGCCGACGGCCGGAAGTTCAGTATCAAGCGCGACGTCAACCTGTTGAGGGGCTTTATGGAGGGCAGCAGTCGTCCATAGCCCCTCGCAGCATGGCGAGCATCGGCTTGGGTCGGGGCGGTCAGACCCGTCAGGCCTGTCCCAACACATCCGACCAGTCCGCCAAAAACCAACAAACACAACACAATATGGCTTTAAAAGATAAGCATCAGCATAACAACCCACAAGACACTCCATCCCCACGCCCTACGAACAAGGCTGGGAGCACCCCGACATCCGCGCCCTCACGGGGGGCGGGGGAGGATGGGTCGTGGATCGATGTGCTCGGTGCGCGGGTGCATAATCTGAAGGGTATCGACGTGAGCATTCCCCGAAACTCGCTCACGGTGATTACGGGGCTGTCGGGGTCGGGCAAGTCGTCGCTGGCCTTCGACACCATTTTTGCCGAGGGACAGCGCCGCTACATCGAGACATTCTCGGCCTATGCCCGCAACTTCTTAGGCAACATGGAACGACCCGACGTGGAAAAGATTACGGGACTGAGCCCCGTGATCAGCATTGAACAGAAGACCACCAACAAGAACCCACGCTCCACGGTGGGCACAACGACCGAAATCTACGACTATCTGCGACTGCTCTATGCCCGTGCCGGTACGGCCTACAGCTACATGAGCGGTGAGAAGATGGTGAAATACACGGAGGAGAAGGTCATCGACATGATTCTCTCCGACTACGACGGTCATGCCATCTACATCCTTGCCCCGCTCGTTCGCCAGCGCAAGGGTCACTACCGCGAGCTCTTCGACAGCATGCGACGCAAGGGATATCTCTATATCCGTGTGGACGGGGAGGTGAAGGAGATTGTGCGTGGCATGAAGGTGGACCGATACAAGAACCACAACATCGAGGTGGTTATCGACAAGCTGAAGGTGCAGGGCAAGGACGACGAGCGCCTCAAGCACAGCGTACAGACAGCCATGAAGCAGGGCGACGGCGTCGTGGCGGTGATGGACAAGGAGTCGGGAGCGGTTCGCAATTTCTCCAAACGGCTCATGGACCCCGTGACGGGCCTCTCCTACGGCGAGCCGGCACCTAACATTTTCTCGTTCAACTCGCCCGAAGGGGCCTGCCCCCACTGCAAGGGGCTGGGTTATGTGAGTGTGATCGACATGAAAAAGGTGATACCCAACGACAAGCTGAGCATTCGCGAGGGAGCCATTGCACCGCTTGGGAAATACAAGAACCAGATGATTTTCTGGCAGTTGGAAGCCATTCTGAACAACTATGAATGCGACCTCAAGACTCCCTTCAAGGATATTCCCCAGGACGCTGTGGACGAAATCATGAACGGAACGCTGGAGACTGTGCGCATCCCCAAGGAGGTGGTGCACACGTCGAGCGACTACTTCGTGACGTTCGACGGGGTTGTGAAATACCTCCGTACGGTGATGGAGGCCGACGATTCCGCTGCCAGTCAGAAATGGGCAGCACAGTTTTTGGCCGATGCGGTGTGTCCGGAATGCAAGGGCATGAGGCTTAAACGCGAGTCGTTGTCATACAGAATAGGGGATGAGAACATCTCGGAGGTGTCGAATCTCGACATGACCGACCTCAGGGAGTGGCTCGCCCACGTGGAGGAACATCTTGGCAAGCAACAGCAGAAAATTGCCCATGAGATTGTGAAGGAGCTGTGCACACGCGTGGATTTCCTGCTCGAGGTGGGGCTGGACTATCTGGCTCTGAACCGCCAGTCGGGCACATTGTCGGGTGGCGAGAGCCAGCGCATCCGCCTGGCCACGCAGATCGGCTCGCAGTTGGTGAACGTGCTCTACATCCTCGACGAGCCGAGCATCGGCCTCCACCAGCGCGACAACCACCGGCTCATTAGTTCATTGAAGGAGCTGCGCGACTTGGGCAACACGGTGATCGTGGTGGAACACGACGAGGATATGATGCGGGCGGCCGACTGGATCATTGATATCGGGCCGCGAGCTGGCCGCAAAGGCGGCGAGGTGGTGTTTCAAGGCACACCCGAGGAGATGCTCAAGACGCAGACAATCACTGCGCAATACCTCAACGGGGAGCGCCAAATTGAAATTCCCGAGCACCGCAGGAAAGGCAATGGGAAGTCGATTCGGATCATCGGAGCACACGGCAACAACCTGAAGAACATCAATGTGGAGTTCCCGTTGGGTAAGCTCATCGTGGTGACGGGCGTGTCGGGATCGGGCAAGTCGACGCTTGTCAACGAAACGTTGCAGCCCATTCTCTCGCAGCATTTCTACCGATCGCTGAAGAACCCCATGCCTTACGAGAAGGCAGAGGGTATCGACAATATCGACAAAGTGGTTGATGTGGACCAGAGTCCCATTGGCCGCACACCACGTTCTAACCCTGCCACCTACACGGGTGTGTTCACCGACATCCGCAATTTGTTTGTCAATCTGCCTGAAGCCAAGATTCGAGGCTACAAGCCCGGGCGCTTCTCGTTCAACGTCAAGGGCGGTCGCTGCGAGACCTGCGGTGGCAATGGCTACAAGACTATTGAGATGAACTTCCTGCCCAACGTCATGGTGCCCTGCGAAGTGTGCCATGGCAAGCGGTACAATCGGGAGACCTTGGAGGTGAGATTCAAAGGAAAATCCATCGCTGATGTGCTCGATATGACCATCAATCAGGCCGTGGAGTTCTTTGAGAACGTGCCCACCATCCTGCCTAAGATTAAAACCCTGCAGGACGTGGGGCTGGGATACGTCAAGCTCGGACAAAGCTCGACCACGCTTTCGGGCGGTGAGAGCCAGCGCGTGAAACTGGCCACGGAGTTGGCTAAGCGTGACACGGGCAAGACACTCTACATTCTTGACGAGCCCACCACGGGGTTGCACTTCGAGGATATACGCATCTTGATGGACGTGTTACAGAAGCTTGTGGACCGAGGTAACACGGTAATCATCATCGAGCACAACCTTGACGTGATACGTTTGGCCGACCATATCATCGATATTGGGCCGTTGGGCGGGCGCGGCGGAGGCGAGGTGCTCACCACTGGAACGCCCGAGGAGGTGGCCAAAAGCAAAAAGGGATTCACGCCCAAGTATATTTAGAATCAGTATTTCGATTTCCATCAAGGCGGAAACACAGCTTCATGACATGGTATGAAAGTTCAACACATCTTGCTTAGTCTGGCTTTGGCTCTCGTGGTCTGGATGCCAACCCAAGCCCAAAACAACCACGACGCCCTGCGCGACAGTCTCGCCAAGGCTGCCGACGCACTCGCTTACCACCCCAACTCCATTGACCTGAGACTGCGCAAGGCGGCTTGGAACGTGGAGTTGGAGCAGTGGCAGTATGCCCTCGACGAATACGACAGGGTGCTTGCACAAGACCGCCGCAACGTTGCCGCACTGTTTTACCGCGCCTTTGTCAATCAACAGCTGCACCGATATAACTTTGCCCGCATCGACTATGAGCAGTTGCTGCAAATCCTTCCCGGCAACTTCGAGGCGCGGTTGGGCCTTGCCCTGCTTAACCAAAAGGACAAACACCACACCGAAGCCCTTGATGGCATCAACCAATTGGTGGTTGCTTGTCCCGACTCGGCTGTTGCGTGGGCTGCCCGTGCGGGCATGGAGGAGGAGTTGGGCATGCTCGAACCTGCCGAATATGACTATGGCAGGGCTATCGAACTCGACCCGAGCAATGGCGATTACCTGCTTGCCCGCGCCGACATTCGCATTCGCTTGGGCCGCCTTGACAAAGCCAAGCAAGACCTTGACGCCCTTGTTGCACAGGGCACACCACGGCAAGCGCTGAAAGAATGGTACGAAAAATGCAAATAGGTAGCCCTACATGTAAAAACAGGTAGGGCTATATATAAATAGGAAAGCGGCTCTACCAGTCTTCCAAACAGGCCTCGGCCTCCATCCGATTCTCTATGCTGTCGGGCAGAGCGGGAAAGAAATCCATTCCCGTGATGCGTTCCACATCGTCAACTGTGTTCATATATTCACTCTTGGAACGCCGTCCACCCACATTCTTGAAAATAAAACCGATGGCTTTCGGCGTGCCTTTCATACAGAGAATCACCTTGAAAAAGCCTGTAGGCACGGTGATGCGGCGCTGCCGGCCAATCTTTTTCCTGGATTTTTTCGACACAATCGGGCCACACACAATATAAATTTCGCCATACTCCCGAGCCCAGGCGCGACACTGAATCTCCAGATTATTCCAGTCGCCGGCGTTGAGGCTGTGCAGTTGCGGACAGATATTGGTCATCAGAAAACTCTCTTCCATCGCCTGAAAACTCCATTTGTTGTCGCCCGCCGGACACATATGCCCCCTGTCATAACCCGATCTACTGTAGTCGGAGGGTATGACCCGATAGCGCGGAGCCACATTGAAGTCCTCATGAAAGGAAACCGACTCGCGTTTCACATGGCCGTCAACCGCTTCCGCCGTCAGTCTCCAGGCCACCCAATTGGGCAGCAGAGTCTCCGTGTTGAAGGATAAGACATAGGCTTTCCGACGCAAAATTTGCTCCGGAACATGGCTCAACGGAGCGGGCAGAGCCAGCTGCACATCGACAGGTTCCGGCCGAATTTCGGGCGTATTCATGCTGTATATGCCCCGCACGATGGCCTTCTCGGCCTCGCGAACCAGTCTGTCGGAGCAGCGCTCAAATAGCGGCGAGCCGATCAAACTGCCCAATAGCAGTATCGAAACGAGGTATCGGTTTCTCATTCCTCACGGATTTTCCCCGACAAATAAGCCCTCACATCTTTCCAATGATAATAGGGCGCGCAGTCGGTAGCCACGGGCAGGGTGGCCTCGTCCTCGTTGAGCAGCACTTTTACCAGGATATCCGCATCGCGCAGGCTACCTTCGCGCGGTTTGTAGAACACCAACTGCACGTTGCAGGCCATGGGGTAGATGTTGTAGTTGTACCATCCCCGGTCGTCGAGATCCTCCAGATGGTCGATGGTTTCGCCGTATCCATTGAGATTCATGAGGCACACCAGCGGCATCACGTTCACCTCGTGGCCGTAGCGAAGCGTAGCTCCGGGGTGGGGCAAAAGTAAGCAAGTGTCGGCCGTGGTAATGATGTTCTGCAGCAGATTCGACTGCATGAACATCCCCGCCCCATTGGTTGGCTTGCTCGGTCCGTAATACATATACCAAAAAGCATTGATGCGCAGCCAGAAGTCATACACCTCGTCCTCGGTGAAAATATCCCATAACGAGAGACGATGCCGCAGTTCGGAGCTCTGCACATTGGCCGCCAGGTTCAACATTTTGTTTCCCAATACCTTGCTATCCAACGTTTTGCAATAAGCGGTATCATTGAAAAGCACCTGCATGAGGTGACTGTAGTCGGTATGGTTTGCATTGAACCGTCGCAACTCCTCCTTTGCCTCGGGCGTGTCGCGCAACTGATGGAAGGGCGATTTGGAGTCGTTCATGTAGTACATGTCGTGACGGCTCGCATCGTGACGCACATCTAATTGCGGGTTGAGCGAGATGAGTTCGTGCAGTGCATTCTCCATGGAGAGAATGCTACGGATAACCACCGTCGACCGCGCTTCTATCTTGGTCTTTCCGGCAAACACCTCAGGGAAGCGTTCAACCATGCGGCGCGCAATGTCATGATGCTGCTGCGCGCCCAGTCGTGTCAGTTCGCCGTGTCGTCCCCGTGCCTCCTCACGCAACAGTTTCACCTTGTCCAGCACCGCCTGACCCGTCGGCGTGAGCTTACCCAGCGAGTCGGCCCGCATCAACATCAGGTAAGGTTTGTCGTAATCGCCCGTTTCAATGAGATAGCGCGAGCCGTGCCGACCATAATGACTTATATAATAAGGTGTGTAGCCTTCCGGCGCAGCGGTCAATGCCTTGCGCGGTCCGGGATAGGCCACATAGTTGCTACCCGCGAGATTTGTGTTCGCCTTGATGTCCTGTCGCGACTGTTGTGCATCTACCGAAAGGGCAAAAGCAATGGTCGCCAAAAAGAATAGTGTCTTCTTCATGATTCCGTTATCGTGTTCTATTGACTGCAAAATTAGTCAAAGACGCTATACTCACCAAATATATACACACATATTTACGGACAAAGGCCCAGTCCTATCCTGCCCTTGATAGAGAAGTCCGGGCGCCAAGGGTCAGGACCAACGAACATTTGACAAAGCCCGTGCGCAGGCTCCTGCCGATAGTTGGGCGCCGTCGGAAGGTTTAAAAACAACACCGCAGATTCTTCATTTTCAAGATTCACAGTCTGTTAGGCCTCGACTGATTTGTTGAAAATTATTCTTTTTTTGAGCCGAATGTTTCCATAAATTGCCTATATTTGTGGGGTAAGAGACTATTTATTTCAAGGAGGGAGATATGGAACGTTCGAAAGCCTTTTGGTCAGCGTGCACTGTTTTTGTGCTGATTTTGCTTGCCATGCCTGCGTGGGCGCAGCTGGGAAGGGGTAGGGGGCTCAAACCCTGTTTCATGGAGACGCCTCCCTTGGCAAAACAGCAGGGTTGCTTGTTGATTTTCAGAGTCATAACTCACGTACCGCACAAGGAACAACAAGGCATGCGTCCGCTTCCGGACCGAGGCGATCTATTCGCACATCTTGGGCTGTATGCAGACCCATCCACGCTTATCCAGCACTCCGGTTTTGCGACATCCGGAATGACTAATTATATTGACAAAACCCCTCCTCAATTTCGCCGATTTGAAAAAGAGTTGACTTTCGCCCGAAATACGCGAAAAATAAGCCGGTTTGCAAACGCCTGACAGTCAGCGATTTCAAAATAACAGCCCTTTTTCTCCTGTTTTTTCGCCCGCGATTGAATATCGAATGACATGACGGAAAGGCCTCAATCTCCGCGCGATAGCGGTTCTTTCGCACTGCCACGAAAGCCTAACCGCACGATGAGAAGGCTCTCATCGCACCCGACTTACGTTTTTGGGTTCTGCAAGTCTCGGTTTTGTCGAAAAAAGATGGCGCTTTTCTCTCTGGATGACTCGAAAATTATGCTCCAAAAACGGTAATTATATTTTACTAAATTTGAAATGCCAAATATTCAATTTTCTATCCTCACAACGTCATGCCATGCATACCATCCGATCATTCCGGAGAATAGTCAAGCCTGGGACTAAAACTGGGTAACAACACCAAGATGAGCTGAAAAGCACAATAAAAATGAGATTTTCTGCCGTCAAATACCTATTATGTTAATTTAAATGTTTAACTTTGTGCGGTAAACGCGACAACATCCGTTTTAAGCCTATAGAAAGGAGCGTGCCGATGGCGCCTCTTGTCAGCATGCGGGCATGCGGGCTTATTCACATGAATCATAAAACAAAGAAAATGAAAGGAATCGTATTGGCAGGTGGATCGGGAACGCGGCTCTATCCCATCACGAAAGGCATCAGCAAGCAGCTGATTCCCATTTTTGACAAACCGATGATCTACTACCCCGTGTCTGTGTTGATGCTGGCTGGCATCCGCGACATTCTCATCATTTCCACCCCGCACGATCTGCTCGGCTTCAAGCGATTGCTGGGCGACGGGCACGAGTTTGGTGTACGCTTTGAATATGCGGAGCAACCGAGTCCCGACGGTTTGGCCCAGGCCTTCATCATCGGAGAGGAGTTTATTGGCGACGACAGTGTCTGCCTGGTGCTCGGCGATAACATTTTCCACGGAGCCGGATTCAGCCGCTTCCTGCTCGAAAGTGTGAACACAGCCGTGTACGAAGACCAGGCCACCGTGTTCGGATATTATGTGAACGACCCCGAAAGATACGGCGTGGCAGAGTTTGACAAGGACGGCAACTGCCTCAGTATCGAGGAGAAACCAGCTCATCCCAAAAGCAACTATGCCGTTGTGGGGCTGTATTTTTATCCCAACAGCGTGGTGGAGATTGCCAAGAACATCAAGCCCAGTGCCCGCGGGGAACTCGAGATTACCACTGTGAATCAGGAATATCTGGCTCGCGAAGCGCTGAAGGTGCAGACCCTGCCCCGCGGTTTTGCCTGGCTCGACACCGGCACACACGACAGTCTGTCGGAGGCCAGCACTTTTATCGAAGTTATCGAGAAGCGGCAGGGACTGAAAATTGCATGTCTGGAGGAGATTGCATTCAAGCAGGGGTGGATAGACCGCGCCCAACTGATTGAGGATGCAACCCCCATGGCCAAGAACGAATATGGCAAATATCTCCTGCAATTGGCCGAGGAGGAATCGAAGCGACAACAATAATGCATAAAACAACAACAATGGAAGAAAACAAAAACAAGGAGGTAGATTTAGCGGCAGCTCAGGAAAAAGAGAGTACGTCGTTTGACTTCGCTACCATTTACACCACACTTGTGCTGAATTGGAAATGGTTTCTGCTTTCACTGATTATCTGTTTGGGCAGTGCAGCCATATATCTCCGCTACAAAACTCCTGTTTATCAGGCTTCGGCCAAGCTTCTCATCAAGGACGGCGACCAGAACGGCCGGCGTCGTAGCATGCTCAGCTCGTCGACGCTGGGCATGATTTCCAATTCCGACGGAATAGACAACGAAATGGAAATTCTGTCTTCGCGCTCGCTGGCCGAGCAGACCGTGCGCGACCTGAAGCTCTATGTCAACTATTATTTAGTAGGTAGGGTGAAGAGTAGGCTGATTTACAAGACCCAGCCCATCACTGTAGACCTGGATCCGGCGCACCTCGAGAAACTCACCGCCCCCATAGAGCTGAGCGTTCAACGCGAAGGCAACAAATACCACATCACGGGAACCTATTATGTGCCAATCGGCGAAAACTATGCCGACGGACCATTTGCCATCGACAAAACCTTTACACAACTGCCTGCCACCATCGGTACCCGGGCGGGTATTCTGACGTTCAATCAGAACGGTATGGCACCGATGTATGACGGCGTTGAGATCGAAGTGAAGATCCAGTCGCCCCGCCAGACCGCATACAAATATGCAGGTGCGCTCGGCGTGAACCAGTTGAGCAAGAACACCTCGATTGTACAGTTGGTGCTGAACGACGAGAACTCGCAGCGGGCCGTGGACTATCTGCAACAGTTGGCCATAAGCTATAACCGCCAGGCCAACGAAGACAAGAACGAGATAGCCGTGCGCACCGAGGAATTTATCAACGGAAGGCTCGAGAAAATTAATGCCGAGCTGGGTAGTACTGAGGGTCAGCTGGAGGCATACAAGAAGAAAAACCGATTGGTTCAGCTCGACATGAGTGCCGCCCAAGCGGCCGGAAATGCCGATGCCTACGCACAGAAGTTGGCCGAAGCCAACACGCAGGTGGCGCTGGTAGATGAGATGAGGGACTACATGGACAACCCCGCCAACAAATATCAACCCATCCCTTCCAACGTGGGACTTTCGGATCCGTCTTCCGTGTCGCTCATCAACAACTACAACTCCATTGTGCAAAAGCGTAACCTGCTGCTTCAGAGCGCCAGTGAGTCATCACCATCCGTCACTCCGCTGACCACACAACTTGACGAAATGCGAGGAGCCATCCGCCGCTCGCTGAACCAGAGCCGCCGCAACATGAGCATCCAGCGCAACTCCGTACAGTCGCAGGTCTACAAGTATCAGGGACAGGTAGGGCAGTCGCCGGAGCAGGAACGTATGCTGACCCAGATTGGACGGCAGCAGGAAGTGAAGTCGGGACTTTATCTGATGTTGCTGCAGAAGCGTGAGGAGAACTCTATCTCGCTTGCTGCCACGGCCGATAAGGGAAAACTGATCGACAATCCGACCAAGGGCGGGCAGGTTACGCCCAAGAAGTCTGTCGTGCTTCTGGTCGCCCTGTTGATTGCCCTTGCTCTCCCCGCACTGATCTTGTTCCTCATCCATTTCTTCCACTACAAAATCGAGGGGCATAACGATGTGGTGCGCCTCACGAAGTTGCCTATTATCGCAGATGTGGCGGTGGCATCCGAGACGGCCAAGACCAAGGCCGATATCGTGGTGCACGAGAACAGAAACAACATGATGGAGGAGATCTTCCGCTCGCTGCGCACCAACGTCCAGTTCCTGCTGAGAGAAGACGAAAAGGTGATTATGTTCACCTCCACCACCTCAGGCGAGGGCAAGACATTCGTAGCATCCAACTTGGCGGTGTCGTTTGCCCTGCTGGGCAAGAAGGTGATCATCGTGGGTCTGGACATACGCAAGCCGCGTTTGGCCGAGCTGTTTGAGCTGACCGATAAGAACCATGGCATTACCAACCTCTTGGTCAAGGACAAACCGACCTGGCCCATGATACAGAGTCAGATCATACCTTCGGGCATCAACAACAACCTCGACCTCCTCTTGGCCGGCCCCATTCCTCCAAACCCGGCAGAGCTCGTGGCGCGGCAGAGCTTGGATGATATCTTTGCAGAACTGCGCCGAAACTACGACTACATCATCGTCGACACAGCTCCGGTGGGTCTGGTTACCGATACGCTCCGCGTGGGTAGTGTGTGCGACGCTACAGTCTATATGTGTCGGGCAGATTATACGCCCAAGGAAAGTTTCGAAATGATCAACGGCCTGGCCGCGTCCAACAAATTACCCAAGATGAGTATCGTCATCAACGGCATCGATATGTCGAAGAAGAAATACGGATACTACTATGGGTATGGCAGATACGGCAAGTACGGACGGTATGCCCGTTATGGCAAAAACGGTTCGTACGGCAGCTATGGAAGCTACGGTAGTTATGGGTCTTATGGTGGTTACGGCAATTACAGCAACAGCCACTATGGTGACAAAAACGACGATTCCATAAAAAAATAACCAATAGATAATGGCAACAATTGCAGTAGACTTCGATGGTACTGTTGTCGAACACCGTTATCCGGAAATAGGCGAAGAGCTTCCGTTTGCAACGGAAACTCTTCGCATGCTTATCAAGGATCGGCATCGCCTTATTCTATGGACGGTGCGCGAGGGAGACCTGCTCAAAGAGGCCTTGGACTGGTGCCATGAGCGTGGCGTGGACTTTTGGGCGGTCAACCGCGACTATCCGGAGGAGGTGGCCGAGAACAACAACCACTTCAGCCGTAAACTCAAGGCAGACTATTTCATCGACGACCGCGGCATCGGTGGACTGCCTGACTGGGGTCAGATCTATCAAATCATATCCCAACACAAAACCTACGCTCAAATCATTAGAGAAGGCATGGGGCACACTTCGCCCAGCGAACGGCCCCGGAAAAAGCGCTGGTGGCAGTTCTGAGGTTGGTATTACATCGCACGGCCGGCTTTGGCTTTGCTTTTACAATCTGTGAAAGTATTGTACAAGACCATTAGCCATACGGACAGCACAAACGGTGCGGTGAGCGTGACCATGCCCAATTGCATGCCAACAGATTCTAACACCACCGACAGCACCAAGGCAACCAAAGCCTTGGTGTATCTATAGGAAGTTATATTCAGGATATTCGCCACAGCCAGAACTGTCAGTATAGCGTTATAACCATACAGCCCGTCGTTTACCGAGCGGGTGCTGACAAATGGAATCCATACGACCGTCAGAGTCAGAACACCGGCCAGCAGTGCTTCCATGGCCATCTTGCGGGAGTGAACCAGAATGGCCAGGAAAAAGAAAAAGCCCGTCAGCCAACTGTTTCCCTGCAACATAATCTGTCCGAAACTCAGGGAGATTGCCTGAAGCAAAGAGAACGACTCCGCCTCTGTAACCACAGCAGTGGCCGGTTGCTGAAGTTCGGGCAGGAAATGACTCACAAGCAACATCACCCAAGTCATCATGACAAACGGAGCCGTGAGCGTGGGAAGAAGCTTCTGTTTCTCAAAGCCGCGAGCAACCAATGTGGCCGCAACCGAGGCGACAACCATGAGCAAAACCGACCAGATATTGATGGGCATGAAGCAGGGAACAGCTATGCCTACTAACGTACTGTTAAAGCCATAGAGTCCGTCTTTGATATGCTCCGAATCATATCTCAGCACAATCGCCGTCAGCGTGCCAATCGCTGTGCCCATCAAGGCAAACAAGAACATGGGCAGCGAGTTGCAGCCGATGCCTATAAGCATCAGCAATCCCGAAAGTGCATTGTTTTGAAACATCACTTGTCCCACGCCGCGGAACATGGCTCTTATGATTTCACCTGTATTCATTTCTGTTGTATTCGGTTTGAATGTCCGATGCAATCGCATCTGAACGTCATGGGTTTCGCCACGATCTTCTTCGTTTGAGCGCTAAAGTTACAAAAAAACAACGAACGTTTAGAAGATATCCCGAAGTTTTATACATAGAATAAGCGGACGAGTTTCTTGTGGGCAGAAGGCTTGGTAGGGGAGTGGTGAGAATATGTGTTACAATGGGCAGTAATGTTTGGAGAAAGGTTGCAAATTGTGTAACTTTGCCGATACGGTTGGATCGTTTACAATATTATGGATTGATGTCGCGCGTGCGACAGTTCAGTAAAATAAGAGATAACAGATGGAGAAGAAAGATTTAAGAATTGTGTTCATGGGAACCCCGGAGTTTGCCGTAGCAACATTGAGTAAGCTCATCAGGGAGGAATATCATGTGGTGGCCGTGGTGACACAGCCCGACAAGCCCGTCGGACGTCACCAGAACAGACTGCAACCTCCTGCCGTGAAGACCTTTGCGTTGGAGCATGGCATCCCCGTGTTACAGCCCGCCAAGATGAAAGACCCCGATTTCGTACAGGAACTGTCTGCTTACCAGGCCGATTTGCAGGTTGTCGTGGCTTTCCGGATGCTGCCCGAGGTTGTGTGGGGCATGCCACGTTTTGGTACTTTCAATGTTCACGCAGCTCTCTTGCCTCAGTATCGCGGTGCGGCTCCCATCAACTGGGCTATCATGAACGGTGAGACCGAAACCGGTGTCACTACCTTCTTTCTGGACAAAGACATCGACACCGGCCGCATTATTCTTCAGAAACACTTTCCAATTCCCGACGATGCGGATGCTGAATACGTTTACAACGGATTGATGGAGCTGGGAGCTGAAGCAGCCTGTGAAACCATAAACCTTGTTATAGAGCATGAGGGCAACGTGCCCTCCACCGACCAAGCGGAGTGGGAAAACCAACATGCGACGCTCCATCCGGCCCCCAAGATTTTCAAGGAGACCTGTCGGATAGACTGGAATCGCCCCGCAAAATCGGTCTTCGATTTCATTCGCGGATTGTCACCATATCCTGCTGCTTGGACTATGTTGCAGCCAACCGACAACCAACCGGCAATGCTTAAGGTTTACAAGGCAAGTAAAACAGGGAAGTCATGCCATGGTGCAACACCTGGCAACATCTTTGTCGACAGATTTCAACTCTATATAGCATGTCAGGATGAATGGTTAGAGATAACCGAACTCCAACTATCGGGTAAGAAACGCATGCCCGCACGCGACTTCCTCAATGGGAACAAGAACATCGATCTTGCTACGGTGGAGTAGCCGCACAAACTGAATAAGTCCAAAAATAAGCCTCACTGTCACATCAAGCGAACAGTGAGGCTTTGTTTTTCCCGATAAATCCACACTCTCATTCCATGGGGAACAGCGGTGATGGATAATCAACTTACTCCGGCAAGCTGATGGCTTCCTGCGGGCATACAGCAGCGCAAGAACCGCACTCTGTGCACTCGTCAGGATCAATAGAATAGATGTCACCCTCAGAGATTGCTGATACCGGGCATTCGTCAATGCATGTTCCGCATGCAACGCAGTCTTCATTAATTACGTAAGCCATAATAATTGTTCTTTTTATTGTTTATAATGTTCTTGTGTACGGTTTGTCTTCAGGGGAACGCGTCTCCTTCCTTGTACGATGCAAAGATAAAAACTTTATTTGATATACCTACAAATGATGATTGTTTTTTTGAAGATTTTTAATTTGTCTCATCAAAAATCGTGAGGTTAATCAACTTTAGACATGCAACGTGGCATTTTGAAGCAATAATCAACACGACAGATACGTTATAAGGATATGAAAAGATTGATTGCTGTGATCATGGCTTTGCTGACCTACACGCAAGTGTTGCTGGCTCAAGCACGGACGGTGCAAAACCGGCCGTATACCGACCTACGACCCTTTCACTTCGGTATTCTGGTTGGTCCTCATGTGCAAGACCTTGAGTTCAACAACGTCGGTCCGCAGGTTATCACTCATGATGACGGGACACAGCAGGAATACTCCATTACTGCCGACCAGGATCGCTGGGACCAGGGATTCCATGTAGGGGTCTTGGGAGAACTGCGCCTGAACCGCAGTTTCCAGTTTCGCCTTGCCCCCACTCTCTATTTTGGCAGCCGCCACATATCATTCCACAACATGAATCCACAGGCCGTGGACACGCTGATAACTCGGGCGCAAAATTTAAAGTCGGTGTACATTGGTTGTGCCACAGACCTTATCTTTGGCGCCCAACGCCTCAACAATCACCGTCCTTATGTTTTCTTTGGCCTCAATCCGATGATCAACCTCACTGGAGCACAGAACGACTATATCAGGTTGAATCGATATGATATCTTTGTAGAGGCCGGCATCGGCTGCGACTTCTACCTTCCTTTCTTCAAGTTGCGGCCGGAACTCAAGTTCATGTATGGTCTCACCAACTCCTTCGATGCTGATCATCCTAACCATATTAAGGATAAGACCATGCTGCCTTATGCTACGTCTGTGAACAAGACTCGGGCGAAGATGGTGGCGGTGACGTTTTATTTTGAGTAAAAAAGCCTCTCCCCCCGACAGCCTCTACAGCCTCTCCCCCCAGCCCCCTCTCCCGTAGGGGAGGGGGAGTGATTACTCTGAAGGATGTGATGATGAAAGAGAGAAGTTGGAAGATAAGAGAGGGAGGGTTGAAAAAAAGAAAGGATAAAAGGTTGAATTGTAAATTTTGACTGTGTATTATGGAAAGCGATGATTATTATAAGACTGCCAATCCACTTGTTTACGGTTTGTTGAAGAATAATGCCAAGAGGATGAGGCATGGACAAACCAAAGCAGAAAGTTTTCTTTGGTCATATATCCGGGCTAACCAGTTAGGTGTACATTTTCGTCGCCAACATCCTATCGGTGACTTCATAGCCGATTTTATCTGTATAGACCAGCGGCTTATTATCGAGGTCGACGGTAATATTCATAACAAGCCCGAGCAACAGGAATGGGACAAGCAAAGAACTGCTTTCTTAGAGTCGCAGGATTATCGGGTCGTAAGATTCTCAAATGAACAAGTCCTTCACGATATCGACAAGGTTCTAGCCCATATCAAAAGCTATATTATCAAATAAACTTAACGCAGTTTACCCTACACCTCCACCTATCCTTAATTTCTTCATGAATCCCCCCTTCACTCCTATAACATCCCTCCTTCACTTCCATAACATCCTCCCTTCACTCCCATAACATCCTTCAGAGTAATCACTCCCCCTCCCCTACGGGAGAGGGGGCTGGGGGGAGAGGCTACCGTGGTGAGAGGCTTACTCTCATCCTCCCCACAAATATCCCATGCTTCCCATTCTGGTCCACCGGAATCGCTTTGCCATCAAGGTTTTTCGCGTATCGTAATTCCGTGAAATAAGTGTGGCTATGACCGCCCAGCACCAAGTCAATGCCCCGTGTTCGAGCAATCAACTCCTGGTCGCCGCCCTTGTCAGTCCAGCCCAAGTGAGACAGACAGATGACCAAGTCACATTTCTTCTTTTTCAGCAAATCAGCCATTTTCTGTGCCGTACTCACCGGATCCAGGTATTCCGTCTGCTCATAATTCTTCCGATCTACCAAGCCGTCCAACTCAGGACTCAGTCCGAATACCCCAATTCTCAACCCCTTCCGTTTCAGGATAATATACGGCTTAACGAGTTTGTCAAGCCCATACTGGCTGAACTTGTAGTTGGCGCAGACCACGGGGAAATTCAGTTTGCCGAACACACGGGCCATGTTCTCCAGCCCGAAATCGAACTCGTGGTTACCAATGGTTCCGGCATCATACCCCATCCGGTTCATCAGTCCGACCTCCACATCACCTTTGAAAAGTGTATAATAAGGTGACCCCTGCGAGAAGTCACCACTGTCAAACAGCAGCAAGTCGGGGTTTTTCCTCCGCTCGTCCTTCAGCATCGCCACCCGGCGCAGGAACCCCGCCCGTCCCGCCAGCATCGTGTCGGCCAGATTCTTGCTCAGCGGCATGATGCAGCTGTGCGTATCGTTCGTGTGCAGGATCACAAGTTCTTTCTGTGCTCCCGCAGTCAGGCTCATCATCAAACACAAGGCCATGAGCGAGGCCACTCTTGCTATTCTCATCATTCCACGATTTTAATTCGTCCTTCCACCTGGCTGTCCACCACGTTGCCCGCAGTTTCCTGCTCCTTAAAAAATTCCCGAATCAGTTCCCTGACGTTATCCTCCAGTCCCTGTGGAGACTTCATGTCGCTGAGCGTCTTGAATGCCACCAGCTGGTCGTTGCCCTGAGCCAGATAGTCGAGTGTGGCCACGCGGTAACTCCCCGCCGGATCCACCTCCTTGCCGTTGATGCGGACTTTCAGCAGTTCTCCGCCCCGGGTCATCTCCAGTTCAACTCCGTGGCTCACTCCCTCGCCACCTCGCCGCGCCATCTGCCTAAACAGGTCCACAACGTTGGCTCCTGTCAGCGTGAGAAAGCATATCTTGTTTTCGAACGGCGCCACATCCAGTATGTTGCCCAGCGTCACCGGCCCCTTGGCGAAGGCCGCGCGAATGCCACCCATGTTGTACACCGCGAAGTCCGGCCGCTCGCCATACCGCTTCCCAGTCCACATCAGGATGTCCGCAAGCAAGTTAGAAAGCTCACTTTCAGGCTTGTAGGCGGCCATATACCGGGCCATGGAGCCTACGACCGGACTCATCAAACTGTCCACGCGACGGCTATAAGGCTCCACAAATGCCGCAGCTTCGGCATCGGGGTGCTCGTCATATCGCCCGTCCACCAAAATCCGACTGCGCGAAATATCGGTCATGACATGTGGTGTGTGGCATGCTCCCGCCGCCATCGCCATACCGATCAGTGCTAACCAGAATGTATTTTTTTTCATCTGTTCAAATCTTAATTGGGTCGAGATGCCTCGCAAACCCCATTTGAAAAACATGGCACAAATTTACTGTTTTTAGCCGAAGCCCCCAACACATCCCACCCTTTTTCTTACACCAAAACGCACAAAAGTGTTAAAAAACAGACAAAAAGCCCTCCCTTTCGGCCTTATTCGACCAAAAGTTTGTACCTTTGCACCGCTTTTCGGCCTAACCGCTGGTTGAAGGAAGAGTCTTCAGGCCATGTTGGGTTGGAACGACAAACAATTTTTAATAATCAAGACAATGGATTTAATTAAAGTTGCTGAAAAAGCATTTGCAACCAACAATGAGTTCCCAGAGTTCAAGGCAGGCGATACCATCACCGTTGGTTACAGAATCGTCGAGGGTACAAAGGAGCGTGTACAGCTCTATCGTGGTGTCGTGATCAAGATCAGCGGCCACGGCGAAAAGAAACGTTTCACCGTTCGCAAGATGTCCGGAACCGTTGGCGTAGAGCGTATCTTCCCCATCGAGTCTCCTGCTATTGCAAGCATCGAAGTAAACAAGCGCGGTAAAGTTCGCCGTGCCAAGTTGTTCTATCTGCGTAAGCGTACAGGTAAGGCTGCCCGCATCAAGGAAAGAATCAACATTTCGACAGCCAAGAAATAAATATTCTGACGGGGTACCCCGCATCAATTTCAATCTAACAAAAGGCTCATTCCCTATACGGACTGAGCCTTTTGCGTCTTCTTCTCCTCGACAATCTTTGTCCGAACAATACATGTTTGCACGCAACGAAGTAACCATTTCTCAGGCGTATTGCAAGCATTTTTTTATTCGTAATTTTCCTGACAAACAGTCCTCGGAATTTCGTTTATTCAAAAACAAAGACACATCCTGTCCGAAATTCGCCAAATTTGCGTAATTCGTAGTTTGTTGATAATCAACCCTTTCAGCACCACCCCTTTTGTGCGTCCCAAATCATTCTCTGCGATTGGGTATGGAATGGCCGAGCGTGAAAGGCCTAATCGCCTGGCGAATGAGGCTCAGTCGCAAGCCGGTTAGAGTCTAACCGCAGCGCGATTCGAACCTCGTCACGACAGCACGGAATTATCAGCCCGAAAGCGGAGCTGTTTCCACGTTGTGTGAGGAGGCCATGCGGGCGGAAACATGGCGCATTTTTCGCTGGTTGACAAGAAAATATTCGTCAGAAAACGGTCATCTATTTTTACATTTTTCAACGGGAGAACGGGCTGGAATTTTCTAAAAAAATGGCATGGAAAACTCAGTCACGATGTGGGGATTCCCCAGTCGTTAGCCTCCGTTCGGCAACACAACATACAATCGTTGCCTCAATCCCTACTTAGAAGTAAAAAAACCTCAAACTCGAGCTAACCGATTGATATCCAGTCACGATATACATATTTCTCCCTTATAACCCGATTTCGGGCCGTTGTGTCCTTTTTGAGAAATTAATTGAGCGAACCGTGATTTAGAGTAAATAAATTGTAACAATTGTTTGCAATTCTCGCCGAAAAGGTTTAAATTTGCAGAAAATAGAATCGTAATGGGTGCTACCGAAAAGACAATCAACACGTTTTCCACCCGCGTTAGGCAGATGATTCTCCAGTATCATGACCTGAAACAGGAGAATGAAAACCTGTATGCCATGGTAGACGAGCGGGATGCCCGAATCGGGCAGTTGGAAGCCGAGTTGTCGCGCGCCCGGAACGATTACAGTATGTTGAAGATGGCCAAGATGCTTGAGGTGACCGATGGAGACCTTGACGAAGCCAAAAAGCGCGTGGCCGGGCTTGTCAGAGACGTTAACAAATGCATCACTCTGCTGAGTGGGAAGTAACAGGACGCAATGGCAGAAACAGACTCAAATAAAATAAACATAAGGTTACATATTTACGATACGGATATCATGGTTCGTGTTCCGCGTGAAGACGAGGCGCTGTATCGAAAAGGAGCAAGTCTCATCAATGAGTTGATGAACGCTTATTTTGCTAACTTCAAGGGCAGCAAGAGTGATCGGGAAATCACTTATTTTGCCATGATCGACTTGGCGCTCAGGCATGAGAGGCAGCTCAAGCGCAACGACACCAAACCTTATGAAGATATTCTTTTGCAGTTGACTTCTGAAATTGAATCCGAGCTCGACAGAAAGTAGTGCGAAAAGAATATTAATTTATTATACAAATATAGTTTTTTTAATGATAGGTACGATTGTAACAGTCCTGATTGCCTTGATCATAGGTGGACTGATAGGCTATGCCGCCTTCCGGTATGTTATCACCGGCAAATATAAGGAGATCATCAGTTCGGCTGAGAAAGAAGCCGAAGTTCTTAAAGAAAAGAAGTTGCTCGAGGTGAGGGAGAAATTCCTGAACCAGAAGGGCGAGCTGGAGAAGGAATTTCAACAGCGAAACCAAAAGATGCAGCAGGTTGAAAACCGCCTGAAGCAGCGCGAACTGACGCTCAACCAGCGACAGGACGATTTGGGACGCAAGAAGCAGGAAATAGACCAAAGCCAGGTGCGCATCGACAATGAGCGCAAGGTGCTTGCCACGAAGCAAACCGAGCTTGAGAAAATGCAGGAGCAGGAGCGTAACAAGCTCGAGGAACTCTCCGGACTGTCGGCTGAAGAGGCTAAGGCCCGCCTCGTGGAAAGCATGAAGGGTAAGGCTCGCCTCGATGCAGCCAGCTATGTGAACGAGGTGATGGACCAGGCCAAGCTCGACGCCAACGAGAAAGCACGGAGAATTGTCATACAGACCATTCAGCGTGTCGCCACGGAGACGGCCATCGAAAATTCGGTCAGCGTCTTCCATATTGACAATGATGAGGTGAAAGGCCGTATCATTGGTCGCGAAGGTCGTAACATTCGGGCTTTGGAGGCCGCAACGGGTGTGGAGATCGTGGTGGACGACACGCCGGAATCGATTATGATTTCTGCCTTCGACCCTGTTCGTCGTGAGGTTTGCCGCTTGGCACTACACCAGTTGGTGGCCGACGGACGTATCCACCCCGCACGAATCGAGGAAGTGGTGGCCAAGGTGAAGAAGCAACTCGACAACGAGATTATCGAGACTGGCAAGCGCACGGCCATCGACCTGGGCATCCATGGTCTGCATCCCGACTTGGTACGCATCGTGGGTAAGATGAAATATCGCTCTTCATACGGACAAAACCTCTTGCAGCATGCCCGCGAGACGGCCAATCTCTGCTCGGTGATGGCTGCGGAATTGGGACTGAACCCCAAGAAGGCCAAGCGCGCCGGACTGTTGCACGACATCGGTAAGGTGCCCGACGAGGAGAGCGAACTGCCCCACGCCCTGTTGGGCGGCAAGATGGCCGAACGCTGCAAGGAGAAACCGGAGATCGTGAATGCCATTGCCGCGCACCACGACGAGGTGGAGATGGAAACGCTGCTGGCTCCGATTGTCCAGGTTTGCGATGCCATTTCGGGAGCCCGACCAGGTGCCCGCCGCGAGATTGTGGAGGCTTACATCAAGCGTCTGAACGACCTTGAAGCCGTGGCCATGAGCTATCCCGGTGTGACCAAGACCTATGCCATTCAGGCCGGTCGTGAGTTGCGCGTGATTGTGGGTGCCGACAAGATGACCGACGAGGAGAGCACAAACCTCAGCAACGACATTGCCGAGAAGATTCAGAACGAGATGACTTATCCCGGTCAGGTGAAAATCACCGTTATCCGCGAGACGCGTTCGGTGGCCTACGCCAAGTAGCACACAGCCGGAGAAAATACAGAATCGGGGCATCCTCCATGCGAGGATGCCCCGATTCTGTTAGTTGGTTTAGTGTTCGTGCGCCCAAGTCACGCCCTATTCGAAATAATAGAGGAACTGTGCCTCGCCCTTGAGGGCAGGCTTGCGCTGTCCTTCAATCTCGATCTGGAAGGCAATGGTGGTCTTGCAGATGCCCCGCAGGTTCTCGATTTTCTTCAGGTCGGCCACGAGGCGTATCTTGCTGCCCGTGATGACGGGTATGCCAAAGCGCATGTTGTCCATGCCATAGTTCACCATCATCTTCAGATTGTTCACCTCGATAATCTCGTTCCACATGTGTGGTAGGAGCGAGAGGGTGAGGTATCCGTGGGCGATGGTGTTCTTGTAGATGCTTTCTTTCTTCGCGCGTTCCACATCAACGTGTATCCATTGGTGGTCGAGCGTCGCGTCGGCAAATTCGTCGACGCGCTCCTGGCTCACCTCAAGCCATGATGATTCTCCGAGTCGCTTGCCCTCATAGCTTGCAAACTCTTCGAAAGAGTTGATGATAATTTTTCCCATATCCTTATGTATTACGTTATGATGTCATACAAAAATACGACAATTTTATTGATTGCACAAGGTTTGGATGTACTATTTCCTGACCGTGCGTTGGCGCTCGTTATGGAGAATGTCCATTAATTTGTGGGTGATTTCCGGATATTTGGTGGCCACATTCTTGTGCTCGAACAAATTCTTATCCATGTCGTACAACTGCGGTTCGGGCAGATTTCCCGTTTCGATTTGAGGTGCCCAAGTCACCCTGGCCGGGCCGTCGTTAGGCTCGATGTATTTCCAGCGGGGAGTTCTCACCGAGAGGACGTGATCGCTCGATTGCTCAATGACATAGTCTCGCCCAACGGTATCGTCACCCATGAGCGCGTTCAGCTGGTTCTGGCTGTCGGGTGCGCTGCCCTTGGGCAACCGGGCTTGAACTAAGCTTCCGAGCGATGCCAGCAGGTCCACCTGGCTGATCAATGCATCAGATTGCTGTCGGGGAGCTACGCGGGCAGGCCAACTCACAATCATGGGCACGGCGGTTCCGCCTTCAAAGGCGCTGTATTTGTATCCGCGGTAGGGTCCGGCCGGTCGGTGTCCGTTTAGTTTTTCCTCGGCCTGGTCGGCGTAGCCGTCGTCTACGACCGGTCCGTTGTCGCTGGTCAGAATGATGAGCGTGTTCTCAGTCAGCCCTAATTGGTCTAATGTGCGCATGATTTCTCCCACCGACCAGTCAAACTGCACAATGGCATCGCCACGCACGCCCATAATGTTCTTGCCCCTGAAGCGGTCGTGAGGGAAACGCGGAACGTGCACATCGTTGGTGGCGAAGTACATGAAGAACGGTCGGTTGCGGTTGTCGCGGATAAACTGGACGGCGTGTGTGGTGATGGAGTCGGCGATGTTCTCGTCTTTCCACAGGGCTTTGCCACCCCCTTTCATATAGCCGATGCGACCGATGCCGTTGACAATGGACATGTCGTGACCAACGCTGGACTTCTGGTTGTATAGCAATTCCGGATTGTCTGCACCGGTAGGCTCACCCGGAAAGTTATGGTCGTAGTTGACTTCGATCGGAGCCGACGGGTCGTAGTTGGCCACCTGCCCGTTCTTGATAAACACGCATGGCACACGGTCGGCCGTAGCGGCCATGATATAATGCTCGTCGAAACCCAAGTCGCCCAGCGACTGGGGCAGCGGAGCGTTCCAATCTTGCTGTCCGGTTTCGTCTCCAAGTCCCAAGTGCCATTTCCCGATAGCACAGGTGGTGTAGCCTGCACTCTTGAACAGGTCGGCCAGCGTAAACTGCCCGGGCTTGATAATCATGCCGGCATTGCCCGGAGCGATGTCGGTATCCGGGCGTCGCCAGGCGTATTCGCCCGTGAGCAAGGAGTAGCGCGACGGTGTGCTGGTGGCGGCAACGGCGTGACCGTTGGTAAACCGAATGCCCTGCTGGGCCAAGCGGTCGACATGGGGTGTCTGAACATTGCGTGCACCGTAGCATTGCAAATCGCCATATCCAAGGTCGTCGGCCAGAATAACAATGACATTAGGTTTGGGGGAATTTTTGTCAGGCGTGTTGCCGTTTTCACCGACTTGAGCTGACATGGGCTGAATCAGTGCAGGAGCAACCAATGTGGAAGTCAGCAAGGAATGATGTTTGATACGCATAATAAAATAGAATGATAGGTTGTGTATAATTTGTTTTCGAGTTTCTTATTCTTCGATTACCTCTGCGGCCTTGTTCCATCCGTTGGCCTCGCGGTAGGATTTGGCTGTGCCTTGGGGAACATATAATATAGATTTACTGCTCACTTTACCACGGTTCAAGGTAGGAGGTGTTGTCCATTTCACATGAATTTTCCTGGCCCTCACACCGCCGAGGATGGGCAGATACTTGGTGTCGACTTGCAGAGTTGCCGGGAACCGTATCTCGTCTAACTTCTGTGGGGTGCTTAGTGCCATATCGCCGAGAGTTTCGAGTTGTGAGTTGTCGGGTATGGCGATGCGCTTGAGCGATTCGCAATTCCAAAAGGCGCGTTCACCGATGGTGCGGACCGAGGCAGGAATATCGATGCTCTGCAGGTGTACGCAGAAGCAGAACGCCTGCCTGCCGATGTGTTGGAGGCCCGCTGGAAGCACTATGGATTCTAAGGGAGTGCGTGTGATGAGGAATGCGTCTTCTCCCAATTCGTTATCGCGGGTGACATTGTATCTTTTCTCATAGGAGCGTCCAATGTTTTCCTCGATATATTCATGGCCACCCGCGACGAGTTTACAGTCGCCCAAGTCAACCTGTTTGACGTTCAACTGAACACTGTATTCCACCGACACATTGCCTTCCGCATTGCGCTCCGTGAAGCGCACTTCGGGTTTCAGCAGTGTGCGCAGCGCCTGCATGTCGGTCACATTGAGCGTGCCCGAGAGCTTGAGGTTTTCGATGTTGGCCCAGTCGTTGGCATTGGCTCCGAGCAGAATGCCGAGTTGTCCCGGCTTGTCCACGTGTATGTTTTCAGTGGCATGGAGTGTGCGGCTCCACTGATGCACGTCGGCTGTCTGCCCTTTACCGTTGTCAAGCAGAAAAGAGATGGATGCCAAGCGGCCGAGGTCTGTATTTTTCTCGGCATTGAACTGATAGATTAAGTACATCACGCCGTTGGCCTTGGGATTGCCGCCTCGGCGCTCTGTGCCCACGAAGGTGAGCCATGGAGAGTCTTTGGCTATGACCGGTTTTACTATGGTGTTGGTGCGCAAGGTCACAAACACTTTGCCTCCGGCGCCCGGCACATCCACGTGTGAGTTGACGATTTCGAATTGTGGCGTAGGTTTCTGCATCACGTTAATCTTGTGTGTCTGTGTGCCCGAGGAGAGCAGAACCGTAGTCTTGCGCACGGATATGCCGGGATTGGGTTGTGCCGATACTGTGACAATTGTTTTCTGGCCGTCTGTCTGCACGTCTGTGGAACACCATGCTGTGGATTCTTCAGTGTCATTGCCCACCTTGGCCGTCCACGAGCCGCCATTCATATTGAACCGCAGTTCTGTCTTGCCACCTTGGTTGTCAAACTCTATTAGACCGGAGTTGACAACCTGCTGTGTGGCCTCATCTGCTGGACCGGTTGGCGTAGGGTCTTCGTTGCTGCAACCGGAAAGGAATAAAGCTAATGCCAAGAAAAGGCAAAGTTGAGTTAGTGTTTTCATTTTGAACATATGAATAAGGTTGTTTTATGATTTGTGGAAATCCAATAGTCCGTCCATCGGAGCCTGGATGATCCGCCCGAGGTTCATTCTCTCCTCGTGCATCACCTCCTCAAGCTGTGGCCTAAAGACCATAGCAATGGATCCGATGAAGCCAATGGGCAGGCGTTCGCAGCCGTCATACTGCTGCACATTGCGCCGTAGGAATTGCCGGAATCCTTTTTTCACGATGGCTTCGATGCAGGGTTCGGTAATATTGGCCTTGAGGAATGGGGCGAACGATGCCAGGAATCGGCTCGGTGTTTGCTGCCGATACACTCGTTCGATAATGTCGGCTTGGGTCAGGTTATATTGCTCATGAAACCTGTCGATGATGTGTTGCGGCAGTTGGTGCTTCATGATGTCGCCCAAGAGTGTGCGCCCCAGCACCGCACCACTGCCTTCGTCGCCGAGGATATAGCCCAGGGGCGACACGTTCTTCGTGATTTGACGGCCGTCGAAAGCGCACGAGTTGCTACCTGTGCCGAGTATGCAGGCTATGCCGGGCTGGTGACCGCAGATGGCGCGCGCAGCCCCGAGCATATCGCTGGCCACCTCGCAGGTGCCGGTAATCGTGATGCAACTGCGCAGAATGCCCTCCACGATGGGTTGCTTTTCCACTGTGCAGCCCGCACCGTAGAAGTACACGTCGGTCACTTCTTGGATTTGCAACTCGGGCAACAGCATGGTCTTGATCTCTGCGGCCATGTCTGCTTCGGTCAGCTGGAAGGGATTCAGTCCCTTGGTCTGCACTTTTCTCGTTGTGCCGTCAGGTTTCAGGAGGCACCAGTCTGTCTTGGTAGAGCCGCTGTCGGCAATCAGTTTAGTTGTCATATTTTTGCTGTTTTTTTGTTTCCTCCGCTCGGCTTCGCCGAATCTTAGAATATCTGGAGAATATCTTTTGCTCATCGCCGAATATCTTTTTGAACTCGCAAGCGAGTTTTATCTGAGAATATCCTTGCGGCGTGGATAAGTCTAAAAGGCATGACATCGATTGTCTTCGGTGTCATACCAGTATTTTTCAAAGACCACTCTGCCATGGTTTGTAAAATTAAGTAAGATTCCTATTGGTTTGTGGCTCAGCGACAAATAGGTGAAAAGTTGTTTGCGATGCGAGGGTTCTATGGCGTCGGTAGCTTTCAGTTCCAAGATAATGTTTTTGTCTACAACCACGTCTGTCTTAAGCGCCCTGTCCAGCTTGACACCTTTATAATATATGGGCAATTCAGATTGATGATCAACTTGAAACCCCTTTGCTCTGAGTTCGTAGACCAATGCAGACTCATACACAGACTCCATCAGTCCCCCATGCAGTTCATTATATGCATTAAAGGCACATCGTATGATTGTACGGACACTCTCTTCAAGTTCTTTTTGCTTTGTCATTGCGTAGCTGATATTTTAAGATGAGACTCGCTTGCGAGTCCAAAAAGATATTCGGCGATAAGCCTATAACCTACAAGAAGATATTCTCTATATATTCTAAGATTCGCCAAAGGCGAGCGGAGGCTTATCCTCCACATCGTTTTATTCGCTCGTTTGCTTCTTTCCGTATGATGCATCAACTTTTTCCCGCACAAGGAAGGTTATGACAACGGTGGCGAGACAGCATAGCATGACTATCCAGAAGAACCACTCGTAGCCCACCAACTCTTGCAGATAGCCGGCAAGCATGCCCGGAATCATCATGCTCAGAGCCATGAAAGCCGTGCAAATGGCATAGTGGGCGGTGGCAAATTCGCCCTTGGCGAAGTACATCATATAGAGCATGTAGGCTGTGAAGCCAAAGCCATAGCCAAACTGATCGGCCGCTACGCAGATGCTGATGACCGTAATATTGGTGGGAAGAAATGCCGAGAGATAGACGAATGCGAGACAGGGTAGCGTGATGCTGGCGGCCATGGGCCACAGTGCCTTGCGCAATCCCCAGCGCGATGCGGCTATGCCGCCGATGATGCCACCGACAGTCAGTGCGACGACGCCAATGGTGCCATAGACAATGCCCACCGTGTCGGTGTCGAGACCAAGGCCGCCCTTCGCCTGTGGGTCGAGCAAAAACGGATTCACCATCTTCAGGAGGAAAGCCTCGGGAAGCCTGTAAAGCAGCATGAAAACAATGGCCAGCCACACCCCCGGCTTGCTGAAATAAGTGTAGAAGGTGCGTGAGAACTCGCTCATGATTTCTTTTGCACGATCTTTTGAGACTTGTCCGATATGGGGACTGTCGGCTGCGGGGCGGGGTAGGGAGAAGGTGTGCCAGAGCGTCAAGACGCTGAACATCACGGCAGTGATGGCCATGGTGACTTGCCAAGAGGTCGGGATGTCGCCTGTCGACTTCTCTAACCTGCCGGCGATATACACCAGTACGCCCTGCCCAAAGATGCTGCTGAGCCGATAGAACGTGCTGCGTATGCCCACAAAGAAGCTCTGCTCTTCCTGGTTGGCGGCCAACATATAGAAGCCGTCGGCCGCAATGTCGTGGGTGGCTGAGGCGAACGCGGTGATGGTGAAGAGTATGAGAGTGAAGGTGAACATGCTCACCGGCACTTCCTTACCAGCTATGAGCGACGTGTCGGGGTGGGGAATGGTCAGCGTGAGCAGCACAAAGAGTGTGCTCATGAGTATCTGCATAGTCACGATCCACCACCGTTTGGTGCGGATGATGTCGACAAACGGACTCCATAGGGGCTT
Source organism: Hallella bergensis DSM 17361 (assembly GCF_000160535.1). GTDB lineage: Bacteria > Bacteroidota > Bacteroidia > Bacteroidales > Bacteroidaceae > Prevotella > Prevotella bergensis. The sequence goes on along the minus strand of NZ_GG704784.1, from coordinate 80,782 downwards.
GATGGTCCAGGGCAGATAGAGCAGGCTGGTGAACAATGCCATCTCGCCGTTGGGCACTCCCATCTTGGTAAACATCGTCACGGAGATGTTGTTGACTATGAAATAAGGTATTCCCTCAGCAAAATAGAGCGTGGGAATCCACCACCAGAGAGATTTTTTTAATTCAAAATTCATAATTCATAATTCACAATTATGCTGCGCGTTGGGGTAAGGCAGATATTCTTGGATTGTTTGCGCAGCAAACGGACAGATATTCTGCGATGAGCCTTTCGTTCATTCAAAGATATTTTCCAGATATTCTGAGATTCGGCGGAGCCGAGCGAAGGAGTTTTTTTAATTCAAAATTCATAATTCATAATTCACAATTATGCTGTCGCGGTTTTTTAATTCACAATTATTCGCAAGCTCATCAACTCGTCACAATTTTCAATTCACAATTAGGCGGTTGGCAATTCACAATTCATAATCCCAAATTCACAATTAGGTATGCGCGTTGCAATTCACAATTTACCACTTCTCGTTCCTCATTCTTCACTCTTCGTTCTTCACTCATAATTGGGCTACGCGGAGATTATACATAGCTCATAATGGTCTGGGCATTCGTGCTTCACGTCTTTAACGGTAGGGCATCAAATTGTGAATTGAAAATTGTGAATTATGAATTACACCCCGGCTGTCTTCCTCGCCATGAGTTCCCAGGTGCGGATGCGATCCTTGTAGAGATTGTAGCGGTTGTTCTTTTCAATGCTCAGGTCGCCGTCGGAGTTATCTTCCCAGCGTCGGCAATTATAGATTACGTCGTAGATGCGGCCGATGGGATATTGCCTGCTGATGGCCAAACCGAGCGCATAGTCCTCGCCATAGTTCACGTTGGGCAGGTTGATGGCACGCAGCACGGGTGTGAAGAATGCGCGCGGAGCACCCAGACCGTTGATGCGCAGGGCGTTGTTGTGTCCGTTTTCGGGTGTCCATTCGCGGTGGTCAATCTTTCCCGGGGGCAGGATGTTGAGGTTGATGTCGGTCAGCATGTACGACCCGATCACCATGGCACACTGCTCTGCGCGGAACGTATCGACAATTTTCTGCAACGTGTCGGTGCCCGAATACACATCGTCGGAGTCCAGTTGGGCGATAAATCGGCCACACTGCGGATGATGGGCAGCCATGTTCCAACTGCCGCCCACGCCGATGTCGTTGCGTTCGGGAATGAGATGAATTACGCGCGGATTGTCCTTGTACTCGTCGATAAGCTCGGTTGTGCCGTCGGTGGAGTGGCAGTTGGGGCCGTTTTCCACCACAAAGACATTGTATTCGAAGTCGGTTTGCTGGCTCAGCGCACTCTCGATGGCATCGCGAATGGTGCTCACGCGGTTCAGGACGGGTATCATAACCGATGCCTCCACCTTGAAGTCGCCGGCGAAATCCACCGGCTTGGTGTTGGGAGCGAGGTATGCGCCCACCTCCTTGAGATGCTCGGTGCAGGCCGCTTCCATTTCTATCTGCGATTCGCGGTTGCGCGGGTCCACGTAGTCGAAGAGTTTTTCGCCCGTTTTTCGAGTGTCTAATTCTACTTCGGAATACAGAAATTCGTTGATATGCTCAATGCGATGTTTCTGCGATAGCTTCAATCTCAGGTCGTAAAGTCCTGCTGCCGTGTAGTTGGCCGTGGTGCGCTTGGCCGACTCTTTCAGCGCATCGGTGCGGAAGAGCAGCACGCTGCCGAAGTCGAAGTCGTCGCGCAGGCTTCCCGCCTGATAGTCGATGACGGGTGCCTCCGTGCGTCGACCATCGGCCGACACGTTGTAATGGTCGGCATAAACCATGCCCGCACCGGTCATACGGGCCACCTGCACCATGCGTTCCAAGGCCAGATAGCCCATGCGGATATACTGGGGTTTGAGATAGAACAGCGTGTATTCGGCCTTCGCAATGTCGGCCATGGTGCGCACGGTGTCGCTCTCACGCATCGATGTTTCCACAATCGTGATGTCGCCAACGATGTCCAAGGCGTCCAGTCCGTTGACATTCTTGTCGGTTTCTTCGTCAGTGCCCACGGGCACAAAGCAGTCTATGAGTTTGTTCATTGTATGTTTTTTGTGATATTTATTCTTATTAGATGTGGTCGGATTTATCAGAGGTCGTCGAAGTTGATTTCCACTTTCACGGGTGTAATCTTCACTTTTCGGTTTTCCCACTTTGCCGCGCGTCGCTCCGACATTTGCGAAAGCCTGCCGTTGATGTGCTGTTCCATCATCAGGGCAGCGAGCGGAGCGGCCAGATCGGCACCGAATCCCCCGTTCTCCACATAAACGCTCACCGCAATGCGTGGCTTTTCCATCGGGGCAAAGCCCATGAAGATGGAGTGATCTTCGCCTTCGTTTTCTGCCGTTCCGGTCTTTCCACATATTTCATAGTCCGGATTGTTGAGGCTTGCAGCCGTCCCGTTCACTGTTGCGGCTCGCATGCCCCGAACCACGATATCGAATGCTTCGGGTGTGGCGAGGCTGCGGTGCTTGGTGGTGTCTTGTTCGACGATGGCAAGTCCGGCGGCTGACTCGTGAATGTGCGGTGTGAGATAGAATCCGCGGTTGGCTATCACGGCGGCCAGGTTGCACAGTTGCAGGGGAGTCGTTTTCACCTCGCCCTGCCCCATGCCCACCCACATCACCGTGGTGCCGTTCCATGAGCCGTGCTTCGCGGCGAGAAATGCCGAGTCGGGCATCACACCGCTCACCTCGTCGGGCAAGTCAACACCGAGCGCCCTGCCCAGTCCCATGCTCTGCATGTAAGCGTTCCAACGGTTGATGGCACGGTGTTTGGAGACATACAGGCTGCGGTTGTCGAGCATCTCCTGAAATGCTTTGCAGAAATAGGCGTTGCACGACTGGCTTATGGCCTGCACCAACGCCAAGGGCGACTTGTGTGGATGACACCCGATGCGGATGCCGTCGTGTGTGAATCCGCGTCTGCAGGGGTAGGTTGTTTCGGGCGTCAGCGCCCCCTCCGACAGCATCTCCAAGGCTTGCGCCACCTTAAAGGTAGACCCCGGTGAGTAGTCTGTCGAAATGGCTCTGTTCACCCCGTCGTTCACCTTGTCTTGGCTCACGAGTGCCAGGATGCGCCCCGTGGCCGGTTCTATGGCCACGATGCTGCCTTGCTTGCCTTGCAGGAGTCGCTCACCCAGAGCCTGCAGTTTGGGGTCAATGGTCAATGGGCCGTCGGTGGGAAGGTCCAGAGCCATGACCGGGCAGGCTGCGATGAGACCGGCAATGAGAGTCTTCAGTCTAAACATGCGTGTTGTTCTGTTTGGGCGGGTGGTGTCTTGCGCCCCCCGCAATGCTGCAAAGTTACAATATTTCGTTGACAATCATTGTTAAAAGCAGACTCAAAAATCTTCTCCGAGGCTCCATATCATCTTTGTTGAAACAAGATACTTGATATTCGTATTTTTCTTGACAAACACCCCTCTATCTTTCGTTTATTTGAAAACACCACCCTCTCCGCTCTGAAATCCGTGAAATTTGCGGAATTCGTAGTCCGTTAACAATCAATAGGTTATGCGGAACTGCCTTGACAATGTCGGCTTCGTCGTCCGCCGTTTGGTATCGAATGGCAGGCCGATGAAGCCCGAATCGCACGGTGACAAAGGCTTCATCGCACGATGACGAAGCCCGAATCGCATGATGAAAAGATGCCAAACGCGAAGCCATTGAATTTTTTATGTTGTTTCGGCTGATAACTAAGAAAAAAACATGGCGCATTTTTCTCTGGATGCTCCGAATGCAACTACCCCAAAATCGGTAATCATATTTTACAACGGTAGTCCCTGATGAGACGTGGACTTGCCTTCGTCTCCACACAGGAGAATGTCTTCATTATCTGTCGGGTGAGCTATGATGAGGACGGAACGAAACGTGACGCGCGTATGAGAAGTTGTTTAAGGCGGCACGGCTTCGCTTGGGTGAGCATATGGGGGCTCAACATTGGTTGGGGCTTGACGGGGTTTTTGGTGGTGCGCGGGCGGATAGTGAGACGTTGATTTAAAATTAGTATAAATAGCTCGACGGACTTATAATTATTACAATTCCCCTTTGCATCCACCGAATTTATAGCTATCTTTGCCATAGATACAAGAACATAAACTGTATTAACACATTATACAAAAACATTATCATATGAAGAAGAAATTTATTTGCACCGTTTGCGGTAGTATTCATGAGGGAGAGAAGGCACCAGAGAAGTGCCCGGTATGTCACGCCAAGGCAGATCGTTTTGAGGAATTTGACCCCAAGGCCTTGAAGGGAACCAAGACTGAGGCTAACCTCATGGCGGCTTTTGCCGGCGAGAGTCAGGCTCACACCAAATATGCTTACTATGCTTCTAAGGCCAAGAAGGAAGGCTACGAGCAGATTGCCGACATTTTCAACGAGACATCTATCAACGAGAAGGAGCATGCCAAGCTGTGGTTCAAGTTCCTGCATGGCGGCGATATTCCTGCCACCACCACCAACCTTGAAGATGCTGCCGACGGTGAGAATTACGAGTGGACCGACATGTATGCCGAGATGGCCAAGACCGCTAAGGAAGAAGGCTTCCCCGGCATTGCAGCCAAGTTTAAGGGCGTTGCCGACGTGGAGAAGCGCCACGAGGAGCGTTACCGCAAGTTGTTGAAGAACATCGAGGACAAGATCGTGTTCTCTCGCGACGGCGATTGCATCTGGCAGTGCCGCAACTGCGGACACATTGTGATTGGCAAGAAGGCTCCTGAGGTTTGCCCGGTTTGCGACCATCCGCAGTCGTTCTTCCAGATTGCCCCTGAGAACTATTAATTCAGTGGGTGTCCCCGACTAAGGGACATGCGTTGAGGGCGGACAAACCGCCTCCATCAATCATGAAACGGGAATTCCTTTTTAGGGATTCCCGTTTTGTGGATATAGCGCGACACTGCAAATCAGATTCAACCTTATTAATATAAGCAAGCTATGAACAAAACCTTGACAACCCTGCTGCTGAGCCTCCTGCTTGTCGCATCGGCTCATGCGCAAACCGACGCCAAGTTCTGGCTCGGCGCCGACATCAGTGGGACGACAGAAATGGAAGCCCGTGGCCAGAAATTCTATAACAACCGTGGTGAACTGCGCGAGAACACCGCACTGATGCATGAGCTGGGACTCAATGCCGTGCGTCTGCGTGTATGGGTGAACCCCCGCGGTGGATGGTCGGGCAAAGACGATGTGCTCGACATGGCGAAGCGAGCCAAATACTACGGCATGGCCGTGATGATCGATTTCCATTACAGCGATTGGTGGGCCGACCCCGGCAAACAGCACATACCCGGTGCATGGCAGTATTTCAAGTACGATGAGATGAAACATGAGTTGGCTGCACACACCCGCGAGGTGTTGCAACTGCTGAAGGCTCACGACATTGATGTGTGCTGGGTGCAGGTGGGTAATGAGACCACGAATGGTTTCCTGTGGCCCATGGGGCGTGCCCAAGACCACATGGAGCAATATGCCGGACTCACCCAGGCAGGCTACGATGCGGTGAAACAGGTCTATCCCGATGCCCAGGTGATCGTTCATCTTGATGGCGGTTGCGACCGCAAGCGCTATGACTTCATCTTTGACGGCCTGCGCAAGTATGGTGCCAAATGGGATATGATAGGCGTGAGCGTTTATCCCTATTGGGACAAGGAGGCCGGACTCGAGGAAGACTGGCAGGGAACTGTGCGCGATTTTGCGGCCAACATCAAGTATCTCTACCAGAAGTATGGCACGGAGTCGATGGTTGTCGAGACGGGTGTGGAGGCTGGCAAACCCGTTGAGGGTAAAAAGATTCTGTCGGCCATCATCAATGCCGCGCACCACAACACCGACGGCCATTGCCACGGCGTCTTCTATTGGGCACCCGAACTGGAGGGTGCCTATCCGCTTGGGGCTTTCAGGAACGGTAGGCCAACCGAAATCATGGATGCCTTTGCCAATCCCGGCCGGTAGGCAGTGCCCCGATATGTGAAAATCCCCGGACTATCGCTATAGTCCGGGGATTTTCGTGTGTTACAATCACTTGTCAATTCATGGTATCCTACTTACTATTCGAACGTTAAGTGTCTGTTCTATGATGGCCACCACCTCGTCTAAGCTCACGGCATCAAAGTCGCCGGAGAGGTGCTTGCCCGTGTCGGCACACGATAGCTCCACGCCATAATATGCCGACAGATCGCGCAGCACATCGGCCAACGGGGTGTTGTCGAAGTGAAACTGTCCCGTGGCCCACGTCGTGGCATTGCTGGCCGGATGTGCGATGCGTTTCGGGCCGTTGCCGTGGGCGGTCAGGATGGCGGCATCCGATTCGTTGAGCGTAATGCCGGACTTCTTGTTTGCGGTCGAGGCAAAATACACGGTGCCCTCGGTCACATATACCGAGGTGCCGGCAAGTGATTCCTCGACCATGAGCTTGGTGCCGATGTCGTTTATCGTATAGTTTTGATCCATAATCATAAACGGATTATCGGCATCGTGCTTGATGTCTAAGAATACCTTGCCCTCGATTTCCACGCGCCGGCAGTTGTCGCCCTTGTACGACAGGGTAGCGCCGGGGGCGAGGGTCACGCGCGTGCCGTCGGCCAGCGTGTAGCGCTCGACGCTCCGTTTGGCGGTGAGCGTTGTGCTGGGCTCGTGGAAATAGAGCGTAGTTCCTGCAACCACCAGCACGAGCAGTGCAGCGGCTGTTCCCACCCATGCCCAGCGGTAGCGGGTGGGGCGCATGCCTATTCCGGCCTTCACTTTTTGAAGAGCCTTGCGCGTGTCGAGTTTGCCAGGTGCGTAGTAACGCATGACAAAACGCTGTTCCTTGTCCTTGGTTGGTGTCATGGCTGTGTGGTTTTTGGTTTCTATTGTTTCTTGTTTGGCGCCTTCATCTTCCATGCCGTTGTATCGGTGTTCCATCCACCCAGCAACCCCAGTCCGCCGGCAACATTCGACTCCATGGGTCTGATCTGCGAGAATCCGGCACGAGCCAGCTCGTTGTTTTCCACATCGTTCAGTGCGCGGAGGAAGTTGTAATACTCCGGGGAGATGCGCAGCAGCTCTATTTGGTAGGCCTTGGCAAATTCGTAATGGATGGCATAGCCGTGGTCGTACAGCGTGATCGAATTACGGCGGTCAACGTTGAGGTGCAGCGTGTAGGTCTTGCCGTTGATGGCCGTGTCGTCGAAGATGCACAGGTAGCCGAAGAAACTGTTCGAGAATCCGAAGAAATCATCAACCGAGCCTACGGGCATCAGCAACTCCTCGCTCTGTGTCTCGATCTTGGGATACGTATAGGCCGAGTCGGTAAACTCTACGGAGATCGAGTCGTAGTCTATCTGGTCTTTCTCGATCAGGAACTTGTTGTAATGGTTGTAGTAGGCAGTTATCCGCCCGTTCTTGTACATGGTGGCTGTTCCGCAATAGTGTTTGATCTTCACGCGAACGGCATAGTAGTCGCGTGTGGCTGCGTTGTCGGTAAAGGTGGCTACCACTTGGTCGAGGTCCTTTGTTCTCTCGTACTCGTTGTCGTAGGCCGTCACCTCGTGCACCGAAATGTCGCTCACTGGCACTGCTTCGGGAATCGTTGTTGTGCCACTCACGCTTTCTAATCCCTCCGCCGATACACCGAGGGTCACTTGGTCACCGGTTTGTTGTTTCCCTACAACTCGGTAATATCCTTTTCCGATGTGCTCCACACCGCGTTTTTCGCCGTTCACGGCATATTGGATATGGGCATTGTCAACGGTTGTAATCTTGACCGAATCGTTGTAGCTCTTCACGGGGATGCTGCGGCTAACGAATATATAGGTGGTGTCGGAGGCGGTGGGCATGCAGTAGACCACCATCTTTTCCTGGTTGCTCAGAGTTGATATGTCGATATCGTCCTTGCAACCGGTAAGAGGGAGTAGCAGCAGGGTGGCGAGATATATCAATTTGTTCATATTGCTGTTGTTCATGAGAATGTATTAAAACTTTATTGCTTAGAATTTAATGGTATAGCTGAACGACGGCACAACGGGGATGTAGGCGTGATTCTTGATGTAGAACTGCCCATTGCCTTTCTGCTTGACCTCCACAAAGAGCGAGTTGAAGTGGCAATACACGTTGTAGAAGCTCAGGTTCCATATCCGCTCACGCCCGTGCTTGGTGGTGTGGTGGAAGTCGAAACCGATATCCAAGCGGTGATAGGCCGGCAGGTTCATGTTGTTGGGCTTGTCGTAGACAAACACAGTTTGGTCTTCGTAGCTGCGACGCTCCTCCCATGGGTCGTAGGTTTTCCCTTGTCTGACATGGCTTTGGAAGTTGTCGTAGTCCACGGGATGACCACCCGGAGTGTTGGGAGTGGCGATGAGCTGCGTGGGCACGGTGATATGGTTGCCCGAGTGGAAGCTCCATACACCGAAGGCCGAAATCTTGTCGGTAATCTTCCAGCGTGCCGAGAGGTTGAGCTTGTGGCGGTTGTCAAACTTGTCGAAATACCAGTCGCTGTAGAAATCGTCATATTTGCGCTGGTTCCACGACAGGGTGTACGCTCCCTGCAATTCCAATCGCTTGGTGGTGTAGGACGCATCAAGCTCAAGGCCATAGAAGCGTCCCTTGCCGTCCATGACAAACAGATCCCACTTTTCGGCCGGCGGCTCCAAGCTCGACCAGCTGGTATATTGCAGCAGGTGGCGGCTATACTTATAGTATCCTTCCATGGAGAGCATCCAATGACGGGCGGGCTGATAGTACACTCCGCCTGCAACCTGCCACGACCGCATGGGCTTGAGACGCTCGGTGGTGGGCACCCAGTAGTCGGTGGGGAGCTCGAGAACAGCGTTCGAAATCTTATGTACAAACTGAGTCATCATCGTATACGATGCCTTGAACGAGAGCTGGCCAGTGGGCTGGTATTTCACGGCAAAGCGGGGGTCGAGCGTTCCAAATGTCTTGCTGCCGATATTGAACAGCGTAGCGTTCACCCCGCCGTTCACGCTCCAATGGTTGTTGAGGGTCATCTCGTCCTCGGCATAGACGTTCCACTCGTGGGCCGTGTGCCTGTTCCTGCCCGATGTCTTGAAGGTGTCTCTCTTCTCGTAGGTCAGGAAGTATACATCCTGTGCGTGGGTCTGCGGTCTGAACATATGCCATGTGTAGTCGTGGCCGAACCGAATGTGGTGATGGGGTGAGGGACGGTAGTCGAAGGCGGATCTGTAGCCCAGGTCGTTGATGGTCGACTGGTATTGGTGTGCCGAGTGAAAGGTGGTTGTTTGCTGGCCGTCTCTCGTGGTGAAGTCGTCTTCCGAGGAGTTTAGTTTGGCCTTGTTGTAGGTGTACACGGCGGTGAAGTTGGCAAACAGCTTGGGCGAGAACTGGTAGTTCCAGTTCAGGGCTGCATTCAGGTTGCCCCAGCTGAAGCTGTTCTTGGTGATGTCACGATCGCTGTTGCCGCCGTCCCAGTCCGATTTCCACTCGTCCTTCGTCTTGAGTTGGTCCTGTCCGGAATAGAGGCTGAGCGACATGCGCGAGCGGTCGTTGAAGATATTGGTCACCTTGGCGTTGAGGTCGTGAAAGAAGTAGTTGATTGAGATCTTATCCTCCTTGTCCCCCCGATTGGCAATGGCGAAGGCCGGCCGCGACAGAATGTCGAGCCAACTGCGTCGCAACCCGATGTTGTAAGAGGTCTTGCCCTTGCGGATAGGCCCCTCGAAATGCACGCTGCCATCGAGCAGTCCGATGCGGTAGCTGCCGTGGGCATGGTAGAAGTCGCCGTCGTTGGTGCGCACGTCGACGACCGACGAGAGCCTGCCCCCGTAGCGTGCGGGGAAGCCACTCTTGTAAAAGTCCACATTTTTCACCACGTCGGTGTTGAAGGCGGAGAACAGCCCCATGGTATGGTTAATCTGATAGAGCGGTGTGCCGTCGATGAGGAAGAGGTTCTCGTCATTGTTTCCCCCGTGCACATAGAGCCCGCTGGCCAGTTCTACACCCTCTGCCACACCGCTGATGCGCTGCAGGGTCTTCACCACATCGGGACTGCTCAACAGCGCAAACTCGGTTTGGATGTCGCGCGGCGAGAGCGACCGCTTGCCCGTCTGCGTGTTGATGAGCGGCGAGTTGAGGTCGCCCACCACCACCACCTCGCCCACGCGCGCATTCTCCTTCATGCTGATAGTGATATGCTTGTCGGCATCGAGGTTCAGCTTTTCCAGCTTGTCTTCAAAGCCGATATAGCTGCATCGCAGGTCGTGCTCACCCTCGGGCAACGTGATGGAGAAGAATCCGTAGGCATTGGTCAACGTTCCCTGACGGGTGGTGAGGTCGTAGACGGTGGCGTTGATGAGCGTCTCGCCGTCCATGTCCTTCACATATCCGCTCAGCGTATGGGTGCGTTGCGGTTTGCCCCGCGGTTTGCCCTCGGTCTTGGCCGGTGCGGTTGTCGAAGGGGCGGGGGTTGCTGCCCTGAGCATGATGTGGCGGCCCTTCTGTTCATAGCTGATGCCCGAGCCTGCAAAGAGCGTGGCCAAGGCTTGCCCCAGCTGCATCTTGCGGATGTTAGGCCCCGTGTAGGCCTTGTCCACATGGAGCTTGGCGTCGTAGACAAAGTTCACCTTCCTGACCTGGTGCAGCCAGTCCATCTCCTGCTTCAGGGTGGTGTGCTGTGCCCAGGCCGCCATCGGAAGGGTGAGGCAGAAGAGTAGGGCGATGATGAGCCTTGAACTTAAGGAATGATGCGTCATGATGATAAGATGTCAAAGAGATTGGAGACAAATGATGGGGAACACCGGGGCATCAGAACACTAATCCCACGCCGAAATGCACCGAGTGCCGCCACAGACTGCGTTTGTCGTGGTTGAAGATAGTGGTCACTTCCCCCGTGGTTAGGTTTTTCTTCTCGCTGGTGCCGGTAATAATGGGGATGTTGGCAAACTGCTGCAAGCCGTAGCCCAGCTTGAAGTTCAGGCCGAAGTGACGTTTGAACATGAGCTGGTAGCCCACGCCGATGCCCCCGAGCATGCCGCCCGTGAAGTTGTGGTTCTTGCTGTCGTTGAAGAGCGTGTAGCCCAGGTCGCCGTAGGCATAGAGCGCGCGGTGCGTGGCCAGGGGGCGGTATCGGAAGGTGGCATAGAGCGGCATGGTGTTGTTGTCGCCGTTGTATTCGCGCGTAAAGCGGCTCAGGCCGTAGCCCACGCCCACTGTCATGTCGGGGCGGATGTTGTAGAGCGCATTGATGGTGAGCGCGTGCCCACCGAGCTTGCCTTGGGAGTCGTAGTTGTAGCCGTTGATCTTCTCGGTGAAGCCGAGGTTGTAGCCGTAGTCCAGCTCCATATGGAACCGGGCGTCGTTTTGTGCAACTGCAGTGGTGGTCAAAGAACTTGTCCCCAGAACGAGGAGTGACCAGAGAAGAATTTGTTTCTTTTTCATACTCTCGATTTTTTTCATAAACTTAAACTTTTATTTTATCTTCTGCCCCTATAACGTAAGAATATGAATTTACCCCCATCCGAAAATTATTTATTTTTCAGAAAATTTTTCCACCCCCGTTCGGCCATGCAACACGGGATATGAAAATGTCATGCCAAAATATCGGACAAATATGCGCGTATATTTCGCAAATTCCGAAAAAGAAAGCCGACGAGTCGAAATTCTTGAAATTTACAGCCATTTTGCAAGTTGTTGAGCATTAGGGAGTAATGAGTGCTGTTGATAAATCCGACAATCGTCGGGTTTTGTTGAGCTCGCGATGAGGCCTTATCGGCGGTGCGGTTAAGGCCTACTGGCAGTTGGAATCCACCTCCGTGGCCCGCCCATTGGGCTGTAGACGCGATGCGATCAGACTCTAACCGCACCACGCTTCCGCCATTCCGACCGATTGCGGACGGCTTGGGGACTGGAAACATGGCGCTTTTCACTCTGGTTGTCCTGCAAATCCCGACACGATAATGGTGAAGTTTTATTGACAGAACGAGTTGCCCCACACTTTCGTTTGATTTTTTAGAAAAAGCCGCAGTCGTGTCGAGACTGTTCCCAATCTTTTTATTACCTTTGCACCTATGATGAATTTGAACCTTTTATCAGCCGAGCAGGTAGAGACGCTCGAGCGACTCATTGCTTCGGCAGAACACATATTGATAACCACCCACTCGCGACCCGACGGCGATGCGCTGGGTTCATCGCTGGGCTGGGCGGTCTATTTGCGTGAGCACTATGGCAAGGAGCCCGCGGTGGTTGTGCCCAATGGCTATCCCGATTTTCTGCGGTGGCTGCCCACGAGTGAACGCATCATCAGATACGACAAGCATCCGGAGGAGGTGCAACAGCTGTTCGACAAGGCGCAGCTGGTGTTTTGCATCGACTATAACGGACTGAACCGCGTGGATGCCATGGAGGAAGCGCTGACCAACTGTGCTGCTCCGCGCGTGATGTTCGACCATCATCTCGACCCCAACTTGCCGGCCGAGGTCAGCGTCTCGCATGCCGATCTGAGCTCTGCCTCCGAGGTTGTGTTCCGGGTGGTGTGGCAGTTGGGCGGCTTTGAGGAGCTTTCTGCGAAGTTTGCTACCTCTATATATTGCGGCATGATGACCGATACGGGCGGCTTCACCTTCAATTCCACGCGCCCGGAAATCTTTTTCATCATCTGTCAGCTGCTTACCAAGCATATCGACAAGGACAAGATATACCGCAACGTCTACAACAACTACAGCCAGTGGGCCATTCGCCTGCGCGGCTATCTGATGTCGCAGAAACTCAATGTCTTCGACGACCTGCACGCGTCCTACTTCACACTGACCCGGCAGAATATCCGCGACTTCCACTATGTGCGCGGCGACAGCGAGGGACTGGTGAACGAGCCGCTGCGCATCAAGGGCATGAAGGTGTCGATTTCGCTGCGCGAGGACGACCGTGTGGACAATAAAATATGGGTGAGCCTGCGCTCGGTGGACGATTTCTCGGTGGAGGAGATGGCCAAGCAATTCTTCAACGGCGGTGGGCATTTCAATGCCAGCGGCGGTCAGTTGGACTGCACCATGGAGGAAGCTGAGCGGATAACGCGCGAGGCCATTCACCATTATGCCGACCAGCTGAAGGGCAAATGAATGGCTTGACGACGAGCGGAGACCACGCCTGCGCCGGAGTTGTGACGGAGATGTGCGGAACTGGGCGTCAGGAGATTGCACGATGATGTGTTTTTTTATTCTGAATATTCGTGGCTCTATCGGCTTTTTATTAACTTTGCATCCATAAACATAACAAATATGACAATGAGGAAACTGACCTTTCTGTCCTTGCTGCTAATCGGCATCATGGCCCTGGTGGGCTGCAAGGATCGAGAAACCTACGCCGACCAGAAAAACAGGGAACGCGCGGCCATTAGTAAATATGTGGCCGACTCGGCTGTCAAGGTGATCAGCGAGGAGGAATTTGCCCGGAAAAACTATACCACGGACGTGAAGAAAAACGAGTTTGTGCTCTTCGAGTCCAACGGTGTGTACATGCAGATTGTGCGCAAGGGCTGTGGCAGCCCCATCAAAAATGGGGAAAGGGTGAGGGTATTGTGCCGCTTCACCGAGCGAAACATGATGACCGATTCCATCGAGGTGTCCAACGTTCTGGCTTCAGCGCTGGGCTATTGGGTGGACAAGATGTCGGTGACCAACAATTCCGGAACGTTCACTGGGTCTTTTGTTCCAAAAGAGAGCACGCTGGTGGCTGCCCATGGGCTGACGACCAGCTCGGTGCCGCAGGGATGGCTTGTGCCGCTGACGTTCATCAACGTGGGTCGTCCGGCCAACGAGGGCGACGAGGTGGCCAAGGTGCGCATCATCGTTCCGCACGACGTGGGTCACATGGGGGCAACCTCGCGCGTGATACCTTATATGTATGACATCACCTACCAGCGTGGGCTGTAATTCGGATATGAACCTAAAAACCAATCCGGGATAACCGGATGATAACATTTTAAACCAATAGAATATGACCCTAATCAAATCAATTTCGGGCATCCGCGGAACTATCGGTGGCCCGGTGGGTGACACCCTGAATCCGCTCGACATCGTGAAGTTTACATCGGCATACGCCACCTTCATTCGCCGGAACAGTAAGTCACCGAGCAATAAAATCGTCGTGGGACGCGATGCACGCATCTCGGGCGATATGGTGAGAAACGTGGTGTGTGGCACATTGATGGGCATGGGGTATGATGTGATAGACATCGGACTGGCCACCACGCCGACTACCGAACTTGCCGTGACCATGAGCGGGGCCGATGGTGGCATTATCATCACGGCCAGCCACAACCCCCGTCAGTGGAATGCACTGAAACTGCTGAACAGCAAGGGCGAGTTTCTGACGGCTGCCGATGGCAGTGAGGTGCTGGACATAGCCGAGCGGGAGGATTTTGAATATGCCGAGGTAGACCATCTGGGCAAATACAGCCAGGACAATTCGTTTAACAAACGACATATCGAAGAAGTGCTGGCCCTGTCGCTGGTCGATGTTGAGGCTATCCGGAACGCCGGTTTCAAGGTGGTGGTGGATACGATCAACTCGGTGGGTGGCGTTATCCTGCCCGACCTCTTCGAGGCACTGGGTGTTGAGGCCACTTTCCTCAATGCGGAACCCAATGGAGATTTTGCACACAATCCAGAACCCATCGAGAAGAATTTGGGTGAGATCATGGCCGAATGTGCCGGAGGCGACTACGACTTGGGTATCGTGGTGGATCCCGATGTGGACCGACTGGCCTTTATCCAGGAGGATGGAAAGATGTATGGCGAGGAATACACGCTCGTTACCGTGGCCGACTACATACTCGACCACGTGCAGGGACCCACGGTGAGCAACCTCAGTTCGACACGTGCACTGCGCGATGTGACCGAGAAACACGGCTGCAAATACCATGCATCGGCAGTGGGTGAGGTGAATGTCACGACCAAGATGAAAGAAGTTGGCGCCGTGATCGGCGGCGAAGGCAACGGTGGAGTGATCTATCCGGAAAGCCATTACGGCCGCGATGCATTGGTGGGTATCGGTCTGTTCCTGAGCTCAATGGCTCAGAAAAAGATGACCGCCAGCCAGCTGCGTGCAACGTTCCCCAGCTATTTCATGGCCAAAAACCGCATCGATCTCACCGCTTCCACCGATGTAGATGCCATCCTGATGAGGGTGAAAGAGAAATATTCCGGCGAAAACGACGTGCAGGTGACCGACATAGACGGCGTGAAGCTCGACTTCCCCAACAAGTGGGTGCATCTGCGCAAGTCCAACACCGAACCCATCATCCGTGTCTACAGTGAGGCCCTGACCGAAGAAGAGGCTGACCAGATAGGCAAGGAGCTGATGCAAGTGGTGAGCGACATGTGCGAATAAAAATAGGCGAGGGCCGATGGCGGAATTATTCTCCTTCCGAAAAGAGGGTGGATATGTTCCGCATCAGGCCTTTGTATTTCACCCTTTTTACTGCGGAGCCTTTGAAAAGACGGCGATAGTCTTCAACGGAAAGGTTCTTCCAGTTGTCACGGGTCATACGCAGAAGCTCGGGTTTCGGTTGGAACTCGGGAATATCGGAGGGTGTGGCGAAGCGGTTCCAGGGGCATGCCGCCTGGCATCTATCGCATCCGTAGATAACGTTTCCCATTGCTTTTTTGGCTTCTTCGCTTAGTTCCTTGCGGTTCTCAATGGTCTGATAGGAGAGGCAGAGCGTGGAATTGAAGTCATGGTTTGGGCTTAATGCCCGGGTGGGGCAGTGGTCGATGCATTTTGTACACGCCCCACAGCGGTCGGCTATAGGTCTGTCGTAGTCGGTCTCGAAGTCGAGAAACAACTCTCCCAAGAAGAACATACTGCCGGCGTGGGGGATGATAAGCTGCCGGTTTTTGCCCACCCAACCGAGTCCGGCGCGTACGGCCCAATATCTTTCGAGCACCGGACCGCTATCCACAAACACCCGGTAGTTGGCATCTTTGAGCCGATCCTCACCATAGATAAAGGCGGCAAGGCGGTGCAGTCTCTGCTTCATCACCTCGTGATAATCCTGTCCGAGCGCGTATGCTGCAATCTGTGGTTGGTCTTGAGGCAGCCTTTGGGTCGGAGCATAGTTCATGGCTACCGACACGATAGACTTCAAACCGTCCATCAACAAACGTGGATCCATACGTTTATCCAAGTAGTTTCCCATCCATTCCATATCGGCATTCATCCCGTCGGCAAGCCATTGTCGCAGATGGTTTTCAACCTCCTGCGACACCCGTTCGGCCTTGGCTATGCCACATGAAAAAAAGCCAAGACGCTTGGCCTCGGCTTTAATCTCATTCGAAAATCTTGAACTCATATCCTTGTTCCTGTAGCCATTGCAATGCTTCAGGCAGTGCAGTCTTCAGCTTGTCTATGCTCTTTTCCGAATCATGGAAGGTGATGATGGAGCCGTTGCGGGCATATCGCTTCACGTTTCTGACCACATCTTCTGCCGTGAGCCACTTGGAGTAGTCGCGGGTGACGAGATCCCACATCACGATTTTGTATTTGTGTTGCAACCACCAGTACACCGAATGGCGCATCCAGCCATGCGGCGGACGGAAGAGGTGGCTCTTGATCAGGTCGTTGGCCTGTGCCGTGTTGAGGGCATAGGTCAGCGCCCAATGCTTGAAAGCACCCATGTGGTTGAACGTGTGGTTGCCCACTTGATGCCCCTCTGCCACGATTTGATTGTAGAGGTCGTGGTATCGCAGCACGTTTTCGCCCACCATGAAGAAGGTAGCCTTGGCTCCGTACGCCCTCAGTGTTTCGAGAATGAACGGAGTCGAGGTGGGAATCGGACCGTCGTCAAAGGTCAGATACACGGCGTGTTCGTTGGTATCCATTCGCCAGATGGCATTAGGATACAGCCATCGGAGCCATTTGGCCGGTTGTTCTATGAACATCTGCCCGAATCAATGATGCTACCTGATATTCCCATACGCCTCTCCATTCGCTATTGTCCCAAGGGTTTTCCGCCCTTGTTGATGTAGAGACTGTAGAAGTTATCGATGTGTGCCTTTTGCTTGGCGGCCAGTTTCTTGTCCACCATCCCTGTGATGTCGGCTATTTGCGACATGATGGTGAGCTGAATCATGCAGTCGCGCTGCGAATTTTGGAACCGTGAACCATCGAGACTCAGGTAGTAACTTCCGTATTGGCTGGCCTCTTTCCATACATCATTGATGATGGCGAGCGCCTTTTTGCTTTGCCCGAGCAGTGCGTATGCCTTGGCGATGTCGGTTCCCCCGCTCATGTAGTTCATCGGAATGTTGTATGACGGCATAACCTTTTCAGCCTTCTGCAACACCTTGAGAGCCTTGTCGCGCTTGTTCTCGGCAAGCAAGTTCAGGGCGAGCTGGCCGAAGAGGCGCCGGTGGGTGTAGCACATGCGCATGGTGGTCTCGTCGATATACAGTCCCTTGGTTTCGAGCCCGCCATAGCGGTAGCGGTGCATCAGGTTGTTGTAGGTGGCTTCGGTGTCGAAGTTCTTGGTTCCCGGCTTGTTGGTGAGGAATGGCGTGATGCGGTTGGCAAGGCCTTCCTGCACGAAGCTGTCGCCCAGATTCATATAATTGCTCTCGCCTACGGTCAGGGCTACATAGATGGGTCGAGTCCAGTTGCAGTTGGCAATCATCTCGAGCATCATCAAGTCTCCCTTGTAGAGTGCACGTTTACCGGCCAGCGAGATAACCATCTGGTCGGGGATGGTGTCGCTTGCCATCATCATTCCACTCTTCTTCACGGCCTCCTTGTCGATGGGGACATAGAGCGTGTCGGTAGGAATCATGTGCATGGCTTCTTTGACTTTGCTCTCCTCAACGCCGAAGACGGATGCCAAAATACTGGTCTGTTCATTGGTGAAATCACCGCGCACCCAGTATTTCATCACGTTGGCCACCTCGAAAGGATTCTTTCCGAAGAGCTTCTCGGCGGTCTCGCGGTCTTGCTTGTACAGCTCCGTGATGCTTTGTTTCATGTTGGGCATCACTTCCACATATTCGTTGGTGCCCGAGCAATAGTCGAGTCGGGGCCACGTGATCGGTACGGCAGGCGAGTCGTAGGCCGGGCGCTTCATCTGGTCGATATACCAGTCGGTCTGCAAATAAGAGAGGTTGCACACGCGCGTGTCGGTCCTAACGCCTTCCACGTCTTGGTTATACCAGAGTGGGAACGTGTCGTTATCGCCGTTGGTAAAGATAATGGGGTTGCCCTTATCCTGCAAAGTCATGAGATAGTTTTGGCCGAAATCGCGACATACGTAGCGGTTGGAGCGGTCGTGATCGTCCCACGTCTGACTGGCCATCTGTATCGGTACGAGCAGGCAGATATGCGCAACGATAGCCGTTGCAACGACGTTGTCGAGTTTCAGATATTTCTTCATCAAGTCGATGATGGCCGCCACACCCATACCGCACCAGATGGCAAAGGCATAGAACGAGCCGGCATAGGCATAGTCGCGCTCACGAGGCTGCACCGGCGACTGGTTGAGATAGACCACAATGGCCAGTCCGGTCATGAAGAAAAGGAAGAACACCACCCAGAACTGGCGTATGCCGCGCCGGCCGCGGAAGGCCTGCCAGAACAGGCCGATTAGACCAAGCAGCAACGGCAGACAGTAGAATGCGTTGCGCCCCTTGTTCTCTTTCAGGGCGTCGGGCAGCTTGCTCTGGTCGCCCAAACGGGCATTGTCGATGAAGGGAATGCCCGTAATCCAATTGCCGTGCTCCAGTTCTCCATGTCCCTGAATGTCGTTTTGCCGACCGGCAAAGTTCCACATGAAGTAGCGCCAGTACATGAAGTTGCACTGATAGGAGAGGAAGAACCTGATGTTTTCGAGTTGGTTGGGCATCTTGACCATTACAGGCTCGCCGCAACGGTCATACGGCACCTGCGTACCCTCGACGCCCCCCATCCAGGCTTCATAGTCCTGCGCATGGCTTGCATCGTGCATGCGCGGGAAGAGCATGTTCTGGGCATAGACATATTTGTCTTTATGCGATACAACGAAATAGGAGTCTTTCTCCTCAGGCGAGGCTTTTTCCTTGCGGCTGTAGATGGGCGCGCCCTGTTTCATCTTGGGTCGGCACATCTGCCCGTCTTGTTCGAGAGCCACCTGCGAGGTATAGGCCTGCCCGTAAAGCAACGGACGGTCGCCATACTGGTCACGGCTCAGATAGCTGCCCAAGGTAAAGATGTCTTCGGGAGAATTCTGATCCATAGGTGGGTTGGCCTCCGAACGAATGACGATGAGAGCATAGCTGGAATAGCCAATCATGAGCATCAGCATACAGAGCAGAGCCGTGTTTTTGAATCGTGAGGTGACCACATGCACGGGCTTTTTGTTGATCATCCGTTTGTAGTTGAGCAGGATGGCTGCAACGACCAACACAATCGCTCCAATCACTACTGCGCTCCAACCATATCCGTAGAACGGAATGCCGATGAGGCCGAAGGCCAGAAGGAACGAAATGTTTTCGCGACGAGCGTTTTGACCGATATAGCTTTCGTAGATTCCCCACAGCACTGCGGCTACGAGCAACACAATATAGAGAATGAGCCCCGTGTTGAACGGCATGCCCAAAGTGTTCACGAAGAACAGTTCAAACCATCCGCCGACGGTGACGACACCCGGCACCACACCATAAAGCACGGCGGCCACGATGACAAATGAGATGAGCAGCGCCACGAGCGACCCCTTGGTCTCCACATCGGGGAACCGGCGATAACAGTACACCAGCACGATGGCCGGGATGCAGAGCAGGTTGAGCAGGTGGACACCGATGCTCAGTCCCATCATGTAGAAGATGAGCACCAACCATCGGTCAGCGTGGGGCTCGTCGGCATGGTCTTCCCATTTCAGGATGAGCCAGAACACAATGGCCGTGAATGCCGATGAATAGGCATACACCTCGCCCTCTACGGCCGAGAACCAGAAGGTGTCGGAGAAGGTATAGATCAGTGCGCCCACCAGGCCGCTTGCCTCGATGGCAATGGTTTTGCTGAGCGTCAGGCTGTCCCAATCCTTCACAATGAGCTTGCGGGTGAGGTGGGTGATGGTCCAGAAGAGGAACGTAATGGTGGTTGCCGACAGCAGCGCACTCATGGTGTTCACCATGCGCGCCACTTGACTCGGGTCGCTGACAAACTGACTGAACAGGTTGGCCGTGAGCATGAAGAACGGTGCCCCCGGTGGGTGGCCGACTTCAAGTTTGTATCCGGTAGCGATAAATTCGGGACAGTCCCAGAAGGAGGCTGTCGGCTCAATGGTCGAACAATACACCACGGCGGCTATCAGAAAGGCCAGCCAGCCCAGTATGTTGTCCACTAATCTGTACTGTTTCATTTATATCTTTGAATCAATGTGTTATTGCAATACGCGTATGCAACGATTGTGCAAAGATAGTAAAAAGCAGAGAGAGAACGGATAAAAGCATGGAGATTTTTAACCTTTGTTCTCATCTTGACCACAATTCTGGCGCCTGAGCCGGTCAAAAACCTTTTTTGCCGGCTTAGTTATTTCGCATTCACGGAGTTAAAAGGGTGTGCTTTTTTCTTGACAAACCCTGCTCCATGCTTCGCTTATTTGAAAATAAAAATGCTGTGGGTCGAAATTCGCAAAAGAAACGCTATTTTGTATAAGTCTGATAGTTAGCGTGTTGTGTATTTAGGCCATTATGTGCCCTGTTTTCTCACCTGCGGTTGCATATGGAATGGCGGTGCGGTTCAAGCGTTATCGCACCGCGAATGGGCTTTCGTCGCACCGCGATAAGGCTGTAACCGCACCGCCATCAGGCCGTTATCGCCTGGTCATGGCTTTTTCCGAGCCATCCGGACTGATTTTGACGATCGAAACATGGCGCATTTCTGCCCAGATGATGGAAAAGTAAGCGTTGGAAAACAGTAATCTAATTTTACAAATTTAGCACTTGCGAGGGAAGAGTGTAACAAGTGGTCCGAGCGCAACAAAGGCATACACGCACGAACTATCATTTCCTACATTACAACATGAACAAGGACATGCAGATTATCGGACGATTGAAGGCAATAGGTGTCGTTATGGGTCAAATTGCCTGCAAACCATTGCTGAATTACGATAACGCTGTCTCCCAACCTTTTCTTCATGGGCGTTGACGCCAGTCCAAGTGCTGAATCTGGGCGACTCTCATAGTCTACGCCTCATGCGCTTACCCTATTTTTTCCCTTTAGGGACTGTGCTTCCATACTCGCTTGGCGTAACGCCAAACTGTTTCTTGAAACTGGTGGAGAAATGGGAGGGCGTGGAGAAACCTGTCATATAGGCAATCTCAGATGAGTTGTAGCGCCCCTCGCGCAATAGCTTGGCGGCTCGGTTGAGCTTATAGGTCTTAAAGAATGTAGATGGATTCAGGCCTGTTAGCCCTTTCACTTTATAGTAGAACTTCGTGCGTGAGATGCAGAGTATCTCCGCCATGCTGTTCACATCCAGTTCGCTGTTGGCCAGTTCTTGGTCCATGAGATGATAGAGGTCAGTCATGAACGCCTCGTCCTGTGGCGACAGCTCGCCCTCGCTCACCTCGTCCATCTGCGTGGCCTGCGAGAGATGGGAGCGTGTTTTGGCGCGGTTGGTGAGGATGGAGCTGATAAGTGCAAGGAGATAAGTGGGTTCGAAAGGTTTTGTGACGTAGGCGTCGGCATCGGTCTTCAGTCCCTCCACCTGGCTCTCCACCGTATTCTTTGCTGTCACGAGTATCACTGGTATATGGCACATCTGCAGGTCGTCTTTGATACGTCGGCATAGCTCGTACCCGGTTGTGCCCGGCATCACTACATCAGAGAGCACAATGTCGGGTGCGTTCTTGGCCATCGACTGGAAGGCCGTCTCTGCGTCGAAGTAATACACCACGTGATAGGTAGGCGAGAGCAGTTCGCGCAGATAATGCACCACGTCGGTGTCATCGTCTACAATCAGTACTGTAGGCCGCGAGCTGTCGCTTTCCTCGCTTTCGTTGTCGTTTCTCAGAGTCATCTGTGCGGCCACACGCAGCTCAGCCGGCGTAACGAGCTTGAGCGTCTCGTCTACAGCCGCCCGCTCTTCGCTGGTGTAGAATTCGTCGTCGAGGGGCAAAAGGAGAATGAATACCGCGCCTGAGCCTTCTTTGCGGTTGGACGCTGTGAGGGTGCCGTGGTGGAGCATGGCCAGACTGCGGGCGTAGTAGAGTCCGATTCCCGTGCCACGGTTAAAGCCTCCACCCTGATTGTCTGCCTGATAATAACGTTTGAAGATAATCTCCAGTTGCCCTTCGGGAATACCCTTACCACTGTCGGCTACTACAATTTTGGCATAGCGTTGGGCTCGTTTGGCCACACCCGTGAGTTCTTCAGTCACGGTCTCGGCGGGCACAATATCGAACGAGACGGAGATGCGACCGCCACGAGGCGTGAATTTCAGGGCGTTACTCAGTAGGTTGGTCATAATTTTGTCCACCTTGTCGGCATCTATCCACATCAGGCAGGAGTCTTCGATGCCATAGCTCACAAGCGTGATATCCTTCGCCTGTGCGCTTATGGTGAAGTTTTCCACGACGGGACGGAGCGTGGCAATGATGTTATCGCGACGCACCTGTAGGTGTAGGGTGTCGTTCTCCAGCTTGTTGAAGTCCATCAGCTGATTCACCAGGCGGAGCATCCGATCAACGCTACGACCGACAATACTGAGCAGGCGTTTGTCGTCGCTGGTCACAGAGTCTTTGTGCAGCAGCTGGGTTATAGGACCCGATATCATGGTCAGCGGTGTACGGAACTCGTGTGAGATGTTGGCGAAGAAACTCATATTCATCGTATTAACGCGTCGTTCCTGCTCCTTCTCGAACTCCGCCCGACGAACTGCTGCGCGCTCGCGCTGTATGTTGCGGGTTATCCTGACAGCCAGTATAGCGAGACCGAAGGCCAGCAGCAGGTAGATTGTCCATGCCCACCATGAGTTCCACGGAGCAGGACTGATGGTGATGGTCAGTTCTTTCTCGTCTTCCACCACATTGTTCTCGATGTTGGTGGCTCTTACTCTAAAGGTATAGGTGCCGGCGGGCAGATTGGCGTAGAACGCCTCGCGATTGTTGTGCGCATCAATCCAGTACTTGTCGAAGCCCTCCATCTGATAGTAGAAATGCACACGGTCGTAGTCTGAATAGTCAATGGCGGCAAAGGCGATACTGAATCCGTTCTGCCGGTGATTCAAACGGATGTGGGGCTGGAGAGCCATGCTCTGTTCGATAGGACCGCCTTTCGATGGGCGCACCAGCTGGCTGTGTATCTTCAGGTTTTCGAATGTCACGCGATAGGCATGCTTGTTGGTCACCTCCATGGGGTTAAAGGCTGTAACGCCGTGGGTGCCGCCAAACATCAAAGTGCCGTCGGCGAGTATGGTTGAAGCACGGTCTTCAAACTGGTTTCCGCCGATACCGTCGGGTTCAAAGAAATTGGCGATGTGGCCGGTAGAGGCGTCATATTTGCTCATTCCGCTCATGGTGCTCACCCAGATATGTCCCTGCTGATCTTCCTCGATGCCGGAAATATCGTTGCAAGCCGTGCCTCGTACGGAGGTGAGTGAGCTGTCGGCAAGCGAATAGCGAAGCAAACCGTTACTGACGGTACCTATCCACACGTGCCCGCTGCGGTCCTGATGTACCGCTGTGGGGATGAATACTGAACGTGAGATGGCCTGCTTCATATCGCCCTCGCGTATGGGCAGATCGCTGACCATGCGCGAGCGTGGGTCGATGGTGCGGATAGGGCGATAGAAGGCTGCAACGAGGATGCGTCCGTCAGCAAGCTGGGTGATGCTGGGAATAAAGGTGAAGTCATTGTCGGCAAAGGCCTGAAGGCTCTTGAACTCTTTCTCGCCGGGCAGGAGGTAGCATACATTCACCGAGGCCGTAGTCACCCAGATGGTGCCGAGGTTGTCTTCGATGATGTGCATCGGGAATGTTACATCATAGTGCTCCACTACGGTCAGCCGTCCTCCCTCCATCTTACAGCGTAGCACGCCGGCATCGCTCACAGCCAGCCACACCTCGCCCGAACGGGTCACACAGAAGTTTCTCACATAGCTGTCGCCACGCCGCTCACGGTTGGAGCCGAGCAACTGGTCGAGCGTGATGCGCGCCGAGGCGTGTGTCTGGGTGTTGTAGATAATAATTCCTTGGTGGCAGGTCGATACAAGCACCTCTCTGTCATGACTTGCTATGGCGGCTACAGGACACCCGTCTACCAGTCGTTGCAGATAACGGTCGGCATTGAAATGGTCCTTTTGGCTATAGGCTACGGCAAACCCCTGATCTACCGAGCCCATCCAAAGGTTACCCTGTGAATCAGTAAAAAACTTATCCACCCTGAATCGTGGAGCTTCGAATGGGAATCCTGCCTCAGTCTGGTCGATGATGACATTCTCACGATTGTTGTAGTAAAACAACTTACCCTCCGTCGAGGAGAATACCATGCCGCCATACGGATAGTCGGTCATGGCCAAGATGGTGGCTGAAGTCAGTCGGCCCGACGCCAGTGCGGGGGGCAGAGGCATGAAATGGCGGTTGGTGGTGTCGAACAGCCGCATCTCGTTGTCGAAAGCTATCCACAATTCATGGCCGTTGCGTAGATAGGATGTGCGTGGCACCCGGTTGAGGGTGATGGTATGTATAAGTTTGCCGGTCTTGGTGTCGTATGCCTTCAGTGACGTGTCCCCCACCAGCCACGCCATATCCTTGGAGTCGATAAAGAGACGTGCAAAATAAAACGACGTGTCGAGTCCCCTGATGAACGGACGAATCACATCGTCTTTCTCGTTGTAGGCATAGATGTCCGTGCCGGTATTGAAAAGTATTTTGCCACTGCGTGTCTCGGCTATCTGCTGTATATAACGGTTATCCACCTCCAGACGGATGCGTCGGAAATTGTCTTCGTCGGTGTAAATACACGTTCCATTGACGGTGGATACCCACAGACGGTTTTTTGAGTCGCGGTAGACGGCGGCCACATGATTATCGGGTATAGAGGTGGAGTCGTCGGTGACAAAATACTGATAAAATTCTTTCGATACATAGCGGTTGAGACCACGGAAAGTGGCCAGCCAGATGTGCCCCTGCGCATCCTCGGCCATCGAGAGAATCTGGTGGTTGGAAATACTGTTGCTGATGACAAGGCTCTGCTCGTCGTCGGGCTTCACATCGTCGCACGAGTCTGTTCGTCCGCACGCTGACAGAAGAAGGGCAGATAAGAATGCAAGGAAAATCAGCACGTTTTGTCCGCCATCCGATTTCTGGTTTATCATATTCTGGTTTGCTTTCCGATTGTTCGAATTATTAGGTATAAATAGTGATGCAAAGATAGTAGTTCGTTTCAGAAACAACGAATAAAAAAAGTACAATTTTCCGTTTTCTGGTTTTTCTTCTCTTTTTTACTGTCTCGTATATGCTTGTGTATCAATGCTGTTTTACATATACGAAAGCATTTGAACAAATCGGACAGCCTGTTTTTTACAACTTGACAACCCATTTGAACGCTGGCAATAGACTTCCTACGATATCTACCATACTTTTGTCGGTGAAATAAAAACCTACAATTATCAAAACTCACAACATGATGAAAACAGCATCCATACTTCTTGTTTCGTTTCTCGCGCTTTCGTGCGGAGGACAGCAAAAGACAACTACCGGACAGCAGGAGGGTGAGGGGCTCGTCACCTCTGAACAGCAGACTGTGGCCACCACCCAGTACGGCAAGATAGCCGGCTATATAGATCGCGGGGTCTATATATATAAAGGTGTGCCCTATGGCCAGGCCGAGCGTTTCATGGCTCCCACGGCTCCCAAGCACTGGGAGGGTGTGAGAAGCTGCCGCACCTTCGGTCCAACTTGCCCGCAGGAGAAGCGTGCAGGATGGCAGAATGACGAGATAGCCTTCGCCTTCAACTGGAACGACGGATTTGCCGGCGAGGATTGTCTGCGTTTGAATATTTGGACTAAGGGATTGCGCGACGGGCAGAAACGTCCCGTTATGATATGGCTGCACGGCGGAGGATATGCTACCGGTAGCGGTCAGGAGTTGCCCTCCTACGATGGCAGAAACCTGGCGGATAGAGGCAATGTGGTGGTTGTGACCATCAACCATCGTCTGAACGTGCTGGGATTCTTAGACCTCTCTGCCTATGGCGATAAATATGCTCATTCAGGCAATGCGGGACTGATGGATATTGTATCCGCTCTCGAATGGGTGAAGGCTAATGTCAGCGAGTTTGGCGGCGACCCGACCAATGTGACCATTTTCGGTCAGTCGGGTGGTGGAGGCAAGGTGTCGACACTTCTGGCTACGCCCAGTGCCAAGGGACTTTTCCATAAAGCTATCATAGAGAGTGGCTCCATGCTGCGTACAATGAGTCAGCAATGGTCACGCCAGATTGGTAAGAGCACCGTGGAACAGCTCGGACTCACCCCAGCCACTATCGACCAGCTTAAGAGCATGCCTTACGAGAAGCTACTTGCTGCCGGTACTGCTGCCATAGCCAAAGTGAAGGCTGAGGCCGAGAAGGAGGGCATCACCACATTTATGTTTGGCTGGGCTCCTACGGTCGACGGCGACATCCTGCCCCGTCAGCCATTTGACCCGCAGGCTCCCGAGCAGTCGAAGGATATTCCTCTGCTTATCGGCACCACCAAGCACGAGTTCACCACGACTACTTATGTGCCGGCACTTCGTAACATTTCTGAGAAAGAGGCTGTAGAGCAATTGCATAAGAAGTACGGTGAGCGAACCGACGAGTGGCTGTCTGCCTTCAAGGAGGCTTATCCCGAATACGAGCCCAAGGACCTTATCGACATCGACCTGGTGTGTCGTCCTAATGCTGTGGAGCAGGGGCGTCTGAAGGCTGCACAGGGTGGGGCACCGGTGTGGATGTATCTCTTCACATGGCAGTCGCCGGTGCTCGATGGCATTCTCCGTTCTACCCACTGTATGGAAATACCCTTCGTATTCAACAACGTGGTCCTGCATGCCAGCATGACGGGCGGGGGTAAGGAGGCTGTCACATTGGGCGAGACCATGAGTGATGCATGGGTCAGCTTCGCCCGTACGGGCAGCCCTGTCACCAAGGCATTGGCTGATTGGGAATCGTTCACGAGCGAGGGCGGTGCTACGATGATTTTCGACACGAAGTGCAAAGTGGTACATAACCACGACAAGAAGCTCATCGACCTCTCTCGTAGCTTTCCCATACGCGGGTTTTAACCGAGTTTTCCACCGCCCGGTTTAGGCCGGGCACAAACCATAGGCAAATTTTATCAAACACTATTACCTAAAAAATAACTAACAAGCAAAACTATGAAAAGTCAATCACTGCGGCAAATTGCCATCATGGTTCTTCTATGGACCATGTGCATCCCTCTTGCTTTAGCACAGACTATGCTGAAGGTGCACGGAACAGTAACAGACAATCAGAACGAACCTCTCATCGGCGTCAGTGTCAGGGAGAAAGGTACGAACAATGCCTCTATATCCGACCTTGACGGTAACTACACGCTCTCGGTGAGTAAGGGTTCTACTCTCGTGTTCACCTATGTGGGCTACACCTCACAGGAGCAGAAGGTGACATCGTCTACGCTCAATGTGACACTCCTCGAAAACAAGAAGGTGCTGGAGGAAGTGGTCATCGTGGGATATGGTGTGCAGAAGAAAAGCTCTGTGACAGGTGCCATCTCCCAAGTTCGTTCTGAGGACATGCAGAACCGCACCATCAGCAATGCCCAGCAGGCTCTGCAGGGTAAGACGGCCGGTGTTCAGGTCATCTCCGCAGCTGCTCCAGGTGGTGCTCCTACCATCCGTGTTCGTGGTTATTCCTCTAACGGCCCCTCTAATCCACTATATGTTGTCGATGGTGTGCGCTTGAGCGACATATCGGGGGTCGACCCCAACGACATCGCCTCGATAGAGGTGCTGAAGGATGCTGCCTCGGCTGCTATTTATGGTGCGGAGGCTGGTAACGGTGTGGTACTCATCAGTACGAAGAAAGGTAAGGAAGGTCTGGGCAAGATCACTTACGACTTCCAGCTTGCCTCACAGGGATTGGCCAAGATTCCCACGATGCTCAATGCTGAGGAATACATCAATTATATGGATGAGGCTAAAATCTTCAAGCGTGCGGATGTCATGAATGTGTGGGATGGCAAGACCGATACCAAGTGGACTGATGTAGCCTTTGAGAACAGCCTCATGACTAAGCACAGCATAGCCTTCCAGAATGGAAATAATAAGGGCAATTACTATCTCTCGCTGGGTTATCTCAATAATAACGGTATTGTCAAGGGTGATGCTGATATTTACGAGCGTCTCTCAGCCACCATCAACGGCGAGTATGAAATCAAGCCGTGGATCAAGGTAGGATCGACCAATCAGGTTATGAAATACAGACATCGTGCTGTGTCGGAGGCCAACGAGTATGGCTCGCTGCTCACCTCTGTCCTTCTGATGGATCCGCTCACTCCCGATACTTATGCTCCCGACAATCTTCCCGCCAGTATGAAGAACGCTATCGACCAGGGCTACACACTCCTGAAAGACTCCAATGGCAACTACTACTCTGTGTCGCAGTTCTATCAGAGCGAGCAGTATCATCCTATGATCATGCGCGACAGCAGCATTCCCAAGAACAGCGGTTTTAGCATCAGTGGTTCTATCTATGCCGACCTCAAGCCTTTTGACGGCTTCACCTTCACCTCGCGCTTCGGCTACCGTCTGTCGGGCAATCGCTCCAGTACGACAACCCTGCCTTCTTATGGCAATTCGCGCTCGTTCACGCGTTATAATGCACAGAGCAACACCTCCTCAACAAGAATCTATTATCAATGGGAGAACTTTGCCAATTATATGAAAACCTTCGGAGGACACACCCTAACAGCCATGGCCGGTATTTCTTTCCAGCAATCGTCATACGACTACGTCACCGGTACACTCTCTGCTAATGGAGAGGATGCCCTCCTGAAGAATGAGCCGGGCTTTTATTACCTCAACTTCCCTAAATCCTCGGCTACCAAGGGTGTTGCCGGCGAGACCACTTACACTTCTAAATACTCTTATTTCGGCCGTCTCTCATACGACTATCTTGGCCGTTACATGCTCCAAGCCTCTCTCCGTGCCGATGCTGCCGACCTCGCCTATCTGCCGTCGACCAACCGCTGGGGTTATTTCCCCGCAGTGTCTGCTGGTTGGGCAATCTCCGAGGAAAACTTTTTCCAGCCACTGCTTAAGGTTGTATCCAGTTTGAAGCTGCGAGCTTCTTGGGGTCAGAACGGTAGTCTTGCCTCACTTGGCAACTATCAGTACTCCACCGATATGACCAAGGGCACTCCTTATGCCCTGTCACCCGGTCTGGCCTATACTACAGCAGTTTCACCTGCTACCATGGGTAACGACAAACTCAAGTGGGAGACGTCAGAGCAAATCAACTTCGGTATTGATGCCCGTTTCTTCAAGAACCGCATGTCACTGAGTATTGACTATTTTGACAAAAAGACCAAGGACCTGCTGATGACGGGTACTACTCCCTCGCTCATCATCGGTGGTACAACATCGACAGTGAATGCCGGTAATGTAAGCAACAAAGGTTTCGAGATGGAGCTCGGCTGGCGCGACCAAATTGATGACTTCTCTTACAGTGTGCGTGGCAACATGGCTACCCTGAAGAATAAGGTCACCTATCTCGATCCGTCACTCGTACGTGTAGGTGGTGCCAGTTTCCACAACCAGTTTGTTACCTATTTCGAGTCTGGTTATCCCATCTATTATTTCCGTGGCTATAAGTTCAAGGGCATCGACGCTGCTACAGGTGAGCCTGAATTCTACGATGTAGACGATGACGGCAGTTTTACAGAGAACGATAAAACTGATATTGGTAACGCCATTCCCAAGGTGACCTACGGTATCACCCTGACAGCTGCTTACAAGGGCGTGGACCTTACCGTGTTCGCTACAGGTGCTGCCGGCAATAAAATCTGGAACTGTATCAACCGACCCGACTATGTTCAGTCCAACAAGCTGAAGAAAATCTTCTATGATAACCGCTGGACGGAGAGCAACCCTAATGGTACAGTGCCTTTTGCTGGTGCAAGGGGTATGGAGACCTATCTGCGTTCAGACGCTCTTGTCTACGACGGCTCTTACCTCAAAATAAAGCAAATCCAGATTGGCTATACGCTTCCGAAGAGTCTGCTCCCGAAGAACTTCGTCAAGAATGTGCGTATATATGGTTCGCTTGACGACTTCTTCACCTTTACTTCTTATCCCGGCTTCGATCCGGAGACATCTGTAAACGCAGTGAATGGTATGGGTATCGACAAGGGTTCCTATCCTGGTTCCAAGAAGATGGTACTCGGTATCAATGTGGAATTCTAACAACTAACTTAAACTGACTTTTATCATGATGAAAAAAACAATTTATGCCCTCGCCCTTGGTGCAATGTGCCTTCTGACAACAGGTTGTGAGGACTATCTCGATATAGAGAAACATGGAAACATGGGAAGTCTGGAGACTTACTATCAGACCGATGAGGAAGTGCAGGGAGCCACAGCATCGCTCTTCCAGTCGTTGAACGGTGTCAGCAACAACTGGTCCTTTATCAACAACCTTCTCTCTGACGATGTGTGGGCTGGTGGCGGCTCGCGTGGTGATAATGCTACCTTAGAACAGTTGAACGAGTTTAACTTCGGCTCTGACCACGGCTCGGTACAAGATCTCTACAAGAGTCTCTATACCATGATTTATAATGCGAATCTCATTATCGAGAAGACGGCTGGCGACACCCCGCTGCAGAAGCAGGCCATTGCTGAGGCCTATTTCTTCCGTGCGTGGGCTAACTTTCAATTGGTAGCCCTCTGGGGTACACCAGCAAAGGTAGACCATCTTCTTGCACCTAACGAATACCGTCAGGGCAATGCTACCCCTGAGGAAATGTGGGCCTTTGTAGAGAAAGACCTCAATACAGCCATCAGTTCTGGTAACCTGCCCTCGAAGAGTGGTGTCAACGACGAGGCGAATGCCATTCGCATCACTAAAGAAACGGCACTGGCTATGCTCGGCAAAGCTCAGGTGTTCCAAGGCAAATACAGTGAGGCTGCCAAGAATCTCGATGCAGTGATTGAAAGCAAGAAGTACGATCTCTATCGTGGCGATTACGCCGACATCATCCAGCCGGCAGCCAACAACAGTTGCGAATCGATGATTGAGGTTCAACGACGCAAAGACGCGGAGAACGGAACGAATTACTACTTCACTTGGTACTACACCATGCTAGGATGGCGTACCGACAAACACCAGCCCACTAATCCCGGTTTCTATAAGTTTGCTCAGGGCACATGGGGCTTCTGCAATCCCCGAAAGAGTCTCTACGATGCGTTCGTAGCCACAGAGGGTAAGGATGGCTATCGCCTTAACAGCACGCTCCACACCTATGCCCAGATGAAAGACTTGGGCCTGGAACTACAACCTGGCAAGTCACTTACTGGGCACGAGGGCTATTACAACTGGAAAAACCGTGCAATGGCCGAGAACGAGATAGTCCCGTTCATGGGTGCGTTCATCTATACCAATATCAAGGTGATGCGTTATGCCGAGGTGCTGCTCCTTGCAGCCGAGGCACACGTTCAGAGCGGCAATGTCGCAAAAGCTACGGAATATGTGAATATCATCCGTGAGCGTGCCAAGCTGGCTCCGCTGGCTACCGTGACGATGGACGATGTGAAGAACGAGAAACGTTTGGAGCTTTGCTTTGAGAATGTGCGTTTCCTTGACCTCGTGCGCTGGGGCGATGCACCGAAGATGCTGGGCAATCAGGGAAAGGAGATTTATAACTTCTCGTCTGACGGTAAATCCTCCGTTCAGTTCACCAATACCAGTGCCGGTTTCGTGGCAGGGAAGCATGAGTATCTCCCCATTCCACTCAAGGAACTGGAGCTCAACCCCAACATGAAACAGAACGAAGGGTGGAGATAGAAAGCATAGGCCAGAGACGGGAAGGCGAAAGTTTGTTCCTGTCCTGGCCTTTTCACCATTACTAACAACTTTCCCCTTGTGGGAAATGCAAACGATAAGAAACAACAATGATGAAAAAAATATTCAGCCTCGCTGTCGTTGCTACCATGTGTGGTAATATGGCCGTGCAGGCACAGGCGCCGCAACTCAACGCCAACAATATCGACGAGGTGGTGCAGGCCATGACCCTTGAGGAGAAGGTACACATGGTGCTTGGCTGCGGCATGTCTTTCGGCGACGACGTTAAGTTCCCTGGCACCGCAGGCCGCACTTATGCCATTCCTCGCCTGGGCATACGCCCGGTGTATCTCGCTGACGGCCCCCACCGGCTCATCATGAAACAGAAACGCCCTTACGACAGCAACACATACATCACAACGGAATTTCCCTCCAGCACTACTGTTGCCGCCACCTTTGACACCGAGGCGGCAAAGGCTGTGGGCACCGCTCTCGGCAGAGAGGTGAAAGATTACGGGCTCGATGTGCTGCTGGCTCCGGGCATCAATCTGATGCGCTCGCCGCTGTGTGGCCGAAACCATGAGTATTATTCCGAGGACCCAGTGCTCACGGGGAAAATGGCCGCTGGTTATATCAAAGGCATCCAGAGTAACAATGTAGGTACGAGTCTGAAACATTTTGCCGTGAACTCCCAGGAGACCAACCGCAACAAGATGGACTCCCGGCTCACACCGCGTCCCTTGCGTGAGCTTTACCTGAAAGGTTTTGAGATTGCTGTGCGCGAGGCAGCCCCTTGGACCATCATGACCTCTTATAATAAGGTGAACGGGCGGTACACCTGCGAGGACATCGACCTCACAGAGAAAATCTTACGCGATGAGTGGGGATTCAAGGGTCTTGTTATGAGCGACTGGAACGCCGGTACCAATGCTGTTATCTCTATGATAGCTGGTAACGACATGATGCAGCCCGGACAGCAGAAACAGTATAATGATATACTTGAAGCTGCCAAAAGCGGTAAGCTTCCAATGAGCGTTCTCGACCGTAGCGTGCGCCGCACACTGGAACTGGTGGTGCGCTGCAACAGTTTCAACGAGTATCGCTATGCTAATCGTACCGACTTCTATGCTCATGCTGCAATAGACCGCAAGGTGGGAGCCGAGGGCATTGTGTTGCTCGAAAACAATAATATTCTCCCTCTGAGAAACACAAGAGTAGCCCTCTATGGTGTTACTTCTTATAGCATGGTACCTGCCGGCGTAGGCTTTGGTTCGGTCAATGTGGGCTACTATTGTGTGTCGCTCGTGGAGGGCATGCGTGGAGCAGGCTACACAGTCGACAACTCGCTGGTGAAGAAGTACACCAAACACCTCGCTGATGAGGAGAAACGCCTCTTTCCTAAAGGTCGCCCGTCGTTCACCCTCACTCCGTTGGAGCGTCCGGCCGAGTTTATTCCCTCTGTCGAGGATCTGGCCACTCAGGTGGCTGACAACGATGTAGCCATCATCACCTTAGGCCGCACCTCTGGTGAGGGTGCCGACCGTCGCATCCGTGATTTCGAGCTGAAGATCGGCGAGCGTGAACTCATCGAGACGCTGTCTAAGGCTTATCATGCCGCTGGCAAGAAAGTAGTGGTGGTACTCAATATCTGCTCGCCCATGGAGGTGGCCTCCTGGCGTGGAATGGTCGATGCCGTTGTATGCGCTTTCCAGCCCGGTCAGGAAGCTGGTAACTGTGTGGCCGATGTTCTCTCTGGCAAGGTGAATCCGTCAGGTAAGCTCCCCATGACTTTCGCCATGAAGATTGGTGATGCTGCTGCCGACAAGAACTTTCCCAACGACATGGAGTTCCGTATGCCCAATTTTGCAATGGGGACGGGCATGAACTTCAAAAAGAAAGAGGAGGAGATTAAGGCGAAAGTTGAGGAGAAAGACTATGACTACACCCTCTATGAGGAGGGCGTGTATGTGGGTTATCGTTATTTCGATACCTTCAATAAGCAGGTGGCCTATCCGTTTGGTTATGGAAAGAGTTACACTACATTCGCCTACAGCCTGAAGCGTGCCACTATCGAGGGCAACCGCTGTGTGGCTGAGGTGAAAGTGAGCAACACCGGTAGTGTGGCTGGCCGTGAGGCGGTGCAGCTCTATATTGCTGCTCCGAAGGGCAGACTCGACAAACCTATCAAGGAACTTAAGGCCTTTGCCAAGACAAGGATGCTGGCTCCGGGTGCGTCAGAAACTCTTACACTCACATGGAACCTCATGGATATGGCATCTTTCAATGAGAAGACCAGCGCGTGGGAATTGGCCAAGGGCGACTACACAGTGATGGTAGCTGCTTCGTCGGCTGACGTGCGCGACAAGGCTGTAGTGAAGGTGCCCAAGGCGCAACGCCAGAAGGTACATCGTGCCATGTTACCGAAAGTGAGGATTACAAACCTTACTCATAAATAGATGATGAAAAATAGAAGCGTTGCTGTGGCACTCTTTGCCACGATGGCCATTTCGGGCCAGGCTCAATCGTTCAATCGCGTGCCTACACCTAATGATACACTCCAATCTGTGCGTCAGCTGACCAATGGAGATGTGCTGTTCAGCATCTATGCTCCTCAGGCTAAGACTGTGGGCATCACAGGCGACATTATGCCTTGGGACCGGCAGCCCCGTGTGGTGAAGAATGATAATGGTGTGTGGACGATTACCGTGTCGGACGTGAAGGCCGGGGCTTATAGGTATGCTTTCTTGGTCGATGGAGTGAGAGTGTATGATCCTAAAGCACCGATGGCTCACGAGACTTCGGCTGTTGCCAGCCTGCCACAGAATGGTAGCGAGTTCTTCCAGATGAAGGATGTACCCCACGGGGCAGTGGCTCAGCGCTACTACCACTCGAAGGCTACTCATTCCACTCGCCGACTTCATGTGTGGACTCCTGCGGGCTATGAGAAATCTGACGAAGCACTGCCGGTGTTCTACCTGATTCATGGCGGTGGCGACACCGATAATGCTTGGCCCACAGTGGGATGTGCCGGTCATATCCTTGATAACCTCCTCGCCGAAGGCAAGATCAAACCAATGGTGGTGGTCATGCCCAATGGCAGTATTGAGGGAGCCGATCTCTACGCGGAGGTGCCGCTCTTTGAGAAAGACCTTATGGGCAGCATCATCCCCTTTATCGAATCAAACTATAGGGTGCTGACCGATAAGGATCATCGTGCGCTGGCAGGATTGTCCATGGGCGGTCTGGAAACACTTGAGACGTTCATGGCCCATCCGGATATGTTCGCCTACATCAATGTGATGAGTTCCGGCTGGTGGCAGGAGCAGAAACAGCTCTTCGAGCAGGGCGACCAACGACTGAAGGAGATTGCTCCTGTACTTAATAAAAGCGTCAGGCATCTTCTTTTCACCCAGGGTGGCCCCGAAGACATAGCCTATAAAAACGGGCTTGCCATGCTTGAGGTGTTTAAGAAACATGGAGTGAAGTACGACTTCAGCGAAATGCCGGGCGGACACACATGGCATGTGTGGCGTCACGACCTGTGCAATTTCGCACAGAAACTGTTCAAATAGATTATTAATGTTAAATACAATAACAATACATGATGATGAAAAAACTATGTTTTTTGGCAGTGACCATGATGGTCAGCCTATCTTCGTTTGCACAGCAGGCTCTGTGGGGTGTTCCACAGATCACATCGCCTGAGGTTCATGCAGACAACACTGTGACGTTCCGCATGAAGGCTCCTAAGGCCGTGAAAGTGCAGGTGACAGGCGATTTCCTCCCTACTCAGAAAATTCAGACTCCTTACGGAGAGTTCGACGGTCCGGGCGTGGCGGACCTTAAGGAAGGCAAGGACGGTCTATGGGAGTACACCACGACGGAACCGCTCGCTTCAGAACTGTATAGTTATTCGTTTGTGGTGGATGGTCAGCGCATGATGGACCCCTCGAACGTATATATGATTCGTGACGTGGGCTCGGTGACCAACGTATTTATCGTGAAGGGTGGTGTAGGCGACTTGTACAGTGTGAACAACGTGCCCCATGGCACCGTGAGCCGTATGTGGTACGACAGCCCTAATTTGGGCATGAAGCGCCGTCTCACGGTATATACCCCGGCTGGCTACGAGACTAGTGGTAAGAAGTACCCCGTATTCTATCTGCTCCACGGTATGGGTGGCGACGAGGAGGCATGGATTGCTCTCGGCCGCACAGCCCAGATTCTCGACAACCTTATTGCACAGGGTAAGGCCAAGCCTATGATTGTGGTGATGACCAATGGCAACGCTTCGCAGGAGGCTGCCCCCGGTGAGACACAGTATGGATTGGTGCCTCCTACTACACAGCTACCCAAGACCATGGAGGGCTCGTTCGAAACCGCTTTCCCCGATGTGGTGAAGTTTGTTGATAAGACATTCCGCACACAGGCCAACAAGAGGGGACGCGCCATCGCCGGTCTGTCGATGGGTGGTTTCCACTCTCTGCACATCTCAAAGCAGTATCCCGATATGTTCAACTACGTGGGGCTGTTCTCGGCAGCTATCCTGCCCGACAAAAAAACTGAGGCCCCTATCTATCAGAACTTCGAGAAGAAACTTGCCACACAGTTTGCCAAGAACCCTGCACTCTACTATATCGCCATCGGCAATCGGGACTTCCTCTATAAGGCCAATACCGATTTCCGCAAGATGCTCGACGAGAAGGGTTACAAATATACTTATAAGGAAACGGGCGAGGGACACATCTGGAAGAACTGGCGTATCTATCTGGCCGATTTTGTCCCCCGACTTTTTAAATAGACTAATTATGAAGAAAATATTATGTACAACTGCCGTGGCCGCTACGATGCTGGTGGCCTGCGGTCCTAAAGTTCCTCAATTGGGCGATGCTTCCATCGACGAGGTGATTGCTGCGATGACTCTTGAGGAGAAAGCACATCTTGTCATTGGCACGGGCATGGCCGGCTTTTCGGGCGACAGTGCCGTGGTGGGAGCTACGAAGAAACTCGTGCCGGGCGCTGCCGGAACCACCTATCCTATAGAGCGTTTGGGCATCCCTTCGGTCGTTTTGGCCGATGGTCCTGCCGGACTGCGAATCGACCCGAAACGTGAGGGCGACAACCAGACATATTATTGCACCCATTTCCCCATCGGCACGCTGTTGGCCTCGACATGGGATCAGGAATTGGTGGAGAATGTGGGTAAGGCCATTGGCAACGAAGTGCTGGAGTATGGGGCCGATGTGCTGCTTGCGCCTGCGCTCAACATCCACCGCAACCCACTCTGCGGGCGCAATTTCGAGTATTATTCAGAGGACCCCGTCGTGTCGGGTAAGATAGCTGCGGCCTATGTGCGTGGTGTCCAGAGTAATGGGGTGGGAACGAGCATCAAACACTTCGCCACCAACAATCAGGAGAGCAACCGCATGATGAACGACGCCCGTGTGACTCCTCGTGCCCTGCGTGAGATTTATCTCAAAGGATTCGAGATTGCGGTCAAGGAGTCTGAGCCGTGGACGGTGATGTCGTCGTACAATTACATGAATGGTGTCTATACTTCTGAGAATCCTGAGTTACAGACCACTGCGCTGCGCACAGAGTGGGGATACAAGGGTATGGTGATGACCGACTGGTTTGGCGGCAAGGATGCTGTGGCGCAAATGAAGGCAGGAAACGACATGCTCCAGCCAGGTGTCGACAAGCAGTACACTGCCATTGTGGCTGCTGTTAAAGACGGCTCACTCGATGAGACTGTGCTCGATACCAATGTGCGCCGCATTCTTGAGATGATTCTCAAGACCCCACGCTTCAAGGGTTACGAGTATAGCAACAAACCTGACCTCAAGGCCCACGCCAAGGTGACCCGTCAGAGTGCTACGGAGGGAATGGTGCTGTTGGAGAACCGCAACGGAGTGCTGCCCATGACTGCCAGTGTGAAAAACATTGCTCTATTGGGCTGTACCAGTTACGATTTCATTGCCGGTGGAACTGGATCGGGCAATGTGAATCGTGCCTACACCGTGTCGCTGCTCGATGGTTTGAAGAATGCGGGCTACACATTCGGCGTAGACCTGAAGAAAACCTATGAGGAATATATCAAGCAAGAAAACGAGCGTAACAAGCCGAAGGGCGACGATAAACTAACGGCCTTTCTGCCCACACCACGCCCCACAGAGATGTCTGTGAGCAGTGAGCTGATGACGCAACTGGTGGCTAAGAATGATATTGCTCTAATCACAATCGGCCGTAATTCTGGCGAGTTCATTGACCGTTCGCTGGCCGACTTCTCGCTTTCTGCTTCCGAGCTGGCCCTCATCCGCCAGACAACCGCAGCCTTCCATGCTGCTGGCAAGAAGGTAGTAGTGGTGCTCAATATCGGCGGTGTCATCGAAACCGCTTCGTGGAAGCAGCTTCCCGACGCTATTCTCTGCGCTTGGCAGGGCGGACAGGAGGGTGGCAACTCTGTGGCCGATATTCTTTCGGGCAAGGTGTCGCCTTCGGGTAAGCTCCCCATGACGTTCCCTGTAGCTTGGGCCGATGTTGCCTCGTCTAAGAATTTCCCTTCTGAAGGTCGCATGAGCGACTTTGGTTTCGATCGCAGGAATACCGACAAGAAGGAAAATCTATGGGATTACACCAATTATGAGGAGGACATCTATGTGGGTTATCGTTATTTCGACAGTTTTCACAAGCCTGTGTCCTATCCCTTTGGCTACGGTCTGAGCTACACCCGTTTTGAGTACAGCGACGCAGTCGTGAAGCCTGAGGCCGACGGATTCACCGTGACCCTGAGTGTGAAAAACGCAGGCACCGTTGCTGGCAAAGAGGTGGTAGAGCTATATGCTGCGGCTCCCGATGCCCAGAAAGCCAACAAACCCGAGAAAGAACTGAAGGATTTTGTCAAGACCAGAGAGCTGAAGGCGGGTGAGTCCACCAAGGTGACACTGAAGGTAAAAAGCGCTGACTTGGCCTCATTTGACGAGAAGACCTCATCATGGGTAGTGCCGGCTGGCACTTACAATTTCCTCGTTGGAGCCTCGTCGCGCGATATCCGTGCCACGCTACCCGTTACCGTAGCGGCATCTTCTGTGAAAGCTAACAATATTTTCAAACCGCAGACTGCGCTGAAGACGCTGACGCGATAAGTTGCATGCGGAAGAACGCATGATACTTCGGTAACACCTTCAGGTGCAGATAAACAATGGATGCTGAGTCACTTTGATGTGACACAGCTTCTATTGCTTTTGCTGGACAGACAGTTAGGTGTATCCCATCGATTTTCAACACAAAATGACTATTTTGTCGTATTATTTCCCTAATTTTGTCGATATATTAGACAGTTGGCATGGACGATGTATCTTTCACCCCCCTCCATGACCTCAACACACTACAAACTAAAAACTAAAACTACGAACAACGATGAGTTATCAGAAAATGATGCTGTCCCTGATTCTTGCTGCTGCACCATTTGTCGGCGGCATGGCACAGATGTCGAAAATCACGAATACGATGCGACGCACCGACAAGGCCTTTTTCAAAACCGAAGAGGCACGCCGCGTGGGCGACGAGATATTGCTCTTCCAGCGTGTAACTGGGGGCTGGCCCAAGAACATCGACATGACCCGCCACCTGTCTATGGAAGAGACTGAGCAGATAAGGCAGGACAAAGGCAGGCGCGACGACTCTACCACCGATAACAATGCCACGTCCACACAGCTTAAGTTTCTGGCCCGGCTGTGGCAGCAAACCAAGGACAACAAATATCGCGAAGGGTTTGGCAAGGGTGTGGAGTATTTGCTGAGCGGGCAATATGACAATGGCGGATGGCCACAGTTCTGGCCCCGCAATCGGGGATACCAAGTGCATATCACCTATAACGACGATGCCATGGCCAACACCATGCTGCTGCTGCGCGACATTGCCGACAGCAAGGAGCCTTATCAAGGCAAGCTCGTTGGCAAGGACTTGCGCCGCAGGGCGGCCAAAGCCTTCGACAAGGGTGTCGACTGTATTCTGAAAACCCAGATCATCAGCAACGGCAAGCCCACCGTATGGTGCCAGCAACACGACCATGTGACGCTTCGCCCGGCTTATGCACGTGCCTACGAACTGCCATCATATTGCTCGGCCGAGAGTGCTGCCCTCATACATCTGCTCATGTCGATTCCCCACCCTGACGAAGGAATAAAGCGCGCGGTACACGGTGCCATGCAATGGTTCGATGACCATAAGATAACAGGCTACCGGTATGTGCACGGCCGACGTGGCAATCTCGACAGACTCTCGTATCTCGAACGCGACAACACGGCCGAACCTATATGGGCCAGATTTTATGATTTGGAATATGGAAGTCCCTATGTGTGCGACCGCGACGGCATTCCCCGTCGGCATTTGGAGGAAATTGGTGCTGAGCGACGCAACGGCTACGCCTGGTACACCAACAAGCCGGCAGCGCTATATCCCCTCTATAACCAATGGGCTGACAAGCACGATCCTGTTGGCAAACTGCCGCTTTCGCTCAACAGCAAGGGCGGCAACGAGCGCGGTGTGTTCGAGATGTTTCGCAAGGATGTTGCCAAGATAACCGATTTCGACGCGGTGGTGCATGCCGGTGAGCGCATTCAAGATGCCATTGCCAAGGCTCCCGTGCAAGGCACGCGGCCTTTCAAGATATTGGTGCGCAAGGGCACCTACAACGAAAAAGTGGTTATCGATCGCCCCAACATTGTGCTCGTGGGTGAACAACGCGACAGCACCCGCATCGTGTATGCCGAACTGCAGAGCAAAATGAAGGAACAGACATGGAACGGATCTCCCGTGGGACCAGGCGTCATCACCCTGCTCGAGAATGCTGACGACTGCGTGATTAGTGGACTCACCGTGTACAACAACTATGGCACCATGGTGGAGAAAACCACCTCTCACCAGTTTGCCATCTTTGGCCGGGCCACACGCACCATTGTCATCAACTGCAACGTATGGGCCGATGGCAACGATGCCCTTGCACTATGGGGCAAGGGAGGCATGTATTACCACGCCGACCTCAACCTGCGTTGTTTAGGCGTAGACTTCCTGTGCCCGCGCGGTTGGTGTTATGCCACACGATGCAACTTCATGGGCGACGGGCATGACATTATCTGGCACGACGGACGCAGCGACAAGAAAGCCAAACTGGTTATCACCAACTCTAATTTCGATGCCATGCGCCCCACTCCGCTTGGACGCTATCATCACGATTCGCAATTCTACCTCGTGGAGTGCAAGCTCTCTGAGAACATCATCGATCGCAACATCCGGTATGCCTACACCGATAAGGTGCTTGACCCGTGTCCATGGGGATTGCGCGTGTATTATTACGGTTGTTCACGTGACGGCGGACACAGCGGGTGGCTCAACGACAACCTAGATGAAGCGGAGGGAGCACCCCAGTTTCATGCCATCACTGCCCAATGGACTTTTGACGGGAAATGGAATCCTGAGAAACGCGTGCGCGACCTATGGAACGTGCTGGCATACAATACGCTGCACTAAATCGTGCCTCTCGACGACAAATCGAGTCGAGCATGAGCATCGGAATGAAGAAACCTATGGAAGTCAATAGATGCGTCATGTCATTCTTAGCACTTGCGAAGGAAGGGTGTTGGCACCATGCGCAGCCGCATGGACAGGGAAATTTCATTGGTATGCCAATTTCCTACTTAAGCTGTGTGCCGTCTTTGAAGGCATTACCCACGCGCTTGCCTATCTCCAGATAGCCTAAGTGTACTGGGTCAAAAGTCAACAGGTGCATTTTCTCTAAGTCGGGCTTGCCGTCCTCCGCAAGATATTCCTCGCTGACACGGATATTCAGGATTTTCGCAACGATATAGCAGCCGGTTTCCGACTCATCAATCTTGCGATCAATGCGGCACTCCAGGGTCATTGGAAAGTCGGTAAATATGGGGGCATTGACAGTCTCGCCTTGTTCAAACTTCCAGCCAGTTCTTGCAACCTTATCCTTTACTTTTTTGCCACTCACCACGCCCACATAGTCGGCTGCAACCATCGTCTCTGTGGTGGCAAAGGCAACCGTAAAGTCGGGATTGGCTTTGAGGTTGGCGGTCGTTTGGTGATTACCCATTGAAATCATAATCCTGTCATTGTCCCACTGACCTGACCAGGCCGCATTCATTGCGTTTGGTGTACCGTCGGCATTGTATGTGCCGATAACGATTACTGACTGTGGCATAAACCACGCTCTTCCTTTGAAACTCTTCATGATGTCTGGTTTTAAATGTTATGATTCTCCTATAATATCTTCAATCTTTTTATTGGTGACATACGCTCTGCTGCCATTTCAGGCAATATCTCCTCTTCCGGCAGCATATATTTCAACGAATGGTCTGTTGACAAAGATACATTTGCAATATTTTCGCAATAAGAAGTCAGGTTTCACTTGTAGGCGTGGACGGTTTATCTGATATCGGAATCCCCGGTTCCAAACCCAGAAACAGGGCGGCATGGGGAACCTGTGGGGGGAACACTGTCCGTGATTAAAAAAACAAATAGGCTCCATACACAAGGAGCACATAGCGCAGGGCCTTGCCCAAGGTGACGCTGGCCAGGGTGATGATGACGTTGGCGCGCATCAGGCCGAGCGAGATGGTGATGGCCGACCCCAGAATGGGCAGAAAGGCGAAAAAGCCCATCCATGCCCCACGGCCTGCCATGAACCGCTGGGCCCGATGGAGGCTGTCGGGCTTCACGTGGAGATACTTCTCGATCCATTCCATCTTGCCCATGCTGCCTACGAGATAGTTGAACATGCCGCCCGCAACGTTGCCTACTGTGGCGTAGGCAATGAGTGGAACGGGAGCCAGTCCGCTTGCCATTAGGCCGATCAACACCACTTCGCTGCTGAAAGGGAAGAAGCTACCGGCACAAAATGCCGACAGGAGCATGCCCCAATAGCCATAGTTTATGAGAATATCGTTAAGGGCATCCATAGGTTATAAAGGGTGATGATGAGTGCCATGGCGATGAGTGCCATAAAGCAGATGTTGGAAATTCGGGTGTGTGACAGGGCGGAATAATGGCCGATGAGTGGGGCGGTGGTGACGATGGCCATGGCCAATAGTGGGTCGGAATATTGGGGCAGGATGACGATGAGTGCGAGACAGAGCATGTCGAGAGTGATGAAGGTCTCGAAAATCATGCGTGTGCGTATCTTGTCCTGATAGCTATAGGTGAGAAAATGCAGGCCCCCTATGGCAGCAAGCAG
Source organism: Hallella bergensis DSM 17361 (assembly GCF_000160535.1). Lineage (GTDB taxonomy): Bacteria > Bacteroidota > Bacteroidia > Bacteroidales > Bacteroidaceae > Prevotella > Prevotella bergensis. The sequence goes on along the minus strand of NZ_GG704784.1, from coordinate 37,479 downwards.
GAAGACGAAGGTCAGCGTGATGATGCGGTGCTCGTCGAGCAGATCCAGGTTGAAGACGGAGTTCAAGCGGATGAGTTCGGTGAAATGGCGGGCGAAATAACCAATGTCGCCCGCATGGATATAATAGGCTGCGGCAAACCAGTAGGGCAGGGCTATGCCCAGAAGTGTGGCCAGGAATGTGCGGCTGTTGAAAGCCATGACGTTGGTGGCCATGAGAATCCATAGCACAGGCAGGAAAAACAACACGTGGACGAAGGCCATGCTGGCTATGCCCAGTGCAACAAAAGCATAGAAGATCCAACCTGCCGCCGTGGGGGCTTGGTAGGCCTGGAAGAAACAGAGGTAAAAAACAATGAGGGAAATTCCGGTGACGGCGGTTGCGGGCGTGGCGAGCAAGGGTGCCGCCATGGCGACCATGATGAGAAACGCACAGGGCACGGCCTGACTGTAGATGCGGATGAGGTTGTGAACCTTGTTGAGTTCGGCCATGAGGACGGCGGACAGGGCAAGCAGCAACATCTGCACCCAGAGTCCCTGGGCAATGGCTCCGGAGACGATGCACACCAACACGGCGTAGACGGCCGTCACGGGGAGTGCCCATCGCGATTGCGCTATCTTGGTCTGGGTGTATGTAGTCATTCCTATAGGTCTTGCCCGATGTCCTTTCTGAAGTATTTTCCGGTGAAGTTTATCTTCTGTGCCTCGGTGAAACTCTTTTGCAGGGCTTCCTCCTTGTTGGTCCCGTATGAGGAGACGGCAATCACACGGCCGCCGTTGGTGACCACCTGCCCGTCTTTCTCGGCCGTGCCGGAGTGGAACACGATGCTGCCCTCCACGCTGTCGATGCCGCTGATGGGGTAGCCTTTGGTGTAGTTTCCGGGATATCCGCCGCTGACAAGCATCACACACACGGCTGCACGCGGGTCGAACTCCACGGTTTTGGTGTCGAGATTTCCCTCGGCCACGCCCTCAAAGAGGTCGACGATGTCGCTCTTGAGGCGCAGCATCACGCTTTCGGTCTCGGGGTCGCCCATGCGACAGTTGTACTCGATGACCATCGGTTCGCCGTCCACGTTGATGAGTCCGAAGAAGATGAAGCCCTTGTAGTCGATGCCATCTGCGGCGAGTCCGTCCACGGTGGGGCGGATGATGCGGTCTTCCACCTTCTTCATCCATTCCTGAGTGGCAAAGGGGACCGGCGTCACGCTGCCCATACCGCCGGTGTTCAGACCGGTGTCGTGCTCGCCAATGCGCTTGTAGTCCTTGGCCTCGGGCAGAATCTGATAGTGCTTGCCGTCGGTCAGGACAAATACGGAGCATTCTATTCCCGAGAGGAACTCTTCGACAACAACTTTGGCCGAGGCATTGCCGAACATGCCGCCGAGCATCTCGCGGAACTCCTTTTTGGCTTCCTCGAGCGTAGGCACGATGAGTACGCCCTTGCCTGCGCATAGTCCGTCGGCCTTGAGCACGTAGGGAGCTTTGAGGGTTTCGAGAAACTTGATGCCCTCTTCCACGGTGGTGCCGTCGAAGGTGGCATAGGCAGCCGTAGGAATATTGTGTCGTTTCATGAAGTCTTTGGCAAAGTCCTTGCTGCCCTCCAACACGGCACCCTGCTTCGATGGGCCGATAACGGGCACGGAAGCGGTGCGCGGGTCGTTCTTGAACTCATCGTAGACGCCTTTCACCAAGGGTGCTTCAGGACCCACGACCACCATGTTGATGTGGTTGGCCACGACGAATTCCTTCTGCTCGTCGAAATCGTTGACCTCGATATCCACATTTTCGCCGATTGCGGCCGTGCCGACGTTGCCAGGGGCAATGAACAGTTTTTCGCATTTGCTGCTCTGTGCTATTTTCCATGCCAGTGCGTGTTCACGGCCTCCGCCGCCTAAAAGTAATATCTTCATGATGCTTGTCTTTGTGATTATTCCTTGTTTTGTCTTTGTGATTGTGCCGACTTCTTCAGGAGCTTGCTGTCTTTTTTATTTCAGAAAATCGTCGAAATATCGGGAGATTCGCTCGTGGAGGTGGGTGGACTGATGACCTCTCATGTTGTGGGGTTCGCCCGGATAGACAAAGAAGTCGGGCTGTGTGCCTTCCAAAATACATTGTTCAATAAAGGTGAGACAATGTTGGGGCACCACGACGGGGTCGTTGAGTCCAGTTATAATTTGTAGTCTTCCCTTCAGGTTTTTGGCCTTGTGGAGCAGGCTCGACTGCGCGTAGCCCTCGGGGTTGGTTTGCGGGGTGTCCATGTATCGCTCGCCGTACATCACCTCATACCATTTCCAATCAATGACCGGACCGCCTGCCACGCCCACCTTGAACACGTCGGGATGGGTGGTCATGAGGTTGATGGTCATGAAACCACCGAAGCTCCAGCCATGCACGCCAAGCCTCTGGCTGTCGACATAGGGCAGGGATTTCAGGAAGTCCACGCCCTTCATCTGGTCCTGCACCTCGATGTCGCCAAGGTGTCGGAAGGTGGCTTGTTCGAAGTCGCGCCCCCTGTTCTCACTGCCGCGGTTGTCGAGGATGAACAGCAGATACCCTTTCTGTGCCATGTAGGTTTCCCAAGAACGGCTGCCGTAGTGCCAACTGGCCTCTACATTGTGAGCGTGTGGGCCGCCGTAGACATAGACAATGGTGGGATATTTCTTGCTCGGGTCGAAGCCGATGGGCATCACCATGCGATAATACAGGTCGGTTGTGCCATCGGCGGCTTTGATGGTGCCGCATCGGTAGTCGGGTATGTTATAGCCCTTCCATGGGTTTTCGGCTGTGAAATAACGTTTTGCTTTCTTGCCCTTAACATCCACAATGGTGATGTTGCGGGGCTCGGTGGGGGTGGAGTAGCGGTCGAGGAGGTAGGCGCCCGAAGTGCTGAGGCTGCCACGATGGTATCCTTTGCCGTTCTCGTCGAGCAGTGTGCGCTTGCCGTTCTTGACGTTTACGCTGAACAAATTGCGCTGAATGGCATGGCGTTCATTGGACGCGATAATGACGCTTTTGTCTTTCTGGTTGAAACCCAACAGTTCCATGACCACCCATTGACCGCGGGTGAGCTGCTTGATCAGGTTGCCTTTTTTGTTAAAGAGGTACAGATGGTTGTAGCCGTCTCGCTGACTTTGCATCACAAACTTGCTGTCGTCCCAGGGCAGAAAAACGATGGGGTGCAGGGGCTCGACATATTTTTCGTGGCTCTCGCGATACAGTTCGGCAATCTTTTCGCCCGTTTCGGCGTCGTAACTCACCAATCGACAGTCGTTCTGGTCGCGGTTGAGCTCGAACAGATACACCGTTTTCGCGTCGGGACTCCATGCGGGATTGGTGAAATATCGGTCGGTGGGGTCGCCGGTTTTCAGGTAGATGGTGTTGCCATTCTGCAGGTTGTGTATGCCGATGGTAACCTTGTGCATGGGCTCTCCGGCCATCGGATACTTCTCCGGAGCCGGTGTTGCGATGCGACTTTGGCCTTCGCGGGGTTTGCTGTCGGGGGTGGGGATGTTGACCAAAGGGAAGGAGGTTACCATGCTTTGGTCCATACGGGTGAACAAGAGCTTCTGTCCGTCGGGGCTCCAGAAGGTTCCTTTGGTGTAGCCGAACTCGTCGCGGTGAACGCTTTGGCCGTAAACGATGTCGGCAGAACCGTCTGTTGTGAGTTGCTTGCTGCTGCCGTCAGCCTTGCGAACAAACAGATTATGCCCGTCCTTACCGATATAGGCGGAGGCTTTTGACATTGCATTCCACTCCAACACGTTGATGTTCTTCGTCTCCGAAGACCATTCTATCTGCTGCGTTTTGAAGTTGAGCAGGGTGCTCCGGCTGCCATGTTGAAGCAAAACAATGGGCTTGTCGGCATAGGGAAATGAAGCATAATAAAGGGATTGAACACGCTTTTCCTTGTCCTTAACTAACCATTCATTGACCTCTTCGAGGGTAAGGAGCTGTGTTTCCTTGCCTGTTTTCTTGTCAACGAGGTAGCATTTGTCGAGGTCGAGACGCACCAATTCATCGCCCCACCATGTGGTGAAGCGATTCTTGGCGGTCATGTTGTGATAATTGTTGCCCCCGTAATTCAGGTCTTCCAGCGAAAACCTCTTCAGTGGTTCCTGTGCTTGGGCTTGTTCTGAAAGCCCCATCATGCTTGCCATAGCCAAGACTCCTGCGATGAGCCAGCTGTTAATCCTCATTGTCAATATCAAAATCAAACGATTTTTTCCTGTCAAACTTCTTTCCTCCCCGTCGGTCTCCGCCCTTGAAATCTCTGCCTCCACGCGACTTGAAGCCGTCGTTCCGGCGGCGTGGGCGGAAGTCATCGTTATCATCTTCCCTCGGTTTGTTGCGGTTGCCCTTGAAGTCGCGCTTCTTTCCATACCCGTAGTCATCTCCACGGCGGTCGAATCGCTCTTTTCTGTAGGCTGGCTCGTTATCTCTCAGGGAGTGGAATTCGAACGAACGGATGTCTCCCTCTTCGTTGGAAGCCTCTGCGTCAACCCTCTCTTTGAACTCGCGGTTCTTCTTGAAGCGGTGTTTCTGCGCCATTTCGCGCTTTTCCTCTTCGGTCTTTACCACGCCACCTTCTTGCCGGAATTCCTTCATCTTGCCGTCAAAGAGCGTGTATTTTCGGAACTCGCACTCCAGACTGCCGTTGTAGAGCGGTATCTTGATGCTTGGTTTCAGACCGATCTGCTCGAAGCATTCCTCGCGATAGCTCAGTATCCAGGCATCGTTGCCGCCAAACTCATGCTTCAATCGTTCGCCGATCATCCTGTAGGTGCCCAAAAGATTAGGCGTGGAGATGCGTTCGCCGTATGGCGGATTGGTGATGATGATGCTTTTGTTGGCGGGTTTGGTGAAGTCCTTGAAGTCTTGTTGCTCAATGGTGATGTCATTCGTAAGGCCTGCTGCCCTGACGTTGTGGCGAGCTGTGTTTACCGCTTTCATATCGATGTCATAGCCATAGATATGATGTTTAAACTCGCGCTCTTGGGAATCATCATTGTATATGGTATCAAAGAGATCCTGATCGAAGTCGGGCCATTTCTCAAAGGCATATTCCTTTCTGAACACGCCGGGTGAGATGTTGCGGGCGATGAGTGCTGCCTCAATGGCCAGTGTGCCCGACCCACACATGGGGTCGATCAGGTCGGTGTCGCCTTTCCAGCCCGTCATCAGCACCATGCCGGCTGCGAGGATCTCGTTTAGCGGAGCCTCCACACTTTCCTGTCGGTAGCCCCGGCGATGCAAACTCTCGCCACTGGAGTCGAGACAAAGGGTGGCATCGTCGTTGGCGATGTGAATATGGAGCCGGATATCGGGATTGCTAACAGAAATATTGGGACGTGTACCATGTTTCTCGCGGAATTGGTCGACAATGGCATCCTTGACCTTGTAAGTCACGAAGCGAGAGTTTCTGAACTCCTCCGAATACACCACGGAATCTACCGAGAACGTGTTTCCCTTCAGAATATATTCACTCCAGTCCACCTTCTGAATCTCGTCATACACTTCCTCGGCCGACCTGGCCTTGAAATGCCTGATGGGCTTGAGAATGCGAATAGCCGTGTGCAACTGGAAGTTGGCACGATACATCATTTCTTTGTCACCGGTAAACGAAACCATACGCCTACCGATCTGTACATTGTTTGCACCCATTTGGGTCAGCTCTTGTGCCAAGACCTGCTCTAAGCCCATGAAAGTTTTGGCGATGAGTTCAAATTCCATTGTTGTTATTTTGCTTTTTATGTTTTGCTTTTATGCTTTATTGTATATCTTGGTTTGCGGAGCCATGTCTTCCAAGACCCATGTATTGGCGCCCACCACACATCCTTTGCCGATCGTGATGCGCCCCAACACCGTGGCGTTGGCATAGATCACCACGTCGTCCTCGATGATTGGGTGGCGGGCGGTGCCCTTGATGGGGTTGTTGTTGTCGTCCACGGGGAAGCTCTTAGCGCCGAGTGTCACCCCTTGATAGAGTTTCACATTGTTGCCGATGATGCAGGTTTCACCAATCACGACACCCGTGCCGTGATCGATGGTGAAAGAGTTGCCGATGGTTGCGCCGGGATGTATGTCTATGCCCGTTTCCGAATGGGCCATCTCAGTCATCATTCGCGGGATGAGGGGCACATCGAGCAGGAAGAGCTCGTGAGCCAACCGATAGTTGGTCAGCGCCTTGATGATGGGGTAGCAAGATATGATTTCGCCGTAGCTTTTGGCGGCAGGGTCTCCCCTGTAGGCTGCCGACACGTCTGTTCCCAGCGTGTGTCGCAGTTGGGGAAGCTGCTTGATGAGTTTGGCGGCCAAATCATTGGCTTTGGTTTTCTGCGCCTGGAGAAACTCCCGGCTCTTGCCCTCGCTGGAGTATCCCAGTCCGGCGAGAATCTGCTCTGAGAGCAGGATGTACAGGTTCTCCACATCCACGCCGATTTGGTATTGAATGGTCGAGATGTTTACCCGCGACTTTCCGAAATAGCCGGGAAAGAGAATGGCGCGCGACAGTTGGATAATTTTTTCAAGCACTTTGCCGGAAGGGAGCGGGTAGCCGTCGCGGTGCTGTCGGAACAAGCCTTTCAGCGACTCCGGCTCTGAGAGCTTCTCCACGGTGTCGGTAAGCATGAGTGTCATGTTGTGAGCAATCATCTCTTTGTGTCAGTGAATTTAAGCGCAAAGATAATAAATTCCATGGAAATGGGAAACAGAATGCCTGTTATTTTTGGTTCATCCGACATTTCGAGTGATACGACAGTCATGTAGCGCATATTCTTCCCTCTTCCCTCATCCCTCTTCCCAATTAACCTTCCACTGTTTTTGTTGCATCAACTTGCTCAACACGCAGCCTAATTGTGAATTTTGAATTATATTACCCTCTTCATTCTTCACTTTATAAAATAATATTACCGTTTTCGGCCATTTCCTTACGTCTCATCTGGACAGAAATGCGCCATGTTTTTGCGGATAATTCCAACCCCGAAGAGTATCAAAAACACAAGGCCGATGCGGTTACAGCCTTGTGGCACCGCGATTCGAGCTTATCGATTGTGCGACCGAACCTTTGACGCATCGTGATTAGAGTTTAACCGCAGTGGCGTTTGATATCTAATCGTAGACGACAAAAATCGCATTGTAAAATCATATTTATTAAAACGCTGATTGTCAAACTACTACGAATTGTCTCAAATTTCACGAATTTCAAACCAATGGATTCATATTTTTAAATTCGCGAAATATAGAGAGATGTTTGTCAGAAAAAATATCAGTATCTGTTGTCTCAGGATTCATCCTGAACAACTGTTGATGAGAACAAACCTGCATGGATGAACGATGATCCATTTAGTTGATGTAATAGGACACAGAAGCCACCCTCGTCAGGAATAATCTTGCTTCTCGTGTTAAATAAGGGTTATCACTCCAAATGTCGGATGAACCTTATTTTTTTGAAGCACACGCGCCATGTGCTTGGGGATTTGTACTATATGGCGATGTTGTCCAGAAAGAGTAACAACCGGTTCGTGACGTTTACAGACGACACCCCTGAATCGAAGTCAAGAGAGACAAGGTTGAGTTCCGGGTAAAGTTTTTTCAATTTGTTTTCAATTCCTTTCGACACAACGTGATTAGCGATGCAGCCAAAGGGTTGCAGGCTGGCCACATTGTTAACACCTTGTTTTACCAAGCTGATGATTTCGCTTGGCAGAAGCCATCCTTCGCCAAACTGGGCGGCCAGCGACACCACTCCGTTCACGTCTTTGGCCTCTTCGAAAATGTTAGTGAATGGTCGGAAATAGCGGAAACGGGAGGCAATCTGATTGATTTTCTTCTCCCTGCGCCAAATCAGACTATAGATGCTCTTCACGAGGAAGTCGGGCACATTGCTGCATCGCAGTCCCATGTGCTTCTCCACAATGACATTCACGAAGTTTTGCAGGAAGAAAGGAGAGAGCAGTGCGGGCACCACCTCGTAGCCTTTGTCTATAATTTTCTCAGCAATAAACTGATGGGCAAAGGGATTGAACTTCAGGAATATCTCACCCACGATACCCACTGCGGGGAGGTCGCGGTCTTCGGTTATGTTGTCAAATTCTTCAGCCGCTTGGGCGATGAGGTCCATCAATCCCTTTGGACTGTTCTTCAGGAGCGGTTCTGAGGCCAATCGCAAATACTTATCGCGCAGCACTTTGGCCGGATTCGTGTCTTCTCCGCCCACAGCATAGGCGTCTTGCTTCAGCCGCACCACAGCCGCATGATACATCTTGGAAATGGTGTCGCCATACAGGAACATGGTCACAATGATAGGCGCATATTTCAACCATGGCACATCAAGGGCTCCGTCCTGGTTCTTGTCTTCCTCCTCGGCACTGGTGGCCACACCCAACGTGATGAGTGGCACGTGCTCAAAACCGTTGGCATTCATGGCCCGGCGAATGAGCGCCGCATAGTTGGTGGCGCGGCATTGGCCCCCGGTCTGGCTCATAACAAATGAAATCTTGTCGGTATCGTATTTCCCGGAGCGCAAGGCTTTGACAAAATCGCCCACAATCAGCGTAGCCGGATAGCACACTTCGTTGTTGGCATATTTCAGCCCATACGCTGCACTTTCTGCGTCGCTGGGCGGCAACACTTCCACATCCCAACCGAAAAGTCGACATACGGGAGGGAGCAGGGGCGTGAGATACTCTGTGAAATAAGGTGCCAGGATATGGCGTGAAATAGGCGGAAGCGACGTGTCGGGCATGGCCTGACGTGCCGACTCCTTCGCCTGTACGTCCGAGGCCTCACCTCCCTGTAACGACTCGATGAGCGATCGCACCCGGAGTTTCAGGCTGCCGGTGTTGCTTACATCGTCTATCTTTAATAAGGTGAAAGGTTTGTTATGCTCTCTCATGATGGTGCGAATCTCATCTTGGATAAAAGAGTCGGGACCACACCCGAAGGAGGTCATCTGCACGAAGTGTATGTCGTTGGGCTGTTCGGCACACCACTGGCCGGCCTTGATAATCCTGTTCATATAGGCCCATTGCCGCACGAGGTAGGTGTTGCCCGTGCCCGTGTTCAGATCTCCGCGCACGATGTCTTCGGAGATGACGTTCACGCCCAGCGAGGCAATCATTCCGGACAGCTTGTGCTGTATGAGGGGGTCGGTGTGGTAGGGGCGACCGGCCAGCAAGATGGTGAGCATGCCGTGCTCGCGGCTGTCGGCCAGTATGGCTTCGGCTTTTTGCCTGATTTGCCGCATGTATAAATCCTGTGCCTGTCGGGCGGCATTGTAGGCCTTGCTGATGGTCTTCCTGTCAATGCCCAGTCCTTTCAGGTAGCCCGACACCTGTTTCTTCAGCAGTTTCTCGTCGCGGAAGTTGATGATGGGCGAGTCCATGCGGGTGTGCAGCGTCATGGCACTCCGAATCACATCCGAATAGGCCGACACGATGGGACAGTTGTAGCTATTGGTGTTGCGCTTGTCGTCCTGATGCTCATACACCACGTAGGGCATGAAGATAAACTTCTGCTCCGTCCCTTCCAAGGCCGAGAGTCTCTCGTCCAGCTCTTTGACATGCGAGTGAACGAGCTTGGCCGGGAAACAGATGTTGTCGCTCATCACGCTGCCGAGCGCACCCTCGTAGCGACGAAACACCGACTCGCTGCTGAGCACCACGCGCATACCGGCGGTGGTGAAGAGTGCATGCCAGAACGGATAGTTCTCATACATGTTCAGGATACGCGGAATGCCGACTATCTTTTCATGCTCCGTTTCGGCCATCACCTTTCTGTCAAAGAGCAGGTGGTATTTATAATGGTAGATGTTCTCGCCCTGGCGCCCGCCTTCGCCCTTGTTGTTGAAGACACGCTCGCACTTGTTGCCCGAGTAGAAATTTCGTCCCCCGGCAAACGTGTACTTGGTCACAAAGCAATTGTTCTCGCACCCCTTGCAGTTCAGCATTCGGGTGTCGTAGGCGGCCATGTCCAGCAGGTCGTCAATTGTTGCGGCTTTTGCGGATGGTTGCCGCGACAGCTCGTTGATGGCATTCAGCGCACAGCCGTAGGCCCCCATCATCTCCGGCATGTTGCTGCGGGCCACACTTACGCCCGTGAGCAGCTCGAAGGCGCGCACCACGGAATCATTCTTCATCGTTCCGCCCTGCACCACGACCTTGTTTCCGAGATGGTCGTTGCCATGTAGTTTCAACACTTTGTAGAGACAGTTGCGCACCACGGAGTAGGACAGGCCGCAGGCTATGTCGGGCACCGAAGCTCCCTCGCGCATCACCTGCTTGACCTTCGAGTTCATGAACACCGTGCAGCGCGTGCCCAGGTCGCACGGGTTGGTGGCCATGCAGGCGAGCCTTGCAAAGTCTTCCACGGTGTATCCCAGGTTTTGGGCAAACGTTTGGATGAAGGTGCCGCATCCCGACGAGCAGGCCTCGTTGAGTTCCATGCGCACCACGGCTCCGTTTTCCACGAAGATGGCCTTCATGTCCTGTCCGCCGACATCGAGTATGAACGACACGTCGGGCATCAGTTTGGCAGCGGCATGATAGTGGGCCATGGTTTCGATAATGCCCTCGTCGAGACCGAAGGCCGCCTTGATAAGCTCCTCGCCGTAGCCCGTGGAGCACGACCCCACGATGCTGATTTCGGCTCCGGCCGCCTGTGCGGCCTCCTGCAACCGTTCGAGTGCATCGGCCACGGCCTTGATGGGGTTGCCTAAGTTCATCGAGTAGTCCTTGAAGACAATCTGGCCACGCTCCTTTCCACTGGCCCTCACGGCAACGAGTTTGGTGGTGGTGGATCCCGAGTCGATGCCTATCACCACTTCCTCCTTGCCCTCATGCATGGGATAGAGGGGCGTGTGGTGCTTCGTCTTGTCCTTTTGCCAGGATTCGTATTCGGCTTGGCTGCTGAAGAGCAGGGGTAATTCTTCCTCCGTGTCGGCACCGTGTTTTCCGGCCGACCCGTGTTGTGAGTTTTCCTCTTCGCAGCAGTCGCACGACTTGCCGTGGTTGCAGTTTTCTGTGTGGTCTGCGTGAGTGTCTTCCCGTTCGTACGCGAGCGCTGCCCTGAGTTCGGCAATGCCTCGCGACGGGGCATCGGCTGCGCGCAAGGCACAGCCAAGAGCCGGTATGAGGTTGCCCTCGCCGAGCACAATGAAATCGCTTAGGGGGATATTGAGATAGTTGGAAAAGGCTTTCCGCAAGGATGGGAGAAACGTCAGCGGACCTCCGCAGAGCAGTATCGGCGGTGTGAACTCGCGTCCCCGACTTAGCGTAGTCACCGTCTGCACGGCGATGCTATGGAATATACTTGCCGCGATGTCACTCTCCGGGAGGTTGCGCGACATGAGGTTTTGAATGTCGGTCTTGGCAAACACGCCGCATCGTGCGGCCATGGGATAGATGTGGGTTGAGGCCTCGGCCAGTTTGCTCATCGTGGCATTGCTGCATCCCATGAGTACGGCCATCTGGTCGATAAACGCCCCGGTGCCGCCGGCGCAGTTGCCGTTCATGCGCAGCTCCATGCTTTTGCCATTGAAAAAAACGACTTTGGCGTCTTCTCCGCCAATGTCGATGAGCGTTTTGGCTTGCGGAAACCGGTTTCGGGCAAAGACTGTGGCTGCCACCACTTCTTGAACAAACTCGGTGTTTAAGAGTTCTGCCGTATGCATTCCCACCGAGCCTGTGACGCAGAGCCGCAGCCGGCAGTTGCCCAACCGTGCTTCGATCTCCCTGAAATAATCGGTCACGAGTTCGGTCACCTTGGCATTGTGGCGTTCAAATCGTGAATAAATCAGGTTGTCATCGTTGTCGAGGACGGCAATCTTTGCAGTGGTGGACCCCACGTCAAGGCCCACCCGATATACTGTGTTCATCTACAAGTCTCCAGCTAATATTCTTTAAAAGTTATAATCTACTCAAATTACTGCAAATTTACTAAAAAGGTGGAAGTATAACAAACATATCTGTATATTTTCAATATTGTTCGTATTTTTTTGCTCGGTAAATCTGCTTGGCAGAAAGTAATATCCAGCCTAACAACGCGGCGTCCAATCCTTGCTCCATTCTGAAATCTCCTGATGGAGATATGAGAGACTACACATTATTTCAATATTACCAAATATCGTTCTCTATATATCTGGTATATGAGATGACTTTAGCAGAATATTCTCCATCATCAGATTTCGTTATTCTATAGACAATGTCAGCATACCCTTCTTGATAATATCTGTTTATTCTTAGCAGAAGTCCATCTTCATCTTTCGTGAGCTCCTCCATATAATCACTGCAACTGAAATCATGGTTTAATTGCAGTAATGGAAAATCTAAACCATAGATTTGCTCACCCGATTGATAGTAGAAAGGTTCTGCTGGTATTAAATGTGCAGAGTTGCCTTCCATAAGAACAAGTGGAAGATGTGGCTGACATGGAGTTAGGTGGTCTTTAGAATAGCTGTTTTCGTAATTCATGGTTGTCAGAAGTGTAAGGCTGTCAAGAGTGACTGGATGAGTAAAATCTAAATCGACCACTCTGTAGATATTTCTTCCGTCCACCCATTTGCCATCCTGTTGATTATTGCCGATCTTAACCATATGATATTGATTGCATTCAACATCGTTCTCAAGGTTTTTCTCCCATGTTTTGTCTACTTGTAGGATATTGACAAATTTTTGTTCGGACAGTGAAAAAGCAATCTTCTGTGGTGCTTTAGATGGGGTTGTATTAAAAGATTTATGGGTTAGTGTAAATTTATAGAACAATGTAGGAATCGTATCCTCATCAGAAATTTTCCCAGAAGCATAGAGCGTCGTATCACTTGCCCAAAACAGATCGTTAGCAATCCATTCGTGGGTGCTATAAGACACAATTTCTCCTATAGTATCATCTTTAAATCTATATAGGTGTAATTCTGTTCCAAAGTCACTATCTTGGTTTTCCAAGGAGGCCCAATACCCAGATCGTGAGAAACTGTCCCCATGATGTACTTTTCCTAAAAACTCAGAATTATCTTTGCTGAAGAGGTATGAATACATGTATATTGGTTCTGAAAATACCGCTTCGTAGATTTTGTCTTGAGGGTAATACTTAAAATCGGCGAAGCCAAGTCCTTCTTCGTTAAAAGCATCAACCTTATCTTTGTCAACAAGTAGTCGTGTCAAGGATATTAATTTCTCTTTTTCTTTTTTTGAAACACCAATAGCTTCCTGTTGATAACTTGCTGACTGAGGTTTCTTCCGCAAGAACTCCTGCTGATTAATTTTTGCAATATCAAGGTATACTCTTACTGTCTGTGACTTAACAGGAAGAACTAATAATAATGAAATGATAAGTGGTATAAACTTCATGCTTAAAACTTTTTTATTCAAGCAGTCGTCGAACCGACGTCAAGACCTGCCCGATAGGTGTTGTTCATTTACAAACCTCCAAAATCATTATCCCATTAATATTAATAATGTATAGCATCCAAATTTTGCTGCAAAGTTAGCAAATAAGGGGGAGTTTCGATAAGAATATGAACTTTTTTCTATAAAAAGAGACAATAATTGCAACCTTATGACTTACTTTAGCGTCAAACGAACAGTAAACAACAGATAAACATATGAAAAAATTAGCTTTATTATTTGTAGCTGCGCTGGTCTTTGCTTCGTGCCAGACCAATAGCGCACGCAATTACGGTTCTGAAGTGACCAGTGTTCGTCACGCCAAACCGTTTGAGAAAATCGAAGTGAAGGGTGCCTGCAACGTCAATTTCGTGCAGGGCGACACGTACTCCGTGAAGGTGGTGGGCGCCGAGAAGCTGGTGAAGGATGTGGAAACAGTGTTTTCCGGTTCAACGCTGAGCATCAGGATGAAGGATGGCAGTCAGAAGCTGGTTATGCCACGCCACAAGAACATGCCGGAGGTCTATGTCACCTCGCCAGACCTCATAGCCATTCGCATGGAGGGTGCGGGCGACTTTGAGGCAGAAGGACTGATCGACACCGACACGCTGAACGTTTTCCTGAAGGGTGTCGGCGATGTGGAGCTCAAGCGTGTGGTGTGCGATGAGTTCTACGGCTCGTTGCTCGGCAAGGGTGATATTGAGGTGGACGAGCTCACGGCCAAGCACTCGGAAATTTCTCTCAAGGGTGTGGGCGACGTGGATGTGCATTTTGTGAACAGTGGCACCGCGGTATGCACGCTTGAGGGTGTTGGCGATGTCGAGCTTTCGGGAACCCTGCAGTCTCTCGAAAAACATGTCAGGGGAACTGGGAATATCCAAATGAATGAGCTGAGACTAAGCAGATAGTTTTGCAATTCACAATTCAAAATTCATAATTCACAATTGGGCTAACGCGTTTGCAATTCACAATTCATAATTATTCGCAAGCTCATCAACTCGTCACAATTCATAATTAAGCTGGCGCGTTGGCTTTGCAATCCAAAATTATTCACAAGCTTATCAACTCGTCACAATTCACAATTGGCTGCGCGTTGATTATTAACTCTTCACTCTTCACTCTTCCCTTTTATAATGTCGTGAACGTCGTTGTGAAATACGCTTTGTGTCGTTGCTGATATTCTAATATTGTTTGCGAAGCAAACGCAAATATATTTTGCGATAAGCCTTATGTTTATAAAAAGATATTCTCCTTATATTCTAAGATGCCGCAGAGCGGCGCGGAGGAGTTTTTAATTCACAATTATTCGCAAGCTCATCAACTCGTCACAATTCACAATTGGATAACGTGATGTGAAATAACTAACAACCCGTTTATTTTCAGATAACGTCGGGAAAGAGAAGGATTGAACTGAACCAGTTGATGCTCTTAGCCCTGCTGCCGTTGAAATTCGTTCTGAAGGTCTGTGTTCGCTATTGGTGCTGTAACGCTCCATCTGACTATCTTGATATTCAATCCTATTGGTTATTTTTGCGTATTTACGCAAAAATCAATAATATTAGAAAGAGAGATTATATGTAAAGCGCTGTAACCAATTGTTTCGAAAATATAAATAAATGAGGAATATATAAGTGAAGAGTGAAGAGTGAAGAGGGAAGAACGAAGAATTAACTCGCAGCCAATTGTGAATTGTGACGAGTTGATGAGCTTGCGAATAATTGTGAATTGCAACCGCGTAGCCAATTATACATTATACATTGTCATTTATAAATTGTTCAAATGTTTTGACATATGGTGGTGAAAACCTGCTTAAATTCTCGCGTATTTGAAAATTGAAAATACATTGCTGGGAAAACGCGAAAAATAGGGCAGGTTTGTAAATGGTTGATAGTAAAGATGATGTGGTTTTTTACTCTTTTTGAGACCAAAAAATGAGATTTTTGTGCTTGCCGTTAGGGTGTAACGGCGGTGCCACGAAGGCTTATTGGCAGGACGACAGAGGCTCGGAGGCGGGATGACGAGGCCTTAACTGCAGTGTGATTGAGATTTAATCGCGGGCGCGGTCCAACTTTACGAACTGCCGAATGACTTTTAGTTTACTTATCAAGTGGATTTGTTTTCTGGAACACCAAATTTCAATGACTTGTTTTGAAGGGAAGTTTTCCTGACAAAACGAACATGCTTACGGGCATGTAAAACAGCAGGAGACCTATATAAAAACCCGTTGCTCCATGTGGGAACAACGGGTTAGAGGTCTTGTAGCGGTGCATGTGCACCGTTCTGCGGAATGGTGTTGGCTTAGCAGATCTTGCGCGAACCGTCGCCGATCACCACGTCGATGACCTGTGGTTCGTGACCATACTTGGCATTAAATTTCTCCTTGGCGTCGGCAATAAACTTGTCGTAGAGTTCGTCTTTCACCAAGTTGATGGTGCAGCCGCCGAAGCCACCGCCCATGATTCGGCTGCCGGTAACGCCGTTTGCCTTGGCAAGGTCGTTGAGGAAGTCGAGTTCTTCGCAGCTCACCTCATATTCCTTGCTCAGCCCGTGGTGGGTTTCGTACATTTTCTTGCCCACGGTTTCGTAGTCGCCCTTGACCAATGCGTCGCAGACGGCGAGTACGCGATCCTTCTCACCAAGCACGAAGTGTGCGCGGGTGAAATCTTCGCTGCTCACTTTAGACTTCACGGCGTCGAGTTCGTCCCAGTCGGCATCGCGCAGGGTCTCGAACTTCTTGTCGGGGAATTGCTCGTTGAGCGCTTTCACCACATTCTCGCACGACTTGCGGCGGTCGTTGTAGGGCGACCCTACCAGTTCGTGCTTCACCTTGGAGTTGAGCAGCACCAGCTTGTAGCCCTTGGGGTCGAAGGGATAGTATTCGAACTCGCGGCTGCGGCAGTCGAGGCGCATCAGTTTTCCTTTCTGGCCGAAGACCGAGGCAAACTGATCCATAATACCGCAGTTCACACCCACATATTTGTGCTCTGTGGCCTGTCCGGCAAGCACCATGTCCCATTTGGACACGTTGTTGTTGCCAAAGAGATCGTTGAGCGCAAAGGCAAAACAGCTTTCCAAGGCAGCGCTCGAAGACATGCCGGCACCCAATGGCACGTCGCCAGCAAAGGCAGCATTGAAGGGCTTGACGTCAACGCCAAGCGCCCTCATCTCCTGTACGATGCCATAGATGTAGCGTGCCCAAGTGGCGGTGGGACCCTTGGGGTCGTCGACCTTGAAGTTCACCATGTCCTTCAAGTCAATGGAGTAGATGTTGCAGGTCTGCTGCCCGTTGGGGCGCAGTTCTGCCATAATGCCCTGTTCTACGGCTCCGGGGAACACAAATCCGCCATTGTAGTCGGTGTGTTCGCCAATGAGGTTGATACGTCCGGGCGATGCGTATATGTTTCCTGTCTTGCCGTCAAAGTGTTTGATGAAACGACTTCTTACAAATTCTATGTCCATAGTCATTGCGTTTTAAGATGTGAATAGTTATCGGTTATTTTTTTGAGAGTCCAATCTTGGACCCGAAGTTACAGAACCAAATGATGTAGGCGTAGAAGATGAACAGGCAGCATGTTGCAGCGATAACGCCTGTCAGGTCTACGATAATGCCCATGAGGGGCATGAGCAGGGCCGCACCGATCACGCCAGTGTTGATGACACCGGTAGCGGTCTTGGTGTGTGGGCCGAGTTCCTGGAGCCCGAGGTTGAAAATCAGGGGCCACATCACGGAGTGGAACAGACCGGCGGCAAGCATGGCATAGATGCCGGTCATGCCGGGCAGCACAATGGAAAGTGCGATGCAGGCCGCACCAAGCATGAGGCATGCGGAGAGGAGTTTCCGGGGTTCGAACTTGGCCAGGATGGCCGCGCCGACGAATCGGCCAACCATCATGCCGCCCCAATAGAAGGCCAGGAATGATGTGGCGATGGCGGCATAGTTGTCGGCATATTCGGGCATGGCCTTAAACTTGTAGGGCAACATGGACGGAACGCCAATCTCCACACCCATGTACATGAAGATGCCAAGTGCGCCGAGCCAGACATGCGGGTATTTGAACACGCTGCTCTTGTATTCGTGGTGCATGCCTGATGCCTCGGCCTGCTGCCGCTCATCGATCTTCGGGAGTTTCAGGAACACGAGAATGCCGCCAATGATCAGTGTGAAGATGCCGAGACCGAGGAATGGACCGGGCACCGCGGCGGGCGTGGGAGCCTGACCCCTGATGATGACGTAGGTGATGAACAGCGGGGCGAGCGTGGTGGCCACGGAGTTGAGCGCTTGGCTCAGCGTCATGCGGAAGGCGCCTTTCTCTGGGCTACCCAGCACCATGACATAGGGGTTGGCCACATTTTGCAGCATCACCACACCACAGGCAACGAGGCACATGCTGAGCAGGAAAACGGTGTAGACGTTGGCCTGGGCTGCAATGGCTGAGTTGATGCCAATGGAATTGATGACAAAGCCTATGCCGGCCACGACAAGTCCCAGAATGAGCGTGCCCTTGTAGCCAATCTTGTTCATCAGCATGGCAAAGGGGATGCTCAGCAGGTAAGCCCCATAGAATGCCGTGTTGACATATTGACCCTGCTGAGCCGTGAGGTCGAAAGCCTTGGAACAGAAGGCAATCATGGAGTTGTTCATTGTGGTGATGAATCCGATGAGGAAGCACACAATGAAGACAACGACAAGAGCGAACGTGTAGTTCGGTCTTTCATTTGTTAGTTTTTTTTCCATTTTTAGTATTGGTTATTGATTCATTTCATGGTGAAGGCAGAAAAGGGAGGACAGCCAACGGTTGCCTTGCGGTACCTGTCCTGTCCTCCCTTTTTCTTATGCTTGCTTGACGCCGAAGCGGTAAATGGTTTTCTGCTTATACTGTTCCCCCTGCTTTAACACGACGGAGGGGAAGTAGGGGCGGTTGGGCGAGTCGGGGAAGTGCTGGCATTCGAAGCAGATGGCCGAGCGACGTGGGAATGTGGCCCCATTCTGGCCCTTGTAGCCGTCGGCCCAGTTGTCGGTGTAGAGTTGCACGCCGGGCTCTGTGGTGTATACCTCCATGACCCTGCCACTCTTCGGCTCGGTGATTCTGGCTGCAAAACTGAGCTCGCCTTCCTCCTTCTTGTTCAGCACGAAGCAGTGGTCGTAGCCTGCTCCATTCTTGATTTGCGTGTCGTCAGCGTCAATGTCGCGGCCCACTTCCTTGGGTGTGCGGAAGTCGAAGGGTGTTCCTTCTACGAAGCGAATTTCGCCCGTGGGAATGGACGTATCGTCGATGGGGAGATAGAAGTCGGCGTTGATTTCACAGATAAGGTTCTCGATCGTCGGTGTGGGGTTGCCGATTCCTGCGAGCGAGAAGAAGCCGTGGCTGGTGAGGTTGATGACGGTTTTCTTGTTGGTGCAGGCCAGATAGTCGATGTGGAGCTCGTTGTTGTCGGTCCAGGTGTAGACGACTGTGGTTTTCAGCTCGCCTGAATAACCTTCCTCACCGTATGCGGAGACGTAGTGGAGAACGAGTGTTTGGTCGTTCATCATTTCAGGATCCCACACGCGTGCGTTAAAGCCCTTGAGCCCACCGTGGAGTGCGTTGGGGCCATTGTTGACGGGCACGGAGTATTCCTTGCCGTGCAACGTGAACTTGCCTTTGGCTATGCGGTTGCCATAGCGTCCGATCAATGTGGAGAGATAGGGTTCGGGAGAATTGATGACATCTTGAATGTTGTCATGCCCTTGAATCACGTTGGCTCTCTTGCCGTTTTTGTCGGGAACCATAATGGCAACCAATGCACCTCCGTAATTGGTGATCGCCACCTCGTTTCCCTCACTGTTTTTCAATATAAAAAGGTCGGTCTTCTTTCCGTTTACTGTGGTCTGAAAGTCTTCGCGTTTCAGGCCACAGCTATTTTCTGTCTCAGCAGTCTGCATCATAAAAGTGAGTTTTTAGTTATATAATTGCTTTCTGCAAAGTAAGTAAATTAAAATGATAATTACAAACGAATATATGACAAAAATATTCGATTTTGTGTTAAAAATCATTTAAACTCAGTAAATCTGCAACAATATAACTGGAACCCCCAATAAATATGAAATCGTCTGCGCGGGCATCGGTCAGGGCTTGGCGATATGCCTCGGCCACGGTGCTGTAGGTTGCCCCGTGCAGGTTGTGCTTTCGGCCTCGCTCTTGGATTCCCTGCGCGGGGATTGCGCGCTTGGAGCTGGCCTGCGTCCAGTAGTACACGGCATCGGGTGGCAACAAGTTCATCACGCCGTCGATGTCTTTGTCGTCCACCATGCCGAAGACGATGCGCAGGGTTTGGCAGGACTGTGCCTTGATTTGGCGGGCCAGGTGTTGCCATCCTCCAACGTTGTGGCCTGTGTCGCACACGACTGTGGGAGAGGTTCTGAGTGTTTGCCACCGCCCCATGAAGCCGGTGAGGGCAGATACATGGGCAAAGCCGTCCCTGACGTTTTCCTCCGACAGGTTGAGGAGAGCGCCTTTCCCGGGATTGCTGCGACGCAGCACGTTGATGGCGGCGAGCACGGTGTTGGTGTTCTTGACTTGGTATTCGCCGCCCAGTTCGGCTTGAAACGTGCCGTAGTTTCTCGTCTTGTATGTGATGCCCCCGACGTGATGCAATTCGGAGGAGATGACCTCGGGATGTGATTCGGCAAAGGTGATTTCGGCCTGTTGTTTGGCGGCCACTCGCTCGAACACAGGACGGGTTTCGGGCAGGGCTTCGCCGATGACGACAGGGATGCCCGGTTTGATAATGCCGGCTTTCTCTCCGGCAATCTTGTCAAGTGTGTTTCCTAAGAATTGGGTGTGGTCAAGACTGATGTTCGTAATGATGGACAGCAGGGGTGAGATGATATTGGTGCAGTCTAATCGTCCGCCCAGTCCCACTTCGATGACGGCAACATCTACATTTTGCTCCTTGAAATACAGAAAAGCCAAGGCTGTGGTCAGTTCAAAAAAGGAGGGATGAAGCGGTTCGAAGAAGCCTCTGTGTTCCTCAACAAACTGGATAACCCTTTCCTTACTGATACACTCGCCGTTGACCCGTATTCTCTCGCGGAAGTCAACGAGGTGGGGCGAGGTGTATAGGCCTACCTTGTAGCCTGCCTGCCGGAGTATGGCCGCAAGGGTGTGGGAGCACGAGCCCTTGCCGTTGGTGCCGGCAACGTGGATCGTCTTGTAGCTTTGGTGTGGGTGGTGGAAATAATTGTCGAGGGAGATGGTGTTGTCCAAGCCCTCTTTGTAGGCGCTACCCCCTACGTGTTCGAATACGGGATAGCAGTTGAACAGGTAGTTTACGGTGTCCTGATACGTCATGGTTGCATCTGTGATAAAAGGTTATGGGTGATGAAAAAGCAAAATGGTTATGCTCCGAGACTCTCTCTTTGCATAACCATTTCGAGGTTGGCTTAGTTGAAGTAGTTTCTGAACTTGTTGAAAATACTTTGCTTCGTTGCATGGTCTCCCTGGAAGTTGCTGCTGCCTTTCAGTCCTTCCACGGCCGTGCGCTCCTCTCGGGACAGCGTCTTAGGCACGTACACGCTCATATTGACGATAAGGTCGCCCATGCCGCTGCCATATCCCTGTATGGCCGGGAGTCCCTTTCCCCGAAGTCTGACGCTCTTGCCGGGTTGTGTGCCCGGTTCCACTTTCATCCTGACACGCTTGTTGTCGATGGTTGGAATTTCCACTTCGCCGCCAAGAGTGGCCGTTGGGAAGTCGAGCAGCAGGTTGTAGATTACATCCTGATGGTCGCGAACGAAGGTGTCGTTCGGCTCTTCTTCGACCACCACCTGGATGTCGCCGTTGATGCCATTGCGCGGTCCTGCATTTCCTTTTCCGCTCACATTGATGATCATGCCTTCCTCAACACCGGCCGGGATGTTGATTTCCACGATATCCTCACCCTTTACCGTGCCCGTGCCACCGCAATGCTTGCACTTGTTTTTGATAATCTTGCCCTCGCCATGGCAGGTTGGGCATTCGCTTTGGGTGGTCATCATGCCGAACACTGAGCGCACGGTCCGGTTCACCATACCGGATCCATGGCAGGTGGGACAGGTTTCAGGGGTGGCATTGCCCTCTGCTCCGGATCCGTGGCAATGGGTGCAGGTGATATCCTTGCGAACCTTGAATTTCTTGGTGACACCGCTTGCCACCTCCTGCAGCGACAACCTGACTTTCAGACGAAGGTCGCTGCCGCGATACACGCGCTGCTGACTCCCGCCTTGGTCACTGCCGAATCCTCCAAAGCCTCCGAACCCTCCGCCGTGGCCGCCAAAGATATCTCCGAACATGGAGAAGATGTCGTCCATGTCCATGCTGGCCCCTCCGCCAAAGCCGCCAAAGCCACCTTGTGGGCCGTTAAAGCCAAACTGGTCGTATTGCTGGCGTTTCTGGGGGTCGTGCAGAACCTCGTAGGCTTCTGCCGCCTCCTTGAATTTTTCTTCTGCTTCCTTATTGTTGGGGTTGCGGTCGGGGTGGTATTTGATGGCCATCTTGCGATACGCCTTCTTGATTTCGTCTTCCGATGCGCCTTTGTCCACTCCAAGCACCTCGTAGTAGTCTCTTTTCCCTGCCATTTGATGTTCCTTGTTGAGAAATAATTGTTACCTGAATCTATTACTGACCGACAGCCACTTTGGCATGGCGAATAACCTTGTCGTTCATGATATAGCCGGTCTGAACACAGTCGATCACCCTGCCTTTCTTGTCATCGTCCACCCCCGGCACCATGGCCACGGCTTCGTGATAGTCGGTGTTGAAGTCTTGGTCTTCGGTGTCGATTTGTTTGACGCCGAGGCTTTCGAGGGTTTTCACAAACTTGTTGAAGATAACCTTTGTACCCTCCTTGATGGCTGCGGCGTCTTCGCTCTTGTCAGCGACGGCGCGCTCAAAGTCATCGAGGATGGGGAGGATGGCCGCAACGGCCTTAGCTCCGCCGTTTTGTATCAGTTCCATCTTCTCCTTGATGGTTCTCTTTTTATAGTTGTCGAACTCGGCAGCGGTGCGCAACAGCTGGTCTTTCAGGGCAGCAATCTGCTCCTGCGCTGCCTCCAGCGGATCCTGAACAGTTTCTTCGGTGTCCCCGTCGTCCTGTGTTTCCGCCTCATTTGTGTCTTCAGCCTGAGTCGCCTCATCGTTTCCATCCTCTGTTTGGGCATGGTTGTCCACTTGGATGTCTTTGTCATCCATCTCCAGATCTACTGTATCTTTATTCTTATCTGCCATAATTATAAGTATTTATGTTTAGCAAGGAGCAAAAAACATGCCATTATCCATTGATGGCGGATAATGGCATGTTTTGATTAGTTGTACATCTGCGCTTTTTGTTCCTTGATTTGCTCATCATAGATGTATTCATCGTAGGGTATGAGTTTGTCGATGGTGCCCTGGGGAGTCAGCTCTATGATGCGGTTGGCCACGGTTCGGATAAACTCGTGGTCGTGGCTTGCAAACAGTATGTTGCCCTTGAATTGTATAAGGTTGTTGTTGAAAGCCTGAATGCTCTCAAGGTCGAGGTGGTTGGTCGGTGTGTCGAGAATCAGGCAGTTGGCGTTCTGCAGTTGCATTCGTGCAATCATGCAGCGCATCTTTTCACCTCCCGAGAGCACGTTGACCTGCTTGTCTACTTCCTCTTGGCGGAACAGCATGCGGCCCAAATAGGCTTTCATGGCCACCTCATTGCCCGGGCCATACTGGCTGAGCCAGTCTACAAGGTTAAGGTCGCTATCAAAGAAGGCAGTGTTGTCGAGTGGCAAATAGGCTGTGGTGATGGTCACTCCCCACTTGTAAGAGCCTCCGTCGGGCTCCCGGTTGCCATTGATAATCTCAAAGAGCGCAGTCATGGCCTTGGTGTTTCGGCTAAGGAACACCACCTTCTGACCCTTTTCTATGTTGAAGTTGACATGGTCAAACAGCACCATGCCGTCTGCATCGACAGCTTTCAGATCCTCTACTTCCAGTATCTGGTTGCCCGGCTCACGCTCCATTTGGAAAATAATGCCGGGATATTTGCGGCTCGACGGGCGAATCTCCTCCACGTTGAGCTTGGCCAGCATCTTCTTGCGCGAAGTGGTCTGCCGGCTTTTTGCCACATTGGCAGAGAAGCGGCGGATAAATTCCTCCAATTGTTTTTTCTTCTCGTCGGCCTTCATTTTCTGGTTCTGTGCTTGGCGCAGGGCCAGCTGTGAACTCTCATACCAGAAACTGTAGTTGCCGGAGAATACCGTCACCTTGCCAAAGTCGATGTCGATGGTCTGCGTGCTCACCGAGTCGAGGAAGTGTCGGTCGTGGCTCACCACAAGCACAGTCTGTGTCTCATCGATATTGCCCAAGTAGTCCTCCAACCATTCCACGGTTGCGAGGTCAAGGTCGTTGGTGGGCTCATCGAGCAGCAGGTTGTCAGGTTTGCCAAAGAGTGCCTTGGCCAGCATCACGCGCACCTTCTCGTTGTTCGACAGGTCGCCCATTATTTTCTGGTGCATCGGCTCCTGCACGCCAAGGTTCTGCAACAGCTGTGCGGCGTCGCTCTCGGCCTCCCAGCCGTTCAGTTCTGCAAATTTTTCTTCTAATTCTGCGGCTCGGTTGCCATCCTCTTCGGTCATTTCCTCCTTCGCATACAGTGCCTCACGCTCCTTCATGTTGGCCCAAAGGGGTTCGTGCCCCATCAGCACCGTGTCCATCACGCTGTAGGCATCATACTTGAAGTGGTCCTGTTCCAATACCGACAGGCGTTCGCCAGGCCCCATCTCCACGGTTCCCTTGTTTGGTTCAAGGTCTCCGCTGATAGCCCGCAGCAACGTAGACTTCCCAGCCCCGTTGGCCCCAATAACTCCATAGATGTTACCCCGTGTAAACTTGACATTCACATCCTTGTAAAGCACTCTTTTGCCAAACTGGATGGCGATATTCGTAAGTGTGATCATTGATAGTTCTAACCTCTTTTAATTGTTGAAATTCTGTGCAAAATTAGATAAAATTCTCGAATAATTAGCCACTTAGCCTCATAATTCGAGAATTTTACTTAAATTTGCACATGGTGTAACTCCTTCTGGATGGACACGTGTTGACCACATTATTATTAACTAAAATATAGCAAATGAAACCAACATTGTTACTCCTTGCTGCGGGTATGGGCAGCCGCTACGGCGGTTTGAAGCAGCTCGACGGTCTGGGACCCAACGGCGAGACTATCATGGATTATTCTATTTACGATGCCATCAAGGCCGGCTTTGGGAAAATTGTTTTTGTCATCCGCAAGGATTTTGAACAGCAGTTCCGCGAGCAGGTGCTGTCAAAATACGAGGGACATATCCCTGCAGAACTTGTGTTCCAAAGCCTGGATGCCCTTCCCGAGGGATTCTCAGTGCCTGAGGGACGCGAAAAACCCTGGGGCACCAACCACGCCGTACTCATGGCCAAGGATGTGATCAAGGAACCTTTCTGCGTGATCAATTGCGATGATTTCTACAACCGCGACTGCTTCATGGTGATGGGTCGGTTCCTGGCCAATCTTCCTGAGGGAAGCAAGAACCGCTATGCCATGGTGGGCTACCGCGTGGGCAACACCCTGAGCGAGAATGGCACGGTGGCTCGAGGCATTTGCTCGAAGGACGCCGGGGACAACCTGGTTGATGTCGTGGAGCGCACGGAAATCGAGCGCCACGGTGAAGACATACAGTATAAGGATGAAAACGGCGAGTGGGTGACCGTGGCCGACAATACTCCGGTATCGATGAACGTGTGGGGATTCACACCTGACTACTTTGATTATAGCGAAGACTATTTCAAGTCTTTCCTCTCCGACCCTAAGAATTTGGAGAACAAGAAGGCTGAGTTCTTCATTCCGTCGCTGGTCAATAAGCTCATTCATGATCAAACCGCTACGGTGAAGGTGCTCGACACCACCAGCAAATGGTTTGGTGTCACCTATGCGGCCGACCGCCCGGGTGTGGTGGCCAAGATCCAGAGCTTGGTAGACGAGGGCACCTATCCTGCCAAACTGTTCTAAGAAGATTAGATAAGAACGGATCAGAGCCGAACGGATAAGAAATGGCTGCACGATGCTATAGGCATTGTGCAGCCATTTTGCATGAAGATAGCTGCGGTCAATCCGCAGTCCGGAACGGTTTATGCCTAATCGTTTGACAAGATAATCCTCCAGTTCTTCCTTGTGATGATGCCCCGATATCTAAAATAGAAGTACTAAATTCCGACATTTTTTATGATTCGTATTGACCTTTTGTCAAATTTACTTCGTAATTTTGCCATACTGACAGGAGCCTTATTCCCAGACGGCGACCCCAAGGGGAGGAGACGCTCCAAGCCCGAACAAACAAAATTGCCACAGCACACATGGAAGAGAAAATAACACAGTCGTGGAACAAGTTCATACTCAAGGACGTGACGTTCGTCAACCTCATGATGCGCCGCATCTACAACGTGCTCATCGTGGCCAATCCCTACGATGCCTTTATGCTCGAGGACGACGGACGAGTGGAGGAGAAAATTTATAATGAATACATGGAGCTGGGGCTCCGCTATCCGCCGACGTTCACCCAGGTGTCCACGACAGAAGAGGCCGAGAAGATTCTTGCCACCATGAAGATAGACCTTGTCATTTGCATGCCGGGCACCGCCGAC
Organism: Hallella bergensis DSM 17361; assembly: GCF_000160535.1. Classification (GTDB taxonomy): domain Bacteria; phylum Bacteroidota; class Bacteroidia; order Bacteroidales; family Bacteroidaceae; genus Prevotella; species Prevotella bergensis. The sequence goes on along the minus strand of NZ_GG704784.1, from coordinate 11,441 downwards.
AACGATGCGTTCACCGTAGCGCATGCCATCAAGGAGAAGTTCCCCGAAATTCATTGTGTGGTGCTCACCCCGTTCTCGCATGGCATCACTCTCCGTATGCAGGACGAAGATCTCAGCATCTTCGACTACGTGTTTTGTTGGTTGGGCAACACCAACCTCATTCTTTCCATCATCAAACTCATTGAGGACAAGATGAACTTGGAGCAGGACGTCCTTGAGGCGGGTGTGCAGATGATTCTGCTCGTCGAGGATTCGATTCGGTTCTACAGTTCTATTCTTCCCAACCTCTACAGCTACATCTTGCAGCAGAGCCAGAACTTCGCTACTGAGGCCCTCAACCGCCATGCTGCCACACTGCGAATGCGCGGTCGGCCCAAGGTGGTGTTGGCCCGCACCTACGAAGAGGCCATGGCCGTGTATATGAAATACAAGGACAATTGCCTCGGCGTCATCAGCGACGTGAGGTTTCCCATGAAGTCTACACGTCGCTCAGAAATTGTGGGGGCGGGGGCATCCTCGGTGGAAAAGGATGCTGAGGCCGGCTTCAAACTCCTGAGAGCCATTCGCCGGGAGGACGAGTTCCTGCCACTCGTCATGGAGAGCGTGGAGTCCGAAAACCGTGCGCGTGCTGAGGCCGAGGGCTTTAAGTTTGTGGACAAGAATTCCAAGATGCTCAGTGTGTCACTGCGGCATCTCCTGGAGGAGCACATGGGCTTTGGCGATTTCATCTTCCGCGACCCCACGACGCACGAGGAGGTGTTGAGGGTGCGGAGCCTGAAGGAGTTGCAAGACAATATTTTCACCATTCCGCGCGACTCGATGCTCTATCATGTCTCGCGCAACCACATGAGCCGCTGGCTCTGCGCGCGTGCCATATTCCCCGTGAGCAACTTCCTGAAACATGTGACGTGGGAAAAACTCCGCGACGTGGATGCCCACCGGCAGATTATCTTCGATGCGATCGTACAGTACCGCCACATGAAGAACATTGGCGTGGTGGCCGTGTTCGACCGTTTTAAGTTCGACCGCTATGCCCATTTTGCGCGTATCGGCGACGGCTCTCTCGGTGGCAAGGGTCGGGGCCTGGCTTTCCTCGACCATGTGGTGAAGATTCATCCGCAGTTCAACAGCATCGAGGGCGTTACGGTGCAGATACCCAAGACGGTGGTGCTCTGTACCGATGTTTTCGATCAGTTTATGGATCAGAACAACCTCTACGACATTGCTTTGAGCAATGCCAGCGACCAAGCGATACTGGATGCCTTCCTCAAGGCACAGTTGCCCGACAGCTATATCGAGGACTTCATGGTCTTCTTCGAAGCCACCCGCAGTCCTATCGCCATCCGGTCGAGCTCACTCCTGGAAGACAGCCATTATCAACCTTTTGCAGGAGTCTATTCCACCTACATGATACCCTACCTCGACGACAAGCAACAGATGCTCCACATGCTGGCCGCGGCGATCAAGAGTGTCTATGCCTCGGTGTATTACAAGAGTTCCAAGGCCTATATGGCAGCCACGGCCAATGTGATTGACCAGGAGAAGATGGCTGTCGTGTTGCAGGAGGTGGTGGGCAAAACATACGCTGACTGCTATTATCCCAACATCTCGGGTGTGCTCCGGTCAATCAACTATTACCCCATTGGCGACGAGAAGGCCGAAGAAGGCATAGCCTCGCTGGCCCTGGGACTTGGCAAATATATTGTGGATGGCGGCCAGACCTTGCGCGTGTCGCCTCAACATCCGCACCAGGTGTTGCAGATGTCGGAAATGGACTTTGCCCTGAAGGACACGCAGACCACTTTCTATGCGCTCGACAGCCAACACGTGGGCACGGATTTCCAGGTGGACGATGGCTTCAACATCCGGAAACTGAAGGTGAAGGAAGCCGACAAGCATGGGTCGCTCAACTACATAGCCTCGACTTTCGACCCCTACGACCAGGTCATTCGCGACGGACTCTATGAGGGCGGCCGAAAAATCGTATCGTTTGCCGGCGTCTTGCAGCACGATGTGTTTCCCCTGCCCGAAATATTGCAAATGTCGATGAAATATTGTGCAGAGGCCATGCGTCGCCCGGTGGAAATAGAGTTTGCCTGCAATCTCAATGCCGACCGAACGGGCGACTTCTATCTGCTTCAGGTTCGTCCCATCGTCGATTCCAAGCAGATGCTCGATGAGGATGTGGCCGCCGTTCCTGACAGCCAATGCTTGCTTCGCAGTCACAACTCATTGGGCCATGGCATCTCGGACGATATAACCGATGTGGTCTACGTCAAGTACGACGACCAGTTCTCGGCCATGAACAACGACCGCGTGGCCGCAGACATTGAGCGAATCAATGATGCGTTCCTGGCCTCACACAATCATTACATTATCATTGGCCCGGGGCGGTGGGGCTCGAGCGACTCATGGCTGGGTGTGCCCGTGAAGTGGCCGCATATCTCTGCGGCGCGCGCCATTGTGGAGGTGGCCTTGAAGAACTATCGGGTGGACCCCAGCCAGGGCACCCACTTCTTCCAAAACCTCACGTCGTTTGGCGTGGGATATTTCACGATCGACACCAATTGTCCCGGCGAGGGCGGCCTCCTGCGCAAGGATCTATTGGATGCCATGCCGGCCGTTGAAGAGACGCCGTATGTGCGTCATGTGAGGTTCGACCAGCCCTTGAAGATGATGATGGACGGCATGAAGCAGGAGGGTGTGGTGATGCTGGGAGAAAATATGAATGAACAACAATAAAATAACTGACCATTCCCTATGCGAGAATTTTATAAAAAACAGTCAGCCGACATCGCCGGACGCATCAAGGCGCTGAGAGGCCGTGCCCATGGCTTTGTGATGGGCGAAATCCTATCTTTTTTGGCAGCCGTGGCTGGCTTGGTGATGATTACCTTGAGCGACAATCCCAACCTCCGAATACTGGCACTTGGATGGGCCATTCTGTGTGCGATAATCTATATGGTTGTAAGACAGCACGACACGAAGAACGACCAGCGCATCCGACATCTTGAGGATCTGAAGCGTGTTTACGACAACGAACTGCAGGCCATGGACGGCGACTTCTCGTGTTTTGACGATGGCCAGCGCTACGTAGACCCACACCATGCCTACACCTACGACCTCGACATCTTTGGCCGGGACAGTCTGTACCAGCGCATGAACCGAACCGTGACCACGGGGGGATGCGATGCCCTGGCCGAACGGCTGAGCAGTCTGGACGGACGGGAGGGGTTTCGGAATGATATCGACAGCTATGACGAGACTTATCGGAAGCATGTTCAAGCCTTGGCCGAGGACGTGAGGTTCCGGTCGGAGTTCATCTCCTTTGGGGTAAGACAGAAAATAGACACCGCGGCCATTCGCCAGGCATTGCAAGCAGCTGGCACGGTCAGGGTTAACCCATTCTTTGCCCATCCCGTGGTGCTTGCACTGGCCGTGGCCGACTTGGTTGCCTTCCTGGCTTGCATCCTTCTGGCTGCGATGGGTAGGGTAGACGGACTGTTGCCTGTTTGGTGGGGCATACTCCAGTTTTTTGGTGTCTATCTCCTTTGCATGGGAACACTGAAGAGGGTGAGCACGGCCATCGACAGGTTTCATGGACAAGTCAGGCAATTGGCCAAGGTGGTGGACTTGGTGGAAAGACGTTCTTCAAACCCTGGCCACGGGACAGCAGACGCGGCTCCACATGGGGACCGCATGACAGCTCCCGGGTCGGACAATGTGTTTCGCCGACTCACCGCGTTGCTCGATGGCCTGGACAAGCGGGGCAATATCATGGGACTGTTTGTCGTCAATACCTTTGCGCTCTATGATTTTTTCCTTGTCCGAAAATTTGTCAAATGGAGTCGCGACGACAAGCAAGAACTCGACCGATGGATCGACCGGGTGATCCGCATGGATCAGGGGGTGACGATCGCCACGTTCCTGTATAATCATCCCTACACCTGCTGGGCAACGATAACTGATGACGAGGGAGTGTTCTGTGAGGCTCAGGGCCTCTGCCATCCATTCTTGGGCGAGAAAGCCATTCGCAATGATTTTCGAATCGACGACCGGCATTTCTACATCATTACCGGAGCCAATATGGCCGGGAAGTCAACTTTTTTGCGTGCGGTGGGCGTGAACTATATTCTTGCCCTGACGGGCATGCCGGTCTTTGCCAAATCCATGCGGGTCTCAAGGTTCAAGCTGTTCAGCAGCATGCGCACCACCGACGATCTTGCCCATGGCATCTCTTATTTCAACGCAGAATTGCTCCGCCTGAAGCAGTTGCTGGCCTATTGCAGGAACAACGACCACACGCTGATTATCCTCGACGAGATTCTCAAGGGCACCAATTCGTTGGACAAGCTCAACGGGTCGCGCCTGTTCCTCGAACACATCTCCCAATTGCCCGTGAGTGGCATCATTGCCACCCACGACTTGGAACTGTCCAAGATGGAGGGCGAGCGCTGTCACAACTATTGTTTCGAAATCGAACTGGGCTCAGCCGTCACCTATTCTTATAAGATAACTCCCGGTGTAGCACGCAATCAAAATGCCACATTCCTCCTGAACCAAATACTGACCGAGTGAGGCTACGCCGAGATTTGGGCTGGGAATAGGACGCAAAAACTGTTCTATAGAATTTCCCGCTTGTTTTTTAGCGCGCCATAGCCTTTTGCGTGATGCCGCCCCGTTTGTAAACTTTCTTGATAATTTTCCGGCCAGTTTTTTCTGATCATCCAGCGCAGAAAGCGCCATGTTTCGGCCGATATTTTTAGCCGGGAAAGCGGCATAAATCCAAGTTCGCTGCGATTACAGTCTTTTGGCACCGCGTTTAGGCCCCGCAGGCGACGCGTCGACAGCCTTGCCGTCGTGCGGGTAGGGCTTAACCGCCCCGCCGATCGATATCCAACCGCAGGGAATAAAACTATGGTGAAAAGCCCTTGTTTTGCAATCCGCTGACAGTCAGCGTCTTGTAAACCCCGCTATTTTTCGCGTATTTGGAGCCACGTGGTTTTTGTTTTGAAATACGCGAAACTGAGCGCACCTTTTGTCAGAAATTATACACATCGGTGTAATGGACATAGGATAGGCTGAAAAGATCCAGTTGTCCTTTCTTGATTACCTTTGTATCATTTGAGAACCTATGAGTAAAAAACATGTTCCTTACCCTAAAAATTGACTTGTTAAGCTAAT
>NZ_GG704784.1:3315-5971 GCF_000160535.1 Hallella bergensis DSM 17361 | reverse complement strand
GTGACAAAAACCGGTGATTCAGGGGTTAAGGCCTTGCAGGCAGAGATTAGACGCCTGAAGAAGGAGCTTGCGCACGAATCACTCCGTGCCGATGCATTCAATGAGCTGATCAACGTAGCTGAGAAACAATTCAACATCTCCATCCGAAAAAAGCTGGCGCCAAGCAGTAAAGAACCTGCATGCAGAAGACTCAGGACATTACCGAGTGTCGAGTCTTTGCACACTGCTTGGCGTGACGAAGCAGGCCTATTACAAGTATGATGAGACCCGTCTTCTTGAAACGAAAGTAAGAGTAGGCTATTCGGTTTATTATATCAGGGAATGAGTATTGACATGATGACACCAAGGGATGCCGCGCTCCGTGTGGGGAAAATCTCAAAGAATTGGATCAGTTACAGAGAAAGTCACATAAAAGCAAGGCAAAATACTTGCGTAATCTCTGAAATAAGAGTACCTTCGCTGGCGTGTCAGGGGCTTCCTTCCGGGCTGCGCCCTCCAGTCAACCAATATTAGTGATAAGGAATTCCAGTCAACTATAATCAGTTTTAATGTTTAACTGAGTCAACTTTTTTAAGGATAAGCCTCTAAGGTAGTCAACCTAAATCAGGAAACTACAATCTCATGGATTTTGTAAACTATTCGAAGAAACTTGAAAAAGTTACTATTGATAATCAACTATATAAAATGTTACATGAAAAAAATAAGTGCATGTTATTTTTTTTTAATAGGACTATGTCTAGGTATAATTGGAAGTATTATTTATTCAAAAGTTCATCCAAAAGCAGTCAAGTCTTCCACACCGTCTTTAATTAATTATATTGACAAAGGGGAAATTAATCCAGAAGACACTATCACTTTTGAAAATCTTGATAATGAAGGTGCTAATCCTGACTCTGGCTTTATTCCAAATGCAAAGGTGGCTTATGAAGTTGCTATTGCTGTTTTGAAGCCTATATACGGTCATTATGTTGATAAAGAAAAACCATATAAAGTAGTTCTAGATAGTAAAAGATATTGGATTATCACAGGGTCTAAGGATTCTATATCTAAGGGAGGAGTTGCCGAAGTAACTTTAAGAAAGAGTGATGGAAGAGTTATAATGGTAACACATGGTAAATAATTCTCAATAAATATCATGGCATATTACAAACTCATCTATAGCCTGATGCTGCCAAACGGAAATTGAATGTTACATATCAACAGTTCGTTAAAATTTGAGATAAGGCTACGCAGCTTTCCGCTGCCAGCCAAAGAGTTCTTTGATAGTATGACTAATAAACTTTCGGGTCGGTATGTTCCGACACCTGTCGAAAATTAATTTTGCAATGTATGTGCTCACCATGGGCTCCTTGAAAGAAGTCATGGAATACGGTAGTCCCATTTTCCTTCATCATCACCTTTGCCACATTCTGTGATGCGAATGATGCGTTGTAGGAGAAGTCCAGCTGATTCTTGTGCCTTGCCTGGTTTACTGATGTAGCTTGGATTTATGGCTATAGCTAGCAGCCCGTCCATGTTCAGATAACGCCGGGAAAGGGAGAGACTGAACTTAACCCAGTTGATGCACTTAGCCCTGCTGCGGTTGAAATTCGTTCTGTAGGTCTGCTCGCAATGGGTCCCGTAACGCTACTTCTGAGCGAAATTTATCTTTTTTTATCGCCATTTACAATAAAATTATTTCCAAGAGTATATTTTTGAAAGTTTTTCCTAATTTTGCAGATGAGCTTTTGATGGCATCTCTGCAGATTTCCGTATATTGGTCGAGTGGTTCTGATGTCATTTACTTGATGTTTAGTCTACTATAAGGTAGACTGACAATCAGCCACTTGACCAAATTATATTAGTTATATTAAGTTAATTAACTATCTCATATTCAAGCGGTTAAGTTAGAATTAGCGGAGTATTGATAATTGACTGATTTTTTTTTTATGACTTCCTCACTAATATCTTCAGGTATCTTCATATCTCCAAATGTAACTCTTCTGTTTTTAGGATACTTATCTCCCCATATAACCGATTCAAGTGCATTGTAAAGAGCCTCTATACTTGGTATCTGAAGTTCATCATTGCTATATTTACTCAATGCGTTGTTGAATAATGAAAATAGTAAGGATATATATAACTTATTCTTTGTAGTATGGCAATAGGTCCCCATACAACTAATAGCTGTATGGATAGTATCTTCATAAGATTCATCATCTAAATTGATGAACTTGCAAAGTACATCTTCATATTTTTCCGCTAAATTCCAATAACTACTACTACATAACACTTTCAAAGCAACGGCTGTGATTGAATCACAAAATGCTTCTGTATTAATGAATTTCTCAACTATAGCTATGTTTCCTTTAGTTGGTTTCGTACATAGACCAAAAGCTGCAATACCATTGTGAATTTCATAGGAAAAATCCTCCTGCCAAGAACATGTTTCAATCTTATTTAACAAATTCTTCAGGTATAGAAATTCTTCCTCTGTCAATGAAAATGTCCATTTTGCTTTATTGAACAACGAAGACATTTCTTTTTTATTAATCTGCAATTTCATGAGCTTTACTTGGTGTTCGCTGAATTAATAAATCGTCATGACTGCAAAGCAGCGGACTCTAAACTTCGCAATGGCATTTGTCCATAAATTGAGCTTCATTTCGAAAAGGGT
>NZ_GG704784.1:0-2579 GCF_000160535.1 Hallella bergensis DSM 17361 | reverse complement strand
GTCCAGCTCATCAAAAGAGGAACGGAACATATCGACCGATAACTGTTTCAAATGTGAAATATACTTCATTTCACTTATGATTTAACACTGTAAAGGTAAGAATTTTATGTTAAACGACCAAAGATAAAACGATATAATTTATTGTATATCAAAATAGTATAATTTATTCAGTAAACACCAATTAAGCAAGCCTCTTATATAGATATATACTTGCACCTATCCGAAAAAATATGCCGTATTATTTGGCTGTTCGAAACCTTGTTCGTAACTTTGCGAACAACAAAAAAGAGAGGAGAATTGGAATGAAAGAGAAACAGTACACAACAGAGCAGAAACAGATTGCTCGGTTTGCCAAAGCAATGGGACATCCGGCACGGATGGCTATTCTTGCTTTTTTGGCAAAACAAGAGAGTTGCTTCTTCGGTGATATTCACGAAGAACTACCTATTGCTAAAGCAACTGTTTCGCAGCATTTGAAGGAATTGAAAGATGCTGGCTTAATTCATGGAGAAATAGAAACGCCAAAAGTCCGGTATTGTATAAACTTGGAGAACTGGGAACTTGCCCGAAAACTGTTTGCAGCTTTTTTAGGAGACTGTAAATGTAAAGATACATCGTGCTGTGAATAGCAGTACCTTTTTTTTGGAATGATTGTTCGCAGTTCTACGAACTACGATTATGATATTAACTTTAAAGTAGAATGACAATGGAAATTAAAGTATTAGGAACCGGGTGTTCAAGCTGTAAAGCCTTGTACGAAACTACCAAACAAGCTATTTCAGAATTAGATTGCGATGCAACCCTTATCAAAGAGGAAGAATTATCGAAAATCATGGAGTATAACATTTATAATAAATGGTGGGTGGTGAATGCTTGCTTGTCATTAACTGACACCGAAAATTCTTTCTTGCGGGCAAAGGCGCAAAATGAATTGGTTTGGATTAAGAAAGTAGAAGAATTGTCAAAGGGAAATGCTGCCCTAATAGCTTGGAAAAATAATTAAAAACATGAAGATTTTAATTCTTTGTACAGGGAATAGCTGCCGCAGCCAAATGGCACATGGCTTTCTTCAATCATTTGACCATAAACTGGATGTCTTTTCAGCAGGAACAAAACCTGCTGAAAAGGTTAATCCGATGGCGGTAAAGGTTATGGATGAAATGGGAATAGATTTAGCCCACCATATCCCTAAAAGTGTAAACCTATATATAGGGCAGGAATGGGATTATGTGATTACGGTCTGCGGTGGGGCGAATGAAAGCTGCCCAGTGTTTACTGGTAAAGTCGGAAAGAGACTGCACATGGGATTTGACGACCCCTCGGAAGCAACCGGAACGCCGGAGTTTATAAACAGTGAATTTCATCGGGTACGGGACGAAATAAAAGCCCGTTTCTATGACTTCTACCTGAACGAATTAAAGCCACAATTAAGTTAAATATTTGTTATTATGGAAAAGAAACAAGGAATTGGATTTTTTGAAAAATACCTGACTATCTGGGTTGCCTTATGCATCATTATTGGAATTGCCGTAGGACAATGGCTTCCGGCAATTCCGCAAACATTAAGCAAATTTGAATATGCCAACGTGTCTATACCCGTGGCAATCCTGATTTGGTTAATGATTTATCCGATGATGCTAAAAGTAGATTTTCAAAGTGTTAAGAATGTCGGCAAGCGTCCGAAAGGAATAATAGTCACTTGCGTTACAAATTGGCTGATAAAGCCATTTACCATGTTCGGAATAGCTTATTTATTCTTCTATGTGGTTTTCAAAGCCTTTATACCTGCCGGATTAGCCGAAGAATATTTAGCCGGGGCGGTATTATTGGGGGCTGCACCTTGTACAGCTATGGTGTTCGTGTGGAGTTACCTTACTAAAGGGGATGCCGCCTATACACTGGTACAAGTGGCACTGAACGATTTAATCATATTGGTAGCGTTTGCCCCTATCGTTGCTTTCTTGCTGGGAGTTGGCGGTGTATCTATCCCGTGGGACACTCTGTTGCTATCCGTAGTGCTGTTTGTTGTGATACCACTTGCTGCCGGAGTCATTACCCGAATAATGGTTATCCGCCGCAAAGGTGTGGAGTATTTCAATAACGTATTTATTAAGAAATTTGATAATTATACGGTAGGTGGATTGCTATTAACGCTTATTATCCTGTTTTCATTTCAAGGAGAAACGATACTGAACAATCCCCTGCATATCTTATTGATTGCAGTTCCGCTTGTGTTGCAAACGGTTCTGATATTCTTCGTTGCTTACGGTTGGGCGAAATGGTGGAAATTACCCCATGATGTTGCCGCACCTGCCGGAATGATTGGGGCAAGTAATTTCTTTGAATTGGCAGTTGCTGTGGCTATTTCTCTTTTTGGTTTACAATCCGGGGCTGCATTGGCTACGGTGGTGGGCGTGCTGGTCGAAGTTCCGGTGATGTTGATGTTAGTAAGGATTGCCAATAACACCCGAAGCTGGTTTCCGGCTACAAAATAACAATAGGGCAAGAGTCCTAATCTAACTTTATCGTAAAAAGGCTTGGTGTGTCTTTCCCTAAAAAAGTTGACGCTCAAAGTCAAC
>NZ_GG704785.1:2447-5465 GCF_000160535.1 Hallella bergensis DSM 17361 | reverse complement strand
AATGGAGTTCTCATCTTGCGGATGGCTTCGCGCTTAGATGCTTTCAGCGCTTATCCTGGCCAGACGCGGATACCCGGCGGTGCACCTGGCGGCACAACCGGCAGACCGGAGGTCTGTCCGTCACGGTCCTCTCGTACTAGTGACGGCACCACGCAAAACTCCTGCGCCCACGATAGATAGAGACCGAACTGTCTCACGACGTTCTGAACCCAGCTCGCGTGCCACTTTAATGGGCGAACAGCCCAACCCTTGGGACCTTCTCCAGCCCCAGGATGTGACGAGCCGACATCGAGGTGCCAAACCACCCCGTCGATATGAGCTCTTGGGGGGGATCAGCCTGTTATCCCCGGAGTACCTTTTATCCTTTGAGCGATGCAGCTTCCATACGCATGCACCGGATCACTATGCCCCAGTTTCCTGCCTGATCGGCATGTCTGCCTCCCAGTCAAGCGCCCTTATGCCATTGCACTCTATAAGGCCGGTTACCAATCGGCCGGAGGGCACCTTTGGAAGCCTCCGTTACGCTTTTGGAGGCGACCACCCCAGTCAAACTACCCGCCAAGCAGTGTCCGCACATCTTGCGCGTTAGAACCCAGACAGCCGAAGGGCCGTATTTCAAGGGGGGCTCCACTCCCGCTGGCGCGGGAGATTCAAAGCCTCCGGCCTATCCTACACATCGGATGACCGGGCTCAATGCTAAGCTATAGTAAAGGTTCACGGGGTCTTTTCGTCCCATCGCGGGTAATCGGCATCTTCACCGATACTACAATTTCACTGAGATCATGATTGAGACAGCGTCCGGATCATTACACCATTCGTGCAGGTCGGAACTTACCCGACAAGGAATTTCGCTACCTTAGGACCGTTATAGTTACGGCCGCCGTTTACCGGGGCTTCAATTCAACGCGGCACCCATAAATGGGATGACGTCTCCTCTTAACCTTCCGGCACCGGGCAGGTGTCAGGCTGTATACTTCTACTTTCGTGTTCGCACAGCCCTGTGTTTTTGTTAAACAGTTGCCTGGACCTATTCTCTGCGCCTCGTCATCATAACGAGGACCCTTTATCCCGAAGTTACAGGGTCAGTTTGCCTAGTTCCTTAACCATGAATCTCTCAACGCCTGAGTATATTCAACCCGTCTACCTGTGTCGGTTTGCGGTACGGGTGCCGACAGGATGAAGCTTAGCGGATTTTCTTGGAAGCTTGATTACCGGCACTATTGGCGCTCCCCGAGGGGAGAGCCATACTATCAGGTTCGGCTCCCAGGGTGGATTTGCCTGCCCCGGTCTACGCCTACACCATTCAACGGGGACTTCCGTCGCCCCGCGGCCGTGTCACTGCTCCGTCTCCACATCGCTCCTGCCGGCAGTAACGGAATGTTAACCGTTTCTGCCATCGCCCTCTCCATTAGGATGAGGCTTAGGACCCGACTAACCCCGGGATGACTGGCATTGCCCGGGAAACCTTAGACTTTCGGCGGGGGGAGTTCTCATCCCCCTAATCGTTACTTATACCTACATTTGCTTTTCCATACACTCCAGCAGGAATCGTCTCCCCGCATTCTGCGTACATGGAATGCTCCCCTACCGATACTTTTAATATACATTACTATCCCGCGCCTTCGGTGTCTGCCTTATACCCGATTATTATCCACGCACGGACCCTCGACCAGTGAGCTGTTACGCACTCTTTGAATGAATGGCTGCTTCCAAGCCAACATCCTGGCTGTCACGGGGACCGCACTTCGTTAGACTAACTCAGGCAGAACTCGGGGACCTTAGACGGCGGTCCGGATTCTTCTCCTCTCGGGTACGGGCCTTAGCACCCGCACCCTTACTGCATGGCTGCAGCGCATGAGCATTCGGAGTTCGTCAGGTCTTGATAGGCGGTGAAGCCCTCTCGACCTATCGGTCGCTCTACCTCTCATGCGGATCGCCACACGCGGCACCTAAATGCCTTTCGGGGAGTACGAGCTATCTCCAAGTTTGATTGGCCTTTCACTCCTACACACACCTCATCCAAAAGCTTTTCAACGCTTACTGGTGCGGCCCTCCATCAGGTGTTACCCGGACTTCAGCCTGGACATGTGTAGATCACTTGGTTTCGCGTCTGCCCCCACCGACTAAAACGCCCTGTTCAGGCTCGCTTTCACTGCGGGTGCGCCACTCATGTGGCTTAGCCTCGCCGGTGATGGCAACTCGTAGGTTCATTATGCAAAAGGCACGCCGTCACACCAAAATGGTGCTCCGACCGCTTGTAGGCGTATGGTTTCAGGAACTATTTCACCCTTCTTGTCGAAGTGCTTTTCACCTTTCCCTCACGGTACTGGTACACTATCGGTCTCATCCGAGTATTTAGCCTTGCCGGATGGTCCCGGCAGATTCACGCAGGATTTCTCGTGCCCCGCGCTACTCAGGATACCGCTATGCCGCATGCAGGTTCGGATACGGGACTATCACCCTCTGTGGTCCTTCTTTCCAGAAGGCTCTCCTCTCTGCATGGCGTGCAATGACGCGGTCCTACAACCCCGCACATGCCCGAAGGACACGAACGGTTTGGGCTCTTCCCCGGTCGCTCGCCGCTACTGGGGGAATCATTAAATTATTTTCTCTTCCTGGAGGTACTAAGATGTTTCAGTTCCCTCCGTTAGCTTCCGCAAAAATACGGATGGGTATCCTTCAGATACCCGGGTTGTCCCATTCGGAGACCCGCGGATCAAGGGTCATTTGCACCTACCCGCGGATTATCGCAGCTTATCACGTCCTTCATCGCCTGGATGAGCCTAGGCATCCGCCATACGCCCTTATTTACTTTCTTATTCGATCAGTGCCTTTCCCCATAAGAATACGGAGAACGGCACACGCTCATACTTTCAGCTGTTTCGTCATGTGAAATTATCAAAAATTTGATTCTTTACACCAGTCTTCTAAAGACCTGGCTGATTTACAGTCTTGCTTGTGTCAATATGTCAAAGAACGATTTGCAATTCACAATTCACAATTTTCAATTCACAATTA
>NZ_GG704785.1:0-2012 GCF_000160535.1 Hallella bergensis DSM 17361 | reverse complement strand
CCTAAATATATCTTAAAATTACACGGACAGAAGGAAAGCACAAGTAAGCGGGGATAAGGAAAACGAACCCCAGCGCAGGTCTCATCTCACCAAGATGGCACCGCAAGAAAAATCTCGCAGCAGCGATAAGACCTCTTCTCCAGAAAGGAGGTGTTCCAGCCGCACCTTCCGGTACGGCTACCTTGTTACGACTTAGCCCCAATCACCGGTCTTGCCCTAGGCCGCCCCTTGCGGTTACGGACTTCAGGCACCCCCGGCTTTCATGGCTTGACGGGCGGTGTGTACAAGGCCCGGGAACGTATTCACCGCGCCATGGCTGATGCGCGATTACTAGCGAATCCAGCTTCGTGGGGTCGGGTTGCAGACCCCAGTCCGAACTGAGGGGGGATTTCATGATTGGAACGTGCTTGCGCACGTACGGCACGCTGTGCCCCCCATTGTAACACGTGTGTAGCCCCGGACGTAAGGGCCGTGCTGATTTGACGTCATCCCCACCTTCCTCACACCTTGCGGCGGCAGTATCCACAGAGTGCCCAGCATGACCTGATGGCAACTGTGGAAAAGGGTTGCGCTCGTTATGGCACTTAAGCCGACACCTCACGGCACGAGCTGACGACAACCATGCAGCACCTCCACCAGCGCCCCGAAGGGCCTCAACATCTCTGTATCGTTCACTGGCAGTTCAAGCCCGGGTAAGGTTCCTCGCGTATCATCGAATTAAACCACATGTTCCTCCGCTTGTGCGGGCCCCCGTCAATTCCTTTGAGTTTCACCGTTGCCGGCGTACTCCCCAGGTGGGATGCTTAATGCTTTCGCTTGGCCGCATGCCCAAAAAGGGCAAACAGCGGGCATCCATCGTTTACCGTGCGGACTACCAGGGTATCTAATCCTGTTTGATACCCGCACCTTCGAGCTTAAGCGTCAGTTGCGCTCCCGCAAGCTGCCTTCGCAATCGGGGTTCCTCGTCATATCTAAGCATTTCACCGCTACACGACGAATTCCGCCTGCGTTGTGCGCACTCAAGTGGGACAGTATGCGCTGCAAACCGGATGTTGAGCAACCGGATTTCACAACACACTTAACCCACGGCCTACGCTCCCTTTAAACCCAATAAATCCGGATAACGCCCGGACCTTCCGTATTACCGCGGCTGCTGGCACGGAATTAGCCGGTCCTTATTCATGCGGTACCTGCAGGGCCTCACACGTGAGGCCGGTTATCCCCGCATAAAAGCAGTTTACAACCCATAGGGCCGTCGTCCTGCACGCTACTTGGCTGGTTCAGGCTCTCGCCCATTGACCAATATTCCTCACTGCTGCCTCCCGTAGGAGTTAGGACCGTGTCTCAGTTCCTATGTGGGGGGCCTTCCTCTCAGAACCCCTACCGATCGAAGCCTTGGTGAGCCGTTACCTCACCAACAAGCTAATCGGACGCATCCCCATCCATAAGCGGCAAGCCTTTGGTTCAAATCTGATGCCGTCTTTGAACAACATAGGGGATTAGTCCGCATTTCTGCGGGTTATACCCTACTTATGGGCAGGTTGGATACGCGTTACTCACCCGTGCGCCGGTCGACGTCCAAATGGTGCAAGCACCAAATGCCGTTTCCCCTCGACTTGCATGTGTTAAGCCTGTAGCTAGCGTTCATCCTGAGCCAGGATCAAACTCTCCATTGTAAAATGTGTACCTGCAAAATAATCTGCAGGATGTTGTCTGTCTTCAGAATGTCTTATCCATCATCGAAGTAAAAAGTAAACCTGTACTGGAATGTTCAAATAAAATTGAACGGTTCGTTTCATATACCCAATTCCCAGGAAATCCGCAAGCAAGGCGGAAAAACAAGGGAATCGCTTCTTGTACTACTTCTCTGTCTATGTAAATCTTTTCAAAGAACGCTTCTTCAATGGCTCCCCGGATATTTTCGGAAAGCGAGTGCAAAGGTATATAAAAAAACAACACCAACCAAATCTTTGGGGAAGAAAATGAAGAAAAATCCGAAAGATTTCCAAAAT
>NZ_GG704786.1 GCF_000160535.1 Hallella bergensis DSM 17361 | reverse complement strand
GCCATGTAAAGAGGTATGCTATCTGTTAATTTTGAAGGAATGAAGTGCACGTGGCTGACGAGGACAAGGCCTATTGACAGGTTTATGCCTCTCCATAGAATCAGAATGTGGCTGAAGGGCTTCGGTCATGGCAGGGGCTTTGGCATTCAGTCCCCATGGGCTTATCATTTTGTGCGCTATGTTATTAAGGAGAAGTGGCCTTATTATGCATACGCAAGACTAGGTCAGGAATATCCGGATTATGATTTAGATGATCGTCGATTGGCTGAGTTGTATTTCAGGATAGCCAATTATAGTCAACCCTACCGCTGGGGATTCTGTTTGGATCAGTTTGATATTCAAGCAGATTATGTCCAGGCCGGATGTTTGAAGACTTCGATAGTTGATTGTGTAGATGGATACGATATGGATCAAATAGCTGAATGCGACATTCTCGTTATGACTTTAGAGGGTAACTGGAAAAAAATATATAGTCAATTTGCAAGGCATGCCAGTTCTCAATCCATCTTGATTGTAGAAGACATTCATGTTAGCCGATCTGCATATAAAGCTTGGAAGATGATGCAGTCGAATGAGTACAGTGGAGTGAGTTTCGACCTTTATCGATGTGGTCTTGTTTTCTTTGACAAGCAGATGTACAAACAACATTATGTCTTGAATTTTTAAGTCAAGCATTACAATGTCATTTCATTTATCCGAAAATTCCCCTTTTACTGGTGGTTGTGCCTAAAATTAGTAGTAAAACGTTTGGATATTCAAAGAAATTGTTTATTTTTGCGCCACAAATGAAACACATTAAACATTAAACTATGTATTGGACACTGGATTTGGCTTCTAAACTGGAGGATGCTCCATGGCCAGCAACAAAAGAAGAATTGATAGACTATGCCATACGTTCTGGAGCTCCCGCAGAAGTTTTGGAAAACTTGCAGGAGATAGAAGACGAGGGCGATGTATATGACAATATAGAAGATATTTGGCCAGATTATCCCACAAAGGATGATTTTCTCTGGGACGAAGAAGAGTATTAAAACAAACACCACATTATAAAGAGCCGTTCTTGATTGCAAAGAACGGCTTTTTTTATACGCAATATTTTTTTGTACAATGCGTTATAGAAATGTGTTTAAACGCAATTGGATCATCGTATTATTGCTGATGGGAGTAAGATTAACAAGCCATGCGCAGTATGACCCCTATTTCAGTCATTACTTCGACATGGAAACATCGTATAATCCCGGTGCAGTGGGTAAGCAGCCGAAAATCAATGTTACAGCTGCCTACGCTATGGATTTGGCTGGTTTTGAACATAATCCACAGACGGCCTATGCCTCGGCTGATATACCTTTTTATGCCATAAAGACCTATCATGGTGCAGGCGTTCAGCTTTTGAATGACAAACTCGGTCTTTTCACTCATCAAAAGCTTGCGTTGCAATATGCCCTCAAGTTCAAACTCTTTGGTGGACAAATGAGTACCGGAGTTCAAGTAGGAATGCTCAGCGAGGGATTCGACGGCTCAAAGATAGATCTGGAAGATTCGGGCGACCCCGCCTTTTCGACCTCGACGCTGAATGGCAACGCCTTGGATTTGGGTGCCGGACTTTATTATACCCGCAGGAATCTGTATGTCGGAGTTTCCGTCCAGCACCTTACTTCTCCCTTGGTCAACTTAGGAGAAACCAACGAATTGCAAATCGACAGAACCTATTATTTAACGGGAGGATACAATATAAAACTCCGCAATCCGTTTCTAACTATAAAGCCCTCGTTCATGGTGCGCACAGACATGACTGCTTATCGTGCCGACGTTACAGGCAGGTTGGTGTACACGAATGACGAAAAAATAATGTATGGTGGCATTGGTTACAGTCCCACCAATTCTGTTACAGTGATGGTTGGAGGCAATTTCCATGGAATCATGCTGGGATACAGTTATGAAGTCTACACCTCGGCAATCAATCCGGGCAATGGAAGTCACGAGCTGTTTATCGGTTATCAGCACGATATCAACCTTGTTAAAAAGGGCAAAAATCTTCACAAGAGCGTCAGAATATTGTAGTCAAGGACAATTCTAAAACAGAAAATGAGGAATCAAGACTGATATATGAAAAAGAATATAATCATAGCTTTATGCCTGTTGGCATTCACGGCAACGCTTTCCGGATGTTTCAGCGCCAAGTCCGCATCAGCCTCCGGGAGAGGCGGAGAAGTTGTGGGAGTGGGTGGCAAGCCGTTCACCGAACCCACTCCGTATGGTATGGTACGCATAGATCGTGGCTATCTCAAGATGGGACTCGATGGGCAGGACACCCTGTGGGGCAAGAAGACCCCGATGCGCGACATATCTGTCGATGGTTTTTGGATCGACGAAACGGAAATTACCAACTCACAGTACAAGCAATTTGTGATGTGGGTGCGCGACAGCATCCTGCGCACCCGTTTGGCCGACCCGTCCTACGGAGGTGACGAGACCTATCTGATAACTGAGGACAAGTACGGCGACCCCGTTACGCCGCATTTGAATTGGAAAAGACGATTGCCACGCAAGCCGAATGAAGACGAGGAGCGAGCCATCGAAAGCCTGTACGTCACGAATCCTGTAACGGGCGAGAAACTGCTTGATTATAAGCAGATGAACTACAAGTACGAGGTATATGACTATGCCGCTGCCGCTCTCCGCCGCAACCGCTTGAACCCTGAGGAGCGCAATCTGAATACCGATGTCACCGTCGATCCCAACGAGGTGGTGATGATTAGTAAGGACACGGCCTATATCGACGACGAGGGACGCATTGTCAGCGAGACCATCAATCGCGAACTGTCCGGTCCGTGGGACTTCCTCAATACCTATATCGTGAATATTTATCCGGACACAACCGTATGGGTCAACGATTTCCGCAATTCAGAAAACGAGACCTACCTTCGCAATTATTTCTCCAACGCAGCCTACAATGATTACCCCGTCGTCGGAGTTACCTGGGAGCAGGCCAATGCCTTCTGTGCTTGGCGCACCGACTATCTGCTCAAGGGACTGGGCGACGAAGCCCGTTATATCCAGCGCTACCGTCTACCCACAGAAGCAGAATGGGAGTATGCCGCCCGCGGGAAAGATCAAACGGAATTTCCTTGGGAAAACGAATCCGTGTCCAATGCAGGCGGATGCTTTTATGCCAACTTCAAGCCCGACCGTGGCAATTACACCAAGGACGGCAACCTGATATGCAGTAAGGTGGGCAGTTACTCGCCCAACAGCAATGGACTCTACGATATGGCCGGCAATGTGGCAGAATGGACCAGCACCATCTACACCGAGGCCGGCGTGGATGCCATGAACGACCTGAACCCCCAACTCAAGTACAATGCCGCCAAGGAAGACCCTTATCGTTTGAAGAAGAAAAGTGTGCGTGGCGGCTCATGGAAAGACCCGGAGAGTTATATCCGGTCAGCCTGGCGCACGTGGGAATATCAGAATCATCCAAGATCATACATTGGCTTCCGTTGCGTGCGTTCATTGGCCAACTCGATTACAGGAAAACAAAAAAGGAAATAAGCATCATGTCTAATTATAGCAAATACAATCTTGTGTATCGTCTGCAGAAGTGGATAGATACCGTTCCCGGACAGACCTTTCTTAATTACGCCTACAGCTGGGGTGCCTCCGTCGTTATCTTGGGTGCACTCTTCAAGCTCACCCACCTTCCCGGAGCCAACATCATGTTGTTCCTCGGCATGGGTACCGAGGTGCTTGTGTTCTTCATCTCAGCGTTTGACCGTCCTTTCGACAAGACCGCCGATGGGCGTGAGATTCCGACCCGTATTACAGAAGAGTATCTTGCCACCGGAACGGTGAATTATTCCGATGAGCATACGCCTGTGACGCACGCTCCGGCCGTTGCACAAGAATCAGACTTGGCCGGCCAGCATGCCCCGCAGCCTGTATCAGCGCAGCCCGCAGATTCGCCCGCTGCCGCCACCATATCCCAGCCTAATTTCGTACCCCAAATGTCGGCCGAGGAAGCAGAGTCCCTCAACGAGGCCCAGTCCAACTATGTTGACCAGCTCAAGAAACTCGTTGAGACACTTGAAAAAGTTAACGAACAGAGTACGCGCCTTACCCGCGACAGCGAGGAGATGGAAAATCTCAACCGCACACTTACGGGTATCAGCAAGGTTTACGAAATGCAGCTGAAGGGCGCAAGCCAGCAAATCGGCACCATTGACCAAATCAACGACCAAAGCCTCAGGATGGCCAAGCAGATCGAAAGACTCAACCAGATCTATGCCCGCATGATCGAAGCCATGACCGTGAATATGCCAATGGGTGCCCCGGGAAGCGTTCCCCCACAGACTTCGCAGCCCACCGACTAATCGGAACTTACCTTTTTCTTACTTCTTTTAAGTTCCACATCCCCTATCCAAAGAATAAACAGTAAATGGCAATAAAGAAAAGACCAGTCTCTCCTCGTCAGAAGATGATCAACCTGATGTATATCGTCTTGCTGGCCATGCTTGCCCTCAATATTTCCACGGAGGTGCTTAATGGTTTTGCCGTGGTCGAGGAGAGCCTGAACCGTACAACGACTAACGCTACCATAGAGAACGAATCGCTTTATGGGGATTTCAAACAGCAGATGGATGCCAACCCGGCCAAAGTGAAAGCTTGGTTTGCCAAGGCCACCGAGGTGAAAAACATGAGCGATTCGCTCTACAACCTTGCCCAGGAACTGAAGTTGGCCATCGTGAGAGAGGCCAGTGGCAAGGATGCCACGCTGGCCGATGCAGAGAACAACGACAACATCGATGCCGCAGGAACGGTGATGCTCGCCCCCATTACCGGGAAGGGACAGCTGCTCTATAATTCGATCAACAGTTTCCGAAACCGCATTCTGAACTACGTAGCCGACCCCGAACAGCGCAAGCTGATCGATAACAGTCTGTCCACGGCCGTTCCCAGAAAGGCCAACACCTTGGGCAAGAACTGGCAGGAATACATGTTCGAGAATATGCCTGTGGCGGCTGCCGTAACGTTGTTGTCCAAATTGCAGAACGACGTTCGCCATGCCGAAGGGCAGGTGCTCCACACGTTGGTTTCCAACATCGACCTCAAGGACATCCGTGTCAACAAGTTGTCGGCTTTTGTCGTACCCGAAAAGACAACCCTCTACCCCGGCGAACGTTTCGCGGCCAGCATTGTGATGGCAGCTATGGATACGACCAAGCAGCCCGAGATCTACGTCAATGGCAGCAGAGTCAATTCCACAAACGGTCGCTACAGCTTCACGGCCGGGGGCGTAGGCGACCATCAGTTCAGCGGCTATATCCTGATGCGCAACGCTGCCGGCGACATTCTCCGCCGCGAGTTTAGTCAGAAATACAGTGTCATTCCCGTTCCCGGTGGTGCAACACTGGCAGCCGACCTGATGAACGTGCTCTATGCTGGATACAGGAACCCCATCAGCGTGAGTGTTCCGGGCGTGCCCCAAAATGCAGTTTCTGTGAGCATGACCGGCGGAAGCCTTTCTGCGACGGGAGCCGGGCGATATATTGCCGTGCCCTCTGCCGTAGGTCGCGACGTCACTTTCAAGGTGTCTGCGCGCGACGGAGGCAAGGTGCGCTCGTTCCCACCGTTCACGTTCAAGGTCCGCAAGTTGCCCGATCCCACGCCATACATCGCGTTGGGCACCGACAGATACAAGGGCGGAAACCTGGCCAAGGCCGGACTTATGGGAGCCACTCGCCTCAATGCAGCTATCGACGACGGCATTCTCGACATACAGTTCAGGGTGACCGGTTTCTCCGCCGTGTTCTATGACAATATGGGCAATGCCGTGCAGATGGCATCGGCCGGTGACGAATTCACCGATAGAATGCGCGACCAGTTCCGTCGCTTGTCGCGTGGACGTCGCTTCTACATCACAGAGGTCAAAGCCGTTGGCCCCGACGGCATTACGCGAACCTTGCCGGGAGCCATGGAAGTGAAACTGAGATAAACGGAGTGGGAGATTGGAATCGCCCTCCACGTGCTCCTGATTCTCCACCCCAAAAGATATACACCAGAAAGAACAATGATTAGATAATGAAAAGAATAGTTTTAATGCTGTTTATCGCATGCCTCACCTTGAGTGCCACAGCTCAGCCCAAGGCAAGACGTGCCGAGCAAGCCGCCCGAGAGCAACAGTCGAACAAAAACAACATGACAATCCGCGCCCAAATATCATTTCCCACGGAGGCAAAGATGGACGAGGATGTCGTGTGGCGTCGGGATGTCTATCGCGAGCTCGACCTCCGCGATGATGCCAACGCGGGGCTGTATTATCCTGTCGAACCCCTCGGTGGGCAGATGAATCTCTTTACCTATATGTTCAAACTCATCATGGCCGGTCCCAACCATGGCGGCATCGCGGCCTATTCATACGATGTGAACACAGGCAATGAGCGTTTCGAGGAATCCTTGCGTGTTAGCCCCTTGAAATTCTTGGACGACTACCAAATCTATTACGAGCGAACCGACCGCGGTGTCCATATCTCCGACAGCGACATTCCTTCGGGCGAGGTGAAGGGTTATTTCGTCAAGGAAAGCGCCTACTACGACCAGTCCACGGCCACGTTCCACACACAGGTACAGGCCATCTGCCCGGTGATGTATCGCGAGGATGATTTCGGCGACGGCACCACCAAATATCCTTTGTTCTGGGTGAAATACAATGAGTTGGCTCCGTTCTTGGCCAAGCAGACCATCATGACCAGTAACCTTAACAATGCAGCCACGATGAGCATCGACGACTATTTCACGATGAACGCTTACAAGGGAAAAATTTATAAAACCACCAACATGCTGGGACAGACACTGGCACAGGTGGCCGGTGGCGACACCGCCAAACTCTCCCGCGAGCAGATGCGTATCGAACACGAAATTGAAAACTTCGAAAAGGCCATGTGGGGCAACCAGGCTCGCAAGGATTCGCTCGACTCGATAGCTCACTTGGACAAAAAAGATAAAAAAGCACTCAAGAGAAACCGACGCGCGCGTGGCGGCAGCAGTGCAAAGGTGAAAAACCGTCGCAGTTCGTCCTCTTCCTCCGGCAGTTCCGCTGCCCGCATCTCGGTGCGTCGCCAGCGCCATTAATCGACTTGGAAGCAACAGGTTCATTTGCTTCCTTTCGAAAACTTTTATTTTATAAGCTTTAATCAATATTATTATGAAAAAGTATGTATCCCTTATCATGCTGGCAGTAGCTATGATGTTTGCCCAGAAGGCTGATGCCCAGTTACAGTTCGGTGTAAAAGGCGGACTCAACGTCTCAAGCATTAGCTTCAACCAAGACTTGTTCGACAGTAGCAACCGCTCAGGGTGGTTTTTGGGCCCGACAATGAAACTTTCCACTCCTATTTTGGGGCTTGGTTTGGACGCTTCTGCCCTTTACGAGCAGAAATCCTCCCAAGTAGAGAACACCAAGGTGCAGAGTGGTGAGACGACGATCAATCAAAAGTCAGTGATTATTCCCGTCAATGTTCGTTGGGGATTTGGCTTGGGTAGCATGGCCAGTATGTTTGTTTTTGCCGGCCCTCAATTTGGTTTCAATGTTGGTAAGGACGAGTTCACCTGGACCAGCCGGGAGGACTATCAGAATACGTTCCAGTTGAAGAAGTCGAATCTCAGCGTCAACGTAGGTGCCGGTGTCTCGCTCCTCAAACATCTGCAGGTTACGGCCAATTACAGCATCGCAACGGGCAAAACCGGTGAGGCTAAAGTGAGCAAGGTGATTGACGATACTTATGACACGATTACGACAGGCAAGGCCAATGCGTGGCAAGTTTCGTTGTCCTATTTTTTTTAGGAACTGTTCAACCAACATGGCGTTTCGACCGATTCGTGGTTGGTTCAGTGGAGCACTTGGGAAAGGAAGCCTAAGCAATAGTTGAACGGATGAATAATCGGATCAAGGAGGAGAAGAAGGTCGTAGAGCAAATGATTGCCTTGTATTGCCGAAGAAATGAGGGCAATGCAAGTTTATGCGCAGCTTGTAATGAGTTGTTGAAATATGCCTTGGAAAGGCTCGACCATTGCAAATATGGGTGTGACAAACCTACTTGCAAGAAATGTCCTATACACTGCTATCGTCCTGATATGAGGGTGCGTATTACAGCAATTATGCGGTGGGCTGGTCCAAGAATGATGCTTTATCATCCCGTTTCAGCGGCGAAACACCTTTTAAGAGAACTGCATACTCGTTCCTTGAAAACCAGTCGCTCAACTGGTTTTCAAGGAACGACTAATTAATTATTGTAATATTGCAAATTCATTTCAAGGGATTGCCTTGACAGATTTGAGCAAAATTTTTGCCCTTTTCAAATTATTGGCAGTAGCGGTGAGTTGTAGGTTACCAGCCTTGCGTGTGCTTCTTACTACCATCATTGCCCGTCCTTTCCACGTCTTGAACGTGTGGCTACTATAGGGTGTTGTTTCCTTGATGTCAGCATTACCTACGGCGACGATGGTGCCATTACCCTTGAGACTGAATGAAATATCATAACTGGCATTTGGATCGAGCCGACCTTCTGCATCGACCACTTCTACCGTTATAAATGAAAGATCTTGCCCGTCAGCTAAAATTCGGCTTCTGTCGGCAGTGAGTTTGATGGACTTTGCAGCTGATGCGGAGACAAGCAGCTGACGTTCCATAACCGTCTCACCGTCCAAACCTTCTGCGCGGAGCTGTCCTGCTCTATAGGGAGTCTTGAATACGGCTTTGAATTCTGTGTCGCGTCCGGTGTTTTGCTCGCCAATCAACTGATCATTGAGATACAAACGAACCCGTGGATATTTGGAACAAACCACCACTTCGATGTCTTTGCCTTCCCATCCCGGCCAATTCCAACTTTCCCATGTGGGCCACACTGCCCACCGTCCGGTCGTGATAGTGCCGTTCCCCTGCCAGTCATTAGGTTCGCGAACGGCCATGTATAGTTTCTCGTCATTGTTCCAGAGCATATTGCGATAATGACCGATGGGTTTCAGCCATCCTATGAAATCAATATCGCCACAGTAGGAGGCATGCCACGGATAGAGAGGTCTTTCATAGTGTTCGCCCGGAACATCATCCTCATACCACCATCGCCCGATGCCTGATTCACCGAGATAATCGATGGATGTCCATACAAAATCACCCACAACGTATGGATTGTCGTGAACCATTGCCCAACTTTTAAAAGCATCGTTGGGATATGATTCGGTTTGCATCATCACCCGGTTGGGCACCCGGAGATGGTCGCTGGGAGCCTTATGAATTATGTAGTTGTAGCCAGTGATGTCGAGTTGGGCGACCAATGGGTCATAAATTTCCCAATCGCTGTCCCATGCTGCCAGTGCGGAGGTGATAGGGCGAGTTTTGTCCCATGCGTGAACGGCTTCGCGCAAGCGGCGTGCTGTAGTCACCACCTCAATCTTCTTGCGCTCGATGACTTCATTGCCAATACTCCAGCAGAAGATGCTGGGATGATTTCGGTCGCGGCGAACCATCGCTTCAATGTCTTTGGCAAACCATTTGTCGAATAGCGTGTGATAATCTTGGTCGTTCTTTGCGTCCCTCCAGCCGTCGAAGGCTTCATCGATAACCAGCAATCCCAAACGGTCGCAGGCATCGAGAAAAGCTTCCGATGGAGGGTTGTGCGACGTGCGCACAGCATTGTATCCGGCTTCTTTCATCAGTTCTACACGTCTTGTCTCGGCACGATCGAAGGTTGCTGCACCGAGAATACCATTGTCATGGTGAACACATCCGCCGTTGAGCAGAATGGGATTGCCATTGAGCAGAAGCCCTTTCTCTGCGGAAAAGTCCACGGTTCTGATGCCGAAAGTTTTGTCCACGGCATCGCCTGTGGACAGTTCGATGTGCGCCTGATAGAGATTCGGGTGCTCCGGACTCCATAGCTTAGCGTCTTTCACTGCTATGGTTTGTTCAACCTCCTGCTTGCTATTGGCAGGGATGGTGAGAGGTGTATGCTGCGAAGTGCCGTCGGATAGGGTGGTGGTAAGCAGTATGGTTTGTTGTTCGCCCAATGTATTAGACACGAGCGTCTTGACCTTTACGGTGTTCAGGTCGAGTGTCGTAATGTGCACACCCCAGTTGTCGATGTGTACCGGCTCGGCAGCCATGAGCCACGCATGTCTGTAAATGCCCGAACCTGTGTACCAGCGGCAGTTTTTCTGTCGTGAGTTGTCAGCTCTCACTGCCACTACGTTTTTCCCTGTTTGCACCAAAGATGTGATATCACAATAGAAAGAAGAGAAGCCATAAGGATGTCCACCGGCCAGTTTGCCGTTGACATATACTTTGGAATCCTGGTATATCCCTTCGAAGTAGAGCCATAACATCTTGCCCTGATAGGCCTTCGTAAGGTCGAAGGTTTTGCGATACCAGCCGATGCCCGTGGGGTAATAGCCGCCATCGTTCCCGGCAGGAGCGTTGGCATCCACCTTCATAGCGATGCTCCAGTCGTGCGGAAGATTCACGGTAGTCCAGTTGTGGTCTTGAAAAGCTGTTTGCTCAGCATCGTTAACATCACCGATATGGAATCTCCAGTTGAAGTCGAAAAGTTGTTTACGAGGCACATTGCTTGTCCCGGCACACAAGGAAACACTGATGCCGAGCATTAATAGCAGAATAAGTGTATGTTTTTTAACATTCATGTTCATTAGTGACTATTGGATGAGTTCTATAGGGTAGAGTTAGGTGTCGAGTGCAAAGTTACATAATTTTAGCTATATTATCAGGTTTTTAAATATACAATGTTCTTTCCTGCTCTACGCTTTATCAATAAAACGTCTCTTCTTTCTCCGTGAATATTCTAAGTGATTATTTACTACTGTCCGGTTAAATTTCACCAAAGCGAAAGTTGGCGATCATTTTCCGGATTTTGCTTAATAATTGTTTTATCAAATAGTTCATTCAACGGTGTTTTCTCAAAGAGAACTTGTCCAATGATGTTAGAGAATATGTAAAGATTTTGCTTAATATGATACATCTTCAAAGCAATAATAAGCAGCAGATAATCGCAGATGGCTATCCATATTTGCGTAAAAACTGCATTCTGTGTTGTTACATAGAACGACTTGATATGCAAGTGCTGCTTGATCCATTTGAAGAATGTCTCAATAGTCCAACGCTCTCGGTAGAGTTCTGCAATGGTAATTGCTGGAAGGATGAAGTCATTAGTCAGGAATCGATACACAACGTTCTGAGCATAGTCTTCATATATAACCAATCGCAACACGTCTGGATATTTCTTGGCAGTAAAAAGGCCAGTGAGACTGATTGTTTTATCAGAGATGACACCAGTCTGTCTATCAACCTCTCTTGTCTCGAAAACATTGTACTTCATATTATCCTTTGCTCGGGTAACAAAGTATGCATGTTGCTGTTGAAAGATTCGGAACAGCCGATCAAAATCGACATATCCTTATAAAGGTCCTTAGCTTTATCGACAGGTATCATTGCATAGTCTTGATAAATACGCCAGTCTTTCTTTTCGTTCATATTAGCAAGAGTAGACTTTGGTATGATTTTCAACCCCGCATGGTACAATTTGGAGTTGAATGCAGTAAGTTGAGCTTCTATGCTTCGAAGACTTGCACTGGTAGTTTCCCTCTTCTCTCTTCCCTCTTCATTCTTCCCTTTTCTCTCTTCCCTCTTCATTCTTCATTCTTCATTCTTCATTTATAGCAGTAACGGTAGCAGGAGGTCGTGAAATGTCGTGAAAGTCGTTGCGAAATACGTTTTGTGTCGATGCAGATATTCTGATATTGTTTGCGCAGCAAACGCAAAGATATTTTGCGATGAGCTTTATTGTCCATACAAAGATATTCTCCATATATTCTAAGATTCGGCGAAGCCGAGCGGAGAATTCACAATTCACAATTCACAATTCACAATTCACAATTTACAATTTACAATTTACAATTAGGCTAACGCGTTGGCAATGCAAATTATTTGCAAGCTCATCAACTCGTCACAATTGGCTGCGCATTATCGGGTATCAGGAGCGAACGGGGAGAGGGGTGTAAAAATGAATGACTGTTTTTCGGCCTCCCGCTGTCCGGTCATCCAGAGAAAAAAGCGCCATGTTTTGATCTTGGATTTCAGTGGGTAAAGCCTGAAAACGATGCGTGCAGCGCGGTTACTACCTTTTCGCCCGACAGTTAAAGTTTAACGGGCACGCGACGAAGCTGTAACCATGACGCGATGAGAGCGCTACCGCAGCGTCATTCGATAGCCAACGGCGAATGGGGAAAACGAGTGCATATGGGTTGTGTTTTCGAAACAGCTGATTATCAACTAACTACGAATTTCTCAAATTTCGCGAATTTCAGAAGAAACATCTTGTATTTTTAAATGCGCCAAGCATTTGCGCACGATTGTCAAGAAAAATATTCTATTTCACATGTGACGTTGAACTGGGATGGACGGTGGCTGACAGGATTTTGGAAAGCTCTGCGAGGTGTGCTAAAACCACCTTGTTTTTATACAACCTTGTGCTTATAAAAATGCAATGAATCGTCAAACGGCAGGATAAATGCTTAAAAATATACGATATTATTTTGATATTAGGGAATAAATTTATAATTTTGTAGCACGGTTAGGAATAAAAATACATTTTATGAAAATGAAAGATCGACGGCTTGAAACCATTAAGATGATTATTTCAAGCCAGGAGCTGGGCAGCCAGGAAGAAGTGTTGCAAGAACTCAAGAAGGCGGGGTTTACCCTGACACAAGCCACCCTGAGCCGAGACTTTAAACAGCTGAAAATTGCCAAGGCGGCCAGCATGAACGGACAATATGTCTATGTACTGCCCAATGAGACCATGTATAAGCGTGTTCACAAGCCGATGTCGGCCATGGAAATGATGCAGACCCCGGGCTTCCGGTCTGTCGATTTCTCGGGAAACATGGCCGTTATCAAAACCCGACCGGGCTATGCCAGTTCCATCGCCTACAACATCGACAACAGCGATGTGAAAGAGATCTTGGGTACCATAGCCGGCGACGACACCATCCTCATTGTCCTGAGAGAGGGCACCGATCGCGAGGATGTGCTGCGGGGACTGAGTGGAATCGTAGAATTTTAAAATTTAAAATGGAAGAGATACAAGTTATGGTGGCCGACGAGACACATATTAAATATGTCGACACCATTCTGAGGACCATCGAAGAAGCGGCCAAGGTGCGGGGCACGGGCATAGCCAAGCGTTCGCCCGACTACGTGGCTACCAAAATGAAAGAGGCCAAGGCCGTGATCGCACTGCAGGGCGAGAAGTTCGCCGGATTCAGCTATATCGAGACCTGGGGCAACAAACGGTATGTCACCACATCGGGACTGATCGTGCATCCCGATTTTCGAGGAATGGGACTGGCCAAACGCATCAAGAACCTGACGTTCACCCTGGCCCGCGTGCGCTGGCCTCACGCCAAAATCTTCTCGCTCACCAGCGGTTCGGCGGTGATGAAGATGAATACCCAGCTGGGGTATCACCCGGTGACCTTTGCCGACCTGACCGACGACGAGGCTTTCTGGCGGGGATGCGAGGGATGCATCAACAAAGACATTCTGCACCGCACCAATCGCAAGTTCTGCATATGCACGGGCATGCTCTTCGACCCCGAAGACCATCTGCCGGCCAAAATTCCGGAAGAGACGATCGAGCGATTCAGGAAGATCGACACAGTGCAGGCGCACGAACCCACGGGTCGGGATGCGAATGGAAAGGAATCCTGAGACGTGCGGGGAGAGATGAAGAGATGATCAAAAAAGTAATCAAAGAGAAAAACAGCAGAGATATGAAAAAGAAAGTAGTTGTCGCCTTCAGTGGCGGATTGGACACATCGTACACCGTGATGAAACTCGCCCACGACGGGTGGGATGTTTATGCGGCCTGCGCCAATA
Organism: Hallella bergensis DSM 17361; assembly: GCF_000160535.1. Taxonomy (GTDB): domain Bacteria; phylum Bacteroidota; class Bacteroidia; order Bacteroidales; family Bacteroidaceae; genus Prevotella; species Prevotella bergensis. Next base: position 18,344 of record NZ_GG704786.1, on the reverse strand, counting down.
CGGGGGGCTTCAGTGCTGAGCAACTGAAAACCAACGAGGAAAACGCCTACAAACTGGGCGCAACGAAGTATGCGACGCTCGACGTGACGCAGGAATATTATGAAAAAAGCCTGAAATACATGATCTTCGGCAATGTGCTGCGCAACAACTGTTATCCCATCTCGGTATCCTCGGAGCGCATTTTTCAGGCCATTGCCATAGCCCGCTATGCCAACGAAATTGGTGCGGACGCCATTGCACACGGCTCCACGGGCGCGGGCAACGACCAGATTCGCTTTGACATGACCTTCTTGGTGATGGCTCCGGGTGTGGAAATCATCACGCTGACACGCGACCATGCCCTCTCCCGCCAAGAGGAGGTGGACTATCTGAACGCGCATGGCTTCAAGGCCGACTTCACCAAGCTGAAATATTCGTACAACGTGGGCATCTGGGGCACCAGCATCTGCGGTGGCGAGCTGCTCGATCCCACACAGGGTCTGCCCGAGGAGGCCTATCTGAAACATGTGACTGCCAGCGAGGAAGAAACCGAATTGCGCATTGAGTTCAAGAAGGGTGAGATATCTGCCGTGAACGGTGAGGAGTTCGACGACCCAATCAAGGCCATCCAGAAGATTGAGGAAATAGGCGCGTCGTATGCCATTGGCCGCGACTGCAACGTGGGCGACACCATTATTGGCATCAAGGGGCGGGTGGCTTTCGAGGCTGCCGCACCCCTGCTGATCATCGAAGCTCACCGCCTGTTGGAGAAGTCCACGCTCTCCAAATGGCAGCAATACTGGAAGGATCAGGTGGCCAATTGGTACGGAATGTTCCTGCACGAGAGTCAATATCTCGAGCCGGTGATGCCCGATATGGAGGCCTTTCTCGAAAGTTCGCAGCGCCACGTCAACGGTACAGCCATTCTGAAGCTTCGCCCCTACAGTTTTCAGACGGTGGGAGTGGATTCAGAGGACGACCTCACAAAATCCAAACTCGGCGAATATGGCGAGATGCAGCACGGTTGGACGGCCGACGATGCCAAGGGATTCATCAAGATTCAGTCCACGCCGCTGCGTGTGTTCTACGGCATGCACCCCGACGAGGAGCGGTAAGAATAGGCTCCCGATGCGCCTCTTCGAGGCGGGGGAACGCGTGGGTCTGACCGCGATGTCATAACAAAAAATAACAAGCGGCATGCAATTTTTTGGTCGACATGACGTTAAGCCTATACAGGATTGGCACAAATCAAGGTTACCACGGTCAATGGGTGACTTCAAATAGAACATAGTTAACATGGGTGGAATCTTGTCCGCTTTCAGTCTTTTATCGGTGCCACGCATCAGCGCACTCGGGCGAGCAGTCTGCTACATGATCCGAACTGCGTATGCCTAACCCCATAACGGGTTTGAAACGAGGCAGGACAAATTGACACACCCGCTTAAAAACGATGTAATCATGGCAAATGGAAAGAAATTGGTAAGGTCAAAAAGCAATAGGGTTTTGGCCGGTGTGGTAGGCGGATTTGCACAGTATTGGAACATAGACCCGACGACGGCTCGCATTATTTATGCTGTTCTGACGGTTTGTACAGCCTTCAGCGGCGTACTGCTCTATATCCTCCTTTGGATGGTTATCCCACAAGAAAGATAAGATTTCTCCCGGACTTGTCGCCAACAGCTGGCGACAAGCGGGGGGAATAGATGCCAAACGAAGCAACATTTTTAAACAGCAGTCCGACTTTCCCTTTGAACCAAAAGAGGGAAAGAGGACTCTTTATTGGTTATGATAAAAATAGGAATACTTGGAGGAGCTGGTTATACGGGTGGCGAACTCATTCGTTTGCTCATCAACCATCCCCACGCAGAGATTAAGTTTGTTAACAGCAGAAGTCATGCCGGCAGTCTGATCGCCGATGTGCACGAGGGACTGTATGGTGACACCACGATGCAGTTCACCTCGGAGATGCCCTTCGACGAGGTGGATGTCCTGTTCTTATGCTTCGGTCATGGCAATAGTGAGGCTTTCCTGAGTGAGCATGAGGTGCCGGAACGTGTGAAAATCGTGGATCTGGCACAGGATTTTCGCCATCAGCCCACAGCAAAGATTGCAGAGACGGCGGCCGAATTGCAGCATCCCACATCGGCCGTGCATAACTATGTCTACGGGCTTCCCGAAATTAACCAATCGAGAATTGCCCAAGCACAGCACGTGGCCAACCCCGGATGCTTTGCCACCTGTATTCAACTGGGACTGTTGCCAGCCGCCAACATGAAACTCATCAACAAGGATGTGAGTGTGAACGCCATCACAGGCAGCACGGGAGCGGGGGTGAAGCCCGGTGCAACCACCCACTTCTCGTGGCGCACGGGCAACATCAGCATTTACAAGGCGCTGTGCCATCAGCACGTGCCTGAAATCAGACAGAGTCTGAAGCAAGTGCAGGGTTACCTTGACGCGGATATCGACTTCATTCCCTATCGTGGGGATTTCGCTCGCGGCATCTTCGCCACGATGGTAGTTCGGACCGACAAGGATATCGACAGCATTGTGGCCGGCTACAAGGACTTTTACAAGGATGCGGCTTTCACGCACTATGTGGACAAGGCGCTCGACCTCAAACAGGTGGTGAACACCAACAAGGCTCTGGTGCATTGTGACAAGGTGGGCGACAAACTGGTCATCACTTCTTGTATCGACAATCTGCTGAAAGGTGCTGTGGGTCAGGCGGTGCAGAACATGAATATCATGTTTGGATTGGAGGAGACGGCCGGACTCAAATTGAAGTCAATTGCTTTTTAAGAAACTGCAGGACGGAGTGCGAGACTATTTACACATAGAATATTGAAGAAATCCTTTCTTTCCCCCTCTCTTAATTTAAATAAATATGAAATTATTCGACGTATATCCGCTCTTTGACATTAACATTGTCAAGGGCAAAGACACAAAAGTATGGGACGACAAAGGTCAGGAATATCTTGACCTTTACGGCGGACACGCCGTGATCAGCATTGGGCATTGCCATCCACACTATGTGGACATGTTGACCAATCAGCTCCAGCGACTGGGTTTCTATTCAAACAGTGTGATTAACAAGCTGCAACAGCAAGTGGCCGAACGACTGGGTCGGGCAAGCGGTTGCGAGGACTATCAGTTCTTTATGGTGAACAGTGGGGCAGAGGCTAACGAGAATGCCCTGAAGTTGGCCAGCTTTACCAACGGCAGGAAGCGCGTGCTGGCCGCAAGTCATGCCTTCCATGGACGCACCTCACTGGCCGTGGAGGTGACGGACAACCCCAAGATTGTGGCACCCATCAACCAAAACGGGCACGTCACCTTTCTCCCCTTAAACGACCTCGATGCCTGGGAGAAGGAATTGACCAAGGGTGATGTGTGCGCCTGCATCATAGAATGCATACAAGGTATAGGCGGTTGCGTGATGGCCACGCAGGCGTTTGCGCAAGGCTTGGCAGAAGCCTGCAAAAAGCATGGCACCATCTTGATTTGCGATGAGATACAGTGTGGATATGGTCGGAGCGGCAAGTTCTTCGCCCATCAATGGCTGGGCATCAAGCCCGACCTCATCACTGTGGCCAAAGGCATTGCCAACGGCTACCCGGTAGGCGGGCTGCTCATTTCGCCTGACTTCAAGCCTGTGTATGGTCAACTCGGCACCACGTTTGGTGGCAACCACCTGGGGTGTACGGCAGCGCTGGCCGTGCTCGACGTGTTTGAGCAGGAAAAATTGGTGGAGAATGCACACGAGGTGGGCGAATATCTCATTAGTCAACTCAGGGAGCTGCAGAAAACAGAGCCACACATCACCGAGGTGCGTGGACGCGGACTGATGATAGGCGTGGTGATGGACCTACCGCATAAGGAGGTGCGAGGCAAACTCATTCACGAGCAGCATGTGTTTACGGGCTGTGCCGGCACAAATATCCTACGCATCCTCCCGCCACTGACATTGTCAAAAGCCGAGGCGGACGACTTCGTGAGTAGGTTGAAAAAAGTTTTTGAAACCCTTTGATTACCTTTATAATAATAGTATAGAATCATGAAAATAGCTGTTATCGGCGCCGGCGAGATGGGTGGTGCCTTCGCAACCGGTTTGCTGAAAGGAAACATGTTTAAGCCAAGCGACATTACCGTGGCCAATCCTCATGAGGATAAATTAAAGCAGTTTGCCCAAATGGGAGCCTGCATCACCACAGACAACACGGTGGCCATACATCATGCCGACCTTGTGGCCTTGGTGGTGAAGCCCGGTGTGGTGAAATCCGTGATTGAAGAGCTGAAACCTGAACTCGATTATGACAAGCAGATTGTCATCAACATGGCCGCTTCTGTGACCATCGCCCAACTGGAAGAATGGCTGAAGAAAAACAGTGAAGTGCCCAGGATATTCCAAGTGCTGCCCAATATTGGCATTGCCGAGCGGGCATCCATGAGTTTCATCGCTCCCAACGCCAAAGGCCGGGAGTGCTTGGATAAGGTGAAGGCTATCTTCGACGACTTGGGCAAAACGATGATCACCGACGAACGCTTGCTTTTTGCCGGCACGGCCATGGCCGGATGCGGCATTGCCTACGTCATGCGTTTTGTGCGCGCAGCCTCAGAGGCCGGCGTGGAACTGGGCTTCAGGGCTGACGATGCCAAGGAAATCATCGTGCAGACCATGAATGGAGCGGTCAAGTTGTTGCAAGAAAGTGGGCATCATCCAGAAGCGGAGATAGACAAGGTGACCACCCCCGGCGGTATGACCATCAAAGGACTCAATGCCATGGAGAGGAACGGATTCTCTAATGCCGTTATCGAAGGCATCAAAGCTTCTCTTGTATAATATAGGTTAAGAAGACCTCCTCCATTGCGCCACATGGTTTTTATATCTCATAATTTCTTTGTACCTTTGGCTCGATTTTAATTCATTCAGCATGGAAGAAGAAACAGCTATACAGATCGGCAAGCGCCTGAAAGGCCTGCGCGAGGTTCTGGACATTCCGGTAGACGAGATTGCCCTGCTGTGCGGCATTACCCACGACGAATACCTACAAATGGAGGAGGGTGAAGGAACAGGCTACCTTCATGTGAGTAGCCTGCAAAAGATAGCCAAGCAATATGGCATTAGCCTCGATGAATTGCTTTTTGGCGAGGAACCGCGCATGAGCAGTTACTTCCTGACTCGCAAGGGAATGGGTCAGACTACAGAGCGACGCGAAGCGTACAAATACCAGAGTCTGGCCAGTGGTTTCCGCGGACGCAAAGCCGATCCCTTCTTGGTGGTTATCAATCCCAAGCCCGAAGATGCTGTCATCAGCAAGAGCTCGCATGCCAACCAGGAGTTTGACATGGTGATGAAAGGCTGTTTGGAGATCACCATAGGCGAAAAAGTGTTGATACTCAACGAAGGCGACAGCTTGTATTTCGACTCGACACAGCCTCACTGCTTGAGGGCATTAAACGGCGAGCCGGTGACCTTGTTGGCTATTATCTTCTAAACAGGAGAAACGAAACTAAAACAATGATAGAAAGATTTCTAACGCAGACCCATTTCAATTCAGAGGATGACTTCAACAAGAACCTACATTTCAGGATACCACAAAACTTTAATTTTGCCTACGATGTCATGGATGTGTGGGCAGAAGAATGCCCGGACAAGGTTTGCCTGATATGGGCAAGCGAGCGCGGAGAGGAAGTAATTACTACCTTTGCGCAGTTCAAGGAGCAGACAGATCGCACGGCAGCCTACTTTCAGAGCTTGGGCATTCATCGTGGCGACAAGGTGATGCTGATATTGAAGCGCCATTACCAGTGGTGGCTTTCGATGATGGCGCTGTGCAAAATAGGAGCAGTGGCCATCCCGGCAACCCACATGCTGACCCACAAGGACATTGCCTACCGCAACCAGCGGGCCTCAGTCAAGGCCATCATCTGTGTCAATGATGAATACGTGACCACTCAAGTAGCTGAGGCCATGCCCGACAGCCCAACGGTAAAGGTCCTTGTCGCCGTCAACTCCATAGCACAAGCGAGCAGCCCCGTGCCCCAGGGGTTCCACGATTGGCGCAAGGAATGGGACTCGGCACCACAGTTTGTGCGTCCGGAACAGGTCAACTCCAACGAGGATACCATGCTCATGTATTTCACCAGTGGCACCAGTGGCGAACCCAAGATTGTGGCCCACAACCACCTTTACGCCCTCGGGCACCTGGCAACCGGAGTATTTTGGCACCACCTCAACGAGGAAAGCATCCACCTCACCGTGGCCGACACCGGATGGGGAAAGGCTGTTTGGGGCAAACTCTACGGCCAATGGTTTGCCGGTGCGACCGTTTTCGTATTCGATCACGAAAAGTTTACGGCCGACAAGGTGATGAAAGCGATGGTCAAATACCACGTCACATCGTTTTGCGCCCCACCCACCATCTATCGGTTTATGCTTCAGGAGGACTTCGATAATTACGATTTCTCTGCCCTGAAATACTGTACCACGGCCGGAGAAGCGCTGGAACCCGTGGTCTATGAACGTTTCCAAAAGCGTACGGGAATCCAAATCAAGGAGGGATTCGGACAAACCGAAACCACCATGACGCTCGGAACATACCCATGGATGAAGCCCAAGCCGGGGTCGATGGGCAAGCCTTCCGCCCAATACAACATTCGCCTGCTGCGTCCGGACGGCACCGACTGCGAGGAAGGGGAGAAGGGTGAAATCTGCATCGACACCCATAGTGGTAAGCCCATCGGCCTTTTCAAAGGATATTATCGCGACGAGGAGTTAACCAAGAAAGTATGGCACGACAACGTTTACCACACCGGCGACCTTGCCTGGCGCGATGAGGAAGGCTACTACTGGTTCTTGGGGCGAGCCGACGATGTGATCAAGAGCTCCGGCTATCGTATCGGTCCGTTCGAGGTGGAAAGTGCATTGATGACCCACCCCGCCGTGGTGGAGTGTGCCGTCACTGGTATTCCGGATCCCATCAGAGGTATGGTGGTCAAGGCTACCGTGGTTTTGAGCAAGAAGTATCAGCATCAAGCAGGAGAGCAATTGGTCAAGGAACTCCAAGACCACGTGAAGCACGAGACGGCCCCCTACAAATATCCACGTGTCATTGAGTTCGCAGAGACCCTGCCCAAGACCATCAGTGGCAAGATCAGACGTGTGGAAATCAGGGAAAACGATGCGAAAAAGCATCATTTACAAAAACTCGATTCATAGCAGAATAATAAAAAAAGAAGTACGATGACAGTCCAACAGCATACCGGGCGCAACACCAAAACCCCACGGAAGAAACGCCTGATTATCAAAGTGGGTAGCAATGTGCTGACCCGAAACGATGGCAAACTCGATGTAACCCGCATGTCGTCCATCGTCGATCAAGTGGTATGGCTCAAGCGAAACGGGTACGAAGTGATCCTCATTTCGTCCGGAGCGGTGGCCAGTGGACGCAACGAGCTACGCGTTAACAAGAAGTTGGACAGTGTGAAGCAGCGCCAACTGTTTTCCGCATTGGGGCAGGTGAAACTCATCGGACTCTATTACGACCTGTTCCGCGAATACAATATGCATATCGGGCAGGTGCTTACCATGAAGGAGAGTTTCTCTACCCGGGACGAATACCTCAACCAACGGGCTTGCATGAACGTGATGCTCGAAAACGGTGTGATTCCCATTGTCAACGAAAACGACACCGTAAGTGTTACCGAACTGATGTTTACCGATAACGACGAACTTGCCGGTCTTCTTGCCTCGATGATGGGAGCTGACACGCTTATCATCCTTTCCAATGTGGATGGCATCTACAATGGCAACCCCAAAGCGCCTCTGTCACGTGTCATTCCGATTGTTAATTACGACCGTGACCTCAGCGAATACATCCAAGACACCAAGAGCAACTTCGGGCGGGGAGGCATGATCACCAAGACCAACATTGCCCGCAAAGTGGCCGAAGAGGGCATCAAGGTGGTCATTGCCAATGGCAAGACCAACAACATCCTCATCAATTTGGTTTCGAAACCACAAGAAACCCTGCATACAGAATTCCTCCCCAACCCCAACCCCACCTCGCAAGTGAAGAAGTGGATAGCCCATAGCGAAAGCTTTGCCAAAGGGAAAATTCATATCAATGACAAAGCAGAAGAGGCTCTCAAGGGCGACAAGGCGGTGAGCCTGTTGCTCGTTGGAGTCACTGGAATAGAGGGCGATTTCGAGGAGGGCGACATTATTAATGTGGTGGACAATCAAGGCAACACCATGGCTATTGGCCGAAGCAACTATGCCTCCGATGAAGCGAGGAAGCTCATCGGCACCCACGACCTCAAGCCCCTTATCCACTACGACTATCTGTATATCGAATAATATCGGGGAGAGAAGTTTGTTTCCCATAACATGCCATACTTTCCCTCGGCTGCCCCATAGCTAAGACTCTTAAAAATAATGCTCATGCAACTCGACCAAACATTCAAATGCGTCAAGAAGGCCAGCAAAACGCTTGGCCTGATGACCGACGATCAACGAAACCATATACTCCATCTTGTAGCCGACGCCATTGTCTCGGAAACTTCCAAGCTATTGGAAGCCAACGCGCAGGACCTTGCACGCATGGACCGAGCCAACCCTTTGTACGACCGGTTGCAACTCACCGAGACCCGTCTCAAGGACATTGCCGACAGCATGCGACAGGTTGCAGCCCTCCCTTCTCCTTTGGGACACACGCTCAAGCACCAAGTGCTCGACAACGGCATGGATCTTCAACGTGTCAGCGTTCCGTTCGGAGTTATCGGTGTTATCTATGAAGCCAGACCGAATGTAACCTTTGATGTGTTCGCGCTCTGCCTGAAAAGCGGCAATGCCTGCATCTTGAAATGCGGTCGTGATGCTGTTGATTCATGTCGAGCTGGCGTGGAACTCATCCACCGTGTATTGCAGAAAGAAGGTATCAATCCCGACGTCGTGGCTTTGCTCCCTGCTACTCACGAGGCAACGGGCGAGATGCTGCAAGCCACCGACTTTATCGACCTGTGCATACCGCGAGGTGGCAAACGACTCATCAACTTTGTTCGTGATACGGCCAAAGTGCCTGTCATCGAGACTGGTGCGGGCGTGGTGCATTGCTATTTCGACGCCGAAGGCGACCTCACTATTGGTCAAAAGGTCATCGACAATGCCAAGACACGTCGCGTCAGTGTATGCAATGCGCTCGACACCCTCATCATCCATGCCAACCGACTGAACGACCTCCCCTTGCTTTGCAAGCCTTTAGCCGAAAAGCAAGTGAAGATTCACGCCGACCAACGTGCGTTCCAGGCGCTTCAAGGCAACTATCCAGCCGACCTGCTCACCACTATCAACAGTAGTGAAGAGTGGCACACGGAATGGCTGAGTATGCAGATGGGACTGAAAACTGTTGACTCTATCGATGAGGCTATCGACCATATCGACTCTTACGGCAGTGGGCACAGCGAGAGCATCATCACCGAAAACAAAGAGGCTGCCCGCAAGTTCCAGGCCATGGTTGATGCGGCCTGCGTCTACGTCAACACGCCCACGAGCTTCACCGACGGGGGGCAATTCGGACTCGGCGCAGAGATTGGCATCAGCACCCAGAAGCTTGGCGCACGCGGTCCAATGGCACTCGAAGAGATGACCACGTACAAATGGCTCATTGAGGGAAGGGGACAAGTAAGGGAAGAGTGATGAGTGAAGAGAGAAGAATGAGGAGATAATAAACCATAAACTGCAAGGATATGATGAAAAAGTTTTTTCACGTCGAAGACATTGGCAACCTGAACAAGGCCATCAAAGATGCGAAAGAGGTAAAAGCGAACCGCTACGCTTACCAGAACTTGGGCAAAAACAAGACACTGTTGATGATTTTCTTCAATAATTCGCTGCGCACCCGACTGTCCACCCAGAAGGCGGCGATGAACCTCGGCATGAATGTCATCGTGCTCGACGTAAACGCCGGTGCATGGAAATTAGAGACCGAGCGCGGTGTTATCATGGACGGCGACAAGAGCGAACATCTGCTCGAAGCTATCCCCGTGATGAGTTGCTACTGCGACATCATCGCCGTGCGCTCGTTTGCAGGACTCGAAAATCGCGAGTTCGACTACGCTGAAACCATTGTCAACCAGTTTGTGAAATACTCAGGTAAGCCCGTTGTGGCCATGGAAACGGCCACCGTGCACCCGCTTCAGGCCTTTGCCGACCTCATCACCATCGAGGAGCATAAGCAAACGGCACGCCCCAAGGTTGTCCTCACCTGGGCTCCCCACTGTCGCGCCCTGCCTCAGGCCGTGCCCAACTCGTTTGCCGAATGGATGAACGCGGCCGATGTTGACTTCGTCATCACCCATCCCGAGGGCTACGAACTCGATCCACGCTTCGTGGGCGAAGCCCGGGTGGAGTACGACCAGCGCAAGGCACTTGAAGGAGCCGACTTCGTTTATGCCAAGAACTGGAGTTGTCCGGGCGTGAAAAACTTAAGCGACTATGGCCGGATTCTCTCCAAAGACATGAGCTGGACCATTGATGCCGAGCACATGAGTTGGACCAACAACGGACGGTTCATGCACTGTCTGCCCGTGCGCCGCGGCCTGATCGTCACCGACGACGTAATCGAAGGTGAGCGTAGCCTCGTCATTCCCGAAGCTGCCAACCGTGAAATCTCGGCTCAAGTGGTGCTGAAACGCGTGCTGGAAGCACTGAAATAGCATGTCGTTACATCGTTTTGTTTCATCGTGAGGTCACAGCGGCCTGATCGCCTTATGATAAGACCGTAAACGCATCGTCTCGGAATTTTTCATCCGATTCCTACAGAATAGTTTGGTTGAAACTTGACGCTTTTTGCTCCAGATGTTTCAACAAATACATCGGAAAACAGTTATACGATTTTACGTACAGGAGCATTGCTGCGAGATTCTTGTGTGGCAAAATCTCAGAAAACGAACGGCCTTGCAAACCCGGTAATGGGTTGCAAGGCCGTCTCAATAACTGTCGCGTTTTCTCATGCGCAAGAGGGGGGGGAGAGTAGGGGAGTGAGCTTTTAGTCCCTACCTCCGAAAATCCTCAGCATATACAAGAAGAGGTTGATAAAGTCGAGATATAAGCTCAGGGCTCCCAGCAGGGCAATCTTCTGCGCACCCTCGCCCATGTCCATCTGCATGGCGAGCATCCTCTTGATTTTCTGGCTGTCCCAAGCAGTGAGCCCCACAAAGATAGCCACACCGATGTAGCACAGAATCATGTCGAACATGGCACTCTTCATGAAGAGGTTCACCACCGTGGCGATGATCAGTCCGATGAGTGCCATAAAGAGAATGCTGCCCAGTTTCGACAGGTCAGTCTTGGTGAAATAACCGTAGGCGGCCATGGCTGCGAACGTGCCGGAGGTGATGAAGAAGACCTTGGCGATCGATGTCAAGCTATACACCAAGAAAATGCTCGAGAGCGTCACGCCGTTCAGGGCGGAGAAGACGATAAAGAGCGTGGTGGCTATGGTGAGCGATAGCTTGCTGATGCGGGCCGTGGTGTAGAATACCAAACCCAGTTCGGCTATAAACAGCACCCAGATGGTCATGCTGTTGGCATAGAGCATCTGCAGGATGCTGGGACTGGTGGCCACGCCGTATGCGCAGATTCCCGTGATGGCCAGTGCCATCGTCATCCATATGTACACCTTACGCATCAGGGCGGGGAAAACGGCCGAGAGGGCACCCTCCTTTTCGCGTATGAGTTGTTCTAATTCTTTTACTTCCATGTTGCTTTTATTTGTATGATACATTGATTACGCTGCAAATATATATCTTTTATTATACAAAAGCAAGAAGCGTGCCACTCTTTTTCTCTTTTTTAAGTAACAGTGTCATTCTGTTCCTCCCCGCTGTGTCGTGTGTAAAATTTGTAGGACTCAGGGGGTCGCATGCCGCGCGTTTTTAATTTTTAGCAGCGCCTCAAGATAATAGTAGTCTGCATAGATAATGCTGGCGTCGATCTCTGAACCTGCAGGGTGATGACCAGTGCTGTGCTTCAGAAAGGCAACGTTGTCCTTGCCCGACAAATACTTCGACGAACTCAGGTCAGCTAACATTTTTATAGCTTCCTGTCTGTAATATGCACCTTTTTCTCCTTGGACATAGTCGGCAAGTTCCAAGAGGGCATCTGCCACGATACAGGCTGCACTTGCATCCTTAGGGGCTTTCAGACCCCTGGGGTCGTCAAAATCCCACAGCGGCACCCTGTCGTCACTTATCTCGTGCAACCGTCTCAGGTATATGTCGGTAACCTTCTGCGCAAAATCGAGAAACACCTTTTTCTTTGTCCAGCGGTACACCATTGTGTAACCATAGATAGCCCAGCTCTGACCGCGGGTCCACATCGAATAGTCTGCATACCCCTGATGCGTCACGCCCTGCTTGAACACTCCGCTCTCCAAATCATACACGGCGACATGAAAGCATGAGCCGTCCGGACGAAAATGATGTCGCATGGTCGTTGTGGCATGATTCACTGCAATAGCATGCAGCAACGGGTTCCCTCCATGCGCTGCTGCCCAGAACAGCAGGTCGAGGTTCATCATATTATCCATGATCGTGTTATGACCACCAAACATCTCTACATTCCGAGGCCAACTCAAAAGGGTTCCCACCAACGGATTGTACAGTGTTGCCAGTGAGTCGGCGGAGGCAAGAATCACTTTCTTGTAATTCTCTGAACGATTCTGTTCATACCCCTTGCCAAAAGCATTGAACATTACAAACCCGATGTCATGGTCATAGACAGGTTGATAGGCAATGTGCCGCAGACTCTCCGTGTATCCCTCGGCAGCTTTCTTCACATCTTTATCACCACGAGCAGCATAGTCCATCCAAAGAATACCGGGCCAGAAACCGGAGCACCATTCTTCGGCAACGGCCTGACGAGTGTTCCAGCCTGATTGCCTGTCATCTTTGAGTATATTGCGGGGTTGTTGTGTGTAGTCATAGCTCCCATCTTTCTTCTGCAACGCTTTCAAGGCGCGATGCACCTGGGTGTTACAATAGTCCAACTGTCTTTCAACATCGAGTTGCTGTGCATGAGAAGCCAACACGCCCCCTATCAAGGCAACGGATATAAAAAATCTCTTCATCATCGTTTTATAATAATACGCATGTACAAAGCGATCTACTTAAACCAATCATCGACTCTCCACGATTATTTCGCATCGACTTTTCACGACTTTACACGGCATTTTATATCCTGATAAAATCGTGCAAAGTCGTGTCTGTCGTTGCAAAAAATGTCGTGCAAAGTCGTTGCCTATAAAACCGCTGCCATCTTTTGCCGGAGGGCGTCTATCGGAATGTTGGTGGAGGAAATAAAAAGCATATTATCGTGAATGATGCTTAAAATCGCTTGCCTTTTCAGTTTTTTATACGTAACTTTACCAGGAAATAATAACAAAACGATGGAAGAAATAGCAGCTTATCGCGCAAAAATACTACAGGTGTTGGTAAATGCCAAAGATGCGGACGGCAAGTTGAGACTCACTGAAGACCAGGCTAAACAGCTGGCAAACGAGTTCTCTGATGCCGAACTGGAAGAGGGTATGGCGTTCAATACGCCTGAAGAGGTTGCCGAATTGCTGCTTGATTCCGGATTAGAATAATGGGTATGAACAAAGAAAAGGATTCAATCAACAGATACCTCAACGACATCGGGCATCACAATCTGCTCAGTAACGAGGAGGAATTGCAACTCGCCGACCGCATACAGGCTGGCGACAGCCAAGCCATTGAGGAACTCACTTCGGCCAATCTGACTTACGTGATAACATTGGCCAACCAATATGTAAAGCGTGGATTGGCGCTGGAAGACTTGATCAGTGAGGGTAATATCGGCATGCTTCAGGCTGCAACCAAGTTTAGCCGGGATGCGGGTAAGCGGTTTGTGGCTTTTGCTGCACCATATATTCGCGATGCCATGGAGCAAGCCATAGAACAGCAGGCCGGACTCTACCGGGTGCCACGAAATGCCGATAACAATAAGTTGGAAAAGAAACGGAGCAAGGCTTTGTCTATTGATGAACCCTTGTGCGGCAGCCACGAACTGAGTTTGGGGCATGTCATTCCGGACCGCAACGCCACGGTGCCTGACGAAGACCTTGAAAAGGATATGCTCCTGGGGGAACTCACGGAACTTATCGCCGACCTGGATCAGCGAGAGCAACAGGTGATTCGGGCTCTCTATGGGATTGGGACTGAAGCCAAAACCATGTTGGAGACGGGCATGGCCATGGGCTTGAAGCGGGAGCGCGTGCGGCAAATACGCAACAAGGCCATTCGCAAGATTTGCAGGCTAACCAAAAGTTCTGACCTGAAGGACTATCTCAAAAGCTGAGACCATGAAATATCTTTTGGTGTCTGATATCCACGGGTCACTGCCCCGGCTCAACCAGGCGCTCGACTTTTATCATGCACAGCAATGCGACATGATGTTGCTCTTGGGCGATATCATTAACTATGGGCCGCGTAACAGCATTCCCGAGGGACTCGATGGCAGGGGAGTGGCCGAAGCCCTGAATGCCATGGCCAACGATATTGTGGCTGTGCGCGGAAACTGTGACGCTGAAGTGGATCAGATGTTGCTCGACTTTCCGATGCTCAGCGATTACGTACTTCTGATAGAAAATGGACGGCGCATTCTCCTCACTCATGGTCATATATATAATAAGGTGAATTTGCCGAAAGGGCATTTCGATGCTGTGCTCACCGGACATACACATCTTTGGGAACTCGAAGACAACGGCAGGGGAACACTGTTTTGCAACACAGGCTCTATCACTTTCCCCAAAAACGGCAACCCGCCTACGCTGGGAATGATAGAGAACAACAGGGTGAGCATGTTCACCTTGGATGGCCATCTGCTCAAACAAGCTTGGATTCCGTAAGGAAGTAAATCGCAAATAGGTGGTTACATCTGGTGTCGGTTGGGGCAGGCTGCTGGGAGGTTCCCGATGATTGCCTTGCCGCCGGCAATCCGGCAGTTATCAAGAAAAGGTTGCGCTGACCAGTCGTTCTCTTGGTTCGAATGTTTTTTTCTTGCCCCTTCTCTTTTTAGTCCTTTCGATGTGGAGGTTTCCCGTTTGTAAACTTTCTTGACATTTTCCGGCCTTTTTTGTTAGATCATCCAGCGCAGAAAGCGCCATGTTTCGGCCGATATTTTTAGTCGGGAAAGCGAGAAAAATCCAAGTGAAGTGCGATTGCAGTCTTTTGGCATTGCGTTTAGGCCTCACATGCGACACGTCGACAGCCTTGTCGCCGTGCGGACAAGGCTTAACCGCACCGCCGATCGATATCCAACCGCAGGGGATAAAACTGTAAGGAAAAGTCCCTGTTTTGTAATCCGCTGACTGTCAACGCCTTGAATACATTGCTATTTTCCCCGTTTTTTGAGTCATGTGGTTTGTGTTTTGAAATACGCGAAACAGCGCGCACCTTTTGTCAGAAATTATACACATCGGTGTAACGGACATTTTCTGAGGATGCTGTGGTTTGTTCAGTTATCCTGATGATTCAAAATGTACTCCATTTCCCCAAGCATTCGCAAAGTCAACGTATTATCCACTTTAATGCCCTTTTTTAAAGTTCCCCTCCCTACACTCAAGGCAGCCACCGTATCTCCCTCTGAAAGATAAAGTTTGAACTGCTTATAATTGGGAGCAATCTTTACGGGAACCATATTTGCAGCTGCCTGATAATACAATTTAGCCTGTGAGGAAATTCCTCGCTTCATCAAATAATCTCCATACCAGCAGTAAGTATCTGAACTGGGAAACAGAAATGCTGCTTTCTCAAGCAATTCTCCTCTCTGCTTTAACCCTATACCCAAGTTTTCTTTTTGTGCATACATGAACATAATGTCCGGATTGTTCTGAAAACAGGAATAGTATTTAAAATCAAACAAGGAATTTCTGTATATTCCATATAAATATATAACTACACCTGAAAAGAATGTTAAAAGAGCCGGCGCTATGTATATATCGCCCAGTCCACCCCCCCACTTCCCTATCCCACAATAGGATGCCTTGCAATAAGTGGGAGCGTGTTGTACCATGTAATCAGACGGCCATTGGCAGATGAGGGGTTGAGCCTATACAGGAGGTAGCATCCTATATAAGCTATGCATGCAATACGGGCAAACAATATCAGCGCTAACCGTTTCGTTTCCCTGACTATTATGTTGTTTTCTTAACAAGCCCGCTCCTGTTACCATAAAATCGTTTTTCCAAATTCGGTCTTGTAGTTTTGCCAATCTCTTTTCTTTCCTTCTGTTTTGCGCTTATAGTCCGTAATCCTGGCATCTATTTTCACAAGAACATCAACCTTGTATATGTCGTTACTGTCACACCATCTGGTCAATTTATGGATATACCTATTTGTCTCGTGTGGAAACAGATATCTCCCTTTACCACGTGGTTGGTGAAACTGGTCGTCATAAATCAATCTCTCCGCATGCCCGAGCACATGCCCCCTGCTTTCTTTGAAGGTAAAAGAAATTGTGTTTGAATATTTGTAAAAATTGCCATAGTCGATTGGAATAAAATTAAAATAACTATCTATTTTATTATTCAAGGACAGGGTAACTTCTTTTGTCTCTGAGCTATATTCCAACCCAATAGCTATCTGTGCCATCCCCTGAATAGAGAATACAAGGCATATCATCAATATGTAACGTCTCATGTCAAAACGATATTAAACTGTTATTTTGTTTTTAGTATAGATATTATTTGCTCAAACTTCCATTGTAAAAAATCTATTAATCCTTGATAGTGTTCAGTTCTTTCAATATTGTTCTTCTTTTCTGCTACGTATGTTTCAACTTCTTTCTTATACCAGTCTATCGTCCTCGCATTATATTCAATCAACAGTTCACTTAACTCATCTTTTGTAACTTTTGGAAAGGGCTACAAGGATACTAAAACTTTCCATCGGAGAGGGAGGGGAACACCCCTTTTTTTCTCTGAAAAAATATCTTTTTCGCTCCTTTTGAGTATCTCCAAAAGTTGCATTTCTTGATTGAACTTACGAAAAACGTCAAAATTTCAACACCCAAAACAAGAGTCTTATAAAACAAATAACTAATTTTGCACTTGCTGATGTAACTCCACACGATCGTATGCACGACTGGGCAACCGTGCTTGGGGACTTCAACGAAAAACGATAAAGAGCAGATGTTTAAATATCTGTTTACTAACTTATAATTTATAGCATAACAACAATGAAAAGAACTTTTCTTATCATGCTCCTGCTCACAGGAATACTTGCTGCCAACGCGCAAGCCAAAAAGTGGGAGCACAACGTCTACCTCTCCGGAGGTTTACTGATCAACAAAACCAATGACGGCAGCGAAACCGGACTCTCTGCACGCATTGGCTACGGACTGAATCGCTATTTCAGCGAAAAATTCTCGGTGATGGCCGGCGTGGCACTCAGAAACGTAACAGAGTCGCCGTTCAGTAGCAAAGATGGCAGCGATAACGACAACTTCACGTTTCTGGATATCCCCATCGTGGCTCAATACCACATGGCAGGACAAGGCAATGGGTGGGTATTCGGGCTGGGACCCGTGCTCTCCTTCACTGCAAACAATGACACTTACAACATAGATGCCATCCCAGACAGCCCTCTCAACCATATCAACAAGCTCAAGAACTTCGGTTTTGGGCTACAGCCCAGCGTGTTTTACCAAATCGGAAAGTTCCGCATAGGGGCTGAAGCATACGTCGGACTGACCGACATGGAAAAGAAAACCGCACACACAAAGGGCAGCCACTACATACACGACACGGTGGTGACTGTGCAGTTCCACTTCTGAAAAAACTGCAAACACATTTTCTGAACACATCGTCCCTCCCGACAAACCAGCCAATCAGCAACACCCTATCATCCGGTTGAGGGCAGAGGGAGGCGGGCAGCCGCCTGCGAACGACTACACATAAAAATAGGAAAACAATCACACGTTTTCCTATTTTTATTGTGTTATATCATCATATTAGGGCTATCAGCCTTGTATTTGGGTTGGGAAAGCCGAGAAACGACAACGTATGCGCATGTGGTATTTTTCTTTACAAACACCTCTCGAGGTTTTGCGTATTTAGTCTCCCTTTGAAAAGTATTTAGTGAATTGGTGAGCGAAACGGATGATGTTGCAAGCCTTTCGGCTTAGATTGCAGCGTAACTTTTGTCTTTAAGGATGCGCTCGTCGTAGACATGATGTTCGGTTTTGTCGTGATGTGGATACCAAACCTGCGCAAAGAAGGGGGTTCAGTTGGGCCTCCTCGTCATAGTTCCATGGCAGGGGGAGACTTTTAGGACTCCAA
>NZ_GG704787.1 GCF_000160535.1 Hallella bergensis DSM 17361 | reverse complement strand
ACATAAGGGGGGTAAAACGAAATGTGAGAAAACGAGATGAAGCGTAAATGCGTGATATGCTTTGTAAATCAGATGGTTAGGTTGATAGATGATGATGTGCGGCGACAAAACGAAATGTTACATCGGCTTTACATTTGCGTTACATTCGGGGGCTGTTTGAACAGTGTTTGAAGGGATAATGTTACACGGAACGCAAAAGAGGGCGATTTGAGGGCTTTTTCGAGCACAAAAGGATAAGATATTGGCACAGCGAGTTTGCAAGGGCACAGAGCGCAAAAAAGAGGGCTAAAATGGGGTGCTATCATCTTCATGATGTCGGGAAAATGATAACGGTAACCTAAAAAGACATGGGGGCAGAAGCCTCTTTTTGGTGGGTGAATTTTATTTTTATATGCTTAAAATATCGTATATAGTAATTATTTTGTATATTTGCAGCCGAAAATGAAACTTAAAGGATAGAAAAATGACAAAGGTTATACACGTGCATTTGATACAGGGGCGGAAGAACTATTACTTCGGCTCAATTCCGGCCATATACAGTGTTCTGACAGCAGATGAGATAGGGATAAAGCAGTGCTCTCTGGAGCGTGCCGGATTGAGCAAAGGCGGCGTTGTCTTGAATAAAAAGGCGTGTATTATGGCGGGTGAACTTATACGGTCAAAAGCGATAAAAAAGAGATAAGTTTGAACGGCTAAAACGCTGATAGAACAATAGTTGAACGGTTTCCGACTGGTATTTGAACAGTCGGAAACCGTTTTTATGTTTCAAGAGGTTGAATATAGGGTGATTTTATGAGTAAAAATGGCTTTGGGTTTACACTTGGGTTTGCGATAGGGTTTGCAGTGTAAAACGAAATGTGTCGATAGGGTTTGCATTTGGGTTTGCACTTTTTATATAGTTTTGCCCACATTTACCCCCCTAATAATGGCGAGAAAAAACGGATTGACACCGATTTTTGCCGTTTGCCCCCCTCATCTATTCCACATTACAGGGGGTATAATACCAGTATTGGAACGCACAAATAATTAGGTAAACCTTGTATTTACAAGGCTTTCGGGGCGTGTTTAGCTAAGTCCTCCCGTAAAAAGTGTGCGTGCGGTCTATTTTAAGGGCATATCATGCTATTATAAGGGTGATTCGTCTATTGTTATTTGCTCATTTAGGTGCTGTCAATCTTTGATATGTTGTTTTGAAATCGAAATATTGGTATGTGCCATTTTTCTTTCCTTTTATGCCTTTAAGTTGTGTGACTGTTTTATCAAAGAAATAATAGGCAGTATCTGTAATCTGTATTCCTCCTTCATTCCTTTTTATGACAACCGGTTTCATAACCATTGAAGTATCATAAGTGAAATGTAAACTTTCTGCTTGTAAAGAATCCTCAAGTTGGTGTGCTAATTTTATTTTACTTTGCACTTTGTCTAAATCGGTTTCTATATTAGCAATACCTGCCCACTGCTTTAAGAATTTAAGATCCTCGCTCACTTCCTTATTTATCTTGTCTATTTCATCTTTCAACTGCATCCCCTTCTCGGTTTCTTCAAATTTCAATTGTGCAGGTACCAAAGGACCGTATGAAACGATAGTTGCTTCTTCTCCAGCGTTGTTCATAAGCCTAAGACTTTTTTTTATAAAATCTACTGCTAAATCATCTTTTGTCTTTTGGCAAGATGTCAGTGTTGCAATAATAGCAAACAGGAAAAAGAGTTTTTTCATACTTGTATAATTAAAAGGATTTGCTATATCATGCAATTGATGCGCACAGAGGCTTTGACGAGTGCAAGGGCTGTAATTCGCCGAAAGTCTATATCGCGCGGTGCATGTGCGGGGTTCTCTGATCCGAGTGTGATAAATGGTTCACCTTTTTCGGACTTGCGGATATACTTTACCACGATGTAGTCATCGCCGTCAATATCATACGAAAGAAGATACATTTCGCCGTAGAGCAGGTTGTTGATGTCGAGTGGCATCTGCCTATATAATATAATGTCGCCCGACTTAAGAAGCGGGTACATGGAGTCTCCGACGATATGGATTGCGCCATCGCACTTGGGCAGATTGGGTATCTTGATGGTGTCGATGATATTCTGCCGGTTATTGTCGAAAAGAGCCCGTAACCCTGCTGATGCTTCAAAGTCGTAGAGGTAAACAACCTGTGTTTCCTCTTTCTTTTCTGTGCTCCGTGGCTGATGTATCGGTTTCACCTCGATTTGTGGTTCTTCCCATATAGACTTCAGCATATCGCCTTCGCCCGTAATAAGCCAACTTATATTTACCTCTGGATAGGTGGCGATAAATTTCGCCATTATATCCTCTGTAATTCCTGTGTTGCTCTCAAGGGTACCCCTTGAGACCCCAATTTTGGAGTAAAAATTGCGTTTGCTCACCCCTAAAGTTGCAGAGAATTGCAAAATTCTCTGTTTTATCGGTGATATTTTTTGTTCTTTTGTTTGCATGTGGCGAAATATTTTGTATCTTTGCAGCGTGTTAATGATATAAACAGCGTCCAAAGATAATAAAAAAGGGTGTGGTTTGCAAATTTTAAGGATTAAAGAATATGAACAAGAATCTTTTAGACAAAGTGAGTACTGAAAAGTTAGACATGCTGGTTGATGCATTAGGCGAGGTAATAAAAGAGATGAGGAGTGCGGGAGGGACTTCTGACGCCTGCTTCCGTGACGAATCGTATTGGACCTGCTTTTCCGTACGGAACATGATTTTCGCCTCCCTTAGGCGACATGCTATGAAATCAGAAAGTAGCAAGTTGTAGGACACCAAAGCGGGCAGCACGGACTGCTGGGTCGCTCCCGCAGGGTTCGACTCCCTGTGTCCGCACTATAAAACAACAATTATAAAAACAAAAATATGGAAAAGAAGATTTTTGTAAGCGAGAAAGCAAAGGCACACCTCAGGAAGGTGTTCAAGTGCACGAACCCTATGGTATGGAAGGCGCTGAACTTCAAAAGCGACAGCGACCTGGCGCGAAAGATACGCTTCACGGCCTTGCAGCAGTTGGGTGGCGTGGCCAATTGGAAGCCCGAAGAGGTGGAAACGACGCATGAGGAAGCGGCACGGACGATGACATTGCACTTCGGCAAGCGCGTGCAGTTGGTGTATGACCGCAAGGACGGGAGCAGCCATGTGTTTGTGGATGGTTTGGAGCGCCGATGCGAGCAGGGCTTGGGCATACCGGAGTTTATGGCACTGACCGACGAGGTTGAACAGATGGCGATGAGCCTGTAAATGGAAATCGGGATGGAGTACTTCAACAAAATACTGTGCGTAACCTACGCGGAACTGACAGGAGGGAAGGAGGCTGTCATCAAGCCTTCTACCTTGCTCTCCAATGTCTGGCGCGGCAACATTGCCAGCGTTCACCGTGGAGGTGGCGAGGGCGGTCAGGCACTCTACGCATGGAGCTCCCTCCCTGCAAAATACAAGGAGCGGTTCGTGGCGAAGTACGGCGATCCGGAAGAGAAGATGAAGGAAGCGATGACGAAAGACCGCATACGGCTTGACGGCGAGGCACGCAAGTGGTATGAGGCGTTCACCTACGAAAAGAACGGTGTGGCGGAACACCTGACGGAGAAGCTGATCGAGGAGTACACCATCAATGCCAGCGTGCTGAAGGAACTGCTGCGTATGATGTCGCAGCGCAGGGCCATACGCCAGAGCCTGAACGGAAGCATGACCGGAGCCTGGGAGGTTATCTATCAGAGTTCGGAGGCTATGCGTGAAGAGTACGGGCACACGCTGCCCCAGAACGCCGCGAGGCTGAAGGCGAAGATCAAAGCTTTCAAGGTCGGCGGTTATCCGAGCCTTATCAGCGGCAAGATAGGCAACAGGAACACGCAGAAGATTACCGACGAGTTCGGGCAGTTGCTGATAGCGCTAAAGCGTTGCAGGGTGCCAGTCTATACCGACACGCAACTTTTTGAAGAAGCGAACAGGCGTGCCGAAACCAACGGCTGGAAGCCTCTGAAAAGTCTTAGCGGCATGAAGCGGTGGCTGAACAGTGCGGCAATCATGCCCTTGTGGTATGATGCCGTTTACGGCGAGCAGGCAGCCCGCCAGAAATTCGGCCGCAAGCACCGCACTGCATTGCCGACGAAGCGCGATGCGCTGTGGTACGGCGACGGTACGAAACTGAACCTGTATTACCGGGACGAGGACGGCAAGGTGCGGACTACGCAGGTGTATGTGGTGATAGACGCCATGAGCGAGGTAATGCTTGGTTGGCATATCAGTGACTCGGAGGATTACGAGGCGCAATACCATGCCTACCGCATGGCCATACAGACGGCCGGGCACAAGCCCTACGAGATCGTGCACGACAACCAGGGCGGACACAAGAGGCTGGACGCTGATGGACTATTCAAAAAGCTCTGCCATATACACAGGACCACGCAGCCTTACAACGGCGAGTCAAAGACGATAGAGGCGGTATTCGGCAGGTTCCAGCAGCAGGTACTGCACAAGGACTGGCGCTTCACAGGACAGAACATCACCGCCAAGAAGATGAGCAGCCGTCCGAACCTTGAGTTCATAGAGGAAAACAAGGACAGTCTCTACACGCTTGCTGAACTGAAGGACGCCTACACCCTTGCCACGAAGGAATGGAACGAGATGCGGCACCCCGCCTACGGCACGAGCCGGATAGAAGCCTATGAAGGCAGCGTGAACGAGGAAACGCAGGAGGTTACGGCACACGATATGGTGGACATGTTCTGGGTAACAGCCAAGCGCATGAGCACCTTCACCGACCAAGGTGTCGTGGTAACGATCAAGGGAAAGAAGCGGCAGTACGAGGTGATGGGCGCACCGGGCGTGCCCGACCACGAGTGGCGCAGACGGCACACCTACGAGCGTTTCGTGGTGAAATACGACCCTTACGATTTCGACAGTATACGGCTCTATAAGAAAGAAACCGACGGCAGTCTGCGCTTCGAGCGTGTGGCAGAGCCTTACCTGGTGGTACACCGTGCCATACAGGAGCAGACAGAGGGCGAGGCCGCCTTCATTCGTCAGGAACAGGCAGCCAACACCGCAGACCGCATAAAGCGCACGGTGGCAGGACGGGAAATAGAGAAAAACCACGGCGTACTGCCTGAGCAACACGGACTGCGCAGTCCGAAGCCAAAAGGCATGACGGCCGCCGAGCGCAGGCAGATAGAACGGCGCACAGGCATCTACAGCCGACAGCCAGAGGAGTACAAGTTGGGCAGAAAGACCAAACAGCTGAGCCTTGAAGATTGGACAGAAACGGAGGCTGTCGTAGTGGATTTCAAACAGACGGCGGGGAAATTATAAAAGTCAAACTGATTAAATGACAATATTATGAGCAAATTAACAACGATTGAGAAAAAGCGGATACAGGAAGGGCTGCGGCAGTATGTGGCCAAGTTCCCAAGCCAGAACAAGGCAGCGCAGAGCCTGACGGGTACGAGCAGTGCCACGGTGAGCAGCGTGCTGCAGGGCAAGTGGGAGAACATCAGCGACGATATGTGGCGCAACCTCGGCACGCAACTGGGTACCAGTACAGGTGCAGACTGGCAGGTGGTGGAAACCAAAGCCTTTCAGGAGATGGTGTTCGCAATGCAGGACGCACAGACGGTGAAGAATGTAACATGGGTGGTAGGCGAAGCCGGATGTGGGAAGACCACCACGGCGAAACTCTACGCCACGGAGCACAGTGAAGTCTTTTATATTCTCTGCTCGGAGGACATGAAGAAGAGCGACTTCATTCGTGAGATTGCCCGGCGTATCGGGCAGAGGACCGAGGGCTACAGCGTGCGTGAATTGCTGGACCGCATCATCGATGACCTCATACAGATGGAGGCTCCGCTGCTGCTCTTCGACGAGGCGGACAAACTGCCGGAACGGGTGTTCCACTACTTCATTGACCTGTACAACCGGCTGGAGGACAAATGCGGTATGGTGTTCCTCTCAACGAGCTACATCAAGCGCCGCATGGCTATGGGGCTTCGTTATAACAAGTGCGGCTACAACGAGATACATAGCCGTATCGGGCGCAAGTTCTTTGAACTGGAGCGGACAGATGCACACGATGTGCACGCCGTCTGCGTGGCCAACGGCGTAACGGATAAGGGCAGGATTTCGGAGGTGGTGAGAGACTCGGAAGCATACGAGTTCGACCTTCGCAGGGTAAAAAAAAGCATACACAGGGTGAAGCTGATGGCTATCCAAACAGCAGCCAGGCAGCATTTGAACGGTGATAAAACAGTGAAAAAATGAACAGGGCGATGAGTGTAACCGATATGTTAAGAATGAAGAAAGATACCTACCCCTTTGATGGAGTATGGGCAGAAGCCTTCGGTGAGCCGGAGAAGAACGGAGTATGGTTTATCTGGGGGCGCAGCGGCAGTGGAAAGACGAGTTTTACGATGAAGTTATGCAAGGAACTGGCCAAGTTCGGCAAGGTCGCCTATGACAGTCTGGAGGAGGGCTTCTCGCTGACGATGAAGAACGCCCTCGTGAAAGCCGGCATGCAGGATGTGGCGAGACGGTTCGTACTGCTCTGTGAGGGCATGGAGGAACTGGACACACGACTGAGCAGGCGCAAGAGCCCCGATATTGTAGTGATAGACAGTTTCCAATACACACAGATGAGTTTCAAGGACTACCAGGACTTCAAAGGTCGACATAGGGACAAACTGCTCATCTTCATCAGCCAGGCTGACGGTAACAAGCCGGCCGGCCGCACGGCAGTGAGCGTGATGTATGATGCGACTCTGAAGATATGGGTGGAAGGTTACCGTGCCATCAGCAAAGGACGGTACTTCGGCAATAAGGGGTATTACACCATCTGGGAGGAACGGGCAAAAGCGTATTGGGGCGATGGCAATATGTAAAAGGAGGCAATTATGGCAAATATAAGGGACAACCTGCTATACAGGCTTAGAAAGAAAGGTGTGAGGGTACAGACGCGAGAACGCACGATATACTTTGCGCACGACGGCATGCCTTTCACAATCATACAGATACGGCGATTGTGCAAAGAGTATCATTTTAATGTACAATTAGAAATATAAAAAACATATTATGAAAAAGATAAAGGATTTAACAGTAACTGTAACCTATACAGTAGGTTTATGTGATGTTGAAGTCAGCGAGAAGGTCTTTAACGCTCTAAATGCCTTGGCAGATAGAGGATGCGTACATTGTAACCTTGTAGGACAGGACGAGCAAGTGGACACAGCGTTTGAGTGGCTTGGGGACAACATCAATGAAGGAGATGCCTGTAATTGGGAATATGAAATTGAAGAAATGGAGGACTATAAAAATGAATAAGAAAATTTACATCAGTGGTGCGATAGCGCACTATGACATGGACGAGCGCAAGGCAGCCTTCAAGGCAGCCGAGGAGCGCCTGAAAGCAAAGGGCTATCACCCCATCAACCCGTTCAACAACGGTCTGCCTCAACCGGGCGACTGGCGCAAGCACATGAAAGTGGACATCGGACTGCTGCTGCAATGCGATTACATCTACATGCTGAAGGACTGGTGGGTGAGTAAGGGTGCGAAATTGGAACTGGACGTGGCGACGAGCTGCGGCATACAGCCAGTCTTTGAGGAAGAGGAAAGGAAAACCTGCTGCATCTGCGGCAAAGAGATAGAGGGGATGGGTAATAATCCCTATCCTGTGAGAACGGAAGGACGGTGCTGCCGATATTGCAACTATACCGTGGTACTGCCCGAAAGAATAAGACTATCAAAACAAGATCGCTATGAGCAAGGAAAGACGGATGATTGAAATCACTCCGAGGCGTATGAGTCCGGGCGGGCGTATGACAGACCGCATCGAGAGCCGTGGGCACAGTTGTCCTTACTGTCAAGGGAACGGCTACCACTGGCAGGAGGACGAGTGGCAGGAACGCTATAAGAAGGAATGTCCGATATGCAAGGGCAGCGGCAGGCTCGACGCCGTGATAACCGTCGAGTGGAAAGCAGAAGAATAGCAATGGAAAGAAATAAATACAGCAAGATAATCCTATCTGAGGCAGAACAGCAATGGATGCGCAATAACTTCTGTAAGACCAAAAACGCGGAAGTGGCAGAACACCTTGGTATCTCGCACAGAACAGTAGTGAGGATTGCACGGGATATGGGATTGGTGAAACATCCAGACTTTACAAAAGCCATGCAGCGAAATGCTTCCGAACACGCTGCCAAAAGGAACAAAGCCAATGGTGGCAATGTCGGAACGAAGAACCTGTTGATTTACGGCAAGGCTTACCGTTTTAAGAAAGGCGAGCGGCAGAAGGACAAAATGTCGGCAGAAGCCTTTGACGCCATGCACCGTCGCATCGGTGAACAGCGAAAGAATACCATCAAGGCAGAGAAGCGCAGGGTATTATTCGGTCTGGAGCAAAAGACAAAGCTCCGTGTAGTGCAGGCACCGAAAGAGAAAATATGCCTCCGTAATGGTTTGCGCAAGAAAGGCTATGAGATAGCCCGTGCTTCCAATGAGGCATTCATAACAGCGGCTACCCATCGTTCGGAAGTGATGGAGCGCAGGGCAATATCAATGGGTATAAGTTTTACATCAATTTAACAGCAATGATTATGATTAATTTTTTAGAAGAAATCAAGAGACGTATTCAAGTGTGGCACGAGCAGCATGCGGAACGCATTGAGGCTGCCCGCCAGGCTGCCCTTGACGCAGAAGCACGGGAAGTTGTGCAGGTTATGGAGTTCAATGGTGAACTGTTCGCCAGCGTGAACGGTGTGCCTTTATTCGGTGTTGGCGACATAAAGGGAACTTTGCCTGAGGCTGTTGCCAACGCAAGGAAGAACTATAAAGACTGGAAGGAGGAGAAGTTATGGGAGCGGAACGGAACTATGCGCGTTTCTACGGTTTACTGAAACGGCTGCCAGACGCGGACAAAGAAACGCTTGTGGAGCAATTCACGAATGGGCGTACAAAACACTTGCATCTGATGGCTTCCACGGAATATGACGCAATGTGCCGTCAGCTGGAAGATGTTGCAGGCTATGACGAGCGTCGGCGCAGTCTGCGGGAAGGTTTGCGTAAGGCACGGAGCGGGGCACTGCATCAGATGCAGCTTTACGGCATTGACACCACCAATTGGAACCGTGTGAATGCCTTCTGCCAGGACAGGCGGATAGCCGGCAAGCAGTTCAGGGAACTGGACACGGAGGAACTGAACGCCCTGAATACAAAATTGAGAATGATAATCAGAAAGAAGTCAAACCAATAAAACAACGAACAATGGAAACAAAAGTAAACATCAAGGATTTGAGTAAGGAAGAGCGGGCAAAGCTGCTTGCTGAGTTGCAGAACGAGGAGAAGCTGAACCGCATCGAGCGGCGTGAGACCTACGAGGGACTGCGTGCGGAGATGATGCACGAGGTGGAGCAGCGCCTGATGCAGGTGGTAACCGATGTGAGGGGCTTCCACGACTGGCTGTCGCAGGAGATAGAAGGCTTCGTAGCCATCATGAAGGACTACGGCCAGGTGCGCAAGAGCGACCAGCGCAGCTACACCATCACTGACGGCGACTTTCGCCTGGAGATAGCGAGCAACAAGGTAAAAGGCTTTGACGAGCGTGCCGACCTTGCGGCGGAGCGACTGATTGACTACCTAAAGCGCTATATGAAAAAGAGCGAGAAGGGAGCGGACGACCCGATGTACCAGATGGCGATGACGCTGCTGGAGCGCAACAAGGCGGGCGACCTGGACTATAAGAGCATATCGAAGCTCTACGAACTGGAGGACAAGTTCGACAGTGAGTACGGCGAGATTATGGCCCTGTTCAAGGAGGCAAATGTGGTGCAGAAGAATGCAGTGAACTACTACTTCCAGAAGCGTAACCCTGAAACGAATGTGTGGAGCCGAATAGAGCCGAGTTTCTGCCGGATGTAGCCTGAAACCTGTTTACAGGATTAACGTAAAAGTCGCTAAATGAATGATTTAGCGACTTTTTGCGTTTAATATCAATTAAATTTGTTATATTTGCCTGTCAATTGTGTGTGTGGAGTATGAAAAAAGGCAGGAATAGTAATTTAATCGCATTGCGTGACGAGGCTTTGTGCCGTCGTTACTACTATTGGACAGAGGTACAACGTCTCCGTTTCGACGATGCGCTGCGTCTGCTTTCTACCCAGGAGTTCTTCATCAGCGAGGAGCGCATCATGGCCATTATCCGGAAAAAATGCTCAGAGTTGAAGGACATAGATGTGCGGCCTGTTCCGAAAGTGCGCAAGCCCCACCTGACAGCGAAGCAGCTTGAACTGTTCCAGGACACGGCCGTCTAATCCTCTGCCGCCGAAGCGTCATGCAACTCAAACTGAAAGACATACTCATAAACCTTAATCATTCCCGGCATGGAGTAGCATCGGCTCTTTGTACGGCACATCGGTCCCATATCCTGCGAGTGCAGGGAGTCCTGGAGTACGGTGTAGAGACGGTTTGCCATAAGGAGTCGCTCAGCGGTTTTTTCCGTAGTACTTGACCCTATATGTGTATCATCGTAACAGTCAATAGCCAGGCGTGCTGTAAGCGATACTATTCCTTTCTGCGTTCCCATGCCAATATCGTTCCAGTCCGCCTCCATATTACCTACGAGGACACAGGGGAAAGTTACGGGGTAAGTATCCTCATCGGTTTCCAGTTGTCCGTAGTCCTCATCTACGAGCGACAGTTCCGGCATTTCACGACTGATGAGTTCGAGGATTGAAATAAAAATCTGCTCCATAATTATATTATTAGAATTTTCGTAATTTCTTGTTCTGTTTTTTCATTGATTTTTCTGGTGAGTTCCGCACTTTCTCCGAGAAATCTGCGCTTGGGGATCTTGATGCTTAACTTCTGCTTTTTAGTCAGAGCAAGGGCTTTCCAGAACCCTGCGGCAGCATTTTCCTTCGTACCGGCTTTCTTTGTTTTCCTCTTGTTTTTCTCCCTGCCCGTAACTTTGTGATACATCGCCCAGGCAAAGCGGCGCATCTTGGGTGTTACCGTCGGATTGACGGTGCCACCCTCATTGTGTATGGCAGCGTATGGCACCTCGTTGGCGACCTTGACTCGGTAGTCTGCTGGCACATATTTGATAGAGCCGAAGAGGTGGTTACGCCCAGAGAGAAGCGGGCCGTATGCTGCCGAAGCGGAACTGGAGCCAGAGTATTGCCGTTTGGTAACGGGCCACTTTTTCAACCCATTATTGACAAAACCTCCCTTGCGGAAATTGTCCTGATAATGATCCTTTGCCATACGCCCGACAATGACAGGAAGTTTCCTGCGCATGAGTTCTCCCAGTTCCTTTTTATGCTGTTCTATGAGTTTTATGTAATCTTTTGCGTCCATAAAATTGTTTTTTCAAAAATAAGTTGTATATTTGCAGTGGATTCATAGGAAGTAATTTCTGTATGTTTCCCAATGCGCCGGGGTGTTCCATGAGAAACCCGGCTTTTTTATTCTATATCAAATATCAAAATATCTTTTTGCCCTTTAACTACACAATACACATGCTTGATATACCTTTCGACAGGCTCTCCCTTATTGTCTCTTTGATATTTGAAGAAGTTGATAGATCTCTCCATTTTTTCCCTGTCGAAGAGGTGTGCGTTATGAAAATACAAACAAAGAGAATCTGCACTTGCAGATATGTCCTCTCTGCTATTGAAACGCCTTAACTGGTCATTCTTCTTTCCAAAGATATTTGAGTACCATCCATTTCCCGTTACAGAGCGTATATCCATAAGTACACCATCCAACTCCATATCAAGTGCTGGCAGCTGCTGCCCATTTTTTCTTTTCAGTTCATCCATGAAAAGCACTTTATGTCCCATCTTGAATAATAGAGTTTGGCATTCGTTTTCGAGGTCGGTCGATGTTAGCCCTCCGAAGAAACGCTCGGCTCTCGGTCCTTCGTGGGTAATGTGCCCTATATGATTTGCGCTCAGCCCACCAGTTTTCTTGTCGAATTTTACAGATGTGTAACTGTCGTCTTTGAGTAATCTCCTGTACTCTTCCCTGCGCTTCTTGATGAGTTCCTTTTTGTCGTTGGCTGTTTTTTCAATGCGTTTGTTTACATATTGGCAGGTATTACAGTGTTTCTTCCTGTTTTGGAATGTATTACGTAACCTATCGGATATTGTCGGCGTATAGAAAGGACAATGCTCACAAGAGTCTGGGAAATATGGATGATCATCGGAGAAAATCTGTGCCGTTGTACCTGGATTACCTTTAAGTCCTGACTGAGGGTTATTGCCACCACTATGATGTTCCGGACTATCGGCAGGTATGGGAGTAGCGGGGGCATCGGTGTTGGAGAGACTGCACTTGCAGTTCCAGCGGTCGCCCGGCCGGTGATGGTTCCAGAAATCGTCGTCGATGGGGCGGACGGTCCCCCAGTATCGCCGATGGTCCTCTCCGGGGTGGACGCTCGTCGAGGGCATCCACCTGAGATTGGGCAGCACGTCGGCCTCGCGGCGGAACTGCTGCCAGTCGGCAGCCTGGTGCGCCCTTATGACGGCCGTGTCGTACTCCGTCTTGAGCCATGCCCCACACTGGTGCGAGGCAATGGGCATAACCTCCTTCAGCCACTGGTTGAACGGTTTTAGAACACCGTTTGAGTCGAGCAGTCGCGCCGCCATATCGTTCTGTGCCCGATGTACCTTGAAAGCCGAGAACACATCTCCAGAGTGCCGCAGTTGCTCGTAGAAGTCATGATCGGGGTCGGTCACCGTGCGTGGCTGGAAACCCTCATCGGCAGCCTGATGGAATATGCCGCTCACGGCTCCATATAGCAGCGGCTCTATCTCCGTCTTTATATTGAACTTCTTGCGGTAGATATTACCGAGTGCCTTTACCAGCAATTCTTCATCGAATTGCAGACTGGAAGCCGGTGCGTTGTCCGCATCGAAGTATATATGATTGACTACCAGTCTAAACGAGCCCCGTCCTGCGGGGCTTTCGCGAAAAAAGAGCGGAGGCGGTCCTTTAACTTTGAACTTTGAGATTTGTGATTTGAACTTTGACTCTCATCCGTGTCCCCCTCATCTTCTTTATTTGGCTGCATCATTGCCTGTTGCCTGACTTTTCTATCTTCCTCCTGACGCTGTTTCTGCCGGTCGTAGTCCTTTGGTTTTTCTATGCCGAATTTCTCATAGAGGTAATCGTCATCGATAGGGAGCGAGAATGTCGTATGCAGCTGTGTAAGGACGCTCATCTCGGTATTGGGATCAATGTCTTTCTTTTCAGGGAAGCAGAACTTGCCCCCTGAGGTGTCAATGCCCATGTGGAAGAAGATGTCGGTCATATCATAGTTGAGCACGCTGAGGACATATTCGCGGTCAGCCTTCGCCACATTGTCCTCCACCTTCTTGTGCACCGTGCCAAGCGCCTGTGTACCCTTCTCTGACGATTCCGTGGTGAGGGTGTTTCCGAGAATCAGTTTTGAAATCTCACTGTTGCACCGTTCTACGAGCCGCTCATACACATCGGCAGAGCCTGTCTTGTTGCCGGCCTCACGCAGTTGCAGCTCGGTATCCTTGCCGTGAATGAAAGTGGCGAGGGAGCCTATGGAGTTGGCATCCTGCAATGCACGGGTTCTTGACTCCTCGTCGTCGGTGTCATAGATGTACTCCTGAATAGGCATGCCGAACACCTCGGAGAATTGTGCCCAGTCGGCGGTGGTGTTACGCTTATAGATAACCCAGGGCGCAGCCTTGGCAAGCAGTCCGAGATCGGTACCGCTCCCGACGAAGAGCAGGTCGGTAAATTCGTCCCATGAGGTGCCCTGAATGTCGGTCTGGTATTTTAGAATCAGTTTCCGCACCGGCTCCACATGCTTCCTTGGAATGAGGTCGTAGTCTATCCATTCCCCATTCTTGAAGAACTGCATCAGCGAGAAGCCCCAGAAGCGCGCGTCGAGAATGTCGGCCACGCAACGATAGAACCACGGTGATAGTATTTGCTCATTGATATGGTCATCGGGCTTTCCGTTTCGCTGAAACTCTATAGCAGAGCACAGCACGGCGTTCTTGCGTTTTTCCATGACGCTCGACAGGTGGGTGTCGAGCAGAATGCCCGTATAGAGGTCATAGAGTTTTGAGCGCTGGGCATAATCAACATTCTCGGCAGCCTTGACCGCGCTCATAAAGTCGGCCGTGTCGATATTGAACCGCTTGGGCTGCGTGATACGGATGATGGCGGGCTGCCGCTGTCCCGGACGTGGCACGTTTCCACTGACGGTGATACGCCCTTTTGCATTTTGTTCTTTATTCTTTCTGCTCATATTATAATCTGTTTATTCGTTTTGGATTGCTCTTGAACATCAGTGCCGATTTTCTCGCCCTGTCCTCCTCTGGCAGTAGCGGTGCGCCGTCGATGGAAACCTCCTCGTTTGCCACAGCCTTCATCCATTCCACCGCCCTCTCATAGCGGTCCTTGCGTACCTGTGAGAGTTTCTGAGGGTTGTGTATGCAGAATATGTGGTACACGGCAATGTCAATGACCATCATCAGTATAAGCTGGTTGCGCTCTTCGCCCGATGCTGAGAAGATGGCGTTGCAGTCGTAACGTTTGGAGAGGTAGCCCCGCATCTCGGCGATGGCCCTGTCCTCGCAAATCTCAACGAGTGTCCCATCGTCCCTTACAAGCGCATCGAGGATTTCGCGGTGTACGCTTGCGTCATAGTCCTTTATATCAACAAACTGGCTCATAATCTATATTTGTTTCTGTTTCTTACACTTCTTCGCGACTGTGTGAGTGGGCGGTCAGCCCGCTGTGCCGTCTCGTCAATCTTACGGTTTCCGCCCTCAACGGCATCAGGACCATCGGCAGGGTATTTGAGTGAGAGTGTGAAGAGCTTGAACTGGTCCTCCAGTTCCTTCATGTGCGGATTGTCGCGTTCAGCCTCGTTGAGAATCAGGTTACCCTCGCGGTTCATTGGTTCAAGGTTTGCCTCGATACGCGTTGCCTTGTCTGTCTTTTTCTCCTCATCACCTTGAATATAGAGCGTGATGTTTTTCTCCTTACGCACCTTCCGGACGAGCGGGCGGAACACTTGCTGGAAGAACGGATCCTGAAGTTTATTGTTCTCCATCCAGCAATATACGGTACTGCGCCCTGCCACATATTCGAGCAGCTGCACATACCAGTCGATAAACTCGGCATTGAGTGCCTGTGCGAGGCGTGCCTTGATGACATAGAGTTTACTGTCGCTCTTTCCAAGGAGCATGACCGCCTTGAAGGACTTGCCCTTCTTTCCTTTCGATTCTCCCGGTGCAGGGTCGCCGTAAATGACGAGGAACTTGAACTTGGAGAGCGGCGGCACCTTGCCATATACCACCTGCTTGAATATCTCCCCCTCCGAAATAGGATTGTTGAAATACTCATGCTGCTGCGACAGCGTGGAAATCTTTGAGAGGGTACGGTCGATGTGCTCCTCCGTATTCTTTTGCGGCCATGTACTCTTGCCGTTCCTGTCGCGTATGTTGATAATGTCCCAATGGTCGGCAATCTCCCCAGCGCGGGTTATGCAGCAGTCCCTTGCGATAATGTTACCACAAAAGACTATGAGCGTAGGCTCGGAGGTGGAGCGTGTAGGATAAAGTGCCTGTTCCCACCATTCCCACCGCTTCTGAATGATGTCGGGGTTCTTAGTGTCCTCATCAGTATCGAAGTCATCAACGAGCAGCACATCGGGGCGTATGGCCTCGTTACGGGAGCCACGAGGCGATTGCCCGGCACCGATTGCCCGGAATGCAACCCCTTGCTTGGTAATGAACTCGTCCTCGGTCCACGCCCCTATGGACTGCTGTCTGCCATAATAGGCAATGATTCGCCCGTTGGCTTCAAGGTTTCCCCTGTACGGTGTCAATAGCCGGATGGCGTTGTCCTTGCTGTTGGAGGTAAGGATAACATTCTGCTTGCGTCGCGTGAGTACGAGGTACATGACGACGAACATCGTAATGGTGGACTTTGCCAACTCTCGTGACCACGAGAGAACCTCGTACCATTCATCGTTTGCAATCATACGGCGGATAGCGCGTTTCTGAAAGTCGGCAAACTCATACTTGGCATAGTTGGGGAAGAAGTATTCTATCCACTCTATGGGATGCGCCTCCAGATAAAGGCGGTGGCGTTCACGCTCGGCAACGCTCATCTCCTTATCAACAGGTGTGGCACGCATGATGTCCTGGCGGTACTTCTCCCAGTCGAGCAGCGCGTTTCTGTCAGCTTGCTTCATATATATGGGTGGGTTGAATGTTAATGTTTACAGGAGCGACTTAATAAATGCGTCTGATAATTGTGTGAGTTCCTTTGCCTTGTCGAGGTCTATGGGGCGCAGGAATTCGATAAACTTTGTCTGCACGCTGATAACATCAGCAATGCCGACATCGGTCTCCATCTTCCGGATAGCGGCAGACAACTTGCCGAGGATGTCCGCCTCGGCATTACTTGCGAAGCGCGCTCCTTCTGGCTTCTCAGCTATCTTCCGGTTTATCTCGGCTACCTGCCGATATAGATTTGCTACTTGCTCCTCACGGGTGAGCGTGAGTCCGACCTTCTGTTCCTCCCATTTTCCATCGGCTATCCAACGATTGACGGTAGCGCGGGACACCCCCACGCGGTCGGCTATCTCCTGCTGTGTGAGATTCTCCTTGAGATAGAGCGTTTTTGCCCATTCCTTCTTCTGTGTGTTGCTTAATTCCTTTGCCATATTTGAAAAATATAATGCAAAGGTGGCTTGTTTTTGTGGTGTTTGCAAATCGTGTCCGTATGATAAAGCTTTGTATCGTAATAAGTTGATTATAAGTATTGTATGATAAAAAGGCGATTTGCAAACTTGTGAAAAATCCCCCACCTTTGCATTGAAAAGCGATAATTGGCTGCGCTCGGCAAAGCTGGAAGTGGTTCCGCTCTGCTCTCGCTTGCACAATCATTGCATCGTAAAGCGAACCCACAATAATACGACAACGACAAATGAATAGATTTTTCAACATCATCCCCGGCGAAGACACCTGCTGCATCCTGCTGTATGGAGACATAGGCGACAATTATGGAGCGGTGACGAGCGGACAGATTACCCGTGAACTCATGGCAGCGGAATCGGCATACAAGAATATTGATATCCGTATCAACAGTGTCGGCGGCGAGGTCTATACTGGCATAGCCATTTTCAACGCCCTGCGTGCAAGCAAGGCGAACATCACCCTCTATGTAGATGGTGTGGCAGCGTCTATGGCGAGCGTCATAGCCCTTTGCGGGAAGCCGGTATATATGAGCCGCTATGCCCGGCTAATGCTTCATAGCGTGAGTGGCGGTTGCTACGGCAACAAGAAAGACCTGAAGGAGGTGCTTGAGCAGATGGAGAGTCTGGAAGACACGCTGTGCCAGATGTATGCCGAGCGACTGGGCAAGGATGCGGCGGCGGTAAAGGCTGCCTATTTCGACGGTACTGACCATTGGCTGACGGCAGACGAAGCCCTTAGCCTTGGGCTGATTGACGGCATTTACGATGCAGACCCTGTGCCGGAGGACAGTACGCCAGAACAGATATATGCAATATTTAATAACCGGCTCAATGAGCCACTAAACATTTCGGACATGAACTTTGAAGAATTGAAAAAACGTCCGCAGTTCAAGGACTGCGCGACGGAGGCCGACGTGCTGGCACGCCTCGACCAGTTGGAAACCACTGCCGGGCGCGCTGACAGTATCGGTAAGGAGAATGACACGCTGAAGGCAAAATTGAAGGACTTTGAGGATGCGGCAGAGGCAGCGGCGGCAGCAGCGCGCAAGGCCCTGCTCGATGCCGCAGAGAAAGACGGTCGCATCAATGCGGAGACACGCCCCGTCTATGAGAACCTGCTGAAAGAGCACCCCGATGACGGCAAGAAGGCTTTGGCAGCCTTGCCAACAAAGAAAATGGTAAGGGACATCCTGCAGGGTGGCAATCCCGGTGATGAGAGTCCCTGGGAGAAGCGCCAGCGTGAGATCCGCGACAAATATCACGGAAAGTAAAACCTGTAAATAATTATTTCATAAACAATGGCAATCAATATTAAAAACACCAACTACAATGGCGAGGTGCTGGAGCAGCTCCTTACCGTTGCGACGACCAACAACGAGATTGTGGGCAAGGGACTTATCCACATTATCCCGAATGTGTCGAAGAAAGTATCCATTCCCCGTCTGCGCACAAGCAAGATGTTGCAGCAGCAGAAGGAAGATCCCCAGGTAAGCGACTCGAAGGGTGGCTTCGATTATTCGGAGCAGAGCCTGAACCCTGTGGACTTCATGGCGTTCACGGTTTTCAACCCGCGCACATTCGAGAGCGTATGGCGTCAGTTCCAGCCTAAGGGCGACCTCGTTTTTGCAGAGCTTCCACCTGCCGTACAGAACCAGCTTCTCGACGCCCTGTCAAAACAGGTACAGTTCGAGTTAGGGAACCACTACATCAACGGCGTACAAGGTAATGACGACGATCATCTCTTCAACGGCATCCTGACACAGGCTGCAAAGGACCAGAACGTTGTCGTCGTAAGTTCGGATGAAACGACAATGGTTGGCCGCCTGAAGGCAGTGCGTGCAAAAATTCCTGTAGCGATGATTGAAAACCCGAACCTCCGCTTCCTGATGAGCCCTACGGACTTCAACAAGTACGATGACGAGCTGACGGCCCGCGAGTACAAGAACCGTGACGAAACCACGCGCAACCTGAAGATGTACAAGGACATCAAGATTGAGACCCTCGCGGCATGGCCTGATGACCTTATCGTGGCCACGCTGTGCAGCCCTGACGCAATGACGAGCAATCTGTTTGCAGCCGTGAACCTCCAAGACGACGAACATGTCATCAAGATTGGTCCTGTGAGCAATATGAGTGAATTGTACTTCTTCAAGATGCTTATGAAGGCAGACACTAACATTGCCTTCGGTGAGGAATTCATCGTGCTGGACAAGCGTTCCTCACCAAAGTTCCTTGCACACGGATAACCATGTGGACAGCAGAGATTTAGTATAAACCATAAAATAGAATAAAAATGGAAAAGGAAAAGAACGAAAAGAATGAAGAGAAAAAGGTATCTATCAAGGTAGTCCAGGACTTCCTTGACAAGTTTGACACCACTATCCGCTACGAAGCCGGTACCGTATTGGAATTTGAGACCGAGCGTGCTGCAGATGTTGTTAGCCGTGGCTTGGCAGAATACTCAGAACACATAGGATAATGAGCAAGCCAATGCAATATCTCGTCATCCACTGCACCGCCACGCCGGAAGACCGTGAGGTAAGCTCCGCGGAGATACGCCACTGGCACACCGACCCGGTAAGCAAGGGTGGGCGTGGCTGGAAGCAGGTGGGCTACACGGACCTCTTCCACCTTGACGGCAGCGTGGAGCGGCTGGTGGACAACAACGAGGACGCTCAGGTGGATCCGTGGGAGGTTACCAACGGCGCTGCGGGCTACAACAGCGTGAGCCGGCACATCGTGTATGTGGGCGGCTGCGACAAAGCCATGAAGCCCAAGGACACGCGGACGGCGGCGCAGAAGGAAGCCCTGAAACGCTATGTGCGCGACTTCCACGAGCGTTTCCCGCAGATACGCATTGTGGGGCACCACGACCTGAATCCGCGCAAGGCGTGCCCTTCGTTTGACGTAAGCAAGTGGCTGCGCGAGATAGGAGTTCATAATTCATAATTTACAATTCACAATATACAAGCAATGGCAGACACGATATTACAGATTCTGCAATGGGCAATCCCGTCTGGCGGTATCGGTGCCGCCATTGCGTGGATTGCGAACCGCAAGGCGCGGGAGGCCAAGACCGCCAAGGAGGTGCACGACACCTACAAGACGATGTACGAGGACATCTCGATGCTGCTGGTTGAAACACAGAAGAAATATGAAGAGACCAAAGAACAGATTGAGGCTCTGGGAGTCGAGAACAGCCGGACACGGCGTGCGCTCAACCGCCTCTCCCGCGCTATCGAGGCTATTCAGGTTTGCCCCCATCGCGCTAATTGTCCTGTCAGTGGCGAGCTGTCGCTCGACGAAGAGGTTGACGAGGGAAAGCCAAGTCGTGCAAAGCACTCTCGAGGCAAGGGACAGCGAGGCGGTGAGCATCACCGAAACGAGCCAGATGCCCGTGAAGGTGCCGATGTCGACGGTAAGCCTGACACTGAACCTGGACAGTCTTCGCCTGTTGCCCCAAGGGGCGGGCTACACGGCGAGGAAAGGTCAGGCGAGCGTGAAGGTGAGCCACAAGGCGCCGACGGCTGATGAGCCGGAACGGATAGTGATTGAAGCTGGATGCGACAGCCTGGAACTGGTGTGCGCCAGATATGCCAAGACCATCAGCACGCTGAAACGGCAACTCAAAATTGCGAGCGACAGCAAGGCTGAGCATAAGGAGGAGGCGAAGGAAAGTACCGGTAACGGCTTCCTCATGCGGCTCAAGTATTTTTGTGCCGGGCTTCTGTCCGGGATAATCGGAATAGTATTCACTTTTATAAAACTTAGAAAATGAGCAAGAACAAGAAATTCATCTACGGCATCGCAGCCGTGAAATTTGGCGAAGCCCTCATCGGTTACATCGAAAAGAACAGCTGGGACTGGGGCGGCACGAAGCCGGAGAGTGTGGACGTGGAAGCCGAGCAGGTGCCCGACGCACCCGTGCTGACGCTGATGCAGAGCAACGGCAAGGTGAGCCCGACCTTCAACCTTATCCAGCTGGACTATGCGAACCTGAAAGCCGTGCTGGGCGGAACGCTGGTTGAGACCGGCACCGAGGGCAACAAGAAGGTGACCGGCTGGAAAGCACCGACCTCTCTCGTGGACCTCAGTGGCAAGTGGACCATTGACTTCGTGAGCGGTCAGACCATGACCATTCCCAACGGAACCATCCTGGCCAACCTCGGCGGTAAGCTGACGTTGACTGAAGTTTCGAAGGTAGAATGCCAGCTGAAGGTGAACAAGCCCGAGGATGGCGGTGCTCCTTACGAAATCAATGACACTCTGGGTGAAGGCTGATGGACGAGCAAGTAATCAGGAAAATCCAGAGAGAGGGAGCGGAAGCCTTGCTTGATGCGGGCGTTTCCCTCCCTCTCAAGGATTTAAGGATACCTTTCAGGAAAGAGCCGCTGCGATTCCGGCTGACGATGAAGCGCCCGACGCTGGCCCGACAGATAAAGATTGCGCATGCCTACCTGTCTATGGACACGACGGCGGCCGAACTGGAAGCTATGGACCATAAGGAACAGATGCAGTTCCTTGCCCGGCATGGCAAGACTTTGAGCCGTATCATCGCCCTGACGATGGAACGCTGGTGGCTGCCGGTATGGCTGCTGTCGTGGTTGGTGCGGCACTATATGAAGTGGGAGTACCAGAAGGCAGCCTTCAGCCAATTCGTATTGCTGATGGGCACGCAGTCTTTTATACCTATTATCAGATCAGCAGAGATGACGAATCCGATGAAGCTGAGACTGAGCCAAGGAAAGAGGGGGAGTTAAAGAGCCGTTGGGAAGGCTCCCATAGCCCCTTTGGGTTTATATGGCAGATAGCGAGTGCCACAGGATGGAGCGTGGACTATATCCTGAACGGCGTGAACTTCCAGACGCTAATCATGATGCTGAGCGACGCTCCCCGCTATGTAGATGGCAAGCAAGCCAACGGTAGCACACAAAGCCCTGAAAGTGAAGCCAGCGATATAGTGGCGTTTTTTCAAAGCAACTTAAAACAATAGCGAATGAAACCGGTAGAGATAGAATTTCTGATGCGGGACAACCTGACGGCGGGGCTCGACAAGAGCAAGATGAGCGTCGAGCAGCTGCTTGGCGCAGCCCGCCGTGCCTCCCTGATCATCAATACCAAGATTGATGAGCAGCGCAAGGTCATTGACGGCGTGAACTCTGACCTGGACAAGCTGCAGCGGAAGCTGCAGACCATGAAGCCGGGAACCGGTCAGCAGGAACTGCTGGTCGAGATCAGCGCGTGCAAGAAAGTGCTTGCAGAGGAAACCGGGGCACTGCAGCAACTGGAGCAGGAGCACCAGCAGGCCAAACAGGGCGTGGCGCAACTGGAGCAGGAATACCGCAAGATAACCATTTCTGAGGAACAGGCGGCTGCGGCTAACAAAAGCCTGACAGAGAAGATAACGGAACA
The DNA here is from genome assembly GCF_000160535.1 of Hallella bergensis DSM 17361. Lineage (GTDB taxonomy): Bacteria > Bacteroidota > Bacteroidia > Bacteroidales > Bacteroidaceae > Prevotella > Prevotella bergensis. Next base: position 20,533 of record NZ_GG704787.1, on the reverse strand, counting down.
GAAGGCGGTCATTAAACAGGTCGAAGCCGATGTCCGTTCCCTTCAGAAAGCCTACGACAACGCAGCCCCGGGCAATGCGCAGGGTGCAGCCCTGGCAGAATTGAACGCCGCCAAGAAAGCCCTTGAGGAAGAAAAGGTAATTCTCAACAGCCTGACAGAGACACAGGAACAGAACAGGGAAAGCAACAAACGCCTGTCGCGTCAGTTGCGCGAGCTTCAGAACGACATGGCAAAAATGCGTCTGAATGGTGAGCAGAATACCGAGGAGTACCGACAGATGGCAGAGAAAGCTGCCCTACTTTCAGACACTCTCGGAGACCTGCGCCAGCAGACCAGTATCCTCTCCAATGACGACGCGAACCTTCAGGGCTTCATATCCGGCGTGAACGGTTTGTCGGGCGCATTCACCACCGCCACGGGCGTGATGTCCCTTTTCGCTTCCGAGAATGAAAACCTGATGAAGGTGCAGGCACGGGTACAGAGCGTCATGGCCATCACGATGGGGCTGCAGCAGCTGTTCAATGCCCTGAACAAGGACAGCGCATTCCGGCTGGTAACCGTCACGAAAGTCAAGAACCTGCTGACGGCTGCCAACTACCGCCTTGCCACCTCACTGGGTATTTCCAATGCCGCGGCAACGGCACTCATGGCCACGCTGACACTCGGTCTGTCCGTTGTCATTACAGGACTCATCGTGGCTTGGAACAAGTACTCCGACGCACAGGAAGAAGCGGCAAGGAAGGCGCAGGAGCGTGTCGAGATTGAATCACAGGGACGGGCAGAGATGATCAAGACCCGCTTTGAGATAGACACCACCCGGGAGAGCCTGAAGAACTTCACCGGCTCCAAGGAAGAGGAGAAGAAGAAGTGTGAGGAGATGAACCGCAAGTACGGCGAGGCTTTCGGCTATTATGACACCGTGGCCCAATGGTACGATGTACTTACCCAGAAAGCCGAGCAGTACATACAGATGCTTTTCCTACAGGCCAAGGCGCAGGCACTCGTGAACAAGGCCGTGGAAGCCGACGAGAAGGTTGCCAAGCACAAGGCGACCAAACCGGGCAATGCGGAAAGCGATATGGGCTGGTTTGCCCGTATGGGACATTACTTGATGCAGTCAGAGAGCAACGGCATGTACGATGGTCATGCGGCCGTAGAGCGGTACAACAAGGAAGCATACAACAAGCGAACCAAGGAACTGGAGGCAGAACGCGACAGCTATCTCAAACAGGCTGCCGATTTGGAAAAACAGGCTGCATCCATTGGCAAGAGTGCAAATATCGGTGGGCACTCCGCCCCAGACAAACCGAAGAAAACCACAGGCAAGACCAAGACCGCGAAGGACACCAGGAACGAGGAAGAGCGTAACGTAAAGGAACTCCTTGCCCTGCAGCAGAAGAACCGCCAGACAGAGATAGACCTGCTCAAGGAAGGCTCTGAAAAGAAACGCCGACAAATCCAGGAAAACTATAAGAAGGAAATGGAGGAACTCGCCGCCCAGGAAAAGAAATGGCGCGATGCACAAAAGGGACATCTCACCGGTGAACAGACCGAAGCACTTGCCTCAGCCCGTGCCCTTGCCTCCATGAAGAAAAAGGACGGCGAGAAAGAGATTGCCAAGGAAGAGGCGAAGAAACAGCTGGAACAGCGCAGGGACGAGATTCAGGCGATGAGCGAATACCTGAGGGAATACGGTTCGTTCCAGCAGAAGAAGCTGGCCATCGCCAAGGAGACAGCGCAGAAGATAGCCGAGGTGGACGCTTCCGAAGTGAGCGACAGTACGAAGAAGTGGAAGAAAGCCCAACTCCGCAAGGAACAGCAGCAACGCGAGGCCGGCATGTCGTTCGAGGAGATCAGCCGTGGCATAGACTGGAGCGCTCTCTTCAGCGGCGTGGGCAACCTGACCAAGGAGATGATGACGCCGATGATGGAGCAGCTGCGCGCGTACGTCGAAACGGACGACTACAGGAACGCCGATGCGGAGACCCAGCAGAAGGTGACGGACCTGATACAGGAGATGCGCCGGTATGTCGGTACAGACCAGAGCGTGACATGGCAGAAGCTGGACGAGGCCATCAAGCAGTTCACGGACAGCGTGGCCGCCTACGACCGCGCCGTGAAGGCTGAGGAAGCCGCCGTGAAGACAAGAGACGAAGGCAAGAAGAAACTCGCCTCTGGAGAGATTACTGAAGAGCAGTACAGGGAACTTGAGACCAAGGCGCAGGAACTGGGCGATGCCACAGCCAAGGCACATGAGAGTATGGAGGATTTCGGTGCGGCCCTGAACCGGACCTCCGATGAGGTGGCGAATTTCACGAGCGGACTGACAACAGCATTAAGCAATGCCAAGGGCTGGCAGGGCGTGGAGGGCTTTGGCGGCATTCAGCAGTCCGTGGGGCAGATAGACCAGCTGAAAGGTACGCTGGATTCCATACTTCCGCAGATGGGGGAAGGCATGGCGAAGACGATAGGCACCACGCTGTCGGGCACGATGGGCAGTGCGCTGGGGAGTATCGGCGGAAGCCTGTCGGGCGTATTGTCAAGCGGGCTTGGCGGTATCATCGGTATCGTGGCCCAGATACCCAAACTGATACTCGACCTGGTACACGGCATCAAGAACTTCGTGACGGGCATCCTTGACGCCATTAAGGAAATTATCTCCCTCAGATGGATTGATGACCTCGTGGTGGGCATACTGGACGCCATCGGCAACCTGATAGATGCCATTTTCGACCTGCCGGAGAATCTGTTCAAGGTATTGGAAAGCATTGTAGTGAACGGCATAGGCGGTCTGCTTGACACTGTACTGGGGCGTATCGGCAATATCCTGTCCTTTGGAGCCTTGAGTATCAAGGGGCCGAGCGACTGGTTCACCAATTCCAACGAGGAGGAAGTCGCGGAGGCCATCGACCGGCTGACCAAGCGGAACGAGCTGCTGGAGCAGGCCATCGAAGACCTGACTGATGAGATGAAGACTGCCCGGGGAGCCATCGCCATCCGCATATCTGATGATGCGGAGAAGCTGCAACGCGAGACAATCGACAACTACAAGGGCATTGCCCAGGCGCAGGCCGGTTACCATTCCGCGCACCACAGTTTCAACTACTACTGGCGCGGTTACAGCCAGGAACAGATAGACCGCCTGAGTGCCCAGATGGGCAGGAAGTGGAACGGGGACATCTGGAACCTCAGCCCGGAGGAGATGAAGATGCTGCGCTCCAATGTGGACATGTGGAAGCTGCTGCAGGATACCGGCAAGGGCGGCTACGGCGGTCGGGTGGCCGAGAAGCTGGACAAGTATATCGAGCAGGCCGGCAAGCTGAAGGAGATTACGGACGCCCTCTATGAGAACCTGACCACCACGACCAAGGACAATGTCTTTGACAGCTTCTTAAATTCCCTCTATGGACTTGCCAACGGCTCAGAGAAGGTCTTTGATGAAATAGCCGAGAATTGGCAGGAGATGGTTAACAAGATGGCGGTGAACAACCTCGTCGGCGCGAAGTTCCAGAAGAATCTGGAAACATGGTACGAAAATCTTGCCAAACTGAACAAGGCGAAGACAAGCGGTGAGATAACCGATGCCGAGTACCGGAAATGGCTTGACATACTGAAGCAGGAGTACGAGGACTATGTGAAGAGTGCCAGGAACGACATCGAGCAGCTGAGGAACGAAGGTATCATCAAGGAGACCGACAAGACCGGAGGCACGACACAGTCAGGCAAAAGCGGTGCCTTCATGACGATGAGCCAGGACCAGGGAACAAAGCTGGAGGGACTGTTCGTCAGCGGCCAGATGCACTGGGCAAGCATCGATGACCGCGTGGAGGACATAGCCGTCAGGATGAGTGACGCCCAGGGACACCTGAAGAAAATCGAGGACAATACGGGCAGCAGTGCCCAATCTCTGAAAGATATAAAGGAAGAAATGAAAAAAATAACTCGCGATGGCGTAAAAGTGAAATAGTATGGATAAGATATTAGGCGGACTTGTACTGATCAACGGCACGGACATCTGGAAGGAGTACGGCGTGTTCCTCACCGAGGAGAAGAAAGGCGGCAGGGAAAACCTGAACGCCATTCTGACACCGAGTAAGGCAAAGGAACATGTGGGCGTGGACATACGGGAGCATGACGGAAAGAAATACTCCCGGACACTGTTGCCCGCCAATGCCGAGCGCGACGTGACGCTTCATTTCGCCCAGTATGCCCGGACACGGGAGCAGTGGCTGGCCAGCTACATGGCCTTTATCCGCTTCCTGAAAACAGGCAAGGACGGCTGGCTGACGATAACCTTTACGGAACTGAACCTTACGCTCAGGGTCTTCTATTTGGACTGCAGTTCATACAGGTCGCTGACCTACCTGTGGAAGGAGGGCGTACAGGCCGGCCGCTACAAGGTCAAGTTTCGTGAACCTGAACCGATAATATAACATCATTAGTAAACTGATAATCGGCTGCATTCGGCAAATCAAGCGAGCTTGTTTGCGCTCATTTGCACGATTGTTCAAACACCATTCAAACGATATAAAAATGATACTGACGCTATATGACAGCTACGGCAATGTAAAGGCGCGCATAGAGCCCGATGGCAGCAGCACACAGGAAAAGGAGATACAGGGGGACAATCTGCTGAATCTCTCCTTCACGCTGTACGAGTTCATTCCCGTCGATGTTAACGACTACATCGACTATGGCGGCGAGCGTTACCGGGCGGTGGAGAAGTACGTACCCGCAGAGAAGAGTACCGTCGAGTGGGAATACAGCCTCCGCCTGTACGGGATTGAGAGCCTTATCAAGCGTTTCCTCATCCTGAACAATACCGATGGCGGAAACGAGGCCGTGTTCACGCTGACTGCCCGTCCCATAGACCATGTGCGTCTGATCGTGAAGAACATCAATGACGGCATGGACGGCACGACCAACTTCAAGGCCGGCACCGTGGAGGGCACAGACAACGTGACCATTGACTATACCGGCAAGTACTGCAATGACGGGCTGAAGGAGCTGGCGGAAGCCGTAGGCGTGGAATGGTGGATAGAGGGAGAGACTGTAAACCTGTGCCGCTGCGAGCACGGTGAGGAAATCACGCTCGGGTATGACAAGGGACTGACGGCCCTTGACCGCGACAAGGCCGACAATGCGAAGTTCTATACACGCCTGTTCCCCATAGGCAGCTCGCGCAACATTGATGCGGCGAAATACGGACACAGCCGGCTGATGCTGCCCGATGGTGTTAAGTACGTTGATGTCAACGTGGAGCGGTATGGCATTATCCACCACTACGAGCAGAAAGCCTTTGCGGACATCTATCCCCGGCGTGTCGGCGTCGTGGCCGGCGTGCGCTCGAAAGAGGTCAAGGACAAGGACGGCAAGCCCTTTACGATTTACTACTTCAGAGACAACGACCTGAACTTCGACCCCAACGACTATGAGATTGGGGGACTGGTGAAACATGTATCCTTTCAGGAGGGCAGCGAGCTTGCCGGGGTGGGCGCCGACAATGACCATTACTTCGAGGTGAACTATGACAGCAAGACGCAGGAGTTTGAAATCATCACAATATGGCCTTACAACGACGATACGCAGCTGCCCGGCGGCACGCTGGTTCCGAAACCTGGGGACAAGTATATCCTGTGGAACATCCGCATGCCGGACGAGTACTACGGATTGGCGGAGAAAGAATTCCGTACCGCGGTTGACGAGTACAACATTAAGCACGCCCTGGATGTGAGCCGGTACAAGGCGCCGACGGATCATGTCTGGATTGAGGAGACCGGCACGGAACTCTTCATAGGGCGGCGCATACGGCTGGAGAGCAGCGAGTATTTCCCCGGGCAAGGCTACCGGTCGAGCCGTATTACGAAAATCATTCGGAAGGTCAATGAGCCGGGGCAGATGGACCTCGAGATAAGCGATGCCCTCTCGACGGGTACGATGGCCAGGGTGGACAGTGCCATCGCAGACGCGAAGAACTATGCTGGAACGCTTGTCGGCGGTATCAATGTCCCCGACGTTATCCGCAGCTGGGATACGACACAGCCGACAGATACCAACCTGTACAGTGCCAGGCGGACGCACAAGGAGTTCCTGAGCAAGAACAGCGAGGACCGCGCCAAGAAGAAAATCATCTTTGACGAGGGACTGGACCTTGGGGACTTCGAGTCCGGAACCCAGGGCGGCCGCCTTGACGGCAAGGGTAATGCGGAGCTGTTGACACTGGTGGTGCGCGAGCTGCTGCGCAGTGCCAGGTTCAGGGACGGTATGGCCGGTGAGGGCTGGCAGCTGTGGATAGACAAGGACGGGTTGGCGAACCTGACGCTCGACAAGCTGACCGTGCGTCAGATAATGGTTGTCCTTGAAATGCTGATAGAACGCGTGCGCAGCGTAGGCGGACAGTTGGTGGTAAGTGCCGCCAACGGCAAGATAAAAAGCGTGGAGAAGACGGACGGCTACTGGCGTATCACCTTCGAGCAGGAGAATACCTTCGAGGCTCATGACCTGATGCGCTGTGCGACCTTTACCGGAGGGCGGCTGAAAAGCTACTGGGTGGAGGTGGCTGCCGTGGAAGGAAACTCCGTACTGGTGGAGGAAAGCGAGTTCGACGCTTCTTTGCCGGAGGCTGCCGACGAGTGCGTGCAGATGGGCAACACCGAGAACGCGCTGCGCCAAAACCTGATACTCATATCGGCGACCGAGGACGGCCAGCCGAGGGTGGATGTGATGGACGGCGTGAAGGGCAAGAACTTCAAGGGAAGCCTGCGTGCAAGACTGGGCAATCTGGACGGTATAAAGGATGACATGTTTCCATCAGACAACCAACCCCATGGAAACGGTCTGTACAGCGACAATGCCTATCTGCGCGGAACCTTCCTGCTTGTTACGGGTGAGGACATCAAGACAAAGTTCGAGATAACCGAGGGCAAGATAGCAAGCAGCGTGAGCGCGCTGCGTCAGGACTTTGCCACCGACAAGGGCTATCTGAACAATCCGAGCTTTGATGAGGGGCTGTCCAAGTGGCTGACCGAGAACGAGACGGTGTTCTGGCTGGTGGGCAATAAATGGATATGGGCCAACGACAAGGTGCTCACGAAGAAAGGCGACGGTGCCAGCGTTACGAAAGATGACGGGCGTGTCGTGGTGCGTATCAGGAACAAGTACATCACACAGAAGAACGCGAGCCTGAAGAGCGTGCCACCTATGAACACGAATAGCAACGGTAAGAAAGAAGCCCTGCCCGTATACCTGAGCTTCTTCTACCGCTGCGCCAGCGAGGGCACATTGAAAGTGAGATTCGAGAATGTCGATAAGACCGGCTTTGAGAACTTCAACTCGCTGGAGGTCGAAGAAGTGCTTGCACCTACCAACGGCTACAAGCAGTACACCTGCAACGGGCTTTGGAACGGTACGGGAGATTTCAAACTGAGCTTCACAGGCGACATCTACCTCTACATGCTCATCTTGAGCACGGATAAGATTGAGAGCCTGACCTACAAGTACCGGACGCTCTTTGAACAGAGCGAGAAACTTGTGAAAATCGCAGCACAGAACTTCGATAAGGACGGTCGTGTGCTTGCCGAGAGTGGCATCATGGTAAAGGCTGAAGGTAGCGGTGTCTATGCACAAGGTCCCGACGGGAAACTGGCGCTCATCGGTGTAGCGGTGGAAGAGACCGATGCCGAAGGACACACGAGGACCGTCATCAAGCTGCTTGCCGACAATATCAAGTTGGAAGGACTGGTAACTGCGAATGGGAACTTCAGGATACTCCCCGATGGCAGTATTGAGGCAAAGAACGGAAAGTTCGGCGGCGAGGTCAATGCTGAGACAGGATACATTGGCGGCTTTGCCATCAGCGGGAACCATATCGGTGTGTCAAGCCGTGTATTGCAGCCGGACGGTAGCTACAAAGTTGTGGATGACAGGTATGGTTTGTTCCTGTATGACACGATGATAGGCTTCAACGCCAAAGACCGACAGGCGATTTTCGGAACGTGGCATAGTCTTGGACAGCCTATGCTCGCAAGGCTTGTTGACACGGCAACAGACTATACTGACAGCAACGGCAAGAAATGGGGTTTTCTACCTAAATATGGCATCATCTTCGACATAGAGAATTCCATGAGCGGCAACTTCGCCTTCGCAGGGAAAGGAAGCGGTGCACTGAATGGCTTCGTGGACGGATTCCGCTTTGATAAGGTGAAGGTGGACAAAGCCAATACCATCTATGATGTGGAGATAAAGGACAGCAACCGCCTGATTGTGGCGTGTACAGCAGGCAACTCCGGCATAGCACTTCCTCGTCTTCCTGCAATGCGTTCTACTCTGGGCATAGGCCCGAACACGCCGTTTGCCTTCCGACTGACTGTTTCTTCTGACTTGGGAGCAGGAGACTTCGTGATATTCGGCCGGAACAAGACCAAGAACAGCAAGCAGGAGACACCCTGGAACAAAGAGGACTATCCGCTGCTTACCACTTGGAATGGCGAACAGTGGGGAGATATGACAATGGGACAAGGAGACACTGTGGAGTTGCTGCTGGTGTATGATCCGGAGCGCACTGTGCAGATAGACGGTTTCACCACCCAATATACGGCGAGAATCATCAACAGGCAAAATTAAAAAGATATAAGCATGAAGACTGTTTACAACCGGCTGCTGCCCCCGAAGGGGTTCAAGGCCATCAATCTTTTCGGCGTGGTGATGGTCAAGGGTACCGTATGACGGACACTGACCTGAACCACGAGGCTATCCACACGGCACAGATGCGCGAGCTGCTGTATGTGCCGTTCTATGTGCTGTATGTGCTGGAATGGCTGTGGCTTCTGCCAAGATACCCGAAGCGGCACGAGGCTTACAGACATATCAGTTTTGAGTGCGAGGCATACGCTCATCAGGCGGAGCCAGATTATCTGAAGACAAGAAAGAAGTTCAACCAATATAAATCATAACGACATGGCACTGACAGAACAGGAAAGACAGGATTTGAAGCAGGACATACTCTCGCAAATCAAGAGCGAGAGCCAGAGTGTAACCGAGCTGCAGGAGGTGCAGAGCCTCGACGGGGTGAAGACCCTGCCGGCGATGCGCGGCGAGGAACTGGTGACCGCTCCGATAAGTCTGCTGGGCAAGCCTGCAACCGATGCGGCAGCACAGGCGCAGGCCGCCAAGAAGGCGGCAGATACCGCGGCGGAAAAAGCAGCACAGGCTGCCACCAATGCCGACACGAAGGCACAGGAAGCACAGGCGGCCGCGCAGGTTGCAAACAAGGCTGCGAAAGACCTTGCTGCGGTAAAAGACTCCGCCCAGCAGGTCATCGACCGGTACGAAGATGTGGCAGTACAAGCCCTGAACGGAGCCACGGCGCGCTTTGACGGCATACTGGCAGACGCCACCATTGAGCAGCAGAGTGCCTCGGCGGTAGCCGGTGTGTACTTCATAGCCTCCAAGGGGGTGTTTGCCGGAAAGCGCGAGGGGAAGTATTACGGCAACTGGCAGGGCGCTGACCTCTACCTCACCGAGGACAGAAAGGAGATACAGAAGGATAAACTCTACCTGCTTGGCTCCGTGCTCTACGCATGGAACGAACAGGACGGAACGCTTGCCGAAGCCTGTGGAACGGGTGGCGGCAACACCATCAATGTGAGTGAGAAATACCCGCTGGCAGAGGGTTACTACACTTTGGCTACGGCTATCAAGACTGTTGAGGACAAACTGCGCGCCAAGGGGCGGTGCGTTACCTTTGAAGTGTCTCAAGGGAAATACCAAACCAAGCAGTTTGCCGGAACCAACCTGGCGACCTGGGAGAGCGAGAGCAGCTGGGACGACTTCGGCGGTGGCGGAACAGTGAAGAGCGTAACGCTGAACGGGCAAAAGGGCACTCCCGACAGCCAGGGCAACATCAGTCTCACGGTCAACGAGACCGAGGTGGACGAGACGCTCGATGCCGGCAGCACGAACCCCGTGCAGAACCGTGCCATTACCGGCAAAATCGGCGAGATAGAAGCCGGCACCCTCTTCGACAGCGATGTGACCGAGGAAGACGGGAAGCAGACCGTTACACTGAAGAACAAGAGCGGCGTGGCCATTACCCAGTTCACGCTGGCCGCCGGAGGAGGTGGCGGTGGGGAAACGTCTTCCGCCAAGATCGTGCTGGGTGCCGGCGTAGACCACAATGTCATCAAGGAAGGCGGTGACTGCGTGCTGACCTACAGCTACGACCACCTGTATGTGGGAGGCGAGGATGCCGGGCAGACCACCGGACAGAAAGCTACCATCGAGATACGCGTCCTGCGCGGCTCTATCCTTGTGTACGGACAGACCATTGAGAATGTAAGCCGGGGTACCTACACCTTAAATGTTAGCAAATACCTTCAGGCGGGTACGACCGACATCTATGTAAAAGCCACGGCGACAGACCCCGACACGGGAAAGCCTCAGGCGAAGCAGGCCTATGTGAACGTGAAGGCAGTGAGCCTGACGCTGAGAAGCGACTATGCCCTCTCGGACGGAACAGCCGGAGGCGGCTATGATACAGGCGACAGTGCGGTGATACCCTATACCGTGCAGGGAACAGGCACGAAGACCGTATTCCTCTACGTGGACGGCAAGCAGCACGAGAACCGCACGGTAACGCGCAGCGGTACCACCAACGGCAGCTTCTCCATTCCGATGCGCCCTCTGGCGGTAGGCCGCCATACTGTGCAGCTGGTGGCGGAGATGGAAGCCGGGGGCGGTCTGACGCTGCGCAGCGAGAGTATCTACATGGATATTTTCAAGGCTGGGAGCAGTCGGCCGCTGATCGGCACGAAACATGTCTTCCGGGACGGCCGCATCCTTACTGACAACCACCTGACCCCGCTGCTGAAGACCGGGCAGTACGAGCAGCTCTCTTTCGAGTATGCCGTCTATGATGCAGGCGGCACACCTGCCGGCATGACCGTTTTTATGAACGGTACTCCCACACAGAACGTGAGCGTTCCGAGGACGGTGCAGACCTACACCAACCGCTTCACGGCACAGGGCACACAGAAAATGAGGCTCGTATGCGGTGCGACGGAATATCCCCTTGACATCGAGGTGGAGAAGAGTGGTATCGACATCGGCGAAGCGACGCTTGGGCTGAAGCTGAAGCTCAGCGCGGCAGGACGCAGCAACGGCGAGGCAGATCCGGCACACTGGGAATACGGCAGCGTGAAGACGGCATTCGACGGCGTGGACTGGAACACGAGCGGCTGGACGGGCGATGCGCTGAAGCTGCTCAATGGCGCGAAGGCAGAGATAGCCTTTATGCCGTTCACCTCCGATGCGGCCACCGCAGGCTGCACGGTGGAGGTGGAAATGAAAGTGTCCAACATCACGGACAAGGACGCGGGTGTGGTGTCGTGCATGAGCGGCACGAAAGGCTTCCGGATAACGGCCGACAAGGCGATGATGTACACGGGTTCCACCAAGGAAGTAGCCGACGAGGACGGCGGGAAGACCACCCAGCAGGTCGGCGTGGGCAGACAGTACGGATCAGACATGTGGGTGAAGATAGCCTTCGTCATCGGCAAACGCTCCGAGGGCAGGCTGATGGAACTGTATGTGAACGGCACGCGGAGCGCGGCGGACATCTACGGTGAGAGCGACAACTTCATGCAGGACAGCCCGGAGGGCATCACCATCGACAGTTCCGGCGCGGACGTGGAGGTACGCACCGTCAGGGTCTATGACCGTGCTCTGACCGACGATGAGGAGATGGACAACCATATCATAGACCGCCGGACACTGGACGAGATGGCCGCACTCTTCGAGGAGAATGACGTGCTGGGCGATGATGGCCGGAGCATCGAGTTCGAGAAACTGCGCAAAAAGGGCAAGGGCATCATGCTGGTGGTGCGCAAGGGAGGACTTGACCCTGTGAACGCCGAGAACAACAAGAAGGCGGACTTCCTCTCCGATGTGCACCTATGGCTGCCCGACGGTCGGCATGTCTACCTGAAGAATGTCTATGTCCGCATTCAGGGCACGAGTTCGACGAAGTACCCGACGAAGAACTACCGCATCTACTGTGCCAAGGGCGAGACTCCGGAGATGTATGTGGACGGCGTGAAGCAGGAGGAACTGAAAGTAGCCCTGCGACCCGGACAGAAGAAAGTGAAGGTGCTGTGCGCCAAGGCGGACTACTCTGACAGTTCGATGGTAGAGAACACCGGCGGTGCGAAGCTGTGGAACGACATGATGAAGGCACTGGGCTTCCTCACGCCGGCGCAGCAGACGGACAGCAGCGTGCGCACGGCCATTGACGGCTTCCCCATCGACGTGTTCTCCGCGGAGAGCATGGAAGACACGCCTGCCTATTACGGACAGTACAACCTCAACCATGACAAGAGCGACTGGCAGGAGATCATCGGGATGAAGGGCGTCGAGGGGCTTGACCCGAAGAAAGCGGTCGCCTTCGAGTTCCTGAACAATACGCAGCCCCTGTGCCTGTTCCAGGGGAAGGCAGACCTTGATGCGCAGGCGGTCGCAGAGTTCGACAATGCGCTGGAGTTCAACTACCCGAAAGACATAACATGGGCAACCGCAACGGAGGCGCAGAAGGGTGCCTTCAAGCGTCTGTGGGGCTGGATAAGGGACTGCGTGCCGTCCGGCGCGACACCGGATGACATCAGCACCTTCGTCTCGCAGAAGTTCAAAAGCGAGCTTGGACAGTACATCAACAAGGACTTCCTGCTGTGCTGGTGGCTCTTCACGGACTTCTTCGCCAATGTGGACCAGCGGGCAAAGAACATGATATGGGCGACATGGGACCTGCTGAAGTGGTATATCCTCTACTACGACGGCGACACGCAGCAGGGTGACCGCAACGACTCCATGCTGGCATACCTCTATGACGTGATGCGTGAGACCTGGGACGCGGAGAAGTCGAAGTATGCCTTCGAGGGATACGACTCCTGGCTGTGGTGCCTGGTACTGGCCAACCTGAAGGACGATATAGTCAGGATGTCGGGAAAGATGCGAACCTACCTGACGGAGGAGCGTGCGAGTGAGGTGTTTGATAAGGAGCAGCAGGGCAACTGGTGTGGCCGTGCCTACAACAAGAGCGGCGCACTGAAGTACATCAAGCCGCAGACGGAAGGCGTGATCGTGAAAGGACAGCTGGTGAAGTACCCCTACATCTATGCGCTCAAGGGCGACAAGCAGGCGTTCCGGCACTGGTTCATCAAGAACCGTTTTTCCCTGCTCGACGCGAAATACGAGACGGGCAACTTCCTTTCTGACAACATCGATATGTATATGAGCCGTAAGGCTGACGCTCCGGCCAACACCATAACGGTGACGGCCGGCGACCTATACTACTTCGGCTACGGCACGAACAATGCCCCGCACCTGCAGGCAAGCCGTCGTGCGGAGAAAGGCGGCAAGGTGACGCTGACCTTTGCGAATGCCTTTACCGTAAACGACCCTATCCGCATCTATGGCGCAAGCCGCATTGCGGAGCTGGACATGCGCGGGGCTGCGGACAACCTGACGGGCGACGTGAACCTGAACAAGTGCAAGGCTCTCAGGAAACTCAACATGCAGACGGCCGGCAGCGGCTCGACGGGCTGGTGCATGGTAATTGACCAGTGCCGCCAGCTGACGGACATCAATCTCTACGGACAGACGAACGCCAGGACGGGTACGCTGTCAAGCCAGGAATTGGACTTCACGCCGCAGACAAGACTGAAGACGCTGGACGCACGGGGCGTGGACGTACAGGCCGTGCTGATTGCACCGGGCGCACCGGCACAGACACTCAAGCTGGGTGGCAACATACAGACGCTCCGGCTGGAGTATCTGCCGGAACTGAAGGACAGCGGACTGACACTGCAGAACTGGCGCACGGTGAAGACGCTGCGCTTTGCCGTCTGTCCGAATCTGGACTGGCAAACCATCATCGGCAGGTGTATAAATGTGGAGCGCGTACGCATCGAGGGCATTGACATGAAAGATGACGGTACGCTGCTCGCCAAGTACAAGGCACTCAAGGGCGTGGATGCGGAAGGTAATGCCGTGGACTACTGCGCACTTGTGGGTACCGTGCACCTTACGGCATATATGGAAGACGGTGAATACGCTGCCATGCACGAAAAATTCCCGGAGCTCAACATCAGACAGCCGGACTACACGGTGATAGAGTTCGACGACGCAGTGGCCGACGACGCCAACGTGACGAACCTTGACAACGGCACGGGCTACAGAAACGGAACGGCCTACATACCCAGCGGCCATGTTACGGCCATTCTGAAACAACGGCACCGCGTGCTGGCAAAGGTCACCAAGAAAGCCACCACGCGCAACGTGAACATGGCCGGGCAGGATACGACGGTGAACAATCTCGACGGCGAGATGACTTACTACCCCCTTGACGATGCCAACAGTAACAAGTACGCAGACGGCACGGAGGCGAAGCTGGACGGTACGGAAGGCGACTGGATGATGTACGAGCCGTTTTTCTGGAGCAAGGGTATCAACGACTATCTGAAGGGAAAGCACTACAGCTGCTACAGCAGCAACGATGCCGCACACAAGCCGGACAGTCCCAAGGCAACCGTGCTGACGCTGGAGGACATCAGGAGGACGCAGGGCGGCGTATTGCCGGGCAAGAAAATCACGAGCGGCAAGGAGACGCTGCAGAACTCCTATACGAACGATACAACTTACAGCGTGTGCAAGGTAGGTGTGGAAGGTTTCAAGCGTGTCCGCTTCCCAAGCGTTCCCGGCACGAACCTCATCGGCTCGGTGTTTGTGGACGCGGAGGGCAAGGTCGTGAAGTCGGTTGTCGTTCCGACCATCGGCAACAAGTTCGAGGCGGGCATGTACCTGATTGCCGACGTGCCGGCGACGGCCGTGAACCTGCACTTCACCATCCTGAACACGGCGGAGTTCGACTGCGTAGTCCTAAGTAACAGCATGCGGATAGAGGACATGGAGCCGGAATGGGTGGCGAACGACGAGCATCTCTGTGCCGTAGTCGGCTCTACGGTCATCGGTTCCAAACTACGTGCGGCCGTTACCGGCGGCAGCACGACGGGTGGTATGACGTGGACGGACTTCCATTATTACAGTGTTCAGCGTGGCATGCAGCAGATAGACGCGCTAATGCACTCCCGCATTGCCAACCTATTCTATGCACGGTACGGACGCAGAGATGCCCAGGAACAGTGCGGAGCTGGGGAGCATACCTATACACGCACTACGGGAATTACCGCAGGTTACGGTATGCGGGACACCATCGGCTATACGGAGGCGAGCAGCGTGAACAACGGTGTAACGAACAGCCTTATTGACAACCGCGTACACCAATTTGCGTGGTATCGCAGCCTTGACGAATATGGAGGTGCCGCCGTCATGCAGGTGAACAGTATCTGCTGCATGGGGTATGAGGACATCTACGGGCACAAGTGGGACATGATGGACGGCGTTGATCTGCCCAATGATAGCAGTAATTACTGCAAATGGCGAATCTGGATGCCTGACGGTACTGTCCGCATGGTCAAAAGCAGCACGAACAACGGCTGGTGGACAACAGCCGTGGCACACGGCAGATACATGGATGTTATCCCAGTGGGCAATGTAAACGGCTCATCATCCACTTACTACACCGACGTGTATTATATCAGCGGTGCTCAGTTCCGCGTTGTTTTTCGTGGTGGCAACTATGCGTACCCGCTCTACGGTATCTCGTGTTCGAATGCGTATAGCGATGCTTCGTACTCGGATGCGGGCGTCGGTTCGCGTCTGGCCTTCCGCGGCCGGATCGTGAGGGCGCAGAGCGTGGGGGCGTACAAGGCGGCCAGCGAGGTTGCGTAGGCATAAGCGAAAGCGCGAAAGCGGGAGCGAAGCGACAAAGCGTCATGTCCGAGGAACGAGGACATCGGGATACGGGCGTAAGCCCGTCGATGTTGGTTGTAAAATTACGCCGCCTCATTGAAAATGAGTACCTTTGCACCTGGCATTATGGTGGAGTTCCCCATGTTCCGCGTTGTTTTTCGTGGTGGCAACAATGCGTACCCGCACAACGGTATCTCGTGTTCGAATGCGAATAACGATGCTTCGAACTCGGATGCGGACGTCGGTTCGCGTCTGGCAAACTGTACAATCGGTTCTACGATGATGAGGGACGTGTCCCTCGATATCGCACCGAGGGGGACAAGCCACGGCAAAAGCACATATAAAGTGGAAAGCCGAAACATCAAGTGTCGGGTAGAGTTTGGTAGGCCGCACCAAGGCTCGAAGAACTCAGGCCCGGAGAAAGGAAGGCTCGCCTTCAAGTGATAAACAACAAATAAGTAAAACGAAAAGATGCGCAGGGAAGGTTACATCATCGAGGAGGTAGTCGAATACTCCAATATGTCGGACTCGTTCGACCAGGTACTCCGCGGTACCAGGCGGAAGGAGAGCCGGCAGGGACAATGGCTGCTGGCGCACCGTGAGGAGGTCATCCGTGAACTCAGCGACCGTATCAAGGCCGGCACCTACACCGTCAGGGACTACCGCGAGCGTGAAATCAACGAAAACGGCAAGATACGCCGCATCCAGATCCTGACGATGAAGGACCGTATAGCGGTACATGCCATCATGGCCGTGGTGGACAGGCACCTGAAGAAGCACTTTATCCGCACTACCTCGGCGAGTATCAAGGAGCGCGGCATGCACGACCTGCTGGCGTATATCCACAGGGATATGCTGGAACAGCCTGACACGACACGCTACTGCTACAAGTTCGACATCAGCAAGTTCTACGAGAGCATCGACCAGGACACGGTTATGGACTGCGTGAGGAGGGTCTTCAAGGACAGGCGGCTCATTACCCTGCTCGACGGCTTCGTGCGTATGATGCCGAGGGGACTGAGTATCGGACTGCGCTCCTCGCAGGGGCTGGGTAACTTGCTGCTGTCTGTCCACCTTGACCATGTACTGAAGGACGAATGTGGTGTGCGGCACTTCTACCGCTACTGCGATGACGGTGTGGTACTTGCCGCTTCCAAGAGAGAACTCTGGGAAGTACGTGAGGTCGTGCACCGCCAGATGGAGGGCATCGGCCTGAAAGTGAAGACCAATGAGCGCATATTCCCCATAACAGAGGGCATAGACTTCCTCGGCTATGTGATACGTCCTGACTATATCCGTTTGCGTAAGCGTATCAAAAAAAAGGCTGCTTCGAAACTTAATGAAGTGAAATCAAGAAAGAGACGGCATGAAATCATAGCCTCCCTCTATGGGATGGCCAAGCATGCCGACTGTAATAATATGTTTCATAAATTAACAGGCAAACAAATGAAATCTTTTAAGGATTTGAAAATCGCTTACAAGCCGGAGGACGGCAAGAAGCGTTTCCCTGGTGCTGTGGTGAGCATCAGGGAGTTGGTAAATCTCCCCATCGTGGTCAAGGACTACGAGACGGGAATCCACACGGAGCAGGGCGAGGACCGCTGCATCGTCAGTATCGAGCAGAACGGCGAGCCAAAGAAGTTCTTTACCAACAGCGAGGAGATGAAGAACATCCTCGCGCAGATTAGTGAACTGCCGGACGGCTTCCCGTTCGAGACGACAATCCGCACGGAAACCTTCGGCAAAGGTAGGACCAAATATGTTTTTAGCTGATGAGAGTACAAGGAAGTGCGGAGGTGGAGTTGCTGGAATGCACTAACCCCGTGAAAGGAAAGTGGCGCGTCCGCTGGGACGTGCGGAAACATGAGGACGGCTCGGCGGACTATATGGAGCAAGAGTTCGGGCACCGTCCTACGCTGGAGGAGATGAAGGGCCTCATCCTTGCATGGTACAACGCAAAGGTGGACGAGGCGATATTGTCGGGCTTCACCTACGAGGACATGCCCGTGTGGCTTTCAGCGGAGAACCAGTTCAACTACAAGTCGGCATACGACCTTGCCGTGCAGACTGCAGGGGCAATCTTGCCGGTAACGTTCAAGTTCGGGACGGACGGGCAGCCGCAGTACCGCAAGTTTGAAATGCTCGACGAATTGACGGACTTCTATGTCAAGGCGATGACCTATATCCAGACTACCCTCGCTACAGGATGGAAGGAGAAAGATGCCATCGACTGGTCGGCATACGGAGAGGAGGCGGGCCATGAGTAAGGGCTGTGGTTGCCAGAGCGGCATATTCCGCTGGTTCACTCCACCGTATTCCAAACTGTTCTATGCGGCGTGCTGCATACACGACGATGATTACGACCGTGGAGGCAGCGAGCACGACCGGAAGGCGGCTGATCTCCGCCTGTTCGTGAACTGCTTCAGGAAGATTGCCAAGAGCGGCTTCGCACCTGCAAAGGCGATGTGGTGCGCCTTGGTGGCCTTGTGCTACTATTGGAGCGTCCGAATGCTTGGAAGCAACTATTTCAAGTATAGTGGATAGTTAGGAGAGTCCCTTCGGGGGAGGGATATTAAAAAAAAAGCCCCCGGCCTGTTAATACGACGCCAATCATTTTAACAACACACCCATAGGATGCTGACCGGGGGCCAATACCCTCTGCCACACCCTATGGGTTTCTTATTGTTGTTAAAAATGATTGGCGATGCAAATATACTAAAATTATTGGATATGAAGATAGTCGAGATTGTAAAAATTAACAGGGAACTCCTGAAAAACCTGCATACGGCAGGTGTCAGGATAGAGGATGCTGAATATATAGATTTGTATGCGGACTATCGGAAATTGCTTGATGAGGGCGAGAAAGTTTCCTACATCGTGGCTGTGCTCTCTGACAAATATGCCGTGAGCGAACGGAAGGTGTATGGCCTTATCAAGCACTTTCAAAGCGACTGCAAATTGTTTGCAGTATGATTGATTACGGATATTCTTGTTTGTAGCAGAAACTCACGACCTTTGCTCTCGTTATGAGAAAGCAATATAATTCGGCACCGCTTCCATTCGTCGGTCAAAAGCGGATGTTTGCCAAGGAATTTAGAAAAGTGTTGGAGCAGTTCCCCGACGGAACGACATTCGTGGATTTGTTTGGCGGTAGCGGCTTGCTGTCGCATATTACCAAATGCGAGAAACCCCATTCAAAGGTAGTGTATAACGATTTTGACGGGTACAGGCTAAGGCTGGAACATATACCGCAGACAAACGAGCTGCTTGCGAAACTAAGAGAGATTGTGCGTAAAATACCAAAACATAAGCCTATCACGGGAGAAGCACGAGAACAGGTATTTGAGTGCTTGAGAGAACATCAGGAGTGTTATGGGTATCTGGACTTTATTACAATATCTTCCTCCATTATGTTCTCCATGAAGTATCGTCTGAGTATAGATGAGATGCGCAAAGAGGCTTTGTACAATAATGTGCGCTCAACAGATTATCCTTTGTGCTGTGACTATCTGGACGGGTTGACAATTGTGTCGTCAGACTATAAACAAGTGTTCAATCTGTACAAAAATACACCAGGTGTGGTGTTTTTTGTAGACCCTCCATATCTGAGTACGGAAGTCGGTACTTATAAGATGTATTGGAGACTTGCCGACTACCTTGATGTGCTGACCGTGCTCGCAGGACACTCGTTTGTATATTTCACGAGCAACAAGTCATCCATATTGGAATTGTGCGATTGGGTAGGCAGAAACAAAACCGTGGGTAATCCATTTGAGAAATGTACGAAAGTGGAATTCAATGCCCACATGAACTATAATGCCACCTACACAGACATGATGCTCTATAAAAAGGCTGGTTAAACACCGTTCAAAAACCAATTAAACACTATCAGACTATGAACAAGTATCACGACATCTTAGAAAAGATTATGCGCACAGGAAAGATGCAGCATAACAAAAAAGGCAATATTAAATACTGCCTTAACGAGCAACTCACGCTTACACCTGCCGACTTGCTTGATATATTTGAAAGCCACGGCATTGCCAGAAAAAAGCTGAAGAACGAACTGCAACTATTCATGCAAGGAGAGCGACAGGTAGAAAAATACCGCGAGGCAGGCATTAACTGGTGGGACTATTGCGGTTCCGTTCTCGTCAATAGTTACCCAACTTATTTCGAGAAACTTCCACCACTTATTGCGAAGATAAACAACGAGAAACGAAATAGCAAAAATTATGTGCTGTTTCTTGGAGAAACCAATGCCGAGAGCAATCAAGCCCCGTGTCTGAGTCTTGTGCAGTTCCAAATAGACGAAGGCGAGTTAGTTATTTCAGCCTATCAACGCAGTTCTGATGCCAATTTAGGGCTCCCTGCTGACATCTATCACCTTTATTTGATGTCTCGGCAAATCGAGCTTCCTTTGAAGTCTATAACGCTCAACCTTGCTAATGTACACATTTATGAGAGCAATTTAGAACGAACACAAGAACTACTTGACGGAAATGAGAATGTGAAGTTTGAACTTAATGTATAGAGAAAAGGTCGATTTGATGATTGGATTCAAATCGACCTCTTTTGTGCTGTGTGCGTTTTTATTTTATTACATTTCGTTTTGCTTGAAAAAATCACATTTCGTTTTATCAGAGCATCACATTTCGTTTTGCCGGATTTA
>NZ_GG704788.1 GCF_000160535.1 Hallella bergensis DSM 17361 | reverse complement strand
TCCATATCCTTTGCAATCTTTTGGTCGGTGATTTGGGCATAGATTTGTGTGCTGGCAATAGACGAATGCCCCATCATCTTAGCGATGCTCTCGATAGGCACACCAGCCTCTAGCGTTAGCGTGCCGAACGTGTGTCTTGCACAGTGCCAAGTCAACGGAGTACGGATGCCACATGCCAACCCCACGGCTTTGAGATGACGAAGTAGCTTCCAGTCGCTCATTGTATCGGGGAATATCTTGTAGTCCCCTCTGCTCTGCTCTTTCGTGTAAAGAGAGAGTATCTGCTCCGCTATCGGATGCAGGGGTATCAAGCTCTCCACCTCTGTTTTCTGTCTTGCCTTGCGAATATACCGCTTCCCCTCGCTGTTTGTCTCGATTTGCGAAGCTCGTAGCCCTCGTAAATCAACAAATGCCAAGCCTGTAAAGACCGAAAAAGGAACATTCTTCGGCTTAGTTCTGCCCCTTCATCCTGCAACGGAAATCCCAAGAGCTTTGACACATCGCCCTTACTCAGAAAACGAGGTTTGCGCTCCACGACTTCATACTTCACCTCTTCAAACGGATTGAAGCGTATTGTCCCCTGACTGACGGCTCGATACATCAATCGACTCAACCAACAGAGATGGCTATTTATCGTTGCGGGCGCATAGCCCTCCATCTTCAGATAGAAACGATAATCCTCAAAGAACTCAATCGTAAGAGCTGACAAGGGGACATCCCGCTCGCTGCGACTGAGCACAAAAGAGTTAAGCAGCCTATCGGCATACTGATTGTTCCTATACGTCCCCGCACTACTGCACTCTCGTTGGGCTTTGAGCTCTTCCGCACTAAGAGCAAGCAGGGTCGTTGGAGTTTTCCCGACACCCTGCAAGTAGTTCTTCAGCAACTCGGCACTTACTGCTCCATATTTGTAAAGCAAGGTATTGTAGCCTTGTTCGACTTTCTCCCGAAAGGTTTGCAAGCGTTGGTTGGTCTTCTTCTCCTTTGTCTCCCTTCGCTTCACGCTCCAATCCTTTGGGGCAGTGCTTTCGCCTGTGGTTATCACCGCGCTCGCTCCGTCTATGGTGATACGGCAAAGGATTGCCGTTGTGTCGTCTGCTTTGGTCTTGCTCTTATTGATGTAGAATAGTATTCTGAATGTACTGCGCATTGCTCTTACAAGGTTAAGGTTAAGTCTTCAGTGAAAGAGAGAAATTGCTCAAACTCATCGAAAAGCTTCTTCGGAGTCACATGAGCATATCGCTCGGTCGTTTGGATATTGCTATGCCCCAACATTCGGCTCACCGTTTCAATAGGCACGCCCCGCTCCAAAGTTATCAACGTGGCAAAGGTGTGGCGACCAACGTGTGCCGAAAGGGGAATAGAGATACCAGCTCGAAGTTGTAGAGCTTTGAGTTGGGCGAGGTAAACCGAATAAGCAATGGGAGTAAAGAGCGTACTACGGTCCTCCGATTGATACCGTTCCATCAGACGCACCGCTTCAGATAGGAGCTTCACACGACAAAGCGTATTGGTCTTCTGTCTGCGGAACTTAAGCCATAATGCCCCCTCATCATCCGTAAAGAGATGCTCCCGACTAAGGGCAACCATATCGCAGTAGGCAACACCCGTATAGCAAGCGAAGAGAAAGAGGTCTCGAGCAGTCTCCAACTCCACTTCATACGGCTCAAAGGTCAGGCTCTGCAACTTATCCAACGATGCCCTGTCCAATGCACGAGGTCGCTTGTTCTCTCCTCGTTCGATCGTTACGTGAGCAAACAGTTGTCGTGTTATCAATCCTTCACGATACGCCAAACGGCAGACCTTCTTCACCGCTAATGCCATCTTACGATAATGACCTTGCGAATGCCCCAGCTCTCCGACAGAATAGTGTTGTAGGCAATCCAAGAACTCTTCTTCAATCTGACTGAAAGCAATATCTGTCGTGTGGAACTTCTCCTCAATAAAGGCTCTCAGATGCTTTCGAATAGTAAAGTAACTATTCAGAGCTGTTGCCTTTATCTCGACACCCACCTTTTGCTTCATCTCTTCAACCATTCGATCGTACCGCTCCAAGAAAGTGATTTGGCTTTGCATACTACCTTGCAGTAACTCCTTGATGTCAGTCGCTGTAAAGACAATCCCTCGCTCACAAAGGGTTTGATAAGCCGACTGCGCCGAGAGAAGCAAACGCTCCAACTTGCCATTCGTTGCCACAGCTTCACGGCTCTTGCCGTTCAGCCTGCTCTCACGAGCATTCCACAACTTGGGGTCGCACGACAGCTTGCAACTGAACTGGGCGATGGTTCGCCCATAGGTTATCCGCCCCATAATCGGAGCTAGCCCCGACCTGTCCAATCCGCTCTTTTTTGAGGTAGAGCAACACCTTCATTCTGTCTGTTTTCATACGCTTCTGTTTTTATGGGCAAAGTTACCCGTTACCGAAGCGTTCTCAGCTACGCAAAGCGTTGTATATCAGAGCAACAAACCGAAATCACAGAAAGTTCACTTACAGAATACACTTCCGTCAGTTACCTACTCCTACCTCTTCGTTACCATTCGGAGAATGGGCTAACGATTTGGTAACGGAACTTCTGCATAAATCCACGCTTTCTGCACTTTACCTCGTAGCGCAAACCACAGAGATATCGTGCAAATTCCTCTCATTTCCATTTACTTACCCGCAATCCTCTCCCTAATGCCCTTTCCCCTAATAGTTCCC
>NZ_GG704789.1 GCF_000160535.1 Hallella bergensis DSM 17361 | reverse complement strand
ACCTATACTGATGCACATCCTATCTCCTTTAATCCTTTCTATACCGATGACAATTTCTTCGATGTGGAGAAAAGGGAGAGTATCTGTACGCTGCTGCTCACGCTCTGGAAAAGTGCTGATGAACATATCACCAAGACCGAAGCAGGCGAACTCGGTTCTGCCGTGAATGCCTATATCGAACTTATCAGGACGGATCATACCATCGTTCCCTGCTTCAATACCTTCTATGAGTATCTGCGGGACGTGTACCGCAAGGATATGGAAAAGCGTGACATCAAGGTAACGCTCTCCGACTTCAACATTAACAACCTCTTAACGACATTGAAGCAATACTATCGTGGTGGTCGTTACGACTTCCTTTTGAACTCGGACAAGAATATTGACCTGCTCTCCAAACGCTTCATCGTCTTTGAAATCGATCAAGTGAAGGATAATAAAGACCTTTTCCCTGTGGTAACGATTATCATCATGGAAGCCTTCATCAATAAGATGCGCCGATTAAAGGGTATCCGCAAGATGATACTCATTGAGGAAGCGTGGAAAGCCATCGCTTCGGCAAACATGGCGGACTACATAAAATATTTGTATAAGACCGTCAGAAAGTATTTCGGGGAAGCCATTGTGGTAACGCAGGAAGTGGATGACATTATTCAGTCGCCCATTGTCAAGGAGAGTATCATCAACAACTCCGACTGCAAGATACTGCTCGACCAGCGCAAGTATATGACCAAGTTCGATGGTATACAGGCGATGCTCGGTCTTTCGGAAAAGGAAAAGAGCCAGATACTCTCCATCAATCAGAACAACGACCCCAACCGACTCTACAAGGAAGTGTGGATAGGCTTGGGCGGTATGCAGAGTGCCGTCTATGCCACGGAAGTGAGCATGGAGGAATACCTCACCTACACCACTGAGGAAACCGAGAAGGTAGAGGTCATGCAGCGTGCGGAACAGCTCGGTGGCGACATCGAGACCGCTATCCGCCAGCTTGCCATAGAGAAAAGAAGCAATAAAAAGAAATAAGTAATAAACCATCAAAACTATAGCAACAATGAAAAAGTACATTTTCATGGCTCTCTTAGGATTGAGCCTTTCAGTTCCCAAAGCCCACGCACAGTGGACGGTCTATGATCCGGGTAACTTTGCCGGCAATATTGCCAATACGGTCAAAGAGATTGCCACCGCCTCGAAGACAGTAAAGAATACCCTTGACGGATTCAAGGAGGTGGAAAAACTCTACAACGACACCAAAAAGTATTACGATGCCTTGAAGAAGGTGAATAACCTTATTGGCGATGCCTATAAGGTCAAGGAGTGTATTCTCATGGTGGGCGATATCTCGGAGGTCTATGTCACTTCCTACAAGAAGATGCTCTCAGACAAGAACTTCCGCCCGACAGAACTCGCCGCAATGGCTTCGGGCTACACCAAGCTGCTCGAGCAAAGCGGTGAGAGTCTGAAGGAACTCAAGTCAATCGTCAAGAGTAATGTCTTCTCCATGAACGACCACGAACGAATGCAGCAGATAGACCGTATCTATACAACACTACGTGAATACCGCTCCTTGGTGTCGTACTATACAAGGAAGAATATCTCCGTGAGCTATGTGCGTGCAAGGGAGAAGAACAACCTTGCCTCTGTCAAGGCACTCTACGGCAACACGGCAAGCAGGTACTGGTAATTCCACAGACTAAATAAAACTTGAAAAAACTTTCATAAAAAACTTTTGCTTATGGATTTTGCCAGTTTACATGAG
>NZ_GG704790.1 GCF_000160535.1 Hallella bergensis DSM 17361 | reverse complement strand
TTAATTCCGCAGTATTTTTTCTTGTGAGAAAATTTTATATGTTGAGGTGTCTTTTTGGGACTCTATATGTTGATATGAGGTGCTTCGGTGTTTCTTGTTTTTTTTCTAAGCATAAAATCCCCCACCCAAACCAATGGGGAATATTAAAACCACAAAGAAATACTGTTTATTCAAGGAAGACTTCTGAGTAGTAGGTTTTATTTGTATACAGGTTCAGAACGTTCTGCCTTCCCCTTCTCACCCATTTTGCTGGCACGCTGACAAAATGGAGGATAAAGGCTTTCAGCCTGCTTGTCTTTTTCAATGGCTTGACCTCTTCGCTGATATGACGGACGAGATAGAGATAGAAGTTCTTCAGCATGGCGGTAACCATCATGAAAACCATGTTCTCAGCCATAAAGGAAAATGGAAGATGTGACCAGCCGAAGTCATTGTTCTGTATGTCGAAGTTCTTTTCACCCGCTCCACGTTCATTATAAAACGTAATGATGTCCTTTTCGGTAGACACCCAGTCGTTGGTGAGGATACAGCGGTATGTGTATATTACTCCGAACATATCCGTCTGCTCACTGCCATCCTTGCCTTTCAAAGGACTACGCTGTACGACGAGCCTGTATGACTTTCCTTCTATCAAGCTGTCTATGCTGATGGATGTGACATCGCATTTCTCATAGCCAACCTCAACGTCTTTCCATTCCTTCAACTGTTGGAAATTCTCGTAGCGACTGCCGCAGTTGGCAGCACGAATGTAGAACGTGTTGCAGCGCTGCTCTACGGTTTGGATGATTTCCTTTGAGAACGACCCGCAGTCAGCACGGAAACGCTCTATTACCACACCAAGTTCTGAGGTTACACGGTCCATAATGCGACGGAGCGTGTCCTCCTGATGGAATTTCACATTGGTGTTTCCGTCACGGTTCTCACCTCCGACTATGATTCCCCCAATGGAAGCCCAACCAGGAAAATAGCCAAGGTCCTGCTTATAAGAATACTTAGCATCGAACTTGTGGGCTGGAACGAACTGGTGGTCAAAGTCCAGGTCAACATGGCTGCCCACCTTTATAAGCCTCATCCTCCGTATCATTCGTAAAAGTAAGGTGTTCAGCTTCTCTGCCGTGTTGAAACTGTAAGACTTGCTGGAGATTTCGCTCTTGTAAATAATGTTCTCTTCAGCAAGCTCCTTCAGTCCGCGCCCAACTGTGTCGGCACCGGGTAACAGCGTATCAGGTCTCTGCTTGAACTGCCCTATAAGTGCATTGATGTCCTCAAGGCATTCTCCACCACAAAGGTAGCTGAAGAAGAGAGAGCCGAAAATACTTCCATGGCTGAATGCCTTGCCGCTACTTCCACGTTTGCCCAATACGGATTCGGTAAGTTTTTCAAAGCCCAACTTTGAGAAAACGTCCATAATGTGATAAATTCCACCGAAAGAAGTGATATTCTCGTTTTTAATTGCTACCTTTGTCATGTCAGATATTTGCTTACTTGTTATGTTTACAGCACCAAGATAGGTGAAATTTCTGACATATCCAAGTGTTTTGAGAACTTTGTTTCTCAGGCACTTGGAGTTCTTACAAGAATTTATGCTGCGGAATTAAGG
>NZ_GG704791.1 GCF_000160535.1 Hallella bergensis DSM 17361 | reverse complement strand
GCCCAGGATTTTGCCATGTCAAAGAATTCACTTATCTTAGTGTTGCAAAACAAGCAAGCAAAACTCTGATATGGCATGGCAAAAATACATATTAAATCCGAGAAACTCACTCCTTTTGGAGGAATATTTTCAATCATGGAGCAATTTGACTCCACATTGTCATCTGTAATCGACTCGACCCTCGGTCTAAGGTGTAGATCATTAGGTTATCAGTACAGCGAAATCATCCGTTCACTCATGAGTATCTACTTCTGTGGTGGCTCATGTGTTGAGGATGTCACTACTCATTTGATGAGCCATCTCTCGCTTCATCCGACACTTCGAACTTGTAGCTCTGATACTATCCTCAGAGCGATAAAGGAGCTGACGCAAGAAAACATCTCATACACGTCAGATACGGGTAAGAACTACGATTTCAACACGGCTGATACTCTCAATACTTTACTGCTCAATTGTATGTTTGCATCTGGCCAACTGAAAGAGGACGAGATGTATGATGTTGATTTCGACCATCAGTTCATAGAGACAGAGAAGTATGATGCAAAGCCTACATACAAGAAGTTCCCTGGTTATCGCCCTGGCGTGGCGGTTATTGGCGACTTAATCGTTGGCATTGAGAATAGCGATGGCAACACAAATGTTCGTTTTCATCAGAAGGACACGCTGAAGAGGTTCTTTGAGAGATTTGAACAGAACGGCCTTACTATCAATCGTTTCAGAGCTGACTGTGGATCATGTTCCGAGGAAATCGTAGAAGAAGTAGAGGAACACTGCAAATCCTTCTATATCCGCGCAAACCGCTGCAGTTCGCTCTACAATGAAATCTTTGCTCTCAGAGGTTGGAAAACTGAGGAAATCAATGGCATTGAGTTCGAATTGAACTCTATCCTTGTTGAAAAGTGGAAGGGTAAAGCATACCGACTTGTGATTCAAAGACAGAAACGGTTGGATGGTGTATTGGATCTCTGGGAAGGAGAATACACATACCGTTGTATCCTGACTAACGACTATGTATCTTCCGTAAGAGAGATTGTCGAGTTCTATAACCTTCGAGGGGGAAAGGAACGTATCTTCGATGATATGAACAATGGTTTCGGATGGGACAGATTGCCCAAATCCTTCATGGCAGAGAACACCGTGTTCCTTCTTCTTACATCACTTATCCGTAACTTCTACAAGGCCATTATCCAAAGACTTGATGTAAAGAGGTTCGGACTCAATACAACAAGCCGCATAAAAGCGCTTGTCTTCAGGTTTGTCTCTGTACCAGCAAAGTGGATCAGGACATCAAGGCAGTATATGCTGAATATCTATACCTGTAACAATGCTTACGCGGATGTGTTCCAGACAGATTTTGGATAACGCCTACAACTTATGGGTATGATACTGCGTATTGCCTCAAGTCGCATTGTGGGGTAAGGGGATGTTGTAGGCTGAAGTGGGGATTTCAGTTCTAATTATCTGCAAATTCAGTAATGAGAGGATGTGTACACGCAAGAAGGACGTTGAAAAGTTAAGTTGCGGATTTGAGG
>NZ_GG704792.1 GCF_000160535.1 Hallella bergensis DSM 17361 | reverse complement strand
TAGTTTTTCACCTCTCCCCACTTGCTCTGCACGTATATGCCCACGCCGAATATCGAGCCGGCGTACACAAGCGTTTGACTAACGTACCAAAGTACGCTATCTTTTAAGTCGCCGCCATTCAAGAAGAAGCTCAAGAAAGCCATTGCTACACCACTTGTTAGCAAGGCTATCGCCGAGCCGTATTGTATCCATTCTTTAGTATTTCTTTGCATCTTTCTTTTTGTCTTTGTAATTAAAAAACAGCCATCCGAAAGCCCGCACGGCATAATAGTAGCCCACAGTCCAAAGCACGTACCGAGCCTTATCGGATTTGGCCAGCATGCCCTCGAGCAGCTTTCTGTCGGCTCTCATCCTGTCCATGTCATCGCCCCCTAAGTCATACAAGGCATCGTGCAGCTCACAGCACGCTTGGTATTTCCGCCACAGTGGAGGCTTGATGCCAAACACGCCACAGCCATTCACGCCAGCACGCCACAGCATTCCTTTTAATCTCATAGTGCCAATTTTTCAGGATACCCCACCGTATAGTCGTAGGCTTCCACCTCTTCCACCGTCTGCAATGCTTTCACGGCTATTTTGTGTCGCTCGGTAACGATAAAGCACGCATCTGCATAACGCTGCACCAAATCAAGTACTCTGCGTGCTTGCTCAACAGGCAGCTGCATCTCATTGTCTCCTACCATAAACGTGACGTTGGTCTCTCCAAGATTTTTTGCAGCCGTAATGCTCGTATCATAGCCGTCACGTACAGTACGCGTGAGCCATGTCTTTATACCGTTAAAGGTAAGGCTGTTCACCGCATCGCTGTCAGAGTAAGCAGCAATCTCGGCTATCTTCGCAGCCTTGGCCATGTCGATGTCGGAGGGCGTTTCGACGGGCGTTTCCTCGTCAGGCTTTCCACCCTCTATTTCCCTTTGTGCCTTTTCCATCGCATCGGCTTCTTCCACGCTCACTTCCTTGTAAGCGTCTGTGGCATCACCCACAGCAAGCCACACCACCGTGCCGCACACGAAATTATCTTTTACTATCTTCTTTCCTGCATCTGCTTCAAGCACCGTACAGCCGTTAATTTCTTCCTTTTTCATATTCTATTATTTTGTTATCGTCCAACCTTTCTTTGCTGCTGCCGCTCTTTCCGTGTCCGTCAGCCTGTCATAAACATTTGCGCTCAGTCTCACCGTGCAAGGTTGCAAACCCTTTGCCGTGCGGTCGTCAGCACCCTCGCCAAACGTCCAGCGAAGTGAGGCAAGTCCTTTTGGCGTGCTGCCCCAGCTCTGTATGCTCAAATTAATCGAGGTTAGCTTGTCGAACGTGAGAGGTAGCCACAGCTCGGATAATATGTTGCAACCCTCGAATACCCTTTCAAAATTCGTTACGTTGCGGAATGTAGACTTTCTGAAGTCAAGAGATTGCAGAGAGCCACAATTACCGAACATGTAAAAACCA
>NZ_GG704793.1 GCF_000160535.1 Hallella bergensis DSM 17361 | reverse complement strand
TATTACTGTCCGCTAAACATAGAAATCCTCATTCCAACTCATTGAGACACAATAATTCGGATAATAGCATGTTAGTGACAAGCCCCCTTATTCATTTTCTGTTACCTCCGGTGGCGATTCAGCCGCTGCTTCAAGCATGAGTTTCATGTCGGCATCCGGCATGTTGAAGAAATTATTCATGTTGAGGTATTCCATAAGTACAATGCGCACCATAGTAGCCAGCCCTGAGAAACTCCACCGCCTCTGCAATGAGCTTTGCAGCAGTGACAGTAATAGATTGGCAATGAGTGTAACCCAAATCTGTATCTTGATGGCGTTGGCACTCTCCCCATAGAAGTATCTAAGCGGGAAGTTCTGTTTTATCTGCTTGAAAAGAGTCTCTATCTGCCACCTCCTGCGGTAGATGGCTACGATAGTCTCCATGGACATGTCAAAGTCGTTGGTAAGCAAGGACACCAACTTTGGCATCTTTCCCTTCTTGATATCCACATAGGTGATGATACGCGCTATATGGTTGATATCGCCCTTCCTGAACACCACTACCTGCTCACGATATTCCATCAGCCCATCCTCGTTCATATCCATGCAGTCTGCCAACACCTCGTATTTGAGATTTTTCTTCATCTTGGTGACATAGACGACGTTCCTCTCGGTCAGTTCCTCAAACTTTTCATAGTTGATATATGCACGATCCATGGCAATGATTTCATCATGCTTGAAATGGCAGGGGGCGAGCATGAAGGAATCGTTGGTAGCGGCAGAGGTGAACTTCACGTCACAGTGAACTCCTTCGTTTGCATGAATGACGGAATGCACTTTTATGCCACCCTTCTTCTTTCCCGTCTTAGGATGACGGCCCACGCCCTTGAAGATGACGTTAGAGAACAGGGTTATCGTGGTAGAATCGATGATTCTCAGACGTTTTATCCATTCCTCTGTACCATTGCGTCGGCTGTCCGAAGAAAGTCTGTCCTTATTGGACTCGTAAAGGTCGCGGTACACGTCCTCAAAGAACTTTTCCGAGCGTCTGGTGTTCGCGTCTGATAGGGTACTGCGCTTAGGAACCCTGTCAATGCCTATGTGGTGAAGCTTGCGCACCTCAGCCGTCATTGCCGTCTCTATCTCGCGCAGGGAGTCGAAGCGCATGATGACTGCATACAGCATCGTAAGAAGATGGGTGAAGCCGTCAAAGGTTTTCACATACCGCTCACCGCCGTTTCGACGGCTTATTTCAACTATTTTATCATGGTCGAGAGATTTTATCAGCTGACCATATACCGGCTGTCCGAAGAAATGTGTACTTTTGCCCATGTTATCTGAGTTTGGAAGCAAAAGCAAAGATAACAAAAAGGGCTGATACCTCGTGAGAAGTGTCAGCCCTAAATTTGTATCTTACCCAAAAGTTTAGCGGACAGTAAT
>NZ_GG704794.1 GCF_000160535.1 Hallella bergensis DSM 17361 | reverse complement strand
AGTACTGGTGCGATAAATTCGCACATTGTTATATGTTATCAAATAACATTGGGTCTTTGACATTTTGTTTTTGAATGGTTGATTCCTTCGGTCTGGTGATTAGATCTCTCAAATCCACTCTTTCGAGTGCGGAGATTCTTATTAACATAGCCACCTCGGTGATTGAATACGGACTTTTGTAGTCAGCCTTGATTTTGGCGATTATCAGATATGTAATGATAGCAACCCACAAATGGATGCGCACTGCATTTTCTGAATATCCCCAAAGAGTCTTCACTACGATGTTCTGCTTGATCCACTTGAAGAACACCTCAATGTCCCATCTGTGACGGTATAGATTGGCGACCTCAATGGCACTGATCTCAAAGTTGTTGGTAATAAATTCTACATCATTACCTGTTACCGAGTCATGATAAGTAACCATTCTGATAGGTTCTGGATAGAGTTTCTTCGACTTAGGGGTAGTCAGTTTTATGATAAAATCGCCACAGATTCCTGTACTTGGATCAATGTCAAGACAATGGTTAACGACCTCGTGTTTCATATTGTCCTTGGGACGACTTATCCAATATGCACCGGCTTTGTGAAAACGAAACAAAGCGATGAAATCAACGTATGCTTTGTCCATCATATAGAACGCAAATGGCTCAGGCACAATCTCATCCAGTTCATTGCTGTCATGCCATTTTCCATCCGTGACATGAAGGTTGGCTGGAATGCTTCCGCGAAGGTCCAGCAAGGTATGCATCTTTACTGCTCCTTTGCTGTATTTCCCCAAAGCCCAGGCAGCAAGAACTATGCTTGTTGAGATGGTCGTGGAATCCAAAGCATAGAGTACATTCTCTATCGTTATCTCTGTAACCTTTGTACCTGAGTACATTGGTCGAACAAGAGCTATGAGATATTTACCTAATTCTTCATAGATACGGCAGTCGCGATTCTCATTGGCCCGGGAAAGTGAAGAATGTGTAACACTCTTCTTGATGCCCAAATGATACAAGATACCGCTATGAGCTTCAAGGCACATGCAAATGTCACGTAAAGAATCACATCCTGCTATCTGTCCGAATAGCAACTGAAGCAGTTGGTTATAACATGTTAGTTCTTTTGCATGCCAGTCTCCTTTATATTTTTTAACCAGTTTGTCAAATTGATAACGAGGTATGAAGTCAATAACTTGAGCAAAGACATACTTGCCGATATTCATAATTCTGCAGTTTAGACTGCAAAACTACTCAATCCATTCAAATCGAAAAATCAAAGAGCGTATGTAAGATGTTAAATATTAAATATATAGATATCGTATTGAGAATTTTATCGCACCACTAGTAA
>NZ_GG704795.1 GCF_000160535.1 Hallella bergensis DSM 17361 | reverse complement strand
TGTTCGGTATGCAAGAGTAAGCACACGGTCAGAAACGGAGTGCGTCAAGGCAAACAGCTGTATATGTGTAAGGAATGTCATTCACAGTTCCGGGCAGGCAACACAGTGTCCGAGGATGAGTTATGGCGTTCCTATCAGCAGGAGAAGCAGACGATAGCCGAGTTGTCATCACGATTTGGTATCAGCCTCGCAACCGTCAAGCGCAGGCTGCATTACATCAAATGTGAATGGGTGCAGCCCCCACTCTCTGGCGGAGGCTTCGTTCATTTGGATGTCACTTATTGGGGACGTGGCTTCGATGTCTTGCTGGCTCTTGATTCTGCCACAGGCCTGCCATTATAGGTAGCCTTTGTAAAGAGCGAGACCGTGAAAGACTATGAGGATGCTGTAAGTAGTATAAAGAATCGTGGCTACATGATTGGCGGACTGATCATAGATGGAAAACAGAGTTTGTTCAAGGCTTTTTCAGACTATCACATACAGATGTGCCAATTTCACATGAAACAGATCGTCAAGCGTTATCTCACGCAGCATCCCAAGATGCTCTCCAGTAGAGAGTTGAAAGATTTAGTAGGTAGGCTTCACTGGAGTAAGGAAGAAGATTTCAAGAAGGACTATCAGGAGTGGAAAGAGAAATGGAAAGATACCATAAATCACAAGAGTCTACACAAGGACGGAAAGATGCATTACACCCATCGACGCTTGAGAGCGGCGATGAACAGCCTGAACTTCTATCTTCCCTACCTCTTCACATACCAGCGGGAAGATTGCAAAGAAATGCCCAATACGAACAATAAAATAGAAGGTACCTTCACCGACCTAAAGAAGAACCTAAACAATCATAGCGGGCTGACGATGGAGAATCGCAAGCGGTTCATTTCTGGGTTTTTCTTGGCATTGGCAGAATCTCTAAGTATGAAAAAGCAGGAGCCGCGTTGATAGCCACTCCTGCCCATACTTGTCAATCTGCACAGTCCTATTCCTCATGAAGTTGCTCCTCAGCAGTGCTTCACTATGCTTCAGACTGCGAGTTAAAGGTACAAAATGGTCGTAATATCAGCAAAGATGTATAGGAAAAAGTCATCCTGCAATTTGAGCTATTGAATACCTACTACTCAAAATCATCCTGCAAAATGAGCTATAC
>NZ_GG704796.1 GCF_000160535.1 Hallella bergensis DSM 17361 | reverse complement strand
GGCTTATATGACAAAAATGTGCATAATTTAGAGTCGTTTTCTTTTATGTGACAAAAATGTGCATGGAATCTTCTGCGTTCCGTTTATCTACTAGGCTTGTGACCCTTTATTAGGTTCTGGATGAGTATCTTTCTTCTCTCTACACTCATACCCCTGTGTAGGTTCAATTTTATCTTCAATTCAGAGTTTAGCGATTCCAAGGCATTATTCGTGTTCGGAATGTTCAGTTCTGGGTGGTCGTACCACGTCCACAGCCACGGCATGTTCCTCTTCAGGCTCAGATATGCGCTGCGCACAGCCTTGTGTGTGTAATGGGACTTTCCGTCTGGCGATGCCGTCCGCTCCCCTAGGAAATCCTCCCATTTTGCGTGCCACGCCTCCAAGGCTCCGACGAACGATTCCTTGTCCGTATGGCATAACATAAGCGTGAGCCTGAGCAATTCCCGAGAGGCCTCCAGTTTGGGTCTGGAAGTCAGCTTGGCCTTGACTGTCAGCACCTGGTGAAACTGACAAAGCTGGAATTTATACCTGGGGAACATCTTCCTGAGTCCCTTGAAGCCATCCGCCACGATAGCCAATATGGTGTGTCCGAGTGAATTGAGGTACGTGATTCCCTCCCAATAGTCTTCCAGACGTTCATGCCTGTCAATGAACTTGTACCAAAGCACCTCGCCGCTTAGCGAGTCCTTCATGATCACCACGCCGAAGTTGCGTCCCCAATAGGTTGTGTCCATCAGAACCACTATGGGACGCGCGCAGCATGTTGGAAGAGAAGCCTTGTAGGTCTTCGACAGCCTGCGGTAAACTGTCCTCGTGGACACTGCGTACTCCGTGGCCAAATCCTCGACGGTGAGATTGCCCTTTGAGTAACGGGTGTTCACCGTTTCTTCGGTAAGCCGCTTGTGACCTACAAATGTCCGGCCGCAGGACTTGCAGTACCAACGCTGACGGCCCTTGTGAAAGCCGCGTTTTACCACCGATTTTGAGCTGCAATAAAAGCAGATTTTTTGCCATAAATATATAAATGGAACAAAGGTAATGATTTACAAGTAGTTGAAACGTTTTTATGCACATTTTTGTCACATTAGCC
>NZ_GG704797.1 GCF_000160535.1 Hallella bergensis DSM 17361 | reverse complement strand
TTAGGTGTTCAATA
The DNA here is from genome assembly GCF_000160535.1 of Hallella bergensis DSM 17361. Taxonomy (GTDB): domain Bacteria; phylum Bacteroidota; class Bacteroidia; order Bacteroidales; family Bacteroidaceae; genus Prevotella; species Prevotella bergensis. Next base: position 1,076 of record NZ_GG704797.1, on the reverse strand, counting down.
GCTCAAATTGCAGGCTGGCTTTATTCAAAATATTCAAGGAGTTTATATACCTTTGCCATGCAGTCTAAAGCATAGTGGGCTCTGCTGGGGAGCAACTCCATGAGGAACAGGATTGTATAAAACGACAAGTATGAGCAGGAGCCGCTATGAGTGTGGTTCCTGCTTTTTCATACTTAGAGTTTTTATCAATACCAAGAAAAACCCATTGATGAATCTTTGGCGATTCTCTTGTGTAAGTCCGCTATGATTGTTCAGATTCTTCTTCAGCTCAGTGAATGATCCCTCAATCTTGTTGTTGGTATTGGGCATCCCGCAGAAATCCTCTCGCTGATAGGTAAAGAGATAAGGCAAGTAGTAATCAAGGCTGTTCATGGCTGCCCTCAACCGCCGGTGCGTATACCGCAGTCTGCCGTCCTTGTGCAGGCTGCGATGTTCTATCGTGCCCCTTCCACTTCTCCTTCCACGCTTGATATTCGCTCCTGAAATCAGCCTCATGGATTCGATGCAGCTTGTCCACCAGAGCCTTTAAATCCCGGCTGGCCAGCATTCTTGGATTCAGCGTAAGATACCTTCTGACAATCTGTTTCATGTGGAACTGGCACATCTGTACATGATACTCAGAGAAAGACTTGAAGAGGCTTTTTTTGCCGTCAATGATCAGACCGCGTATGACATACCCACGTTTCTCGATACTGACGACCGCATCTTCATAGTCCTTCACTGTCTCGTTCCTTACAAAGAACAGATAGAGAGGTTTTCCACTCTCCGTATCTAATGCGAGCAGCACTCCGAAGTTTCGACCCCAATATGTTACGTCCAGATGGACAAACCCGCTGCCGTTTAGTGGAGGTTGCACCCATTCACACTTGATATCATGTAACCTACGCTTGACCGTCGAGACACTTATCCTGAAGTGTACCGATAGTTCTTTCATCGTCTGCTTATGTTGTTGATAAGCAGTCCATAATTCATCATCGCTCACTTGGGAACCAGGGCGAAACTGATAGCCGCAATTCTGACATTTATACAGTTGTACATCTTTACGAACACCATTCTTTTTCGTGTGCGTACTGCCA
>NZ_GG704798.1 GCF_000160535.1 Hallella bergensis DSM 17361 | reverse complement strand
TACAAAAAAACAGCCTGCAAAATGAGCTATACGCCCGAAATGAGTATGATGGTCATACGATAGACAAGGCAATGGAGCAGGTCAGGCGGCTGTATGACAGGAAAATAAAATTCTTGCCTGCGACAGGGGATACCGGGGGCAGAGCATGAGCGGGCAGACACAAATCATGATTCCGGACACGCCCAAGAAAACAGATTCACAGTACGCCAAGATCAAAAAGCACAAACTCTTCCGCAAGCGGGCAGGAATAGAGCCTGTCATTGGCCACTGCAAGGCGGACCACCGGTTAGGGAGGAACTTCTACAAGGGTCTCTTCGGAGACTCCATCAATGTTATGCTTGCAGCTGCCGCATTTAACTTCAAAAGAGCCATGAGGCTTCTTTTTTGCCTAATTGAAAGAGTGATTATGTGGTGCTGTGGGAGGCTGAATTTAAATTTTCAATACCAATTCATCACGCAGGTCTATATGAAAAATGTGATGTCGCCTTTTTGAGGGGCGACTATATAACATTTATCATCCTTGCGATACAGAGAGCTTGAGATTGAGTCTGTCCAGTGTTCTTTGTGCCAAAGCAATTTTCCTTTGAAGAAGTTCCTTTTCATCAAGTCCGACCTTGCTCTCGTCATAATGGTTCTTGCTCACTACCATTGTATAGAATATCCTGGCAATCTTATTCGCAGTCGCTACAATAGCTTGCAAATGGCCTCCTTTGGACTTCTGCCTCCTGAAATATACACCGAGTCCCGTCTTGACATTTTTCACTGAGTTTGCGCATAGCCTAAACACCTGTCCGACTCTGCTCTTCTGCTTCGGCACCTTGCTCGAGAGAAGTTTGCCGCCTGAGATCTTGTTGTTCGGCACCAGGTTGCACCACTTGCAGAAACTCTTGGCCGACGTGAACTTTTCTGTGAATCCGTTTCCCAGTTCCCCCATCAGGACTGCCAGTGCCCCAAGACTCATGCCCGGTATCTCCATGGCATTCACTCCCCACATGGAGAATGCATGCTTCTCCGCGTCAAAGGATATGGCGTTCTTTTTGGCCACCCACTTGTTTGTC
>NZ_GG704799.1 GCF_000160535.1 Hallella bergensis DSM 17361 | reverse complement strand
TCATGCCGCAGATATACCGACCATCAATGCCGAAAAAGCCAAAAAGGTGGCACGTTACCAGGTGGTTTACAACGACAGGGTGGCACCTCTCAACACCGTGGCCACCGATTTTCTACAAAAAATATATGGCCGACACAGTTACAAAGGGCTGTCGGCCGAACAGGTACTCTACGGTTGGATAGCACGACCAGAGGTTTGGAAGAGCCAGCACTTTATCCAGATCAAGCACGCTCCGCTACGCAAGCGGCTTGGCATAACGAGTGAGTACGCCGCCATGGAAGAACTTTTCAGTGCCGATGGCAAATACAAACTCATGCCAATGGTGCATGAAGAACAAAAACATGATGCCATGGGCAAGGCCATCAGAGAACTTGACGAGAAAGCCGGACTCATACTCATGCTCACGAGCAACACGCTTTTCACTCCCATCGCCCCCTCATCGCCCCACCTCAGCGATGCCTGCGTAGAAGCAGAGATTGTCTACAACAAGATTCCAGCCACCAAGATACTCTTTATCGTCAACCTTGCCATGGGCTTCTTCAGCTTCTTTCTCTTCATGGCCAACATCTCCTTCGAGCGTTGGCAGCGTGCGAGGCGCATAGCACAAGTTGCCAGTGTAGGTGTCTTTGGCGCATCATTCACGTTTGCCCTGCTCGTATACGCCCTGCGTTGGTACGTGGGGGGACGTGTGCCGTTGAGCAATGGCTACGAAACCATGCTGCTCATGGCTATTCTGCTCATGGCTATCACCCTGACGATGCACCGTCGGTTCCCCTACCTTTTACCTTTCGGGTTCCTATTATCGGGCTTCACCCTTCTCGTGAGCCATTTAGGCTCGATGAACCCCCAAATCACACCGCTCATGCCCGTGCTCCACTCTCCCCTACTCAGCATACACGTCAGCGTCATCATGGCGGCCTATGCGCTGCTGGCACTCATGGCCATACAAGGTGCGTTCGCCTTATGGCTCATGCGCGAAAAATCATCGGAGCAGCGGTGCGCGCTCATCGA
>NZ_GG704800.1 GCF_000160535.1 Hallella bergensis DSM 17361 | reverse complement strand
GGCGGTTATTGGCGATTTGATAGTTGGTATAGAGAATAGCGATGGTAACACAAATGTTCGTTTCCATCAGAAGGACACGCTGAAGAGGTCCTTTGAGAGATTTGAACAGAATGGGCTCACTATCAATCGCTTCAGAGCTGATTGTGGATCATGTTCCGAGGAAATCGTGGAGGAAATAGAAAAACACTGCAAGTCTTTCTATATCCGTGCTAACCGCTGCAGTTCGATCTACACTGACACCTTTGCTCTCAAAGGCTGGAAAACTGAGGAAATCAATGCCATTGAGTTTGAATTGAACTCTATCCTTGTTGAGAAGTGGAAAGGTAAAGCATATCGACTTGTGATTCAAAGACAGAAACGGAAGGATGGTGTGCAGGATTTTTGGGAAGGAGAATACACATACCGTTGTATCCTGACTGACGACTATGATTCTTCCGTAAGAGAAATTGTCGAGTTCTATAACCTTCGTGGAGGAAAGGAACGTTTTCGTTAAGCCAAATGAGCAGAATAAAGCTCGCTTTAATTATGCCATGGCGAGAAAACGAAGGATGAAATCCAACGTATCTTCGATGATATGAACAATGGTTTCGGGTGGGACAGATTGCCCAAATCCTTCATGGCAGAGAATACAGTGTTCCTTCTTCTTACAGCACTTATCCGTAACTTTTACAAGGCCATTATTCAAAGACTTGACGTAAAGAAGTTCGGACTCAATGCAACAAGTCGCATAAAAGCGTTTGTCTTCAGGTCTATCTCTGTACCAGCCAAGTGGATCAGGACGTCAAGCGGTAGGTGCTGAATATCTATACCTGTAATAATGCTTACGCAGATGTTTTCCAGACTGG
>NZ_GG704801.1 GCF_000160535.1 Hallella bergensis DSM 17361 | reverse complement strand
TCTTGATATGTACAATCTGACCTTGCTCGTGCTCCCTACGGAGCACGACAAAGAGGTCATCGCACCTTATGAAAAAATGGAAGGTGTGAACGTAGTCTACGGAGATCTCACCGTCTATGACGACGTGTTGAGATGTGTTAAGGGTGCAGATGTCGTGCTACATGTGGGAGGAATGGTCTCTCCTGCAGCCGATTATCACCCTGAACGTACGCTTGAAGTGAATGTCACAGCCGTTAAAAACATCATCAAAGCCATCAAGGCGCAACCCGATCCAGACAGTATCAAACTCGTCTATATCGGTACTGTGGCTGAGACAGGTGGTAGAAACGCCCCTATTCATTGGGGACGTACGGGCGATCCTATCAAGATTAGCGTCTATGACTTCTATGCATTGTCGAAAGTTTTGGCTGAACGTGAAGTCATTGAAGCAGGTTTGAAGTACTGGGTATCGTTGCGTCAGACCGGAATTCTCTATCCCGAGTTGCTCGACAATCTTGACCCCATCATGTTTCATCAGCCGCTCAACGGCGTGCTCGAATGGGTTACGGCCGAAGATTCGGGCCGGCTCTTGGCCAATGTCTGCAATCCCGATGTGCCGGAAGAGTTCTGGAGGCATGTATATAATATAGGTGGAGGAGCCGAATACCGTACAGCGAATTGGCAATTTATGAACATGTGCTTTGATGCCTTGGGTATGGGAAGCGTTGAGAAGCTGTTCGAGCCGCATTGGTTTGCCACACGTAAC
>NZ_GG704802.1 GCF_000160535.1 Hallella bergensis DSM 17361 | reverse complement strand
TCACTGCGCTAGCCAATTGTGAATTGTAAATTGTGAATTGTGAATTGTCCATTATAAATTATAAATTGTAAATTGTGAATTGTGAATTAAAAATCCAAGCCGCCACACGCGGCCAAGCACCGGAAATAGCCTCGCTCATCATGCTGGCTATGAACCACGATTGCTGTCGCAACTTTGCCGCCCCCAACCACACACTCGACGATTTCCACCGCATGATGACTCAGCTGGTGGAAATGGACGAGAGTCTATACAGTTATCGCAACACCCTTGTGGCCATCACGTCCGAGGGCGATTTGGCAGGCATTTGCACGACCTACGACGGCAAGGACTTCCTGCGCCTCAGGACATCGTTTGTGGAGGCTGGCCGCCAGCATTTGGGACGCGACTTTAGCACCATGGCTGAGGAAACGTCGGCCGGAGAACACTACATCGATTCGCTGGCCGTGAAACCGGAATACCAAGGGAAAGGCATTGCCACGGCCTTGCTCCGAGCCGTGATCGAAAGGGTGGGCGGTCTCCAACCCGTGGCACTGCTAGTGGACCAGGGCAATCCCCTGGCCGAAAAACTATACGAACGCATCGGGTTCAAAACCGTAGGTGATACCACATGGGGAGGCCACGCCATGCACCACATGCAATTCACAATTCATAATTCATAATTATAATGGACAATTGATAATGTACAATTCACAATTGGCTAGCGCAGAGA
>NZ_GG704803.1 GCF_000160535.1 Hallella bergensis DSM 17361 | reverse complement strand
ATTTTTATTATCAGATAGTTATTTTGGCAACTCCCGATCTGGGGAATTATTAATAGATTTTTTTATTATTGATTATTAATTTCTTCGTTATAAGACATTCTCCTTTATAATAACCATTGTAATACGTTGTCATATCATTTTTGATTATATATATATCGTTTGGTAAGACCTCTACTTCTATTTGATAGAAGTTTTTTTGCTTTATCTTCCGAAATATCTTCTTTACAACTTTTATACTTTCACAACTATCATAACATATAAAAAAATCTTTTCCTTTAGATGTTTTGAAAATACCATATACCTCCATATTGGTTGGTGGTAAATCTTTATATTCCCAATTTTGGACAGAGATGGTAATGTCATTCATTATTTTATCACATCTAAGAATAAATACTTCAGATAAACTATCTTTTGAAAGTCTTGTGAGAATTTTATATAAATCGTTTTTTTTACGTCTTATGACACAAAGATTGTACCCATAGAAAGAATTCGATATTCTTGATGAATCCCGAATATTGGTATAATACTTTATAATGCTCTGGCATATAGCAGACTGCTGTATAAAAATGCTCAATAATATAGTCAACAGACAACTTCTCATCTCATTTATGTTGTTTATTCCCTTAATTCCGCAACACGATTATAAATTAAACTTTTTAAGTACCTGAGCAACAAAAAGTTGCTCAGGATTTTGTCA
>NZ_GG704804.1 GCF_000160535.1 Hallella bergensis DSM 17361 | reverse complement strand
TTGCTAAAGCGCTCCTATTGTAACTGTGAGGAGCCACTTTATATACATCTGGAGAATATAACACACCGTTCATAGGTGTAGAGAGCCTGGCCTGATACCGGTTAGACCAATCTACATAAACCCATTGGTCGGATTTGTTGTAGAATGTTATAGTATAATGATGAAATTCATCCTCCGTGTACCTGCAGCTTAAAAGCGTGAAGCAACACATAAGTAACATTGTTATTAATCTTTTCATATTTATTGCTTTAGTTCAAAAATATCAATTATGCCTGGTATGATTAATGAAGGTCCGAACACATAGTCTGCCCAACCTAAAGATAGACGACCTGCTTTCAGGGCCTTTTGATTTACGTCACTATCAATACTAGATTCCCAGTCATATCCAATAATACGATTAGACTTATTCCATTTCGGGCGTCTAATCCCTGCCTGCAAGGCCTTAATCTCTGAGTCACCGGTTTTTGTCACGGAGGATGCTGACTTGATGGACGATTTACTTTTCATAACGACTTGTCCCTTGGTTTCTGCCGTAAAGTTACGAATCCATCTTGAAATTATCGACTCTGAGACCGGAATAATTTTCGAAATCTTCCACCCGCCCATCTTTTTCATGGATATAGAGGCGGATTGCTGAATCATAATACTGATTTCTTTTCTTGCAATTGTACTTCCACATCATT
>NZ_GG704805.1 GCF_000160535.1 Hallella bergensis DSM 17361 | reverse complement strand
GCCCTTTTCGAAATGAAGCCCAATTTATGGGCAAATGCCATTGCAAAGTTTAGAGTCCGCTGCTTTACAGTCATGGCGATTTATTAATTCAGCGAACACTAAGTAGCAGACCCTATTTATAGGGATAAGTTATGAGCCAATTCGATTTCCTTAAATCATCAAGCGTCAAATGAATTCTTTGTAACACAGCATCATAATTATATTTTTTTGTCGCTTCCAATATATTTGCATCAAAAACAAACAACATGAGAGGAGCCCTATCTCCATTTGTATGGATTCTTAATCTCTGTTCATAAGTATCCCGAATTTCTAAAGCGGTCTTATTGTAACTACGAGGAGCCACCTTAAAAATATTTGGTGAACTTAACACGTTGTAATTGGGGACAAACGTTGTGTCAGGATAGTTTATAGTGGCGGATAAATACACCCATTGGTCGGAATTATTATAGAACGTAACAGTATAATGGTGCATATCCTCCTCTGTGTACCTGCAGCTTGAAAGCGTGCAGCAACAAATGAACAATATTGTAATTAAAGCTTTCATAATTATTGTTTTAGCTCCAAAATGTCAATTATACCAGGTATTATTAAAGGTAGCCATTTTGGGCGAATTGACCAAACCTTATACAACATAAATAGTTAATTATCAGATGGATAAGTTATGAG
>NZ_GG704806.1 GCF_000160535.1 Hallella bergensis DSM 17361 | reverse complement strand
AAAAATAATCGCTGGGTAAAATTAGGCGATCTTCTTCCATGGACAGAACTGGAAAAGGTATACAACTCCAGACTTGACAATGAAGTTAAAGGTGCAGGCAACAAGCCTGCCCGCATGATTATCGGTGCATGTATCATCAAGCATAAGTTTTCCCTTTCTGACGAGGATACAATCTCAATGATTCAGGAGAACCCATACATGCAGTATCTGTGTGGTCTGTCAGAGTTCACCGACAAGCCGCTTTTCGATCCTTCCCTGTTTACGACTATTCGTAAACGTATCACATACCTTCCCGCTACTATTCTTGCAGACAAGATCTACATGAACCATGCAAACACAAGGCTTCTCAAAGAATATGAGATAAAGACTTATTGCAAACCATTAGGTCGGCCGCCAAAGGAACCCAGAAGTCCCGAATATCTCAAGAAGATGGCCAAGGCCGTCGGAGAACGAAACGAAGTCGAATGCTCTTTCGGCACAGGCAAGAGAGTCTATCGAGCCAATAACATCAGAGCCAAGCTTCCGGAAACAGCAGAATGTTGGACAGGAATGTGCTACTTTGTCAAGAACGTGATGAAGTTCCTCAGGGAACTTTGTCTT
>NZ_GG704807.1 GCF_000160535.1 Hallella bergensis DSM 17361 | reverse complement strand
CTTTTAGTAACTTAGTGGTATAAAATCTATTAGGTTATAAAATCATTGTTATGCACAACCTCATGGCAAAGTTCAAAAAAATACTTGAAATCTGCAAGCAATATGCTGGAAATCAAGTCTACGGGAAGAGAGAATTCTCGATTTGGAGCATTATCTATGTCGTGATACTATATCATCTATACTTTTTCAGTTACTCCATTTTAATTTTGGAGCAGTCTATTAAATCCCATATCTTTTTTACATTTTCATCTTCATTTCTTTTGGAATCTATAAAAAACAAATATCTATACTTCTTCCATAGTTCTTTTAAATATTGTTTTTTACCAATATTATATAACGAAATTGATAATGCAAATTTAGAATATAAAGTACAATCATACTTGATATAAATTTTTTCAAAATAATTTATAACCCAGTCTTGGTGATTTTTCTCAACCCACTCTAAGTCTTCATCAAAGACTTTATAAGAACTAATGAAGACATCATACTGCATAAATGTGCTGGCTACATAAGATATAGAATC
>NZ_GG704808.1 GCF_000160535.1 Hallella bergensis DSM 17361 | reverse complement strand
TTGATGAAGGCAGGTGTGTGAACGTCTTGATTCATGATGATTGTATTCATATAGGAGCTTTTTATAGTTTCAAGAGCAGTTACAAGATGCGCAGACTACACAAAGACAAGTGTTTGAAAAAACTCTTGGCGTGTGGAGTGGAGCGTTTATCTTGGCTCTTGACACTACAAAAGCTCCCGATGGTGCTACATCAAGTCATGTTCTCACCGCCTACGGTTGGCAGACCATTGACCTCTATGAGCAGAACGATAGTCCCTGTCAGTTCGGTGTAGAGTTTCTCATACTCTGGAGTTGCGCCAAAGTCGTCTGTCAGTTCATATTTGTCGAAAACGCTTTGCACAGCCTTATTCTTCAGAAGCATTGGTGTTAGTCTTTCGGGGAGTGGAGAAGGAAGTTCTTTCTCGAACTCATTCTCTAAGACAGACACAAGTGTATCATACTTTGAAAAATGCAATCCTCGATGCAACACTTCGCTTGCCATACTCTCCGCTTCGGGATGCGAGAAGCCTTGTGCCACTGCA
>NZ_GG704809.1 GCF_000160535.1 Hallella bergensis DSM 17361 | reverse complement strand
AAATTTGTTATATTTTAGAACTCTGTTATTCAAAGATATTCTGAATTTGTCGAATTCACGTTAATTAGAATAGTCATCTATCTGAAATAATATCCAAGAACGCTTATCTGTTTTGAATAAATATTTCATATATATTCCCGAATCATAGCCCTTTAAGATAACAGTATGCGTCATTGTATCAACCTTTAACATTATTTTTTGCCCATCTATTATAGAATCGTTGAAATTTGTATATATCCAATCACTCTTGCTGATATGAAGAATCGAGTCTGTCTCTTCATAATCATAACCTTCATATATAATTTTCAACGGAAACAAAATGTGTTTCCGTTGAAAACATGAGTCTGAGGCGAACTTTTTGAAAAAATCATAAAAAGTTGTTTTTCCTGTCACATTTCTTTTTAGTGATATCACAGCCCTATCCTTTAAAACTTGCTTTTTATTATTTGGTTGTGCACAGCTTATTAAACAGAGGAAAACAAATAGTATGTAAGTAAATTATTCATAATATATGATAACT